>CAJXLB010000001.1 GCA_913055905.1 uncultured Winogradskyella sp.
CCTTCAAGCTCAGGTCAATCTCCGTGATCCCGTCAGGGACACCGTCGTCGCAGACCTCCAAGGGCGTCGGGACTACTGCCGTGGGGAGCGAGTCCACGATGATATCGAAGGCTACCTGGGAACTGCAGCCCGTAAGCGTATTGGTAAGCACTGCCACTATTGTCTGCGGCGTAGCCGTATTTGCGTACGGACCGGTTATCTCGTTGGTCTGGGCGTCCGCATCCGCTTGGCTCGGATAGTACGATACCGCAACGTTGGCCTGGCCGTCTATGAGCTCTATGTCCTTGACCGATAGGTCGAAGACCTCCTGGAGGTCGCCAGGGTTGTTCTCGTCGCAAAGGGCAATATCATCGGTCGCTACCGTCGTCGGGCTGGGGTGGACCACCAACTGAAGTGTCGTGGTCGCAAAGCATCCCGTGGCCGTGTCCTCCACCCTTACGTAAACCTCCTGGGCATCCGCGACCGCATTGGTGTAAGGGTCCGGAAGGGCGTCAGCGCCCGTGAGCACATCGCCGGGCGTCAGATGGTAGCTCACCACCACGCCGGCCTGGCCGCCGTCGATCTCCGGGGTCTTCGTATCAAGGGCGAACTGCGCGAAACCGTCGTTGTTGACGTCGCACACCTCAAAGTCCGTGGGCTGAGTCGCCACCGGGTTCGGTAAAACGACCAAATCAAGTGTGGTGACGTTGTAGCAGTCATCACTTATAACTGATTCCAGACGCACAAATATCGTTTGATTATTTGGTGTAACGTTAGTGTAAAGATTTGGTAAAGGTGCTACATCATTTTCTGCATCGGCCTGATTTAAATGAAAAGAAATATTGACATCAGCAGGATCATTAGTGCCAAGAATTTCGGCTTCCCTATCTAACAAATTAAATTCTGTTAATCCATCTGTTATTACATCATCACATAATTCAATTGGTGTAATATTAGCATTGATATCCAACTGGCTAAACAGTAATTGAAAAGACGTGGTGTCAAAACATTCTTGTGTAGCATCTGAAATTCTTGCCCAGATGGTTTGAGGATTTGTTGCATTGGTATAATTAATGGGTAAGGGATTTAGATTGTTTATGGCATCATCTTCTGTTAAATGATAGGACACAATAAACTCTGTTGGATCTTGTGCGCCAAGAATATCGTCGTCATTTTCAGACAAATCAAATTCTGCTGTACCGTCTACGTCACACACTGTCAAATCTTGAGGTTGATTTGCTGTTGGACTTGATTTAAACTCCACAAAAATTGAGTCTTGAGTTTGACAAGATCCAGAGAATTCTATTTCAACAGAATAGGTGCCTGTTTGCGTTACATCGATAGTTGATCCTGTTTCTCCAGGTATCTCCACGCCATCTTGAAACCAAGTATGCGTTGCCGTTGGCAATCCAGTATCTAAAGTTACTGCTTCACCACCACATTCTGCTGTACCTGCAGCGATTGTAATGTCGTCACCCAGGTCACCACCGAGATTAAAACTACCCGCTTCAAGGAAAACTGCAGCATCAAACTGGGTGTCCTGATCATCTGCAATCACTAATTTAATTGTATAACTAGTACCAGGTGTAACAATTGATTCTGCCGTCATTGGAATTGTATAACCTCTAAAATCAATGGGCGCATCTCCCACAGGCTGACCATTTGGATTGCCATAATAAGAATCAAAAAAATTGGGATTAACAGAAGGACATCCTGCATTAAACGCATTATCGCGTACGTTCAGTACAGAAACAACATCTGTAGTTCCAGGAACGAGTGCGAGATTCGTTGTAACACCAGTATCATTATTCGTTAAAAGAAAAGCAAAGGCATCCGTAAAAGAACACTGAAATTGACCATATTCTTCAGAGGCAAAAACGAAATCAAAACTAATTTCATTAGCTAAAGGAACAAAGTCAAATTGAATAAATGTTGCATTATTGGTAGCACCAAGCCCTAGACCGATAGCATTTTCTAAATCGTTATCCCCTGGCCAAGCGAAAGAACCATCACTTAACGTTCCCTGCTCAGGTCCTTCAGCTCTTGAGGCATCACCTGTGGTAAGTATGATACCTTCTGCAAATTCAAAATTATTACCATCGCTAATGAAATAACCTATACCATTGGGTTCCGTAGGGCTAAAATCAATTCCTGTTGAGGAAATAATATTAGTTACAGTAGCACACTCACTGTTTATCAAGACATCCTCTACGAGCTCTTCCGGTGTAAAACTGTCCTGATCTACAATAACTGTATCTCCAATGACAACCACGGTTATCGTTGCCACATCTGTACAAGACTGCGGATTATCATCCGTTACCGTTAAGGTAACATTAAAGGTGCCTGGATTATTAAAAATATTTGATGCTGTTGTTCCTGTTGCCGTATTGCCATCTGCAAAATCCCAATCATAAGTGGCATTGGTGCCATCTTCTGAGAAGGTAGCACTTCCATTAAAGGTCACTTCCGTGCTCGGAAGAATTACAATTACTCCTGAGGGATTAGGTTCTGGTGTTGTGGTATCAATTGATGCGGTTATGGTTTGACACGGTGTAGCACAACCTATAGTAGCCTCCCAGCCTGTTGTGTTACCAGTAGCACTCGAGATAAACTGAAACGTAAGGCATCCTGTAGCATTGGCAGTAGATGCCGATACGGTTCCTGGCGAAGCCGCACCAGAATAAGTTCCTATCACTGGAGCAGCAGTTGAATCGCCATCATATATGGTTAACACATCTAAATTTAATTGTGTTGCAAAACTTAAAAACTCGATGACCATAAATTCGCCAGCATTTTGCGGACAAATGGTGGTAACTAAATTTTCATCGTTCCCATAGTTCCCAAATTCGCCTCCAGAATCGAAGAAACGATTGGGTTGACAGCGGTTAAATGTCCCATTTTGCATCAGAATATCTTGAGCATGGCCCTGAACACCGATAAAAATGAAAACAATAAGTATTATGTATCGCATGAAAGTAATCTTAAATCAGGCCTTGAAAATATAATTTTAGCATGATATTTGCCCAATAATTCAAAACCGAATTGGAAATTTAGCCAAATTATATGAAATGACTTTAAAAATTAGACACAAAACATATTCTTTAGATTTAACGTTTAAGGGTTCTATTTCATATTTTTGCACAAAAGAATTTTGATATGAAAATTTCAGTTGTACCAACGTCCAATGACGCTATTGTAAAATTTGAAGCAGAAAAATTTTTGACCAATCATAACAGTTACGAATTTAAAAATATAGACGACGCCAAACCGTCACCTTTAGCGCAACAGCTATTTCATTTGCCTTTTGTTAAGACCGTTTATATCGCATCAAATTTTGTAGCCGTGGAGCGTTATGACATTGTGGAATGGCCAGATGTACAGGATGAAGTAGCCGAACAAATTGAGAATTATCTTAACGAGGGCGGCGTTGTTGTAAATGAAGAGGCCACCAAGCCAAAAGCCGCAGTCACTGTTTATGCAGAAAGCACTCCTAATCCAGCCGTTTTAAAATTTGTGAGCAATAAGGTCATTGTTCCAAACCAATATGAATTTACCTCAATTGAAGAGGCCAAACTATCGCCATTTGCCACGGCTCTTTTTCAATTTTCATTTGTAAAAAATGTTTATATGGAAAAGAATTTTGTGTCTATTACCAAGTACGACGTGGTTGAATGGGAGGAGATAACATTGCAACTAAGAGAGTTTATCAAGTCGTACATTGAACAAGGTAAGACTATTTTAAATGATGATGCTCCTCAAAAACTCAACAAAACAGAAAAAGCAAAAGAGAAGAAATTTGAAGCTTTAGACGATATTTCCAAGTCCATAGTTAACATATTGGAAGAATATGTGAAACCAGCGGTGGAAAGCGATGGAGGGAATATAGAATTTAAGTCCTTTGATGCGTCTACAAAAAAAGTTGAAGTACTTTTGCAAGGTGCCTGCAGCGGATGCCCTTCTTCTACATTTACACTTAAAAATGGCATTGAGAGCATGCTCAGGGAAATGTTAAACGACCGAGAGTTAACCGTTGATGCCATAAATGGCTAACAAACCCTTATATTTGAACTTAATAAAATAATACTATGAAAAATTACATCATTTTTGGCTTTGCTTTTGCCCTCATTGGTTCGACATCTTTTGCACAAACTAGTGGGAGCGGTATAAATGTAAGTAGCCAAGATTTCTTTCAATCCACGGACAATTATTTTGTACGTGATCGGAGTTTATCAGAATTGAGTGCAGAAGGTTCACCCTACATTAATGAAAAATTTGAAACGGCGAAGTTCAAACGCTTCGGAAATCGCGTTTACAACGTAAGATTTAATGCTTATTTGGGTGATATTGAAGTTCAAACGGAAAAAGGAGTTATCGCCTTGAATAAAAAACAGGATTTCGAGGTTACATTTTTACAGTCTAACAAGATGTATAAGAATTTTGACTACAATGAAAATGGCAATTTAAAACGTGCATTTTTCGTGGTGATCTATTCCAACGGAAATTACAGCATCTTAAAGCGGGAAAAAATACGATTTAGAGCTGAGGAACCTTCACAAACAGGGTATGATAAAGGTAAACCTGCTGCTTTTTTAAGAGAAGACGATACGTTTTACTTAAAAACGGAAAACTCCATTAATGAAATACCCACTCGCAAGAGAAAGTTTCTTTCGGAATTTTCTGATAGCGCTAAAGGTTTAAAAGCTTACATGAAGAAAAATGATCTTGATGTCCGTGAGGAGAATGATCTTGTGGAGTTGGTTAAATACATTATGGACTCTGACAACTAATAAATTTCGTTCCGAATCCTTATCTTTACATATAGGAAGATTTCTTATCCCTTTTTTTGCCCAAAATAACCTTGACAACCTCTAATTGGTTCAATTAATATTAATTAAAAATAAATAATCATGGCAGTATTAAAAGTTATTGAAGTTTTATCCAATTCCGAAAAAAGTTGGGAAGACGCTACAAAAAAAGCGGTTAAAGAGGCCTCTAAAACAGTAAAGAATATTAAATCTGTTTACGTGCAGGATCAAAGTGCAATGGTAAAGAACAACGAAGTTGTAGAATTTAGGGTTAACCTAAAAATTACCTTCGAGGTCAATTAAATAATCCATAAGTTATTATATTTGCGCGGTTTTTCAACCGAGTTTTTCTATTAACCAAAATATAAATACACATGAATACACAAGATTGGATTGACAAAGGATTTGACCTCATAGTTGAATTTGGCCCTAAACTGATTGCTGCCATTCTCATATGGATTATTGGTAGTTGGGTAATAAAGGTGTTGCTCAAAGGCATAAAAAAGGCCATGAACGCTAGGAACTATGATGAGAGCCTTAAAAAATTTCTACTTAACCTTCTTAACTGGATCTTCAAAATTGTATTGATTATTGTTGTACTTGGCACCGTAGGTGTTGAAACAACCTCATTTGCTGCCATAATAGCGGCTGCGGGTCTTGCCATTGGTTTGGCACTTCAAGGATCACTTGGCAATTTTGCAGGTGGTGTTTTAATTATGATCTTTAAACCATTTAAAATTGGAGATCTCATTGAAGCTCAAGGCGAAATAGGAGTGGTAAAGGAAATAGAAATTTTCACAACTAAATTAACAGGTTTATCTAACAAAGAAATCATTATTCCTAACGGAGCGCTTTCTAATGGTAACATTGTTAATTATACTACCGAAGGGACACGTCGTGTAGATTTGGTTTTTGGCGTTAGTTATGATGCAGACATTAAGCAGACCCAAGAGGTATTGATGAATGTTTTAACCTCACACCCAAAAGTGTTACAAGATCCGGCACCTACAGTTAATGTGCTCGAACTAGCGGATAGCTCCGTTAATTTCGCTGTAAGACCATGGAGTAAAGTAGAGGATTATTGGGATGTCTACTTCGATATTACCAAAAACACAAAATTAGCACTGGATGAAGCTGGTATAGAAATACCTTATCCACATCAAGTAGAAATTCATAAAGAGTCTTAAGACTTTTTTTTAAGTGCTATAAAGTCCTTTAAGTAATAAGGCTCAAAATAAGCGACATCTTCGGTGTCGCTTATTTTGTATTTGGCTTCCGCTAAATGGCCCATTTCTTTTGCAGAAGGCAGCTTGTCTTCAATGAACACTGCATTTTTATGTTTTATTATAGCCTTAGTCTTCTCTACTCCATTGCCTATGAAATGGACCGAATCTTCTTGTAATTGTTCTATAAAGCTATCCGCATGAAGAATTTCTGATGCAACACCTCTAACCCACTCAAATCTAGAGTTAAAAATAGCTGAGTATACTTCCATCCGTCTGGCATCCAACATTGGTACCACGTAACCCCGTTCTACCTCTATCTGATGAGCTAAGATTTCTAAGGTGTCTAA
The DNA here is from genome assembly GCA_913055905.1 of uncultured Winogradskyella sp. Lineage (GTDB taxonomy): Bacteria > Bacteroidota > Bacteroidia > Flavobacteriales > Flavobacteriaceae > Winogradskyella. Next base: position 6,358 of record CAJXLB010000001.1, read on the forward strand.
GGCTATCAGAGGTTTATCCAAAGCGAAGCAAAGCCCTTTAGCTGTGGAAACGCCTATTCTCAAACCTGTATACGACCCTGGCCCTTTACTTACGGCAACAGCATCAATATCATTTAATTTGTAGCCCGTTTTTTCAAAAAGTTTTTTGATAAAAACATGTAATAGCTCAGCATGGGAATACCCTAAACTATTGTCTTCCACTAAAACAACAGTCTCTGCATCATGTGACAAAGAGACTGAACAGTTTGTTGTAGATGTTTCTATATTCAGGATTAAGGCCATAATCCAAAAGTACGGATTATAGATGTACTATTCTCCTGAATTTTTTTCTTCGATAAGATCACCTGGTTTGAGCGTTTTGGAAACCAAGTTATAAGGTCCTGTAATGATATTTTCACCTTCTGATAATCCAGAGGTAATTTCAATATTTGTATCGTCTTGAATTCCTGTTTCTACAACCTTTAATTTTGCTTTACCACCATCATTGACAAAAACGCATTCAAATTTCTCGTCACTGGTAACAGAACCTTCAAAGTCGTTAGCATTATCCTTACCATAGGTTTTTTTAGCAGATGTTGTATCTGACTTTACAACAATGGCACTAATAGGAACGGAGACCGCATTTGGTCTTCTATTTGTAATGATATCAACGGTAGCCGTCATTCCTGGCCTAAATGGCGAATAATTATCTTGCTGCCCTTCTAGCAGGTCCATATAGGACTCTTCGAGAATTCTAACTTTAACCTTAAAATTGGTTACTTGATCTGCTGAAAGTGTTCCTTGGGCAGAATTGGCTATCTCTGTTACAATTCCTTTAAACTCCTTTTTTAAATAGGCGTCTACTTCTACAATTGTTGAATCTCCGATATTAACTTTAACAATATCATTTTCGTTAACATCGACCTCGACTTCCATATTCTTTAAATCTGCTACCCTTAAAATCTCGGTACCTGCCATTTGCTGCGTTCCAACAACACGCTCTCCCAATTCTACACTTAGCAATGAAATGGTACCATCCATGGGCGCATAGATGGTTGTTCTACTCAAATTATCCCTTGCCTCGTTAACGGTAGCTGCGGCACTTTGTACGCCAAAGTATGCAGAGTTTCTTCCAGCAAGTGCTGTTTCGTAAGCGGCGATCGCTCTATCCCAGTCTGCCCTTGAAATTACGCCTTTTTCAAAAAGAACCTTATTTCTGTCATAATCAGCCTTAGCTTGTTTCAATGTTGCTTCAGCCTGTTCTAAATTTGCTTTTACATTTTTATATGAGGCTTGTGACCTCTCTAAAGCAGACTCTATTAAATCTGGATTTACGCGAACCAACAAGTCACCTTTTTTTACTTGTTGCCCTTCCTTAAACGGTAATTCCAAAATTTCGCCAGAAACTTCACTAGAGATAGAAACCTCAACTTCAGGATAAATTTTACCCGTTGCCGATACCGTTTCAACAATTTCCCTAAGTTCAACTTTCTGGGTTGTTACTTGTTTAAAATTGCCCTTTTTACCGAACCAACCCATTTTGGAACCGATAACCAATGTAATGAGCAGTACAATTACTACTCCGATAATTATCTTTACCGTTTTACTCATAACTAGAATTTTAATTCCGTTGCCGGAATACCGAAAAACAATTCTAAGACTTTAAGTCTAAAAATATAGTCGTATTTTGCTCTATTCAAATTAATGCGAGCGTTATCATATCTTAATTTGGCCTGACTAAAATCAAAGGCATTAGTCAATCCCTCATCGTATCGTGCTTTGGCATATTCGTAAGCCAATTCTTGCGATTCTACGGCAGATTGGGCCGCATCGTAAGCTTTTAACGCACCTTTTGCATCAACATAGGCTTGATAGACGTTGGACTCTAAGTCCAACTCAGCCTGCTCAAGCAAAAACTTAGACCTTTCTACGTTAACCTTATTCCTTTTTACGTTGGCCCTGTTATTAAATCCGTTTAGTATAGGAATATTTAACTGAAGGCCGTAAGCGATACCATCATTAGCACTTAATTGATCTATAAACGGATCAGGGTCGCGCTCTACTGGAAAGGTGTTAGGAAATTCGCTTACTACTGCTTCCCCAGTGCCTTGAACTGTACCAATTTGCCTGGTTATTGTTGGGTTATCTGGGTCTACAACATTTTCAAAATTTGGCGTGTTCGTATATCTCGTATCATATCCAAAGAATGCCGATATTGTAGGCAAATAGGCTCCTCGAGCAATTTGAAGATCCTTCTTGGCAAGCTCTAAATTCTGTTCTGCAATTCTAATTTCTGATCGGTTTTCTTTAGCGCTTGCTATAATTTCGTCAACTGGCGTATCTCCAAGAGTATCAACAATACCGTAACCTTCTTCTTCAATATCAAAATTCTCGTAATCCTTAATCAAGAGAACTTGAGCCAAGCTTATCAAGGATATTTGCACTTGGTTCTCTGCATTAACAATAGATTGCTGCTCACTAGCGTTTGTCGCTTTAATCTCTAACAAATCGCCTTCTGGTAACACTCCTGCGTCAACAAGTTCTTGTGTTTGCTTTATTTGTGCTTGGGTGACTTCATTCTGAGACAACAAAACCTCTAAATTGGCTTTATTTAAAATAACCTGAAGGTAGTTATTAGCTACTAACAACGAAATGTCATCCTTCATTTTACTTAAATTGTATTGGCTTGCCAATCTAGAAATGTTTGCACGTTGCATACTTCTAAAATTTCTGAGACCGTCAAATAGTGTGTATCCAACGTTTATCCTTCCTGTTGAAGATAAAAATGTAGTAGTCTGCGCATTATTGGTTACTGGGTTAAAACTCAGACCTGTATTTTCATTTACTCCAGCAGAGGCACTAAACGATGGAACAAAATTCCCAAGTGCATTTAGCTTTTCAATCTCTGCAACTTCTAAATCGAGTTCGCTCTGCTTAATAGAGATATTATTTTCTAAAGCATACTCTACGCACTCTAGAAGTGTCCATTTCTTATTTTGTGCTTGAACCAATACCCCAAAAAGGAGTAAGCCTATTACGGTTAATTTTTTCATTGTGCTTATTTGTCTTAGTTAGTGATGAAGTGTTACACTAATTTTTGATTAATTTCGGCTACCCATTACTGGCATACCCTGAACTTGGTTCCAGATTTTAATTCTATCGGATTCTGAAACACCACCTTTAACCTCAACGTAGATTCCGTTACTGATGCCCAATTCAACATCTCGTCTTTCAAATTCTTGGTCGCCTACGGCAACTTCTACAAAAGGTTTTTGGGTTTTTCTGTCGTACTGCACTAAGGCTTCACGGATGGCCATGACGTTTTCTGCCCTATCGAGGATAATGGAAGCATTGGCACTTAGCCCAGCTCTTATGAAGGTAGAATCTAAATTCTTTAGCGACCCTTTGATTGCAAATTGGATGGCTCCATTTTCAGCAACTCCTTTTGGTGCTATATAATCTAGAACCGCATCAAATTTTATATTTTCAATGGCGCCCACTGTGATTTCCAGTGGTAGACCTTCTTTTATTTTACCGACTTCACTTTCATCGATTTTACCTTCAAATATCATTTTCTTAATATCGGCCAGTGATGCAATGGAGGTTCCTTCGTTAAAGTTGTTTGCTTCAATGACTTGGTTTCCCTCCTTAATTGGGACATCAAGGACCATCCCTGCAACAGTAGCCCTTACTTGGGTCTGCGCTATCTCACCTACTCCAGAGGTTGTTCCTGTTTTGATGATATCGTAGTTTTGTCTTGCTTGCTGTAAATCTATACGTGCCTGCTCTACCCGTTGTTTGGCTTGCAAATACGTATTATTCACTTGATCGAAATCGTTCGCAGATACCACTCCTTTTTCAAAAAGTGCTTTTTGTCTTTGCCAAATGGCCTCTTGAGTTTTGAAGTTTATTTCTTCCGTTTCTAAAGCTGTCCTGCTCGAGGCGATGTTGTTTTTGGCACTGGTTAGTGTAGATACGTTTGGAATAACCCTAATCTTAGCAATAAGATCGCCTCTATCTACATACTCACCAGCTTCGATAAAAACCTCTTCTACAACTCCAGAAATGTTTGGTTTTATGAGCACCTCTTCTTTAGGCACAATACTTCCTGTTGCCATTGTTTTAACAACAATAGTCTGTTGGGACGGTGTTTCCGTTTTATAGACTATAGGATCTTCCTGGTTTTTTTGCCATAGGTAAATTAGCGCTGTTGCAAATGCGCCAACAATAATTACTAACAATATTACTGTAGTTGTTCGTTTCATGTTTTATGTGCTTATTTAAACTTGTCTTTATTCTATTCTAAGTGCATCAACGGGTTTCATTTTGGTTGCGCTATTGGCAGGAATCATTCCAGCCAACAACCCAGAAACAATCAATATGGTAAGCGCTGTAAAAACAACTGGCATCCCAACACTTGGGTTTGCGAAATTTTCTACAGGCCCGCTTTGGTCTAAGGAGTAATTCATGAGCCAGATTACGCCACCAGCAAAGGCAACGCCAGTCATACCAGCAATTATGGTTAATATTAAACTTTCTTGTAAAATTTGAAGCCTTATGTTCCATGGTGTAGCGCCTAAAGCCCGACGAACACCAATTTCCTTAGTCCTTTCCTTAACTACGATGAGCATAATATTACTGATACCTATGATCCCTGAGAGAAGTATAAGTGCTCCAACAAAGTAGCCAACAATCGTTAAAATAGTAAAGAGGCCTGTGACTTTTGCAAATTGTTCTGATATATCCCTATGCCCAAAAGCTCTGTCATCATTGGGATGAACGGAGTGCCGTGTTTTCAAAAAGTTGAAAATTCTATCCTTAAGCTGTGTAATACCAAATTGGTCGTATGCCGTAATTGCCATCCAACTAACACGGTCGCCATAATTAAAGGCTTGGTTAAACGTTGTAAATGGAATAAAAATAGTATTGGCCTCTTCCTCACTATCGCCTTGACTATTCACATTCTTAAAAACACCTACAACCATGAAATTGACGCCATTTATTTTGATATAACTACCAATAACCTCTTCGCCTTTATCATATAAGGCCGCAACCACATCAACTCCAATAACGCAGGTCTTTCTTTTGTCGTCAATATCTGAGTAATTTATAAAACGCCCTTGAAGTATGTCCATAGGCAGCTGCTCTATAAACTCAGGATAATCGCCATAAATTTGAAATGCTCCAATCTTTGTTCCTCGAATAACGTTGTTGGCGCCACGATAGCCTCCCAAAGAATTTCGGGGAGACACATATTTTAATTCTGGAAATTCAGATTTTAGGGCGGCCACGTCATTTAACTTGTAATTAAATCGCCTTCCTTTTGGCATACCCTTATAAGGAATGGAAATACGTTGCGTCCATGTGAACATGGAATTAGCTGCAAAGTTGCTGAAACTAGCGGTAACGCCATTTTTTAAACCATTTGTTAGCGCCAAAAGCAATACCAGAATGGTGATACCCCAAAATACACCAAAGGCAGTCAATAAAGTTCTAAACTTATTTGCAGTAAGTGCTTCTAATATTTCTTCCCAGCGGTCTTTATTGAACATATTATTCGTCTCTTAATGCAACAATAGGTTTGATCTTTGCAGCTCTGTAGGCTGGAACAAAACCTGCAAGCGTACCAGCTGCAACTAAAATAAATACAGTGTTCAGGGCTGTATTAAAATCTACCTGAGGATACTTTAGATATTCATTATTAATAGATGGCCCTACAATCTCTAGAAGGCCCAAGCCTAGGATTAAACCAAATAAACCAGAAAACATAGTCACAAAAATGGATTCCTGAAGAATCATACCAACTATGGACATCGGTACAGCACCAAGAGCTTTTCTTATTCCTATTTCCTTGGTTCTATCTTTTACGATGATAATCATGATATTCCCTACACCTACAACTCCTGCCACTATTGTTCCTATACCAACGAACCAAAACACAGCCTTGATAATATCGATAAGTGAATAAATTTTTTGAGCTTCTTCTAGTGTATTGCCAATGCGAATCGCCGCTCTATCATCTGGAGCGATGATATACTTTTGCTTTAAATCGCGCTCTATACTTTCTAACAATTTGTTTGATACCTCTACGGACTTGGCTAAGTTTTCTTGCATGGGGACTGTAAACTCCATACTTCTGATTCTGTCCCCACCATTAAAGGCAACTTGTGCAGAAGAAATAGGAATGTACACGTTATCCTCTTCACGCTCGCCACCTGGATCCGAGTAAACACCGATAACCTTGAAATTGATACCAAAAATTGAAACGATTTCATCGATAGGGTCCTTACCCTTAAACATTTCACTTTTTACTTTTGTACCAATGACGATAACTTTTCGTGATTCCTCTTGGTCTGCCTGGTTGATAAATCTGCCTTGTACGATATTGGAGTTTTCTATATACTGAAAATCGGGATGTACACCACGAACACTAAAATTTCCTGTTTCGTTTTTGTAAACAATTTGGCTACTCCATATTGAATAATTTGCAGAACGGTATTCTAAATAATCATCGTACGTGGTACTAATATTTTCAAAATCCTCATTTTTTAGCTGTATTCTGCGGTTAGGATTTAGTCCTTTATAGCTTTTAGTTGTACTTCTGGTACGAATACTTATTTCATTGGTGGCATCATCCGAGAATTGTTCGGTTACCCCATTCTGAATTCCAGAACTAAAACCTAGTAAAACCACAAGAATAAAAATACCTGAGGCTACAGAAACGCCAGTCAATATAGTTCTGAGCTTATTTTTACGTAAGGTTTCAAATATTTCTTGCCAACGCTCTATACTAAACATATTCCTTAGCTCTAACTTGTTCTACAGGCCTATCATCGATGATAATACCATCTTTTAACTCCACGATTCGCTTTGTCATTTGGGCGATGTCATTTTCGTGAGTAACAATTAAAATGGTTTTACCTTCATCATTAATTCCTTGGATTAAATCCATCACTTCATGAGAAGTGACCGAATCTAATGCACCTGTGGGCTCATCTGCCAAAAGTACTTTAGGGTCACTGGCCAATGCTCGTGCCACAGCAACACGTTGTTTCTGACCTCCGGAAAGCTCACTTGGTAAGTGATGCGACCAATCTGCCAAACCTACTTTCTCAAGATAATGCTCTGCTTTAGCAATGCGCTCTTTTCTTTTTAGGCCTTGATAATACAACGGCATAGCTACGTTATCTAAGGCTGTTTTATAGTTGATAAGGTTAAACGATTGGAAAATAAAACCGAGGAATTTGTTTCTATATCTAGCCGCTACTTTTTCATTTAAGTTTTTTATCGGGACTCCGTCAAGGACATAACTTCCACTATCTGCCTCGTCTAACATTCCCAAAATATTTAGAAGTGTTGATTTGCCAGAACCAGAAGATCCCATAATAGATACCAGCTCACCTTCCTTTACATCAAAATTGATTCCCTTAAGTACATGGAGGGAATTACTTCCCATGTGATATGACTTATGTAAATCCTTAATTTGTATCATTGTGCTTCTAGATTGAACTGCAATTTTAACAATTAATACAGCCAATCTGTGCCAATAAATTGTTAAGAATTACTTTAGAATAATTCTTAATTAAGCACTACAGTTACTGATTAAGCGGAAGTTTGATGCCCTTTTTAGCCCTCTTTTTTATAGGTGCGGTAAATGAAATATCCAATGGTGCCTACAATAATGTAAGGGATGGCCATTAAGAACATGATACCATCATTTATACCCTGTGCTGTAGATTGTCCTTCTTCACTTTCTAAAACCGCTCTACACATAGCACACTGGGAGCTAGCGTACATGGACACCAAGAGCAAAACAATTATAGACAGTATTTTCTTTTTCATTCCTTAACTATAATAGGGAGAAATCATAAGATAAACAATCACGCCTGTTACGGCAACATACAACCACATAGGAAACGTAATTTTCGCAATTTTCTTATGCCTTTCAAAATTGTTGGTTATGGCCCTAACATAAGTGATCAACACAAAAGGTATGATTACGATAGACAATAATATGTGCGTAATTAAAATAAAATAATAGACATATCTTATAAAACCTTCACCTCCAAATTTAGTTGAATCACTCGTCATGTGGTAGGCAACATACATCACTAAAAAGGCAACAGATAGTGCAATCGCGAATTTCATTAAACGCTCATGTAATTGCCTTTTACCCTTTTTTATTGCAATAACAGCAACCACTAAAACGAGGGCAGTGACACCGTTTATTGTGGCGTAAATGGGAGGTAGAAATGTTAAGGGTTCTACATCATATCCTAATTGTCTTAGATTTACCCCAAATAAAGCTGCCACAACTAAGGGAACAGCCACGGATAGTGCCACTATCCATTTATTATATTTTTTTTCTAAATCACTTTGTTTGGCTTCCATTCCTGACTATTCTTTTAAAAGTTTAGCAATATCCTCTTTTAACATGGTAATTTCCTGCGGAATACCTTCCTCATCTACGCCTTCTTCTTCAGAAATAATCCCATTGTAATAAATTAATGGATTGCCTGTTGATAATACCCGAGAGCGGATATAGCCTTCTTTATCGATAAGGGCAAAGTTTCCAGAGTGTTCGAAACCTCCTTCAACGGTTTCATCCTTCGCGGTATAAAGGTAGAAACCTTCATTAGCAAGTTTATAGATTGTTTCTTGGTCTCCAGTAAGCAGATTCCAATTAGGATTTGTAATACCATAGTTTTTGGCATAGGCCTTTAGCACCTCTGGTGTATCAATATCAGGCGTTATAGTAAAGGAGGCAACGCCAAATTCATCTTCAAATTCTTCGAAATGATTCTGTATTTGTACCAAATTCTTATTCATCCTTGGACATATCGTTGGGCACGTGGTAAAGAAAAACTCAACAAGATAAACTTTGCCCTCGTAATCTTTATTGGTTATAGTATCCCTATCTTGATTTATGAACTTAAATTTTGGGACTTTTCTTTTACCTCCATCAGCCGAAGGGATATAAGCCAAGTCTGATGCTTCTGACGTAGTATTAGTAACACCAGAACTCCTGCTTTCATCCGTTCTAGTAACATCGCCTTCACTTATTCTGTCTATAATCCTTGGTATGAAAATGATTCCAAATACCAGAATTATGAAGGCTATTCCTATGTAAGAATAATTGGTTTTTTTACTCATTGCTTTGTTTTAAATCGTTAGCTCTCCTCGTAGTAGAGTCATCAAATTTTCCTTTGCGCCTTTGCCTGTACTCTGTAAATAAAATACGAATGTCTTCGCTCATTTTATTTTTGATATCAGCAACTTCAATGGTATTGTAAGCATATACGCTATATTGTGGCTTATCGGCTTCTGTTTCCTTTTTATCTCGACCATCTATGCGGCCACGCTGATTTAAATCCTTGTCAACAATGAAGACATTATTTGTAGATAAATCGCTTTTTAATGCTTCATCTGATTTTAAGGAATTGAAAAGCTTCTTTACTTCTCCTTCCTGAGCAAACACATAATGCCAAAATTTAAGGTCTTCGTAGGTACTTATTTCTTTGTCTAATTGCTTAATTTGATTCTCAGTCCCAGTTGGTGCAACCATTACAATCTGAAATGTTTTAAAGCCCTTAAACTTATCGTAAACTAACTCCTTTAAGTTAGAGGCCGCCATGGCGTTATCCATTGGATTTTCGCCCAAAAACCCTAACACGGTAATGTGGTTTTTTAACTGAACGGAATCTCCTTCCAATTCATAAAATCCTTCTAATTCTGATACGCCTTCATGAACAATATCTAATGGATTGTAATTGTGCTTAGCTGGGTACAACATTAAAAGGAACGCTACGGGAAGAAAGAACAGAATTCCCAGGACTATATTGCGTTTTGTCTTACTGACCGTCATATCTAACATTTTCCCGAACCTAAAATGAAACCATGGTGTTTCAGCTCTAAATTATGGTCCAAGTATTTCGTTTGCAAAAATAAAAAAGGCGGTTCACAAAAACCACCTTTTTAATATCCTTTAACGCTTAAAAAGCAATTAAAAATCGCGCTTTATCAGGGAATCGTCTCCATTATATACTTCAAATACATATCCACCTTCTTGAAGCAATATAAAAATGAGGTAACAGATAAGAAATACACCTGTCCATACCACCATTTTCCTAAGACTTCCTTTTTCGTCTCTCATGTGCATGAAATCCCAAGTAATATAATAAGCTTTAACTATAGTTAATAAGATAAAGATTAGGTTTAACAACTTCATGTAGATAACCGGTGAGAACAGAATATTACCAAGTGTTGCAAAGAACCCACCTTCAAAAGGGGACATTAATGGAGTCATTAAAACGTCGGGCTTATAAATACCCAAAATAACTTCAATTGCTGTTACAAAAGTCAAGAACACTAATACGCCCCAAATCTTTTGTTGATTGGATTTAAACTTCCAAAGACCTCTAAATATTTCTAATTTATGCTCGTGTGCCGCCATAAAGCTTATTTTCTGTTTTTATACTAAATAGAAGAATGTAAATACAAATACCCAAACCAAATCTACGAAGTGCCAGTAAAGTCCAACCTTTTCTACCATTTCATAACTGCCACGTCTTTCATAGGTGCCTAAAATAACATTGAAAAAGATGATAATGTTAATGACCACACCTGAAAATACGTGGAATCCATGGAATCCTGTAATGAAGAAAAAGAAATCGGCGAACAGGGATGTTCCATATTCGTTCACGATTAGGTTTGCACCTTTAACTACTAATTGCCCGTTATCCTTAACTTGCTTTAAAGATTCTTCGCGCGACAAAACAGTTTTTTGACCGTTTTCATCTATAGTTTGTGTTCTTACTAAAATGTTTTCATTCGCAGCCAAACCATTATATATTTCGCTCACAGAATATTCTGGAAGCGGTGCTTCGTCTACAAACCAAAGTCCATTTTTTCTTTCGTGCTCCACACGCTGACCTTCTACGGTCATGGCAAAGTCATCTATAGATATACGCTTGAATTTTTCTTTTCCATCTTCGGTTACATACTCACCAAACTGAAGGATATTACCACCTTTAGTCTGCACAGCACCATAATCACCATTAATAAAAGTAGCCCATTCCCAAGCCTGTGAGCCTACGAAGATAGCACCACCAATGATGGTTAAAAACAAGTATAGTGTTACTTTAGACTTGTTCATATGATGACCAGCGTCTACTGCCAATACCATGGTTACGGATGACATAATAAGTATGAATGTCATAAAAGCCACATAGATCATGGGTAATTCCTGTCCGTGTAGAAACGGAACGTGGGTAAATACTTCGTCTGCAATGGGCCAAGACTCTATAAACTTAAATCTTGAAAATCCGTAAGCTGCTAAAAACCCAGAAAAAGTCAGAGCATCTGAAACGATAAAGAACCACATCATCAACTTTCCATAACTTGCGCCAAGAGGTCTATTGCCTCCTCCCCAAGTTTTTCCTTCAGTTCCGGTACTAGCTACAGTAGAATCCATAAAGTAATTTTAAAGGTATTTTTTAGATTGGACAAAAATAATCAAATTATGTATCTAAAAAAATATAAAAATAAAAAGAGGACGAGCCATAAAACATCAATAAAATGCCAAAAAATAGAGGCCAACTCAAAGCCTAGCATATTTTCGGGACTGTATTTCTGTCTAAAATGATTAAAAAGCACCACTAAAAGGCTAATCAAACCAACCACTACGTGCGCAATATGAGCTACAGCAATTAAGTAAATAAATGACATGGTTACATTACTTGTTGGTCCCGTAAAGTTGTAACCCGCTTCTACTATTTGCCCAAAGCCAACAAATTGATAATATACAAATACAATACCCAAGACCAACGTGCTTAGGAGTCCAATGGTTGTAAGTTGTTTATTGTTTTGCCCCAGGGCTCTTTTAGCTGCAATTAGCGTAAAACTACTGATAAGAATTAGCACAGTACTTGTTATAAAGGCATTTGGCAGCTGAAAGTCCGTTAACCAGTCTTCTCGCTTACTACTAACAATAAATGCACTAAGAAGACCTGCAAAAGACATTACCAATGAGCCAATTGCAAACCATAGCATCATCTTTTTAGATCGTGCTTTCTTTTCTTCTTGTGTTCCTTCTGTTAAATCCATTCTTAAGTCAAAAATTTATCTGCCACATACACAATTTGAAGCATCGTTATATAAAATACACTAGACAGCATTAACTCCTTTGCTGCCTTTTTAGTGCGCTCCTTAAATAGCTTAAAGGCATAAAACATCATTACCATGCCCAGTAAAAAGACTACTACAGCTCCTACAATGGATAATTTTAGGTCTCCAGTAAAACCAAAGACCGGGATGATTGATGCCAGTACGGTCCAAATGCTGTACAATATTATTTGAACGGCCGTACCCTTATCTGGTTTTCCTGTGGGTAGCATAAAGAAGCCTCCTTTCTTATAATCATCAAAAAGAAACCATCCTATAGACCAAAAATGAGGAAACTGCCAAAAGAATTGTATTGCAAATAGGGTACCTGGCTCAATCCCAAAATCATTCCTGGCCGCGACCCAACCTAGCATAAATGGAATAGCACCTGGTAAGGCACCAACAAAAACAGACAAGGCTGTTTTAGTTTTTAAAGGCGTATAAACACAGGTGTAAATAAATATAGAAATAGCGCCCCACATTGCCGTCTTCGGATTGATAATATATAGCGTAATCAAGCCCAAAATGGTAAAGGATGTCGCGATTATAAACGCTGTATTTACACTCATCCTACCTGCAGGGATAGGTCTATTTTTTGTTCTATCCATTAAGGCGTCTAAGTCTCTTTCTATAATTTGATTATAGGCATTAGATGCACCTACCATAAAATAACCTCCAAACGACAACAGCACCAACGAACTGAAACTTATGGTCTGAGCACCCAACAAATAACCTGCTATAGATGAAAAGACCACGCTTAAGGACAATCCCATCTTAGTGATTTCCTTAAAGTCTGTAACTATTGAGGGCGTTGTAACTGAAGATTTTGTATTGCTCAACTTTCCTTGTTTGATTCTTTTTTATAGCGTGTGCAAAGATAATCTTAAAAATACTTTTCACCAACGTTAACATCCAGTTTTAGTTTTAGTTAACAACACACCATAGATTCAACTAAAACCAAACTATAAATAGTCCTTGTTGGATATAATTATCCCCATGAACTTCTTTAGAATTGATTAACTTTTGATAACCGCTTATTCCAGCAGTCCGCCAAGGCTAAATATACTTACCTACCTCTGAAATAGATTAAGACTAAGTGTTATCCAAAAAAAATAAAAGGCTTAAAAGTCGTTATACCAATTGAATAGATCCGTTCTAATACCAATACTGAACCATAGTGTGTTAGAGTCGGTCGTTGTTGGTGTAATGGCTTCTGGATTGAAATCCCTGAAGATAATATTAGTAAAAAGGCGCAGGTTTGTTTCAGGATTTAAGACATATCCTGCCTGCAATTCGGTCATAAAACTATTGGTTTTATTCCCTTGGCCAATGGTTATTCCTGTATCTCCTATTCTGTTGTTTTCGGTAGTATAAATATCGCCACCGTAGGCAAAGCTATCCTCTGGCGTATTAAAATCTAAACCTCTTTGGCCTAAAATTATTTTGGCATCCGCAAACCACCGTTTGTAATAATATCGCCCAATGAGTACCAGCTCCCTAAAGTTTGCTCCCCAAAGGTGTGCCATGGGCTGATTAAAATGCGCATAGTTTAAAACTATAGTATTGTGGGAATAGGTGTAAGGCCTCACTTGATTATACTCTGCCTGAAGGAGCAAGTTGTCTATTTTGAACGCATTGAAATATTTTGCCCCTAACTGAAATCCAAACTTGTTCTTCCAACTTTTGTTGCCTGCCGTAACATCACTTAAAGAGAATTCGTCAAGAATAAATTGCCCATAAAGATTTACTTTATTGTTCCATTTGTACTTGGCACTCAAACCAAGTATGGCATTACCGGCACCTTGGCCCGTCTGAAACTCTATAGCCCTGAAAAATATTATTGGATTAAGGTAATTGACATCAAAACCTCGCCCATTAGTGTCTGCCCACATTACAGATTCAAACAATCCGATATTTAAGCGTTTAGAGACATTCCAACTTAAATAATGATTGGCCATATATTTTGGTAAAAAGGCATCATCAACCACAACTTCTGGCCGCACATCCCTTAACCACATCCAGGTACTGGTATATTTTATTTTCCAAAACTTAGCATTCAATTTTAAATATGGATATGGACTTGCTACATCGCTTTGAAATAGCGACCGGTAACCATCACCAATAAAATTTCTTCCATGACCAAATTGGATATTTAAAAAATCTGTTGGTGTGTAGGATAGATATGCTTCGGCGACGGGATAATCGTATGAGTCACTTTTAAACCGCTTTGCAATGCCTCTTCCAGGTATAATCGCTGGATCTGGACCAAAGGCTTTTAAACTTTCAGCATATTGATTGAAGTATTGTGCAAAACGTCCTTGACTTTCAAAAACAGAGGTTGATAGCGTAAGTTTTTTACCCAGGCCTGCCTGGATAAGAACGCCACGTGTATTATTCCAGGTCGTATTAAAATCTGCCTCCGTATCCTGGCCAACTTGCAAGTCAAAAATAGGATCTATGGTAAACCAATAATTCTTTCCTTTTACGGCAACAAGGTGTTCGTTAAACAATTTGCGGCCAAACCATGAATCCACATCCTTCACCAAACTCCTTTTCTCAGCCTTAATATCAAAATATGGTTTTACCTCACTGTAAACAAAAGGTTTTGCTGCCGTATGGCTGTTGGTGCCAATAGCGTTCATCTCATCATCAAAACGAGCGTAGAACGAATGGGTAAAGGGAATGTTCAATTCACTATCGTATTCTTCGCCTTCATAAGCTTTTAAACTGTTGTTCAGGTTATCGTATTCGGAATTTAAGGTGGCTTTTAAACTATCCTTTTTTTCTGGTCGGTCTTGGGCAGTACTATCATCTCTTTTAACCGGTTGCTGTAACGGGATAGGAATGTTTAAACTATATTGAACAAAGGTGGGTTTCCCGTTATAGGAGGCTGGTGTCACTTTTGGTAAAAGGCTAAAGACACGTTTAGCTTCCTCCTTAAGTTCGTCATAGGCAGCATCGACATAAATAATCTTAAACTCCCCTTGTTTGTTAATTTCGAATAGAACATCCAAATTCCCAACATAGGACTCCTCAGCTACAACTTGAGGAATTTTGAAATTATTAAAAACAAAGTTGTTCAAGGTAAAATTGAAGCATGGCTTTAAATTATCAAAGGCTTCATTTTGGCATTCGTTAAATATTGGTGGCTTTTCGTAAGTTGCAAGGTTTTGTGCCTTTCCAGAAAAATAAGCAAGGACTAAAGCAACAACTAAAAAATACCTCATACAAGACACTTATTTGAGGGTAGAAAGATACTTATTTTTTAACTAGTTGGTCAATTAATAACATCTAATTCAAAGAATGATGTATTTTGACCTTGCCTCTAAGTTTCCTAATTCACGAAAAAGTAAATTGGTAAGGTATAGATTACGCCTACCGCCTTGTCGCCTTGGTAGCCAGGTTGCATTTTTGGTATTTTGAGAATTACTCTTTCGGCCTCCTTTTCCAATGCAGGATGAGGACCACGTACTTTAACATTGGTCACCTTCCCTTCAGAACTTATGGTAAATTGCGAATACAACCTTTGTTCGCCCTTTATACCATATTTAGTTCCTAATTCTGCTCTGAAGTTTTTGGAAACAAGTTTCCCTATTTTGGTGGACATACATTTTTTACGCTCTTCATTAGTTGTATATTTTTCACATCCTGGAAAAATTGGCACAACTTGTACGGCTCCGATAAAGACATCTTCAATTGGCTCTTCTGGTTCTTCAATTTTAGGAAGACTATTGGGCATTAAAGGCTCAAAAGGATCCTTGGCATCTAGGGCCAGCAACTTGGTTTCTATAGTTGCCAATCCATTGTTTACAGGTTCATAGGTATCGGTTAGCGTTTTGGCTACCTTTTCTCTTGGCTTTGGTTTTACAGGTTCTTGCGGCTTGGTGCGATATACTGTAGCGACCTCTATGGTCGTATCCTCTGTATAATGTGGATCTGTTATGGTGATTAGACGTTTTTCAAATTGCATTTCAAATAAGGCGTAAGTAGCTAATAAGCTCAGAATTAATCCGATTTGAAAATAAAGGGCTGTGTTTTTTTGCAGGTTGGCATCATGCTTATGCGACCTGTTTAATTCGGTTTTGTGCTGATTTACAACACCTAAATCCTTACTTGAAGTTTTCATAGTGCTTATTGATTACGTTGTTAATGTTAGTTTCAGCAACAATAAGCATACCAAAAAAAATCCCGTTCAACTTACATTGAACGGGATTGTGAATAGTTTTTTAAATTTCTTTAGTCTTGTACCTGGAATACTATAGGCAAGGAGTATGGCACAACCACAGCTTTTCCACGCTGCTTTCCTGGTTGCATTTTAGGAAGAAGGCTAATCACACGTTTCGCCTCTTTCTCAAGACCTGGATGCGGTCCTCTCGCATTTACAGCTGTAATATTTCCATTCTTATCTATTTTAAAAGCCACAAAAATTCTTTTTCGGCCTGGAGGTAATCCTAGGTCACTGGCCAAATCAACGTTGAATTTTTTATTTACAAACTTGGCTACCTTTTCAGACATACACTTTTTCTTTTCCGCATTGGTTTTCTTTCTTTCGCAACCCGGAAATACAGGAACATTCTCAATAACTGAAAATGGCACCTCAATATCTTCCTCTACTTCAACTTCTTCTATTTCCTCCACTTCAACAATCTCTGTATCCATTTCAGTCTCTGTAGATTCAATGATTGTTTCTTCTACCTCTTCTTCATCCTCAACCACTTCAATGACCTCTGGTGCCTTTGGTGGTGGCGGTGGTGGTGGCGGAGGGGTAACAATCTGCTCTGTAATTGGAACCTCTTCCTCAAGTTCATCGTCTAGATTCAGGGAATCTATTGCAATGTCACTTTTGTCATAGGTTTTATAATTAATAGACAAATAGGTAACGGCAAGCATTAATGCCAATCCTACTGCAAAGTAAATCGAGCTATTTCGACTTACATCTGATTTTGGATTCTTTTTAGGTTCCATAGTTGTGATTGTTTGTAGAAGCGCTAATTTAATTAATTATAAATAAAATAAACAAGCCTTTCAATATATTTAACTTTAAGATATTACAATAGTGCGCAATAATCGTACCAATACTAACTCCGAGACAATTGGACAATAAATCTACCAAATCAAAAGTCCTGTTGGCATTAATTTGATGCTGAAGCAGCTCCATTAAAATTCCAAAACTTAAAACTACCAAAAAAAAAGGTAAGGTACGTTTCAGTGACTTTATGTACTTAAAATAAGTGAGCCACAGAAAGCCTAATCCTACATAGGCCAACGTATGATAAATCTTGTCATCGAATGATGACCCGAGCTCGGGAACGCCGTTTAAATCGATAAAAGTAACTACAACCAGCGCCAAAGTATAAACCAGAGCCACCAGTAAGAGTCCTTTTTTAATCACTAATAAGTGCTTTGTAATCTTCTGCTGATAATAAGTTCTCTAACTCAGATGCATTTGAAAACTTAATTTTAACCATCCATCCATCACCATATGGATCTGCATTCACTTTTTCAGGCTCATCCTCTAAGGCTTCATTAAACTCAATAATTTCTCCTGATAAGGGCAGAAACAAATCCGATACTGTTTTAACGGCTTCTACTGTACCAAAAACCTCTTCGGCGTCCAAGGTTTCATCTAAGGTTTCAACTTCAACGTATACGATATCACCTAGCTCGCCTTGGGCAAAATCTGTAATGCCAACTGTTGCGACGTCCCCTTCAACTCTTACCCACTCGTGGTCTTTTGTGTACTTTAAATCTGATGGTATATTCATCTCTTAGGTTGTAAAATATTAGTGCAACAAAAATATATTTTTAATTGCATCCATTCAAGGTTAATTACCAAAATTATACCTCAATGTGATACCAGACCTGAGCGAGGTTTGTGGGAAGGATGTAGAGATTGCAAACTCTGAGAAGGTATAATCAAAATAGAAGATTGCCGTTAGATTCTTGCTAAAGGCATAATCTGCCGTAAATTTAGCATTCCAAATGGTTTGGCCAGCGGTAACTTGGTTGTTCTCTAAGTCTAAATACCTTATAATCGTTTTGTTATCCCTAACCGAAATATCAGCTCGCATATTTAAATCACTCTTAATGATTTGTTTGGCTCCTGCCAATTTAGACCTTATCCTTAAATCCTTAATGCGATACCCTAAACCTAAGGTGTATTCCTCACCCTGAATTTCCGTTAATAGATTATTGTCAAAGCTTAACGACAATAAGCGGTCTTTCTTAACTTCTGCCAAAACCTTCAGTGAGTTTTTAAGCTCAAACTCCAAACGTATTAAGGGGCTAAACTGTTCCTCCAGGTTAATATTACTGAATAAGGTTGCGTTTTTAATATTTCCTGATTGATCCAAAACATCCTGCGGTTGGTCCAAGTACGATTGGCCAGGGTTTAATAAAGACTCATCTAAATCTAGATTGTTCCTAAATTGGTTAATTGTGTAACGCGAGCGGTATCCATGCTGAATGGAAAAACGCCTAAAGGTTTTCTTAAACCATGGGATACGCATTAAGCCTGTGTACTTAATTTGCCAATTTGGAATGGGAACATCCCTAAAAGCACCCGTATCAATTTTGTCTGGGTCACTACCTTGATAGGCTGCCAGAAATGCTGGTAGCAGGACGCGTTGACTATTCTTACCAAATCCTAGAGGGAACCCTTCGGCATCAGTAGCAAAGTTATCCGTACCATAAAACTGGCGCGCTAAACGGTTAGCTATTATAATTCTATTGGCCCTAAAATCGTCAAAAGTTGAAGACTCTATTTCATCACTTTTAGCAAATGCCGTGCGTATCAAGGCAGTAGAAATATTGAAATTTCCGAAAGAATTGGTTATCAACTCTTCGTACTGATCGCTCAACCCATCATTATCAATATCCAGACCCCTAAAATTCTGATTAAGGTTTTCTGCAAATGTTCTGTTACCAATAAGATTGATTTTAAGATCTCGCATAGGCTCTATATCAGCCGAATAGTCTAAGGTCTTATTGGTCACTTCCGTATACTGTTGGTTAAATTCTGGAAATACGGTCAACCAACCATTTTGGGCTACAATTTGCCTAATATCTTGTTGGCTTCCAAAGGTGTAGCCAAAAGTAGGCCGCAGGGTTCCAATAAATCCAGGTGTAGGTAGGTATCCAGGTAAGAATGTTCCATTATTTTCGGAATAGCCAAATTGAACCCTTTTAACCATGGTTACAATATCCACTAATGTGTTGTACGCTTTTTTGCCGACACTTAATTTGTTAGGGTCATTCTGTTGATTCTCTTTTTTCGCCTCTCCCACATCTGGAGTTCCACCCCTTCTACTCGGAGCCCTAGAACGGCTACCACGACCTCGAGGATTACCTTTCCTTACGAAGCCCAAATACCTGTAGAAGGTCTCCATATTTAAGGTAGTATTAATGTTATGGGTATTTGAATTCTGAATGGAATGTCCTAGATTAAAAGTTCCTATATCGGTAACCAAATTTTCATTTAAATCAGATCCTTTTTGCCATTGAAATGTTCCATTATACGCATAGGTGGTTCGTAAGAAGGATAAGGCAGGAATCTTATAGAGCGGTAATTCATAATTGACCTGTAATTGTTGGGTCTGAAAATTAGGGTCTCCCAAATCAAAGAAGCCATCCCAAACATCTAGCGTTGGGTCTTGTCTTCCATTCAGTCGATCATCGATAAAGTAATTTCTAACAATATTGGAGTTTGCCGCTGTAAAATTGAGGCTTAGAGCATCTGTTAGATTGTAATTGATGACATATTGAAAGTCGAAAGTGTAATTTCTCCTAAACAGTTCCTCTATAGCGATGTTATTGCCCACGAGATCAATTTCCCTAAATCGCTGCTTGCTAAACTGTCTATTGATATCTGTATTTACCGAGAAACTAGAAGGTAATAGATTGAAATTAAAATCTTTTAGTATTTTCCAATATTGCCCAGTGAACAGGGAATCATTTTTCTTGAATGGCTCTACTTTTATAGGTTCGAAGGCATAATTATAGTTTACACCAGCTCTAATATTTTGGTCTAGTGAGTTCTGAATTTCAAAATCCCTAAACTCTACCTGATTGTAGGAATAATTAAATGTAAGATTCTCTACATCATAAAACCTGCGCTTCGAATCTCCAGTTTTTTGTTTTCTTACACCGATGAAGTTAATGCTCTTTCGCTTGGTGTAACTTTCAGATTGTTGCCTAATCTGTTCCTCTTCCTCTTGATTGGCCGCAGCATCCAAGCGCGATTCTAAGGTAAGGTCATTGTAAAACTGGTCAAATTGTGGTGTCACCAACTCCTCACTTTGGGCATAATTAAACGGAATCTGTACGCCCCAATCTTTTGGCAATAATTGGCCTAACTGTATGTTAGTCACAAAATCGTATTGTTGGATATCCTCACGGCTTCGCTGGTTAGGTGTTTGTTCTATCCCACCAAAACCAATGGTGCTTCGTCTACCCGTTGCGCTTACGTCTGCAAAATCTGCAATATTAGAGTCCATGCTTAGAACTGCAGCCCAGCCACCTTCATTCTCTAAATCAGACATACGCAACTCATTAAACCATACTTCGCCACAAGCGGTAGGATTATTTATTGAACTGCCAGTATTCTTAAGCCCGACCATGAGCACTCTAACATTACCAAAGTTTGGATTTCCTTGGATGGCAATGCGCTGTTGCTTACCGCTACTTAAAATATCAGTAAATGGCACGTTTCCATCAACAAGCGGCGTTTCATCTAAAACACCATCTACAACATTATAATAAGTTGGAGTATCGTTCCCTAAGGTTCCGGCAGATATACCGAGTGCTTTTATTTTCTGCAGGAATTCCAATGGAATATTAATCTCGTTTAAGGCTGGCCATACGCGCTGCTCAATAGTACCCTCGGCAAAATCCGTTGGTAAAAGCGGGACTTGTATTTCGTAGAAATTCTGGTTGAAGTCGTTACCCATTCTAATAAATCCAACCAATTCTCCTGGATCTAGTGATGCTCCATCAAGACCTTCGGCGTGCATAAACATTCTAAGTTTCTTGTACTGCCGCATGTCTAAATTAATGTTCTTAAATACGCCTCTTGAATCTGTTGGTTCAAGACCACAGGTCTGCAGTACCAAAGACTGTTCGTTTTGCCTGATAATATTATTGTTGTTGTTGAGTTCTTCCCGTCTAACCCCTGGCGGAATCACATAATCTCCATCATTTTCTTGTATCCCAACTATGGCCACATTAAACTCTGCATCTGCACTATTGTTGGTTGGGTCGTTATCTAGGTCGAGCACGTATCGTCGCCAATCGCTTCGTACTAAATCGAATGTTCCGAACCTAAGCACAGTGTTCTGTACAAAATCCCTAAGATACATTCTCACAAAGCGAACGGAACGGATATCCGTAATACCACCTATGCGTCTGGTCTCTTCATTTATAGGAATTCTAAATTGATACCATGTTACCTCGCGCTGGTCACCATTTGGAAGGGTGACTTGAGCTACTTTAATATCATTGATTTGAGGGTTATTGAGGTTTAAATTGTTCTGGTTAATGTCTATCTCATATTCAAAATAGCTATCAATAGTATTCATGGTGTTGTCCCTATTGATATCCTCAACATCTGGCTGTGTTGTTGACCCTCGATTGGTGTCTGTAAATATATCTGGTGTATTACCTTCCTGTCCGTTGTACCGCTTATAACGTTCAAAGATATTACCATCTGTATTAAGGTAATAGGTATAATTATCCTTTGCTGGATCTACTCCAAATTCACTTCCAAAAGCTGCAATCTCTTCTGTGTCGTCATAACCATCAAGACCAACATCTTGGTTATCGCGTTCAGCACCTTCCGTGGCAAAAGTGTAAATTAACGACTGATTCTGAGGCACCACGCTTCCAAAAGCAGTTGGGTTTAGACCACTAATATTGCCATCTTCGGGAAGACCGTTTTCGTATTGCTTTTTACCATCGCGGAGTACATCTTCCGAGATATTCCCGAGATTGACCAACAATTTCCCACCTGGATTCGATTGGTTATCCAAAAATGGGTCTTGCAACCAAAACTCTATATATTCTACGTTGGCCTGCTCAAAATCTGTAGAGGTGATTTGTCTTGATATACCAGCCCAACTTTCATTTGGATTAAGGACATCGTTCGTTGCCAGAGGATCAAAGTTATAAGGACCACGTTCAGACGGATAGTACACAAGATCCAAGGTATTAATCACAGATGTTTGCCCTTGCACAATATCTACCTGAGGAAAAATCTCTTCGATAAATACACGTCGTGTGTAGAGATTGGACACATCATCATCCGTAATACCATCTGGTCGCTGAGCACTGTAAAAAATAGGATCTATAGTGTACCAATTTAGAAAGGCTCTACCATAACCACTTTCAGGGCCATTTACACTGTTTCCTCTAATTCCAGGTAATTCTGCGGGCCTACTAGCCAAGAACCACGACAATGGATTAAGCAGATCTATAGCTCCTTGTGTTCCCTCAAAGTCATCAATATAGGCTGTGGCCTCGCCATTAAAATCAGTACCCTTAGGAGCTCCCGGTAAAAGGTAGGCAAACTCACCACGCAAAGAGATGTTAGATGGAACATCGGTATCTACATTAGGCAACTTATTAGCAAGCCTGGTAAGGAACGGGACCTCCGTAGAATAATTGCCATTAAATCCAAAAATAGTATTGTTAATCGGTTCTGTATCAAAATTCGCCTTTTGCGTTATTGGGCGTTCATTTAAGTTTAACAAGGTTGCTCCAAGGACAAAATTCTCATTGAACTGATGCTCTACATTTATTCCAGAAAAGCGTCGAGTTTGTTGCCCAAATACTGCATTGTTTTCTACGGACACATTAATTGGTGTATTTGATGCTTTTAGGGCTTCGTCTAATATTTCTACGCGTCCTAACTGGTAATTAACGGTGTAATCTATACCTTCTACAAGGAGTCTTCCTCCTGCTGTAACCCTTACAGAACCGCGAGGCACATTGAATGCTCCTATTGGAATACCACCATCACCACCGCTACTTTTAAATCGGCCTTTAATCTGAAACTTATCTTTTTGCGACTCCTCTAAAGCTTGCGTTTTTGTGGTCTTATAAAGGAGGTCGTAAACGTATTTTTCTTGGTTTGCGTTCGTATAAACATCCTGTTCATAGTCTGCAGCATTGTTGTTAGGGTTACCGTCATCATCCAACACATCAAATAAGTACCTACCAAAAGGTTCTGTTTTAGTAAACACAATTTTTCCATTTTGGACCAAAACCGTTCGTCCAGGGACATAATCAAAAAACCCATCACCACCTTCTTGTGGATCATTATTAAAATTCAGGCGATCTAAATGAAATAATCGAATTAAAGGTGTTTCCTGAATAGCCGTATCGTCATTGGGATTATTGGGTGTGTTATTGTTATAAATTGGAAAGGATGTCCCTTCAACCGGAGTAATGTAATTGAGTGGAGAGGCTTCCGTATAAAAAATATTCAATCTAAAATCCTCTTGACTTAACTGAAACGCACCAGTATCGTAGATGTTTTTCATCATTAGCTTCCAGATTGGTTCGTCCACCACGGTTACCGCACTCTTAAGCATTTTTAGAACAAGACTCTGATTATTGATTACCTGGTTGCCATTATTGCCTTCGCCCACTTGGGTTGCATCCACGCCATCATTGGCAAATTCCCCAACCTGATATACCTCACCACCAACAGTAAACTGAAACGCTACTGCCAATACCTCGTCATTCAACAATCTTTGATTTAAGGATATATAGCCTAAATCGGTACTTAAAAAGTAATCTTGACCTTCAATTAATTTTCTTGCGCCCTCCATTTTACCGTAGTCAAACCCTTCTTGGGCATCTACAGAAATACCTGCTTCAACATTTGTAATGTCCCTAATGTTTTGGTTTAAGAGGGAGGTGGTGCCTATAGCTGTTGGGTCTAAGTCGTTATTGCTGTTATCTGGAAAAGCCCCAGGAGCAACATTGAAAAATCCGGCTGGGAAACCTGGAATAGGGTTTCCTGCTTCATCAAACGGTAAACTAACTCGATCTGGCGTTGGGTCTGATTCCCCTAAATCCTGAAAGGCAACGATATTCCTAACATTTTCTGTCTGGTTATTTCTATTGGTTACCCAAACCTCTACCCTTGTAATTTGTAATCCTTGATTATCTATAAACGGATATTGCAAAAGGGCTTTATCGTAGTTTTGCTCAAAATATTGCGATAGGAAGAAGTGCCTGTTCTCATCATAGTCCCTAGCAAAGAATTCAAACTCTTCTAGTGTACCACCACCAGCGGCCACAACAGACCTAGACTGGGATTGCTGCTCTGAGAAGACTGCTGTTACCCTAGTTTTCCCAAATTGCAATTCGGTTTTAACACCAAACAAACTCTGAGCTCCAGTAATCAAGGAACTATTAAGTGGCATATTAACGTTACCAACTTCTATTTTCCTAACGATATCATCTTCTGTTGGCGTGTACTCCAACTTCACCAAATTTTGAAAATCGAAAGTAGACTCCGTATCGTAATTTGCCGTTACCTGAAGTCGCTCACCAACCTTTCCCAGTAAGCTCAAACTAATACGCTGGTCAAAATCAAAAGTAAAGTTGGTTCTGTTTCTAGGGGAAAAAGCGGGATTATCCTGCCTAGAGAATAAGACACCTAGGTCTACCTCAACAGACCCTTGAGGCACCACATTAATGGTATTGCCGCCAAATATGGTTTCAAAGAGTCCAGAGTTCACATAAAACTCAGGTAATAAATTGCGTTGGTCCTCTTCGGTGCCTTCTTTCTTTCCCTCCTGGGCATCTGCCACGCGCTTGTAATATTCCTTCAATTTCTCCTGAAGTACGAGTTTCCTGAATTCTTCAGGTGTAAGAATCAAAGGGTAGTTTACATTAAAATTTCCTATTTTTTCTGTGTAGATATAGCGATCCAAGATAGGATCGTAAGTGTATTTTGAAACAATACTGTTAGGATTTGGCATTTCTATTTTACCAAAGGCAAACGTCGTTTTGGTCGAGTCTTGTTCCTGTTCTTCAGGTTCAGTCTCTTGTGCACCAATAGTAGCACTGCACAGCAACAGAATTACTAGAAGGCTACGAAAAAAAAGGGAATTAAATTGAGTGTAGTTAGTTATCTTCAATTGCATTACAAGTTTTTAAGAGCTTCTTTAATAATCTGCTCTACTTGGGCATCTGGTTGGTTTTTTATGATTCTTTCAATTACTTTCTCCGATTGTCTTTTGTTAAATCCTAAAACTTCTAATGCAGATAACGCTTCATCTTTGTTAGTATTGTTCGGCATCAAAGAAAGTTCGTCCAGTCCACAAACTTTTAACACTTTATCCTTTAAATCAATGATTACACGTTGTGCAGTCTTGGCTCCTATGCCTTTTACACTCTGAATCAAGGCCACGTCTTCTCCTGCTATGCCTTCCTTGACTTGTTCTGGCGTTAATGACGACAGCATGGTACGTGCTGTATTAGCGCCTATACCACTTACGGAGATCAATAACTTAAATATTTCACGTTCTGTTTTGGATGAAAATCCATAAAGGCTATGGGAATCCTCTCTAACCTGCAAATAGGTAAACAGCTTAACATGCTCCTTATCAGGAATTTGAGAAAAAGTATGAAGTGAAATATTAATAAAATAACCTACACCATTGCAATCAATAACAACGTCAGTAGGGTTTTTTTCTACAAGTTTACCCTCTAAGTGTGTAATCATATAACTCTACTCTGAACTTTTGACAAACCTAATAAAACAAAGGGGTGGATTACTTTTCTACGCTGAAAAGCAAAATTCTGGATCCTTTCTGAGCTCATAGGTTAGCGACCCAAATGTAATAAAATTATTTACATTACAAATTGGTATGGTACACTTAAAACACACCTTGTTTTTGCTGGCGTTTTTCACGTTGTTGGGCATCAATAACTGCTATGGCTGCCATATTAACAATTTCGTCTACACTAGCATCCAATTGAAGGATATGAACTGGTTTATTCATC
The DNA here is from genome assembly GCA_913055905.1 of uncultured Winogradskyella sp. Taxonomy (GTDB): domain Bacteria; phylum Bacteroidota; class Bacteroidia; order Flavobacteriales; family Flavobacteriaceae; genus Winogradskyella. Next base: position 32,515 of record CAJXLB010000001.1, read on the forward strand.
CCGATCATAATTGGGCCTATAGACTCTGCTTTATTGAGCTCCTTGAGCAGTTTATAGGTGATGTTTGCGGCATCTAAATTAGGAAAGACCAGGGTATTCACCTTACGTCCAGCTAATTTTGAAAACGGAAAAATATCCTGTAGCATTTCAGGGTTTAGAGCAAAATCGGTCTGAACCTCGCCATCTACAACCATATCTGGATATGTGTCGTGCAATATTTTTACTGCCTTATTCACCTTAGTGGCATTAGGATGGTTAGAAGACCCAAAATTTGAATAGGACGTCATAGCAATAACTGGATCCACGCCAAACATTTTACACACCTTGGAGGTCATGTAGGCAATTTTAGCCAAGTCTTCTGCTGAAGGGTTGATATTTATGGCCGTATCACTCAGGAACAACGGGCCGCGTTGCGTCATCATTACATTCGTCGTAGCAATACGTGTTACCCCTTTAGCCATCCCAATAAGTTGCAACATGGGTTTTACTACGCTTGGGTAACTTCTGGAAAAACCAGTAATAAGCGCATCAGCATCGCCTTCATTGACCATCATTGCCGCAAAATAGTTGCGCTCACGCATTATTTTTCTAGCGGAATACTGCGTTACACCATCTCGTTTGTGCTTTTCCCAATACGCATCTGCATATTTATTCTTGCGCTCCGTTTCATTATCAGCTTTAGGATCTATAATTTGTACATCGGCTTCAAAATCGATGTCCTCCATTAAGGCTTTTATGGCATCTTCTCTTCCCAAGAGAATAGGCTCTGCCACACCTTCATCGTAAACAATTTGAGCTGCCTTAAGGACGTTTAATTGGTCTGCCTCGGCAAAGACCACACGTTTGGGATTGGTTCGCGCTCGATTAAGTAGAAGTCTTACTAGTTTATTATCAGACCCTAAACGGTCCAGAAGGTTATTTTTATAACGGTTCCAATCTTCTATGGGTTCCTTGGCCACACCACTCTCCATTGCAGCCTTTGCTACCGCTGGTGGAATCTCAGCAATAAGCCTTGGGTCAAAAGGTTTAGGAATTATATAGTCCCTTCCGTAGAGCAGCTTGGTTTCGCCATAAGCAATATTTACCTGTTCTGGAACAGGTTCCTTTGCCAGTTTAGACAGCGCTCTCACGGCAGCCATCTTCATTTCCTCATTAATCTTAGTGGCCCTGACATCTAATGCTCCGCGAAATATGAACGGAAAGCCCAGAACATTATTTACTTGATTGGGATGATCACTTCGTCCCGTTGCCATGATAATGTCATCGCGTGTTTCTATGGCTAAATCATATGCTATTTCTGGATCTGGGTTGGCCATAGCGAAAACAATAGGATTCTTTGCCATAGAAGTAAGCATGTCTGGCGAAACGATATTGGCCATAGACAAGCCTATGAACACATCGGCGTTGACCATTGCTTCCTCTAAGGTAGTTATGTCTCTTTCTGTAGCAAACTCAGCTTTTTGTGGTGTAAGGTTACCTCTATCCTTTCTAATAACGCCTTTGCTGTCCAACATTACAATATGCTCATCTTTTGCCCCAAAGGCTTTATAGAGTCGCGTGCAAGATACAGCCGCTGCGCCAGCACCACTGATAACAATTTGAACGTCTTCGATTTTTTTATTTGCCAACTCTAAAGCGTTTAACAGCGCAGCAGCAGAAATAATAGCCGTTCCATGCTGGTCGTCGTGCATAACGGGAATATCCAGTTCCTCCTTGAGACGTCTTTCAATTTCGAAGGCTTCCGGTGCTTTAATATCTTCGAGGTTAATACCTCCAAAGGTTGGCGCAATATTTTTAACGGTTTCTACAAAGGCATCGACATCTTCGGTATCGATTTCAATATCGAATACATCAATATCAGCAAAAATCTTGAAGAGTAAGCCCTTGCCTTCCATAACAGGTTTGGAGGCTTCTGGACCAATGTTGCCCAAGCCAAGAACGGCTGTTCCATTTGAAATTACGGCCACTAGATTTCCTTTAGCGGTATACTTATAGACGTTGTCTACAGCTTTATCAATTTCTAGACAGGGTTCTGCAACTCCGGGAGAATAGGCCAAAGATAAATCACGCTGGGTGGCATATTTTTTTGAGGGAACTACTTTTATTTTACCTGGCGTTGGTTTAGCATGATACACCAAGGCCTCAATTCTTTTGCTCGCTTTGCTCATAGTCCTATTGGATTAAGAAGCAAAGATAAGCAACATCGTCTTCAATTTACTTTTTCAAAAACCCAATATTCCGTTTTAGACCAGAAAACTTGGTGCGTTTAACTGCTGATTTTTTAAACTTACTTTTTTCATAATTAAAAATATTGAATTTTACCTACTCTCCTTTAGCTTTTCGGTTACCGCGCATATATATTTAAAAAAGTCTAAGCTGCAAAAATCTTGGGTTCATTTATTATTCCATGAACCTTGTTTCTAGTAGCCTGCTAAGTTTTTCTATGCTTATATCTTTTTCAACAACTTTACCATCGCTGTCGATTAAAAATGTGGTTGGATAGGCCAAAATGTATAACTTATGGGCTTCACGGCGATTTTCATCTAAATAATGAGTCCAACCAAAATTCTTTTCTTCTATCACTTGTTTCCAATTGGGTATTCTGTCCGTTTTATCAACGGATATGCTTACAATTTCAAATCCTTTGTCCTTATATTTTTCATATAAAGGAATATATTCTGGCATTTCAGCCAAACAAGGCGCACAGTTGGAGTACCAAAAATCCAAGAGGATGTACCCATTGTGCTTAAAATCACTTATTCTTAAATCAACAGGCTTTAATTCCAAGTTTTTAAGCTTTAGCAATTTATCTGAGATGGTATTCTCTCTGGTATCCTTGATAAAAAGTGCCAAATTTTTATATAATCTTGTTTTTTTGATTTCATCGGAGAATAAATGTAATGACTCATCGTATAGCTGATTATACCTGTTGTTACCCATGGCAACATAATTGACCATTAACCATAGCGGCACGTACGAATTGGGGTTTTTCTGAAGATATTCTACAATCACACTATCTCTTTTTATCCATAAATAAGATCTTTCCTTAGCAGTTTTCGCCTTTTTCCTTAGGCTATCTATTTCATTTAAGCCAAAATCCTTCAAATCTTCATATTCAATTTGTGTTTTAGATTTAAACTCCATTGGTATTTCAATATTACTTTTATTTTCAAAATCAAGGAATACTTCTGTTGTTCCATTATCTACATAAAATTTATCGGAGAGCCCTTTTCCATCAACGTAAATGTCGAACATATATGGATGTGGTAATTTAGAAGCAGTAAAGGTTACAGCCCCATTTTTCAATTGACCCTTAAATAAAGATGGATAGGTTGTATCAAGGAAAGTCTTGGGAACCATACTGGGATACATTGATAATGAATCAATATCTGGGTTGGTGTTGATAATAACCTCAAAATTGCTATTCGAATCTTTAAATTTCTTCTCAACATCTTTACACTTTAATAATGTCCCCATCATTAAAATAGCTGTTCCAATCCCTTTCAATAAAGTTAGTTTATTCATACTTCGGTTTTCTGATGGATATTTTCAATCAATATTATAAATATACAATATTCAAAATCATAGAACTTAAACTAGAAAAGACATCGGCAATGGATTTAGAAAGTGCAGATGTTAATCGAAGGTATCTTACTTATCCCTTAAAAACCCAATATTCCGTTTCAGACCAGAAAACTTTGTGCGCTTTACGGCCGATTTTTTAAAAACCTTTTTAAAGGTCTCTTCGGTGAGTTCTTCCCAATCAGTTTTGGTCATTGACAATAGGTCTGGATGTGGGTTGAAAAGCGGTTCACTATGTGGCTTGCTAAATCGGTTCCAAGGGCATACATCTTGGCAAATGTCGCAGCCAAACATCCAATCGTCAAATTGGCCTTTAAAATCAGAGGGAATACTATCCTTCAATTCTATGGTAAAGTAAGAGATACATTTACTGCCATCCACCACATAAGGTTCGGTGATAGCCTCGGTTGGGCAGGCATCAATACAAGCGGTGCAGCTGCCACAATGATCGGTCACAGGTGTGTCATAGTCCAACTCCAAATCAATAATCAGTTCGGCAATAAAGTAAAACGACCCAACTTTCTGTGTTAATAAATTGCTGTGCTTTCCTATCCATCCCAGACCACTTTTAGCCGCCCAGGCCTTATCTAAAACAGGTGCGGAATCTACAAAGGCCCTACCGTGCACTTCCCCTATTTCATCTTGAATGAACTGCAGCAGTTCCTTTAATTTGGCTTTAATGACAAAATGGTAGTCCTGCCCATAGGCATATTTAGACAATTTATAACTGTCGTCTGTTTGGAATTGATTTGGGTAATAGTTAAGAAGTAAGGAAACCACGCTTTTAGCACCATCTACGAGCAAAGTTGGATCTAAGCGTTTATCAAAATGGTTTTCCATATAGCGCATCTCGCCATGACTATTGTTATTGAGCCAAGCTTCCAATCGTGGTGCCTCGTCTTCTAAAAACTCGGCTTTACTTATACCACAGGATAGAAACCCTAAGCGTTTGGCTTCAGTTTTGATAATTTGGCTGTATTTGGACGGATTATTGATCACCTCGGTTTAAATTCTAGATACGCGTTTTTTGGCTTTAAGGTTATGAGTGGTGAAATCTCTATATCATCAAATTTAGGATAAATCGTGTATTTAGACACTATCTCCTGCACGGCTATAATCATTTCAAACATAGCAAAATTATTACCGATACACTTTCTTGGACCTGCACCAAATGGAAAATATTGGGAGGAGAATTGCCTTGAGCCATTATCAAAACGTTCTGGTTGAAACCGATCTGGGTTTTCCCAAAGCTTTGGATGGCGATGCATTTCAATTACAGAGAGCAACAGATTTGACCCTGGTTGAAACGCCATTCCCTGAAAGGTGTCTTGTTCTATATTTAGCCGATCGATGAAATACGCAGGTGGATACAAGCGCATGGCTTCTTCAATTACCTGTTGACATACTTTAGAGGAGCTTATTATTATCATAAGATCTTCCGTCTCCTCTTTAAGGCTCAGGTATTCTTCTAAAATTTTGTCTTGCCACTCTGGATGTTTGGCCAACAGCTGAAAGGTAAAGGTCAAGGCATTGGATGTGGTTTCGTGCCCAGCACTAAAGAGAATTAAAATCTCATCGATGAGCTGTTCTTCATCCATGGCACTGCCATCGTCATAGCGTGCCTCCAATAACATGTCTAGTAAATCGTCTTGACGCTGAGGTTGTGAGTTTCGTTCTGCTACGATGCGCTTTAAAATAGCTCTTGCTTCCTTTGTAAGCTTAAGATGTGAATCTATTTTTCCACTAAGCTTAAACCACCAACCCAAATACGGTTGACGTAATTCCTTCACCAACATTTTTTGTGCTGCCTCCGTTATATATTGCAACCGCTCGATATCCTTTTTATCTGCAGCACCACTGAAAAGGGATTTCACTACGGTTTGAAACGCCAAATCATTAAGAATTGGGAAAATGTCTATGGTTTTGTTAGGTTGGATACGCTGGTACTCTCCTAAAATTGCAGCACGTATGCTACCGAGTAATTTGGCCAGTTGTTTTTTATGAAAGGCAGGCTGAATGAGCTTGCGCTGTGCCTTCCAGTGCTCGCCTTCAGCAGTGAGCAGGCCCTTACCTACATATTTGGCCAAGTCTTGCGTTTGGATTTTAGACTTAGTGTAGTTTCTGTGGTTTTTTTGAAGCACATATTCGGTAAAAGCAGCACTTCTTGAAAAATAGACCGTTGTGTTAAAACCCAGTCTTAAACTGAAAAAGTCCCCGTGCTTTTCAAAATTCTTATGATGAAAGGGCAAAGGGTTTTTTACGATAGCAAAGGCATGTCGTAAGAATGTAAAGAAAGAAACTTCTGGAATCTTGGACGTTTGCATCAGTTTATTAAAACAACCCTCCTTGTGTTGGTCCCTTGATTTTTCCAAGGTGTTTATAAGCCTGTTCCGTCACCTCACGACCTCGAGGTGTACGCATTATAAACCCTTGTTGAATGAGGAAAGGCTCGTACACTTCCTCAATCGTTTCGGCACTTTCACTCACGGCTGTAGCCAAGGTCGTGATACCTACAGGGCCACCTTTGAATTTCTCTACAATGGTGCTTAATATCTTATTGTCCATCTCATCTAGGCCATGTGCATCAACGTTAAGCGCCTCCAAGGCAAACTTAGCAATGGCGATATCTATTTTTCCATTGCCTTTAATCTGGGCAAAATCCCTGACCCGTCTTAAGAGTGCATTGGCTATACGTGGTGTACCTCTACTGCGGCCTGCGATTTCAATGGCAGCTTCCATGGTTATGGGTACCTTAAGAATCGAAGCGCTGCGTTGCACTATCGCGGTTAGTAAATCGGTTTTATAATATTGAAGTCGACTGCTAATACCAAACCGTGCTCGCATTGGTGCGGTCAACAATCCTGAACGTGTGGTAGCACCCACTAAGGTGAAAGGGTTCAAATTGATTTGAACCGTTCTAGCATTTGGTCCAGACTCAATCATGATATCAATTTTATAGTCCTCCATTGCCGAATACAGATACTCTTCTACGATAGGACTTAAACGGTGAATCTCATCTATGAATAAAACATCCCTATCCTCTAAATTGGTTAACAACCCAGCCAAATCTCCTGGCTTATCCAAAACAGGTCCAGAGGTCACTTTTATGCCCACATCCAGTTCATTGGCTAGAATATGGGCGAGCGTGGTTTTACCCAATCCTGGTGGGCCGTGGAATAAGGTATGATCAAGGGCTTCTTCCCTTAGGTTAGCCGCTTTGACAAAAACCAATAGATTTTCCAGTACTTGGTCCTGACCCGTAAAATCCTCAAATGTTAAGGGTCTCAATTTTTTTTCTACATCGAGCTCTTCCGGACTTAAATTATCATTGTTTGGATTGAGGTTTTCGTTCATGCGTATTGTTGGTCTTACCGAATAAAATTGAAATCTGTCTTAAACAAAGATAACGAAAAAGCCTTTCCCAAATAGGAAAGGCTTTTCTTTAATAATGGCATGTTTTTTATTCGATTACTGGTGGGCCACCTGAAGTCCTTTCACAATCGTTTGCAGGATTCCCAGGAGGCGAATACCTAGTACACGGTGTACAATAATCTCCATTGGGAAGACAACCACAACATGTAGAGCAGGCCTTAGATTTACAAATTGTACTGCCTGTTATATAAGAATTATTCTCAGATTTTATTAATTCTAGCGTTGAAACCATACCGTCCTTACCATAGAATCTAATATAATTTTTCCCTTTGTGTTCTATTATTTCAACATCATGAGCATCCATATTTAATTGATATTCGAATGCGTATCGATTGAATGTATTTACTGCTGTTTTTTTATCAACGGCAAGACGAATGTCTCCTTCGATTTCTAATGCTACAGGAGCATGCATTAAGGTTTTAAACTCTATAGTCTCTATTTCACTATTTCTTCCACTTTCTTCATTTGTACAACTAAAAGAAAGGAGCATCAAAAGAACCATTAAAGCTGAATTTTTCATAACTTTTTAATATTTAATAAGTTAAAAGTTAAAAAAAAAAACCTGTCAAAATAACTATACAATAAGTTCAAAGATTTAACATTGAGGATCTATTAAACCTTAGCGAATTTTAGCACCGATAGTTCCAAGTGCTTATAACGATTAAGTTTTTATTCAAACTTAACGACTGGTAAGGAAGATAAGTAGAATGATTTAAAATGATTAATTCAAAAAAAAGACCTTCGCAATATGTCGCAAAGGTCTTTGTTTATTTCTCTTTTGCTTAAGAGATTCCCGATTAAGCGGAAATTTTAATGATGTAATTCTTCTTCGCCTTCTTTAAGAGGTACATTCTGAGGTACAAAATCCTCATCATGACCAGGCTTACTGTAATCATAAGACCAACGGTAAACATGAGGAATAGCGCCAGGCCAGTTTCCGTGCATATGCTTTACTGGTGCAGTCCACTCTAAGGTATTAGAACGCCATGGGTTTTGTTCAGCTTTCTTACCGTAGAAAATGCTACTTATAAAATTATATAAGAATACCAATTGTACTAAACCACCAACCAAAGCAAACATAGTGATAACAACCTGTGTATTGGTCGTGTCATCAAATAATGGGAAATTGGTATTGGTATAATAACGTCTTGGTAATCCTGCCATTCCAATAAAGTGCATTGGGAAGAATACACCATAAGCACAGATGGCCGTTACCCAGAAGTGTAAATATCCTAAGTTCTTGTTCATCATACGACCATACATTCTTGGGAACCAGTGATAGATTCCTGCAAACACTCCATATAGGGCAGAAATACCCATTACCAAGTGGAAGTGTGCTACAACGAAGTACGTGTCGTGAACATTGATATCCAAGGCACTATCTCCTAAAATAATACCTGTTAGACCACCTGTAATAAATGTTGATACCAAACCAATAGAGAATAGCATCGCAGGGTTCATTTGTAGATTACCTTTCCATAAAGTGGTAATGTAGTTAAATGCTTTTACCGCTGACGGAATAGCAATCAATAAGGTTGTAAATGTAAATACAGACCCAAGGAATGGATTCATCCCTGATATAAACATATGGTGACCCCATACAATAGTTGATAAAAATGCTATCGCTAAGATTGACGCTACCATGGCACGATAACCGAATATTGGTTTACGTGAATTGGTTGCAATGATCTCAGAAGTAATTCCTAATGCAGGAAGTAATACGATATATACCTCTGGGTGACCTAAGAACCAGAATAAATGCTCAAACAATACTGGCGAACCACCTTGGTAGTGTAATACCTCTCCTTGAATGAAAATATCCGAAAGGAAAAATGAGGTTCCAAAGCTTCTATCCATAATCAACAACAAGGCTGCCGATAACAATACAGGGAATGAAATTACACCAATTACGGCCGTTACAAAGAATGCCCAAATGGTAAGTGGTAAACGAGTCATTGACATTCCTTTGGTTCTTAAATTGATTACTGTTACGATGTAATTCAAAGAACCTAACAAGGATGAAGCAATGAATATAGCCATAGATACCAACCATAAGGTCATACCCATACCAGAACCAGGTTGTGCCATTGGTAAGGCCGATAACGGCGGATAGATAGTCCATCCCGCTGCCGCAGGTCCTGCCTCAACAAAGAAAGATGCTATCATGATTACACATGATATAAAGAACAACCAATACGACACCATGTTAAGGAAACCAGATGCCATATCCCTTGCACCAATTTGCAATGGAATCAATAAGTTACTGAATGTACCACTAAGACCAGCCGTTAGCACAAAGAACACCATAAGGGTTCCGTGTATGGTAACCAGGGCCAAATAAATATCGGCATCCATAACGCCTTCGGGTGCCCATTTACCAAGTAAGGTCTCAAATATAACATTTGGCTGTTCTGGCCATGCCAATTGCATACGAATCATAAGAGACATTAAAATCCCGATGATTCCCATTACCAAAACACCAGTAATCAAATACTGCTTAGCAATCATCTTGTGATCTTGGCTAAAGATATACTTGGTTACGAATGTTTCTTTGTGGTGATGTACGTCGTGGTCGTCGTGAAGGTTATTTTCTACTGTTGCTGACATAATCTTTTAATCTTTTTCTTTTTACAATTTTTTTTAATTCAATAACGAGTTAGCGAATGTAGTTTGCTCTGCCATCCAAGCGTCAAACTCTTCTTGCTCCTCTACTATTATCTTCATTTGCATATTGTAATGTGACTTACCACATATTTTGTTGCATAGTAAAAGATAATCAAATTCGTAAAGAACATCTTGTCCCGCTTCCTCTATTTCAACTTTTCTTTCTTGTCTAAGTTCGTTAATATTTTTTACTTTTTCAACTATATCTGGATTCAATCTCATTTCTTCGGTAGTTACCGTTGGAGTAAATGAGAATTGAGTTACCATTCCAGGTACGCAGTTCATCTGTGCTCTAAAGTGAGGCATATATGCTGAATGAAGCACATCTTGTGAACGCATTTTGAATAGTACTGGTCTTCCTTTAGGCAAATGTAACTCTGTAACAATGACATCGTCTTGAGCGTTAGGGTCGTTCTCGTCTACCCCTAGAATGTTAGCTCTATCGATATCAATTAATCTTACATTGGCTTTACCTAATACGTTATCCGCTCCTGAATATCTCGCTTTCCAGTTAAATTGCTGTGCATATAATTCAATCACCATTGGGTCTTCCTCTTCATCGATACCCATAATATCGTTCCAAGTGAAGAGTCCGTAAATAATCAAGCCCGCCAAAACAATAACCGGAATGATGGTCCAGATAAATTCTAGTGTGTTATTATCTGCATAAAACAACGCTTTTCTTCCTTTCTCACCTTTATACTTAAAGGCAAAGTAATGCAAAAGAAACTGTGTAATAATTTGCACAATAAAAATAACAGCCATGGAGATAAGCATGAGGTTATCTATTCCCTGTCCGTGGTCGGATGCCGAATTGGATACCAAAGGTAAATCTCCTAAATACATAAAGCTAACAATGGTAATGGCATAAATGAACACCAAGAAGCCCATCATTAGGTAACCATTGATTCTGTTGTCTTTATCATCTGCAATTTGATTGTTTGAAGCCCCAACTTGAGACAAATCAAAAATCTTAACCATCTGCCACATGGCAACAGCGACAAAAAGTACAATTATGATTGTTAATAAAGCAGTCATTATCTATCTATTCGTTTTTAAAAGTTTTTAATAATGGAAATGTTTACTTTCCTTCATAAATGGGTTTCCTTTGGCTAATAGCGGCGCCTTGCTCAAGGCCGTAAAGACGATGAATATAAACAAACCACCAAAAAGCAGGATTGAACCTATTTCAGGGATTCCAATAAACCATCTATCTACAACCGTTGCTGGCATAATCATATTAAACACATCTAAATAGTGCCCACATAATATAACTATTCCTGTCATTACCACAAACCAAGGAATACGTTTGTAATCGCTATTCATTAATAACAATAACGGGAATACAAAATTCATGGCTACCATACCGAAGAATGGTAATTTATAGTGTTCAATTCTAGTTATATAGTAAGTTACCTCTTCAGGTATGTTAGAATACCAGATTAACATAAACTGTGAGAACCATAGGTATGTCCAAAATATACTGATACCGAACATAAATTTAGCAAGGTCATGGATGTGGCTATCGTTTACGAACTCTAATAGTCCTTTAGATTTTAAATAAATAGCAATCATCGCTATTACCGTGATACCACTGACGAACATGCTGGCAAACACGTACCAACCAAATAAGGTACTAAACCAGTGAGGATCTACACTCATTATCCATAACCATGATACTACAGATTCCGTAACAATATAAAATACCAAGAACCCTGCGGACCATCTAAAAGCTTTCTTGAAATAGGAATTATTGTCTGAATTATCTTGGGCCAAAGAGAACTTACGTACCAAGTAGCGATACGCACTCCATCCTAAAATGAAGAATACACTTAAGCCTATAAAAACGCCTTTATTCAAGAATCCTGATTTTCCCTGTATAAGTTTATCGTGAGCAACCACTTCTGGATCCATCCACACAAAAATATGTTTATCTGCTACAAGAGCAATGGCAAGGACTATAAGTGCTCCTGGCAAGACATAAGCTGTAATAGCCTCCATAACTCTGAATAAAACTGGTGACCAACCTGCCTGCGCTGCATATTGAATCGCGTAAAACGCAAGAACACCCAAAGCAATCATGAAAAAGAAAAAGGCCGCTACATAAAGTGCTGCGTAAGGTCTGTTGTGTATTTGGTGTAGGACATGTTCTTCATGGCTCATTTCATGACCCTCGGCATGAGCGTCGTCTCCATGAGCTTCTTCTGTGGCATGGGCAGCTCCATGGTCATCACCTGCGTGAGCATCTCCAGCGTGATCGCCATCATGATGTTCACCAGCGAGAAGTACCTTAACGTCTTCAACGGTTTCGTACTTATGAGAATCATAGAAGCCATATGCGACTCCTAATAATCCTAATACCATACAGACTATAGCACCTAATTTTAATCGATTTGAAAATGTATATTCCATTTATATAATCTTTATCTAAATCCTATTTTTCTAATTCTGCCTTTAGTTTTTCAACATAAGCAACGACTTGCCAACGCTCTTCCTCGTTAAGCTGATTGGCATAAGAACCCATAGTATTCTTTCCGTAGTAAATCACATGGTAAATACTACCAGTTGTTATGGCTCTACCAGCATCAGCGTAACTAGGGACACCTAAAATTTTCTCGCGTTTCACCAAGGTACCTTGACCTGCGCCTTTTGTACCGTGACAAATGCCACAGTATACATCATATAATTCCTTACCTCTTTCATAATCTACCTGCAAGGAATCCATTGGGCTAACTAAATTGGCTTTTGCGGCTTCGTAACCTTCATTGGTATCTTCATATTCATAAGGCATGAAACCACCTCTAGGTATGGTTCCTTCAGCAGGAAGCTGTGCTTCAATACCGTTGGCAAAAGCATCAGATTCTTGATAAGCTTCATAGCTCACAGGTTCGTACATATTAGGCATGTATTGATAGTTTCGGCTTGTCTTATTGTTACACGACGACAAACTAAATACCACAAGTAATGCTAGAATATATTTCAAAAATGTTTTCATATTAATGTGCGTCTTCGTCTTTATCAATAATATTTATTTCTACAGCTCCCGTTTCCTTTAACAAGTTGGTCAGTGCATCTTCATTGTTATGCACTGCGATTTCCATTAAAAAATGGTCGTCAGTTGTTCTCGGGTCTGGATTTTCAGCCTTTTTAAATGGCCACATTCTACTTCTTAGGTAAAAGGTAATTACCATAAGGTGTGCCGCAAAGAAAACAGTTAACTCAAACATAATTGGAACGAAAGCTGGCATATTCTCTAAATAACTAAAGCTAGGTTTGCCTCCAATATCTTGCGGCCAGTCTTCAATCATGATAAAATTCATCATCAATATGGCCACCGTAAGACCAACACAGCCATACAAAAAGGATGTTATGGCAATCCTTGTTGGCGCTAATCCCATGGCTTTATCTAAACCATGCACGGGAAAAGGTGTATATATTTCCTCAATGTGATGCTTTTCGGCCTTAACTTTCTTTACGGCCGACATTAAAACATCATCATCTGTATAAATAGCATGAACTACTTTTGAAGCTTCCATAGACTATAGTTAGTTATTTAATAATTTTTTTGCCTGCCCTGACCAATCATCACGTTCTGCCCTACCTGGGAAAGATCCTGTGATTGAATCTAACAAATCGTATTCTTTCTTTGTCATTTTACTTACTTGCAGGTAAGTGAAAATTCCAATACTATTAAGCACCTCTTCCATTTTTGGACCGATACCGTTAATTACTTTTAGGTCGTCAGCAGTTTGTGTTTCTTTATCAAAGGTACCTATACCCTCAAATAAAGCGCTTAATTTCTCTTCCTTTCCGTTACCCTCATCTGTTGCCGTAGTGTTTACAACTGTAGCAGCTTGAGAGGTTCTTTCATCTGTACCAGTACCAACAAGGCTTCCGCCACTTTCCCTAATGCGCTTGTAACGCTCACCAGATGATTTTAATATTGTTTTTACCTCTGCTTGTGCAATAACCGGGAATGTACGCGAATACAATAGGAACAACACAAAGAAGAATCCAATTGTACCGATGAATATTCCAATATCTACGAAGGTTGGTGAGAACATTGTCCAAGAAGATGGCAAATAATCTCTGTGAAGTGAGGTAACGATAATTACGAAACGCTCAAACCACATCCCGATATTTACTACGATTGAGATAAAGAACGAGAACATGATACTTGTTCTTAATTTTTTGAACCACATAAACTGTGGTGAGAATACGTTACAGGTCATCATTGCCCAGTAGGCCCACCAGTAAGGTCCTGTTGCTCTATTTAAGAAGGCATATTGCTCATACTCAACGCCAGAATACCAAGCGATAAAAAGCTCGGTAATGTATGCCACACCAACAATAGAACCAGTAATCATAATAACGATATTCATCAATTCTATGTGCTGTACAGTGATGTAATCTTCTAAGTTACACACCTTTCTCATGATGATAAGCAAGGTATTTACCATAGCAAATCCCGAGAAGATCGCACCTGCAACGAAGTATGGTGGGAATATGGTGGTATGCCACCCAGGAATGACAGACGTTGCGAAGTCAAAGGATACGATGGTGTGTACCGAAAGTACAAGTGGTGTTGCCAAACCTGCAAGAACCAAGGATACTTCCTCAAAACGTTGCCAATCCTTTGCTCTACCAGACCATCCAAAACTTATTAAAGAATAAATCTTCTTTTGGAACGGCTTCACTGCTCTATCCCTAATCATGGCAAAATCCGGTAACAACCCTGTCCACCAGAACACAAGTGATACCGATAGATACGTTGAAATTGCAAATACGTCCCACAATAGCGGTGAGTTAAAGTTCACCCATAAAGAACCGAATTGGTTTGGAATTGGTAATACCCAATATGCCAACCATGGACGACCCATGTGAATAATTGGGAAAAGTCCTGCTTGCACAACCGAGAAAATTGTCATGGCCTCTGCCGAGCGGTTAATTGCCATTCTCCATTTTTGCCTGAACAGAAGTAGTACGGCCGAAATCAGAGTTCCTGCGTGACCAATACCTACCCACCAAACAAAATTGGTAATATCCCAGGCCCAGTTTACGGTTTTATTGAGACCCCAAACTCCAATACCAGTAGAAATGGTATAAATAATACACCCTATTCCCCAAAGAAAGGCTACCAAAGAAATACTAAAAACAATCCACCAAGCTTTATTGGCATTACCTTCTACAGGTCTGGCCACATCCACAGTAACATCGTGATAGGATTTTTCTCCGGTTACTAAAGGTCTTCTAATAGGTGCTTCGTAATGAGACGCCATAATTATATAATTGATTCTTTAATTTAGTTATGCTTTTGCTGTGTTTCTCACTTTTGTTTGATAAACCACATTCGGTTTAGTTCCTACATGCTCTAATAAGTGGTACGCTCTATCGTCTTCTTTCAATTCAGCAATCTTGCTGCTCTTATCATTGATATCTCCAAACACCATAGCGCCATTGCCACATGCTGCAGAACACGCAGTCTGGAATTCGCCGTCCTCAACTGGACGTCCAGCACGCTTCGCATCCAATATCGTTTTTTGAGTTTTCTGGATACAGAATGAACATTTCTCCATAACCCCTCTAGAACGTACGGTTACGTCTGGATTAAGAACCATTCGGCCTAAATCGTCATTCATGTAATAATCAAACTCATCATTCTTATTGTATAAGAACCAGTTAAAGCGTCTTACCTTATAAGGACAGTTATTAGCACAGTAACGCGTACCAACACAACGGTTGTAAGCCATGTGGTTTTGTCCCTGACGGCTATGCACTGTTGCTGCAACAGGACAAACCGTTTCACAAGGCGCGTGATTACAATGCTGACACATTACCGGTTGAAAAGCTACTTGTGGGTTGTCCGCTGGATTCTCCATTTCGCCAAATTCGCTCAAAGAGCTGCTCAATCCAGAAATATTGTCTTTTTTCTCATTATCGCCTTCAAACGACTCTTGAGACGAGTAGTATCTATCTATTCGTAGCCAGTGCATATCGCGACTACGACGCATTTCTGATTTTCCAACTACAGGAACGTTATTCTCAGCGTGACAAGCTATCACACAAGCGCCACAACCTGTACATGCATTTAAATCTATGGATAGATTGAAATGATGACCTATTGAACGATCAAAAGAATCCCAAATGTCAACATCAGGAGATGTTACTGGAGTCTCTATATGATCTTTAGATACTTTTGGAACAGCATTCCAGTATTCTTTATCTTTTGTGTTGAAAATCTCAAGCGTGGTTTCCTTAATGATATCTCCTCTACCCATTAAGGTATTGTGGAGCTGTACACAGGCAAACTCATGCATTCCCGAAGCTTTCTCTATACTAACGTTTTGTACCGAACTAAAATTCTGGTACAATGGATAAGCATTTACTCCAGTTTGCATTTCCTCCTTCAATCCTTTAGTCTTTCCGTAACCAAAAGCCAATCCAACTGTACCTTTAGCTTGGCCAGGTTGAATAATTACCGGAACATTAGATACTGTTGTCCCATTTACGGTAACATTGGCATATGATCCGTTAAGACCTCCATTGGCCACATTCTCATTGACCAATCCCATTGCGTCCGCATCAGATTTCGATACAGTTAAATAGTTGTCCCAAGAAGTTCTTGTTATTGGATCTGGAAACTCTTGCAACCAAGGGTTATTAGCTTGCTGGCCATCTCCCATTCCAACCTTTGGATAAAGGATAAGCTCCATACCATTGGACTTTGAAGATGCTGCTAAAGCCCTTGCTGCATTTCCGCTAGGTACTTCTTCACTATCTTCAGCTTCTGAATTATTGCCGTCTAAAATGTCATACGCTCCCATTTCATCGTAAGAAGAGACAAAGACACCATCTTGAACCGCTTTATTAAATGATTCTCCGTTTAGTATATCTTCTGACCATATTTGTTTAATATAATCACGATAGGTTTGTTCATTAGCTGTCCAACCCATCAAGACTTCTTGAAACTGTTTTGTGTCAAACAGTGGTCTTATGGTCGGTTGCATTACACTGTAATGACCCTTTTTAAACTCGTAGTCACCCCAAGATTCTAAATAATGTGGTGTTGCTGCGATGTATTGACATTCTGAAGCCGTTTCATCCTCTTTCATGGAGAAGGCTATAGAAAGTTCTGTCTTCTTTAGGCCTTCAGCAAAATCAGAACTATTAGGTAAGGTATACATTGGGTTAACACCAGCCATTATGATTGCGGCAACTTTTCCCGCTTTCATATCTTTAATCAACCTCATTACCTGATTATCGTCACCGCGTCTCGTTTTTACGGTTGTTTTAGGGTCAAATGCTTTACTTTTAAGGTATTCATTCAACTCCAACACTACCGTTTGTGCATTCACGTCCTGCAATCCTGTTACTACTACGGCGTTGCTTCCTGCCTTACTTATTTCTGAAGCTGCACTTCTCACGGCTTTATCCAATGCTTCAGGCAAACTGCCACCTACTGCGCTGCCAGTAACATAACTGTATAACTTAGCTAGGGCTAATTTCTGCTCGGCTACCGTCATAGGCACACGCATATCTGCGTTTGCGCCCGAAAGACTCATGTTAGCCTCAAATTGAATATGGCGTGACATTTTTCCATTTGCAGGAATACGATTCTTGGCATAGCCAGACTCGTATCCACCGCCTTGCCAATCGCCAAGGAAATCTGCTCCTACTGAAACAATCGTTGATGCCTTGGAGAAATCATAATTCGCCATGGCACGCTCACCATACTTCGCTTGGAATGCAGCAAGTGTTTTAGATTCTGATATAGCATCATATTCTACATGACGCACATTGGTAAATACTTCTTTAAAATCGGCAATTAAATTTCTTGTCGAAGGACTGGCAAATGTCTGTGTTAGAATGGCAATCTCTTTTCCTTCTGCCTTAATAGCATCAAGTTTAGAAGTGGTCTCAGACATAAAGGTATCCCAAGAGATTTCAGAACCTTCCTTCATTGGAGCTTTAACCCTCAAACTATCGTATAGCCCTAATATTGAAGCATGCACCCTAGCATTTGCCATGCCATTAGTAGCTGCATCTGTATTATTCTCAATTTTTATAGGTCTACCTTCCCTTGTTTTTACAAGAATACTTGCAAAATCGTAGCCATCTGCAATAGTGGTTGCATAGTAATTGGCAACGCCAGGAATAATTTCCTTAGGCTGAACCACATAAGGAATAGACTTTATTACAGGTCCCTCACATGCTGCTAAAGATGCTGCGGCCGTGCTGAAGCCTACATATTTTAAGAAATCTCTTCGAGAAGTGGATGAGGACTCCAAAGAAGCCTTATCACCTAAAAACTCGTCTGTTGGGATTTCTTCTACAAACTCATTCTGTTGAAGCGTCTCAACTATAGAACTGTTTTCGTTCAGTTCTTCAACACTTTTCCAGTATTTCTTGTTTGATGACATATATCTATGAATTACTTCTAATTAATAATTAATAGTGGCACTTACCACATTCTAAGCCGCCCATCTGAGCTGCTGTTAACTGCTCTACACCGTACTTTTTAGATAACTCTTCATGGATTTTGGCATAGTAGCCGTTATCCTGCACATTTACGTTTGTTTCCCTGTGACAGTTGATACACCATCCCATGGTAAGCGGTGCGTGCTGATACATAATTTCCATTTCTTCAACCGGCCCATGACATGTTTGACACTCTACTCCTGCCACAGAAACGTGCTGCGCATGATTAAAGTAAGCCAAGTCTGGCAGGTTGTGAATTCGTATCCATTCAACTGGAGAGGTTTCTCCCGTATACGATTGGGTACTTTCATCCCAACCTACGGCTTTATATAGTTTTTGAATTTCGGCATTGTAATCGACACCGTATTCATTAATTCCTTCTTGCTGGGTCGCTTCTGCTACTTGTCCAATCGCTTTATGACAATTCATACAAATATTAAGCGATGGAATACCTGAATGTTTGGAAACACGTGCCGATGAGTGACAATATTTACAGTCAATACCATTTTCACCAGCGTGGATTCTGTGCGAATAGTGAATAGGCTGTACTGGCTCATAGCCTTGGTCTACACCAACTTGCATTAAATAACCATAAACAAAATAAGCACTACCTAAAAGGAAGAAAATAGAGGTAACCAAAACCAAGAATTGATTTTGCACAAAGGCCTTCCATAAGGGCAAACGCTTTTCGTCTTCCTCAACTACAGGAATACCTTTAGCCTCGGCAAAGCGGTTTAAGGTGCGCTTAACAACAATAAGCGCCATAGCCAACAAACCAAAAAGCACCGCTAATGCTCCTAAAATAATTTCGTTGGAAATTCCGCCTTGAGCACCGCCAGCTTGTTCGGCAACTGCAGTTTCTGCAACCGCAGGTGCTGGAGGTGGTGCTGCCGTGTAGGCCAAAATATCTGAAATATCTTGGTCGCTCAATTGCGGAAACGCATTCATAGCTACCTGATTCCACTCATTATAAACTTTATTGGCATAGGCGTCACCTGAACTGATTAAGCCAGCACTGTTTCTAATCCATTTGTTTAACCATTCTCTGTCAAGACCTTCTTCTTCGTACAAACGCTGCTCTACGTTGGCCAGAGCGGGACCAGTCATAGGTTTATTTAATCTATGACATGCCGCACAATTGGCATTAAATAGCGATTTTCCGTTTACAGGATCTCCTGCTGCTTCTGCTGTTTCTTCTTGAGCATTAATAGAAATAGAAAACGTAAGGAAAAAAATAAAACCGAAACTAAGAATCTTAGAGGTTAAATTACGGTAGATAACGTGTTTCATATTATATGTAGAATTATCTTCTAAAGTTTGGTACGATTTTTTCAAAATATGACAAAAGTCATGTTTGTAAAAACTCTTGCAAAAGTAAGATATAAAGTCGATTTTAGGAATGTTAGTGAAGTGTTAACATCTAATTTATAATAATTCTAAATAAACTAAGTTTCACCCTTTTTATTGAGGCTTAATGGAGCCTATTGACTTATAGCAAAATCTCGTTTAGTTAAGTAAATACCGCTTTTGCTGCAATATTAAAAAGATGTCTTACGTTTTTAGAAATAACTATACCTTTGCATAAAATATTTAAAATCAATGCGATTAAAGACCTTTTATTTTAGTGTATTCTTTTTAGTGTTAGGGACTTTTTTAGTTTCGGCACAAAAGGGCAATGTCTCTATCGATCAACACCCAGACATTAGCAAATTATTGGAGTTTAAAAAAGACATTGCCACCGTGAAGATTTACAAAATACAGATTTACCAGAGCGTAGATCCTGACAAGGCACAAGAGGCTAAGGCCGATTTCCTTGACATTTACAGTGAATGGCCTGTTGAGATTGAGTGGAACACTCCTAACTACAAAGTTTGGGTTGGTAACTTTGCATCGCGATTGGAAGCCGATCGCGCACTGAAAAAAATCAAGGAAAATTATATGAATGCCATTGTGTTTCAGCCGAAGTTTTAAGGATAAATGATAAAAAAAAGAGCGGTTAATTCACCGCTCTTTTTTTTTACTTAAGTTTCTTCTTCACTTCCACTTCTTGGAAGGCCTCTATAACATCACCTTCTTTGATATCATTGTAGCCTTTTATCTGCATACCACAATCATACCCTTTGGAGACTTCTTTTACATCATCCTTAAACCTCTTGAGGGAAGCCAATTCACCCGTGAATACTACGACACCATCGCGTATAATTCGTACGCCTGAATTTCTGTAGATCTTACCGTTGGTAACCATACATCCTGCAATAGTTCCCACTTTAGAAATCTTAAAGGTCTCTCTAATTTCTGCTGTACCAGTGACCTCTTCCTTAACTTCTGGGGACAACATACCTTCCATAGCATCTTTAAGATCGTTGATGGCATCATAAATAATGGAGTATGTTCTGATGTCTATTTCCTCTTTATCAGCAATATCCCTAGCATTACCTACTGGTCTTACATTAAAGCCAACTATAATGGCGTCTGATGCTGAAGCCAGCAATACATCACTTTCTGTAATGGCACCTACACCCTTATGGATGATATTGACCTGAATTTCTTCAGTTGATAATTTTTGGAAGGAATCTGTTAAGGCCTCAACAGAACCATCAACATCACCTTTAAGGATGATATTCAACTCTTGGAAATCACCTAAAGCAATTCGTCTTCCTATTTCATCAAGCGTAATATGGCGTTGTGTTCTTACCGATTGTTCTCGTTGTAATTGTGTACGCTTGCTAGCAATTTGCTTGGCTTCGCGTTCATCTTCAAAAACATTGAACTTATCACCTGCTTGTGGCGCACCGTCCAGTCCCAATATAGAAACTGGTGTCGATGGCCCTGCTTCCTTAACTTCATTGCCACGTTCATCTTGCATGGCTTTAACCTTTCCGCTGTGCTTTCCTGCAAGGACGTAATCTCCAACTCTTAGGGTTCCGGCCTGCACTAATACGGTAGAAACATAACCTCTACCCTTATCCAAATAAGCTTCGACCACGGTACCATGCGCTGGTTTATTAGGGTTGGCTTTAAGCTCTAACAGCTCAGCCTCTAACAATACCTTTTCCAAAAGTTCCTTAACACCAGTACCGAATTTGGCGGAAATGTCGTGGGATTGAATTTTTCCTCCCCAATCCTCAACCAATAAGTTCATATTGGCGAGGCCTTCTTTCACCTTATCTGGGTTAGCATCTGGTTTATCAATTTTATTAATGGCAAACACTATTGGAACACCTGCAGCCTGAGCATGTGAAATAGCTTCTTTGGTTTGAGGCATTATAGCATCATCTGCAGCCACAACAATAATAGCGATATCTGTAACTTGAGCTCCACGTGCACGCATTGCGGTAAACGCCTCGTGACCTGGAGTATCTAAAAATGCGATTTTTTGACCGTTGGATAGTTCTACACCATAGGCTCCGATATGCTGGGTTATACCACCAGATTCACCTGCAATAACATTTTCTTCACGAATGTAATCCAACAACGACGTTTTACCGTGGTCAACGTGACCCATAACCGTTACAATTGGTGCTCTTGGCACTAGGTCCTCAGGTCTATCTTCAGTTTCTTCTATGGCCTCTTCTATGTCCGCTGTGACAAATTCGACCTCATAACCAAACTCATCTGCAACGATGGAAAGTGTCTCAGCATCGAGACGCTGGTTCATAGTTACCATCATTCCCAATGACATACATGCCGAAATAACTTCTGTAACACCTACATTCATCATAGTTGCCACCTCGCTTACGGTAACAAATTCAGTAACTTTTAGAATTTTACTTTCTGCTGCTTCTGCTTGTAGCTCTTTCTCTGACTTTTCTTTATGTTGGTCGCGTTTTTCTCTTCTATACTTGGCGCCTTTGCCTTTACTGGATTTTCCTTGAAGTTTTTCAAGCGTTTCACGTATCTGCTTCTGCACCTCTTCTTCACTTGGCTCCTCTTTTACCACTTTTGACCTAGAACGCCCTTTACCACGTTGTTTTCTATTATCAAAATTAGATTTGTTGTCGCCTCCAGCTTTACTTATTCTTCTGCGCTTACGCTTGCTACCGGATTTTTCTTCCGAGCTCTTTTCAGCCTTTTTCTTTTTAGGCTTATTAAATTTGGTAAGGTCTATTTTTTCGCCTGTCGCTGTTGGTCCAGATAGTTTCTGATACTGCGTTTTTAATTTTTCCTCTGGCGCTTCCTTAACCTCTGGCTCTTGGGTTTCTTCTTTCTTATCTTCTTTTTTAGCTTCGACCTTTTTCTTTTTTTCTGCTTTTGGCTTAGCTGGCTCCTTCGGTGCCTCAGTCTTTTCCTCCTCTTCTGCTTTGGCCTTAGGCTTATCCAAGTCTATTTTACCAACTTTCTTAGGGCCACTAAGATCGGCCTTTGCTTTTACTACAGGTTCTTTTGCAGCCTCTTTCTTTTGCTTTTCTTCAATTTCACGTTCTCTCTGTTCACGGAGCCTCTCTTTTTCTTTCATTTTGGCCTCGCTCACTTCTTGGGCTTTTTCACGCTTGGTAGCATCAGTCTGAAATTCATCTGCTAACGTGTCATATACCTCTTGTGAAATTTTTGTATTTGGGCTTTTCTCAATTTCAATACCCTTGGATTCCAAAAAATCCACTGCTCGGTCCAATGAAATATTTAACTCCCTTAATACTTTATTTATTCTAATTTGAGCCATAAATTGCCTGTAATATAAAACTTATAATTATTTTATCAATTCAACTTTGTTAAACATTTGAATTGACTGCTG
The DNA here is from genome assembly GCA_913055905.1 of uncultured Winogradskyella sp. Classification (GTDB taxonomy): domain Bacteria; phylum Bacteroidota; class Bacteroidia; order Flavobacteriales; family Flavobacteriaceae; genus Winogradskyella. Next base: position 55,403 of record CAJXLB010000001.1, read on the forward strand.
TTATTCTTCAAATTCTTCTTTTAGAATCTTAATCACTTCGATAATGGTTTCTTCCTCTAAGTCGGTACGTTTTACCAAATCATCGATGTCTAATTCTAGAATACTTTTTGCTGTATCTAAACCTACCTTGCTAAATTCGTCTATAATCCAACCGTCGATTTCATCGCTAAACTCGGATAGTTCAACGTCTTCTTCTGCGCCTTCCCTAAACACGTCTATTTCAAAACCTGTTAATTGACCTGCCAACCTTATGTTGTGGCCTCCTCTACCAATAGCTTTTGAAACTTCTTCGGGCTTCAAAAGGACTTCGGCGCGATTATTTTCCTCATCTAGCTTTAAAGACGTAACACGTGCCGGACTCAATGCCCTAGTTACAAACAACTGAATGTTATTGGTGTAATTTATCACGTCTATATTTTCATTTCCTAACTCTCTCACAATGCCATGAATCCTTGATCCTTTCATACCAACACAAGCACCAACGGGATCAATTCTATCGTCATAAGAATCTACGGCAACCTTAGCTTTTTCACCAGGAATTCTAACCACTTTTTTCACAGTAATGAGCCCATCGAAAACCTCTGGTATTTCCTGCTCAAACAATTTCTCCAAAAATACGGGAGATGTCCTGGACATGATTATAGCTGGTTTGCTGCCTTTAAGCTCTACACTTTCTATGATTCCGCGTACATTTTCACCTTTTCTAAAGAAGTCTGACGGAATCTGCTTTTCCTTTGGAAGTATGATTTCATTGCCATCGTCATCAAGTAATATGATGGCTCTGTGTCTAATATGATGTACTTCTGCTGTATAGATTTCGCCTTCTAGTTCTTTGAATTGCTTGTATATATTGGTGTTGTCATGCTCATGGATTTTAGCAATGAGGTTTTGCCTTAGTGCCAAAATTGAGCGTCTTCCCAAATCTACGAGTTTTACTTCTTCTGCAACGTCCTCACCGACTTCAAAATCGGGCTCAATTTTTTGAGCCTCTGACAATTCAATTTCTTGATTAGGGTCTTCTACTTCTCCATCTGCCACAACGACACGGTTTCTCCAAATTTCCAAGTCTCCTTTATCTGGATTGATAATAATATCAAAATTATCGTCATCGCCATATTTCTTTTTTAAGGCGCTGCGCAATACATCTTCTAGAATCGCCATTAGCGTTACCCTATCAATTAACTTATCATCTTTAAATTCTGAAAATGATTCTATTAACGCTACATTTTCCATAATTGATTTGAATTAAAATTTAATCTTAACTTTTGCTTCCTTTATGTTACTAAAAGCAAAATCCTGCTCTTTTGTAACGGTTACTTTTCCTTTACCTACAGGTTTGGGCTCCCGAGTTTTCCAGGAAATGCTAATGCCATCCTCGTTTACCTTTTGGAGCTGTCCCTCAAAGGATTCGTCCTGTTGTGTTTTAATCTGCAATTTTCTGCCTATGTGCTTATGATATTGCCTCGGCAAAACTAAGGGTGCTGTTGCACCTGCTGACAATACCTCTAAAGCAAAATCATGCTCTTCCCTATCTAAATTGTGTTCTATTGAGCGGCTCACGTAGATACAGTCTTCAACTGAAACTCCTTTGTCACCGTCAATGACCACTTTTATATCGTTGTTATTAGATACATGCAGGTCTAAGAGAAACAAATCTTCTCGTTCCTTAAAAGCCTTATCTAACAATAGTTGCACAAGCTCTTGCATCATTTTTTGATATAAAAAGAGAGGACCTGCGTCCTCTCCTGTATTCATTTCCGTAAATGCTTGGGCAAATATACAATATAATAATAAGACAGACAAGCAAGGCCAACTAGATTTATTTTATTAAATTTATAAGACTAACATAAATACAATCTATATGAATCGCATTTTAGTCCCTACTGATTTTTCCGAGCAAGCCGAAAATGCCTTAAAGGTGGCTGCTATGCTAGCAAGGAAGTTTAATGCTGAAATCTATCTTTTGCATATGATGGAAATACCAATGCAACAAATTGACCCTATAAATGCGCATAGCGATGTCCCAGAAGCACTGTTTTTTATGAGGTTGGCCCATAAAAAATTTGAAGACCTCATGGAGAGTGACTACCTCCAAGACATAACGGTTTATGAAACGGTAAAAGCAGATATTACTTTTAACGAAATAAAAGAGGCTTGCAATGAGTACGACATTGATATGATTGTGATGGGTTCTCATGGAACCTCTGGGCTTATGGAAATGTTTGTGGGCTCTAATGCAGAAAAAGTGGTTAGAACATCAGATGTGCCAGTACTGGTTATTAAAAATGAACACAAATCATTTAATATAAATCACTTCGTTTTCGCCTCTGACTTTAAAAACGACAATAGGGAGACCTATAAACAGGCCGTAAAACTAGCCGAAGGATTCGGCGCCAAAATTCATCTGTTAATGGTAAATACGGCTAATAAATTCATTACTTCCTACGAGGCACAGTCGCGTATCAATGATTTTATTTCTGGACAGTCTTTTGACAATTATACCATTAACATACACAATGATGTTACCATTGAACAAGGTATTTTGAACTTCTCAAAAGACATTGATGCAGATTTAATTGGTATTAGCACCCATGGTCGCCAAGGCATTGCCCATTTCTTAAATGGCAGTATCAGCGAAGACTTGGTAAACCATGCAAAACGCCCTGTTATAACCTTTAAAATCTAAAAGAAAAAAATCCCAATCAAATTAATGATTAGGACTTGAAATTTTGTTGGCCCACTAGGGCTCGAACCTAGACTCTTCTGGACCAAAACCAGACGTGTTGCCAGTTACACCATGGGCCAATCTCTGAAAAGAGGATGCAAATTTATAATAATCTTTTTCTCGAACAAAAATTTTCTCTAAAAATAACCTAAATTACCTAACGTTTATATAAAAGGGAGCGCATTATGGTAATAATTACTAAATTCGCCAGCGTCAATAAATAGGGTTATATGAGTCATTTAAACTTCAAGAAGTGGAATACTATATTAGCATGGTGTGTTTTTGCTATTGCATTTACTGTCTATGCGCTTACCATAGAACCAACAGTAAGTTTTTGGGACGCTGGAGAATATATTTTGACGTCTTCTAAATTACAAGTTGGACACCCACCAGGAGCTCCCCTATTTCAAATGATGGGAGCATTTTTCTCAATATTTGCTCTAGAACCTTCGCAAATTGGAATGATAATGAATTTAATGAGTGCCGTATCTAGTGCATTTACCATTTTATTCATGTTCTGGACCATAAGCATGCTCCTAGTTAAATTGGTTAATCACGATGTGTCGTCGTCCTCATCTGAAAAAGGCTATGCCATTTTAGGCAGTGCCCTCGTAGGAAGCTTGGCTTTTACCTTTACCGATTCTTTTTGGTTCAATGCTGTAGAAACAGAGGTCTATGCCATGGCCACTTTGATTATGTCCGTTTTATTCTATCTCGGTTTACGATGGGAACAGGATATGCATCAACCCAGAGGAAACCGCTGGTTGGTCTTAATAGCTTTTATCATTGGGCTGTCATTTGGTGTGCACTTTATGGGCTTATTAACTATTCCTGCAATAGGCCTTCTTTATTATTTTAAAAACTACAAAACCATCACGGTAAAAAACTTCATCATAGCCAATGTTGCTTCGGCGGCCATTTTATTGTTTATTTTTAAACTTCTTCTGCCTTCAACCCTTGAGCTATTTGGAAACCTTGAGGTATTTTTTGTTAATTCCGTAGGTCTCCCTTTTAATTCTGGGACAATCATAACAGGGCTCATTGTAATTGGCGCCTTTTATTACGGCTTAAATTATACCCGTAAACGTCGGTTGCCTCACCTTAATACCATGGTGTTATGCCTCATGTTCATTTTTATTGGGTTTTCATCTTGGATAATGTTGCCCATAAGAGCCAATGCTAACGTTATTATCAATGAAAACAACCCTTCAGATGCCAGAGAACTCTTAGCCTATTATAACTTAGAACAGTATCCAGAAACACACCTCTTTTACGGCCCACAGTTCACGGAAATTTACTCAGGAGCAGATGAAGACGAACCTTTTGTGGATGATAAGAAAAACTACGAGAAAGACGAAAAACTTGGCAAATACGTGATTATAAATGATTGGCAGAACAGCAAGCAAAATTACAATCACGAGCACGCCTCAATTTTACCAAGGATGTGGAGTACTGAGCATGCTCAGAACTATATGATGTTTACAGGACTTATTGACTTTAAAGTTGATCCTGCTTTGCAAAATGACATCTACAATGAGGCGCTTAGTTATGGACTTGACGAAGATAGAGCTAGCCAATACGCCCTTCAAGAAAAGCGAAGGATAGACGAAATGGTCATGGATTTTAGGATGCGCGTTGCCAATGGTGAGATTGATTATGAAGGGTACGACCAGTTTTTGAGACGTTACGCCCAACAATATTTTATTGTAGAGAAACCCTCTTTTGGAGATAATTTGGCCTATATGCTGCAATACCAATTTGGTTACATGTATTGGCGCTATTTTATGTGGAATTTCGCGGGAAGGCAAAACGACGTACAAGGAAAATACGATGATTTTAATGGTAATTGGATTTCCGGGATACCGTTTATTGATGAGTGGCACTTAGGCATGTCTCAAGACAATTTGCCTACAGATGTTCTTGATAACAAGGCAAGAAATACCTATTACCTATTGCCTTTACTATTGGGCTTGGTTGGTTTCTTTTTCTTGCTCCACACAGATAAAAAGCGTTTTTGGGTATTATTGGTGTTTTTCTTAATGACTGGTCTGGCCATTCAATTCTACACCAATATAAGGCCATTTGAACCTAGGGAGCGTGACTATTCCGTGGTAGGATCATTCTATGTCTTTGCCATATGGATAGGTTTTGGTGTCTATGGGCTCTTTGACCTATTTCAAGAAAAAATTAAAAGCAAATGGCTTGCGCCAGCATTAACGGTATTATGCCTTGTTCTTGTACCAGGAATCTTGGCTGCGAATAATTGGGACGACCATGACCGCTCTGGCAAATATACGGCCAATGCTATGGCAAGAAAATACTTAGAATCCTGTGCACCTAATTCCATTTTATTTACCATTGGCGACAATGATTCATTTCCCTTATGGTATCTTCAAGAAATTGAAGGCGTAAGAACGGATGTAAGGGTAGTCAATACAAGTTTGTTCCAAACCGATTGGTATATAGACCAAATGAAGCGCAAAGCTTATGAAAGTGACCCTATACCATCACAATTGACACATAAGCAGTACAGAGGTAGCACAAGAGACGTCATTATTTATAGAGAAATAAGTGAAAAAGTAGCTAAGGACACTTTAGACATAAAACGCTTTATGGATTTTGTAAGCAGTGAAGAACCGAGTACAAAACTAAAATTCATTGTAGAACGTAGGGGCGAAGACCCAAGGGTTTACCCTAAGCACTTGCTCAATTCCAATTATTTTCCTTCGCGTAATATCCGAGTTCCTGTAGATAAAAATGCTGTTCTAAGAAATGGTATTGTGAAACCCAAAGATTCGGCAAAAATTGAAGATAATCTTTACTTAAGAATTGATGGAAGCTACATTTACAAAAACAGACTGTTAATGTTAGACATCATTGCCAATAATAATTGGGAAAGACCTATTTATTTTTCTGGAGGAGCTTTTAGTGACGAGGATTACATTTGGCTAAAAGACTACCTACAATTAGATGGTATGTGCTATAAATTAGTCCCTATAAAAACACCTGTAGACCGAGCCAACCCTTACGATATGGGAAGAGTTGATGCTGATTTAATGTACGACCTTGTGAGTTCTTGGGATTGGGGCGGAAGTGGTGAAGACATTTACCACGATATTGAAACGAGACGTAATGGTATTACTTATAGAGGAAATTTAGCACGACTCATAGAACAACTTATCAATGAAGACAAATTGGATAAAGCTGAAGAAATTGCAGACTTAGCTATGGAAAAAATGCCTGTAGATACCTTTGGGTTTTATTCGTTGCTAGAGCCTTACATTAGCACCTACTTTGAAGTTGGAAACCGTGACAAGGCAAGGAACCTTTTTAAAGAAGTTGCCAGAAAATATCAAGAAAACCTCATGTATTTGAGCAGCCAACCGCTTAAAACGCAAGAGCGTTTAATTGAAGAAATTTATACAGATATTCAGCGTTATAGAGCTCTTGTAGATGTTCTTGTTGTGTACGATAATGAAGATTTTGTTTTAGAGGAGACGAAAAAATTCAATAGTTACTTACAACTTTTTGATCCCCTGATGGGACCATCTGAAGAAGAACCCATGCCAAGCGATGATATAGATATCAATGCATTGCTCAATGACAGCTCTAGTGCTATAGCACCAGAAGAAGACTAATAGGAAATGAATATTATTCCGGCCAAGACTCCAGGATTTGCCAAATCATTGTTTCCAAATTTTGTATGGGATATTCCAACAGACCATAAGACCCTTTATCTTACATTTGATGATGGGCCAACACCTGTTGTAACGGAATGGGTATTACAAACTCTTCAGCAATTTAATGCTAAAGGAACGTTCTTCTGCATTGGAAATAATATCAAGACGTCGCCTGATATATTCAGCACTATTATTGAGAATGGTCATGCTATTGGAAATCATACGTTTAACCACTTAAAAGGATGGAACGTTAAAACCGATGACTATTTAAATGATGTTAGCCAAACAGATAATCTTATTACTACCCTAATTAGGCCCAGCAGTAATCACCAAAAAATGTTTAGGCCTCCTTATGGTAAATTTAAATCGGCACAAAGTAAGGCGCTTCAGGAACAGGGCTACAGAATTGTATTATGGGATGTTCTTTCCTTCGATTGGGACAAGCGAGTGTCGCCAGAACAATGTTTAAACAACGTGATTTCTAAAGCAAAGCCAGGAAGTATTGTGGTTTTTCATGACAGCTTAAAAGCACAAAGAAATCTAAAATATGTCCTACCCAAAGTATTAGAACATTTTTCTGATAGAGGGTACAGTTTTAAGGCGATTCATTAAGAAGCTATACGTATTCTTGAATGATTCCAATTAGCGTATTGGCATCTTGCTCTCCGCTATGACGCCATTTCATTTCGCCATTCTTGTAAATAATCAATGTTGGGAGTCCTTTTACACGTAGGGCTTCTGCGAGTTCCTTATTCTTATCGACGTCGATTTTAATAACCTTAGCCTTATCGCCTAAAGCTGCGGCAACATCTCTTAGAACAGGATGCATAGCTACTGATTGCTCATTCCACTCTGTGTAAAAGTCTAGCAGGACAGGAATATCTACATCAATTAATTCCCCGAATTTTGACATATAATATCGAATTTAGTCAAACCTTGTTATACAAACCTAATTAAAAATACAATACCAAAATTGTAGAAAGTTCATTATGAGCTTTATAAAAATAAACAATTGTTAGTAATTATGCATCTTTTGTGCCTTTCTTCAATTCAATTACTGTTATTTCGGGCCAAATCCCAACCCTCCCTGGAAAGGCCAAATAGCCAAATCCACGATTAACATTGATATATTGCCCTAGCTGTTCATAAATACCAGCCCACTGCTTGTACCGCCATTTTACTGGACTCCATTTAAAAACCCCAGGGATTTCAATGCCAAATTGCATTCCATGGGTATGACCACTCAAGGTGAGATGGTAATGGTAATCGTCATTTACAACCTCAGCATCCCAATGACTTGGGTCATGGCTCAACAAAACTTTAAAATCAGAACTATGAACACCTTTCTTAGCCCTTTTTAAATCGCCTGCCTTTTTAAATCCGCCTTTTCCCCAATTTTCAACACCTATAATAGCCAAGCGTTCTCCGTCCCTCTCAATAAAACGGTTTTCGTTGAGCAGCAAATCGAATCCAATTTCCTTTTGAAGACGCTTCAAATCTTCAAGATTCTGTCGTTTTTCATCTTCAGAATTCCATCTTATATAATCACCGTAATCATGATTTCCGAGAACTGAAAATAAACCGTCCTTAGCCTCTAAATTTTTAAATATAGGAACGTAAGGTTCTAATTCAGCAGCCTTATTGTTAACCATATCTCCCGTAAACAATATGACATCGCTGGCTTGCTCATTAATAAGGTTTACCGCATATTTTACCTTTTCAACATTGTCAAAGCTACCCGAATGAATATCGCTTATTTGGGTGAGTCGGTAACCATCAAACGCATCTGGTAAATCTTCAAAATGCAACACATATTTGAGCACCTTAAAATTGTACTTGCCCTTATACATCCCATAAAGAATGGAGGCAAAAGGAATAGCCGCAAGCCCCAAACCAATTTGACTGATAAATTTTCGTCTAGACGGAAAGTGCTTTATACCATTTTCTGCACCAGTATCTTGCATGAAATAACTGTACAAGCCCTGCGGAACCCTAAAGACATCCTCAGTGAACATCACGGCGATAAGAACCAATTTTGGCACAACCATGGCAATAAGAAAGCCTACAGCCAAGGAGTTACTTTGTGAAAACCCATTACTTCTGCTGAAACCATAAAACTGATACACAAAATTTCCGATAACCGCGACAGTGAACAACCAATATAAAAGGTACCACCAGTTACTTTTAGTTATAGTACGCAAAGCTTGAAACGCATAATAATCGGCTATACCAACGAGAAGAATAAAAATAAACCAGCGCATCTGCTATGTATTGTCAAATCAAATTTACGAAGAAGCCTATGGAGTTATCTTATGAAATTGTTAAAGCTTATTATGCTCACATCGTTGAGCGCTACGGAGGTTCTAAAAAATACAGTGTAAGTTTCATCAGGTAACATATCAAAAAAATTGTCCGAAAAATGCCCTTTAGCGTCACTAAACAAAAACACGTCTTTTTGGAGCGTTGTACTTGAGAGTTCAATACTATAGCCAGCACTATCTTTTTTAATGGTTTTATATATGGGCGCACTATTCAGTTTGAGCGTTTTTGGAGCAACCAACCAATGCAATCGTCTCGACCCATTAAATTTTGAAATGAAAGCAACTTCCTCCAAGTCAAAAGGCAAATTATGTATTGGTATTTTTAATATCTGATTGCCGGATTGCGGTGGTATCACCACATTTTTACTATAATCCTTTAACACATTGCCCTTAAAATCTATACACTGAAAAGCTAAACTGTCTTTTAAGTTCTTGTAATTATCATTTATTAGCCAGACCTGTAACGAGTCGTTATCTACTTCACTACTTACCAAAACATTTTCAAAACTTCGCTTGGCCTTGTAGTGCAGTGCTTTCCAATTTCCAAAAAAATCGATACTCGACCATGATACTGAGGGCCAGCAGTCGTTAAGCTGCCAATACAAAGTCCCCATATTATATGGTTTTGCCCTTCTATGGGCTTCGATGCCTTTGGTAATCCCATAAGCCTGAACCAGCTGGCTCATGTAAATATAGTCCTTAGGCGAATTGGGAACTGGGAAATCTCGCTCCATATATTCTTCAATACGCTGGAAACCTATACGATGCTTTTGGTGATTCTTAAACACATCGGAATCTATAAAAAGACTGTCATTTTGATTGATGTAGCGTACCGTTTCATAGGAAGGTAAGGACTGAAACCCGAACTCGCTCATAAAGCGTGGTACATGGTTCTCATAGTGCTCAAAAGGATAGCCGTCATGCCAAACCCACCAATCATGAGCATCTCCTTCGGTTTTGTATTTTGGATTACCTCGACCGTATTTTGGGGAAGTTTCCCAATAAGCTACATCTGAGAGTTGTCTTACCGTGTTTGGTAAAATCGAGTCGAACACTTTAAGATAGTTGTTCCAGATTTCGTCTTTCTCTTCGTCACTTCGATTGGCTTGCCAGCCCCAACGATGCCACCCTTCAGAATTCTCATTGTTGCCACACCAAAGTGCAAGTGCGGCATGGTTTCGTAGTCGCCTCACCTGTTGTTCTGCTTCTACGGCTACATTGTTCAAAAAAGAATTGTCACCAGGATACATGGCGCAGGCAAACATAAAATCTTGCCAGACTAGAATACCTTTTTCATCACATAGCTCATAGAACAAATCATCTTCATAAATACCACCTCCCCAAACCCGCAGCATATTCATGTTGGCATCAACCACATCAGTCAACAAGGTATTGTAATCGTCATCTTTAACCTCATTCTGAAAACTATGTTGCGGGATATAATTGGCGCCTTTTGCATAGATAGGTTTTCCATTGACCCTAAAATAAAAGGACTCTCCAAGACTATCTTTTTCGGTAACTAAATCAATGGTTCGTAAACCCTTCTTAACTGTAAGCGTGTCTAAAACCCTTCTTCCTTCTTTTACAGTGACTTTTATATCATAGAGATAAGGGTTTCCTAGGTTATGAGGCCACCATAATTTAGGGTTTTCTATGGTCAGTGGAATCCAAACTGGGATCAGCGGATTTGGATTTTTAAATTCAAGATACAAGCTGTCATTTACATAGACATTGAACTGATAATCGGTGTTAATTGGTCCACTCTCACTGAAGTCTAAGATAAGATGGGCTTTATCATCCTTCAATTCTAGTTGCTTCACATAGACATCTTCAATCTTAAAATCATCCCAAGCCTCTAGTTCTATCGAACGCCAAACCCCAGTTGTATTTAGCTTTGGTGCCCAATCCCAGCCGTATTGAAACTGTGCCTTTCTTGTAAAAACGCGATTACCTTCAGGGAGCTCATACGATAACTTAGCCTTTTCTGATTCTTCATGAGTCGAATTCGGCTCAAAAATGATTCTTATCTCATTTTTAGCTTTTACTATGTTTTTTACATCGACTTTCCACTTGCGAAATGCATTGTTAGCCTTGAGTATTAAACTATCATTCAAATAAACTGAAGCGTAAGTATCCAAGCCTTCAAAATTAAGTTCAAGATGGTTTTTCAGTAGTATTGTTTCGTCTACATTAAATAAGGTTCTGTACTCCCAAGTTTCACCTGAAACCCATTGCACCTTATTCTCATGGTCACCAATAAACGGGTCTTCTATTAGTTCATTATCCAATAAATCTGAAAATACATTTCCTGGCACCGTCGCTTTATGCCACAGACTGTCGCCAACCTGTCCAAACTCCCAATTCTTGTTTAGTTCAATTGTGATTGGAACATCATACTTGGTCTGACAGCCAAAAATTATGACTAAGATTAGAATGAAACTATAGCGCATCTCGTATGGCTTTAATCGTTTTTAGGTCTGAAACTGTCTGCGGAGCGGAAAAAAGTCCTTGGTCTTGAGAAATCTGAACCGATGCTGAAGCATGAATTTCCGTAAATCCCTTAGTCTTAAAAACTGCTGCATTTTTTGCATTGATTCCTCCACCTGGTAAAATTGTTAGTCTTCCTCTAGCGATTTCATTAAATTGCATTAATAAGGGCAAGACATCTACTGCACTTGACTCCTGACCTGAGGTTAACACACGGTCAACTCCTAATTCGATAAGTTGATTCAAACCTAGTACTGGATTATCCAATTCATCAAAAGCGCGATGAAAAGTAAAGGATAATGGTCTAGACCGCTCAAGCAACTCCTTTGTCCTCACTACATCTATGGTCTTATTTTTATTTAAAACACCAGAAACAATGCCTTGAACACCGAGCTCTTTACAAAGGCTAATGTCCTGCTTCATAATATCAAACTCAGGTTCAGCATACACAAAATCCCCTGACCTTGGCCTGATTAAAACAAAAACGGGAATAGTTAGCTCTGCTATTACTTTTTTTAAAAGTCCATAGGATGGCGTAAGCCCACCAACAGTCAATTCCTGGCACAGTTCTATACGTTGGGCTCCTGCGGTTTGAGCATTTTTGGCCGATTGAAACGAGTTTGCGCAGATCTCCAGCAGCATCTTAATTCACTATTATTTCATCAATAAACGTCCATGCCTTGTTACCTGCACCTTGCTTGCCTTCTGGAATCATACCATAATTAGGAATTTTAAGTATAATAGATTTTACTTTTATATCCATGGTTTTAGGTGTATTGAAGTCATAATCTAGTTTCACATGCGTTTTATCAAAAGGACCTAAGTTTCTTTTATCTGATACATAACTGCCATCCTCTAACAGAAACTCATATGACACTTCTTTTGGCGCATAGATCCATTGTCCATTTCCATTGTGAAATCTTGTTGTTATTGTGTTAATCGATTTTCCTTCTTCAAAATCCATAGTAATGACGATATCCTCTCCCCAAAACCCAAGCCATTCCTTATCACCAAACCGTTTATCACTTCCAGAAATTCCATTGATCAGTCCTTGCGCTCCACTGCCTTGATAGGCCTTATGTGGTTTTTTATCAATGCTAATGCTCGCTCCAACTGCTTTATGAAAGTTTATCCGTTGTGAAAAGACTCTACCATGTTGCTCACCATCTTTGAACACCGCAGCTTTTACAACGGCATTCTTTGTAATTGGAATTGGCCCTGAATAAAGAACTGAATTTGGATTTGGTTCTGAACCGTCCAAAGTGTATCTGATGGATTTTCCATCTGTCTGGGTTTTAAGTTCATAAAAAGCCTCACCGTTTTCTATTTTCATGTCACCATCAATTTCATACAAGTGATTGGCATAATTGAAGTCTAAAGCCTCCAATCGTTTATGAAACAGTTCAAGACGCTTAACAAAGTCCTTATAATTTTTTTGATCTGCATCTAACCACAAAACCTCACTCATGGCTAACATCCTTGGAAAAGCCATATATTCTACTTGACTTTCCGTAGGCATATACTCTGTCCAAACATTACCTTGAGCTCCAAGAACATATTTTCTTTCTCCTTCTGTTAATTCCTCTGGGATTGGATTAAATTGGTATACTTTTTCTAAAGGCAAAAAACCTCCAATGGCCAAAGGTTCTTCATCATTTTCGGACTGATAATAATCAAAATAACAATGCGAGGTTGGCGTCATAACAACGTTATGGTGCTGCCTTGCGGCAGCAACGGCACCTTCGGTGCCACGCCAACTCATCACGGTTGCATTTGGCGCTAAACCGCCTTCCAATATCTCATCCCAACCAATGATTTGTTTTCCTTTAGAGTTGATATAACGTTCCATACGCGCTATAAAATAGCTTTGTAAGCCATGCTCGTCTTTCAAGTCTTTTTCTTTTATCAATTGTTGACAATGACTGCAGTTTTTCCAGCGGGTTTTTGGTGCCTCATCGCCTCCAATATGAATATACTTCCCAGGAAATAGCGCAACAACTTCATCAATCACATCTTCCAAAAACTGAAAGGTGCTTTCTTTTGGGCAATAAATTTCTTCAAAAACGCCCCATTTAGTAGCTACTTCAACATTATTACCTGTGCATCCAAGTTGCGGATAGGCTGCAATGGCAGCCTGACTGTGACCTGGCATTTCAATTTCTGGAATGATGGTCACAAAACGTTCCTGGGCATAAGCAACAATATCCTTTATTTGTTCTTGAGTGTAAAAACCACCATAGCTCTCGCCATCAAACTGATGCGGCTGGTCATTGTAGTGTCCAACTAAAGTTTCCTTCCTGTAAGCCGCTACTTCTTGAAGTTTCGGATACTTTTTTATTTCTATACGCCAGCCTTGATCTTCAGTTAAATGCCAATGAAAGGTATTCATCTTTAATAAGGCTAGTGCATCTATGTATTTCTTAATGAAATCTACTGAGTACATATGCCTGCCCACATCCAAGTGCATTCCTCTGTATTCAAATTGTGGTGCATCAGCAATGGTTTGGCATTTAAGAAATAGTTCGGTTTTACCATAAGTACCATTCTCTAAAGCAACTGGCAGTATTTGTCGTAAGGTTTGAATGGCATAAAACGCACCTTGATCTGAACTTGCTGAAATGCTTATTTTAGATGGTGCAATATCTAATTCATAGGCCTCATGGGCCAATTGTGGCTTATTATAAAAAACAACGTCATTCCCCTCCATGAGGTCGATACCACTTCCCTCTTTGATAAATGTTTTGAGAAATGGACCACTTATTTTAAAAATAGAATTGTCATACCTTACACCTGTGTTGGAATTAATTTTGAAATAGGAGTCTTTTATTTCTATGGATTGCGGAATAGGAATGAGTGCTGTCTCTTCAATGAATACATTAGGATTTGAACATCTAAAAACTACTAGAGTTAAAAAGAGAACAGATAAAAACCTATTGAGGTGCATTTTAGTATATTAGTTCCACTAAAATAAGGAATCCTTTTTCAATGCGTTTAAAACTATTTTTTCTTTTATTCCTAGGTATTTCAATAGTAAGTTGTTCCAAGTCTAATTCAATCCTTCCTGCCAGAAAGGACCAACCACTTATAAATTATGTGAATCCCTTCATTGGCACTGGTGGTCACGGCCACACCTATCCTGGTGCCTCTTTACCATTCGGAATGATGCAGCTAAGTCCTGACACTAGACTCGATGGATGGGATGGCTGCTCAGGATATCACTACTCTGATAATTACATTTATGGGTTTTCCCATACGCATTTAAGCGGAACAGGAGTCTCAGATTATGGCGACGTTTTGCTTATGCCTACAACTTCTATTCAATTTAATAATGGTGCCGACGGCAACCCTGGCTATCGTGCCCCCTTCACTCATGATAATGAAGTCGCTGAACCTGGCTATTACAAGGTACATTTAGATTCCACAAATATTGATGTAGAACTAACGGTTTCATTGCGAAGCGGTATTCATAGGTATCAATATCCCAATCCTCAAAACCAGTTCATGGTCATAGATTTAGCCCATCGTGACGAACTGTTAGATTATAAGATAGAGTATATCGATTCCGTTACTTTGAAAGGTCACAGGCACTCTAAGGCATGGGCTGAGGACCAGCGCCTTTTTTATTACCTAAAGTTCTCCCATCCCATAAAATCCATGGCCTATAATGAAAATGGAACACCTCTTAGTAAGAACTACAAGTTTTTAGCCAAACAGGCGGTGGTTGAATTTAACAATCCTAAGAACGACCCTGTCCATGTGAAAATAGGAATTAGTGCCGTTGATGACCATGGTGCGAAAGAAAATATGATAGCTGAAATTGGCAATAAGTCCTTCGAAGACATTAAAAAAGAAGGTCAAAACTATTGGGAGCAACAGCTTTCAAAAATTATTGTTGAAAGCCCAAATACAGATTACAAAACCAATTTTTACACGTCTTTATATCACGCCATGTTGGCTCCAAATCGATACCAAGATGTCGATGGACGCTATAGAGGTATGGACTTGGAAATCCATCAGGCAGATTTCGATTATTACACGGTATTTTCGCTATGGGACACCTATCGTGCTGCGCATCCCTTATATACCATAATAGAGGAAGACCGTACCAACGATTTTATTAATACTTTCTTGGCAAAATATGATGAAGGCGGTATTATGCCCATTTGGGACCTATCTGCTAACTATACAGGCTGTATGATTGGCTATCACGCAGTACCTGTAATTGCAGATGCCTATCTCAAGGGCATAAGGAATTATGATGTTGAAAAAGCCTTTGAAGCTATGAAACACTCAGCCAATCAGGATAAACTAGGTTTAGCAGCCTACAAGGCTAATGGTTTTATTCCTGTTGAAGACGAAAGTGAATCCGTATCCAAAACCTTGGAGTACGCCTATGACGATTGGACCATATCCCAAATGGCGAAGGCCTTAGGTAAAGATGACGATTATAAGCTGTTTACACAAAGGGCACAGTTTTATAAGAATGTGTTTGATCCGAGCTCTAAATTTATGCGTGGCCGCTTTCGCAATACCTGGTTTGCTCCGTTCGATCCCTACGAAGTTAATTTTAGTTATACCGAAGCTAATGCTTGGCAATACAGTAATTATGTTCCACAGGACATTACAGGTTTAATTAAATTACACGGTGGAAAGCGTCAGTTTGAAAAACATTTGGATTCTGTCTTCACCGCTAAAGCCGGTACTACTGGTCGAAATCAAGCAGATATAACAGGCCTCATAGGACAGTACGCCCACGGAAACGAACCCAGTCATCACATGGCTTACCTGTACAATTACGTTAATCGGCCTCATAAAACCCAAGAAAAGGTTTATCACATTTTAACGGAACTGTACCAAAATGCCCCAGACGGTATTTCTGGCAATGAGGATTGTGGCCAAATGAGCGCTTGGTACGTCTTTTCTGCTATGGGATTTTATCCCGTAACTCCTGGCAGCAATCAATACGCCATTGGTTTACCGCTTATGAATAAAGCAACTATTAATCTGGAAAATGGCAAGCAATTTACGATTAAGGCCCATAGCTTAAGTGCCTCCAATATATATGTTGAACACGTATATCTAAATGATGAAAAACTAGATAGAACTTACCTTACCCATAGCGAAATAATGAATGGCGGTGTTCTTGAATTTCATATGACTGATAATCCAGCGGTTTGGGGAAGCCGAGAGGGCCAAGAGCCTCAAACGTCAATTGATGATCACATTATCGTTCCTGCGCCTTTCATTGCCGAAGGAGACGTAGCTTTTAAAGGACAAACCGAAGTCACTCTCGGATGTGCTACTAAAGATGTGACTATTTACTACAGCTTGGGTGATGGTGAAATGAAAGCGTACAGTGATTCATTTACAATTTCAGAACCAACTAGACTGAAAGTGTACTCAGAAAAAAATGGTAAAAAAAGCGCTACTATCGAAACCCAGTTTTATAAAATTGACCCAAACCTTTCGATAAAACTGGAAACGGATTATGCCAATCAATATAATGCTGGAGGCAATGACGCCTTGATTGATGGAATTTTTGGGACCAAGGACTTTAGAACTGGAACATGGCAAGGCTATTGGAACGAAGATGTGGTTGCTATTGTTGACCTTGGAAGTGTTAAAGCCATAAATAATGTAAGCGTCAATTTTCTACAAGACCAACGGTCATGGATTTTTTATCCCACGGAAGTGACTTGCTTGGTTTCAGAAGATTCTAAAACCTTCACTCCCATTTCACCAAAAATCGCTATTGCTGCTACCAAACCAGCAGAAGATTCAGAAATAAAAACCATAAATTTTTTAGCATCTGATGTGAATGCTAGATACATTAAGCTCGTAGCAAAAAAACTTGGCGAACTTCCTGAATGGCATTTAGGTCACAAACATGATGGTAGAAGCTGGATTTTTGTAGACGAAATTACCATAGACTAATTGATATCTTAAACTCTAACTAACTAAAATATGACAAAGACCAATAATCAATCTGCCCTAGCTACCCTTGTTACGGTGTTTTTTTTCTGGGGCTTTATTGCAGCCTCGAATGGTGTGTTTATTCCTTTTTGTAAAACTTATTTCAACATTGATCAGTTTCAATCCCAATTAGTCGATTTTGCATTCTATGGCGCTTATTATCTTGGAGCTCTTTTGTTGTTCATTATTTCTAGTGGCATAAAAAAGGACATCATAAATTCTTGGGGTTACAAAAATGGTATTATCTACGGTTTGCTGTTATCCGCAGTCGGAGCCTTTGTTATGTACCCATCACTATTGAATGCTGAGCAGGGCCAAACAAACATTTTTTATTACGTTCTTTTAGCACTTTTTATCGTAGGTCTTGGCTTTTCCTTGCAGCAAACTACGGCTAACCCCTTTGCCATAGCACTTGGTAAACCCGAAACAGGTTCACATCGCTTAAATTTAGCTGGAGGTATTAATTCATTCGGTACTACCATAGGTCCTGTTGTAGTATCCTTTATTTTGTTTGGCTCGGCAGTAAGCGGTGAGGAATTAACAGAAATGATTAAAAATAATGAGATAAAACTGACCACCATCCAACTGTTATACATTGGCGTTGGTCTGCTATTTTTATTAGCTGCAGCATTATTTCATTTTTCTAAAAAATTACCGGAACTAAAATCAGAAACAGCTTTTGAACCAGCGAATAAGGCGCGTAACCTTCTTATTTTCTTAACACTAATCATTGTGAGTTGTTTCGGTTATATTTTTACCACTTATTCTGATGAAATCGACGTCTCTTCTAACACTGAAAATACACGCTTGTTACTGCTCTTTGTGGCACTTTTAGCTGTAGTTGCTACCGCTGTAATAGCCAATTCTATGGCAAGCAAATCCTCTAAAGGTTGGGGCGCCATGCGCTATCCTCAACTTGTCTTGGGTATGCTAGCCATTTTTACCTACGTAGGAGTTGAAGTTACCATTCAAAGCAATTTAGGAGAGCTCTTAAAATCTGTTGCAGACAAAGCCTCAAATTTAAATCCTTTAGGCTTACCTGTATTTAATGATGCAGAAATAGCACCATTTATATCCCTTTACTGGGGCGGACTAATGATTGGTCGCTGGGTGGGAGCTATTACAGTTTTTAATCCAAGTAAGGGTTTGAAAAAAGCATTATTGATTATTGTTCCCTACGTTGCTTTTGGAGTAATTCTTCTAGTGAATTATGGTGACTACACCATGAACGAGATACTTATATTCTGTGTTTGTATAGCGGTTCAAATAATTGGGTTTTTTCTGGCTAAGGACAATCCCGTGAGAACCATGAAAATATTTAGTCTATTTGGTATCCTAGGTATGTTGATAGGCTTATTTTCAACAGGTCATTTAGCGCTCTTTGCCTTTTTGTCTGGAGGGCTTTTTTGCTCTATTATGTGGCCCTGCATATTCGCACTAAGTATTGCCGGATTGGGCAAATACACCTCACAAGGTTCGGCCTTTTTAATTATGATGATATTAGGCGGTGCAATCATTCCACCACTTCAGGGTAAAATAGCTGATATCTTTAGTATACAATCATCCTATTGGGTAGCGGTAGTTTGTTTTCTATATTTATTTTTCTACGCCTTTAGAACTAAATCAGTATTGGACAAACAAGGTGTTACGTACTAAATCCTATTTCTATGAAAAGAAGACAATTCATTAAAAAAACCTCGCTAACTAGCGCAGGTATTGCTATTGGAGCTTCATTAACCAACTGTACTAATTCCAATAAAAAGGAAATTTCTGAAGCCACAGGCAGTACAGTAGAAAAGACTGCAAGCCTACCTCTGGTTATAGCTACCTGGAATGTTAAAAATGCGACTGCCGCCGCTATGGAAGTTCTAGAGGAAGGCGGTAATGCGCTTGATGCGGTTGAACAAGGCTGTAGAGTCGAGGAAGCAAACGAAAAAGGGCAATCCGTGGGTAAAGGTGGTTTACCCGATCGCGATGGTCACGTAACTCTTGATGCTTGTATTATGAATCACAAAGGAGATTGCGGTGCGGTTGTCTATTTAAAAGATATCAAACATGCTGTTTCCGTGGCTCGTAAGGTTATGGAAGACACACCACATGTCATGTTAGCAGGTGATGGTGCCAAACAGTTTGCTATTTCCAGCGGATTTCAACCCGAGGATTTATTAACAGAAGCCTCTAAAAAAGCTTGGGAAGACTGGAAAGTAGAAAGCGAATACAAACCCATCATTAACATAGAAAATCATGACACGATTGGTATGCTAGCCATTGATAAGAATGGTGATATTTCCGGTGCTTGTACCACTAGTGGTTTGGCCTATAAAATGGCAGGACGCGTTGGCGACTCTCCTATTATTGGTTCTGGGTTATTTGTAGATAATGAAATTGGGGCTTGCGTTGCCACTGGGCTTGGAGAGGAAGTTGTGAAAACTGTGGGAAGTTTTTTGGTCGTGGAATTAATGCGTCAAGGCAAATCACCACAAGAAGCCTGTGAAGAGGCCATTAAGCGTATAGTGTCTAAACCCGAAAGTAATTACAAGGATTTTCAAGTGGGTTATATTGCCGTAAACAAAAAAGGAGAAACGGGCAGTTACGCCATTCACAAGGGGTTTACCATGACGAAGTGCCAGGATGGTGAAAACGAGGCTTTGGAATCCGGTTTTTTTAATAAAACTTAAAACCACTTAATCGTGAATCTTGCCATCTTTTCTTTTGCCTTAGTGTAAGGCGGAAATAGCAATTCCGTAATTCCGAATCGAGACTGTTTTACTATAGCGCGTTCATTTGAAAAGGCCTTAAATCCATGGAATCCATGGCTTTTTCCAATACCACTATTATTAATGCCTCCAAAAGGAAGATTGTGATTGGCATAGTGCACAATACTGTTGTTAATACAAGTCCCTCCTGCCCTAGTATTTGAAATTATCTTTTCAATATTCTTTTTTGACTTACTGTAAATATATAAAGCCAATGGGCGCTCCTTAGAATTGATATATTCAATAGCCTCTTCCAAAGTCTTATAAGTAACAATGGGCAGTAAAGGGCCAAAAATTTCTTCTTTCAATACTTTGGAATCTTCTTTTAGTTCCGTCAGAATGGTTGGTGCAATATATTTTTGAGTTTCGTTGTCTTGTCCACCGATTTCAACTTTTGCGCCCTTTTCACGAGCGTCTTCTAGATAGGAATTTAATCTTTTAAAGTGCTTTTTTGTGACTATTTTACCGTATGAGTCGGACGTCTCCGGTGTTTCGCCATAATATGTTTTAATCCATTTTTTACAGTGTTCAATAAATTCATCCTTTATCTCGGCATCAATCAATACATAATCTGGTGACACACAGATTTGACCGGAATTAAGAAACTTGCCCCAAACAATCCGTTTAGCCGCTAACTCCAAATTTGAAGTTTTGTCTACGACCGTTGGTGATTTGCCTCCAAGTTCCAAGGTCACCGAGGCTAGATTTTTTGCTGCGGCTTCCATCACAATTTTTCCTACTTGAGGCGACCCTGTGAAAAAGATGTGATTAAAAGGCAGTGCAAGAAGGGCTGTTGCTACTTCAACTTCCCCTTCAATTAAAGCTACCTCATCTTCATTAAAAACAGATTCTACTATCGTTTTCATCAACGACGAAGACCGAGGTGTCATTTCAGAAGGCTTAATAATGGCCGTATTTCCCGCCGCAATTGCAGAGATTAATGGTCCAAAAGTTAAATTAAAAGGGAAATTCCAAGGCGAAATAATTAAACAAACGCCTTTTGACTCGTACACATAATATGAGCTTGAACCCAACATAGACATAGGAGTACTAACCCGCTGCTTTTGCATCCATTGGCGTAAATGCTTCTTCACAAACTTTATATCGCCTATGATTTGATAGATTTCAGTCATCTCACTCTCGACCTGCGGTTTGCCTAAATCTTCGAATAATGCCTCTTGTATGGCCTTTCTATAGGTCTTTTCAATTGCCGTTTGTAATAAGCTCAGTTTTTTTATTCTCTCCTTATAAGTGGTTTTACCAACCTTATATTGATTTGATTTTTGCTTTGAGAAAAGGTCAAAAAAGGGATTATCTCGGTGCGTTTTCATAGTGCTTGGTATACTATTTTTTTAAAGCGATTCTTGTTTGTGCATTTTATCGATGTTATCTGTAAAGCAACGTATTTTAACGAAAAACAGTCTTTTTTAGATATAGAAACTTAGGGTTTTTAAAGGGCTTAAAGCTCATTTTGTGCATTTCATCGATGTTTTTAACTTGAGCATGTAAATCATCTAATTATCCCCTTGTTTCATCCAAAATATTAAAGTCCAACTTGGATTGCGTTGTTTCTTTGTATCGAAGTTAAAGAAAAAGGACTTCTTTTATGAAAAAATTTTGTGCCATATTAGTTTTTCTTACCGTGTCTGCCTTAAGTTTTGGTCAGTCAACTACTGCTACGATAGAAGGTAACGAAGATGAAAAACAGACTAAGCTTGAACAACCTATGGCCAAAAAATCAAAATTATCTTCCGAGATTAAGGCTAGGGTCCTTAAAATCAATCGAAAGAAAAGTAATGATATTATTAGCATCAAGGCTTACAGAAAGAGTCTTCAAATTAAGGTGAAAACTGTAAAACTTTGCTAATAGAATATAAATGTGCTATTAATTAGGCCAGAACAATGTTCTGGCTTTTTTTATTTGCTCAATACGGTAAACAATCCTTTCAAGCCTGTACAGCCAAGACTTATTTAAAGAATACCGTTTAAATCATGTTACCTTGTTTAGAAGCACTTGAAGACCAACGTTTCAAATATGTTTAAGTTTTAGTATTTTAGTAAGGACTATTTTTCTCTAATGGCTTATTCACTTAACTGTTGTTTTAGAAGATTACTTAACATTGCCTTTTTCTTAATTCTTTGCCTAGCCAGTTTTACAACTTATGGCCAGAATTACACCTTTTATCATTACGGCATAAAAGACGGATTATCGCAAGAAACCATCAGAACTATATTGAAGGATTCCAACGGCTTTTTATGGTTGGGTACACAAGACGGATTAAACAGATTTGATGGTACGTCATTCAAGGTTTATAAAAATCAAAAAAATGATAGTCTTAGTTTATCGGGCAACTTCATCAACACACTATTAGAAGACAATCAAGGCAATATATGGATTGGCACCAATGATAATGGCATTTCGATATACAACTCACAAGTCAATAGCTTTAATTCATCACCGGTAAATACAGGCAATTGTACGAGTATATCCAAAACTTCTGACGGAACTATAATTGCAACCGTTTTAAATCAAGGCATTTACATATTTGAAAATGGAGGCGATACATTCTATAAAATATCTGAAGTTAATGGTGAAACATTACAATTCAACAGAACCTTTGTTAATAATGATAGCCTGTATGTAAGCACACAAGATGGTAGACTTTTTGTGTCTGAATCTGACTTGAAGACAACTATTAAACTCAAAGAAATAAAGCTTAGTCTACCTGTTGGAACCATCGAAGCCATATTTATTGAGAATAACAACATTTGGCTAGGTACCATAAACGGACTTTTCATTTATGAAAAAAACAAAAAACGACTTTCTAAAATAACCCTTAATGAAAAGATAGAATCTAAGGAAAAGTTGAGGGTATCATCAATTGATGTTAGCGAAAACATATTTTATATTGGAACTTTTGACGGGCTCTATATTACCAAGGATTTTGATGACAAAGACCTAAAGTTTCAGGACATAAAATCTTACTTTGGAGAACAAAGTCACCGCAATTCCATAACGTCAAATCGTGTTTATGACACATACACGGATGGGAGTTTACTCTGGATAGGCACGAATAATCTAGACGTTGTTCCGTTAGCACAGCCCGTTTTCAAAACCATCAATACAACTTCTGAGATAAAACTGAACAATGCCTTTACGCTATCATTTGCCAAAAATGACGACTACATTTTTATAGGGACCAGAAAGGGTATTAACTGCATAGACAATCAAGGTAATGTCACATACATAACCAAGGAAAACACGAATGAGGCTTTGGCATTTAATGTCATTAGAAGCCTAGCCATAGACCATAACAATTACATGTGGGTTGGCACTATAAAAGGGGCTTCAATTATTGACTTAAATAACTTCAACCCAAAATCGCCTAAAATAATCAGCTTCTATCACGATAACGAAAATCCTAAATCCTTAAGCTCAGATGCTACAAGAGGTGTCTTTGTGGATCACAATGGGACTGTTTGGATCATGACGTACGGAGGCGGTGTCAATCGTTTCGTTGGTGATGTTGGAAAAAACAATATCGCCTTTGAGCATTACAAAACCAAAGCAAATGAAAATTCCATAAGTTCTAACTTCACCTATAATATGTCTCAAGACAAAAACATGGACTATTGGATAACATCTGAAGAAGGACTTAACAAGCTTCATTTTAATGCTGATAACTATGAGGAACCCATATTTACCAATTTTTTTAACGAGGAAACCGATTCTACAACAATAAGTAGTAATACTACCTTGCATACGTGGCACGATGCCAATGGTACGCTATGGGTAGCCACACAGGATGGATTTAACAAATTTAACTCCCAAAATAAAACGTTTAAGCGTTATGGTTTGGACCAAGGGTTAAGCAATACCTTTGTTTACAGCATTACAGAAGACCAAGACAATAACCTCTGGCTAACAACAAATGGCGGGTTGTTTCGATTTAACAAAAAAACTGAAGTCTTTACCAACTATACACCAAATGATGGTTTACAAAGCTCCGAGTTTAACCTAGGCGCACATTATTACAATAAAGACACGAACGAAATCTATGTTGGAGGCATCAACGGAGTCAATATTTTTAATCCTAGAAATGTCCCTCAACTCGACATTCCCGGGAATTTAACCTTCACCTCTTTGCGGATTAAAGATGAGGAAATCAATCCCTTGCTCAATTCTGGAATTATTACCAAGAGCATAACAGAAACAGATGAAATTACACTAAGGCATACCGATTTTCCCTGTTATATTTCCTTTTCGGATTTAGACTTAAGACCCAACAAAAACAATCAATTTGTGTATTCCTTGGATGACAATGAATGGAACAATCTTTCTGGCGACAGAGAAATTCCCTTATTAGATCTTCCAAAAGGAAAACATGTTTTAAAAATTCAAGGCGCTTCCAGGAACATTATTTGGGAAAAAGAACCTTTGGCCTTGCAAATTGAGGTTATCCCTCCTTGGTATCAGAGTAATATTGCGTACCTCTTTTATTTGGCTCTGTTTTTAGGAACTGTTTATGCGTTTTATAAAATTAGCTTACAGCGCCAATTAGCAGCACAAGAGAGTAAGCGTCTGCAGGAATTAGATGACCTAAAAACACGCTTTATCACAAATATCACACACGAATTTAGAACACCTTTAACCATAGTTCTAGGCTATTTAGAGAATCTCAAAGCTAGATTCTCAAAAGACAAGGATGTGAGTAAGTCGCTTGACACTATTGAGCAGAATAGTTTTAGCCTCTTGAGTTTGGTAAACCAAATGCTGGATCTTGCCAAATTAGAAAAAGGCCAACTTAAGGTTGAACATATTCATGGCGACATAGTTCCTTTCGTTTCCCAAATTGTTGACAGTTTTAAAAGCATTGCCGCAGACAGAAGCATTAGCGTGAGCTTTAATGCGCAACCAAGCCAAATACACCTGGATTTTGATCCGGAAAAAATGCGTCAGATTGTTACCAACCTTATTTCAAATGCCTTAAAATTCTCTCCTGATAATTCAACTGTTGATATCAGTTTAAATAAGACTACTGCAAACAGATTGGAATTCAAAATAAAAGATGAAGGTTATGGCATACCCAAAGACAAGCTGCCATTTATTTTTGACCGTTTTTATCAAGTAGAACATAGTGCACATAAAATTTCCCAAGGCACAGGAATAGGATTAGCGCTTACCAAAGAACTGGTAGAATTGTTAGATGGCAGTTTAAAGGTACAATCTAAGGAAAATCGTGGTACCACCTTTATTATAGACCTACCTATTACTTCCAATGCTGCAACTCAGGATATAAGCCTGCCAAAAAGCCCAACGAATCGTGGAGTAGTCTTTCCCAAGTCTAATGATGTCATTGCCATTGATGATGCCAACTCTGTACTCATTGTAGAAGACAATACAGATATGGCCCATTTTATTGCCTCATGTTTAAGACCTAACTATAAGGTCATTTTTGCTCAAAATGGCGAGGAAGGGCTAACAATGGCCAACGAAACCATTCCCGACATTATAATTACTGATGTTATGATGCCTGTAATGGACGGTTTTGAACTCACACAAAAGCTTCAAAACAGTACTCAAACCAACCATATTCCCATTATAATGTTAACCTCTAAAGCTATGCAAGAGGATAAAATTGCAGGAATTGGAAGTGGTGCCGATGCGTATTTAACCAAACCCTTTCAAAAGGAAGAGCTGTTGCTACGCATGCAAAAGCTCATCGAGAAACGTAAAAAACTACAAGAATTCTATTCTATGGGTACTGTCGTTGCGCATTCAAATAGACCTAAGAAAAGTGCAGACAAAAATCTTATATTCTTAAATTCGGTGATAGAAACCATAAATGAGCACCTTGAGGACTCTAATTTTGGCCCTACAGAGTTGGCCCAGCAGCTCGCCATGAGCGACTCTCAATTGTACCGTAAACTAAAAGCCATATCCAATACCAGTACCGCCCTTTTTATGAGAAAAGTGCGGTTGGAAAAAGGCAAGAAATTACTCAAAACCACAGATTTAAACGTTTCTGAAATTGCTTTTGCCACCGGTTTTAATGACCCTAACTGGTTCAGCAAGACGTTTAAAGAAGAATTTGGCAAAAGCCCTACCTCTTATCGTAACTAGCTGTTTTTGTTTGCTTTACGAATGTTTTGACATAATACTACCTCTTATATTTCTTCATTTTGACAAAATACTCCTTGCTTTTGCAAGAATAATCTAGACCGTTTCCAGGTAGTCGTGTTAGGTTTGAGGAGCTATTAATTTTAAATCTCATTAGTTATGAAAACCTCCACAGTACTCTTTTTGATTTTATTAGTGAATTCTGGCTTCTTGGCAGGCCATTTCTCTGTACAATTCCTCGGGCAAATCAACCCTCTAATTCTAGGTGGCAGCGAACTGCTCCTTGGAGTTGCATATTATGTACATACAATACTAAGAGATGTAAGAAACGTATTTGATGTGGATATAAAATTTTAACCAATCTATAAAACACGCTAAAAATGAAAAAAACAATTCTATTAATCTTTGCCCTCATACAAATTAGTGTTGCATGGGCTAATGGTATTAATGTAGAAAATGTAAGCCTTGAAAATTTTAATGAATCTGAAGGTTGGGTGCATATCAATTGCCGCATTACATGGCAAGGCTCTTGGCGTATAGATGCTGGACCCAGCAATTGGGATGCTGCCTGGGTCTTTGCAAAATACAGAGCTGATGGTGGTGCTTGGCAACATGTAACTCTAACTCCAGCACAATCCGAAATGCTAAATGCTAATTTTACATTGCAAATTAGTGGTGATAATAAGGGTGGAATGATTTATCGCTCCGAGGTATCTAATGGGTTAAGTGTCACAGATATTAATCTTGGATGGGACTTAGCAAACGATGGCATTGACATTAACAGTACTATAGAAGTAAAAGTATTCGCCATAGAAATGGTCTATGTACCAGAAGGAGCCTTTTATATAGGTAATGGTGGTCCAGGACCTGAAACGGACGCTTTTAGAAAAGGCAACACCATTAGTAGCTATTTAATTGCATCGGAAGCAGAGATTGCGATTGGCAACACCAGTGGCCTATTGCTTTATTACGATAACAACAGTACTTATGCAGGTGACCAACAAGGTCCAATTCCTGCTGCTTTTCCTAAAGGCTATAATGCCTTTTATTGTATGAAATATGAGATATCGGAAGAGCAATATGCAGCATTCTTTAACACACTAACCATTGACCAACAAGAAGATAGGGACATTACAGGTACTTTAGGTAAAGATACCGATGATGAGGTTGATGGCAATACCATTGCATGGGATGGTCCAGGTAACGAAATGACAACTTTAGCTCCCGATAGAGCTTGTAGTTTTTTATCAGGAAACGATGTTACCAATTACTTACATTGGGCTGCATTGCGCCCTATGACAGAGTTAGAATATGAAAAAGCGGCGCGAGGTCCAGGTACGCCTGTACCAGGAGTGTATGCCTGGGGAACAGAGTTTATTCTTAATACCCCTTACAGTCTTTGGTCACCCGGCACTAACGGAGAATACATAAATAGTGCATCTGCAGCAAATATGGGAAGAGCAAATTATAATTTAACCAACACTTTGTATCCGCGACCAGTTCGTTGTGGTATGTTTTCTTATGTTACAGGCGGAACAAGAGAAAAAGCTGGAGCCAGTTATTATGGAGTTATGGAATTGTCAGGCAATTTAGCAGAACGGGTTATATCGGTGGGCTCACCCAATGAAAGAGAATATAAAGGAATTCATGGTAATGGCAATTTAAGTTCATTGGATTCTGACTCATTTGTTAATTTATTGGTTTATGCCGTTAGAGGAGGGAGCTGGATTGATGATGCCAATTTATTGCTTATAGCTGATAGAACAAGAGGTGGTGGATTTGGTGGTGGTCTTAATTTAAGGCAAAACTATATTGGTGGTCGTGGTGTTCGTACAGCAGATTAGTAATATGAGCATGTACAAGTTATTAAAAAATAGCATCTGCTTTTTAATGATCAATGGCCTAATCGCACAAACTGAACTTTACCAAGGTGGTACTGGTGATGGCTTTGCAGTAGCCAGTCTCCCAGAAACTACTTTAACCAATACAGATTTATCCGTGTTGTATCAAGGTGGTTCAGGAGATGGATTTGCCATGGGTAGTATACCTATAACTACTTTAACCAATACAGATTTATCCGTGTTGTATCAAGGTGGTTCTGGCGATGGTTTTGCCTACAACAGCGTCGATGTTACCACACTTACCAATACAGACCTAAGTGTACTTTACCAAGGTGGTGCTGGTGACGGTTTTGCCTACAACAGCATCGATGTTACTACACTTACCAATACAGACCTAAGTGTGCTTTTTCAAGGTGGTTCTGGTGATGGTTTTGCAACACTAAGTGCAGACCCAATAGTTCTCGATGACTTTCCTAGGATAAAATTGGCCATAAAAGTTATACTACAAGGTGCTGCATTACATCCCAATGCTGGAGAAACCAATTTAATGCGTGACGATTTAAGACAAAATAACTTATTACCAACTACATCACCTTATGGAGATGGTATCGTATGCGATGCTTCAGTATTTAATACAGGTGGCAGTGATGGTACAGGAACAGTATCAGATGATATTGTAGATTGGGTGCTTGTAGAATTAAGAAATAACCTTAATCCTAGCTCGGTTGTTACCTCAAAATCTGCTTTATTACAACGCGATGGTGATGTTGTGGATATTGATGGGAAATCACCATTGGTCATACCTTTTACACCAGGAGATTATTATGTTGCAGTAAAACATCGCAATCACCTAGGTGTTATGACGGCCAATAGCGCTACTTTATCTCAGGTAACCAGAGATGCCAATTTTCTCAGTAGTAGTTTCAATACTTTTGGCACTAATGCTAGAGTTCCAATTGGCAATGGTAAATTGGCATTATGGTGTGGAGATGTTAACAGCAATGGGAACAGCCAATTTTCTGGTGCCAATAATGATAGCAATAGCATAAAAGACCATGTCATTGCAGACCCATTGAATATATTAGGCTTTATTACCTACTCTTCCTCAGGTTACCTAAATAGTGATGTAGACTTAAATGGCGTTGCCCGTTTTTCGGGAACCCAAAACGATAGTAATCTTATCAAAGATAATGTCCTAATACATCCGAATAATATTCTAGGACTTTCAACTTTCACAATAACCGAACAAATACCAAATAATTAAAAACATGAAAAACATTACTTACATTTTAATAGTTATACTATTTAACTCACTAAATGCACAGAATTATGGTTTTGGTATCATACCAAATGGTGGAAATTCTGCACTGGTGCAGGCTACAACAAACTTTAATGGTAACAACGTAGATGTTTCAGATGTTGGCTTTGCACTATTAATACCAACCGGCAATACAACCCTCACAAACCTGTCAACTTTCAACGGACGTGTTTGGACGGTCACAAAAATTACTGCTAGCCAACTTACGAGCTTGTCTCTTGGAGACGGTTCTAAAGATTTGTTTGTTCTAAATCTGGCGCCTGGCCAATCCATAATATCGCATGGTATTGGCACGTCATTTGATCTTGTAAGTTTTGATATCATCAATCCACCAAACTCAGGTAATGCAGAATTTCTTGATAATAATGATGCTATAGCAATAGGTCTTGGAGGCGTAGCCAATAGTTTTTTTAATGCCAATATTGATGAAACTACGACTCAAGACTATTTTGGAGGAATTGTACCAGGTGAAGAAAATATCGTTTTTGACACTTTAGGTGTCCCTGAGATTACCATTTCAAAAAATGATATAAAGATCTATCCTAACCCTTTTTCAGATGTTATAATGATTGAAACAGATGTAGAAGTCATTAGTGTTCAAATTTTCGACACCAATGGAAGAATAGTGTTGAGCCATAAAAATTCAAAAGTCATACCTGCAAAGTCCCTTGCTAATGGTAATTATTTAGTTAAAGTCAATTATAACGGTGACTATATTTCCAAAAAAATCATTAAAAAATAATGGGACTGAAAAATCCCCTAAAGTTTATAATTGGATTGTCTTCAATTATTTTTAGAGCGAAGAAGGTCGTAGTAGAGAGCGGCCTTCTTTTTTTAGACCAATAATGATAGTTAATCCTAAATACTTTGCATTTAACTTTTAAAACTGTATTCCTTCATTTCAAGCCCTAAGTTTTGTAGTTTTATAGACTTCAAAATTAAACTTCATGTCAGAACAAAAACGACTCTTTTTAGTCGATGCCTATGCGCTCATATTTCGAGGATATTATGCATTTATAAAAAACCCCAGAATCAATTCCAAAGGCGAAGACACGTCAGCCATAATGGGTTTTATGAATTCTCTCTTAGATGTTATTAAACGGGAACGACCAGACCATTTGGCCGTATGTTTCGATAAAGGTGGGAGTACAGATCGTGTAGAAATGTACGAAGCCTACAAAGCCAACCGAGACGAAACGCCAGAAGGCATTAGAACAGCCATTCCTCATATATGCAATATTCTAGAAGCCATGCATATTCCAATTATGGTCAAGGAAGGCTATGAGGCAGACGATGTCATTGGGACCCTCTCCAGGCAAGCTGAGAAAGAAGGCTACAAAGTGTTTATGGTAACACCAGATAAGGATTTTGCCCAATTGGTTACAGATAATATTTTTATGTATAAACCTGTCTTTGGCGGTGGTTACGAAACTTGGGGTATTCCAGAGGTAAAAAAGAAGTTTGATGTAGAAAAACCAGAACAGGTCATAGATTTTCTTGGTATGATGGGCGACTCTAGCGATAATATTCCTGGTTTGCCAGGCGTTGGTGAGAAAACAGCTAAAAAATTCATCAAGCAGTTTGGCAGCATGGAAGGGCTATTGGAAAATACCGACCAGCTCAAAGGAAAAATGAAAGAAAAGGTTGAAGCCAATGCCGAGTTGGGACGACTTTCAAAAGAACTAGCAAGAATAATGCTAGATGTCCCTGTAGAGTTTGATGCTACAGATTTTGAATTGAACCATCCAGATGTCGAGAAAGTAAAGGAAATATTCCAGGAATTGGAGTTTAGACGTCTTACTGATAATTTCCTCAAAACATTTGCGCCTCAAGAAGAAGCGTCTCAAGCGTCAAATTCTACAAAAGAAGATACCGAAAAAAAACCAACTAATACATCTAAAACAACTTCAAAAAACGCTGGCGCAGGTCAGTTTAGCCTATTTGGAAACAGTGACGATAACAAAAAAGATGGAGCAGCTTCTTTAAAAAGAAAGACTCTAGAAAATACATCTCACTTGTATCAAAGTGTAGCTCCTGGCATGGGAACCAAATTGTTTTTAAACAATTTGACCAAACAGACCTCTGTCTGTTTTGATACTGAAACTACTAGTCTTAATCCCTTAGAGGCCGAACTTGTAGGAATAGCCTTTTCTTGGGAAGCTGGCAAAGGTTTCTATTTACCATTTCCAACTGATCAAAAAGAAGCACAATCGCTCATTGATGAATTAAGACCTTTTTTTGAAAACGAAGCGATAGAAAAAATTGGCCAAAACTTAAAATACGACATTAAAGTACTGGCTAAATACAATGTCGAAGTCAAGGGTAAATTATTTGATACCATGCTAGCGCATTATTTAATAAATCCAGATATGCGCCACAATATGGATGTATTGGCAGAGACCTATCTTAACTACACACCCATCTCCATAGAATCGATTATTGGCAAAAAAGGAAAAAACCAAAAATCCATGCGGGAAGTTCCTTTAGAAAAACAAACAGAATATGCCGTTGAAGATGCTGATATTACTTTACAATTAAAAGAACATTTCGAGAAGGAATTGGGCGAAGCCAATACCCAACAATTATTTGATGACATTGAAATTCCACTCTTACGCGTTTTAGCAGACATGGAGTTGGAAGGAATCAATCTTGATAAGGACTTTTTAAACTCCCTGGCTGAGGCTTTGAATTCTGATATAGCCGAATTGGAAAAAAGCATTTTTAAAGCTGCAGGTGAGGAATTTAATATTGCTTCACCCAAACAACTGGGCGTTATTCTTTTTGAAAAAATGAAATTGGTAGATAAGCCAAAAAAAACAAAGACGGGCCAGTATTCTACTGCAGAGGATGTTTTGAGCTATCTAGCTAAAGACCACAAGATTGTTCAGGATATATTAGATTATAGAGGTCTATCTAAATTGAAAAGTACTTACGTTGAGGCTCTGCCTAATCAAGTACAACCATCCACAGGCCGTGTCCATACCGACTATATGCAAACCGTAGCCGCTACCGGACGTCTCAGCAGCAACAATCCTAATTTACAAAACATCCCAATAAGAACTGAGAGAGGTAGACAAGTAAGAAAGGCATTTATTCCACGAAATGAAGACTATACCTTATTAGCGGCAGATTATTCACAAATAGAACTGAGAATTATTGCCGCCCTTAGCGAAGAGGAAAATATGATTCAAGCGTTTAAAAACGGTGAAGACATCCATGCTTCAACAGCTTCAAAAGTTTTTAATGTTCCAATAAACGAGGTGACAAGAGAACAGCGAAGTAACGCTAAAACAGTAAACTTTGGAATTATTTATGGTGTTTCGGCTTTTGGCTTAAGCAATCAAACCAATCTTTCACGCACTGAAGCCAAGGAGTTGATTGACACCTATTATGAAACCTACCCAAAACTTAGAAGCTTTATTCATGAGCAGGTTGACTTTGCTAGGGACCACGGTTATGTGCAAACGGTTTTAGGCAGAAGACGTTACTTGAAGGACATCAATTCTAGAAATGCTGTAGTCCGAGGTGCTGCAGAGCGTAATGCCGTTAATGCTCCTATTCAAGGAAGTGCGGCTGATATTATAAAGGTTGCCATGATAAGAATTCACAAGAAGCTTAAAGAAGGTAATTTTAAATCAAAGATGCTGCTTCAAGTGCATGATGAATTGGTTTTTGACGCTTACAAAAAAGAAGTTGAGGCCCTTAAAACTTTGGTTAAAACAGAAATGGAAAATGCCTTTGAGCTTGAAGTTCCTTTGGTGGTTGACATAGATACAGGCGCCAATTGGTTAGAAGCGCATTAAGCATAACCACAATCTTATTGGAATTTAATGAGCATTATCTCTAAAGACATAAACAAGGCCATTACGTTACTTAAGGCTAACAAATTAGTAGCGATACCAACAGAAACGGTCTATGGTTTGGCTGGCAACATATTTAGCGAAGATGCGATTAGAGCAATCTTCCAAACAAAAGGACGACCGCATTTTAATCCACTTATTGTACATATTGGCAGTACTGAGGATTTAGAAGCCATCGTATCATATGTTCCTGAGAAAGCGAAACGATTAGCAGAAGCTTTTTGGCCAGGCCCTTTAACATTGGTTTTACCAAAAAAAGACCTCATCCCAGATTTAATTACTTCTGGTAAATCCACAGTTGCCGTTAGAATCCCTAATCATCCTTTAACTTTAGAACTCTTAAATAAATTAGATTTCCCCCTAGCGGCTCCAAGTGCCAATCCTTTTAATCGTATTAGCCCAACTACGGCAGAGCATGTTGAAGGCTACTTTAAGGATGACATAGAATTGGTCCTAGATGGTGGTCCGTGTAAAAAGGGAATCGAATCCACCATAATTGGATTTGAAGATGACGAACCCATCATTTACCGCTTAGGTTCAACATCCATTGAATCTATCGAGTCTGTTATTGGTCACATTAAAATAAAAAACAAAAACAACGAGCTTCCTAGTGCTCCTGGTATGTTAGATCGGCACTACGCTCCTATTACCAAAACGATTTTAACGGCAAACATAAAGAACGCTATAAA
Source organism: uncultured Winogradskyella sp. (assembly GCA_913055905.1). Lineage (GTDB taxonomy): Bacteria > Bacteroidota > Bacteroidia > Flavobacteriales > Flavobacteriaceae > Winogradskyella. The sequence continues at coordinate 89,174 of CAJXLB010000001.1, forward strand.
AAACTACTCAGGTCTTAAAATAGGTCTTTTGGTGTTCAATGAGTATTTAGATGATGACGTTAGTTTTAAAATTGTATTATCCAATACGGGTAACGACTTAGACGAAGCAGCCGCAAAACTCTACGATGCCCTTCACACCCTTGATAAGGAAGACCTTGATATTATTATTGCTGAACGTTTACCAGATTATGGCATTGGGAAATCGATTAACGACCGGTTAGAGCGCGCCACAAAATAAACCATCTTATACCCATTTTTAAACTCAACATTTATAGAAAACATAACTCTGGTTTAAAACTGAAATTTTCGTATCTTTTACTATAAATAGTTGTCAACGAGGCCAAAATTGAAATATGAAAAATATACTTGTCACCATAGACTTCGATAGCGGTGAAGAAAAGCTTTTAGAGACAGCGTTAACAATGGCCAATAAATTTTCAGCTAAGGTTTGGCTACTGCATGTTACCGCTCCAGACCCAGAGTTCGTTGGCTATGACGTAGGGCCGCAATATATAAGGGATTTTAGGGCTGAGGAGTTGAGAAATGAACATAAAACCTTGCAAGAATTTGCCAAGCGTTTGGAGCAAAAAGGAATTGATGCCGAAGGTCTCTTAATTCAGGGGGCAACCTTGGAAATGATTTTGAATGAAGCCCAAAAACTCAAAATTGATTTAATTATCGTAGGATACGAACAGCATAATTTCCTATATGAAGCTCTCATTGGCAGTGTCTCGAGTAAACTTATAAAAAAATCAAAAATCCCGGTTTTAGTAGTTCCGCTAGAAGAAGAACCTTAAAAAACCCATCATCAATACATAATATTTAGTCGATGAAATTTAAGAATAGAAGCTAAGGTTTGTTCAAAGATATCTTTGCTGGCATGGTATTGATTTTCAACCCTAAAAATATCTTACCCAACATTTGTTTATCAAATAGTTTATCGTAAATTTGCAAACTCTTTTTTAGAGAGGAATGTTTAATCGATTGCGCTTAAGGAGCGCAGTTCTAAATCAAATTAGTGTGGATACATTAAGCTATAAGACAGTTTCTGCTAACAAAGCCACTGTTAACAAAGAGTGGGTTGTTGTAGATGCTGAAGGACAAAACTTAGGTCGCTTAGCTTCTCGAGTAGCAATTTTACTTAGAGGTAAGCACAAACCTAACTTTACGCCACACGTTGATTGCGGAGACAACGTTATTGTTGTAAATGCAGAAAAAGTCAACTTAACTGGTAACAAATGGACAGATAAAAGTTATATCCGTCATACAGGTTATCCAGGTGGTCAAAAAAGTCTGACAGCTACTGAAATGTTTGAAAAAGACCCAACAAGATTAGTAGAAAAGTCAGTAAAAGGCATGTTGCCTAAAAACAAACTCGGAGCTCAATTGTTCCGTAATTTAACCGTTGTTTCTGGTTCTGAGCACAAGCACGAAGCTCAAAAACCAAAAGCAATTAATTTAAACGACATTAACTAATGGAAGTAATTCACAAAATCGGCCGTAGAAAGACGGCTGTTGCCCGTGTATATGTTGCCAAAGGAAAAGGGAACATTACGGTGAACAAAAAAGACATGGCAGAATACTTTACTACTGCTCCTTTGCAGTATAAAGTAAATCAACCTTTGGCCATGACTAACAATGATGGCAACTTTGATATTACTGTAAACGTATATGGAGGTGGAATCACCGGCCAGGCTGAAGCCGTACGTTTGGCATTGTCTCGCGCTATGTGCGAAGTAGATGCAGAAAACAGAGCAATATTAAAGCCAGAAGGTCTATTAACTAGAGATCCTAGAATGGTGGAACGTAAAAAATACGGCCAGAAGAAGGCTCGTAAGAAGTTCCAGTTCTCTAAACGTTAATATCCAACAACTCTTAATCCAGAACCTGCTAATCCAGGTTCTGGATATCATTGAAATTTTGAAATCGCTGAAAAGTTCAGCAAAACTTAAACCCAGTTTTTGTTGTCCATCATGCCTAGCATGAGGATTTAGTTTAGCATCTAAATGACTGAGGCTTGCACACGCATCCACTTGGTCATTGCTAATTCAACAGAAAGTAAACTATCACAAAATGGAAAAAGTAGAAGTAAAAGATTTACTTGAAGCAGGTGTGCACTTTGGACACCTCACCCGTAAGTGGAACCCAAACATGGCTCCTTACATCTATATGGAGCGTAACGGTATCCATATTATCAACCTTTACAAAACCTCTGCCAAGATTGAAGAAGCTTGTACTGCACTAAGTAAAATTGCAGCCTCAGGTAAAAAAATCCTGTTCGTAGCTACAAAAAAGCAAGCTAAGGATATCGTAGCAGAAAAAGCAGCTGCAGTAAACCAACCTTACATTACAGAGCGTTGGCCAGGTGGTATGCTAACCAATTTCGTAACTATCAGAAAGGCTGTAAAAAAGATGGCAGCCATTGATAGAATGAAAAAAGACGGCACCTTTGACTCTCTATCTAAAAAAGAGCGTTTACAAGTGACCAGACAACGTGCTAAATTAGAAAAGAACCTTGGTTCTATTTCTGACATGACACGTCTTCCAGGCGCTTTGTTCGTAGTTGACATAAAGCGCGAGCATATAGCCATAAAGGAAGCTCAAAAATTGAATATACCAATTTTTGCAATGGTAGACACAAACTCAGATCCACGTGAAGTAGACTTTGTTATTCCGTCTAACGATGATGCGTCAAAATCCATTCAAAAAATCTTATCCATTGTAACCTCTGCAGTAGAGGATGGATTAAACGAGAGAAAAGCTGACCGCGCAGATAAAGAAGCTAAAGCCTCTAAGAAATCAGAGGGTAAGGCTAAAAAAGCTAAAGCTGTTGCAGCAACAAATGACGAAGAAGAATAAAACTAAATTATAAATTCATGAAAAAGGCGATTTTTTGATTTAGTAAGCCTACAAAAAATCGCTCTTTTTAAACTAAAAATAACATGGGAAATACTGTAAAAGTTACCGCAGCCGAAGTAAACAAACTAAGAAAAGCAACAGGCGCTGGGATGATGGACTGCAAAAAAGCTCTAGTGGAAGCTGGTGGCGATTTTGACAAAGCCATAGAAATTTTACGTAAAAAAGGACAAAAGGTTGCTGCAAAAAGAGCCGACAGGGAATCTACTGAAGGTGCAGCAATTGCAAAAGTAAATGCAGATCAAACCGTTGGTGTTTCAATTGTATTAGGATGTGAAACAGATTTCGTTGGTAAAAATGAAAGCTTTGTAGCATTGGCGAATGATTTAGCAGAACTCGCTTTAAATTACAACTCAAAAGAAGAATTTTTAGCAGCTGATTTTAATGGGATGACCGTTGCTGATAAATTAATCGAACAAACAGGAGTTATCGGTGAGAAATTAGACATCAACGCTTTTGAAAAAATCGAAGCGCCATTTGTTGGGTCTTACATCCATGCTGGTAATAAAATTGCTTCTATGGTTGGCCTTTCAGACAATGTTGAAGGTGCTGAGACCGTAGCTAAAGATGTTGCCATGCAAGTTGCTGCCATGAATCCTATAGCTCTTGATGAAGATGGTGTAGATGCAGAAACAGTAGAAAAAGAAATTGAGATTGCTAAAGATCAGTTGCGCCAAGAAGGCAAACCAGAAGCTATGTTAGACAACATTGCAAAAGGTAAGCTAAAGCGTTTCTTTAAAGACAATACTTTGGTTAACCAAGCCTTTATTAAAGATAGTAAAGTTAGTGTCGCAGACTATGTTAAGTCTATCGGTGACGTTAAGGTTACATCTTACAGTAGAGTTGCTTTAGGATAGCCAGTCAAAATTAAATTAATTAAAAAGTCTCCATTGGAGGCTTTTTTTTTTGGTTTTTTTTCGCTTTTAAGACTAGCAATAATTATGTAGTTTTGTTTGATTTGTAATTAGCGTTCATCTCAATAAAAATTTGAGATTAGATTTTAGATTACAACTATAATAAAAGACCATTACAGCCACTGATGAAATACAATAGAATACTACTCAAACTATCTGGAGAAGCCCTAATGGGAAAACGCCAATACGGCATTGACCCTGAACGGCTAGCGGAATACGCACAAGATATTAAATCTATTACGGATAAAGGCGTTCAGGTTGCCATTGTTATTGGTGGTGGAAATATTTTTAGAGGCGTAGCAGGAGCTAGTAATGGGATGGATCGCGTTCAAGGCGATCACATGGGAATGTTAGCTACAGTAATCAACGGCCTAGCGCTTCAGAGCGCTCTCGAAGATGCTGGCATACCAACACGGCTGCAATCTGCCATAAAAATTAATGAAGTTGCAGAGCCTTTTATTCGAAGAAAGGCGCTTCGACATTTAGAAAAAGGCCGCGTAGTTATCTTCGGAGGAGGAACTGGCAACCCATATTTTACTACAGATTCTGCAGCAGTGCTCAGGGCTATTGAAATTGAGGCAGATGTTATCTTAAAAGGAACACGTGTAGATGGAATTTATAACACGGATCCAGAAAAGGACAATTCAGCCATAAAATTTGACGACATCACCTTTGAAGATGTCCTGAGAAAAGGCTTAAAGGTTATGGACACCACTGCATTTACGTTAAGTCAAGAAAATAAGCTCCCAATTATTGTTTTTGACATGAATAAAAAAGGAAATCTACTTAAAGTAGTTTCTGGTGAAAATATAGGTACCAAGGTTAAATTGTAAACATAGCAAGGGCTATCATAGCTCAATTAAACAATACGTTATGAACGAAGAAATTGAATTTATTTTAGACACGGCCAAGGAAGCCATGGAAGCTGCCGTAAAACATCTGGAAAAAGAGTTTGTTAATATTCGCGCGGGCAAGGCCAGTCCAGCCATGTTAGGAAGTGTTATGGTGGAGTACTACGGTTCTCAAACACCTTTGAATCAAGTGGCCAATGTAAATACACCCGATGGTAGAACAATTTCTGTTCAACCATGGGAAAAAAGTATGCTTCAGGAAATAGAACGCGCTATTATGCTGGCAAACATAGGCTTCAACCCAATGAATAATGGAGAGATGATAATCATTAACGTTCCTCCGTTAACAGAAGAGCGCAGAAAAACTCTGGCCAAACAAGCAAAATCTGAAGCCGAAGATGCCAAAGTAGGCGTAAGAAATGCGCGAAAGGAAGCCATGAACGAGATTAAGAAAGCTGATGTTTCCGAAGACCTTCAAAGCAACGCAGAAATTGATGTACAAGAATTAACAGATAAATACGTTAAGCGTATAGACGACATTCTAGATGTCAAAGAAAAAGAGATTATGACCGTGTAATACTAAAACTCATAAAAAACATCCCATGGCTATTACATGGGATGTTTTTTTATACTCTATTCAAATGATTAAGCATTTACTGGTTGTTCTTTCAATGGTCTTTCTAACAGCCAGTGTTGCTCAAAATCCGGTTAGACAAGAAAAAGATTCCATCAAAAGGGAAAAAGACTCTATTCGCAAAGCAGAGTTTTTTAAAAATTTAGGTAATGGCTATTTACCTATTAGTTTCTTTAATCTAGACTTAAGATATCTCATAAAATTCAATCAGTATGAAGGCTTTAGAACTGGCCTTGGCGGTACCACCAACGACAAGTTCTCTAAAATTTATCGTCTAAACGCCTATGGCGTTTACGGATTTAGGGATAAACGCTACAAATACAGTTTTGGAGGTGGCTTTAGAATTCACGAACCAACAAATACTTGGATAAACCTAAGCTATACGGATGATTTACAAGAAACCGGTAGCTCCACATTTCTTACGGATAAACGCTATTTTACTTTCTTTGAGCCAAGACTTTTAAACATAGATTTATTTCATAGGCACATTACAAAAACGGTTGGTGTAGAGCATCAAATCTCTCCTCGCCTCTTATCGGAGACCCAGTTATCTACCAGTAAAATAGATCCTACTTACAATTACACCTTTGTATTGGGTGACGAACAATTTACAAACTACGACTTGAGCATGGCCAAGGTGAGCCTGCAATGGAGTCCGTTTAGCATTTATGAAATAGTTAACGATAGAGCTGTAGAAAAAAAGAATGGTTATCCCAAATTTACATTGCAAGTAACACAGGCGTTTAGTTCTGTATTTGGAAGTGATTTCACTTTTACTAAGTTGGATTTCAGAACGATTCAGCGCTTTATGCATCGTAATGAAAGTACTACGGAACTTACACTAGTTGCCGGAATTGCTGACGGTGAGGCACCATTAACACATCTCTATCACGCCTATCCAAACAACATTAACAAAGAAACCATTCTTCAACGTTTTTCAGTTGCCGGACTCAATAGTTTTGAGACCATGTACTTTAATGAATTCTTTAGCGATAAATTCTCTACACTTCAGTTTAAACACTTTTTTAAACCCTTTAAGTTTTCTGAATGGTTTAAGCCGCAACTTGTTCTTATATCCCGCTTTGCACTTGGCGATATGAACAGCATTGACAGACACCAAGGGCTTACATTTAACACCTTAAATGACTTGTACACGGAATCTGGATTTGAAATCAATAAACTTTTATTTGGTTTTGGATTGAGCTTTGCCTACCGCTATGGAGCCTATCATCTGCCCAATTTTGAAGATAATATTGCCTTTAAATTCACCTTTAATATTTCGCTGTAGTTTAAAAGTAGAAATAAACAGGCATAAATTCAGCTTAAACTTTAGGAGAAAGAGCTCTCAATAAGCTATCTGTTACCATGACGAAAAAATGTAGTGGCATCAAAAGAATTTTTTATTTCAACAATAAAAGAAATTTTAATGTTAAAGCCTTCGTAACCCCTTGTAAAATCTTTCTAAAACCTCATTTTTTCCTATAGCTTTTTTCTACCTTTGCGGCTCATTTTCAGAACTGCATGCTTAAACTTTTAACAACTGGATTTTGGGAGGCTGTTGCACGACTTATTCTTCGCAATAAAATCTTTATTCTTATTGCAATTGCAGCAGCAACCATTTTTTTAAGCCTGCAGTGGAAAAACATGCGGTTTACTTACACCGAAGCCAATCTTCTACCTGATGATCATAAGGTAAATCTCACGTACAATGCGTTTTTAGAAATTTTTGGAGAAGAAGGCAACCTTATTGTTCTTGGCATCAAAGATTCTAGCGTTTATGAGGTTGAAAAATTGAATGCATGGAACAACCTTGCAGAGCGTTTTAAAGCCTATGATGAGATTGAGACCGTAATCTCTATCAAAGATCTGCAAAAACTGGTTAAAAATACAGAGGAGAAGCAGTTTGAGCTAGAACCATTTATCCAAGATTCCATATCGAGCATTGAGGAGATCAAACAACTTCAAAACGACTTGTTTAAGAAGTACCCTTTTTATGATAATTTTTTGTTCAATGCCCAGACAAAAACCCTTAGAACAGCATTATATCTAAAAAAGGACATTGTAAATACTTCTGTGCGGAAAGATTTTATCATTGAGGATTTACTAGCCGAGATTGAAGCCTTTGAAAAAGCAAACAATCTTGATGTTCGGGTGTCTGGGATGCCCTATATACGGACTTTAAATTCACAAAATATTGTTGATGAAATCGGCATATTTATCGTTGCCGCACTACTGGTTACTTCTATAATTTTCTTCTTCTTCTTTAGATCGTTCAGAGCCACCTTTATATCATTGATCGTGGTTTGTATTGGTGTCATGTGGACCTTTGGTATCCTTGGACTCCTGAATTACGAAATCACCGTTCTAACAGCTCTTATACCGCCTCTGATTATTGTTATTGGCATTCCCAACTGTATTTTCTTAATTAATAAATACCAACACGAGGTTAAATCTCATGGTAATAAGGTAAAATCCCTACAACGGGTTATTACCAAAATAGGAAATGCAACCTTAATGACAAACGTTACTACAGCTTCTGGCTTTGCCACCTTTATTCTTACAGAAAGTAAACTATTAAAGGAATTTGGTACCGTAGCATCGCTGAGTATTTTGGCCATTTTTATTCTTTGTCTTCTAATCATTCCTATTATCTACACGTTTTTACCTTATCCTAAAGACAGACACCTAGAACATCTTAATAAACGCTGGATTGGTGGTTTTGTAGATTGGATGGAGCGTATGGTAAAACACAAAAAAATAACTATTTACACCACAGCCGTTATCTTGATGATGGCGAGTATGATCGGGATCAATCAAATTAAGATATCTGGTAGCCTCATTGAAGACATGCCCAAAAACAAACAATTTTTTAAAGACATCCGTTTCTTTGAAAACGAGTTTAATGGAATTATGCCGTTGGAAATAATGGTAGATACCAAACGTAAGAAAGGGGTAATGAAACTGGCCACCCTAAAGCGCATAAACGAGGTTGAAGAATTAATTAATGAGATTCCAGAATTATCTAAACCTATTTCAGTTGTAAGCTTGGTAAAATACAGTAAACAGGCCTATTATAATGGTAACCCAAAATACTACCAACTGCCAACGAGCCAGGAAAACAGTTTCATATTGTCCTATGCTAAAAACTCTAATTCGGATGTAGACTTGCTTAAGAATTTCGTTGACAGCACTGGTCAATACGCACGTATTACCACCTTCATGAAAGATATTGGCACAGATAAAATGGAACGGATCCAAGAAGATATCCAAAATAAAATCAATAAGGTATTTCCCAAGGAACGTTACGATGTCACTATGACAGGAAAGGCTTTGGTATTTCAAAAGGGTACAAAATATCTTGTACGGAATCTCATTATTTCATTATCACTAGCCATATTTCTCATATCGCTCTTTATGGCGTATTTATTCCGTTCTTTTAGAATGATCATTGTATCACTCATCCCAAACCTACTTCCTTTATTGGTTACGGCTGGTCTAATGGGTTATCTGGGCGTGCCAATAAAACCTTCAACAATTTTGGTATTCAGTATAGCCTTCGGTATATCTGTAGATGACACCATTCACTTTTTAGCAAAATATAGACAGGAATTACAAGCTAATCACTGGAAAATTAGAAAATCTGTATACGCAGCCCTAAAAGAAACTGGTGTAAGTATGTTCTATACGTCTATCGTATTATTCTTTGGTTTTTCTGTATTTACCATTTCCAGTTTTGGTGGTACTGTGGCTTTAGGTGCGCTTGTGTCTGTAACGTTGCTCTTTGCCATGTTGTCTAATTTATTGTTACTGCCGTCGCTGTTATTATCATTAGAGCGTAACATTGCGAACAAAGAAGTTCTGAGGAAACCGACTATAGACATTATACCATCTGAAGACGAAGATTTAGATAAATAAGAATAAGATGTATTTTAGCACTTTAAATTAAGTATTCATGACATCAAAAACAGTAGCACAATTATTAGCTCAAGATTCTACATTAGAAGAAGTTTCCGTAAAAGGTTGGGTAAGAACCTTTAGGGCCAACAGATTTATTGCCTTAAATGATGGATCTTGCCTAAATAATATTCAATGCGTTGTTGATTTTGAAAACTTTAATGAAGATGAATTAAAGCGCATTACAACTGGTGCCGCTATACATGTTACTGGTGATTTGGTTGAAAGCCAAGGCAAGGGACAGTCTGTAGAAATTCAAGTTAAGGACTTAAAGGTTTTAGGAGATTCGCATCCTGAGGATTATCCCATTCAGCCTAAAAAACACACCTTTGAATTCCTACGGAAAAACGCCCATTTACGCACACGTACCAACACCTTCAGCGCCGTTATGCGCTTACGATCATCGTTATCCTTTGCCATACATAAATATTTTACCGAAAACGGGTTCTATAATATGCACACGCCTATTATTACAGGAAGTGATGCAGAAGGAGCAGGAGAAATGTTTAGAGTATCTACTCTAGATCCTAAATCGCCTCCCTTAAATCCGGATGGTTCTGTAAATTACAAAGAAGACTTTTTTGGCAAGGAAACCAATTTAACGGTGTCTGGGCAGCTAGAAGCAGAAACCTATGCCATGTCATTGGGTAAGGTGTACACCTTTGGACCAACCTTTAGAGCAGAAAATTCTAACACCTCTAGACATTTAGCAGAGTTTTGGATGATTGAACCAGAAGTGGCTTTTATGGATTTGGATGGAAACATGGATTTGGCAGAAGATTTTCTTAAAAACGTACTCAACTATATTTTAGAGAACAATGCCCAGGATTTAGAGTTTCTTGAAAAACGTCTTATCGACGAAGAAAAAACAAAACCCCAAGCGGAGCGCAGCCCAATGCCGCTTATCGAGAAAATAAAATTTGTGGTTGACAACAATTTTAAGCGCGTTAGCTATACAGAGGCCATTGAGATTTTGAAAAATTCTAAACCCAACAAAAAGAAAAAGTTCAAATTCTTAATTTCTGAATGGGGCGCTGACCTACAATCTGAACACGAACGCTATTTAGTGGAGAAACACTTTAAATGTCCGGTTATCTTATTTGACTATCCGGCTAACATCAAAGCCTTTTACATGCGCTTAAACGAGGATGGAAAAACCGTGAGAGCTATGGATATTTTATTCCCTGGTATTGGTGAGATGGTTGGTGGTTCACAACGTGAAGAACGTTTAGAGGTCCTAAAAGAAAAGATGAAGGCACTGGACATTCCGGAAGAAGACCTATGGTGGTATCTCGATTTGAGAAAATATGGTACAGCCGTTCACTCTGGCTTCGGACTTGGTTTTGAACGCTTAGTGATGTTCGCCACAGGCATGGGTAATATTAGGGATGTTATTCCATATCCACGAACGCCTCAAAATGCAGAATTCTAAAACCAATAAAACCAAGAGTTAGTAGAAAGCTGCTAGGTTTTTTTATATTTTTATAGTAATTCTTACACGTACTCATGGCCTTAAAGCAGTTTTTACAATTTAAACTTTCGCAAAAGCTCTCGCCACAGCAAATTCAGTTAATGAAACTGATTCAATTGCCTACGCAAGCATTTGAACAGCGCTTAAAACAAGAGCTTGAGGAAAACCCTGCTTTAGATACCGGCAAGGATACAAATACAGAAGATAGTTTAGACGAATTTGACAATTCTACGGACGACTACGAAGACAATGATGTAATTGATGCCGAAGATATTAATGTAGACGAATACCTTAGTGACGATGAGATACCAGACTACCGCACGCAGGCCAACAACTATAGTTCGGATGATGACGAAAAGCAAATTCCCTATGCCTCGGGTACCACATTCACCCAGCATCTTATCAATCAATTAAACACCTTCAGGCTAGATGAGCAGGAGGAAGAAGTCGCCTACTTTTTGGTTGGCAGCGTTGATGATAGTGGTTATATAAGACGGTCGCTCTCTGATATCACAGACGATCTGGCCTTTACCCAAAATGTTTACACTACAGAAGAAGAGGTGGAAAAAATACTCCATATTGTACAGCAACTAGATCCACCAGGAGTCGCAGCAAGAAACCTACAAGAGTGCTTAAGTATCCAACTTCATAGGAAGCCTAAGACCGAATCTATTGAATTAGCTATTTCTATCATTGATGACGCCTTTGAGCATTTTACGAAAAAGCATTACAAAAAGTTAATGCAAAAATTCAACATTAACGAAGACCAACTAAGAGACGCTGTTGAAGAAATCGAGCGCCTCAACCCAAAACCAGGAGGCACATACGCTGGCAATAACAGAATTATAGAGCACATTGTTCCAGATTTTGCCATCCGAATTGTCGATGGCGAATTGGAGCTAACCCTCAACGGCAGAAATGCTCCAGAACTCCACGTATCTAAAGAGTATAGCAATATGCTTAAGGCATATAAGGCCAGTAAGGAAAAATCTAAATCACAAAAGGACGCTGTACTTTTTATTAAGCAAAAACTCGATGCCGCAAAATGGTTTATTGAGGCCGTACAGCAACGTCAACAAACGCTTTTTGTTACAATGAGCGCCATAATGAACTACCAAAAAGAATATTTTCTTACAGGAGATGAGCGCAAATTACGGCCCATGATCTTAAAGGATATTGCAGATGAAATTGATATGGATGTCTCTACCGTTTCTCGTGTGGCTAATAGCAAATATGTAGACACTCCTTATGGCACAAAGCTTATTAAAGAATTCTTTTCGGAATCCATGACTAATGACCAGGGTGAGGAAGTTTCAACAAGAGAGATTAAAAAAATTCTGGAAACGGTTATAGAAGAGGAAAACAAAAAGAAGCCACTTACGGATGAAGCCTTATCCAAAATATTGAAAGAGAAAGGCTACCCAATTGCAAGACGGACCGTTGCTAAATATAGAGAGCAGTTAGATATCCCTGTAGCTCGACTTAGAAAGAAAATTTAGTTCTTTTCTTATGAAGGATTTTATCTTGAAGAGTATTTCGTTTGTTTTCCATCCGCTCATTATGCCATTGCTTGGTGTCTTATTCTATTTTTCCAAAACACCACGTTTTATTCCGGAGCCCGTGATGAAAGCAAAGATTTTTTCAATCGTTATCCTCACAATTATTTTGCCCATTTTACTTTTTTTTCTACTCAAAACTATAAATAAGGTTGAGACCATTTACCTCAAAAAGACTAAGGAACGTCTTATCCCACTTCTCATCAATTGTATAATAGTTACACTAATTTTAATAAGGGTATTGCCGCCCAGTGAAATTTTAGAGCTCTATTACTTCTTTTTAGGCATCCTCTGCTCTACCCTAGCTTGCTTTATTCTAGCACTTTTTAAGATAAAAGCGAGCATTCATATGATTGCAGCATCCGGTTTTTTTATGTTTGCCGTTGCACTAGGCATCCACTATAAAATAAATATCAATGGTACAATAGCTTTGATGATGATAATACTGGGTGCCATTGCCACTTCACGCCTACATCTCAAAGCCCACACCAACCAAGAGCTTATCATCGGATTATTTACAGGCTTATTTCCCCAACTTATTTTTGTAAACTATTGGTTATAGAATGTAGAAGATTAGGCCTATCTTAAAAGCGGCCAAATCAAGGGAAGTATCGTTTAGTAAGGCATCGTCATTAAATAATGAAGACAAATTATAATTAAGATGTAAATTCCAAGTGTTTAAGCCAGCACTGAACGTTAGCCCATACTGAAATCTATTGAATACGTCTAAATTAGACAAGCGTTGATTTCCTAAGGAGCTTTCCAAGACAGCTGAATTATAAAACATATAGCCTATTTTCATTCCAGCATAGATGCGCCAGAAGCTATACTTTGTTGGTGTAGAGGTACGCCATCTAAACTCTAATGGCAGCTCTATCAAATAAGTCGAAAATCGATTCTTATCTACGCTTACGAGACGTTCATTAAATACAGCGAATTCAATAGCACTCCCATTATTTACAATAGAAAGGTTTTGATTGTACGAATTGGCAGAAAGTCCAAGACCCAAGCCTATGGCTACGTTACGTCTCTCATTTATAGGCATGTCCCTGATAAAGCCAAAATGAACTCCTGGGGAAAATCCTGTTTGTGCAATAGGGTCTATCTTGTTATTTAAGACATTATATGTAATTGAAATATAAAATTGATCTTCTCTATAATCCTTATATAGCTCTTCATTTTCTCTTTTAGACAGAGATTGAGACCAACTATTACAAACAATCAAAAACCAGCCGAGGGCTATTAAATATTTCATAGATTAAAGCTACAAAATCTTTAGTCCACTCCATATAAAAAAGCGTCTTGATTGCAATCAAAACGCTTTTTAATAAAATTAAGACTTAAATAGTTATTCGTCAGCTCTTGCGTTAGTAATGTACATCACTTTCAAGGTGTTTGCTTTACGCAATTCTTGCTTGATGTCAGACACCAATCCTGCATGAGTGTTTTTATCTACCTTAAGACCAACCACGATTTTACTTTGTAACTCCTCGTTTAATTCGGATTGTGCCTGAAGTACCGCTGGCATTATGTCTTCTATACCAACAAATTGATCATTGATTTGAATACGAGGCTCCTCACCGAACTGCTTGTACTGACTGCTTGGTTTCCCTGCATAAATAAAAGTCGTACGATCTTTTTTCAATTTTTCAACTTGATCTGCACTAGGCAAGATATTTTCAATCATTAAAGAGCTGTCTCGCATCACTGTTGCCACCATAAAAAAGAAAAGCAACATAAATACAATATCTGGTAAGGATGCCGTTGAAATCGCTGGCAAGTCTCCTTGTTTCTTATTCTTAAACTTAGACATAAGTGTTACTTTTAATTTTTATCTGGTTCTGCTTCAGAGAGCTTCATAGGGAACAATGTTTTTATGGTCTCTATCTGCTCATTCAATTTCTCGTCTTTCTTAAATTGGTTCTTTTCCTTCTCCGCTAACATGGATTCAAAAGACCTATTGTATAGACGTTGTGCTTCGCGTTCACGTAGGTAATTATAGGCCGCAACGAGTTCATTTTGAACTTCGATATATTGCTCATAAGAAGTCTCCCTATCGTGCTTCATGGAGATGATTGCCTTATCAGGATGGTCAGATGACGACGGATCGCGTTTTCCACGACAATAATCGCATCGTTCTCCCTCTGCATTTTCTCCACCACCATTATCTAAAAAGTCTATTGCAGCTTGTCTTAAATCCTTAAGCTCCATTTGCTCATCTTCAACCAAAAGTTGATTGTTCCTATTGATAAGCACGGTAAACAGATTCTTTTGCTTAATTATTGGTGGCTCGGTCTCAGAATCGTCTATTGGAGGCAAACTTCTAAGTATCCCTTTATCTTTTTCTATGGTAGTAGTTACCAAGAAAAAGATTAGCAGTAAGAAAGCAATATCGGCCATTGACCCTGCATTAACTTCTGGTGCTGCTCTTTTTGCCATAAATGTTTATTTACTAATTACTTTTTTAACTCCTGAGAAAATCATTGCAACAACAGCAACGATTATTAATATGTAGAATGCCGTTAATCCTGCACCTACTAATTGCGATTGTGATTCTGTTGCAAAGCCTTCTCTTAATTTGTATTGCATAGTATCTCCTCCGGAAACAACGTAAGAAATTATCAATACTGCTGCAAAGGCACCAACACCAATTAAGGTGTTTCTAAGGCCTGCGGTATTCGTAAATAAGTTTTTAAGAACAAAAACCACTACAAATAACAGAACAAGACCTAAAGTTATGTAAGCCACGAATGCAATTGGATCAACGATAGCCGTGTCTCCCGCAAGTGCAGCAGCTTTGATTTCATCGTCACCCTCGGCAATGATTCTTCCTAAGAATACGATGCCAAGAACGCTGAGAATTGCTGCAACAATTTTTAATATTTTGTGTAACATAATGTTTTTGGTCTTTTAATTATTTTTTATGTCTTACCAATAAATCCATAAGGGTAATGGAAGCATCTTCCATATCATTTACAATACCGTCTATTTTAGCAATAATGTAGTTGTAAAATATTTGAAGAATGATGGCAACAATAAGACCAAATACCGTTGTTAAAAGTGCTACTTTAATACCACCCGCTACCAATGAAGGCTGCATATCACCAGCTGCTTCAATTTTATCGAATGCTGTAATCATACCAATTACCGTTCCCATAAACCCAAGCATTGGTGCCAAGGCAATAAATAAGGAAATCCACGATACGTTTTTCTCCAATTGTCCCATTTGCACACCACCATAGGCTACAACAGCCTTCTCAGCGGCGTCGATGTCTTCGTCTGCTCTATCTAGTCCTTGATAAAAAATCGATGCAACAGGACCTTTTGTATTTCTACAAACTTCTTTAGCGGCTTCGATACCTCCTGAAGCAAGAGCATCCTCAACATTTTTAGTAAGCTTCTTTGTATTTGTGGTAGAAAGATTTAAAAAGATAATTCTCTCTATAGCTATGGCTAATCCAAGAATTAAACATAACAATACGATGCCCATAAATCCAGGACCACCTTCAATAAAACGTTTTTTCAATTCTTGATGAAAACTAATGTTCTCTGCT
The DNA here is from genome assembly GCA_913055905.1 of uncultured Winogradskyella sp. Taxonomy (GTDB): domain Bacteria; phylum Bacteroidota; class Bacteroidia; order Flavobacteriales; family Flavobacteriaceae; genus Winogradskyella. The sequence continues at coordinate 105,024 of CAJXLB010000001.1, forward strand.
GGAGCATCATCTTGAGCCACTGTTGTTACGGTTGCCGCTGCAGTTGCGTATGTTGATGCATTGGCATTAGCAGTTCCGAAAGCCATTAAACATGTAATGGCAAGGATAGAAAATAATCTTTTCATTGTTCTTAATCTTAATTTTATTAGTTAATGTGTTAAAGATAAAAAAAATATATTACTGAAACTTAAAATAAAAGCAGAGAGGAAGGGATTCGAACCCTCGATACCCTTTTGGGGTATACACACTTTCCAGGCGTGCGCCTTCGACCACTCGGCCACCTCTCTGAATAGCCTATTTCAAATTAACAGGTCGTGAAATAACGAAAAATTCTTTAAACACTAAAATTTACATGGTTATTTTTAAGCCATTTCTCCACGTAAGGATTTCTCAAAGTAGTACTTGAATTCAGAAGGCTTTAAACCATAGCCCAATAGATACATTAACTTGGTCACCGCTGCTTCTGTAGTCATATCCTTACCAGAAATGACACCAATAGACTTTAACTGGGAACTTGTTTCGTATTGACCCATGTTTACGCTACCTGCCGTACACTGCGTTACATTTATGATATACAAGCCATTAGCGATAGCCTTTTTTAATAAATTGATAAACCAGGTTTCGGTTGTGGCATTACCTGCTCCATAAGTCTCCAAGATGAGGCCCTTTAGCAGTCGTTTCTCAAATACAGCTTCTAAAATTGGCTTGGACATACCTGGAAACAATTTTAGTATACCAATATTGGTATCCATCGCCGTCCTTACAATTAAACCGTCTTTATAGGTCTCGCGCCTTAAAAATTCGTAATTAATCTTAAGGTGTACCCCAGACTCTGCTAAAGTTGGATAATTTGGAGAGGCAAAGGCTTCAAAGTGTTCTGAATTGATCTTGGTTGTTCTATTTCCTCTGTATAACTTATATTCAAAATAAAGGCACACCTCTCTTATTACAGGTTTACCATCTTGCTGAAGCGAGGCCATCTGTATGGAGGTGATGAGATTCTCCTTGGCATCTGTTCTTAAATCTCCTATTGGCAATTGAGAACCCGTAAAAATTACCGGTTTATCTAAATTCTCTAGCATAAAGCTTAAAGCTGATGCCGAATAGCTCATGGTATCACTGCCGTGGAGTACAACAAAGCCATCATATGCCTCATAATTGTAATGCACGATATTGGCAATATCTGCCCAATACACTGGGTTCATATTTGAGGAATCTATAGGCTCATCAAATGACACCGTGGCAATCTCACATTCTAAAAGTCGTAACTCAGGGATGCGCTGTAGGATGCTGTCAAAATCAAAGGCCCTTAATGCGCCTGTATCGGCATCCTTCATCATCCCAATGGTGCCACCTGTGTAAATCAGTAAAATCTTAGGATTTTCCATATTAATTATACGCCAAAAATTTGCTTTGAGTTTTCAGTGGTTATCCGAGCTACTTCTTCGGTACTTATACCGTAAAGTTCTGACAACTTTTCTAACACCTTGTAGATATAGGCACTTTCATTCCGTTTTCCTCTGTAGGGTTTAGGGGCTAAATATGGTGCATCCGTTTCTAAAACAATATGCTTAAGGTCTATTTGGTTAATAAACTGGTCTATTTTACCATTTTTAAAGGTAACCACACCTCCAATGCCAAGTTTCATATTGAAGGCAATAGCCTTCTGGGCTTGTTCTAGGGTTCCAGTAAAACAATGGAAAATACCAAATAGGTCGTCGGACTGTTCTCCTTCCAATACCTTAAATATTTCATCAAAGGCTTCCCTGCAATGTATTACTATAGGTAGTTTATGCATTTTAGCCAATTCTATTTGTCGTTTAAAGGCATCAATCTGTAGGTTCAGGGTTGAGGTATCCCAATAGAGGTCAATACCAATTTCCCCTACCGCATAAAATTTATGAGTCTTTAGCATTTGCTCCACATGAGCCAGCTCTTTCTCGTAATTAGCCTTAACGTGCGTTGGATGCAGACCCATCATCAGAAAAATATGCTTGGGATAAGCCTTTTCTAATTTTAACATGTCTGCAGTGTAACTGGAATCTATGGCCGGCACAAAAAATCTGTCAACTCCAATGTCCAGGGCACGCTTTATCATGCTGTCCCTATCATCATTAAAAGCCTCGGAATACAAATGGGTATGCGTATCTGTTATAATCATGATGCAAAAATAATCGTTTAGAATGTTATATTTACACAAAACAACGCTATGGAGTTATTACATGATTTTTTGCTGGACAAAGGTTATTCAAAAATTAAACTGAAACTCACCAAAACCAATCATTTTGAAATAAAGGCCCAAATCAATGGCGTAAAAGGCCGTTTTATTTTAGATACAGGTGCGTCAAGTAGCTGTGTAGGTTTTGAAGCCATTGAGCGCTTCAATCTAAAAGTTAAGGATTCTGAAATCAAAGCCGTAGGTGCTGGTGCTTCTAATATGGCGACCAAAATCTCAAAATCAAACAACCTCAAAATTGGCAAATGGAAAAAGAATAGGGTTGCTTTGATCTTATTTAACCTCACTCATGTCAATGAAGGCCTCATTAATCATAATGCTGAACCTGTTGATGGCATCATTGGTGCAGACATCCTGAAAAAAGGCAAAGCCATCATTGATTACGAGAAAAAGTACCTGTATTTAAAAATGCAGGCACTAAACCGTAAATCGTAAATCCAACTAAGCCCAAACTCACCATGAAACCTAGTATTATAATTGCAGACGATCATCCCTTAGTACTAAAAGGACTGCACGACTTTTTAACCGAAAAAAAGTACAATGTCCTTGCTAGCGCTAAAAACGGAAAGGAAGCCTTGGCCTTGATAAAAGCGCACAGACCCGAATTAGCCATATTGGATATTAAGATGCCTTTTTATTCAGGTCTGGAAATCGCCGAAAAATGTAAAGCTGATGGTATAAAGACTAAAATCGTACTTATAACCTTCGAGAAAGATGAAAGTGTGTACAAGGCCGCTAAATCTTTAGGTGTTTACGGCTATGTTCTCAAGGAATTCGCTTTAGATGAAATTGAAACCTGTATTGCTACGGTTCTAAAGGATAAACCGTATTTTAGCCCTGAGCTTATTGCCTATATCGAAGTTGACGATACGCCAAAACTTCTGGAGGAACTAACGCCTTCGGAGTTGAATATTCTCAAGCTAATCGCACAAAATAAGACCGCTAAGGAAATTGGTGACGAATTATTCTGCTCTAGACGGACCGTTGAGAAGCACAAAAGCAATATTATAAGGAAGCTAGAGATTGATAAAACACCTAACAGCCTGTTAATCTGGGCTAAAGAGCACCAAGAGCATTTAATCTAAAATATACGTAAGGTTACGTATAGTGTCTCATTATTTTATTTCTGAATTTTACGTAGTTATTAATTAAGGGTTAATAACGAGCTATTAATTAGTTCTTAGGGGATTAAGTAGCCTTGGATTTACGTCCAAGGCTTTTTTTGTGGATTCAATACTAAAAATACGTAATGTTACGTATTGCGGAGCATCGTTTTAATAGCCAATTTTACAATGCTATTAATCAACGGCCTCAAATTCAATTCTTAAAAGCCTTAGATTGAGAACGGTTCAAGGCTTTTTTAAAACATATAATGACGTACAACATGGAACATCAATCGCAAACCTCTGACAAATTTTTAATTGTGCTCCTTACCATAGTCTCCTTAATTGTGGTTTCTGCAAACGTCGCAGTTAATTTTTTAAGTTAATTTTAGTTAGTTAGTAAGCCCTTTGGCACAAAAGGGAAATAAAGCACAGTTCTAGAGAGAGTTGTGCTTTTTTAATTAGTCTTAAACTAAAAAAGCAAGGCCAATTAGCCCTGCTTTTTTTAATCTCTTGTTGCCCTCTACTATAACTCTAGAGCTTTCTTGATATCGTTATCCATCAACAGCTCTACAGGATTTTCAAGCGCTTCCTTAACAGCAACCAAAAATCCTACGGATTCCTTGCCATCAATGATTCTATGGTCATAGGATAAAGCCACATACATAATTGGACGTATCTCTACCTGCCCATTTACAGCAACTGGTCGCTCTACAATATTATGCATGCCTAATATTCCGCTTTGAGGAGGGTTTATAATCGGTGTAGACAACATGCTACCAAATACACCACCATTGGAAATGGTAAATGTTCCTCCTGTCATTTCATCTACAGTTATTTGCCCATCGCGTGCTCTTATGGCTAAGCGCTTCACTTCAGATTCTACACCTCTAAAGGTTAGATTTTCGGCATTCCTAATCACAGGAACCATTAAGCCTTTAGGCCCGGAAACAGCAATACTGATATCACAAAAATCATAGGTAATCATTTCCTTGCCATCTATCATGGAATTTACGGCAGGATATTCTTTTAAAGCTCTTACTACAGCTAGGGTGAAGAAACTCATAAACCCTAGGCTAACACCGTGCTTTTCTTTAAAGGTTTCTTTGTACTCTTTACGAAGTTCAAAAATAGGAGACATGTCTACCTCGTTAAAGGTGGTTAACATGGCCGTTTCGTTCTTAGCAGACACCAAGCGTTCAGCAACCTTACGTCTTAGCATAGATAATTTAGAACGCGACTCGCCTCTTGAGCCTCCCGTAGGTGTACCCATGGAAGGTACCGCCTTTACGGCATCGTCTTTTGTTATTCTTCCGTCTTTTCCTGTGCCCTTTATCTGATTTGGGTCAATCCCCTTTTCGTCTAAAATCTTTTTAGCGGCAGGACTTGGTGTGCCTGTCGCATAGGTTTTTGATTCAGTTGAAGTCTTCTCGACTGCGCTCGAAGTGACAGTTTCGTTCTTTGGAGCCTCTTCTTTGGTTTCCTTAGGTTTAGAGGATGTGTCGCCTTCTGGCTTTTCTGCACTTGTGTCTATTAAACACACCACTTCACCTACGGCAACAGCATCACCTTCTTCGGCCTTTAGGGTAATAGTTCCACTGGCTTCTGCTGGTAATTCCAATGTTGCCTTGTCGCTATCAACCTCAGCAATAGCTTGGTCTTTTTCAACATAATCGCCATCTTCTACTAACCATTCTGCGATTTCAACCTCAGTTATGGATTCGCCTGGTGAAGGCACTTTCATTTCTAAAATCATGCTCTTTATTGTATTAAGCTCTAGTTTGAGTTTTTATTGTTGGTATATTTTTTTTGATTGTCTTTAGACTTATCAAACACATAATCTATGACTTCCTTATGTCTCATTTTTGAACGGACCGAACTACCAGCTGCTGGAGACCCATACGGTCTTCTGGTGGCAGCACGCCAGGTTCTTGCCTCTTCCAAATGCATCATCATGTGAGTATAAGCTCCCATATTCCTTGGTTCTTCCTGCGCCCAAACGATATCGTCTGCATTCTTATATTTTTTAAGTACGTCTCGAATAGCGTCCACTGGTAATGGAAAGAGTTGCTCAATACGAACTAGCGCAACATCATCTCGCTCCAAATTCTCGCGCTCATCCAACAGGTCGTAATAAAACTTTCCTGTAACGAATACCAAGGTTTTTACTTTTTTGATATCAGCTTCAGAATCATCAATCAACATTTGAAAGCTGCCATTGGCAAACGCATCTACTGTTGAAATAACTCTTGGGTGGCGCAGTAAGCTCTTTGGTGTAAATACGATTAGTGGTTTTCTGTAATTCGCCTTCATTTGTCGTCTTAACAAATGAAACATATTGGCAGGTGTTGTACAATCTGCAACGAACATGTTATCCTTAGCACATAGCTGAAGATAGCGCTCCATACGACCAGAGGAATGCTCTGCTCCCTGTCCTTCATAGCCATGAGGCAACAGCATAACCAATCCGTTTTGGGTTTTCCATTTATCCTCTCCCGATGAAATGTATTGGTCTATCATAATCTGGGCGCCATTGCTGAAATCGCCAAATTGTGCTTCCCAAATGGTTAAGGTGTTAGGGCTCGCCATAGCATACCCATAATCAAAACCAACGACACCGTATTCAGATAACAAGGAATTATAAATATTGAACTCACCTTGATCGCCAGATAGGTGTTTTAGCAAAATGATTTCCTCTTCGCTGTCTTCTACCTTTACCACAGCATGACGGTGCGAAAATGTCCCACGTTCTACATCTTGCCCTGATATACGCACATTATAACCTTCAAGCAATAATGACCCATAAGCCAGATGCTCTGCCATGGACCAATCCAGTTTGTCTTCATCAAACATGGTTTGACGCGATTCTACAAGACGTTGAATTTTACGTATAAATTTTTTGTCCTTTGGAAGGGTGGAAATAGTATTAGTAACTTCTTTTAAGGTTTCCTTTGGCACAGTGGTATCTACCTCTGCCATCATGGCTACCTCAGTGACACGGTTAAAGCCTTGCCACTCTTCTTGCATAAAAGCGGTAATCTCTGTTTTATCTTGCTTACGGGAGTCTTCTAGTTTCTCTTCTAGCTGTTCTTTGTACGATGCTTCGATATGTTTCACATAGCTTTCATCCACTACGCCTTCCTTCATTAAACGCTCCGCATAGATGTCCCTCGGGTTTTTGTGCTTGGCTATAGCTTTATACAACAAAGGTTGCGTGAATTTTGGTTCGTCTCCTTCATTATGCCCATATTTTCTATAACCTAACAAGTCAATGAAAACATCGCGTTTAAACCTCATCCTAAATTCTAACGCAAATAAAGCTGCGTGCACTACGGCTTCTGCGTCGTCTGCGTTAACGTGAAATACAGGAGACAGCGTGACTTTTCCAACGTCTGTACAGTACGTACTGGAACGACCATCTAGATAATTGGTTGTAAATCCTATTTGGTTATTAACGACAATATGGATGGTTCCATTGGTTTTATAACCATCCAACTTGGCCATTTGGACTACTTCATAAACAATACCTTGCCCAGCAATGGCAGCATCACCATGTACTACTATAGGAAGCACTTGTGAAGCATCTTCAATTTCTTTTTTATCTTGTTTGGCACGTGTTATCCCTTGAACCACTGCACCAACCGTTTCTAAATGTGATGGGTTGGGAGCTATATTCAGGTTTATCTTCTTGTTGTTGTAGGTCTCACGGTTACTCGTCCAACCCAAATGGTACTTAACATCACCATCAAATATTTCCTCTTGATAATCCTTACCATCAAACTCGCTAAAGATGTCCTTAGCAGATTTCCCAAAAATATTGGTCAGTGTACTCAATCTACCTCGGTGCGCCATTCCCATGACAAACTCCTTAACGCCTTGGTCTGCCGCTTTTTCTATGATAGCATCCACGGCTGGAATTAAAGACTCATTTCCTTCTAAAGAAAAACGCTTCTGTCCTACGTATTTGGTATGTAAAAAGGACTCAAAAGCAACGGCTTCGTTTAGCTTTTTAAGAATATATTTTTTTTCGTCTGCCGTAAAATTACTGTGGTTGTTGTTTACATTCAACTTGTCCTGAATCCATTGGATTTCCTCTGGCTTTCGAATGTACATGTACTCAACACCAATGGAATCGCAATAAATAAGCTCTAAGTGATCTACTATTTTTTGAAGTGTTGCCGTACCCAAGCCTATTATTTCACCTGCAGAAAATGTGGTCTGTAAGTCATCGTTTGATAAGCCGAAGTTTTCTATTTCAAGAGTTGGTGCATACTTACGTCTGGCCCTAACTGGGTTGGTCTTTGTAAAAAGGTGTCCACGGGTTCTGTACCCATCAATAAGCTTAACGACTTTAAATTCCTTCTCAAGATGTTCCGGGATTTGTGCCGAAACACCATCAACAATTTCACCTTCCAAGCCGTAATTCTCAGACCCAAAATCGTAGCCTTGAAAAAAAGCTCGCCAGCTTGGCTCTACAGAATCAGGATTTTTAAGGTATTGGTCGTATAAATCAGCAAAGTATGCTGTATGTGCTGCGTTGAGAAAGGAATATTTATCCATTATTTTTTCCGCTGTGGACGTTTCAACAAAATTTCTCCAAAAATACAACTTTTAGCAAATATAGCTGGGGTTTTATTATATTTATAACACTCTTAAAAACACAAGTAAATCTATGGCCTTTCTTAAAACAAAAATTTTCAAATTGCTCTTGTTGTTTCTTCTGCCTGCATTGCTTGGCTCTTCGCATTTAAGAGCCCAAGATATGTCAAGCTTCTCTCCATCATTCTGGGATAAGGTGAGCTTTGGTGGTGGTATAGGACTAAATTTTGGCGATGGCTTTTTTGCGGGAATGCTAGCGCCCAGCGCTATGTACAGGTTAAGTCCTTATGTATCTGTTGGTGTTGGGCTTAATGGGCAATACAGTTCGCAACGCGATGTTTTTAAATCCACCGTTTTAGGCGGAAGTGTCTTTGGTTTGTTTAATCCCATTCCTGGCCTTCAGGTGTCAACGGAATTTGAACAACTCCATGTAAGTAGAGATTTTGAGCAACAGGTGGTTAGCAATTTAGATGAAGACTATTGGTATCCTGCTTTATTCCTTGGACTTGGCTATCGTTCGGGTTCAGTTACTTTTGGTATTAGATACGATGTGCTTTATGATAGCGATAAAAGTATACAGCCTGAAGCTTGGATGCCTTTTGTTAGATTTTGGTTTTAGTCGTTCTTTATTAGGTAGAATATTTTGCTTTAAACCATACCTTTTGCCATTCGCGCTGTAAAATTAAAAATGTCACAGCTTCCGACAGTTTAAAAGTATCCATCTCATCTAGTCCTTTTACCTTTTTTTCGGAAACATCAACTATATATAATAAATTGAGATAATCCATGAACTTCTCATTGATAAGCTTGTAGACGACTTCTTGCAACAAGAGCTTTAATGACGTTGGAAGGACCTGTTTCTCAAACGATAAATCAATATTGGCATAATGCAAATCCTTATTAAGTTGCAGCACTAGTTTTTCATACAAATCGTGCGACTGTGCTTCGTTAATTAAAGCACTGAATGTTTGAGGCAAGTTCATTAGACATTTCTCGTCATTAGCATAGTACCAAACTGTTTTAAAATGGCTTTTTTATCGTCGGAAAACGAGAGCTCATTAAGTACGGCAAAAGCTTTATCAGTATAGTGCTTAACTGCATCTAGTGTAGCCTGCTTTGCTCCAGATGCTGCAAATAGTGCTTTAACGGCTTGCACCTTTTCCTCTGGGTCCTTTGGTTGGCTACTATACCATTGTAACAGATTATTTTTATCGTTGGTTTCCAAAAATTCCAAAGCCTTGAGATAGAGATAGGTTTTTTTGTTTTCCATGATATCGCCACCAACCTGTTTTCCAAAAGTCTCAGGATTACCGAAAGCATCGAGATAATCATCCTGAAGCTGAAATGCTATGCCTAAATTTCTACCAAAATCATAAAGTGCTTTTTGGTTCTTCTCTGAAGCACCTGCAACGATTGCTCCCATTTGCATGGCCGCCCCAACCAAAACAGCTGTTTTGTACTCTATCATCTTCAAATAGTTGGGTATGGTAACATCATTGCGCGTCTCAAAGTCGATATCGTATTGCTGCCCCTCACAGACCTCAATGGCTGTTTTACTGAAAAGACTTGTTAAGGATTTAAATTTTTCCGCAGGATAATTCTCCAATAATTGGTATGCCTTTATCAACATGGCATCTCCAGATAAAATACCTGTGTTGACATCCCATTTCTCATGGACTGTTTTTTTGCCGCGTCGCAGAGGTGCATCGTCCATGATATCGTCATGAATCAATGTAAAATTATGAAAAACCTCAACGCACAAAGCGGCAGGCAAAGCAGCCTCTATGTCTCCACCACATAAATCACACGACATGAGTGTTAGAGTGGGCCGTAAGCGTTTTCCCCCTAATTGTAAAATATAATTAATGGGATTATAAAGGTTCTCAGGTTCCCGTGACCGAGCATAAGCATCTAGGAACTTTATAAGGCTTTTTTGGTATTTATCTATGTTTTGCATAAGACAAAAATAGGGTATCTCCCATATTTAAAGGCAATGTTAGTAATGTTAAATTACTATTAAAACTACGGAAACTTTTTTTGTTTTTAAAGTTTCCATATGTAGTTTTGCGAGCTCAAATGAAGGAAAAAATTATACATACATCGTCGGAGTTATTCCTAAATCTAGGTTTCAAAAGTGTTACCATGGATGATATTGCCAATGCCTTGGGAATTTCCAAAAAGACCATTTATGTTCATTTCCCTAACAAAACCAAGCTGGTAGAAGCCGTAACGTTTCATTTGTTTGATACGATATGTACAGGAATAGATGAAATAAGTGATAAGGCTCCAAATCCCATTGAGGAATTGTACGCCATCAAATTATTTGTGATGCATCATTTAAAAAATGAAAAAGCATCACCACAGTATCAGCTTAAAAAATATTATCCACAGATTCATAAACAACTGAACCTTAAACAGTTTGAAAAAATGCATTCTTCTGTTGAAGACAGTTTAAGACATGGTGTTGAAACTGGCTTATTTCGAGATAGCATAGACATTGATTTTATTTCGCGCATGTATTTTATGGGAATGACAGGTATTAAAGATAGTGTATTCTTTCCGCCTGAATTGTTTCAAATGGAATACCTAACCGAAAGCTATCTCGAATATCATTTAAGGGCTATTGTAACAGATAAGGGCATGGCCATACTTAATAATTTCATCAACAAATCAAACTAATCAATGAAACAATTAATCTTATTTCTTCTAAGCGTTTTTGGTTTTGGCCTAGGTCTTGCCCAAGAGGTTGAGCAAAGCTTTAGTCTCGAAGAGGCTATTGCCTTTGCGCTGGAGAACAATAGAAACATAAAAAACGCTGCAAGGGATGTTGAAGCTGCAGAAGAACAAAAGTGGGAAACCATAGCTACTGGACTGCCACAAATTGATGGGAATATCAATTATCAAAACTTCCTAAAGCAGCAAGTATCTGTCGTCCCTGCAGAGTTTTTTGGCGGTGAGCCCGGAGAATTTCAAGAAGTCATTTTTGGGACGGAGCAAAATGTGAATGCCACAGCTACCCTCAATCAACTCATTTTCGATGGCTCCTACATTGTGGGCCTACAATCGGTAAAGGTGTTTTTGGAAATCTCTAAAAATGCAAAAGAGAAAACAGAACTTGAGGTGAGACAAAACGTTATAAATGCTTACGGCAATGTTCTATTGGCCGTGGAGAGCGAGTCCATTTTAAGAAAAAACAGGGATGTTCTGAAAAAAAACCTTTATGAGACGCAAAAAATTTACGAAAACGGTCTTGAAGAAGAAGAAAGCGTCGAACAATTGCAAATAACGCTTTCGGGCATAGAAAGCCAATTAAAAAATGCGACGCGGTTAAAGACCATCGCCTATCAAATGTTCAATATCACCTTAGGTATAGATGTTAACGCCAACACCGTATTAACAGACAATTTGGAAAATCTTGCTGAGGCTAACATTGTCTTGGACCTTCTTAATGTCGAAGAAGATATAGACAATAATATAGATTACATCATCGCAGAAAACGATAGAACCTCAAAGGAATTAATGGTAAAATTGGAAAAGAGTAAAGCCCTTCCTCAACTCACAGGTTTTATTAATGGTGGATACCTAGGATTTAGTAACGATTTTACGTTTTTAGATGCCGACCAAAACTGGGCAGGTTTTTCTTCATTTGGCTTTAACCTCAATATTCCAATTTTCACTTCCCTAGGTCGTTCTGCTAAAACACAGAGAGCTAAAATTCAACTGGAAATCGCAGAAGAAAACCTCACCGAACTCGAACAACAGATTCGATTGAAGATCGCTAGAGCCAAAAGTGATTACCAATTTTCCATTGAAGACTATGAGGTTAAAAAACAAAACCTAAAGCTCGCTGAGCGTATTGAAAAGAAAAACGAAACCAAATTTTTTGAAGGTATCGGGTCTAGTTTCGAATTACGACAAGCGCAAACCCAACTGTACAACGCACAGTCAGAGTATTTACAATCAATGCTCAACGTTATCACTAACAAAACAGAACTTGAAACAGTTTTAAACCAACCCAATAATTAACATATCATCCCGAAAAACGAAAGTCATGAAATTTCAATATATACTTTTAGCAACAACTCTTATGGTTCTTGTATCATGTGGCGAGGAAAAAACCATTGATGCGTCACAGATAAGTTTAGAACAGGTCTTAAATTCAAAAAACCTAGACTCCTTAAAAGCCAAAAAGGACGAACTCTATACCAATCAGCAAGAAATTTCCAAACAATTAAAGCTTCTTAACGATCGTATAGCCATTTTGGATGAAAACAGTAAACTCCCTCTGGTTACCACTATTCAATCACAAGCTGAAGTTTTCAATCATTATATAGAACTTCAAGGAAATGTTACAACAAAAAGTGTTGTTACCATCAGTTCTGAATTTAACGGACTTCTTACCAATGTTTTTGTTAAGGAAGGTGAAAAGGTAGCCAAAGGACAAGTCCTAGCAAAAATTGACGATGGCGGTCTATCGCAACAAATTGCACAGATGGAAATTCAAAAAGACCTTGCCAAGACTACCTTTGAGCGCCAAAAACGCTTATGGGAACAAAATATAGGGAGCGAAATTCAATACCTGCAGGCAAAGTCCAACTATGAGGCACAAACTGAAGCTATAAATCAAATGAAACAACAGCTTGGCAAAACCCGAGTAACAGCTCCTTTTTCCGGTACAATCGATGAGATTTTCATTGAGCAAGGGAATTTGGTTACAGCAGGACTGTCGCTTATGCGCTTGGTTAATTTAAGCAACATGTATATTGAAACTGATGTACCTGAGCGCTATATTGCCGATGTTACCCAAGGCAAAAGTGTAGATATAGAATTTCCCGTTTTAGGAAAGCGTATGTCATCTACAGTAAGGCAAGCCAGTGATTATATCAATCCGGCAAACAGAACCTATGTCATAGAAATCCCTGTAACAGAGCCAGACCCAAACATAAAACCTAACCTAACGGCAAGATTGAAAATAAACGACTATTCCAACGATGAAGCCATTTTGATACCTCAGAGTATAATTTCTGAAGATGCCGAAGGCGCTCAGTATGTCTATATACTTAAAGATGTTAAAAACAATATCGGTACTGTACAACGTGTAGATATTACCACAGGGAAAACACAAGATGATGTTATTGAAGTCTTATCGGGCATAACCACGGACATGCAGCTGATTAAAGAAGGTGCGCGCAGCGTTAAAAACGGGCAACGTGTAAAAATTGAGACTAAGGCTTAAGCAAAAGAATTATCCACATGGCTAAAAAGAAAAAAAATATAGATAAGGAATTTAAGTTATCCTCTTGGGCTATAAGCAATAAAACCACTATGTATGTGCTAATGGCTTTTATACTGATTTTAGGCATAACAGCCTATTTTAGTATGCCTAGAGAGGATTTTCCTGAAATAAAGGAAACAAAAATTTATATCAGTTCCATTTATCCAGGTAACACGGCAGAAGATATAGAAAAACTCATAACGGACCCTTTAGAGGATAAGCTTAAGACCATTAGCAATGTTGTAGAGATTATCTCAACATCCCAAGAAGATTATTCTCTTATTGTTGTCGAGTTTGATGATGATATGGATGTCGAAGTGGCTAAGCAACTGGTAAAAGATGAAATTGATACCGAAACAGCTGGCGAAGATTGGCCCACCTTTAACGGTGCCAAGGTAGATCCTAATGTTTTTGACCTTAGTCTATCAGAAGAGTTGCCCATTTTAAACATTAATCTTACAGGAGACTACCCTGTTCAAAAATTAAAGGACTTTGCTGAATACCTTCAAGATGACATAGAGGATTTATTGGAAATTAAGCAAGCCGATATCAGAGGGGCTCAAGAAAAGGAAGTAGAGGTTGCGGTAGATGTTTATAAAATGACTGCAATGCAGGTGAGCTTTGATGATATTATCAACGCCATTAATCGTGGCAATGTTACAACCTCTGCAGGAAACCTCATTGCCAGTGGCCAACGTCGAACAATAAGAATTCTTGGTGAGATTGATGAGCCTGTAAACCTTTACAATTTTGTGGTCAAATCTGAAAATGACCAGCCTATATACCTTAGAGATTTAGCTACGGTAACCTTCAAAGAAAAGGACAAAACCACTTATGCCAGAAAAGATGGCAAAAAGGTGGTAATGTTAGATGTTAAAAAACGTTCTGGTAAAAACATGGTTGCGGCAGCAGAAAAAATCAAAACCATTGTTAAAGCTGCCCAAGAAAATTACTTTCCTAAAAATTTGGAAGTCACGATAACCAACGACCTATCAGATAAAACCATTAGCCAAGTTGATGACCTCGTCAATAACATCATTTTTGGTATTATCCTAGTGGTTACTGTCCTCATGTTCTTTTTAGGCTTTAAAAATGCATTATTTGTTGGTTTCGCCATCCCTATGTCTATGTTCATGTCCCTCATGATACTAAATGCCTTGGGGTATACCTTGAACACCATGATTCTTTTTGGTCTTATTATGGGACTTGGAATGCTGGTAGATAACGGTATCGTTGTGGTAGAAAACGTCTACCGCCTTATGGATGAAGAAGGTCTCTCTCGTGTAGAGGCTGCTAAAAAAGGTATCGGTGAGATAGCATTTCCTATAATTATATCTACAGTCACAACGGTCGCGGCCTTTGTACCGCTTGGTTTATGGCCAGGTTTGTTCGGGCAATTTATGATTTATTTCCCTGTAACACTTTCAGTGGTTTTAGGATCATCCTTATTTGTAGCTATTTTTTTCAATTCTGTTCTGGTCTCTCAATTTATGACTACAGAAGACAAGGAAATGCCTCTAAAACGCATCATTACCATATCTTCGATTGTTGGAGGCATAGGGTTGATTATTCTTCTTATCGGTGGCCCTTATCGCGGTCTTGGAGGAGTGATGCTCTTTACAGCTATCATGCTTTGGGTTTATCGTTTGATGTTAAGAAAAGCGGCCAACTATTTTCAAAGACGCACTTTAACATGGCTAGAAAGTGCCTATGAAACCACCTTAAGAACCGCTCTGAGCGGATGGAGACCAGTTGGTATTGCTGTTGGTACCGTCATTTTACTATTCATAGCATTTGGAGGGTTTGGGGCTTCCATAGCTTCGCAGCGCACACAAGTGGAGTTCTTTCCAGACAATAAGCCCAACCAGATTATAGTATACATTGAGTACCCTGAAGGCACTGACATAAAAAAAACCAATGCTATCACCAAGGAAATAGAGCAGCGCGTTTATGACATCTTAAATGCCGATGAATACATGGACGACGGTTACAACTTTATGGTCGAAGCTGTTGTATCTCAGGTCGGTGAGGGCGCTGGAAATCCACAAACCGATGGTGGCTCGCAAGCCGAAATGCCTCACCGTGGGAAGATTACCGCCACTATGCGTCAGTATAAATATAGACGTGGTAAGGATAGTGAACTGTTACGCCAAAAAGTTCAGGAGGCTTTAACAGGAGTTTATCCAGGTGTCTTGATTTCTGTAGAAAAAGATGCCGCTGGGCCGCCTGCAGGAGCACCCATAAATATTGAATTGGAAGGTGACAATTATGACGAATTAATTGCAACGGCAGAACAGATGCGTCGTTTTATCAATTCGAGAAATGTTCCTGGGGTTGATGAATTAAAGATTGACGTTAATAAGGACAAGCCATCCATGAAGGTTGAGGTTGATCGGGAAAAAGCTGGTGAACTTGGTGTGAGTGTAGGGCAAGTTGGTATGCAATTACGAAATGCGCTATTTGGGTCCAAAGCAGGTATCTATAAAGAAGATGGCGACGATTACGATATTTATGTCCGCTTTAACGAAGACATTCGCTATAACAAGAGTGCTCTATTCAATCAGAACATTACCTTTAGGGACATGGCGTCAGGCCAAATTAAAGCCATTCCGGTTTCTGCCTTAGCGCGTCAAAGCAATACTTCTGGTTTTAGTGCCATTAAACACCGCGACACCAAGCGGGTGGTTACGGTATATTCTGCCTTAGCGCCAGGTTTCGTCGATGCAGCTGCTGTGGTAGACCAAATAAAAACGGAAATGAAAGGGTTTACAGATTTACCTCGCGGCATAAAAATTGACTATACAGGTCAAATTGAAGAACAAAACAAACAACAAGCCTTTTTAATGGGTGCTTTTTTTAAAGGCCTTGGATTAATTTTCTTTATTCTCATTTTTCAATTTAATTCGGTCTCTAAACCAGCCATTATAATGATGGCTATTTTCCTGAGTTTAATTGGTGTTTTTGGTGGTATTGTAATTACAGGCGCGTCGTTTGTTATTATGATGACCATGATGGGAATTATTTCCTTAGCAGGTATTGTTGTAAATAACGGTGTGGTTCTCCTGGATTATGCCCAACTTCTGGTGGACCGTAGGAAAGCTGCCCTTGATATTGACGATTCTGATTACCTTCCGGTTAAGGACCTATTTGAATGTGTGGTAAAGGCAGGAAAAGCACGTCTCAGACCCGTATTGTTAACCGCAATAACCACCATCTTAGGATTAATTCCTCTAGCCATAGGGTTGAATATAAATTTCTTTACCCTCTTTAGTGATTTTGACCCTAAAATATATATTGGTGGTGATAATGTGATTTTCTGGGGACCTTTGGCCTGGACCGTAATTTATGGTCTTTTGGTGGCAACTTTTTTAACCCTTGTAGTGGTTCCTATTTTATTCTTTTTATCTACTAAATTCAAAATGTGGTTAAAGCGTAAATTCTCAAGCATCACGGAAGAAAACACGTCAGAAGAAGACCCATCTCCTGAAACGTCTCTAATTTAATTCTCATTTTTGGAACAAACAAAAGCCTTGACAAATGTCAGGGCTTTTTTTAGTGTTAATAGCCTAAGTTGCTTAAATTTGCAGCCTTAATAATTAGTCATGTACAGAAGTCATACTTGTGGCGAACTTAGGGCCACACATATCAATACAGAGGTTACACTTTCAGGCTGGGTGCAAGGTGTAAGAGACAAGGGTTTTATGGTTTATGTTGACCTTAGAGACCGTTATGGTATTACCCAATTGTACTTTGATGAGGAACGCTCATCGGAGGCTTTAATGGCGAAGGCTCAAAAATTAGGCAGGGAGTTTGTTATTCAGGTAACTGGGACCGTTGTAGAGCGCGCTTCAAAAAACCCAAATATTCCAACAGGTTCAATTGAAGTTCTTGTGTCCGAATTAACGATTTTAAATAAATCGCTATTACCTCCATTTACTATTGAAGACAATACCGATGGTGGAGACGAATTACGAATGAAATATCGCTACCTTGACATTAGGCGCAACCTAGTTAAGGACAGCTTAATCTTTAGACATAAGGTAACGCAAGCCGTAAGAAATTATCTTTCTGCGCAAGGCTTTATAGAAATAGAAACACCTTATTTAATAAAATCAACACCTGAAGGTGCAAGGGATTTTGTGGTGCCGTCACGTATGAACGAAGGTCAATTCTATGCCTTACCACAGTCGCCACAAACATTCAAGCAACTCCTTATGGTAGGCGGTATGGACAAATATTTCCAAATAGTGAAATGCTTTAGGGACGAAGATCTTAGGGCCGATCGCCAACCAGAATTCACCCAAATCGACTGCGAAATGGCTTTTGTGGAACAGGAAGATATCCTGGACACTTTTGAAGGCCTTACGAGGCATTTGATCAAAGAAACACATGGCATTGATGTTGCAAAATTTCCACGAATGACCTATGATGAAGCCATGCGGCTTTATGGCAATGACAAACCTGACATCCGTTTTGGGATGCAATTTGGCGAACTTAATGCTGTAACGCAGCATAAAGACTTCAAGGTATTCAATTCCGCCGAACTAGTCGTAGGTATTGCGGTACCAGGCGGTAATAGTTTTACACGCAAAGAGATTGATAAGCTTATCGATTGGGTAAAACGACCACAAATAGGTGCTTTGGGCATGGTTTACTGTCGCTACAACGAGGACGGTAGCTTTAAGTCTTCCGTTGATAAATTTTATGACCAGGAAGATTTGGCCCAATGGGCAAAAATCACAGGCGCTAAGCCAGGAGATCTTATATGTGTTTTATCTGGCGAGACACACAAAGTAAGGGCTCAATTGAGTGCCTTGCGTATGGAGCTCGCTGAGCGTTTAGGTCTAAGAAAGCCAAAAGAATTCGCACCACTTTGGGTTGTTGATTTCCCTTTATTGGAATGGGATGAAGACACTGAGCGCTACCATGCTATGCACCATCCATTCACATCACCAAAACCAGGGCAATTGGAATTGTTGGATACCAAACCAGGAGAGGTTAAGGCCAATGCCTATGACTTGGTATTAAATGGTAACGAAATTGGTGGTGGTTCTATTAGGATACATGACAAAGCTACCCAAGCCATTATGCTTAAACACCTTGGGTTCTCAGATGACGAAGCCAGAGAACAATTTGGGTTTTTAATGGATGCCTTTGAATATGGCGCACCACCACATGGTGGTATTGCCTTTGGTTTAGATCGGCTTGTAGCTATTTTAGGTGGCCAAGAGACTATTAGGGATTTTATCGCTTTTCCAAAAAACAATTCTGGCCGCGATGTAATGATAGATGCACCAGCCCCTTTAGATACCAAACAGTTGCAGGAATTGCATTTGAAATTAGACATACAATCGTAAAACTTTAATCCTGCCAAGTGGCAGGATTTTTTGTTAGTTTTATCCTATGGCAAAGTCAACCCTGTTTAAGCGCATCCTCATTTGGAGATATCGCCATATCTCCGAGAAAAATTTTGTGTTTTTATTAAGCTTAATTGTAGGACTATTGGCTGGTTTAATTTCCGTATTCATAAAGAACATAACCTTTGGAATTCAAGCGATACTCGAAAAAGGTATCATTCTTTCTAAAAATAGTATCTATTTTATACTTCCAATTATTGGCTTATTACTCGTATATCTTTTTGTACAATATATTGCCAAAAGACCTAGTGGACATGCCATTCCATCAATATTATACGCACTGTCAAAACGCAATGGGATTATAAATAGACACAATATGTATTTCCCTGTAATTACAGCTCCGTTAACAGTTGGTTTTGGAGGATCTGTTGGATTATTGGGACCTGCCATTGCGTCTTCCTCTGCGGTAAGTTCTACTCTTGGTGGATTACTGCATACAGATAGAAAAACGCGGAGCTTACTTATAGGTTGTGCAGCAGCTGGTGCCATAGCCTCCATTTTTAAATCACCCATTGCCGCTATTATTTTTGCAATTGAAGTGTTTAGCCTGGATTTAACCTTTGCTTCATTATTGCCTCTTTTAATTGCATCGGTTTCATCCGTTATCACTTCCTATTTTTTTCTGGGTAATAGCGTTTTGTTCGACTTTACGGTAACCGAAAAGTTTGCCATTAAAGACACTTTATTCTACGTGGTCTTAGGCATTGGTACTGGCATAGCTTCCATTTACTTTTCTAAAATTTATTTTTCTATCACGGCACTTTTTAACAAACTAAAATCAGCAAGGCAAAAATTAATCATTGGTGGTCTTGCTATTGGTGTCATGTTATATTTTATTCCACCCCTTTATGGCGAAGGTTTCGGGTTTATCAATGACCTCATGCTAGGCAATGACCTCAATGCTTTAGGAAGTACACCATTTGATGCTTACCTAGACAATATATGGGTTGTCATAGCTCTTTTGATTGGCATTACGATTTTTAAAGCTATTGCCATGACCACGACCTTTGCTGCTGGCGGAACTGGTGGTATTATCATTCCAACCCTTGTTATGGGTAGTGCCTTAGGCAATGTCGTGGCCAAAATCATTAACAACACTGGTTTCGGGTTTTCTGTGTCTGAGGCGAATTTTACACTTATAGGAATGGCGGGACTTATAGCTGGTGTGCTCCATGCACCTTTAACCGCGATTTTTTTAATTGCTGAAATTACCGGAGGCTACGAGTTGTTTGTACCTCTAATGATAACGGCTTCCATGTCCTTTATTATTAACAAAAACACTTTAGACCACACTATTTACACCAAGGAGCTATTGGAAAAGGGAGCACTTCTAACCCAAGACAAGGACAAGAGTGTATTGACCTTAATGAATCTCGATTCTGTTATTGAAAAAGATTTTATTCAGCTCAGACCCGAAATGACCTTAGGTGAGATGTTGCTTAAAGGTGTAGCAAAATCTAGCCGAAACCTCTTCCCTGTTACGGACAGTAAGAGAAATTTCATTGGCATTATTTTATTGGATGACATCAGGACCGTGATGTTTGACCAATCCCTGTACAATTCCACAACTGTTGAAACCTTTATGCATAAGCCTCCTGAATACATTCAATATGATAGTGATTCCATGGAGGTTGTGATGAAAAAATTTCAGGATTCCGGAGCTTGGAACCTCCCGGTAATAAAGGATAAAAAATATTATGGATTCGTCTCTAAATCTAAATTGTTAACAGCTTACCGCCGAGAATTGATTAATTTTACATCATGAATTGGATAAAGCAAATAACTATTATAGCGTTTATTGCCGCCTTGGCGAGCATTGTGAGTGGCTATATATTAGAGGTTGAGTACAGCCAAAAACTAATTGGTTTTGGTGTGGCAGGACTATTTTTTGTTGTATTTCCATTATTCTCATACTACCGCTGGAAAGACAAAAGTTTTAAGGATTACATGCTTACTCAAGAAAATCTGGACAAAATGCGCGAATCCCAAAAAGAGAAAAAGTTTTAATAGTCCTCTCTTTCGGTTAGCTATAAATTTTTGTTTTTTAAGCCTTTAAGAGGCTGCAAAATTTGCCACAATATTAAAATAATACAATTTCTTAACAATAGACTGTATTAAATAGTATACCTTTGTGCTTTAATTTTTTATTTATTTACAATGACTGGAACAGTTAAATTTTTCAATGACTCCAAAGGGTTTGGTTTCATTACAAACGAAGAAACAGGAAAAGACATCTTCGTACACGTATCTAATCTAAATGGTTTAGAGTTGCGTGAAGGCGATAATGTTGAGTACACAGAAGAAGAAGGACGCAAAGGAATGGTTGCTGCTAATGTAAGCATCCTTTAAGATATACTTTATTGAAGTTTCAACGCCTAGCACAGAGCTAGGCGTTTTTTTTTGACTTAATTTAAATTCCTTTTCTGAATAAAAAATCGACGCATTAATTCAGATGCTTCATCTGCCATTACGCCTTCTATAACCTTGGTTTTAGGATGCAGCTGCGTTCCCATGGCCCTGAAACCTCTGGTCTGGTCTGAAGCACCAAAAACCAATTTATCAATCTGACTCCAATATAGCGCACCAGCACACATTTGGCAGGGTTCTAAAGTAACGTATAGGGTGCAATTATAAAGATATTTACCTCCTAAGAAATTAGAAGCTGAAGTTATTGCTTGCATTTCGGCATGTGCCGTTACGTCATTCAACAACTCTGTTAAATTATGGCTTCTGGCAATAATCCTATCTTCAACCACAATAACTGCGCCCACAGGAACTTCACCTTTTTCAAAAGCGGCTTCAGCTTCCTCAAGTGCTTTTCGCATAAAATAATTGTCGTCGTAGGGTCTAATCATACGAGACTAATATAGCACTTAGTTCTTAACGATTTTATGGTTATACGTAAATTTATCGCCAGTAATGGTTAAAATATAAAGCCCTGAATTTAGATTCGACGTATTAATTGAAAGCGTGTCAAATAAGTTATCGTTCGATGCATAGACAACTCGTCCATTAATATCCGTTAGTTTTATACTAACATCGCCAAGACTCTGTTTGGTCTCAATAAATAGTTCCGTTTGCGTTGGATTTGGGTAAACACTTAAATTTTGGGCCTCAAATTCTTCAACACTCAAACTAGAGCAATTTGCTAAAGTAGGGTCATCACTTGGAGGTAGGGAAAAATCTTCAATCTGATCTGCACGGTCAAGTGACGAACCTTGCTGGGCATTAAAACCAAGTCCTCGTGCTGCGAAAACTTCCCAGATCATACATTGATCGGCTCCGCCAGTGGTTGCCAAATCTGCAGCTAAAAGCGCATCTCTACCATCGACAAAACCAGGTTGACAAGGCTGCAGTTTTAAACCATCAATAACCAATTGCATGATGCGATTATTCCCTCCGGTACCATTATACAAGTCTGAATCAAAGCCATACTTATCTATATAGGCCCAAGTTAAATCCCAAAGTATGGTTGCCCAGACAAATCCGATGCCATGAGGCTGAGCCAAGACGTTAGAGTCATCGTAGGTCGCTGGATTAATACCAAAATCGGTACTGTAACGAGCAGGTCTTATACCACCTCCTGTAGTTGGTTGGCTTATGGCAAATGTACCTATGCCTCTACCATCTTCAGGTAAATCATTCTCGGTCATTGTAATTATCAATCCAAACCAATCTGACCAACCTTCACCCATCTGTTCATCATTGAACAAGCAATTGGCTACTTGAGGGCCTCCCGCAAGTCTGTTTGAAATTCCATGGCCATACTCATGCGCTATAATAACATTATCAAAGTCACCATCAATAAACCCTGTTAGGTCAGGCCCTTGTAATGACGCGTTTATTGTTTGACCGGAATTCAAATTAGAAATTAAAAGGTTTCCTATAGCTTGAGTAATCATCATTGATGGAATAGTAACAGCATCTCCGTCGGCTCCAGGTCCCATTACTATTGGTGCCGCAGGTTCATTATTAACAACAATAGCTCCAATCGCCCCAGCATTTTGAACAGCCAAAACCTTTGTTCCAAACTGACAATTCCCTCGCGTAAGAACAGCAATCTTACCATTTAAAGCCCCAGCATTTAAGATGATATCACAGGCGTCATTAGGATCTCCGATAGGGTCAATCACTAAAGCCAATTCTCCCGTGACAGGGACTGTTGGCGATAAATCGGCACCAAATCCAGCGCCTACACCAGGATATTCGCCAGTAAGGTTTCCGTTTAAGATAGTTAGTCTATCGCCAGCATTGCCACCTCCTGGAGGCGACCATAAAAACATTTGCATTCTAGGATTGGAGCCATCTGGAGGCGTACCAAAATTAGCGTTGTTAAAGCCACTACCATCTTGAGCATCTGCTAGTACAAAGTCATTTCCAAGTCCTAATCCTGTGAGATAGTTGGTCTCCTGAAAATTCCCAGATTCTTCATCAAAACCATAGGCATACCAAATATCATGCATCATATTATTGACGTAAAATAAATTGGTAATAGCGGCATCTTGGTAATCTAATGGTGACATGTTGAAATCTATAGGATAATCAAACACCAAGGACTGCCCACCATCTGGAGAATACCCAATGCCTCCTTGCTCGTTAAAACCATCTACATCTTCCTTAGCCAAAACATTATTACCTCGTGTTATGGTATGTTCTGGTCCTAAAATACCATCAGTGTCATGCCATCCAAAAGGTGAAGCCACCGTACTGGCAGGACTGGTTACAATTTGTCTTGTACCGTGATTTGGACTTTCTACCGGTAAAGGAAATACATTATAACGAGAACCATCTACCATTTCTGGCATGGATGAATATGCTCTTGTAAACAAGTCAATATTAAAATCTTCTGCGTGGTGATGCGACAAAGCGTCTTCACCCTTATGATCAAAATTGCAGGTCAGGATCAAGTCGTTCGCTTCAATAACGGTTCCACTTATGGCATCTATCCGCACGCTCCACCAATTAGAATTATCGCGTTTGTAAATAAGTAAATCCCAAGCTAGAGTTAAGGTATCTTCCGTTGAAACAAACACCAATTCTACAGGGATGTCTTGAGCAGAAATTCCAGCATTGTTAAAAACAAATCGTTTACCTACCAACTCTAATTGTTCTAGTGATGCCACCTGCCCTAATCTAAAATGCTCCGCAGCAGCTACAATAGCTTCCTCAGGAGAAACCGCTGGTGAGGTGGAATTAATTTTTTCATCTACATTTCCAATAAAGCGATTGGCAAAATAAAATACTTTGCCATCTTTTATGGCAGCACTAGAAATCGCATTGAAAATCTTAATATTCTGATGTGCTTGATTGATATAGTAATGGTTAATCTCTGTACTACGTGAGTACGATTCACTCAATAGCAAGAGATTGCTAATATCGCTCTCGTTTAAGTTATATTGTTCTTTATTTGTATCTAAGTAGTTTAGAACTAAGTCACCGTATTGTGCATCTTGTAAGGATGTTTGGGCCGATAGACCAAGAGTGGCAAAGGCCATAAAAATAGCGCAAAGGCGTAGTAATCTTTTCATCGTAGAGAATAGTTAAAGTGAAATATACATCTGTTGTGATGTAAGCAATTTTTCTCAAAAATACGGAATAGCCTTAAATTTTAAAAACTGTGCAAAATTTTAACTTTTTTGGGCCCTCATCTTCAAAAAAGCTAGATGAAATACCTCACATGACCTTATCCTGAATTTCTCAGGATATTTCATTACAGCGCCACAAGGTGTAATGTTCAAAGATATCATGTATTTTTACATGGTGAAAAACGGTTTACTTAACAATATTGAAACACCAGAAGATTTAAGGTGTTTAAAGACCTCACAGCTCAATCAACTTGCTAAAGAGCTTAGGGAGTTTATCATCTCCATTGTTTCGGTAAAAGAAGGTCATCTAGGTGCAAGTCTTGGGGTGATAGAATTGACCATTGCCATTCATTATGTTTTTAACACACCTAAGGACCTACTCATTTGGGATGTGGGTCATCAAGCCTATGGTCACAAAATACTTACTGGCCGAAAAAATGAATTTCATACCAACCGTCAACTACACGGTTTAAGTGGTTTCCCTAAACGCTCAGAGAGTGTTTATGACACTTTTGGTGTTGGCCACTCCTCTACCTCAATTTCTGCAGCATTGGGTATGGCCATAGCTTCTAAGCTAAAAGGTGAAAACCGACAACATATTGCCGTTATTGGTGATGCTTCCATTGCTAGCGGAATGGCATTTGAAGCCATGAACCATGCTGGCGTTACAAATACCAACCTATTGATTATCCTCAATGATAATGCCATTGGCATAGACCCAAGTGTTGGTGCCTTAAAAGAATACCTTACTAACGTAAAACAGGGTACACAACAGCGCGAGAATATTTTTGAAGCATTAAATTTTGAATATTCAGGTCCCATAGATGGGCACGACCTAAAGGCTTTAATTACGGAATTAGAACGACTTAAAAATATTGATGGTCCAAAATTTCTCCATATTATTACCACCAAAGGCAAAGGCCTAAAATCTGCCGAAGAAAATCAGGTGGTCTATCACGCACCAGGCAAATTCGATGCGAAAACCGGGAAACTAGCTTCGGTTTCAACAAAAGATGGCCCTCCAAAATATCAGGATGTCTTTGGGCACACCATCGTAGAACTGGCCGAAAAGAATGACAAAATCATTGGTATTACGCCAGCCATGCCTACCGGAAGTTCCCTGAAATATATGATGGCTAGATTTCCAGAACGTGCGTTTGATGTGGGAATCGCAGAGCAGCATGCCGTCACATTAGCTGCAGGTATGGCCACACAAGGCCTCATTCCTTTTTGTAACATTTATTCTACCTTCTTACAGCGCGCCTATGATCAGGTAATCCATGATGTGGCTTTACAGAAACTTCCTGTTATATTCTGTTTGGATAGGGCAGGTTTGGTCGGTCAAGACGGCGCTACACATCACGGTGTCTTCGATTTGGCGTTTCTTAACTGTATTCCTAACCTCACAATTTTTGCTCCAAGAAATGAAATTGAATTACGGAATATCATGTACACAGCACAATTGGGACTAGAATTGCCTTTGGCCATACGATATCCAAGAGGTCGTGGCCATATTACAGCATGGCAAAAACCGTTTTCCACCATACCATTTGGTAAGGGTGAGCGCTTAAAAGAAGGGCATGACCTTGCGGTTATTAGCATAGGAACCATGGCGCACACGGTAAGCGATGCCATAGCAAAATCTGAATATGCTGATGCCATTGGACATTATGATATAAGATTTCTCAAACCTCTTGACGAAACCTTACTTCATTATATTTTTAAAAGGTACAAACATATTGTTACCGTTGAAGATGGTACGATAATAGGAGGTCTTGGCAGCTCTGTAACTACCTTTTCAAATACTCATGAATATCCACAATCCATTACAGTATTAGGCATTGAAGACAAATTTGTACAGCACGGCACTACGCTAGAGTTAATGGAACTCCAAGGATTGGATGCACTGTCGTTGCAATCCAAACTCGATGCGTTAATCCTCCGTCTCAATAACGGCTAGGCCTGTAGATTGGGTATCCTTTTGATTAAATTCTGTAGCTGTTTCATCCTGACTTTTTGGAGATGAAATATCATCTAACACAATTAAGCAGGTGACGACAACCAAAAAAATGACTAAGCCTCCGAGTATATTATTTCTCATAAGTAGGTGGTTTTAGGGCTAAATTCACTTCTAAATACGCTAATTAAACGATAAAAACCAAAAATAATCGATGAAATGCATTTAGTAAATCTGCCCTTTCAACTTTTGATGCAGCATCAAAGCATTAGAATCCGATAACGACGCCACAAAGCGGCAGACGCTCAATAAATTATCGTATAACGACTCTTGGCCTAAATGAAATGAAGATGGCAATAATTGGATTAGCAGCTTGTCATAATGTGATAAGCTATTGTTAAAGCAGTTATAAGCTACAGTGCCATAACGCTCAAGTAAATGATTTAAAATTTCATAACCTGAAATTTCTTTTTGCACCACCTCTTGAGAGTTATATACGTTCTTTATACTCAATGTTATGATATCCTGGATTTGCGCCTTGTATTTGGAGGCGTCTAGAAGTGCGGTGTCAAAGGTGCCATTGAGTATAGCATCCTCATTGGCCATAAAAATTTCGGCAGCTTCGTCTATTAAAGTACCTATGGCAAGAGCTCTAAGGTAGCTTATACGATCTTGTTTAGATGTAAGCGCATTATAATTCTTGGTCTGGATACGATCTCTTACCAAGTTGATTAAATATTCCAAAGCGTAATCTTCTTCGATAAGGCCCAAATTAATACCATCCTCAAAATCTATTATAGTGTAACAGATATCATCAGCCGCCTCAACCAAAAAAGCCAAAGGATGCCTATGAAAACGAAGGTCTTCTGCACTGCGTTTTGGCAAACCAAGTTCCTGGGCGATGTCTACAAACATGGACTTTTCGGATTGAAAAAACCCATACTTTTTATCGGCGATATGCGTACTTGGTTTTTTAGGAAGGGATTCCTTCGGGTATTTCATAAAAGCCCCTAAGGTGGCATAGCTCAATCGAAGTCCGCCCGAACGGCCTTCTCTACTTTGCGCCAAGATATGAAACCCATTGGCATTACCTTCAAAATCACATAAGTCTTGGTATTGCTTATCCGTTAATACTTCGGAATAACGGCTTCCTGGTCCGTTTTTAAAGAACGACCCTATAGCCTTTTCCCCAGAATGACCAAAGGGAGGGTTTCCTATATCGTGCGCTAAAGCTGCGGCTGCCACAATAGCTCCAAAATCGTTTAAAGTATAGCCATGAATTTCTGCGAGATGTGGATGCTTTTCTAAAAGTCGTTGCCCTACCTTTCTTCCTAAAGAACGTCCTACGACGCTGACCTCTAGGCTATGCGTAAGCCTGGTATGAACAAAATCTGTTTTTGATAAAGGAATGACTTGGGTTTTATCCTGTAAACTTCTAAACTCCGCACTAAAAATTATACGGTCATAATCCACCTCAAAGCCCAAACGGGTTTCGTCCTGCTCTTTTCTTAAGCGCTTAAAATTATCGCCATATCGTTTAAGTGAAAGTAATTGCTCCCAATTCATACCATCTATTTTACCGAGTCGCAAGATAGAGAAATTGACCCTTAATCAGTTACCCTTGCCAAATGAAAATAGAACATTTTTTGATGTTAACTCAGTGTTTTCTGCAGGCCCCTGTTTCGTAACACTTAGATAACACCCGGCTAACTTTTTAATTACAAATGTTTAATTTTTGTTTAACCTGTTTGCCTCCTAATCGCAGTTTCTTTGCATCATTAAATATAATTGATTTTATGAGAAATATTTTAGCCTGGGTTTTGGTAATAACGGCTCTGTATGGAGGAGCGCAAAACACGGGTTCTATTGCTGGAAAACTGACAGACAAAGACTTTAATAATGAGCCTTTGCCTTTCGCCAACATTGTCATTAAAGGTACTTCTAAAGGGACAACTTCTAATGAAGAAGGACTTTACTTAATTGATAATGTAGAGCCTGGGACTTACACTGTGGTCTTCAGTTTTGTTGGATATGAAACACAAGAAATTGAAGCGACTGTAGAAGCAGGTAAAGTTACTACTATTAATGTTCCTATGGGAGCCAGTGCTGCAGCACTCGATGAAATTGTAATTACAACAGAACTGCGCAAAGAAAGTGAAGTGGCTTTGCTTTTAGCTCAAAAAAATGCTGTTGAGATTAAGGAAAGTATCGGTGCGGAACAATTAACTAGATTGGGTGTCTCAGACGCTTCTGCCGCCACCACTAAAATTTCTGGAGTTTCTAAATCCGACGGTGCAGGTCAAATTTATGTTCGTGGTCTAGGCGACAGGTATTTGACTACTACTCTTAACGGTCTTCCTATACCTTCAGATAATATTGACAAAAAGAACATTGATTTGGAATTATTTCCAACTCGATTTATTCAAAACGTATCTATTAGCAAGACGTTCTCACCAAAAAATTCGGCAGATCAAGCATCTGGTAATATTGATATTTCGTCAAAACAAATCACTTCTCGAAAAGACTTCGGAATTGGTATGAGCGGAGGACTTAATACAAATGCTAATGATGTTTACGACGATTTTAAAGTTACGGCCGTAAATGACAATTTAAATTTAGGCATATTTTCTAGGCCTTATCAAAATGATAATCTTAGGGATGCCTTATTAGGTCAGAC
This sequence comes from uncultured Winogradskyella sp., assembly GCA_913055905.1. Classification (GTDB taxonomy): domain Bacteria; phylum Bacteroidota; class Bacteroidia; order Flavobacteriales; family Flavobacteriaceae; genus Winogradskyella. Next base: position 133,873 of record CAJXLB010000001.1, read on the forward strand.
CTGGAACACAGGAACAGAATCCATGCCATTGGACTATTCATTTGGTTTCAATGCTGGTGGCTTCATCGATGAAGACGGTAAATTAAGAATGTTTGTTGCTGGAGGACAATCTGTAAGTCATGAATATCGCGAAGGATTGTTCAGGGAATATGACGTTGGACAACGAAATGACTCCATTCCAGATGGCGACAACAGGTTCTGGAGACGAGAGGTTAATACCTCTGGAATGTTTGGAGCTGAATACCGTATCAATTCCAAAAATAAACTTAGCCTAAATACCTTCGCTATTAATAAAGTTTTTGAAGAAACCTATGAAGCAGGTCGTGAAGGTGGTGCAATTATTTTTGAAGAGTTAACACCGGAGGAAGCAGGTAATCAGTTTGTGAGAGACCAGAACCTTAGAAATACTTTTCTATTGGTATCTCAGCTTTTAGGTACGCATGACATAAGCGACAATAATACGTTAGAATGGGGTGTGAGCTACAATAGATTGGCAGCTGACGAACCTAATCGTATTCGTAACGAAATCAATATCATGAACGAGAATACGAATTTAGGTATTCCAGATGGCCAATTACAATTGGGTAATACTGGTGGATTTCAGCAAAGAAAACAATCGCAAGAGATCTTGGACAATGAATTCAACGGTAGGATTATGGACGCTATTTCACTAAAGCGTAACGAAGATGGCGATGATATCTATAAGGTAAGTTTTGGTGGAGATGCAAGAAATAAAGAAAGAGACTTTAGGTCTGACTTTATTGGATTTGATGAGAATTCTGGCGGTACTTTAAACCCAGCCTCAATAGACAACCTAACAGAAGTCTTTACGCAACAAAACATTGACAACGGCAACATAGTACTATTGCAACAACCTTCTGATTTTTATACTGGAACTTTATTGTCCTACGGCGGTTTTGTTGACTTTGTTGGAGTTTTCGGGAATTTGACCGCAGAAGTTGGTTTGAGATATCAAAACGACAATATCGATGTTGAGTACGACGTTAATAACGCTCCTGGTGGACGAGTTGGCGATATCAGTAAAGCTTATGAAAGGTTTTATCCTATGGTCAACTTTAAGTATGCTTTTGATGACAGGATGGCTTTGAGACTTTCTAGTAGTCTGAGCCAAACCTTACCAGAGTTCAAAGAAATTGCTCCTTTTGAATATGTAGATCCTCTTGGACAGATTACAAGCGGTAACCGTTTTATAGAAGCTTCAAGAAACTTCAATATAGACCTTAAGTTTGAATTTTTCCCTTCAGGAGATGAGTTGTTATCCCTTACTACCTACTATAAGAATATCCAAGATCCAATTAACCAAAGTTTACGACTTGGAGGTGAAGGCATCTTTTCTTACTTCAATACCAGTAATAACGCAGAAGTCTTTGGTATAGAATTGGAAGGCCGAATGTATCTTATTCCAAAAGTTGAGAATAGAGTAAACCTGAGATTATCCGGAAACGTCTCTTATATAGACCATAAACAAGATTTAAGATCTGATGGTTTAGGCGTTAACGGACAGGAACGTTCGTTTCAATATAGAGGTATAGATGAAATAGGCCTAGAAGGTGCCTCCGATTGGACCACTAATGTGGCGCTGACTTTAAATTCAGGTCAAAAAAACCCGCTCGAATTTACAGTAGCAGCCAATTATGCTTCAGACCGTATTTTCGCCATTGGTGCTCCACGAAGTCAACGTATACTGCCTGATGGATCTTTTGAAGGCGATGTCTTCTTTAATGGTGAAATTATAGAGCAAGGGGTGGTCGTACTAGATTTCATTTTCAGAAAGGATATTAGTGAAAATCTAAGTATTGGCGTAACCGCTAAAAATATATTAAATCCAGTTATTGAAAGATATCAATTGGTGTCTGATGATCCAGGAGGATCAACTGCGACAAGAAGAGAAAATGTATTAACATACAATAGAGGTATTGATGGTCAATTAAGCCTCAACTATAAATTCTAAAACACACAAAAACAAAAATTAAATTTTAAAATGATGAAAACGTTAAGCAAACTATTAAGCCTCGCAATTATTGCAGGATTATTAATGATGTCATGTAATGATGACGATGATAATGGAGGAGGTCAAGGCCCAGGTTCTGAGGCTAACCTCAATGGTACCATTACCTCAGACAGAACATTAGACCCAAATGTACAATATACCATATCTGGTAGTGTATTGGTAGCCGATGGTGTTACTCTTACTATCCCTGCTGGAACTGAAATTGTATCGCAACAAGGCACTGATAAGTATATCGCTGTTCTTAAAGGTGGGTCAATTGATATCCAAGGAACTGCTGGAAGCCCAGTAGTTATGCGCTCTAATGGTGTAGCTGGTTCTTGGGGTGGACTAGTAATCTGTGGTGATGCCACAACCACTGAGGGCGCCAATGCTACAGCGGAAGTTGGTGGTCTTGTTTACGGTGGTGACAACGACAGTGACGACTCAGGAGATATTGAATACTTAATTATTAGAGACGCTGGTGCACAAATCAACGCTGATTCCCAGTTTAACGGTTTATCTTTATATGCTGTAGGTTCTGGCACAAACATTAATAACGTAGCTATAATCAATGGTACAGATGATGGTATTGAATTCTTTGGTGGAACTGTTTCTGTAAGTAACATCTATCTTGAAAACAATGAAGATGATTCTATAGACTGGACTGAAGGATGGAGTGGATCTATTAACACGGCTTATGTAACTCAAACCATTGATAACTTCTCTACAGTTATCGAATCTGATGGTGTAAATAACAACCCAACTATCAATAACCTTACAGCCATTTCTTCTACAGGAGGTTTGGCCATTCAAGTTAAAAATGCTTCAGGAGGAACCATCAACGGTTTTACTGCTACAGGTTATGACGATTTATTTGATTTCCCTGGTACATCAGGTCCTGGTGATTTCATAATTGATGGTGCTGGATCTAATGTAGCTGATGACGCTGTTTACGCCTCTTCACAAACCAATGCAAGTCAGTTTTCTTGGGCTACTACTACAGACATTACCGATAACGTATTACCGTCAAACATTGTAACAGATACCCAATTAGACCCTTCTATCCAGTATAGAATTGTTGGCCCTGTTTTAGTAAACAGCAATGCAACCTTAACGATTCCAGCAGGAACAGAAATAGTCTCAAATTCTGGTACGGCAAATTACCTTGCTGTTCTTCAGGGTGGTGATATTAATATTCAAGGATCACCTGGTAACCCAGTAGTAATGCGTTCTGATGACGGACTTCCTTGGGGTGGCTTATTATTGTGTGGTAATGCAACAACCACTGAAGGTGTAAACGCTACTGCAGAAGTTGGTGGTTTAGTGTATGGAGGTACTAATGATAATGATTCTTCAGGTAGTATTGAGTACCTAATTTTAAGAAACACAGGAGCGCAAATCAATGCTGACTCCCAGTTTAATGGATTATCGCTTTACGCTGTAGGTGATGGCACATCTATTGACAATGTGGCTGTAATCTCTGGTGCTGATGATGGTATTGAGTTCTTCGGTGGTACCGTTAACGTAACTAACTTCTATGCAGAGAACATTGAAGACGATGCCATAGATTGGACTGAAGGATGGAATGGAACGTTATCTACTGCATATGTGGTAAATACAATCCAAGATTTCTCAACAGCGATTGAAGCTGATGGCGTAAATGCTAACCCAACTATTGAAAATCTAACAGCTATTTCTTCTACTGGTGGTTTAGCTATCCAAATGAAAAATGCTTCCGGTGCAACTATTAATGGTTTCACTGCGACTGGATTTACTGATTTATTTGATTTCCCAGGAACTTCTGGCCCTGCAGAATTACAAATTGATGGTGCTGATGCCGATACAGCAGCTGATGCCGTTTATGCGTCTTCTCAGACCAATGCTAGTAACTTTGCTTGGGCTACAGATGGTATTGACTCTGAAGTCCTACCAGCAAATATTACTTCTGACCTAACTCTAGACGCGTCTGTTGAATATATTATCAATGGCCCTGTTCTTGTAAACTCTGGTGCTACATTAACTATCCCAGCAGGAACTACAATAGTTTCTAACTCTGGTACAGCAAACTACTTAGCGGTTCTACAAGGTGGTGCTATTGACATTCAAGGAGAGATGAGCAACCCAGTAGAAATGCGTTCTGCAGATGGCTTACCATGGGGAGGATTATTGCTATGTGGTAATGCCCCAACAACAGAAGGTGTAAACGCTACAGCTGAAGTTGGTGGACTAGTATATGGCGGCACAGATGAGAATGACTCATCAGGAAATATTGACTATTTAATATTAGTAGATACTGGTGCACAGATCAATGCTGACTCACAGTTTAACGGTTTATCTTTATATGCTGTTGGCGATGGTACTACTATTGACAATGTAGCCATAATCCGTGGTGCTGATGACGGAATCGAGTTCTTCGGTGGTACTGTAAACGTCACTGGATTCTATGCTGAAGATGTGGAAGATGATTCTGTTGATTGGACTGAAGGATGGAATGGTACCCTTACGGATACTTTTATAAAGCAAGGAAATGTAAACTTCTCAACTGCTGTAGAAGCTGATGGAGCTCCAGCAAACCCAACTCTTGTGAATTTTGCAGCTATCTCTACAGTTGGAGGTACTGGAATCCAAATGAAAAATGCTTCTAACGCAACTATGATGATGGTAACCTTATCAGGTTTCGATGAGCAATTTGATTTCCCTGGAACTTCAGGACCAGCAGATTTACAAGTGAATGGTGCTAATGCCAATGAAGGTGCTACATATAATGCAGCAACAATCCAAGAATCTGATTTCGCTTGGATTAACAACTAATACTGAGCTTGTTCTCAAAAAGAAAGGCGTCATTTCAATGACGCCTTTTTTATTTTTAGAGTATAAGACTTTAATTGTAACTATTGATAAATAGCAGTTATTTGGTTTTTAGTATAATCAACGACCTTCATTTTATCATCGATCCAATAAACCCAACGTCCAACTTTGTTGCCATTGTTATAGCTTGCAGCTACTAGTTTATTACCTTTCTTATCATAGCTATACCAATATCCATGGAGTTTACCTTCTTTCGTGTAATATCCCTTTTGACTTATCTCACCATTATCATGATAATATACAACTTCAATTAAATCTTTCTCTTTGTTTAATTTTAGTGTTCTTTCCTTTTGAGCATATGTAATCCCTACACACAACATCACTATTAGTACTATTAACTTTTTCATTTTCTTTGGGTTTACTGTTAATATTTATATTACAAACTTAACATTAATTTTACTTTTAAACAACTTTTACGTAACATTTAATTAACATTAGGCGTGTTATACTTTGTTTATCAGCTTTTTATGTATTTTATATCTATCCACCAATATTAATTTATAAGACATTGTTTACTTTTAGTGGTTATTGGCGTAAATTAGATTTATAAATACCTAAAAGAACATAACACTTAGGTAACATAACGATCAAATTAAAAGATCAAATTTGCAAACATAAATTTAGAATAGTCTCTGTATGGAGAATCTTTACATCTATGTGCTCGCCATCTTAGCTTTTTTGGCAGTAGCAGATTTAGTTGTTGGTGTTAGTAACGATGCCGTAAATTTCCTTAATTCGGCCATCGGTTCAAAGGCCGTTTCATTTAAAACCATAATTATTGTTGCTAGTATCGGAGTTGCTGTCGGTGCGCTCACCTCCAGCGGCATGATGGAAGTGGCGCGTAAAGGCATATTTAATCCTGGCGAATTTATGTTCAATGAGATTATGGTCATTTTCCTGGCCGTAATGCTTACGGATATTTTACTTCTAGATTTTTTTAATACGCTAGGTTTACCAACGTCTACTACAGTCTCCATAGTATTTGAACTTTTAGGTGCTTCGGTTGCCATGGCCTTAATTAAAATCTATAGCGATGAGGCACAGAGTTTAACCGACCTTACCAATTACATTAATAACTCCAAGGCTCTAGAAATAATTCTGGGTATTTTACTCTCCGTTGTTGTTGCCTTTACCATAGGTGCTATTGTTCAGTATGTTTCACGGCTCTTGTTGTCTTTTAATTTTAAGGCGAAGCCTATATGGTACAGCGCCGTTTTTAGCGGTATAGCAGTGACTGCGATAATGTATTTTATCATTGTAAAGGGATTAAAAAATGCCACCTTTATTCCATCTAACATATTAGATTTTATAACGAATCACCCGTTTTATTTTTTAGAAGGCAGTTTTATCGTTTTTACTATTATATCGTATTTAGCGGTTAAGCTTTTTAAAGCTCAAATTTATACCATAATTATAGTCATAGGCACCTTCGCCCTAGCAGTTGCTTTTGCCGGTAATGATTTAGTTAATTTTATCGGTGTTCCCATTGCCGCCTATAATTCCTACGAGGTATGGTCTACAAGTGGCATAGCGTCCACAGATTATGTCATGTCCGCTCTAGGAGAGCCTGTGCAGACGCAACCCGTATTACTTTTATTGGCTGGATTAATCATGGTACTAACTCTTTGGTTTTCTACCAAAGCTAGAGCTGTGGTGAAAACCTCCGTGGATTTAGCGCGCCAAGATGAAGGCCGCGAGCGTTTTGAGCCTAATTTCCTATCGCGAAGTATTGTGCGTTACTCCATTGGTGTAGGCACAAGTTTAAATCGCGTTTTACCAGAATCCTATAAAACTTGGGCAGACCAACAATTTAAACCGCCCAGAGTCATCGTTAAAACAGCTGATGCACCTGCTTTTGATTTGGTACGTGCAGCGGTTAATCTTATGGTAGCAAGTGTATTAATATCCATTGCCACCTCTATGAAATTGCCTTTATCTACAACCTATGTCACCTTTATGGTTACGATGGGAACTTCGCTAGCAGATAGAGCCTGGGGTTCTGAGAGCGCTGTGTATCGTGTGGCTGGTGTTCTTAATGTCATTGGCGGATGGTTTTTTACGGCATTTAGTGCTTTTACTGCTGCTTCTATAATGGCAGTTTTATTATTTTATGGTGAAGGCTATGCCATAGTAGGTCTTTTCTGCTTTGCTCTAATCATGCTTGGTAAAAACTACATTTCCCATCGTAAGACTAATCAAGTTTTAAAAGAGGAAGATAAGTTAGAACGTGCCGAGAGTAGCTCTACACAAGGCGTAATTTATGAAAGTGCCTCTAATATTGCCAACGTGGTAAAACGCGGCAATAGAATCTACACCAATGCTATAAATGGCTTGGCTACTCAAAACTTGGCCGTGTTAAAAAAGAATAAGAAACAAGTGGAAAAATTGTCTGATGAAGTTGATGATCTTAGAGACAATGTCTTTTTCTTTATAAAAAATCTAGAAGAGCCTAGCTTATCGGCCAGTAACTTTTATTTAAATATTCTCAACTATCTTCAGGATATGACGCAATCTCTAGAATATATTTCTAGAGTGAGTCTTAAGCACGTTAATAACAATCATAAAAAACTTAAGTTTAGCCAGATTAAAGAATTAAAAGACTTGGATGCGCAACTTGAAAAGCTATTTGTAAATACTCAAACAGCCTTCTTGTCTCATAGTTTTGAAAAAATTGGGGAAATCCTTCATGAAAAGGACATCATGTTCGATCTTGTGAAAACGAAAATTTCTAAACAGGTAGAGCGCACACGAACCGACGAATCCAGTCCTAAAAATACCACCTTATATTTTGGACTATTATTGGAGACCAAGGATTTTTTAACGGCTACAATGAACCTGTTAGAAGAATATTATAGCGCTCATGACAGTTCAGTAGAACCCGCAACCTTAACAGCACCGTCTAATTCCGTAGACAAATAATAACGGCTGTACTCCTGTTGTATTTATTGGCTTCTTCTTTGACTAATATTTTAATTATTAGGTAACACCAATTTTACATTGTATTCACAAAAGAGCGTAGAGTATTTTGTTATTTAAGGGTGATTTTCCAACTAAACGAAACTAATGTCTGATTTTTATGTTTTTGTTGTTGGCCTGCTCTTTGTGCTAGCGATTTCAGATTTAATTGTAGGAGTGAGCAATGACGCCGTAAATTTCTTGAACTCTGCAATTGGCTCCAATGTAACATCGCGGCGAAATATAATGATAGTGGCCAGTCTTGGTATTTTGGTAGGCGCTACTTTTTCGAGTGGTATGATGGAAGTGGCACGAAAAGGAATTTTTAATCCCGACTATTTCTATTTTTCAGAAATCATGGTAGTGTTTATAGCTGTTATGATTACGGATATTATTTTGCTCGATTTGTTCAACACATTCGGTATGCCAACCTCAACGACGGTATCGATAGTTTTTGAATTACTCGGTGCTGCTGTCGCGGTTTCTCTTTTAAAAATCGCATCTCAGGAAGAATCATTGGCTACTTTAGACAATTACATCAACTACTCAAGTGCCTTACTTATCATTTCTGGTATTTTTCTGTCTATTATAATTGCCTTTTCAATTGGAAGTGTTGTACAATATATCTCAAGACTCATTTTTACATTTAATGTTTCAAAAAATATGGCTTGGATAAATTATTTATGGTGCGGGCTGGCCTTGTCTTCACTAACTTATTTTTTATTCATAAAAGGGATATCTGGTGCTTCATTTATTTCGGAAGGACTTATAGCTAATGTTCAAAAAAATGCTCTAGTAACATTTGGGTTTGCCGTTGTAATTTGGACCTGTATTGTTGTTTTTTTACACAAAGCTTTTCAAATAAACATACTTAAAGTAGTTGTTTTATTCGGAACATTTACATTAGCCATGTCATTTTCTGGCAATGACCTTGTTAATTTTATTGGCGTACCAATTGCAGGATATGAGTCTTATTTAGCTTGGAGTGCATCAGGAGTTCCGGCTGAAAGTTATGCCATGGGAATTTTACTAGAACCCATCCAATCAAAATCATATATGCTTTTATTAGCAGGTTTAATAATGACTGTTACTTTATGGTTTTCAAAAAAAGCTAGGGCCGTAACGGAAACTGAAGTCAATCTTGGACGTCAAAGTGAGGGTGACGAACGCTTTAATCCTAACATTTTGTCTAAACGCATCGTAAGATACTCCATTTTATTAGGCAAAAAGGTGAATGACGCCATTCCAGAGACTTGGCTGGAGAAGACTGAAAAGCGTTTTCAAACCTCACAAGAACTATACGACAACACAAAGGGTAAGCCACTACCAGCATTTGACTTGGTAAGAGCTTCTGTAAATTTGGCCGTAGCAAGTATTTTAATTGCCTATGCCACCTCACTAAAGCTACCCCTTAGCACTACGTACGTTTCTTTTATGGTGGCAATGGGTACATCTCTCTCCGATAAAGCCTGGGGACGTAATAGTGCCGTATTTAGAATTGCAGGTGTTATAAACGTCATTGGCGGTTGGTTTGTTACAGCGATTTTAGCGTTTACTGCTTCTGCAGCGTTTGCGATATTTATTTATTTTTTTGATATCAAAGCTATTGGCATCCTCATATTATTGGTTGTTTTTCTAATTAGCAGGACATTTCTTCTACACAAGAAAAAAGAGAAAGAAAAGAAAGCGAGAGAACAATTTCAACGATCCCGTACATCTATCCTATTTGCAGACAGCATTAATCAAACCTCAGCAAAAGTTGCATCCTCATTATTGGTTGTGAGGGAAGCCTATGAAAGTGCATTAAATGGTCTTTTGGATGAAGATCTAAATCTGCTCAAAACCTCCTTAAAGCGTGTAAACTCCATTAAGAAAGAACAAACCCAACTAAAATATCAACTTTTTGACTTAATAAAACGTCTAGACAACAAACCAACTCAATCTGGCCGACTGTATGTATTTGTCTATGACCTTGTCCAGGATATGGTACAATCCATATCGCTTATTTCTGAGACATGTTTAGAGCATGTATCCCGTAGTTTAACACCTGTCAATAATTATTACGGTACTGATATTTTAAAACTTAGAAATGACATAAATAACTATTTTGAAATTCTGGCTGAATTAATTAAAAACCAAAACTTTGCTAACCTAAACGAACTTATGACCCGTAAAAAAGAAATTTTAGAATCTATAGAGCTTATACTTGCGGAACGCATAAATGACATAAGAAATAACGATTTGAATATGAGAAACAGTATGTTGCTTTTTACGATTCTATTAGAGAGTAAAGACCTTGTGGCAATTTCTTCTAGATTTGCAAAATTATACAGTAGAATAAAGCCTTTGAGTCAAAGTAAAGGCAATTATTTTCTTTCTAAGAAAAATGACGGCTAGAAACTACACCTTCCAGTCTAAAGAAAAACAAGCATCCCATAAAAATATTTTGAGTAAAAGTTTTTTATCTGGTTAAACTGTGAATTTTCACTTTCACACTGAATCTATGCAGGATATTGCTAATACCTCCTAGCTAAAACCGTATGCTAAGGGAATGAACAAAAATATTTATCTTCCTAAATCTCATTTATCCCTTACAATTAAACTTAACATTACATTTAATTAACAATGAATTAATTTTATTAGTTTTCCAAAAAATTTTTGTCCAGACAATGGCTTCTTATTTATTACCTGTTAATGATCTTATTGAATCTATAGAGGATTTCAAAGATTTTGTATCATTAAAGCAATTCATTGATCAAAGTTCAAAGACTGTCAAATTATATAAATTAAGATATTTAAACACTTCAGGAAAACTTGTGGTGATGCGAATAGAACTAAATTTAAAAAAGCATAAAATCTCTTACGGCTTATGGAAGGATAACGTCCTCCAAACCAAGAAGTTTTCTTCATCCATGGCAGATTAATTAGTTCCATCTAATAACGTGGTAATTTACTAACCCATTAAAGCCAAATTATTGTTTCAACTTAAAGCTTTATCTATAAAAAGCATCTACTTAAGGCTATCCTAGTAATTAATTAAACGTTTTATATAAGATGGCAGTGTAGGCCATTAAATCTATGAACAAATGGCCAATAATGTTAATTGTGAGATTTCGAAATTTCAGATAATAAAATTGCATTAAGCTACCTACCGCCAAGACAATAAATAAATGATCTATACCAGTTCGATAATGCATTAAAACAAATGCAATTAATGGAACAATAAATGCTATCCAATAGGAACCTTTTAATTTCATAAGTCTCTCAGTAGCGTAGCCTCTGTAAATAATCTCTTCGGCTATTCCTGCGGTTATTAAGCTTAAAATGCCGTAGGTAAAGACAAACTCTGGACCAACTAGACCTAGATTTGGGTTTTCTATCTGTTGCTCGAAGCTGGTTGTAATACCTAGTTGATTCAGTACAATTCTGTGAACAAGAATATATAACATGCTGAAGCCACCAAGTCCTAGACCAATACCCAAATATTCGAGTGTTGGTTTTTTTATGTTAAGAGATTTAAATTTACTTCTTTCACCAAATTTAATTAGACATAGTATCATTAATACTACCAACCAATCCACGCATTGCATTTGGTAATTTCTCACCTCGAAATCATCCGAAAGCACAGATTTATAAACAGATGGAAACCAAAAAATAGTTGTGAGTACAAGAACTATAAATAACCCTAAATAAGAGGTTTTCCTAAATCTATTATTGACAATAGACATCTTTTCTTTTTAACAAAATCAATATTAAAAAAGAATAATGAGAAATATCCGCATTTCAACGTCTAAAACTTTCCTCTTGTCGTATATGTAATGTATAAATTCTTTAAACCAATTATTAAATCATGAAAAAAATTTCAATTCTTTTTGTTAGTGTTTTACTTCTAAGTTCATGTGTGTCCAAGAAAAAGTATGTGGCCTTAGAAGAAGAAAATGGCCAAATAAAAAGTGAGCTCACCAAAACACGCGTAGAGAAGGAAGAGCTTGAAAACAAATTTGCGGCTATAGAAGCACGTGTAAACGAATACAATGCCAAAATTCAATCTCTTAATCAAGATGTCGAAGGCTTAACCATAGAAAACGAAGCCAAATTTGAGGTGAATGAAGATGGTACTGTTATGTCTGGAATGAGCAAGCAAAAAATGTTGGAAACCTTAGATAAGGTTGATCCGGAAAAATTAGCTAAGGCAAAAACACTTAAGGACTCCATGAACCTTGCCGTTCAGTATAATTTAAGTAAGGCTATTGACACGAGCGATTTAGATGAAGACGAAGATCTTGTTGTAGATATTAACGAAACTGTAGTTATGATTTCTATAGCTGATGATATGTTGTTTAATACTGGAAGCTATCGTGTGAGCAATAAAGCAGACAAGATTTTGAAAAAACTTGCCGATGTTATCAATTCTGAGCCTAGCTTAGATGTTATGGTTGAAGGACACACAGATTCTAGAAGTATCAATACAGCAAAAATCCAAGATAACTGGGATCTTAGTGTGTTACGTGCTACATCTGTAGTTAGAAAGCTTCAGAAGCAATTTAAGGTAGCTCCTGAGCAATTAATTGCGTCTGGAAGAAGTAGCTACCAGCCACTTGTAGATAACGATTCTAAAGAGAATAGAGCTAAAAATAGACGTACACGCATTATTTTAATGCCGAATATAGACAAGTTTTTCGCCCTTATGGAGGCCAATTAATCCATTACCCTCAACGAATAAAAAGCATCCTCCCGTATAGTTCGGCATTGGGTGCTTTTTTTGTTATACAATCTAATACTAGTTGAAAAAAAACCTCTCAGATTGAGAGGTTTTTTTAACACTTAAAACAATGGTATAAGTCGTTTCTAAGACCCACACATTAAACAATCATCACCTTCCCCTTCTTTCGCCTGCGCTATTAACGCCTTCATTTCTTCGGGTGTTAATGGCTCAACCTCTGTGGTCTCTTGGGTAAACTTAGCAGCGGTTTTTGCAGCTTTGGCTTTTTGTTTTGCTACCACGGCATCTTCAGTTACCTTAACAGCCTCTGCGACCGGTTGCTCTTTCTTCTTATTGGTTAGAGTGAACTTAATGGCATCTACAGCACTCTTAGTGCGCAGGTAGTACATGCCTGTTTTTAAGCCGCTCTTCCAAGCGTAAAAATGCATAGAGGTCAATTTGGCCATTGTTGCGCCTTCCATAAATAAGTTCAACGATTGTGATTGGTCAATAAAATAACCACGCTGACGGGACATGTCAATAATATCCTTCATGCTAAGTTCCCAAACCGTTTTGTAAAGCTCCTTAATGTCTTCTGGAATAACATCGATGCCTTGAATTGAACCGTTGGCTCTCATGATGTCCTGCTTAACACTTTCATTCCATAAACCAAGTTCAACTAAATCTTCCAAGAGATGCTTATTTACAACAATAAACTCTCCAGAAAGAACACGTCTGGTGTAAATGTTAGAGGTGTATGGCTCAAAACACTCGTTATTTCCTAATATTTGCGATGTACTTGCTGTTGGCATCGGAGCGACTAAAAGTGAATTTCTTACGCCATGCTTAAGGACTTGCTTACGCAACTTTGCCCAGTCCCAGCGACCACTTAACTCTTCATCTTTTATGTTCCAAAGATTGTGTTGAAACTCACCTTTACTTATTGGCGAGCCTTCATAGGTTTGATAAGGCCCATCAGCTTTAGCCTCTTCCATAGAAGCGGTAACGGCTGCGTAGTAAAGGGTTTCAAAAATATCTTGATTTAACTTTTTAGCTTCATCACTCGTAAAAGGCAGACGTAACTTAATAAAGGTATCTGCCAGACCTTGCACACCCAGTCCTATCGGTCTGTGACGGAAATTAGAATTCTCAGCCTCTGGTACTGGATAGTAATTTCTATCGATAACGCGATTTAAATTTTTGGTAACGCGCTTGGTTATTCTAAACAACTCCTTGTGATCAAACTCACCATTCTTTACAAACATTGGCAAGGCAATTGATGCTAAGTTACAGACCGCTACTTCATCTGGAGAGGTATATTCCAATATCTCTGTACAAAGGTTGGAGGACTTAATGGTTCCTAGGTTCTTTTGGTTAGACTTGCGGTTAGCAGCGTCTTTATAAAGCATGTATGGTGTCCCGGTCTCAATCTGAGACTCGAGGATTTTTTCCCACAATTCCCTTGCCTTTATTGTTTTGCGCCCTTTACCTTCCGCTTCATACTTGGTATATAGAGCTTCAAACTCTTCACTGTGAGTATCTGCCAAACCTGGACATTCGTTAGGACACATTAAGGTCCATTCGCCATCTTCCTGTACTCGTTTCATAAAGAGATCAGAAATCCACATCGCATAGAACAAATCGCGTGCACGCATCTCTTCTTTTCCGTGGTTCTTCTTAAGGTCCAGGAAATCAAATATATCCGCGTGCCAAGTTTCAAGATAAATGGCAAAACTGCCTTTGCGCTTTCCACCGCCTTGATCTACATAACGTGCCGTATCATTAAATACACGAAGCATGGGTACAATTCCGTTTGAGGTGCCGTTTGTACCTGCAATATAGCTTCCCGTAGCTCTGATATTGTGTATAGATAAGCCTATACCTCCAGCAGATTGTGAGATTTTAGCTGTTTGCTTTAATGTATCATAAATACCATCAATGCTATCTTCTTTCATGGTTAACAAGAAACAAGACGACATTTGTGGTTTTGGTGTCCCTGAATTAAACAGTGTTGGCGTTGCATGAGTAAAGTACTTTTTGGACATTAACTCATAGGTTTCCAGTACAGCATCTAAATCATCTAAATGAATACCAACAGATACACGCATTAGCATGTGTTGTGGGCGCTCAGCAATTTTGCCATTCAGTTTTAATAAGTAGGAGCGTTCTAGAGTCTTAAACCCGAAATAATCGTAACCAAAATCACGATTGTAAATAATGGCAGAATCTAATTTATCTTTATTCTCTGTAATGACTTTATATACTTCATCTGAGAGTAGTGGTGCTTTCTTTCCGGTTCTTGGGTTAACGTATGTGTATAAATCTTCCATGACATCGCTGAAAGATTTTTTGGTGTTTTTATGTAGGTTAGAAACCGAAATTCGTGCAGCTAACTTCGCATAGTCAGGATGACTTGTGGTCATTGTCGCAGCAATTTCTGCGGCAAGATTGTCTAGTTCACTTGTAGTAACGCCATCGTACAAGCCTTCTATGACTCGCATGGCTACCTTTACGGGATCCACTAATTCGTTTAACCCATAACACAATTTTCTTACTCTTGCCGTAATCTTATCGAACATCATAGGTTCTTTACGGCCGTCTCTTTTAATTACATACATACGTTATTTAATTTAATACCCGCTGAATACACCAACTCAGCATGGCGTTAGTTAGTTAGTTCGAGCAGACAAGTTTCCTGTATAGGCAACCTACCCACTACTGTTAGATTAATTAATTGTTATAGAATCTGCCTCAAAACTTAGATTTGGGACAGAAAAGGCATTGGATTTTTTGGCCTAAGTCTAGACCTAACCCAATTAAAAGTCAGCGTCGAAAGAAAATTTATCTTTCTCTTCTTCCTTGTTTAGCACTCCGGCTTTTTGATATTCTGAAACGCGTTTTTCAAAGAAATTGGTTTTTCCTTGAAGCGAAATCATATCCATAAAATCGAACGGATTTGACGCATTGTATTCTTTCTCACATCCAAGCTCTCCTAATAGCCTATCCGTAACAAACTCTAAATATTGCGTCATGAGTTTAGCATTCATCCCTATAAGGCTTACAGGCAATGATTCTGTGATAAACTCTCTTTCTATATTTAATGCATCTATGATAATTTCACGTATACGCTCTTTTGGCACTTTATTTACCAAGTGGTTATTGTGCAGGTGTACTGCAAAATCACAGTGAACACCTTCGTCTCTAGATATTAATTCATTTGAGAAGGTTAAACCTGGCATTAAGCCTCTTTTCTTTAACCAAAAAATAGAGCAGAACGCTCCTGAGAAGAAAATACCTTCTACTGCTGCAAAAGCAATTAAACGCTCGGCAAAACTTGGCGACTCAATCCACTTTAAGGCCCAGTCTGCTTTTTTCTTAATGGCTGGAAAATTTTCTATGGCCTTAAAAAGGACATCTTTCTCTTCCTCATCTTTAACGTAGGTGTCTATAAGTAACGAGTAAGTTTCACTGTGGATATTCTCCATCATGATTTGGAAGCCGTAGAAAAACTTAGCTTCACTGTACTGAACCTCGTTTACAAAATTTTCCGCCAGATTTTCATTTACAATCCCATCACTTGCGGCAAAAAAGGCTAAAATATGTTTAATAAAATAACGTTCGTCATCATTTAATTTAGTAGACCAATCCGATAAATCTTGGTGTAAATCTATTTCCTCAGCGGTCCAAAAACTAGCTTCGGACTTCTTGTACCACTCCCATAAATCATGGTGCTGGATTGGAAAAATTACAAAACGATCTTTGTTTTCTTCTAAAATTGGTTCTACTGCTTGCGACATGTTTCTTTTACTTTTTTTGACTATTAAACAACTTTTTAGGAGTGATTTGGGACTGACAAAGATTTAAAAATGTATAGGATAATGAAAGGTAATTTTATAAACATTGTCAACAAGTTTTTAACAAGTTGGCGGTATGGCCATTATCACTGCACCTTAAACAAAATAAGGCTTATATTGCTTGTTTTCAATAGATTACAGAATTTTGTGAAATATAAAAATTGTAAGAATGTGCTTAATAAATAAGACTTAAAGTACCGTGCTTAAAGGGTTTTGTTTGTGGAATTTTTTTGCCATTTCATTGATCAAAATCAATAGCCCATCACTTCCTTTTTAAAACAAAATTCAGGCTAGTCTTTTTGCCGCTCTTGGGCAATTTTTTCCAATTCTTGATACCATGCTTCACCAAATTTTCTGATTAGAGCTTGCTTCACGAATTTGTAAATTGGCACCTGAAGTTCCTTACCCAAAGTACAGGCATCATCACAGATATGCCATCTGTCGTAATTGACTGCCGAGAATTCTGAATAGTCCTTAACACGTACTGGATATAAATGACAACTTACCGGCTTTTTCCAATCAATGGCGCCTTGGTTATACGCTTCCTCAATACCGCAGAGGGCCTTGTTTTTATCGTCAAAAATGACATAGGCACAATCGGCACCATTAATCAGAGGTGTTTCGAGCTCACCCAATGGACTGTTTATTGAAGTCCCTTGAGCTTCAATAGCTGCTATACCTTCTTTTCTAAGAAATGGTTTTATTTTCGGATACAACTCCTCGAGTATCCCAACTTCTTCTTTTTCTAGTGGTGCCCCAGCGTCGCCTTCCACGCAGCAAGCCCCTTTACAAGCTGAAAGATTACAGACAAAATCATTTTCTATGATGTCTTCGGAAACGAGTGTTTTTTTAAGCTGAAACATGGTACAAAAATAGCTAAACTTTACAGTTATTTAACGTTGAAAATCAGTAAAGAAATCGCACCTTTGCGGCGAATTTTAAAACGGCTTCTAATGCAACTTAATTTTAAGGAAATATTCACTGCGTTTATGGTCCTTTTCGCAGTCATAGATATCGTTGGTAACATACCCATCATTATAGATTTACGTAAAAAAGTTGGCCATATACAGAGTGAGAAAGCCTCGCTTATTGCAGGTGTTATCATGATCTTATTCCTCTTTTTGGGAAAAAGTATTTTAAGCCTTATTGGTGTTGATGTTAATTCCTTTGCCGTTGCTGGTGCTTTTGTTATCTTTTTCATAGCCTTGGAAATGATATTGGGGATTACCCTCTACAAAGATGAAGAGCACAATGCACTTACGGCTTCTGTATTTCCGTTGGCCTTCCCATTAATCGCTGGGCCAGGGAGCTTAACAACCTTGTTGTCCTTGCGCGCAGAGTTTCACATTCAAAATATTATCGTTGCCGTAATCGCAAACGTATTGGTAATATATATAGTTCTTAAAACTTCTGCTAAAATTGAGCGTGTTATTGGCGGAAATGGAATTCAAATTATTAGAAAAGTATTTGGTGTAATCCTATTGGCCATTGCGGTTAAACTTTTTGCCCATAATATTAAAGCCTTGTTCATTTAATTAGACGCATTTCTGATTACCGATTTGAAGCATTATCTTTGCATTAGAGAATAAAAAACTATGAAAATTGCAACGCTTATCTTATCTATATTAGCGATACTATTGATTGCCTTTAATGCTACTAAACTTAATTTTAACGCTCTTTTTGAGGGTGAGAGCTTTACAGCTGTTTTAACTATAATCGCTGGTCTTTGCGCTTTAATTTTATTGCAGATTCTAAGAGTGTCCATGAAAATTGAGGCCCTTCAAAAACGTCGCAAATGACTTTCGATGTCTTGATTATAGGTGGTGGTGCCGCAGGCATGTCTTGTGCTTTAGTTTTGGGATCGGCCCAACACAAAGACTATGCTAAAGGAAAAGAGATTGGTATTGTTATGCACCAAAAAGCATCGCACTTACAGTCTGCATTATTCAATAATGTCTTGGGCCTAAAACCTGGCACTTTAGGTAAGGATATTTTAGAACAAGGCAAACAACAATTAGCCACGTTATATCCTCACGTTACCCAAATTGAAAAGGAAAAGGTTAAATCCGTGACTTCAACAGCAGATGGAGGGTTTACAGTTGAAACAACTAAAAATAGTTATCATGCCAAAGTCGTTGTGATTGCTGTAGGTTATACCAACCTATTTACCATTAAAGGCCTTGAGGCGTTTGTTGAACCTCATCCGAAGGCTGTAGCCGAAAAACAACGCATTTGGCTAAAAAATACGGACCATAAAATAATAGAGAACTTGTACGTGGCAGGAACTTTAGCAGGATGGCGCAGCCAATTTTCTATAGCCGCTGGAAGTGGTGCGCAAGTGGCTACCGATATTTTAACACTTTGGAATGATGGCAAACACACCAAAGTGCACGACAAGGTTACTGTTTAAAGTTAGGATATTCCGTACTGAGCAAAATTACTTCTTGCACCATGGCGTCATCCTTATTGAGAATTTCTTCAAAGGAGTCATCGTCAAAGAGCTGACGGCCCAAAGATGCTTTTATGAGTCTTCTTAATTGATTATAGTAAGCTGCAAAACTAAAGTTGGTCCCTTCTTTATCATTTACATAGTCTTGAAATTGAAGAACCATGTCATCGCTTACGTTATAGTTATTGATGAAATCGTATTTAGAATACGCAGCAAATAAATCTCTTTCTTCATCTAAAGTTTCAAAAACAAAACGCCCAAAATGACCACGGCGTCTCAGGAAGTTTATAGTTTCATTATCAAAATTACGGTCTACAGGCACAAAAATATCCGGAATGATTCCGCCTCCACCATAGACCACCTTGCCTTTGGGTGTTGTGAATTTTAATGAATCTTCAACCTTAATATTATCCTCATCTACCAGCTCTCCTGTGCGCAAGCGCTTAAAATAATCATTGTAATAGGCTCTGTTATTACCATTGGTATAAGGTCTCTGAATAGAGCGTCCTGTAGGCGTGTAATACCTAGAGACCGTTAACCTAATGGCACTGCCGTCACCTAAGGCCATTTCCCTTTGCACCAAGCCTTTACCATAAGATCGTCTACCTACAATAATACCCTTATCGTTATCTTGTAAGGCTCCAGCAATGACCTCACTAGCCGATGCTGAATTCTCATTGATTAAAACGTAGAGTTCTCCTTGTTCAAAATCGCCACGTTTTGTAGCATAGGTATGTTCTTCCCTTCCATTTTTATCCCGTGTGAATAGAATAAGCTTGCCTTTTTCTAAAAATTCGTCTGCAATCCTCTCCGCAATTCCCAAAAATCCTCCAGGATTATCCCTTAAATCTAAGACCAATTTGCTTGCGCCCTGTGCTTTTAAATCATCCAAGGCTTCTTTAAATTCATTAAAAGACGATTCTGCAAAGCGGTTCATCTTTATGAATCCAAGATTATCCGTTAGCATGTAAGAAGCTACTACACTTTTTATGGGAATGTCTTCGCGCCATACATCGACATCAAAAATCTTATTTTCACTTTTCCTGAAAACAGTCAAGGTGACTTTAGTGCCTTTATCTCCTTTTAATTTTTGGGTAATCAGGTCATTGGTTATGGTCTTACCAAATAGAGTGTCGCCATCTGCCATTAAAATACGATCCCCTCGCATGATGCCAGCACGTTCGCTTGGTCCTCCTGCCGTTGGCTTTATAACCGCTATGGTGTCCTTAAAGGGATAGAAATTTATCCCAATACCAACAAAATCGCCTTTCATGTTTTCCGTAACCCGCTGCAAATCTTCTTTTGGTATGTAGGTTGAATGCGGATCGAGATTGTCTAAAATACCATTAACAGTAACGTCTACGATGCTATCTGTATTTACCTCATCGACGTACTCATAGTCAATGTAATCAATAAGTCGGTTGAGTTTGTCTTTCTTACTGTTGGTCGTGAACAATCGGTCTGAGGTGTCTGTGAAATTAAGCTTTCCACCAATAAAAACACCCACCGCAATTGCAGTGCCAATTAAAAGAGGAATATATTTATTTTTTGTAGCCATTAGGCATTTAAGTCTTGTATGTGATCCAGCGTTATTCCTGCACGCTCTAAAAATTGCAACCCAGAATCGTCTTTATAAGCTTGTTGATAGACCACACGGATTATTCCTGCTTGATGAATCAGCTTACTACATTCCTTGCATGGCGACAAGGTAATATACAAGGTAGCACCTTTGCAGGATTGGGTTGACGAGGCCACTTTTAATATAGCATTAGCTTCGGCATGAAGCACATACCATTTGGTGTAGCCTTCTTCGTCTTCACAATAATTTTCAAAACCTGTTGGTGTGCCATTGTACCCATCAGAAATAATCATTCGATCCTTAACGATTAAAGCACCGACCTGCTTCCGCTTGCAATGGGATAATTTACCCCATTCCTTAGCGATTCTTAAATAGGCCTTATCGTATCGTAATTGCTTCTTTGCTGACATTACAAGTTTTGTTTGCACAAACGTACAAGGTATTTAACGAAGATAAAAGGTTAGTATTTTATAGACAATTGGCTTAGAGTTAAAGTTTTACCAAACTTTAGACCTAGTTTAACAAATCGCTACCTGTAATCATAGGGATTACCAAGCCTACAACTACTGCAGAAAGTACCATGACCCAGTCGCGTTTAGAAAATCTAAATAAAGTCTGAAATAAAAACCCTAGGAACAAGACCACAAATACAACTATAATTTGGGCGAGTTCAATTCCTAAAGCAAACTCAATTAATAATTCCAATTTATTTTCAGACTGACCCGCAAACATCTTAAACTCGCGAGCAAAGCCCAAACCATGTATTAGTCCAAAGAAAAGGGTTGCAAAAAATAATAAGCCAATAGAATTTGCTTTATCCTTTTTACCAGCAGTGAATACGTTGTATAAGGCTGTAATAAGTATGGTTACGGGAATTAAAAATTCCACTAATGCAGCATTTACGTTAACGACACCATATGCAGCAAGTACAAGGGATAAGGTATGGCCTAGGGTAAACATGGATACTAGAAGCAAAATACGTTTCCAATCCTTAAAGACATAAGGTACGGCCAGAACCATTAAGAACAGTACGTGGTCATAGCCATTTGGGTCTAAAACATGGTTCATGCCGTATTGCACGTTGAACCAAAAATTCTCAAGCATAATTTATGATATTTGGGATGGTAAAGGTAATATTATTATTCATAAAAATATCTCTTATTCTAGACACTTCTCTTTTCACATTCAGAGCTCCTTTTTTCAGTTTCTTCTTAATCTTTATCAAAGTAATTTTTTAATAAAAAAACCAACCACGATAATCGCGGTTGGCTTGCTATTAATTCAATTGTATCCAGACCGATTTGGTCTTGATCAATCCATTAAATACTTATTTAGTTCCTTTCAAAGGTTAGAAAATCTTCTGAGTCATCGTCATCATCAAAATCCCTTAAACGGATTATATCATCCGTCACTTCGATGACGTCCCAATCTTCTTGTAACTCCTCTAGAGGGAAAGTACTTCCAAAGTTCAAATTAAGGGCAAGTGGCGTCGTATCTCCGGACGAAGTTGACCAAATACCATTAACCGTACCGTTAGAATCTGTTGCCGTAGCCGTGTTATCTGATGCAAAGTTGAAGACGTAATCGGCAAAGTCTGCTGTCTCATCCGAGTCGTCAAAGAAATAGGTAACGTACCAATCGCCATTTGTTAAGGCATTAACCAAAGCTGAATCATCTACATTTCCATTTCCAGAACAATTGTTCTTAAATTCGAGTTCGTCGTCATCGCCTATTCTTAGGCTTACTTCCAACTCGTCGTTATCGTCATTTTCTATTTCATGAAGAACCCATGTGTCATTGACATCGGTGAAGCCTGGAATACTAATCTCAACGGTAATATTATTCCCAGAACCACTTGCATTCCATGTTCCTGTTTCTGTTTGAGACCCATTATCCCAAGCTACTGAAATTGTATTATCGGAATTAAAGGTAAAGAAGTACCCATCGTAATTGTCTTCTAAATCATTGTCGTTTCGCTCTAACTCATCGATGTACCAGTCTGTGCATTGTGTTAACACATCAGAAAGCAGATCTGTAGTACAATTGTCGCAATCGTCATCATTATAATCATAGTCATCATCCTCATCACAGCTATCATCAGCTATTTCGATGGCAACTTCAAGTTCTTGTATGGTATTTATGGTTTGGGTGGTACCATCTGCAAAAACAACTGTTATTGGGAAATCAATAGTTACTGCAGCAAATTCGTCTAAATCATCAATAAAATCGTACATTTCGTTATCGTTATTAATAACAATGGATTCTATTAAATCGTTATTGGCGTTGAACACAGAGGCCGTAATCGGATACTCAAAGTCTATACACTCTATATCATCATCATCTTCATTTTCTCCAGCGCAATCGTCTGCATAATCTTCTAATTCATCTAGACTATTTATAACGATTTCTGTATAATCTGCTAAAACTATAGTAACAGGAAAATCTATTTCTATGTTATCGTCATCGTCGTCAAAGGCGTCAAGAATTTCCTCGAGATCATCGTAATCACCAATTTCAGTTATTGTAATCACAATGCTATTTACCGTTACGGTGATAGGAAGCTGAATGGTAAAGCAGTTGGCATTATAGACTATATTGTCTACAGACCCATCATTTGCAGCGACACTACTCATTAAACTTGCAACAGCAGAGTTGGCTTCAATCGCTTGTTGCGCTGGTGGATCTATGGACACATCCTCTTCAGTTCTACATGAGGTTACTGAAAGAAAAATCCCTAGGATAACCACAAAAATTGGTTTTAAAGTTTTCATAATAAATGGTTTAATTATTTTAAGTTCGTTTTTTGAATGGCCCTCTTCTCAAAGGTGCCTTTATTAATAAAACAACTCACTTTATAAATGTCCCAAAAAAAATTTCATTTTCTTGTTATCTGTTTTTATTCCGTTGATGAAAGGAAGCCAATTTACTGTTTTAACCAGCTATTTTTAAGACAAAAAAAGAACCACATCAATTAAATGATTTTAAAACTTTTATTTTTATCACTCTTATTTTACAATTAATCGGTTTTCATTGATAAACTATAAGTGCTATTTTTCTGAAAGACATTAAAATATTTTGTATCATTCCAACTAATTTGATTCTAAGGTGACCCAGCCCATTTATAAAGATATTTGCGATAAATTTAGATTCTCTAAACTCTACGAGAAGTATGCACAAACCTTGAGCAATATTCTGTATTATAAGTATGGAGACCTGCTTAACCCTGCCGATAAAGTACAGGAAGCCTTTATAAAGTTATGGGAAAACTGTGCTAAAGTTTCGCCAGAAGCAGCCAAATCATTTTTGTATACCACGGCCAATAATATGATGCTTAATGAGGTAAAGCATCAAAAAGTGGTTCTTAATTACCAAAAGGTAAAGCCTAAGGACTATACGAACGAAACGCCAGAATTTATATTGCGAAAAAAGGAATTCCTGAAAAAGTTTCAAAATGTACTATCACAATTAAAGGAAGAAGAGCGCACCGCATTTCTTTTAAGTAAAGTCGATGGCAAAACACATAAGGAGGTTGGGGAAATTTTAGGAATCACCAAAAAAATGGCGGAGCATAGAATATACGCTGCAATGAAAACACTGAAGGAACACCTTGAAGAACTCAAACAAAAATAATTTTGGGACAATTGCATTTTAAGTTGTTTTAATAGTATAACAGCATGTTATGGAAAAAGTGGATTTAATAAAAAAATGGTTGAACAATGACCTGTCCAAGGCAGAGTTGGAGGCTTTTAATGCCATGGAAGATGCTGCGCTCTACAAGGAAATTGTTGCAGAAGCCCAAAGATTTAGCGGTGCTACAAACGCAAAAGTACCCTCTTACGAAGCTTTTGATAAAAAACTCAGTGAGCATAAAAACACAAGGACGCCGTGGCTGAAAATTATTTCTGGTATGGCAGCGGTTCTCGTTGTGGGCCTAGCCTTATTTACGCTTATAAACAATAACAAAACAACCTCATTTAGAACAGATTTAGCCGAGAAAGAACAGATTACCTTGCCTGATAATTCACGCGTTGATCTTAATGAGTTATCAGAATTGGAATTTAACAGTGCTAAATGGCGAGATAACCGTATGCTTAACTTAAAAGGTGAAGCCTTTTTCGATGTAGAGAAAGGTAAGCGCTTTGACGTTAATACCAATTTAGGAACCGTTAGCGTTTTGGGAACCGAATTTAATGTCCTGTCAAGGGATAGTATCTTTAAAGTATCTTGTTACGAAGGTTTAGTACAGGTAAGCTACGGTAATAAAACTATTAAGTTACCTGCGGGTACCGAATTTTTGTTGTCCTCTGGAACAGGTATTACCACCAATATTAGTGTAGCAGAACCGTATTGGCTCAAAAACATGAGTGTCTTTAAAAATGCCATTTTTCCTGATGTCATCAAAGAGCTAGAAAAGCAATACAACATTGAGGTAGATATCCCAACAGATATCAGCATGAAATTTACTGGTGCTTTTGAACATAATAACTTAGATAATGCCCTTAAATCTATAACAAAGCCCCTTAATTTGACCTATGCCATACTAGAAAACAACAAGGTCATTATAAGGCATGAAGCACAGTAAAGTCTTTGTTTTTTTCGTGTTGTGCTTTGTTGCCCTATTTGCATCGCAAGCCCAAACTGTAGAGGAGAAAATCCCTTTAACCAGTGCTCTTGAAGAACTTTCACGCACTCATAATATTACATTTAATTATGAAAGTAGCCTTTTAGAAGGTATCTCAGTTAATAAGCCTTCTGGACAGCTTAAACTCAAAGAGCAACTTAAATCTCTTGAACAGCAAACCGGATTGGTTTTTGAAAAAGTTTCCGCTATGGTCTACACGGTGACAAAGACACTTCGGCTATGTGGTATCATAAAAGATTCAGAATTTATGCGCCCTTTGGAAGGCGCTACCATTAAGAGCAACTTCAATTATGCCATAACCGATTCCAATGGTTATTTTGAAATTGACCTCAGGTCTGCAGAAGATATCCTAACCCTAAGGTATATTGGTTTTAAAACTATTGAACGCCAAGCCAAATATTTCAATTTAGAGGATTGCGCAACCATTGTAATGCTTGTACAACAACAGGTCATTGCTCCTGTACTTATTGAGACCTACCTTGTTAGAGGTATTGATAAACGAGAGGACTGGACCACTTCTATAGATTATGAACGCTTCAGTCTATTGCCAGGACTTATAGAATCTGATGTTCTTCAAACGGTACAAGCCTTACCAAGTATTTTAAGTGTAGACGAGACCGTTTCAAACCTCAATATAAGAGGTGGGTCGCACGATCAAAACCTCATCCTTTGGGACGATATTAAGATGTATCAAACCGGACACTTTTTTGGGCTAATTTCTAGCTTTAATCCCCTTATGACGCAAAAAGCCAGTGTTATCAACAATGGTTCTGATGTGGCCTTAACCGATGGCGTTTCTGGTGCAATCCATATGCAAACCGAACAACAAATCGATTCCAAGTTCAACAACATTTTTGGTGTTAATTTTTTAAATGCCGAATTGTTTTCCAATATACCAATTGGCAACAGCTCTTCACTTCAAATTGCGGCCAGAAAATCGTTGGACGATTTTGTGAGAACACCTACCTATGACGTATATTTTGATAGGGTAACCCAAAATACAGAAGTAGATAACAACACCTCTAATACCGACCAAGAGTTTAACTTTTACGATACCGCCATACGATGGTTATACCAACCAACCGATAACGATTATATTCGCTTTAATTTTATCCTAATTAATAACGACTTGAGCTTCAATGAAAATGCCATTGTTAACAACACTCTGAGAACACGAGAGAGCAACGCCTCACAAAACAGCTTAGGTTTTGGCCTTCATTATCAAAGATTATGGAGTGATAAAATAAGTACCGAGCTAAGCGTCTACAATAGTGATTATAAGTTACAGGCCATAAATGCCGATATAGAGGCTCAGCAGCGATTTTTACAGGAGAATATAGTTTCAGAAACCAGTGTTAAGCTTAATAATAGTTACACCCAAAACCTTTGGCGCTTCAACTTAGGCTATCATTTTACAGAAACCGAAGTGATTAACCTAAACGATATTGATTTGCCACGTTTTGTAAGGCGCGATGAAGAAATTCTAAGAACACATGCTGCTTTTGCCCAAGCTCTTTATAAAAATGCCACGAATGATTTTTCAGTAAGAGGCGGTGTAAGAGTGAATTACCTCCCAAAATTTGATAAAATCATTATTGAACCTCGAATTAGCGTTAGGAAATCTCTCGGCGAATTTGTCGAAGTTGAAGCTCAGGGTGAGTTTAAACATCAAAATACCTCTCAAATCGTAAATTTTCAAAATGACTTCTTAGGTATTGAAAGGAGGCGTTGGCAACTTACAGATAATGATAGCATCCCAATCATTCAAAGCAAGCAAGCCTCTTTAGGGATAATGCTAAAAAAAGATGGCTGGTTGCTAGATGCTAAAGGCTATTTCAAAAGGGTTGAAGGTATAACCACGCAAAGTCAGAGTTTTACAACTAAATATGAGTTTGCTAGAGAAACAGGCAGCTATGATGCTTATGGGTTTGAATTGCTTTGCCGGAAGAATTATGGGAATTTTAATAGTTGGCTAAGCTATGCTTATATCAACAATACCTATACATTCGAAGCTCTCGAAGACCAAAGTTTTCCCAGCAATTTTGATATTTCACATTCCATTACTTTAGGTACGACCTACAGCAATGACTCATGGAACATCTCTGCCGGACTAAACTACAGAACAGGCAAACCTACCTCTGTCCCACTTGCAGGAAATGAGGTAGTAGATGACGAAGTTAATTTTGATGTTGCAAATACAGAACGATTACTGGACTATCTCAGAATAGACGCCTCTGCTTTGTATAAATTTAAACTTAGCGGTAAGGTACGATCCGAAATCGGAGCATCTGTATGGAACATCTCAGACCGTCAGAATGCTGTAAATAATTATTTTAGAGTAAGCGACAACAACACCGCGAATAGAT
This sequence comes from uncultured Winogradskyella sp., assembly GCA_913055905.1. Classification (GTDB taxonomy): domain Bacteria; phylum Bacteroidota; class Bacteroidia; order Flavobacteriales; family Flavobacteriaceae; genus Winogradskyella. The sequence continues at coordinate 161,299 of CAJXLB010000001.1, forward strand.
TCTCGAGGTTCTCTTTAGGTTTAACCACCAATGTGGTGTGGCGTGTGTATTTTTAATGATGCCTCTGTGCAATTCAATAATTTAAAAGCCCATTGGTTTTTGATTCTATTCGCTTAACCAACTGACGCGCTTTGCTATCCCTATTTTTTATACTCAACTGATAATTGTCAGCAACTTCATCATTTTAAAGTCATAGTTTTATTGTTCACTACCATTTTAAAATGAAGGTTTAGCCATGTGGTTTTCATCTAGTAAGGAAGAGTATTTCAAGTTCGTGAGTTTAAAAACCTATGCTTGGGATAGAACTATAAATAACAAAAGAAAATTTAGGTCGGTATTTGATCGATCAGAACTCAATTATCTCAGTGTGGCTCTTGAGTTCTACAATAAGAAGTTTGATGAGAAAGACTGGAAAACAGTTATCACATTCAAAGCGTTTACACTAGAAAACGATGAAAAAACCACGGAACATTGTAGCGATTCCACAGAACACACCATCAGCAAAGATGAAAACACAATAATTATAGATTATGGCTATGGTAATGATGAGCACGGCTCTTATTGGCCTAAGGGGTCTTACATTTGGGAAGTCTACATGGATGACGACTTAGTTGCTACTACAAAATTTTATGTTGAGGATATGGGTAAAGTAACAACGGAAAACAACCCATATTTTAAAATTGAATCGATAAAAACCTACGAAAATCCAGGTGACGATGACCCTGAAGAGAATAGATTCTATGTCAAAACCTTTGACCAAAGCATAACGCGATACGTCATGACCGAGTTAACGTTCGTTAATCTCGTGCAAGAACCCTGGCTTTGTGAATTGTTCTTTAATTATTACGATGATTCTGGCATGCTTATAGGAGTTTCCAAGATCTTCAATCAAATTGAACCTTACACACCTGAAGAAGACATTACTACAGTGGTTGCTGGTTATGGCTTCGAGGATCCTGGCCATTGGTTAAAGGACACCTATAGAATAGAAGTGGTTTTTATGGATACCCTTGTGGCACTCATTCCTTTTAAAATTGGAGATAAAATAGTAGAGCGAATTTCTGGTTATGATGCGCTTATAAATGATGAGGTTGACTTTATTTACTGGCCAGAAAAGCTTTCCGATTCATACGCTTCTAACAATGTTCCACAACCAAATCCCGAAGACCAAACAGACACCAAATCAGAAGAACATGTAGAAGAAGTACCTCAAACCAAAGTTGACATAACCCCTTCAGACGACAGACCCTTGGAAGCTATTCTTGATGAGCTCAATGGATTGATAGGTCTAGATGTTATAAAGGAGCGCATCACTGAGTATGTCGATTACCTTAAATTTCTAAAGATTAGACAGGAAAAAGGCTTGGAAAAGGACAGCAAAATCAATCTGCATAGCGTGTTTACCGGAAACCCAGGAACAGGAAAAACAACGGTTGTTAAATTATTGGGAGGTATTTTTAAGGCCCTAGGACTTTTATCGAAGGGCAGCGTATTAACTGTAGAAAGTAACGATTTAGTTTCGGGTTATGTAAGGCAAACCGGTAAAAATACAAAAGAGGTCATTGAAAAAGCCAGAGGTGGCATCTTGTTTATAGATGAAGCCTATATGCTGTATAAGGACGGTTCTACTAATGACTTTGGGGCCGAAGCTATAGCAGCTCTCATTACCGAAATGAGTGACGGACCTGGAGATATTGCAATAATGATGGCAGGGTACCCTAATGAGATGGAATTGCTCATCAACTCCAACCCAGGACTTAAATCGAGACTGAGAAATCATTATCATTTTGACGATTACACCCCTAACGAGCTACTCGCCATTGCCCTTTATTCCGCGAATAAAAAACAAGTGACACTGAGTGAAGAGGCCGTTCAAAAACTAAAATCTATAATTACAGAAGCTTTTAGAAAACGAGACAAAACCTTTGGCAATGCACGCTTTGCAAATGCCCTTATTGATGAAGCCAAAATAAATCTAGGCATCAGGTTGGTCCGCAACCACCAACCATCCAAACTCACAAAAACTATGCTTACTCGGATTGAGGCTGAAGATATCGAGGACATCACCAAGAAAAATCTAAACAAACGATTGAATTTAGATATAGATATGCCTCTGTTAAAAGAAGCTCTTGTTGAATTGGAAAATCTCATAGGACTTCAAGACATCAAAGAAGAGGTGCAGAATATGATAAAGCTAACCCAATATTATAAAGACCTCAAACGAGATGTCTTAAAAGTATTCTCATTACACTCTGTGTTTTTGGGCAATCCTGGAACAGGAAAAACAACGGTAGCTCGAATCATAGGTAAAGTCTATAAAGCATTGGGCCTCTTAGAACGCGGCCATTTAGTGGAAGTAGATGCTAGCGATCTTATTGCAGGATATGTAGGGCAAACAGCCATTAAAACCAAGGCGGTCATTGACAAAGCTATGGGTGGTATTTTATTTATAGACGAAGCCTATGCCATTTCCGAGGGAACTGGCAATTCAGCATCTAACGATTTTGGTAGTCAAGCCATTGCCGCGCTGATTAAAGAGATGGAAGACCATCGTGGCGAATTTGCCGTTATCGTGGCAGGTTACACTCACAATATGCAAAGGTTCTTAGAATCTAACCCTGGTATTAAGTCGCGATTTGACAGAACTTTCATGTTTAAGGATTTCTCAGAAGCCGAACTATGGGAAATCGCTCTTATTATACTAAACAATAAAAAACTTAAACTAGATGCTGAAGCAGAAGCACATTTAAAAGCGTACATCTCACATTTGTATAATACTCGTAATCGATACTTTGGCAATGCACGGTCAATTCGAAAGATTATAGAAAAAACAATACGCAATCAAGAGCTTCGTATGGCTAACCTCCCTAAAAACAAACGTTCAAAAGCACTTACTGAACTTGTAACACTCGACGATGTTAGTGATTTTGACGCTTCAAAAACCATACAGCTAGAATCACGGAAACCAATTGGTTACCGCTCTTAAAGCTATCTTGAGCCTGAAGAAAGATTTATTGATATTTTATAATCTAAAATCCTATAAAGCAGCACATGAAATAACATATGATTCTCGCTCAATAAAATTGCCCAGACATTTAATATTCGTTCAACGTTAAATCAGTTAAACTTCTTTTGAACTTGCTATTGTTGGCGATATCCTTTTTCCCTTTTTTAGTATCCATTAATTTAATACTGGATATTCCGGCATTACAGTTAATTTTTAAATAATACTTTTTACCCATTTCAATTACAGGCTTGCTGTTTACTAAGGCAATTTCATCGGGATTTGTTCTTACTGAAAACACATACGACCGGTCAGGATCACAAACTGTAGTTTTGAATCTCATGCCTGGCTCCAATTTCGCGATTAATTCACCATGATTGTACAAGTAGACTGGAGCATCGTACTCCAACATAGACATTTTGCGGTAAAAATAGATGTCGCTGCAATTGGATGACGAGACAGGTTTGGAAGTTGTATTGGTTACGTTAGTTACAGCTGTTTGGGTTTTAGTAGCATTCGCAGCTTTTTCAGCAAAGCTTAAATTTCTGATTTGAAAGACACCTTTATTTTTTTTGTCCGAAAAACCTACTTTTAATAATGAAATTCCTTTTGTTGAGGATGCTACATCTTTAAAAGATAAAATCAATGGTACTCTTACGTCTTGAATTAAATTATGCTCTACATAACGGTATGATTTATTTGCAACGGAGATATTGTAAGGTTTATATTCTGAACCCAAATCGTCATATAAGAAGATATCATTATTGCTTAAAAATATTGGCTTGTCTCTATTTAAACTTGTAGCTGTAAAGGTAATGACCACTTCCGTGCCTGTTTTATTAATATCATCCAATTCAAATTTAAAGCCTAATTCTTCTTTACTCCACTTTCCGGTTTCACCAACATCTTCTTTGTTGTCTCCAAAGTATAAGTCTTTATATTCGAAACTATTTTTTATGTTATTTGCTGAAAATCCTACGGTGAGTAACGATGCAAATTCTGCTGAGGAAGAAACGCCTGTAAAAACGAGTTTCATTGGCACAGCGGTGCCTTCAACCAAATTATAATCCACATAACGGTATGATTTATTTCCAATAGTTATTGTATTGGGATTGTATTCCAATCCATTATTTTCATACAATCGTATATCACGATTTGAAAGAAAGATTTCCCTATCTTTCTTTAAGCTAGTGACTTCAAATTCAAACGTAACTTTATCAGCACTTTTGTTGATGTTTATCAAATTGAATCTAAAATCGTCTACTTCTCTGGTCATGTTTTTATCGGTAATGACAGCGGAACTTTTTTTAGCTTTAACCGGATTAAAGAAGCTTCCCAGAATTTTCTCCATTTCATCAGCTCTTATCACAGAGCCATTTTCGTCGTCTGCAATAGATTGCAACATACCCAGAAATACTTTTTTACCTTGGTAATCGACAAACAAAGACGATCCACTCATTCCTTGATAAAACTTTTCCCTGTAATCTTTTGGTCTAATTGAAATGTATTGCACGTCTACTCCTGTAATAGTAACCGCAACTTTAGAAGCGCTACCATCTTCTTCTCTCAGTTCAATAAAACCTTCAAAAATATTCTCTATTATAGCGCTGTAATTTTTATCCAGTTGCCATTTTGTTGCATTTAGACTTTGAGCTTCTGGAAAGCGAAGCACTGCCAAATCTCCAATATAGGTTTTTAAAAGTTCGGCTCTAGCCCTTACACTTCCCTTTCCATGTACAGTGATAGGGCCGTAATAATCTTTAAGCAAATGCTCTGGAGTAATTACATATGTTTCACTGCCCCTCATTTTTAAGATTCCTCGCCCGAATTGATTGGTTTTAACGTATACGGTTGATTGGCTGTAGGAATAATAACCAACTAAAATGCTTAATGCTATGATGAGTTTATTTAAGTGTTTCATCTCTTAAATTTTAAAGGATTTTTTAATGTTTTGTACAAAATCAAAAACGGTACTCAATGCTATTAGTGTGGCAAAAATCAAGGACAACCCTTGAAAAAGTCTGTCGTTTACAAATCTGTCATACAAGGATGCTGAAATTCTATACCCACTATTATTTGCTTTTGGCCCTGGTTTTCTAACTACTGCTTCTTCGGCTTCAATCCGGTATGATACTTGGAGCGCAGGATTATCATTAACAGCAACAAAACCTATAGCTTCTTTGTCTTTAAACTCTAAACAATCTCCCAGGTATAGTTGCTCACTACCAGCTTCAAAATACTGTCCTTTACCAATGAAATTAGAATACCCTGTCATTGAAATATCTCCAGACCTTAAGACAGGGCTGGTCTCTTCAAATATCTCTACGTCTACAGATTTACCTAACTCAACAATACCAGATAAAGGAAATACGATACTAACGCCACTGTTTAGAAGACTATCAACTTCATGGATTTCGATTAACATGTAATCACTTGCCGTGTAAATTTTGGAATTACTTGCGTTGTAAAGATTTCCTATGGATTTTCCATCTTCATTTTCCAATGAAAAAATAATTGCTCCATTGGATATGCGTTCCAGCTCCACATTTACGTCCTTATTAATCTCTAAACTTCCGTTAAACGAATTATAGATTTCTTTAAACTCGTAGTTTTGAGCCACATGAATGGAAGCATTGTTTAAGTTATATCTACTAATGGGCTTACTAGTGGTATGGAACTTAATAATTTCAGTATGTGCAGTGATATTAAAAAGTGTGTTTATATTGTCAAAAAACAATAGAAGTATTAAGTACAACATAAAGGCTGTTACGCTCACAACAGCAACGCCCAAGAGCCCTTTTCTAATATTATTTTTGGCAATAATTGTCTTCATTGCTAAAGCTTCAAATTCATAGGGTAACGATTAAAGGACCTTCTTGCGCGCTGGATTACAGAGATTTCACTACTTTTTGTAATCAATTTTAATGGTATTTTGCAATAGGCGCAGAAGGAAACTTTAGCTTGGTCTTTAAACTGTTCGCATTTAATATCAACAGATTCGTTAGTTTCCGAATCGTAAATATTGATGAGTGCCTGATGCTCCGAATTGAGTACGATATAAACAAACTCCTTGGTGTCCAAAGGGGTCCAACTGGATACTACGAAGTTTTTTCGCTCTGCATTGTCTTCATTTCCTGCCCATGCGAGAATGGTAAGTTCTTTTGAGTTAAATGCCTTTAGTTCATTGTAGAAGGCGGTGCTCCATTTCAATTTTAATTCCCCTGAAGGCTTGTCTTTTATATCAAAACTCAAAGAGGCATGGTAGCGGCCGTCATTTGATGTAATTTCGACAAAAAGAAAATTGAATTTCTCATTAGGAAGTTGTACATAAAAATGATCCTTCACCTTGTTTTCACTAGATATATCAAAAACAAGACCTGTTCTAATTTCTCCACTAACAGGAATGTTCATGTCCTTGCGCCATACCTCGTCAATGGCGTTTCTTGGTTCAATTGCCGCATCTCTTTGCCCATAGGACATAAGAAAAGAAAATAGAATAATTATAAAGCTGAATAAATAAGATGGCTTCTGTTTAACTATCATGATTACTAATTTTAACGGTTAATCATAAGCATGACAAATACTTAAATAACGAATGTACTTATTTAACTCTTTTTTTATGCTGACAAAAATCAGTTCTAGCGAATAAATTCAGATATGGATGTATACAATTGTTTTATTGTAAAAACATAAGGCAAGAAAGAAATGAACCTAAAACCCTTTTTTGAAAATATAGGATGATACGATTTCGGTAATAAAAAAAACCTCCAACCTATAAAAAGGTTGAAGGTTCGACTGGTACACTACATTGACCTATTTTCGAACCAACACATCAAGTTTTTCAAAAATTTAGATAGTTCTTTTTGAAAACAAAAAACCTCCAACCTATAAAAAGGTTGAAGGTACGACTTGTACTCAAGGTGGGAATCGAACCCACACTCCCGAAGGAACTGGATTTTGAATCCAGCGCGTCTACCAATTCCGCCACTTGAGCAATTTAATTTGGTATTGTGTTATTTTTTTTCAGTTCTAATCTGTCTTAGTTTTTCTTTACCAATTCCAGATTTCCAATATTTTTCTCTTTTCCTTGCTTCGCTTCTTTCCACATCTAAAACTTCTGAAAAAATCAATTCAAAAGGTCTATAGGCTCTTGTTGTTTTTTCCCTTCCTGATTGGTGCCTCTCAACTCTTTTCTCAAGATTTGTGGTCATCCCAACATAGATATAATTTCTATGAATACTCGATAATGCATAAATATAGAACATATTTCATAGAACATTTAGCTTCAGCGCGCCTGCCTGTCGGCAGACAGGTCTACCAATTCCGCCACTTGAGCAAAATTTGGACAGCAAAAATATAAAATATTTCAACCGAACCAATTAAAAATACCCTCTTTTATATTTTAGCAAGACGATTATTTTTCTAATTTTGACCATCACTTTTTATCTAACCCTAACGGAATAAATTACAGTTTATAATGCCACACGGACCCGCCGAAGCCAAGATTTTTACATGTTCCCAAAGCCAGTACCTCGCAGAAGAAATTGCTGAGGCCTATGGCGTTAAATTAGGAAACGTCATTACATCGACCTACAGTGATGGTGAATTTCAACCCTCTTACGAGGAATCCATTCGTGGTACACGGATATTTATCATAGGGTCTACCCATCCTGGACCAAAAAACTTAATGGAAATGCTGCTTATGATCGACGCTGCAAAACGAGCGAGCGCAAGACATATCACAGCAGTGATGCCTTACTTTGGCTGGGCAAGACAAGATAGAAAAGACAAACCTAGAGTACCTATTGCTGCTAAACTCGTAGCGAAAATGTTGGAAGCTGCTGGTGCTACAAGAATAATTACCATGGATTTACATGCGGATCAAATCCAAGGATTTTTTGAAAAACCCGTAGATCACCTCTTTGCGTCCACTATCTTTTTACCTTATTTAAAGAGTTTGAATCTCGACAATCTTACTATAGCTTCTCCAGATATGGGTGGTTCTAAGAGAGCCTATACCTATTCCAAAGCACTTAAAAGTGATGTTGTTATTTGTTATAAACAGCGCGCTAAAGCAAATGTTATTTCCCATATGGAGCTCATAGGTGACGTTACAGGCAAAAATGTGGTTTTGGTAGATGACATGGTTGATACTGCAGGTACACTAACCAAGGCTGCTGACCTTATGATGGAGCGCGGTGCCAAAAGTGTTCGCGCCATTTGTACACACCCAATACTATCTGGCAATGCGTATGAGAAGCTTGAAAACTCTGCTCTAGAAGAACTTATAGTTACTAATTCTATTCCGCTTAAAAAAGAAAGTAAAAAACTTAGGGTTTTGAGTTGTGCTAACCTCTTTGCAGAAGTCATGTACAACGTTCACCACAACCAATCTATAAGCAGTAAGTTTATTATTTAAACTTCAATACAGCGCTTTTAAATAGGTCTTGTAAGCATAGACGTGGCTTTAATTATTCGTCGCTATAAAAAAACCTAAGTCTTTCTTTAGATATTCTGCTTTTAATTTATAAATTTGCAGCCCTCAAAATGAGGATTTTAAAACTTTAAACAACTATTTCAAAATGAAATCAATTACAATCAATGGATCTCAAAGAGAAAGCGTGGGCAAAAAATCTACCAAAGCCTTACGTAATGCTGGCCAGGTTCCTTGCGTTTTATACGGAGGAGATAAGCCACTTCATTTCTCTGCACCAGAATTGGCTTTCTCAAAACTCGTATACACAGCAAATGCGCATACGGTTGTGATTGCCTTAGATAATGGTGAATCGTTTAATGCAGTAATGCAAGACATTCAGTTTCACCCGGTAACCGATAAGATTTTACATATCGACTTTTACCAAATCTTTGAAAATAAACCAATAACTATGGAAATTCCTGTTAGAACAGTGGGAACTTCCAAAGGCGTTTTAAATGGTGGAAATTTAAGAAGACCTTACCGTAAATTAAGAGTTAAGGCTATTCCTTCTAAACTTCCCGATTTTATTGAAATTGACATCACGCCTTTAAAAATTGGTGATAAGGTTTATTTATCAGAACTTAAAAACGACGACTATGCATTGATGCATCCAGATAACATGGTGGTATGTCAAGTGAGACGTAGTCGATTGGCTCTTGTCGATTTAGGTGACGAAGAGGAAGAGGAAGAAGGTGAAGAAACAGCAGAAGGTGCAGATGATGCAGCTACAACTGCTGAGGCTGAAACAAGTCAAGAATAAATAGAAATCTATTCTATATCCTAAAAGCATCCTTATATGAGGATGCTTTTTTTATTTTTGAGGTTCAATTTCAGAGATGCTTGATTTTATAAAATCGTGGTTTACTAAAAATTCAAAGCCCATAACAGCAGAAGATAATGGTATGAAAAAATATTTGATCGTTGGCTTAGGAAATATAGGCGCTGAATATGCCAATACGAGGCACAATGTTGGTTTTAAGGTGCTAGACCACTTCATTGCCGATGAAGACACCCAGTTTGAAACAGTAAAACTTGGAGATATAGCCAAAGTAAGGGTTAAAGGCCGCACAATTATTCTTTTAAAACCAAGCACCTACATGAATCTTAGTGGAAAGGCTGTTAGGCATTGGTTAACCAAGGAAAAAATACCCATAGAAAATCTTTTAATTGTCACTGACGACCTCAACTTACCCTTCGGTACTTTAAGGTTAAAGACAAAAGGAAGCGACGGAGGCCATAATGGTTTAAAAGACATCCAGGACAAACTCCAGACCACTAAATATAACCGCTTTAGGTTTGGTATCAGTGATAGTTTTAGCAAAGGCAAGCAAGTAGATTATGTCTTAGGTGAATGGAATGAAGACGAGGCTGCCAAACTACCTGAACGCTTAGACCGCTCTAAAGAAGCTATTATTTCCTTTGTGCTCTCAGGCATATCAGAAACCATGAATCGCTATAACGGGACATAAAAAAAGAGGTGATGTTGTCACCTCTTTTTATTTGCTTTAATTTTCTAGTGTTAGTTAATAACAATTTTCTTGAGTGCTTCGCTGCTACCATCTCTAACCTTTACAAGATACATACCAGAAGCAATATCTTGTAAATTTATCTGATGCGTTAGACCATAAGAAGCATTTAGGCGCTGCGCATGAATGCGCCTACCATTTAAATCGTAAACTTCAATATTTACGTTATCACTAATTGGATTACCAAATCGTATAGTGAATAAACCGTTATTTGGGTTAGGGTAAATACTAAAATTATTTTCTAAAGAAAACTCTTCTGTAGACAAAGGCTCAACAACGCAGAGCTCTAAAGTAAACTCTTGTATAAATCCTCCATCTCCATTCGCATCATCAAAAACTTCTAAAGTCCATGTTCCAGCTGAAAATTCTCCATAAAGAAGGGAAAGATCGCCCTCTGGAATAAAAGAACCTGTAAATGGCGCTGAACCATCTGTTATCAAATTAGAAGCTTCTTGATCAAATACTGTGTTTGTATAATCATCACCACTTCCACCGTTATCTGAAGTCAATTCAATAACAGTCCCTGCAGGGCTTATCAATGAAATATCCAAATCTGCAGTCCAGGTATGCTCAATAGAAATACCTACATTAACATCAGTGATTTCAAAATCAAAACCTACATCAACAGTAGATTCATAAGTAATGCCTCCTGTAGTAGAAATAGCAATTGGTGTGTCTGTTGCTGTCACAGTATTACAGGCAATATTAGCTGTTGTAAAACTCGCCTGTGCGTATGGTCCAACACCACAATCGTTAACCGATCTAACACGCCAAAAATATTGGGTTCCTGTACTTAACGATGCTACCGTAAAATTAGGATCAACAGGTGTCCCACTAGCAACAATATTGGTAAAACCGGCATCCGTCGCAACATCAACTTCAAAGTTTAATGCATTGTCTAGGGCATTTATATCAGCATTCCAAGAGAAAAAGATATTATCCGTGGAAACATCTGTACTGCCGTCTGCGGGAGAAATTATACTTAGAGGTCCTAGGTTACTATCAAATACATTAAACTCTACAGCTGTACTTTGAGTGAGGGCTCCAGATGTACCTACAAGTTCTATTGGATAATCACCAACACTAAGACCACCTATACCTGAAATAGTGACGGTTACATTAGTGCCATCTACGGTTGCAGATGAAGGGTTGAACACTGCAGAAGTTCCTGCTGGCAACCCTGTAGCACTAAAATTAGTTGTACCTGTAAACCCTAAAAATGTATTATAAGTAAAATTGAATACAGCATTATCAGGGGAACATACATTCACAGAGTTATCGGCTACAGCAAGCACAAATTCAGTTTCCCTAACGGTGAAATTGCTACTATTAATTGCATAGAATATATTGTTATTTCCTTCCACTTTCACTCTTGCGGTAGAAACATCACCTCCTCCTGTAACAGGAACGACAATAGTTTCTGATCCATCATTAGGAACGTTAGTAGCTAAAGTAAACGGATATGTCAACCCACCATCTACAGATAATAGAATATTAACGGTTGGTGTATTAACAGCACCTCCATCGGTACCCGCTACATCCCAAGTCACTGTTTGGTTAGACCCGGCATCCCATATTTCGTTAGTGGTTTGGGAAGTCACAGCAAATGGTCCAGAGTTACCGTCCACAGTTACTGTCATCGTATCGAAACTACTTTGTGGCGTTTGTCCAACACCACCTGCATCACTGCGATCTCTTACCGTTAAGGCAAAATTTAATGTTCTACTAACGTTTGAAACGGTTTCCCAGCTGGAATTATCTACCGTCTCTACAGGATTGGTCTCAGTTAACTGACCCGTAATAACACGCTCCACAATTGGCATGAAACGCTGCGTTGATGTACTTGGCGGTCTAGAGCGCCAAACACCTCCTGTGGTCTTATTTGGGCCAAAGTTTCCGGTTGTAGTGAGCCCATTATCTATTTGCTCCCAAGTGTAGGTTAACACATCGCCTCCATCTGGATCTGTGGCAGAACCGTTCAAAACAAAAGCAGTACCTGCTGGAATGGTATAATCCAAGCCTGCATCAGCAACTGGAGGATTATTAGGTATTGCTGTTCCTACCCAACAGGTTTGGGTCTGTAGATTATTTAATATCTGTAAAATACTGAAATAATGAAAATAAGGATCGGAATGGTCTTGCACATCATTTGGTCCTGTAATTCCTGCATAACCCATGATGGTGGTTCCACTACCAGGTTCAGCATTTACGCCCGCTCCTTCTGTATTAAAAGCAAAAGTGTGATTTGCTCCCATTTGGTGACCAATTTCATGCGGCACATAATCGATATCAAAGAAATCAGACATGTAAGGCCCTCCATCATTATCTAGAAAAGAATGTGATGAGAAGGCACTTCCCTTTTGGCCATCATCACAAACACAGCCAATACATCCAGCATTCCCGTTATTTCCACCATAGTTAAAAAGATGTCCTATATCGTAATTGGCTTCTCCAATACTAGTAGTCAAGGTACTTTGTAATTGCGAATTAAAACTTGTCGTGTAAGGATCGGTGGCCGCATTAGGAAAAATAATGTTAATACCACTTATGAGTTGAAAGTTCACCGCCATATCAACCTCAAAAACCTCGTTGCTTCTGTTTAATGTTGAAACAACTTGGGCCAAGGCATCAAATTGTGCATTACCATTAGCGCTATTTCCATCATTCCAAAAACTTGTGTATTCTCCTGTGGTAGAAATAGCAATTCTAAAAGTCCTAAGGGTTTGATCATTGGCGTCTCTATTGGCATTGCCAACGTTTTCCATGTCTATAGATATAAACTCATCTTCCGTTAAACACTCAAAATCTTTAATACTTGATATTCTCGCATCTCTAGTATACAGAATGTAATTGGCTGTATCTCCTTTGGCAACAGGAACAATGAATTCCATGGGGCCGTTCGGATAAGTTACCATAGTTTGAAGCCCTTGAGGTGTAACACTAAATCTCGCACGAACACCAGGTTGCTTAGTGCCAAAACCAAGGTAGGTCTTTATCTGAGGAAACTGTAGTGATAACTCCTCTGATAAAACCGGAGCTTCAAAAACAACAAATTCTTCGGTTTCTCCTTTTAAATTTGGGAGAACCATACGAACTGTCGATGTGACTCCTGTACCTCTACGAGGCGCACCTTCCAGTTGTGTTCTTAAGGCGTTTAAATCTAATTGGTAGGTTTGATAGAACTTCTCATTTAAATTTGACGTATTCAAATTTGAAGTGTTGTTAGAACCGTCTATTTTCTGCCAATAACCCTGTTGAGCAGGTAGCGAAAATAGCGTTAAAATCATTGATAATGATAAAACAAAATGTAGCTTTGCTTTCATAAATGGTATTTAGAGTTAAAATTGTTGCTAATTTAAGAATTTTTTAAGACACCTGAGCAACGTGTAGAATGATGAGGTAACTCCTTTAATAATAATGTCTTGGCCAAAAAATCAGTAAAAGTTACAACAATAGGCACGTTCGACGGTGTGCACATAGGACATCAAAAAATCCTTAATCGCGTTATCAAGCTGGCTGATTCGCAAGGCTATGAGTCTGCCGTCCTAACCCTGTTTCCGCATCCCAGAATGGTGCTTTTTGGTGATGGCTCCATTAAGCTCATAAATACCATTGATGAACGTATTGAAATCTTAAAGTCTTTCGGGATTAATCATGTCATTGTAAAAACCTTTACTAAACGTTTTGCCAATCTTAGCGCAGAGGATTATGTGAAAACCATACTTGTCGATGAACTCAATACCAAACAAATTGTGATAGGCTATGACCATCATTTTGGTAAGGGAAGAAGTGCTAATATTTCAGACTTAAAAGTATTTGCCAAGATGTTTGACTTTAAGGTTGAAGAAATTTCTGCACAAGACATCAAAGATGTTACGGTTAGCTCTACAAAAATTAGAAATGCACTGCAAGAAGGACACGTTGATAAGGCCAACACTTATCTAGGTTATCATTTTTTTGTAACAGGGTCTGTTGTGAAGGGGAATAAAATAGGCAGAACCATCGGTTTTCCCACAGCAAATATTTTTATAAAAGACGCCTATAAACTTATTCCAAAAGACGGTGTTTACGTCGTTAGGTCTCGATTTAAAAACCGTACTTTAACCGGAATGTTAAATATAGGCAACAAGCCCACAGTAGATGGAAACTCCAAGTCTATAGAAGTACACTTCTTCAATTTTAATGAAGACCTCTACGGTAAAACCTTAAAAATTGAATTTCTAAAACGGCTTAGGGACGAACGTAAATTTGAAGGTTTGGACACCTTGAAGTCCCAGTTGCAACTAGACATGAAAGAAGCACAAAGTTTTATTACCAAATATGATAACTGATTTTCTTTTTAAGCGCATCGACAACTCCGGATTGGTAGTATTCAGAATCTTTTTTGGGTTGTTGTGTTTTTTGGAATCTGTTGGAGCCATACTAACGGGATGGGTCAATCGCGTCATGATCCAACCAAAGTTCACGTTTTCATTTATTGGTTTTGAATGGTTGCAGCCGCTTCCAGGAAATTGGATGTATCTGTATTATGTAATAATGGGCCTATTTGGCCTATTTGTAATGCTGGGTTATAAGTACCGCTTTAGCATGCTGATGTTTGCTGTAATGTGGACGGCCACCTACCTCATGCAAAAATCTTCATACAATAATCACTACTATCTCTTATTTGTTTTGAGTTTTGTGATGGTTTTTCTGCCTGCAAATCGTTATGCGTCTATTGATGTGCGCTTAAATCCTAAACTTAAGGCATATTCCATGCCTAATTGGTGCAAATGGCTTTTTGTGGCACAGCTTTTTATTTTATACACCTACGCTTCTATAGCAAAACTCTACCCAGATTGGCTGGACACTTCTGTCATTGCGCTAATGATGAAAGGAAAGGCTCATTTCCCTATAATAGGAGACCTTTTGCAGCAAAAAGTAATGCACTATTTCATTGCATATGGTGGCATTTTGTTCGATGGATTAATTATTCCACTATTGCTTTATAAACCCACACGAAAATTTGCATTTTTTGGGTCTATTTTTTTCCATATTTTCAATTCGGTTGTATTTCATATCGGCATATTCCCCTTCCTATCCTTAGCCTTCTGTCTCTTCTTCTTTGAACCCAAGACGGTAAGAAACCTATTTTTGAGAAACAAACCTTTTTACGACAAGGGCGAGGTTATACTCCCACGTCAGCACAAGCTTATAACAACAGTTTTAGTGGTTTACGTAGTGGTTAATATCGCTCTTCCTCTTCGGCATCACTTTTTTAAGGATAATGTTCTTTGGACAGAAGAAGGGCACCGCCTGGCCTGGCGAATGATGTTACGGACCAAGAGCGGTTCTGCAAGCTTTACCGTGGTAGACAAAGAAACCAATAAAAGCAGCATCGTGAAATTAAAGGACCATTTAACCAAAAAGCAACAAAGCCGTGTAGCTACAAAACCCGATTTTATTTGGCAATTTGCCCAGTATTTAAAACAGGAATATGCTGAAAAGGGCCAAGATGTAGAAGTGTTCGCCAGAGTTTATGTTAGCGTTAATGGCAAACCTTACAAACAACTTATAGACCCCAAGGTAGATTTGGCATCGACAGAATGGCACCATTTCAAACACCACGATTGGATTTTACCTTCAAAATAGAAAAAGTTTTGTTTTCCGCTGCTCAAAATCTTTTTACTTTTGCCCAAAGAGTTTAAGGACATGAGCGCCTTTAATCAAAATCACCCAGATGTTACAAGTTGCTTATTTAAGAGACCATAAAGAAGAGGCAATTGCCCAATTAGCAAAGCGCAATATAGAGGCTAGAGAAATGGTAGATAATGCCATATCCCTAGATGAGGAGCGCCGCATTACCCAAACCGAATTAGACAGTATTAAGGCCGAAGCCAATAAAATATCCAAGGACATAGGAGGCTTGTTTAAATCTGGCGCTATTGATAAAGCTAATGCACTAAAAGCCAAATCAGCAGACTTAAAGGAAACCATAAAGCAGCTCGAAAATCGGCTAAATACCACTAAACAAGATTTAGAAAATCTACTTTATAAAATCCCTAATATTCCTCATGAGCTTGTACCAGCAGGCAATACCGAGGACGACAATGAGGTCGTTTTTGAACATGGCGACATCCCAAAATTACCAGGCGATGCCTTGCCTCATTGGGAGCTCGCCAAGAAATACGATATCATAGATTTTGAATTAGGAAATAAAATCACCGGATCCGGATTTCCTGTTTACAAAGGTAAAGGCGCCAAATTACAACGTGCCTTAATCACCTATTTTCTAGACAAAAACACAGAAGCTGGATACACGGAATACCAACTTCCACATCTTGTTAACGAAGCTTCGGGCTTTGGTACAGGTCAGCTGCCCGATAAGGAAGGGCAGATGTACCATGTTAGCGAAGACAATCTATATCTCATTCCTACTGCCGAAGTTCCAGCGACCAACATTTTCAGGGATACAATTTTAAATGAAACTGATTTACCTCTAAAACTCACTGGTTATACACCATGCTTTAGACGGGAAGCGGGAAGTTATGGTGCTCATGTAAGAGGTCTTAATCGCTTACACCAATTTGATAAGGTAGAAATCTTGAGAATTGAGCATCCTAACCAATCATACGAGGCACTTAAGGATATGGTAGAACATGTTAAGGGCATACTTAACGAATTAAAATTACCTTATCGTATCTTAAGACTATGTGGAGGTGATTTGGGCTTTACTTCCGCCCTAACCTATGATTTCGAAGTATTTTCTACAGCGCAAAACCGATGGTTAGAAATTTCTTCAGTGTCTAACTTTGAAACATTCCAAGCCAATAGGCTAAAACTACGATTCAAAAATAAGGATGCTAAGAATGAATTATGCCATACACTCAATGGAAGTTCCTTGGCCTTGCCAAGAGTTCTTGCAGGGATTCTGGAAAACTATCAAACCGAAGATGGTATTGCTATACCTGAGGTTCTTATTCCGTATACAGGATTTAGCCATATAAATTAATAAATAAGATGACTTAAAACCTTTGGAAATGCCAAGGGTAATCATCGTATTTGTTAAAAAATTATGCTTTTCATCGAATTTTTATGTAGTTCTTCGTTTTTTTACTATATTCGAAACGAAGAAATGCCCCAAATACACCTTAACTGAAATGAAAGATATTAAACGCATTGTACTACTACTTGCACTTGTTGTTATGGTAAGCAAGGTTTTGTTTTAGACATCCGTTTAAAATAATAAGAAACCAAAGCAGAATAACTGAATCATATTTGTAACGAATAATGATTAATAGCACATTTATTTTGTTGGTCAAAATGCCTAAACCTACGTTTAGGCATTTTTTATGATTACCTTTATAATATCTAGTTCTACCATTTGCTATCTTTACAAAAACTACGGCATGAATATTTTGCGCCTTACTGTCCTATTTATGTTTTCGCTTGGCTTTACTTACGGTCAAAATAGTGAAGCTTTAGCCGATAGTTACTTTAAGGAAGGTGAATTTAAAAAGGCTCTTGTCATTTATGAAGGCCTGCTAAAAGAAAAACCTCACGTTACCAATTATTTATTTAAGCTCATAAAAACGCACCAACAACTCGAGGCGTATGACGAGGCAGAAAAACTCCTAACCAAGGCCTTAGCCCAATACAGAAGGCCTTCGCTTTTGGTAGAGCTTGGTTACAATTACCAGCTCAAGGACAGCTTAAATAAAGCACAGGAATTATATGACGAAGCCATTAAATATGTTGATGTTAATCCCAACTATATTTATGGCATTGCAAGAAAGTTTGAAGACCACTCTCTTTTAGATGAGGCTATAGAAGTCTACAATAAAGGAAAGGTCGTTGCTCCAGAAAAGAACTTTAGCATACAACTGGCTAGGATTTACGGTGAGCAAGGAAACATAGAAGAAATGTTCTCTAGTTATATCGATTATATCGCTTTTCGCCCAAACTATTTAAACAATATTAAACGTGCGCTTAGTGATTTCATTACAGAGGACCCTGAGGATGACAACAACCAATTCCTAAGAAGAGCCCTTCTAAAAAAAATTCAACAAGAGCCCAATACATATTGGTATCAAATGCTTAGCTGGCTGTACATTCAAGAAAAAGCCTACAGAAAAGCATTTATCCAAGAAAAAGCGCTTTACAAAAGAAATCCAGAAAGTTTAGACCGCATTATTGAACTGGCCTTAATCGCATTGGAAGATGATGCCAACGCAATTGCCAAGGATATTTTTAATTTCATCCTAGAGACCTCTCAAGACACGAGAACACGCTTAACGGCACATCAATTCATCCTACAAATAGAGACAAAGAATGCCGAAGCCAAAGACCTTATTAAAATTGATAGTCACTACAACAAACTTTTTGAAACCTACGGCAAATCTGAACTAACCGTACCATTACAATTGGCCTATGGCGAATTTTTGGCCTTTAATCTTAACGAAGAGGAAAAAGCCAATACGTTTTTGAAACAAACGCTCAATCTCAACATTTCAGATTACCAAAAAGCCAAGGTAAAACTTTTGTTAGCTGATATTCTTGTGCTTCAAGAGCGATTTAATGAAGCCTTGATTTTTTATTCCCAAATTCAGGTTAATTTAAAAAATAGTACCATTGCCCAAGAAGCACGATTTAAGGTGGCTAAAACCAGTTATTATAAAGGCGACTTTGACTGGGCAGAATCACAGCTAAAAATCTTAAAATCCTCAACGTCCCAATTGATAGCTAATGATGCCCTAGAATTAAAGCTGTTGATCTCCGACAACAAATATGAAGACAGTACCCAAACAGCACTCAAGTACTATGCTAAGGCAGATTTAATGGCCTTTCAAAACAAAACCGAGGAAGCGATAAGCTTATTGGATAAAATTTTAGAAGAGCATCGTGGTGAAAGTATTACAGATCAGGCCCTTTACAAACAAGCCAAATTATACGAAACATTGAAAAATTACAATAAGGCCGAAACCAATTATTTGAGCATAATAAAAGATTACGGCGAGGATATCCTGGCAGACGATGCCATTTACCATCTTGCCGAATTGTACAACAGGTATTTAGCAAAACCTGAGGAGGCTAAAGCCTTGTACGAACGCATCATTTTTGAATTTGAAGACAGTATTTACTTTATAGAGGCTCGAAAAAATTACAGGAGACTCCGTGGTGATGCCATTAACTAAAACACTTTCACTACAATGGACAAAACCCCTTCTATTATTTATAACGTTACCGTAAACATTGATGATTCCATTCATAAGGAATGGCTATCTTGGATAAAACAGCATATCCCTGAAGTTCTTGCCACTGGGAATTTTTCTGAAGCGAAACTTACAAGGGTACTGGTTGAAGAAGAGCTAGGAGGCATAACCTATTCCATTCAATACAGAGCCTACAATAGAGATGCCTTGGAAAATTACTATAAACACCATGCTGATCGGTTGCGGCAAGATGGTTTAAAACGATTTGCAGATAAAATGCTAGCCTTTAGGACCGAATTAGAGGTTATTGATGATTATACCGTAACCCTTAATTCGTAATTCTTGAAACCTTGGCCGTAAAACCAAAAAAATATCTTGGTCAGCATTTTCTCAAAGACGAGAATATTGCAAGAAAAATTGCAGACACATTGAGCCTCGAAGGTTATGATAATGTTTTGGAAATAGGCCCTGGCATGGGCGTGCTAACAAAATATCTGTTGGGTAAACCCATAAAAACCCATGTCATAGAATTGGACTCAGAATCTGTAGTGTATCTAAACAATCACTTCTCTGATCAAGACCTAACGATATTTGAAGCCGATTTTTTAAAATTTGATCTTGGCAAAATCTTTCAAAATCATCAATTTGCCATAATTGGAAATTTTCCCTACAACATATCCTCGCAAATCGTATTTAAAGCACTTGAGCATAGAGCACTGATTCCAGAATTCTCAGGCATGTTTCAAAAGGAAGTCGCCCAAAGAATATGTGCTAAGGAAGGTTCTAAGACATACGGTATTCTCTCAGTATTGACTCAGGCATTCTATGAAGCCCAATATTTGTTTACAGTGCCTCCCACTGTTTTCAACCCTCCTCCTAGGGTAGACTCTGGTGTCTTACTATTAAAAAGAAAATCCAATTTTCAATTGCCCTGTAACGAGTCCCTATTTTTCAAGATTGTAAAAAGCAGCTTTCAACAGCGACGAAAAACACTGCGCAATAGCTTAAAAACATTCAATCTCTCCAATAATTTAAAAGCAAATACTATCTTTGGGCAACGTCCTGAACAGTTAAGCGTTTCACAGTTTATTGAACTCACCTCTTTAATTGAAGGCGACAGTAAATAAGCGTCAATTTGGTTTAGGGCCATTAACCAACTTTTCATTAAAAAATCGAAGTGGAAGAAATCCAAGACAACATACAATTTCAACTCACTGATGAACTTTTGGAAAAAGTTGAGTCCCTTATCGAAGGTAGGAATGATAAGGAGCTAAAAAGACTTTTGAATGAGTTCCATTATGCTGATATCGCTGAGATTCTAGATGAATTGAATTTAGACGATGCTGTCTATCTCATAAAATTATTGGATTCTGAAACAACTTCTGATGTTCTCACAGAGCTCGATGAAGACACTAGGGAAAAGGTACTGCAGAATTTATCCGATAAGGAGATTGCTGAAGAAATTGAGGAATTAGATACGGACGATGCCGTTGACATCATTGCCGAGCTTCCTGAAAATAGGCAACTTAATGTAATTTCTAAAATTGAAGACGAAGCCCATAAGTCTGAAATTAAGGAACTGCTTAAGTACGATGATGATACAGCAGGTGGTCTCATGGCTAAGGAGCTAGTTAAAGTTTATGAAACCTGGACCGTTGCTGGATGTTTGAGACGTATTAGAGGTCAAGCAAAGGATGTTACCAGAGTACATTCCATTTATGTTGTAGACAAACAAGAAAAGCTTATAGGTCGCTTGTCTTTGAAGGACTTAATCGTAGCTAAAAACGACCAGAAAATTGCTGAGATTAAAAAAGACAATGTAGACTGGGTGAATGTACATGACGATGTAGAAGACGTTGCCAAAGTGATGGCAAAATACGATTTGGAAGCCATCCCTGTTGTAGACGATAATCAAACCCTTCTCGGGCGCATTACCATAGATGATATCGTAGATGTTCTTAAAGAAGAGGCTGACAAAGATTATCAATTGGCAGCTGGTATCACCCAAGACGTAGATATCGACGATACAATTCTTGAACTTACCAAAGCCCGTTTACCATGGTTGTTCCTAGGACTACTTGGTGGTATAGGCGCCTTTATAATCATGGAAGGATTTCAAGAGGCGTTTAGCACCTATGCCGTGTTATTTTTCTTTACACCTCTGATTGCGGCCATGGCTGGTAATGTAGGTGTACAATCCAGCGCCATAATCGTACAAGGTTTGGCAAATGATGATGTAAAAGGCAGCATCAATGGACGTCTAGCCAAAGAAATGCTGCTAGCAGCCCTAAATGGCATTATACTCGCTCTGTTTTTATTCGTGTTTGTTTGGATTTATAATGGAGAGGTTTTAAAGGCTGTTGCTATTTCGGTATCCCTTGTGGCCGTTATAATTATTGCTGGTTTAATAGGAACTTTTGTGCCTTTATTTTTAGACAAACGCGGTATTGATCCGGCCATAGCGACTGGTCCATTCATTACAACGAGTAATGATATTTTAGGCATACTACTGTATTTTTGGATTGCCAAGCTCATATTGGGTATTTGAGCCCAAGCTTTTGATTTAAACTTGATTGAACCTTTGGGAATTTGTAACTTTAAGTCTAAAGGTTGTTTAATTTACCGTTATAGTTAATATAACTAGACCGCCTAAAACCATATAGTTTGAAAATACTCCATTTAGATAGCAACCATCCACTTCTCATAGAACAACTCAACGTGTTGGGCTTTAGCAACGATGAGGACTACACTTCAAGTAAAGAGGTTATTACGTCTAAGATTTCAGACTACCACGGCATTGTAATAAGAAGTCGGTTTGCCATAGACAAGGCCTTTATAGATGCCGCCACAAATCTTAAGTTTATTGGTCGTGTCGGTGCAGGTTTAGAAAATATAGATGTCAATTATGCCCAAGAGAAAGGAATTAGCCTTATAGCTGCACCAGAAGGCAACCGTAATGCTGTTGGTGAGCACGCTCTTGGAATGCTTTTGGCGTTATTGAACAAAATTACCCAAGCCGACAGGGAAGTTAAGAACGGACATTGGCGCAGAGAGAAAAATAGGGGAATTGAACTCGATGGCAAAACGGTTGGCCTCATAGGTTACGGCAATATGGGCAAGGCCTTTGCCAAAAAGTTACGCGGTTTCGATGTAGATGTCATTTGCCATGATATAAAAAGTAATGTCGAAGATGAAAACGCTAAACAAGTATCCTTAGAAGACCTTCAGAATAGGTCGGATGTACTCAGTTTACATACGCCAGAAACGCCTCTTACCATAGGCATGGTCAACCTAAAGTTCATTTCACAATTCAAAAAACCGTTTTGGTTAATAAATACGGCTCGTGGAAAAAGTGTCGTGACAAAAGATTTAGTCTCTGCTTTGGAATCTGGTAAGATTTTAGGCGCTGGATTAGATGTTCTTGAATATGAAAAAGCGTCATTTGAAGACCTTTTTAAACCTGAAGAGCCAAAATCTAGATGGATGCGCAAGGCCAAAAAAACTAAATTGCCCGAAGCTTTTGAATATCTCATAAATGCCGAAAATGTCATTCTCACACCTCATGTCGCCGGATGGACCTTGGAGAGTCATGAAAAGTTGGCACAAACCATTGTAGATAAAATAAAGGCTGAATTTTGCTAATTTGAAGTGATGCGTAAAACCATACTTATTTTTTCTTTGCTTATTATAGTTTTATTACTGCTTTTTCAATTAAGCAAGTACAGCATCGTATTTGGCCACAGCAAAACAGAAACGATAATAGCGGTCATTGCTGTGGTATTCTTTGCCATAGGTTTCGCAATTCAAAAACAAAGTAAAGCGCCCGAACAGAAACACAACAGCACTCGCATTGATTACGACAAAATCAAAGCACTACAAATCAGTGACCGAGAGTATGAGGTATTGCAGGGCATTTCAGAAGGACTGTCCAACAAAGAAATAGCGGAAAGACTATTTTTATCTGAGAGTACGATTAAAACACACGTTTCCAATTTACTTTTAAAACTTAATGCGAAACGGAGAACACAGGCGCTTCAAATAGCACAGTCCTTTCATATTATTTAAAATACCTACTTTTAAACTTAAGTACTACCGTTTTCATACTTTAGTATGAGCCCAGAAATGGACATGATACCTACATTTGCTTAAATCTAAAAAAACAAATTCAATGAAATCAACAATATTAAAATTTGGAGGCTATGGTCTCCTTACAGGTTTAGTAGTATTTGGCTTAGCCCTGACCTTTGGCGATGAACTAAGTTACACTACACAGGAAATAATTGGCTATGGTGCCATGATTGTTTCGCTTTCGTTCGTTTTTTTTGGTATTAAACATTACCGCGACAATGTTAATAATGGGCAACTCCGATTTGGCAAAGGACTTGTGATAGGCTTATTGATTTCTTGCTTGGTTGGTCTTGGAATTGGTTTTATGGACTACCTGTATACTACGGTTATCAATCCCGATTTTGCTGATGAATACCTTGAACGAACACTTAAACTCTATGAGTCCCAGTTTTCTGGTGAAGAGCTTAAAGCTAAATCAGAAGAACTGACCCAACAAATGAAAGATTACGGCGGTTCAGGGTTTATGGCATTTTTAATGTTTATAACCGTAGCCTTGATTGGAACGGTAATTTCTATCATTTCTTCTCTTATTCTACAACGGAAACACTAACCATAGCTATTATGAAAATCGATGCCAACACACCAGAAGACTATATCAATCAAGTACCCGAACAACGCCGAGAGGCACTCAAAAAATTACGACAAGTCATAAACAAAAATTTACCTGAGGGCTTTGAAGAAGGTATCATTTATAACATGATAGGTTACTTTGTGCCTCATTCTGTTTATCCAGATGGCTACCATTGCGACCCAAAGATTCCGTTACCATTTATGAGCTTTGCCTCACAGAAAAATTCGGTTAACCTATACCATAGCGGCATTTATGCCAAAAAGGAATTACATGATTGGTTTGTGCAAGAATACTCTAAGCACAGTAGTAGAAAATTAGATATGGGTAAAAGTTGTATCAGGTTTAAAAAAATGGATGCTATTCCGTTTGAACTTATTGGCCAACTTACCCGAAAAATGAGCTCGGAAGAGTGGATAGAAATTTACGAGTCTGCAATTAAAAAATAAATACCTCATGAAAAAAAGAGTAACTGGAATTGGAGGACTGTTCTTCAAATCAAAGAATCCAAAGGCAACTAAGGATTGGTATAATAAACATCTTGGCTTTAACACAGACGATTATGGTTGTACCTTTTGGTGGCAAGATAAAGCCGGAAGGGAATGTTCAACACAATGGAGTCCTTTTGAATCTGACACTAAATACTTTCAACCGTCACAAAAAGACTTTATGTTTAATTACAGAGTTGAAAACCTAGAAGCACTTCTAAAAGTTCTAAAAGAAGAAGGCGTAGAAATCGTTGGCGATATGGAAACCTATGACTACGGGAAATTTGCTTGGATTCTCGACAATGAAAACAATAAAATCGAATTATGGGAACCTAAAGATCAGGCCTTGAAGTAATTCAATTGGTTTTTTTAGTATTTTTAAGTCATTACTATTAACCACTAAAAAATCACGATCATGTCTGATGAAAATAACAACAAAGATCTAGGTGACGACCTCAACGATATGTTGGGAGACGCCAAGGATGGAGCAAAAAAGGCTGCGGATAAGGCCGAAGACAAAGCCAAGGAAATGGCAGATGATGCCAAGGAATTTGGAAAAGATGCCAAAGAAAAAGCCTCTAAATTTGCAGATGAGGCCAAGGAAACAGCAAAAGAATTTACATCAAGTGCCAAAGAGACATTTGAGTCTAATGACAACAAGAAAATTCTTGCTGGAATATTAGGAATATTACTTGGTGGCCTTGGTGTGCACAAATTTATATTAGGATACACAAAAGAAGGTATCATAATGCTTGCCCTGGCACTACTAGGTTTTTTTACCTGTGGCATTACCTCAGCAGTTTCTGGTATTGTTGGTCTTATTGAAGGTATCTTGTATCTAACAAAATCAGATGAAGACTTTTACAACACCTATCAAGTAGGGCAAAAGCCTTGGTTCTAAGCGATTCCCAATACATAAAAAAGCCCATAGTTTTAAAATTATGGGCTTTTTTTATGGTTCTTTACCTTTATTGAAAACAAGGGCTCACTACGGTTAAATCAATAAAATCATGTGGGTGTGCTCTTATTTATCATGATTATCCATTAAGTTTCGCTCCAACTCGGCTTGAAACTCCTCCATCACTGGTTTTACCGTGCTTTCGGGTAAATCTGCTATTTTAATGTACATCAATCCGTCTACAGAGTTATTAAACAATGGATCTACATTAAAGGCCACCAACTTGGCATTTTGCTTTATATATTTTTTGAGCAAAACTGGTAGTCTTAATGCCCCAGGTTCTACCTCATCGATGATTTTATCAAATTTGTTTAAATCGGCTTCCGTAGAGTCAAACACAAAATCCTTATCAGCATCCTTAAGCTTTACCTTAAACTCCTTTTTAGGTCGCACGTACTGCGCCACATAAGGATCATAGTAATGGGATTTCATAAACTCTATCATCAAACTCTTGGAAAAGTTTGAAAACTGATTGCTTATGCTTACACCACCAATTAAATATTTGTGCTCAGGATGACGCAAGGTGGTATGCACAATTCCTTTCCACAATAAAAACAAAGGCATTGGTTTTTGCTGGTATTCCTTTACAATAAAGGCGCGACCCATTTCAATGGATTGGCTCATCATCTTATACAGTTCTGGCTCAAATCTAAACAGGTCTTGCAGATAAAAACCATCGATGCCATAGCGTTCAAAAATTTGAGCGCCTAAGCCCATTCTATAGGCTCCTGCTATAATGTTTTTATCATTGTCCCAAAGAAACATATGGTGATAATAGGTGTCAAACGTGTCTAGATCAATGGCTTCGTTTGTTCCCTCACCAACTTCCCTAAATGTAATTTCCCGTAGACGACCTATTTCTCTCAATATATTAGGAATGTCCTTGGGAGCCGCCAAAAACACCTCATAATTCTTGCTAATGAGTAGTCGCGAACCTATTTCCCTAAGGTTATCTACTTCAGCAATCATCGTTTCAGAGTCAACTGGTGTGACAATGCGCTTTGGCAATTTTGGCGCTTTTAAAGACGACTGTAAATTATCTAAAATCTTAGGTCTATCTTCAAAGGTGTTTGATAATATATAGGTTTTACGCCTCAAAAACTCTGAGAAGTCTTTTAAGTTATCGTATTCTCCCTGGTCTTTCACAGATATTGGCCTTCCCACACGTACTTTAATAACACGACGCTTTTGGGTGAGCAGTTCTGATGGGAGTTTGGCCGTTCGCAAGGTGTCGCTAATCTTGGATAATCTGTAGAATAACCTACTGTTTTTTGCATGAAAGTAAATTGGCACTACTGGAACTTCGGCCTTTTTTATGAGTTTCATGGCCGCTTCTTCCCAGGGTTTATCAACGACCAATTTTCCATCGCGATAGGTGGAAACCTCTCCAGCAGGAAATACGCCTAAAGGATGACCTTCCCTCAAATGCAAAATGGCATTTTTAAATCCTGTGATACTGCTTTTTACATCCTTGCGATCCTCAAAAGGATTAACAGGCATGATGTAAGGCTTTAGAGGTTCTATGCGATGCAGTAAAAAATTAGCTATAATCTTAAAATCACTGCGCTGCTCCAACATCAGTTTTAATAATAAAATACCATCAATACCACCTAAAGGATGATTAGAGATTGTAATATAAGCACCTTCCTTTGGGAGTCGTTTAAGGTCTTCTTCAGGGATTTCGAACTTAATTTGAAATTCGCTTAGAATGCCATCTAAAAATTCAAGCTTACTTAAATGCTTATTACGTCTGTAAATGCGATTAAGTGTAGATATTTTGAGAAGCTTCATTAGTATCCATCCGAAAAATGTGCCAAGAAAGCCGTATTTATCAGCTTTTATAGCTTTGGCAACTTCTTTGGCAGACACCAGGCCAGGATCAGATGTTTTCCCCATAAAACAAATGTAATAACTTTTATTTAGTAACCATTTGAACGGTTTCCTGTGTTAATTGCTTCAGCAGCACAGTTTTATCTCTTTCTATCTCTTCAATGGCTTTGGCATTATAATGCCTAATGGTGTAAAGACTCACATTTTCATGATGTGTTACATTGAACTTTGCCTTGAGATGCTGCAATAAGCGATCAAGGTTATTGAAAATATTTTCTATACATACCGAAAAACTAATTGCAGAGTTTTGAATAACATCTACCTTCATTTTATAGTGATGCAATAAACTGAATATATCGCTAATATTCTCTTCTACGATGTATGAAAAATCTAAAGAGGATAGCGAAATCAAGGTCTGGTTCTTCTTTACTATGAAACATGGCACTTCGGGCTCAATAGCTTTACCCTTGCTTACAACCGTGCCATGGGCAACGGGATTTAAAAAAGATTTTACGTGCAGCGGAATTTCCTTTCGCTGCAAAGGCTGCAAAGTTTTAGGATGAATTACAGATGCGCCGTAAAATGCCAACTCTATAGCCTCTCTGTACGAAATTTGATGGAGTAATTGCGCATTCTCAAAATAGCGTGGATCGGCATTGAGAACGCCTGGGACATCTTTCCAGATAGTTACACTCTTTGCATTTAGGCAATAGGCAAATATGGCTGCCGTATAGTCACTTCCTTCTCTTCCGAGTGTTGTAGTAAAGTTGTTGGAATCGCTCCCTAAAAAGCCTTGGATAATATTGAGTTGCGAACTATTAAATGACCTGCTAATCAATTCTTGAGTTTGCTCCCAATCTACCTTTGCACGCCTGTAATAATTATCTGTTTTAATGAATTCCCGGACATCTAGCCAGTGGTTTTTTAAGCCTATTTCATTAAGATATTCACTGATTATTGTAGTTGAAACCAATTCTCCATATCCTATGGTTTGGTCATAAACAAAATTGTAATCTGGAGATTTGTTCGTTTTAAAAAACAATGCCAACTCGTCAAAAAGTGATTTAATCTTAGCAAAAACCCTATGCTGTTCATTGTCAAATAATTCTAATAGAATTTCATTATGGTATTTAATAATGTCATGAAGGGAACTTTGCAATTCCGTTTTGTTTTCAAAATAGTTTTTGATTACCAACTCAATGGCATTAGTAGTTTTGCCCATGGCAGAAACCACGATTAAAGTATCCTTATGACCAACTGTTTTTAAAACTTTAGCTAAGTTTTTTACGCCATGTGCATCTTTTACCGAGGCACCACCAAACTTAAAAACCTGCATTATAATCTATCTATATAATTAGTTATTGCTTCTTTGTTAAGTTGCACAACATCCCAATCTCGCATGACCTTGGCTCCCTTACTCTCGTAAAAGACAATGGCATCTTCATTCCAGTCCAAAACCTCCCAACTTATTCTATTAACCCCCAAATCACTCCCATATTTTACAACAGCATCTAATAAAAGCGTTCCATATCCTTGGCCTCTGTAATTTTCACTTACTATAAGATCCTCTAAGTGCAACGCCTTACCCTTCCAAGTAGAGTATCTGGGATAGACCAAGGCCATGCCAAAAATTCTCTCATCGTCTTCGATAACAAAACATACAAATTCTGGATGGTCACCAAAACCGTGCTCCACTAGGTCGCTTGGTGATATTTCCACTGCTTCTGGCTCTTTCTCGAATACAGCAAGCTCCTTGATGAGTTGCCAAACCTGTGGCATGTCTTCCTTTACTGCTAATCTCGGCGTGTACATGGTGTTTTTCTTAAAGACACCAAATATAGTTGAAAAGTAGGTCTTGGTAACAATTTAATTAAACTACGAAAACGTTATAGTTTGTCAAAAAATACGATATTTGTGCAACAAATCAATCCAATCCAGCATGTCGCTACGCAATCAGACCCTAGGTGAATTTATTATTGAAAACCAGGCCTCCTTTAAATATACCTCGGGAGAACTTTCTAGACTAATTAACTCCATAAGGCTAGCCGCAAAAGTTGTAAACCACGAGGTAAATAAAGCTGGTTTAGTAGATATCATCGGTGCAGCAGGAGACACCAACATACAGGGTGAAGACCAACAAAAATTAGACGTTTACGCCAACGAAAAATTTATACAGACTATGACCAAGAGAAACATAGTTTGTGGTATCGCTAGTGAGGAGGAAGACGACTTTATTGCTATAAACAGCCAAGATGAAAACCACCAAAACAAATATGTGGTCCTAATAGATCCACTAGATGGGTCCTCCAATATAGATGTTAATGTTTCCGTTGGTACTATTTTTTCTGTCTACAGACGTGTAACACCAGTTGGCACACCAGTTCAATTAGAAGATTTTTTACAAAAAGGAAATCAGCAGGTCGCTGCGGGCTACGTTATCTATGGCACCTCAACCATGCTCGTTTACACTACTGGTGATGGTGTTAATGGCTTTACGCTGAACCCAGCGATTGGTTCATTTTATCTGTCGCATCCCAACATGCAGTTTCCAGAAGATGGAAGAATTTATTCCGTTAATGAAGGAAACTATATCCATTTTCCAAAAGGCATTAAAGATTACATAAAATACTGCCAAATGGAAGAAGGTGACCGTCCCTATACCAGTAGATACATTGGTTCTTTAGTTTCAGATTTTCATAGAAATATGATCAAAGGCGGAATTTACATGTATCCGAAAAGTTCCAAAAACGCGAAGGGAAAATTGCGTTTGCTCTACGAATGCAATCCTATGGCCTTTTTGGCAGAGCAAGCCAACGGAAAGGCTAGCGACGGTTTTACACGTATTTTAGATATTGAACCCACCGAGCTTCATGAACGCGTACCTTTTCTCTGCGGTAGTAAAAATATGGTGGAAAAAGCCGAGGAGTTTATGCGCAATGCCTGAGATTAGACCCTTGTCTTTAAAACGACATAGTTGTTTTAAATTGTTGTTGTAAACCCAAAAGAACATCATTTTACCTTTTAAGCTATCAATTGTTTTATATTTGCACCGTCAAATAAAGGCCCTTGAGTAAAGCTTCAATTACCCAAACCTATGCACAGGCTTCGACACTTCGAAATCTGAGGGAAAGTATTGCTCAGCCCCAGACAAGAGTGCATTTAAAAGGTCTCGTTGGTTCGTCATTTTCCATTATAGTTTCAGAAGTTTTTAAAAGTGTAGACAAAACTTTTCTAATTGTTTTAGACGATAAAGAAGAAGCTGCTTATTACCTTAATGATTTAGAACAGTTAATAAACGATAAGGATGTCCTCTTTTATCCTGGCAGCTACAGACGCCCTTATCAAATTGAGGAGACAAACAACGCCAACGTACTGCTCCGCGCGGAGGTATTAAATCGGATTAATTCGCGCAAAAAACCTGCGGTTATCGTAACCTATCCAGATGCTTTATTTGAAAAAGTAGTGACCAAAAAAGAACTGGAAAAGAACACCTTAAAAATAGCCGTAGGACACGAATTGAGTATCGACTTTGTCAATGAAGTGTTATTCGAATATAAATTTAAACGGGTTGATTTTGTAACCGAACCTGGTGAATTTTCTGTTCGTGGAGGTATTATAGATGTGTTTTCGTTCTCCCACGAAGAACCCTATAGAATAGAGTTTTTTGGTGACGAGGTGGATAGTATTAGAACCTTTGATGTGGAAAGCCAGCTTTCTACAGAAAAGATTAAAAAGGTTAGCATCATCCCAAATGTTGCCAACAAGCAGATTGCCGAAACACGTGAAAGTTTCCTCAAGTATATTTCCGCTAAAACGGTAGTGTTCTCAAAGAACACACCACTAATGCTATCTCGGATTGATGGGCTATTTGAAAAAGCAGAAGAGGCTTTTAAAAGCTTGTCCCTAGAGATTAAACATGCTACACCCAAAGAACTGTTTTGTGATTCGGAAGTCTTAAAAAAACAGCTTTTGGACTTCAACATTGCGGAGTTTGGGTCACAGTCTGTTTTCAATGGAGAAACCATAGCTTTTAATATTGCGCCACAACCTGCTTTTAATAAACAATTTAATTTGTTGGTGGAAGACCTTCAAAGCAATCATATTAAAGGCATCACCAATTTTATAGCCTGTGCCAGTGAACAGCAAGCCAAACGATTTCATGATATTTTTGATGATGCCGAAAAACAGGTGCCCTATAAAACCCTGGTCCTTCCGCTTTATCAAGGTTTTATTGATCAAGACCAGAAGATAGCCGTATATACCGACCACCAAATTTTCGATCGTTATCACAAATTTCATCTAAAAAATGGTTATGCCAAGAAGCAAGCCATAACGCTTAAAGAACTCACCAATCTAGATATTGGAGACTATGTTACGCACATAGATCACGGTATAGGACGATTTGGAGGGCTTCAAAAAATTGATGTCGAAGGCAAAAAACAAGAAGCTATTAAACTTATTTATGGTGAGCGCGATATTTTGTATTTGAGTATCCATTCGCTTCATAAGATTACCAAGTTTAATGGTAAGGACGGAAAGCCTCCCAAAATCTATAAACTTGGAAGTAAGGCATGGAAAAACCTTAAACAGAAAACCAAAACCCGTGTTAAGGAAATAGCCTTTAATCTCATTAAGCTCTACGCTAAACGTAAACTGAAGAAAGGCTTTCAATATGCTCCTGATAGTCATATGCAGCACGAATTGGAAGCTTCTTTTATCTACGAGGATACACCAGACCAAATATCCTCTACTGCTGATATAAAACGTGATATGGAAAGCGAACGACCCATGGACCGATTGGTTTGTGGCGATGTTGGCTTTGGAAAGACAGAAGTTGCCATACGAGCGGCTTTTAAGGCTGTTGATAATGGTAAGCAAGTAGCTGTTTTAGTACCAACAACCATACTAGCCTACCAACATTACCGTACATTTACGGAGCGCCTTAAAGACTTTCCTGTAACCGTGGATTATATTAACCGCTTCAGAACGGCCAAAGAAAAACGACTTACCTTGGAAGGCTTAGAAAAAGGTAGCGTTGATATTATTATAGGCACGCATCAACTCGTCAATAAAAACGTAAAATTTAAGGACCTTGGACTTCTCGTTGTAGATGAGGAACAAAAATTTGGTGTTGCCGTTAAAGACAAACTCAAAACCTTAAAGGAGAACGTAGACGTTTTAACACTAACAGCAACACCTATACCGAGAACATTACAATTTAGCCTCATGGCGGCTCGTGATCTCTCGGTCATAACAACACCACCACCCAACCGATATCCAATAGAAAGCCACGTCATTCGCTTTAACGAAGAAACCGTTAGGGATGCCATAAGCTATGAAATCCAGCGTGGCGGTCAAGTTTTCTTTATCCATAACCGTATTGAAAACATTAAAGAGGTAGCCGGACTATTACAGCGCCTGATTCCTGATGCGAAAATCGGTATTGGGCATGGCCAAATGGAAGGTAAAAAACTGGAACGACTCATGCTTGCCTTTATGAATGGCGAATTCGATGTTTTGGTGAGCACCACCATTGTTGAAAGCGGGCTGGACGTACCCAACGCCAATACCATCTTTATCAATAACGCCAATAATTTTGGGCTAAGCGACTTGCATCAAATGCGTGGACGTGTAGGACGAAGTAATAAAAAAGCATTCTGTTATTTTATTACACCAGAGTATTCTGCCATGACTCCAGATGCTAGAAAGCGAATTACAGCACTAGAGCAATTTACAGAACTTGGTAGCGGTTTTAATATCGCCATGAAAGATTTGGAGATTAGAGGTGCTGGCGACCTACTCGGAGGCGAACAAAGTGGTTTCATTAATGATATTGGTTTTGATACCTACCAAAAAATATTAAATGAAGCCATAGAAGAACTCAAAGAATCTGAATTTGCAGACCTCTATAAAGACGATGGCCAACCTAAACAATACGTTAAGGACATTTCAATTGATACTGATTTTGAACTGCTCTTCCCAGATGATTACGTAAATAGTGTGACCGAGCGTCTTAATCTTTACACCAAACTGAATGACCTAAAAACCGAAAAGGAACTGCAACAATTTGAGTCTGAAATTGTAGATCGCTTTGGTGAGATGCCAACGCAAGCCCTAGATCTTTTTGATAGCGTAAGACTGAAATGGATTGCCACTGAAATGGGTATTGAAAAACTCATTATGAAACACGGAAAACTCGTTGGGTACTTCATTAAAGACCAACAAAGTAAATTCTATCAAAGTGATACGTTTACCAAAGTTCTAAAGTTTGTTCAGCTCAATGCTGGAAACTGCAAAATGAAAGAAAAACAAACACGAAACGGTCTAAGATTATTGCTTACTTTTGATAAGGTAAAAAGTGTTAACGAGGCCTTAAACTTACTAAAGCCAATATTGGCGTAATATTTGAAGCCTATTGTTTTACAGCAACAATACGAAACCCTTATGAAACAGCTCCTTTTTTTCATCGTTTTCCCAACTCTGGTGTTTTCACAAACCATAAAAGGCACTTTTTCACCAGCTTCTGATTACACCTATGCGTTTTTGTACAATGCAACTCCAGAGGGTGCTAATTATGTAGATCGCGGAAAACTCGATGCCGAAGGACAATTTGAAATAGAATTGGATAGTAGCTTAGCTCCAGGGATTTATAAAATCGTTTACGCCATTCCGCCAGAAGAAAACAACTTTGACTTTATCTATGATGGAAAAAACTCAGTAGCCTTTACATTTAATGCTGATACAGGTGTTTCATTTACAGCGTCAGATGAAAACAAACTCTGGGATTCCTACCTTAAAAGCATGGAAATGGTAAACCAAACTATCAGTAATTACTATGCGCAGGGTAAAACAGATGAAGCTGGTTACAAATCTATCTTTAAGGTTGTGGCAGACACCCAAAAAGCCTATGAAGAATCATCTCAAGACATGTTGGTCTCTGCATTTATAAAAGCAAACCGTCCTTACATTCCCAAAACTTACGAAGACATTGGCACCTATTCCAAAAACTTAAAGGAGCATTATCTGAGCGAGATAGATTTCAACAATTATATTTTGCAGAGCTCCTCATTTATTGTGGATCGCGTCATGGCCTACGTTTTTGATATTGTTGTGGACCCAACAGACCAGATTTACAAAAGCCACGTAGATGATGTCTCTAATGCCATTGGAGACGACAGTGCCGAAATAAAGACCACACTATTGTATCTGTTATGGCAACGCTTTACAACGATGGACAACCATGACGTAGCCAATTACATTACAGATACGTACTTGTTGGAGCTCGCCAATGCTACTAACAATAAAGTAATAGCTGAGACTATAAAATCCTATAAAAACACCTCCATTGGTGCTTTAGCTCCAGACTTTGAAATACAACAGACCGGAAACGGTGGAAACACCAAAATGCTTAGCCAACTTACAGGCTATGATTTTTATTTACTGGTATTTTGGAGCAGTGGATGTGGTCACTGCCTTGAGGAATTGCCCTTAATAAAAGAATTGATGACCAACTTCCCTAACATAAAAGTAGTAGCCTACGGCCTAGAAAATTCGGAATATCCATGGTCTGAAGAAATTAAGAACTATCCGAGCTTTGTTCATTCCATTGGTTTGGGC
Source organism: uncultured Winogradskyella sp. (assembly GCA_913055905.1). Lineage (GTDB taxonomy): Bacteria > Bacteroidota > Bacteroidia > Flavobacteriales > Flavobacteriaceae > Winogradskyella. The sequence goes on from CAJXLB010000001.1 coordinate 196,085, forward strand.
AAATGGGACAACCCTACTGTAAGCACTTACGGCATCAATGCCACACCAACTTACTTTTTGTTGGATAAGGACAAAAAAATCATTGCTAAGCCATACGACTATAAGGAAGTAGAAAGTACCCTTAAGGGTCTATAATCTCAACATTTGTAATAAAATAATTGGTCTCGCCCTGCCATGGCATGGCCTTATAACGCTCTTTGTATCCCAACTTCACACGTTTGCCCTCTGCTTCGGTTAAGTCGTCAATAATACTTTTGTCCAAAACGGAAAATTGCCACAGATTGCCTTCAAGTCCATCGTCTGCTTTACCGGTGCGCAAACCTCCCATATTAAGCTGACCTTCGTAAGTCTTAAAGATCACTCCCTTCTCACTTAGTTTAATGAGCTGCCCTGCTCTTGTTCCTTCAGAATAGGTCCAAGAACACATCCATAAGATGAGTGCGCAAACGACTACAATACCAATAAGTAACTTGATAAATAATGATTTCAATTTGGACTTAAAACTGCGCTTAGGCTCATCCATCTGTCAAGAAATTTAGTTTATATGTCAAGTAAAGATAACGAAAACGCCCAGCTAAACAAGCGTTTAAACTGAGCGTTTCTTGAAACTAAATAACCAACCAAAATTTAGCTTCGTGTATTTGTCCTTGGGTTATCTACCTTTGGTGTTCTTTGTTTTCTTTTTTTAGGTTTACCGTCTTCTGTAACGGTTTTCCCCTTAGCATTTGTCTGTCGCATATAGGGAATGTAACCTCTTCCGGCAAATTCATAAACCGTTCCAGATATGGTATGATACAATTGTATCCTTCCATCATTAATAACGCTTAATTCAAAGAATTCATTGTCAAAAAAATCATAATCTAGTGTTAATCTTTTAAGGTAAAAATTCCCTGGAATGTCGGTAACGTTATAGACACCTGTATAGTCCCAATAGATGTTAAGTGGATTATTAAAACCGCTATCTTGCGAGCTTCTAAAGGTAGAATCGTTACCTCCTGCTAAAAACTGTAAATAGTTTTCGTAATCAAATTCATTCAATACGCCATAATTACTGGTATATACTTTCTCCCAAGCTTCATATTCCTGCAGGAAATAATGGATGTTATCATAAAAAATAAAGTCGTAATCAAAGGTGTTTCTCTGATAGCCTCTAAGAAAATATGAGGTGTCTGAAAATGGATTATAAAGCTCTATGGTGTTAGCGTTAATTTGATAAACATCGAAACTATCATAGCCATCTAAGATGTGATAGGTATCTAGAACACCATTATAGGCGTCGTAATTACCTATGTCTACACCAAAGCCGTTACCTTGGCTTCCAAATCCTACGAGATTATTATTCGCAAATAAACGCCCATTCCTAAAGGACACCGTAAAAGCAATTTGCAAAAAAGGAACCTCGCCAAACCCTTGCGTAGCATTAATATCTACATACCACAACTCGTAAGCACTAAGCAACTGATTTACGGAAATCGCTGGGTTTACATCTGCAATGATGACCTCTTCTCTGTAACAAGAGGTTAATAGACTTGCACTTAAAACTAATCCTAAAATAAATTTAATCGTCTTCATAATTCAAAAGTTTTAGGGTTCCTGTTTAACTAAAACCAAAACCTGTGCCAAATTTTTGGCACACAGTATTACAACACCTTCATAAGACCTTATTTTTATGTATTTTTGAGAGATACAAAATGTCACTTTTATCATGATGGACTCCGCAAAATATGCTGTTTTTGGTGCTGGTAGTTGGGCAACCGCCATTGTTAAGATGCTATGTGAAAATTTAGATGAAGTAGGTTGGTATATGCGAAGTGTTTACACCAAGGAACATATTTTAAAGGAACAGCACAATCCAAGTTATCTGAGTTCAGTTGAGTTTCATACAGAACAACTAAAATTAAGCAACGATATCAATGAAATGGCTGAGTGGGCAGATGTTTTGTTTTTTGTTATCCCTTCTGCCTTTATGCATTCTGAATTGGAGAAACTCCATGTTGATGTCAAAGACAAGGTTATCGTATCTGCCGTTAAAGGAATTATTCCAGAGTCTGGACTTTTGGTCGGCGAACATTTCCATGATATTTATAATGTCCCTTTTGAAAATATTGCAGTGATTGCCGGACCTTGCCATGCCGAAGAAGTAGCGCTTGAGCGCTTGTCTTATCTTACCATTTCCTGTGCTGACCCTGTGAAAGCCCAAGCCATAGCCAATAGATTGTCTAGCTCTTACATTAAAACAAAGATCAGTGATGATATTATTGGTGTTGAATATGCTGTTATGCTCAAAAACATTTATGCTATAGCTGCCGGAATTGCGCACGGCCTTGGTTATGGTGATAACTTTCAAAGCGTTTTAATGAGTAATGCCATAAGAGAAATGAAGCGTTTTATTAAAAAAATGCACAAAATGAAACGCAACATTAACAATTCGGCTTATCTAGGGGATTTATTGGTCACAGGCTACTCTGTATTTTCACGAAACCGCATGTTTGGAAATATGATAGGGAAAGGCTATACCGTAAAATCTGCTATGATGGAAATGAACATGATTGCAGAAGGCTACTATGCCACCAAAAGTGCTTTTCTTATAAATGAGAAAAACAATAAAAAGACAAGGCTTCCCATTATAAAAGCCGTTTATGATATTTTATATCTCAATAAGGATCCTAAAAAGGTGTTTGAAAAACTTACCGATAAGTTGGATTAAAATTACTTGACTAAAACACCATTAGTGTTCATAAGAGGAATTGGCTGAAAGGCCTTTGTATTGATGGTGTTTTTTCTAAACACATAGGTCTTATCGAACATCTGGTTGCCTTTAAAAAACGTAACCTTAAATTCATTATGTAATGCCAGGACAGCCTCCTGCATGTATTCAATCTTAGCAAAACTTCGAGCCGGGAGCAAGGCAAGTTGGTGCCTCATCACAGCTGTTTGTTTTGTACTGCTATAGCCTCGTGATACGATTAAAACAGTCTCTAAGTCCTGATCTGAATTGTTAATGATATAGGCATTCCAATCCATAGTATGATATTCCAAATGCTTCTCTTGCACCACGGCAATAAAAACATCCTTAACTTCCGGAATTGTAATGTCTTTTTTCAAATTTTAGAGGGCACTTTTAAACTGCTCCAAGAAACGTACGTCGTTCTCACTTAGAAGTCTAATATCACTGATTTGGTGAAGTAGCAGTGCTATACGGTCAATACCCATCCCAAATGCAAACCCTGAGTATTCCTTGGAGTCTATACCACAGTTCTCAAGAACATTAGGGTCTACCATACCACAACCCATAATTTCGAGCCAACCTGTCCCCTTGGTCATTTTATAATCAGTTTCGGTTTCCAAGCCCCAATAAACATCAACCTCAGCACTTGGCTCAGTAAAAGGAAAATAAGACGGTCGTAATCTAATTTTGGATTTCCCAAACATTTCAGTTGTAAAATACTGTAAGGTTTGTTTTAAGTCGGCAAAGCTAACGTCCTTATCAATGTACAAACCTTCCACCTGATGAAAAAAACAATGAGAACGGGCTGAGATGGCTTCATTTCTGTAAACCCTTCCCGGTGATATGGTTCTAATTGGTGGTTTGTTGTTTTCCATATACCGCACCTGAACGGAGCTAGTATGGGTTCTCAGTAAAATATCTGGATTGGTTTGAATAAAGAAAGTATCCTGCATGTCTCTTGCCGGATGATATTCTGGCAAGTTTAGTGCTGTAAAATTATGCCAGTCGTCTTCTATCTCTGGGCCTTCACTTACATTAAAACCAATACGGGAAAATATATCTATAATCTGATTCTTTACTATAGAAATTGGATGCCTTGCACCTAAAGCTATTGGCTCGCCTGGCCGAGACAAATCGCCATAAACACCATGGTCTTCTTCTGCATTTTCCAAGGCTTCCTTTAAGGAATTAACCTTAGCTTCGGCTATGTTCTTAAGCTGATTAATGGTTTGCCCAAACTCTTTTTTTTGTTCGTTTGGAATATTTTTAAATTCCGCAAAGTATTGTTTAAGCAACCCTTTAGAACCTAAAAACTTTATGCGAAAGGCTTCTACCTCATCTTTAGATTGGGCATTAAATGCTTCGACTTCTGCTATAAGTTCCTGTAATTTGTCAATCATGATGTAAAATACTGCGTTTATGGTCGATAGAAAACGAACGCAAATTTAAAAAATCTTAGTCTATATAGTCCATTTCAACAAAATAGTTCACAATAGCTTCTTTCATTAAGACACTTTGCTCACCAGCTTTTAGAAAAGGCAATTGGGCTTTTACTTTATAATGTGGCCAGCCATCTTCATCAACATAATCGAACTCATAAAAGCCATAAGGCTCCAATAGCTTGCAAATAGCTATGTGCATTAAATCCAACTTTTGGTCTTTTTTAAACGTACAATGTAACTGACCCAACTCTTGGACACCAATGAGATAAATAATGGCATCGAGGTCCAGCGTATCGCCATCTGCAAACTGATTGGATAATTTTTCAACTACCAATTCCCAGCGTTCCTTTAATTGAATGTCCCTAGCCATAATTTTATTGTGAATAGAACCGTTATTATATGAAACAAATTTAATTTATATTTCCACTATAGTACCAATTTTACCATAATTAAACGTCAAAATATCCATGAACATAATTGATATTATTTTAGGATCTCTCTTATTATTTGGACTTATTAGAGGTCTTTTTAAAGGGTTGTTTGTAGAAGTAGCATCGCTTTTGGCTTTAGTTTTGGGTATTTTTGGCGCCATTCATTTTAGCTATTTCGCAGCAGGTTTTTTGGAAACCAAATTTGATTGGGACGAAAGCATGTTGAACATAGTAGCCTTTGCTATAACCTTTGTGGTTATCGTTTTGGCCATTGGCCTTGCCGGAAAAGCTCTTACCAAACTCGCGGATTTTGCGGCATTAGGTTTGCTAAACCGATTCTTGGGAGCAGCCTTTGGCGTCCTTAAGGTTGGATTGATCTTAAGTGTTATCCTTATTGTATTTAAGAGGATAAACGCCACTATACCCTATTTTGAGGAAAAAGATATTGAGGATAGTATCTTATTTGAACCTGTGGAATCCCTAGCGACTATCATCTTTCCAGCAGTGATTAAGAGTGATTCTGAAATTGAAAAGGACAGTGGCCAGGATAAAATGCCTTAGTCTAGATCTAATGTGAAAATTTCGCCTAAATCAGCTGCGCTGTCCATAGATACGTTTAAATCTTTGATAATACCGTCGAGTTTGTACACCCAGCCATGAATTTGTAAGCCCGTATTATCTTTCCATGCTTTTTGAACAATTGAGGTTTTGGCTAAATCAAAAACTTGTGCCTTAACGTTGAGTTCTACAAGCCTATCAAACCGTTTTTTGTCGTCCTTTATTCTTTTCAATTCTTTGCTATTGTTATTGTAGACTTCTTTAATATTTCTAATCCATTTATTTATAAGGCCAATAGACTTATTTTCCATGGCGGCCTTAACCCCTCCGCAACCATAGTGCCCGCAAACTATAACATGCTTAACTTTTAAATGGTTAACAGCATAGTCTAACACGCTCAACATATTCATGTCTGTATGCACCACCATATTTGCGATATTGCGATGCACGAACAGTTCGCCAGGACGTGTGCAGGTAATCTCATTAGCAGGAACTCGACTGTCTGCACATCCAATCCATAACACAGGTGGCGTTTGGCCAATAGCCAGATTTTCAAAATAACTCTCGTCCTTTTTCTTCATCTTCTCAACCCATTTTTTGTTGTTGGCTAAGAGTTTTTCGTAATAGGAACTGCTCATGGACTTATGATTTATATTTATCTTCAACATTTGCGTTAATCCAGAGAATGGCCTTTTCAAATGTTTTAAAAATGTGGTCTTCTCCAAGCAAATTTGGAATGATTTTTATGCGCTCCATCATATAGCGTGGTTGCTTTAAGAGATTCACAAAAATGACTTTAACATTCCGCTTCTTCAGGTTTAACAACATATCTTCCATAGCATACAGCCCTGATTGGTCCATATATTGCATTCTGCCTAATCGCATTATTACAACCGATGCTGTATCAGGAATTTGCACACTCAACGCCTGAAAATCGCTCGTAGAACCAAAAAACAAGGGCCCGTTGATATGTTTTATAAAAACTTCTTCCTTGAATTTTTGCGGAAAATCCAATTCATCGGCCCAAATGGTTTCCTTTATAGACTTGACGCTACTACGCTGGCCTGTAATATTTCCTATTTTTTTCATAAACATCAAAGACGCAATAACCAAACCAATACCAACAGCATAAATTAAGTCCCAAAAGGTAGAAAGGGTAAGCACTATGAGCATAACCATAACTTCCGAACTCAATTTTAAAGGTCCCAAAGAGATATCTCTTGGTAAGCTTGGTATAGCCTTAAGGCCTTTATAATCCATAACATCAATACCAACGGTAACTAAAATTCCGGCAAGGACTGCAGCTGGTATTTGGGACGCAATCGGCGCAAAAAGCATCATTATTATTAAGAGTACCAACCCAGCAATCATCCCAGATAATTTTGTTTTACCACCAGCTTTAATATTTACTACCGTTCGTATCGTTGCTCCTGCTCCAGGTATACCACCAAAAAAAGCAGCTATACTATTGCCTATCCCTTGACCCACCAATTCCTTATTTGGCTTATGTTTGGTTTTGGTCATATTATCTGCAACAACACTTGTAAGCAATGAATCTATAGCTCCCAAAATGGCCAAGGTAAGCGCAGTGAAAACATAAGGAGAAATTGAAGATAATCTTATTTCTCCAAAGATATCTAGATTAGGTTGCGGAATGCCTGAAGGTATTTCATCAATGGTTCTGTAATCTAAGTTAAACGCTACAGCTGCTGTTGAAACCACTATTAACGCCACGAGAGAGCTGGGAACTTTGGTTGTAATTCGCTTAAAGCCAAAAACAATTATAATAGTTGCTAATGCTAGAGCCAATTCAAGTATGTTCAAACTTTTTAGGGCTCTCGGCAGAACCCGCAAAGCTCCTATAGTTCCGGAAGCGCTATTGGCAGCTAAGGATTGGGATTCTTTTAAAATTGCTTCATCAGTGATTTCATCGGCACGTTTAATCGTTTCCTCAAAATTCTCAATGACCAAGATTCCTTCGCCGGCTTCCTCCTTTAATATATCTTGCAACAATACTTCCTCTGCCTGCGGCTTAAATTGTTCAACAAATGCTTTATCTTCTTTTGGGTAGTAACCCATAGCAGGTAGAATTTGTGTTATGATTATAATCAAGCCAATGGCTGTCATAAAACCAGAAACAACAGGATAGGGAATATACCTTATATATTCGCCCAACTTTAAAACTCCAAGAGAGATTTGGATAACACCTGCCAACAAGAACACAAGTAATATAGAGGGAAGCGCCTTATCTACATCACCTTCATTGGCTGCTACCATACCTGCAACAACAATCATACTTACAGCAGTCATAGGAGCTGTTGGGCCAGAAATCTGTGTGTTTGTCCCACCAAATAATGCAGCAAAAAAACTTATAAAAATCGCACCATAGAGCCCTGCTGTAGGTCCTAAACCAGATGACACTCCAAAAGCTAGAGCGAGCGGGAGCGCAACAATACCAGCCGTAAGACCTCCAAAGGCATCACCTCTGAGGTTACTGAAGAATTTTTTCATAGGTTTATTATAACAGCCAAAATATACAGACTTTTTTCGAGTCTGGCATATAACATTCGGAATAGGGTAGTCTTATTTAATGGTTCTTACATCTTGGGAAGGCACCCAACCAACCGTTTTATCGGCAAGTTCAACCTTATACCAATCCTCATAAGAATCTATAACCTGTACTTTGGTTCCTTCATGCAATCTAAAAAGTTCCTCGCTGGTTCTGTTTGGATCGGATTTCACTCTACTTTCTTGAGCGAAAACAATGGCAGGATTATCTTTTTTATCCAGGCGCTCTTTTTGAAAAGCCATGACTGTAGAAAAAATGGCGATAAATAATCCTATAATACTTACTATAAAAGCCACACGTTTCTTAGTGGTTACACGTGCAAAGTGGTAAAGAAGAAAAAGGATTACAAATATAAAAACGCCTGCAACAGCAATGGTGGACCATGTGTCTGCAGTATAAAAATTCACGATATTTTTGGTGATTTTAGAAAAACCCACTTCTGGTACAGTATCGATAGCATCAATGGTCATATTCTGAGCAAAAGCAAGATTGTTTTTTATCTCTGGGTCGTTAGGTGAGAGCAATAGCGCTTTTTCATAATAAAATATGCTCGGAGCAATATTGTTTAATTTATAGTTCGCATTTCCTAAATTAAAATACAGTTCTGCAGACTCCAACCCTGAGTCCAAAATAGATTTATAAAGGTCTATGGCTTCGGCATATTTGGCATCGTTGTATAAGGCATTGGCGTTCTCAAATCGTTCCATGCTGTTTTGAGCAAACACAATGCTTACCATTAAGGACACTATTATGAGTAAAAGACACTTTTTCATCTATCTCAACTGTTTATCAATTAATGAAATTGTCTTTGCCGCTTTATCATAGTCATTTTGCATCGTTACTTGGGTAAATGGCGTATATCTTGCCAATTCGCAGTTTTCCAGAATAGACATGAACGCATTAACAGCTGTTTCTTCTGCGCCTCTATCACTTAACAACTGACTTATTCTTTCTTTATTGAAATCGCTTGTTTCTATATTGAGCTTGGCCTTAAGATAATTGTGCAATGCTTTCTCTAAGGCTACATAGAACGCCTCTTTTTGGTTGAGATTCTTTTTGGCCTTGCTTAGATACTTTTTAGCTAATTTGTCTGCTTTTCTTATTCGATTGCCCACGACATCTGCATCTAATTTTTCTTTTCGTTTTCTGAATAAAACAGCCAATGGAATCGTAAAGAAAGGTAAAAGCAATAATGCCCAAAACAACTGTGATTTAAAGAAGGCTCTCGTAGACCTTTCTTTCAGTGTTGTAGACGTTTTAATAAAGGCAAACGTATTTGTGGTAGTATTTACAGGTTGTTTAATTGCTGAAGGCGTCTTTGGCTCATTAGAATTAAGCGCTGCTGTTGGTCCTTCGAGAACATCGATTACAATTTCATCTGAAGAAATTCGCTTATAGGTTTCAGTAGCAAGATCAAAATAAGAAAACGATACCGATGGGATTGGGTATTTCCCTTTGTACTGAGGTACTATCGTATAGGTATCCGAAATGCTTCCTTGCATGCCCGTAATATTTGTCCTGACATTTTCTCTGTGCTCTGGTTCAAAAACTTCTAAGGAACTAGGTGTTGTTAACTTAGGTAGCTCAAATAATTTTAGATTCCCTTTACCCTTGACCTCCACCTTGGCCTGTAAAGACTCGGTAGCATTTAATTCTGTTTTTGAGGTGGTTACTTCTAAGGAAAAATCACCAACGGCTCCTTTAAAGTCAGCAGGTTTTCCTTTTTCTGGTAATGGTTTAACATTAATGGTCCTACTGCCAGCGGTAACGGTTTGTGGTACTTTGGTCATTAAGGCCCTACCAAAAATATCTGTTCTGTTGGTAGGTACCTCAACAGTAATATCTAGCACCAGAGGCTCAATTTTTAATTCTCCTGATTTTTGCGGATACAAGACTGTTTTTCTCAATACTACGAACCTGTAATCTTCACCTTTATATTTTCCGTTTTGGATATTGAGACCTTTTATTTCAATATTCTGACTCCAAAAATCGTTGTATCTTGGGTTGTCTTTCTCTCTCCAATTACTTACACCAGTTTCCGGTGATACATAAAGCTTATAAACAACAGTTATAGCTTCATTTAAATAAGGATTGGTTTTAGACACCTCAGCCACGAGATGTATTTTCTCGGAAGCGATATCCGAAGCATCAGGAGGACCATTCGGCTTATCCACTGCCGCTGTAACTGTAATAGTAACCGGAAAGGTTTTATAAATCTCACCTTCAATTTCTATTTTAGCTTGTTTTATGGTAAAGGTGCCTCGTTTTTGAGGTGAGAGAAAATAACTATATGTTTTCTTGTAAGACCGTTTTCCGTTAAACCAAGAATTGCTTACCGATGTATTTGGCCCACCAACAACGTCAAACCCTTCAAAGTTCGGTGGGACAAAATTATCTCCGTCTTTGTTCATTTCAAAATCAATCCTTAGCCTCTCGTTAACACCAAGTTTATTCTTGCTCACTTTTGCTTCAAATTTTACTTGGGCAAAGAGCGTTGTGCTTGCTGCAACGACTAAAAATATATATATGAAAAATTGTTTAACAGTCATAGGTAAATATAGAGCACTTAAATTCCAACAAAGCTTTATCTAAAATTGCTTTACCAGTCTTTTTCAGTTTTTACTTTTGCTCCTTTTTGTTTCTCCGCGTTCATTTTGGCCTGAACTTTTTGTTCTTGGTTTTGCATAGCCTCTAAGATGTTCTTAATTTGTTGCGGAGACATTTGGCCTGGCTTTGGTTTAGGTTTGTTATTCTTGTCTTTGTTCTCTTCATCGCCTTTTCCATTATCATTTTTATCGTCCTTTGGCTTTCCGTTCTCATCTTCCTCTTCATCTCCCTGCTTTTTATCTTGATCGCCTTTATCTTGTTTATCTTCATTCTCTTTATTCTCATCCTGCTTTTTTTCCTTATCCTCTTTGTCTTGTTCTTGTTCTTTATTTTCGTCCTTTTTATCGTCTTCTCCGCCTCCATCTTTTTGTTGTTCTGCACAGTCTTTAGCTAAGGCATAATTGTAACGGGTTTCTTCATCATTGGGATTATTTCTAAGAGCATTTTTATAAGCCTCAGCAGCTTGCTTACAGTTTTTATTCTCCATTAAAAAATTACCGATATTATGGTAAGCACGATGTTTTTCTTCTTTGGTCTTAGCACTTTTAGCTGCCTGTTCTGCTCTAAAAAGTGCTTCGTCTAAATTCCCCTTTTTGTAAAGACCATTTGCCAAATTGTACGACCCGACAGCCTTATTAGGTGCTTTTGAAATTGCTTTTCTGTACTCCATTTCGGCTTCTACAAAATTATCGTTTTGAAGCAGTTCGTTGCCTTTGTAAACAAGAGCATCGGCCTTTTTTAAGGTTTTAGAATCAGCATTAGAGATATTCTGGGAAAATCCCAAAATACTGTAGAATGTTACCGTAAGTGCTAATATATATTTCATCGTTCTTCTGCCTTTTCCTATTTTAAAATTAGTAAAGCCAATTTATAATTGAGTTAAAGAATTTCTAAATAACTCTAAAACCCTCTTTTAAATTGAGGCTTCGTTAAACAAGTTTAACCTTTTTAGCCATTCCGTTTTACGCTCTAGCAAAAAGATGTCTATGAGGAAAAATAGAATGGCCATACCCAAAAACCATTGAAACTGGTCTTTGTAATCTGCAATTTGTTTAGACTCAAATTCTTTTTTATCCATTCGTTCCAAAACCTCTTTAATGGTATCTACAACTTCGCTTGTATTTCTTCCGTTTATGTAAACACCATCGGTTTCTTGCGCAATCTCGCGAAGCGTCCCCTCATCTAACCTTGTTATAACTGTTTCTCCGTTTGAATCTTTTTTGTAGTTTAAGACCACACCATTTCTTTTAATGGGAATTGGTCCGCCTTTTGCATCGCCAACGCCAATGGTTAAAATCCTTATGCCTTCTTCTTTGGCTTCCTCGGCTATATCTACGACTTCCCCTTCATGATCTTCTCCGTCTGATATTATGATTAATACTCTATTGGTTTGTTCTTCATCGTCATAATAGGTTTTGGCCAATTGAATGGCTTCTCTTATCGCTGTACCTTGAGACGACAACATATCAGTATTCATGTTTTGAAGGAACATCTTGGCCGAAGCATAGTCTGTTGTTATGGGCAATTGTGGAAATGCCTTCCCTGCATAAGCAATGATTCCTACGCGATCACTAGCCAAATTGTTGATTATTTGAGCTACAAGCTGTTTGGATTTCTCTAATCGGTTAGGAGCAATGTCCTCGGCAAGCATACTTTTAGATACGTCTACTGCGAAAACAATATCTACACCTTGACTTCTTACGGTTTCTAGTTTGGTGCCTATCTTGGGATTTACCAGAGCAAGCGAGAGACAGCCAAAACCAGCGCAGAGTACAAGTATTTTCAAAATACTTTTAAACAGGGATTGGTTAGGGCTCAACCTTTCTAATAACCTACGATCTGCAAATCGCTTCTGGGCTTTGCGGCGCCATAACTGCAGCCATAAAAACAGAATAAATATTGCTGGAATAAGCAACAGTGTCCAAAACCATATTTTTTCGTCTATTCTAAACAAAGCTTCTAAATATTGTATGTCTTAACAACAATTCTATTAATAACAACAGTCCTGCAAGCAGTACAAGAGGCCTGTATTTTTCTTCGTAATTATAATATTTTCGTTCTTCTATCTCCGTTTTCTCAAGCTTGTTGATTTCATTATAGATTTCTGCTAGCTTCTGGTTGTTGGTCGCTCTAAAATAGCGCCCACCTGTTGCTTCGGCAATTTCTTTTAACAAATCCTCGTCTATTTCAACCTGTTGGCGTCCATACCTAAAAGTTCCATTGGGATTAATGGCGACGGGTGAAAGCGCCATGCCGTTTGTTCCCAATCCTATTGTGTAGGTCTTTATACCGTATTCAACCGCCAATTCACTAGCAATTTTTGGATCTATGAATCCAGAATTGTTGACACCATCCGTAAGTAAAATAATAACCTTACTTTTTGCTCTACTATCTTTTAAACGATTTACGGAAGTTGCCAAGCCCATTCCAATAGCAGTGCCGCCTTCTATTATAGTATTGTACTTAATATCCCTAAGAGACCTCAGCACAAGTCTTTTATCTGAGGTGATTGGCGTTTTTGTGTAGGCTTCACCTGCATATTCTACAAGTCCTATTCTATCGTTTGGCCTGCCGTTTATAAAATCTGCCGCAACTTCTTTAAGCGCTTCCAAGCGATTTGGTCTTAAGTCCTTTGCCAACATACTTGCAGACACGTCTATAGCCATTACAATATCTATTCCTCTTGTGGTTTTTGTGCGTGTAGAAACGTCTACTGTTCTAGGTCTAGCGATAGCCATAATTAACAAGGCTAAAGCCAATAACCGGAACGCAAAAAGCACATGTCTTAATTTTGACCAAATTTCAGAACCACCACTAAATCCCTTTGTACTCGAGATATTTAGTTCTGCGGTCTGTTTCTTATGCTTTAGAACATACCAGAGCAGCGCCAGTGGCAACACCAGCATTAACCAGAACAATTCCTTATTTAAAAATTCTATATTCTCAAGCATTAGTTCTCGTCTTCTTTTGCCAGCTCATCTGGAATTAATTCTATAGAATCCACTACTCTTTTAACAATATCATTGGCATAGTCATCATCTACACGCCACACTAAAACAATTTGCTGAATAACGTCTTGCGTTGTAAAGCTATATATGGCATATTCACTCGGTGCAAAATCATCTGATTTTTTTGTTGGAAACTCCGCATTTCCGTAGGTTTTTAAACCTTCAGCTCCGTTTGGTGTTGTATATTTATCTGTTTTTGTAAGAATGTTTCTTACGCCTTCTTCTTCCCAACGTTTCAAGTTACCCTCAACAACAGTACTCATGTTCAGAGCCTTTTGTTCATCTACTGATTGGGCTTGGGTTTGTTTTACTTTTGATGTACCAATTTGGATAAACAAAGGAGACGTTAAATCTCCAAAAGCAAATAGAGTTGTTTCAATTTTTGAAGTATCGCCTCCAAATGCTGCCGAATCCAATCGCCGAAGTACTTCTGGAGTTTCTATCCAAATTGGAGGAAAACCATAAGCACTTTCAACCCATTCTCCTTCTAAAAGTTCTTTATTCTCGTTTCCAAGGATAGTATCGTTAACATATCCAAAGCCGTATTTTATACCAAACCCAACATAGGTCAATGCCAATAAGCTTATGGCAATGACAGCTGACAGTATAATTTTTCGTCGCCTTTTCTTGTTTTCTTGCTCTTGCTTGTAGGCTAAATCCAATAGTTTTTCTTCTTCAGTGGGCTCTGGGAGACAGGATTTAATGTTATCTATTTCCTTAGCTATGGTATTCTTGTCCATTTCTGCTAGGGCCACTTCAGGAGCGGACTTTGCAAATTTTACCAAGTCGGCACGCTTTAAAACCGTTTCAATATTGCTTAAAGTGGCTTTTGTAAAGGGGAATTGATTTCCATCTTTGAGCAGATTGAGGCGATCCATCAATTCGTCCGTTGTACTCTCCATGGCCCGATCATAGACTTTTTCGTCCAAGTATTTTCTAATAATGAAGGTTAATTCTGAGTAATATTCTTTGATCTTGTTAACCTTTAAAAGCTGTTTTTCTTCAAGTTTTTCGATGGCCAATTTTGCGCGGTCATAAGGAGGCAAAAGGGCAATCTCTTCTTCCTCAGTTAACGGTTTTTTACGCCAGACTATCCAATAGATGAGAAAAGCACCAATAGCTACAAGCAATAAGCCCAATAATAACCATATCCACCAATTGCTCGATGTTTTTTCTACCTCGATAATCGGTTTGATATCGTAGAGTTTTTGTTTGGTAGTATCTACCTCTATGGCATTTACCCTTACTTTTAGGGAATCTGTAAAATGAATGTTGTCTCCCACAACAATTTTCTGTCTTGGTATGGTATAGGTTCCCGAATCGAACTGGGTTAACTTATAGATTCTAGAAAGAACTATTTGAGAGGCATTAAGTAAGGAATCTATTTCAGAAGCTTCCACAGCTTCTAGAGGCAGAAACGTTTGTCCTTCTGGAAAAACAACAACAGATGAGGAATCTGTTTCTACTTCAATTTTATAGTTGAACTGTTCTCCAATGCGTATGGTCGTTGTGTCTATTTCTGAACGCACCTGCGCCTGAGCTGACTGCACTAATAAAAACACAAATGCAGCAAGAACGAAAATGCTCTTACTCTGAACTAACTTGTTTTTTATGTTATTCAGCTCTTGTCTCATTTTATCTTTAGCCACGCTGTTTAAAATAACCCAACAATTTCTTTACATAGCTCTCATCAACCCTACAGCTAATCGCACCAGCACCAGATTTAGTAAAACTATTATTAAAATACTTTACTTTGTCTGCATAAAATTTAGCATAGTTGTTTCTTACTTTTTTTGATGCGGTATTGACCAATTTTAAAGCACCTGTTTCTTCATCTTTCATTTGAACCATCCCAATATTTGGCAATTGTTCTTCGTGTCTATCATAAATCCGGATACCTGTAATATCGTGTCTACCTGAAGCAATTTTCAAGGTATTTTTATAATCATCTGCAATGAAATCTGAAAGCACAAAGACAATAGCTTTTTTCTTCATGACACTAGACAGGAATTTTAACGCCTCCGTAACATTAGTTTTTTTGCTTTTAGGTTCAAACTCTAAAAGCTCTCTAATGATCCTCAATACGTGGGAACGCCCTTTTTTCGGCGGGATGAACAGTTCTATCTCGTCCGAAAATAAAATAAGGCCAATCTTATCGTTATTCTGTGTAGCAGAGAAGGCCAAGGTAGCAGCGATTTCGGTAACAATCTCATCTTTAAACTGACCCTTTGTGCCAAAAAATTTACTTCCAGAAACATCTGCGAGCAACATCATGGTAAGTTCGCGCTCTTCTTCAAAAACCTTTACAAATGGTTCGTTGTAACGCGCTGTAACGTTCCAGTCTATATTTCTAACATCGTCACCAAATTGATACTGTCGTACTTCGGAAAACGTCATTCCTCGCCCTTTGAAGGTAGAATGATATTCACCACCAAAAATATGATCAGACAAGCGTCTTGTCTTAATCTCTATTTTTCGTACTTTTTTTAGAAGTTCTTTAGTATCCATGTTTCAGTTTCCAGTTGGCAATCGTCATTTACAAGTAACTACAAATCAGCAATGAGTTGATTGTCTAACTCCGATTATTGATTTACTGTAAACTCATTTTATGGTACTTCAATTTCGTTTACGATTTTGTTAATGATATCTTCTGAAGTTACGTTTTCTGCTTCAGCTTCGTAAGTAATTCCTATTCTGTGGCGCAGGACATCATGAACAACAGCCCTTACATCTTCTGGGATGACGTAGCCTCGCCTTTTTATAAAGGCATAGCATTTTGCTGCATTTGCTAAGTTGATACTTCCCCTTGGCGATGCCCCAAAAGAAATCAAGGGTTTTAAATCACCCAATCTATAGTTTTCCGGGTATCGGGTTGCAAAAATGATATCTAGGATATATTTTTCTATTTTTTCGTCCATATAAACCTCACGTACCGCTTCTTGAGCACTTAAAATTTGCTTTATGGATACTACTGGATTTATCTTATCATAATTTCCTTTAAGGTTTGCCCTAACTATTAATTGTTCTTCTTCTATTTTTGGGTAGTCTATTACCGTCTTAAGCATAAATCGGTCTACCTGGGCTTCTGGTAAGGGATAGGTCCCTTCTTGCTCCACTGGGTTTTGGGTTGCCATTACCAAAAAGGGCTTCTCCAATATAAAAGTTTCATCGCCAATGGTTACTTGTTTTTCTTGCATGGCTTCCAATAATGCCGATTGTACCTTCGCTGGTGCACGGTTAATCTCGTCAGCAAGAACAAAGTTGGCAAAAATGGGCCCTTTTTTAATAGAAAAATCGTTCTCTTTTATGTTGTAGATTAGAGTACCTATAACATCTGCGGGTAAAAGGTCTGGCGTAAATTGTATTCTGCTAAAACTTGCGTCTATGGCTCTAGACAGTGAATTTATGGCTAAGGTCTTTGCAAGCCCTGGAACACCTTCCAACAAGATATGTCCTTGACCCAAGAGCCCAATCAATAGGCGTTCAACCATATGCTTTTGGCCTACGATTACCTTATTCATTTCGAGAGTCAATAAGTCTATAAACGCACTTTCCTTTTCTATCTTTTCATTTATTGCCTTTATGTCTACTGTACTAGTATCTTCCATTATATTCAGGTTTTATAGAAGTTTATTGGTGCTATATCTATTAGAGATGCAAAGTGTTAAATTATTTCGGGAGTTGCTGTTAATTATTGGTTAAAAAAAAGCGCATTCTCTACTGAAAATGCGCTCTCAAATGCTTTAAAAACAGACTATTCAAATGAAACAGTGTCGAGCGTTGTGGTCTCTCCTACCACGACAGTTACGTTCTCAACAACTACTGGATCAAAAGTTGAATTGACGTCTGGTGTTATGGTAACCGTATAAATCCCTTCTGGAAGACCTGAAATTTGGAAATTACCTAGGTCGTCTACAAAAGTTGAAGCTGTAATATTTTCGTTTGACGCCTCAATTTCTGCTACCAATCCTTCCGGTAAAATAGTACCCTCAATATTCCCCGAGTTTATATCCAGGTTGGCTCTCAAAACAGGCTTCAGGATAATATTTCCAGAATTTCCTGCAACTACTATTGATTCATCTACATCGAAATCGAGAATGAAGTTATAATCAAATCCTGCAATTATCTCTTGGTCCACCATTACCTTGAGTCCAGATTGCTGTGCGCTCGGTGTGCTGAGTGGTCTAGCCTCTGTTTCACCGTGCAGGACAATAGTATTGTCTTCGCCTAAAACCAATCGAATTTGCTCTAGCGTACCGGCTTCAATGCTTTCGTTATCTACTAATGGCAAATTCACGCCTCCTGTAAGTTCTAATAGATCGTAGATCCCTGGCTCAATAATGCCAATGGATAACCAATCATTATCATTTTCTTCAGAGCTTCCGTTATCGTATTTAATTCGTACATCCTGTACATCAATATATACATGGTCATAGTCTCCAGGATTATCAACTAATTTTATAGATAGGCTTGCGTCTTCCTGGGCAGAACTATTTGTATTAGGATTATCGCTATTGTCACAGGATATTATAACACTTAGAAAGGTTATAGCTAGTATTTGTTTTAATATTTTCATAAGAGATGTTTTTTGCATTTATATAGATACGTTCAAAACCACCTGACTAGATGACTTATGTCCCACAAAATTACAATTCTATGATAATCAATGAAAATATTAGTGCTGCAAAAGAATAGTATTCTTTTATCCTTAAGATCCTCTATTGCTTATCATTTTGACTATTTTTATACAGTAAAAAGCTATTAATTTAAAACCAATCTATTGTGAGGTATTCTAGAATCATCGCAGGGACGATGTCTTGGGGACGCTGGGGTAAATCTCTTTCCATCAAGGATATGTGTGAACGCATTGAGCATTGTGTAGCACATAACATTACCACATTTGACCATGCTGATATTTATGGCGGCTATACTACTGAAGCAGAGTTTGGAAAAGCCTTAACTGAAACTGGTATAGACCGTGAAAACATCCAGTTAATTTCTAAATGTGGCATCCAATATGTGTGTGAAAATCGGAATAATACGGTTAAACACTACAACTACACTAAAGATTACATTATTTGGTCCGTAGAAGAATCCTTAAAGCATCTGAATACCGAATATTTAGATTTGTTATTACTCCATAGGCCAAGTCCTTTAATGAATCCCGAAGAAATAGGAGAGACCATTACCATTTTAAAAAAACAGGGAAAAATAAGGTCCTTTGGTGTTTCAAATTTTACGCCATCCCAAATGGACCTCATCGGTCTTCGTATGGATGTTGATGTAAATCAAATTGAATTTTCCTTGACCCAGCACTTAGCTATGCACGATGGTACTCTAGATTACATAAAATCAAATGGGATTACACCCATGGCCTGGTCGCCATTGGGTTCTGTTTTTAGAGAAGAAAATGAAAAAACAAAGCGTATACGTAAACAACTCGGTGCATTATCATCTAAATATGAGGCCACGGAAGATCAGCTTCTATTAGCTTGGATTATGAAACATCCTGCAGGGATAATTCCAGTCGTTGGAACAACTAATAAAAACCGACTGAAACAAGCTATGGATGCTTCAAAGATTGATTTAGAACTAGAGGATTGGTTTCTTATTTTAGTGGCCTGTCAAGGCCATAAGGTCCCTTAAAAACTATTAAAAATGAGTAAGATTGCCTTAATTACAGGAGCAACAAGTGGTATTGGGCGTGCTACCGCGCAAGAATTTGCAAAACATGGGATAAAACTTGTGCTTTGTGGCAGGCGTCAACAGCGCTTAGACGATTTAAAAGAATCGCTTTCAAAAAAAACAGAAGTCCATATCTTAAACTTCGATGTGCGGGACAGGGAAAAAGTTTTAGAAGCCATAGCTTCCCTACCTGATGATTTTAAAAAGATTGATATTTTAATTAATAATGCAGGAAACGCCCATGGCTTAGACCCAATAGAACGCGGTAATCTAGATGATTGGGATGCTATGTTAGACATTAATGTAAAAGGCTTACTGTATGTGAGCAAAGCGGTTATTCCTGGGATGACTGAGCGTCAGTCTGGTCATATCATTAACATTGGGTCCTCGGCAGGAAAGGAAGTGTACCCAAAAGGAAATGTGTATTGCGCCAGTAAACATGCTGTTTTAGCTATTACCGAAGGTATGCGAATAGATTTAAATCCATATGGTATTAAGGTCAGTGCCATCAATCCTGGGTTGGTTGAAACGGAATTTTCTAAGGTTAGGTTTAAAGGTGGCAAAGAGGCTGATTCCGTTTATTCTGGCTACAAAGCTCTTCAAGCAGAAGACATTGCAGAGATAATTTATTTCGCCATAACAAGGCCTGCACATGTTAACTTGGCAGACGTCTTGGTGTTTCCAACAGCGCAAGCAAATTCGGTCACCGTTAAAAAAACTTAAGACCAAAACACCTTGATTAACAAACGGCTTCTCATAAAAAACCTTTTGGCTCACAACGATGAGAATAGCTTCTACGACAAGAAACGTAAAATAGACATCGGTCATAAGGAAGGAAAGGCCAAATTCTTAAAGCATGTTTGTGCACTGTCTAATAGCAATCCAAAAAACAACTCTTACATTGTTATAGGCGTTCAAGATGAAGACAATCAAATTATTGGCGTAGACTTTTTTGATGATAGTAAAATTCAAAACCTTATTAACGCCTACCTCGATAATCCTCCTATTGTACAGTACGAAAACATTCCTTTTCCACACCTGCCAGACGATAAGGTAGTTGGATTGGTTACCATTAGACCCATCGATGGCATTACATCTTTAAGAAAAAACATTTGGAAGTATTATGGTGGTTCTGTCTTCTTTAGAGAAGGAAGTATTAGCATGCCCAAGGTGTTTGATATTGAAATAAAGGACATCAATTCCAGATTGGTTTCAGCAATTGAAAACCACGCCAAAAACAACATTGAATTGACCCTTAATGGCGTTTTTGATTTTATGAATAAAAGACGGGACTACAACCCACAGTATCATGTTTTCAAAGAGTATTTTGTGCTATGCTGGTCTGGAAGTAAAAAAGAGGTTAAAAACGAAACGTTTTACTCACGCGTTGATATAGAATTAATTAATGAGCAAGTACGCTTATTTTATTCTGCCTTGGATGAAGTTGCCATAAGTTATGACGACAGATCTTTTAAAATCATAGAATACGTGCGATTAGGGCTTCAACAATCTTTCAAATATTACAAACTGGAAGAGACCCTCATTACTTTTGAAGATAATGCTAACTATTCCATAGACGCCAAATTAATTTTTGAGCCACCTCAATTTAATAGAAAATTGCTGCATCATATTTATAACACTAATAACGCCATCCTAGAGAAGCTCGAAAAAAATATGCGTTTGGCTCCTCACGAAATTTCTGATTTAGAAAACCTAGCTGCGAGTTACCTCATCTGCTATCTCAATGGTTTTGATGAAGCACTTCCAAAACTAGACTACATTAAACCCTATCTTAAGCGGCAAAGTAGAAATTTGTACCAATCTTACAAGGATACGATGCGCATATTACGTAAAGTTAAATACAGTTAAATAGTTGATTTTCATTTATATTCATCTGCTTTTTTTGCAAATCATCGGATAAAAAATAAGTACCCTGCATTTGATACATTTTTTTCTGCCATTCATCATAAAATTTGAAATGAAAAAATAATATTATGCAACTTTGTTAAGCTATTAATCAATTATATAACCTTGTTTCAAGAGAGAGCTGTAGAGCTTGTTGAAGCAAGGTTTTTTTGAACTATTTTAGGTAAAATTGATTTCGGTTTGTTCTTAAATAACCCTCTAGTCACTTTACAATAAAAAACCGCTTCTTTTAAGAAACGGTTTTTAAATCAAAGTATATTCTGTTTTTACTATAAATCAAACTTTATGCCTTGAGCCAGCGGAAGTTCTGTAGTATAGTTAATAGTATTTGTCTGTCGTCTCATATAGATTTTCCAGGCATCAGAACCAGACTCACGGCCACCACCGGTTTCTTTCTCACCTCCAAAAGCGCCTCCAATTTCTGCACCAGACGTACCTATATTAACATTGGCAATACCGCAGTCGCTCCCAGCATGGGACAAAAACGCTTCTGCCTCTCTTAAATTATTGGTCATTATTGCCGAAGACAAGCCCTGTACGACATTATTTTGAATTTCTATGGCATTGTCCACATTGCCAGAATACTTGAGCAGATAAAGAACAGGCGCAAAAGTTTCGTGTTGGACAATCTCAAAATCGTTATTGGCTTCTGCTATCGCAGGCTTTACATAGCAACCACTGTCGTAGCCCTCTCCAGATAAAACGCCACCCTCAACAATAAGCTTACCGCCTTCTGCCACAACTTGTTCAAGTGCTTTCTTGTACATTGCTACCGCATCTGTATCAATTAGCGGCCCTACGTGGTTAGATTCATCTAGAGGGTTGCCAATTTTAAGCTGGTTATAAGCATCTACAAGCGCATTTTTAACCTTGTCATAAATAGATTCATGGATAATAAGGCGTCTTGTGCTTGTGCAACGTTGTCCAGCAGTACCAACCGCGCCAAAAACCGCACCGATTACGGTCATTTTTATATCAGCATCTGGAGTTACAATAATGGCGTTGTTACCACCAAGTTCCAATAAGGTCTTTCCTAAGCGACCTGCAACTTCTTGGGCAACTATTTTTCCCATTCTAGTAGAGCCTGTTGCTGAAATCAATGGAATTCTTTTGTCTTTGGTCATAAATTCCCCAACGCGATAGTCGCCATTTATTAAACAAGAAATGCCTTCTGGCAAGTCATTTTGGGCAAAAACCTCAGCAGCAATGTTCTGGCACGCAATTCCGCAGAGTGGTGCCTTTTCTGAAGGTTTCCAAATACAAACATCACCGCAAACCCATGCTAGGGCCGTATTCCAAGACCAAACTGCCACTGGAAAATTAAAAGCCGAAATAATCCCAACAACGCCAAGCGGATGGTATTGTTCGTACATACGATGACCTGGACGTTCGCTATGCATCGTAAAACCATGCAATTGACGCGATAGTCCGACAGCAAAATCACAGATATCTATCATTTCTTGTACCTCGCCCAGACCTTCCTGATAGGATTTACCCATTTCATAAGAGACTAATTTGCCTAAGGCTTCCTTTTTTTCGCGAAGTTTATTCCCAAATTGCCGTACAATTTCCCCACGCTGTGGTGCAGGCATGAGTCTCCAGGTTTTAAATGCGCTTGTTGCAGCAGCCATGGCTTTATTATAATCAGCTTTTGTTGTGGACTTAACTTTTGCTATCAACTGTCCGTCTACGGGCGAAAAGCTCTCAATAATATCTCCGTTTGAAAAATTCTGGGATCCGGTTGAAGTCCCTTCATTTACTGCGCTTACACCTAGATGCTCTAACGCTTCCTTTATTCCGAAATCTGTAGCAACTGCTTGCATTTATATATGGTTTTTATGAATTATTAAAATTTGGTACGAAGTTACTAAGAATCCCTTAAACTAAGGGGTTTTAAAAACCGAAAAATCAACCTCAAGGAAACTGTTTAAGAAGATTTTAACGAGGTAAGAACATCTAATTGGTAAAATTGATTCGTAATTAATAGTGTAAGTATTTACGCATACTCCTTAACGCTCTCCTACACTAAACAACAAGTTATACCGCTCAATTAAAAACTAAAATGTTATGAAAATTGCAAGTATTCTTTTTACGGTATTTCTGAGCTGTAGTTCCCTTTTATTAACTAGTCAAAATCCATTTTTTGTGACTGCAGATAATGGTTTAACCGTTAGAGAACAGCCCGACCCCAAAGCAAGACGTGTGGGAAAATTAAACTATGGAGAAGTTATCAACGTTATTGAAACCACAAATATCAATCTTGCCATTTTTGATGAGGGTGAACAAATTGAAGGCCAATGGGTAAAAATGCAGTCGCCCACAATCAAAGGATATGTGTTTAATGGATTTCTATCTCCAGAAAAGTTAGAAGAGCCTATTGAGCTTAGGCATTACGGACTTACAATGCGACTTAAAAACCTAAAAACCAATGACGAATTTAAACGCCACACCCTGCACGACAAGGATACTATTAGAATTAACGTGGCCCTGGGAGACTCTCCTGAAGGAAAAATAATCACTATAAATAATAAGGGCTATAAACACATCAGTATTTTTCAACAATTTGAAAACAGCGTTACCATAATGAATGAAGGCCCTCATTGCGACCTTACGGAATGGAAACATTATTACTCGTCTTGGGAGCCTTTACAAGCTATCTCCAAAACTAAATTTAAAACCCTACAATATAGCTCAGCTCAAAGACGTCAATTCATGGATATCGACATTAACCAATTGAAAACAGAAGTGGAGAACAAATGCGGAAAAGACTGGCGTAATTATGTGAATGATATAACAACCGTTAATGACTTTCCTGCAGATATAGGCATAAGTCGTATATTTCTTAAAGTTTTATTGACTAATGAAAACGATGAAGTCACTGAAAAAATTATAGAATTCCAAATCCCTATGGGCTGCTAATTATGAAAACATCCAAACCCTACTACGCTGTAATTTTTACCTCTAAGTTAAAATCTGATGATGGCTATAGTAATATGGCTCAAAAAATGGAGCAACTCGCTAAAACCCAAAAAGGGTTTTTTGGTATGGATAGCGCAAGAAATGATTTGGGAATTACCGTAAGTTATTGGGAAAGCTTAAAGGCTATAACCCGTTGGAAATCTAATCTAGAGCACATAGAAGCCCAAAATAAAGGTAAAACACTATGGTATAAGTGGTATAGTGTATGGATATGCAAAGTTGAGCACGAGTACGAATTCAACCATGTGTCCTAGTCAATATAGTAATAAGTGTTTACTACTTAAGGACCATTTCATTCAAATCCGTATTTTTGCGCTTATAATTTTATTTAGATATGGAAATCCTTCAATTTATACATTCTTACTGGGCATATTTGGTGCTTGTTGTTTTGATTTTAGCCACTTTAAATGCGCTTTTTAAATTTTTCGGTAACAAAGAGTTTGAAGCGAGAGATTTTAGAATTTCATTGTTCGCACTGATTACCATGCATATTCAACTGCTTATAGGTATTATTCTCTATTTCACTAAGGATTATTTCAGTGTTATTGATGAAGTTGGAGGCATGGGTGAGGTTATGAAAAACGCTGACTTAAGAAACCTTATAGTTGAACATCCTACAACCATGATTATAGCAGTGGCTTTGGTTACCATAGGTTATTCAAAACATAAAAAGAAATTGGTTTCTAAACCAAAATTTAAGCTGTTGAGTATATTTTACACGCTCGCTCTAATATTAGTATTGGCAAAAATTCCATGGAATCTTTGGTTCTAATGAAAAGGCCTCTTGTTTTAAGAGGCCTTTTTTGTTTAAGCTATTGCACTTGTTTAATTAAGTATACGTAAACTGGGAAGTGGTCGCTGAATCCATTTGTAAATCCGCCATCGGCAAAACTTCTAAATGGATAACCCTCCCATCTTCCTCTTTTATTAGATAGATAGGCTTTATTATAAATCCCTGCCTTCCAGAATCTATAGGAAGAATAATCATCTTCCAATAACGGTTGGGTTAGCATTATTTGATCAAAAAGGCTCCAAGCGTCCCTATAGGCCGTAGTACCATAACCTTTATCTGTAAACATCTTCTCAAACGGATTGTAAATTCCTTTTAAAGGCACGTCTTCTTTCTCCTTTTTCGCTTTGAGAACTTCCTTAACACTATCGTTGGTTGGGTCGTCGTTTAAATCGCCCATTGTTAAGATTTTTGCATAAGGATCTACAGACTGTAAGGAATCAATGATACGCTTATTTAATTTTGCCGCTCCAACACGTTTTGAGCGGCTTCGTGCTTCGCCACCGCTTCTAGAGGGCCAGTGATTGACAATGATATGGATAAGATCTCCATCAAGCTCTCCGCTCACTAAAAGTTGATCTCTGGTATAAACACGTCTTCGCGTTAAATCATCATAAATCTTTAGTTCGTGGGAACTGGAATTTATAGGCCTAAACAAGGCCTTCTGATAAAGTAAGGCAACATCGATACTTCTTCGATCAGGGCCATCAAAGTGAATAATACCATAATCCTTTCCCAATAGAAGGGGGTCGTTTACAAGATCTTCGAGGACTTTTCTATTTTCAATCTCGCAAACGCCAATAACTGCAGGAGCATTTCTCGCCAAATCCGAACCAATGTTAGCGATGACCCTTGCCATGTTTTTTACTTTTTGCTTGTAAACCTCGCTTCTATTAGCCTTCATCTCCATGATTGGACTCGCCTCGTCTCGCTTTAATGGGTCATCAATAGTATCAAATAGGTTTTCTAGATTATAAAAAGCAACAGTATGGATTTTAAACTGTTTTTCTTCCTGAGCATTGGAGAAGAAAAAACACATCAATAACCCAATACCAAGAAGTGATTTTACATATTTCATAGTGAAAATTAAGTAGTTTTAATTGTCTAATTCTATTGTTAAAGTTTTCTTAATAAAAGATATCTATAGACATTCTGTGTTTCGATATTAACTTATTGTTATATCAATTCAAATAACCTGCCAAAAGTATGTAATTCTTATAAAAAATGTACATTTGTGCGCTGCTAATAACCATTTATTAACCTACCGTAACAATCAATATTTAATTGGGTATGAAAAAACGTTTTTTACTTTTTCTATTTGGAATAGCTTTCGGCCTAATTGGTTTTGCACAACAAACCATTATTAAAGGAAGCGTTCTAGATGGAACCACAGGAGAACCAATTCCTGATGTAACAATTACAATCGAAGAAACCGAACAAAGCACCTACACTGATGCGAAAGGGGAATTCCAATTCACTGAAAATGTACCTCTTGGAGAACAGGTTTTAAAGGTTGAAAAAGTTGGCTATGTCACCAAACGCTATCCTATCATTGTAAATGAAGGACAGACCGTTGACATCAGCGGAATGACCCTCGACTACGACTCGAGCGACAAAAAAGATCTTTTCATTATTTCTATTGCAGATGACAATTTGAATAGTGAGGATGATGGATTAACAGACAACGTTTCGGGCTTACTTCAAGCCTCAAGAGACGTTTTCTTAAACGCTGCTGCATTTGATTTCAGCGCTACATTTTTTAGACCACGTGGTTTAGACAATGCCAATGGTAAAGTGCTTATCAACGGCGTTGAAATGAACAAACAGTTTAACGGCAGACCTCAGTGGGCCAACTGGGGCGGCTTAAATGATGTGCAACGTAACCAAGAGTTTAGTATGGGCATGTCTGCCAATGACTACACATTTGGTGATTTGGCCGGAACAAATAACATCGTCATGCGTGCTTCAAAATATAGAAGAGGTGGTCGCATATCCTATGCCTCTGCCAATAGAAGTTATCAAGGCAGGATTATGGCCAGTTACAGTTCTGGACTACTAGAAGGCGGTTGGTCCTATTCTGTATTGGGATCTAGACGATTTGGAGAAGAAGGGTTTATAGACGGTACACTGTATGATGCCAATTCTTTCTTTGTTGCCGTTGAAAAACAGATTAACGCTAAGCATAGCATCAACTTTACTGGAATATACGCTCAAAACCGTAGAGGACGATCTACAGCCATTACTGAAGAGGTTTTCAATTTAAAGGGACGGCGCTATAATCCTTTTTGGGGTCTTTTAAATGGAGAGCTGCGAAATTCTAGAATCAGAGAGATAAACGAACCTATTTTAATGCTTAACCACTACTGGGACATCTCTAAAAAAGTAAGGCTTAATACCAATATTTCTTACCAATTTGGAGAAATAGCAAATACTAGAATAGACAATGGTGGTACACGTTTATATACCGCTCCAAATGGCGAAGTGGCCTTTTTAGGTGGTGCAAGGAATCCTAGCCCGATTTACTATCAAAACTTACCTAGTTTCTTTCTACAAGACCAAAATCCAACAGCATATGACTACCAACAGGCTTATGTTGCGCAACAACAATTTTTAAATGATGGTCAAATGCCTTGGACAAGTTTTTACGAAGCTAACACAAGACCAAGTAATGTTGGTGGCAACTCACTTTACGCCGTACAAGCCGATGTCAATAAAGACCAGCAATGGACATTTAACTCCATTTTGGATGCCGAGCTAGCTGATAACATAAGATTAAATGCTGTACTCAACTACAGAAAATTAAAAAGTGAGAATTTTGCCCGAGTTGAGGACCTTATGGGCGGCACAGGTTATCTAGATGTTGATTTCTTTGCGGAAGAAGAATTCAATGCCATAGATGAAGAAGTTGCAGGGAACTTAGCTCAAAGTGATGTTAGAAATCCTAATCGTATCGCTAGAGAAGGTGATCGTTATAAATATAATTTTGAGTTAGATGCAAGTGTTATTAGTGCCTTTGCCCAAGCTCAATTTAAATACAATAAAGTTGATTTTTATGTTGGGGCAAATGTTTCGCAGACGTCCTACCTAAGAACAGGGCTGTATGAAAACGGATTTTTCCAAGGTGGAGGCAACGATGGCTCCTTTGGGGAAAGCGACCAATTGGATTTTACCAATTTTGGAATAAAAGGTGGGTTTACCTACAAAATTACAGGGAAGCACCTTGTTGATGTTAATGGTAGCTATTTTACAAAAGCACCATCCTTACGAAATTCTTTTAGCAACGCAAGGCAAAGCAATGCCAAAGTCATTGGGCTAGAAAGTGAAAAAATACAATCGTTAGATGTGAGTTATATTTTCCGATCGCCCATAGTCAAGGCAAGAATAACCGGTTTTTATAACGGATTTCAAGACGGAAGTGATATTGGATTCTATTTTACCGAGGACCTTGCAGGCTTAGGAATAGATCGTGGCGATGCTTTTGTACAAGAAATTTTAACCAATATAGAAAGACGACATGTTGGAGTTGAAATGGGAATTGAAGCCCAAATAACCCCAACCATTAAATTAAAAGGAGCCGCTTCCATTGGACAGTATACCTTTCAAAACAATCCAAATATATACTTGACTAGTGTAGACTTTCTAAACCGTTCAGATATTGGAAGGGAAGTAACTTTTGGTGATGGTACTACCAATTTGAAGAATCTCCATGTTGCCGGTGGACCTGAGCGTGCTTACCAAATTGGTTTTGAATATAGAGATCCAGATTATTGGAACATTGGAATTACAAGCAACTTTTTCTCAAATGCATACCTCGACGTGAGCAACTTAGCGCGATCCGCTAACTTTACCTCAGACTACGACGGTAATACGTTTAACGATTATGACCCAAATGAAGCTAGAGAAATTCTTAGACAAGAACAATTTGATGATTATATGCTAGTTAATATCATTGGAGGAAAATCTTGGAAGATTGATGATTATTTTGTGGGCTTCTTTGCTACCATCAATAATGTCTTCAACGAACAGTACATTACAGGTGGCTTTGAGCAATCTCGTTTAGCAAATTTCCGCAGAATGAGGGAAGACCAATCTAGGCCTAATGGCCCAATTTTTGGCCCGAGATATTTCTTCGGAAATGGAACAACATATTATCTAAACGTCTATTTAAGATTTTAAGCCATGGCTCATAACAAGAATAAAAATATTAAACAATTACAAGGGTGCGGTGCATCTGAAACAACATATAAAAAAGCAATTATGAAAACCTTAAAATTCAACAAATTCATACTACTATTAATAGGTTTGGTAGTATTTAACAGCTGTGTAGAGGACGATGATTTTGACACGCCCAACACATCCGTTGTAGAACCAGAACTTGATGGTCCTGAAGTAACCATTGGAGCAATTGCAGGGCAATTGGCCCAAGAACAAGGTGGTGGTTCCTTAGATTATACCGATGAAGAAACAGTTCTAACATTTGGTTTTAACGAAACCAATCAATATCTAGTTGGATACGTGGTATCCTCAGATGAGGCTGGTAATTACTTTGAGGAGCTTATCATTCAAGATCAGCCAGAAAATCCAACCACTGGTATCAAAGTCCTTATAGACGTAAACCCTTTATTTGTGCGTTATGATATTGGCCGTAAGGTATACATTAAACTTAACGGATTAGCTGTAGGTATTACAAACGGAGTACTAACCATAGGTGCCTTGAACGGTAATGAGGTAGACAAGATTCCATCTGCTTCGGAAACGGATTTTATTCTTCGCTCTGCTGAAATAGCAACCGTAGTGCCTATGCCGTTAAGTTTTGAGGATTTTAGTGATGATAAAACCAACTTGCTCATTGAGCTACAAGACGTTCAGTTTAATAGAAATCAAGCTACGGGAGACAATCCATTAAGTTTCGCTTCTGAAGGTACAGATGAATTTGATGGTGAGCGTACTTTAGAAAGTTGTACATCTGCTGCAACCGTTGTTTTTAGCACTAGTACATTTGCAGATTTCAAAAGCTTGACGTTACCTTCTGGAAGAGGTAGCATGACGGCTATTTTGAGCAAAGACTTCTTTGGCGAGGTTTTCAATATTGTAATAAGCTCTCCAGAAGACATCAATTTTGATAGTGAAGACCGTTGCGATCCAGACTTTTTAGAGTGCACCACACCATCTGGTGGTGGTGACGCCTTCTTTGCAGAAGATTTCGAAGGTTTCGGAACATACGCATCCGAAGGTTGGGATAATATAAACGTAAGCGGTACGGATACCGATTGGTTCATAAGCAGCTTCAGTGGTAACTTTTATTCTCAAATTTCGGCATTTAATTCTGATAATGACGAAGCCAACGTTTGGTTGGTAACACCTCCAATTGATATGGATACTACTACTGGAGAAGAGTTATCTTTTGATATACAGGCAAATTTTGACAACGGAACAATCCTTAGCGTTTGGATCTCTACAGATTATGCTGGCGACCCAACTACAGCTACTTGGTCTATTTTAGACGTAACCATACCTGTTGGTCCGGCGAGTACGTTTGGTAACTTTGAGTCTGTTGGACCAGTAAATATTTCGTGCGTAGATGGCACCGCAGTAATCGGTTTCCTATATGAAGGCTCTGACCCAAGTGCAACCACAAGATATCACTTAGATAATGTTGTTGTAACTGGAAATTAAGATTTAACAGTCACATTAAAAAAGCCGCATCAATAAACATTTGGAGCGGCTTTTTTATTTACCTTTCATTTGTGCTTGATACTTTATACATAACTGCTTTTAACTACTATTTTAAATATTATAGAAAGCGAAGTGTTCTCATAGCATTGATTTATATAAACCTTTTATATAGCTCTTTACTTTGGGTGCTCTTTCTTTTTGCTTTGGTCTTTGCGCAACAAATGAAAATGCCTGTTATGTCTCAGTCCAAATTTCTAAGCCTTTACTTCGTTATGGTTTTAGGAATCTGCTTTAGAAATTGGTTGTATTATTCAGGGAAAAAGCGTCATGTTTTAAGAAGTAAGTATAGCAGTAAGTCTTATTCCATTATCGCAGTTTGGGTCTTGCCCATTGCCTTTTTTCTATTGGGTTCTTTTCTTTTCCAAATGACATAAAAAAAGCGTCAACCGTAAAGGACTGACGCTCTTTTAATCCATTAAATTCTAATGGTTATTCTTTACTTTCTTTCTTATCTGCGCAACAGGCTTTTTTGCAATCTTTGGCACATGCCTTTTTCTCGGCTTCTGTTTTATCAGCGCAGCATGCTTTCTTGCAGTCTTTGGCACACGCCTTGGTGTCACCGCCAAATTCGTCAACAACTTTCATGTCTTTTACCTTATATACGTCTCCAACTTTGGCAACGGCTTCTTCCAAGGATTGAGGCGTTACTTTGGCGTTATCATATTCTACCATGGCAAGACGCTTATCAAAATCAACCTTCGCTGATTTTACACCTTCCATTTTAGCCATTTTCTTTTCAATAGTCTTGGCACATCCCATTTTACAGGTCATCCCTTCTATTTCAAATTCTACTTTGGCATACGTAGCATTTGGGTCTAATTCATTGGAAGCAACTTCTTTTGTTTCTTCCATGGCAACCGTTTTAACCTCTGGCTCGGTATTGTTTTTACATGAGGCAAAAGCCAACAATGTGCATATTGCAATACAGGCTGTCTTTAAAGTTTTCATGATTTATAACTCTTAAATTTGCGCTAAATCTAATAAAGATTGTGCATTCTTGCGAATGAATTAACGATTTTTGTGATTCTTTTTATAAGAATTTGAATGAAAAATCTTAATCTTAAATGGGTTTATCTCATTATGCTATCTGTCATTTGGGGAAGCTCATTTATTCTTATTAAAAAAGCACTCATTGGTTTTTCGGCCTATCAATTGGGAGCATTGCGTACCATAATTACAGGTGTAATTTTAATTTCATTTGGTTTCTACACCATAAAAAAAATCCCAAAAGATAAATGGAAATGGATAGCCTTATCTGGAATTATAGCGTCCTTGGTGCCTGCCTTTTTCTTTGCCATAGCAGAAACAGAGATTGATAGTGCGGTGGCTTCAATTCTAAATTCCCTAGTTCCTCTTAACACTATTTTACTTGGTTTGGCTTTTTTTAAGGTAACAACAACAACCAAGCAAGTGATAGGAGTTGTTATTGGGTTTATAGGTACAGCTGTTTTAATTTTAAGCGGTGCAGATATCAATCCCAACCAAAACTATCTTTATGCGGGTTTTGTCATTGCTTCTACTTTTATGTATGCTACTAACGTGAACATCATTAAACGCCATCTTCAAGAGGTTAGACCCCTCGCCATTGCAACAGGAAACTATATTGTTATAATATTACCTGCTCTTATAATTTTGATATTCACAGGGTTTTTTGAGTCTGCAACCCTAGAAAATCAAAACTTCTATCCGTCCTTAATGTACGTAGGCATCCTTTCCATTTTTGGTACAGCGATGGCTAAAGTTGTCTTTAATAAACTGGTTCAAATTTCTACACCTGTATTTGCATCTTCAGTGACTTATATTATGCCCATGGTAGCACTGATTTGGGGATGGTTGGATGGCGAACAATTAAGTATGCTGCAACTTGTAGGAGCGGTCTTTATTTTGGTAGGTGTCTATATTTCGAACAAATACAAGCCAAAAAAAAGCCGAAGGTAGTTCCTTCGGCCTTTTTCAAAAATTGATTATTTGAAGTTAGTCAAAATCGGCTTCTGATACACCTTCATTGATTTTAACTTCCTTTAATTTAAATTCTATAACTTGACCCATTTGGCTACCAGATCTTACATTTGGGAACTTAATACCCTCATATTCCTGATAATCCTTTAACATGGTCTCCTGGTTCTGAGTTTGTCCTTGCATAGAGGTAATCTGATCTTCCTTTATTTTAAGTCCAGTTTCAACGCTGTAATAATTTACAAATGACACAACGTCTCCTGGCACTTCAACCTTATAGGCTTTTTCTCCATCTACCTCTTCTACTCCTGTAAGCTTAACATTGTCATCATTGAGCATATTTAACTCTGGGAACAAGCCTGCAAGTGTACGCATATCCTTAGCCATATTTTCAGGTAGCGGATTTTTATTCATCGTAGCTTTGTCCTTGGTTAGGATTACGGTCATCATAGGATTGCCGTTCATAGAGATGCTTTGGGCGGTTTTACCATCTAAACGTTTTTCCTCACTTAAAATGGTAGAACCCATTGCAGAGGCTTCATAAGATACCAAAATGGAAGTGAGTTCATCTATTTTAGCTTTCCCTCCAACGGCTTCCAAATAATTGTTTAGCACTGTGTTTGCATCCACGCCTTCAGGCATGTCTGCATCGTAATTCGGTTTTTCCGTTTTGTTAGCGTACTTATCAAAATACATTATTGGAATACCTGTTTTCTCAAGATTTTCCAAAACTTCACTTCCCTTACCAACAACTACGATTCTAGCATTATCCGTCTTGAAGTATTTATTCGCCACACGTTGCACATCTTCCTTGGTAACGGCATTGATTTTCTCTAAATACGTTGTGTAGAAGTCGTCTGGCAAATCATTAAGCTCCTTTTGAAGTGCATAATTTGCAATGGTCTGTGGACTTTCCAACCTGCGAACAAAATCACCCACATAACTAGCCTTAACGGTGTTTAAGGTATTGCTCTCTACAGGTTCTGTTTTAATTCTTTTTATTTCCTTTAAGGTTTCAACAACTGCACTATCCGTAACGGCATTTCTAACTGCAGCACCTGCAGTGAACCTAGAGGCTCCCCATCTGTTCATACTCACATTGGAGCGTGCACCATAGGTGTAGCCGTGTTCTTCTCTTAGGTTCATGTTTAAATAACTATTGAAATCGCCGCCAAGAATTCTATTGGCTATTAATACGGAATGATAGTCTTCATCATTCATTTTAATGTCTACATTGTTCATTAATGAGATATTAGACTGCACCGCATTAGGCATATCAACAAAATTAATTTGGGTGTACTGAACATTAGGCATGACTTCTGGAAGTGAAATGCCTACGTCTACGTTCTTTTCCCATGACCCAAAATAATTCTTGATCTTATTTTCAATATCGGATAATTCAACATCACCTACTACTACCAAATAGGCATTGTTAGGTGTAAAATACTTGTCGTAGTAGGCCAAGACATCTGAGAACTCGATGTTATTGAGTGTTTCTTCTGTTACAAATTCTCCATAAGGATGGTTCTTACCATAAGATAAGGCACTTCCCACTCGGCTAGCTGCTGCATCAACGCTTTTCTCGTCTGCTTTTATACCTTCAATTGCTTTCTCTTTTTCCTTTTCAAACTCCTCTTTGGTTAAGAGTGGATTAATGGCAGCATCTGCCATAAGTTCTAAAATACGTTCGCCATATTTAGATAAACCACTTGCAAAGGCACTGCTAGACCCAAAACTCAAATTAGCACCGAGAAAATCTATTTCATCGTTAAACTCATCTTTAGAAATGGATTTAGTTCCATTACCTAACATAGCAGCCAATATGCTTGATACACCAGCCTTGTCTCCTTCTGGAATAGGCTTGTTGTCTATTCGAAGCGAGTAAGAGACACGCGGTAATTTGTGGTTTTCAACAACTAAAACCTTGATGCCGTTATCTAATTCAAATTGCGAAGGTTCCTCCAGAACTATTTTTGGCGAAGGTCCTGGCTTTGGCATTACAGAACGGTCTATTTGTGCATGAACACCAATTGCCATTAAAAACAGAACAATAAGTGCAGATATTTTAGTTTTCATATATAGTCGTGATTTTATTTTATTGGTCATCATTTTTTGGTAAATACTCTAAAATTAATCTTTGATTTGGATTAAGGTATTTCTTAGCAACATCTCTGATATCCTCCCTAGTTATAGAGCGATAAATATTTATTTGATCGTTGATTAAGTTTGTATCGCCATACAACATGTAGTAGCGAGCCAAGGAATTTGCTATACCCTCAACACTTGAGTTGGAACTTACAAACTGGCTTTCAAACTGGTTTTGAAGCTTTTCGTAATCGCGCTCAGAGATTAATTCATTCTGAAGTTTTACGATTTCCTCATCCATTTCATCAATTAATGTTTGAAGCTCTACATCTCCAAGAGGTAACCCGAACAAAGCGTAAATACCATAGTCTTCTTGACTAATATTAACCGCTTGTACGGCTAAAGCTTGCTTTTGCTCATCAACTATTTTCTTGTAGAGCACTGAACTCTTTCCGCCACTAAGGTAGCTAGAAATCATGTTGAGAACATAAGAGTCTCTTTCTTTAAAGGAAGGCGTTCTATACGCGGCAATCACTGCAGGTATTTGTATGTTAGGATCATAAGCTGTCCCAGTCATAGCCTCTGTAATGGGTTCCTCTCTAGGAAGATCTCTATTTACATCAGCGCCTCTTGGTATCGGGCCAAAGTAATCTTCAATCATGGCCTTTACCTTTGGCTTGTCTATATCTCCTGCAACAACTAACACCGCATTGTTTGGAACATAATATTTTTTGTTAAAAGCCTGGAACTCTTCTAATGTTGCAGCATCTAGGTGCTCCATTTCACCAATGGTAGTCCCTTTGTAAGGGTGCACCTTG
The DNA here is from genome assembly GCA_913055905.1 of uncultured Winogradskyella sp. Taxonomy (GTDB): domain Bacteria; phylum Bacteroidota; class Bacteroidia; order Flavobacteriales; family Flavobacteriaceae; genus Winogradskyella. The sequence goes on from CAJXLB010000001.1 coordinate 231,403, forward strand.
AAGAGGCGTTTTTTTACTTCTGCAAGTAAATTACCATAAGGTTGGTTGTCTACCCTTAAACGTTTTTCTTCCTTTACTACCTCATTTTGGGTATCGACGCCAATTTGGTTAATTACAGGATGTAGTAGTCGCTCTGACTCCATCCATAAGCCCAATTCTACATTATTAGAAGGGAATACTTCGTAATAATACGTGCGGTCATCGGTTGTATTGGCATTATTGGTACCACCATTGGAAGAAACGATTTTAAACCACTCCCCACGCTCTATATTCTCTGTACCCTCAAATAATAGGTGTTCAAAAAAGTGGGCAAAACCTGTGCGTTCTGGATCTTCGTCTTTAGCTCCCACATGATACATAACGCTTACGGTCACAACCGGCGCCGAATTGTCTTGATGAAGAATGACGTGCATTCCGTTATCCAAATCGTATTCCTCAAATTCTACATTTTGGGCAGTGGATATAAGCCCAAAGCAAAGAGCAAATACAATAAAAAAGAGATTGTTTTTCATTATTCTATTGTTTTTTGTTTCAATTTTAATTTACCATTGTTTGTCTAGCCTGCTGATTATATGTTACAGCAATTTTCACAAAAATAAGGAATAGCCACGCATTTTAAGATAATTAAATGTAAAAATAGCCCTCCAAAAGTTAACAGACCTTAAGCAATTTATGATAGACTACTTGCATAATTGATTTGTAGATTAGGATTTTAGGAGTATATTTGCATCCGCTTTCTGAAAAAGAAAGTATAGTTTTAAAACAGATTTAATAAAAACGATACGCTATGTATGCAATTGTAGAGATAGCAGGGCATCAATTTAAAGTTGAGAAAGACCAAAAAGTTTTTGTTAATCGTTTACCTGAAGACGAGGGTAAAAGCGTAGCTTTTGATAACGTTCTTTTAATTGGTGACGGTGACAAAGTAACTGTTGGCGCCCCGGCTATAGACGGCGCACAAGTAAGTGCTAAAGTCTTAAAGCACCTAAAAGGTGATAAGGTAATTGTCTTTAAGAAGAAAAGACGAAAAGGATACCGAGTTAAAAATGGCCATAGACAGCTTTTAACTGAAATCCAAATTGACACAATCTTAGCTTCAGGCGCTAAACCAGCAAAAAAAGCAAAAGCCGAAACAAAAGCCGAAAAGGAACCGGCAAAAGCAGAAGCTAAGCCAGCTGAGGTAAAAGAAGAAACATCTCAAGATTTGAGCAAATTAACCGTTGCCGAATTAAAAGAGATGGCAAAAGATAAAGGCATTACGGGTTACTCTTCAATGAAGAAGGCCGAATTAATAGCCGCATTAAGTTAATAATCCTTTAAAACCGAAATACAATGGCACATAAAAAAGGAGTCGGAAGTTCGAAAAACGGAAGAGAATCAGAATCGAAACGCTTAGGCGTCAAAATTTTTGGTGGCCAAGCAGCCGTAGCAGGAAACATTCTGGTTAGACAAAGAGGTAATACTCACCATCCAGGTGAAAATGTATATCAAGGAAAAGATCATACATTACATGCCAAAGTTGATGGTATCGTAAAGTTTACTAAGAGAAAAAACAACAAATCTTACGTTTCTATTGAGCCGTTTGAGGCTTAGTCTTAAAATAGATTTGTTAACAGAATTCTATTATAACCCTTTCTTATGTAAGAGAGGGTTTTTTTATATAATATCCATCTTATTTAATAAGAAGCTCGCATTCATGTTTTTGCAAACTCCCTTTTTAAGTTTGTAATCAAAAAACAATTCGTCATTTTTAATTTCGGCATCAAAGAAGTAATTCTTTACTGGGTCTAATTGGCTTTCAATTTGGGTGAGGCTCAAATCATGTGTGGCGATAATTCCAGTAGCCTTAATTGCTACTAGTTTTTCAACAAATTTCCTAGAGCCTATAGCTTTGTCCTTGCTGTTAGTTCCTTTTAAAATTTCGTCTAGTATCACAAAATAATTGGACGATTTCATTAAAGTATCTACTACAAATTTTAACCGCTTAAGCTCTGAAAAGAAATAGGAACTATCATCAGTTAAAGAATCTGTAGTGCGCATACTGGTTATAAGTTTAATTGGCGCGTAATGGCTTTTAGTGGCGCATACAGGTAAGCCTGTGTTAGCCATGATATTATGCAGTGCCACGGTTCTAAGAAAAGTACTTTTGCCAGCCATATTTGCTCCCGTAACGATAAAGAACTGACCCTTCTCTATGGTAACATTACTGGACACACGCTTATCCTTGCGCAATAAGGGATGGCCTAAATCTTTACATTGTAAAACAACAGCGTCATTAGCAATCGTGGGATAGGTGTAATCTTGGTGATTAAAGGCAAAATTACCTAGGGTATTAAACGCATCGAAAAACGTAACTGCGTCAAACCAATCTTCAACTTTTTCAGCATAGGTGCCAATCCATTGCTCTATGCGGTAACTCTGTCTTATATCCCATAATAAATAGCCATTTCCAAAAACCGCTGAAATTAAATTATTCCTATTATCTAGAGCGTCTAATGCCTTAGAAAAATTCTTGAAAATCTGTGACGCCTTAAGTCCATTATAGGCAATGTTGTGCTGGTATGATTTAAGCAAATCCGCTTCAAATGTCTTTGTTTCTATCTGCTCGAGCAGCAGAGCGTATTGTCTAAAGGTATCCTTGGCCTTCTGGGTATTTTGAGCCAACATATTAATACGCTTTAGATGAAAGCCCGTTAGGCCCAATCCAACTATAAGCCAATAAACTACGCTATTTAATGGAATTGTTTCTGTAATTGCCAAGGCAAAAACGATAACCGAACAACAAATAAAACCTAAACTTCCCCAATAGTGATAAGGTTTTAAGAAGGGCTTATAATTTTTTAACCACGATATGATTGACTTTGCAGCATGTTCCGTGGCTATCCCTTTTCCAACAGCCGCATAGTGCTGCAGCCATTCTGGATATTTGGACAGCTCTTTTATGGCCTTCTGTCTCTGTTCTATTCCATCTATAGTATTGGATAGCAATAAATCTTTCAAGGTTCGTTCACCTTCCTTTATGGTCGTTCTATTAATGAATTGAAAAAATGAACCACGTCCAAACATATCTACATCTAGACTAAAGGCGTGTTCCGAATCCATATACGCTTTACCGTCTGGTTGATGATGAAAATCTCCATTGGCAATCTTTATTTCGTTCTCGTTGATTGCCACCAACCTTTTGTGAAGTTCACGTTTTGATTTAATATCTGTATACCTCGAAAGCAACCATAAAAACAAACCGCCGCCAACGAGCCCTATTCCCAGAGCCACAGGCCAAGTGGAAAAATTGTAATAAAGTGCAAAGACAACAAACAAAAAGAGCAGCACTCTCAAAGTGCTTAACCAAACTAATTGTCTGTTAAATCGATCAACTTGATTCTTATGTTCTTTCAGCCTGTCCTGATAGAATGTTATTGGCGTTTGCATGATTATCTACAACTAAAAATCCCAAGATATTAAATTATACCTTGGGATATATTTCTATACTGTTATTAAGCCTAGTCTTAGCCTTTGAGGCTGGCCGCTAGGTACTCTCGGTTCATTCGTGCTATATTTTCCAATGAAATACCTTTTGGGCATTCTACCTCACAAGCTCCTGTATTTGTACAATTACCAAATCCTTCGGCATCCATCTGTTTTACCATATTAAGAACACGGTCGGTAGCTTCCACCTGACCTTGTGGTAACAATGCAAATTGAGATACTTTAGCCGAAACAAATAGCATGGCTGAAGAATTTTTACAGCTGGCCACGCACGCACCACAACCAATACAGGTTGCAGCATCGAAGGCCTTGTCTGCATGTTCTTTTTCTATAGGAATAGCGTTGGCATCTTGTGTATTTCCAGAAGTGTTCACAGAGATGAACCCACCTGCTTGCTGTATACGATCAAAAGCCGAACGGTCTACGATTAAATCCTTTATCACAGGAAACGCGTTTGCTCTCCACGGTTCAATATATATGGTATCGCCATCGTTAAAGCTTCTCATGTGTAACTGACAAGCGGTAATATGCGTTTGAGGCCCATGTGCTCGTCCGTTTATGTACAACGAACAGGTACCACATATACCTTCTCTACAATCGTGATCAAAGGCTACAGGCTCTTCTCCTTTTTCTATTAATTCTTGATTTAGGACATCAAGCATTTCTAAAAATGACATATCTGGAGAAATTCCTGAAACCGGATAATCTACTATCTTTCCTTTATCATCGGCGTTTTTCTGACGCCATATTTTCAACGTTAAATTCATCATAGCATTTTTTATTTATAACTTCTCTCTTTCACTTCAATATTTTCGTACTCTAAAGGCTCTTTATGGTGAACAGCCTCACTAGGTTTTCCTTTATATTCCCAGGCAGAAACGTATTGATATTCTGGACGTCTTAGTGCCTCACCAGCCTCTGTTTGGTATTCTTCCCTAAAGTGTCCTCCAGCAGATTCTTCACGCTCTAAGGCATCTTTAGCAAATAATTCCCCTAGTTCTAAAAAGTCTGCAACGCGACCTGCCTTAGCCAATTCTTCATTATACTCATTTTCTGTACCAGGTACCATGACATCTTTGTAGAACTCTTCTCTTAACTCGGCAATTTCCTTAATCGCTTCTTTTAAGCCTTGTTCGTTACGTGCCATGCCGCATTTATTCCACATGATTTTACCAAGTTTTTTGTGGAAATAATCAACGGTCTTGGACCCTTTGTTATTGATAAGCTTATCTATTTGAGCACGTACATTATTTTCAGCTTCGTCAAACTCTTTGGTATCTGTAGGAATTGGTCCCGTTCTAATATCATGCGCTAAATAATCTCCAATGGTATAAGGTAGCACAAAATAGCCATCCGCAAGACCTTGCATTAAAGCAGAGGCACCCAATCGGTTGGCACCATGGTCTGAGAAATTGGCTTCCCCTATGGCATATAATCCCGGAACGGTTGTCATCAAATTATAATCTACCCACAAACCTCCCATAGTGTAATGTACTGCAGGGTAGATCATCATTGGTGTTTCGTATGGGTTTTGATCCACAATTTTTTCGTACATCTGGAATAGATTACCATACTTGTTCTCTACAACTTTTTTTCCGAGCTCTGTTACCACTTTTTTATCATCAGGGTCTAAGCCTTTAACATAAGCCTGTTCTTTACCGTAGCGCTCAATGGCTGAAGCAAAATCCAAATAAACGGCTTCACCTGTTTTGTTTACGCCATAACCTGCGTCACAACGTTCCTTAGCTGCTCTAGACGCTACATCTCTTGGCACTAAATTTCCAAAAGCTGGATAACGACGCTCCAAGTAGTAGTCTCTATCTTCTTCTGCAATTTCAGTTGGTTTTAGGCTACCATTTCGAATCGCTTCAACGTCCTTTTTGTGTTTTGGCACCCAAATTCGTCCATCATTTCTTAAGGACTCTGACATCAATGTTAATTTAGACTGATGGTCTCCAGAAACTGGAATACATGTTGGGTGAATTTGCGTATAACAAGGGTTCGCGAAAAATGCGCCTCGTTTATGTGCTTTCCATGCGGCCGTAACATTAGAACCCATGGCATAGGTAGATAAATAAAAGGCATTACCATAACCTCCAGAACCTAAAACAACAGCATGGGCAGAATGTCGTTCTATTTCTCCAGTAACCAAATTTCTTGCTATAATTCCTCTGGCTTTACCATCGACTACAACTACATCTAACATTTCGTGTCGTGTGTACATTTTAATTTTACCACGACCAATCTGGCGATTCATAGCCGCATAAGCACCAAGCAGTAATTGCTGGCCTGTTTGCCCTTTGGCGTAAAATGTTCTAGACACCAAAACACCACCAAATGATCTATTGTCTAACAATCCTCCATATTCTCTAGCAAAAGGCACACCTTGAGCGACACACTGATCAATTATATTTGTTGAAACCTCAGCTAACCTGTAAACATTAGCTTCTCTAGAGCGATAGTCACCTCCCTTGACGGTATCGTAAAATAATCTGTAGGTTGAGTCGCCATCACCTTGATAATTCTTGGCGGCATTTATACCACCTTGGGCAGCAATGGAATGTGCTCGTCTTGGTGAATCTTGAAAACAAAACGACTTAACATTATAACCTAATTCTGCAAGGGTTGCCGCAGCAGAACCTCCTGCAAGACCAGTACCAACAACTATAATGTCGATGAGACGTTTGTTGGCTGGGTTAACCAGATTAATTTCATTTTTATGCTTTGTCCATTTGTCCGCTAAAGGACCATCTGGTATTTTAGAATCTAATATTGACATCTTCTAATATTTTTTAATGGGTAAAGTGATGAAACAGTGCAATAAACACAAATAGCGCAGGCACTCCAATAGAATAAACCTTACTAAACCCTTTTAAACTTTTTACGTATTTATTGTTGGCTCCTACGGATTGAAATGCTGAATTAAAACCATGCAGTAGATGGAGCGATAACAATATAAATGATACCACATAGATAATAACGCGTGCTGGACTTACAAATTTTTCCCTCAATTCGTCATAATAGCGATAACCAGAGTCTGCATCGTTTGGATTTACCAAACCGCTCATGTCACCTTGAACGTATTTGACGGTCATTTCATGAATCCAAAAATCATAAAAATGAAGTACTAAAAACGCTAAAACGACCGCTCCTGTTAACAGCATGTTTCTACTCATCCAAGTAGAATTATCCTTTGCTACATTTTTCGCATAGCCAACAGCTCTAGAGGACTTATTCTTTATTTCTAAAACAAATCCCATAATAAAGTGAAAGACCACTCCAAATATTAATATGGGTTGCATTAATCCTTGGATAATCGGATTGGTCCCCATGAAATGCGACATGTTATTGAACAGCTCTTCACTAAAAACAGAAGTGAAATTAATAGAGACGTGCATTACCAAGAAAATCATAAGGAAAAAAGCAGAAAGTGCCATTGCAAACTTTCTACCTACGGAAGACTTAAAAATTCCACTCATTGTAGATCTAATCTTTGTGTTATTCACACAAAAATACAGCACACGCCACGTTTTAGCAACTGACCTTAATTATAATTATTTATTTAGAATCATTATAATTAATTAGTGTTGCACTGCAAAATTAATCTGTCTAATATGCCCTTGAAATGGAATAGCAGCCCTTTTTAAGCAGATACTAATTTGACGTTATTTAATTTCCAATAAGGTGCTTTTATCCTCAATTTTAAGTGTATAAATTCCTTTTGGTAAATAATAATTACCATTACCTGCCTTTGGGATATCTAAATCCTTATTGGCCTTAGTCATAGCCTTACGTCCTTTTTCAGTAATCTGAAGGTTGTAAGGCACGTAATTGAACCCTTTTTTCACTGGTACAACCATGTCATTCAGTTTTATTCCGGAATCTGATAGTACGGTCAAGGTTACCTCTCCAGACTTAGGGCTATAAAATTTAATATCCGTTTGTGGTTCATAGGCGTCTAAAAATTGACTCCATGAATTACCCCATCGGCTGGAATGCCGAATAGGCTCTATGTCAAAAAAAGTGAACTCATTCTGTTCAAAATCAGCATTCATTTGCTGTAAGGGCGAAATATCCGCTTTGTAAATACTTCGTCCATGCGTACCCAATAAAAGGTGATTAGCCTCTGGCTGAACAACCATGTCATGTACCGCTACATTAGGTAATCCTTTGCTGAATATCTCCCAAGATTTGCCGCGATTAAATGACACGTAGGCGCCATTATCGGTTCCTAGATAGAGGATGTTTTCATTTACTGGATCTTCTATAATTACGTTTACTGGAGATGCTGGAATATTGCCACTAATATCTGTCCAGGTTTTTCCATAATCTTCACTACTATAGGCGTAAACGCTAAAATCATCCCAACGGTAGCCATTTAACGTTGCATACACACGTTCCTTTTTATGTTTTGAGGCTACAATTCTGCTTACCCATAAATCCTTAGGTAAATTATTGGATAGCAAAGTCCATCGGTTACCGCCATCGTCTGTTCTGTAGATGAGACCATCATCACTGCCTGTGTAAATCAATCCAAATTGAAACGGGCTCTCACTAATCGTAGTCAAAGTGCCATAAGCCACGTTGCCCTTTTTGCCGCCATTGGTAAGATCATTGCTAATTGCTTGCCAGTCCTCTCCTTGATTCATAGAACGCAGCAATTTATTGGCTCCAAAATAAACAATATCTTGATTGTGTGCTGACAATAATACAGGTGTTTGCCAATTAAATCGGTAAGGTGTTTCTCCTAATGTATGTTTTGGTTGAATGTACTTGCGGTCACCTGTTTCTAAATTCAATCTATAATAATTGCCAAATTGAAAACCTGTGTAGACAATATCAGAATTTCTGTTATCAATTTGAACTTGCATTCCGTCACCGCCCATTATACTTTCCCAAGGATACTGGCCATTTTGATGCCATGCCTTATCTTCTCTAGCATTATGCGGTCCTTTCCATACACCATTATCCTGAAGGCCGCCGTAGACATTGTAAGGCATTTCATTATCGACATTTATAGCGTAAAACTGCCCTACTGAAGGTGAGTTGTTTTTAATCCAATTTTCCCCATCGTCATAAGTGATGTTGACACCGCCATCATTTCCATTAACAAGATGGTTTGGATTCTTAGGATTGATCCAAAGCGCGTGGTGATCGGCATGCACATTTTCAGCACTTATGGATGTAAAAGTTGTTCCTCCATCCTTTGATTTCAAAATAGGCACGCCATAAATGTAGATGTGATCTTTATTAGCAGGAGACACATGAATATGTCCAAAATAATAGCCATAACTATAGTAAACTCCATCTAAATATCCTTCATGTGTCTTAGACCAGCTTTTGCCACCGTCTATACTCTTGTAAACCTCTGCGCCAATCACTGGCGTATCGAATAATAAGGAGTTGGCATCTTCTAGATATTTAGCTAAATCAATTGGTTTTACATTTCCCGAGCGTACCATTTGCTTAACATTCTGCGCTCGATACTTTTCTTGAAACCCATTAGTTTTTAAGAAGGTATTCAATTTCTTATCATCTAGGGCCAAAAATTCCTCAGAAGACATATTTTTAAAATCGTCCTTCACCAAACCACTACGTTCTTCCTTTTTTCCCTCTTCTAATCTTCTAAACTGGCTATCATGAATGGCATAAATGGTGTTGTCATCATAGATGGCTACACCTATACGTCCAACGCCTTCACCAGTTGGGAATCCGCTGTCTTTGGTTGATACTTTTGTCCATGTCTCACCAGCATCTGTACTTTTATAAATTCCCGAATTATTACCATTTCCTGTGAAATTCCAAGCTTTACGGTCTTTGGTCCAGGAGGTAGCAAACATGACATTGTAGTTTTTAGGACTGTGTCTAATATCAATAATACCAGTAGTATCATCTACGTACAATGTCTTATTCCAAGTAGCTCCACCATCCGACGTTTTAAACACGCCTCGCTCCTTATTTGGCGAATAAAGATGCCCTGTAACACCCACCACAACAACATCGGGATTGTCAGGGTGAATTAAGATGCGACCTATATGATGTGAATCTAAGAGTCCCACATTGGTCCATGTTTCACCGTTGTCTGTAGTCTTTAAAATTCCGATTCCAGCATATGAGGACCGTGAAGCATTGTTTTCGCCTGTTCCCACATATAAGGTTCGTGTGGGCCAATGCATAGCAATATCACCAATGTTTTGGGTTGGTGCGTTATCCATTATTGGCGTAAAAGTGGTTCCATTATTCTTAGTGTGCCAGACACCTCCAGATGCATAAGCTACGTAGAATTCGGTAGGCACCTCCGGGTTAACATCCAAGTCTACAACCCGACCACTCATAATAGTTGGACCAATGTTCTCAAAAGGCACTTGCCCTACCAAAGAAGACGCGGTCATTTTAGCCTTTTGCTCAAGTGCAGCAGTGATACTTTCAGCAGAGGTTGCAGGTTGCTGAGCAAAGCTGGAAACGAAAGAAACAACAACTAAAAATTGAAAAAATCTATACATGTTTTAAATGGAATTATACTGTAAAAGTTAAATGCTTAAGAGTTACTAAAGCTAGTAATTTCTAATAAAAAAGGTCATCCCTTAAAGATAACCTTTTTTACAAAAACCTATTTATTATAAATTATTCTAAAACTATTTTCTTAATGAGCTCCTTATTATCCTTTGTAGAAATTTTCAAAAAGTAAATACCTGAATCAAGATTGTTCAAGTCTATTGAATATAATGAACTATTGCCAGATAAATTTACTGCTGTTACAAATCTGCCCTGAACATCTATCAGCTCAACATTGCTTAATTGAACATCGGCCGCACTTTCAATGAAAATGTTGTTTTTAGCAGGTATAGGATAAATGCTAATCTTATCATTTAAGACAAAATCCCCAACACTAAGTGAACATGCTGAATTGGTCATAGGACTTTCTCCACATATAGGGTTATTAACACTTCTCTGTTGTACGTCATTCCCAGCATCAATGTCATCTTGAGATAATGTGCGGCTTGTCGTGCCAGGACCAATAGCAAAATGCATTATTTTGTTATTATCTATCACGTGACCAAGTTGATGTCCATGGCCAAGCTCATGCACGGCCACACTTTCAAAATCGATTTGACTTCCACCTGCCGGAGCTGGTCCAAACTGCCAATTCGTTGTGTCGTTAAATACGATATCCAATTCATTAACAAACCAACTTAGCTGACCTCCTTGGTTACATCCTGCCCAATAGCTCGTATTTCTACCTAAAACACCTGATGGTAATTCCGAACCATTATCGAACCTAACGATATTAATACCATCCAATGCTGCTGTGTCAGTAAACGTAATAGCCCCATTTTCCCAATTGATTCCTGTTTCGCATACCCAAGTATCAAAAGCTCTTAAGAAAGAAGCCTTTGCACTAGCATTACTATCAAAATCTATGTGCATGCGCCACGTTGCGCCACCATTACCATTTTCGTCAATATGTTGAGTTGGAAATGCTAGTCCTGATGACTCCACATTTAACTCGGCATAGTTAACGGTTATATCCTGAGTCGAGGTGGAAATAGGCCCTGCGGCTGCAACTACCCTTACTCTTCCGGTTCCTGCTCTACTTGGCACTTCAACTACCACCTCTGTATCACTCCAAGACACGATTTGAGAATTAAGTGCAGCAATAAAGTTGGCACCACCGTTATCAGCATTGGCAAATTCTACGGATCCAGGAGTGGCTCCAAAAGCAAATCCTGTAATCGTTATTGTAGATTGCGTCCCAGCAGTTGTTACAAGTGGCGTAATAGATACTATGGGTTGGCTACTTGCATTAGAATTATACTGCTGAACCAAAGCATCAACGTCAAACGGCCTCACCGAAATATAATCCTGACTGGTTAACTGGGTTAATTCTGGATATAAGGTTTGCGTTATACCATTTTTTACTTTAAATCCATTTGCTGCTTTGTTGTCCACAAGGTTGTAGGCGTAAAATCCTTGAGAAGAACTGTAAGGCGCGAAACTTCTTAAAGACGATTGAGGACGTGCTAAATTGATATTGGAATCCTTTAAAATAAACACTCCTATCTGCCCCTCATTTAAATTCAAGCTAGGTGTTACAATTTCTGCAGACATTCCTACGGTGCCGCCTGGAGTAATAATTTCTATAATATCATGGGACTCTCCTTTAAAAACCTTGTACACTTCTACTGTATTCACAGTAAAAATATTGCCCTCTGCAACGTCCCAAAACGACTCGGAAGAAATCACTTTCCCCTCTACAATTTGATTAGATCGTTGCACTTGCTCAATTAGTGGGACTTCATACATTAGTCCTTGAGCAGTAAGTTTATGTGAATTTATAACCAATCCAATGGTTAAAATAAACAGTAGTAATGTTCTTTTCATGGTAAAAAATTTCTCCAAATATACCTTTAATTTTACTGAAATCATAGACAAACTTTATACCTTTAAGGCAGTTTTATCTTAAAGTAATCCTAAATTTAATATGAAATATTTTCCCATATCAAGTGATCTATTTACAAAAAACCGAAAGAATTTTGCTGCGCAAATGAAGCCCAAAAGCTTGGCTATTTTCAATTCCAATGATATTTATCCCATAAGTGCAGATAGTACTTTGCCTTTCGCTCAACACAGAGATATTTTCTATCTCAGTGGCGTGGACCAAGAAGAAAGTATATTGGTTATTTTCCCCGATTGCCCTAAGGCTAAGCATCGCGAAATTCTATTTTTGAAAGAAACCAATGATCATATTGCCGTTTGGGAAGGCGAAAAATTAACCAAGGAAAAAGCTTTTGAAACCTCTGGTATTAAAACGGTGTATTGGCTAAAGGACTTAGAAAAAGTGCTGTTTGAGTTAATGACACAGGCCGATACCGTCTATGTAAACACAAATGAACACTATCGCGCTAACGTGGAGACTGAAACACGTGAAGCTCGCTTTGTAAAATGGTTAAAAGAAAAATATCCAGCCCATAGCGTTGCCAAAAGCAATCCTATTTTACAACGTTTGCGATCGGTTAAAGACCCGATTGAATTAGAGCTTATGCAAAAGGCCTGTGACATCACAGAAAAAGGCTTCCGTCGTGTTCTTAATTTCGTGAAACCTGATGTATGGGAATACAATATAGAAGCTGAATTTATGCACGAATTCCTCAATAATCGTTCTAAAGGCTTTGCCTACACACCAATTATTGCAAGCGGCAAGAATGCCAATGTGTTGCATTACATAGAAAACAATCAACAATGTAAAGCTGGTGATCTTATTTTAATGGATGTTGGTGCGGAGTATGCTAATTATTCGAGCGATATGAGTAGAACCATTCCAGTTTCAGGACGATTCACCAAACGCCAAAAAGATGTATACAACGCAGTAAACCGTGTTAAGAATGAGGCAACCAAACTATTGGTTCCAGGAGCGGATTGGACAGACTACCATGTTGAGGTTGGCAAACTTATGACTTCTGAATTATTAGGGCTTGGTTTACTAGATAAAGCTGATGTACAGAATGAAAATCCAGATTGGCCTGCCTACAAAAAATACTTTATGCACGGTACCAGCCACCATATAGGATTGGACACACACGATTACGGTTTACTCCACGAACCTATGCAAGCCAATATGGTCTTTACGGTAGAGCCTGGTATTTATATCCCAGCAGAAGGTTTTGGTGTTCGATTGGAAGACGACGTGGTCATCCAAGAGTCTGGAGAACCTTTTAACCTTATGCGGAATATCCCAATTGAAGCCGAGGAGATTGAGGATTTGATGAATGAGTAAATCGAATTCAGCATCGGAATGGGCTCGGTTGTTTCAAAAATTAATTCAAGCCGTCCTAGAAGCCCTTGGTTACAATCAAAATTCTAACAGAACCTGGCACCAACACGTAGTACCTTATAAAGTTGGTTGGGCCATAAGGCGCGAAGGCAATAAACGCATTACCTCAAAACATCGTAAACAGAGCACTGCCATACGAAAGGCTAAACGCATTGCAAAACGAAAAAAAGCCGATGTTATAATTCACAAAGCTAGTGGTGGAATTAGAGAACGTATTTCTTTTTAATCTCTGCATATCGTAATGATCGAAGCGCAGCCTGAATTTACCACTGAATATGATGTATTACGTAATTATAGCCTATCTGTTAAATTCGTGCTAAATCTTTAATTTTCAAGATATTTTTTCTCTTTTCAACATCTAAAAGCCTGGATTTCATCGTATCTTTAAAACATTAAAGAAATCTTGCTATGTCACCACTACAATACTTAAGAAAACGCCTCCTCAAGGAAAACACCAATCGTTGGCGAAAAGAAACCTCTAACCTAAATCTAAAATCAGAAAATTACCAAGTAAAAAAGAATAAGGAAGAAGAAGACACATTCCTATTTATTTAAAGGTATCTGTAACAAAAACAATTATTTGGCGTCAAATTATTGAAACAGAATTTGCGCTAGTATGGCTTTATTATCAATTACGCACAACCCAAAAGACAATCCTAATCCTAAATTTGAGGAAAAACTAAATACCTTCTCAAGTCTTTTAGAAGAGTTAAAGTCTAAGAATTTAACCGTTACCTCAGAAAATTACATTAATTCCCAAATAAAGCAATTCAATGACCAGGATAGTGCCAATCCTAAATTGCACAAAGCTATTTGCAAACTTCAAACACGCATTCTCAAATATTTAGAAAAAGAACTTAAGATTGTTCCAAAAGGCCACTATCAACAACAATGGATGGCTCTTGGGATGGCTTCTTTTGGAATTGCCATCGGTGCTGGCTTGGGTATGGCCCTAGGCAGTATGGCCTTTTTAGGAATAGGGCTTCCCTTAGGCCTGGTTATTGGGATGGCTGTTGGTTCTAATATGGACAATAAAGCGGCAAAAGAAGGACGCCAATTAAATTTTAAATCTGGATTAACCTGGTAGAAGACCAGTCCCTATATCTATTTTTAGTTTAGGTCTTATCCTTAGGTTCTAAACTCTATTTTCTGAATTCCCAAAGTATCCTTATATTCTTTCCAGTTGAAAAGGGAATTTTAAAACCCTTTTTCATTGTGAATTTTAAATTTAGGTTATGAAAAACATTACTATTTCGGACGGTGCCAAGATTGATGATTACAAATCTTACGGAAGTCTTAATCATCTCGTTGAACAATTCTTGATAGATACAACATCATCAATCCAAAATCTGGAAGGTCGGACTATTTGGATGATTAATTCTACGGCAACTGGTGGTGGTGTCGCTGAAATGCTACCGAGCCAAATAAGAATCATGAGGTCTTTAGGTGTGAATATAGAATGGCTAGTAATTGAAACTTCGGACAATTCCTTTTTTAAACTTACCAAGCGTATTCATAATGCCATACATGGCAGCGGCGACGGCAATTTTACCGAGGCCGACCGAACTGTCTTCGAAAAAGTGAATAAAGAGAATCTAGACGAGGCATTATCGTATATTAAGGATGGTGATTTGGTTGTTGTTCACGACCCTCAACCTATGCCCCTTGCTACAATGATTAAAAAAGAACGAAAGGTAAAATTAGTTTGGCGCTGTCATATAGGATTGGAAGAACGGAATTCTACAACGGAAGGGGTTTGGTCGTTCTTATCACATTATTTCGATACTTACGACCATTTTGTCTTTAGTATTCCTGTTTATGTACTAGAAAAAATCAAGGATAGGACCAGTATCATTACGCCAGCCATAGACCCGCTAAGTCATAAAAATAGAATTCTACATACGGATCAATGTGTAGACCTTTTGTTACAATCCGGAATTATTTCTGGCCGTAAACCTGTACTATACGATGTCTTTAAATATGGTGTACGCCGAGTTATGCCAGACGGCTCTTTCAATACAGTAAACCATAAAAGCGATTTAGACCTAATCTACAGGCCAACAGTGACCGAGATTTCACGATGGGATCGCTTAAAAGGATTTAAGGAACTAATGGAAGCCTTTATCGTTATGAAAAAAAATAACGAAGCTTCCGGCAATCCCTCAAGCGTGAATTACAAGCGTATCAAAGCTGCAAGATTGGTTCTGGGTGGCCCAGACCCAAAATTTGTTACAGACGACCCTGAGGGTGCTGAAGTACTCAATGAACTCCTAGAGCTTTACAAGTCCATAGACTCTAGTCTCCAAGATGATATAGCCATATTGCTTTTACCTATGGACAATCCAATTGAAAATGCGCTTATTGTGAACGCCTTGCAACGCTTTTCCAATATTGTGGTACAAAACTCCATACAAGAAGGATTCGGATTGACCGCTACTGAAGCGATGTGGAAACAGCGCCCAGTACTGGTTTCAGGTGCAGCGGGCTTAAAATTTCAAGTTGAAGATAATCGTACGGGAAAAATCAATGAGAATCCTAAGGACATAAATCAGTTGGCCTCTACTATGGAATTTATGCTAAGCAATCCCAAAGAACGCGACAAATGGGGTTTCAACGGACAACTTAGAGTTATTAAGAACTTCACCCTTTTCAGTCAGATTAAGGCTTGGTTATCCGTTTTATCTCAACTTAATCAATCTGCCTAAACTTATTAGTTTAAATGAAATGCCGAAAGAGCTGGTTGCGACTCAAAAATGTAGCGTTGCAATTTCTGTAACGTTTCCAACTTATCTGAGGTATTAACCAACAGGGAAATATTGTTATTGCTTCCACCATAGGAAATCATTCGTACGTTGACATCTTGTAATATCTGAAATAATTGTGGTGTATCTGCATGATAAATAATCTGGTGGCCAACGAGACACACAATACTCATATAGTCATCGACGTCAACCGTTGCAAATTCTCTTAAATCGGAACAAATGGCATCTAAATGTGTATTGTTATCTATGGTTACCGACACGGCAATTTCTGAAGTGGTAATCATATCTATGGAGGTTTCGTAACGTTCAAATACCTCAAACACTTTTTTCAGGAATCCATGTGCCAATAACATCCTAACAGATTTGATTTTTATGGCCGTAATCCCATCTTTAGCGGCTATTGCCTTTATACCTTCTCCATGAATTTCATTGGTTATCAGTGTACCATGAGCTTCAGGTGCCATGGTGTTTTTCAGTCTTAGAGGAATGTCCAGATCACGAACTGGGAGAACCGTTTGAGGGTGCAGTACTTTGGCTCCAAAATAGGCCAATTCAGCAGCTTCGTCATAAGACAAGTGGGATAAGGCTTTAGTGTTATTTACAAATCTAGGGTCATTGTTGTGGAAACCATCAATGTCTGTCCAAATTTGCACTTCTTCTGCATTTAGGGCAGCACCAATAATGGTAGCCGTGTAATCACTTCCGCCTCTATTTAAGTTGCTAGTATGACCTTGTGCGTTAAGACATATAAACCCTTGGGTAATAAAAATGTCCGTCTCTGGAAGCGCATCCATTAATCGATTCAAGTTCTGCTTAATATAAAAGTTATCGGGTTCATGATTGGCTGTTGTTCGCATAAACTCTAAAGCAGGTATACAATGCGCCTTAAAACCTTCTTCTAAAAGTAGATTTGTGAAAAGAAACGTTGAAAGTAATTCACCCTTGGCCACGATTTGATTATGAATTATCTCACTGTAGGCTTTTTGGGTAAGCTCAAAAAGATTCGTTACATGATAATCGATATAAGCTTTAGCCGAAGCTACGCTGTCCTCACTTTTATATAAGTCTTGTGCTACGGAAAAATAGTGGTCTCTAAGCTGGGTGATAGACCGTTCCGCAACCTCGGTTTCACCTTTAAAAAGATTTTCTGATATTTCTACCAGCGTGTTGGTAGTGCCAGACATGGCTGATAAAACAACAAATTTTTTACCTGGTTTGGAAATAATATCCTTAACATGATTCATGTTAATTACTGAACCTACGGAAGTCCCTCCAAATTTATACACTAACATAGCTTTTCTTTTTGAGCAACAAAACTAGTTGTACTAGGACCCTAGATGAAAAAATCTTTAAAAAATAACTTATTTTTGCACACAATGTTAAATATATAACATATGAAGACCATTGCTGCCTGTGTTGAAGAACTTCTCATCAGTCAACCGTTTTTAGAAGAAGCTCTCTTTAAAAATATCATCAACTTCTCGGCTCTGGCAGAGGAACTGCAGGAACCTGTAAGTTCAATGTTACGTAAACCTGTAAAAACAGGAGCCATTATGATGGCCTTAAGGCGTTACAGTCCGCCACCACATTTGAGGAAATCACGTCAGATGCAATCTATACTGAAGGAACTTGGAGATATTACGGTGCGCTCCAATTTGGTAGACTATACCTTTCAAAACTCGGAAAGTTTAATTCAAAGTCACGCTAAAGTTCTCAACAATTTTAATCCCAAAGCTTTTTATGGCTTTTCTCGTGGTATTTACGAAAGCAATATCGTAGTCTCCAAGAGTGAAGCAAACAAAGTCATAGAAAGTTTTAAAAATGAAACGCTACTTGGGTCACAAGACGACTTATCCGCAATTAGTATCAGGCTACCTGAAAACAACTCTAGAATTTCAGGCCTTTACTATCAAATTTTTAAACGATTGGCTTGGGAGGGGATTTCCCTTTATGAGGTGATTTCTACAACCAACGAATTTACGATGCTCGTGGAAAATCATATGGTAGATAAAGCATTTTCGGTAATTAAGACATTGAATAAGGCTTAAATCTAACCATCATATTCGCAACAAAAAATGCAGAAATGGATGGTATAACCCAACCCAAATTATGATGCGCTAGAGGCACATAGCTAATTATTGGTTCAAAAAAATCTTCCCCTAAAAAGGATTTCAATATATCAGGAAGACTAAATATAAATATTACCAGAACTACAAGTTTAAAAACCAAAGAACCAGCCCATCGGTCAGGCAGAATATTCAAAATAATAAGTGCGATTGATATAGGATAAAGCAACATTAGCGCAGGGATTGCAGCATCGATGATAAAACCTACGTCAAAGCTACCTACAATTATCCCTGTTAAACAACATATAGCAGTGGTAAGTGCATAGATTTTATGATTATGGTTGAACAAGGCTTCAAAAAAATCGGCAATGGAAACAATTATGGCAACAGCCGTTGTAAAACAGGCTAATGCAACTAAAACGCCAACGAAAGTGGCACCTATATTCCCGAGTGTCTGAGATGCCAAGCCCAATAATAAGTCGGTTCTTGTAATATCCTCAGGAAAGCTATTATTGTAAAACGCTCCAATAGCAATAAGGCCAGCGTAAATGATAAATAACCCTAACATAGCAACTAAACCCGATTTAGCAATGATGCGCCTTTTTTGGTCATAGGAAAAATTTCCTCTTTTATTGAGAGAAATAATTATGAAACCTCCCATGACCATTCCCGCCAAAGCATCGTAGGTTTGATAGCCTTCAAGCAGACCTTCAACAAACGGAGCCTGCATGCTAGAAGCTCTCATTTCAGGCATTGGTGAAATCACTCCAATTAGAATGATGAGCAGCACCATAAAAACGATTAGTGGCGTGAGGTATTTTCCTAAAATATTGAGCGCTTGAGAGCGGTTTACCACAAACAAAAAAACAAGGCCAAAATAAATCAAACTGGTCCAGATTGCTTTAGTCCCTAATATTGGAGCAACAGCCATTTCGTGCGTTACCGCTGCCGTTCTTGGCGCAGGTAAGGCTATTATTATAAGGTACATGACAATACAGTACACTATGCTAAACTTGGGCGATACCTTGTTTCCAAATTCTAGCATAGTCCCTTGCAATTTGGCGTGACCAATGAGAGATAATAGTGGAATAACAGTCGTTGTAAGCATAAAACCTAGAGCTACCAACCACCAATTTGCTCCAGAGTTATAGCCTAACAAAGGTGGCAAAATGAGGTTTCCAGCACCAAAAAAGCCAGCAAACAGGGCAAACCCAAAAAGAAAAATTCGTTTAGTGTCCGTCATTAGTCCGTTCTTACAAGATGTAAATCATGAAAATCAAAACTGAAATCCGTAATAGGAGCTATATAAGACATGGTAGCAGATTGAGCTTTTCCTTTTTCATCAAATGTGAATTTCACAAAAACATCTGCATCATAACTTCTATCATCCCATTTAGCGACATAGGTTGTGGCATTGTAAGGCAGTAATTCGCCCTTTAAACGGGATGACCTAGACGAAGCAATCCTATAGCCTTTGGCATCTTCTGTAATTTCAAAATCACCAAACCACTCATCTGTAAAGGTCCCTGTAATTTGCTCAGGTTTTGGAATAATTGTACTTCCTTTAATGAGTTTTACTTGGTCATAAACTGAAGCTTTAATGCTGTCATTATACTTGAGGTATTCCGAATTTCGCGACCCAAGCCGTCCTAGCCAATCCCTATTTTCGTAACCTAAATAACTATCTTTAATGGTGTTGGTAATGGTGTTAAATGCAGAGCCATTCATTTGATTAGTTAAAACAACAATGGCTAAGTTCAATTCGGGAATCATGGTAAATTGTGTCACGGTACCCAAGAGGCCTCCTGTGTGATAGACCTGTTTATAGCCGCCTTTGACATCCGTAAGAAACCACCCTAGGCCATAACCTCTAAAGTGTGACCCATATGAATCTCCTGGTCTTACAGAAAGTGGCGTTTGTAATTGCCAGAGTTCATGAAATTGCGCTTCGCTCAGTAAGCGTTCGCCTGATGCCGTAACCGCTCCATCAATTAAAAACTGAGCCCAAGTGAGCATGTCTGGGACATTGCTAATAATCCCTCCAGCGGCATTGGCCGTTGCGCTCCAATCGTGAGGAATGGGAATAACTTCTCCTTCTGTTCTTATATGGGCATCAATGATATTGGAACGATCGGTTACACGATTGTAGGACGCTTTACTGTTAACCATCCCAACAGGCTTCATTATTTTGGTTTCAATAAATTCTTCCCATGACAAACCACTAACGCGTTTCAGAACTTCGCCAGCGACGATATAGAAATTGTTGTTGTATCTAAAGGTGCTTCTAAATGAGCTTTCAGGCTCTAAATGCTTTAGGTTGTTTATAATATCTTGAACGGTAAAATCGCTACCTTCTGGGAAAAACATCAGATCGCCAGCGCCCAGAGGCAGACCACTTCGATGCGTAACCAGGTCTCTAATTGTAAACTCCTCTGTAACCCAAGGGTCTTTAAGCTGAAATTCTGGAATGTGTTTACGAACCTTATCATCCCAATTGAGTTTGCCAGCATCTACCATCATAGCCAAAGCAAAACAAGTAAATCCTTTACTATTTGAAGCAACTCCAACTAAGGTCTTGTCGGTCATAGGCTCATTTGTTATCATGGAACGAATACCATGTCCTTTTGAGTACACAATCTCTCCGTCCTTTAATATCCCAACGGAAATCCCTGGAACATCAAAAGTGGTCAAGGTATTGGTGACAAGTTGGTCTAATTCTGCTTCAGATATTTGAGCCTGAGACAAGGCCAAGAAAAACAAAAAGATGCTGCGTACTAGAATTTTTTTGGACATGATGGAATAAATTGTATTGCTCCCAAATATAGCAAATGTTGACATGCCTTTTTTGGAAAATACATGTAATACGTATCTTTAGGAATTATGTTTTTAGATTATAAATCATCCAAAATATATTTTGAAGTTGAAGGTAACGGTCCCGCACTTGTCCTATTGCATGGATTCATGGAAGACCTCAGTATGTGGAACGCTTTTGTTCCCGAGTTAGTTTCAAAATGCAAGGTTATAAGAATAGACTTGCTCGGTCATGGTAAATCCGATTGCATTGCCAAAGTTCATAGTATGGAAATTATGGCAGAAGCGGTTTTTGCCATTTTACAATATCTCAACATTAATGCTGCAAAAGTTATTGGCCATTCTATGGGAGGCTATGTAGCACTGGCGTTGGCAGAACTCCGCCCCAGCTTAATTAAGGATTTAGTGTTACTCAATAGCACATTTGAAGCCGATTCCCCAGAGCGAAAAGAATTGCGTTCTAAAGCAATTTTGCAAGCTGAAGAAAGTGAAGAAGCCTACCAAAAATTAATACGATTGTCCTTCTCCAATCTATTTGCCCCAGAGAGCAAAGAAACATTTAAGAGCCAATTTGAAAACGCTTTAAATAAGGCTTTACAAACTCCGGTTTGTGGTTATACCGCAGCTTTGGAGGGCATGAAATTGCGCAGAGACCGCTTTGATGTATTTAGAAATGTTGAAGGTAAAAAAATAATTATTGCTGGAAAAAAGGACAACCTCATCAATGCTGAAAGCTTAAGAAAAAAGACTGTGAATTCCTCCATTGAACTATTGGAGTTATCGGAAGGTCACATGAGTCATATCGAGAATAAATCAGAATTAACTTACTTTTTAAAACGTTTTATCGAAAAATAAATCTTTTAAACGTTTTTAATGACATTTTTTTCTAAGTTTAGTCTGTCCAAATAAAAAACTACTGAAAAAACCAAATCTACCATGACACCTACGAAATTATATTGCGATTTTTTCGGTCATAATTATGAGGTTACAAAAAAGGTAACTTTACACGTTAAGGAGTACACCTGTAAATGTTGCAAAAAGCAATTGACAACGGATAGCAACGGAAGGTTAACCGAATTGACACCGAAATATCAGGACATTAATTCTGCCTTAGAGCGCCTCTATCATAACAGGTTGATGCGTTCAAAGCAAAAATCAATCACTTCATCGATTTATTGATTGTTAATAACATGTGAATAACTCATTTTCTTATCTTTATAAAGCTAATTAATCCAAGAATCCTACTAAGAAGATAAGTTAAAATGAAAAATGTTTACTGTTCCCTTTTTGGACATGATTACCAAGTGTCCAAAGTAGTAACATATCACGTTAAGGAATATAAATGCAAGCACTGCAAATCAGAAATGACAATTGATGGCAATGGTAGATTTGTTCCGCTCACTCCCAAGTACAAAGAAATAAACAAGGTACTAAACAGAGTACATAACAAACGTCTAGAAAAAAGCCAGAAGTTATTTATGGTTGATTATTAAGAGCATTCCAACCTTTCGCAATTATAGGAATACGCTCCTCAGCCCTTGTAACAAGATGCATTCCCTTCTCTTTATCAGTCATGTAACCAATAACCGTGAGATTAGGATTCCCTTTTATCTTATCATAATCTTTTTGAGCAATAGTCATAAGGAGTTCGTAGTCTTCACCTCCGTTTAAGGCCACCGTTGTACTGTCTATATTGAATTCCTCACATGTTGAAATGACCTGCGGATCTAATGGAATCTTGTTCTCATAAAGATCCACGCCAACGTTACTCTGCTTACACAAATGTATTATTTCCGATGACAAACCATCACTGATATCTATCATACTAGTAGGTTTAACCTCTAATTTTTCAAGAAGCTCTACAATGTCTTTCCGCGCTTCAGGTTTGAGCTGGCGCTCTATGATATAAGTGTACATGCTAAGATCCGGTTGGTTTTTAGGATTTACCTTAAACACCTCTTTTTCGCGCTCCAAAACCTGTAGGCCCATATAAGCACCACCCAAATCACCAGTAACAACAAGTAAATCATTCGGCTGGGCACCAGAGCGAAGCACTTGTTTGTCTTTTTCTACTGTGCCAATGGCTGTAACAGATATAATGAGACCCGTAGTTGAAGACGTTGTATCACCACCGACAACATCTATATTATACAATTTAGCCGCTGTTGCGATGCCTTGGTAAAGTACCTCCAACGCTTCCAGGGGAAATCTGTTGGATACAGCAATACTAACGGTAATTTGGGTCGCCTTCGCATTCATGGCATATATATCAGATAAGTTCACCATAACCGCTTTATAACCTAAGTG
This sequence comes from uncultured Winogradskyella sp., assembly GCA_913055905.1. Lineage (GTDB taxonomy): Bacteria > Bacteroidota > Bacteroidia > Flavobacteriales > Flavobacteriaceae > Winogradskyella. Next base: position 254,667 of record CAJXLB010000001.1, read on the forward strand.
TTTTAAGGGCATGTAACTAAGGTCAAAATGAACACCTTCTACGAGCATATCGGTTGACACGACAACATTGTTACCGTCAAAGTTTAAAATTGCAGCATCGTCTCCAATACCTTTTAAAGTAGACTCATGCCCTATCTCAAACTGAGCTGTTAAATGGTCGATTAACTTAAATTCTCCTAGCTCACTAAGCGGAGTACGTCTTGGATTCTTATCTTCTAACATGCTGCAAAAATATTGTGCTTTTTTTAATTTACAGGACAAGACTGCCTATATTTTGGCGTTATTATCTTACAAATGCGATTTTTAAAGTAAATTGCTAAAAATTCTTATGAAATCCGTGACTTTCAAATTTTTAAAAATCTTAGTCTTACTATTGGCCCTAGCTGTTTTTAGCAGCTGCGATGATGAACCTGTAGAACCCGTCAATACCGATTTAGATGGCGACACCATTGTAAATAGCGCTGACAATTGCCCTGAAATTTCGAATCAAGATCAAACAGATACAGATAATGATGGTTTGGGAGATGCTTGCGATGACGATGACGATAATGATGGAATCCCAGACACAGAAGACAACTGTCCTTTAACAAGCAACCCTGACCAAGAGGATTTAGATAACGATGGTATTGGCGATATTTGCGATTCTCAAGTCGTTCAAGCACAATTCCCATGTGTTAATGGTTTTGCTGGGGATTTGCCTTGTGATGGATTTGACCTTATGAGCCATATTCCTGTTGAAGAGCTCGGAGGTACCGGAGCAGAAGGTAACGATTCTTGGGGATGGACAGACCCACAAACAGGTAAAGAATATGCCCTAGTTGGTACCACAACCAGCACAGCATTTGTAGATATTTCAAATCCAGCTGAGCCGATCTTTTTAGGTCGGTTACCCACAACGACCGTAAGTAGCTTGTGGCGCGATGTTAAAACCTATAATAACCACGCCTTTATAGTCAGTGAAGCACCTGGCCATGGTATGCAAGTTTTTGATTTAACCCGGCTGAGAAACATCTCCAATCCACCCGTAACTTTTACTGAAGATGCGTTGTATACTGGTTTTGGAAGAGCTCATAATATTGTAATTAACGAAACAAGTGGCTTTGCTTATGCCGTAGGGTCAGATACCTTTAGCGGCGGACCTCATTTCGTAAATATTCAAAATCCTATAATGCCAACTTCTGCTGGAGGTTATGCTGATGATGCGTACTCACACGATGCGCAAGTTGTAACCTATAATGGTCCTGACCAAGACTATACAGGTCGCGAAATACTAATTGGCAGTAATGAGAATGAGGTAGTCATTGTGGATGTTACGGATAAAGCTAATCCTAGTCAAATTTCAACGATAGGTTATACAGATATAGGTTACACCCATCAAGGTTGGTTTACTGAAGACATGAGGTATTTCCTATTGGGTGACGAAGTAGATGAAATAAATTTTGGACTGAATACCAGAACTGTGGTGTTTGATTTTTCAGACTTGGACAATCCCTCATTTCACATGGATTATTTTGGCCCTACACAAGCCATAGACCACAATGGCTACGTCGTTGGCAACACTTTTTATATTGCTAATTATTCTGCAGGTCTGCGCGCCGTTGATATTTCAAATATTGCATCGGGTGTTATGGCTGAATCTGGTTTTATAGACACCTTTACCCCTCATGACAACACGTCTTTCAATGGAGCGTGGAATATCTACCCTTATTTTGAAAGTGGAAATATTGTGGTTAGCGATATCGAAGGTGGTCTTTTTGTAGTGCGACCGTCTAACTAGGAAAAATGAAACAAACAGTAAGATACCGGTTTTACCTGCTTTTGCTTTTGCTTACAATTGGGTGCGATAAGGAAAATGGCCCTGCTATTATACAAGATAGCGTAGCATTAAATAACCTCAGCACTTATGGTGGTAGCCAAAATGATAGTGGTAGGTCTATTGTAGCCACACAAGATGGTGGCTATGCTGTTTTAGGGTTCACACAAAGCAATGATGGCGATATCATTGATAAACAAGACAACAGCTTTGACTTCCTCTTGATGAAATTTGATGCAGATGATGCTATACAATGGCAAAAAACCTATGGTGGAAGTTTAGACGAAAGAGGAAGTGATATTATACAAACCTCCGATGGTGGATATGTTATAATTGGTTTGAGTTTTTCTAGTGATGGGGACGTTAATTCCAATGCAGGCCTTCAAGATTTTTGGTTGTTAAAGCTAAATTCAATTGGAACCATAGAATGGCAAAAGTCCTTTGGATTTGCTGGAGCAGATTCTGGCATTTCTGTTATTGAAACCAATGACAACGGTTTTTTACTTACAGGTATTCTAGATGTCACAGCTTCAGAAGGTGCTGGCAATACCTCCAGAATATCAAACAGACATGCAGGTGGCGACTATTGGGTGCTTAAACTAAATCGTCTCGGCGAGCTTGAATGGAGCCAGTATTTTGGAGGCAATTTCACAGATACACCTCAAGGAGTTGTACAAACAAACGATAACGGATATATTATTGCCGGAAGCTCTGACAGTGATGACACAGATATATCCTCTAATATTGGAAGTTACGATTTTTGGGTTATCCGTCTTTCACAGACAGGTGACCTCATCTGGGAGAAGTCGTTTGGTGGTGATCAAATTGATGAAGCTAGGGCCATAGTGGCTGCAGATGACGGCAACTACATAATTGCGGGAGATACTCGAAGTGACTCCAATGACGTTAGCAATTACAAAGGTGGCGCAGATCTTTGGCTCATAAAAATCTCTCCAAATGGCGACTTACTCTGGGAAAAAACCATTGGTGGGACCAACTTTGATGTGGCACGGGATATGGCGTTAACACCAGATGGCAATCTTCTTTTAGCTGGAAGTTCTAGAAGTAGTGATATTGACGTGTCAGAGAACAAAGGTCAAAATGACTTTTGGATACTGAAAACTGATAATACAGGCAATCTAATTTGGGAAAAACCCTTTGGAGGGTCTAATATTGATTTTGCCTATGGTGTGACTGAACTCCTAGACGGTTCTATAGTGGCCGTAGGTGACACATCTAGCGACGATGGTGACATTATTGAAAACCAAGGCTTTTCGGATATATTGGTCATAAAATTAACAGAATAATGAAACAAACACTCGTTCTTACTTTTTCTCTTTTTGTGCTATTGCTAGGATGCAGTAGTGAAGACAGTAGCAACCCTAACGCAAGTGTTGATTTTACGTTTACGCATACTTGGGATGGCGCTATAATAGATCAAAACAACTTAACTTCAATACTGGTAACTAATGCCAACGGCGAAACCTTAAATTTTACGAGGATTCGTTACCTTGTTTCGAGATTCGAATTAGTAAATGTAGATACAGGTGCAACCATTACGTTTAACGATTACAAATTTACAGACCTCGCTCAACCGCTCTCTTATAATTTCACTCCTGCGGCCAACGTTATTCCGCGTGGAAGTTATCGACTTAAGTTTATCTGGGGTTTTAATGAAGAAGACAATGTAGATGGTGCATACCCAGATTTAAATAGTGCCTCTTGGAACTGGCCTGCTCCTCTCGGTGGAGGTTATCATTTTCTTCAAATGGATGGGCAATACAACATCAACAGTATGCCAAGCAACTACAATTATCATAACGGAACAGCGAGGCTTAACGATGATCCTCCGACATTTGAACAAAATTTCAGGGAAATAAGCTTTGATGAGATAATAGCCATTAACGGTAATTCTTCTATTGAAGTCGTTATGAATTTTGCTGAGTTCTTTAAAAACCCACACCAATGGGACTTAAATGTTTTAGACACACCTTTAATGCCAAATTATATGGCGCAAAAAATGATGCAAGAAAATGTGGCTACTGTTTTTAGCCTTGGCGACATCACCCAAAACTAATAAATGACTCGGATAATTTACATACTAATTGTTGCTGCTTTCTTATGGAGTTGTTCTAAAGACGATTCTAGTTATGAGCCTATACCATATCAACTAGAAATTCCTGAAATATTTGAAAATACAATCATTCCTCCAATTATACCAAGCAATAATCCTTTAACGGAAGAAGGCGTAGCTCTAGGTAAAAAATTGTTTTTTGATCCTATTTTATCCAATGATAACAGCATGTCTTGTGCAAGCTGTCATATGCCACAAAAATCTTTTGCAGATAACCTGACAACAAGTGTTGGCATAGAAGGAATAAGTGGTCCTAGGAATTCAATGCCTTTGTTTAACCTGGCTTGGAATTTCAATGAGCGCTTTAATTGGGATGGTTCTGCTTTAAGTTTAGAAAGCCAAGCTTTGGAGCCTGTTGAGAATCCATTAGAACTTCATAGTAATTGGGAAGAGTTAGTATCACGTCTTCAAAGCCATCCGGAATATCCTGAGATGTTTAGGCAAGCATTCAATACAAGCGTAATTTCGGCAGAGCTCGCTACTAAAGCTATTGCTCAGTTTGAACGCACTTTAATATCCGCCAACTCGAAATTTGACCAATATTCGTTGGGGCTCACAGAACTAACCGACCAAGAACTTAATGGACTTGATATATTCCTGAGAGAAGATAAAGGAGATTGTTTTCATTGCCATGGCAACCCTAATAATCCATTATGGACAGATAATAATTTTCATAACAATGGCTTAGACCAAACCTTTACGGATTTAGGTCTTGGTGCAGTTACGGGCGACCCTAACGATAATGGTAAGTTTAGAACACCTACTTTGAGAAATCTTCAATACAGCGCCCCATACATGCACGACGGGAGATTTGCAACCTTAGACAAGGTCATAGATTTTTATAGTGAAGGGCTACAAAACTCACCAACAATAGACCCCTTAATGAAAAATGTTGACCAAGGCGGCGTCCAATTATCAGATTCTGACAAAGCCGATTTAAAAGCATTCCTACTTACGTTATCTGACCCTTCTTTTATAACAAACCCAGCCTTTCAAAACTAAATCGAAACTGTATTTCATCGAAAATATTGGGTTTTAAGCTGGTTCCGAACTGAATTTTACTACATTAGAATTCCCCAATACACCCTTAAGATGAAACCTACTGAAAAAAGCACTCTTTTCTGTGGCATATTTGGCCACAACTATGTGATGACAGGTCCTAGGCATAAACCTACTACAGATTTGGCTTGCAAGCACTGTGGCCATCCACTTAAAATAGACGCCAATGGTAATTTCTCAGAAGAGGATTTTACCAATAAAGAAGTTCTTAAAGTCATGCGGCAATTATTTCATGCGAAATTAAAGCTAGCTAAATCTGGAATTAAGCTGTAAGGGTTTCGTTTTCAATTATTTTAATCATAATATTTAACTATATTAACATATGCTAATAAAATGTTAGCAATTATGCTATTCGCTAGGTTTAATTGTATATTTGTAGACAATTTAGAATTAATCTAGTTAAGCGTTATGATTAAGGTTTCTGAACAGGCTAAGCAAAAGGTTATACAGCTTATGGCCGAAGACGGGTTTAATCCTACCACAGATTTTATTAGAGTTGGCGTAAAAAGTGGTGGATGCTCAGGTCTATCTTACGATTTAAAATTTGATAAATTAAAGGAAAACGACGATAAGGTTTTTGAAGACAATGGCATCAAAATCATTGTGGACAAGAAAAGTTTCCTTTATCTCATAGGAACAACCCTAGAATATTCTGGAGGGCTCAACGGGTCTGGCTTTGTGTTTAACAATCCAAATGCCAACAGAACTTGCGGTTGTGGCGAATCATTTTCTCTCTAAACATGCAAAAAACTATGTCAAAATATACTGAAGACGATTTAAGGGAAGAATTAAAAACCAAAGAATACGAATATGGTTTTTACACAGATATAAAATCTGAAACGTTCCCCAAAGGTCTTAATGAAGATATCGTTAGGGCCATTTCCAAAAAGAAGAATGAACCCGAATGGATGACCGAATGGCGATTAGAGGCATTTAGGGCATGGCAAGAAATGACGGAACCAGAGTGGGCAAACGTTACCTACAAAAAACCGGATTTTCAAGAAATTTCTTATTACTCTGCACCCAACAGCAAGCCAAAGTACGACAGCCTAGATGAAGTTGACCCAGAACTCCTGGCCACCTTCGAAAAATTAGGGATATCTCTAGAAGAACAGAAGAAATTAGCTGGCGTTGCCATGGATGTGGTTGTAGATTCTGTATCTGTAGCTACCACATTTAAAGAAACGCTAGCAGAAAAGGGTATCATCTTTATGAGTATCTCTGAGGCTATCCAAAAACACCCTGATCTGGTAAAAAAATATATAGGAACAGTAGTCCCTAAAAAAGATAATTTCTATGCTGCATTGAACTCTGCCGTGTTTAGTGACGGATCATTCTGTTATATCCCAAAAGGCGTTAAATGTCCAATGGAATTATCAACTTATTTTAGAATTAACCAAGCAGGCACAGGACAGTTTGAGCGCACACTAGTTGTGGCAGATAAAGGTAGTTATGTAAGTTATCTCGAAGGCTGTACAGCGCCAAGTCGCGATGAAAACCAATTACACGCTGCTGTGGTAGAGTTAATTGCCTTGGAAGATGCCGAAATAAAATATTCTACAGTACAGAACTGGTTCCCAGGAAATGCCGAAGGTAAAGGTGGTGTTTATAACTTTGTTACCAAACGTGGTCTCTGTGAAAAGAACGCTAAAATATCATGGACGCAAGTTGAAACAGGTAGTGCCATCACATGGAAGTACCCATCATGTGTCCTCAAAGGAGATAACTCTGTTGGAGAGTTTTACTCTATAGCGGTTACCAATAATTTTCAGCAAGCAGATACAGGAACTAAAATGATTCATCTTGGTAAGAATACCAAGTCTACGATCATCTCCAAAGGTATATCCGCAGGTAAATCTCAAAATTCATACCGAGGTTTGGTGCAAATTAGCCCAAGAGCAGAAAACGCACGGAATTTCTCCCAGTGCGACAGTTTGCTTATGGGTAACGAATGTGGCGCCCACACTTTTCCATATATAGAAGCTAAGAACAAATCCGCTCAGATTGAGCATGAAGCAACAACCAGTAAAATTGGAGAAGACCAAATTTTTTACTGTAACCAGCGAGGTATTGATACAGAAAAAGCCATAGCGCTCATCGTTAATGGATTTAGTAAAGATGTACTCAACAAGCTTCCTATGGAATTTGCTGTAGAAGCTCAGAAATTATTGGAAATTAGTTTAGAAGGTTCCGTAGGTTAATCCTCTGGTGATGAAAAATATCGGTAAAGTACTTTTGGTTTGTCTTTTGGTAATGACTTGTAAAAACGAGTCTAAAGGCACCACTGAATTCGAGAAAGACATCAACAAATCCTACAGCCAAGATGATGGTTTAATTACCGTAAAAGGTGATTTTGTTTATTATGCAGATGCAGCCGTTTTACAAACCAAAACAAATATTTACGGTGTGGTCATAGACGAGAACATGCATAAGCTAGACGAACAAGTAAAACCCTTCAAAGAAGAAGCTACAGATATGGTCCCTGTAACCGTTAGGGTTAGAAAGTTTGAAAAAGACCCTAATGAAGAAGGATGGCAATATCGGGTTGAAATAAAAGAAATATTAAAGGTGGAAGCACCTGATAAAAATAAAGAAGACGTTATTAAAATAGGAAATTAGTATTATGTTAAAAATAAATAATTTACACGCAAGCGTAGAAGACAAGGCCATCTTAAGAGGCATTAACCTACATGTTAAACCTGGTGAAGTTCATGCTATTATGGGTCCTAATGGCTCTGGAAAAAGCACACTAGCGTCTGTAATCGCAGGTAAGGAGGATTACGATGTAGATGAAGGCGAAATTATCTTCGAAGGCGAGGAAATTGATGACTTGGGACCAGAAGAACGTGCACACAAGGGAATTTTCCTATCCTTTCAATATCCTGTGGAAATACCTGGAGTCAGCGTAACCAATTTCATAAAAACAGCCATAAACGAAACAAGAAAAGCAAAAGGCTTGGACGATATGCCTGCCAATGAAATGCTAAAACTTATACGCGAAAAATCAGAGCTGTTGGATATTAATCGCAAATTCTTATCAAGATCCTTGAACGAAGGCTTTTCTGGAGGTGAGAAAAAGCGTAATGAAATTTTCCAAATGGCCATGCTAGAGCCTAAACTAGCCATTTTAGACGAAACGGACTCAGGCCTTGATATTGATGCCTTGCGCATTGTTGCAAATGGCGTTAATAAACTAAAGTCAAAAGACAATGCAGTTATTGTAATAACGCACTACCAACGTTTACTAGATTACATCGTACCGGATTATGTGCATGTTTTGCACAACGGACGAATCGTTAAATCTGGGTCTAAAGAATTGGCCCATGAGCTAGAAGCTAAAGGGTACGATTGGATAAAGGAAGAAGTGGAAGCTTAAATCTCAAAGTTCAGTATGCAATCCCAGTAAAACAATAACTGGTATTTGCTTTAAATGCTAATCTGAAAACTTAGAACAATGGAATTAAAAGATAAATTAGTATCCTCCTTCATGGCCTTCGAAGACATGGTAGATATAGATTCTCCTGTCCATAATATTAGAACTGAAGCTATAAAGACTTTTGAAACAGAGGGTTTCCCAACTAAACGTCAAGAAGCTTGGAAATACACTTCCCTTAATTCAATTTTAAAGCACAATTACAGTGTGTTTCCAAAGCATGAAAATGCGCTGGAATATGGAGATGTGAAAAAATATTTTATTCACGATATCGATTCGTATAAAATTATTTTCGTGGATGGTAAGTACTCTTCGCACCTATCACAAACCACGCACGAGGGCATTGATGTATGCCTCATGTCTGCTGCACTAACAAAACCGAAGTACAGGTTAGTTATTGAAAATTACTTTAATAAAATTGCAGCTAAGGATGGACTATCGTCTTTAAATACAGCATTCTCTGCCGAAGGAGCCTACATCCATATTCCTAAAAATAAAGTTGTAGAAAAGCCTATACAGATATTACATTTCTCTACAGGTAACGAGTCGGCCTTAATGTTACAACCTCGTAACCTTGTGGTAGTTGACGAAAACTCTCATGTGCAGATTATTGAGCGACACCAAAGTCTTACGGACAATCCTGTTCTTACAAATTGCGTTACGGAAATATTTGCCAATAAACGGGCCATTGTAGATTACTATAAAATTCAAAACGACAGGCAAACGGCTTCTTTGATTGACAATACTTTCATCAATCAGAAGCAAGAAAGCATTGCAAAGGTTCACACCTTTTCATTTGGTGGAAAATTAACAAGAAACAACCTGAATTTTTACCAGAACGGGGAGCGTATAGATTCTACCATGAAAGGCATTACAATCATTGGAGACAAGCAGCATGTAGACCACAATACGTTAGTACACCATATTGAACCGAATTGCGAAAGCCATCAAGATTATAAAGGTATTTTTGATGATAAGGCAACAGGCGTTTTCAACGGTAAGGTTATTGTTGAGAAGGAAGCCCAGAAAACCAATGCTTTTCAAGCCAACAATAACGTTCTCATTAGTGATAAAGCAAGTATTAACACCAAACCTCAACTTGAAATTTTTGCAGATGATGTAAAGTGTTCTCATGGTTGTACTATTGGTCAGTTGGATGAAAGTGCCATGTTCTATCTAAGGTCTCGTGGTATTCCTGAAAAAGAGGCAAAAGGTCTATTAATGTTTGCATTCAGCAATAACGTGTTAGATTCAGTAGCCATTCCGGAAATAAAGAATAGAATTACAAAAATCATCGCACAAAAATTAGGTGTGAGCATAGGGTTTGATCTATAAATGAAAATTAAAGAACAACATATTGGATTTAATGTAGAGGCAATAAGAAAAGATTTTCCAATACTTAAAAGAAAGATCAACGGTAAACCTTTAATTTATTTCGACAATGCAGCTACCTCTCAAACACCACAACAGGTCATTGATGTCATTGTAGATTACTACAGTAATTATAACGCCAATATACATCGTGGCGTGCACAGTCTTAGCCAAGAAGCCACAGATGCTTATGAACTGGCCAGGCATAAAATTCAAAAGCACTTCAATGCGGCATATTCGCATGAGATTATATTTACAGCAGGCACCACTCATGGAATCAATCTTGTTGCCAATGGCTTTGCTTCCTTAATAAAGGAGAATGATGAGGTTATTGTTTCGGCCTTAGAGCACCACAGCAATATTGTTCCTTGGCAAATGCTTTGCGAACGTACTGGAGCCAAACTCCATGTTATCCCAATGAATCAAGAGGGTGACTTGGAACTATCTAAATATGAGGCTTTATTAAATTCAAAAACCAAACTTGTTTTTGTTAACCACGTGTCTAATGCTCTAGGCACGATCAACCCAATAAAAAGTATCATAGAAAAAGCGCACGATGTTGGAGCTGCCGTATTGGTAGATGGTGCACAGTCTTGCCCTCATATAAAACCAGACGTAAAAGACCTTGATGTAGATTTCTATGTATGCTCGGCCCATAAAATTTGCGGTCCTACGGGAGTTGGAATGTTATATGGGAAAGAAAAGTGGTTAAAAACCTTACCTCCCTATCAAGGTGGTGGTGAAATGATTTCTGAAGTAACGTTTGAAAAAACCACCTATGCCGATTTACCACATAAATTCGAAGCTGGTACGCCCAATGTGTGCGGAGGTATCGCCTTTGGAGCAGCATTGGACTATATGAATGCCATAGGCTTTGATGCCATTGCATCCTATGAAAATGAGCTTTTAAACTACGCTACCGATAAATTGTTAGAGATTGAAGGCTTAAAAATTTACGGGACCTCTAAGCAAAAAACATCTGTGATATCCTTTAATGTGGGCAATATTCATCCTTATGACATTGGAACCTTATTGGATAAAATGGGTATTGCTGTAAGAACAGGTCACCATTGCGCACAGCCAATAATGGATTATTACCAGATACCCGGAACAATTAGAGCTTCCTTTATGTTTTACAATACTAAAGACGAAATAGACGTATTTATTTCTTCTCTTAAAAAAGCTATTGTAATGCTTTCATAAAATAGCAAGCAGATTGTAATATATCTCAACCCAAGCTACATAATAACCTTAGACAATCGACTGCACTTCGTCGAAAATCCATATAATTTCTTAATGTTTTGTTAAGGCTTTGATAAATTTTTATATATTCGGGTTTGAATTTAAAAACTAATCAAATATTTATGAAAAAATTTATTATTCCCCTAGCTCTTATAATGCTCGTTACAATAAGTTGTAGTGACGACAGCAATACTATTACACAGCAAGACCTACAACAAGTAGACATGAGTGATTTTTACCTGTATACAGACCCAATAGAGTCTTCAGAAATTGACAGAACATTAAGCGCTAAAAATTGTAGCTCTATGTCCGTATTAAATCGCCAACTAAACGAAAACCCAGAACTATTTCAAAACATGTTTGAAGTAGAAAGAAAGTCTCGTGCGTTTATTAATAGTTTAAGACCAGGGAATGGTAATGGCAATGGCAATGGTGGAGGAAATAATGGTGGCGGAGGAGACGATGGCGGTGGTGGCACACCTGTTGATGATGGATTGGGCACCATTAACATACCTGTATATATTTATGTTATTTACTCTAATAATGCTCAAAACATCTCAGATGCACAAATAAATTCGCAAATGAACGTGTTAAACGCAGATTTCAATGATACAGATTTTAGCGATGTTAATCCTATTTATGCAGATAGAGGTGCTAATGTTAATATTAATTTTAACCTAGCTACTGTCGATCGACAATTTAACAGTACTGCTCAATGGGGCACAAACAACGCCGTTAAAGCAGAGTACCCTGCTCAACCAGGGCATCTTACTATTTGGGTTGCTAACATCGGTGGCGGTATCTTAGGTTATGCTCAATTTCCAGGAGGTAACGCAGCTACAGATGGTATCGTTGTATCTCCTCAGTACTTTGGAACAACTGGTACTGCCCAGGCTCCTTTTGATGGAGGACGAACTACAACTCATGAGGTTGGCCATTGGTTGAATTTAAGACACATCTGGGGAGATGGAAGATGTAGACAAGATGATTTTGTGGCTGATACTCCATCCTCAGATAGGCCGAATTACGGGTGTCCAGGAGAAGTTGTTAATTGTAGGTCTATAGATTTAGTTGAAAACTACATGGATTATACCAACGACGATTGTATGGGAATATTTACCGAAGGACAAAAAGTTAGAATGCGTTCAATTTTTGCTCCCGGTGGACCACGAGATGAGTTTATAACCAACTAAATGGGTATCAAATAAAAAGACGCTGTTAAAAGCGTCTTTTTTATTTATACTTTCTTTCGCTTAATGTATAACTTTGGCACTAAAACTGTTTATATAGTTTTAAAATACATTCTAGATGAAATCAATATTGCGTATTATAGTTCTCATTTCTCTTTTTTGGTCTTGTAAATCCCAAAGCGCGTCAACAGAAAAAATTGAACACGGGACCGCCATAAAGAATGACACAACACAGGTGATGGCTGTAGCAAAGGATAACACAAATCAAGACCAAGAAAATCTCGCTGTGGTTTATAGTGCCTCATCACGTGGTTTTTTTGAATATATCAAAATAACCGAATCCGAGACAATACTTTCTGAGGATAGGTACTTAAAATCTATAAGAACATATCCAACAAAATCTAAAGATTGGGAGGCTCTTGTTAAATTCATTGATTCAACGGATTATAAAAAATTCAAAACCCTTGAAGCGCCAACAGGGAAAAGACTATATGATGGTGCAGCTCACGCTTTACTCACCATTGTAGATGGAAAAGAAGAACTCACAACACCTTCCTTTGATCACGGACATCCACCTAAGGATATTTTAAACTTTGTGGCCAAAGTACTATCCATAAGAGAAGACCTTCAAAAACAATAGCTATTTTGTAACTTTGTAATAAATTAATGAGTTATGACTATAGAAGAAGTCCAAAATGAAATCATTGATGAGTTTTCAATGTTTGAGGATTGGGAAGAACGCTACCAATATATGATAGACCTTGGTAAAACATTGCCTCTCATTGACGAGAAGTATAAAACGGATGATCATATCATTAAAGGCTGCCAAAGTAAGGTTTGGGTACATGCAGAAATGGATAAGGATAAGGTAAAATTTACCGCAGATAGCGATGCCATAATAACAAAAGGAATTATTGCCATCTTAATACGTGTTTTCTCAAATCAAAGCCCACAGGACATTATTGAGGCTAATGCTGATTTTATTGATAAAATAGGCTTAAAGGAACATTTATCGCCAACACGCGCCAATGGTCTTGTAAGCATGATAAAACAACTAAAAATGTATGCCATCGCATACCAAACACAACTGAATTAACATGAGCGATACAACAATAGATACCAAAATAATAGGAGACAAAATAGTAAGAGTCCTTAAAACTATTTACGACCCTGAAATTCCCGTGGACATTTACGAATTAGGCTTAATTTATGATGTTTTTGTAAATGAAGACTCAGAAGTAAAGATTTTAATGACACTAACGTCTCCAAACTGTCCGGTTGCAGAAACGCTTCCTTTAGAAGTCGAGGAAAAGGTAAAATCCATAAACGAAATTAAAGATGCTGAGGTTGAAATTACCTTTGATCCACCTTGGTCACAAGACCTAATGAGTGAAGAAGCCAAGTTGGAATTGGGAATGCTTTAAGTCCTTGATTACACTTTAAGAAATATATGGAAGGAGAGATTGTAAATAGAGTGGCCAACAGTAAGCTCAAGGTAATTGATTTGGAAGATTACTACCCAAATGGCAATCGCGTTCTTTTAGATATAAAAGATTGGTTGTTTGAAGGTCTGGTCCTTAGAGAAAAGGACTTTAGAAAGTCTGTTTCAGAACACGATTGGTCTCAATATACAGACTGCTATGTTGCCTTATACTGCTCTACAGAAGCCATTGTTCCCGATTGGGCCTACATGCTCATAGCCACTAATCTGGAGGAATATTCCAAACTAACCATTGTAGGAACCTTAGAGGAACTAGAGTCTATACTTTATTCTCAAATTATCAATGACCTAGACCTTAAACCGTTTGAAGGTTTGCCTGTAATCATCAAGGGATGTGCGCACAAACCCGTACCAACAAATGCTCTAGTCTTGCTCACACAAAAGCTGAAACCGATAGTTAAATCAATAATGTTTGGTGAGGCCTGTTCATCCGTACCCTTATTCAAGAACAAAAAGAAGGCCTTGAAATAGCTTTGTTCAATAAGCATTCGTCTTTGAGATTTAATAAAAATAAAAGTCCTTATTTTTCTTAAAACTTTATATTTGTCGCCGTAAGCACAATTACTTTTAACCATTAGCTATTTAATTACGATGAAAAAATTACTATTATCAATCCTAGCGGTGATGGTATTTACCGTGGGTTTTACGCAAACAAAAGAGGAGTTGGAGTCTCAGAAAGCTGAGGTACAGGCAGAGGCTGATAAATTTCAGGCCAAAGCCGATTCCATCCAAGGCATTATAGACGCACTCCCTGGATGGCGCATTGGAGCCTTTGGTACTATTGGCGGTAGCTTGTCTCAATTTAATAATTGGTACGCACAAGGTTCACCAAATAACGAAGCTGGAAATATTGGCTTTACAGTAAACGGATATGCCAACAAAATTGAGGACAAATACTTCTGGAAAAATGCACTAACCCTTAACCTCAATTGGATCAAGTTTGATGATAAGGACGACCCAAATGACGACGATAGTTTCAGAGCTGCAACAGATGTGTTTAATCTTTCTTCACTTTACGGCTACAGGGTTAGCGATTCTTGGGCCGTTTCAGCATTTGGTGAATACCGTACGACACTGATTGATAATTTTAATGATCCAGGATATTTAGACTTAGGTGTTGGTATGACCTGGACACCCAATGCAGATTTAACTGTAGTCATTCACCCGCTGAACTATAACTTTGTGTTTTCTAGCGGTGATACGGTTTTTGATTCTTCACTTGGTGCTAAAATTGTTGCAGATTACACCAAAACTATTGGAAACCTAAATATTAAATCTAATTTCTCTACTTTTCAAAGCTACGAAGACTCAAATCTTTCAAATTGGACTTGGACAAACTCCCTTGGATACACGATCTGGGAGAATATTGGTGTAGGATTTGACTTTGCATTAAGAGATAATAAGCAAGAAGCGCTTAATTACATTCAGAATTTAGACCCAGCGCTTGGTGGTAATCCAAACGAAACGTTTGACAGCGTAGATAATGACTTACAGACGTTTTGGACATTTGGTCTAAGTTACAAGTTCTAAGCAAATAAAGTTTATAATGAAAAAAGGGGTCTTGTTTAGACCTCTTTTTTTATGTGATATCCTCAACATCGGGATAAAGAAAATTATTATAAGGAAACCGAGTAATATGGATCTTTCTAACTTCCTTGTAAACGCGTTTTCTAAAATCTTCAAGGTTTTCCTTATTTAAGGCAGATATGAACAACGCTTTGTCTCCCAATTTGGACATCCATGTGCGCTTCCAGTCTTCAATCGTATAATGTGCCTTTGTTGGTTCATCTTCATTATTTTCTTCTAGTGGTTCTGGTTGATAGGCGTCTATTTTATTAAACACCATAATTGTTGGCTTATCCTTGGCATCTATCTCATCCAAAATTTGATTCACTGAGTCTATATGCTCTTCAAAATTAGAATGTGAAATATCTACAACATGAAGCAGTAAATCGGCTTCACGGACTTCGTCTAGAGTGCTTTTAAAGGATTCCACTAATTGTGTGGGTAGTTTTCTTATAAAACCAACCGTGTCACTGACTAAAAAAGGTAAATTTCCTATGACTACTTTTCTCACCGTCGTATCTAAAGTGGCAAAAAGTTTGTTTTCTGCAAAAACCTCGCTTTTGCTAATGACATTCATTAATGTAGACTTTCCAACGTTGG
The DNA here is from genome assembly GCA_913055905.1 of uncultured Winogradskyella sp. Classification (GTDB taxonomy): domain Bacteria; phylum Bacteroidota; class Bacteroidia; order Flavobacteriales; family Flavobacteriaceae; genus Winogradskyella. The sequence goes on from CAJXLB010000001.1 coordinate 270,576, forward strand.
TATAACCAACCAGAGCCACTCTAACAAGCTTCCCTCGATTGCCGCGTTGAACGGCCATTTGCTTATCTATTGTTTTTATCTTTTTCTTTAGCAACGCGATCTTATCCCTAACTATACGCCTATCGGTTTCTATTTCAGTTTCACCAGGTCCTCTCATTCCTATACCTCCTTTTTGTCGCTCAAGGTGAGTCCACATTCCTTTAAGCCTTGGCAACAAATATTCACATTGCGCCAACTCTACTTGTGTTCTGGCGTAGCTGGTCTGTGCGCGCTGGGCAAAAATGTCAAGAATAAGATTCGTACGGTCTAGTATTTTACATTTAAGAATCTTACTAATATTTCGTTCTTGGGCCGGAGAGAGTTCGTCATCAAATATTACGGTACCAACATCATTAGCCTTAACAAATTGCTGTACCTCTTCCATTTTACCAGACCCAATAAAAGTCTTAGGGTTTGGCATATCCATTTTTTGGGTAAAGCGTTCTACAACTTCACCTCCTGCCGTGTAGGTTAAGAACTCTAACTCATCCAAGTACTCTTTAGAACGCGATTCATCTTGGTCTTTTGTAATAATCCCGATCAAAACAACCGTTTCTAAAGCTATATCTTTCTTTTCAATCATAATAAATTATTGCAACAAAGGTAAACAAATGAATGTTTCTCATTAGGTGATAAAGTTCTATATTTATCCAATGGCAGCGGAAGAAAACATAATTCACACCATTGGATTCTATAATATTGAAAATCTATTTGATACCGTTAATAATCCAAACACCAATGATGATGATTTTCTGCCTTTTTCGAGAAAACGCTGGACGGAAAAACGCTATACCAATAAACTTATAAAAATAGGCAATGTCATTTCTGAGATTGGAGATGAAAACATAGATAAAAGTCCTGTTATTGTAGGTTTAGCTGAAGTTGAAAATAAATCGGTTCTGCAGGACCTTGTTCAAATAAAGACCCTTGAAGACGAAAAATACAGCTTTATCCATTACGACTCCTCCGACGAACGCGGTGTAGATGTCGCTTTACTTTATAAAAGTGATGCCTTTAAAATACTTCATTCCGAAACCTTTGCAGTGTATTTAGAGGACGAATTTGGGGAACGCGATTACACTAGAGACATTCTGTTGGTACAGGGCCTTTTGGAAAATGAAAAATTTAGCGTTCTTGTAAACCACTGGTCTTCGAGAAGAGAGGGAAAAGAAGAAACCAAATACAAACGATTGGCGGCCGCCCAAAAATTGAATAGCATCATTAAAACCATAAGAATGGCCAATGCCGACGAAAAAATAATCGTAATGGGCGACTTTAATGATAATCCAGATAACGACAGCCTAAAACTGTTAGAAACTGAGAGCGGGTTGTTCAATCCATTTAAAACGGTTTGGTCTAGAAACAGAGGAAGCCTAAACCACAATTTTCAGTGGCATATGTTCGACCAAATATTGTGTTCTACCAATTTATTAAACACCTCGACATCTAAATTATCCTTTAGTGATGCCAATATCTTTGATGAACGATTTTTAACGCAATACCATGGCAAGTTCAAAGGACAGCCTTTTAGAACCTATGTAGGAAAGCGCTACAAGGGTGGTTATAGCGACCATTTTCCGGTGTATATAAATTTAAAACGACCTTAATCTACCTTAAACCATTTATCGATTATTACTACCGTTAATCTATTATAACATTGTTAACGGACTGTTAATAACCATTTTTTTTATCTTCGATTTGGTTAATAAGCATAAGCACTTATCCCATTTTTGCCCCAAAAAAATTTTATAAAAAATCACATCTTTATAATGCTTTGATTATAAAGATTATATAATTTCTAACAAACCAAATACTAATGAAAAAAGTTACATTGTTTTTATTCATTTTTGGATGCTTCTTGGCTTTGAATGCTCAGCATGTATTCGATCCTGTGGCTGGGCCAATTAATGTTCCTGAGGGAACACCTCCCACCGTTAATATTAATGATAGTGGAAATGCTGCTGGAGTACCGGCTTCCAGTACAGGCACCTATAACTCATTCTCTGTGTCCGTTGACTGGGTTAATACCAATAATGCTTGGTCTAATGAAGCTGATTTAACTATCACCACAGCAGCTGGAAGTATTACCATAGACCCTCCAACATCTGGTGCTCTTGCCGGAACGGGAGACACAACTCTAACTTTTGAAGGGGATTTAGCTGGTCTATATGACCCTCAAACAGATGGTTTGTTAGAGTTAACTCTAAATCAATCGTTTGGTGGTTCTAGCGCCGATTGGTCAAATATTGTGGTTACAATTTTTGAAACACCAACCTGTCCAGAGCCTTCTGGCCTTACTATTTCAGCTTTAACTTCAGATAGTGTAGATCTCGATTGGACGGCAGGAAATGTTGAAACAACATGGAATATAGAATGGAATGGCGGCGCAGATTTCACGCCAGGCAATGGAGAAGAAGAAGGCAGTACAACAGTGAACACAAATCCTACGACTTCATTATCTGGACTTACACCATCTACACAATATTTCTTATACTATCAAGCAGAATGCGGACCTGGAGACAATAGCCTTTGGGTTGGACCTGTTAATTTCACCACATTAAATGTACCACCTCCAGCACCTGTTGGTGTAACTTGTAGTACAGGTGATTCTTCGTTTATTTACACGGCAGAATTTGACGCTTTTGAAGGATGGACTGGAGATTTAACCACAACAGACCAGTCTGGTTTTTGGGAAATTCCAGGTGCCTCTGGGTCATTTGACACAGGTCCTGATGCAGCATTTAGTGGTGCTAATTACATGAATTATGAAGCCTCTGGTGGTGCTACAAATACAGCTTCTGCTGTAAGTCCTGCCATTGATTTATCTTCAGCAACTGATGGCGCCGAGCTATCTTTTTACATGCACGCCTTTGGTGAAGATATGGGAACTTTAAACGTTGGTGTAGGAAACTCTGCAACTGGGCCATTTACAACTTTATTTACATGGGTTGGAGAATTACAAACATCCAATGGCGCTGATTGGGTTCCAGTGGGTATAAATTTAGATGCCTACCTTGGCCAAACCATATATGTTGAATTCAGTCACACAGGTACCGGAGATTTTAATGGAGATATGTCCATAGACCTTATGCGAGTTGAAACCTGTGGAACATTTTGTATTCCTCCAAGCAGTATAACTATTGCTAACCTAACCTCTGATTCAGTTGACTTTTCCTGGACCGCTAATAGTGGAGAAACATCATGGGAATATGTGGTACAACCAGCAGGAACTGGTGTGCCAGCCAACGGTACAGTTGTAGGAGTTACAAATGTTAGTGAGACAAACCTTACGCCAGAAACCGACTATGAGATTTATGTGCGAGCGAATTGTACAACTGGTGACAGTACTTGGGCAGGTCCCATTAACTTTACAACTCCTATTCAGACCAGTTTTGTGCTGGACTGTGCCAACGGAGGCCCTGTTACTCAAGACTATTGTTATGAAAACGGTGGAGCCGCCAATCCTGTTATTTTCGAATTTACGAGCAATGATGGTACCTCTTTAAATCTAACTTTTAATTCTGGTAATGTAGAAAATGGCTGGGATGAACTAGTAGTGCTTGATTCTAATGGTACACCCTTTCCCGGTTTCGCCCCTGCAGATAATAATTACGGTAATGCTGGAGATATAAGTGGTTTAACATTTCAGTCTACTGGAGATACAATTTCTTTCTATATTAACTCAGATGGTTCTGTCAGTTGTGGCAGTGGCAGTACAGCCTTAGCCGATGGTATTAATTACACTGTAAATTGCGCGACCTGTACGAATGCCGTTGCAGACTTTGCTGTTGTAAGTGATTGTATCAATGGCCCTCAATTTTTAGTTGAAGTTGATTTGACAGATTTAGGTAGTGCAAGTTCTGTCACCCTAAGTGACAACATCGACCCTGCTAATAATCAAACTGTTAATGCGACTGGTGTTTACAGTTTCGGGCCTTATCCGAACAATACCAATGTTGTCATTTCTGTTGCAAACGATGATGACAGTAACTGTGTAATCTCAAGCACTTCTTTAACGCAAGACATTTGTACGGAAACCTTCTTGGATTGTGCTAATGGAGGCCCAGTTACCTTAGATTATTGTTATGACGATGATGGTGATACAAACCCTGTTATCCTAACCTTTACAAGTCTGGATGGGACACCATTAAACCTAACCTTCAATTCTGGCTTTGTTGAGAATGGCTGGGACGAGCTCGTTGTCTTAGATTCCAACGGTACTCCTTTCCCTGGTTTCGCTCCAGCAGATGAGAATTATGGTAATGGTGGTAATATAGGTGGATTAACATTTCAATCTACTGGAGACACCATATCTTGGTATGTTAATTCAGATGGTATTATAAGCTGTGCTGGTGGTTCTACTGGTTTAGCTGATGGTATCAATTACACTGTTGCTTGTGCTACCTGTATAAATCCACAAGCGACCTATGCAGTTATTGATGATTGTGCCAATGGCGACCAATTTTTAATCGATGTGAATATTACCGATTTAGGTGATGCCACATCATTAACAATTTCAAATAACATCAATGGAGATACAGTAGACAATGTTACAACGCCGGGAATTTACCAAGTTGGACCTTTCCCTTTCCTTCAAGATGTAATAATTACGGTAAGTAATGATCAGGATGCAAATTGTGTAATTAATAGTCAACCTATTCAATTACTCGCATGTCCACCTGAAAATGATAATCCTTGTGATGCTACGGTGGTAGGTGTAAATGCTGATGAATCGTGTACTGTTACTACACCTGGAACCATATTGGCAGCAACGCCTTCTGGAGTACCTGGAGGAAGTTGTACTGGAGACACCGATGATGACGTGTGGTTCGAGTTTGTTGCTATTGGTGAACAACAAATCATTCAAATCCAAAACATAGCGGGAGGTACTTTTAATATCGATCATGCGCTTTATGAAGGGACATGTGATAACCTCACCGAAATTTACTGTTCTACGGATGACTTTAGTTTAACTCCAGCTTTAACTATAGGCAACACTTACTATGTCAGGGTGTTTTCTGGCGGATCGGATGATGAAACCACAACATTTGACTTATGTGTAAGCACTTTGGGTGAGCCAACCTTCTGTTTGGATGCTTTACCAATCTGTGCGGATCCAAGTATTAGTTATCCTAGTGTTGTTGGTGATCAAGTAGCACCTCCATATTTAGACTATGATTGTTTAGGCTCACAACCTGACCCACAGTGGAATACTATTTTATTTGACGAAGCAGGTGATTATGTCTTTAGTCTAGACCAGACAAGTAATACTGGAACACTTTTAGATATAGATTTCATAGTTTGGGGACCATTTGTAGACCAACAAGGAGGCTGTGTTGAACTTCTCCCTGAAAACATTGCAGATTGTAGTTTCTCTGCGACAGCAACAGAAACAATTACCTTAACAAACGTTCCTGCAAACTCTGTTTACATTATACTTATAACAAACTTCTCGCAACAGCCAGGTACTTATACATTTACTCAAGATTCTGGTCCACCAGACGGCACCAACTGTGAAGTTGTTTGTGATGTAACACTGGAAATTGAAGGTGCTCCGATTGAAGATGATGTTCCTGATTTAGGCACACCAGATGAAATACTTAATTACTGTGGTTTTGACAGCGTCACCTTAGAAGCTACTACATTCTATGATGTTGATGAGTATATATGGTATCAAGACGGATTTGTTATTCCAGGAGCAACAGACCCAACTTATGTGGCAACAGAATCTGGAACATACCAAGTACAGGTCTTAGGCGGTATTTGTGACCAGAGTGAAGTTTATTTCTCAGCCTTAGCGGAATTAAATTTCTATGACGATCCTGGTAACGTTGATCCTTTTACTGAAGAAGTTTGTGACGGCCCTGAGGCAGATGGTGTAGAAGATTTTGATTTAGACGCTATTACAGCCTCACTAGGTTTAGGCGCTGATTTTACAGTGAGTTATTACACTAACTTATCTGATGCTAATCAAGCTATAAACCCTGTAACCTCACCTTACTCAACAACAGGTGAAACCTTGATTGTAAGAATAGAGGATACTGATGCAGCTAACGATGGCTTCTTGGGTTGTAGGGAAATTTCTGAAGTTGAATTGGTGGTGCTTACAACACCAGCTATAGGAGTGCCATTCAACCTTGAAGAATGTTCTGATGATGGTTCAGTAGAATTTATGCTAACAGATAACGATGCCGCTGTTTTAGGTGGTGTTAACCCAGCAGAGGTGACCTTAACGTATCACAATACTTTAGCCAGTGCAGAAAGTGGAACTGGAGCACTAACATCTCCATATATTGGAACAGATGGCGAAGAGATTTTTGTAAGGTTAGAGAACAATGCCAGTGGCTGTTTCAATATCACTTCTTTTAATCTTGTAGTTTTAGATGTGGTTAATGCAACCGTAGATACAGATGTGTTTTATTTTGACACAGAGAACAACCAGTTCTTACTGTGTCCTCAAGCAGAATCAGGAGTCGTGTTAACTTTAGTTCCAGATGATTTCACAGCATCGGAGGTTACTATAGAGTGGTTTATAGATAGTGCAATTATTCCAGGTGAAAACGGATTATCCGTAGAGGTATTTGAAGAAGGTGATTACGAAGCGGTAATTACTTCAAATGCAACTGGATGTTCTACCACAATACCAATGCCTACAGTAATAGAATTTGAAAACTGTGTTATTCCACAGGGTATTTCACCAGGAGTTTCTATAGGACAGAATGATACGTTTGATTTGAGATATTTTGATGTTACAGAACTTCAAATTTTCAACAGAAACGGTACACTTGTCTATTCTAAAACTAATTATAGGGACGAATGGGTAGGACAAACCAATGATGGCGACGAGTTACCTGTAGGAACTTATTTCTATACAATGGTTTACGAAGGCGGTACAAAAACACGTACTGGATGGATATATATTAATAGATAATCAACTAAAAGAATCAACTTACTAAAATGAAAAAACTTTCTATTATAGCGGTTTTGCTCCTAGCATTGCAAGTTCAAGGGCAACAAGACCCACAGTACACCCAGTACATGTATAACATGAACATAATTAATCCGGCTTATGCAGGATCGAGAGAGGGTTTATCCTTTGGCTTATTATACAGGAACCAATGGTCTAAAATTGATGGCGCACCTGAAACCGGAACATTTTTTGGCCACGCACCAGTTGGAAACAACTTGGGCCTAGGTCTTTCAGTCATTGCGGATCAATTAGGACCCGTGAGGGAAACCAATACCTATGTTGATGTGTCTTACACCTTAAAACTTGGTGGTGAGCATCGTCTTGCCTTCGGTGTTAAGGCTGGAGCAACATTTCATGATATCGGTCTAGCGAGCATTGATTTAATTGATCCGGGAGATCCCTTTTTCCAAGATATAAATGAAACCACACCAAATATCGGTGCCGGCTTTTTTTACTACACTAATAAGTATTATTTAGCCGTTTCGGTACCCAATATGTTGGCTTCTGTACATTTAGATGCTAATGGAAATAAAATAGGATCCGAAACACAGCACTATTTTATCACGGGAGGTTACGTTTTTGATTTATCCCCTAATACTGAGCTTAAACCCTCGTTTATGGTTAAATCATCATTTGATGCTCCCACATCATTTGACGTCAACTTGAATGCACGCTTTTTCAAGAAGTTCGAAATTGGGGCATCATACAGGTTGGATGACTCCTTCTCAGGCCTTGTCAATTTTGCGATTTCAGAATCAGTTAGAGTTGGCTATGCCTACGATGCAGTCTCCTCGGATATTAGGGCATTTGCACCTGCTTCGCACGAAGTCATGTTGTTATTTGACCTTAATTTTCCGAAACGCGTTTCTCGTTCACCAAGATACTTTTAATCAGTTAAGCTAAATCAAATATGAAAAACTTTAAAACACTATTATTTATCGCCCTAGTGAGTAGTTTAAGCTTAACTGCTCAAGATTCTAATACCAAGAAGGCAGACAAGCAATTTGCCCGATTTGAATTTGTTAAGGCAGCGGAAAGTTACAGCAAACTTGTTGATAAGGGTGAAGGAACACCCTACATTTATGCGCAATTAGCTGAAAGCTATTACAACATCTTTAATACTGTAGAAGCTGAAAAGTGGTATGCAAAAGCTCTGGAAACCTCTGATGATCCTGAGATGATTTATAAATACTCACAAATGCTAAAAGCTAATGGGAAGTATAAAGAGTCCAATGAACAAATGGATAAATTTGCTTCTATGCGCCCATCGGACGATAGAGCAACAGCTTACAGAAAAAATCCAGATTATTTGCCTAAAATATTAGAGCAAGGTAAAAAGTTCAACGTGCAAAATGCGAGTTTCAATTCAGAGCAATCGGACTTTGGCGGAACTACAAATGACGGAAAACTTTATATCGCGTCAAGCCGAAACGATAATAGAAAAACCTATGGTTGGAATGCGCAGCCATTCCTAGACATTTACCGACTATCCAAAAATGCAGATGGCACCTATCAGGAAGCGGAATTGATGAATGATAAAATCAATACAAAATTCCATGAAGGCCTCGTGTCCTTCTCACCTGATGGTGAAACCATGTATTTTTCAAGGGAGAGTTACTTTGAAAAAGATTTTCAAAAGGATTCCTTAAGTAAGACTAGATACAGCCAGCTGTACTTATTCAAAGCCACCAAATTGGGTTCTGATTGGGATACTGTTGAGCCACTTTCTATTAACAGTGAAAATTACTCTGTTAAAAATCCATCTGTTAGCCCTGATGGAAGTACGTTGTATTTTGCTTCAAATATGCCTGGTGGTTACGGAAACTTTGATATCTACAAAGCACCGATTAATGATGATGGAAGTATAGGAGAGCCTGTTAATCTAGGACAGAAAGTCAATACTGAAGGTCAAGAAATGTTTCCATATATCAGTAGTAAAAACATTTTATACTTCTCATCAAACGGTCACCTAGGCCTTGGTGGTATGGATGTATTTTACACTAAAGAAATTGATGGTAAAATGGCTCCTATAAGAAACGTAGGTATTCCTATAAACAGTAATGGAGACGACTTTGCCTTTACCATAGATGAAGAGGCTGAGGAAGGATTTGTGTCCTCTAATCGTGATGGCGGACAAGGAAGTGACGATGTTTACGTCTTTAAGAAATTACAACCGCTTTGTGACGTACTTGTCATGGCTACGGTTTTAGACGACAAAACAAGAGAACCTGTAAGTGGTGCTTCCGTGTCCTTATATGATGCCGAAGGCAATAAAGTAGTTACAAAAAATACAGATGAAAACGGTGTTGCAGAGTTTATTGTTGAATGTGAAGAAGATACGGAACTCGAAGTAGTCATGGACGAATATGACAGTAAGAAAGTCTTTGTAAAAGGCACTAATGAAGAAGAACAAAATGTACAGATTTCACTAGATCCTATAGAGAAACTGATCGTTGCAGACAAAATAGAATTAGATCCTATTTTCTTTGAATTTGACAAGTATAATATTACGTCCGAAGCTGCTTTTGAACTGGACAAGGTTGTTCAAATTATGACCAAATACCCAGATATGGTTCTTAAAATAGTTGCGCATACAGACATCAGAGGGTCTGAAAATTATAATGCCCAATTATCTGAAAAAAGAGCTAAATCGACAGAGCAATATATCATTTCTAAAGGCATAGACGAATCTAGAGTCTCATCTGAAGGCAAGGGCGAGTCTGAACCTAAAGTTGATTGTTCTGGTGGCTGTACTAAGGAACAGCATCAAGAAAATAGACGATCTGAGTTCATTATAGTTAGTGGTGGCCCAGGAGCCTAATTATTTCAAAGTTTAGAATTTCAAGCCTGTTACTTATTAAGTGACAGGCTTTTTTTATCTACCAATTCTTAAATGGGTTTTTAGCCAATTGGGAATTATAGTATTTAATATCTCCTGTTACTTCTTTGCCCAACCAATTTGGAGCCTCAAACTTGTCGTGCTTATGTTTCAGCTCAAGTTCAGCAATAATTAAACCCTCATTGTCTCCACTGAATACATCTACTTCAAAAATGTGTTTTCCACAAGGAACTAAATACCTTGTTTTTTCAATAATTCCAGGTTCACATAAGTGTATTAGCGCTTCGGCATCTGATAAACTCAAAGGTCTCTCCCACTCATAACGAACCAATCCATCATTGGAAGATGCACCTTTAATGGTTAAAGTTCCTTCATCTTTTGAAATTCTAACACGTACCGTTCGGTCTTTCTGGCTGTTTAAGAAGCCCTGCTTTATAACATGCTCACTGCTGGCATCCTTCTTAAAGGACGTGTTAAGCACCAAAAATTTTCTTTCAATTTCAAGAGCCATGACTTGCAATTTCTTTAATGACATGTGATGGAATGATGTTCTCTTCTCGATTACCTTTAGGTAAGTTCACCATGGCCTTAGCTATCGTTTTTGATGCTATAGGCCTATAACGTTTCAATTTTCCTAGAAGTAATGGCGTTATTAAGGTCATAAGGACCTTTGCGATTGATTCTCCTCGACGTTTTTCATTCCTATCTCCAAGAATTATTGAGGGTTGCAAAATATAGGTTCTGGGAATGCCTTGCTCTAGTACAGCAGCTTCCATCTCGCCCTTAATCCTGTTATAGAAAATATTGCTTGTTTTATCAGCGCCAAGGGAAGACATGACCACAAAGCAAGGTATCTTATTGGTTTTACACAACTTTGCAGCCGTAACAGGAATACCATAATCAATAGCTCTGTACAGCTCCATATCCGGTGTTTTTGCTTTGGTTGTACCAATACAGCAAAAAACAACATCAGCTTTAAATCTATCCGCCTCTTGTTCTAAATCTAAAACATCTATAATGTGCGACTCTAATTTCGGGTGGGTAATGTCCAAACTACTCCTCCCGAAAACCACAATCTTATCGTAGAAAACATCGTTTAAAACCATATCTAAGAGATGACTTCCGGTGAGTCCTGTAGCTCCTAAAATGATTGCTGTATGTCCCATAAATTCAATTTAATTTGCTAAAGATATTATAAATTTGAAAGATGGATTTTAACCTGCCTATTAGGAAAATTATTCATGTTGATATGGATGCTTACTATGCCTCTGTTGAACAAATGGATAATCCCGGTTTAAAAGGTAAACCTATTGCCGTTGGTGGTGGAGGAAGACGTGGAGTTATTAGTGCTGCCAGCTACGAAGCACGCCAATTTGGAGTAAAGAGCGCAATGTCTGGTCGGTTAGCTGAAAAACTATGTCCTAATCTTATCTTTGTTAAGCCTCGATTTGACCGCTATAAAGAGATTTCCCAAGATATTCGAAAAATATTCTACGATTACACTGATTTAGTGGAACCCTTATCCCTTGACGAAGCTTACTTGGATGTTACAGAGAATAAAATAGCCTTTCCTAGCGCCACTTTAATTGCACAAAAAATTAGGCAGCGTATCCACAATGAAATTGGATTAACGGCTTCGGCAGGTATTTCAATCAATAAATTTATTGCCAAAGTTGCCAGTGATATTAATAAACCTAACGGACAAAAAACAGTTAACCCAGAAGATGTTCTAACATTTCTTGAGGATTTGGATATCAGAAAATTTTACGGAGTAGGTAAGGTGACTGCAGAAAAAATGTACCAAAGAGGAATCTTTACAGGAAAAGACTTAAAATCTAAATCTCTGGAATATTTGGAAAGCCAGTTTGGCAAATCTGGTAAATTTTTCTACCAAGTCGTTCGTGGAATTCATGACAGTCCTGTTAAGCCTAATAGGATTAGAAAATCCCTTGCTGCTGAAAGAACCTTTAGCAACAACCTGTCTTCTGAAGTATTTATGCTCGAAAAATTGGAGCAGATAGCAAACGAAGTTTCAAGACGTTTAGAGCAAAGTAACGTCGCTGGTAAAACAATAACACTAAAAATCAAATACAGCGATTTTACCCTGCAAACCCGTAGTAAAACACTTCCATATTATCTTAGTGATACATCCCTAATCTTAGAAACGGCAAAAGAGCTTCTATATCAGGAAAAATTAAATAACTCGGTGCGCCTTTTGGGAATATCGTTGTCCAATCTCAATACGGACAAACAATCCCAAACAAAAGACGAGAAACAAACCTCAGTTAGTGTTCAGTTGAAATTTGATTTTTAAAAGCTGCAGCTTTCTATTTCAGTTACTCTTAATGTATTTACCATACCCTTTTCCTGTATTGGCATTGCTGCTAGGCTAATGAGCATATCACCAACTTCGAGGTATCCCTTTTTACAAGCTATGGCATTAACGTCTTCAATAGTTTCATCGGTACTTACGAATTTATCGTAATAAAAAGCTTCTACGCCCCAAAGTAAGCTGAGTTGTGTTAGGATACGTCGATTAGACGTAAAAACCAAAATATGCGCTTTCGGCCTCCACGCTGAGATTTGAAATGCTGTATAACCACTATTTGTCAATGTAGAAATGGCCTTGGCATTAATTTCGTTTGCCATATTAGCAGCATGGTAACATATGGCTTTAGTAATGTAACGCTTGGTCCTTATATGTGGTGGTGATTGTGGGACCTCAATAAGATGAGAGTCCTCTACACTTCTAATTATACTTGCCATTTGACGAATTACCTGCACAGGGTATTGCCCTACTGAGGTTTCTCCAGAAAGCATCACGGCATCGGCTCCATCCATTACGGAGTTGGCCACATCATTTACTTCTGCTCGTGTTGGCGTAAGGCTTGTGATCATGGTTTCCATCATCTGAGTGGCAATGATAACTGGAATTCGAGCTCTTTTGGCTCTAAGTACCAATTTCTTCTGAATTAAAGGTACTTCCTCTGCCGGAATCTCTACACCCAAATCGCCTCGTGCTACCATAAGGCCATCACAATAAGCCACAATCTTATCAATGTTCTCAACTGCCTCTGGCTTTTCTATTTTTGCAATTATTGGAATTTTATGGTCGCCATGCTCACTGATTAGCTTTTCTAACTGCATTAAATCCTCTGCATGCCTCACAAAGGACAACGCAATCCAATCGACTCTTTGGCTTATGGCAAATAAGGCATCTTCAATATCCTTTTCTGTCAATGCAGGTTGGGAAATATCCGTATTAGGTAGATTTACCCCTTTTTTAGACTTTAAAGGTCCGCCTTGCAGTACTTTTGCCTTAACTTCAGATTCTCCATCTGTAGCTACGACCTCGAAAATAAGCTTACCATCATCGAGAAGAATGCGCTCTCCTGGTTTTGCGTCTTGTGGGAAGTTTTCATAGGTCATATAGACGCGCTCCTTTGTGCCTTCAAATCGTTCGCCTGTTGCGAAAATAATTTCATCACCTTCATTAACAACTACCTCGCCCTTCATTACGCCAACCCTTAATTTAGGGCCTTGTAGATCTGCCAAAATTGCGGCGTTATATCCAAATTCTTCATTCAGCTCACGTATCATTCTTATCCGGTCTTTTACATCGGTATAATCTGCGTGAGAAAAATTTATTCTAAATACATTAGCACCCTCATCGAGCATTTTCTTTAAAACATCTTTGTTGCTAGTAGATGGCCCAAGGGTAGCCACTATTTTTGTTTTCTTTGTTTGCATTAACTAAAAAATTAAATAATCCTTAGACTTAAGTTTTGCGGGGTCTACAGAATAACTTGTTATTATCTGTGGTATGCGATTTATTTTATTCAAAACAACTTTGTCATTAAGATCGCTTATTTCATTTGAAATTTTTATAAAATAATTTACGTTTTTATATTCAGGTATGAGATTAAAGGTTTTTAATACGCGCTGGCTGTCTTGAAAAAGTGTACCAGAGCTGTAAAGACTATCTTCCTCCTTTTTACAAATATTAGCGACCAAATGCCAGGTAATGTACTCTGAGGTGTTTTCCCATTCGTAAATAGCATAGGAAGACTTAAAATATTCAAAGTCCAGATCGTCCTGGCAGCGCTTCAATTTTAAGTTTAGGCTTTTGTTCAGTAAATAAGCCAACCGATAATCTTCTAAGTTGCAATGCACCGCTATAAGCTTAAAGGATTCATCGTAAAAATCGTCCATAAAAAGTTTATGCATGGCCATTGGCTTACAAAGTTTGATGGTAAATATAGACTTTATTATAGTTTGTCTTATTAACTTTTAGTTAATCTTAACCGCAAAACTCACGAAAACGTTATAGATATGCTCCAGCTAATTTTATAAGTTTTTGGTAATTTCCTTCTGAAAAGCAAAGAAGGCACGCTTTGATGCTTTTTCCTCTGCTTTTTTCTTGGAGGTAGCCCTAGCTTTAGACACTACTTTGTCGTTGATGCTTAATTTTACCGAAAAATGTTTAAACTCGTCCTTGCCTGTATCCTCATAAACTTCGTAGTCAAACGTGTTTTTTTCTTTTTGGCACCATTCTATAACCAAACTCTTGTAGCTTATGACTTTGCCCTCTAAGGTTTCGATATCTACATGTGGTATTATTACACTGTCATAGATGAATTTTTCACAAACCTTATATCCTTTGTCTAAATAAATAGCCCCAACCAAAGCTTCAAAAAGATTACCATGGATGTTGTTACCAAAATTAGACCTTGGAATACGGCTTTTTATAAGTTCTATGAGATTAAGCTCCTTTCCAAGTTCATTAAGATGTTCCCGACTTACAATTTTAGACCTCATCTTAGTAAGGTAGCCTTCATCGCCATGAGGGACTTGTTCATAAAGATAGGCAGCGATAACAGAACTCAACATGGCATCGCCTACAAACTCCAAACGTTCGTAATTAATGGCATTCCCCTTTTTGTCTTTCAAGTTCATTGAGCGATGGGTAAATGCCTTTTGATAAAGGAAAAGCGATTTTGGCTTAAAACCTAGAATATTTTTAAGCTGTAAAAAAAAATTCCCGTCTTCATCAGAACGGGAATTTTTCAATATGTTACGAATGAAACTCATTCGGGATTTAATCTAATTTCTTGAATAATACACAAGCGTTGTGTCCGCCAAATCCAAAGGTATTACTCATGGCAACCTTAATATCGCGTTTTTGGGCTTTATTGAGTGTTAAGTTTAATTCTGGATCAATATTTTCATCAACGGTCTCATGATTTATGGTTGGCGGTATAATACCTTTTTCCAATGCCATAATTGATGCAATAGACTCGATAGCTCCTGCTGCACCCAATAAATGACCAGTCATTGATTTAGTAGAATTAATATTTATATTTTTAGCATGACTGCCAAAAACTTCAGATATAGCTTTTAATTCGGCAACATCACCAAGTGGTGTCGAAGTACCGTGTGTATTAATATGGTCTACATCTTCAGGATTTAGGCCTGCATTCTCTAAACAATTTTTCATTACGGCAACTACACCTATTCCATCTGGATGAGGAGCTGTCATATGATAAGCGTCAGAGGACAAACCTCCTCCTACGACTTCAGCATAAATTTTGGCCCCTCGAGCTTTAGCATGTTCATATTCTTCTAAGACTATAGAACCAGCACCTTCTCCCAAGACAAAACCATCTCTATTGGCATCAAATGGTCTTGACGCTGTTTCTGGGCTGTCATTTCTAGTACTCATGGCATGCATAGCATTAAAGCCACCCATTCCTGCTATGGTTACGGCTGCTTCACTACCTCCAGTGATTACAACATCGCAATGTCCTAATCTAATGGTGTTTAATGCGTCTATTAATGAATTTGCTGAAGAAGCGCAGGCAGAAACCGTTGTATAATTAGGGCCCATAAAGCCATACTTAATTGAAATATTTCCCGGTGCTATATCAGCAATCATTTTTGGTATGAAAAATGGGTTGAATCTTGGTGTCCCATCACCCTGGGCGAAGTTTAAAACCTCATCCTGAAAGGTTTCCAGACCACCAATTCCGGCGCCCCATATCACCCCAACTCTGTATTTGTTTAGTGAATCAAGGTCAAGTTTCGAATCTGCGATAGCTTCATCTGTAGCCACCATAGCATATTGCGAAAACTTGTCCATTTTTCGCGCTAACTTCCTATCAATAAAGTCATTAACGTTAAAATCCTTTATTTCGCAAGCGAATTGTGTTTTAAATTTTGATGCATCAAAATAAGTAATTGGTGCAGCACCACTCTTGCCACTGACAAGCCCATCCCAATACTCTTCTAAAGTATTACCTATGGGTGTAAGCGCACCTAATCCTGTAACAACGACTCGCTTTAATTCCATAAAGATTATAGTGTTATTTTGCCTCCTCTATGTATGAGATCGCTTGACCAACTGTAGCAATGTTTTCAGCTTGGTCATCAGGGATTTGAATATCAAATTCTTTTTCAAATTCCATTATTAATTCAACAGTATCCAAAGAATCTGCTCCTAAGTCGTTAGTGAAGCTAGCCTCAGCTACAACTTCGTTTTCATCAACACCTAATTTGTCAACGATTATCGCTTTTACTCTTGATGCAATGTCTGACATAATCTTTAATTTTAAGTTTTAATTAGACCGCAAAAATATAAAACTTTATGTTAAAAAACATTTTTACTTTTAAAATGTAGCGTTTTATGCAGAGAAAGCAAAACGGTATTTTCAATATTTTCCTCTATTTGTAAATTATTATTCTTTTTTTTGTTTGATATTCGAATTCCTACCACTATAAATGAAACGAATTGTAATTTTTGCTTCAGGCTCTGGATCTAATGCCGAAAATCTGATACGGTTTTTTGAAAACTCACCTGATATATCAGTGGTTCAGGTTCTTACAAATAACCCCAAGGCCAAAGTTCTTGACCGTTGTAAAAAATTAAAAATAAGCGCATTTTCTTTTAATAGAATCGCTTTTACTGAAACCGCTGATGTTTTTAGTTTACTAAAAGCAAGTAAGCCGGATTTAATTGTCTTGGCAGGATTTTTATGGAAAATCCCTGAGAATATCCTAAAGGCTTTTCCTAACAAAATCATTAATATTCATCCTGCACTACTCCCCAAATATGGTGGTAAAGGCATGTATGGCATGCATGTCCATCGTGCGGTGGTAGAGAACAAGGAGACCAAAACAGGAATTTCAATCCATTATGTCAATGAAAATTACGATGAAGGGGCTCTTATTTTTCAAGCTGAATGCGAGGTTTTACCAAAGGACTCACCAGAAGAAGTGGCTGCGAAAATCCATGAGCTAGAAATGGAACATTTTCCAAAGGTTGTTCAGCAACTTTTGCAAAAACAGGACAAGATTTAGATACGAGCGCCTTTATAACTGGTATAAATGAGTAAAAAGAAGAAAAAGTATTACGCCGTATGGAAAGGTCATCATACCGGAATATTTGAATCTTGGGAAGATTGCAAAGCACAGATTACAAATTTTAAAGGTGCCAAATACAAGGCGTTCTCTTCTTTTGAGGCCGCAAAAGAAGCCTTAAAACAAGACTTTAAGACCTACATCGGAAAACAAAAGAGCTTTAAAAGCGAGTTAAGTGCAGAAGAGCTTAAAAAAATAGGAGGCCCTAACCCTAATTCTATCTGTGTTGATGCAGCTTCTAGTGGAAACCCTGGAAAGATGGAATATCGTGGTGTTGATACCGCTACAAAAAAGCAGCTTTTTAGAAAAGGCCCTTTTGAACATTCTACCAATAACATTGGAGAGTTTTTGGCCATAGTTCATGGCCTAGCCTATCTAAAACAAAAAAATAGCTCTAAATTAATTTACACCGATTCTAAAACAGCCATGAGCTGGGTTAAGAAGAAAAAGTGCAATTCCAAGTTACAGGAAAACGCTCATAATAAGGCTGCATTTGACCTTGTTCGCCGCGCAGAAAACTGGTTAAAAAACAACAGTTATAAAACGGTGATTGTAAAATGGGAAACCAAGGCCTGGGGCGAAATACCTGCAGACTTTGGCAGAAAATAGAGCTCCATTCCAATAATTTATGCCTATTTCACAAGGAATATATTTTGCTTAAATTTGCACCTTAATTCAAATTCATTTTAATGAGAAGATTAGTAATTGTCGGAACGGTAGCATTTGATGCTATTGAAACTCCTTTTGGAAAAACCGACAAAATACTAGGAGGCGCTGGAACTTTTATTGGTTTAGCAGCATCTAATTTTAATCTTGAATCTTCATTGGTTTCTGTAGTTGGCGGTGATTTTCCGCAGAGGTATTTAGATTTACTATCCAATAGAAACATAGACATTTCTGGAATTGAAGTCGTTAAGGACGGTAAAACCTTTTTTTGGAGCGGTAAGTATCATAACGATATGAATTCCAGGGACACCTTGGTCACAGAACTAAATGTCTTAGCAAATTTTCAACCTATTGTACCCACTGCCTACAAAAATGCTGAAGTGGTTATGTTAGGAAATCTCCATCCATCCGTCCAAATGAGTGTGCTTAGTCAGATGGAAAAAAAACCTGAATTAAGCATTTTAGACACTATGAACTTTTGGATGGATTGTGCTTTGGATGAACTAATGGAGGTCATTGCCAAGATTGACGTTATAACCATAAATGATGAAGAAGCTAGGCAATTGACAGGAGAATATTCGTTAGTTGTGGCTGCTAGAAAAATTCATGAGATGGGCCCTAAATACGTGGTAATCAAAAAAGGGGAGCATGGCGCTTTGTTGTTTCATGAAGACAATGTGTTCTTTGCACCAGCTCTTCCATTGGAAGAGGTTTTTGACCCAACAGGCGCAGGCGATACTTTTGCCGGCGGATTTGCTGGTTATCTCGCTAGCACAGGCGATTATTCTTTCGAGAATATGAAAACTGCGGTTATCTATGGGTCTACTTTAGCCTCGTTCTGCGTGGAAAAGTTTGGTACCGAACGGATGCAGAATCTATCCGAAAAGGAAATATATAAACGCTTAGATGAGTTTAAAAATCTAACCCAATTTGAAATAGAATTATCATAAACACGCGCGCCTAAAAAAGCGCGTTTTTTTGTGATTTAAATATCAACAACTAATGAGCGATGCGATTAAACACGAGTGTGGTATAGCACTTATTCGACTTCTCAAACCCCTTGATTATTATAAGGAAAAATACGGCAGTGCTTTTTATGGTGTAAATAAAATGTACCTTATGATGGAAAAGCAGCATAATCGAGGTCAAGATGGTGCTGGTTTCGCCAGTATTAAACTTAACACCAAGCCTGGTGAGCGCTACATAAGTCGCATAAGATCCATAGCCCAGCAACCCATTCAAGATATTTTTTCCCAAATCAATGACAGGATTAACAAGGAATTGGGTGAGCACCCAAACTATCTTGACGATGTAGAACTTCAAAAAAAGAATATTCCCTACATTGGCGAGGTTCTTCTTGGACATGTTAGATATGGCACCTTTGGAAAGAATAGCGTAGAAAGCGTTCATCCTTTCCTAAGACAGAATAATTGGATGCACCGAAATCTTATAGTTGCCGGAAACTTTAACATGACCAACGTTAATGAGCTTTTTAGCAATCTTGTAGATTTAGGGCAACACCCAAAGGAAAAAGCAGACACCATTACCGTGATGGAAAAAATAGGTCATTTTCTAGATGATGCCGTGGCTAAAATCTATAAGGACCTAAAGAAAGAAGGCTATTCAAAAATTGAATGTTCTCCTCTCATTGCAGAAAGACTAAAAGTGCATAAAATTCTGAGACGTGCTGCAAAGAATTGGGACGGAGGATATGCTATGGCCGGATTGCTAGGCCATGGCGATTCATTTGTGCTAAGAGATCCGGCTGGAATAAGACCTGCCTATTACTATAAGGACGACGAGGTTGTCGTAGTGGCTTCAGAACGTCCCGTTATACAGACCGTTTTTAACGTGCCGTTTGAAGAAGTCATTGAGCTAGATCCTGGGCATGCCATTATTACAAAAAAATCTGGTTCAACCGAAATCAAAAAAATTCTAGAGCCTCTAGAGCGAAAGGCATGTTCTTTTGAACGCATTTACTTTTCGCGAGGAAGTGATTCAGAAATCTATGAAGAGCGCAAAGAACTTGGGCGGCTGGTAATGCCAAAAGTATTAAAGGCCATTAACAACGATACTAGAAATACAGTTTTTTCATATATCCCAAATACAGCTGAAACGTCATTTTATGGAATGATTGATACGGTTGAAGAACACCTCAACCATAAAAAAACCCAAGCTATTTTAAGTGGAAAGCGTGAACTTTCAGCTGACAAAGTAGAAGAAATTTTATCAGAACGACCACGAATCGAAAAAATTGCTATCAAAGACGTTAAGCTAAGAACTTTCATTACCGAAGATAGCAGTAGGGATGATCTTGTGGCGCACGTTTACGATGTTACATATGGTGTTATTAAACCGACCGATAATTTGGTAATTATTGATGACAGTATCGTTAGAGGCACAACCTTAAAGAAGAGTATTCTAAGGATGATGGATCGTTTAAACCCAAAAAAGATTATCGTGGTTTCTTCTGCTCCTCAAATAAGATATCCCGATTGTTATGGGATAGACATGGCCAATTTAGAAAGTCTAGTGGCCTTTAGGGCAGCCTTAGAGTTGTTAAAAGACAATAATCGTTACCATATAGTTGAAGAGGTGTACAGAAAATGTTTGGGGCAATTAGAACTCAAGGACAAACATGTAGTGAATTTTGTAAAAGAAATTTACGCAGACTTCACTGAAGAGGAAATTTCCAAGAAAATATCAGAGTTACTTAGTGATGATGACATTAATGCCGAAGTTGAAATAATATTTCAAACGGTTGAAAACTTGCATCTGGCTTGTCCAAAAAATTTAGGCGATTGGTATTTTACTGGTGATTACCCTACTGCTGGTGGCAATAGGGTTGTAAATAAGGCCTTTATCAATTTTTATGAAGGCAATAAAGAGCGTGCCTATTAAATCAAAAAAACACTTTATCCGATAATTTTTTCGCTTTATCGAAGAATACTGCATTTCATCTATTAAATGTGTTGATTTTAACAAATACAATTACATTGGTATCACCATAACATAAGTAGGTTAAGTTCATGGTAGATTTGGGGCAAAAAAAGGTGAACTTTCGTTCACCTTTTTTTATGGACTTCACTAAAAGAAAAATAAAGCATTAAGCACTATATTTCTCTACTTTTTTTCATCAAATCCCACTGTTTCCACGGTTAGACTAATATATAGGTCGTTTATCCAATAAATTTACGTTAAGCAAATCTGTCCACTTATATTTGAAACACCATAACATAAGTAGGTTAAGTTTATGGTAGATTTGGGGCAAAAAAGGTGAACGTCTGTTCACCTTTTTTCATTTGACTTGTTCGCTCATTTCAAACTTTTGATGCAATAAAATTCATTATCTCCTAGACTGATTAATGGCCATAAAAAAACCCAGACTTTCATCTGGGCCTTAATATTTATTAAATAGTAATTATTACTTTGCTTGGGCGTAACGTCTTTCGACCTCGTTCCAGTTAATGACTTTAAAGAAAGCGTCAATATAATCTGGTCTTCTATTTTGGTAGTTTAAATAGTAGGCATGCTCCCAAACATCTAAACCAAGAATTGGAGTGCCTCCACAGCCAACACCAGGCATTAATGGATTATCTTGATTTGGAGTAGAGCAAATCTCCACAGCTCCTCCTTCATGTACACACAACCAAGCCCAACCCGAACCAAATTGCGTAGCCGCCGCTTTACTAAACGCTTCTACAAAAGCGTCTTTAGAGCCATATTTTGCTTCGATGGCATCTTTTAACTCTCCTGATAAATATCCTCTATCATTTGGGTCCATTACAGTCCAAAATAAAGAGTGATTGTAAAATCCGCCTCCATTATTTCTAACAGCCATATTGGTCATATCCAAGCCAGAAAGTATATCTTCAATAGATTTGCTTTCTAAAGGTGTGCCTTCAATTGCTGCGTTTAACTTTGTTGTATATCCATTATGATGTTTTGTATGATGAATCTCCATAGTCCTAGCGTCTATATGAGGTTCTAAAGCATCGTATGAATAGTTTAATTTTGGTAATTCAAAAGCCATATTTAAAGAATTTTAGTGTTAAATATTCAGTTTTAACAAATTTACGATATTGATTTTAACAAAATCTAAATAAAATATTAAGATTCCCTATTTTGGTATAAAATTTATCACTTGCAGCCATCTCAGTTCAAAATTTATAATGCTTCTGCGGGAAGCGGCAAAACTTACACCCTTGCAAAATCTTATCTCAAGATTTTAATTGCATCTAACGACCCCTTAGAGTTCAAACATGTTTTGGCCATTACCTTCACAAACAAGGCCGTTGGCGAAATGAAAGACCGAATTATCTCAATGCTAAGGACATTTTCATCCATGCAAGATGAGGATGACCCACACCCAATGCTAAAAGATATATCCGAAGAACTCCAATTGAGCTTTACAGAAATTAAATCCAAGTCTAAACAAATCTTAAAACACATACTGCACAATTACGGTGCTTTTGACATATCAACTATTGATGCCTTTACCCACCGCTTAATCAGAACATTTGCGCACGACTTAAGATTACCTTTAAATTTTGAAGTTGAATTAGACCAAGAACGTCTACTCAATGAGGCCGTGGACAAATTAATAAGCAAAGCTGGCGTAGACCAACTTCTCACCAAAACCTTGGTAAATTTTGCCGTAGACAAAACCAATGATGACAAGAGCTGGGACATTAGCTATGACCTTAACCAAATTTCTGGGATACTCCTTAAAGAAAACGACTTGGGAGAATTAGAAAAAATCAAGGATAAGACCTTAGAGGATTTTGGTAAGTTAAAACAAATTCTAATATCTGAAGTCACTTCAGAAGAGAATGCGCTAAGAAATACCGCTGAGAAAACATTAGACTTAATAAGCAACTCTGGGCTTGAGCACAGTGATTTTATGAGAAAATCGCTCCCAAATTATTTTTTAAAGCTTGCAGAAGGATCTACAAATGTGTCATTTGGTGCTGTCTGGCAAACAAATCTTCTTGAAAATGAAGCTTTGTATCCATCTCGAGTTTCAGAAAAAACCGCTGAAGTAATTAACAACATTCAACCTCAACTTGCGGAGGCGTTTGCACAAACAAAGGTTAAAGTTTTTGAGATTAAATTTCTTAAATCGGCTTTAAACAACCTCACGCCCTTTTCAGTTCTCAATCTTATTAGCCAAGAATTAAATATGCTAAAGGCGGATAAAAATGTGATGCTCATTTCAGAGTTTAATAACATTATAAGCCAACAAATACGCAATCAGCCCACACCTTTTATTTATGAACGACTAGGTGAGCGATTTAACCATTATTTCATTGATGAGTTCCAAGACACCTCCACACTGCAATGGCAAAATTTAGTTCCTTTATTAGACAACACACTTAGCAGCGGTAAAGGATTATCCATGATTGTTGGCGATGCCAAGCAAGCCATTTACAGATGGCGCGGTAGCGACCCAGAGCAATTTATATCACTCTACTCTGGAGAAGATAGACCGTTTTATGCTGAAACTTCGGTTTTCAACTTAGAAACCAATTACAGGAGCGCCGAGCATATTATCGACTTCAATAATTCCCTTTTCAATTATATAAGTCATGCTTTTTTTGAAGCCGAAGACCATAGTTCGCTCTACAAAGCTTCGCATCAAGAAAAAAATCTGAAGCGAACAGGCTATGTAGAATTAAGGTTCCTTGAGCTGGAAAAAGACGACATCCCAGATGAGGAATACCCTAAAGAAGTCCTTGATATGGTTGAGAATTGCATAGACCTTGGATACAAGTACAAAGATATCTGTGTTATTACCAGGAAGCGAAAAGAAGGGGTGGCTGTAGCGCAATATTTGAGCGCCAATAAAATTCCAATTACATCATCGGAAACATTGCTTTTAAAAAACTCCCCAAAGGTTAAGTTTCTAAACAACATTTTAAAATTGCTTGTTCAGCCAACCAATTACAAATTGAGAATTGAAGCGTTGCAATATTTGGCAGACCGAGAGGAAGTAACAAACAAGCACGAGTACTTTTTAAATCATCTATCTCTAGGGTTAGAAGATTTCTTAGCCCAAATATCTTTAAAGAAAGAAGCCCTAAACCTTAAATCATTAATGCAATCGCCACTGTATGAATTGGTTGAACAGCTTGTTAGAATATTTGAGCTAAACGACATTTCTGATGCCTATCTAGAGTTCTATTTGGACGAAGTTTTTGAATTTGTACAAAAAAACCAATCGGACATTTCAGCCTTTTTAAGGTATTTTGAAGAGAACGAAGAAAAACTTAGCATTGTTGTGTCTAACGACATTGACGCGGTACAAATAATGACCATACACAAATCCAAAGGCCTTGAATTTCCTGTGGTCATATTTCCTTATGCAGACCTGGATATTTACAGAGAAAACCGCCCAAAAATATGGTTTCCAGTAGATAAGGAAGATTATAAAGGTTTTGAGAGTTTGCTCATTAATTTTAACAAGGATGTAGAGCATTACAGAGAGCCAGGAAAATATCTTTATAATCAACGTCGGCAGCAATTGGCGCTGGATAATATCAATTTATTATATGTTGTACTAACAAGAGCTGTTGAGCAGCTCTACGTGGTATCTAAAAAAGACATGAATGCAAAAGGAGAGTTTAACTCCAATACCTTTTCGGGAATTCTAATTTCTTACTTGCAAAATAAAAATCTCTGGTCTGACACTGAGAACCAGTACGTGTTTGGCAAACAAGAGCATGCATATAGAGATGATTCTGTTGTTAACTCAGAACTCCTAGACTTTATTTCTGTTCCGAAAGAAGAGCACAATCTTAACATCTTGACTAATGCGTCTTATTTTTGGGATAGCCAACATCAAGAAGCCATAGAGCGTGGAAATCTCATACATCTGATTCTTTCCAAAATAAAAACTCATACCGACTTAGATTTTGCATTTGACGAACTCAAAAATTCAGGTAATCTAGGCGAGGAAAGCGAAAGAAGCCTAAAACCATTGATTCAAGCTATTATATATCACCCTGAGCTAAAAGACTATTTTGAAGGTTCCTTTGAGGTGTTCAATGAAAAGGATATTTTGGTAAACTCAGGTAACATAATCAGGCCTGACCGAATTATTGTCAAGCCCAATAAAGCAATTATCCTAATGGACTACAAGACTGGCAATAAACAACAGCAGCATAGCGACCAGATTAATAATTATGCAGCCATTTTAACGGATATGGGCTTTCAAGTTCAAAAGAAGCTATTGATTTATGTTAATGAAACTATTAAGATAACTGAAGTCTAGTTGATGAATGTTATCTTTGTGCTGTAATTAAAATCCTCACTATGTACGGAGCAATAAAAAACCACTTACAAGAAGAAATTGAAGCTATTAAAGAAGCTGGCTTATTTAAGGAAGAGCGTATTATCACTTCTCCTCAAGGAGCAGAGATCACCTTAAATACAGGGCAAAAAGTTTTAAACTTTTGCGCTAACAACTATTTAGGTTTGTCCTCTCACCCAGAAGTTATAAAGGCTGCAAAAGATACATTGGACTCTCACGGATTTGGAATGTCTTCCGTAAGATTTATTTGTGGCACCCAGGACATACATAAAACGTTAGAAAGAAAAATAGCGGAGTTTTATGGCACAGAGGATACTATTTTATACGCTGCGGCCTTCGATGCCAATGGTGGTGTTTTTGAGCCGCTTTTTACAAAGGAGGATGCTATTATATCAGACTCCTTGAATCATGCCTCAATTATAGACGGCGTTAGATTGTGTAAAGCTGCCCGATACAGATATAAAAATAATGATATGTCTGATCTCGAAGAACAACTTAAGGCAGCTAATGCTAATGGCGCCAGATTTAAAATTATTGTTACCGATGGTGTGTTTTCCATGGATGGGCTTGTTGCGCCTTTGGATAAGATTTGCGATTTAGCCGATAAATATGATGCCATGGTAATGATTGATGAATGCCATGCTACTGGATTTATAGGTGAAACAGGTATCGGCACCTTAGAAGAAAAAGGTGTTTTAGGAAGAATTGACATTATAACAGGGACGCTTGGTAAAGCTCTAGGCGGCGCTATGGGAGGTTATACAACAGCCAAAAAGGAAATCATTGAACTTTTACGCCAAAGATCGCGACCGTATCTATTTTCAAATTCCTTAGCACCAGCCATTGTAGGCGCTTCTATTAAGGTGTTTGATATGTTGAAAAATGACAGCACTTTACGAAATAAGCTAAAATCTAACACTTCGTATTTCAAAGAAGGTTTAAAAGCTGTAGGCTTTGATATCATTGATGGCGATTCTGCAATTGTCCCTGTTATGCTGTACGATGCCAAATTATCACAAAAAATGGCCAAAATGTTACTTGAAGAGGACATCTATGTTATTGGCTTTTTCTATCCCGTTGTTCCTAAAGGGAAAGCACGTATCCGAGTACAGCTTTCGGCAGCTCACACAAAAGAACATCTAGATAAGGCCATTTTAGCTTTTAAAAAAGTAGGGAAATCCTTAGGGGTTATATAATTCTGCTACAAACGCACTATTTTAGGGCTTTGTAACAATATTTTTATATATTTGTCTTTGTTAATAAAATTTAACAACTTACTTTTGCCAACAATTAACACTTAAAATTAAAATTAATTAGAGTATGAAAAATCTTAGCAGATTACTATTAGTTGCAGTGCTCATCCTTGGTGTCAGCACTTCAAATGCGCAAGATAAAAACAATCCATGGGCCTTTAGTTTAGGGTCAAATGCAGTTGACCTCTACCCAGTTGGAGAGGATCTTCCGCAAGGAGATTATTTTGACGAATTTTTCAATGCTGATGACCACTGGAATATGCAGCCTATCCTTAACACGGCTACTATTTCTAAATATTTAGATTCTGGTTTTACCTTCTCGGTAACTGGTAGCTTCAATAGTATTTCCAAACTTGGAGAAGACAGAGATCCTATAACAGGTAGAGAGTCTGTTAGGAGATCTCCAGAGGATTTATCATACTTAGCATTTGATGGTACTGTTTCTTACAGTTTCCAAGAGTTAATTAACTCAAAACGCTTTGAGCCAATACTTGGTGCAGGTGGTGGTTACACTTGGGTAGACAACATCGGTGCAGGTACACTTAATGGTGTTGCTGCTCTTAGATTTTGGTTCTCAGAAGTTGTAGGTTTAGATGTAAGATCAACTTACAAGCACTCCTTTGAAGATTATCTTCCTAAGCATTTCCAACACTCAGTTGGTGTAATCTTTAAGTTCGGCGGTGTAGATACTGATGGTGACGGCATTTACGATAACGAAGATGCTTGTCCAGAAGAAGCTGGTCTAGAAATATTTAATGGATGTCCAGACTCTGATAATGACGGGATTCAAGATTCTAAAGATGACTGTCCTTACGATGCTGGTTTAGCTGAATTTAACGGCTGTCCAGATTCTGATGGTGACGGTGTAATGGACAAAGATGATAAATGTCCTACTGTTGCAGGTCTTAAAGATTTAATGGGATGTCCTGATGCTGACGGGGATGGCGTTGCAGATGGAGATGACAACTGTCCTAATGAAGCAGGTCCTGCTGCAAACAACGGTTGTCCTTGGCCAGATACAGATGGCGATGGTATCCTTGACAAAGACGATAAGTGTCCAAACGAAGCTGGTGTAGCTGAAAACAATGGTTGTCCAATCATTAACCCTTCACCAGAAGTAGTGAAGTCATTAAACACTTACGCAAGAGATATTTTATTTGACACTGGTAAAGCTACTTTCAAGAAAGGAACTGACGAGGTGTTAGAAGCTATGGTGACTATCTTTAAAGAATACCCAAGAGCCAAGTTTGCTATCGAAGGTCACACCGACAGCACTGGTTCTAAAGCTACTAACCAAGCCTTATCTGAAAGAAGAGCTCAAGCAGTTAGAGATTACTTAATTGCTAACGGTATTGCTGCAGATCGATTAACTGCTGCTGGATATGGTGAGGATAAACCTATTGCAGATAACAACACTAGAGCTGGTAGAGCTGAAAACAGACGTGTTGAAGTTAATCTTATAAAATCCGACAACTAGGATATAATAACACATATTAATAGTAAAAAACGTCTCTTATTTAAGAGGCGTTTTTTATTTTTAGTATCCCATGGAGAGTTTCATAAAACAAGTATTAATCGATGTTAAAGAACGAGGCATCGACCTTAATAATACCGTATTTATTCTTCCCAGTAAACGAGCTGGTGTGTTCTTAAAATATGAGCTGTCTTCACTGATTGATACACCGATATTTTCCCCCGCTATTCTGAGCATAGAAGATTTTGTAGAAACATTATCAAACCTTTCTTTGCTCCCAGATTCAGAACTGGTCTTTAAGTTATATGAAACCTATCTCGAAATAGCTGACAAAGACGACCAAGAACCTTTTGAAACCTTCTTTACTTGGGCCAATATGCTCTTACAGGATTTTAATGAAATTGACAGATATCTCATAGAGCAAAATGACATTTTTGACTACCTCAAGGCGATAAAAGAGATAAATCACTGGTCACTGGAGAACAACCAAACACCACTTATAAAAAAGCACTTAAAATTTTGGAATAATCTTGGTGCAATTTACGAGTCTTTTGTTTCTAACTTATTACAACAAAGCAAAGGATATCAGGGGTTACTTTACAGGGAAGCCTGTAACAACCTGGAAATGTATTTGGCTAATTACGCTGACCGTATGCACATTTTCCTTGGCTTCAACGCCTTAAATACAGCTGAAAAACGAATTATTCAAGAATTGTTAGATAACGATATGGCTCGTATCTATTGGGATATCGATTCTAGATTTATCCTTGACAATTACCATGATGCAGGATTATTTATAAGAAGCTACAAAACCAAGTGGAAACATTTTAAACAAAACTCCTTCAACTGGGTTAGCACCATATACTCTAACCCTAAGAAGATAAAAGTCACAGGAGTTCCAAAAAACGTAGGGCAGGCTAAATACATTGGGCAACTGGCAGAACAGTTACATCAGGAAAAACAATCCTTACAAAACGTGGCCATAGTTTTAGGTGAGGAAAACCTTTTGCTTCCTCTACTAAATTCCTTACCCAAATCGGTTGATTCGGTTAACATAACCATGGGATTACCATTAAAGTACGTTCCCTTAGCTAATTTCTTCGCGGCAATGTTTGAGCTTCATAAGCATAATAACACTTCATTTTACTATAGGGACATTATAGACTTTCTCATGTTGCCATCATCAAAAATGCTGTTTAAGAAAGGGAAGGTAGACAATGCCTCTGTACTTATAGAGCATATACAGAAAAATAATCTCACCTACTTGAGCTCAAAGAAGATTAAAACCATTATTCCAGATTGTGAGAACCTTATAACTTTAATTTTTGATTCCTGGGAAGGTGACCCTCAAATGGCCCTAGAGAAAAGCAGCCAAATTATATTTGAAATTAAATCCAAATTAAATCCACGGGAGAACAGATTAGAAAAAGAATACCTATACCGCTTCTACACGCTCTTTAATCAGTTGACCGAACTTCACCATAGGTACAATTATATTAATGACATATCTGGACTTTATGGCCTTTTTAAGGAGTTGCTACTCTTAGAAACATTAGATTTTCAAGGCGAACCCCTTGAGGGATTGCAAATTATGGGTATGTTGGAGTCTAGGGCTTTAGATTTTGAAACGGTAATCATCAGTTCCGTTAATGAGGGTATTCTGCCAGCTGGAAAGACAGCCAATTCATTTATTCCCTATGATGTTAAAGTTCAAAATAAGCTTCCAACTTATAAGGAGAAGGACGCTGTTTATACCTATCACTTTTACAGACTACTTCAAAGGGCTAAAGAGGTTTATATTGTCTATAATACAGAAATTGATGCCCTTAAAGGTGGTGAGAGAAGCAGATTTATTACGCAGCTCGAGGTTGAAGGGCTTCACCCTATAGAACACTGCATTGCCCAACCACAAATTCCGGCTATAGAGCAAGATGTTCTAAGCATTAAAAAAACACAAGGCCTGTTAGAAGAACTTAAGAAAATTGCCAAGCAAGGTTTTTCGCCATCCTCCCTATCAAACTATATAAGGAATCCCTTAGATTTTTATTACGAAAAAGTTCTTCATATATCTGATTTTGAAGAGGTAGAAGAAAGTGTTGCTGCCAATACACTTGGCACCATAATACATAATACTTTGGAAACATTTTACAAACCTCTCGAAAATTGTTTTTTAACCGTAAAAATTCTGGAATCTTTTAAAGGCAGAATCAAAGACACGATTACAGAAGAATTTAAAAACACTTATAGGCAAGGCGACTTCAAAACTGGAAAAAACTTAATCATTTTTGAAATTGCCCAACATCTTATTTCCAATTTTTTAGACCTAGAAATAGATGCCTTAAAAAAAGGAAATACCATTAAAATTTTGGCTATTGAAAGCAACATCAGCTGTTCCGTTTCTATTAAAGGCATGGAATGGCCAATTGTCCTTAAAGGAAAGATTGATCGTGTTGATGAATATAATGGTGATGTCCGTGTTATTGATTATAAATCTGGTAAAGTAGAACAAAACAAAGTGGTTGTAGACGACTGGGAGAAGCTTACAACCGATTACGATAAATACAGCAAACCTTTTCAGTTGTTGTGCTATACTTACATGCTGCATAAACAAGATAAAATCTCACTTCCCATCGAGGCTGGCATCTATTCTTTTAAAAACCTTAACGCCGGATTACTAAAATTTGCCGAAAAAAACTCGGCAGAAAAAACAAAGCGAAACCAGTCTATAACACAAGACACCATTTCTAACTTTGAAAATGAACTTCACAAGTTACTGCTGGAAATTTTTAACCCAGATGTAGATTTTACAGAAAAAGAAACAGACTAATGATACAGATTAAAAATAGGGTCTTGGAAAGGACCAATAACCGACCAATAGTTCTCGACGCCTTTTATGCCGAAGAAAAACTGAAGCAGCCTATAGTTATTCTCTGTCATGGCTATAAAGGATTTAAAGATTGGGGCGCATGGAATATTATGAGTAAACTATTGGCTAACGAGGGCATTTGCCTCATTAAATTCAATTTTTCACATAATGGTGGCACTGTAGAGAACCCTATTGACTTTCCTGACCTCGAGGCATTTGGACAGAACAATTATTCAAAGGAGCTCAATGATTTAAGTGATGTTATAGGTTGGACTCAACACCATTTCAACAACAATCCCTATGTAGATATTAACAATATCATCCTGATTGGGCACAGCAGAGGTGGTGGTATAGTCTTATTAAAAGCCAAAGAAGATGATAGGGTAAAAAAGGTAGTAACCTTAGCAGGCGTAAGTGATTTTGAAAGTCGTTTTGGGTCGCCCAAGGACATTGAACTTTGGAGAGAACGTGGCGTTAAATATGTGATCAATGGCCGTACAAAACAAAAAATGCCACACTACTATCAGTTTTATGAGGATTTTCTAGCATACAGAAACCAACTTAATATTCGTGGCGCAGCAGAGCATATTAAAATTCCACATCTTATTATCCATGGTGATAAAGACACCTCTGTAAACGTTGAAGAAGCTCTCAATTTGCATAAATGGAATCCCAAGAGTCAACTCGAAATTATACCAAATGCTGACCATGTGTTTAATACAAAACACCCTTGGGACAAAAACGAACTATCCGATGAGCTCAAGTTGGTAACGAAAAAAATTCTTGAATTTATAACATAAAAAATCCACACGATTAATGTGGATTTTTGTGGTTATGTGGAGAAGAGCGGACTTACATAATTAAATCCCTTACGTTCTTCAATACCCCTTAAATAGGGTACAATCCCAATGAATTAAATACTTCACGGGATTTTTATCATTCAATACGATTTAATCCAATTCAATTAAATAAAGATTTGGTTGACTAGATGTTGACTAAATCTTTATATTGTTTAACTCTAATTTTTATTTAAATGGCTACAATAAAATATTTATTGCAAGGCACAAGTAATCCTTCACCTATCTATCTGAGATTATCTTTAGGCAGAGGGAAGGTTTTAAAGAGAAAGTCGGGTTATATTATTAATCCGAAAAACTGGAGCCAAAGAACTGGTTACCCTAAACAAACCCAGGCTGAATTTAAGAATCTAAAATCTAACCTAATCGGACTGGAATCTGATATTCTTAAAAAGTTCAACGACGACTTCTCAACTGGAAAGGACATCAATGGCGAATGGCTTGAAAATACCATAGCTGGGATTCAAAACAGAGAAAAGTCCGATGACTTTGATTATTTATTGAACTACACCGAAAGCTTTATTGAAAAACTCCCCTTCTCCTACAATAAATCGGGCAAAAAAATTAGTGAAGCCACCTTCAAGAAATATAAAACAATCCTAAATAAACTCGTAGGTTTTGAATCGCATAAAAACAAAAGATTCAAACTAAAGGACGTTAACCTAAAATTTAGGGCAGACTTCATAGAATACCTATCTGAAAAAGAGAAAATCAACGACAATACTATAGGAAGGTATATTTCATTTATCAAAACCATAGTTTATGATGCAAGAAAACACGGTTATGAAGTGAGTCACCAGATTTCTGATTTTAAAGGATTTACTGTCTCACCTCCAATAGTAACTCTAAATTTTGAGGAACTTGAAAAAATAAAGAAAGTAACTCTTAAGGATGAGGTTTTAGACATAGCACGAGACTGGCTTATTATTGGATGCTATGTTGGGCAGAGAGTTAGTGATTTACTGAGAATGTCCAATAATATGATTCAAAATATTCAAGGTTACCAATTCATAGTTATTAACCAGGTTAAAACCAATAAAAAAGTACAAATCCCCATTCATGCCGAGGTAAAAGCCATTTTAGACAAATATAATGGAAATTTCCCTCCAACTTTTGCGAGTACGCCCGCAAGTAATAGTGCACTATTCAATAGACACATTAAAAAGGTCTGTCTTAAAGCTGGTCTGACAGAAAAAGTGGAAGGCAGTTTAATTAATCCAGAAACTCAACGAAAAGAAGTAGGGCGGTATGAAAAATGGAAACTAATCTCATCACACGTTTGTAGGCGAAGTTTTGCGACAAATTTTTACAGTAAGCGCAAATACCCCACGCCTCTTTTAATGAATGTAACAGGCCATAGTACAGAGACTATGTTCCTTAACTATATCGGAAAAAAGCCAATTGATTACAGTTTACAATTGGCAGAAATATGGAACAATGATTAATTATTAATAAACATGGATGCTTTAAGACAGTTTGAAAAATTTGTGAGAACATGGGACATGCATCGCCATTCCTCAACAGCATACATTTATGGTTTAGAAAAAGTGTACACCGACCTTTTCTTCTACATTAAAGATAAGAAAATACAATCTACTCCAGATGGCCTATCTGAACTTAATGACATTGTTTACGCAACTCTTAAGAAATTTGGCACTGCAGCAAATGAGAAATTTTATAACCAATTTATCCAAATTCACAAGCTTAATGTGGATGAAATTACTGGTTTCCCAAATTTTTCTATGCTTAATGAAACTAAATTGTATCGAGATTTAAATGTAGTTTTAGATGATAATTTAATAAATGATAACAAACTCTTTTCCCTTCAATCACGCATAAATGAGATTTTTACACGCATTTCTATTTATTTGATATTTGAGTCTCTAGATTCATCAAATAAATTACCAAAGCGTAAGTCCAATGAATTAAAATTCGAAGATTTCTTTAATTCTACATTAACTCGTAATCAAACTGAAATTTTAAAGGATATTTTTAATGAAAATAACAGCCCATTAGAATATGCTGTAATGGCTAGTTTATTATGCAAGTACGACCTAATTGAAATTTCTCACCTTAAAACTAGTCCAAAAAATAGAAAGTCCTTTTATCGTAGTATTTATAAACTTATGAACAAATCGTACACCAGGAAAGAGAGCTTTAACGCTATTGCCAAACATTTAGAGTTCAATGATTCAAAACTAGTTTATAAAATTCATAATGATCCTATATTCATTGATTTTGAAAAGAAATTCAAATCCGAATTCCTAAATAACATTTAGTTGTTTATGGTTGACTATCAACACTAAACAACTGAAATCATTTCGATTAGGTTTAAAGACCTAATAGATTTGGCCCATAATAAAAATTTAAAATTATGGGAACAATAAATCTAATTGCTATTGATCAAGAAGAATTCAAGGCAAGCCTTATTGAAGGCATTAAATCCGAAATCAAACAAGCCACCCCTACACTTAAAGATGAACTTTTAACGCGAGAACAAACCGCAGAAGTGCTAAAAATATCCCTTACCACATTATGGAACTGGACCAAAAAGAATAAAATTCAATCTTATGGTATAGGGAATAAGGTCTACTACAAGAAAAGTGAAATTATGAACCAATTGGTAAAACTTAATCAAACCAGTTAGTCATGTCAACTATTCTAAAAGACCAAATTACGTTTAGACCATTAAAAATTGAATTTATCGGAACTGGAGAAGTTAGAGGGTTTAATTTCCGCCAAATAAGGTCAACGAACTCTTGTTTTTTGTACGAAGTGGATACTGGCAGTACCAAACACTACGAGGTGTTTAAAAAAGTCATAAATCATCGATTCGCATGTGTTTCTTATCCTCGTTCAAAATCTTTCGGTGTTTGGGCATGGTGTTACAAGACAAAAAGCAAAGCTGAAAAAAAGTTTAATGAACTAATAATAAAAAATAATGATGAACATTAATAAAAGAACCTCATCGGATACAGATATCGATACTGTCCTAAAAACCTCTCTAATAAATCCATTTGATTATTTACCAACGAGTCCAAAAATTTTATCCATTGATAATAAAACATATGGAACAAGAGGTAACTTTTCCTGTATAGTTGGCAAACCAAAAAGTAGAAAAACTTTTTTACTAGCCCTACTGGAAGCGAATTTAATAGCTGACAGTTTAAGCAAAGGACGCATTGAATCTTACATCCAAGACACTGATATTATTCATTTTGACCTTGAACAATCCATTTATCACGCAAGAAAATTTAATAAGAGAGTTATTTCTCTTAGTGGCGAAAAGGCACTGAAAAAATTGAAAGTTTATACTTTGAGAGAACATGGCATTAAAACAAGACGACTTGCAATAGAAAGGGCAATTAAAAAAAGTAACAATTTGTCTCTAGTAGTTATAGATGGAATTGCTGATTTAGTTAATAGTTACAACGACGAAGAGCAAGCTCATGAAATAGTAAAACATCTTATGAATTGGAGTAAGACAAGTAATATTCATATTATAGTTGTCATACACACTACCAAAACTTCTTCGGACCCAAAAGGTCATTTAGGTAGTATAATAATGCAAAAGGCCGAAACAGTACTTACAGTATCTACAGAAAAAAACAAGAATCTGACTAATGTGAGCACCCTTTGCTCTCGCAATGAAGATGAAATACAGTTTAGCTTTAAAATCAATGATAAAGAATTACCAGAATTAATATATTAATATATAAGCCCCCTATAAGGGGGGCTTTATATAATATTAATACTAATTCAATAAACTTATTATACTCCTGTAAAATTCCTTTTTAAAAACGTAAGCTAAAAACCGGATAAGTCACACCTTTATTTCTAATGAATTGAGGTTTTCTTATTTCGTATTTTTCTATCAAAGTGTTGACGGAATAATTCAATATAATTACAAAAGTTATTCTTTTAAATATCAACATATTATCTGCAAATCTTGTAAGAAATTATTATCTTTATTAAAGATTATTGATTACAATAAAATTTCAGCCTAAAATGATATTTCTTCTACGAAAAGTTTAATCTTTTTATTAATGGTCGGCTTTTTTAATATTTAAGGAGCAACCCAAAAGACTATCGAAGTTATGAAATCAATTAAGTCATCCGTAGTAATCCTTCTCGCATTCCTATGCTTTACCAATTGCGAAAAGAAACCTCCAGAGCCTAAAGAACTCTACAATACATATAGAAGTAGCGTTGTTTTAATTAAAAACGCTTATTACTTTAAAATGACTCTTGATAATGGTATAGAAATATTCTACACCATAAATAATGATGAGCCTTTGGTTTATGATGATGAAATATCAGCAATGAACAATGCTAGCACAATATATGGAACAGGATTCTTTATTTCTGATAAAGGTGAAATAGCAACAAATCGACATGTTATTTATCCGAGTAAAGCGGAACAGAATATGGGTAGATTTATAATACAGGAGTTTATAAAAGCCCGCAAAGAAATTAGAGAAGAAATAGATTCCAAAACATCAACTCAAGGTGAAACCGAAAATTATTTCAATAATTATTATGATTATTTATCCGAAAAAGATAAGGAGGACCTTCGGAATCTTTATGCGAGACTTGAAAACGATATTGATAACTTAGAATATACACTTGGGAAATTAGATTTTGACCCTAAAAAAACCCAATATGAAATTAAAAGAGTTTTCACTGGCATTCTCTATGATGATCATCACGTTACTTCGGAAGATGACTATGACGAATGTGTGCCATTAAAGCGCTCAAATGAAGAACTTAGTGATTTAGCCATTATTCAGTTAAAAAACAAAAAAACACCAGACCATGTAAGCAATTATTTGTCTATTAATAAAAATATTACTCCTCCTCAATTAGAAGACAAAGTATACTTAATTGGCTATAACAGTGGTCTATTATTAGCGCAAACAAATGATGGCGTAAAAACCCAGTTCACGTCAGGAAAAATAACTCAAGATCCTGATTCAGATAGAATATTATATTCCATTCCGACATTGACAGGTTCAAGTGGAGGACCCGTAATAAATGAATGGGGAGAACTAGTTGCCGTCAATTTTGCTAAGATGCGGGATTATCAAGGATTTAGTTTTGGAGTTCCTAAAAAGAAACTAGAACTTCTATATACAGATAATACGTCCTATGCTGTAAATGAAAGGAATTCAAATTATCCAAGGAATAATAGTGCGCAGGGGCAAAATTCTTCAGAATACACTTCGTCAGGCAGCAGTAACTCAAATATTGATTACCACTCGATTATAAACAACTTCTTAGAGCAAGAAGATTCTAGAAATTTTAGTAGTATATACAATTTCTATAGTCCTAACATTAAGAGATATTGGAATGTTGATTATCCTTCTTATGAGCAACTCTTTAACCAATATAAAAAAGCTTGGAATACAACTGAATACTCAAAGAACAATGTTCAAAATATTGAGAAATTAACAGAAAACAAGTATGTCGTATCAACCCAATTCAAATTTCTAAAAAACGGTGCGTCTGAGATTAGTGTTGTAAATAGCAGGATTTACTTTGAGTTTGACTATGAAGGTAAAATTATCTCCATCTACGGACTGTAAAAATATAGCCTAGTTTCCTGTGTATGATAAAATTCAGCTTTTTTTAATTCTGGTAATTTTATTTTTAGTCAAATAATTATCGTTATGAGAAGAACATTAGCCCTAGTCCTAATTTTTCTTTTGTTCAATTGTCAGACCGAAGAGCAAAAAAAACGAGAAGCTGAAGAAATAGTTCAAGCTTTAATTTCAAATATTCAGATAGATAATTATAAATCTATTTATGAATTATATCCCTCTTTTAAGAATTTGGAAGGTGAGTATTGGAAATATAAATCTGTAGAAATTACCTCAACTATGCTCAAAGATGACGGCACCATTGAGATATTTGCAAAATCAAACAATAACCAGCTATATTTTGTTTTAGACAAAATTAACAAGGGTTATAAAGTGGTACAATCCAAAGGCCTTTCAGCATATTTCAATTCTAATATTTACAAATACTCTAAAAATATCGGTTGTATTGGATTAAATGAAAGTGATATTGATATAGGAAGAATTTGTAAAAAAAATGAAACCGAATTTAATGCAATTGTTCAAAGTCTGAAAAAAAGGATTGAAGAAAATACTTTCTTAGAAAATCATTCCTTAACAAAATATGGAGGCTATTACGGTTCTAACCAGTATGTGTCTGGAGATATAATAGTGAAAAATGGTTCTCGCTTTACAATACCAGGACATTCATATCATATCTACGTAAAGTTCCTAGACAAAAATGATAATGAATTATACAAATACAAACATTACAATAATTACTTTGACATCCCTTTTAACTCAAGTGAAAGTTTAGGAATAATGGAAGACATTGAAAAAAACTATAACAAGGTGGATGTTGAACTGGTAATACTCAATACAAACTTTTTAGAAAATATATTGGGTGAACATTCAAAAGGAAGTTCGTGTAATTATAATTATAATTTATAATTAGCCTAAGAACTGCTTACTACTAACAGAGCCCGACCCCTGATGTTTTTTTGGACACCCCACCCCCTTAAGACAAACAACAAAAAAGAGAGTCTTTTCGATGTTTTAGCCCTTTTAGACCACAACACTTTTGACATTTTATTCTAAAAGTCAAAACAGTTGATACGGTCTAGGGCACAAACATCCCAAAGCTATGTTTACATAATGGGTAGTTATAGGTACATTCATTCTCTTTCTGCCCTATAACTCCATTATGTAAAATATCCGCGCAGCTCAAAACCAAAAGAAACAGTTTTATTCAATTTGACTAAAACTGTATTCCTCACAATGTAAAACTTTAAATAATAATAAATATTAACCCTAGGGAGTCACATCACAGTGGCTCCCTTTTTTAATTCCATGTACTCATGAAACATTCAATTTCAGAAATTCAAATCAGTTACAGACCAAACAAACTGAAGTCCAACTTTAAAATCACCCATAGCCAAATGGCCTATGAGGTTATTCTAGAACATTGGGACGATGACATTATTGAGCTTCAAGAAGAATTTAAGATTCTCTTGTTAAACAACTCTAACGAACCTCTGGGTATCCATTGCTTATCCAAAGGTGGTATTACATTTGCAGGTGTTGACTTAAGGATTCTATTTGCTATTGCGTTAAAAAGCGGTGCTACTGGCCTTATTACCGTACATAACCATCCAAGTGGCAGGTTAATCCCTAGCCAAGCCGATAAGAACATCTATAACCGGATTAAACAATCCTGTGACATTCTTAATTTAAACTACTTAGACAATCTTATAATCACAAAGAATGGTTACTTCAGTTTTATGGATGAGAATTTGTAGGACTTTTAATCGAATTTATTTTCAAAATATTTCTTTAGGCATTATATTTACGATACTCCCTTAATTAATACTACAAGCTATTAATCAAATCCAAATCCTAACGTTTGGTAAAGAAACTGCAGGTTTAAATGTCAAAAAACCAAAACCCTGAACAAATCGCACGCGATAAAATTGATGCTATGCTTCGCGAAGCGGGTTGGTTGGTTCAATCCAAAGATAACTTTAACAGAAACGCAAATACTGGTGTAGCTCTTCGAGAAACCAATACTGAATCTGGTTCAGCCGATTACATTCTCTTTGTGAATGGGAATCCTGTAGGAGTTATCGAGGCCAAGGCAGAAGACAAGGGTTATAAATTACTCCAAGTAGAGGAACAATCTGCACGCTATTCAAAGGATGCTATTAAGATAGGTCCTTATACATTGGAAAGCGATAAACCTTTTGTTTATGAAAGCACAGGAACCATAACCCGCTTTACAGACTACAGAGACCCTAAACCACGTGGTAGACAGGTGTTCTGGTTCCATAAACCGGAAACGCTGGCAGAATGGCTTAAAAAAGGTCCATCACTTCGGGAACGTTTATTATCCATGCCAGAGCTTGATGAAACAGGCTTGCGCCCAGCACAGATTGTTGCTGTTAAAAAACTTGAAGAATCCTTTAAGAAGAATAAACCGCGTGCCTTGATACAAATGGCCACAGGCGCAGGTAAAACCTTTACAGCCTGTACGTTTGTTTACCGCTTATTAAAACATGTTGATGCCAAGCGTATTCTATTCCTTGTAGATACCAAAAACTTAGGGGAACAGGCCGAACAGGAATTCATGACCTTTCAGCCCACAGACGATAACCGAAAGTTTACAGAACTCTATAACATACAGCGATTAACCTCTAGCTATATCGCTTCGGATAGCCAAGTATGTATTTCTACCATTCAACGCCTATACTCAATTCTAAAAGGCGAAGAGTTGGATGAAAGTGCCGAAGAGGACAACCCAGAAGAAAACTCGTGGCTTCAAAACCAACTCAAAAAGAAAAAGGCCATTCCTGTAGAGTATACGCCTAAAGTACCCATTGAGCAATTCGATTTTATTGTTATTGACGAATGCCATCGTTCTATTTATAATCTATGGAAACAGGTTTTGGATTATTTTGATGCCTTTCTCATTGGTTTAACGGCCACACCAGACAAGCGCACCTTTGGATTCTTTAATGAAAATGTGGTGAGTGAATACACTTATGAGCAGTCCGTTATCGATGGCGTAAACGTGCCTTATGATATCTATACCATAGAAACAAATATATCCCAACAGGGTGCTGATTTAAAAGCTGATATCTTTATTGATAAACGCGATAAGCTAACCCGAAAGAAACGATGGGAGCAATTGGATGAAGACCTGAACTACAAAAAGAATGACCTTGATAAAAAGGTGGTCAACCCTAGCCAGATACGAAACATCATTCGTGAGTTTAAACGTGCCTTAAAAACTGAGATATACCCTAACCGAATAGACAGTAATGGTGAATACGAAGTGCCCAAAACATTGGTATTTGCGAAAACAGATAGCCATGCCGATGATATCATTAAGATTATCCGTGAGGAGTTTGATGAAGGCAATGAGTTTTGTAAAAAAGTAACCTACAAGATTGATGAAGACCCAAAATCGGTTTTAAACCGTTTTCGCAATTCCTATTACCCTCGCATAGCCGTAACTGTCGATATGATAGCCACAGGAACAGACGTG
The DNA here is from genome assembly GCA_913055905.1 of uncultured Winogradskyella sp. Classification (GTDB taxonomy): domain Bacteria; phylum Bacteroidota; class Bacteroidia; order Flavobacteriales; family Flavobacteriaceae; genus Winogradskyella. The sequence goes on from CAJXLB010000001.1 coordinate 311,367, forward strand.
AAACCTTTAGAGGTCTTATTGTTTATGCGCGATGTTAAGAGCATCAATTACTTTGAGCAAATGAAAGGTCGTGGCACACGCACTATAGCAAAAGATTCGTTATTGCAGGTAACGCGCACGGCAAACAGCAAGACCCACTTTGTTATTGTAGATGCCGTTGGTGCCACCAAATCCAAAAAAACGGACAGCAGACCTTTAGAACGTAAACCCACAGCACCACTAAAAGATTTATTGGGTGCGGTAGCCATGGGTATTGCAGAAGAAGATTTATTCCTATCCTTGGCTAACAGGCTTATTAGACTAGAAAAACAGATTACGGAAAAGGAAAAAGACAAACTCTTGGACTACTCAAATGGTAAGAACCTTAAGCAAATAACACAGGAACTGCTCAGGGCTTACGACCCAGATGAAATCGAAACCTTGGCCCAAGCAGAGATAGAAACTATTCCTGCACAGGATAGAACACCTGCAGCAATAGAAGAAGCTAGGAAAAAGGCTCAAGACACCTTACAGCAAGAAGCAGCATCTACCTTTAATGGCCAATTAAACGACTATCTAGAAAATGTACGCCGAGAGCACGAACAAATAATAGACAGCGTTAATATAGATAAGGTGACCAAGAGCGAATGGGATGCCCTATCCAAAGACAAGGCTCAAGAGTTAATTGCCGATTTTAAAACCTATTTAGAAGCTAACAAGGACGAAATACAAGCCTTGAGCATATTCTATAATCAACCCTATAACAGACGCCATATCACCTTTAAAATGATTAAAGAGGTATTTGATAAGCTAAAGTTGGAAAAACCCACATTAGCACCGGAGTATGTTTGGAGTGCCTATGAAACCATTGAAAAGGTAAAGAGCCAACAGCCCAAGGATGAACTCACAGCTTTGGTGTCCTTAATTAGAAAAGCCTGTGGCATAGATAAAGAACTAACAGCCTTTGATAAAACGATAGATGAAAATTTTAAAAATTGGATTTTCAAGCAGAATGCAGGGCAACACAACAGATTTACACCCGAGCAGATGGATTGGCTCCGTTTGATAAAAGACCATGTAGTAAGCTCTTACCATATAGAACTGGATGATTTAGACTATACCCCTTTTGATGCCAAAGGTGGTAAAGGTAAAATGTACCAGCTCTTTGGTAACGAGATGAACGACATAATTAATGAACTCAATGAGGTATTAGCAGCATAGCCAATGAAGAATAATAAATTAATAACGATGAATGAATTTTGGGCGTGCCCACAGCCTGCACTGAGCCTGCCCGAAGTGGTCGGGCTATCCGCTATATCTTTTGTTCGTACCTCACAAAAGGATGCCGCTACTATCCCTCACGCAAATAAATAAGCATTAGAATGAGAAAAGATTGGGTAGAAAGTACTTTAGGTGAGATTTCAGATGTTGGGGCTGGTAGTCCTGCGCCACAGGGTCAAAAATATTTTGAAAAGGGCTCAATACCCTTCATTAGAGTTAAAGACATGGGTAAGCTGGGAAATAGTAAAGTTATTTCTGATGCTGAAGACCATTTAAATGAAAAAGGTACGGTAAAACTGAAATTAATCCCAAAAGGGTCACTGTTATTTACCAAAAGTGGAGCTTCCACATTACTTAATCAAAGAGCACTAATTAATCGTGACATGTATGTGGTCAGCCATATTGGTTTTGCTACTCCTTCTGAGGCAATTACAAGTAATTATCTGTATTATATAATGAAACTTGTCGACTTTGCGATTTTTGCTCATGCAACTACACTTCCATCTCTACCTCTATCAAAAGCTAAGGGTATAACAATACCTCTTGCACCCCTCCCCGAACAACGCGCCATAGTCGCCAAAATAGAAGAACTCTTTAGCGATTTAGATAGTGGTATAGCCGACCTCAAAAAAGCACAAGACCAATTAAAAATATACCGCCAAGCCGTATTAAAAAAAGCGTTTGAGGGTGAGTTGACCAAAGAATGGAGAGAACAACAAACAGACTTGCCCACCGCAGATGAATTGTTGGAGCAAATCAAGATTGGTAGACAAGAGTTCTTCGATAAACAGATTGAAGAATGGGAGTTTGAACTCAAGAAGTGGAAAGAAGAAGGCGAGAGTGGTAAAAAACCAAAAAAACCTAGACCAATAACTGTACCTGACCCACCTAATAAAGGTCATGAGGAAAGAAAATGGAGTATACCAGAGAATTGGATTTGGACACAAATCGGAGACCTCTGCTTTGTTACTAAGCTTGCAGGTTTTGAATACACAGATTATGTGAACTATGTAGAAGATGGTGATTTACCTGTTTTAAAAGCTGAAAATGCTGGACCGAATGGATTTAAAAAGACAGATTATTCTAAAGTAAAATCTGAATCTGTACAAATGCTAACTAGGTCACAAATATTTGGAGGCGAACTTTTAGTCGTTTTTGTTGGTGCAGGCACAGGAAATGTCGCTATGGTTCCTTTAAATCAAAGATATTTCTTAGGACCAAATATCGGTATGGCAAGACCCTACTTTGAACTAAACTCTAAATATTTAGAATTATTTCTTCAGTCTGCATTGGGCAAAAGCTTATTGATGTCTGCTGTTAAAGCAGTTGCACAACCATCATTATCAATGGGGACAATTAGACAAGCACCAATAGCATTTCCTACATTAAAGGAACAACACCAAATCGTTCAAGAAATAGAAAGTCGTTTATCGGTTTGTGATAATATAGAGCAAAATATTACAGAGAGTTTAGAAAAAGCAAAAGCCTTACGCCAAAGCATCCTTAAAAAAGCCTTTGAGGGCAAACTATTAACAGAAGAAGAACTTAAAGCCTGCAAAGCCGCCCCAGACTATGAACCAGCCTCTGTGTTGTTGGAAAGAATTAAAGAAGAGAAAGTAAAGAATTAATAAAAATGGGAAATTTAATACAAGTCAGCGATTTAATAGTCAGTTTACTAACCTTATTCGTTACAATTTATTCTGGCTATTTGACTTACAAACTTCAAAAGGAGAAAAAACGTATTGCGCGTCTAGAAAAGTATTATAGAATTGCCATAGAAAATCTTCAAGCTAACTACGAAATAGAACAATTTTTGGCAGGCAAGCTAAATAAATCACATAGAGAATTGCAAGCTGAATTGCGCGAATGGATGAAAGACAAAAATGTAGAATTAAAACGAGACCAATTCAGACCTTCTTTTTTTAAATCTGAACTGACCTATTTAAGAAAGTAATTATGAAAAACGTAGAAAAAGCAGATAGGGTTCATTTAGGAAGTTTAATAGACAGTCTTAAGCGAGGTCATTATGTTATCCCAGACTTTCAAAGAGATTTTGAGTGGGAACCTTGGGATGTCCGTGAATTGATACGGTCCATTTTTATGGATTATTACATTGGTACACTGCTGCTATGGAAAGGCAATAAGGAAAACTTTAAAATGTTGAGCTGTGAGCCTATTTATGGTTTTAAAGACAGTCTAGATGCACAGCATATCGTTTTAGATGGTCAACAACGTTTAACAGCAATTCACTATGCGTTTTTTGCACCAGAAACACCATTCCCAAAACGTGCTAAAGGCGTGGTTTATCTTATAGATATCAGAGCCTTATTAGAAGAGGATTATGAGAATTTTATACGCTATGAATTTCTTAGCAGAAAAAGAAAACGTTTTTTGGATAATAAGGAGCAGCAATTTGAAACCCATACCTTCCCACTTGGTGAAATGAAAGGTGGCAGCTGGGGAACAAGTGACTGGATAAAAGAATATAGAGACTACTGGCAAGACAGAGCTGAAGCCGCAGAAGTAGATAAAGAAAAAGAGACATTTATAGATTATGCAAACGGAGCAAGGCAATTCCGTGAAATAATAGAAGAATTACTCAATGATTTTTATATCAGCTATATTGAGCTAGACCACCAAATAGAAGTTGCAAAGGTCTGTGACATCTTTACACAAATCAATTCTAAGGGTGTCCGCCTTGATATCTTTGATTTACTTAATGCCATGCTAAGACCAAAGGATATATTCCTTAAACAAATGTGGCGTGATGCTGAGGAAGAATTAAGTTTTACCGACACCAAGAAGATGAAGACTTACATCCTTCAGGTAATGTCCGTTTTAGAGCAGGCTTACTGTTCTTCCAAGTATTTGTACTACTTGGTTCCAGAATCAAAGAAAACCATTAGAAAACCAGATGGCAGTAAAGAGCAAATTGTTTTAATCGAAGATGTAGAGGAATTTAATGAGCGTTGGTCACAATCAGTAAAAGCGCTTAAAAAAGCCATAGAAAGTCTTAAAAACCCTAGGGATTTTGGAGCTATAAAATCAACATTTGTTCCCTATCCATCCATTATACCTGCGTTTGCATCTATAAAGGAATTTGTTTCAGAAACAAAACCAGCCAACACTTTAGATATAAATAGAAAAATAAGAAAATGGTATTGGGCATCAATATTTACCAATAGATATAGTAGCGCGGTAGAATCTACAACCGCCAAGGATTTTATGAGCTTAAAGAAATGGTTTGAAGATGATGAAGCTGTTCCTGATGTTATTGAAGAATTCATAAACGGCATAAAATACATAGACTTAAAGAATGACAACCCAAAAGGCTCTGCCATCTATAATGCCATATTCAATTTATTGGTAATCAATGAAGCTAGAGATTGGAGTTCCTTTGAATTACCTGAATATAGCGAGCTTGATGACCACCATATTGTGCCTTATTCAGTTTTCAAAGAAGAAGGTGGAAAAGCCATTAATAGCATTCTAAACAGAACACCAATATCAGATAGCACCAATAGGCATATCATTAGAAATAGAATGCCTCACGATTACATTCAGGAAATGTTTGATAACAACGATAAGAATCAAGTGTACCAAGTCTTCGAATCACATTTAATCAGCAGACAGGCCATTGATATATTACTTCGTAAGCCTTTCACCAAACAGGATTTTGAAGAGTTCCTAGAGGAAAGAAAAAGAACCATATTTGAGGCTATACAAACACAATTAATTGATGAAAAAATCAATATACCAGCGCATCTCAAACATTTAAATGATGAAATTGAAGAAATAGAATTTGCTATTCGCGATGTCTTGGTTAGCGCAATTGGTAACGATATGCAGAACTATAAAGACCACGTACCACAGCATATACAACAAAAAGTTCAGCAAAGGGTTGATTCTGATATTAAGAAAAAAACTAATTCAAATATAGAGGACTATAACACCTTTGAAAAGCGTGTAGAGTTTTTTGACCTAAGAGAGTATCAAGACACGATTACTTCAAAAAGTAACTGGGATATGTTTGCTTCCATTTTTAAAGACAAAAACAACTTAAACATAAGATTCAATCAATTGGGCACTCTAAGAAATGGTATTCGTCATTCTAGAGGTATATCAGAAATTGAACAAATGGATGGCGAAGTAGCCATAAAATGGTTTAAAACAATATTAAAATGACAGACTCAACAATTATATCCAAAATTTGGAACCTCGCTAGCGTTTTACGTGATGATGGCGTAGGCTATGGAGATTACTTAGAACAAATCACTTATCTCCTATTCCTTAAAATGGCAGATGAGCTTAATAAACCGCCATACAATAAAGGATTGACCTTTCCTAAACTCAAAGATGTAGAAGGCAATGAAATCCCAGATGGTGAAACTTGCGACTGGGAAACCCTTTCAAGCAAACGTGGCGCAGAACTGGAAGCCTTTTACAGCCAATTATTAAGAACCCTATCAACGGAAAAAGGAATGCTAGGGCAAATCTTTACCAAGAGCCAAAACAAGATACAGGACCCTTCAAAATTGCTTAAAGTCATAGACCTTATCAATAAGGAAAACTGGAATATGATGGGTGCAGACATAAAAGGCAAAATCTACGAGGGGCTTTTAGAGAAAAATGCCATGGACAGTAGCGGTAGTTCTGGTGCAGGGCAATATTTTACACCTCGCCCATTAATTAAAGCTATTGTAGCCTGCGTTCAACCCAAACCCATGAAAACCATAGCAGACCCAGCCTGTGGTACTGGCGGTTTCTTTTTAGCAGCTTACGATTGGATAATAGACAATAATGCTCTAGACCGAGAGGAAAAAGAATTCCTTAAGAATAAAACCTTTTACGGCAATGAAATTGTAGCCAACACAAGGCGTATGTGTCTTATGAATATGTTTTTACATAACATTGGGGAAATTGATGGCGATACACCTATTAAGTCTACAGATGCTTTAGTAGCAGATGATGGCCTCAGAGTGGATTATGTATTGGCAAATCCGCCCTTTGGAAAAAAGAGTAGTATTACCATTACCAATGAGCAAGGCGAAGCAGAAAAGCAGGACATGAGCTACAATCGCCAAGACTTTTGGGAAACCACATCAAACAAGCAGCTCAATTTTCTACAACATATTAAATCCATGCTTAAAATAAATGGCGAAGCTGCAGTGGTATTGCCAGATAATGTATTGTTTGAAGGTGGCGCCGGTGAAGAAGTGCGTAAACAATTACTAAAGACCACAGAACTGCATACCATTTTAAGGTTACCTACTGGCATATTCTATGCACCTGGTGTTAAGGCCAATGTGTTGTTCTTTGTCAACAAGCCTGCAAGTAAGGATGCTTGGACAGATCAGGTTTGGTTTTATGACTACAGAACCAATGTGCACCATACGCCAAAGAAACGTCAAATGACCATGCAGCACCTCAATGAGTTCATTGAGCTCTACAAATCAGACAATCGTAATAAAAGAAAGGAAACTTGGAGCGAAGAAAATCCAGAAGGTCGTTGGCGCAAGTATTCCTATGATGAAATTCTAGCAAGAGATAAAACAAGCCTAGACATCTTTTGGATTAAGGACCAAAGTTTAACCGATTTAGACAATCTCCCAGACCCTGATGTATTGGCGGAAGAGATTATCCAAAATATAGAATCTGGCTTAGAAAGTTTTAAAGGGATAATGGAGACGTTGGAAAATGAGTAAGGATGAGATAATGACATCTTAGTTAAAATTTAATACGTGTTTTAAAAGCAAAACATTATGTCAGGAACAACAATATTAATAATTACAGCTTTAATTGTCTTCCCTCTTTTGGCTATGCTATCTCGGGAGACCAAAGATTTAGGGAGTGAAATAAAAAAATCAAGAAAACAAAGAAAATTAAACCCTTATCAAAACAAGGGTAGCTTAAGTAACACCCTACAAAGTACTGCTAAGCTAAGTTCCAAGTTTTTAAGTGATAGTACAACTAAATATAGAAGCAAGTTGAAAAATGCCATTGACAAACACTATCTAACAAGCTTTTCATGGGTTAGGTTAGACAATAATGGCAATGAAGTGATAACAACATTTATGGACAATAACAAATTATTGTTTACTCAAAGAGGTAACGTAGTAAAATGTAACTATGAGCTAATTGGCCAGAATAATTCAATTCTAATTGAAATGGACGGTCAAATAACCCATTTTGAGTTCTATATAGTTGACAACAATTTCTTCTTATTGAATAAGATGGGTACAGATGAGGTGCTAGCGTTTGCAAATAGAAATTTGTTTAGCGACTCTCGTAAGGCATCGATTTTAAATGAGATTAGGAGATTTAAACAAAAATTGAATAATTGATGAAAGCTTAATTATATGAGGAGAAAGGCATCACTTTTTTTTAGTTTTTTAAAATACTCGCCTATCATCATTTTTCGGTATATAAAGTATTTAATACTTAGAAAAAAAATGATAATACATGAATTTCGGCCTAATAACATGTATTGTATTGATGAATCTCTAAATCAATTAATCTGGAGTGTAGAGAATTGTCTTTTTATCATATTAGAGAACTCATCTCGGATATATTTAAACTCAGGGAATTTCATTTTTAAAGTGAATGCCTCCGACACCATGTTCAACATTTGTTTTTATGGGGTCAATACAAGAGAAAGCGCAAAAACGAGAATCAAAGTTGTCAAATTAGACAAAAAAACACCTAGCCTTAAAGAACTTAAAATAGCGGAAGTAGACTATAAAAAATCAGGTTCAAATTTAAATTCTATCGTGAGCCATTCCAAAAGAAAAACTTTGGAAAGGTACTTTCCTATAAATAGGAAAAAAGTAGGCTTAAAAAATAAAGGTCTAAAAAAAACCAATTTGCCATTAAATCAACTAGAGAAACAAATCAGTGAAATAAATAATCTAACATCAATTAATCAATTAACACAGTATAAAAATGAAAAGAGACTATTATGAAAGTCCTAAGGCCAACAAAATAATGAAGTGGCTTTGGAAAGCCTCAGGTTCCGATTCATACATTTTAGAGAGAAGTACGTATAACGATCAGGTTAAATACGCATGCCTTGGAGGTATTGTAGTAGCAACTGGATTTATGGCCGCTTTAGCAGGTGGATATGCAATTTACACCATATTCGAGCCTAAAGGTTCGGCATTACAAAATGACATCCACATCCCAACTGCAATATTCTCTTCCCTATTTGGAATTATTTGGGGATTAATAATTTTTAATATTGATAGGTTTATTGTTGCTGCCACAGGAAAGGGAGATGGTACAGAGAAAATAACATGGCAGGAGTTTACGGGTTCAATACCGAGAATTATAATGGGATTAGTAATTGCAATCACCATTTCCAAGCCAATGGAAATTAGAATGTTTAAATCTGAGATTGATGCAGAGCTCCATCAAGCACAATTAGAAAAGCGTAAAGATTATGAAGTTGCTACCAAAGCAAACTATGATAGTCGATTTGAAAAAATAGAGTCAGAACTACAAAAAATTGAAGATAGACGACTTGATTTAATAGGAAGGATAAAAAATGCCGAGCAGGAATATACAAATCAGCTCAATGGGAAAGTACCGGGAACAGTGCCTGGAAATGGACCATTATCTAAAGCTCTTAAAAACCAAGTTGACAAGTTAGAAGCAGAATTGGATGAATTTGATAATGCCAATAGAGCCGAAATAGACAGACTAACTTCTGAAAAACTGAGCTTACAGAATGAACTGGCAGAGGAACTTGACAAAAATGAGGAAGTAGCCGGAGGTCTTGATGGTCTTCTCGAGAGAATTATATTGGCTCACGAGGTGGCTGGTTTTTGGATAACCCTGTTTATCACCTTGTTATTTGTGGTAATTGAATTGACACCGATATTCTTCAAAATGATGCTCATTAAAAGCCCTTATGATTACATGTCGGACAACATTAACGAGCTTCTAAAGGCTGACAACGGAATACAGATTAAATATAATTACTACAAGGATAAACAAGGTCAGGAAAAGAACTTGATTATAAACCATGAGGCCAATCAAAAAATTGAAGAAAAAATGAGCTTAATCAAGGCTCAAACGGAATTGAGTGATTATATCATTGAAAAATGGAAGGAAAGAGAAAAAGAAAATATTGACAAAAACATAGATAAATATATAGACGAAGTATAAATGTTATTGCGTAAGTCTACATATATCTTTTTCTGGAGAGTTTCAGGTGAGGACCCTCAAATTATAAAAAAGGCTAAATACCGTTTAAAGGTGAGGTTCCTGGCTAGTGGAATAACAGTATTTGTTCTTTTTTGGATTAGCGTGTTCTCCTATCATTATTCATTCAACAAACTTTTTAATTTACCAATATTATCGTGGGTGATTGGACTTGTTTTCACAATGATGATAATTAATATTTACAGACTAAATATTATCACTCTCACTCCAAAAAAATTAAGTTACAGTCTTGGTTACATTGCCTCATTAGCCATTCGCATTTTCTTTATTGTTTTAATAGGTTTAACGGTTATAAAGCCACTAGAGCTAATCCTTTTAAATAAACATGTTGAAATGGAGATAGAGGCTTTTAAACATGAAAAAATTGAAGAGACCATGGCTTCATCTGGAGCGTATTTCGATGAAGAAATAAAAAATACTGAAAAAGAACTTTCTGACTTAATATCAAAAATTGATGAAAATCGCATATCTGATAGCGAGAGAAAAGTTGAATTTCTTGAAACAAAACTGAAATCATTAAAATCAAATAAGACCTCTGAACTTGAGGAAATAAGAAGGTTACTAAATAATTCTCCTTACTTTATTGAAAGCCTAATTTTGATAAATACAAAATATCCAAAAATATGGCTTATCACAGCGTTCCTATTACTGATTTTTTTAAGTCCATTTTTTATAAAATTCACGACTAACCCTTCAGGCTTTTACAGCAGAAAGCAAATGTTACTTCAGGAGAAAATTATACTTGAAGAATATCAACTTTTTAAAAAGCGCTATAAAGAATGTTTTAAATCAAAATTGGGTTTATCTGTTGAATTTGTTGAAAATTATGAAAACCCACCTTTTAATACTATTAGGAAAAAGGACAATAGAATAATAGGGAAAGAAACAGACTTTATTAATCATTTGTATGGGCAAGGAGAAGATTAAAGTCATTAAGAAAAAGGAAAGAAAAACTTTCATTAAAGGAAGTTTTACAGGTAAATATTATGGTTTTGTTGATGAAAACAAAAAACACCTTGAAAGGTCTAGATTTTACGATATCAATGTTTATGAAGGAGAGATATCTGATGTAAATTTAATTTCTGAATCCACCTATAACAAAATAGATACTGAGGTTCACTTTCTTCAAAAGCACTTCAATAATGTGGTTTCAACTCTGAATGAAAAAGTTGGTGATTTTGATGGATTCCGTTTTAATATTCATGAGCCAAAGGTAGAGTCAATAAAAATAAAAGATGTAACCAAAGATGATGGGCAGACTTTTGGAACTTTTACGTGTACCGTTTATGGATACCTAATAGATTTAGTGCCAACGGAAGAAGAGATTTATGTTGATGTATGTGATGTTTGCAATAAAGCTATTACCGAATGTGACTGCCCAAGACTTCCTGAAAAAATAACAGAAGAAGATAAGGACCATGAAGAACCTCCAATAGCTGAACCTGCTAAAAATGAATGGCCCGTATTTTCATTTGATGGTTGTTTTCAGGCCATTGGCTATGTTTTGGGCATTGGTTTTTTAATTCTCCTTTTATTCGTTCTCGGCCCTAAATTCATACCCGTATTTTTGGTTTTGGCTGCCTTGTATTTTTTATTTACTTATATCCATTGGATTTCCTCTTTTGTATTAAGACTACTGGATTTCTTAATCCAAGTGGCATCAATCATAGTTTTTATCTTTTTTGTTTTTACATTGATTTCTATTTTCCGTACAATTTCATCTGACTCCAAGAGCTTTAATAATACTAAGCCAAATGTTGTGAAAAATGAGAAAGAAGAAAAGGCAACAAAATCTGAAATTTCAGATAGTATATACTTAATAAGTCATAAGCGCATTTGGCAAGATTATAACAGAAATGAATATCAAGGGAACCTCAGTGTTTTAGAATCAGATTATATTAACTCTAGAAATCGGCGTAACTCAATAAACCTAAGTTTAAATAATAATTATCAATGGACTAGACTTTATAGCTCTTTAATAAATTCAGATAAGAAGAAATTAGATTTAGTGATTAAAACGTTTGATAGCATAGGAAAAGCCAATCAGCTTGGCAAAATGAAAATGGCAGAAATGATTGTTTCCTGTATTCAGGATATCCCTTATGCACTTGTACTAGCAGACGAATGTTCTGCGAGCACTAATAATGAGAGATTTATTCAAAATCATCTGGAAGAATGTCCGAATTGTTGCATAGGAAACATAAAGTATGGACTACAATCACCTGCAGAATTTGTAGCCAATCTTAAGGGAGATTGTGATACGAGAACGGTAATGTTGTTTTTAATACTTTCAAAATTCGGCTATGATGTGGCTGTTCTCGGAAGCATCCCTTATCGTCATTCTATATTGGCAATTAATTTACCATACTCCGGTTTATATAAAAGAATAAATGGAGAGAAATACTACGTCTGGGAAACGACATCTACTGGGTTTGAACCTGGCATCTTAAATCCTAGCGTTTCAAACATGGAACTTTGGGATGTTCATTTAATTAATAATAAAAAATAATTATGGATCAAAATTTAATCAAGGAGGGAATATTAAAATTCTGGGTTTTCCTATTTATAGGGATTATAACGTTACTTATTATGCGCTGGTTTTTTCATCAGCTAAAATTAAAAAAGAGAAACATTGATGAGTTTTCTTCAGCAAATGGTATTTTTTTGGCAGGAATAATTTTGTCTGTTTTTTATCTGATGTCATCAGTAATAACTCCACTAACTGCAACAATGAAATTATTAAATGATACTTCCAGTAAATGGACTTATACATTTGAAGTATTAAAATACTCTTCGTTATTTGTAATTATTGTTTTTGTTTCTGCTTTTATTACTTGTGTAATTGCCTATCAAATTGTGAAGCGTTCATTTAAAAATATTAATGTTTTAGAGGAGATAAACAAAAACAATATTGGACTAAGTTTAATGGCTGCTATCATCATTATTTGTTTTAGTGTACTAATTAAAGATAGTATTCAACCTGTTTTAGATAGCTTTGTTCCCTATCCTGAAATGCCAAACCTTTTAAAATAAATGTATAAATTAATATTTCTTCTATTTTTTACTTTAAGTGGTTTTTCTCAAACCTTTTTTGGAAAAGTCATTGGTGTAAAAGATGGAGATACGGTTGTAGTTTTAGATTCACTCAAAAAAAGCACAACCCTACGATTAGCAGAAATTGATTGTCCAGAAAAAAATCAGCCGTTTGGCACAAAAGCAAAACAATTTACTTCCAGTCAGGTTTTCGGTAAGACTGTGAAGTATATAGTGACAGATATTGATAGATATGGCAGAGCAATTGCCATGATTTTCTATGGAAAGACTGATAAATATTTATCGGCAGAATTAGTAAAAAATGGTTTAGCGTGGCACTATAAAAAATATTCAAAGTCAAGGTCGCTAGCTAAATGGGAACTGGAAGCAAGAACAAAAAAGATTGGGCTATGGGCAGACCCTAATCCAATAAAGCCATCTATTTGGAGAAGAAATTAAGCTTTATTTAAATGATAAAGATGTTTCCTTTTTTCTGGTAAAACTTACTTTGTAAAACCAAAAGATAATTACCTACGAGAAATAGTTACTAAGGAAACAGGGTACTTTGAGTTTTTAGTAACTCCCATTGCCCTGTTGTTAAGGTTGATTTTTTCTCAATAAAAATGTTGAAACCAAGTAGCTATCTATAAAACACCATTTAAGGGCTTTTATTGGAAGATTCAAATTCTGTAAAAACCTTCTTTACAAAGAGCCCTATTAAATGTTTAGTGATAATAGTAGCTAAATTATACTATAACGACCTATTTCTGGAAGGTATTGACTAAATGTTGACTAGATATAAACCTAAAAAACCATAACTATTTAATAAACATATAGTTACGGTTTTTTTATGTGGAGAAGAGCGGACTCGAACCGCCGACCTCTTGACTGCCAGTCAAGCGCTCTAGCCAGCTGAGCTACATCCCCTTTTTTGGCTATGCAAATAAAGCACAATTCCATACATTTTGCAAAATTAACTAACTTTAAAATATTAGTCCATCATTTTTTACCGATGCCAGATTCTAATTTTAATGAGGATTTAAACAATGAAGCCAAGCTGGCGGAGCATTTGGATAAAATTTATAGCACTATTTTAAATCCAAATGGTTATACAATTGAACGTCTTAAGGACCTTAACTTACAACATAAAGGCATAGACTTAATTCTCAGTAACTCTAACAAATCCTTTTACGTAGATGAAAAAGCACAGCTCGATTATCTGAACACATCCCTCCCAACCTTTGCCTTTGAACTGTCGTATTTAAAACAAGGTCGTTGGCAAAAGGGTTGGCTATACGACAAAACCAAAGAAACCGATATTTATTTCTTGATAACAAATATTCATCTGAATAGAGATGGTGGTGCCAAGGAGCTGTCAAGAATAAAAATTACAGGTGTTTATAGAGATAAACTAATATCACTTCTTCAAAAAAAAGGACTTACGGAAAGCAAACTGTTTCATATTGAAAAAGAATTGCGTCAAAGTGGCAAACACGGTAGATATCAATTACAGCAATTAAATTCAAAAACCGAGGGCATTCTTTACTTTTCAAAAAATAATAAAAGTGAACAACCCATTAATCTAGTACTGAAACTGAACTGGCTAGTAAAAGAAAACGTAGGAAAAATTATTGTTCAGAAATAAACTCTTGTGCCAAAACTTGTCCGAATTTTTCAACTACGCCTACGACTAAGGCATTGCCCATAAAAAAGGCCCTTTTTGTATCAGTGACTTCATCGGCTTTGGTGTGATTGTCGGGAAACATATTTAAACGCTCCAATTCTATCGGTGTCAACCTTCTGAGGCGTCCATTAACTTGGACCACATGTTTAAAACGAGAAGCCGACTTACCTCCTTCTCCGGTGATAATTGTTCTCGAAGCTTTATCTAAAGCATCTGGGAACACCATACTTCCCTCATTGTAATTATACCAAAAGTCATTAGCCTTGTTATAGCGCTTTTCGTTTTTGGCCCCTTTTAAGTAGATCCACTTATCCAATGTGTCCTCGTTTATGTAAAACGATTCTGGAACATCTTTTTCAGGAATTAAAACATCACCAAGGGTAAGGAATTTCCCCTCATGGTTGGGTAAATATTTTTCACTCCAATAGTCACCCTCAATCATAACGCCTGTATTAAAAAATGGAGATTTCTTTTGGCCTTTATTAAAATAATTGGAAACCTCAACAAGGTCTTTTGATAAAACACCCTTAGAGCTACTATTGCCAGCAGGTGTTCCAGGAAATGCTTTGGCCGCAATCCCTGTTTCAAACAACCATAAAGACTTATCCTTGAGACTTTTTAATTTTTTATAGGTAGCAGTGGACTTGTGGTAACCAATAATAAATATCCGTCGTCGTCGTTGTGGCATGCCATACTCAGCGGCATTCACAACCTTCCACTCAACAGCATAACCAAGATTATTCAAAGAGGATAATATCATAGCAAAATCGCGACCGCGTTGCGATGCGGGTGATTTTAAAAGACGATCTACATTCTCTAAAAGTAGATATTTAGGCTTTTGCGATTTTTTGCCCTCTAAAATTCTATGGATTTGCCACCACAATACACCTTTTTTTCCTATTAGGCCACCACTTCGCTTTAACGTTGTTGCCACCGAATAATCTTGGCAAGGAAATCCTCCAACAAGTAAATCGTGATTGGGAATCGTATCAACATCTATCGTGGCAATGTCCTCGCCAGAATGATTTGATTTAGGCCATCTCTTTTGATATACGATATTGGCATGTTGCTTTTTGGTGCTCGGTTCCCATTGATTACTCCATACAATTTTATAAGGGCTATCTTCTTTTCTGGGATAACCTTCTAGGCCTATTCTGAAGCCTCCGACACCAGCAAAAAGTTCAACGGTTTTAATTATGTGTTGAGGCATAAGAAATTATTTCAGTCCGCTTAAAACTAGAACTGGCATTTTATTGGCGTGAAAATCCTTCTTTAAAATCGTATCCTTTTCCCATAATTTTGAAAAGAAACCACGTTTTCTGCGTACAACACACAACAGGTCGGGATTATTGCTTTGATAATGCTCTAGAACTGCCTGAAAGGTAGTAGGACGCTCTGCTATTGTTGTATTGGTTATCATAGCTTTTAGCTGGCTATTCAGTTCAAAATCCTTTTCCTTGTGATGGGCTGTTTTAACAAGCAAGATATTGAGTACGGCTTTATATCTGTCCTTTATAGCTATTAAGGGTTTTAAAGCATCTTCCTTTTTAATTATTGCCGATTTAACTGCTAATAAAATCTTTACAATAGGTTTGTACTTATACCCTTCAGGTACAATTAATGCCGGAATTTGAGTGCGCTTAATGATTTTTCCGGATGTTTTTCCTAAATACACTTCTTCCTTTATGGAATTGGTTCTAGGTTCTAGAATAATCAAGTCCACTTCCAGGTTCTTAGAAATGGTTTCCATAGTGTCGATTAAGTCACCTTTAAATGACTTAGCTATAACCTCGACCCCTTTTTTATCTATAGAAGCAATGTGGGATTCTAAAAAAGCCATGGATTCCCGTTGAAGGATATGATCCACTTTTATCATGGTCCCTGCTTTGGTGTATACATTATATATTTGAACCACATATACTTTTGCGCCGAAAGCTTTGGCAAAATCCACAGCATATTGCAGGTGCGACTTTGCGTTTTGAGATGACCCTACAGGAACCAGAATAGTTTTCATTGCTATATAATTTAAGACAAAAGTACATATAATAATGATATTAAAGTCCGTGAATACACTTCTTAAATCCAAAACAGAAACAACTGAATCATGGGCCAAAGAGATAACTAATTATAAATTTAGTCGTCCATTAATGCTGAATGTTAAATAACTGAAAGAGTACTATATTTCGAAGTTTAAAACTCTTACTAAATTGTTTGCCAGAGGAAACAAGTGCAGGTGTTTTAATTTAGGCTTATTTTAGGTTATAAAAATAGATGAAAAATCACGACCTTCGGGCCAGTAAAAGAAGTCATGACAAGTGTTTCCTGAATTAATGTGAACGTCTGTCCTATTCTTATGATCTAGTCTTTTGAGTACCGACATCTCATTAAAACATATCAACAAATTAGCTATTCCGGCATTGATTGCCGGGATTTCTGAGCCAATCCTATCGTTAACGGATGCTGCTATTATAGGTAATATGCCTCTTAATGCCACAGAATCACTTGCTGCTGTAGGAATTGTAACCACCTTTCTTTCTATGTTAATTTGGGTTCTCGGGCAAACGCGCAGTGCCATTTCGTCAATAGTATCTCAGTACTTAGGTGCAGAAAATTTGGAAGCCGTAAAGAACTTACCGGCGCAGGCTATATTTATTATTACATCGCTAAGTGTTCTTATCATTTTAACAACCTATCCCTTCGCAGCACAAATATTTAAACTTTACAACGCTTCTGACCTTATTTTAAGTTACAGTGTTGCCTATTATCAAATACGTGTTTTTGGTTTTCCCTTTACTCTATTTACAATTGCTGTATTTGGAACATTTCGTGGATTGCAAAACACATTTACACCCATGGTAATAGCAATTTTAGGTGCGGCGGCCAACATCGTTCTAGACGTTGTTTTGGTTTATGGAATAGAAGGAGTTTTGTCACCCATGCATATAAAAGGAGCTGCCTATGCTAGTGTGGCAGCGCAAGTTTTAATGGCTGCTTTATCTGCATTTTACATTCTAAAAAAAACCAATATCCCATTGTTGGTTACATTTCCTTTCAATAAGGAGATAAAACGCTTTGTGTTAATGATCATCAATCTCTTTATTAGAACTATTGCCTTAAACATTGCGCTCTATTTTGGGACGAGTTTTGCTACAAAATATGGCCCAATTTATATTGCAGCCTACACTATAGCCATTAACTTGTGGTTCCTTGGCGCCTTTTTAATCGATGGGTATGCCAGTGCAGGCAACATACTGTCTGGAAAATTATTGGGAGCAAAAGCCTATTCAACATTAATAACACTTAGTTCCAGACTCATTAAATACGGAATAATTGTTGGTGCCATCATTGCCGCTTTGGGAGCTTTACTTTACGTGCCTATTGGACACATATTTACCAACGATACCGAAGTGCTAAAAGAATTTTATAATGTATTTTGGATTGTTTTGGCAATGCAACCGCTTTGTGCCTTGGCTTTTATATTCGATGGCGTATTTAAGGGACTTGGTAAAATGCAATACTTAAGAAATGTCCTGTTATTTTCAACATTACTGGTTTTCATTCCAGTGGTTTTGGTAACAGATTATTTGGGCTACAAACTTTATGGAATCTTTCTTGCTTTCACCCTTTGGATTCTAGCTAGAGGTATTCCATTAATCATAAAATTCAGGAAAACCTATTCCACACTAGCACAAAACACTTAAATTTGATTCGTAAATAGAGTGAAAGCAATGTATTTTCTTGTCTCATTACTTCAAGAGGTAGATATTGACCAAAAGCTAAAAGATGCTCCGGACAGCAGTTATGGCATAGGTGTATTTATTGGGACTTTGCTTCCATTCGTGGTTTTAGTGGCAATTGCTTACGCTATATATCGTTACAATAAGAACAAACTCAATAAAGATTAAATGGGAAATTATCTTTTCTTAATATTGGCCATAGCCTTAATTGTAATTTATTTCATTAATAGAAACAGGAGACCTTAATGAAACGTATAAGAATAACTAAACAATTTTCTTTTGAAACCGGACATGCCCTTTATGGCTATGATGGTAAATGCAAAAATGTTCATGGCCACAGCTATAGATTAGACGTTACGGTAATTGGAACACCTATTAACGACAATAACCATGTGAAATACGGAATGGTTATAGACTTTGGGGATTTAAAGAAAATCGTAAAGGAAGAAATTGTAGATGTCTTTGACCATGCCACGGTATTTAATAAAAACACACCGCACGTCGAACTTGCCAATGAATTAAAGCAACGTGGACATAATGTTATGCTTGTAGATTATCAGCCCACCAGTGAAATGATGGTTATTGATTTTGCAAAAAAAATTAAACAGCGGTTGCCCTCTGGTATTAAATTGCATTCATTAAAATTACAGGAAACAGCGACAAGTTTTGCGGAGTGGTTTGCTTCAGATAATGACTAAAATAAACCAAATTCATATAGAACCAGGGAAGAAAGTATACTTTGCTTCCGACAACCACTTAGGCGCTCCAACTCGAGAAGAGTCGTTGCCTAGAGAAAAAAAATTCGTGGGATGGCTAGATACAATTAAGCAAGACGCTGCCGCAATTTTTTTGATGGGTGATTTATTCGATTTTTGGTTTGAATATAAAAAAGTAGTGCCTAAAGGATTTACTAGAACCTTAGGAAAATTAGCAGAAATCAGCGATAGTGGCATTCCCATATTTTATTTTGTAGGCAATCATGATTTATGGATGAACGGTTATTTTGAAGAAGAGCTGGACATCCCTGTGTTTCATAAGCCACAAGAAGTTCTGTTGAATAAAACAACTTTTTTTATTGGCCATGGTGATGGCCTAGGCCCTAAAGACAAAGGCTATAAACGCATGAAAAAAGTATTTACAAATCCATTTTTTAAGTGGTTGTTTAAATGGCTTCATCCTGATATCGGCGTGCGACTAGCACAATACCTTTCGGTGAAAAATAAATTGATTTCAGGTGATGAAGACGCTAAATTCCTAGGTGAAGACCATGAGTGGTTAGCACAATATAGCCGAAGAAAACTAGAACAAAAACACCGCGACTATTTTGTTTTTGGCCATAGACATTTGCCCTTGGAAATAGACTTGAATCAAAAATCCAAGTACATCAACCTTGGCGACTGGATTTCCTATTTTACCTACGGTGTATTTGACGGCACAGATTTTAAGCTTTTAACTTACGATTCCCATTCTACCCACTAATACTGGATATCTCTACGTAAATCCAATTCTCTCAGAGGCTTATTCTTAATCCCAATAAAAGCAACCGTTAGTAAGGTGACGGACCCTCCTAAAACAACGGCTAAAGGCGCTCCAAAAAGTCTTGCCGCAATGCCACTCTCCAATGCCCCAAGCTCATTTGAAGACCCTACAAACATAGAATTTACGGCACCAACGCGCCCTCGCATTTCATCAGGAGTTTTTAACTGTAAAATTGTTTGGCGTATTACCATTGAAACGCCATCAAAGACGCCAGAAAAGAAAAGAGCAAGGACACTGAGCCACATTAATTTAGAAGCGCCGAAGACAATCATACAAAAACCAAAACCTAAAACAGATACCAGTAATTTTTTACCTGTATCCCTGGTGATAGGAATGTACGTTGTTGCCAACATGGTGATTATGCTTCCCGAGGATAGTGCAGCATTTAAAATTCCAAATCCTTTTGGTCCTGCATCTAGAATATCCTTAGCAAATACAGCAAATATGGCTACAGCTCCGCCAAAAAGAACGGCAATCATGTCTAAGGTTAAAGCTCCTAAAATCACCTTATCATTAAAAACAAATCTTAGTCCTACTTTAAGACTTTCCTTAATAGATTCTTCGGTTTTGGTGTTCAGAATCGGTTTTTTGGATATTTGAAAGACCAGTACCAAAGCTAGCATTACCAATAAAAATATTATGCCTAAGGTGTAATGAACGCCAATCCAAGCTATTAAGAAACCTCCTATGAGAGCTCCAAAAACGCTAGCTCCCTTCCAAGTGCTACTGCTCCATGTTGCGGCATTAGGATAAGCTTGTTTCGGAACGAGCAGTGCTATAAGTGAAAAAATAGTTGGGCCAAAAAAAGACCTTAAGATACCTCCAAAAAAAACCAAGCCATAAATACAGAATAAAATAGGATTGGTATCCCATGTTGATTCTACATATGCAGATGTTAACCAGTATAATCCAAAACTTATTAGAGAGAATAAAGCGATACACAATGTAAACAGATTACGTTTTTCTTTCTTATCTACAATGTGTCCAGCAATTGGCGCTAGGAAAAATGCCGGTAAAAATTCGCAAAGACCAATAATCCCTAGACTTAATTCATCATTGGTCATGGCGTAGACTTGCCATTCAATAACAACAAATTGCATAGACCAGCCAAAAACCAAGGCAAAACGCACGAGTAAAAAAATATTAAATTCCCTAAAACGCAGCGCAGCGTATGGATCGTTCTTGCTCAAAGGGATTAAGGTTTTAAATCTTTAATCTTTAATTGCATGCTTGTATTACCATTCCATTGATTTTCATCTATGGTGTAAGCGACGTTAAATGGTTTTTGACCTGAAATGATGTCTATTTTATCTCCTAATCCAAACCCAATACAAACCAACTTTGTATCAAAGGATTGCGT
Organism: uncultured Winogradskyella sp.; assembly: GCA_913055905.1. Taxonomy (GTDB): domain Bacteria; phylum Bacteroidota; class Bacteroidia; order Flavobacteriales; family Flavobacteriaceae; genus Winogradskyella. Next base: position 332,203 of record CAJXLB010000001.1, read on the forward strand.
CGCTGTAAACCTCAAGTGGCTTTTATCTTCACCAACACATTTACCCCAGCCTGTATCCTTTACATTTTTGGTCATAAAAACAGGCGTCATGTTCCCTGGTCCAAAGGGCGCAAATTGTTTTAGGATTCTGTATAACCTTCCATCTATTTGATTCAAATCAATCTCTAAATCTACTGTTAATTCCGGAGTTAACAATTTAGGGTCAATAGTTTCTTTAACAACAGCTTCAAATTTTTCTTTAAAATTGTTATAGTTTTCGGGCAACAAGGTAAGTCCAGCAGCATATTTATGGCCGCCAAACTGTTCAATGTATTCAGAGCAAGCTTCTAGAGCATTGTAAACATCAAACCCTTTGACCGACCTAGCAGATGCTGACAGTTTTTCACCACTCTTGGTAAAGACTAAGGTTGGTCTGTAATAGGTTTCCGTTAGTCGAGATGCAACTATCCCAATAACCCCTTTGTGCCATTGCTCATTGTAAACTACGGTAGTAAACCTATTTTGTTCTTTGTTTTTTTCAATAAGCAATAAAGCTTCTTCGGTTATTCGTTGGTCAGTCTCTCGACGGTCTGTATTGAATTGGTCTATATCAACAGCGTATTGTGCCGCTAAGTTGAAATCAGTCTCAGTCAATAAAGTAACGGCATGGTTTCCATGTTTCATGCGCCCAGCTGCGTTAATTCTTGGCGCTATAATAAATACTACATCTGTTATTGTGAGTTGTTCCTTCTTAACTTCAGCTATAATAGCTTTAATACCAGGTCTTGGGTTGGAATTTATAACTTGAAGACCGAAGTAGGACATCACCCTATTCTCTCCAACAATAGGCACAATGTCGGCACCAATAGCTGTTGCTACCAAATCTAAATATCCTATTAAATCTTCGGTCGAATACCCTCGTTTTTCTGCTAAAGCAGAAATTAATTTAAACCCTACACCACAACCACAAAGTTCTTTGAAGGGATAAGTACAGTCCTCTCGTTTAGGATCTAAAACAGCAACTGCGTTGGGAATACGTTCACCTGGCCTATGGTGATCACAAATAATAAAATCTATACCCTTTTCTTTGGCATAGTCAATTTTGTCTAGAGCTTTGATTCCACAGTCCAAGGCAATAATTAACGAGAATTCGTTATCATGGGCAAAATCTATGCCTTGAAAGGAAATCCCATACCCTTCATCGTAGCGGTCGGGAATATAGGTAGCAACCTTATCGGTTAAACTCCTAAGATAAGAGGACATTAAAGCAACGGCAGTGGTACCATCGACATCATAGTCGCCATAAACCAAGATATTTTCATCGTTTTTTAAAGCTAACTCAATACGGTTTACTGCCTTGTCCATATCCTTCATTAGAAATGGATTGTGTAAATCGTCTAGGCTGGGCCTAAAAAACGTTTTTGCTGCCTCATATGTTTCTATGCCGCGCTGCACTAGAAGCGTAGCAACTATGTCATCTACTTGTAAGGCTTCTTTTAAGGCTTTTATTTTAAATTTATCTGGTTTCGGCTTTAACGTCCATCGCATAACAAATAAAATTAACGTTTGGTGCCTATATGGTAATATATTTTAGTTTCCATGTCTGCAAATTTTCTGAACATTTCCATAACGCCACAATATTTGGTCACAGATAAATGTACTGCTCTTTCGCACTTTTTCTTGTTTAGATCAGAACCATAGAAATGATACTCTACAAGTACCTTGTTGTAATATTTTGGATGAGCCTCAGTAAGTTCTCCTTCAACATCAATTTTGAAGTCATCTACTTTTACGTTCATCTTGTCTAAAATAGAAATGACATCCAAGCCAGAGCAGCCTGCTAGTGAGGATAACATCATGGCTTTAGGCGATAGGCCATGCCTTTGGTTTTGTCCTTCGATAGCCGTATCCATAACTACAGTTTTTCCACTAGGATTATCAGATTCAAAGGTTAACCCACCTTTCCAGTGGGTTGTGATTTTATGAGCCATTATACTTCTGTTTGATTTTTAGAACCCCTATATTGTAGTTTCAAAAATACCATTAAAATTTTCAATTATGGCATTAGTTATACCTTTGTCTCCAGAGCATGATTTAGAAACTAAAGAACTCGCTGAGTTCTTCAACGAAACTCTTGGGTTTTGTCCTAATTCTGTACTAACCATGCAGCGCAGACCAGCTATAAGCAAGGCTTTTATTAATTTAAATAAAGCCGTAATGGCTAACGAAGGTCGCGTGACCTCCGCCTTAAAACGAATGATTGCTTGGGTGAGTAGCAATGCCACTGGTTGTCGGTATTGTCAGGCACATGCCATTAGAGCGGCAGAACGCTATGGAGCCAAGCAAGAGCAACTAGACAATATTTGGGAGTACAGAACGCATCCAGCTTTTTCTGAAGCAGAGCGTGCTGCCTTAGATTTTAGTTTGGCCGCAAGTCAAGTTCCCAATGCTGTTAATGCCGAAATTAAAAATAGATTATACGAACATTGGGATGAGGGAGAAATTGTAGAAATGCTCGGCGTCATTTCTTTATTTGGATACTTAAATCGCTGGAATGATTCCATGGGTACTGATATTGAAACTGGTGCTGTAGAAAGTGCCAACCAATATCTAGGGAAATACGGTTGGGAAAAAGGGAAACATGATGGTTCTAGATACTAACTGAAAAATCTGCCGTATCTAACTAAATTCAATATAATTAATCTTTACCAGCCACCACAATAACAAATTCTCCTTTAGGTTGTTTTTCTGAGAAATGGCCCAAAACTTCCTTAGCGGTACCTCTTATGGTTTCTTCGTAAAGTTTGGTCAATTCCCGCGATACAGAAACCAGACGGTCTTCTCCAAAATACTCACAGAAATTGCCTAAGGTTTTTATTAATTTATGAGGGCTTTCGTAAAATACCATTGTCCGAGTCTCTTCGGCAAGAAACTTTAATCGTGTCTGTCGGCCTTTCTTAACCGGTAAAAAACCTTCAAAAACAAACCTGTCGTTTGGTAATCCACTATTGACCAAAGCAGGCACAAAGGCCGTTGCTCCCGGGAGACATTCTACCTCAATATTGTTTTCAATACAAGCCCTGACCAGTAAAAATCCAGGGTCTGAAATAGCAGGAGTGCCTGCATCACTAATCACTGCTACTGTTGTTCCAGATTTCAATTTTTCAATAACAGAATTGACCAATTTATGCTCATTATGCATATGATGGCTCTGCATGTGGGTTGCTATCTCGTAATGTTTAAGCAATTTTCCTGATGTTCTTGTATCCTCGGCAAGAATGAGGTCAACGTCATTAAGGACATCAATTGCTCTAAAGGTAATATCCTTAAGATTTCCTATTGGCGTGGGTACAATGTAAAGTTTAGACATTATGTGCCGAAAAATTAGAGCTTAATTCAATTGTTCTAGTCGAATTTATTTTCAACCAATTCCATGAAGCGCTCTGCATATTCTTCTTTGCCCTTCCAGTTGTTGTAATCCGGTTTAACCATATCATTGATGAGGGCTTGAGCTTCAGCCAAATTTGGTGCCGTATTTATTTGTGAAATAACCCTGTCGTAATCCTCATTTTTACCCTCAAACAAATGTTTTATAAACGCAATCTTATCATTTAAACCAATCTGGAGACGGTTGGATTTCAATTTATCATTGAGGGATTTTTTCTTTTGTTCTGCCTCCCGTTTTTCTACCTCTTCCTTTGGTTCAAATTCTGGTATATGCCCATACTCTGGATTAATATGCTCATAATCCATACTTTGTGGTTTTTCTTTAGGGATTGTTTTCTCCAAAATTAAATCCACCTGTTGAGTCTCCTCAGGCATTTGAGCAACCATATCCTTTATTTTTTCCATCACAGGCTCCATAATTTCATCATCTTCAATATCATCAAGGTTCACATAAACTTTGTTACCCACTTCAATATTATCGCTTACCTTATTGTTAAATGCCGTATCTAGCATTTCAAAGAAAGAAGAATCATTGCCTATGGTTGGCATTTTATCTTCAAAGTTTTCTTGCGCAAACTTTAATACGGTTAGTTTTTCGTAAAGTTTAGAAACCTCTTGGTGCATTCTGTCTACATCCTCTCTACCCTTCAGTTTTAGAATCCTGTGAGCTATGCTCATTAATTCTGATTCTAATTTCTTTTTCATTGGTTTACTTTTGATTTTTAATAATTTTGATTGACCTTTATGCTAACGAAAAATCGCTATGTTTTAGTGCTAAATTTACGAAATGTTTCTTGAAAATACAGTAAATCATAAAGAACAATTTGGGTGGATTGAAGTGATTTGCGGATCTATGTTCTCTGGTAAAACCGAAGAACTGATCCGACGGCTAAAACGTGCAAAATTCGCAAGACAGAAGGTTGAAATTTTTAAACCAGCCGTAGATGTAAGGTATGATGATGAAATGGTCGTTTCCCACGATGATAACGAAATACGATCGACACCTGTGCCAGCTGCGGCAAACATTCCAATCCTAGCAGATGGTTGTGACGTCATAGGTATTGATGAAGCCCAGTTTTTTGATGATGAAATCGTTAGGGTATGCAATGACTTAGCCAACAAGGGCATTCGTGTAATTGTGGCTGGGTTGGATATGGATTTTAAAGGCAATCCTTTTGGACCCATGCCCTATTTAATGGCCACGGCAGAATACGTGACCAAAGTACATGCCATCTGCACTAAAACAGGCAACCTAGCTCAGTATAGTTACAGGAAGGCAAAAAGTGACGATTTAGTACTTTTAGGCGAAGTTGAAGAATACGAACCTCTTAGTAGAGCTGCATTTTATAAAAGTATGCTTAGAGATAAAGTAAGGCAAATGAAGGTCAATGATGCCGAGGAAATCAATTCCCAAGACAGAAAGCCCGATGCCTAAATCCAACGAAACCATTTTAGAGATTAATCTTGGCGCCCTAAGTAAAAATTTTAAGTATTTAAAATCCAAGTTAGAACCCAACACCAAGTTTCTTGCCGTAGTAAAAGCCTTCGCTTACGGAAGTGATACCGTTGCAATTGCCAAACACCTTGAATCTCTAGATGTCGATTATTTTGCAGTGGCCTATGCTAAAGAAGGAATCCTGTTACGCGAAGCTGGAATAAAAACTCCTATTCTTGTCTTACACCCACAACCGGTCAATTTCAAAGCCTTGATAGACCATTGTTTAGAACCAAGCCTATACAGCTTCAATGTGCTTCAAAAATTTATTGAAGTGGCTACGGAATATGCTCAAAAAGAATATCCTGTTCACATAAAATTTAACACAGGGCTAAATCGCTTGGGCTTTAATGTGTCTGATGTCCAATCTGTAACCAACGTATTGAAAGCTACACAAGCCCTAAAAACCAAATCGGTTTTTTCTCATCTCGCTGCAAGTGAAGACCTATCTGAGAAAGCCTTCACACAACAACAGATTTCAACCTTTACATCCATAGCAGATAAATTTGAAATGCTTATGGGATTTAAGCCTTGGCTTCATTTGTGCAATACCTCTGGCGTACTTAATTATCCCGAAGCACATTTTGATATGGTGAGATGTGGTATTGGACTTTATGGTTTTGGAAATTCAGCTAAGGAAGATAAACACCTGGAGCCCATTGCCAATTTAAAATCTGTGATTTCCCAAATTCACAATATTTCTCCTAACGAAACGGTAGGTTACAACAGGGCTTACAGAGCAAAAGGACATGAAAAAACGGCAACTATACCAATCGGTCATGCTGATGGTATTTCTAGATTATATGGCAATAAAAAAGGTTATGTCTTTATAAACGACCAAAAAGCGCCAATTGTCGGAAATGTATGTATGGACATGATTATGGTAGATGTTACAAATATTGACTGTAAGGAAGGGGATGAAGTGATTATTTTTGATAAAACGCATAAAGCATCTCTTTTGGCCGAATCAGCGCAAACCATTTCCTATGAAATCCTCACGGCCGTTTCACAACGCGTAAAACGTAAAATTTTGACCTAAGGCTCGGCCTTAGTAATAGTATTTTACTTAAATTTAATTCATTAACCAATACACTAAATTATGCTTAAATAATTTAAAGAGTTTGCAATGAAGGGCAATCTCGTTGACATTGCCGTTGGTTTTGTCTTGGGAGCCGCCTTTAAAGAAGTTGTTACAGCATTTACAGGAGGAATTGTTTCACCATTGATTGGCCTCTTATTTGACAGTGATTTTAAAGCACTACGATACAAGCTGAAAGAAAGATCTGCTAATGATGCCGGCGAAATTGTTGGAGAGGTTTGGTTAGAATACGGTACATTCCTGACAAACGTTATCGATTTTATTATTGTGGCCTTCGTGATGTTTTTGGTTGTAAAAGGCGTCAATAAGATGAAGAGGAAGGAAGAACCTGCTCCAGAAACACCAGCCGGACCAACTCAAGAAGAGTTGCTTTCTGAAATAAGAGATTTATTAAAGAAATAAAGCATAGCGACACCGCTATACTACATAGATGTTTAACTTTAAACCCAGGCCAAAAAGCTTGGGTTTTTCTTTTTAGTAACGGTTAATTAATTAACACCTCATTTTATTGTTGTTAAAAGCACCTATTTTCTTAAAACTAAGCTTTTGTTTTTGCTTAATTTTGTGCCATAATTTTTAATTTTTATAAATGAAAATAGCTGTAGTAGGTGCAACTGGCTTGGTAGGAAATGTAATGCTGAAGGTATTAGAAGAACGTAACTTCCCAATTGACGAACTTTTGTTAGTAGCCTCAGAACGTTCTGTTGGTAAAAAAGTGGCCTTTAGAGGCAAGGCGTATGAGGTCATTAGTATCCCGGAAGCGATTTCGGAAAAACCTGATATTGCCTTGTTTTCAGCTGGTGGCAGCACCTCACTCGAGTGGGCGCCAAAGTTTGCAGAAGTGGGCACTACGGTTATAGACAATTCCTCAGCATGGCGCATGGATTTAGACAAGAAATTAGTAGTGCCTGAGATTAATGCTAAGGAATTGACAAAATCAGATAAGATTATTGCCAATCCCAACTGCTCCACCATACAAATGGTTATGGCCCTAGCACCATTGCATAAAGCCTATAAAATAAAACGGATCGTTGTTTCTACGTATCAATCGGTTTCGGGCACAGGTGTAAAGGCCGTTGAGCAATTAGAAAATGAGATTTCAGGGAAAACGGGTGCTATGGCCTATCCATATCCAATTCATAAAAATGCCATCCCACATTGTGATGTTTTTGAAGACAATGGATACACCAAGGAAGAAATGAAATTGGTTCGCGAAACCCAAAAAATCCTTGGCGACAATACCATTGCAGTTACGGCAACCGCAGTTAGAATTCCTACAGCAGGAGGACACAGCGAAGCGGTCAACGTAGAATTTGAAAACGATTTTGATTTAGAAACGGTTAGAAAGTTATTAAGTGAAACCGATGGTGTTGTGGTTCAAGATAACTTAGACGTTAATCTCTACCCAATGCCCATCTATGCCAACGGAAAAGATGAGGTCTTTGTAGGGCGTATTCGCAGGGATACTTCCCAACCAAACAGCTTGAACCTTTGGGTTGTGAGCGATAATTTGCGCAAGGGTGCTGCCACCAATACCGTGCAAATTGCAGAGTATCTTGTTGCCAACAGTTTGGTTTAACACTTTAAGGGCTCTTGCTTTTTGAATTCCATTTAATCATCGATTTAACCAAAATTTCCTATTGACCTTGTTGAAGTGATTATATTAACTTTGTTTTTATGACTTAGAATTTAAAACAAAGGTTATAAGTTAGTATCTTGTGAAGCAATTATTATTGATAACACTTTATATAATGAGAAAATTACTATTACCAATAACCGTACTTTGTGTCTTTATGTCTTGCAAAAACGAACCCAAAACAACCGATGCAATAGCCGTGACTTATCCAGAAACTCCAAAGGTTGATACTGTAGATACCTATTTTGGTGTCGAGGTTAAAGACCCTTACCGCTGGTTAGAAGATGATAGAAGTGAGGCTACTGAGGCATGGGTAAAACGCCAAAACGAAGTCACCTTTGGGTATTTAGATAATATTCCTTATCGAGAAGAACTGAAAAATAGGCTTTCGAAATTATGGAATTACGAAAAAATTGGTGCGCCATTTAAGGAAGGTGACTACACCTATTTTAGAAAAAATGATGGTTTACAAAATCAGTATGTGATTTATCGCTATAAAACAGGTGAGGACCCTTCAACAGCAGAAGTTTTCTTAGACCCCAACACTTTCAAGGAAGATGGAACCATTTCATTGGGCGGTCTAAGTTTTTCCAAAGATGGTAAAACGCTGGCCTATTCTATCTCTGAGGGAGGAAGTGACTGGCGTAAAATTCTAGTCATGGACGTAGAATCCAAGGAAATCGTTGAAGACACCCTAGTTGATATTAAGTTTAGCGGTATGTCATGGTACAAAAATGAAGGGTTTTATTACTCTAGCTATGATAAACCAAAAGGAAGCGAACTTTCTGCAAAAACAGACCAACATAAAGTATACTACCACAAACTAGGCACTAAGCAGTCCGAAGACCAATTAATCTATGGTGGTACTCCGGAAGAAAAGCATCGGTACATCTATGGCGGTGTTACTGAAGACGACAGGTACCTCGTTATTACGCCAAGAGTATCAACCTCTGGAAATAAGCTGCTCATCAAGGACCTAACCAAACCGGATTCGGATTTTGTCACCGTTTTGGACCATACGGACAGCGACTCTAATATTATAGAAAACGAAGGGTCAAAATTATATATAATGACCAATTTAAATGCACCTAACCAAAAAGTTGTCACGGTTGATGCCTCTAACCCTACTCCTGAAAACTGGGTAGATTTTATTCCTGAAACGGAAAATGTGCTCAGCCCATCAACAGGAGGTGGCTACTTCTTTGCTGAATATATGGTCGATGCCGTTTCTAAAGTGTTGCAGTACGACTACGATGGTAATCTTGTGCGCGAAGTAGAACTTCCGGGTATTGGTTCGGCAGGAGGCTTTGGAGCCAAGAAAGAGGAAACAGAATTGTATTACTCATTCACCAATTATGTAACGCCAGGTAGCATTTACAAATACGATATTAAAAATGGTACGTCTGAATTGTACCGTAAACCAGCGATTGATTTCAATCCTGAGGATTATGAAAGTAATCAAGTCTTTTACACGTCAAAAGACGGAACAAAAGTCCCTATGATTATTACCCACAAAAAGGGGCTTGAACTAAATGGCAAAAATCCAACTATTTTATATGGTTATGGCGGATTTAATATAAGCCTTACACCTAGCTTTAGCATTGCCAATGCCGTTTGGATGGAGCAAGGTGGTATTTATGCCGTACCCAACTTAAGAGGTGGCGGTGAATATGGTAAAGCTTGGCATGATGCTGGAACACAAATGAAAAAGCAAAATGTATTTGACGATTTCATTGCCGCTGCAGAATATCTTATTGATAATAACTATACCTCTTCCAACTATTTGGCCATAAGAGGTGGGTCCAATGGTGGTTTGCTTGTGGGCGCTACCATGACGCAACGGCCAGATTTAATGAAAGTGGCCTTACCTGCTGTTGGTGTTTTGGATATGCTAAGATATCACACTTTTACGGCTGGAGCTGGTTGGGCTTATGATTACGGCACTGCAGAAGACAGTAAAGAAATGTTTGAATATTTAAAAGGATACTCTCCTGTGCACAATGTAAAGGAGGGTGTGTCTTATCCCGCAACGCTCGTTACCACTGGAGACCATGACGATAGAGTTGTGCCTGCTCACAGTTTCAAATTTGCCGCAGAACTGCAAGCAAAGCAATCTGGTGAAAATCCAACACTGATAAGAATAGAAACAGATGCTGGTCATGGTGCTGGGACACCTGTGAGTAAAACGATTGAACAATATGCAGATATCTTTGGATTCACCCTCTATAATATGGGTTTTGATGTACTGCCAAGTAAAACTAAAGAAAAGGTAAAAGGCTAATTTTTATGTGTCTTTAATTTAAATATTTTAAGAGTTGTTTATCTTTTTTATTTGATTATAAACGATTTAATTAAAAAATCTTAGATTTACCCCTATTTTTGTTAAAAAAGTAGGGGTTTTTCTATTTAAACTGTTCTGTCAATGCGTTGTTATTATCAAATGAGAAAAAAGTACATACTAAAACTGGTTTTTTTGACCCTTTTGTCCATATCATCTTGTAGCGAATCAGATGATAGCACAACACCTTTGTCTATTGAAACTAATCCTGATGAGGTTTTTTTGACACAAAATTCTCAAGTCGAAATATTTATATTCAATAATGATTCTAATATTCCCCAATCTGGCACACTGTCCCTAAGTGATCCTTCATTAGGTTCAGTAGTGATTAACAACAATAATACCCCTGATAATGTAAGTGATGATTATTTAGTATACACTGCAAATGCAAACACTGTAGGTGAAGACTCAATTCAATATACAATCTGTGATGCTTCCGATAACTGTTCAATAGAAACTATTTCTTTGACAATTTCATCCTTATCTGTTGTGAATATGTTTGAAGGTGATACTCCACACGAAACGTTGTCATTATACAATTTCTTTGAAGGAGATTTAAAAGAACTTAATCCTACCTTTGGAGTGTATCCTTACGACCTTATTACACCTTTATTTACCGATTACGCAAAAAAGAAACGTTTCATTTGGATGCCCAATGGTGTTAAAGCAAATTATATTAATGATTATTCGTCCCTAGACTTCCCAACAGGAAGCGTTATTATTAAGAATTTCTATTACAACAATGTACAGCCTAATAATTCTTCAAAAATTCTTGAAACACGAATTATGTTTAAAAAAACGAGCGGTTGGGATTTTGCTAACTACGTGTGGAATGATGAACAAACAGAGGCTTTTTTTACCAATCAAGGTAGCACGGTTAATATAAGTTGGTTGGAGAATGGAGCTCTTAAAACTACAGATTACAGGATTCCTTCGAGGGCGGAATGCTTTACCTGTCATAACAGTTCCGACAACCCTACGCCTATAGGTTTAAAACCTCAAAACCTAAACAGAAATTATGATTTTAATGGTGAGGTCGTTAATCAGTTGCAAAAGCTTATTCAAGTAGGTTATTTAAAACCAGATATACCCAACAACATTAACACCGTCGTGGCTTGGGATGATATTTCGCAGCCATTAAATGATAGGGTTAGGTCTTATTTAGACATTAATTGTGCACATTGCCACTCAGATAATGGACATTGTAATTATAGGCCTATGCGATTTGAATACCATTTAACTAGTGATCCAGATAATATTGGCGTATGTGTTGAGCCCGAAACGCAATTTATACCAAATTCCTATATCGTAACACCTAATAACATTGACTTATCCATTCTCTATTATAGACTAAGCACTACTGATGAATCATTTAGAATGCCCTTGTTAGGCAGGACCACCAACCACAGAGAGGGTATTGACCTTATAGAAGAATGGATCAATTCTCTTGATAACTGCAATTAAAATTCCTTAAAAACATGAAAAAAATTACTTTATTTCTTACGGCTGTAGCCCTTACCTATTTTATAGGTAACGCCCAATACGTTTTCAGTCCAATTGAAGGACCAATAAATGTGGCCCAAGGCTCACCTGTAACTTATAGCTTAAATGATGTTGGCAATTCGGTAGGTGTTCCTGTACCTTCTTCAGGTTCTTACAGTTCTTTTAGAGTTTCTGTAGATTGGTCTGAGGGCTCAGGTATTCCATGGTCCAATGAAGCGGACTTAACCTTTATAACCAACTCCGACAACGTTGCAATCGATCCGCCAACATCCGGAGGTGCAAATTCAACTAGTGACACAACTTTAATATTTGAAGGAGACCTACCAAATCTTTACGACCCTTCAACAGACGGTTATATTGATATGATATTTAATCAAAGTTATGCTGGCTCTAATGCCAATTGGTCTAACATTGTTGTGACGCTTTATGAAACACCTTCTTGCCCAAATCCAACAAACCCTAATGCGGTTGATGTTATGGCAACTTCTGCTAATCTCCAATGGACTGAGGTAGGGTCATCAACCTCATGGAATATTGAATGGGGTGAAGCGGGTTTCGTCTTGGGTTCAGGAAATTTGGTTTCTAATCTCGATACGACATCTTATGGTTTAACAGGTCTATCTCAGGGCACCTCTTATGATTTTTATGTACAGGCCAACTGTGGTGATGGTGATTTTTCGAACTTTGTTGGTCCAGTAAGTTTTACAACAATTATCCCATCTAGAATAAATTTTTCGCAACAACCTATAACCGTTAATGGCTTTGATTTAGCTGTAGTTGATATGAATGGGGATTTTTTAGATGATATTGTTGGTGTTTCTTCAACAAACATAAATATTCAAGAGCAAAATGCAGATGGTTCCTTTACCGCTATAAATATTACCACTCCTAGTGCAGCCTTTTTACCAAGCTGGAGTATGGCTGCAGCAGATTTTGATGCTAACGGAAAAACCGATTTGCTATATGGTGGTGGTAGTGGTGTAACATTTATGCAGGCTAGTGCTGATGGTAGTAGTTTTACACAACAATCTACAACAGAATATGTATTCTCACAGCGTTCTAACTTTGTTGATATTAATAATGATGGAAATTTAGACGCCTTTGTTTGTCACGATGTGCAACCTAATGTTTATTTTATTAACGATGGATCTGGTAATTTAATCTTCTATCAATCTGACGTCACTCCTGGCGCACCTTATGAATTAGGTAATTTCCCTTCTGGTGGCGATTATGGTTCCATATGGATAGACTACAACAACGATAGAAATATGGATTTGTTTATCGCTAAGTGTGGTGGTTCTGAAGAACGTAGAACCAACGTCATGTACACTAACAATGGTGATGGCACTTACACTGAAAATGCTGCTGCTATAGGCTTGGCAGACCCAATGCAAACATGGTCTTCTGCTTGGGGAGATTTTGACAACGATGGCGATATGGACGTCTTTGTAGGGGCTAGTTCAGGCACTCATAAGCTTATGGAAAATAGTGGCTTCTCTGATGATGGCAATCCAAATAACGATTATGTGTTTACAGATGTTACTGCAGGAGCAAGTATTAATGCCCCAACAGGATGGGAAAGTTCTGCTTTTGATATTGATAATGACGGTAACTTAGATATTATTAGTAACGGCTCTATAATGTACGGCAAGGGCGATATGACTTTTGAAGATGCTGACGATGACCAAATCAATTACAAAAATGGTAGTTTTGGTGACCTTAACAATGATGGGTTTATAGACGCATACTATAACGGTGTTAGATATTATAATCTTGGAAATAGCAATAACTGGGTAAAAATAACTACCGTAGGTATGGCTCATGCCACTCCAAACTACAGTAACAGAAATGGTATTGGTGCGAGAGTTGAATTAGTAACGCCTTCTGGCACTCAAATTAGAGATGTAAGAAGTGGCGAAGGTTTTGAGTTTATGAGTTCACTTAACACTCATTTTGGTCTTGGTGCCGAAACTTCAATTACTGAGATTAGAGTTTATTGGCCCTCTGGTGTTGTTGATGTTTTTGAAAACCCAAGTATCAATACAAGCCATGTACTTGTAGAAGGTTCAGCCCCTTTGAGTGTAGAGGATGAAACAATTTCAGACATATCCATATACCCTAATCCGGTAGGAGATGTTTTAAAGATTAAAACATCTAGCGTTTTAACAGAGAAAATTGCAACAATTTTTGACGTTACTGGGAAACGTGTTTTCAATCAGAGAATTAACAACAACGAACTTAATGTGTCTAATCTCCAAAGTGGAGTTTACTTTTTAAGAATTGAATCAAATGGCAGGAGCATTAAAAGAAAATTCGTCAAAAACTAATTTCTGAACTTATAAATATCCCAACCGCCCGAATAGTTTCAGGCGGTTTTTTTATGGTATTTTTGCGCCATGCTTAAGGTTGAAAATATCACTTTCGGTTATTCTAAATCTCCCGTTTTAAAAAACATCACTTTTAATGTTGACGCTGGTGAAAACTTGGCTATTATAGGCGAAAGCGGTTCTGGGAAAAGCACGCTTTTAAAGCTCATTTATGGTGAATACGACCTAATTGGTGGTCATATATTTTGGAAAGACACAGAAATCCTCGGTCCTAAATTTAATCTTGTAGTGGGTTATGATTTTATGAAACAGGTCACGCAAGAATTTGACTTAATGCCAGTTACCACCGTTGCAGAAAACATAGGTAAATTTTTATCGCGATTCTATTTAGACAAGCGGCAAGAACGCATTGAAGAGTTAATTGCTGTTGTAGAACTTGAGGCCTATTCAAAAACCAAAGTCAAGTATCTCAGTGGTGGCCAGAAACAACGCGTCGCTCTAGCGCGAGCATTAGCCAAAGAACCAGAAATTTTATTGCTCGACGAACCTTTTAGCCATATTGACAATTTTAAAAAGCATTCTTTAAGACGTAAGGTCTTTAATTATTTAAAAAAGAAAAATATCAGTTGCTTAGTTGCCACTCACGACAAGGATGATGTTTTGGGCTTTGCAGACCAAATTCTAGTGTTGCATGACAAAAGGATTATAGAGCATGGCAGCCCAAAAGAATTGTACGATAACCCAAAAATACCATTAGTGGCTTCATTTTTCGAGGAGTTTTCAGACATAGATAATCGTTTGTATTACGCACATCAAATTCAAATTGTTAAAAACTCTAATTACATGGCTCGGGTAAAACAAAGCTATTTTAAGGGCAGATCCTGGTTAATAGAGGCTGAATACAAGGAGCAAACGATATATATAGCACATCATGAAAACATCGCTCCTTCTACCAAAATCTTTTTTGAAACAATAAAATAGCTATCTATCAAAGCGTTTTAATAACGCTGGCAGATAAATGATATCTGTAATTAAAGCAATGGCTACTGTCACAGCACACAGTAACCCAAAATCCCTAACAGATGGTACGGCACTCGATGCTATGATTAGGAAGCCCGCAAAAAGGGCGATGGTGGTAGAAAAAAGAGCACTGCCCGTATAGTGCATGGCCTTGTCTATTCGATATTGTGAAGAGCCTTTTATGACTTTGCTGCGCCTGTATTTGTATACCAAATGGATGGTGTCGTCCATTGCAATACCCAACATAATGGGTGTTATCATAGCCGTTGAAACATCCAGCGGAATTCCTAAAAGACTCATGACTATAGCCAATAACGCCAACGGTAAGATATTGGGAATCAAAACTAAAATGGTAGTTCTTAGGCTTTTGATAAAATACCACAAGCATAAAAAGGCAACAAAAAAAGCAGCGAAAAACGACTTAAACTGGGTTTCTAAAATAAAATCATTTAACTGGGCGAAGACCACAGAGAATCCATTTATTTCTAGGTTGTAGTCTTCCGAATTAAATTCAGATTGAAAATTAGATCTAATCTCATTTAATATTTGTTGAAGTTCTGATGTTTTAAGCTCTTTTACGCCAAGCGTGATACTAGCGGTTTTAAAATCGTCTGAATAGAATTTGTAAAATGAATTGTCTCTATTATCGAGCCTTTGAACTATATCATATACATCGTCATTGGATATGTTGGAGCGA
This sequence comes from uncultured Winogradskyella sp., assembly GCA_913055905.1. Taxonomy (GTDB): domain Bacteria; phylum Bacteroidota; class Bacteroidia; order Flavobacteriales; family Flavobacteriaceae; genus Winogradskyella. The sequence continues at coordinate 347,744 of CAJXLB010000001.1, forward strand.
AACAAGATAGGCGAACGCTTTTCCAAAAATCGCTTGAGATTAACCACAGAAATCGGTTCGGCCATTAAATCACTTGAATCTAATTTTTGCTGAAAACGTTCAAGATGATTAACAGCTTTGGTCTCTAACATTGTTCCCTGCTTTGAACTAATGTTTAACTGTAGCCGTGAACTGCTGTTTAAATTATTTTCAATGATGCGTAAATCTTCTTTTGCTGTTCCTTCAGCCAATAAATCCAAAGAGTTAGTGTCAATCTTAATCTTAAAAACAGAGAAAATGCCAAAGGCCAAAATCAGAGAGGAAATGATAATAATCCCATTCTTATATTGTGATGTGATACGATTTAACCAATCTATCACCTTAGTTTGTGAATAGTTCTTTAGACTTAAAATGGGTTTAGAATTTTCAAAATCCAAGCTTACATAACTAAAACCTATTATTGTGATGATATAGACCAATAAAAATGCCAGTAACAAACCGATACAAGTGAATATGCCCATATTTTTAAATGCAGGCAGCGGTGAGAGGTATAGGGCAAAATACCCAACAAAGGTGGTGAGTGTAGTGTAAAAACAGGGAGTAAAGCTTTTTCTAATTGATAGGGTTATCAATTGTAATTTCGAGAGTCTTTTTTGAACGAGACCTTCTTTATGATAAATATTTATGATGTGAACGGCGTCACTCACACTGTAAACCATCAGAATGGTTGGAATTAACATGGAAATCATGTTTAAGGCGTAACCAAAAGATGTGATTATCCCAAATAAAATTGTAATAGGAGCGGCCACAGAACACAAGGCCATAAGCAGGTACCGCTTGTTGGGCAACAAAAAAAGTAGCATGGTGGCAATCACTAAAATTGTCAACACTCCAAAAACCAAGCTTTCCTTGTAAATGCCTCTGCTATAGGCCTCATTTAAAACGGGAGCACCAGATAAATAATAATTGTCATAAAAACGCTCAACAACGTTCCTAATCTCACTGGCTATTACTTCTCTTTTAGACTCAATTTGAGGTGTTGGTTTTAATTGAATATAAAAGAATAGGTTTTTGTAATCTTTAGTTACCAGTTGCGCTGTAAGATTCGGTAATTTCCCAAACAAGTTTTTTAGTCCCTTTTCGCTACGATTGGAGTTGTAGAGCTCATCAAAAACTATTTTGTTATTGGCATAAATAGGGTACTTGGCCTTGGCCAAACTAAAAGACGTTTTAACATACCATAGCGAATCTAAAACTTGATGAAATTCTTTAAAACGGTCAATGTTCTTTTTGTCTAATGCGTTGTCAACAGGAAGCATTCCCACAAAAATTTCATCTGAGCCAAACTCTTCTTGGTATGTTATATATGCTTTATAGCTGGGATTATCTTCTAAAAACCATATCGAAAGGGAATTATCTACACTGAGTTTGCTAATGGTTTGATAGACTGAAAATGTCAGGAGCAGGCCAATTAGAGTAAGAACAGGAAGCCTGAACCTTATTAACTGTGCTATAGTTCTCTCTAAGCGCTTCATATCAAGCTATTGCAAATGCTCCGAAACGGCCGTGATGGGTGAGACTAATGTGATGAAGCTCTCCTTCAACTTCAAGTAGTGGGACTCCGAACCGAGTATAGGTCAGTTGTAATTTAGCATTTTTGTTTATGGTATTAGCCATATGCTCAAAGAGATTCTGCTTTAATTCTTTGGATTGCAATTTCGGGCTGTTGCTACTTAAACTCACAATCTTAGATTTAAAATTTTCTTGGATTGTCTTGGCTTCAGAAATAATAAAATTTGAAGTCACCTTACTTTCTACAAAACACTTAAAATTCTTGAACTTAACTGTACCAAAAGTATTTTCCAAAGCACATTCAAATCCCTTAGGGTTAAAAAAGCGTCCGCCATTATTTTGAGTAAATAGCTTATATGCGGCTTCTTTCATAGACCACAGGCGCCATATCATTACAAAAGGATTATCTGAATTGTTGATAAGTTCTTGCTCTAATTCTGTAAACAGTTTCGATTTAAATCTTGGATGCTGCCAATTAGAAGTCTTATTGGCCTCTCTGAGATCTACAACGTCATTGCCAACCATTAGTCTTCTAATTTAGATGCGACAATAGCCATGGCTGATTTTACATCCAACATTTTTTCCATGTCTTCATTTTCTAATCGAATATCAAATTCATCTTCTATATCCAATATAATATCTACAAGGTTGGCAGAATTGATTTTTAAGTCCTTAACAAAGTCTGTGTCCTCTGTTAAGTCCTTAAATGCCTCTTCATCTTGAACGTATGGAGAAATAATGATTTTTAACTTAGAAATTAAGTCGTCTTTATTCATAGCCTGATTTTATTAATCCAAAGTTAAGCTATATATCGCTTAAATAAAACACATGCATTCACATCCCCAAATCCAAAACTCGCTTTGGCCACAACATCAAGGGCTTTTTCTTGCAAAACGGTTGGTATGCAGTCTGAATGGATTAATTTAAGAATTTCAGGGTGAAGGTCTTCGCAATTTATATTTGGTGCTATAAATTGCTGGTGTAATTGGATAATACTTGCCACACATTCTATGGCGCCTGCAGCTGCCAAACAATGTCCGATGCTAGATTTAGTGGCATTAATCTGCGGGAAATCCCGGCCCTTTCTGCCCAATGCTTTTACCCAATTTTCAATCTCCAGAGTATCTTTCGATGTAGCCGTGAGGTGACCATTTATAAGATCAATATTAGCTGTATTAATACCTGAGTTTTCACAGGCTTGGCCAATACATCTTTGAACAGCTTCTGGGTTTGGAGCCGTTAAAGTACCGCCTCCTCGCTGCCCTCCAGAATTTACTGCACCTCCTAAAACTTCGGCATAAATTTTGGCTCCGCGTTCCAAGGCACTTTCCAAAGACTCTAACATTAAAGCTCCCGCGCCACTGCCTGGAACAAATCCTGATGCCGTGGCACTCATTGGTCTTGACGCTTCTTGTGGGTTGTCGTTATATTTATACGTCATAACACGCATGGCATCAAAGCCTCCCCACACGTATGGTCCATGATCGCTACAACTTCCCACTAACATTCTTTTGGCCTTGCCTTGTCTAATGCGATCAAAACCCAATATAAGGGCTTCTGTTCCTGTAGAGCAGGCAGAAGAATTCGTTGTTACCTGATTTCCCAAACCCAAAATTCCACTCAGGTAGGCACTTACGCCACTAGCCATAGTTTGCAGTACCACCGTACTTCCTAGTCGGCGCACCTGTCCGTCGTCAAGCTTGTAAATGGCTTCTCTAAACTTCTCCACTCCAGATGTGCCAGTACCAAAGATTAGACCCGAGTCGTAATCGACCTCACTTTCAGGGTTAATCTCTAATCCAGCATCTTTCCATGCATCCATACCAGCCATACATCCATATAAAATGCCTGAACTTTTAAATCCGCGTAGTTGTAGGTCCGTTAGATACTTAGACTTTAATTCCTCAGAAACTTTTGGGATACCACCAATCTGACATGAAAAATTTAGCGCTTTCAATTCTTCATGAAAGGTTATCCCAGAATTACCATTTCTAAGTGCTTTAGTGAATTCTGATAGCCCTATACCATTTGGTGCTACAACACCTAAACCCGTAATTACGACCCTTTGTTTCATGTTTTTATCATTCCAGAAATTTTTCCTCTTGCAACCAATTCCTCTCGTGAATTGAACAGTTTCACATTACACTTCAATTTATTAAATCTAAACACTTCTTTTTCTGAAACAACCGTTACTTTCTCATTAGGAAATACAGGAACAAAAAAGTCAACATTATGGGAAGTTAAGGCAATCTCAGGATTTTGTTTCGAATCTATCTTATCTTTTAGTAGATAAATGCCAAGGCATACTAATCCGATTTGTGCCATGCATTCTGTAAGTATCACGCCTGGCGTTACTGGATTATTTTTAAAATGACCGTTATAAAAAAACGCATTGTCTTTAAACGTGTAAAAACCAGTAATTCCGTTTTCTGAGATTTGTTCTATACCGTCAACGAACAAAAAGGGTTCGTCATAGGGCAAGTGCTCAAGAATATTTTTTGTTGTCATCCTAATTTAAGTGTTCTCCTCCGTCTACAGGTATAACAGTACCTGTAATCCATTTGGCCTCATCTTTGCACATTAAGTATACCACATTAGCAATATCTTCAGGTTGGGTTAAACGGTTGTTCGGATTTCGTTTTAAACTGTGTTCTTTCAATTTATCACTTCCTGGAATCATTCGCAATGAAGCTGTATCTGTTACGCCTGCTTGAATGCAATTTGCCTTTATGCCATGACTTGCAAACTCCAGAGCAATGTTCCTGGTTATGGCTTCGAGCGTTGCTTTGGCAGCAGATACCGCAGCGTAATTTGGCCATGCTTTGCTGTTTCCTTCACTCGTAAAACTTATTATTCGTGAATCTTCTGCGAATAAATTCGCCTCGTGCAAAGCTTTGGTCCAATTGTAAAGGCTAATGCCCATAGCCTCAATGGTTAAGACAAAATCCTGGCTTTGAAGTTCAGGGCCCTCGTTAGATACCATGGGCTTAAGATTTCCTTTAGCCACGCTATGCACCAAGGCTCTTATTTTCTGGCCCTCTTTAAAGGTGTTTTTAAGTTCTGCTACTACTTCGTCTTGCTTTTGTTTGTTAAAGGCATCTACATTGAAAGCTATAACCTCAACAGCTGACTCTCTAATACGTTTGAACTCCTGTTTAATAGTATCCTCCTGATTTCGTGACGCCCTATAAACCACACAAACATTCATACCATGTTGAGCAAGCTTGTGAGCGGTAGCAAGACCCAGACCGCTACTTCCACCCAGAATTAGGGCCCAATAATTAGTATTTTCAAATTCTTTCATTTTACCATTCCAATAAAATACGTTGTGCCGAAAAGCCTGGACCAAAACTAAGCATAATGCCTTTTTCTCCTTTGGCAATGTCTCTATCCATAAAACGCTCTAGTACATAAAGCACCGTTGCACTACTCATATTACCATATAATCGCAATACCTCCTTAGTATCGTCTATATTTTTACCTAATTTCCCAAATAAATCTTCAACTGTTTGAACAATCTTCTTGCCTCCAGGATGAAACACTAAGTGATTAATATCTTCAATAGTTAATCCGTTTCGCTCTAAAAATGGATGAATTATATTAGGAAAATGTTTGGCAATCGTTTCTGGGACACTTTGATCCAACACCATCTGAAGACCTGAGTTTTTAAGCTTGAAACCCATCATATGTTCAGCGTTATAGAAATGGTACATGGCCTCATCAATAATTTCAGGACCTTTGTCCTCTTCATATGACGACAAGATGACACTGGCACAGCCATCACCAAAAATCGCGGCACTCACTATGTTTACCATGGAGTAGTCGTCTAATTGAAAAGTTGCCGTTGGAGACTCTACAGCAATCACCGCAGCGCGCTTGTTAGGGTTGGCCTTTAGAAAATTCTTGGCATAAAGGATACCTGACACACCAGCTGCACAGCCCATTTCTGTCACGGGAAGCCTAACAATATCCTGCCTCATGCCAAGACGATTAATTAGGTAGGCATCCAAAGACGGTATCATAATACCAGTGCAGCTCACCGTTATTATGTAATCAATATCACCTGCTTTCAGTGCTGCTTTTTCTAGTGCTTTTGTTAAACTCTTTTCTGAAAGCTCAATTGCTGCCTTACAATAGATGTCGTTTTTCTCTTCGAAAGATGTTTTTGAAAATACTTCCTCTGCATCCATGATGGCATATCTGCGATCTACAGCGGCGTTTTCAAAGATTTTTAAGACCTTCCGTTTAAAACGTTCATCCTGACCTTGAAGCCACAGCTCAACAAAAGGTAAAATATCTTTAGTTTCTCTCGTATATTTTGGAAGTTGTTTAGCAACTGATGTAATTCTTACTGCCATTTAAGTCTTTATTATCCACTGATAACGGAAGGCCCATCGCCAACGTATCTGTGATTTTAAATTTAATTGATGTGATAGCTGTTCCAATTCGTGACGTTTAAAGGCCCTTAAAATTGAGGTCAATCCGTCTTGAACAACCATATGATTAGAAATAAACCATCCGATGGCCTTGAATAATGTATAAGCCGTCTTGCTGCGTTGTAAATCATTTATAACAAGGCCCAAATTAGCTGTTTGAGCTAACCTTTTAAGTAAAATCGAAAGGTCCGGTTCGTCAAAATGATGTAAAAACAGTGTACATAAAGCTATATCATATTCCAAGGTATCAAAGGCTTCTGAAAAAACATCCATTTTCTTAAAAGATAATTCGGGATAATTTTTTGAAAGCTCCTGTGCATAGGCAACTGTAGCATGGTTAGCATCTATACCCATAAGCTGAAAGGTATAGCCGTTTTTTCTTGCATAATCTGCAATAAGTCTTAACAAATCACCATGTCCACAGCCCAAATCTATTATTTTATACGTCTTATCCTTAGGCTTGTTTTGGAGTAATTTCTTTATACCACTAATGGTAATTCTATTGCCTCCCAACCATTTGTTTATGACGCCTAATTTATCTAATGTGTCACGCAACAAGTCACCTTCCATGGTGAAATCATCCATGAGCTCTGGATTCTTACTGCGGTATGTGGTGTCAATAAATAAGCTCATTAAAAAGGGCCTGTCATAACTTGGCCATGCGTTTGTTTTATGATTTTTGGCATCAAAAAGGGCAATCGTCTTAGAATTAATAGCAATATGGGCGCTAACCATTCCTGCCTAAATAGATAGGCAATGGCATGGCCAACCTTTAGGCGCCATCTAAAATTGTTTTGCCAGGTTTTATTATACAAATGTTCAAGTTTTTTTCTATCAGCAATTTTACCGTTAAGATAATCAATAATAAGGTGTGACGCCAATTGGGCGCTTCTTATGGCCATACCCATTCCATTTCCGCATAGAGGATGAATCATTCCAGCACTATCGCCACACATTAACATATGTCCTTCTACAGGTTGCTTGGTTTCAAACGAAATTTGACTAATGGTTAGAGGCTTGTCAAATTCTAACCTTGTTTTTTTAAAAATTTCATTTAAGGCCTTATTCTCATATAGCACTTTTTCTTGAAAGGTACTAATGTCCTTATGCTTTTTAAATGACTTGTAATTAGTTATATAACATAGGTTTATGTGGTTATTTTCAACCTTGGAAACGCCACAATAACCACCTTTGAAATTGTGAAGTGCAACCTTATCGTCAGAAAAATCACCAGACACGTGAACCTTAACTCCAAGGTATGGTGCCCTATTTTTAATGAACTTTCTCTCTAAAGTGACATCCAAATTAGACCGTTTACCATAAGCGCCAATGACTGTTTTAGATTTGAAAACATTTCCTGTTTTCGTTGTCACTTTAAATACGTCTGGTTGTTTTAAAAATTCAATATTGGATACCACAGTGTGCAAAATTTCTACGCCATTATGTGTTGCCAACTTTGCAAGTTGATGGTCCATTTTAAATCGGCTCATCCCAAATCCGCCTAATGGTAACTTAGCTGAAATCCTTTTGTTATTTTGGGTGGTTAACTCAAATTTATCAATAGTTTTTGCGCCAAACTCAAAAGGATCAAAACCCAACCATTTTAAGTATGGCAAGACCTCATTTGATACATATTCTCCACAAACCTTATGCCTTGGATATTCGTTTTTTTCTATAAGCAACACCTTAAAATCGAACTTTGCCAAATGAATAGCACTGCAAAGACCTGCTAAACCTCCTCCAATAATTATAATGTCATAATCTATTTTTTTCATTCTATTGGCTCGAAGTGTATCACTTTTATTTTAACTGTTTTGCCCATAACAAAACTGCTGCCGCCAATATCAAACTTCTTTCTATTTATTTCAAAACTGGATTCAACCCTAAATGTATTGTTGAGGATTTCAACTTTAATTGGCAAACTAATTTCCTTACTGATGTCCTTTATGGTTAAAATTGCTGAAACCTGATAATCACTTGGGCCTTTTTTAGCGATTGCGTTGCTTTTCAAACTTATTTTAGGGTGGCTTTTTACATCAAAATAATCGTCTTCAAGCAAATGTTTGTCTCTACTTTCTATACCTGTTTCGATTGAAGAAACGTATATTTCTCCCGCAACGGAAGTAAGATTAGCTGAAGTGTCGAAGTCTGTTCTGATTTGAAATTTGTTGAAATGACCGTCTACATTAATCCCTAAGTTCTTTATAACGAATTCTATGCTTGAATCTTTCTGGGCAAAGCCGAAAACTGTCCAGAAAAGAGCACAGGAAGTAAAGATTACTCTTAACATAGCACTTTTTTAAATAGTGAAGTTACGTTACAAACGAAAGAACCTAAAGAAAAAGAGTGTTTTTTACAGAATTTTTAAGATGGTGATTTTTTGAGACCTAAACGTCACACAATCTTCTTGTTCCCTAGACATAAAGTGCTTAGCAATAGGAGCGTTTGAGGAAACCGCATAAAAATCAGTTCCTCTACTGCTTATTTGTCCGCAACTTACAGCAATGAAATAATTAAATTGAGTCGTAAATACCACACTCCCCAAACCGACTTTTACATGTTGGTCTAAAGGATTTATACGCTCTAATACTTTTAGATCTTGTTCTAATTCGGCCAATTGATAGCCTAATTTTTCACGTTCTAAATGTATCATGGCCCTGCCTGTTTCGTGTTTATCACCTGCTGAGCTTTTTGTTTCAGTACCCAAGGATTCTTGTAAGTCTGATATTTTGTTGTTAAGGCGCTCTAATCTTACTTGAAGCAATTCATGGCACTGCTTAAAAAGGTCTTTCTTTATTTTGAAATCTTCAGACATTATAATAACTCCGCTAATTTCTTACCTACTAAACTTCCTATGGCAACACCCATACCACCCAAGCGAACACCGCAATGAACACGATTGCTTATAGATTTTACTATAGGGCGTTTTTGTTGGCCAACACCCATTATCCCAGACCAACGCAACTCCACCTCAACATTTGTGTTGGGCAAAATTATGGTCTTTAATATCTGGTCTAATTCATTCTGAATTTTATTTGTTACTCCAAAAGATGTGGTTTCTTCGGTTTTAAAGTCTAAGTTTCTGCCGCCACCGAACAATATCCTATTATCGATGTTCCTGAAGTAATAGTAGCCTTGGTCTAAATGAAAAGTGCCCTTTATTTTCAAGTTATTTATAGGTTTGGTAATGAGTACTTGTGCTCTAGCAGGTTTAACAGGTTGCGGCAAAAGATGCGTTGTAAATCCATTTGTTGCGATTAAAAGATGCCCTGTAATTAAGTTGAAGGCATCGGTTTTGACCTCTACTCCATTGCCGGTTTCGCTAAAGGCCTCTACACAACAATGGTTAATGATTTTTATCCCTGCTTTGTAAACCTCATGAAGAAGAGCTTCCATCATTTTACCAGTGTCTATCTGACCTTCGTATTTATTAAAAGACAGTCTTGGCTCTATTTTATTAAAATTATAAGGGTTTTCTTCCCAACTAAAAATGTTGTCCTTAAAAATTGAGTGCAACAGAGTATTAATCTCTGGACTTTGCTCTATACTGGTTTGAAATAAATGGGCGTCCTTTTTCAGAAATAATTCATATCCACCGAAATTCTGGTAGCCAATTTTTTTATCGCCAAGTGTTTTTCTGAGCAGTTGAAGCCCATCAACCCTGTCTTTTACTAGGTTAAAAACCTGTTCTTCAGAATGTGATTTTAAATCTGAGATGATTTCGCTTAAACTACCAAAACACGCAAAACCGGCATTTTTGGTACTAGCGCCTTGTGGTAGCCTACCCTTTTCTAAAATTAATATTTTTGACTTGGGAAACCTCTTTTTAAGGTTAAGGGCACAGTTGAGACCAACAATACCACTTCCGATAATGGTAAAATCTACATCGGCTAACCACGACTTGTATTCCCAATAGGATAGGTTCATAACATAAAAAAGCTCCTAAAATTAGGAGCTTTTTATCAATTTATTCTCTTTCTGGCTATAATTATATTTTTAATCTTCTTCTTTTAATTTGAAATCCTCCATAAACTTGGTGGTATAATTTCCAGCTAGATAATCTGGATGCTCCATAAGTTGCCTATGAAATGGAATGGTCGTTTTTATACCCTCAATAACAAATTCATCTAAAGCGCGCTTCATTTTATTAATGGCCTCTTCCCTTGTTTGAGCCGTGGTTATCAATTTTGCGATCATAGAATCATAATTAGGAGGAATGCTATACCCAGCATATACATGGGTATCTAATCGAACGCCATGACCTCCTGGAGCATGTAAAGTGGTTATTTTACCTGGAGATGGTCTAAAGTCGTTATAAGGGTCTTCAGCGTTTATCCTGCACTCTATGGAGTGTAAATTAGGAGTATAATTTTTACCAGAGATTGGAACACCTGCCGCTACAAGTATTTGTTCCCTTATTAGGTCAAAATCAATGACTTGTTCTGTTATTGGATGTTCTACTTGAATTCTGGTATTCATTTCCATAAAGTAGAAATTTCTATGTTTGTCTACCAAGAACTCAACGGTACCTGCCCCTTCATAGCCAATATATTCAGCAGCCTTCACTGCTGCCTTACCCATTTTATCCCTTAATTTATCGGTCATAAATGGTGATGGCACCTCTTCCGTTAACTTTTGATGACGGCGTTGAATTGAGCAGTCTCTTTCAGAAAGGTGGCAGGCCTTACCACGAGAGTCACCAACAATTTGAATTTCGATATGTCTTGGTTCTTCGATGAGTTTTTCCATATACATATCATCATTGCCAAAGGCTGCCTTTGACTCTTGGCGGGCAGAATCCCATGCCGCCTTTAAATCTTCAGGTTTCCAAACGGCTCTCATCCCTTTTCCACCGCCTCCAGCAGTAGCTTTTAACATAACAGGGTAACCTACCTTTTTAGCAATCTTTTCACACGCCTCAAAATCTTCTATAATTCCATCACTGCCCGGGACACAAGGAACACCAGCCGCTTTCATTGTAGCTTTTGCTGTAGCCTTGTCTCCCATTTTAGAAATCATCTCTTCGGAAGCTCCTATAAACTTAATGCCGTGCTCCTCACATATTTTGGAAAACTTGGCGTTTTCAGAGAGAAATCCATAACCTGGGTGGATTGCATCGGCATTTGTAATCTCTGCCGCAGCAATAATGTTGGAAATCTTTAGATAGGATTCTGAACTAGGAGCTGGACCAATACATACGGCTTCATCCGCAAACTTTACATGAAGACTGTCTGCATCAGCTGTAGAATAAACAGCAACCGTTTTAACGCCCATTTCCTTACAGGTTCTAATAACACGTAATGCTATCTCACCTCTATTGGCTATCAATATTTTTTTGAACATAACCTTTAGTTTAATGATGAAGATTCAAAACCTGAAATCCATAAACTCGATGAGATGATCTCAGTTTGAACTTTTCAATTGTTAAGATGGGTCAACCAAAAACAGAGGTTGGTCAAATTCTACAGGAGAAGCGTCGTCTACAAGCACCTTCACTATTTTTCCAGTAACTTCAGATTCTATTTCATTAAATAGCTTCATGGCCTCGATAACACAAAGTACATCACCTTCCTTTATCTGTGTTCCTACTTCTACAAAAACAGGTTTGTCAGGAGCTGGCTTACGATAAAATGTTCCTATAATTGGTGACTTTATAGTGATATATTTTGAGTCATCCGCTGCTGAGGCTGGCGCAGCAGATTCTTCTGCTGGTGCCGCTGGCTGTGGTGCAGCAGCAGGGGCTTGCTGAGGTACAACAGGTGCTGCTTGTTGCATAGGTACCTGTTGAACGATTGTAGTTTCAGGCTCGGAGGCCGTCTTAATGGTAATCTTAACGTCATCCATTTCCAATTTAACCTCACTTGCGCCAGATTTAGCTACAAACTTGATTAAATTCTGAATTTCCTTTAATTCCATAATGTTGTATTTGTTAGTTAGTGTTGTGTTATGAATTATAGGCCCATTTTAAATAAATAGAGCCCCAGGTAAACCCACCTCCAAAAGCCGCAAAAATTAAGTTATCGCCTTTTTTGAGTTGAGATTCGTAGTCGTGCAAAAGCAATGGAAGTGTAGCAGACGTCGTGTTTCCATATTTCTGAATATTCATCATTACTTTTGAGTCGTCTAATTTTATTCGGTGTGCTGTAGCATCGATAATTCTCTTGTTAGCCTGATGTGCTACCAGCCAAGATATATCATTATTGCTTAAATTATTGCGCTTTAATATTTTTTCGGCTACATCCGCCATATTGAACACAGCATTTTTAAAGACCGTTTTACCATCTTGAAACACATAATGTTTCCCTTCGTGAAACGTGTCTGCTGTTATAGGATACGAAGACCCTCCATAAGTAGCTTGTAAAAATTCCCTTCCTTCACCATTACTGCGCAAATACTCATCCTGTACTCCAAAACCTTCTTCATTAGGCTCAAAAAGTACAGCTCCTCCTCCATCGCCAAAAATGATACAGGTAGCTCTATCTTTATAGTTTATAAAGGATGAATTTTTATCGGCGCCAATTAAGAGAATCTTTTTGTATCTGCCCGATTCAATATAGGCAGAAGCCACGGACATACCAAAAAGAAAACTCGAACAGGCCGCTTCTAAATCAAACGAAAAGGCATTAACGGCTCCTATTTGCGTTGCGGTGTATGCCGCTGTTGATGCCGCCTTCATGTCTGGCGTAGCAGTTGCAACTATTACGAGGTCTATCTCCTTTGGGTCTAGATTTGATTTTTGAATTAACTCTTCAGCCGCTTTTATGGCTAAAAAAGAAGTTCCTTTTCCTTCTTCCTTTAAAATCCGTCTTTCTTTAATTCCGGTTCTTGTGGTAATCCACTCGTCGTTGGTGTCTACCATGGTTTCCAGAATCTGATTGGTAAGAATGTAGTCCGGAACGTAGCCTCCTACAGCCGTAATCGCCGCCTTAATGTTACTCATTATTAGCTTCTAGGTTTATTGCACATTGCAGAAATTCAGTAAAAAAGACCAAATTTTCTATGAAATATGCCAAATAATGATGCAAATTACATAGATTTTGGCTTATTGAGAAAATTAAAACAAAAAAAACGCCCTCAATGGAGCGTTTAGTTTTGTCCGTGCTTAAGACTTATGCTACGTTTTCTTCTTCTGCCGAGTTATCAATTAAAACTTGTCCTCTGTAATATAATTTACCTTCGTGCCAGTGGGCTCTATGGTATAAGTGTGGTTCTCCAGTGGTTGGACATGTTGCAATCTGAGGAACAGAAGCCTTATAGTGGGTTCTCCTTTTATCTCTTCTTGTTCTTGATATTTTGCGCTTTGGATGTGCCATTGTTAATATTATTTATCCGTTAATAATTTCTTTAAATTATCCCATCTTGGGTCGTTGCCTTTTTGTGCTGTTTCTTCTTTGGCACTTTCAGGACTTAATTCCTTTAATTTTTTGATTATATCCGAATCTAAAGTGCCGTCTTCAACACCTGGGTGAAGCCTCTTAATAGGTATAGACAACACTATTAATTCATAGATGTACTGCGCTACGTTTATTTGGTGTTCGCCATGAGGGATTATCAGTATCTCTTCGTCTACATCATTATACTCGTCCCCAAACTTTACCACTAACTTAAAACTATCGCTAATAGCCTGGTCGAAAGGTTCGTTAGACAAATCGCAATTAACGTTTACCGTTCCCGAGGCTTCAAAAAGCAACTCCAGCAATGTTGTCTTTTTCTCCAAATTAAGAGAAACCGTAACATCTACAGCATTAAAATCTTCATAATCAAAATTCTGAAAGAACGTATCATCTATGTGATATTCAAAATGATGCTTTCCAACTTTCAATCCCGAAAAAGAGATTGTATATTCTTTTAATTCCTTCATTACCACACACATTTTGAGCGTGCAAATATATAAAATTTTGCTTATTTAAAGACTAGATATGAACAAAAAATGTTAATATCTATTTTGAGGCTTTTTTCAATGGATTCTTGCTGTACTCTTCAAACTGCTTTCTGTTTTTAAAAATAGATACCGCAGTGAATATAGCTTGCTTAAAAGAACTCTCATCAGCCCTACCTTTCCCTGCTATTTCGTAGGCTGTGCCATGGTCTGGAGATGTTCTTACCTTGCTCAAGCCAGCGGTGTAGTTTACACCATGACCAAACGACAGTGTTTTAAAAGGAATTAGGCCCTGGTCATGATAAGAAGCGACAATAGCATCGAAACTTTTATAGGCATTAGACCCGAAAAAGCTATCGGCCGAATACGGTCCGAACACCAAATGACCTTTGTCCCTGAGTTTTTGAATCGTGGGTTTTAAAACCGTATCGTCTTCTTCCCCAATGACACCACTATCTCCTGCGTGAGGATTTATTGCAAGCACAGCCACTTTGGGTTTAGGGATTGCGAAATCCCGTTTTAACGAATTCAAAATAATGTCAATTTTTTCATTGATAAGTCCCTCGTCTATGCGCTGGGAGGCTTCTCGTAAAGGTACGTGATCAGTTAGTAATCCCACCCTGAGTTCTCCTGCAACCATGAACATAAGGCTCTTACCACCTAGGGATTTCGCTAAATAATCTGTGTGGCCTGGAAATTTAAACGTATCGGATTGAATATTATGCTTGTTAATTGGTGCAGTAACCAAAACATCTATCTCTTGATTCTTTAAGGCATTGGTCGCCGCTTCAAGTGATTTTATGGCATAAGCGCCGATATTTGTGTCTTCCTTGCCAAATTCTATTTTAACAGGTTCTTTCCACACATTAACAACGTTGACTTTACCGTGGACTACATCTTTTTGACTATCTATACTGAAAAAATTAATGGCACTCTTAAAATGCTTTTTGTAAAAATGCATAACCTTAGAAGAGGCAAAAATAACAGGTGTATGAAGCTCAAGCATCCTGGCATCTTCATATGTCTTCATAATTATTTCTGGGCCAATACCGTTAAGATCTCCTATGGAAATGCCGATAATTGTCTTTTCTTTCTTCTTCATATAATTCTTATATGCTATTTTTTTGCTAAAATCAAAAAATTGGGTCCACCCAATACGTACCTTTGCAAGCACAAATTTAATTAATTAAAAATCAACTTATGTTTACCGGAATTATAGAAACCCTAGGTTATGTTGAAAATTTGAAAAGAGCTGGTGGTAATCTAGATATTATCGTAAGGACTCCCTTGGCTAAGGAGCTAAAGATAGACCAAAGCGTTGCCCATAATGGTGTCTGTTTAACGGTAGTAAACATTAAGGACGATGTTTACACGGTTACGGCAATAGAAGAAACCCTATCAAAAACAAATCTCGGCAATCTTAAAATCGGTGATTACATAAACATTGAACGTGCTATGAAGCTTGGTGCAAGACTCGATGGGCACATTGTTCAAGGTCATGTGGACCAAACTGCCATATGCACAGAAGCCGAAGAAAAAGACGGCAGTTGGATTTATAGCTTTACTTATGATAATTCATTTAGCAACGTTACCATTGAGAAGGGATCTATTACCGTTAATGGCGTGAGTTTAACTGTTGTGAATTCAAAAGACAATTCCTTTTCGGTGGCTATTATTCCCTATACCTACAATAACACAAATTTCAAAAATTTATCCGTTGGAGACACTGTTAACCTGGAGTTTGATGTCATTGGTAAATACGTGAAGCGTTTAAACGAGCTGAGGCAATAGGTTAAGCCTTTTGTCTTGATAACCGATAAGCTTTGTAAGCCCCAAAAATCAATGCGAGTAAAAATAGTGCCAAAGCGCCATTGTCTATTGGTAATCCTGGTGGCGGAGGTGGAGTTGGCGGTGGTGGCTGTGCGCCGCCCTGAGCAAAAGTAGCCACACCTATGCACAATAATAAGATTGAGGCAAACAGCTTTTTACTAAGCATGATATTAAATAAACTGTGGTAAAAGTATAAAAAAATCCTAGCCAACAAAATCAATTCGTTTAAAAACAACTCTTTAAAAGGTGACTATTATCGATAAAACGTTTAGGTTGCACTCAATTTAGGGAAGATTCGTACAACGTATCCTAAACTCTTAACACAAATATAATATTAATTTGCAACAATAATTCCTTGTAGGCGCAGGTGTTGTTATTATATCTACTGACAGATTTTATAAAAAAAGACCTTAGTAAAAACCAAGGCCTTTTTGTGGTCCCACCTGGGCTCGAACCAGGGACTTTCTGATTATGAGTCAGATACTCTAACCAACTGAGTTATAGGACCTAAAACTTACAGAACATTCTCTTATTCCGTAAAAAGAGTTTGCAATATTACTATATATTTTAAAACCTTACAAGAAATTATCCCCTTATATCTTGGCACAGTTCCACTAAAACGCCATTGGAGGACTTGGGATGCAAAAAGGCGATAATTTTATTATCCGCGCCTTTTTTTGGTTCTTGATGTATCATCTGAAATCCTTCCGATTTCAATCTTACTATTTCACTTTCAATATCATCAACCGCAAATGCAATGTGGTGGATGCCCTCACCTTTTTTCTCTATAAATTTTGCAATAGGACTGTCTGGTTTTGTAGCCTGCAGTAATTCTATTTTATTCGGTCCGCATTTAAAAAATGATGTTTTTACGCCTTCGCTCTCAACATCTTCTATTTTATAGTGAGCCTCTCCAAAAAGCATTTTAAACAAGCTGTTGGATGCCTCAATATCTTTAACGGCAATCCCTATGTGTTCTATTTTTTTCATTTAGATGTGATTTTACACCACAAATATCGTGATTAATATAAGTGTAAATCATGATTTTTGTTCTTAACCAGTTCATTATCTTTAAATATCCTATATTTTTGCCTTATGGAAAGTAATAGACAGAAAAAAATTGCCGGACTGCTTCAGGAAGACTTGGTAGATGTACTACAGCGCGCTGCTTCAGAAGGCGGTCTTAGAGGAGTTATTATATCTGTGACCAAAGTAAGTGTAACGGCAGACCTCTCTATCGCAAAAGTATACCTAAGTATTTTCCCAAATAAAGAAGCAGAAACGTTACTTAAGGGTATCACATCCAACAAACCTTTAATTAGGCACGAATTGGCCCAAAGAACTAGACATCAATTAAGGCGCATGCCAAGTTTGGAGTTTTTCATTGATGACTCTCTCGATTACATAGATAAAATTGAACGTTCGTTAAAAGGAGAAGAGAATCCAATTGAAAATCCAGATTTATTAGGAAGGCGAAAAAAGACTTAAGTGAACCTATCGTTATATATAGCCAAACGCTATCTCTTTAGCAAAAGCAGCAATAACGCCATTAACATAATGACCTTAATAGCCTCGGGCGGTGTAATTATAGCCTCGGCGGCATTATTTATAGTATTATCGGTTTTTGCAGGTCTTAAAACATTTAGTCTTCAATTCACGTCTGTGGTTGACCCTGATTTAAGACTGACCGCTGCAGAAGGAAAATCTTTTCTCTGGTCAGAGGATGATGCCAAAACCCTCGCACAAATAAATGGGATTGGCGCATTTAGCCAAGCCATAGAAGAACGGGTAATCGTTAAGTCAGATTCCAAAAATCTTCTGGCCACATTAAAAGGTGTTGATCAAAATTATCTAAACGTTACTTCCGTAGATTCAATGGTTAAACGCGGGCAATGGTTAAAGCCAAATAGCAATGAGGTTGTTTGTGGTTGGGGCATCTCCAATAATCTTTCCTTTGGTGTGTTTGATTTCTTAAGTTCACTCTCACTTTATGTGCCCAAACCTGGTAAGGGACAGATATCAAGCTTAAGAAGTGCTTACAATACGGTTTATGTCTCCAATGTCGGGCTTTTTGATATTAACGAAGAGCTTAATAACACTTACATTTTTTCCGATATAAGCCTTGCGAGACAACTTGTTAATTATAAGGATAATCAGATATCTAGTATTGACATAAGATTAAATGATCCACTCCTTGAAAGCGATGTTAGAGAAAACATAAATGAATTGTTTGGAAACAAGTTTATTGTAAAAAACAGGGCCCAACTCAATGATGCGCTCTACAAAATGTTAAACACTGAAAATCTAGCGATTTACTTAATATTTACGCTTGTAATAATTATTGCGCTTTTTAACGTTATAGGCGCCATTATAATGATGATTCTTGATCGCAAAACCTCATTGCACACTCTTTTTAATTTAGGAACCGAGTTGAAGTCCATTAAATCTATTTTCTTTCTTCAAGGAAGTTTAATGACCCTTGTTAGTGGTCTGATTGGTGTTGCTCTTGGGCTTATCGTTGTGCAGCTACAAAAAAGTTTTGAATTGGTGATGTTAACGCCTGAATTACCCTATCCTGTTGAACTGAAACTAATAAACATTGTTATTGTCATTTCAACTATAATTATTTTGGGATTGGTAGCCTCTCGCGTTGCAACTATGAGAATTACAAAAAATTTGGTCTCCCCTTAATGTGCAAATTGGTAGTCTGAAAATTTATCCAATACCTCATCAAAAGCATCAAACACGTCCTTTGAATCATCACTTGTTACCATCTTCATACGGTACTCCTTAAAATTCGGAATACCCTTGAAATAGTTGGTGTAGTGCCTCCTTGTCTCAAAAACTCCTAGTTTTTCTCCTTTCCAGTCTATTGACATTTGCAGATGTCGTCTTGCAGCTTCTACCCTTTCCTCAATTGTTATTGGAGGTAAGTGTTCTCCAGTTTTGATGTAATGTTTCACTTGTTTAAAAAACCAAGGGTTGCCTATAGAGGCACGACCAATCATGGCTCCATCCAATCCATAAGAATCGCGCATTTCAACAGCGCGTTCTGGTGTGTTTACATCACCATTACCAAAAACTGGAATGTGCATTCTTGGGTTGTTCTTTACCTCGGCAATAGGTTTCCAATCGGCATGGCCTTTGTACATTTGAGCACGGGTTCTGCCGTGGATTGAAATGGCCTTAATTCCAACATCTTGAAGGCGCTCCGCCACTTCTACTATTTTAATAGAGTCATGGTCCCAGCCCAATCTTGTTTTTACAGTTACAGGTAAATTGGTGCGCTTTACCATTTCTGCAGTAAGACTCTCCATAAGGCAAACATCTTTTAAAATGCCTGCTCCTGCACCTTTAGACACCACTTTTTTAACAGGGCAACCAAAATTGATGTCTATGATGTCTGGATTGGATTTTTCGACTATTTCAATGGTCTGAAGCATACTATCCATATTAGCACCAAAAATCTGAATACCTACGGGACGCTCTTTTTCATAAATATCAAGCTTCATTACACTCTTGGCGGCATTTCTAATAAGGCCCTCGCTAGACACAAATTCCGTGTAAACCACATCCGCACCTTGCTCCTTGCACAAAGCACGAAAAGGTGGGTCGCTTACATCCTCCATTGGAGCCAAAAGCAAGGGGAAGTCTTGAAGTTCTATGTCGCCTATTTTAACCAAGTCCTTAGTTTTGATGCAAAGCTACTGATTTTTAAAATATAAGGAGGTTACTTTGTTTTTAGGAATATACCAAATCATAAGCCAAAGTCCATAGAATCCAAGAACTAGTTCTCCCAAAAAGCCAAAGCTATATAGCCCAGAAGGAATCCCATCTAAAATAATGCTGAGGATACGACCTAGGCCCAAACCAAGCATAAAGAGCATATTTGAGATTAGTGCTACTTTAAGGAATTGGTCTTTAAAAAGTGCTAAAAACCAAACCAAGCTAAAGGCTAAATATAAACCCATAATACCTTTTAGCAGATTGCGCTCATCAACGGTAGCAATTGTAATATCCAAAATAGATTCTGAAAAAAACCCATAAATGAATGCGGCAGGAACTACCACGGTTATTGATATTACCAAATGGACTTTTAAAACAATCTGTTGTTTTGTTAAGGCCATAACCTAAGGGAATAAAGAATCCCAGGAGAATCGTTAATTAATAAGTAAGGTCTGCAACTCCTTGAGTAAGGCTGAGGTCTCCGCCATCAGCATTTTCAACAATACCAAAAAATGTTGCTTGTAGCACATTGTTACTGCTCACCGTCGTCTCTGAGGTAAAATCTTCAAACCCTTGTGTTGAGGGAAAGAATGCCGTTCCGTTTAAGGTTAGAACAAAATTTTGGAGCACATCTGTTCCTGTATCACCTTCGGTGACCTGAAAATAAATTTCGTAATTGCCTTGAGCGCTAGTGCCTTCAACCGTTATGACATCACCTTCTAGGGTAACGGTTTGGTCCACAAATTCAAGTGTCAAGGTACCTGCTGTTACCCTAAGTTCTCCATTTGCGCTAGGCTCAGAACAATCTCCTAACTCGTCCAATATGGCTTGAAGGCTGCCGTCATCGCCACATTCAGCAATTTGTGCTTCTAAAGCTTCCCTGTAGGCATTACACAACTCTTGGTTTGTAGTATCTGCATTGTAGGCATCAGCGGCTGCATTTGTAGCTTCCTCTTCTGGGCACGTATCTTCCGTTATTGTTCCTCTCGTCCAAACTGAAAAACCCTCAATAACACTTGTGGTTTCTAATCCCGATGTTGGATCATTAGTTGTTTGAGTTTCATTTTGAATAAAGGTAAGTGTCTGCCCGTCTGCAGAAATTTGAAATAACAAGGTTTGTTCTTCTCCAAATACGGAGGAATCGACACCGTCTAGGTTAAATTCGAAAAATTGACCTTCGACAGTCATTTCGTTACCTTCAATTGCGTAGGTTCCGTTACCCGAAACGTTTGAAAGCGTTGTTGGGTCATTTGGGATTTCCGTACCGTTAACAACCACTAATGAACTATAGGAGTGACTACCGTTTGTAGTAAACATATTTGCTGTGAAGTTAACCGTGTAATCTGCAGCTGTACTAAAAATTTGCACATCTGATGAAAACTCAGTTCCATTAAGCTCTGAGGTAGTGCTTGTTTCTACTTCAAATTCAACAAGATTCCATTCGCCAAGTAATTCAATATTGGAAGTTGCCCCATTATTTGCTATAATATCCTCATCTAGAGGTTCGTTTTCACAAGTAAAAGCGGTTAGCAACGTAAACAAGCAAAATAAGGCAAATACTTTTTTCATTTCCATGTATTGATTTAGAGCTCTAATGTACAATTAAATTCTAAAGTGTTAAGAATTCATGGGTTTGCCTTAAAACTTGACCGTTGTATTGATGGTTTCCCCGTCTCTTTTGACTGAAATATTGGTTTCATCACCTTTTTCGAAGACCGAAAGTGCGCGCATGTAGCTCATCATATCTGTAATGGTACTATCTCCCAATTTAATGACAACATCACCTTTTTTAAGGCCTGCGTTAAAGGCAGGTGTTTCTTCACGTGTTCCGTCGATTCGCATGCCTTCACCATCATACAAATAATCAGGAACCACGCCTAAGCCAACCTTAAAACGAGGTGTTTCCTCACTTTCGTTCTTTGTTGTTCTAAAGGCTAATTCACCATTATCATCGAGGTCTGAAATAATTTCGAATATATAATCCGAAATTAAATTCATTCCCTCATAGTTTAGTTTTTCTGAGTCGTCCCCAGGCTTGTGATAATCCTCGTGCTGTCCCGTGAAAAAGTGCAATACAGGGACGTCTATAAGATAAAAAGAGGTGTGGTCACTTGGTCCTACACCGCTTTCATTTTCAATGAGCTTAAATTTATCGTTATGTGCTTTTAGGGTTTGTTTAAAAATCGGTGACGTTCCTGTGCCGTATACTGCCAAGGTGCTATCCGCTTTAAGGCGTCCGACCATATCCATGTTTATCATATAGTTAATGGATTCGGCATCAATCGTTGGGTTTTTTGAAAAGTAGTTTGAGCCTAACAATCCCATTTCCTCACCAGAAAAAGCCATAAATAAATAATTGTTGCTGTCCTTAACCTCAGCTTTATCGTTTTTCAGCTTTAAACGGCTAGCTAAATTTAGCATTACGGCCACACCGCTGGCATTATCATCTGCGCCATTGTGTATGGCCTTATCTTCACCTCGGTATAAAGAACCTTCTCCACCATACCCTAAATGGTCATAATGCGCACCAATGACTATGGTAGTGGCTGCATTATTGTCTATAAAGCCAATAACGTTGTTTCCTGTTATGGTGCTGTCGGAGTTTTTAGAAAATTCTACCTCCTTATGTGGGTCTGTTTTAGGTTTAAATGAGAATGGTTGTAAATAACCTTCTGTTCCTTTTTCGGTGAGGCCAATTTCTTTAAAACGCTTTACCAGATAATCTGCTGCTAAAGCCTCCCCTTCGGTTCCTGTTTGTCTGCCTTCGAGTTTGTCATCAGCAAGGTATTCTACATCGGCCTTTATGTTGTTCTCTGCAACTTTTGGTTCGGTTTTACATGCGGTCAATAAGGCTAAAACGAAAACTATAAAAATTTGCTTCATGGTGTAAATGAGTTTTTTAAACTGAAAAAAATAGGCTTCAACTTTCTTTAAGAGTACAAAGGGACAGAAATTTGTGTGCATTTCGTGTCTATATCTTATTTTTGCGCAAAATTAGGTATTAAAAGTCACTTATTATAATTGAATTATTGATTGCTATGAAGAAATTATTAGGGATTTTTCTAATAGGTTTGGCCTTGGTTTCCTGTAAGAATGATAAACAGGAGTCAACTCAAACACAGGCTAAAGAGGCAAGTTCAGAGGAGGTAGAAAAAAACGACCCTTTAATCTATCCTGAAGAAAAACACTTTAAATCCATTAGGCAGATAACCTTTGGTGGTGATAACGCAGAAGCTTATTGGAGCTTTGACGATAAACAACTGGTGTTTCAATCAAACAATACCAAATGGGGTGTTAACTGCGATCAAATGTTCTTAATGAATTTTGAAGACACCTTTACGGATAGTATTGCGCCTCCTATGGTGAGCACAGGAAAAGGTCGCACCACTTGTTCTTATTTTCTACCGGACAACAAGCATATTATTTACGCTTCTACGCATTTAGGTGGCGACGCGTGTCCTGAAACTCCATTGCGTAAAAACGGCAAATACATATGGCCAATTTATGATACGTACGACATTTTTGTTGCCGATTTAGAAGGTAATATCGTCAACCAATTAACAAATGAAGTTGGCTATGATGCAGAGCCTACGGTATCTCCAAAAGGTGATAAAATTGTTTTCACTTCCACACGTAGTGGCGATTTAGAACTTTACACCATGAATCTTGATGGTAGCGACGTTAAGCAAATTACCGATGAGCTCGGTTACGACGGCGGCGCTTTCTTTTCTCCCGATGGGACAAAAATTATTTTTAGAGCTTCTAGACCAAAAACGGAGCAAGAAATAAGGGAATACAAAGAATTACTCGCAGAAGGCTTGGTAGAACCAACAGAAATGGAGCTCTTTATATGTAACGCAGATGGTAGTGATTTACGCCAATTAACGGATTTAGGCAATGCCAATTGGAGCCCATTTTTTCATCCTTCAGGTGAAAAGATTCTGTTTTCTTCAAATTTTGAAGCAGAGCGCGGGTTTCCTTTTAATTTGTATATGATTGACTTGGATGGTAAAAACCTAACACGGATTACGCACGGCGAAACGTTTGATGCATTTCCGGTTTTTTCAAATGATGGTAAATACCTAGCGTTTTCCTCTAACAGAAATAACGGAGGCACCAGAGATACAAACTTGTTTATTGCTGAATGGCAAGACTAGTTTAAATCTTTGATTCTATCGCGTTCTTCGGCGGAAGTAGCGCGTTCATTGGTGCTCAGTTTTGTATTTCCAAAATTATACCTGAAGCCCAGTTTAATAAAGCGGTTGTCAAAATTGCTAAAGGTGGTGCTAAATTGGTCTAAATAGCGGTTCTGTTGAAGAAAATCCTGTTCGTTAAACAAATCTTCTATAGCCAAGGAAATGGTGCCTCTTTTGTTAAATACTGACTTGGTGACCGTGAGGCTAGATATCCATCTGGTATCTATAAGGGCTAGATTTTGTAGGTTGGTGTTGGCATAAGTTAAGTTAAATCCTATTAACAAACTGTTGTCTTTAAGCAACCTTAAATTATTCTGTAAGATAGTGAGATTGGACCACCGCTCCAAGCTAACAGGCCCTTGTGGCAATTGGTCTTCTTGCGAAATGTTGTAAAACGAGGTGACGCCGTAAAAAAACCATCGATTCGTTATTAAATATTCAACTATGAAGTCAAACCCATAGTCTACCATATTATCGAGGTTTGTTGGCGTGTACGCCAATATGTTAGTGATATTATCCTGTCTTGGAAGTTCCAAAATATTTCCATCGTAATTCATATAATAGGCCTCCACAGTGAAATGCTCAAGAAAAGTAGTTCCGATGGTAACATGGTCAATGTATGTAGGTCTCAAATTAGGGTTACCTTCAAAAACATTGTTCTGGTTAATAAAAAAGGTGAACGGATTTAAATTTCTAAAATTCGGTCTTTCGATACTTCGTTTATAATTGCCATAAACACTAACCGCGTCAGAAATTTGGTGCGAAAGACTTACGTTGGGAAACCAATTGAAATAGTCTTGGGTATTTGTCTGGGAAAGGCTAACAGACTCACCTTCGATATTGGTCTGCTCTACCCTTAGGCCAATATTTAAATCCCATTTGTCCCAGGTTTTACTGTAATTAGCGTAGGCTGCAAGCACTTTTTCATCATAATTAAAGGTGTCCGTATTATTAACATCTATTGTGGGTTGGCCATTAATAAAATCGGTTTTTGTTATATCACTATCGGTTAGCACGTTGGCAAATTTAGCACCTGCAGCAAAATTGGAGGTTTCACTTAAAGGAAGGTTATAATCTAATTTTGCCGTAATTATATCCGTCTCTTGATTGGCCAATGTGTTAAAAAGCAAATCTCCGGTAAACGTGTTGGTATTGTCAAAAAAGTTGCTGACAACATCCTGGTCACGCTGATAATTGTAGGTGGTATAATGGGCGTTAAATAATAGGCTGGAATTATCTTCGAAATTTTGTGAAAAACTTAAATCTGTGCCTATATTGTATTTATCATCTCTAGACAAATTGTTGGCCGTAAACCTGGATTGAAACGCACCAGAAGCATCAAAAATATTGGTGTTATTGTTAATTCTGTATTTAAAATAAGGCATATACAATCCTGTACTTGTTAAGCTAATGGTGCTGTTGTCACTTAGAAAGCAGTCAAAATTCAAGTTGAGATTATGCGTTTCGGACCACGTGTTTCTGTTAATGTCAGAGGTCCATATCTCATCAATATTGTTTGAAGGGTCCAAATAATTTATCTGCTCGTCATTTATTTGATTTATTTTATCCTTATTGTAATTATAGTTAACATTAAAATTGATAGATTCATTCTTAAAAAAATGGCTCGTGTTAAAGTTGTAACGAGGGAAAACTCCCTGCGTATAAGCCGTAAAAACACTTCCTCTATAGCCTGCAATAAGATTCTTGCTCATTATAATATTAATAACGGACCCACTATCTGCATCATAGCTAGCTGGAGGATTGGTAATAACCTCTACGGATTTAATGGAGTTAGCGGGTGCACTATCCAGTAACTGAATTAATTCATCAGTAGATAGTTGAACACGACGGTTATTTATGTAAACAGCCGCTTGCGCACTTTTAATTGCGATTCCACCCTCACTTACTATAACTCCAGGTGTGTTTTTTAAAACACCAAGCGTTGACCCTTCTGTAAGCGCTGTGTTTTCAATATTAAAAACCAGTCGGTCTGGCTTTCGTGTTATAGTAGGTTTTCGTCCTATTATTTCTACTTGCTCCAAGCTTTCGGCACTTTCTTCAAGCGTTATTTCCCTGAGGTCGAGCTCGCCTTTTAAAACAATGATTTGTTCAAAAGACTTAAAGCCGATATAACTTATTTTAAGGTTATAGGTCTTCTCGGAAAGATTCTCTAATTTGAAGATGCCTCTATCATCTGTTGATGTTCCTTTTAAAAACACATCAGAATCAGATTCATACAGAATCACGTTGGCAAATTCAATAGGCACACCATTAGGGTCAATTACCTTTCCAGAAATTGATAATTCTTGACCATTACTAAAAAAAGAAATTACACTGAGTAATACACAAAATACACTACGGTAAGCGGCTATCATTAGTTAGGTTTAAATCGCAAGATAAAAATTGTTTTTTACTTGCTGTTACGGTTTTACCGTAATTGGAGTTGTTATTTACCTTTTGCTATCTAGAGCGTAATAATTCAATTATATTTGCAATCGCATGCTATGCTTTAGAAAAAGATAAATGAAGAACATTCGCAATTTTTGTATTATAGCTCATATAGACCACGGTAAAAGTACCTTGGCCGATAGGCTTTTGGATTTTACTGGTTCTGTTTCTGATAGAGAACGGCAAGACCAGCTTTTGGATAACATGGATTTAGAGCGCGAACGTGGTATTACCATCAAATCGCACGCTATACAGATGGAGTATGTCTATAAAGGTGAAACTTACATTTTAAACTTAATTGATACACCTGGACATGTTGATTTCTCATATGAAGTATCTCGGTCCATTGCGGCCTGTGAAGGTGCCTTGCTTATTGTAGATGCAGCGCAGAGCATCCAAGCGCAAACAATTTCAAACCTCTATTTGGCGCTAGAAAACGATTTAGAGATTATTCCCGTCTTAAATAAGATAGACTTGCCAAGTGCCAATCCAGAGGAAGTTACAGATGATATCGTAGACCTACTGGGCTGTGACCCTTCTGAGGTAATCCCAGCTAGTGGGAAAACCGGATTAGGTGTAGAGGCCATTTTAGAAGCCATTATCGAACGTATTCCTGCTCCCAAAGGCGATGAGAATGAACCCTTGCAAGCATTGATTTTCGATTCTGTGTACAATCCCTTTAGAGGTGTTGAAACTTACTTCAGGGTTATCAATGGTGCTATAACAAAAGGACAGCATATTAAATTTATAAATACTGGAAAAACCTATTTTGCCGATGAGGTCGGTACCCTGAAACTAAAACAAGTCCCTAAAAAGGAAATTAAAGCTGGTGATGTGGGCTACCTAATTACTGGCATAAAGGATGCTCGGGAAGTTAAGGTTGGCGACACCATAACAGATGCCAAAAATCCTACAACAAGAGCTATTGCAGGGTTTGAAGATGTAAAGCCGATGGTTTTTGCAGGGATTTACCCAGTAGATACCGAAGACTACGAGGAGCTAAGGGCTTCAATGGAGAAGCTTCAATTAAATGATGCCTCTTTGGTGTTTCAACCCGAAAGCTCCGCTGCATTGGGATTTGGATTTAGATGTGGCTTTTTGGGAATGTTACATCTCGAAATTATCCAAGAACGTTTAGATCGTGAGTTTGATATGACGGTGATTACCACTGTACCAAACGTGAGCTATCATGCGTTTACCAACAAAAACCCAGATGAGGTAATCATTGTTAATAACCCTTCTGATTTGCCAGAACCATCTACCTTAAACCGTGTTGAAGAGCCATACATCAAGGCGTCGATTATTACAAAAGCCGATTTTGTAGGTCCGGTAATGAGTTTGTGTATTGAAAAACGTGGTCAAATCACCAATCAAACCTATCTAACTACGGAGCGTGTAGAATTGAGTTTTGATATGCCTTTGGCGGAAATAGTCTTTGATTTTTACGATCGTTTAAAAACCGTATCCCGAGGTTATGCCTCATTTGATTATTCGCCTATTGGCATGAGGGCTTCTAAACTTGTTCGCGTAGATATTTTACTTAATGGCCAAACTGTTGATGCTCTTTCTGCATTGGTACATACTGATAACGCTTACGATATTGGAAAGAAGATGACAGGAAAATTAAAGGAACTTATTCCTAGGCAGCAATTTGATATTCCGGTACAAGCGGCCATTGGCGCAAAAATAATTGCTAGAGAAACAATTAAAGCTCTACGTAAGGACGTAACGGCCAAGTGTTACGGTGGTGATATTTCCAGAAAGCGAAAGCTATTGGAGAAACAGAAAAAAGGTAAAAAACGCATGCGCCAAGTGGGTAATGTAGAAATCCCGCAACAGGCTTTTATGGCAGTTCTTAAGCTGAATGATTAATATCAGCCTTACCAAGATAAACCAATTTGCTTTTTGAATCGATTTCCTTTTCTAGTTTATCGTCTATCGATGGAATAATGTGTAGTTCACCCTTACCTGTTTTAACGAAAAGCGGAATCTGATTTTTATTGGATTTGATGCGGTCTAATAACTGGTTGTAGCTTTCTATGTCCTGTATTGGAGATTCATTAATCTTGGGGAACTTCTCCGTGACATCAACCAAGTTATTAAAATCGTCAGAGAGTGTAAATACACCATCTTCTGGAGCGATGTCTCTTTGTTCAAGCTCAGCTTTTGATGCTAGCCTAAAAGAACCATGTTCACCAAATTGGGCACCAAACTTTTCTACAGCATATCTATTTATATCTGCATTGCCTGTTAAAGCGAGTAGATAACCCACATCGCTTAATTCAACGTTGTCTTGCAGAGTGTCTGAATAAATGTTCTCGGTATGCGCCTCTATTCCTTGTTTCTGTGCTTGCTGAATGTTGTTTTGGTTACTGTCTACTAAAACTACATGCCTGCCATTATCAATAAGATATTGCGCTATTAATCTTGAAACCTTTGATGCGCCGACTATTAAAATACCTTCGGACTTGGTTAAGAAAACACCAGATATTCTAGCAAAAAGTCTTGCGGTCGTTGCATTAAGGAGCACGGTTCCCAGAACAATCATAAAAACCAGCGGTGTTATATATTCAGCACCATCAACACCACTTGCGCTCAATTTGCTTCCAAATAGCGAAGCAATACCAGCAGCTACTATACCTCGAGGGCCAACCCAAGAAATAAATAGCTTTTCGTTAGGCTTAAGTTTAGATTGTGTCGCACTCAGAAATACAGCCAACGGACGAATTAAAAAGACAATGGCTAGGAAAAGCGTTAACGTTTCCCAACGGTATAATAACAGCATGTCCTGATAATTAATATTTGCGGCCAGAAGAATGAATAAAATAGAAATGAGCAATACACTCAATGACTCCTTAAAATAAAGAAGCTCCTTGATGTTTTCCAGTTTACTGTTTCCAATAACCATTCCCATGACTACAACAGCCAAAAGACCAGACTCGTGGGCAAAAATTTCGGATTCGATAAAGACGAGCAATACAACCGACAAGGAGACAACATTTAAAAGATAGTGCGGAATAAACTTTTTGTTTATTGCAAAAACTAAGGCGTGGGCAAACGTAAAACCGAAAGTAGTACCAAAAAGGACTATTTTTCCAAACTCAATTAATGCTGTTTTGGTAAAACCAGCCTCTCCTCCTACCGAGATAAATTCAAAAACCAAGACCGCAACCAGTGCTCCTATAGGGTCAATTAAAATTCCTTCCCATTTTAATACTGCAGAAACATCGCGCTTAAGCGGAATGTTTCTAAGGATGGGTGTTATTACGGTTGGTCCGGTAACAATTATTAAACCAGAAAACAAGAAACATAAATCCCATCTTAGCTCAAACAAGTAATGCGCCAATATCGCTGCACCAAAAAAGGTGACAGCGGCACCAACAGTAATAAGTTTGGTAATTACGGGCCCAACATTTCTGATTTCACTGCGTTTTAAGGTTAGGCCACCTTCAAATAAAATAATGCTTATAGCAAGAGAGACAAAAGAAAATAGCCCTTCTCCAGGGAATAGACCTTTCTTACCATTCCAAATAGGTTCAATCCACTTAGAACCATCTTCATTAATAAACTCTGCAGCAATGGGTCCAACTAGCAGACCTATTAATATCAGCGGTAGAATCGCAGGGATTTTGAATTTCCAAGCTACCCATTGGGCAAGTATCCCTAAAATAATAATTCCTGCTAACTCTACCATCAATGCAATTTTTATTAATCTCCCGAAAATAGGTTTTTTTTTACAACTCAAAAAATCACAATAAAAACTAAAGGCCTTTATTTTTTAAATGCTATTTTGGTAAATTGCACAACTATGAATTTATACCCTATTGAATCAGGAAATTTTAAGTTAGATGGTGGCGCTATGTTTGGTGTGGTTCCAAAATCCCTTTGGCAACGGACCAACCCTGCGGACAGCAATAACATGATTGATATTGCAGCCCGCTGTTTGCTCATTGAGGATGGCAACCGATTAATCTTAATCGACACTGGAATGGGCAACAAGCAGAGTGATAAATTTTTTGGCTACTACTATCTTTGGGGAGATGATTCCATAGATAAATCGCTTGCCAAATATGGGTTTCATCGTGATGATATCACAGATGTTTTTATGACCCACCTCCATTTTGATCATTGTGGAGGTAGTATTCAGTGGAATAAAGACCGAACTATTTTAGAGCCCGCGTTTAAAAATGCCCATTTTTGGAGCAATGCCGATCATTGGAAATGGGCTACTGAGCCAAATCGAAGGGAAAAGGCATCATTTTTGAAAGAGAATATTTTACCTATGGAAGAAAGTGGGCAATTAAAGTTTATTGGCTTACCAGAAACCGATATGCTTAAAGATTCGGCTTTAGGTTTTGACATTTTTTTTGCAAATGGACACACGGACAAACAGATGATACCAATGATTAAATACAAAGGGAAAACCATTTGCTTTATGGCAGATTTGTTGCCTACAGCTGGCCACTTGCCTATTCCATTTGTTATGGGATATGACACAAGGCCTTTGTTAACGTTAGACGAAAAAGAAAAATTTCTAAATTTGGCTGCAGACAACAACTATTATTTATTCCTAGAGCACGATGCTCATAATCAAATTATAACATTAAAGCACACGGAGAAAGGAGTTCGGTTAAATGAATCTCTTACCTGTGGCGACGTATTTTAAAAATCTAAAATTATTCTATATGAAATTATCCTATAAACCTTTAATTACGCTACTTTTTGCTGGGGCGCTTGCCCTAGGTTGTGGCTCTTCAGATATTATTTCTACTCCTGTAGAAAATATTGATTCTTCTCCCCTAAAAGTCACAGCCTTAACAGAAGCTGAAAAAAAGAATTGGGGACATCTCGATCTAGAACGAGATACAATTCCTGGTATGGCTGTTGATAGAGCCTATGAGGAAATTATCAAAAATAAAAAAGGTGAAAAGGTTATTGTTGCGGTGATTGATTCAGGTATTGACATTGATCATGAGGATTTGGACGATGTTATCTGGACCAACACAGATGAAATACCAAACAACGGAAAGGACGATGACAATAATGGCTATGTAGACGATATTCATGGTTGGAATTTTCTAGGTGATGCCTACGATGAGCAATTGGAGTACGTGCGCATGATAGCTTCGGAAGACACGTCAAATCCACGTTATGAAGAGGCCAAGGCCCTTTATGAATCAGAATACCAAACATGGTTGGGTCGCAAAACACAGTATGAGCAAATTGCCCAAGCTGTTAAAAATGCCGATGAGACTTTGAAAAAGCACTTAGGCAAGGACTCTTACACTATGGAGGACATCAATGGCATTACCTCCGAAGATCAGAGTGTTATGCAAGCTGTTCAAATAGCTAAGAACGTGAGTGCCAGCGGCTCTTCTATGGCAGAGGCTAATGATGAGTTGAAGGGTGCTTTAGAACAGATTAACGAGAGGCTTAATGCACATTTAAACAAGGATTTGAAGGGAAGAACAACAGGTGATGACATCAACGATTTGTCTGATACTGGTTATGGTAACGGCAATGTGAAACACGTTAAAAAATCCGAAGCTCACGGCACACATGTTGCTGGTATCATCGCTGCAGAACGCAATAATGGCCTTGGCGCTAATGGCGTTGCCAACAATGTGGAGATTATGGCTATTAGGGCCGTACCAAACGGAGATGAATATGACAAAGATGTGGCACTTGCCATTAGGTATGCCGTCGATAATGGTGCTAAAGTGATTAACGGAAGCTTTGGAAAATCGTTTTCACCACACTCAGACTGGGTTAGAGATGCCATAAAGTATGCTTCAGATAACGATGTGGTAATTGTCCATGCGGCTGGGAATGACAGCAAAGATGTAGATGTAGAACCTAATTTTCCAGACGACAATGTAGACTTCGTAGAAGTTTCAAATACTTACATCCGAGTTGGATCGCTAACCAGTGATTATGGATCAAAAATGGTATCTGGTTTTTCTAACTATGGTAAAAGAAATGTAGATATTTTTGCTCCTGGCTCTTCTGTATATTCCACAACTCCAGAAAACGAATACGACTTTAAAGGTGGAACTTCTATGGCAGCACCTGCTGTGGCTGGCGTTGCCGCTTTAATCCGCTCGTACTATCCCAAGTTAACTGCCGCTCAGGTAAAGCAGGTCATTTTAGACTCTGGCTTACCTCTAACCACAAAGGTAGTTGTGGGTGGTGACGCCTCTAATGTTAAGCCGTTTGCAGAGCTCTCGAGTTCAGGGAAGATTGCAAACGCTTTTAACGCTTTAATTTTAGCTTCAAAGATTAAATAACTATGAATAAACTATTTGGGTTTTTGATTGGAATTGTGTGCGCAAGCCACGGTTTCAGTCAAAATAATGGCTATTGGCAACAACATGTCGATTATAAAATGGAAATTGATATGGATGTTGACAAGTTCCAATATAGAGGCAAGCAAACACTTGTTTACACCAACAATTCACCCGACACTTTAAATCGGGTTTACTATCATTTGTATTTCAACGCCTTTCAACCTGGAAGCGAAATGGACGTGCGTTCGCGCACCATTGCAGACCCTAGTCCAAAAATCGGTGATAAAATAAGTAAACTAAAACCTGAAGAAATCGGCTATATTAAAGTGAATGACCTCACCCAAAACGGTAAGCCTCTTGCTCACGAAACAGTAGGAACCGTTTTAGAAGTGCGGCTTAACGAACCTATTCAGCCAGGTGGACAAGCTACTTTTAAGATGGACTTTGATGCGCAGGTTCCTGTTCAAATTCGTAGATCAGGAAGAAACAATGCTGAGGGTGTAGCCTTATCCATGACACAATGGTATCCAAAACTAGCCGAATATGATTTTGAAGGCTGGCATGCCGATCCTTATATCGCTAGGGAATTCCATGGTGTTTGGGGCGATTTT
Source organism: uncultured Winogradskyella sp. (assembly GCA_913055905.1). Lineage (GTDB taxonomy): Bacteria > Bacteroidota > Bacteroidia > Flavobacteriales > Flavobacteriaceae > Winogradskyella. The sequence goes on from CAJXLB010000001.1 coordinate 380,708, forward strand.
GACGTTAGCCTTACAATTGATGAGGATTATGTGGTTGGAGGAACAGGTTACCTAGAAAGCAAAACTAAGGCTGAAAACGGTAAAAAGACCTTGCGCTATTTAGCGCCAAATGTGCACGATTTTACTTGGGCCGCAGATCCTGATTTTGCGCACGACACTTATGAAATGCCTAATGGACCGACATTACATTTCTACTACAAGAAAACCATGGATCAGGAGTATCTGGACAATTGGAAAAAACTTCAACCAGATACGGCCAAATTAATGACTTTTTTTAGTGAAAACATAGGAGCGTATCCGTACGAGCAATATTCGGTAATTCAAGGAGGAGATGGCGGTATGGAGTATGCTATGTGCACCTTAATTACAGGTGAGCGTAGTTACAATAGCTTGCTTGGTGTTACATCTCACGAAATGGCTCATACCTGGTTTCAATTTTTGTTAGCTACCAACGAAGCCAAGCACGAATGGATGGATGAAGGCTTTACAAGTTACATTTCTTCATTTGCTACAAACTCCCTTAGAGAGAACAAAAGTGATAATCCTGTAGCTGGATCTTATAGAGGCTATATTGCCCTAGCAAATTCAGGTTACGAACAGCCCTTAACCACACATGCAGACAGATACGCCTACAATCAATCTTACGGCATCTCAGCTTATAGTAAGGGTGCTGTGTTTTTGGCACAACTCGGATATGTTATTGGTGAGGAGAATTTAAAGAAAACCATAAAAAGGTACTTTAAGGACTTCGCTTTTAAGCACCCTAAACCTCATGATATAATCCGGACGGCTGAGCGCGTTACCGATTTAGAACTAGACTGGTATTTCATTGATTTTGCACAAACGACCAACACCGTTGATTATGGTGTAAAGTCTGTTGAGGATAGTACTATCGTGCTAGAACGTATCGGATTAATGCCAATGCCTATAGATTTAACTGTCTCTTATACGGACGGGAGCAAGGAAGAATTCTACATTCCACTTCAAATGATGCGAGGAGAAAAACCTACGACAGCCACAGTTTTAAAAGATTGGGCTTGGGCCATGCCAGAGTATACTTTTGAAGCCTCTAAACCTGTTCAATCCGTTGAAATAGATACCTCACAGATGATGGCGGATGTGAATCGCGAGAATAACGTGTTTAATTTGGAATAATAATCCTAAAATATAAAAGCCTCGGACAATCAAATTCGAGGCTTTTTTCTTTAATACCATGGCTCTTTGGTATATAAATGTTTTTTAGCCACACGCTCCCTGTTGTAAAGCAACATATGGTTTTCGTCTATTTGCTTATTTCTATAGCCAAATAAATGAAATATAGACTTGGCCATAAACCTCGTAACTTTTAGGTTGGCTTTTAAAACGCCAAGCTTTTTATCTTCCCAAGTAATTCCCGGAAACCATGTTAGCAGTGAATCTGCTTTAATCTGTCTCAAAAATTCAGACAACTTTAAAAATATCGGTGGAATAGCCCTAATAATAAAAAATCCATCATTACCGGTTTTTTGATATAAAGGCATAAACAACTTGGCATTGTAGTTAGAATACACGGGTTTTTCATTGGAATAGGCAAGCAATGTGTCTTTTTCGACATTCTGGAAACTTATAAACCCTTCCTCCATAGCAAAATGCTCTTCGGGTTGAATGTGATGTTTGTAAATAACCTCGAATGTTTCATTGACCCCTTTTGAGGTGTTCTTAAGGTAATCTTCGTAGATACTTACATTTTTGTGTACAGGTTGCTTTAAAACTCCAGAACAGTTTAGTACAAGATGAACAAAAGCCTCGCAATTTGTTACGGCTTCCGGGTCATCGTGTTGGCCAGACTCAAAACCTAATGACACAAACCCTTTTTTGTTGAGATAGCTCAATAAGGGTCCTTCTAAGTACTCCTCTATTCCCAATACTATCGGTACAGGGAAACACTTAGAAAATTTTCTGTTAATCAAGGCATCGTTAATGGTTATAAATGGCAAGGTCTTGCTGGAAGTCGTATGTAGATCTATAAAGTAGATTGGCTTTGAGTTGGTTGACAAAAGTTTGTCTATAAAAGCGTTTAGCTCTAGTTGTTCTTGGTCTTCCTCTTTGTATTCAGATTTGTGCTTTAGGGCTGTGAGCCGCTCTGTCGTCCACATTCTGTTTAAATCGGAATCTAAGAAGCGGCGTTTGGCTTTTAAGGCTTTTATATTACCATAAACACCATAGATCTCACCTCTTATTTGCTCTGGTTTTATGTTTGGTAAAACCATGTCTAGGGCTTTTACACCAGCGTTTTCGTTACCGTGAATTCCCGCAAAAAACACTAATGTAGAACCAGGCGTTTTTCCAATTATATGATGAAATATGCGATTTGCTGACTTGGTTTGCGTCTTATTTTTATTGAGGCTTGTTTGCATGAAGTTTATAAATCATTCGTTGTTAAAATCCCTAACAATTCACGTTCTCTTACCACGGGAAGGCAATTGATTTTGTGCTTTTGCATTAAGGCTTTGGCCTCTTCTAGCGGTGCCTCTTGGGAAATCGTTATTAGGTTTTTGGTCATAACGTCTTTAACTCTTAGATTTAATTCTTTATCGCTTAATTTAATAACATCAGTCCATGTTAACAAACCTGCTAACTGTTTATTTTTATTAATCACTGGCATATGATGTATTTTCTTCCATTTCATAATATTTGCCACTAACTCTAAGCTATCATTTTGATCTACCAATAATATTTTGGTATTCATGTTGTGTTTAACTATTCGAGATTCATCAATCTTTAAATTGGCATTGGGATCAAAAACAGGCCAAGAATCAATTGTTTCAGGTCCGAATTGGTGCTTATACATATAGGCCGTTAAATTTTGCAAGGCCTCAAAATTTGTCTTGGTTTTAAGGAGGTTTCTATAGTTGCTAACTATCCATTGCGATCCTGTATGTGTTTTTATGCGTCGTTCTATGATGCCTAAATACTCTGTTATATCATTGGCATCGATTCCTCTTTTTTCTAGGCCCTGCTTCGCCATGGGCAAAAGCTCATTAAGTATTAATTCCTTGGCGGAAATTACTTTGTTCTTCCATATAAATTGGTTCTCAATACCATCTCGCGCTGCTTTGAGAAAATTATGTTTAATATCCCTGAAATCCATTTTTTTGTGCACCTCCTTTAAATCATCTGGTTGGCCCAGCATTAATCCAACCCAGAACACCATATTTGCAATTTCGTCCTTTAAAGTTGGTCCTGAAGGAATGTATCTGCACTCAATTCTTAAATGCGGTTTGCCTCCACCCACACCATAGCACACGCGGTTCCATTTGTATACCGTTCCATTGTGCATCTGTAATGATTTCAGCTTTGGTATTTCGTCGTTTTCTACTTTTTCGATGCTGTCCTCATAATCTCCAGTACTCAATAGGCTTCTAAATCTAGAAATATGATCTTTGAAAATATCGGAAACCGTTCCTTCCTCCCAATGCGCACCAAAACCAACTCGCGATTGTTTTTCGTTATGTATAAAAGAATTTTTACGCGTATCTATACTTTGAGTAAATAAGGCTATTCGTGTTTCTGCCCACAGCTCTCTTCCGAATAAAACCGGTGAGTTGGTGCAACATGCCAAAACAGGGCCAGATATGGCTTGGGCCCAGTTATACTTTTCTACAAATTCATCTGGATTTATCTGTAAATGGGTTTGAAAACTGGTATTGCAAGCCTCTAGCATAACACTGTCATGAACGAGGTTTAGTTCGTCCACACCCATAATATGAATATGAAAGTTTTCTCGCCTTGATGACTTTAAAGACTCATTAAGGACATGGTATCTTGGCCGATCCGTCATGTAGTCTTCGCCTATATGTTTAAGCCTTAGCGTTGGCAGTATTCCTGTTAATATAACCTTAGAATCATTTTTTTGAGCGGCTTTTTCTGCCTTTTCAATTAATCTGTGAAGTTGCTGGTACAATTGATCAAAGCAGTCGCCTTGAAGTATTAAGGGGTCAGAATTGATTTCTAAATTATATTTCCCTATTTCTGTGGTAAAATGATCGTCGTTAATATCTGCGAGGACCTCGACACTATTATTGTTTGGGAAAAACCGTTTGGTGGCCAAGCAAAACTCTTGTTCGGCTCCAATACGAATAGGCGCCTTCTCTATCATATCGCGTTCCAACATTAAATCCAATGCTTCCAAGTCTTTGATAAGATGTTGCAGATAGAGCGCTTTTTCTTTGGGGCTTTTAAGATATTTTACTTCTAAATGTCCCATGTTTAAGGGGTTTGTTAAAAAATATTCTTGGTAAGGTACTTTAAATAGGAGGTTAAAAACATGATTTTTATCATGGCATAAACCCTGACAAAAGCATGAATTGCTCGATTATGTATTACTTTTACCTATGCTTAAACTTACATATGAATTTTAAATTTGGCAAACCCAATAAACTTAAAAGTAGGTCAACCATTGATTTGTTGTTCAAAGAGGGAAAGTCTATTAAGGTGTTTCCATTAAAATTGGTTTACCTAGAACTTAGTTCTGCTCCTAGCGGAACCTTAAAGGTGGGGGTTTCTGTAAGTAAGCGCCATCATAAAACAGCTGTGGCGCGTAATCGTATAAAGCGCTTGATGCGTGAGGCATTTAGACTGAATAGGCCACATTACTTTAACAATAGTTCAACACCTTGTGCGTTAATGATTTTATACATTAGCAAAAAAGGAACAACTTTTGAGGAGTTAAACACTACTATGGTAAAACTTCTTCAAACCTATAATGACAAAACGTCCCAAAATGAAACATAATATTTATAAACGGTTTTTAATAATCGTAGCTGGTCTAGGGCTTTTTTTAAGCACAACAGCTTTTAAAACCGACTTTTTTGAAATAGCCAAGCAGATTGAAATATTCACTACCATGTTTAAGGAGCTTAACATGAATTATGTAGATGAAACCAATCCTGCCGACCTCATGGATACCGCAATAAAAAGCATGTTATCCGATTTAGACCCTTACACACAGTTTTACAACGAACAAGATGTAGAAGCCTCTAGAATAAATAATGCAGGAGACTACACAGGTATTGGAGCTAAGGTGTTAACCTTGAAAGATAAATTGGTTATCGTTGAACCCTACAAAGATTATGCAGCGGATAAAGCTGGTTTAAAAGCAGGAGACGAAATTATTAAAGTTGATAATGTAGCTGTAGCTGATTTTAAAGAAGATGCAGCCAATCTTCTCCAAGGAGCTGCAGGGACTGAAGTTACAATTACGTACAAACGCCAGGGTAAGGTTAATACCGCTAAAATAATAAGAGAATCCTTAGAAATAAAGGCCGTGCCTTTTTATGATATGATAGATTCCAAAACCGGATATATCGTGCTAAGGAAGTTTAATACTAAAGCGTCTTCCGAAACATTAAGAGCGTTAAAGGCTTTAAAAAATCAAGGTGCAACGCAAATGATTTTGGATTTAAGGGGTAATCCTGGAGGATTATTATCTGAAGCCGTAAACGTAACGAACATTTTTGTTCCTAAAAACGAACTTGTTGTTACAACGAAGTCCAAAGTAAATAAATACAATAAGACGTATTATACCAGAAAAGAAGCAGTAGATACAGAAATTCCATTAGTGGTTCTTATTGATGGAAGGAGCGCTTCAGCCAGTGAGATTGTATCGGGTGCACTTCAAGATATGGATAGAGCTGTAATCGTAGGATCTAGAAGTTTTGGTAAAGGTCTGGTTCAGCGTCCAAAACCACTTACTTACGGTACGCAAATGAAAATAACTATTTCTAGGTATTACACACCATCTGGTCGCTGTATACAAGCTCTAGATTATTGGAATAGAGATGAAAATGGAAAGGCTACACGTATCAAAAAAGAAAATTACAACGTATTTAAAACCAGGAATGGCAGACCTGTGTATGATGGTGGCGGTATAGAACCAGATATTGAAATGGACAACTCTAAATTTACACCAATAACCAAAGCTATTTTGGGTGAGAACTTGATTTTCAACTTTGCTACGCAGTATTATTACAATAATTCGGTTTCTGATATGAAATCCTTTGAATTGTCTAAAGCCGACTTTAATTCCTTTAAATCGTATTTGAAATCTTCTGGTTTTAGTTTTGAAACCAAAACAGAGAAAGCGCTTAACGAAGCCATGGCGATAGCTAAGGAAGAAGAACTGGATAAGGTTATCGCTCCAAAATACGATGATTTGGCTGCTGCTATAACATCATATAAGTCTGCAACTATTGATAACAACAAGGCTCAACTGACGTCTTTATTAACAGATGAAATTATAAAAAGATACTTCTACAGTGAGGGTCTCTACAAGTACTACACGTTAAATAATCCAGATATCAATAAAGCCTTAAGTGTGTTAAACAATCCGACGCAATACGCCAGTATTTTGAGATAACACGCTAAATTGACTATATTTAACGTTAGGTTAATGTTAACTCCAATTGAATATTGGCCTAAAATTTTAGAAAACTTGAAAAAACATGAAGTCCCTAATCGTTTTTTTACTGCTTAGTTTTCAAGTCGTTCTTGCACAGAAAGAAATGGTACATCAGGTCTATTTTCTTACTGATCAGTATGATATTCCAGAAACAGAGCACAGCAGGTTATTACTATTTCTCTCTGAAATTGAAAATCTAGATATCGAAAAGATTTCCATCTATGGATTCTGTGACGATCGCGGCAGCGATAGTTATAATATGGTTCTTTCCCAGCAACGTGCAGATGCCATTAAAGAAGTATTCTCTAATAACGAATTCGACGAAACCTTAATCACCAATGTAGATGGTAAAGGTGAAATATTGCTGAATATCGTAGAGGATAATGACGTTTACCGTATAAGAGGACTTAACAGAAAGGTAGAAATTATCGTTCAGCCTTATGATCCTCCGAGAGAAAAAGAAAAATTACCTGAAAAAGAGAGCACCGAAGACTTACTAAAAGGTGAGCTTAAAGAGGGTGATAAAATCCAACTGGAAAATATCTATTTCAGAACGGGCTACAGTTACCTTGTCAAGGATTCAGAAAAGGTATTGGACAAGATCGCTACTATTTTGGCCGAACGTACAGATGTTTATTTTACAATCGAAGGTCATGTTTGCTGTACTCATGGAACACGTGATGCTATTGATCGTAAAACAAAAATTCGTAACCTATCTGTAGCACGTGCTAAATATGTCTATGATTATTTAGCCAAAAAAGGTGTTAGTAGATCTAGAATGAAGTATGTGGGACAACGCAGAAAATTTCCACTTGGTGGTGCCCCAGAACTCGATAGGCGTGTAGAAATCTTAGTGACACGCATCGATAAATCTAAAAATTAGTCTTTGAGCATATTTATATGAGGAATACCATCTTCTAGGTACTCCTCTCCTACTTCCTTAAATCCTAGATTATTATAGAAACGAGTTAAATAAAGTTGCGCAGAAATTCTAATGTTGTCAGTATTGTAGTTGGTGCTTACTGCTTGTATTGAAGCTTTCATAATTTCATAACCGTAAGCTTTATTACGTTCCTTTTGCTTCACGACAACTCTTCCAATACTGGCCTCCTTAAAGTAATCTCCTGGTTTAAAAATACGTGTATAGGCCACCAAACGAAATCCATCATAACCAAGAACATGTAAAGCAACCTGGTCTTTATCGTCAATATCTTGATACACGCAATCTTGCTCTACAACAAAAACCTCGCTTCGCAACTGAAGTAATTGATATAATTCTTCAGTTGTTAACTCTGAAAAAGTTTTGGTAACAATCTTTAGCATTAGTGTTTAGCCATTAGTCTTGCACAATTACATCCTTTGGGTCGCACTTACCAAATTCGGGTTGGATGTTTACATGATTGATATCGTGCTTATGGTACAATAATTCTTCAATAGCGTTTAAAATGATATCAAATTCCGAAAGTGCAATATCCTTGTTAAAATCAATATGCGCTTCTAAATGGATTTCGTCTTCATTTAATTGCCAAATATGAACATGATGAACATTTTTGACACTTTCCATGGCTTCAATATCCTTAACAATGGCATCTATAGACGTAGTATCTGGAGTGAACAACATCAATACCTTAAAGGAGTCCTTCAATAACTGCCATCCCATTACAATAAGATACACGGCAATGGCCAAGGTAAGTGCACTGTCTATCCACCAAATCTGATAGTACTTCATAAGTAAACCTCCAATAAGAACGGCAACACTAGCCATCATATCTGTTAAAAGATGGAGGTAGGCGCTCTTAAGGTTCATATTGTCGCTTGCATTGCTTCTTAAAAGCAATACGCTGAAGCCATTACCTAAAATAGCTATCAAAGCTAACCAGATAACGAGATTAGATTCTATTTCCTGCGGATTCTTAAAACGCTCAACAGCCTCAAAAATCAGTAGAATTGCTACAATGATTAGGGTTGCTGCGTTTATGAAAGCAGCCAATATTTCAGCACGCTTAAATCCAAAAGTTCGTTTGAGGGAGGCTTTTTTCTTAACCAACCGGTTAGCTATCCAGCTAATCACCAATGAAACTACATCGCTAAAATTATGCAAGGCATCACTCAACAGGGCTAAACTACCTGAAATTAAGCCTCCTATAACCTGCGATGCAGTTATAAGGATGTTTAGAACAATAGAAATTAATAAATTCCTACCATTGACCTTATGATGGTTATGATGATTATGCGAATGACCCATGAGCCATCAATTTTAATTTAGCCTTAGCAACCAAGAGGTATTTTATTAACACGTCTTTCATGACGACCGCCTTCAAATTCGGTATTCAGAAAAGTATCTACCATTTTTAATGCCTGAGGTATGGATGTAAATCGCGCAGGAATGCATAAAATATTGGCATTGTTGTGTTGTCGCGCCAGTTCTGTTATTTCATTTATCCAACAAACACCAGCTCTTACATTTTGGTATTTATTTGCGGTCATTGCAACACCATTGGCAGTACCACAAATAAGAATACCAAAATCTACCTTGCCATCGTTAACATCCTTGGCTACAGGATGTACAAAATCTGGATAATCAACACTATCAGGTGTATCCGTACCATAATTATGTACTGTAATACCCTTAGCTTCAAGCTGTTCTACTATAGCTTTCTTATAATCTGGACCTGCATGGTCGTTGCCAATTGAAATTGTCATGGAATAAATTTGTTTAAATCACAAAGTTACAAATTAATCAACCTCGGTTAATAGTATTTAGCACATCCTGTTGATAAGTGTTTACAAGTTGTAACAAAAAAAGTTTTGAAAATCCACTAAAATTTTCAAACCACAGCCTTATTCAAACAAGCAAATTTTTTAAGCAGATATTCCAAATAATTTATTAAACAAAATAGTGTAGAAATTAACCTTTTTTATTCAATAATAAATACAATTAACAACGTAAAATTCATTGTCAACAACTGTTCATAATTTTTAAAAGTTGTCTAATTATAAAGGAGTTGAATGTAAAATTAATGTTAATTAAACCGTAACAAGATGTAAATTATGATATATCAAAACAAAGTTCAAAAAAGTTATACCAACTATTAACAAGCTATAATAAACATCACTTTTAATTTTAAAATTTTAAAAAAGAATAATAATAATGTATTAGAATGTTAATAAGAGAGTTTTTAAAAATATTCAGCTTAAAATGGAATAGTAGAACTCTAAATTGTTAAGTGCTTTTTATTTATTTAACAGTAACTCAACACTATTAAATATTAATAACGTAGCTTTGCATAAACTTAATACCTTCTCTTCCATTCATATTAAGTTTAAAATGTAGAATTCCTAACACTTTTAGGAAAAGAATATGATTACTAATTTAAATGACAAGAAAGAAAAAAAGGAAATCTAGAAAAAACAAGATTTCCAACCTTACCAATACCATTCTAAATTTATTAAAAAAAGAACGGAACAAAACCTTTAATTATAAACAAATTGCCTCAAAGCTTGGTGTTGATGACGCTAGCAGTCGTAATCAAATCATTAAGAAACTTCAACAACTTAAGGCTAAAGGCGATATAGAAGAAGTTGAGCGCGGTAAATTTAAAGCTATCGTAAACACGGAGTATTTTACCGGAATTTTGGATGTGAGTGCCAAGGGTAATGGCTATATTATTTCAGATGATTTTGAGGATGATGTTTTTGTGGCTTCCAATAACCTAAACAAAGCTTTAGATGGAGATGAAGTTGAATTCTACGCCTATCGAAGGAAACATCGTGGAAAGCAAGAAGGTGAAATTACCAATATCATTAAGCGCGGAAAAACCCAGTATGTAGGAACCATTCAAGTTCAAGGGAAGAAAAATTTCGCTTTTGTAGTACCGGACAGTACAAAAATGTACACGGATATTTTTGTTCCTATCAATAAGACCAAAAAAGCTCAAGACGGTGATAAAGTTGTAGTAAGTTTAACAGATTGGCCAGAAAAGGCAAGTTCACCTTATGGTGAAGTCATTGAGGTTTTGGGTAAACCTGGCGAACACAGTACTGAAATTCATGCTATTTTGGCAGAGTATGGCTTACCTCATGAGTTTCCTAAAGAAGTTGAAGACTTTGCCAATCAATTAGATACGTCTATTACCAAAGAAGAAATTGCCAAACGTCGCGATATGCGTAAAGATTTAACCTTTACCATAGACCCGAAAGATGCCAAGGATTTTGACGATGCCTTGTCTTTCAAAGTCTTGGATAATGGTTTGTATGAAATTGGTATCCATATTGCCGATGTATCGCATTATGTAAGGCCAGATACGGTTTTAGATGACGAAGCTTATGAACGTGCCACCTCAATTTATTTGGTGGATAGGGTAGTGCCTATGTTGCCTGAGATTCTATCCAATAAGGCGTGTTCGCTGAGGCCTCACGAAGAAAAATACACCTTCTCAGCTGTTTTTAAGTTGAACGATAGGGGAGAGGTGAAGCACCAATGGTTTGGAAGAACAGTGACCTATAGCGATGCACGATTTGCCTATGAAGAGGCTCAAGCTATAATAGAAAACAATCCTAACGTATCATTGGGAAGTATTGTAGCCTCTCAATTAAATACAAACATACCAGAAGAAGTGTCCTTAACTGGGAAATCCTACACTACAGACCCTAAAATTGCGGAGGCCGTTTTGGTTCTAGATCGTCTAGCTAAGAAAATGAGAGCCAAACGAATGCGCTCTGGAGCCATTTCTTTTGATAAGGTTGAAGTAAAATTTAGCTTGGACGAAGCTAATAATCCTACAGGAGTTTTCTTTAAAACAAGTAAAGACGCCAATAAACTTATTGAAGAATTTATGCTTCTGGCAAATAAAAAGGTCTCAGAGTTTGTTGGAAAACAAAACCCTAAGAAAACCTTTGTCTATCGTGTTCACGATGAACCTGATGAGTCTAAGTTAGCACAATTGCAAACCATTGTTGGGCGGTTTGGGCATAAATTAAATTTTAAGAATAGAAGTTCCATTTCGGCATCCCTCAACAAATTACTCACGGACGTCGTAGGAAAAAAAGAGCAAAATCTAGTGGATACGTTGGCTATACGCAGTATGGCTAAAGCCGAGTATACCACGCATAATATTGGGCATTATGGATTGGCTTTTGATTACTATAGCCATTTTACATCGCCCATTAGGCGCTATCCAGACGTGATGGCACATCGATTATTACAGCGCTATTTAGATGGCGGTAAATCCGCTAATGAAGAAGTCTATGAAGATAAGTGTAAGCACTGCAGTAATATGGAGTATCTAGCCACCAAGGCAGAGCGCGATTCCATTAAATACATGCAAATTAGATTTATGCAAGATCATGAAGATGACGAATTTTTAGGTGTAATATCTGGTGTAACGGATTGGGGCATATATGTTGAAATTATAGCTAATAAATGTGAGGGCATGGTAAGTATTAGGGATATGAAGGATGATACTTATGACTTTGATAAAGATCATTATGCTATGGTTGGTAGGCACACCAAAACAATGTATCAACTCGGTGATGAGGTAATCGTTAAAGTAAAAAACACAGATTTAGTTAAAAAACACCTCGACTTTTACATGATTGGTAAAGCCGAATCTTAAGCGTGATATTGGATTTTAATTGAGCCTCTATTAGTTTTATTATAAAGAAATAACACCACCGCAATTATTATGATATTAACCACAACCAATTCAATAGAAGGCTTTAAAATAGTAGATTATTTAGGTATTGTTACTGGTGTTGCCTTGCATGATGAAGTTCTAGCCATGGGATTCAGTATGACTAAATACATGAAAAAAATACAGGACAGTGTTGATGCAACCAAGGAAAAAGCTTTTCAAGCCTTAACAGAAAATGCTAGGAATCTTGGCGCCAACGCTGTTGTAGGTATAAAAATTGAAATTGAATTGACCACAAGCAACTATGCTATGGTATCCGTTACAGGAACTGCGGTAAAAGTAGCGCACTAGAGAAAGGCTTCCAGCATAAATCTTTTATAGGACCTACTCATGAGTAAGGTGTTCTTGGACCAAGACAACGCTCATTTAAGATTCCTTACATATTTTCTATTTTTGTGAAAACAGCCATGTTCAATGATCGATGATATTTTAACGGCCATTCCTTTTGGTATTATCCTTGCTTTTACCATTGGGCCTGTATTCTTTGTATTGTTGGAAACAGGCGCTACGAAAGGCTTTAAAAGTGCTGTTATTTTTGATTTGGGAGTCATTTTTGCAGATATCATTTTTATACTTTTAGCGTTTTACAGTACAAATAAGCTCATTGATAAAATCAAGGATGATCCTAACTTTCTGATTTTTGGAGGCGTATTATTGGTAGTCTATGGTGTTATATCATTTATAAAAACTTCAAAGTCCTTTAGATCCATAGTAAGAGACCATCATAGGGTTAAATTACCTAAGAAGCATTATGGAAAACTCTTCGTAAAAGGGTTTCTTTTAAACTTCATAAACATAGGTGTTCTATTGGGATGGCTGGGTTTTATAGTCATTGGCACCTCGCTTACCTCGTCTGAGAATGGTACTCTAATTTTCATCGGAACGATGTTGGTAACTTATTTTGTTACTGATCTTATAAAAATCGCTGCTGCTAAAAGGCTGAAAAGTAAGCTTACCCCAAGACGTATTTTTAAGACGAAAAAGATTATAGCTTTGGTTATTCTGGGTTTTGGTATTTTATTGCTGTCACAAGGCCTTTTCCCAAACCTCTATGAGAAGGGCAAGGAGCAAATAGATAAGGTCAACCCTATAAATTAAAAAATCCCCAATAAAATTGAGGATTTTCTGAGGCGTCTAGCGGATTCGAACCGCTGTACAAGGTTTTGCAGACCTTTGCCTAGCCACTCGGCCAAGACGCCTTATTTAGCGTGAGCAAATATATAAATATTTAAGGTTTTTCACCATTTAAGAGCTTATTTTCGCTTCTTCGTCAACTCTATCGTTACCATTTCAACATCACCACCTATTGGCGGATTTAATTTACTTACAGCAACGGTAGCTTTTTTTACCCTAGTATCTTCAGTTAAGATCCGGTTTAATATACGTTCCGCAACAGTTTCCAATAATTTAGAGGGTTTTGCCATTTCTTCCCTAATAACTTTATTTAGAAACACATAATCTACCGTATCACTAAGGGCGTCCGTAACTGCAGAAGTGGATAAATCCGTTTTAATATTAAGATCAACCCTGTAATCACTACCAATAACACTCTCTTCCTTTAAGCAACCGTGATGGGCGTAGACCCTTATGTTTTTTAGTTTAATTGTTCCCATATCGCAAAAATACGGCGACGAAAGTAGTTTACTCGTTATTAAAAGGGAAATTTATACTATTAAATTTAGATAAATCTTATACTAGATTTTAGTTCGTGAAAAAGTCGAAAATATTACCGATTGTGCTTGTACTAGCTTTAAAAAACTCGGTATACGTACAATTTTTGCAGGTTACGGTCGTAAATTTTTTATTTTGAATGTTGAATAATTTAGAAAAAGTTCCTCCGGTTGCTTGTATTTGATCAATATCGTAGGTTGTATTATCACACTTAGGACATCTGTAACGCATAGTTTTTTTGTTTTTTGATTTATGTACAACTATAGGTGTGCTATAGGCTATAAATGTTACATTTTACTTAATTTTGCCAGACGTTAACCTCTGTATTTTTCAAGGTTAACTTATTTAATTCAAATCGATGTCAGAAGAAACAAGGTCGCTCAATTTCATTGAGCATATCATTGAAGAAGATTTAGCAAACGGAATGCCAAAAGAGCAGTTGCGCTTTCGTTTTCCGCCAGAGCCCAATGGCTATTTGCATATTGGTCATACCAAGGCCATTGGCATTAGTTTTGGTCTTGGCGAAAAGTACAATGCGCCGGTTAATTTGCGTTTTGATGATACCAATCCGTCCAAGGAAGAACAAGAGTATGTAGATGCCATAAAACGCGATATTAGTTGGTTAGGCTATAAATGGGACAAGGAACTGTATTCTTCAGATTATTTTCAGGAACTATTTGATTGGGCCGTATTGCTTATTAAAGACGGAAAAGCGTATGTAGACAGCCAATCGTCTGAAGCAATTGCAGAACAGAAAGGCACACCAACACAAGCAGGAACCAATAGTCCTTATCGAAATCGAAGTGTTGAAGAAAACTTGGATTTATTTCTAAGAATGAAAGCTGGGGAATTTAAGGAAGGCGAACACGTCTTACGTGCCAAGATTGACATGGCAGACCCAAATATGTTAATGCGAGACCCAATAATGTACCGTATTATGTATGCTCGTCACCATAGAACTGGTAATGACTGGTGTATTTATCCAATGTACGATTGGACGCATGGCGAAAGCGATTATCTCGAACAGATTTCCCACTCTTTGTGCTCGCTAGAATTCAAACCACATAGAAAGCTCTATAATTGGTTTAGGGATAATGTCTTTGAGTATAGTAAAAATCAATTACCGTTAGTTCCCAAACAACGCGAGTTTGCTCGGCTAAACTTAAGTTACACCGTAATGAGCAAACGCAAATTGTTGCGTTTGGTCGAAGAGGGTATCGTTTCGGGCTGGGATGATCCGCGCATGCCCACAATTTCGGGTCTAAGACGTCGAGGTTATACACCTAAATCAATTAGGAATTTTATTGAAAAGGTTGGTGTGGCGAGACGGGAGAACATTATTGATGTTTCTTTATTGGAGTTTTGTATTCGGGAAGATTTAAACAAAACGGCTAATAGGGTAATGGCGGTACTCGATCCGGTTAAGGTTGTTATAACCAATTACCCAGAAGACAAAGAAGAATGGCTAGAGGCCGAAAATAACCAAGAAGACGAAAACGCAGGATACAGGAAGATTCCATTTTCAAGAGAAATATACATAGAGCGTGAAGATTTTAGGGAAGAGGCAGGCAGAAAGTACTTTAGATTAAAATTAGGTGGCGAGGTGCGTTTAAAGAACGCTTACATTATAACGGCCAATGAAGTGATCAAAGATGAAAACGGCCAAATACAAGAAATTCATTGTACCTACGACACTAATACCGATAAGAAAGTGAAGGGAACTTTGCATTGGGTGTCTGTGAAGCATGCCATCACAGCAGAAGTGCGCGAATATGACCGCCTATTTGGTCACGAGGCTCCAGATTCTGATAAGGAAAAAGATTTTATGGAGTTTCTTAATCCAGATTCCTTAAAGATAAAGACGGGCTATTTAGAACCCGGATTAGCTACGGCCGAACCTGGCGATAGATTTCAATTTCAGCGCATAGGATATTTTGTGGTAGACAAAGATTCTAAGCCTAATAGTCTGATATTTAATAAAACGGTTGGATTACGAGATAGTTGGGCCAAGAAGTCTAAACCGAGTAACAAGCCTAAAAACACACCGCAGAACAAACCGCAACAAAAGCGAAGTGCGTTGAGCCTTATCCAACAATTAGGTAAGAAATACACAAATTTACCTTTAGAAAAACAGGAAAAGGCAAAAGCAGAAATAAAACAATTAGCTCAAGATGTTTCTTATGAAGAGCTAGAACCCTTGTTTGGAACTTCAGTAAAAAAGACTGGCACCAGAATAGCTGTGATGATTACATTAAAAGAGCTCCTTAAAAATGGTTTAAAGCCAAATGAACAAACTGCGGATTTTATAAAAACTGCGCTTAATGATGAAAATCAATTACTCGTGGAAGAGGCGAAAGGCATTTAGCATCTAAATGACATAAGGTTTTATATTATAGACCCCTAAGTATTGTCTTAGGGGTTTTTTTGTACCTTTCAGAGACTAACTAAAATCTTTCAAACTATGGAAATCCCTGTAAATCCTGTTGCCATACCATTGGCGGCTGTAGCGGCTTTGGTCATCGGAGCCGTTTGGTACAATCCAAATATTGGTTTTGGGCGTATTTGGATGCGTGAGTCCGGTATGACAGAAGAAAAGATGAGATCCGGAAAAATCGGAATTATTTTCGCTCTGGTATTATTATTTGCTGCTCTTTTGGCCGTGCTTTTAATGCAATTTGTCAATCACCAATTTGGAGCCTTTGGCATGGTAGGAGCAAAACCCGAATTAGCAAAACCGTCTTATGACGCCTTTATGAGCGATTATGGCAATGCTTTTAGAACCTTTAAACACGGCGCTTTACATGGCGCTATTTTTGGCGTTTTGGGAGCGTTGCCAATTTTGGGAACAATTGCTCTTTTTGAGCGTAAGAGTGCTAAATATATTTTGGTGAATTCAGGATATTGGATTGTCACCACAACCGTAATGGGTGCTATTTTATGCGGCCTATAACCTAGACACAAGCATCACCTTAAAAATGATTAAAGAGTAGTATCTCGTATGGATACTATTCTTTTTTGTTATTAGCATTTTTCATGGCCTCACCAATTTGATTGCTCGCCGTAAAACTAGCCACCATATCATTCAACATATTGCTGCCGGCTTGAGGCGCATTGGGCAATAGAATCAGGTTGCTATTGGTTTCCTCGCCAAGGGATTGCAAAGTGTCATAATGTTGGGTAACAACAATCAAAGCAGAGGCTTCTTGCGAGTTTATTCCAACTCGGTTTAAGACTTCCACAGACTCTTCGAGACCTCGAGCAATTTCTCGACGTTGGTCCGCAATACCTTGTCCTTGGAGGCGTTTACTTTCGGCTTCTGCTTTAGCTTTTTCCACGATAAGAATGCGCGCTGCATCACCTTCAAATTGAGCCGCAATTTTTTCACGCTCAGAAGCATTGATTCTATTCATAGCTGCTTTTACTTGAGCGTCTGGATCTATATCAGTAACTAACGTTTTTATGATATCATAACCGTATTCAGACATATATTCTTGTAATTCGCGTTTTACTGCTATCGCGATATCATCCTTTTTCACAAAAACATCATCGAGCTTCATTTTAGGTACTTCGGCCCGTACTACATCAAATACAAATGAAGTGATTTGGTCATGAGGGTACTCTAGCTTATAAAAGGCGTCATAGACTTGTCCTCTTAAAACTACAAATTGCACTGATACCTTAATTTTCACGAAAACATCGTCTAGCGTTTTCGTTTCTATGATAACATCCAATTGCTGAATTCTAAGACTTAACCTGCCCGCAACCCTGTCCACCAAAGGAATTTTCATTTGTAAACCAGATTGTCTAATGCTTTGAAAGCGCCCAAAGCGCTCAATAATAGCAGCGGTTTGCTGCTTTACAATAAAAAATGACGAAATGAGGATAACAAGCCCCAAGAAAATAACTGGATAAACTAGAAAATTGCCCATGATAAAATATTTTAAATGTGTTGAATACGTTTATAAATTTAAGTAATATTAATTCTTTTTAGTACGTTTGTTGCAATAAGCTCCAAATCAACATGAAAAGACTTAAAGTCGCACTATTAGTAGCCATTACCCTAGGTTTTGTTACAGCATCATATGCACAACATAAGCGGTATGTTATTAGAAACGGCATTGGCTTGCAAGGAGGGTTGACGCAGTTTGACATTTTAACTGACAATTTTAAAACAAAATCCCAGACGGGCTATATTGGAGGATTAACAGCGTGGGTAGATATTCCTCATAAATGGTACAACGTAAGTTATAATATTCAATTATCTGAAAACAATGTAGATATCGCTGCCACTCCCATAAACAGCAATCTTAATGAATATGTGTCATTTAAATTACTAACAGCACAGATCTCTTTTTTATTCCATGCTAAATTAATTGGCAACAATCTCACTCTCGATATTGGTCCGATGCTTCAGTATAATGGTCAGCTAGAATTAAAGGATGAAAGCAACGAAGGCCTTATCATATCAGGCTATAATGATTTACGAACAGAGGATATTGAGGATATCACTAGGTTTAATGTAAATGGCGCTGTTGGAATTTCAGCTGGCTTTGGCAGATTCGCCTTGCGAGGCCAGTACATTTATGGTTTTACCAACCTTTTGGGCAGGCTCAACGATGCTAACTTAAATGTGCCTAACAATGAAAAATTTAAGGGCAATCAATCTATGTTTTCATTGACCGCCCTCTTGTTTTTTTAATCAACCCTATAATATGTTATTCGGAAAGCTGATATTGAATTAAACAATCAATACGCTTTATGGTTTCATTCTTTCCGATCATAAACATAATCTCAAAAATGTCTGGGCCTTGTAAAGCGCCTACAAGCGATAGCCTAAGAGGCATCATCACCTTTCCAAAACCAATGTTTTCTTCGGTAATCCAGCTTTTAATTTTAGTTTGTAGGTTTTCTACGGTGAATTCTCGTGTTGCGGTAACCAGTTCTATTACTTTTTGCATGTAATCTGCAGTATCAGTTTTGATAGCTTTTTTAACCGCTTTCTCATCGTATTGTTCTGGAGCGGTGAAAAAGAAATGACTCAAGTCCCAAAATTCGCTTATAAATGTAGCACGTTCTTTTATTAAGCCAACAACCAAAGCAATGTAATTAACATCAATAGCTTCTAGTTCGGGCCTAATTGTCTTGAATTTTTGTGCCAATTCTATATCGGACTTTTGCTGCATATAATGGTGATTGAACCATTTTGTTTTATCAGGATCAAAACGCGCACCGCCTTTTTGTACTTTATTTAAATCAAAACTAGTAATGAGGTCATTGAGACTAAACACTTCCTGTTCTGTTCCAGGATTCCAGCCTAAAAGCGCTAGGAAGTTAACAACGGTTTCAGGGAAATAACCCTCTTCTCTGAAGCCTGAGGAATGTTCTTTAGAATCTGGGTTAGTCCATTCCAACGGAAAAACAGGAATACCCAATTTAGATGCATGACGTTTACTCAGCTTTCCTTTACCTGTAGGATTTAGAATAAGGGGCAAATGTGCAAATTGAGGCGCCTCCCATTCAAAAGCATCATATAATAAGTTGTGAAGCGCCAATGAGGGCAACCATTCTTCACCTCTTATCACATGTGTAATCTGCATTAAATGGTCATCTACAATATTGGCCAAATGATAGGTTGGCATGCCGTCACTTTTAAAAAGGACCTTGTCATCTAGAGTGTTACTATCTATATTAATGTCGCCTCTAATAATATCCTTTAATTTTACAGTTTGGTCTTGAGGTGATTTAAATCTAATTACATAATCTTCTCCAGAGGCTAATTTGGCCTTGGTTTCCGCTTCAGATAAAACCAAAGAGTTGACTAATCTACCTTTTTCTCGATTGTGCCAATTGTATATAAAGGTTTTGCCTTCTGCCTCATGTTGTTTTCTGTGAGCATTTAGTTGGTCTGCCGTGTCAAAAGCATAATAGGCCTTGCCCTCTTCAATAAGTTTTTTGGCATATTTCTCATAAAGTACTTTGCGTTCGCTTTGTCTGTAGGGTCCGAAGCTTCCTTCTTTTCCCGGCCCTTCATCAAATGGAATACCACACCAATTCAGCGCTTCAATTATATAATCTTCAGCGCTTTCAACATAGCGGCTTTGATCGGTATCTTCAATCCGTAAGACAAAATCACCATCGTGTTTTTTGGCAAATAGGTAATTGAAAAGGGCAGTTCTTACACCGCCAATATGTAAAGGTCCTGTTGGGCTAGGTGCAAAGCGCACGCGAACACGTTTCGACATGGTTAATTATTTAAACCGCAAAGATAGTTTGCTAACCACAGAGAACAAAGAAATGGCGTTTAAGATAGTATCATTTGTTTTGGGATGCGCTTATTCATTATTCTAAACCATAGTGGTGGCAATAGAGCCAAAACCATAGAAGTAGGATAGCCAAAGGGCATTTGAGGGCTTTGCTCATGGCAATCCAGGATTTGATATTTTTTAGATGACTTATAGTGGTGGTCACTGTGCCTTGTTAATTCATATAGGACTATGCGCCCTATAACATGGTTGGAATTCCAAGAATGAATTTCCTTGACCCGTTCATAACGTCCAGACTTGGTTTTTTGTCGAAGCAGACCATAGTGCTCTATGTAGTTTACGGTTTCCAACAAGATAAAACCAACAATTCCCGCTAATACAGCAAATAAAAGACCCTTAGCGCCAAACAGCACATAAACCACCCACAGATAGCTCAGTTGCAGAACCGTATACCACAGCATATCATTCTTTAGTGAAACAAACGGCTTTCGGTTATTTTTTAAAAGCTTCTTCTGAATACGCCACCCATTAAAATACTGTCTAATGGTAGAGGTAAACCAAAAGGAATACACGCTCTGATTGTATCTTGCCGTGGCAGGATCCTCAGGAGTTGCGGCATGGAGGTGGTGGCCGTAATTATGCTCAATATAAAAGTGCATATAAAAAGATGGCAATAAAAGGGCTTTGCCCAGAAAGCGTTCCGATGTATTTTGACGATGACCAAGTTCGTGCCCAACATTGATGCCGTTAACACCCAATACGATACCAACAGAAAAAATTAAGCCAATAAATTCATAGAGTTCCAGCCCATTGCTCGTAATAGTGAAAAGCGCATAAATTAAAATGCCGTAAACTACGGGCAGGTTTAGATATAGCAACCAATCAAAAAGTTTATCCTTCAATTTATCCTCAGCAGCCTGCTCGTCGAGATTGCTGTTGTCTATAGGAAAAATCAACTCTAAAATTGGAATGCAGCCAAAAGCAAATATTGGCGTTGCCCATACCCAATAACCTTTTAAATATAGCCCCAGAACCGCCGTAGCCGGAATGGAAAATGCCGATAAATACTTTAGGTCCTTCATAGCAACTGGCTTAAAAATTAACAAACAAGCATTTCAAATTAACAGAATCTTACCAAATTTAAAGAAATCGTAATTAAAATAAAATTGTAGATTAGTTTTGTATAAGGCAATATGAGAGACTTTAACATCATCATAAGTAAATTAGAGCAGTTCATTAAGAAATACTACGTTAATGAGTTACTTAAAGGGCTGATTTTGTTTTTTGCCATTGGCTTGCTCTATTTTTTATTAACCTTGTTTATTGAGTATATGCTATGGCTAAGTACTTCTGCAAGAACTGTCCTTTTTGTATGTTTTGTTATTGTTGAATTAGGCTTATTTGTGAAGTTTATTTTAATGCCTCTATTGCATTTGTTTAAATTACGAAAGGGCATTGATTATGAAAAAGCCTCTGCTTTGATAGGTCGCCATTTCAATGAAGTTAATGACAAGCTTCTAAACATTTTACAGTTAAACCAAAGCTCAGAGCAATCCGACTTATTATTGGCCAGCATTGATCAAAAGTCTAAGGAGTTGTCTCCAGTACCATTTACCTCGGCCATTGATTTTAAATCCAATGTCAAATATTTAAAGTATGCTGCCATTCCCTTGGCCATAATACTGCTATCTTGGGTGTCTGGTAAATTTGAGTGGTTCAGTAGAAGTTATGAGCGTGTTGTGAATTACAAAACTGCTTATGAACCACCTGCTCCATTTCAGTTTTTCGTTGGTAATACTGCACTAGAGGCTATAGAGGGCAAAAACTTTTTACTCCAAGTGACAACCGTTGGAGATGTGGTGCCCGAAACCGTTCAAATAGAATTTAATAACCAAAGTTATTTCCTTCAAAATCTGGGAGGCGGTAAATTTCAATATGAATTTCAGCTCCCAAAAGCAACCACAGAGTTTGTTTTGGTTGCCAATGAGGTTAGGTCCAAACCCTATGTGCTCAACGTACTCAACACGCCTAACATCTTAAATTTTGAAATGCTGTTGGACTATCCAAGCTATACAAAAAAGCAGGATGAAACAATTAAAAGTTCGGGTTCTGCAATTATACCAGAGGGCACACGTGTCACCTGGCAGGCCAAAACAAAGGCAACAGATAAGGTGAAAATATACGCCACGGACACCATAAATTTTGAAGCTAGTGATGGAGATGCCTTTAAGGCGTCCAGACAACTGTTCTCAAATTTTAGCTACACACTTACTACGAGCAACTCAAATCTTGAAGACTATGAAAATCTAGCTTATAATATTGGTGTTGTAAAAGACGCATATCCTGAGCTCAGTATCACGATGAAGAAAGACAGCCTCAATGATGAGCGTCTATTGTTTTACGGTCAAATTAGCGATGATTACGGGTTGAGCAAACTTCAGTTGGTGTATTACCCAACAAATAGTGAAGACGAAAAAACTTATATACAAATCCCTATTGCTACAACGAATTTCAGTGAGTTTGTAAGTGTTTTTCCAGATGGGGCGAAAGTTGTTGATGGGCAGAGTTACCAGTTGTACTTTGAAGGATTTGATAATGATGCTATACACAACAATAAACGTGTTAAAAGTCAGGTTTTCACCTTTAGGAAGTCAACGCAGGAAGAGGAAGTTCAAAAGCAATTACAAGAACAGAAAAATACCATAAACGACATCAGTAAAACGTTTGAGAAGTTAAAGGAACAAGATAAAAAGCTCGAGGAGTTCTCTAAGACCCAAAAAGAAAAAGATCGCCTGAATTTTAATGATAAGAAGCGTTTTGAAGAGTTCATTAAGCGACAGAAACAGCAAGAGCAGCTAATGAAGAATTTCAACAAAAAGCTTCAAGATAATTTGGAGGAATTTCAAAAGAATGAAGAGGAGGAAGATCAGTTCAAGGAAGATTTAAAGGAACGGCTTAAAGAAAATGAAGAGCAGCTAAAGAAAGATGAGGAGCTGCTCCGAGAATTGGAGGAATATAAGGATAAAATAAACAAGGAAGAATTAGCGCAGAAACTTGAGGAATTGGCCAAACAAAATAAGAACAAACAGCGAAGCATGAAGCAGCTCTTAGAACTAACTAAGCGGTTTTATGTTATGAAGAAGGCAGAAAAGATTGCCAACGAATTGGAGGAATTGGCTAAAAAACAAGAGCGCCTATCAAACAAAGAGAAGGAAAACACTAGCGAGGCACAAGAGGAATTGAATAAAGAGTTCAAAAAGATTCAAGAGAGTTTAGACGATTTAAAACAAGAGGATAGGCGACTGCAAAAGCCTATGGATATTCCAAGGGACGAATTTTTGGAGGACGAAATAGAGTATGATCAAAAAGAGGCCAAAGAAGCCTTAGAACAGCAAAACACTGAATCTGACAAACAACAGAGTAACGAGTCAAAACAGCAACAACAAAAGGCCAGTAAAAAACAAAAGGAGGCAGCTAAGAAGATGAAACAAATGAGTGAAATGTTGGCCCAAATGATGTCTGGAGGGGGCGGAGGCGGTGATCAAATGGCTGAGGACATTGATATGTTACGCCAAATCTTGGAGAATCTGCTTTTATTTTCCTTTGATCAAGAGGCTTTAATGAACACTTTTGAATCGATTGATGTGGATAATAATTACTATGGCAAGCACATCATAAAACAAAGTAATCTCAGAGAGCATTTTGAACACATAGATGACAGTCTTTTTGCACTGTCGTTGAGACAACCAAAATTATCTGAACGAGTTAATGCGCAAATTACCGATGTTTACTTTAATATCGATAAAGCTTTAGACCTGTTAAGCGAGAATAGTATATATCAAGGAGTGGCAGCCCAACAATACGCCATAACGGCTAGTAATGAATTAGCGAGCTTTTTAAGTGATGTTTTGGACAATATGGAATTGTCCATGAACCCATCACCTGGTCAAGGTGAAGGAGGAATGCAATTACCAGATATCATTAAATCACAAGAAGAGCTGCGAAAGGAAATGGAAGAAGGCATGCAGAAAGGCGAGCAAGGCCAAGAAGGCCAAGAGAGTCAGGAAGGTAAAAATGGAGAACAAGGGCAAGAAGGGAATCAAGGATCGGAAGGAGGAGAGTCCAATGACGGGAAAAGTGGTCAAAATGGTAATCAAAAAGGAAATTCAGAGGGTAGTGAAGGGGAGCGCGGACAGAATGGAAAATCAGGTGGTGAAGATAGCAATGGCAACAATTCTGGCAAAGAAAATAATGATGGTTATGGACAAGGTGGGCAAGAAGAACAAAACGCAAGATTATTTGAAATATACCAAAGACAACAACAACTAAGACAAGCGTTGGAAGATAAGTTGGCTAAGGAGGGCAGGATTCAATCGGCAGGAGAGCTGATTAAACAAATGGAGGATGTTGAATCCGATTTATTAAACTATGGCTTTACCAACCAAACGCTTCAAAAAATGATGGATTTACAGCACCAACTGTTAAAACTGGAAAACGCCACGTTTCTACAGGGTGAAGACTCAAGAAGACAGAGCGAGACCAATAAGGAGGTTTTTAATCAGGAAGGCTCTACCAAAGTACCTGATGCTCGAGAATTTTTCAATTCAACTGAAATACTAAACAGACAACCGCTACCTTTGCAAAATCATGTAAAGAAAAAAATAAAGGAGTATTTCAAAACAAATAATGATTTATTTTAATTACGAAACCGACTTCAAATTGAAACAGCCAAAAACTTGGTCTGATTGGTTGGGTCAAGTTATTAGTGACGAGAATCGAGAAGAAGGTGAACTGAATTACATTTTTTGTGACGATGCCTATTTGCATGAGCTTAATGTCAAATATTTAAATCACGATACTCTAACGGATATTATTACCTTTGATTACACAGTAGGAAAAAGATTACATGGCGATGTTTACATTTCGGTAGAACGAATTCTCGATAACGCAAAGGAATACGACGTAACTTTTGAGAAGGAACTTGCAAGAGTTATGGTACATGGCGTTTTACATCTTTGTGGCTATAAGGATAAAGCATCAGCTGATATTATAATGATGCGAGCCAAAGAAGACTACTATATATCACAGCTTTCGGAAATTGAGATGTAAGATGTATCTTTGCGCGCCAATGATGTCATTACGAGGCATCAAAAAGAAATTAAAAATTGGTATTTGTTCCACGTGGAACATTAAAAATTTACAAAATGTTTAGTAGTGTTTATGATGTTGTCGTAGTTGGTGGTGGGCATGCTGGAAGTGAAGCAGCCGCAGCTGCCGCTAACATGGGAAGTAAAACCCTGCTCATAACAATGAATCTTCAAAATATTGCCCAGATGTCTTGTAACCCTGCTATGGGCGGAATAGCCAAAGGTCAGATTGTAAGAGAAATTGATGCCTTAGGTGGGTATAGTGGAATTGTATCAGACAATTCGGCTATTCAGTTTAAGATGCTTAATAAATCCAAAGGGCCGGCTATGTGGAGTCCGCGCGTTCAAAGTGACCGTATGCGATTCGCAGAAGAATGGCGCTTAATGCTTGAGAACACGCCAAATCTAGATTTTTACCAAGAGATGGTGTCTGGACTTTTGATAGAAAACAATAAAGTAGTTGGTGTCAAAACCTCCTTAGGGATTGAGGTTAGGGCTAAAAGCGTTGTACTTACTAATGGCACATTTTTAAATGGTCTTATTCATATTGGAGACAAGAATTTCGGTGGAGGGAGAGCAGGTGAACGTGCGGCTACAGGGATAACCGAACAGCTTATTGACCTTGGCTTCGATGCGGGAAGGATGAAAACAGGAACTCCGCCTAGAGTGGATGGTAGGTCGTTGGACTATTCTAAAATGATAGAACAACCCGGTGACAATAGGCCTGAAAAGTTCTCCTATTTAGATGTAACCGAGCCTCTAAAGGAACAGCGGTCGTGTCATATGACATATACTAGTCCAGAAGTTCACGAGTTACTTCGTGAAGGATTTGACAGGTCTCCAATGTTCAACGGTAGGATCAAGAGTGTGGGACCACGTTATTGTCCGTCTATTGAAGATAAGATAAATCGGTTTGCTGATAAAGATAGACACCAACTTTTTGTTGAGCCTGAAGGATGGAATACCGTAGAAGTCTACGTTAACGGGTTCAGCACGTCTTTGCCTGAAGACATTCAATACAAGGCTTTGAAATCTGTGAAAGGTTTTGAAAATGTAAAATTCTTTAGACCAGGTTATGCGATTGAATACGATTATTTTCCACCCACACAGCTTAAACACACCTTAGAAACCAAATTAGTGGATGGACTGTTTTTTGCTGGTCAAATTAATGGCACTACGGGTTATGAAGAAGCAGCATCACAAGGTTTAATGGCAGGAATAAATGCCAGTTTGAAAGTTGCAGAGAAGGAACCGTTTACTTTAAAACGTGACGAGGCCTATATCGGTGTGCTTATAGACGATCTTATTACCAAGGGCACTGAAGAGCCATACAGGATGTTCACGTCCCGTGCGGAATATAGAACCTTATTGAGGCAGGATAATGCCGATTTTAGATTAACACCAAAAGGCTATGAATTGGGTCTGGCAAGTGAGGCTAGGTTGAAACGTATGGAGGAAAAACAATCCAAATCAATGGCTTTTGTGGAGTTTTTTAGGAACACAAGTGTTACGCCAGAAGAGGTGAACCCTATTTTAGAATCTAAAAACTCTGCTCCTGTAAAGCAACAGGATAAAATGTTTAAGCTTTTTGCTAGACCGAATATCACCATGGAGGACATGGAAAAAATCAATTCGGTAGCAACTTATCTGAGTGAAAACAAACTCGATGCTGAGGTCATTGAACAAACAGAGATACAGGTTAAATATGCTGGATATATTGAGAAGGAAAAAAACAATGCTGACAAATTAAACCGTTTGGAGAACGTAAAGATACCTTCAAACTTTGATTACTCTAAATTAAAATCCATGAGTATGGAGGCTCGGCAGAAGCTTAATGAGATTCAGCCCGTAACTATTTCTCAAGCATCTCGAGTCAGCGGAGTTTCGCCTAATGATATATCGGTTTTACTGGTTTATTTAGGACGATAATTGCAACTGTTCCACGTGGAACAGTTGCGTAATTCCTGCGCCTAATCATTGCTGTTAACAGAACTATGTCAAAATATGTACACTTAAAAGTCAAGGATTATTCGGTCTCAGGAGAGGTATTTGATTTAGTGCGCCACACCGAATTAGAGATGCTTGTTACGTCCCCGCAACCTTCGGCAGAGGCATTAGCCGACTATTATAAAAGTGAGGATTATATTTCACATACGGACAATAAAAGAAATCTCCTGGAGTGGTTGTATCATGTCATCAGGAGCTATACAGTGAAAAGAAAGCTCCACTTGATAAATTCCCTTGAAGTACAAAACAAAACACTTTTAGATATAGGTTGTGGCACAGGAGAGTTTATTGCCTATGCGAACAATAAAGATTGGAAGGTCACTGGCATAGAGCCTAACGCTAGGGCAAGAGCAATAGCCATAGAAAAAATTGGTGATTCGGTTTTTAATGCCTCCCATTTAAATGCTATTGAACAGAACACAATGAATGTGGTTACGCTATGGCATGTGCTAGAGCATCTTCCAGATTTACAAAAACACATTGATATTTTTAGTAAGGTACTAGTACCTAAAGGTTACCTTATAATAGCTGTACCCAATTATAAAAGTTATGATGCTACATATTATGGAAGTCATTGGGCAGCTTATGATGTTCCGAGGCACTTGTGGCATTTTAGCCGTTCATCTATAAAGTCATTATTTGAAAAGAATGGATATAGTTTTGTGGAAGAGCGACCCATGCTTTTTGACGCATTCTATGTAAGCCTACTTTCAGAGAAGTACAAGCACGGTAAGATGAATCCGCTGCGCGCTTTTGGTCTTGGCCTTATATCTAATATCAAGGCTTGGTCTTCTAGAGAGTACTCCTCGTTAATTTATGTGTTTAGAAATGATAATATCTAATTTAAGCCATTTTAAGGCGACTTTTTGCATTCTGGCAAGATAGAATTCAGCTAAAAATGATTTCGCGCTCTAAGCGTTTATTTTAAGGCTATTTTTAATAGCTTAAAAAAATATGAAAACTAGTTAGCGATAGTTTTTTTCTATATACGCCTGTTAGCTGTGGTGCACCAAAATTCTTGATTACATTTGCGGTCTAATTTTAAATTAAACAGGTATGACCAAATTTATTTTTTCACTTTGCCTCATCGGTATGTTGTTTTCTTGTCAAGAGCAAGAAAAAATCGCCTTTATAGATAATGGTAAAGTCGTTAACGGATATTTTAAGAAAAAAGATTTTGAAGCTAAATTTCAGACCAAAATAGACAACTTCAACAAAAAAGCAGATAGTCTACAACAAGCCATTCAAAGTGAAGCTCAGCTCTGGCAATCGAGGGCCTCAAATATGAGCCAAAATAAAGCCGAAGAAGAATACCAAGCTCTTGTTCAAAAAAAGCAAAGACAAGATTTTCAGCTTAGCAATGAAGAAAAGGGGCTTCAAAGAGAGGGACAAGTAAAATT
This sequence comes from uncultured Winogradskyella sp., assembly GCA_913055905.1. GTDB lineage: Bacteria > Bacteroidota > Bacteroidia > Flavobacteriales > Flavobacteriaceae > Winogradskyella. The sequence goes on from CAJXLB010000001.1 coordinate 409,328, forward strand.
AGACTCAATCGTTACAGAAGTGAAGGAGTTTGTTAAGGAGTATGGTAAGTCTAATGGTTATACTTTTATCCTTGGAGCTAATGAAGCAGGTAGTGTAATGTATGGTGCTGAGGCCAATGATATTACGGAAGAGGTTTTAGAAGCTTTAAACGGCAAAGTAAATTCAGATACTGAAGAAGAGTAATAGATATTACTCTGGGCTAATCCTAAACCCCACTTTTTCTGTGCAACAGACGGGTCAATTTAATAGATAAATCTGTAAGAATAATCTTAGAATTGCCATTGCGTTCTATATGATAAATCGCGCTTTCTAGCTCAGTTGATATATCTATAATATTTGCTTCATGAACAAAGGGAGCAAACTTTAACAAATCGAAATTATTTGTTTTAGGCTCTATGTATACCAACTCTTCGGCTTTATAGTTTAACAGCATGGCTTGCCTAAAATAATTAAGGCAGTAGCTCAAAAATTTCTTTTGGGTTTCCCTTCCTACTCTTGCAATCTCTTCAGACCAACTAATGAGGTCATGGATGGCGGCTTTGTTGCCCTTAGCCTTGAAAGCGGAGCGCACCCAGACCACAAACCACTTTTCAAATTGGATGTCTTCACTGTCTTGATAGACCAAGTCGCATGCCTTATTATAATTCCCATTAGCCTGATGAGCGATTTTTGCAGCTACATCATGCTCTAGGTGATACTGCGCTATCAAGCCACTTGTAATGGCTTCTTCTGGAAGCGGCGGAAAATTTAGGATTTGGCACCGTGATTTAATGGTATTGATTATGAGCTCTTCATTTTCGGCAATGAGGATGAAAATAGTTTTTTCAGGAGGTTCTTCTATCAGCTTCAATAACTTATTGGCACAAGAGCTGTTCATTTTTTCTGCCATCCAAATAATCATAATCTTATAGCCTCCCTCATATGATTTTAGAGCTAATGATTTTACAATTTCTGAGGCTTCGTCAACACCTATTTGTCCTTGTTTATTATCTACACCTAAGATTTTGTACCAATCAAAAAGATTCCCGTAAGGCTGTTGCTCTAGGAGCTGTCGCCATTCTTCTAAATAATAATGGGAAACAGGCTTGCTTTTAACCTTGTCGCTCGTGGTTACCGGAAAGGCAAAATGGAGGTCAGGATGCGAAAAGGATTTAAATTTTAAATTACATGATTCGGACCCACCTGTGTTCTCTCCATTTTTATTTTGGCATAAAATATACTGCGCATAAGCTAAAGCCATTGGCAATGTGCCAGAACCTTCTGGTCCAACAAAAAGTTGAGCATGCGCAATCCTTCCATTGTCAACACTTGTGGTGAGATGGTTTTTAATGTGTTTTTGGCCGAGAACATCAGAAAATAACATAAAGCAAAACTATGTAATTTTTTTATGCTTTGTAATCTTTATATTTGTTCAACAAAATATGTAAAATGAAGACCATAGACGATTTTAATTTCGAAAATAAACGAGCCCTCATCCGAGTTGATTTCAATGTACCTCTTAATGATAGTTTTGAAGTAACAGACGCTACAAGAATCATTTCTGCAAAACCTACCATTATTAAGGTTTTGGAAGACGGCGGAAGTTGTGTGCTGATGTCTCATTTGGGCAGACCGAAAGGTGTGCAAGAGGAATTTTCATTAAAACATATAATACCAAAAATCGAAGATATTCTTGGAGTAGAGGTAAAGTTTGCTACTGACTGCGTCGGAGAAGAGGCTGAAACCATGGCAAGCGACTTACAACCTGGACAAATTCTGCTGCTCGAAAACCTGCGCTTCCACGATGAGGAAAAGCAAGGCGATGAAGCTTTTGCCGAAAAGCTGTCTAAACTAGGCGATATTTACGTTAATGATGCTTTTGGAACAGCGCATAGAGCCCACGCCTCTACAACTATTGTAGCCAAGTTTTTTCCTGAAGCCAAATGTTTTGGCTATTTGCTCGCTAAAGAAATTGACAGCATCAAAAAAGTCATGGAAGACGGTGAAAAACCGGTTTTGGCTGTGTTAGGTGGCGCCAAAGTGTCCTCTAAAATTACGGTTATCGAAAATATTCTAGATAAGGTTGACCATCTCATTATTGGAGGTGGGATGACCTTTACATTCATTAAGGCTCAAGGAGGAGAAATCGGAGACTCAATTTGTGAAGAAGATAAAATGGAATTGGCATTAGATATTTTAGAGCAGGCCAAATCTAAGAATGTCCAAGTGCACTTGCCTGTTGATGTCGTTGCCGCCAATGCTTTTAGTAATGACACCGAAACTCAGATTGTGGATGTGATGCATATACCAGCTGGTTGGCAGGGACTCGATGCTGGTCCTAAGTCCATAGAAAATTTTGATAAGGTTGTAAAGGCTTGTAAGACCATACTTTGGAATGGACCTTTAGGGGTTTTTGAAATGGAAAACTTTGCCAAAGGCACCATTGCTTTGGGAGATTCCATAGCAGAAGCAACGGCAGAAGGTGCATTTTCGCTGGTTGGCGGTGGAGACTCCGTGGCTGCGGTTAAGCAATTTGGGTTTGAGAAGAAGGTGAGCTACGTAAGTACTGGAGGCGGTGCTATGTTAGAAAGTCTTGAAGGGAAAACCCTACCAGGAATTGCCGCTATACTCAGTTAAATCTGTTAAAAGGGCACTATAAGCGCTAAAAAAGCGTTGTTATTCTTCATATTAAGAACAACACCATGAGGCTTAAAGTAAGCTTATTATTTTTTCTAGGTATGTTTTTATTGGGATCAGCCCAAAAAAAGAGCGATACCTTAATTGCAAGTGGAAACATTCCGATTAAAGTTGGTGATTCCATAGTGGATGGCAAAACCTTAGTATTGAAAGAGCCTATTCTTGCTGAGTTGGATTCGTTAGACATCAAAAGTCTGCAGGACAATTCCCAAGCTGCAGAACTTGACAAAAAGTGGTTGGAAGAACTCTATAGCAATACCCTTTACGACACGATATATAAATCTGTTACCGGATTAACTTACGAACCGGTTGATTATCCTGAGCTTTCAACGGACACACTAAAGGCCAGGTTAGAACGCTTAAATGCCAAAACGCCTTTTAATATAGCCTATAATCCATCCTTAGAAAGTGTTATAAAAAGATACCTGAAGCATAGACGCTCTTCTCTTGAGCGTCTTATGGGACTAAGTCACTTCTATTTCCCAATGTTTGAACAGGAATTGGATAATTACAATATTCCTCTAGAGATTAAATATTTGGCTATTGTAGAATCGGCCTTAAAGCCCAGAGCAAGATCTAGAGTAGGGGCTACAGGCTTATGGCAATTTATGTTTACAACAGGTAGACTTTACGACCTGGATGTTAGTAGTTATGTAGATGAACGAAGTGACCCAATAGAATCTACTACTGCAGCTGCCCAATACCTTTCCAAGCTCTATGAAATATTTGGCGACTGGGATTTGGCTCTGGCGGCATACAATTCCGGCCCAGGAAACGTCAATAAAGCCATAAGACGTTCTGGTGGTTATCAAAATTATTGGAATATTAGACCCTTTTTACCACGGGAAACAGCAGGTTATGTTCCTGCTTTTTTGGCAACGATGTATATTTTCGAGTATGCCGAGGAGCATGGTTTCAGGCCTGAGCGTCCGCCATTTCAATACGTGCAAACAGACACCGTACATGTTAAGGAAATGATTAGTTTAGACCAGGTTTCCGAGACCACTGGTGTAAATATAGAAGAACTACAGTTTTTAAATCCATCTTATAAGTTGGATATTATTCCAAAAATTGAAGGAAAGACTTATGCCCTAAGATTGCCTAGGGAAGCCATAGGAATTTTCACCAGTAATGAAAAGGAAATTTACGCCTACGCCAAGGAACAATTTAACAAACGCGAGAAGCCACTACCAGAACTAGTTAAGGTAGATTCTAAAATAAGATATCGCGTAAAAAGCGGCGACTATCTTGGAAAGATTGCCAGACGCTATGGTGTAAGGGTAAGTCAGATAAAACGATGGAATGGACTGAGAAGCAATAATTTAAGAATTGGCCAGCGTTTAACAATTTATCCTAGGAATCCTGCACCGGCACCTGTTAAGAAAAAATCCTCAGAAACATCTAAAAACACAGCAGGGAAAACCACTTATACAGTAAAAAAAGGCGATTCACTTTGGACCATTTCCCAAAAATTTTCTGGAGTTTCTGTTCAAAATCTTAAAGATTGGAACGATATTAGTGGTAATAAACTCAAAATAGGAATGACGCTTATAGTGTCGCAATAAATAACCAACAAAAATCCAAACTTATGAGAGTTTTATATGCTCTAGTAATCAGTCTTCTAATTTTAGGCTGCTCAGACAAAAAGAAAGATAAGACCACCTACCTTCCAGCTTCCAATGGAAATTTAAATAATATTTCTGTGGTAGTTGATAACCTATTATGGGAAGGAAAGATTGGCGAGGCCATACGAAGAAATTTTGCAGCGCCTTTGGAAGGACTACCTCAAGACGAACCAATTTTTGGCATTCGACAAATTCCACCACAGGTCTTTGATGGGTTTGCCACACGAAGCAGAATTATTCTAAAAATTGAAAAGGGTGAGTTAGAGCCTACCACTAAAATAGTACATGAGGCTTTTGCAAAACCCCAAACGGTTGTTGTCGTGGGAGGAAAAACAGATGCTGAGATTATTGCGCAAATAGAAGATAATAGACGTAAAATAATTAATGCGTTTACAAAAGAAGAAGTAAAGGAAAAGCAGAGGCGCATAAATTTATCGTTATTAGATGACAAAAAAATGGAAGAAGCGCTCGGTTTTACCATAGATATTCCTTCAGCTTATAAAATTGGCAAGGAAACCGAAGATTTTTTCTGGGTGAGAAAAAGCCTAAGCAACACAAAAACTATGGATTTGATGTTCTATGAAGTGCCTATTGACGCCATTACCGAATCCGATAGTACAATCGTTACAATTACTAAAATCAGGGATGAGATTACAAAATCTAAAATTCCCGGAGAAGATGATATATATATGACGGTAGAAGATGCTTACGCGCCTTCGCTATATAAAACACAAATTGACAACAAGGAAGCTTACGAAGTGAGAGGAATCTGGGAGGTTAAAGGACAGTATATGGCAGGACCGTTTATCACTTATGCTATAAGGGACCAAGCCAATCAGAGATTTTTGATTGCAGATGGTTACGTGTATGCGCCTTCTTTAAAGAAACGTGAATTTGTTTTTGAATTAGAGGCGATTTTAAAGTCCATTAAGATTAAATAAAAGAGGCCAACTTTTTAGTTGGCCTTTTTTCAATTGAATTGTTTTTATTCTTTTTCCTTATTTGAAGATTCTTCTTTGCTAGCGTCCTTAAATTCTTTTAATCCGCTTCCTAGGCCTCGCATTAATTCAGGGATTTTTCTTCCTCCAAAAAGAATTAAGATAACCACAGCGATTAAAACAACTTGTGGCCAACCAATGGCTAAAGGAATTATTACTGAGTTCATATTTTTAAAATTAGGGTACAAAGTTAATAATTATACTTTAATATTTACGTTATTTAGGCAACTTTAAAGGCGGCTTAGACGCCCTTACCACTATTTTAACTAATTTTGTTTCAATGGTAAAAAAGAAAGAAAAAGAAAGAAAATTCACCCAAAAACTCCTTCATAAGTATCGCTTGGTTATTTTAAATGAGGATACGTTCGAAGAACGATTTGCCATTAAATTAACTAGGTTGAACGTTTTTGTGCTGACTTCCATCTCAGCAATCTTCTTAGTTTTCTTCACCATACTTTTAATTGCATACACACCTCTAAAAGAATATATACCAGGATATTCCTCTGCATCGTTAAAGAGAAAAGCATCGCTCCTTAACTACAAGACAGACTCATTGGTTAATGAGTTAGAGATAAACAAAAGGTATTTTGCCTCTATTAGAAAAGTACTCACGGGAGAAGTGGAAACCGTAGAAGTAAATAGAGACTCATTAAATGACATTACAGCTGAGGAAGATGCGTTTTTGAAGGTAGCTAAGAACAGAGAAGATTCGATACTGAGGGCTAAGGTTGAAAAGGAAGATCGGTTCAATGTTTTTGAATCTGGGATGGACCAATCAAATTTTGTATTATTTCCTCCCGTAAACGGCTCTATATCGGAAGGTTATAACCTAGAAGAAAAGCACTTTGCGGTAGATGTGGTAGTTCCCGTAAACACACCAGTTAAGGCAACGGCAGATGGCACCGTAATTTTTGCCGAATGGACCATTGAAACCGGTTATGTGGTGATTATTGAGCACAATCAAGAACTAATTTCGGTTTACAAGCACAATAATTCAATCACTAAATCTCAGGGCGACCTGGTCAAATCCGGTGAGGTCATTGCAATGTCAGGAAACACAGGAGAACTGAGCACAGGCCCACACCTTCATTTTGAACTCTGGAACAATGGTTATCCCGTAAACCCAACTAATTTCATTGAATTTCAGTAATGGCTTCGTTAAAATCTAAACTTTCATTAACGTTTGCAAAGTATGTTGCGTTTAAAATAAATAAGTGGGCCACGGCACCTGTTGAAACTCAGCATAAAGTCTTTAGGCATCTTATATCAAGCGCCAAGAATACCACATTCGGAATTGACCATGACTTTAAGGGCATAACCACCTATAACGACTTTAAACAAAGGGTTCCCATAAGGGATTATGAAGCATTAAAGCCTTACGTAGAACAAATCCTGGAAGGCAAATCGGATGTCTTGTGGAAAGGGAAGCCTATATATTTTGCCAAAACCTCAGGAACAACATCAGGAGCCAAGTATATACCTATAACTAAAGAGAGCATGCCAACCCACATTAAGGCAGCTAGAAATGCTATCTTGATGTACATTAATGAAACAGGTAAAACAGCTTTTGTAGACGGAAAGATGATTTTTTTACAAGGCAGTCCGGTTTTAGAGGAAAAAAAAGGCATTCAATTCGGTCGGTTGTCAGGCATCGTGGCGCATTATGTTCCAAAATACCTTCAAAAAAACAGAATGCCCACCTATAAGACAAACTGCATTGAGGACTGGGAAACTAAGGTTGAAGCTATTGTAGATGAAACCGTAGACCAAAACATGACGGTAATTTCAGGCATCCCTTCTTGGGTACAAATGTATTTTGAAAAGCTAATGTCTAAAACAGGGAAGCCTGTTGGGAATATATTCAAGAACTTTAGTCTATTTATCTATGGAGGTGTCAATTTTGAACCGTATCGTGCAAAATTTGAACGCCTAATAGGGCGCAAAGTTGATAGTATAGAATTATATCCAGCAAGCGAGGGCTTCTTTGCTTTTCAGGATAAGCAGCGTGAAGAAGGAATGCTTTTACAGCTAAATTCTGGAATCTTTTATGAGTTTGTTGAAGCTGAAAAATTCTACGACAAAAATCCAGAACGAATTATGATTAACGATGTTAAGCTCAACGTTAATTATGTTATGATTATCTCATCTACAGCAGGTCTATGGGCCTATAATATTGGAGATACCGTGAAGTTTACATCGCTACAACCATACCGCGTTGTTGTAAGTGGCCGCATAAAACATTTTATATCGGCCTTTGGAGAACATGTTATTGGTAAGGAAGTAGAACAAGCCATGCAAAAAGCTATTGCCCAATCTTCTGCGACAATAAATGAGTTTACGGTCGCGCCACAGATAAACCCAGAGCAAGGATTACCGTACCACGAGTGGTTTGTGGAGTTTGAAACCGAACCTAAGGACGAGAAGGAATTTATAGAGATCTTGGACAAGGCTTTGCAAGAACAAAACAGTTACTATCTTGATCTTATTAAAGGAAAAATATTGCGTCCTTTGGTGATTACAAAAGTTAAGAAAAACGGCTTTCAGGATTATATGAAATCTATAGGAAAATTAGGAGGGCAAAACAAAATCCCAAGACTGGCCAATGACCGAAAGATAGCTGATGAATTAAGGCGTTTGCAGTTAACAAAATAAACCTATATTTACCTCTTAATTTGAGATGAACACCATAAAAAAAAGACAAGGAAGAACCAGGGCCCAAGAAAGCTCAAACGCTATTGAGCGCATGTATATAACCATGCGCCATCTTTTCAATCGTGGGTTCTATAAACCAATGGGAGTTTCGGGTGAAACTCTTATTGAAGCCCTACTACTTTTAAGGCCCGAAATTTACGGCTCTATAGGCGAAGAAAAAGCAGAATTAGATGGATTGTTATACGTCATTGACCGCTTACCGCAAGGGATAGAAGAATGCAGGTTTATCAATCTAACCAGTGACGAAGGCTATAGCAATTCACACTTTAAACCCATAATTCCCCCCAAACGCCGCAGAAATTGCTATCGCATAGATAGCGAACAAATGAATATAGAAATTACAAGAGGTCGTTCGGAGATATATGATATATTAACCCATCTTACTTTCTTGTTTGTAGAGTCCCACAAGATTAGAAAACGGGTCCTAATCAACGAGGAGGGTAAAACCATAAGAGACTGGGAAAAATTAAAAAGTGCAGTAAGTTCTACAAAAAAGCTTAGCCAAAAAGAAAGGGAGATTGCCATTACACATACCGCAAATATTTTAGGTAGAACCTTTAATGAACTTACGGAAGCTTACCCTAAGTTTGCCACCAATAATCAACCAGAACGATTATTGCACATTATTTATTGGATAGGAAAACTTGCTATAGAGGAAGCACTTAACGATAATAAACGAACCATTACTTTTAGCCCAGTTTTAAGGGAAAGATTGGGCCATCACATCCATGGAGAAATATGGTCCGACGAGATAAAATCTGTATTACATAAAAACGGTTTATTGGAAAGACCCGTGCATATTATAAGCGCAAACATGCATAGTGTAATGAACTCATTATTTGCAAAAACCGCCATCTCAGGTTCCAAAACCAACAAAAGCGTTTTTGAAGTTTATGAAGCCCTGAGCAATCCTAGTAATACGGTATTGCGCAATAAGGTGGAAAAAGTCGCTTACCAGAATGGGATGATATATGTCAAAGATACCTCGGGCACTAATATAGATGTTCAAATTTTTGATACTGAGAAAATAGACTTTTCTAAAACGTATTTTGAGAATGTAACGAAAACAAAAAACAATCCTGTCATTATTGTTATGGACTACGCCTTTGGAGAGCAAGCTTACGAGACAATGGACGAACTCCTTAAACCAGTTAAGGTTAATGGCACTAAGGTACATTTAGACGTCAGGTCCATATCCATAATGGGCAAGGCAGGCATACTTCAAGGCGGTAAGGGTGACGTAATGATACCTTCGGCCCATATTTTTGAAGGAACAGCAGATAATTATCCCTTTAAAAACGAACTAAATAAAAACGATTTAGTAGATTGCGGCGTTGATGTATACGAGGGTACTATGGTAACGGTTTTAGGGACTTCATTGCAGAACAAGGAAATATTGAAGTTTTTTAAAAAATCCACTTGGAATGTCATAGGCTTGGAAATGGAAGGAGCCCATTACCAGAAAGCCATACAGGCCGCCTCTAAAGTTAGGGGAAGCATTAACGAGGACGTAAAAGTACGTTACGCGTATTACGCTAGTGATAATCCATTAGAGACCGGGAGCACCTTGGCCTCTGGAGGTTTAGGCACGGCAGGCGTAAAACCAACATACGTTATAACAAAAAAGATATTGGAACAAATATTTAATTCATAGGATATGAGTGATAAATCTAAGGAAATAAGACAAAACGAAGAGATTGATTTGATTTTAATTTTTAATTTATTAGGTCGCTTTATTAAAAGAGTATTTAATAAGATTATAGATTTGTTTAAGGGAATTTTTCACGTAATCATTCTCCTTTTAAAACCAGTTGTAGATAATTTTAAGTTAATTTCAATTGTTGTTTTTTCATCATTCATACTTGGCTTCATTGCAGAAAAGTTGACACCAACAGTATATTTTTCTGATATGTTGGTTAAACCTTATTTTGAGTCCAAATACCAATTAGCAAATAATGTTAATTATTTTAATGCCCTAATAAGCTCAAATAATTTAGAAGAATTATCTAATATTTTCGAGATTGATACAGTGTCTGCCGGGAATTTAATAGGATTTGAATTAGAAATTGGACCAGAAACCCAAAATGACCTGCTTTTGGAATATGATACCTACATTAAATCAATTGATAGTGCTTTAGCGGCAGAGGTAACTTATGAAGAGTTTCTCGAAAATAGAGACATTTTGGCTGGTAGTATTTTTTCTATTATGGCCAAGGCTTATACTCCAGAAATATTTCCAAAACTCGAAAAAGGATTCAGAAAAACTTTTGAGAACGAATACTCTAAAAAGTTAAAGAAAATTAGAGACTCAACTTTACTAATTGAAAAAATTCAGGTTAAAAATGAAATAAAGAAGGTAGACAGTTTGCAACAGATTTATTTTAAGGTTTTAATTAACGAATCAGAGAAAAAAACACCTACAATGACCGGTAGTTCCCTTATTCCTATGGTAAATGAGAAAACAGTTACTCGTGAATACGAGCTGTTTCAAGAGGAGCTAAAAATGCGAAAGTCCCTCAGAAATATTGAAGAAAAACTTATTCAAGAAAGTGAATATTATGATGTCCTAGCAGGGTTTGAAGCACGCGGAAGTACATATAGTGATATTTGGCAAAAGTACTCCTTGTTACTTCCCGCGCTCAGTTTTATAATAATGGTGATATTATTTGGTGCTTTCAAAGCGTTCAATTTTATTAAAAACTACGAATAAACTCACGTGCTTTTATCATGAGGGATATTAGAGGGTATTATTTGTGCTCTTCCAAAAGTGTGTTCTAATTTTGTCATTGCATTAAGAACATAGTTAGTCTAGTTACCTTATCTAAGAATATTTTCAAATGACTAAGACCCTAGTTTATATTATAGGTGCCGGCAGAAGTGGGACCACACTCCTTGATATTGTTTTAGGTAATGCTAAAAACGCAATCAGCCTTGGGGAAATAAATAGGTTTTTTAGAAGGTCTGGCGTTCCCCCAAAACGAAAAGATTATTCAAAAGTCTATAAGTATTGGAAAAAAATAAGAAACGACTTTTTATCAGACTCAGATTTAGATATTAAACAACTAGAGAAGGAATTTGAGAATAATGAATACCATACCTCTTGGCTTAAATGTCTTTTTAAACTGAATAGCAAATCATATCAATTTCTCCTTCAAAAACACTATCAATCAATATTGAGAAATACTCATGAGAGTATTATTATTGAGTCGTCAAAATACCCAAGCAGGGCAATTAACATATGCAATTACGTAGCCAACGAAAATTTAGAAGTTAAGTTTATATATTTGAGGAAAGACCCAGTTTCTGTTGTAAAGTCGTTTGAAAAAAAGGGTTTGGAACAACCATCAAAAGGTTTTTTAGCTTCCAACTTATATTATTTGTTGGTCAATATTATTTGCCAGTTTTCAGTTTTTTCAATTAGGCGTAAAGGATTTGTTGTTTCAAAAGTAAAATATGAAGATTTAATAGAAAAAAGAGATTTGGAGATAAGGCGAGTAGGTGAAGATTTGAGTTTAAATCTATTGGAATTAGAAGATAAATTAAAAAAGAATTCTCCTCTGGATACGGGTTTTTTGTTCGATGGCAATAGAATAAGATTGAAAGAAACATTACATTTGCGGACATCAGAGGCAAATGATTCGATTAAAACAGGAAAGGAAATTTTCACGAGAATTTTTAATTATATAGTTTATAGATAATGAACATTGGTGTATTTGGTTTAGGGTATGTAGGTGTTGTCTGTTGTGCTTGTTTTTCAAGAGAAGGACATAATGTAATCGGAGTTGATGTAGATAAGGCTAAGGTAAATTTAGTTAATCAGGGAAAATCAACAATTATTGAAAAGGGCTTGGAGGAACAAATACAGGCATCAGTCAGTAATGGTCTACTTACGGCTACAGAGGACTATGAAATGGCAGTTAGGAAAACTGAAATATCTTTCGTTTGTGTAGGTACTCCTAGCCTACCAAATGGAGGTATTAATCTTGGCTATATTTTCGAGGTTTCGAAGCAAATTGCTCACAGTATTAAGGACAAGAAAGATTTTCACACAATTGTCATTAGAAGCACTGTAAAAGTTGGGACGCTCAAGGCATGTAAAGAGATAATTGAGGACATTTCAGGTAAAAAGCACGGTGTAGATTTTGGAGTGGTTTCCAATCCCGAATTTTTAAGGGAAGGAACTGCCATGTATGATTTTATAAATCCACCATACACAATTATAGGAACTTACAGCGCAATAGCAGAAGCGGTAATGAGAGAATTATATAAGTCAATTGATGCACCACTGTATACTATAAAACCAGAAGAGGCTGAAATGATTAAATATGCCAACAACAATTTTCATGCAATGAAAATTACTTTTGCCAATGAAATTGGAAATATTTGCAAGGAGAACGGGGTTGATGGACATGTGGTAATGGATATTGTTTCAAAGGACACCAAGCTAAATCTTTCTCCTTATTATTTAAAACCTGGATTTGCTTTTGGCGGATCTTGTTTGCCTAAAGATGTTAGGGGCCTAACTCAAGCTGCAAAAAGCTTAGACTTAAAAACCCCTTTATTGTCAAGCTTGCTCAAAAGCAACTTTTATCAAATAGATAGAGGATTGGATTTAATTTATGAAACGGGTAAGAAGAAAATAGGTTTTTTAGGATTTGCGTTTAAATCTGGTACTGACGATTTGAGAGAAAGCCCTATGGTCACTGTTATTGAAACTCTTATTGGGAAAGGATTTGATTTGAGAGTTTATGACAGCAATGTTCACCTATCATCCCTTTTAGGTAAAAACAAAGATTATATTAATAGTCACATTCCACACATATACAAATTGTTAAAAGAAGATATTAATCAAGTGATAGATCATTCAGAGGTAATAGTAATTGGAAATAATGCCTCTGAATTTTATGACATACTTAAACAGATTCCAGATAATAAAATCATAATTGATTTAGTCAGAGTTGACAAAGACAGAACTTCAAATGGCAACTATGTTGGAATTTGCTGGTAAACACATTTTGATTATAATTGAAAATCTGCCAGCACCATTTGATAGGAGGGTCTGGCAAGAGGCAACAACCTTAGCAAAACATGGGGCTAAAGTTTCAATTATCTGCCCTAAAATGAAAGGTTATGATAAATCTTTTGAGGTTATTGAAGACATTGAAATTTATCGACACAGCCTTAAAGAAGGTAAGGGAGCATTAGGTTATCTTATAGAATACTCTCAGGCCATTTTCTGGGAATTTATTTTAAGTTGGAAGATTTTTTTTAAGAAAAGATTTGACGTTATTCACGGCTGTAATCCGCCAGACTTAATTTTTTTTATCGCCTTGTTTTTTAAACCTTTTGGCGTAAAATATGTTTTTGATCACCATGATATTAATCCCGAATTATACATATCGAAATTCAACAAGAAGGGCTTTTTCTATCAGCTTATGCTATTATTCGAGAAATTAACGTTTAAGACGGCTAATTTTTCAATAGCAACAAATGAATCATATAAAAAAATAGCCATCGAAAGAGGCGGTATAACCAAAGATAGAGTTCAGGTCGTAAGAAGCGGCCCTAAATTAGATCGTCTTAAATTACTTCCGCCAAACAAAGCGCTAAAGAAAGGGCGTTTATTCTTAGTGGGTTATGTTGGTGTTATAGGGGAACAAGAAGGTCTTGATTTACTTTTAGAATCAATTAAAACTATTGTATCCCTGCGTCAAGATGTACAGTTTGGTATTGTTGGGGGAGGCACTTCTTTAAATGATATTCAAACAATGTGTAAAAGCATGGGGCTAAGCGACTATGTTGATTTTTACGGCAGAGTTGATGATAATACCATGTTAGAGGTATTAAATACTGCAGATGTTTGTGTTAATCCAGATAGACCAACCACCATGAATGATTTATCCACAATGAATAAAATCATGGAGTATATGGCGCTCAAAAAACCTATTGTTCAATACACTTTAAAAGAAGGGAAGTTTTCTGCAAAGAGAGCCTCGCTATATGCAAAAAATACGGACCCTAAAGATTTTGCTCTTAAGATAATAGAACTTTTAGATAATCCAGTTCTGCGCCAAGAAATGGGTGAATTTGGCTATCAAAGGGTCGTTAATAAGCTATCTTGGAAATTTGAAAGCAAAAAGTTAGTAAATTTTTACAAGAAAATTCTAAATAAATAACTAAATGGAGGAGCTTCAACAAATTGCAATCAAAGCGGCTTTGCAGGCTGGGCAAGTCATAATGGAGGTTTATGATTCAGATATTGAAGTCGAATATAAAAATGATAAATCACCTTTAACGGAGGCTGATAATAAGGCCAATGAGGTCATTAATTTGTATTTAAAAAAGACCGAAATACCAATAATTTCCGAAGAAAACAGACAAATACACTACAACATCAGAAAAAAATGGAGTCTTTGTTGGATAATTGACCCAGTAGACGGCACAAAAGAGTTTATTAAAAGAAACGGAGAGTTTACCGTAAACATTGCGTTGGTTGAGAACGGAAAACCTAAAGTTGGGGTTATTTATGTCCCGGAGAAGAAAGAACTCTATTTTGGCAATACTCACGAAAAGAAAGCCTACAAAGCATATCTAAAGGAACACGAGGATTCCTTGCGGGATATTATTTCTAATGCCGTACAGCTTAATCCAAAATTTAATTCCAGTGGCGCAATCAGAATTGTAGGCAGTAGGTCTCATATGAATGATGAAACCGCACAGTTTGTAGAAGACCTAAAACAAAAATACTCCAATGTTAAAATTGTCTCTAAAGGAAGCTCATTAAAATTCTGTCTAGTTGCAGAAGGTTTGGCAGATATCTATCCTCGATTTGCACCAACCATGGAGTGGGATACAGCGGCTGGACAAGCCATATGTGAGGCTGTTGGTTTAACCGTAATCAACCACGAAACACAACAACCGTTACAATACAATAAAGAAAACTTACTAAACCCTTGGTTTATGGTTTCAAGCGATGAAAGATAAATCTTACAAAAGACATATTGCCAAAACATTTACCTGGAGAATTGTTGGTACTTTAGATACCATTGTCTTGTCCTGGATTATATCTGGAAACCCATTTACAGGATTAAAGATTGGTGTGGCCGAGGTTATCACTAAAATGCTTCTATACTATGTTCATGAGCGTGTTTGGTTTAATATCAACCTCTCTAAGGACGGGCAAATTTTGGAGAGTAGAAAACGGCATATTGCCAAAACTTTTACTTGGAGACTAGTTGGCACACTGGATACCATGGTGCTAGCATGGCTTATTTCAGGCGATGCCATAATTGGACTAAAAATTGGTTTTGCTGAGGTAATAACTAAAATGTTGTTATATTACTTACACGAAAGGCTTTGGTATAAAATAGACTTTGGAGTTGAAAATTTAAGAAAGAGTAATTAAATTATTTAATTTATAAAACCAAAGTTTAAAATCAATAAGCTGTTTTTAGGTCTGCGTTTAAGTTTAATAGGAATATGACGAAAAATATAATATCACAACATTATCAAATAAATGTTCAAAGTAGGCGAAAGCAAAACCAACACAATTCTTTTTTAATATGGTTCACCGGATTGTCAGGCTCAGGCAAATCTACAATCGCAAATGCACTAGAATATAGACTACATAAAGCCGGTATAAAAACTTACATCTTAGATGGAGATAACGTGAGGCATGGTTTAAATAAGGATTTAACATTTTCGCCACAAGACAGAACGGAAAATATAAGACGTATAGCCGAGGTTGCCAGTCTTATGGTAGATGCTGGTTTAGTGGTACTTGCTGCGTTTGTTTCACCTTATAAAAAAGATAGAGATAACATTAGAAGTATAGTTAAAGATGTTAACTTTGTCGAAGTTTATGTGAATACAAGCATAGAGGAATGTGAAAAAAGAGATGTCAAGGGCTTGTACAAAAAAGCTAGAAAAGGACTTATTGAGAATATGACAGGAATCTCAGCACCTTATGAAGCACCTACCACCCCTGATATTGAGGTGAAAACTGAAGAAGAAAGTTTAGACACAATTGTAAATAGAATTCTTGAATATATAAATCCAAAACTCCAGACTAATGAAAACTAATTTATTATATGTAATCATTGCTCTATTGTTTGCATCTTCCTGTAAAGACGGAAAAGAAAAGCAAGTCAATTCCAATGCGGAAGATACAAATATAAATAAGGTAGAATCGACTTTTGAAGACCAGCTTTTAGACTTGAGAGATGTTAATGTTCAGCTTAATGAGAACTATAAAATTAAAAAATTTGGTATGCTGAGACATAACGACAGTATATTTAGTTTTGTTTTTAGGTTGGATGACAGTGTAATGCAAAATGAGGTCACTAAATACAGTATTGGAATTAAAGGGTTCAATGTTAGTCTAGAAGACCCATACAACGCAACCTTTAGTCCATCCATTGAGACCAGGGACAATAATAAGTACTTGATTTTAAGAAGAAAGATAGGGAAAACAAGTTATTTTGACAGTTTAGAAGTCTATTCCTATAATCGTAACGATTGGAAATCTTCAGGAAGAATCGCTTCTTTTAAGATAAGGGATGTTTTATTTGAATAAAATTTATGAGCAAATACTATTTAAATTATTTAGATGAATTAGAAAGTGAGGCCATTTTTGTATTAAGAGAAGTTTGGGCACAATTTGATAATCCTGTAATTCTTTTTTCTGGTGGAAAGGATTCAATAGTTGTAACGCACCTGGCGAAAAAAGCGTTCTATCCATCCAAAATTCCTTTTCCTTTAATGCATGTAGACACAGGCCACAACTTCCCAGAAACAATCGCATTTAGAGATAATATTATTAAATCCTTGGGCGTTCAGCTTATTGTTGGGTCAGTTCAGGAATCTATAGATCAAGGTCGGGTTGCCGAAGAAAAGGGTAAAAACGCAACTAGAAATGCGCTGCAAATCACCACATTACTGGATGCGATAGAAGAGCATAACATCGATTGTGCCATTGGTGGAGGAAGACGTGACGAGGAAAAGGCGCGTGCCAAAGAACGATTTTTTTCCCATCGTGATGATTTTGGGCAGTGGGACCCAAAGAATCAACGTCCTGAGTTGTGGAATATATTTAACGGAAAACATTTTGAAGGCGAACATTTTAGGGCCTTTCCCATAAGCAATTGGACCGAAATGGATGTTTGGAATTATATCTTAAGGGAAAATATAGAAATACCTTCCCTTTACTATGCGCATGAACGTGAAGTGGTATGGAGACAAAATTCGTGGATACCAAAATCTCAATTTTTAAAGATTGAAGAGAACGAAGAAATCGTTGTTAAGAAGATAAGGTTTAGAACCCTTGGTGATATTACAATCACAGGCGGCATAGAATCCGATGCAGACACTTTAGAGAAAATCGTTATGGAAGTTTCTGCTATGCGCCAAACAGAGCGTGGAAATAGAAGTGATGATAAGCGATCTGAAACGGCAATGGAAGACCGCAAGAAACAAGGCTATTTTTAATTGAAATAAGAGCTGAATGATATTCAGCTTTTTCATTTTTAAAGACTATGGTAGATAACAATCAATTATTAAGATTTACAACAGCAGGTAGTGTGGATGATGGTAAAAGCACCCTGATCGGTCGACTTCTATATGATTCAAAATCTATTTTTGAAGACCAATTAGAGGCCATTGAAACTACCAGCAAGAAAAAGGGACATGATGGTGTTGATTTAGCACTATTTACGGATGGCCTAAGAGATGAAAGGGAACAAGGTATTACAATAGATGTAGCTTACAGGTATTTCACCACACCAAAGCGTAAGTTTATCATAGCAGATACACCAGGACATATTCAATATACCAGAAACATGGTAACTGGAGCCTCAACGGCAAATGCAGCAATTATTCTTGTAGACGCAAGACACGGTGTTATTGAGCAAACGAGAAGACACTCATTTATAGCTTCTTTATTACAAATACCTCATGTCATCGTTTGCATTAATAAAATGGATTTGGTTGATTTTAGTGAAGAGGCTTACAATACGGTTATTAATCAGTTTGAAGAGTTTTCTTCAAAAATGATGGTGAAGGATGTAAGGTTTATACCAATATCTGCCCTATTAGGTGACAATGTTGTCAATCGTTCTCAAAACATGGATTGGTATCAAGGTGCACCATTACTGCATACACTTGAGACGTTACACATAAGCAGTGATATAAATAAAGTAGACGCGAGATTCCCTGTTCAAACAGTATTAAGACCTCAACGTGACGGTTTTATAGATTATAGAGGTTATGCCGGTAGAGTTGCTGGAGGTGTGCTTAGAAAAGGCGATGAAGTAGCCGTACTGCCTTCAGGATTTACCAGTAAAATCAAATCGATTAATTTATACGATAAGGAATTGGACGAGGCTTATGCGCCAATGTCCGTAGCCATAACGCTCGAGGATGATATAGATATAAGCAGAGGCGACATGATTGTACGCCCAAACAATAGACCAGATGCCACGCAAGATATAGAGGTGATGTTATGTTGGTTGCATAATAATCCCGCAAAGCCACGGGCCAAGTATTCTATAAGACACACCTCAAATGAACAAAAGGCAATGATTAAAGAGGTGATTTATAAAATCAATATTAACACTTTAGAGCGCAATATTGAAGACAAATCCTTAACCATGAATGATATTTTAAAGGTCAAGATTAGGACTACCAAGCCTTTAATGGTCGATGCCTATAGAGAAAACAGAACAACGGGAAGTATTATTTTGGTAGATGACACTACTAATGAAACTGTTGCAGCAGGAATGATAGTTTGATTTATTTTTTAATTACACTTAGATTTTCTCTTTTGACTTTTGAAGTGACCAAGGCCATTGTATCGATTGGAACTTATCAATTAGATTTCAACCTCAAATTGTCTTAAATGACGAAATTAAAGATTAATCTTAATAATGTAATTTTTAAATCAACTTTGTATTTAATTTACATTAAGCTCATTTTTTCTTATTTAACAGTCAAGCACGGTTGGTGGCTAAGAGATGTGCCAACTAATGCCGAGCGATTTAATTTTTTAGGAGTACCAGAAAACCTTTCAAATCAAGTAGAATTTTTGTTGATTCCTTTGCTTTTTAGTTATATACTTTGGAATTATAGAAGGGTAAAGCGCCTTGGTATAGTTCTGTTAGTCATATTTTTGATGTTCCTAATAAACCTCATAACAGCTCAGCTGAATGAAGTGAGATTAATTGATTCTATCACTTTTAGCCTAAAAATTGTTACACCAATATTATTTTTTTATGCTTTTTTAATTTTTTATAAAGATAAACCTGACGATGCTAAAAAAACAGTAATTCAAACGATTACTCTCTGTCTTACCTTAACCATTTTAGGCCTATTATTCTTTCACCACAGCATGAACAGAACTACTGAGCAATGGCCCATTTTCTTTGCAGGCATTCATACACACAGTTATATCTTGGCTTCTATTTTTATTGGTATTGCTTATTTGCTCTATAGAGAAGGCAGCAGATTAGTTCTTGCGATTTTTCTTTTATTGTCTTTTTCCTGCCTTCATTTAGGATATAATGTTAGAACTGCTACAATACTGTATTTATTATTTCTATCAGCAGTTTTATATTTACTGCATGATTTATTTAAATACTTGGTCATAAAATTGGCTGTCTTTGTTCCCCTATTTGTCATGCTTTTATTTTTAATATATGATTCAGACACCTTAAACAAATTCTCCTCGGGACGTCTCAATATGTATGCCGAAAAATTTGAGATGCTATCCTTATATAATTTTTTAGAGATTTTATTTGGAAGAGGATACGGTTCTGACTTCAACACAACTGAATCATGGTGGTGGGCGGAAAAAGGATCCCATAGTGATTTTTTAACCTTTTTTATTGAGAATGGAATTATATTTTTAGGGTTCTTCACAATTCTCCCGCTGCTGTTAATTTACAATTCAAAAAAGCCAAATATCTTAATCTTATCTTTAGTATTGAGTTATTATTTATCTTCACTTATTAGCAATGGCCTTGCAATAAGACCTATCGCGGCTTATGTATTTTTTATGGTATTTTCATTTATTGCCCTTACAACCCACGAACGTCAAACTCTTTATTATGAAGAATAAGAGTTTTGAGATAATAGAAAAGGCCATTAAGGTATTTTTACTTAGGATATTGGGTTATTTTTTCGGGTTTTTATTTATTTGGTTAATTGCCACAAAATATGGAGCCGATTCTCAAGGAATATATTCAATTGCCTTCATGTTTTTGCTTATTGGAACCATGATATCTAAATTTGGTCTAGAAACCTCTCTTGTCAAATGGGTTGCAAAGTCTACTAATATCCAAGAAGCATCACAATATTATTGGCACTCTCTAAGGGTTGCTTTAGGGATTTCAGTAATCACCGCAAGTATACTTTTCTTACTTTCTGGAGTTATTTCCAAGATGTATGATATGCCAGATATTTCTTCCAGTATCCAAGTGGCAGCTTTGTGCATACCCTTGTTGACATCTCTAGAAATCGCAAGTAATTACTTTAAAGGAGAAAAAAAAACATCCTTTTTTGCAATCTATTTCCATTTAGGACGCTTCCTCTTTGCGGTTTTCTTCATTTTTTTACTCTATAATATAAAATTTGAAAACAAAGTAGTTCCAATATTATCTTTCGCCTTTGGTCTTATGGTTGTTGTATTGATGACCCAGATCCATTTACACTTGTACTTTACAAAAAAGAAGACAAAACGCCCCAAATCATTGACCCTAGTTAAGACAAAGAGTATGATGATGCACTCATACCCTATGATGATTTCGTCTTCTATAGTATTATTTATGGGATGGAGTGATGTGTTTATTTTAGGTTTTTTTGTGGACGAACAAGAAATTGGGGTTTATTCAACGGCTGTTAAGATAGCAACCGTTCTTACATTTATCTATAATGCCATCCTTACAATTGTTACCCCTAGGATTGCCGAACTGTATTACAATAATCAAAAAGAGGAACTTGCAAACACCCTATATTTTTCTTCAATGATTATTTTTCTTACCGGACTACCATTATTCGTGCTGCTTTTAACGTTTTCTGATTTCTTTTTGTCATTATTTGGTGAAGTTTACCTTACAGGTAGTACTGTACTAAGAATAATTTTATTGGGTCAGTTTTTTAATTTAATCACAGGTGCAGTTGGCCCCTTCTTTCAAATGACAGGCAGGCAACAAAAACTACAACAGTTTATTTTTATAGCACTACTTATCAATGTATCTTTAAGTATTATTTTAGTCCACTTTTATTCAACGGAAGGGGTAGCCATAGGCAGTGCTGTAGGCATGGCTGCTTGGAATGTTTTGGGAGCATTTTATTTATACAGAGAATTAAGGATTAAGGTTTGGGTGCATTTTAGAAAGTTTAACAAATAAATGAATAGTTTCAAGAAAGTTTTGTTTGTGGCACCAAACCACAATAATAGAAAAGGAGGTATCGCTAGTGTTTTAAAGACATATTCAGTAGAAATTGAAGATTTTAATTTTTTTCCGTCAATTTTCTTTACAAGTATGCTGCTAAATACAGTACTATTTCCAATCAATCTAATAAGTTTTTGCGCCTATCTCATTTTTATTAGACGTATTAAAATTATTCACATACACGGAGCTTCTAAAGGCAGTTTTTACCGAAAGTATATTTTCTTTCTGCTAAGTAAGCTTTTCAAAAAAAAGGTTATTTATCATATTCATGG
The DNA here is from genome assembly GCA_913055905.1 of uncultured Winogradskyella sp. GTDB lineage: Bacteria > Bacteroidota > Bacteroidia > Flavobacteriales > Flavobacteriaceae > Winogradskyella. The sequence continues at coordinate 431,060 of CAJXLB010000001.1, forward strand.
TGGCAAATTTCATATATTCTATTCCAGTTCATTTTATTTTATAAAAACTCGAATTAGACGATTTATAAACCAATGTGATGCCTTGGTTGTGTTATCTGAGGAATGGAAGGATTATTACACAAAGAGTTTTGAACAAAAAAAAATCTTTGTTGTAAAAAATATGATTAAAAATGTAGAACCAAAAACTAAACATAATGACAGTAATGGAATAGTCAATTTATTGTTTTTAGGCAAGATAGGTGTGAATAAAGGAATATTTGATTTGATAGACTCAATAAAATTGAACAAAAAGAATTTGGAAGGAAAAATAAAATTAACGGTTGGAGGTGATGGAGAGGCGGATCAATTAAAACAACTAATTGTTAAACATAATTTAACGGGGATAGTAAATTATGTTGGTTGGGTTAATGAAGAAAGGAAGACGAAACTATTGTCTAACTCTCATATAATGATATTACCTTCTTATAATGAAGGACTTCCTATTTCCTTGTTGGAAGGCATGAGTTATAGCATGCCTATAATTTCAACTAAAGTTGGTGGTATTCCTCAAATACTAAAAGATAGTTTTAATGGTAAGTTTGTTCAACCAGGAAATACGAACGAGATTTTTGAGGCAATAAAATTTTATATCGAGAACAAACCTTTAATTTTAGAACACGGTCAAAAATCGTATCAATTAGTCCAGGATTATTTTCCGGATAAAGTTATGTCTAGCTTAGAAGACATCTATCAAAGTATGTAATAAATTTAAGTTTCGAGATGACATTGAAAAATTCAATTCAGGACTTTATTTTTAAGGAGCTTAAACACGGTCTACTGTTTAAGAGAAGGTTGAATAAAATTAGATCTTACTATGAGCTAAGTGCTTCTGAAAGAGAATATCTTGAGTCAACTATTCTTGTTAAACATATTAAGAACGCATACTCAAAATCTATCTTTTATAAGGACCTATATGATTTACACGGCGTGAATTTAAATCAAATCCAAACAAAAGACGACTTAGACAAATTGCCGATAATTCAAAAAGAACATATTAAGGATAGAGTTAATGACCTTTACATAGGTAGCAGATTTAAACACACTAGCTACACTAGTGGAACCTCAGGGACCCCCCTAAAAGTGTACTATGATTTAAATTGTGTATTAAACGAAGCTTCGTATAATGAGATTTTCAGAAACAATGCTGGGCATCACTATGGTCAAAGAGTGGTTTCTCTTAGAGGGGCTTTAGACGGTTCCAAGATGGATTATTATGATAAGTATAGCAACATACTTTATTTGTCAAGTTATCATTTAAAAAATGATAATGCTAAGTGGTATTATCAAAAATTATTAGATTTTAAACCCAACTGTATTTTAGCTTACCCTAGCTCTTTAGAGTCTTTGGCATACTTGTTTAGAGAAAATAACTTTGAAATTACTGTTCCATTGGCCTTTACTTCTTCTGAAACACTTTACCCTCATCAACAGAACATGATAGAAACTGTCTTAAACACTAAAGTATATGACAGATATGGTAATGCTGAAAGAACCATTTCTTTAGTGCAGGCTAATCATAGGGATATATACGAATTTCCTGCACTATATTCTGTGAATGAATTTTTATCAGAGGATGAAATTGCCACAACAAATATTATTAACCCTAATTTTCCTTTAATAAGATACTTGGTTAATGATGTATTATGTTTTAATGAAAATCAAGAAGTAGTTCGAATTGCTGGTCGTATAGATGATGTTGTCTTAACTCCCGATGGATTGAGAATAGGTAGTGCAGCAATGTCTCTTGCATTTAAATTAAGCTCCAATTTATTAATGGCTCAAATCGTGCAAAATGATTTAAATAAGATATATGTCAATATTGTAGTAAATAAAGAGTTTAATGCAACCGATGAGCAACTATTAAAATCTAAAATCAGACAAAAAGTAGGTAATGAAATTATTATTGAAATTGCTAAGGTTGAGACCAATGAGATACAAAAAACATTAAAAGGGAAATACAAATTAATTATTAATAATCTTGTTTGATATTATATTTTGGTACTATAGAAGACTAAAAATAATGAGCCTAAAAGAGGTACTTTTTTTTAGGGTTCCTCAACAATTACAGCTTAAGATTTTTGGCAGAATTCACCGATTTAAAAAATTCAAGCCTACTCAAATTGAAATAAATGCAAATTTTCACAACAACGCGTATACAAAGGTTAAGATTTTTGAAGAGTTCGTCAATAGTCAAAGTGTTCAATTTAATTTTTTTGATTGCAAAATAGACTTGTCTGACGAAATTAATTGGTTAAGGGATTACAGACATAATATTCAATCTACACAATCCTATTATGCAACTATAGATAAGCAAAACTTTGAACAGGTTGGTGACATTAAGTACGTTTTTGAGCCTTCAAGATTCTATTTTTTACCATTTTTAGGATTAAAGGCAATAGCAAATCAAGATAAGCATATTAAGTTGCTTGAAAAGATTTTGCGAAGTTGGGGGGAGCAGAACCCCTATTTACGAACTGTTCACTGGACCAGTGGTATTGAGACCGGGATAAGAAGCGTTAATTTAGTTTACACACACATGGTTCTAAAAAGTTCAGGAATTATAACTGAATATTTAGACCATATGATTAAAGAATTAGTCCAATACCATTATCATTTTCTTGCTAGACACCTTTCACTATACTCCTCTGCCAATAATCACCTAGTAGCAGAACTAACAGGATTAGTTGCTGTATCAAGCTATTTTGACAACAAGACTTATAAAAAACAAAGGCAGGTATGGCAGAAAAGACTGCTCAATGAAATAATAAGACAAGTAAACGATGATGGGGTTAATATGGAATTATGTACACACTATCACGCTGAGGTTACCGATCACTTTTTTAATGCGTTACAATTTATAGTTAAAAGCGGGCAAAAAGTGCCAGAAATAATAGAAAAGAGGTTTTTAAAGATGTTTGATTTTTTAGATCATGTTGAATATAAGGGTAATAAAACAATATTTGGTGATAACGATGAAGGCGCACTAATACACCCATGTTTCGACAATGGCTTTTCTATTTACCAATCCTTGCTCCAATCAGCAGCCTACTATTATAAATTAAAGGCTTGCTCAAAATTAAATACTCAAGTTGATTTACGAAATTACCTCATTTTTGGAGATCCAGTATTGAGTTACAATCCGAACAAAACGAGCTGTAATTATAAAGATATCATATTTAAGTCTTCTGGATATGCATTTTTTTATGACCATGATAGAAATGCTAAAGTTTCTTTTGATTTTGGCAATATAGGCGACAACATATCTGCAGCTCATGGCCATTCAGACATTTTTCATTTCAATTTTGAGATTAATGGGGAACCCATTCTCGTAGACTCTGGCACATATCAATATCATAAAAGACATAAAGAGTGGAGGGCCTATTTTAGAGGTGTGACAGCGCATAATACTATTTCAATAAACAAAAAAGACCATGCTCTTCAAGCCACTAGAATGAGTTGGTTAGAAAGACCAAAGACAACCCTCAAAGATTTTAAAATTGATAAAAATTATTCATTAATTGAAGGCCTAACCAGTGCCTATAAAAGAGAGAATATTGACTATACTAGAAAATTAATATTAGATAAAAAAAGAAAAATATTAAGCATTGAAGATGATTTGTTGCTTCTAAACAATAAAAAACGCTCTTTTTCTGTTGAGTTTTACTTGAATTTTGGAGACAATGTTAAACTGATTAATGAGGGTGCCAAGCTAATGGTCAAAACTACGTCATTCCAAATTGTAATTGAAAATTTAATTTTTAATCAAGGTAAAATTTTGAAGGCCAATGATAAGTCAACTTTTGGTTGGCGGTCAAAGGAATACAATAGGAAACATCCAGGACAAACTTTTTTGGTAAAATTTGATTCAACTCAAAGCCAAAGACTAAGAACAAATTTGTATTACTAATGATGTTAAAGAGAAAATTGGTTTTAAGGCAAATTAAAGAAATCACACTCATAATAGGAATTTTATTTTTGCCTATTAACCAAAATATTAATCATTGGTTTTTTGCTTTATTTATGATTTTATCCTTTGTAGAGTTTTTTATTAGAAGGGAGAATTTCCATAATCTTAGGGCAGTAGGCAAGCTTTTTTTTCTTTCATGCGCTATTTTTTTCTTTCTAAGGGTGATTTTCTTTTTTCATTCCTCCAATATGGATATTAGTCAAAAAGAACTTATTAGAGCACTACCTTTCTTGTTGTATCCATTATGTATTTTAACACTTTGGACGAAAAAAGGCAACTATAAACTTTTTGAAAGACGTATTTTTTGGTCTCTTACAGCAGGCTGTCTTATTTCTGCTGCTATTTGTTGGAGCAACGTTTTAATAAATATGGAAGCTAATCCAATACCAGCACAAAGATTTTTTGGCTGGAAGAAAAGCGGGACTTATTTAACGTCAATACTTGATTTACATCCTCCATATCTTGGAATGATGTTGTTTGCCAGTATTGTTTTTTTATTTAATCAAGCTACGAGTAACGAAAAGTCAGATCGTTTACAAAAGATTTTATATGGCACAACCATATTGGTGCTTTTAATTTTCTTGTTTAATATAACAGCAAGAAATTCTTTGCTTTTTTTGTCTTTTTTAGGCTTTGTCTACTTTATTTATAAACGATATTGGAAATTGGTTTTTCTTTCTCTTATCGCAGTAATCTCTGCGGTTATATTAATAATTAACCATCCTTCTCAGTATTACAGATTAAAGCTTTATCATATGTTGGGCCTCTCTCAAGAAGATGCTCAAACAGATAAAAGGTTTAAAAGGTTAAATGCATCTTATAAGGTATTTCAACAAAACCCTATTTATGGTGTTGGCTTAGGCATAGATACTGAGCTTAAAGTTAAGGAATATAACGCAACAGGAGACAAGGTTGCTGCAGTTGAGAGATATAATTCACACAACCAATTTTTTGAGTATTTAGCAGCATACGGTATCATTGGTGGTATGGTTTTTATTGTCGCCTTTTTAATCTTAATCTTTATTCTATTGAAGTTGAGGTTTGAATTCCTTCTTATTCTCGTTTTAAATATTATCCTTGCATCATTTACAGAAAGTATTTTTGAAAGGGCTCTTGGCATACAGTATTATTCTGTTATTTTTTCTCTTGTTTTGCTAAAAATAATTTATTCAAGAACTAGATTTAATTCGGAATGGTGCAATTAAGTAGAGTGACCGCACACAAGAACCTTCTTTTATGGATGCTAATTATTCTATACTTTTTAGAAGGGGTAAATAAGTATTTTATTTTTTATCATGGACTCGATATAGTGGCAGTTAAAGCTATAAAGGCACTATTTTTTTTAATTGCTTTTGTTGAGGTTTTATTTACTCGAAGTTGGAAGAAAATCAATCTGTGTTTAATTTTTTTTATTTGTGCCATTTTTGCCATCGGACAACTTACTTTGGATCCAAATTTTAATACGTTGACGGTTATTAATTTCTCTAGGTATTTGTTTCCGTTAGTTTTATTCACTTTTTATAGTAACATTGAATTGTCTGACAAGAAACGGGAATTACTTTTGTTGATTTTTGAGAGGGTTGTTTTACTAAACAGTAGTTTAATAATTATTGGATATCTTTTAGATATTCAATTATTTAAGTCCTATTCTGGTTCTAGGTTTGGTTATAACGGGCTTTTAGTGTCGTCTGCCACATCAACTTATTTTTATTCATTGACGCTATTTTATTTCATTGTTAAATACAAAAGCGAACTATTTAAAAGCCCCGTTAGGCTTTTTGTAATTCTCACTATTACTTTGGTGGGAACCAAATCTCTATATGTGTTCTCCTCTGTTGCATTATTCGTTTATGCTATTTATTATGTTGAATCTTCAAAAAAAATTATCCTCTATTTTCTGTCACTAACCCTGTTTGTATTCTTCGTTTATTTTTTTCTCCTTTACTCTTCAACATTCAGAGACATTACTAAATCCGATGGTATTGTTGCCTCACTTACATCATATAGAAGCACTATCTTACTAGAAGAAATGATACCATTTATCAAGACCAACTGGACAACAGTGAATTATCTCTTTGGTGGAATAAACAAAATTTCTGGTAGGCCACAGATGGCATTATTTGATTTATTTTATTTTATCGGGATAATAGGGTCCTCAACTTACCTATACACCTATTATAGGTCCTTTTTCATCTTTAATTTAAACGTTGTTTTAAAGTCTTTTTTCTTAGCAATATTCGTAATGGCCTGCTTTACAGGAAATTTTTTTATTAATACTTCTGTTGTAGTTTATCTTTTGGTGATTAGAGAAGCGGTGATAGGCCTAAATAAAAATTTCATAATTCATTAAGTTCTTTTTAATTTCTATTTTAGCCTTGTAAATATTAGTGTTTTTTGAGCTTATTCAAACAAGGAAGATATTCAGGGTATTTAAGGCCCATTTCATACTTAATAGATTTAAGTATCATTAATGGGGTTGCCATATTATTCTTATTTAAGAATAAGGATCCACTAACTTTCATTATTTATATTTCCTTGAGCTGGGTTTTCCTCTCTCTCTATTCCAATTTTTACCAGGTATACCGTTATACAAGGCCTGTAAATATTCTCGCCCTTATCATACGGCAGTCCATATTTTTCTTAATAGTTGTATTTGCGTTTTTTGGAATTTATTATGAATTTAAAATTTACCCTAAACCTGTTATTCTTTACGTCTTAATTTGCTTCGTGTTAATTGCCGTAGCAAAATTTGCCATCTACTATTTATTACAGAATTATAGGGCGTCTTTTGGCGGAAATTATAGGAATACCGTAATTTTTGGGCACAATAAAAAAACTGTGGCCCTAGAACAGTTTTTTAATAAAAACCGCGAGTATGGCTACCTGCACAAAAAAACATTTAATTTAAAAAAAGGTGAGGTACAACTTGCAGATTGTTTTGATTATGTTTTAAAAAAGGGAATAGATGAAATGTATTGCTCCATTTCAGAACTTACGAATTCTCAGATTGCGGAAATTGTAGATTTTGCAGATAACAATTTAAAAATCGTAAAGTTTATTCCAGACAGCAAAGAAATTTATTCCAAAAAGCTCAGATATGACTATTATGACTATATACCAATACTTACGTTAAGGACCATACCGCTAGAAGATTCGGTCAATATGATAATAAAGCGAAGCTTTGACATTTTATTTTCCAGTATGGTAATTGTCTTTATTCTTTCTTGGTTAACACCGATTATTGCAATCCTTATAAAACTAGAATCTCGAGGCCCTGTTTTTTTTAAACAATCTAGAAATGGATTTAATTATAAAGAGTTTGACTGCTATAAATTCCGTTCAATGACACCTAATAAAGATGCACATCTTTATCAGGCAACAAGAGGAGACCAACGCGTTACCAAAGTTGGTAAATTTATAAGAAAGACTAGCATAGACGAGCTTCCGCAGTTTTTCAATGTACTTTTTGGTGACATGTCTGTTGTAGGACCACGGCCTCATATGGTAAGCCATACTAATATGTACGCTAAGCGTATTGATAAATTCATGGTACGTCATTTTGTAAAACCTGGTATTACCGGCTTGGCACAAGTCAGTGGTTATAGAGGAGAGGTAGAAAGTGATAAGGATATTATTGGCAGAGTGAAATATGATATTTTTTATATCGAAAATTGGTCTTTATTACTCGACCTTAAAATCATTTTTCAGACCTTTATCAATGCCGTAAAAGGAGAGGATAAAGCGTATTAGTTATGGAACCTTTAGTTTCTATTATTACTCCAATGTTTAATTGTTCGAAAGTTATTACTGCAACAATAGAAAGTGTGAAATCACAGTCTTATAAGAATTGGGAGCTAATTTTAATTGATGATGCGTCAACCGATTGATGATGCGTCAACCGATAATACCTTAGAACTGGTGTCTAGGCTGACGGCTGAAGACAGAAGAATACATATTTACAACCATCATATTAACAAAGGTACTGCTGAGGCAAGAAATCTAGGAACAGCAAAAGCCACAGGTGAGCTAATCGCTTTTCTGGATTCAGACGACTTATGGCATAAAGACAAGCTTAAACTCCAAGTAAATGAGTTGGATTCTGTGGATGTTTGTTTCGGTAGCTACGAAATTATAGATGAAATAGGAAGACCTTTAAACATTAAGGTTGAAGCTATCCCTAGCCTAGACTACATAAAACTTCTGAAAGCCAATTATATTGGTAATCTAACAGGAATTTACAATGTAAGTAAACTAGGAAAAATTTATACTAAAAACATAAGAAAAAGACAAGACTGGTTATTATGGTTAGAGGCTTTAAAACGAAGTAATAAGCCTGCGAAGGGACTAAAGGATACTCTTGCCTTCTATCGAATCAAAAAAAATTCTTTGTCATCTAATAAACTGCATTTAATTAAATACAATTTTGACGTTTACAAGAAAGGGCTAGAGTTTGGATTTATGAAATCAATGATTTTCTTAATTAGATTTTTTATAGAACATTTTTTTGTTAAGAAACGATTAGTCAAATCTATAAGTTAGAAACGAATTGCTTCAATTTACCAGAAGAAGTTCGCTGAAGCTTGTCTACTCTCTTAAATTCAATAGTCAAACCAGGCTCTAGATAGGCTTCCATCTCTTTAGAAATGAATCTCTTTTTTTCTTCTGTGAGTATTGTTTTAGAACAGTAGAGCACAGTAAAAGTACTTGGGTTATTTTGTTCAACAATAAACTCTGACACATTACCATCATCCTCAATCACACTTTTGGTGATGTAATAAAAGGTCAGACCAGCAGCTTTTTTCCCACTTGGCAGTATGGCAATGTCATTTGTACGTCCTGATAATTTTTCGAGAATGGGATAATTATTTCCATTCATAGAAATTTGCCCAATATCACCAAGATCATATCTAATAAACGGATGGGCCTTATTAAAAAGTGATGTTACAATTATTCTACCTTGGTCACCAACACTCACAGGATTATTGTTTTCATCCAAAATTTCTATGTATAGAGTTTCAATATTCAAGGGCCAATCGCCTTCTGGATTTTGAAACGCTAAAAGGCCCAACTCGGAAGCGCCATATTCGTTAACAATGGGAACGCCAAAAGTTGTCTCCAATAGTTTTTTGTCATCAGGGAAGAGCATTTCTGCAGTTACAATACATACAGATAAAGAAGGACAAATGTTCTTTAAAACAATATTTCTTTGGTCTAAAAATTTGGCAAATTGCACAATGGCGCTAGTGTAGCCATTGATATATTCAAAAGGTATTTTCTCAAATTTCTTTAAAGCGTTATTTAGGGTCCGATCCGTTAAGTCAAATATCGAAAACCGGCACCTGTTACTTAATACATCCTTTATACGTTCTTTATAGTAGCCCTTTTTCTCGAGCGGAATACCATAAAACCGAGCTTGTTTGGATTTGTTGAAATCTATGTTATACCACGAAAACCTGTCCATGATTTCAGCCCATGTTAGGGCATGGCACCATTTGTCTTTTGCAAAGACGAATGGATGTCCGGAACTTCCCGAAGTCTTGTTAATATAGACGTTCTTCTTTGTGAATCCGCCAGACAAGCGATTTTCTAGCGGTTGTTGTAAATCATTTTTTGTTAAGATTGGCACGCTGTTCCAATCGTCTATGTCAATATGCTTTCCAAAGGACTTGTAGAATGGGTTATGAGCTAAGTGAAACTTAAGGATGTCTATTTTCTTTTGATTTTGATACGCAACATAATCCTTCTTAGTGAGGGACTTTATTTTGGAATAGTAAGCCTTAGCTTCATTAATTTTAAAGCCAGATAATTTTAAGGATAAATCAAAAAGTCGCAATAGTTTAGGTCGCCTTAAGGTTTGTTCAAAATAATTGTTTTTTGAGTTTAAAACCAATTATTTTTGCGCAAAGACGACATAATTATGAACATACTAGTCCTTGGCTCTGGAGGAAGAGAACACACCTTCGCATGGAAAATTGCCCAAAGCGAGCATTGCTCAAATTTATTTGTGGCTCCTGGAAATTCTGGAACATCTGCTATAGCCACAAATTTAAATATCTCAGTGACCGATTTTGAAGCCATTAAAGAACAGGTACTTCAAAATAAAATAGAACTGGTAGTTGTAGGTCCAGAGGACCCTTTGGTTAAAGGAATTCATGATTATTTCCTAGGCGACAATGACATAAAACATATTCCTGTAATTGGACCTCAAAAAGCAGCAGCTCAATTGGAAGGAAGTAAAGAGTTTGCCAAGGAATTTATGTCAAGGCACAATATTCCAACTGCGGCCTTTAAAAGCTTTACTGCCGATACTATAGCTGAAGGCTATGAGTTTTTAGAGTCGCTTAAGCCGCCATATGTACTCAAAGCAGATGGACTTGCGGCAGGAAAAGGAGTCTTAATTTTAGATGATCTTGAGGACGCTAAGACTGAATTAAAAAACATGCTCCTTGAGGCTAAGTTTGGCAATGCAAGTACCAAAGTGGTTATTGAGGAATTTTTAGATGGTATAGAGCTTAGTTGTTTTGTCATAACAGACGGGAAGGATTATAAAATACTACCAACAGCAAAGGATTATAAACGAATAGGTCAAGGTGATACCGGCTTGAATACTGGCGGTATGGGCGCTGTGTCTCCCGTGCCTTTTGCTACAGAGGCATTTATGGAGAAAATAGAATCTAAAATTGTTAAACCTACCATAAGCGGCCTAATCCAAGACAATTTACCTTATGTTGGTTTTATTTTTATTGGACTTATTAAAGTAGGCGATGAACCAAAGGTTATTGAGTACAATGTAAGAATGGGAGATCCTGAAACAGAGGTTGTATTGCCTAGGCTCAAAACAGATTTGGTAGAAATCTTTAAGGCTATGTCTAACCAAACATTGTCAGATATTGAGTTAGAAATAGATGATAGAGCGGCAACAACGGTGATGCTAGTGTCTGGTGGTTATCCAGAATCCTATGAAAAAGGCAAGGAAATTCATGGAATTGATGAGGTGAAAAATTCTTTGGTCTTCCACGCAGGTGCAACACTGTCAGAAGGTAAAGTTGTAACTTCTGGAGGTCGCGTAATGGCTATAACATCTTACGGTAAGACCTATAAGGAAGCCATAAAAAAATCTTACCAAAGCATCAATAAGTTATGCTTTGATAAGATGTATTATCGTAAGGATATAGGATTTGATTTATAAGTAAGAGTGGGCAGTTACGCTCTTGTCTTCTTCATTATTGGAATTAAATTTAGCCAATTGCATCATCCAATATACAAAGGCGACAAAGCCTATGGCCATAAAAATCCATGATACCGTGTTGGCGGCGAACCAACTTTCTAGCTCCAAGGCTCTAAGTGCATCAAAAGGAAGAAACAAGCCATCAACAAATAAATCTTGTATTCCGTAAAAGAAATCCTTCATAACTTTTTAAATTTATCAAGCAAAAATACAAAAAGAGTTAATGATTACAAGCATTTTCAGTAAATCAAAACCTATAAATTTTATAATCATAGGGTTTCTTATCACTCTGGTTTTTGCGTTTGCAAACTATAATCAATTGGTGACTAATTTTGCCTCTGCCTTGAGCGGACTCTTTAAGTGGTTATTGATAGTTTTTTTCATTTTTCTCTTGAATTTTATCATTTCCAAAAACAAACTTGCTCAAGGAAACAGCTATGCCATAATGTCTTTTGGGCTTTTAATCCTAATGTTTCCTGAATCCACGAGACATTCAGACCTATTAATGTCCAACCTATTTATAATGTTTGCGCTTAGGCGCATGATTAGTTTACATTCAAACTTGCACATAAAGAAGAAGTTTTTTGATGCAGGGTTTTGGATTGCCTTTGCTACTTTCTTTTATTTCTGGGCCTTTTTGTTCTTTGCTCTGGTGCTGGTAGCTTTGATCTATCACTCTCAAAACAATATTAAAAACCTATTAATTCCTTTTGTGGGAATAGCTGCGTTTATCATTCTTTTGGTTGCGTATAACATCGTGGTACACGACGTTTATTTTATGCCTTCAAATTTTAAAAGATTTGCTAGCTTGGACTTTACACCTTATAACAGTAAAGCTAACATTTTGAGGCTCACCGTAGTTTTAACGTCTTATTTATGGACCACAGTTTATTTTTTCAATGCTCTGAGCGATAAAAACAAAAAATTGAGACCTTCTTACTTCCTCATAGCTTGGGCGTCTTTACTTGCTCTTTTTGTAGCCTTTATTGCCCCAAATAAAAATGGAAGTGAGTTTATTTTTCTTTTTGCTCCGTTTTCAATAATTCTAGCAAATTATCTGGAGGTCATTTCAGAACGCTGGTTCAAGGAGGTTTTTCCAGTGCTATTTATTGTGGTGCCTATTGTAAGCCTATTGCTGTAATTTTTCTCCAAAGGATAAGTCACCAGCGTCTCCTAGTCCTGGGACAATGTAAGACCTATTATTGAGCTCTTTATCTATAGCGCCTATCCAGAGGTGTACATTCTGAGGAAGCTGCTCAGAAATGTATGTAACACCAGGCAGGGCTCCAATAATGCTAACGAGATGAATCTCTTCTGGCATGCCGTATGGCTCTAAAGCTTTTAAAACCGATATAATGGACTGGCCTGTTGCTAACATGGGATCGGCCAGAATAAGGGTTTTGCCATTTAGATTTGGACAGGCAAGGTATTCAACCTTAATCTTAAAGGTGCTTGGTTGGTCCTGATTATGTTTACGATATGCCGAAATGAAAGCGCTATCCGCCCTATCAAAATAGTTGAGCAGTCCTATGTGTAACGGTAATCCAGCACGCAAAATGGAACATATCACAATGTTGTTTTGAGGTAACTCTGAGGCGTGGTTACCTAAAGGAGTGGTAACGACTTTGCGTTCAAAAGCCAAAGATTTGCTCAGTTCATAGCTAAATATTTCGCCAATCCGTTCAATATTTTTTCTAAAGCGCATTCTATCCTTTTGTATGGAAGCATCTCTAAGTTCAGAGATAAATGTGTTTAGGATAGAAGGTTTTTCAGTGAGGTTGTGAATCTTCATGATAGCGTTTAATATAGAGCGCTTAAGTTAATAATTCAAACTATATTTGCATAGATTAAATTTCAATTAAAAATGTTTTCACACAGAGCCAACGAAATATTTCAAGAAGCCATTAAAACCTACAAAGTTTTAAACACGGTAGATCAACCATTTAAAAACAAATACGATAAGGACAAAGACCTTATCGCTCATTTACTTTACCGCAAATGTTGGATTGATACCGTTCAATGGGCCTACGAAGATATTATAAGGGATCCCAATATCGACCCTGTTGCTGCTTTGGAACTTAAGCGTAAAATTGATGCTTCTAATCAAGACAGAACAGATACTGTAGAATATATAGACAGTTATTTCTTAGACAAGTATAAAGATGTTGAGGTGAAGCCTTATGCTACGGTTAATTCAGAGAGTCCAGCCTGGGCGATAGATCGTTTGTCCATTTTAGCACTTAAGATTTATCACATGCATTTAGAAACGATAAGAGAAGATGCATCTGAGGCTCACAAGGCCGCTTGCGAAAAGAAACTTCAGGTCCTTTTAGAACAACGAGAGGATTTAAGCAAAGCCATTGATAAATTGCTAGACGATATCTCTAAAGGGGACAAGTACATGAAGGTGTATAAGCAAATGAAAATGTACAACGACGAAGAGCTCAACCCTGTTCTAAGAGGAAAAAAATAATTTTTAAAATACTTTGAGATTATGCAGAAACCTAAACATATTTTGGTCTTTAGGTTTTCTGCTATGGGTGATGTTGCCATGACCGTTCCTGCCTTATTGTCTGTGGTCAGGGACAACGAAAATGTAAAATTAACGGTTGTTACACGCGCTTTTTTCAAACCTATATTCGTGGATATTCCTAACGTAACCGTATTTACAGTTGATTTCAAAGGCAAGCACAAAGGTGTTGTTGGCTTGTTTAATCTTTCCAGAGAGCTTTTGAAATTAGAATTTGACGCCATTGCAGACCTCCACAATGTCCTGCGCACCAAATTGCTGAAGCTGTTCCTTTTAACTAAAAAGGCCGTAACCATAGACAAAGGTCGCCGAGAGAAAAAAGCGTTGGTGACGGGAAGAGTTTTTGAGCAGCTAAAACACACAACACAAAGGTATGCAGAGGTGTTTCAAAAGCTAGGTCTGGTTGTTGACCTGTCTAAAGGACTAACATTGCCTAGAGTAGAATTGAATGCTACGTTGAGCACGATTATTAATAAAAACAATAAGCTTACTATTGGTATAGCACCATTTGCCGCACATAGAGGTAAAATGTATCCGTTAGAATTGATGGAGGAGGTTATAGAAAAGCTTACCAGGGATTACAACATTATTTTGTTTGGCGGCGGAAAGGAAGAAACTAAAGCATTAACCACTATTGAAAATAAATATAACAACACCATTTCGGTTGCTGGTAAACTCAGTTTTAAAGATGAATTGGCCCTTATTTCTAATTTAGACGCTATGGTGTCCATGGATTCAGGAAATGGACATCTAGCAGCTATGTACGGAGTCAAAGTAATCTCTATTTGGGGTGTAACGCATCCTTATGCTGGTTTCGCACCATTTAACCAACCAGAGTCTTACATACTTACAGCAGATAGAACAAAATTTCCGCTGATTCCAACATCTGTTTACGGCAATAAATATCCCGAAGATTATGAGAACGCTTCGGCTTCCATATCGCCAAAGGAAATTATAAAGTTGATAAATAAGATTTGTCCAATAGATAGCGTTTAGACATCGTCGTAATCTACCACAATATGCGATGCGGTTGGTTGTGCCTGGCAGGTGAGTATAAGGCCCTCTGCAACCTCACTATCTGTTAAAATATTGTTTTGGCGCATTTTTGCAGTACCTTCTTTTAGGCGAGCAATGCAGCTGCTACAAATCCCGCCCTGACAAGAGTAAGGTGCGTCAATATCTTGTTTTAGTGCCGCCTCTAAAATGGTCTGGTCCTGTCCCATCTCAAACTCAAATTCTTCATCATCAACCAAAACTTTTATTGAGGTCCTTCCGTCGGCAAGATCAGCGCCACTCTCTTGGTCTTTTTCTGTTTGAACTGGAGCGGTGAACAATTCGAATAAGATGTTATTTTCCTTTATTTGATTTTCTAAGAGCACCTCTTTAACGGTATGAATCATGGGCTCAGGTCCGCACAGATAAAACTTGTCAATGGTAATACCTTTGTATTTGTTTTTTACAATAAGGTTAACGGTGCTTTTTTCAATTCTACCAAATAGCGCATCTGGTTCGTTAGATTGACTGTAGATGAAATGGATGTGAATGCGGTTGCCGTATTTTTCTTGAAGCCCCAATAACTCTTTGGAAAACATGGTGTCTTGAGGCGTTTTATTTCCATAGACCAATATAAAATTACTGAAAGGTTCATCCTCGAGTAAGGTTTTGGCAATGCTTAGAATAGGTGTAATGCCACTTCCGGCAGCGAAGGCTGCTATGGTGCGCGTCTTTTGCGCATTGGCTTCAAAAATAAACCTACCATTGGGAGGTGCCACATCGATGGTATCGCCAGCTTTTAATTTCGTATTCGCATAGACAGAAAAGATGCCATTATGAACAGCTTTTACCGCTACACTAAGCGTTCCGCTTTGTTTTGAGGCACAGATCGAATAATCGCGCCTAATCTCTTCACCATTGATGGTGGTTCTCAATGTAATGTATTGTCCTGCCTCAAATTTAAAGGCTTCAGACAAATCTTCTGGCACCTTAAAAGTAATAACAACGGATTTGGCCGTCAATGGTGTTACTGATGCTACGGTTAGCTTATGGAATCGTGACATGGCTCTTTGTTTTGTGCAAAAATAAACAAACTAAGGTCAGGGGAATAGTGATTCTAACCGTTCAAAGAATTAAAATTTTCTTAAAAAGGTGTCAAAACCATACTTAAGTATCTTATGCATAAGAAAATTCTGTATATATTTGTTCTGTCTCATTTAAAAATTTGTTCGCCATGAAAAAGAAAAACTATGTGTCCCTATTAATTGCACTTACACTAACCTTTTGTGTTCAAGCTCAAGAAGACGAGTCGCCTTCAAAGTTTAATATCATTGGCTATGGCGGCATAGGCTATGGAAAGGTAAAAAACGACGACCAGCCTAATTACAACCTTAACAGCAATACGGGTGAAATACTATTGAATTATAATTTTGGCAAGAGAATAGGAATAGCTACTGGAGTTGGGTTTACGGAACTGACTGGAACAGGATTCAATGCGCTGGGAAACTTCTATCATGAAAGAACATTAATAAAAATTCCGTTGTTACTTACCATAGATACCAACGTATCTGATAAAATAAGCTTCTTCACCAATATTGGCTTTTACGGACACACCATTGTTGAAGATGAATATAGATTTCTCAATGCCACACAAAAAGATGTCTTTGATGGATGGAACTTTGGACTCCAGTTAAGCGTGGGTCTAATGTTTGAAATTTATGACGGCTTCAGTGCAGGTGTTAATTTCTCAGGACAATCGGATTTTGGCAAATTTGAAACCACTGCTAACCAAGGGTTCAGTGATGAGCAGCGCATGGACAATCTAAACACTCTGGGTCTTATTTTTATGTTCGATTTGTAAAAGCTTCAAAATGGCGAAGCATAAAAATGCAGCATGAGTAATTCTAAATTATATAAAGGGAGTTTAAATACCATCATTTTAAAGTTGTTAAGTGAAAATGGCAAAATGTACGGTTATGAAATCACCCAAAAAGTAAAAGACTTAACTAAAGGGGAATTAAATATTACAGAAGGTGCCTTGTACCCAGCATTGCATAAGTTGGAAGCTGAGGGACTTCTTGATGTTGAAATCGCCAAAGTAGATAACAGACTACGCAAGTATTATAAACTTACGGAGAGCGGCACCAAGGAAACTGTTAGTAAGCTCCAAGAACTTGCAGAATACATTAAGACGATGCAAAATTTAGTAAATCCTAAATTGGCGTAATTCAAAACTCTATAGTTTGAAGAAGTTAACGGAAGAAAATATAAGGTTTATAGACAGATATTTAGATAATTCTG
This sequence comes from uncultured Winogradskyella sp., assembly GCA_913055905.1. Lineage (GTDB taxonomy): Bacteria > Bacteroidota > Bacteroidia > Flavobacteriales > Flavobacteriaceae > Winogradskyella. Next base: position 448,118 of record CAJXLB010000001.1, read on the forward strand.
ACGTGGTTTACGCGGATATAAGAACTGAAATGGTAGATCATGTGGCTTCCGAAATCGAAGAACGCATAAAAAAAGGGGATACTCGCGATTTTTATTTCATCTTTAAAGATTTTATGTTAGAACATAAGGCTCGTTTGTTAGGCAGCAATAGAAAATTCATAAAACTGGCAGATAAAAAAATTGCTAAAGCCATTTTTAAGGATTTAGCGAGTGTTAAGGGTATTCTAAGTTTTACTGTGCTATGCATCCTTTTTTATGTTGGCTATAATGTACTTGACTATAAAACTTTTAAATCAATTTTATATGTTGTGCCGTTAGTAATGCTCCTATTTTTTGGATTGATCTACTGGATTGCTCTCAAGCGTCTTAAATTAAATAGATTTTCTGCTGTTGAGCGCATTGGGTTTACCTTCATGGTGATTTTTCAGGTGTTCACCTTTGTATTCAATATAACTCGATCGGGTTTAGACCAGTCCAATGTCCTTTATTTAATTTTAATCATGGGTTTATTTTCGGTGTTAACTCTGTCCCTTTTTAAAGTAACATTTTCAATGGCTAAATTCTATAAAAAAAGGTTCAAAAACTTTAATGTATCATGACATTATCCAAAAATGAAATTGACTATATCGATGCGTACCTCAAAGAAAACGGCATATCCTATTGGGATATTCGATTAGAAATGATAGACCACATTGCTTGTGAGATAGAGAATAAAAAAGGGAGCTACGATTTTGAGAGCGCTTTTATTCATACCTTAGACAAATTGGGATGGACCGGAAATTTAAAAACTTTAGAGAACCAACGACTAAAATCCATCAATGTTAAGATAAGAAGCGCCTATTTTAAAAATTTCTTAGCTCTGTTTGGGAGTTTAAAAAACATAGCTGCTATAGGTGTTGGAGTCTACCTCTATTATTTTGTTCTAGAAAATGCATCCTTAAGTTCATTTAATATTATCACCCTTCTTCTATTTGTAGGGCCTATTGCTTTTATCACTCTGCATTATGTGGTTGCCAGTTTTAAGATTAAGAAATCAGGCTATTTATTTTATGCTTATTTCTATGTCATATTTGCCATGTTAATGACCAATATGTTTTATCAGATTCCAAAACCAGATGGGATAATTGAAGTTTCGCAAACTACAAGGAATACCATTGTCTTTTTTGCAACGATAGCTAATGTACTTTTTACCATTGGAGGTATAAAAATTTACCTAAAAACCTTTAAGGAGTACAATGCGATTACAGAAAAACTCAATAAACATAGATCTTGAAATTAAGTCAAGAACACATACAGCAATTGCATGATTTTACAAGAAAACACTATGTAGAATGGTTCGATGTGCAACTGGAGCTAGTAGATCACCTAGCCAATGGAATTGAAGCACAATGGGAGCAGAACCCTAAATTGTCTTTCGAGGAAGCACTCGAGAAGGAATTTAAGAAGTTTGGCATTTTTGGATTCATGGATGTGGTTTCACAAACTGAAAATTCCATGGGCAGAAAGTATAGGCATTTTCTGATTAATGAAGTTAAAGAATGGTTCAAAATCCCACAGATTCTTAGCATAATAGTATTATTCATTATGTTCTTTTTGACTTTTAAGTCTCAACTTTCGGAAGTTATCATCTTATCATTTTATGTAATTTTTGGAATATGGATGGCTTACAAATCGTTTGCTTTAAGACGTCTATTTAAAAAGCGACGCAGCACATCTAAAAAATGGCTCCTTGAGCATATCATCTTTCAGCAAGCTAGTGGTATCCTTTTTATAGCCATCGTTAATATTTTCAACATGCTTAACTTAACCAATGGATCTGAAACTTCAATTTATGGTGCGGTTTTTATGTCTTTATTGTTCACCATAGCGGTTATTGTTTCCGTTGTAAGTTTGCATATATTGCCCAATAAGGCAGACCAACTTCTTAAACAAACGTACCATAGCTATGTAACAAATTGACTTTTAAAGCTACTAACGCTACACAAAAACTAACCAATAAGCTATGATAAAGCATTTTCTAACTTTAGAATGGAAACAATATTTTAGGTCCTCGTACTGGCAAAAGAATTTAGCCTTAAATATTCTCCTGGTCTTTTTGGCCCTATACTTTATCGTTATTTTCCTCGCCCTGGGATTTGGCTTATTACCCATACTTAAAGAAGTGTATCCAGACCAAGACCCTTTTGTTGTGGTTAACGGTTTTATGTTTTTCTGGATAATTATTGACTTACTTATGCGATTCTTTTTGCAGAAATTGCCTGTAATGAGTGTAAAGCCACTATTAACCCTTCCCATTAAGCGATCTACGGTTGTGCACTTTGTTCTGGGTAAGTCGGCCCTTTCTTTTTTTAATTTCTTGCCTTTATTTGCCATTATTCCTTTTAGCATCATGTTAATGGCAGATGGTAAGCCACCATCCATGGTATTAACCTGGATGTTTGCCCTTATTTTGGTTGTCCTCATAATTAATTTTCTAAACTTCATAATAGAAGCCTTTTCAGCCGAGACAGAATTATCGTTTTTACCTTTAATTGCGGTCGTGGGGACCCTTTATGGGTTAGATGCTTTCAATATAATTTCTATTTCCTCTTTAATAGGTGACGCCTTTATGGGCATAGCAAATAATCCCATTTTAATTCTAGTACCATTGGGCCTTTTACTGCTATGCTACTGGTTTAATTTTAAAATATTAAAGGAAAAGTTGTTTTTGGATGCCTCTTTAAAATCAAAAGTAACCGAAGTAAAGGTTGCCGATTTGGCTTGGACCAAACGCTTTGGCGATATTGCCCCTTTTATGCAATTAGACCTTAAACTTATATGGAGAAATAAGCGGACCAAATCGTCTGTTTTCATTATGGTCATTGGATTGTTGTATGGCTTGTTTTTTTATCCACAGGATATTTATAGGGATTTAGTGTGGATTTATCCTTTCATAGGCATTTTTGTAACTGGGATTTTCTTGATCAATTTTGGCCAATTCATTCCAGCTTGGGATAGTAGTTACTATAAGATGCTTATGAGCCAGAACATTAAATACGAGCAGTATCTTAGGTCAAAATTTATTCTTATGACCCTAAGCGTAGGCCTTATGTTTATTTTGAGCATCCCTTATGTTTATTTTGGCTGGAAAATCTTAATCGCCCATTTTGCAGCTGCTGTTTACAATATTGGCGTTAATTCCCATGTGATGCTTTATGGCGGTTCTTTCAACCGAAAAAAAATAGACCTTAACCAGCGTGCCGCATTCAACTATCAAGGTACAGGTGCCGTGCAGTGGATCATAGGTATTCCCTTAATGATATTACCAATGGTCATCTTTGCCCTTGCCAATTGGCTCCTTGGCTTTGAGGCAGGTATTGCCATACTTATAGTTTTGGGTATTGTAGGTATTGTATTTCACAAGAAACTAATGAATCTAATTACACAGCGCTATTTAGACGCTAAATACAAAATGATTGACGCATTTAGTCAAGATAACTAAAAATAAAACGAACCATGATATACACTAAAGACCTTTCAAAATCCTACAACGGGACTGCCGTTTTAAATATCGAAGAATTAACGATACCAAAAGGACAGAGTTTTGGATTGGTAGGTAATAATGGCGCTGGAAAGACCACCTACTTCAGCCTGTTATTGGATTTAATTAAGCCTACTACTGGCTATATTACCAATAATGATATTGTTGTAAATGAAAGTGAGGATTGGAAACCGTTTACTTCTGCCTTTATCGATGAGAGCTTTCTCATAGGTTACCTTACGCCAGAAGAATACTTTTATTTTATTGGCGATTTACGCGGTCAGAACAAGGCAGACGTCGATGCGTTAACGTCGCAGTTCGAAGATTTCTTTAATGGCGAAATCATTGGCAAAAAGAAATACCTCAGGGACCTTAGTAAAGGAAACCAAAAGAAAGCAGGTATTGTTGCGGCCCTAATAGGTAATCCAGAGGTTATTATTTTGGATGAACCTTTTGCTAACCTAGATCCAACAACACAAATTCGTTTGAAGCAGATTTTAAAGGACCTAGCTCAAAAACAAGGGGTCACTATTCTGATTTCCAGTCACGATTTAATGCATGTGACCGATGTGTGCGAAAGGATTGTGGTTTTAGAAAAAGGCGATGTGGTAAAAGATTTAAAAACGAGCCCAGCCACCTTGAAAGAACTGGAAGCCCATTTTGCTGGTCGATTGGAGCCTGTGGAAGAGGAAGAATAGGATTTATTGTCTAAGCTGATATTTAAGTTAGTTCCTTTTTTCATCTTTTGCTTATTAGTGTATAGAAATTAGAATGAATAGGGTTGTTATTTTTAGCTTATTAGTTTGCCTTTCTTCATGCCATTACTCAGGAAACCTGAAGGATTTAGAAAAACAGCTAGACAGTTCAATTCTTAATCAGAAAGAACGAGATACTCTTCAAATCTCTTTAGATACCATTACCTCTTTTGAATGGGATGAGCTAATAGTGGCAGGACCCTACACGTATTTAGAAAACATTGAAGGCTATGACTTAAGCAAATTCCCAGAGACACTGAAAAATAGCGAAAGGTATATGCTTATAGGTTTCATAAAGAAAAAAGTAGGAATTAAATGGGTGTTTATAAAGCGTTATCTTCTATTAGATCAGATAAGCAATAAAGACTCTCAAGGCTACCAGATATATTCTAAAGGAGATTGCAACTTTGTGTTGTCACAAAATTAAATTGTTAAGACTTGTTTTTCTTACAATGTTTTTTGTTTTCAGCGAAATTACATGTCCCCACACCTAGAAATTCAAAAAGATGTTTATTTTTACCACCTAACACACTAAAATCAATACATTTCAGTTATGTGTTAGACTAAGAAGAACAACTTTTGAAACTCAATTACAAGACTTCATTCCTTCTATTATTTTTAGTGGCACTAGTCGCTCAGAGCTGCTCGCGCAAAAAAGACACGTTTATTAATCGCAATTTTCATGCTTTAGGCACGCGCTATAACATTTTATATAATGGTGAAATTGCTTTAGAACGAGGCAAGTTGGCCGTAAACGACCAATTCACGGAAAATTTTTGGGAGCTTTTGCCTGTAGAGCGTATGAAGGTGAGCGAAGAGGTCTTTTTGCCTGGTGAAACAAGAAATCAAGATTTTGAACGCGCCGAAGATAAAGCCATTAAAGCCATCCAAAAGCATGGGATGAATATTGATGGTAAGGAAAAAAACTACCAAATCGATGAGGCTTATTTGTTGTTGGGCAAGTCAAGATACTACGACCAGCGCTTTGTTCCTGCATTGGCAGCCTTCAATAATATTCTCAACAAATATCCAACCAGTGATAAAATAAATCAGGTTAAAATCTGGCGTGAGAAGACCAATATGCGCTTAGATAATAATAGAGTGGCCATAAAGCGTTTAAAGCGATTGCTGCAAGAAGAGGAAGGAGAGATAGAAGGTCAAGACTTGGCAGATGCTTCAGCAGCTTTGGCACAAGCTTATATCAACATTAAGTCAAAGGATAGTGCGCTACGGCACCTAGCTATTGCAGCCAACAACACCAAGATAAATCGAGAAAAGGCAAGATACCACTATATCCGTGGACAATTATTTAACGAATTTGGCCAAAAAGACAGCGCCAATGTAGAGTTTGATGCCATCATTGATATGCATCGAAAAATCCCGAGGGCATTCTACATCAATGCCCATTTAGAAAAGTCCAATAATTTCGACACTATGGACGGAGACCTTCTTGCGTTTGAAGAATACTTAACCGAATTGGAAGAAAATAGGGAAAACAGACCCTTTTTAGACAAAATATATTACCGAATTGCCGAATATCACAAAGGTCAAAACTCAGATAGTCTTGCAGAAGCCTACTACAACAAATCCTTGCGTAAGATAACGGCAGACAAATACCTTAAAGCCTTGAATTACGAGACTCTTGGTAATATGTATTTTGATAGAAATGTCTATAAAACAGCTGGTCTTTACTATGATAGTACGTTAACGGCAATGGAACCTAGAACCAGACCATACCGTAGAATAAAGAAAAAGCGTGAAAACCTCGAAGATGTTATTTATTACGAAGCAGTAGCACAGGCTAATGATAGCATTCTAAATATTATTGGTTTATCTAAAGAAGAACAATTAGCCATTTATACAGATTACGTTGAGAAACTAAAAGAACAGGCTATAAAATTGCAGGAATTAAAGGAAAAAGAAGCGCAACGCCAAAAGAACAGTACAGCAAACAGAGCTGCTACGGCCAGTTTTGGTAAGGCAGATGCGCAAAAAAATCCTAGTATGATGCCTGGAGGAGGGTTTAATCAAAAAGTGAACAGCGGAAGATTTTATTTTTATAACCCAAGTACTGTGGCCTATGGGAAAAATGAATTTTTAAATATTTGGGGAGACCGAAAGCTCCAGGACAATTGGAGGCTTTCTAAACAAAAAGCCAATACTGTTGTAGCTTCCAAAGAAGCAGGGGAAAAAGAATCGTTTGAGGATAAAATGTACGATCCCAATACCTACATATCCTCCTTACCAAAGGACCAAACCGAGATAGATAGCATAGGCAAAGAACGCAATTTTGCCTATTACCAACTTGGCATAATCTATAGGGAAAAGTTCAAGGAATTAGAATTGTCCAAATCGAGATTTGAAACGCTGCTCAAAAACAATCCAGAAGAACGTCTCATCCTGCCGTCTAAGTACAACCTTTACAAGATATATTTAGAATTAGGGCTTAATAGAAAGGCAGAGGCGATGAAGTCAGATATTATTAAAAATCATCCAGATTCGAGATATGCTGAGATTCTATTGAACCCAGAATCAGTGCTGGGCAAGGATGAGAATAGTCCGGAGGCCATCTATAACAATTTATACGAGCTGTTTAACGACCAGAACTATGCAGAGGTCATCGCAGAAGCTGATAAACAAATTAAACGATTAGAGGGCGATGAGTTTGTCCCTAAATTTGAAATTTTAAAAGCTTCAGCCAAAGGACGTCTTTATGGTTTTGAGGCCTACAAGGAAAGCGTCAATTACATCGCTCTCAATTATGTTAATACAGAAGTAGGTGAAAAGGCACAAGAAATTTTAGACAATGCCATTCCAGCACTCGAAAAAAAGGAATTTGTCCCAGATGATAGCGCAGAGAATTTTAATGTTATCTATGCATTCGACCTTTCTGCAGATGAAGACATAGACACTTTTGTAAGCACCTTAGAAGAGGAAGTAGCCAAAATAGAATATTTTGACTTGTCCGTTTCTAGGGACGTTTACAACGAGAATACCATTTTTGTGGTTGTCCATGGGCTAAAGAGTTTGCAAGGAGCTTCTGGTTTTGCCCAGCTTTTACAATCAGAAGAAAAAGACAAAAGAGGCAGACCTGTAAAGCCAAAAATCACCAAAGATTATTTTGCCATATCATCGCCAAATTATGCTATTATTCAACGACACAAAAATTTAGATGCGTATTTAAAATTAGAACAACAATAAACAATACATCATGTTTTCGTCCGATAAAAACACAAAACAAGAACTTATGGAAACAAGCACTCAACAGAATATAATAGCAAAAGGCACAAAAATTGTTGGTGATGTAGCTAGCCAAGGTCCATTTAGAATCGATGGCACCATTGAAGGGAATGTTAAAACATCTGGCAAAGTGGTCATTGGAAAAACAGGGTTTATCAAAGGAACCTTGCAAGGAGAAAATGCCGATTTTGAGGGGAAGTTTTCAGGAAAACTCATTTTATCCGGAACGTTGTCCCTTAAATCCACTGCGCATATCGAGGGTGAAGTTCATACCAGTAAACTAGCTGTAGAACCAGGAGCTACCTTCAATGCAACCTGTAGCATGAAGGGAACCGTAAAGGCCTTACCAAATGAACCAGTCAAACCACAAGCGCAACAAACAACCATCCAAAAAGAAAGGCAAGGGTCTTAAAAACTGGGCTGTGTTTTCCAGTATCGGTTTACAAATGGGTTTAATTATCTATTTGGGAAACCTCTTAGGACAATGGTTAGATGAAAAATTTACAACCTCTTATCTAGAAAATACGATCACCTTATTGGCGGTATTTGGCGCCATGTATTCTGTAATCACCCGATTGAAACATTTTAATTCAGATTAAGTGATGCGCACAAAGCTTCTCGTTGTTCTAATTCTCTTTGTTGTCATTCTAGCACTTTTGTTTGTCTTACAGCCTTACGTTTTACCGCAACAGGATTTAAGACTGGATTTTCCAACAACGAATATTTTCATTTTCAATGTGGTTTTTACACTTATTTTATTGCTGTTACTCACTTATATAGCTCAAAAAGAAACAGTTAAAGATAATCTAGGCTTTTTGTACTTGGCTTCGGTTTTGGTTAAGCCTATTGTATTTATTGTAGTATTTAGAGGCTTGTTTTTTAATGAGAAACCCATTACCCAAATGGAAGCTATTGTAATGCTTTTGCCAATACTAATCTCTCTGTTTTTTGAAGTCTTCTATTGCTCCATATTACTCAAAGCCCAAGCCTCCAAAAAAAAGACAAGTAAAGACTAATTACTCTAAAAAAAATATATACCTTTGCGCCGAATTTTTCGAGCTTCACAAAAAATTAAGAAGTGTAAATGAAGGCAAGTTTAAAGAAAGTATCTTTTCTAAGTATCTGTTTGGTTTGGTCAATTTTCACTTATGCCCTTGGGTCCTCTGAAGGTATGAAAAGCGGCGATAATGACCCTGTAAACACAGAAGAAGAAGTCAACGATTATATTCAACATCACGTTAAGGATTCTCACGATTTTCATTTATTCGACTATTATTCCAATGGCGAAAAGCACGAAGTTGGTTTTCCACTTCCGGTAATTTTATGGGGAGAGAATGGGCTTACTGCCTTTATGTCTTCGGCGTTTCATCACGATGACAGTGGTGAGGTTGTTGTAGAAAGAAATGGAAGCCGGTTTGTAAAAAATCATGGTGTTATTTACGAATTGGAAGCTGGTGCGGAAACAGTAGAATTCGACAGTGAACATCATCCTGTAAACGCTACAAAACCCTTCGACTGGTCCATCACTAAAAGTGTATTTGGGATTCTTCTAATGGGCCTTCTAATGCTGATTTGGTTTGGCGGTTTGGCAAGGCAGTACAAGAAAAAAGCAGTACCAACAGGTTTTGGGCGTATACTCGAACCTTTGGTGATTTATGTAAGAGATGAAATAGCAAAGCCAAACATTGGACCAAAATATAGAAAGTTTACAGGATACCTCATGACGGTATTTTTCTTTGTTTGGTTTTTAAATTTAGTTGGGCTTATGCCTTTTGGCTTTAATGTAACAGGACAATTAGCTGTTACTGCTTCTTTAGCAATTATAACATTAATTATATACCTCTTTTCTAGTAATAAACACTTTTGGAGCCACCAATTATGGATGCCTGGAGTACCTTATCTTATAAGGCCTCTATTGGCTGTGATTGAATTGGCAGGGACCTTACTCATTAAACCTTTTGCTTTAATGGTTCGTTTGTTCGCAAACATTACAGCAGGGCACATCGTGGTAATGAGTTTGATTTCTATTGGAATTTTAATGCAGAAGGATATGACGGCATTTGGGTCAACAACCTTGTCGTTAGTGTTGGCGATGTTTATTACCCTTATTGAGGTTTTAGTTGCTTTTCTTCAGGCATATATCTTTACAATGCTTTCGGCATTATTTATAGGTATGGCCGTTGAGGAAGGAGAGCACCATTAATATTGAATTTTTTGTTTAACTATATATTTTAAAATGATGGCTTTAGCAATTCTACAAGAAGCTACTTCTTTGGTACCAAACTTAGTTGGTGCTGGTTTAATCGTAATCGGTGCTGGTATAGGTCTGGGACAAATTGGTAGAGGTGCAATGGAAGGTATCGCTCGTCAGCCGGAAGCTACTAACAAAATTCAAACTGCGATGATTATTATCGCAGCACTTTTGGAAGGGCTTGCGTTTGCAGCAATCTTCTTAGGAAAGTAATCCTTAAGCAAAACAACTATTTCCCTGTAACGGTTGGTTGCAGGGAATAGTTTAACAACAACAAAAAAGAATAAAACATAAATAATGGAACAGTTATTAGAAAATTTTTCATTAGACCTTTTTGTAAAGCAGACCATTTTGTTTGTGGCTCTGATTTTTCTTTTGGTAAAATTTGCATGGAAGCCCATTCTTAATTCCTTAAATGACAGAGAAGAAGGAATAAAGGATGCATTGGATGCTGCCGAAAAGGCTAAGCTTGAAATGGAGAACCTTCAAGCAGATAATGAAAGATTGTTAAAGGAGGCAAGAGCAGAGAGAGAGAGCATGCTCAAGGAGGCTCGCGACATGAAGAATAAAATGATAGAGGATGCCAAGGAAGAAGCTAGAGAGGAAGCCAATAAAATGATTGCACAGGCTCAGGCCTCTATAGAAAGTGAGAAGAAAGCAGCAATAGCAGATTTAAAATCACAAGTAGCTAACCTGTCTATCGATATAGCGGAAAAAGTGGTAAAAGAAGAGCTGTCTAATAAAGACAAACAAATGAAACTTGTGGAGTCTATGTTAGGTGAAGCAACCTTAAACTAAGTAGAATGAGTAGAGCGGCAATACGTTATGCAAAAGCGTTATTAAACCTGTCTTTAGAAAAGAAAAAGGCCGATAAGGTTAATGACGATATGTTATCTCTAGCCAATGGCATTGCTTCGAGTAAAGAATTGAGTGAAGCCCTTAAGAATTCTGTCATTAGAGCAGAAGACAAAAAAAAGGTCATTGAAAAGGTGTTTCCTAAGACTGAAGCCCTTACCAAGGACTTATTTGATTTACTCATCCAAAACAATCGTTTTGGGTTGTTAGAAGCTATTGCCAATCAATATACTGCCCTTTACAAGGAGCACAATAACGAAGAAGTTGCAAGTGTTACAACGGCAGTTGCAATGACAAAAGAGTTGGAACAAAAAGTACTTGCTAAAATCAAGGATTTAACAGACAAAAAAGTTACTGTAGAAAATATAGTAGACGAATCCATAATTGGTGGTTTCGTTCTACGAGTAGGCGATATGCAATTTGATGCAAGTATTGCAAACAAACTCAATAATTTAAAAAGAGAATTTACATTAAACTAATAGCTAGCAGCTAATAGCAAAGACTATAAAAAATGGCAGAAGTAAAACCAGCTGAAATATCAGCGATTTTAAAACAACAACTTTCAGGATTTGAAGCCGGTGCTTCATTAGACGAAGTAGGAACTGTATTAACTGTTGGAGATGGTATTGTACGCGCTTACGGTCTATCTAATGCACAGTATGGTGAATTGGTAGAATTCGAAGGTGGATTGGAAGGTATCGTTCTAAACCTTGAAGAAGATAACGTAGGTATCGTACTTTTAGGACCATCTAAAGAAATTAAGGAAGGTGCTACCGTTAAACGTACCAACCGTATTGCCTCAATTAAAGTAGGTGAAGAAATGGTGGGAAGGGTAGTTGATACTCTTGGTAACCCTATCGATGGAAAAGGACCTATAGGCGGTAAGTTGTACGAAATGCCACTAGAGCGTAAAGCACCTGGTGTAATCTTCCGTCAGCCTGTAGATGAGCCATTGCAAACAGGTATCAAATCTGTTGATGCGATGATACCAGTTGGTAGAGGACAACGTGAGTTGGTTATTGGAGACCGTCAAACAGGTAAAACAACGGTTTGTATAGATACGATTATAAACCAGAAAGAATTTTACGATGCAGGTGAGCCTGTATTTTGTGTATACGTAGCTGTTGGCCAAAAGGCTTCAACTGTTGCAAACATTGCTAAGACGTTAGAGGATAAAGGTGCTTTAGACTACACAGTAATTGTAGCTGCAAATGCATCTGACCCTGCGCCAATGCAGGTATACGCACCATTTGCTGGTGCTGCTATCGGTGAGTATTTTAGAGACACTGGTCGTCCAGCTTTAATTGTTTATGATGATTTGTCAAAGCAGGCGGTTGCCTACCGTGAGGTGTCATTATTATTACGTCGTCCTCCAGGTCGTGAGGCGTATCCTGGTGACGTATTCTACCTTCACTCAAGATTATTGGAGCGTGCTGCAAAATTGATTGAAGATGATGATATTGCCAAGAATATGAACGATTTGCCAGAATCTTTAAAACCAGTGGTTAAAGGTGGAGGTTCTCTAACGGCTTTACCAATCATTGAAACACAAGCAGGAGACGTTTCGGCCTATATCCCAACAAACGTAATCTCAATTACAGACGGACAGATTTTCTTAGAGTCAGATTTATTTAACTCTGGTGTTCGTCCTGCAATTAATGTTGGTATCTCTGTATCTCGTGTAGGTGGGTCCGCACAGATTAAATCCATGAAAAAAGTAGCGGGTACCCTTAAGCTAGACCAAGCACAATTCCGTGAATTGGAAGCGTTTGCTAAGTTTGGTTCAGACTTAGATGCAGCAACCCTTAATGTTATCGAAAAGGGTAGACGAAATGTTGAAATCTTAAAACAAGCACAAAACGATCCATTTACAGTAGAAGACCAAATTGCTATAATTTATGCAGGGTCTAAAAATCTACTTAGAGACGTGCCTGTTGAAAAAGTAAAAGAATTTGAGCGCGACTATTTAGAGTTTCTTAATGCGAAGCACAGAGAAACCTTAGATACTTTGAAGTCTGGAAAATTAACTGACGAAGTTACGGATACACTTACCAAAGTAGCCAAAGACTTGTCAGCGAAATATAAAGCATAAGGAATTACTAACCTTTGGAACACAGTTTCCAAAGGTTTAAGGTTATATAAGACGCAATTATAGACAAATGGCAAACTTAAAGGAAATACGTAATAGAATATCTTCAGTGTCTTCAACGATGCAGATTACCAGTGCCATGAAAATGGTTTCTGCTGCCAAGTTAAAGAAGGCGCAAGATGCTATTACTGCAATGCGGCCTTATTCAAATAAACTTACCGAGTTACTTCAGGCATTAAGTGCAACCTTAGATGCAGGAAGTGGTGGAAAATTTGCAGAACAGCGAGAAATAAACAAGGTTCTTATAGTTGCAATAACGTCCAACAGAGGTCTGTGTGGTGCTTTTAATTCTAATATTATTAAGCAGGTTAACTCCATTATAGATGAATCTTATAAAGGTAAGCAAGTGTCTGTCTTGGCCATTGGGAAGAAAGCGAATGATGCATTTTCTAAAAAAGGGATTGTCTTAGCCAATGAAAGTGATGTTTATGATGACCTTACTTTTGACAATGTAGCTACAATTGCCCAAATGATAATGGATCAGTTTGTGGCTGGTGATTTTGACAAGGTTGAATTGGTTTACAACAGTTTTAAAAACGCAGCGACTCAAATTGTGATGACTGAGCAATACTTGCCAATTGAACCAGAAATGGACGAAGGTAATGCGAATCTAGACTATATTTTTGAGCCAAATAAGGAAACGATAGTAGAAACCTTAATTCCTAAGTCGTTAAAGACCCAACTTTACAAAGCAGTTAGGGATTCTTTTGCATCAGAGCATGGGGCGCGTATGACGGCAATGCATAAAGCCACCGATAACGCCAAAGAGTTAAGAGACCAGCTTAAGTTAACATACAATAAAGCACGCCAAGCTGCAATTACCAACGAGATTTTAGAAATTGTTGGAGGTGCGGAAGCACTGAACAATTAGGCGTAGCCACATGTTCGCTAAAGGTACTGAAGCACTGAACAATTAGGCGGAAGCAAAAGTTTATTAAGGGTGAGAGTGCTGGCGGTTAAAGCAGCAAGAAGAATTTTTAAAAAAATAATTTTATAGCCAGGCTAAATTAGCTTGGCTTTTTCTTTTTCTTACAATAAAAATACGTTTTATCGATTAATAAGACCTTTAGTCGTCTTAATTTAATTTTTGTTCTATATTGCTTCTCAAATCTTAACCTACTTTAATGATGAAAGCAATTTATAATGCGCTTCGGTATGCGATTTTTACTGTACTTGTTGGCTTAACATATCAGTGTTCAGGTACAAAGGAAATAGCGAGCACAAACTTCGAACAACACGTGCCCTTTAAGATCAAATCGGTTTATTTTCAAGAGTGGTTTGCTGCTATTGACCACGGCGGGACGGGATATACTCTATACTTACCAGTTGTACAAAAAGCCTCCAACGTTACCGTAGAGGACGTTTACTTCAGAAACCTTAGAGGTAGATTTTACCTTCAAGACGGCCGTTATATCGCAATATTGAAGAATCCTAATAAAAGCTACGTATTTACAAAGCCGGAAAAACCAGAAAACTATCCTTTCGATTTACGGGATAACGAATGTGTAGTGTCCTACATTGAGGATGGTGCAACAAAGTTTTATAAGCTCAAAATTGATGAAGAGTTGGCAGGTGTCTATTACAAAGATGGAGCGCCTTCGATTTATACACGAATGGAGCATTCTACTATGGCAACTCTAGACATAGAGGAGAATTAGTAGCGTGCCGATATTTATATTAAGTCGTGCCATTGGCACGACTTTTTTAGTTATACATATAGCCATATTATTAGCCGTAACACATATAATTTAATATTTTTACCACCAACCATGCATCTTTTAACTTGAGTGCCTTTCAAAAACTTTTTAAGCAGACTTTTATCTATGGATTAGCAACGGTTCTGCCAAGGATGCTTAGTTTTATTCTAGTACCCTTGTATACGAGCCAGGCAGTATTACCAAATCCTTCAGACTACGGCCAAGTCTCTGTTATCTTTTCGTATTTTGTTTTGTTCAATGTCCTTCTCGCCTATGGGATGGAGACCGCCTTCTTTAGGTTTTTTAATAAGGAAGAAGATAAACAGACTGTGATAAGTACTGCGGCAATTTCTCTTGTTGTTTCTACCGTTGTCTTTGTTCTGATAGCCTATATGTTCCAAAATACTATAGCTCAGTTTATTAGTATTGAGGTAAAATATATTAAGCTCGTTATTTGGATTCTTCTCTTAGACGCTCTTGTAATCATACCTTTTGCGTGGCTTCGTGCCAATGAAAGACCGATAAGATATGCTACCATTAAAATTCTTAATGTTGCCATCAATATAGGCCTTAATTTATTCTTCTTGTTGGCCTTAAAGAATTTAGCAGAACACTCGGATTTAATGGCATATTTGTATCTCCCTAACCACGAGATTAGCTATATTTTTATAGCAAACCTAGTGGCGAGCGCTTTTACGTTGCTCTTTTTTGTGTCATTCTACACCAAATTAAATTACCATTTTAACAAAGCCCTTTGGAAAAATATGATGCGATATGCTCTACCTGTTTTAATTGCAGGGATTGCATTTTCCATAAACGAAACGTTTGATAGAATCCTACTAAAAGAACTTCTACCCAACGATGTGGCAGATACCCAAATTGGAATGTACTCCGCCTGTTATAAATTGGCTTTATTCATGACCTTATTTGCAACAGCTTATCGCTTAGGCATTGAACCTTATTTTTTTAGTCATTCCAAGGCTAAAAACCCTCAAAAAAATTATGCATTGATACTAGAGTTTTTTGTGGCTTTTGGGTCTATTATATTTTTAACCGTTGTGATATTTGCAGATGTAATTAAACCAATTGTAATACGGAGTGAAGCGTACTGGGAGGCCATGGTTATCGTTCCTATTGTGCTCTTGGCCAATTTTTGTTTAGGAATTTATCACAACCTTTCCGTCTGGTACAAGATTACGGATCGGACTAAATTCGGAGCGTACATTTCTGTATTTGGGGCTTTTGTAACCTTGATAATCAACATTGTATTTATCCCTAACTATGGTTATAGAGCTTCCGCAGTTGCTACACTTGTGGCCTATGCTAGCATGATGCTGTTATCCTACGGTTTGGGAAGAAAATATTACCCTATACCTTATGATTTAAAGAAGATAGCCTTTTACCTTATAATGTCTTCTCTGTTGTCTGCAGTCTCCTTTTATTATTATCGTAGTAATTATTATATAGGCTTTGCAATGTTAATTGTATTTTTAGGGTCTATTATCCTATTGGAAAAGAACCAACTAAAAAAGGTATTAAAACGATAATTCCATGACGATTAAAATTATAAACAAATCGAGACACGCATTACCGCATTACGAAACCACCGCTTCTGCAGGTATGGATTTAAGAGCCCATTTAAGCGAACCAAGAGTGCTTAAACCTCTAGAACGGACTATCGTAGGAACAGGATTGTTCATAGAACTTCCTATTGGTTATGAAGCTCAAGTGAGACCACGAAGTGGCTTAGCGGCCAAAAAGGGCATAACGGTGCTTAACGCTCCTGGCACAATAGATGCCGACTATAGAGGTGAAATAGGAGTCATTTTAGTTAATATTTCCAATGAACCCTTTGAAGTAAGGGATGGGGAACGAATCGCCCAGCTGGTAATAGCAAAACACGAGCGTGCCGAATGGGATGAGGTTGAAATACTAACCGAAACCAATCGAGGTCAAGGTGGATTTGGAAGCACAGGAACAAAGTAATAATCACGTAAAACATAAAAAAAGAAATGAAAATCATAGTCCCAATGGCAGGTAGAGGTTCGCGCCTAAGACCACATAGCTTAACAGTACCAAAGCCTTTAATTCCAGTAGCAGGTCAACCTATTGTGCATCGACTGGTTAAAGATATTGCCAAAGTTCTAAAGCAACCCATTGAGGAGATTGCCTTTGTTCTCGGTGACCCTGCATTTTTCGGAGATGATGTTGTAGCGAGTTTAACCCAACTGGCAAATGACCTAGGAGCAAAAGCTTCAATTTATAGACAGGACAAACCTTTAGGGACCGGCCACGCCATAATGAGTGCCGAACCGTCTTTAGACGGACCTGCCGTTATCGCTTATGCAGATACGCTAATTAGGGCAGAATTTGACTTAGATCCTGATGCTGATAGTGTCATTTGGACCAAGAAAGTAAAGAATCCAGAAGCCTATGGCGTTGTAAAACTTAATGATATGGACGAAATCATTGAGCTCGTTGAGAAACCTCAAGATTTCGTTAGCGACCAAGCTGTAATAGGCATTTATTATTTTAAGAATGTGGCAGAGCTTAAAGAAAAGTTACAACAAGTATTAAATGAAAACGTTATGAATGGTGGTGAGTACCAAATTAATGATGGTATTAAGCGCATGATGGCAGACGGAAAGATATTTAAGACAGGCACAGTGGATGAATGGATGGATTGTGGCAACAAGAACGTAACGTTAGAAACCAATGCCAAAATGCTCGGTTTCCTTTCAAGTGATAACGAAGTTTTGGTAGATGCTTCTGCAACTATTGAAAACTCTAACATAATTGAGCCTTGTTACATTGGTAAAGACACAACTCTGCGCAATACAACCGTTGGTCCTTTCGTGTCTATAGGAGACGGCTGTGTTATAGAAAATTCAACCGTTAAAAATAGTTTAATACAGAATCACACCACTATTAAAAACGCTAATTTAGATGAAGCAATGATAGGTAACTTTGTAAAGTACGATGGCGATTTCACAAAAATTAGCATAGGAGATTATTCGGTTTTGGAATCCTAGAATTAAATGTCTCACATCTACAGAATGAATTTTGGAATGGCTTTTGCCGTATGCCAATCGCTGCAGTTCGTTTCAGATAAGGGAAGCATAAAATTACGATGACACTAACAAACTACATAGCACGTTTTATATTGGTACTACTCATTCTGGTGCCATGCTATGGCTTGGCACAAGTTGATTTCAACAAGCGTCCAGATGATGATTTAGGTAATGTTGAAGATGAGTTCCAAGAGTATTTTTTTGAAGCGCTAAAACAAAAGGGTATTGAAAACTATGACCGTGCTGTAGATGCGCTTCAGAAATGTCTAAACCTCAATAGTAAATTACCGATTATTTATTTTGAATTGGGTAAAAACTACAACAAGCTAAAGAACTTTGGTGCTGCCGAAGAAGCTTTAAAGGAAGCCATTAGCATGCAACCTGATAACGAATGGTTTTTAGATGAGCTGTACGATGTATACTATCAACAAAATGACATAAGAAATGCCATAAAGACCATTAAACAATTGGTTAAATACCATCCCGACTATAAAGAGGATTTAGCGGCATTGTATGTTAGGGAGGAAAAATACAGGCAAGCGCTCCAATTATTGGACGAACTGGATGAAGAGTTAGGGGTAAGTGAATCTAGGGATGCCATGAGAAACGACATCTATAGCATTACAGGAAACGCAGATGATCGAATAGAAAATTTAGAACAGCGAATTGCCAATAATCCCAATAACGAGGATAACCATCTTAAGTTAATATATCGTTACAGTCAGATTGGTGATAAAAAGAACGCCTACAAGGCCGCACAAAATCTGCTCAAGATTAAACCAGATTCAAAATTTGTGCATTTAGCACTGTATAAATTTTATTTGGAGGACAATAAGGTCGAGGACGCTATAAACTCCGTGAAAATAGCACTGAGCAGTCCAGAGATTAATGCAGATGCCAAGGCCAAAGTGCTTAAAGACTTTGTCAATTTTGTGTCAGAACATCCAGAATATGAGACGGACTTAATGGATATAACAGCTTTGGCAGATGACAATAAAGATGCCAAAACGCATAGCGAATTGGGGCAATATTATTTAATGGCAGGAGATAAGGTGAAGGCCCTTTCTAATTTTAAGGAAGCCCTAAAACAAAACCCCAACGATTTTAAATTAATTAAGGATGTCCTGTTGTTACAATTGGATATTAAGGATTATCAAGCCGTAATAGAAGATAGCAGTACCGCCTTGGAGCTATATCCAGCTCAGCCCATTTTGTACCTTGTTAGCGGTGTAGCCCAGAATAAATTAGGCAACCACCAATTGGCCATAGACCAACTAAAGTTGGGATTAGACTTTTTGGTAGAGAATCCGCAAATGGAAGCCGATTTTTATTCAGAATTGAGTTTAGCGTATAAGCAACTCAATAATATTAGTGAGTCTGAAGCGTTTGCTAAAAAAGCCAAAGCCCTCAAAGTAAATCAGTAAATGACACCGAATAAGCGATATAATTTGTTGAGACTAGTATTTTGTGTGGCCGCTGCAGTATTAATTATTGGTTGTAAATCTGCAAGGAGCGTTATTGCATCTGGCGAGGCCAGTGACAAATTATCGGCAAAACAAGTTATCAAACAGCACCAAAAAAGTGATGCCAATTTTAAGACCTTACAAGCTAAGGTGCGTATAGATATTATAGAGGGCGACAAACTTCAGGGAGTGACCTTAAACTTTAGAATGGAAAAAGACAAAACCATTTGGCTTAGTGCTCCGTTAGGTTTGGCCAGAATGATGATAACGCCCGAAAAGGTCCGTTTTTACAACAAACAAGACAATGAGTATTTTGATGGCAATTACCAGTTGCTCAGCGATATTGTTGGTATTGAGCTAGACTTTAATAAGGTTCAGAATATATTGTTGGGCCAAGCTATTTTTAGTCTCCAAGAACAACCGCATATAGTTCAGGTTAGTGGCAATTCTTATGCGCTTCAGCCAAAAGCGCAAAATGCTTTTTTCGAGCTTTTCTATCTTATTAATCCGTCACATTTTAAGATGGATAGCTTACAACTGTTTCAGCAACTAAAAAAGCGGATTTTGCAAATAGACTATGCTTCTTATCAAAACGTAGATAAGCAAGTCTTGCCTCAAAACATAGATATTATAGCTGTCGAGGATAGGGATGAAGTTAAAATTGCCTTAGAATTTAAGTCTGTTTCCCTAAATCAGGAGTTGCGTTTTCCTTTCAGAATACCAAGTGGCTACAAAGAAATTCAATTAAAGTAATGTTTAGAGTTAAGTTTTTTCTAATCCTTTTAATGGCATGGTCCTGTTCTCAGCTTCTTTATGGTCAGAGTGAGAAGCAAAAAAAGTTAGAGGCACAGCGTCAGCAAATTCTAAGGGAGATGAAGCAAATCAATGCATTGCTTTTTTCTAAAAAGAAGGAAGAGAAATCAGAAATCACCGTAATAGAAGATATAAATTATAAGGTGAGTGTTCGCCGCAATCTTATAAGAATAACCAATGAACAGGCCAATTTGTTAACACGAGAGATTAATGCCAATCAAAGAGAGATATCCATACTTAGGGAGCAGCTACAGGAATTAAAGGATGATTATGCTGCAATGATTGTAAAATCCTATAAAAGCAAGTCAGAACAAAGCAGAGTCATGTTTTTGTTGTCCTCACAAGATTTTAAACAGGCCTATAAACGGCTGCAATACATTAAGCAATACGCTAATTATCAAAAGAAGCAGGGAGAAGCCATCAAGGCCAAAACCAAAGAGCTACAGGAATTAAATATTAAACTCTCTAAACGAAAGGAAGAAAAGCAGAAATTAATTGAAGAGAACCGAGCCGAAAAACGAAAACTGGAAGAGGAGCTAAAACAACGGGAAGCTCTAATGGCCGCCATAAAAGCGGATATGAGCAAGTATACGGCACAAATAAACAAGAAGCAAAAAGAAGCAGAACGCCTAAATAGGGAAATTGACCGCCTCATCAAGGAAGCCATTGCTGCATCTAACAAAGAAGCTGGAAATACCAAATCAACAGGTGCCTTTGTGCTCACGCCGGAAGCCAAGGTTCTAGCCTCTAACTTTGAAGCCAATCGAGGAAAATTAGGCTGGCCTGTATCTCGAGGTGTTATAAAGGGCAAATTTGGTAAAACACGCTCCTTGGCCGACCGCTCGGTTGAGGTTAACAATTCTGGTGTTAAAATTGCTACAGAGCGTAATGCTCAAGTGAAATCGGTATTTACAGGAGAAGTATCTAAAATAGTAATCGTTAAAAATGCTAACCCTGCGGTTATAATTAGACATGGAAATTATCTAAGTATTTATAACAACCTCTCCAAGATATACGTTAAATCTGGTGACAAGGTGGCCACAGGTCAACCTATAGGAGAGGTGTTTACCAATAGATCAACTGGTGAATCGCTTCTCGATTTCAGAATATATAAAAACGATAAGAAACTCAATCCAGAGTATTGGTTGGCGAACTATTAATTATAGATTAACTACAACATAGCCCTGTCTAGTTTTTCTGTGATATCTTCCGTTAAAAACATAGTAGCGAGCACCATTCACACGAACTATGTTATGCTGTCTTGGTAATTTTTGAACTACGGTCACACCTGCTGGCTGCCTTACAACTACGCGTTTGGCACAAGAGGTAAAACTCATTGCAAAAA
Source organism: uncultured Winogradskyella sp. (assembly GCA_913055905.1). GTDB lineage: Bacteria > Bacteroidota > Bacteroidia > Flavobacteriales > Flavobacteriaceae > Winogradskyella. Next base: position 469,277 of record CAJXLB010000001.1, read on the forward strand.
GGAATACTAAAGTGTAAACTAGCGGTCTCATCATAAATAGTTTTGGTTTTATGGTAAGACCTTAAAGCTTAAAAAAGGTTTAATTTACTCAAAAATGGCTTTTAGTTCCGTAGCATCTTGGGGTTTCATTTTGCCTGCCAATACCAAACTTAGTTGTTTACGTCTCAAGGCACCTTCAAAGCGTTCTTTTTCCAAGTCTGTTTCTGGGATGAGTTCAGGAACCTTAACAGGACGGCCAGTCTCATCCACAGCCACAAAAGTGTAAATGGCTTCGTTGGCTTTTATGCATTCTCCAGACTCCCTGTCTTCAATCCAAACATCTAGATAAACTTCCATCGACGACGTAAAGGCTCTAGAGACTTTGGCCTCTACCGTAACCACACTCCCAAGAGGAATGGTATGGTTGAAAGCTACATGATTTACAGATGCTGTAACAACAATTCGCCTAGAATGGCGCCTAGCCGCTATACTGGCTGCACGATCCATGCGTGCTAGTAATTCACCTCCAAAGAGATTATTTATGGGATTAGTCTCGCTGGGAAGAACTAAATCTGTAACGATAGTTTTAGATTGAAATGCTGTTTTCGCTTGCATGAACTAAAAATTTATGCAAAGATAACATCCAATAAGCTATTAAATTAAAAAGGAAAGATTAATCTAAAGATTTAACCAACAACCATGCATCGCGATTGTGCTCTCGTCTAATTTTGTAGAGCGCATTTATGGCTTCTGTTCGTGTTTCAAAGCTTTCGTATACGACTTCATGGAGTCCGTATCTGTTTTTACCAATGACCCTTGCCTTGTAACCTTTAGCCCGAAGCTGGTTCACTTTTTTTACCGAGTTGGATTCTACCCTAAACGCACCAGCAACGACATGGTAATTTCCAGATTGTTTTTCGACTTCTAATTCTACTGCCGGTAAGGCATTAGGAATCACAAATGTTGCCTCTTGAACTTTTTCATCCAATTGCGCATTGGCTTCTTCCTGGGCAAGTTGGTTGTGGGTTTCAACAGTATTTGTGTAGTATTTATAAGACCCATAAGCGCCCAAACCTAATATAACTACAGCTGCAGCTGCATATTTTAACCATGATGACGACCGCTTTTTATTCGAAATTGGAATAGCAATTTTTTCCTCAAGGGCCTCCACCTCTTTGTTATAAACTTCTCTAGCAACCTCAACTGAATTAAAGTGAGATAGCCCAAACGAATCCGTGAGGAAATTGATGTGATTAGAAGGCTCAAACACAATATTGCCGGCATTATTGAGCATAAACTCGCCTATATCTTCAAATTGAATGGTTTCACCTTCAATTAAATAAGACTTAATTGATTTTACCTGCTTTGCGATTTTATAAATGGCGGTATCGTAAGGGATTTTTTCAACTTCTGCGATATAATTGGCCAATAGACCATCATTTTTTTGCAATTGCTCGTTAAAGGACAAAAGCTTTTTTGGCGGATATAACGTATGTGTATTGTCATGGATTTTTGCTGAGACTCGTTGTGTCAAAAACGCACCAAAATCTGGCACAATCACACAATCATATCTGTAAAGCAAATCCTTTATGTAAACTTCTAACTGCATTGCGTAACAAAGTTAAAAATTTTCAAAATCCATAAAACTTTCAAGGAGTTTAGTTATTAACATCAAAAAAATTAGTTTATTGGGATTGGTTTAAAAGTTATATTGTAATGACAGATAGCGAGTTAATTTACACTCTAGCTTTACAACACCTTCCTAAGATAGGTCCTACAACAGCGAAAAAGCTGATTCATCACTGTGGTTCTGCAGAAGCTGTTCTTAAAGAAAAACGAGCGAATCTGCTTAAAATCGATGGCATAGGAACGTTAATTGCAGATGCACTGTTTCAAGCTGATTTTTTGGAAGAAGCCGAACATGAACTACGCTTCATCAGGGACAATGGTATTGAGGTACATTATTTTATGGACGAAGCTTACCCAGAACGATTAAAACAATGCATAGACGGTCCTATTCTTTTGTTTCAATCCGGCAACATCAATATCGGCAACCATTACATTATAAGCATAGTAGGAACGCGCAAGATTACTACAAAAGGCATTGCATTTTGCCAGCGTCTGGTAGAAACTCTAGCGCCTTATAACCCTATAATTGTTTCAGGATTTGCTTATGGGACCGATATTACCGCACAAAATGCGGCAGTAAAACACAATCTACAAACTATTGGTTGTTTGGCCCATGGGTTAAATCAGATATATCCCAAAATACACGAGAAATACGTCGCTCCCATAGAAGCGCACGGAGGTTTCTACACGGATTTTTGGAGTACAGATCCTTTTGACCGCAATAATTTTTTAAAACGAAACAGAATCATAGCAGGACTGAGTGAAGCTACAATCGTTATAGAATCTGCTGAAAAGGGTGGTAGTTTAGTGACGGCAGACATCGCAAATTCCTACGACCGTGAGGTCTTTGCAGTCCCTGGACGCCCTACAGACTCACGAAGTGTGGGCTGCAATAATCTTATTAAATTTCAGAAGGCCCACTTGCTATCCGATCCATTGGATATCCCTTATATCCTTAATTGGAAATTGGACAATGACGATTCAAAATCCAAGCCAACCTCAATACAGAAACAGTTATTTGTAGAATTGGATGAGGATGAAAAACAAGTATATAATTACCTTAAAGCAAATGGCAAGGACCTTTTGGACTCCATTGCACTTCAATGCCAAATACCTAGTTATAAAGTAGCGAGCCTTCTATTAAATATGGAGCTTAAAGGTGTTGTAAGACCTTTGCCCGGAAAGATGTTTGAGCTTATTTAATTAATACCCAACCTTGGCTCTAACGCGTTTTAAAACGTCATCTGCCACAACTTTGGCTTTTGCCGCACCTTTGGCCAATGCAGCATCGACTTCATGTAAGTTGTCCATGAAGTAAGAATACTTCGCTCTGGCATCACCAAAGCGTTCGAGAATAAGCTCAAATAAGGCTTGCTTGGCATGTCCGTAGCCATAACCTCCTTTTTCGTAATTGGCTTTCATCTGGGCTGTTTCGGCATCAGAGGCCAAAATGGTGTATAATGCAAAACAGTTACAAGTAGACCAATCCTTGGGTTCTTCGAGTGGTGTGCTGTCTGTTTTTATGGACATAATTTGTTTGCGCAGTTTTTTTTCTGGTAAGAAAATGTCAATGATGTTTCCTTTGCTTTTACTCATTTTGGCACCATCGGTTCCAGGTATGAGCATCGTGTCTTTTTGGATATCTGCGACAGGCAGCACAAAGGTTTCTCCCATCCTGGCATGAAAACGGGAGGCCACATCACGCGTCATTTCAATGTGTTGCTCTTGGTCTTTTCCCACTGGGATTATCTCAGAATCATAGAGTAAAATATCAGCCGCCATAAGCATAGGATAGGTAAATAGGCCACCATTGACATCGTCTAATCGATCAGCTTTATCCTTAAAACTGTGGGCCAACTCTAATCGTTTAAATGGAAAGAAGCAATTTAAATACCAAGCCAATTCAGTGACTTGAGGCACATCGCTTTGTCTGTAAAACACACTTTTTTCAATGTCAAGGCCAAAAGCTAGCCAAGTGGCTGCTGTAGAATAGGTGTTGTGCCGTAAAGTATCTGCATCTTTTATTTGAGTAAGCGAATGCAAATCTGCAATAAATAAATAGGATTCATTAGAAGCTTGTTTCGCCTTTTCTATAGCTGGTAAAATTGCGCCTAAAATATTACCTAGATGTGGTGTTCCTGTACTTTGTATTCCTGTTAGAATTCTTGCCATTACTATATCCTGCAGGTGCAGGAATTTCAATTAAATTAAACTTGTTTGATAACTGAACGCAAAGATAAATTTTTTAGTTTTGGTTTCATGGTGATTTTCAAATATCCCTTTTGGTTGTTGTACCGCATATGGTTTTACATTTTGGTGGCCCTGCCAATCATTGTGTTATTTCCGGTGCTTATAATTTCCATTTCAAGGGAACAATGGTATCCTTTCTTTTTTAGATTGGCCAGATTTTGGGCCAAATTTATTTTAATCGGGATGGGTTTTAGATACCAAATTATAAAAGAGGAAAAACCCGTGAGTGGCCAGAGCTATATGTTTATAGCCAACCACACCTCTATGACGGACATCATGCTTATGTTGGTGGCGGTAAAGAATCCTTTTGTTTTTGTGGGAAAAAAAGAATTGGCTAAGATTCCTTTATTTGGCTTTTTTTATAAGCGAACTTGTATTCTTGTAGACCGAAGCAATGCCGAAAGCAGAAAAGCCGTTTTTCTTAGAGCTCAGCGGCGATTAAAGCAAGGCCTTAGTATTTGCATATTTCCTGAAGGCGGTGTGCCCGAGGAGCATATAACCCTTGACGATTTTAAAGATGGTGCCTTTAGGTTGGCCATTAATCACCAAATTCCTGTGGTTCCTTTAACGTTCTATGATAATAAAAGGCTTTTCTCGTATACATTTTTTAGTGGCGGACCTGGCCGAATGCGAGCCAAAATACATTCCTTTTTAATGACAGCAGGACTTACCGTTGAGAAGACAAAAGAATTAAAGGAACAAGCGAGGCAAATAATTTTAAAAGAATTGCTAGAAGGGCCTAAAAAAAAGCTGCCCTAACCAGGGGCAGCTCTCATCATCATTGCTAAATTGTGTTGCAATAACCTAACTTAATTAACCTAAAACTTAAAACTTAAACCAGAATACACTCCAATAAAGAATGGCCTAAAATCACCAGAGGTATTACTAAAGGTATTTATTTGATACTTGAACATGGGTTCAAGATTTATCTTCCATTGTTTAGACAAGCTGTAGTCCATACCTAATCCAAAATTGGCACTAAAACTTGTAGAGTTGATGTTATTAGCTTCGCCAATAAGTGTTGAGGTGCCGTTAACTTCAGCATACAATTCATTATCGTTAAGGAAAAACGTACTAAAGCCACCAATTACATTAACTCCAAACTTTTTATCCATTATCCGATATTCCAACTCTAAAGGCACTTCCAAAAAACCAAAGCGTTGTTCTAATTGTCCAGATATTTTTGGATTAAATAATTCTGGCGAGGAGACGCGATTCATCATTGCAGAACTCATAATGGCATAAGATTCAGAGCTGCTCATATAATCTACATTCTCCATTCTTGCCATGCTATTGGTTTCACTCGCTTCTACACCACTAAAGGCAAATACATCTGAGGTGACTTGGTTAAGGTTAATTCGGTTGACACCTACCCTAACTTTAACTCGGTCAGTCACAGCATAGCTACCTGAAATACCATAGCTCATACTAACGTTGCTACCTTTGGAGTTCTCAATAAATTGTTCATTTATAGGAGAGCCTTGACCTAAAGAGCTAAAATAAACAGGCGCAACATTTGGAGAAATGCTCCACCTGCTTTGATCAACTTTTTCTTTTTCATTTGTTTTGTCCTCTTGCGCAGCTATGGCTTCCTCGATAGACTGCTTTTTTAGCTCCTCTTTAAGTAAGGCCTCATCTTTTTTTATTATCCCGTCTTCCACTTTAGATTTGGTTGCATTGGTTGGCGCTGTTTCAGTGTTGTTTTGATTTTCTGCAACAGCGTTCTTCTTACTGTCCAAAGATTCCTTGAGGTCTTCATTTAAATCCTTTTTGTTTAGGATTTTATTTTCAGACGTACGGTTTTCCTTTTTGGTTTTTAAAGGATTATCTGCCACAACAGCGTTAGTAACAGCCCCTTTGGAACTCTCATTAGTTGGAGTTGACCTTGTATGACTTGCTACCTTGTTCTCGCTCTTAACATTGGTTCGTGCGGACGCACTAGGCGTTAGGGTTTTGTTTTCAGAAGCTTCTAAATCTGTCTCATTATCTGTATCAGCTACAGAATTCTTTACAGTGTTTTTGTTATTGGTGCTCGTGTTCTCCTTCTTAAGGATTGAAGAACTGTCTACGGTTTTGGTATTTACCAGCGGATAGTCTTCGGGCTGTGTCTTATCCGGTCTAAGCAATGAAATACCTACGGTTATCAACAACAAAATAGCTGCCGCAACGCCACCCAATTGCCACCATATCACGACAGGTCGGCGCTTTTTCTTACGTTTCGGTAAATCACTTTCAATACGACTCCACAACTTTTCATCAGGTGAAACCTCGAAATCTTTAAATTTCTCTTGAAAGAGTCTATCTATATGCTTCTTGTCTTTCATTTACTCTATATCGATCGCGAATTCGATTTTTCTTTATAGTCTTCAATTTTTGTTTTTAAAATCTTTCTCGCTCTTGCAAGATTAGATTTTGATGTCCCTACAGAAATACCAATTAAGTCACTGATTTCATTATGTGAATAACCGTCTAAGGCATATAGGTTAAATACCAATCTATAACGGTCTGGTAATTCCTGTATGATTTTTAATAAAAAATCTAGGCTCAAATCCTGGTCATCTATTTCAATGTTGGAATCTTCAATAGCTTCTTCATTGACAATATCATAGACACCTACATGCTGCCGGTACTTTTGGAGCGCTGTATTTATAGCTATACGTTTTAGCCAGCCCTCAAAAGACCCTTTATGGTTAAATTGGCCTATTTTATCAAAAATGGTTAAGAACGTTTCGTGCAGATTATCTTCTGCTTCAACATAATTGCGGCTGTACTTCAGGCAAAGAGAGAATAATTTACTGGCGTACTGCTTGTATAATTGACTCTGTGCTTGAGCATCCTGTTCAATACATTTTTCTATGAGTTGTTTTAAACTCACATGATTTAGAGATTAATTAGTCACATTTGGAATTTCAGAGTTTGTTAAACCCATTCCAACAGGAACTTCTATAAGGTGATACTGATCGACTCCGTCTTCATCTTCACCTTGATAGAACTTAAATAAATAGGTATCAAACGATGATACCGTAAAATTGAAACTTACCGTTACCAACTCTTCCTCATCCTCACACGTCATGTTGGTAGAAACAATGTCTACTACGGCAATAGTTCGTTCGTTCTCGTTTATTTCATATATAAAATCATAAAACGAATGACATGTATTTAGCTTATCGTAAGTAACACTTATCTCGTAGGTTTGACCAAAAACGAAACTTTCAGGAATGTCAACGCTTTCAATTGGCATAATTTCAAAATAAAAATCATCCAAATCATTGTCTACGCTACAAGAGAAAAACATTAGGGGCAATAATGCCAATAACACTATTTTTTTCATATTATTTAATCAATCTCATTTCATAGATGCATAAGTTGCATAAAGGTTGCGTCTAAATAAAAAAAATCCTGAATTCTCAGGATTTTTAGTTTAAGCTTCATTGATTATCGCCCTAACTTTTTCTTCGAGTTCGTCCATTAAGTCCGGATTGTCTATGAGCAGATTTTTAACAGCGTCTCTTCCTTGTCCTAATTTGGTGTCGCCATAGCTAAACCACGAGCCACTTTTCTTAACGATATCATGATCTACCGCCAAGTCCAGAATTTCTCCAACTTTAGACACACCTCCACCGTACATAATGTCAAACTCGGCCATTCTAAATGGTGGTGCCACTTTGTTCTTAACAACCTTAACGCGTGTTTTGTTACCTACAACTTCACCATTGGAATCTTTAATCTGAGTAGACCTTCTAATATCCAGGCGTACGGAAGCATAAAACTTCAAGGCGTTACCTCCTGTAGTTGTTTCAGGATTACCGAACATTACACCGATTTTTTCACGAAGCTGGTTAATAAAAATCATGGTGCAATTGGTTTTACTAATAGAGGCAGTTAACTTCCTCAAGGCTTGAGACATTAGTCGTGCATGAAGTCCCATTTTAGAGTCACCCATCTCGCCTTCAATTTCACTTTTAGGCGTTAAAGCAGCAACAGAGTCTACTACAACAATATCTATGGCTCCAGATCTTACGAGATTGTCTGCAATTTCTAAGGCTTGTTCACCATTATCGGGTTGTGATATAATTAAATTTTCTAAATCTACGCCTAGTTTTTCTGCATAAAATCTGTCAAAAGCATGTTCTGCATCAATAAACGCAGCGATGCCTCCCGCTTTTTGGGCCTCTGCAATAGCGTGCAGCGTTAAGGTGGTTTTACCAGAAGACTCTGGTCCATAGATTTCAATAACTCTTCCCCTAGGATAACCACCTACGCCTAGGGCAATATCTAAGCCCAATGAACCAGAAGAAATGGCATCTACATCTTCAATGGCCTGGTCGCTCATTTTCATTACGGTTCCCTTACCATAAGCTTTATCCAACTTGTCAAGGGTAAGTTTTAATGCTTTTAATTTAGCCTCTTTCTCGCTACTCATAGTCTTGTCTTTTCTATTGATTTGAACATCAAAAATACCATTTATTTTACTTTTTTTTGATGCCTAACGCAACCATTTTAAAGTTTTTACATCTTACTAATGTAAGTGGAAAAAATTGCTATGAATTTCCCTTTAAGTTAGTGATTAGATGTGATGGATTAACCTTAAGAGACCATTGAGTCAAAATTAAAAACATTAGGTGTTCCAATTATTGCAAATTTCTCAGTAATTGAAAAGCCCGTTAGGATTGACATCATTTAGTAGTTTTAATTTTGGTTGATCTGAAAAAGCACTTCTTGTTTACAGAAGTGCTTTTTTCTTTCACTTTTTTCCTCAAGTAGTTTAAAATAATACCTTTGTACCTTAATTCTTTAAACTTAAAATTAGTATAGCATGCAACTGTACAATAACTTAAGTGCTAAAGAAAGAGCTGCGCTCATTAAAGAGGCTGGTAAAGATCGTTTGACGATTTCTTTCTACAAATACGCACTAATTAAAAACACCGAAATTTTTAGAAACCACATGTTTTTGGCATGGGATGAGCTAGATGTCCTAGGCAGGATTTATATTGCCACCGAAGGTATTAACGCTCAATTATCCGTGCCTGCAGAGAATTTTGAGGCTTTTAAAAACCATTTGGATTCTATTTCGTTTCTAGAAAATGTTAGATTGAATATTGCCATTGAACAAGACAACTTTTCGTTTTTAAAGCTAAAGGTGAAAGTGCGTCCAAAAATTGTTGCCGATGGATTAAACGACAGTACGTTTGATGTTACTAACAAGGGCATTCATGTTGGTGCGGAGCAATTTAACGAGCTCATAGAAGATCCAGATACCATTTTGGTTGATATGCGTAACCATTATGAAAGTGAAATAGGCCACTTTAAAAATGCCATTACACCAGATGTGGATACGTTTAGGCAATCTTTAGACATCATAGAAGAAGATTTAAAGGAACATAAGGAGGACAAAAAGTTAGTCATGTATTGCACCGGTGGGATTCGTTGTGAAAAGGCTAGTGCCTATTATAAACACAAAGGGTTTAAAAATGTATTCCAATTAGAGGGTGGCATAATTAACTACACACGCGAAGTAAAGTCAAAAGGCCTTGAAAATAAGTTTGTTGGAAAGAACTTTGTTTTTGATGAAAGACGTGCTGAGCGCATAAGTGATGATGTCATAGCCAGCTGCCACCAATGCGGTAAACCAGCAGATGTCCATACAAATTGTGCCAATGAAGCCTGCCATTTACTTTTTATTCAGTGTGATGACTGTAAAAAAGAAATGGAAAACTGTTGTTCAGTGTCTTGCATGGAAATCAATAGGCTCCCCTACGAGGAACAGAAAGCCTTGCGAAAAGGCCAAGGCAATAGCAACGATATATTTAAAAAGGGAAGAGCAGATCATTTGAGAAAGGATAAGAACTTAAGGAATATTAAAGAACACTTCAAGGCGGCACAGCCAGAACTTTAAAGGCGTTAAACAAGTACCGCATGAATATTTATAGACTCTTGAAGCTTAACCGAAAGATTAAAAACCATAGGGTTAAGTTTCTTGGACTCTATTTGCTGCATACCTTTAACAAACGCTATTTGGCGGTGAATCTAGATCCTGTTATGGCCTGTAATCTGCGCTGTAAGATGTGCTATTTCACAGATGCCGATTATGTAAAAACCTTAAAAGGCCAATTTAAGGAAGACGATCTGGAATTGGTTGCAAAGGCAATATTCAATAGAGCCCTTAAACTACAGCTCGGCTGTGGCACGGAGCCTACCTTATATAAGAATTTGCCAAAGCTTGTTGCTTTAGGTAAGGCTTACAAGGTGCCCTATATCTCTATTACAACCAATGCTAATTTATTGACCGAGGAAAAAATTGAAGACTTGCTAAGAGCTGGCCTCAATGAATTTATCATCTCCTTGCATGGCGTAACAAAGGAATCCTATGAGAGTTTCATGAAAAAGGGAAACTATGAAAAGTTTCAGAATGCATTCTTGGCATTTAGTAAACTTAAGCGCAAGTACGACTTCAAAGTGAGGATAAATTATACGTTTAATAAAGACAACTTCCACGAACTCAAGGATATTTTTAAATATTTCAACCCACAAAGCTTTGATATTTTGCAGATTAGACCTATTAGAAAAATAGGAAATACAGAGTATAATGATTTTGATATTTCGTCATTAGCGCAAGACTACCCAGAAATAATTGATGAACTAAGAGCTACCTGTAATAATAATGCCATCACCTTTTTGGCACCGTCTAGCATTGAGGAACTCGACGAAAAAAACGCCTCCAGTGTTATCTTTAATTACACATTTTGCTATGTGTCACCAAGTTCATTTTGGAAAGAAGGATTTAACTGGAGAGAGACCTCATTTAATGAATTTTCCAAACAGATTGGCTGGGGCAGAACATTGTTCAAAAATATTTTTAAGTCAGAATCAGAATTAAAATCACTATCCGATCGGCTCAATTACGAAATTGAGTTTAGTTAACATTCACTTTAGAAGTCGTTCTAATAATACTATCTTTACAGTATAATTTAATATTAACAAGACTCGGTTAACATCATCGTTGACTGGATTATATAAAGACTTTATGGCTTGTAACAGTTGCTCAACTGGTAAAGATGGCCAACCAAGAGGATGTAGAAATAATGGGACCTGCGGCACAGATAGCTGTAACAAGTTAACTGTTTTTGATTGGTTAGCCAATATGTCCCTTCCTAATGGCCAAGAACCTTTTAAAGGTGTAGAGGTTCGCTTTAAAAACGGAAGAAAGCATTACTATAAAAACACAGAAAACCTGAGCTTAAGTATCGGCGATATTGTTGCTACGCAAGCAAAGTCAGGTCATGATGTAGGCGTTGTTACCTTAACGGGAGAATTGGTACGTGTTCAAATGAAGCGCAAAAAGGTCGATATCAATGACGAAGAGAATGTTCTAAAAATTTATAGAAAAGCCACGCAAAAAGATATTGATATTTGGTCGGCCTCAAGGGACAAGGAAGAACAAATGAAAGTTAAGGCCAGGCAATTTGCTATAGACCTTAACCTAAAGATGAAGATTTCTGATATTGAATATCAAGGCGACGGAAGTAAGGCGACGTTCTATTACACCGCTGAAGAGCGTGTAGACTTTAGGGAACTCATCAAAGTGTTTGCACGAGAGTTTAGAACACGAATAGAAATGCGTCAAGTAGGCTTTAGGCAAGAGGCAGCCAGACTAGGAGGCATTGGGTCTTGTGGCCGTGAGCTTTGTTGTTCAACCTGGTTAACAGATTTTAGATCCGTAAGCACTTCTGCGGCGAGATACCAGCAGTTATCCCTAAATCCTTTGAAACTCGCGGGACAATGTGGTAAATTAAAATGTTGCCTCAACTACGAACTCGACGCCTATTTAGATGCCCTGAAATCCTTTCCCAAGACAGATACAAAACTCTATACAGAAAAAGGTATTGCCATATGTCAAAAAACCGATATTTTTAAAGGGCTTATGTGGTATGCTTACGAAGGCGAGTGGATGAACTGGCATGTGATTACCACAGATCAGGCCAATGAAATTATAGAAAAGAACAAGAAAAAGATTAAAGTATCGAGCTTAGAAGAATATGCTGCAGAACATATTAAAGATACTAAAGCCGAATTTGAGAACGTTGTAGGTCAAGACAGTTTAACACGGTTTGATAATCCAAAATCCAAAAGGAAACGTAAAAATAATAGGAAGAACCGCAAGCGAAACCGAAATCGTAACAAAAACACAAATGCCAAAAAAAATTAAAGGGATAGTTTTCCTTTTCGTTAGTGCTGCGTTAATCGCTTGCGATTCTAAGGCTGTTTTCGATTCTTATGTTTCCTATCCTAATGAATGGCACAAAGATTCGATTGCGAGTTTTAAGTTTATGGCTCCAGACACGCTAAACAATTACAACCTATTTATAAATATTAGGAATAATAACGATTATAAGTTCAACAATCTATTTCTTATAACCGAATTAAGCTACCCTCATGGCAAAACCGTAAAGGATACCCTAGAGTATAAAATGGCCAAACCCAATGGGGAATTACTGGGAACGGGTTTTACAGATGTAAAGGAAAACAAACTTTGGCTCAAAGGTTATGAGGGAACATTTAAATTTGAGGAAGAAGGCGAGTACCAAATAAATATTCAACATGCCATGCGGCAGAATGGACAGGTCAATGGCCTTGCAAATCTTGAAGGGATAACTGAAGTGGGATTTAGATTAGAATCCGTACAATAAGTCTCAATTATGGCAAAACGAAAAACATCATCTAACGCAAAAACCCAAGATTTTTCTAAATACATTCGCTGGTTTTGGATGCTATTTACTGGAGTAGTTCTATCGGTCGTGCTCTTGTTTTTACTGGCATCTTGGGGTTTTCTTGGAGAAATGCCAGACCATACACGTTTAGAAAATCCTGAAACCAATTTAGCCACCGAGATTATTTCTTCTGATGGAAAAACACTTGGAAAGTTTTATTTTAATGATAATAGGACACCAGTAGCCTACGAAGATTTACCAAAGCACTTGGTAGATGCCCTAATTGCCACAGAAGATGTTAGATACTACAATCACTCAGGTATTGATGCACGAGGAACCCTAAGAGCTCTTACAGGTAGAGGCGGAGGTGCAAGTACCATTTCACAACAATTGGCCAAACAGCTATTTACAGACCAAGTATCAAGAAATAAATTTCAGCGAGCCTTGCAGAAAGTAAGGGAATGGATTATAGCCATACGTTTAGAACGGCAGTATACAAAAGAAGAGATTATTGCGCAGTATTTCAATATTTATGATTTTGGTAATAATGGTGATGGAATTAGATCAGCTGCTAGGATATATTTTGGGAAAGAACCTCATGAATTGGATTTAAAGGAGTCGGCCATGCTCGTGGGTATGTTTAAGAATTCCTCCCTGTATAACCCTATCCCTTCGAGAAATCCCGTTGGAACCAAGAACCGTAGAAACGTGGTTTTGGCACAAATGGCCAAGTACGGCTTTATCGATCAAGAGCTAAAAGACTCCTTACAACAGACGGAACTGGATTTAAATTTTACACCTGAAACGCACAGGGAAGGCATTGCAACTTATTTTAGGGAGTATCTAAGAGGTTTTATGAAAGAATGGGCAGCGGACGAGAAAAATAGAAAACCAGACGGCAGCAAATATGATCTTTATAGTGATGGTTTAAAAATCTTTGTCACCATTGATTCAAGGATGCAGAAGTATGCAGAAGAAGCTATAGGCTTACATATGCCTAGACTACAGGCCGAGTTTGACCATCAGAATACACCAGACCGTAATCCAACTGCACCGTTTTTAGAGTTAACCAATGCCGAAATAGATAAGCTTTTAAAAGACGGAATGCGACGCGGCGAACGCTGGCGTATTTTAAAAAATCAAGGCTTATCGGACAAAGAAATTGAGGCGACATTCTATGAGCCTATTGAAATGACGGTTTTTAAATGGGTAGACGGAAAACCAAGTGAAGTAGATACCGTTATGAAACCTATTGATTCCATGCGTTACTACAAATCGTTCCTGCGTCCAGGTTTAATGTCCATGGACCCCAAGACAGGACACGTTAAAGCTTGGGTTGGAGGAATGAATTACAAGCATTTTCAATATGACATGGTTAAACAAGGAAAACGTCAGGTAGGTTCTACGTTTAAACCATTTGTATATGCAACAGCCATAGATCAACTACAATTATCACCTTGTGATTCTTTTCCAAGGACTCCAATAACCATTGCAGCCAATAAATTTGGAAACCCAGAACCTTGGACCACAAAAAATTCTGATGGAAATTATTCAGGTGTTCAAACCTTAAAGGATGCCTTGGCCAGTTCTACCAATACAGTGACTGCCAGATTAATGAATGAAATTGGGCCACAACCCGTTGTAGAAATGGCTAAAAAATTAGGAGTGGAGCAAGATATTTTACCAGTACCAGCAATAGCGTTAGGAACACCAGATATTAGTATTTACGAAATGGTTGCTGCCTACTCCACTTTCGCCAATAAGGGTGTGTACAACAAACCTGTAATGGTCACTAGAATTGAAGATAAAAATGGCACTATTTTGTATCAATTCGTTCCAGAGAGCAAGGATGTGCTGAGCGAAGAGGTGGCCTATGTTACGGTAAACCTTATGGAAGGGGTTACCCAAGCCGGATCCGGGAGACGTTTAAGACACAAAGGCTTTGACCAGTGGAATCCGATGTATAGGGAGATTATTACAGGATACCCTTATGAATTCACAAATCCTATTGCTGGTAAAACAGGGACCACTCAAAATCAAAGTGATGGATGGTTCATGGGAATGGTACCTAACCTAGTAACTGGCGTATGGGTGGGTGCAGAGGACAGATCAGTACATTTTAAATCCATTACCTACGGACAAGGCGCTTCAATGGCTTTGCCTATTTGGGGTCTGTACATGAAGGCTTGTTATGCAGACGAAACCTTGAATGTTTCTAAGGAAGAGTTTGAAAAGCCAGAAGAGTTGAGTATTAATGTAGATTGTGACATTAAAGACGAAGGCGACCTCTCAGAAGATATTGACCCACTCGATGAGGTAGATGTAGATTTTTAGACCTCTAACGCCTTTTTTTATTCTTACAAAATTATACTGATTTCTGCGTTCAGTTTTGTAATTTTCGGTACCTAAATTTTATGGTTTTATGATTGATAAAACAGTAGCCAATGTTTCTGAAGCGTTAGATGGTGTAAAAGATAATATGACCTTTATGCTGGGCGGTTTTGGACTATCAGGAATCCCTGAAAATGCCATAGCAGAGTTGGTGAGGAGAAATATTAAAGGGCTCACTTGTATTTCCAATAACGCTGGTGTAGACGATTTTGGCTTGGGACTTCTACTCCAGAAGAAACAGATTAAAAAAATGATTTCTTCTTATGTGGGCGAAAATGATGAATTTGAACGACAAATGTTATCTGGCGAGCTTGAAGTAGACTTGATTCCTCAAGGAACGCTTGCAGAACGATGCCGTGCGGCACAAGCAGGCATACCAGCTTTTTACACACCTGCAGGCTATGGTACTGAGGTAGAAAAAGGAAAAGAGACAAGGGAGTTTAATGGCAAAATGCATGTTTTAGAACGGGCTTTTAAGGCTGATTTCGGATTTATCAAGGCATGGAAAGGCGATGCGGCCGGTAATCTCGTGTTTAAGGGTACAGCCAGAAATTTTAATCCTAATATGTGTGGCGCCGCTGATATCACCGTCGTCGAGGTTGAAGAGTTGCTACCTGTAGGAGCTTTAGACCCTAACCAAATTCACATTCCTGGTATTTTTGTCCAGCGCATTTTTAAAGGTGAAATTTTTGAAAAAAGAATAGAACAAAGAACAGTAAGACCACGTAAATAATATGTTAGACAAAAACGGAATAGCGAAACGTATCGCTCAAGAAGTGAAAGACGGTTATTATGTGAATCTAGGTATTGGCATACCAACACTTGTGGCCAACTTTGTCAGAGATGATATACAGGTCGAATTTCAAAGTGAAAATGGCGTTCTTGGAATGGGGCCGTTTCCATTTGAAGGAGAAGAAGATCCAGACGTTATAAATGCAGGTAAACAAACCATAACAACCTTACCAGGAGCTAGTTTTTTCGATTCGGCAATGAGCTTTTCAATGATAAGGGGTCAGCATGTAGATTTAACAATCTTAGGCGCTATGGAAGTAGCAGAAAATGGCGATATAGCAAATTGGAAGATTCCCGGAAAGATGGTAAAAGGTATGGGAGGTGCAATGGATCTCGTGGCTAGTGCAGAAAATATAATTGTGGCCATGATGCATACCAACAGGGCAGGTGCCTCGAAGCTTTTAAAGAAATGTACACTACCATTAACTGGAGTGGGCTGCGTTAAAAAGATAGTAACAAACCTAGCTGTACTGGAAGTGACTGAGCAAGGGTTTAAGCTATTGGAAAGAGCTCCAGATGTTTCAGTAGAAGATATAAAAAGCGCTACGGAAGGCACACTGATTGTTGAAGGTGAAATCCCTGAGATGCGATTGTAATAACTTCAAAACTATAGCAACTTAAAAACCACTTGTACTCAGGTGGTTTTTATTTGTTCAATTCGATTTGAAATTCCTATAAATGTTAAAAAATAATGCAATTCATCGATTAATAATGTTTTTAAACTGATTTATTCAAAAATTATGGCATATTAGCCATCCCAAATCTAATAAACCAAATCTATCATAAACTTAATTTATGATTTGCCCCAAATCTGTCATAAATAACTGCTTATGAAAACACAACCAAATCTACCAGAACCTGCTTATGACAACAACAGTGTTGTTAGCAATGTTAAAAACACGGTACAGTTAGTATCCAATGTTTTTAAATTGGCAAGAAAAATATTTATGCTTTAGCTTATTTAAGTTGAAGCATAATTATTTTGAAATGGCTCTTATTTAAGAGCTATTTTTGTTTTCAGGGTTGTTGTAGAACTTCCTCCGATATAAATTTCAAATTCACCTTGCTCGATTACGAAGGCGCCTTTATTAGTATAAAATCCAAGGTCGTTGGTAGTTAATACGAAGCTTAATTCCTTTGTTTCGCCCTTTTTTAAATCAACTAGTTCAAAACCTTTAAGTTCTTTGATGGGTCTTGTGACAGAGCCAACCAAATCCCTTATATAAAGTTGGACGACCTCCTTTCCGTCATATTCCCCAATATTAGAGATTTGAACGGACACTTTAATTTCTTCACCAATAGAATACTTTTGTTTATTGGTTTTAAGTTTGTCATAGTTAAAAACGGTATAACTCAGCCCATGACCAAAAGGGAACAATGGTGAATTTTTTGCATCAAGATAGTGCGACCAAAACACATTGTTTTCGACATTTCTTGGTCGTCCAGTATTTTTATGATTGTAGTAAATTGGTATTTGGCCAACATCTCGCGGAAAGGTCATGGGCAACTTACCACTTGGCACATAATCTCCATATAAAACCTCTGCAAGGGCATTACCACTTTGAGAACCAAGTTGCCACGCCATTACTATACTTGGGATGTGTTTGGCAGCCCAATCTATGATTAAAGGTCTTCCGCTTTGTAAAACCAAAACTATGTTTGGATTTACCTTGTAAACAGCCTCTAACAGCTCTTGCTGCAGCCCTGGTAGTTTAAGGTTAGTTTTGCTTCTTGCTTCACCACTCTGAAATCCATGCTCTCCCAATACCATTATCACAATGTCTGCTTTGGACGCTAGATTTGCAGCATCTTTAATGCCTTGTCTATTAGTCATATTGATATTGGCTTCCTTAGCAAAAGAGGGACTGTCGTTTACCAAATCCACGCCTTTATGATACAGAATGGTATTATCGCCGTAGGACTTTAGCCCTTCCAGCACAGACACGGCACTATTAGGTTCTGCCGCAGCCCTCCAATTCCCTAGCGGGCTGTCTTTGTCTACCGCTAACGGACCTATTACAGCAATGGTTTGGCCTGCCCTTTTCAAAGGAAGTTTTTGGTTGTCATTTTTGAGCAAGACAATCGATTTTTTGGCCATATCCAGAACGGCTTGTTGGTGCTCTTGTTTCCCTAGGGTTTTGGACTCTAGTTCCTCATTACAATATCTGTATGGATCATCAAATAAACCTAATTCAAACTTTAACCTTAAAATCCTTGAAACAGCTTCATTCAATACCTCTTCACTGAGCTCGCCCGATTTAATGATATCAGTTAATTCATTGATGTAGACATAACCTTCCATATCCATGTCGTTACCTGCAGATAGTGCCAGAATAGCCGCTTCCTTTTCATCAGTAGCATGGCCCCATGAGATGAGTTCTTTAATCGAAGCCCAATCCGATACTACAAGACCTTTAAAATCCCATTCGCCCTTAAGCAGTTTGCGTTGCAATTCCTTATGGGCCGTTACCGGAATACCGTTTAAGTCGTTAAACGAGTTCATAAAAGTTTTTACACCTACGTTGGCAGCAGTTTTAAAAGGAGGTAACACCACATTATAAAGGGTTGAGGTTCCTATGTCTACAGTGTTATATTCTTTTCCTGCTTCGACAAAACCGTATGCTGCAAAATGCTTGGCGCAGGCAGCAATAGTATTTTTTGCACCAATATCATCGCCCTGAAAACCTCGAACCCTTGCCGCTGCTATTTTACTCCCAAGATAGGCGTCTTCTCCAGCCCCTTCCATAACGCGACCCCAACGTGGGTCTCTTGAAACATCGACCATCGGAGCAAACGTCCAATGCAGTCCGGCTGCAGAGGCTTCAATACCTGCAATTCTTGCGGATGTTTGGATAGCATCGAGATCCCAACTCGCTGCTTCTGCTAAAGGAATAGGACTAATAGTTTTAAAACCGTGAATAACATCATAACCAAACAGCAATGGTATACCTAGTCTCGTTTCTTCAACTGCGATTTTTTGAATGCGTTTAGTGTTTTTGGCACCATGAACATTTAACATAGCACCAACCCACCCCCTTTTTAAATGATCAAATTTTTCTTGGGCAGATTTAGTGTTGGCAGGGCCTGTACTCTCCCAAAAATCCGAGTACATGTTTAATTGGCCAACTTTTTCCTCTAAAGTCATTAAGGCCAAGAGTGAATCAACCTTTTTATCGATATCCATATTACTTTTTGATCGTGTAGATTTTTCATCTTTGTTGTCCATGCAGCTCGAAACCAATAGACTTATGACTAAATATACAATGAGTTTTAATCGCATCGTGTGCATTCAATTTATAATTTGTGGTTATAATCCCATTAGTCTATTCCATCTGGAATAGCATTTATGAGTCGCTTGGTATAAGGTTTTTTAGGGTTAGAGAACACCTCGTCAGCGTCTCCAATTTCTTCGATTTTTCCTTCGTTCATGACAAGAAGTTGGTCTGCCATATACTTTACAACGCTAAGGTCGTGCGAAATAAAAATATAAGTAAAGCCATATTGGTCCTTAAGTTTATTCAATAGATTCAATACTTGAGCTTGTACCGATATGTCTAAAGCCGAAACCGATTCATCACAGATAATCAACTTAGGATTTAAGGCTATGGTTCTGGCAATGCCAATGCGTTGTCTTTGGCCTCCTGAAAATTGGTGTGGAAACTTATCAAAATCTACCTCAGAAAGCCCAACACTTTTTAAAATCTCCAAAACCTTAAGCTTTCGTTCTTTATTGTTTTCCCAGATGTTGTGCACTTTCATAGGCTCTAGTATAGCTTCACCTACCTTTAATCTAGGATTAAGTGAGGCGAATGGGTCCTGAAAGATAATTTGTATGTCTTTCCTAAGTCGCCTCATTTCAGATTTACTCAAATTGGTAATATCCTTTCCTTTATAACGGATTTTTCCTGCTGTCGCCTTATCCAATTGTAAGATTATATTTCCCAATGTTGATTTGCCACAGCCAGATTCTCCTACCAAGCCTAATGTTTCTCCAGGATAAACTTTAAAACTGACACCATTAACCGCCTTAAAAAAAGAATTAGACTTCAACCAACCAGATTTAGTTATATAAGCCTTCTCAACATCATTGACTTCTAATAAGGGTTGTTGCTTATATAATTTCTTATGGCGTTGTTGGCGCTCTTTAGTGGTAACCAGTTCGCTTTTAAAGCTATTGGACATAAAATCAGAAATCGTTGGAAGTAGTTTCACTCTGTTTTTTGTAGAAGGTCTCGCTCCTATCAACGCTTTTGTATAACGGTGTTTTGGACTATTAAAAATAGAAGATTTAGAACCTTGTTCTACAATTTCTCCCTTGTACATTACAATGACCTTATCTGCTATTTGAGACACCAAGGCCAGGTCATGAGATATGAACAGAACGCTCATTTGGGTCTTTTTTTGAATATCTTTAAGTAAGTCCAAGATTTCTTTTTGAACCGTCACATCAAGGGCTGTTGTTGGCTCGTCTGCAATAAGGAGTTTTGGTTTATACGCTATGGCCATGGCAATCATAACGCGCTGTTTTTGCCCACCGGAAATTTCATGCGGATAGGCCTTATATATTCTTTCTGGATTAGGAAGTTTAACTTGCTCGAATAATCTTAAGACTTCAGCTTTTATCTCTGAAGAATTAAGGTAAAAATGTTCTTTAAGTATTTCTGCAACCTGGCTGCCACAGCGCATGGAAGGGTTTAAGGAACTCATTGGCTCCTGAAAAATCATGGCAATGTCCTTGCCTCTAATTTTCCGCATTTCGGCAATGGGAAGGCCTATAATCTCCTTGTTGGACAGTAAAATGCTTCCGCTATTGATTTGAGATAGTTTGGGAGGCAGTAATCCCATTAAAGCTAATGCCGTTACCGATTTCCCTGAACCTGATTCACCCACAATGGCAGTAAAGGAATTTACTGATAGTTTAAATGAAATGGTTTTTATTATCGGTTTGTAGCTGTTCTTCGATTTAAACGAAATAGCTAGATCCTTGACCTCTAAGAGTGGAGAATTGTCCATATGTAAATATAAAATATTAAGTCTTTATTATTAGGATTTACACCTCATCAAATTGAAAATTAAACGTAAAAACATCCAGCCAATTAGATAATTAAATTAAGACAGGTATGATAGAAACCAAGGAAGCAACACAGCTGTAGTATACCATATGTGTTAAGTGATATATGGAAACTATCTTATTAATGATTAGACAACATGAGTGTCCTAATTAAAATCAATTTTTTTGCTGAATTGAAAAACCATGTTTGTTGATTTTATTCTTACTCTAATCTGATAAGAATTTGCAGCAATGAAAGTTTTACCTTACAAACTATTACGGTTTTTACGTAGTTTTTCAGCATTTCATTAAGAAAATATTAACAATCGAATTTCCTATAGAAAAAATAATTATTTTGAGGCATCACTATTAATTAATCTATAAACCCTCATCATTATGAAATTAAAACTACTCTGCCTTGTCGCTTTACTTGGCTATTCTCTTGCCTGGGGACAAGACAAAAACTTTTGGACCCAAGAAGCTGTAAGCTCTAGCAGGATTACCAAGCAAAGTCATCAAGCGCTAAAAAGCTATCAAACCTTTAGTCTAAATTTATCCGGACTGCAACAAGCATTGAGCAATGCACCACAGAGGAGCAGCAACTTGCAATCTTCCGTCCAGATTTCAATTCCTAATTCGCAAGGAAAGCTTGAGCGTTTCTCAATTTTTGAAGCCTCAATAATGCATCCTGATTTGCAAGCAAGATATCCTGACATTAGATCATATGTTGGTAAGGGCATAGATGACCCTTCCGCAGTTATTAGATTCAGTGTTTCACCCCAAGGCTTTAATGCCATGATATTATCTGCAGATAGATTTAGTACATTCATTGAACCATTGGCTAGCGGTTCAGCTAATTATATCGTTTTTAACAGACAAAACAGAATTGATTACTCAAACAACTTTGAATGTGAGTTAACGGAACAAATGAATAATGCTATGACTTCTCAGGGTTCGTTCGATAGGAATGCAGATGATGGCATTTTACGAACCTATAGGTTAGTTGTATCTGCGACTGGAGAATATACCCAGTATCATGGTGGTACCGTAGCATTAGCACTTGCTGCAATAAATACTACAATGACTAGGGTGAACGGACTTTTTGAGAATGATTTCAACGTTAATATGCAACTCATTGCAAATACTGATGATGTTATATATACCAATCCTTCAACAGACCCTTATGGCAGCACTACGACTAACTATAATTCTCAGTTGCAAAACACATTAACCAACGTTATCGGCGAAACCAATTACGATATAGGACACCTTTTCGCTAATCTTCAAAATAATGGTAATGCTGGCTGCATTGGCTGTGTATGTGTAAATGGCCAGAAAGGAAGCGGCTGGACCTCACTAACCATTCCCGAAGGTGACCCGTTCGATGTAGATTATGTGGCTCACGAAATGGGACACCAATTTGGAGCAAATCATACGTTTTCGTTCAGAAATGAAGGAACCAACGCTCATTATGAGCCAGGCAGTGGCTCAACAATTATGGGTTACGCAGGAATTACTGGTGCTACTGATGTTCAATCTAATAGCGACCCTTATTTTCACTGGTACTCTGTACAACAGGTCACAGATTATGTAAAAACTACGAGCTGTCAGACAAATACCAATACTGGGAATTCAGTACCAACAGTTAACGCAGGCCCTAATTACACGATACCTAGAGGAACACCGTTTGTCTTAGAAGGTACGGCCAATGATAGTGACTCGGGCGATGTTCTCACATACTGTTGGGAGCAAGCCGATGAAAACGATGCGGCAACGACGGTGCCATCTGTAAATAATACTTCTGGAGTGGCTTTCCGCTCCTTTAGTCCAACAACCGATAATAAGCGTTATTTTCCTCGTCTTGAAACAATAAAGGCGGGAGCCACATCTTGGCAATGGGAAGCAGTACCAAATGTTGCGCGTACACTTAATTTTAGACTAACGGTAAGAGACAATAGGCCAGGTGGTGCGACCAATAATAGTGATGATGTACAAATTGCTGTAAATGGTACCGCAGGACCCTTTGTAGTAAATTCACCAAATACCAATGTAACATGGAACGCTGGCACATTACAATCAGTAACTTGGAATGTTGCTGGAACCACTGGGAATGGTATAAACGCGGCCAATGTTGATATTTTCTTGTCAACAGATGGTGGTGATACCTACACAGTTGCCTTAGCTACTAATGTCCCTAACGATGGGTCACATGATATAGTGGTTCCTGATGTTCAGGGTAACCAAAACAGGGTTATGGTGAGAGGTGCTAATAATATTTTCTTTGATATTTCCAACACCAACTTTACCATTGGGCCACCTGTAGTATGTAATGCAACAGTACCTAATGGATTAAACGCTACGAACGTAGCCACAACTACTGCTACACTAAGTTGGGATGCGGTTCCAGGCGCTACGTATGATTTAAGATATCGCCAAGTAGGCACTACAACATGGACAACTGTCGCGGTAACCGGAATTTCAGAAACGTTGTCTGGATTAACAGCACTTACGCAGTATGAGGCTCAGGTTAGAAGTAAATGTTCTGGCGGAGCTACTTCTGCATTTAGTAGCTCAGTTAACTTTACAACAACTGATGTGCAATTAAATTATTGCAATTCAGCAAGTACCAATGTTAATGATGAATTTATAAGCAGAGTACAACTCAATACAATTGATAATGCTTCGGGCGGTCAATTCTATTCAGATTTCACTAATATTTCAACAACGCTTACCAAAGGAACGCAGTATACTATTACCATCACGCCAACTTGGACCGGAACAGTTTATAGTGAAGGGTATTCAGTATGGATAGATTATAATCGCGATGGAGATTTTCTGGACGCAGGAGAACAAGTTTTCACACAAGCGCCAACAACGGCTACTCCAATCTCAGGTTCATTTACGGTGCCTGCCTCAGCAACGGAGGCTAGCACAAGAATGCGTGTAACATTAAGTTATAACGAAATTGTTGGGCCTTGTGCCTCGTTCACGTATGGTGAAGTTGAAGATTATACAATAATCATTGAAGGTTCGGGACCGGATACCACACCTCCTGTAATTACCTTAAATGGAGCTTCTCCGTTAGACTTAACTCAAGGTGACGTATACACGGAGCTAGGAGCAACTGCCACGGATAATGTTGATGGAGATATTTCTGCAAATATTGTTATTGGAGGTGATGTTGTAGATACCAATACACTCGGCACATACATAGTAACTTATAATGTCAGTGACGCAGCAGGCAACGCAGCTGCAGAGGTTACTCGCACGGTTAATGTCAATGAGCCATCAAATGGGTGTTCAGGAGGAATCTCTACATTTCCATACGCTGAAGGCTTTGAAGGGTCTACAGGTGGTTGGATACAGTCTGCCGCTGATGACCTCAATTGGACTGTCAATTCTGGAGGAACACCTTCTAGTGGTACAGGACCTTCTACAGCAACTGAAGGCAGTTTCTACATTTACGTTGAAGCTTCTGGACAAGGGACAGGATATCCTGATAAACGTGCAATTATAACATCTCCGTGCTTTGATTTAAACGGTGTGTCATCTGCATCTTTTGATTTTGCCTATCATATGTTTGGTGCGGCAGATATGGGAACCATTGACCTAGAAATCAGTGACGATGAGGGAGCCACTTGGACAAGTATTTGGAGCCAGTCTGGAAATCAAGGCAATCAGTGGAATAGTCAAAGTGTAAGTTTGGATGCCTATGTTGGCAAAGGTATACAATTACGATTCAATCGATTTGTTGGTAGTACTTGGCAGGCAGATATAGCTATCGATGGTATTCAATTAACAGCTTCTGGGCCAGATGTTACACCACCAGTTATCACACTTAACGGTCCAGCAACTTTAGATTTAAATGTAGGTGATTCTTACACAGAACAAGGGGCGACGGCAACAGATAATGTAGATGGTGATATCTCAGGGTCTATTGTTATTGGAGGCGATACTGTTAATACATCTATTGCAGGCGTTTATGTGGTGACATATAATGTCAGTGATGCCGCAGGAAATGCTGCTGCTGAAGTTACTAGAACTGTTACCGTAATTGCTGACACAACACCACCAGTAATAACTTTAATTGGGGCAGCAACATTTGATCTAGAACTTGGTGATTCTTTTACCGATCCTGGTGCTACCGCATCAGATAATGTTGATGGAGATTTGACTTCGAGCATTATTGTTGGAGGTGATACGGTTAATACAAATATTGTGGGCTCCTATGTAATCACGTATAATGTCAGTGATGCTGCAGGGAACGCGGCCACAGAAGTTACTAGGACTGTAAATGTTTTGCCTGATACCACAGCGCCTGTTATTACATTGATTGGAAATCCAACAATAAATCTCAATGTTGGAGACACTTATGTTGAACAGGGAGCTACGGCTACTGATAATTTGGATGGTGATATCTCAGCCAATATTGTGATTACTGGAACAGTGAACACGGCAATCGCAGGTACGTATTTTGTCAATTATAATGTGAGTGATGCTGCTGGCAATGCTGCGAACCAAGTAACCCGAACCGTAAATGTGGCCGCGGATACAACGGCACCTGTGATTACCTTGATCGGTGCGTCCACTATAAATTTAATAGTAGGCGATATCTATGTAGAACAAGGTGCTACAGCAACAGATAATATCGATGGGGATTTAACAGCAAGTATAGTTATTGCAGGTGCAGTAGACACCAATACTGCAGGTACGTATCAAGTAACTTATAATGTTAGCGATAGTGCTGGTAATGCTGCTTCAGAAGTTATCAGGACGATTAACGTAGCCGAACCCTCTACAGGATGTTCGGGAGGCGTTTCTACTTTCCCATATTCGGAAGGCTTTGAAGGCTCTTTAGGAGCATGGACGCAATCTACTGCAGACGACCTCAACTGGACCGTTAATTCTGGAGGGACACCTTCAAACGGAACAGGTCCTTCAAGTGCTTTTGAAGGCAGTTCGTATATCTATGTTGAGGCCTCTGGTCTTAATACAGGTTATCCAGATAAAAGAGCAATCATTACATCACCTTGTTTTGACTTAGTTGGAATTGCAACACCAATATTTAGCTTTCAATACCATATGTTCGGTGCTGCTGATATGGGATCGATTGCTGTTGAAATATCTGATGATGACGGTGAAACATGGGCAAACCTATGGAGTCAGACAGGGAATCAAGGTAGTCAATGGCTAAAAGTTAATTTAGACCTTTCTGCTTATATAGGAAGTAGTGTGCAAATTCGATTTAATAGATTTGTAGGCAGTACTTGGCAAGCGGATATTGCAATAGACAACATTAACTTAACTGATGGTGTGATAGTTTTGCCTAGTTGTTCAGGAGGAATCACGTCGTATCCTTATTCTGAAGGCTTTGAGAATACTTTAGGAGGTTGGACACAATCAGCTGCAGATAATTTAAATTGGACAGTTGATGCTAACGGAACACCATCTAGTGGAACAGGTCCATCCAGTGCAATTCAAGGATCGTTCTATATTTATGTTGAAGCTTCTGGCAATGGTACAGGCTATCCAAATAAACGAGCGATTATAAACTCGCCTTGTTTTGATTTAACTAGCGTAACATCGGCTAATTTTAGTTTTAATTACCATCAGTTTGGTTCAAGCAATATGGGAACAATTGATTTAGAAGCAAGTATTGATAATGGTGTATCATGGGTTAGTATTTGGAATAGCTCAGGTAATCTCGGGAATTCTTGGCAGTCTGCAAGTATAGACCTTTCAGCTTATATTGGAGGTAGTGTGCAGTTAAGATTTAATAGGTTAACAGGAAGTACATGGCAGGCAGATTTAGCCATTGATAATATTAATCTTACTGCAGGAACCGCAAGATTCGAAACATCAAGAGAAGTTGTAGAAGATGAGTTAAAGGATATTGTCATTTATCCAAATCCGGTAAGAGACAATACACTTCACATAAAGTCATCATTCTCGCGTCTTTCTTACGAAATCTATAATTCAATAGGTCAACTTGTAGGACGTGGAGAGGTTAACAACAATCAAATTGACGTAAGCCAATTAGAAAGTGCGGTTTATCAGATTCAATTTACATCTGACGAAGGCACTATGATGAAACGATTTATTAAGAACTAATTTATTACGATGCCAAATAAAAAACCCGGAAAAGCTTCCGGGTTTTTTTATATATGCTTTATTTCATTGTCATGCAGTAGCTCATCACCTCTTAGTCTCAGTAAAATTTGTGCAACAGCAATAGTGTCTCTCTCGCAATAAGTTATAATACGGTCTAAATCCTTGTCTTTGTAATAGACGTTATAAACTTCGCTACCATCAATATCTTCTTTTGGAGATGGAATCCCCAACACATTGGTTAAAAGCTTTAAAGAGGTATAGGTTTTATAGTCACCAAATTTCCACAGTTCTAAGGTATCTAAATGCGGCACTTCCCAGGGCTTTTTGCCAAATAGATTCAGCTTGTAAGGTAAGGTTATGCCGTTAATAATCATACGTCTAGCAATGTATGGAAAGTCAAATTCTTTACCGTTATGAGCGCAAAGAAGGTGTTTATTTTGACTGAAATGGGAAATCACAAGATTTTTGAAATCCTTTAGAATTTTAATTTCATCACCATAGAACGAAGTGACTCGAAATTGCCTTATGTCACCCTCAAAATGAAAGTAACCAACGGAAATACAGATTATTTTACCAAATTCTGCCCAAATACCTGCACGCTCATAAAATTCCTCTGCGGTGAAGTCGTCTTTACGCTGGTATCGTGATTTGTCTTCCCAAAGCTCTTTTTTAGTATCATCAAGTTCATGGAAACCTTCTGTTTCCGGAACGGTTTCAATATCTAGAAACAAAATATTTTCAAGATTGAGTTTTGAAATCATAGACCTAACATTTCATAAGCTTCGTCTATGTAAATATAAAAATCTTCTGGAAATGAGTTAACTACATTTGGACTCCTATGATGACCAAGCCTAACCACGATTAAATCATCTTCTGGTATCGTGATGACATATTGCCCCAAAATACCGCGCATGGCAAAAATGTGTTTTCCTAAATAATCGCTTATCCAAAAACCGTATCCATAAGGCTGCCCTTTAAAACGAGATTCAGTTGCTTTAGCCACATAGGCAGAGTCTAGTATTTGCGCCCCATTCCAGCGCCCATGATTTTTGTAAAGTTTCCCAAATCTAGCAAAATCCCTAGCGTTACTAGAAATACAGCAAAAGGCCTTTGCTAAACGGTTGTCCTCATCATCTAACTGCCATAGTGCATTTTCTGATGCTCCCATTGGTTGCCAGAAACTCTCAGATAAGTAATTAGCTAATGGTTTGTTTGTGGCTTTCTGTATGATCATTCCTAAAAGTTGGGTGCTGCCACTGAGATACTCAAATTCTTTTCCAGGCTCTTTAACGACTTTTTGATTAAGAATGGTTTCTGCTAAATCGTCATCATAGTTTGCTCTCGCTGTAATTGAAAACGGACTTGTATAATGCTCAACCCAATCGAGACCAGAAGCCATGGAGGCCAAATCGCCTACGGTGGTTTTCGCGTTTTTATATTGTGGATAGAAATCGCTGATAGGTTGGTCTAAACCTTCTATATACCCATCCATAATAGCTTTGGCCATTAGGGATGAGGTTATGCTTTTAGCCATGGAGAAGGAATTGGTTTTAGAGTCTGTGCCATAACCGTCAGCATACCATTCGTACCAAATACTATCATTTTTTATAATGAGGTAAGCTACTGAACCAAACGTATCATGTGTATTGGTCAGTCGTTTGGTTGGGCCTACTGAATTATAGGATTGGTCCAGAGGCCAAACATCTCTTTGTGTCCCTTTCTTTATGGTGTCGTTTTCAAAATAAGGATAGTCATCTATGAACGCAGTAACGTGCCCTGTAAAATATACTACCCTAATGCCTTTAAGGATATAGTCGTAATCAAAAATATAGGCTAGAATAACTAGTGCAGCCAATAGTCCTATTAACCATTTAAGTGTTTTTTTTAGATACCTCATGATTCAATATTATTGATTACTAAAATAAGGATTGTTGTTGGATTGCACCTTCGTACCTTAACAGCCACGCTTTGCGTTGCAGTCCTCCAGCATATCCAGTAAGGCTACCATCACTTCCTATTACCCTATGGCACGGAACGACTATCCACAATGGATTTTTGGAATTGGCATTTGCAACTGCGCGAATGGCTTTTTCATTGCCCAGTACTCTTGAAAGCTCAAGGTATGTTGTCGTTTTTCCAAAAGGGATTGTTTGTAAGTGCTGCCACACGTTTTTCTGAAATTCGGTTCCTTCAGGATTTAGCTTGAGTTCAAAAGTTTGACGTTTACCACTAAAATATTCATGAAGTTGATTCACACAGTTTTGAAGTTCCAAAGGAATTTTTTCGGAAAGACGTTTTTGGGAATCTAAAATCTTAATTGAATTAACACCTCTATCAGTTCCTTGAACCTTGGCATGTCCCAAAGGCGTAGCTACAATACACTGAAGCATTAATTTTCAGGATTGTCGCTTTCAATTAATCCTAGGCGTTTTGCTCTGGCTTCCCAACTGCGTCTGGCCAATAATTGAAGGTCGGATACATTATCGCTTTCATCCATAATTTCCAAACCTAGGAGCGTTTCTATTACATCTTCCATAGTAACCAAACCACTAACAGACCCATATTCGTCTACAACAAGTGCCATGTGGTTACGGCTTTCTACAAGTTGTTCAAATAATTTAGGAATAGGCATACTACGATTTACGATAATGATTTTACGCTTTATCTCAGAGAGCCTCTTTTTTCCATTTCCGAGAGCCATTTCCCTGAACACTTCATCTTTGAGGACAAGACCTGTTATATTATCGGTTTCTTCCGTATATATAGGAATACGTGAGAACCTGATATTTTGATTTTCATTAAAAAATGCCTCAATCGTTGTTTGCTCATCGTCCGTTTTCATAACCGTCCGAGGCGTCATAATATCTTTAGCTTGAACATCTTTAAAGGTCAACAGATTTTTTATCACCTTGCTCTCACTTTCTTCAAAAACCCCTTCTTCATGGGCAATGTCTGCCATGGCTGCAAAGCCTTCCCTACTTAGTACACTTCCATGCCCTTTGCCTCCGATGAGTTTAGTGGTAAGTTGCAACAACCATAAAGTTCCAGTCCATTTTAATGGAAAAATAAGAATGTTTAAGGCCTTAGCCGTAAAATTTGCGAGGTGTTTCCAATAGGTAGCGCCAATGGTTTTTGGAATAATTTCTGAAGCGACCAAAATAAGAATAGTCATCACCGTAGAAACAACGCCTACCATGACATCTTCCGTGAATTCAATACCAAAAAAGCTCTGTGTGTCACTACCATAAGATTCGGCGTAGGCTACTTTAGCTTGGACACCTACTAAAATGGCTCCAACGGTATGCGCTATGGTATTTAAGGTAAGTATGGCGATTAGAGGTCTGTCTACGTCTTGTTTTAATTCCTCTAATTCAGTTGCGTAGGATTTGCCTTCTTTCTTCTTAACGTTAATAAATGTTGGTGTTATACTTAATAACACGGCTT
Source organism: uncultured Winogradskyella sp. (assembly GCA_913055905.1). Classification (GTDB taxonomy): domain Bacteria; phylum Bacteroidota; class Bacteroidia; order Flavobacteriales; family Flavobacteriaceae; genus Winogradskyella. The sequence continues at coordinate 499,631 of CAJXLB010000001.1, forward strand.
CTAATATGGAACATAAAAACGAAAAGAAAATAGAAATTACAGCGTAAAAAATGAGTAAGCCCATTAATGCATCTAAGATTAGTTATTACGAATTTACGAAATCAAATTAACAACATCCTTAGCAAAGTAACTTGCAATTATGTCGGCACCAGCTCTTTTTATGGCGGTAACCTGCTCAAGCATCACACTATCGTGGTCTAGCCAGCCTTTTTCTGCTGCAGCTTTTAACATAGCATATTCACCAGAAACTTGATAGACAGCAATTGGAACATTAAAACTATTTCTTATATCCCTGACGATATCCAAATAACACAAGCCAGGCTTTACCATAACAATATCTGCTCCCTCATTGATATCCATTTGAGTTTCCCTTATGGCCTCATCTCTATTGGCAAAATCCATTTGATACGTTTTTTTGTCCTTCGGAATGTCATGTGCATCTACTGGTGCAGAATCTAAAGCATCCCTAAATGGGCCATAAAACGATGAGGCATATTTAGCCGAATAACTCATAATGCCAGTATCTATAAAATTAGATTGGTCCAATGCTTCTCTGATTCCAAGAACCCGACCATCCATCATATCGCTTGGCGCTACGAAATCGGCACCAGCTTCAGCATGGGAGATACTCATTTGGGCCAACACCTCGACCGTAGCATCATTGATAATTTTTCCATTTTCAATAATCCCATCATGACCGTAAACGGAGAATGGGTCCAAGGCAACGTCGGTCATTACGAGCATATTAGGACATATTTCCTTCACGGATTTAATGGCGCGTTGCATAAGGCCATTGGGATTTAAAGCTTCCGTCCCTTTGTTATCTTTGAGTTTGTCATCAACTTTCACAAAAAGTAAAACGGACTTTAAACCTAGATTCCAAAGTAGTTTTACTTCTTCTTCTAAAAGGTCTAAACTGAACCTGTAATAATTTGGCATCGAAGGAATTTCTTCCTTTACGCCTTTGCCTTCAACAACAAAAAGTGGGACCAGAAAGTCATTGGGAGTAATTGTTGTTTCTCTAACAAGGCTTCTTATGGCCTCGTTTTGTCGTAATCGTCTATTTCGTCGTATAGGAAACATGTTATATCCAGTTTTTAGGTTCTTTTAGTACAGCAATTAATTTTTCCTCTTCACTTCCTTTTTCGGGATGGTGGTTGTAGACCCACTGCACATGTGGTGGTAAGCTCATAAGGATACTTTCAATTCTTCCGTTGGTTTTTAAGCCAAACAGCGTTCCCTTATCGTGAACTAAATTGAACTCCACATAGCGTCCGCGTCTGATTTCCTGCCAATTTCTGTTTTGCTCTGTATAACTGAGATGTTTTCTTTTTTCAACTATGGGGACATAAGCATCAAGAAAACTATCGCCAACCTCGGATACAAAATCGTACCATTGTTGCATAGTCATGTCTTCTGTTGCCTTGCAGTAGTCAAAAAACAAACCACCTATGCCGCGCGCTTCATTTCTATGTGAATTATAGAAGTAGTCATCGCATTTCGCTTTATACATTGCGTAAAATTCAGGATGGTGGTTATCGCAAGCGGTTTTGCAAACCTGGTGAAAATGGATAGCATCCTCCTCGAACAAATAATAAGGCGTTAAGTCTTGTCCGCCTCCAAACCACTGGTCTACTATATTTCCGGCCTGGTCGTACATTTCAAAATAGCGCCAATTGGCATGCACGGTTGGTACCATAGGATTTTTAGGATGCAATACCAAGCTTAAGCCACAAGCAAAAAAATCAGCATCTTCAACACCAAAATAGTGTTGCATGGTTTCTGGTAATTTTCCGTGAACAGCAGAAATATTTACACCTCCTTTTTCAAAAACATTACCATTTTCTATAACTCGGGTTCTGCCACCTCCACCTTCTTTTCGTTTCCACAGATCTTCTTTAAACGTTGCCTTACCATCTACAGCTTCAAGTTTAGAGGTAATAGTATCCTGCAAGTCTTTTATATAGTTATAAAATTGGTCTTTTAAGTTCATGTAAAATGGTTTACGATTTCAATTCTTTAAGGTCTGGGTGTAAGGCCTTAACTGTAGATACTGATGCTGCTGTAACCGATAAAGGAAGAACAAGCACAACGCCAATAAACGGAATTAGTAATAGGAGTAGAAATCCGATGCCGTTTCCAATAGAGAGACCACGATGTTTTTTAACAAAAGCAATACTTTCCCTGTAAGAGAAGTGGCGCTCCAAGGTATAATCGATATTTCCAAATCCTGCATAGTATGCCTGAACCATAAACAATAGAATGGTAGAGAATATATTGACTACAGGAATAAATTTTAAAAGTAAAATAGGAATGGTTAAAACTAATTCCATAAGCAGGTTTCTACCATTAATTCCTATGCCACGCCATAATTGCGACATAAAGCTCGTTTCCCTACTGGTTATTTGTTCAGATTGGGTAATATAGGCTTCAATCTTTTCCGAGACTGGACTCATAAAAGGGGCAGATAATGCCATGATGATGTGCTTAAAAAGAATTAGCCCAATTACAATGATAACTAAACCACCAATGATAGAGCCTATCGTTGTAAATGCAGATTTTCCCCATTCCCAGACCCAAACCTTAGCCATCCAGTCACCCAAATTATCGGACCAACCATAGGCTGCCGAGATAATTACAAAAAACACAATAATGCTTATAAGTATTGGAATGGCAAAGTATCGCCACAATTTCAATTTTGAAATGAGCGCAAATCCTCCTGAATAGGCTTGTAATCCCTTTATGATATTTTTAAACATGATACTCCTTAACGGCATCGATAAATGCCTTAGCATTATCTAATGGTATGTTAGGTAATATACCGTGTCCTAAATTTACGATGTATTTGTCTTTTCCGAAGTCATCAATCATTTCTTTTACCATTTTTTTGATTTCGGCAGGAGGTGAAAACAAACGGGAAGGATCAAAATTACCTTGTAATGTGATTTGGCCTCCAGTTAAGTAGCGTGCATTTTTTGCAGAGCAGGTCCAGTCGATACCTAGAGCAGAGGCATTAGACTTGGCCATCTCGCCCAAGGCAAACCAACATCCTTTTCCGAAGGCAATTACAGGCGCATGGTCTTTTAATGCTTCAATAATCTGGTTGATATATTGCCATGAAAATTCCTGGTAGTCGGTTGGAGAGAGCATACCGCCCCAAGAATCAAAAATTTGAACCGCATTACAACCCGCTTCAACTTTAGCTTTGAGATAGGCTATCGTTGTATCTGTAATTTTCTGTAACAATTGGTGTGCTGCAACAGGATTGGTAAAACAGAATTGTTTGGCCTTGTCAAAATTCTTACTGCCTTGCCCTTGAACACAATAACATAAAATAGTCCAAGGCGAACCAGCAAATCCAATAAGTGGTATCTCATCATTGAGCAACTCCTTTGTTGCCTTAATGGCCTGCATCACATAATCAAGTTCAACTGTGACATCTGGAACAATCACATTATCTACGTCTTTTTGATTTCGCACAGGATTGGGTAAATAAGGCCCAAAATTGGGCTTCATTTCTACCTCGATATTCATAGCTTGAGGAATAACCAAAATATCGGAAAACAAAATGGCAGCATCCATGCCATAGCGTCTTATGGGCTGCACCGTTATTTCGCTGGCCAATTCCGGAGTGCGACATCGTGTAAAGAAGTCGTACTTTTCCTTTATAGCCATAAATTCGGGGAGGTATCTTCCTGCCTGACGCATCATCCATACAGGTGGTCGTTCAACCGTTTCACCTTTTAAGGCACGCAGGTATAAATCGTTTTTAATCATTTTGCTGAATAATACTCGTTAACCAATTCAATCACACTCTCTACTGTTGGCACTTTTGCAACCCTCACGTCCTCAAAATATTTTTTAGCCTCTTTGGCCGTGGTTTCACCGATACAGAAGGCTATGCCTTGAGCTTTATTATCATTTAAAAAACTTTGAACAGTAGAAGGACTGTAAAACATGATGCCATCTAATTCGTGCGTAATTTTCTCAGCGTCAAATTTAGTTTGGTAGGCTTCAATTTCGTTAACAGTGATACCATGTTCCATAAGTTTTGAAGGCAGGTAATCCAACCTAATATCGCTGCAAAAATAGGTCGCTTCCTTACCTTTTAGCTCAGTTATGAGATAATCTGCTAGTTTTTTGGCGTTTGGTTCTACATGGGCAACTTTTCCAATACGTTTTTCAATCATACGCTTGGTACGCCTGCCTACACAGTAAATAGTTTCGAACTGAAGTTCTGTTGGGGCGAAATTATGTAATAAGGCTTCAACGGCATTTTTACTTGTAATGATGACGTTTTCAAGAGGTTCTCTAACAACCGTTCTTGGTATGCGGTTTAAACTGATTTTTACCGCATCATTACTCAAAGCAGACACATCATTATGGAAGAGATGAAGCTGGTCGTCACTTAATGTTTTGGTAGAATATATATTAATCTTTAGTTCGCCCTTTTTGATGTCGTCCATCAATAATTTTCCACCTTTGCTGATAATGTAATCCGCACAGTCCTCACCGAGTGTTTGATGTTTTCCTAAGGGAACCGATTTAGAGATCTCTACTTTTTTACTGCCATCTTTGCTGAGTAAAATGCCCTTGAATTGAATTTCTTCATTTTTCACAAAAGCTAAAGCACCAATAGGTGCGGTGCACCCACCTTCTAATCGGTTTAAAAACTTGCGTTCTATAGTGGTACAGATTTCTGTTTCCTCATGATTGATTTCATTACAGATCTCTCGAGTTTCCGTATCGTCCTCTAGGGCCGAAACCATAATGGCACCTTGTGCAGGAGCTGGTATCATCCAGCTGAGGTTAATGGCATTTTCCGGCCTTAAATTTAATCGTCCAATTCCGGCTGCGGCAAAAATGGCAGCATTCCAGTTCTCGTTTTTCTGAAGTTTCTCTAAGCGAGAATTTACGTTTCCTCGCAATCCTACAACCGTATGCGTGGGATAACGGTTAAGCCATTGTGCCCTGCGCCTAAGGCTTCCCGTTGCAATAACCGCATCCTTGGCAGATAGGAACTCTTCATTCTTCTTAAAAACAAGAGTGTCGTTAACGTTGCCACGCTTGATAACAGCCGCCTGAACTATACCTTTAGGGAGAACTGTAGGCACATCTTTTAAGGAATGTACGGCAATATCAATATCTTCATTGAGCATGGCAATATCCAGCGTTTTTGTAAATATTCCTGTAATACCGAGCTCATAAAGCGGTTTGTCCAATACAATATCTCCTGTGGATTTAATGGGAACAATAACAGTTTTATGCCCAAGCGCTTCCAGTTGAGATTGAACCGTTTTGGCTTGCCAAAGCGCTAATTCGCTATCGCGCGTACCAATGCGAATAACCTTAGACATTTTGTGTGGTTTCTTCTAGCTGAAATATTTTTTTGATGAGTTCTATACTCTCGTCAGAGGTCACTTTGTCTTCTTTTAAGTGGTGCGCAAAGTGATTCGTGATTTTCTGAATGATATTGTTACTTATAAGCTCTGCTTGGTCTTCATTGAAGTCTGCCAATTTTTTCCGTTGTGTATTGATTTCAGCAGTTTTTAAATCAATGAGCTTGTGCTTAATGGCCTGAATGGTGGGAACAAATTTTAAAGTGTCTATCCACGCATTGAATTCGGCCATGATTTCGGCTATAATACTTTCGGCTTTTGGGATGAATGCCTTGCGTTTTTCTAAAGTATCATCTGTAATCTTTGCCAAATCATCCATGTGAACCAAGGTTACACGCTCTAACTCGGTGACGTCTTCGCTAATGTTTTTAGGAATGGATAAGTCTAAAAGCAATAAGGGCTTTTGAGTTGAGATTAGCGATTTGAAGACGGTTGGATTCTGAGCACCTGTTGCAACAATGACAATATCAGAGGTGTTTATTTCGTCTTCAAGATTATTGAAGTCCTTAACGATAAGATTAAATTTACCTGCAACTTCTTCTGCCTTGGTCTTGGTCCTATTTATTAAAGTTATATGAGAATTTTTGGTATGCTTAACTAAATTCTCACAAGTGTTACGGCCAATTTTACCAGTACCGAACAACAAAATATTTTTATCGGTGACATTCTTAACATTGGTCATAATATATTGTACCGCCGCAAAGGACACAGAGGTTGCGCCAGAAGATAGCTCCGTTTCATTTTTAATGCGCTTACTCGCTTGTATAACTGCATTTATCAAACGCTCAGAAAAGGAGTTGAGTAGACCTTGTTTCTTAGAGCGTCTTGCGGCTGTCTTCAACTGACTGATAATTTCAAAATCACCGAGGATTTGACTATCCAAACCAGACCCTACCCTGAACATGTGCGAAATGGCCTCTTTTCCCTTGAATATGTAGGCTACGTCCTGAAATTCCTCAACCGTGCCTTTGGTGTTTTCACATAAGAGATGAATAAGCTGGTAAGGATGCTCGGCAAAGCCGTACAATTCTGTGCGATTGCAGGTAGAGATTACAACCAAGCTTTCAATGCCGTTGTTTTTAGCCTGCTCCAACAAGCGCACTTTGGCTGTGTCGCTTAAACTAAAATGACCGCGGATTTCGGCATCAGCTTTTTTATAGCTTAAGCCAATAGCATAAAAGTATGTTGATTTGTGTTGCATTCGCTCGTTTACCTGACTCGGGAAATTAACAATGCAAAAATAATTTTGTTGATAACATAAAAGTAACGCTGTAGGAACATTTAATATCGTTTCGGGTTTTTTAAGATAGTTTTTAAACAAAACATGATATTTGTCATATTTTTGTACTCGAATAAGCTGATTTCAGCACATTGCTTTAGAATAAGTCTAAATAATAAGAATAAAAATCAAGGTTTGTCAGAGCTAAAAAATATCGCTAAAAGTACTTTTGAGGAGACATTTATAGAAGAAGGGTTCTTTGTCCTTACTTACAAAAATGAAACAGACGCAATTGAAGTGATTGAACGTGAGATTGATAGCACCTACATTCAGTTTCATTTCTGTACAAAAGGGAATTCCATTTTTGTTTTTAACAATGGGAGATATTCCTTAAACATCAATGAAGACACCTCCTTGTTGCTGTATAACCCTGAGCGGGATTTACCCATACATCTAGAATTGCAACCACAAGCGGCTTTGGTATCTTTGATTATTTCCATAAAAAAGTTTCACAGCTTATTTTCTAAGGATGTGAGCTACATCACCTTTTTAACGGAAGGTAACCGTGACAAGAAATACTACAAGGATGATAAGATTTCACCATCCATGGCGGTTGTACTCAATCAAATGCTTGGGTTTAATTTAAACCGTATGGTAAAACCCATGTTTTTTAAGGGGAAAGCCTATGAGCTGCTAGCGCTTTTTTTTAATAAAAGTGAAGATGCCGATGTAGAGCAATGTCCATTTCTTGTTGATGAGGTCAATGTTGCCAAACTGAAAAGAGCTAAGGATATCATCATTTCTAGAATGACCGAACCGCCAACCCTTCAGGAATTGGCCATAGAAGTGGAGTTGAGTCTAAAAAAGTTAAAAGAAGGCTTTAAGCAGGTTTATGGCGACTCTGTTTACAGTTACCTGTTCGATTATAAAATGGATGTAGCTAGAAAACTGCTGGAATCTGGAGAGCACAACGTTAATGAGGTAGGATTAAAAGTAGGTTACAGCACGGCAAGCCATTTTATAGCAGCTTTTAAGAAGAAGTATGGCACTACGCCGAAGAAATATATACTGGGAAGGACTAAATAAAAACTCAATAGTCTAATCGTTAAATATGATGGTGCGCCTATTTATATTAAGCTTAGGGTATTGTATTTTTGCATAAAAGCAATCAAATACTTTAGCTTTTACTAAAAAACGACTATGAAAAAAGGAATATTATTGGTTAATCTGGGATCTCCAGACAGTCCAGAACCTAAGGACGTAAAAACGTATTTAGGAGAGTTTTTAATGGACGAGCGCGTTATTGACGTTCCATTATGGGCGAGAAACCTTCTGGTTAAAGGTATTATTCTCAACACCAGACCAAAGGCATCTGCCAAAGCTTATAAAAAGATATGGTGGGAAGAAGGCTCGCCATTGATTGTGCTTTCTGAGCGTCTTCAAGAAAAGATTCAAAAACAAGTGGATTATCCTGTGGCCTTAGCCATGCGTTACGGAAGCATGACCATAAAGAAAGGCCTTCAGGAATTGGTAGATAAAGGGGTTGAAGAAGTATTTCTTATTCCGCTATATCCACAGTATGCTATGGCAACCACGGAAACTATTTTGGTGTTGGCAGAAGAGATTCGCCGTGAGTTCTTTCCGCAGTTGCAAATAACCGACCTTAAGCCTTTTTACAACAATCCAGATTATATCGAAGTACTCTCAAATAGCATTGCCAAAAGTTTAGAAGGTAAAGAGTATGAGCATTTGCTATTTTCCTACCATGGAGTTCCAGAACGTCATATTAGAAAAAGTGATGTTACCAAGTCACATTGTAACCCTAAGCCAGGCACCAACTGCGCTTGCTGTAAAACTCCGTCACCTGCCCATGAATTCTGCTATAAGCACCAATGCGTTGAGGTGACTCGATTGGTTGGAGAGAAGCTAGGTTTGGAAGAAGGAACCTATTCAACAAGTTTTCAGTCACGCTTAGGATTTGATCCGTGGTTAAGACCATACACAGACCGTACCATAGAGCGTTTTGGTAAGGAAGGCATGAAAAAAATGGCTATTGTAACCCCTGCTTTTGTAAGCGATTGTCTAGAGACTTTGGAGGAAATTGCCATGGAAGGCGAAGAGATATTCCATGAGGTCGGCGGTGAGGAATTTACCACGATTCCCTGTTTAAATGATAATGACGACTGGGCAGCTTTATTAGCCAAATGGATTAATGAGTGGGCAACTGCTGAAATTGCTGCCGTTTAATGGCCAAGGTTAGTTCACAGGAATTAGGAAATCAACCCATTGGTAAATTATTGATCAAGCAGGCGGTACCTGCCTCAATTGGGATACTTGTCATGTCCCTTAATATTCTAATTGATACCATTTTTGTTGGTAATTGGATAGGGTCAGTTGCCATTGCCGCTATAAACGTGGTGCTTCCTGTATCCTTTTTTATTGCAGCGCTTGGTATGGCTATTGGTATCGGTGGGTCTTCCATAATTTCTAGAGCTTTGGGCGCAGATGATAGCACCAAGGCCCTGACGACTTTTGGAAACCAAATCACCTTAACGGTTCTGTTTACCGTGTCCTTGGTGATACCTGGACTCTATTTTGTTGATAGTATAATTCCTGCTTTTGGCGGAAAAGGCGCCATCTTTGTCCCAGCAAAGATTTATTATACTATCGTTTTGTATGGTATTCCCTTCTTAGCCCTATGTATGATGGGTAATACGGTAATCCGAGCAGAAGGGAAGCCTAAATTTGCGATGTATGCCATGTTAATCCCATCAGTTGGTAACTTGCTGTTGGATTACATCTTAATAAAGGTTTTTGATTTTGGTATGTATGGCGCCGCATGGGCAACAACCGCCTCCTATATGCTGTGTCTAGGATTTATTATATGGTTCTTTTTCTCCAACAATTCAGAATTAAAAATCACCAATTGTAATTTTAAATTACAGTTACCCATAGTTAAGGAAATTGGGTCTCTCGGTTTTGTAACCTTATCAAGACAAGCAGCGGTTAGCGTCACCTATCTTTTAATGAACAATATTTTGTTTGAATTTGGAGGTGAAACTTCTGTGACGGCCTATGCTATTGTTGGTCGTATGATAATGTTTGCTTTTTTCCCCATTTACGGCATTACCCAAGGATTTCTGCCAATTGCAGGATTCAATTATGGTGCCCAGAATTACAAACGGGTAAGGGAAAGTATCATAACAGCCATTACATACGCAGCAATATTGGCAGCACTGGTTTTTGTGTTCTTAATGGTATTTCCAGAAGCTATTACCCGATTATTCACTCAAGATGAAGCTGTACTCCGGGAAACACCACCAGCTATGCGCTACGTGTTTTTAGCCACACCAATTATAGCTGTGCAACTTATTGGAGCAGCTTATTTTCAGGCTATTGGAAAAGCAGTGCCTGCTTTGCTTTTGACCTTATCGAGACAGGCCATATTTTTTATTCCATTAATTTTCATACTACCTTATTTTTATGGCGAATTAGGAGTTTGGTTGGCTTTTCCTGCCGCAGATATTTTATCAACTATAGTTACTGCTTATTATTTACACAGGGAAGTGAAGTTAAATTTACTGCCTTACGAAACAAAATAATTATAAAGTTGTAATTTTAGGCATCAACAAACTAACCTTATTTCTATGCGTTATTCAGCTATTCTGATGGCTTTCATGCTGTCATTCTTCACTTTAAATATTGATTCACAAAATTTTAGCGAATCCGATTACGGAGCGCTTGAGTACAGATTAATTGGTCCATTTAGAGGAGGCCGAAGTGCAGCCGTCACAGGAGTTCCTGACCAACCAAATTTATTTTATTTTGGTGCAACAGGTGGAGGAATCTGGAAAACCAATAACGGCGGACGCACCTGGGAAAATATTTCAGATGGTTATTTCGGCGGTAGTATAGGCGCTATAAGTGTCTCAAAAAGTGACCCAAATGTCATCTACGTTGGTGGTGGAGAGAAGACCGTTCGTGGTAACGTTTCTTCCGGTTATGGTGTTTGGAAAAGTGTCGATGCAGGTAAAACATGGACAGCTTCAGGACTTGAAAAATCAAGACACATTCCTAGAATTGCTATTCATCCTACAGACCATAACATTGTTTATGCTGGTGTTATGGGCAACATATATAAGCCTACGGAAGAACGAGGGGTTTACAAGAGCACCGATGGTGGTAAAACTTGGCGCAAAACCTTGTTCTCCAATGAGCATGCTGGTGTGGTAGATTTAATCATTGACCCAACCAACCCACGCATCCTTTATGCATCAACATGGCGTGTTCAACGTACGCCATACAGCCTGAGCTCTGGAGGTGAAGGTTCTGCCCTTTGGAAGAGTACCGATAGTGGCGAAACTTGGACAGAGATTTCAAAGCATGAAGGTTTTCCTGAAGGTATTCTTGGAATCATTGGTGTTACCGTATCACCAGTAGATAACCAACGCGTTTGGGCCATGGTAGAAAATAAAGACCAAGGTGGTTTGTATCGCAGTGATGATGGAGGCGAGACGTGGACACAAGTAAATAGTGAACGAAAGCTACGTCAACGTGCATGGTATTATACACGAGTCTATGCTGATACCAAGGATATCAATACGGTTTATGTGCTTAACGTGAGCTATCACAAAAGTACAGATGGTGGTAGAACCTTTGGGAATTACAGGGCACCTCATGGCGATCATCATGACTTGTGGATTGCACCAGAGGATTCTAACCGTATGATTATAGGCGACGATGGTGGCGCCCAAATCACCTACGATGGCGGTGAAACCTGGAGTACCTATTACAACCAACCAACCGCACAGTTTTATAGAGTCACTACAGACAATGCGTTCCCTTATCGTATCTATGTAGCACAACAGGATAATTCAACCATTAGAATCCCTCATAGAACCGATGGTTATTCAATTTCTGAAGACGATTGGGAGCCAACAGCAGGAGGAGAATCTGCCCATATTGCTGTGGACCCGGAAAACAACGATATTGTTTATGGCGGCAGTTATGGCGGTTACTTAACGCGTGTTAACCATGAACGCGGTACGACAAGAGCCATTAATGTTTGGCCAGACAATCCGATGGGCGCTGGAGCGGAAGCCATGAAATATAGATTTCAGTGGAATTTCCCGATAATCTTTTCAAAGCATGATCCCAATAAGCTTTATACCTTTTCACAGCATGTGCATGTAACGGAAAACGAAGGGCAAACGTGGAAAGTTATTAGTCCGGATTTAACGACGAACGACCCAGAAAAACAGAAATCCTCGGGAGGACCAATCACCCAAGATAATACAGCTGTAGAATATTATTGTACCATTTTTGCAGCACAAGAATCACCACTTAAGGAAGGCTTATTGTGGGTTGGGAGTGACGATGGATTGATTCATGTCACCAAAGATGGTGGAGAAACTTGGGAAAACGTCACACCTAAAGGGATGCCAAAGTGGATGATGATTAATAGCATTGAGCCAAGTGCTTTTGATGAAGGCACCTGCTACGTCGCTGGGACAAAGTATAAAACAGGAGACTTTGCACCATATCTATACAAGACCACAGATTATGGAAAAACCTGGAAGAAGATTACTAATGGAATCAATGAGGAGCATTTTACCCGAGTACTTAGGGAAGACCCAAAACGAAAAGGCTTATTGTACGCAGGAACGGAAACCGGAATGTACATTTCCTTTAATGATGGCAAGGACTGGCAACCATTTCAGCTTAATTTACCAATTGTTCCTATTACCGATTTAACAATAAAGGATAACAATCTCATCGTTGCCACACAAGGGCGAAGTCTTTGGATTATTGATGATTTAACTGTAATCCATCAGTTGTTTGATGCAGATTTAACCAAGAACATCTTGTTTAAGCCTAAGGATTCCTATAGAATGTCTGGAGGCAGTAGAAGCGGTAGTTTAACATCTGGAACTAATCATCCCAATGGTGTCATAACCTATTTTAATCTTAAAGACTATTCCGAGGATGATAAAGTCTCCCTGACCTATTTTGACAAAAAAGGCGATACGATTAAAACATTTTCAACATCGGATAAAAAGAACAAGTTGGAGGTCAAAAAAGGGCCAAACCATTTTGTATGGAATATGACTTACGATGGTGCAGAACGCCTCCCAGGAATGATTTTATGGGCAGCAAGTCTTCAAGGCCCTCGAGCCGTGCCTGGCACCTATGAAGTGCACTTGAATGTTAATGGAGACGTCCAGAAACAATCTTTCAATATTGTTCCAGATCCAAGAGCAGAGAGTACGGTTGAAGACATGCAGAAACAGTTTGATTTTATACAAGATGTTAACGCCACCGTAGACAAGGCGCATAAATCTATTAAGAATATAAGGTCTATCAATAAGCAGTTAAGTGCTTTTCAAAAACAGTATAAGGAAAACGAAGAGGTGAAGGACCTTGTAGAAAAAGCAAAGGAATTGGAAGAGCAGCTCTCTGAGATTGAAAAAGCGCTATATCAAACAAAAAACAGGAGCAATCAAGACCCACTGAATTTTCCAATAAAACTTACCGATAAGCTTGGAGGCTTAAATTCCTTGACAAGACGTGGTGATTTCCCACCAACCGACCAAGCTATTGAAGTAAAGGATGAGTTAACGCAAAAGATTAATGCACAGCTCGACACCTTCAATGCTCTTCTGAGCAATGAGGTCAAGGCCTTTAATGCCGCTTTTAATGCTAAAGGTCTGGAGTATTTATTTGTTGAAGAAGACTAATGGAGTATTACAATTATATTAAATCCCTGCATCTCATTTTTATAATAACGTGGTTTGCAGGGCTTTTTTACATCCCACGCCTATTTGTTTACCAGATAGAAGCCTTTCATAAGCCTTCACCTGACAAGGAAATTCTGGGGAAGCAACTAAAACTAATGGCTAAACGGTTATGGTATATTATTACGTGGCCTTCTGCCATTCTATCAACGATTTTTGCGGTTTGGCTTCTCATACTTATGCCGGTTTGGCTTCAGCAGGGCTGGATGCATGTTAAGCTTACTTTTGTTCTTTTACTGTTTTTCTACCACTACCAAACCCACATTTATTTCAAACAGTTGCAAAATGATGTGGTAAGAAAATCATCTAATTTTATGCGAATCTGGAATGAGGGCGCAACCTTTATCTTGTTCGCTGTGGTGTTCCTAGTTATTCTCAAGAGTTCCTTAAACTGGATTTTTGGTGTAGTAGGCATAGTTGTTTTAGCTATACTAATTATGCTAGGGTTTAGAGTCTATAAGTCTATTAGGGCCAAAAATCCTGATGCCTAAATGGCGCGATTATTGCTATATTTAGGTCATTACTAGCCCAAATGAAGATTAAGAAGCTATCCTTACGATCCCGTATTTTCATTGCCATGATACTTCTGGTGCTGTTGGCTTCCATACTAATAGCAGCAGTTACTATATATCAATACAACGAAGAGGCCAAAGATTATCATAGAGATCGGTTGGAACGAAAGGAACGTGCTATCCGTCAGAGTATTGAGTTTACAATCAGTGAAACCACCTATCCTGTTACGACAGAAAACATTCCATTGATTTTTAAGGAGGATATTTTTGATATCGATGCTATACACAATCTTCAAATCAATTTGTACGACCTTGATGGTCAGTTGCTCAAAAGTTCTAAGCGAACCATACAAAGGGATTCATCCGAAATTTGCTTAGATGCCGAAATTTTAAATACCCTTGCAAACACCGCAGAACATAGGTATGTGGTTAAGAATGAAAAGAATGGTCAAACCTTTCAATCCTCCTACTCTTACATTACTGATGAAAAATTCAAAAATCTTGCTATACTCAATCTTCCATACCTTGAAAATGATGATTTCTTAAATAGGGAGTTGAATGAATTCTTGCTCAGATTAGGTTATGCCTATGTGGCGATGATATTAGCGGCCATTGTTTTTGCGTATTTCATTTCAAAATATATCACTAAATCCCTTAAGACCATCAGTGAAAAGATGAATGAAACGCGTTTGGAAAAGCGGAACACCAAAATACAAATTGCATCCTCGAGTGAAGAAATCGAGACTTTAGTGAATTCTTACAACAGTATGATTGATGAGTTGGAGGCGAGTGCCATAAAACTCGCTACAAGTGAGCGCGAACAAGCTTGGCGAGAAATGGCAAAGCAGGTAGCACATGAGATTAAAAATCCACTAACACCAATGCGGTTGAGTGTGCAGAGCTTTCAACGTAATTTTAATCCGGATGACCCTAATATAAACCAAAAAGTAACGGAGTACAGTAATACATTAATTCAACAGATAGATACTATGAGCTCTATAGCCTCAGCATTTTCTAATTTTGCGAAAATGCCAGCCCAAAAGAGTGAGCAATTAGATGTAGTGCACATCGTTAAATTGGCTTTGGATATTTTTAATGAAAATTATATCTCATTTGAAGCCGATGAAGAAGAAATTGTTGCAAAATTTGATCGTACTCAACTTATACGTGTGGTTACAAATTTGGTAAAAAACGGTATTCAAGCCATGCCTAGTGATAAGGAAGACCCACAAATCAAAGTTAAGGTCTTCACCGAAGATAACTTGGTTAAAATTACGGTAGAGGATAATGGAAGCGGAATTGCAGAGGAGACCAAGGCAAGAGTTTTTGAGCCTAAATTCACAACCAAGAGCAGTGGTATGGGCTTAGGTCTTGCTATGGTAAAAAATATTGTGGAAACCTTTAAGGGAAATATTACCTTTACGTCAGAGCTAGGGAAAGGCACGGTTTTTACAGTCACTTTTCCTAAAGCGTAATATATCTTATAACAAAACAAAACTATCTAATTATGGCATACAGCAATCTTAATAGCGAATATTCTAATGGCATTACAACGATAACCATAAACAGACCCACCAAATTGAACGCTCTAAACAGAGAGACTATTCAAGAACTTCATGAGGCTTTTGATGAAGCCAACCGGGATAAGAATACTAAAGTAATTATTATAACAGGTAGTGGAGAAAAGGCGTTTGTTGCTGGTGCCGATATTAGTGAGTTTGCTGATTTTAGTGTGGCTGAAGGTGGTAAATTGGCGGCCGAGGGACAACGTTTATTATTTGATTTTGTTGAAAGCCTTAGCACTCCTGTGATTGCCGCGGTGAATGGGTTTGCCCTTGGAGGTGGACTGGAGTTAGCAATGGCTTGTCATTTTAGAGTAGCAAGTTCTAACGCTAAAATGGGCTTGCCAGAAGTGTCTTTGGGTGTCATACCAGGCTATGGAGGGACTCAACGTTTGCCTCAGCTTGTTGGAAAAGGAAGAGCTATGGAAATGATAATGACCGCTGGCATGATCGATGCAGATCAAGCCCTTTCCTACGGATTGGTAAACCATGTTGTGCCGCAAGAAGAGCTTATGACCCTATGCCAAACTATTGCAAGTAAAATAATGCGAAATTCGTCAGTGGCAATAGGTGAAGCCATAAATGCTGTTAATGCTAATTACAGTGATGGCGTCAATGGATATGATGTAGAAATTAAAGCCTTTGGAAAATGTTTTGGCACTGCTGACTTTAAAGAAGGAACTTCGGCATTTTTAGAAAAGCGTAAGGCAGATTTCCCAGGAGCGTAAACAAAATAGTCTTGGTATTCTCTATAAAACATCCAATTTAATTTTAATCTATTAGAGATTATCCCTTGGTTTGGAATAAAACTTAAAAGGCTTGCCTGTAATTTTTAGGCAAGCCTTTTATCTAAGGATTCTAAACTTTAGATTTAAATAAACTTTATTTTATTAGGATTGTTTTCATCTATAGCTCTGTGCAATAGATAAAATGGACAAGCGAGCACCAATGAGATCAATAAAAAGGGGCTCAATAAGAATAATATAATTTGTGACTTTTTCATTTTTTTCTTTTTTTAAGATTTGGTTTAACGTTTTCAATGCAAAGATGAACATAGTATAAGGTTCTAAAAACAAGTATTTTAACACATATATGTCGCATTTTAACCATAAATCTTACATTTTATATTTAATACCTGATAACCAATACTTTATAATCTATTATTTAGGAAACTACAGTATGTTACTTCGTTTAGCTTTTTTCTAAGCGTTACATTCTCCAAATTATCTTTTAATTAATTGAGTATATTTAAACGCTTAATTACCTGAGATGAGCTACCGTATCTTTATCCTGTTTTGTACCGTACTATTTTTTTCTTGTGAAAAAAATGTACAACCATCTACACAAGTATTTGAGACTTCAGATTTAAACCATGCCAATACCGTATTGTTAGAAGCCGTAATGGAAGACGCTTTCACTCCTCCCGTAGCAAGTAGGATTTATGCATATTCTCACGTGGCCCATTACATAACCTTAAGGAGTTTTTATAGCGATAGTCTGGAGGCTATCTCCAAGCACCTTAATGGATTGGCGAGCCTAACACTTCCAGATAAAACTGAGGTAAACCCAGAACTGGCAGCATTGTTTGCGTTTTCAAACATTGGTAAGAAATTAATTTATTCAGAACATTTTTTTGATGACTTAAGTGACAGCCTTAAAATCAGGGCGTCCCAAAGAGCACTATCCAAAGAAACCATAGAGCATTCTTATCGTTATGCAAACCGTATTACCAATCAAATTGGTGATTGGATTGACAAGGATAATTATATAGAGACAAGAACATATCCACGTTTCACCAGTACAAAAAGGCCAGAAAATTGGAGAGAAACACCTCCAGATTATGCCACCGCTCTAGAACCACATTGGGACAAAATAAGACCCATGGTAATTGACAGTGCCAATGTTTTTAATTTCAAACCACTTCCCAAATACAGTACAGAGACTACATCTGATTTTTACAAAATGGTAAACGAAGTCTACCTTGAATCTAAAAACACCACGGAAGAGAAATCAAAAATTGCATGGTTTTGGGATTGCAATCCTATAATGACCATCCATAAAGGTCATATGATTACAACCATCCATAAATTTACTCCAGCAGGGCATTGGTTAAATATTGTTAATCAAGTAACTACTAATGAAAATTCAAGTTATTTTACAACAACAAGAGCCTATACGCTCACATCAATGGCGATGTTTGATGCTATAATTGGATCTTGGCATGTAAAATACAAGACAGATTTGGTACGTCCGATAACTTATATACAAGAGAATATAGATTCAGATTGGAAACCTGTTTTGCAAACGCCACCATTTCCAGAATATACCAGCGGACACAGTGCCACCTCGGCTTCTGCAGCAGAGATGTTGACCTATGTTTTCGGTGATAA
This sequence comes from uncultured Winogradskyella sp., assembly GCA_913055905.1. GTDB lineage: Bacteria > Bacteroidota > Bacteroidia > Flavobacteriales > Flavobacteriaceae > Winogradskyella. The sequence continues at coordinate 517,507 of CAJXLB010000001.1, forward strand.
TTACACATTTACAGACCATACTCAAAAACGCTTTGGATTGGAGCAACGTTCCTTTAATTCCTTTAAAGAAGCCGCAAATCAAGTTAATTTAAGCAGATTTTACGGTGGCATCCATTATATGCAAGGTGTTAGGGAAGGCGCCAGACAAGGAAGCACTATTGCCCAACTGATTCTCAAAAAAATATTTTAATATATGATGAGGTTTTTATTTAGGGGCACATTGTTTTGTTTTCTATTAATTCTTTTCAACTGTAAAGACAGTAAGTCTAAAGAGGTAACGAGTTCAAATACTACTAGAGACAATAAAGTAGAGCCAGAAGAAAAGGTATTGTTTGAATTTTTACCTGCGTCTGAAACCAATATAGATTTTAGGAATGACATTTTTGAAAGTGAAAGTTTCAACTTTCTTCTATACGAGTATTTGTATAATGGTGGTGGTGTAGCCATTGGAGATATTAATAACGATGGTTTGGAAGACATCTATTTCTCTGGGAATACTACTAAAAACAGACTATATCTCAACCAAGGGGATTTTAAATTCAAGGATATAACAGAAAGTGCAGGAGTCGATGGAGGACGTGGATTTAAAACTGGCGTAACCATGGCAGATATTAACAATGACGGATTTTTAGATATTTACGTCTGCAAATCTGCATTGAGTGATGAGAACCTTCGTCGGAATACACTTTATATAAACAACGGCGATTTAACATTTACGGAAAAAGGAAAATCATACGGTCTTGATGACCCAGGATATTCCGTCCAAGCTTATTTCTTTGATTCTGATGGTGATAACGATTTAGATGTTTACATTCTAAATCACTCCAGTGATATGAGGGAGTCCAATACGATAAAAGTCACTCAAGATAAGACAGGAAAACTGGTAAGGGCAGAACCTAAATCTTATGATAAGGTTACGGATCGGTTCTATGAAAACAGAAACAATAAGTTTTTAGATATTTCCGCAAAAGCAGGCGTGCTTAATGATGCGTTTGGTCTTAGTGCAGTTATCGGTGACTTTAATGACGATTTTAAGCCAGACATTTATGTCTGCAACGACTATATGATGCCAGATAGACTTCTCATTAACAAGGGAAATAACATTTTTGAAGATAAAATAGATAGTTATTTTAGTCACACCTCTTTTTCTTCTATGGGCTCGGATTTTGCGGACATCAATAATGATGGGCACTTAGACTTATTTACCTTAGACATGTCACCCAAGGACAACTATAGGCGTAAAATGATGATGATGGCGCAGAATTATGATAAGTTTCAAAAAATGACAACATACGGTTTTGGTACGCAGTATTCAGTAAATGCAATGCAAATCAATACTGGAGGAGGTCATTTTTCGGACATAGCATTTCTTGATAATTTGGCTCAAACCGAATGGAGTTGGAGTGCGCTTATGGCCGATTTTAATAACGATGGCTTAAAGGATATTCATGTTACAAATGGCTATAATAGGGATGTTACTAATAATGACTACTCCAGATATAAAATGGATGATCTGCAAAAGCGTTTTAATGCTAAAGAAATCACTTTAAAGGATTGGATTGAGTATATCCCTAGCGTTCCAGTTAAAGCGTTTTTGTTTAAAAATGAAGGCAACACTAGGTTTGAGGATGTCTCCTCCAGTTGGAATAGTGGCAGACCTTCATTTTCCAATGGTTCTGCCTATGGCGATTTAAACAATGACGGCTATCTTGATGTTGTGGTCAATAACTTAAACGACGAACCCTTTATCATGAAAAATATCGGTAAGGATATTCTTCAAAATAAGTACATTACCCTAAAGTTTGAACATGAAGAAGGTGTCACAACACAAGGTGCCATTGCCATACTCACCCTATCCGATGGCACTCAAATAAAGGAAGTTCTTAATCCAACCAGAGGGTTTTTATCGTCATCACAGCATCGTCTTCATTTTGGATTTAAAAAGGAACTCAACCCTGAGAAGCTAGAGGTCATTTGGCCTGATAAAAAGGTGCAAATTATTGAAAGTCCAACGGTAAATGCCATAACTGAAATCAAAAAGCAACCCAATTCCACTTATACTAAACCCAGTAAAAGTAGTGCGTACTTTGAAGATGCTAGTCAAAGGTTAGGAAGCGCTTTTACACATGAGGAAAATGAATTTATCGATTTTAAACGAGAGGTATTATTGCATCATAAGTATAGTGAGGAAGGACCAGCAGTGGCAGTAGCAGATGTTAATGGTGATGGATTGGAGGACGTCTATCTGGGAGGAGCACTTGGTTTTTCAGGGAGGTTGTTTTTGCAAAACGCCTCAGGAACTTTCAACTTAAGCCAAGTTCCAAGTTTTGAAAGTGACAAAAAATATGAAGACACAGCTGCGCTATTTTTTGATGCCAATTCAGACGGCTTCAACGACCTTTACGTGGTTAGTGGAGGGAGTGAATATGATGAAGGTAGCGAAAATTACCGTGATCGCCTTTACTTTAATGATGGTAATGGAAATTTTATGCGTGACGAGACAGCCCTTCCAAATATATCCACAAGTGGCTCCGTTGTTAAGGTGCATGATATAGACGGAGATGGCCAATTAGACGTATTTATTGGATCAAGGGTAACACCTGGGCGGTATCCTGAAGCACCTTTAAGTTATCTATTAAAAAATACCAATGGAACATTTAAAGATGTCACTGCAAAATGGTCACAAGGTCTTTCCCGTATTGGTATGATAACAGATGCCGAATTTGCTGACTTGGATAATGATGGAACCAGTGAATTGATTTTAGCGGGTGAGTGGATGCCAATTTCAGTTTTCAAATACATTAATGGTAAATACGTTAATAAGACCGAAGATTATGGACTCAGTGATAAAATTGGGTGGTGGAATACTGTTTCTGTTGCCGACCTTTCGGGTAATGGATACAAAGATATAGTTGCAGGGAATTTAGGTCTTAATTCATTTTTCAAAGCATCAAACGCTCAACCAATAAGGTTGTATTATAAAGATTTTGATAATAACGGAAGCCTAGATGCCGTACTTTGTACCTATATAGACGGAATAAGTTATCCCATACATAATCGAGACCGTATTCTCAACCATATGGTTATGCTTAAGAAACGTTTTACGCGTTATGAGCCTTATGCAAGTGCTACAATCAATGATATTTTTACACCTGAAGAACTAAAAGGAACAAAAATCCTTGATGCCAATCATTTACAGCATTCCGTATTCACTAACAATAACGGCACAAGTTTTACCTCAACAAATCTACCCATTGAGACACAAATCTCTGTTGTAAACGATATTCTTACAAAAGACCTCAATAATGATGGGAAAAGGGATATCATATTGGGCGGTAACTTTTATGGCACAGACGCTGAGTTCGGACGCTATGACGCCTCCATAGGATCAACTTTGATTAATTTGGGCTCTGATTTTGAACCCTTGTCAAGTACCGAAAGCGGATTGTATATTCCAGGAAATGTGAGGCACTTAATACCTCTAACTATAGGAGAGTTTAATTATTTGTTAGTCGTTAGAAATAACGAACCTGCAAGTTTATTAAAGCAAAAAAGTGGGCCAAAAGACCCACCTTCTACTAAATAAAAACTAATATATAAACAACAATCTAATTGTAAGATTAAGACCTTCCTACTATTTGTAAATAGCTTTAATCCAAAGTTAGTATTTCATACGTATTGTTAAGACAACTAAATTGTCAGAAATCTGTATTATATTAACCATTTAAATCAAAACAGCTTATATAAATGGTAATATAGTATATATTAAAGGTAATATAAAACAGATTCTACCTTGTTATAAGGTTTAACTTTGTGGTAGTAAATAAGTATGAGCACACGAAAACCAACATTAGAAAAAATCAGTACCGCATTTGGCACCTCTATGAAAGTTGTAAAAAATGAGGCCTATGTCGGAGAGAAACGACCATTTTGGCATTTTCATCCGGAGATAGAGTTGGTTTATGTTAATAAGGGAAAAGGTAAGCGCCATATCGGTAACCACCTATCATACTTTAATAATAGTATGCTAGTATTAATAGGCTCTAACCTTCCGCACAATGGCTTCACAGACCGTCTCACTGTGAATGGGACAGAGACAATAGTACAATTTAGGCCAGATTTTTTGGGAGACCACTTTTTTAAGGTTCCCGAAATGGAAGGCATAAACAATCTTTTTGAGCGCGCCAAGAGAGGAATCCTTTTTGGTGTTAAGACAAAGCAAAAGATTGGTCCAAAGATTGAAAAATTAAACAAGAAAGAAGGCTTTAAAAGAATTCTGGTTTTGCTCGAAGTGCTGCACGCACTCTCTAAATCCGAAGATTATGTTATTCTTAATTCAGATGGATTCAGTTTTGAGACGGAACCTCAGGACAGTGTTAAAATTGACAAGGTGTTTAAGCATGTCAACGCTAATTTCCAAAACCATATTAGTTTAGATGAAATTGCCGATGTCGTAAGCATGACGGTTCCTGCGTTTTGTAGGTATTTTAAAAAAGTAACCGGTAAAACCTTTACGAAACTGGTAAATGAGTATAGGGTGGTTCATGCCACCAAACTTCTTTCAGAAAGTCAATTGAGTATTACAGATATAAGCTATGAGTGTGGTTTTAATAACTTCTCCCACTTCAATAAGATATTTAAGGAAATAACAGGTAAGAGTGCTTCTAAATACAGAAGTGAGCTTAAACAAATTATCCAATAGAATTAAAGCTGCCATGACTAAAAAAATTGATAATGCCATTGCTTACTACTCCAAGAAAGGAGAAGAGATATTGAAAATCGTTAACTGTAGGAGCGACCTTACGGCAGATGAACTGATCAGTCATGGTGAAGAAATGGCTATTATTGAATATAAACTAACAGCTCTAGAAGTTGCTAAGGAGAGTTAGGCTATATTTTACCCTGCCATTCGTTAAAAAATTGTTCTAAGTAGCGTTCCATGAATTCATGGCGTTTTACCGCTAATTTTTTTCCTGTTTCAGTAGTCATCTGGTCCTTTAATAGCAATAATTTTTCGTAGAAATGATTAATGGTAGGACCTTGAGCATTCTTATACTCCTCCTTGGTCATGTTAAGGTTTGGAGGAATAGTTGGATCATATAGAACACGGTTTTTAAAACCACCATAATTAAAACAACGAGCAATACCTATAGCGCCCATTGCATCTAAGCGGTCAGCATCCTGAACCACTTTGAGTTCTTCACTCATATACGATACTTTTTTTTCAAATGTGTTCTTAAAGGATAGGGATTTAATAATTTCAACTACTTCATTAGTTAGTTTTGGTTCAAGCCCGTTTTTAGTTAGGAATGCTCTAGCCAGATCTGGTCCAATAGCCTCATTCCCGTCGTGAAACTTAGAGTCTGCAATATCGTGCAATAAGGCCGCTAGTGAGACAACCAGGATGTTTACATTTTCATGTTTTGCAATAGCCAAACTGTTTTTGTACACGCGCTCGGTATGAAACCAATCATGTCCGCCTTCAGCCCCTTTAAGACGTGCTTTGACAAATGTTATTGTGGTTTCTATTAAATCTTCAGTTGTCATACCGATATATGAGTTGTGATGTCTTTTTCAATCGTTCCAATCATCGTACTCACATCCTTTTCTACTTTAAGTTCTATGGGTTGGTGAACTTTAAATTTGATATGGGCGCCAATGCCCATAGGGAATTTACCATATTGCAATGTTTTCCAAGAGTTATTTATGGTCACAGGGACAATGAGAGCATTAGGCACGTGTTTAAACATGGTTAAAAGACCTTTGGTCTTAAATGCTTTGGGATGCCCATTTCTGCTTCGTGTTCCTTCCGGGAAAATAACAGCAGCCCAATTGTTTTTCCTTATATGCTCAGCAAATCCCTCTATTGCCTTGACAGAACCTCTTGGGTCTTTGCGGTCTATGAGAACGGAACCACCATGCCTCAGATTATAAGATACACTGGGAATACCTTTACCGAGCTCCTTTTTGCTAATAAATTTGACGTGATGCTTTCTAAAATACCATATTAAAGGAGGGATGTCATACATACTTTGATGATTTGCTACAATAATTAAAGGAACACCAGTTGGAATTTGGTAAGGGTTATTGAAACTAAATCTCGTCCCTAAAACATTTAGACAACGCATGAGAAAAAATTGGAGCCAGTCTACCGTAATTTTATGAGCTTGGTAACCTAGTACATTGAAGGCAAACCATTGAATAGGATGAAAAACCACCAGTGTAATCCCAAAGCAGATGTAGTATAAAACGGTAAGCGGATAAGCGATTAGTTTTCTCATGGCGTAAAAATAAAAAACCACGATGATAATCGTGGTTTTTGTAAAGATTGTTCTGTAAAACTAGCAGTGCTCGTTGTAAGCATCCATTAAATTTTCTGCTATAAGTTCAGCTGGTCTTCCTTCTATATGATGACGCTCTAACATATGGACCAGTTCGCCATTTTTAAATAAGGCCATACTTGGAGAGCTCGGTGGAAATGGCACCATATGTTCTCTGGCTTTATCTGTAGCTTCTTTATCTACACCAGCAAAAACTGTAACAAGATGATCTGGTCGTTTTGCGTTTTGCAAACTTTGTCGTGCGCCAGGTCTTGCATTAGCAGCAGCACAACCACAAACAGAATTTACTACAACTAGAGTAGTGCCTTCTTTAGCGAGTGCAGTTTCTACAGCTTCGGCCGAATGTAATTCTTCAAAACCAACACTGGTTAAATCTTCTCGCATTGGTTTTACTAATTCTGGAGGATACATATTTAATTTGTTTTAATTAACACTTTTTTGAAAAGCAAAGATACCAATTGTGTAACAATTAAATAAACACATCCACTAACTAATAGTATATTTATACATTCATAAAATCAATAGAGGATATGAGCTTTGCAAAATGGATAGGAGGAGCTATAGGATGGTCTTTTGGAGGGCCCATTGGAGCTATCATAGGGATTGCACTAGGAAGTTTGGTCGATAATATTTCAGATACTTCAGGCCCTTTACTAGAGGACAAAAGATCAAGAAAAAATCGGAGGGACCCTTATCGAAGAAAACCAAATTATGACAATAAACGACCAAAGCCAAAAACACAATCTGGCGATTTTGAGGTTAGTTTACTTGTTTTGGCCTCTATCATAATTAAAGCCGATGGTAAACAGGATAAACGCGAACTAGATTTTGTAAGACAACAGTTTAAGTCACTTTATGGGAAAGAGAGAGCCAACCACGCATTTCAGCTTTTCAAACAAATAAGCAAGCAAAATATATCCATGAGGCAAGTTTGTTTACAGATAAAACAAATGATGGACCACGCGTCTAGACTTCAATTGCTTCACTTCTTGTTTGGTATTGCAAAGGCTGACGGATATGTTACCGAAAAAGAATTGCATAAAATACATACCATGTCTGGGTATTTGGGAGTGAGCCATAAGGATTACGAAAGTATAAAAGCAATGTTTTACAGCAGTTCCGATAATGCCTATAAAATTTTGGAGATTGATAAGTCCGTTTCAGATGATGAGGTTAAGCGTGCCTATCGTAGAATGGCAAAAAAATACCATCCTGATCGCGTTATACATTTAGGAGAAGAGCACCAAGAAGGCGCTGAAGAAAAATTTAGGCAAGTTCAGGAAGCCTATGAATATATTCAGACTGAAAGAGGATTTAATTAAGCCCTCGTTTTAGGCTAACCTTATTTACCAAGATTGTTAGTTTAAGCTTTTCGTAATTTTTTTCACGTAATCCTTAGCCGTGTTTTCTGCTCCAGAGGGATTATCTAATTTAGATGTAACAACGGCTATTAATTGATTTTCCTTTGGTTTTTCTAAATCGTAAACCGTTGTTTCTACAACATAAATTTTCGAGGTCGAAGTAACCGTGCGTGGTTCAACGTAAGTTCCGAGAGTGGACATAGCCATAGGATGGTAATAATAACCTTGGAATCCGCCATAATACCTCGGATAATAGTTCCAATAATTCCCACCTACATAATAGCCGCCTTCCTGAGTTGTGCGTGTCTCTTCTTGATAGTCTTTTAATACTGTTAACACTATAGCATTAAACCCTTCATTTTTTATAAGGTCAAGAAATTGTTGCGAATCTTCTTCAGTAAGTTCCCTATCAGGATTCATAGTGCCAAATTTTCTAAAACTTGCTGTAGCGTTATAGCCAGAAGCCGTCATGTTATTTACTATCTCATTTTCAAAAGCAATGCGCCCTTGCCTATTACTGGTTCTAGCAATAACCAAAAAATTGTTATCCTTTACTGAAGAAACATCATCACTTTTCCAAGAATCTAGAACCTTAACGCTAGAGCAATTTTGAAGTGATATAAAAAGCACTAAACTACATAAAAGTAAGACCTTATTTTTCATGATTTTATAATTAAATATGTGTCAAATATATTGATTATTAATCAAATATAATAGCTCAATTTTTAAAATGAAAATCGCGTTATTAAGGCTTTATAAATTATTTTTTAGATAAGTCTAAAAATAAAATTATATTTGCACAAAAATTAGCAATGAGGTTTTTGATATTGTTTTGTTTGTGCGCAAGTAGTGTGATCTATTCTCAAGATAAAACTGTTACGGGAAAAGTGGTACACAAGGATGAACCGGTTTCATATGCTGCAATAAAGCTAACTGGCAATCAAGAAATCTATGTCGCCTATTCAGATAAAGACGGATTGTTCAACTTAGCCATACCATTTGGTGAATATAGAGTATCGGTTGATGTACTAGGATTCAGGTCTAAGTTTCCCACACTTAAAATCACCAAGGAAAATTTTAAAAGTATCATTCTTGAGTTGGAAGAGGATTTGTTAGGGTTAGACGAAGTTGTTGTAAGTGCCACAAGAAACAGGGTAAATAAAAAAGAAGCACCGATAATTGTAAACACCCTTGGCGAAAAATTAATTACCGCTACACAATCCTTAGCGGTATCCGAGAGTCTTAACTATTCGCCTGGTGTTAGAGTAGAAAACAACTGCCAAAACTGTGGATTCACTCAAGTTCGTCTTAATGGTTTGGATGGAAGTTACTCCCAGATATTGGTAAATAGCCGTGCTGTGTTCAGCGCACTAAACAGTGTTTACGGCTTAGAACAGATTCCTGCTCAAATTGTAGATAAAGTTGAAATTGTTCGTAGTGGCGGATCGGCATTATTTGGTTCTAACGCTATCGCAGGCACTGTTAATATTATTACTAAGGACCCTGTCCTTAATACATGGGAAGTGGGCAGTTATCTTGGATTGATTGATGGCGATACGCCAGATAGAGTTTTAAATTTTAATACCTCCATCGTATCCGATGACCTAAGGACAGGAGCGACCTTTTATGGGATACACAGAAACCGAAACGAATGGGATGCTAATGGTGATGGATTTACCGAGTTGGTAGAATTAAAAAACACCACCTTTGGTACTAAGTTTTATTATAAGCCAACTGACCGAAGCAGACTGACGGTAGATGCCACCGTTGTGAACGAATACCGTCGAGGCGGAGACCAATTGGATTTAGCGCCACATCTTACTGATATCACCGAAGAATTAAATCATAACACCATTATGGGAGGTGTGAGCTATGATTTTCAAAATGAAGACAATACCAATAACTATTCCCTATACAGTTCCGTTCAATACACCAATAGAGACAGCTATTATGGTGGTCTCGGTGGAGGCAGAACCGCACAAGACAGCCTTACGGCACTCAATGCTTACGGTGTTACAAAGGATTTGGCTTTAGCAAACGGATTTCAGTTTACAAGACAGTTTAAGCGGGATGTCCTCACTTCTGGTGTCGAATATAATCTTAGCACTACGGAAGATAATATTTTGGGCTACAATCGGCTGGTAGATCAACAAGTTAACGCCACAGGACTTTATGGACAGTATGAATGGAAGCCCAATACAAGGTTTTCTGCACTTATTGGGTCCCGATTAGATTATATCAACGTTAACGGTTTGTATCGTGTTGGCACAATTGAACGTAGGGTAGATATCTCTCAAGCCACTTTGAATCCGAGAGTCACCTTAGCCTATGATGTAACGGGATATTTGAAATTTAGAGGAGGTTATGCCCGAGGCTTTAGAGCGCCTCAAGCTTTCAATGAGGATTTACATATCTCTTCTGTTGGCGGAGAACCTCAATTTGTGATATTGTCAAATGATTTAGAACCAGAGTTTTCCAATGCCTTTACAGGGTCTTTGAATTATGCCAAAGAATTCAACACTACCCAAACCAATTTTTTAGTTGAAGGATTTTACACGGTTTTAGAGAATCCATTTACACTTGTAAGCACAGGCGTGCAACTGCCAAATGGCTCAATTGTAGAGGAAGTTAGAAATGGTGAAGGCGCGAGGGTTTATGGTGCAAATTTTGAATTTGGAGTATCACCGTCAAAAAAGTGGTTGTTTCAAATTGGTGGAACGGTACAACGTTCAAAGTATGATGAAGACCAGATTTTATTCGAGTCGGACGGCTCAAATCCATCGGAAGGTGATATTTTGATTTCTGAATTTGTAAGAAACCCTGATTTCTATGGATATATCAATACCAATTGGACGCCAAATGACCGATTTAATCTGTCCATTACTGGCACCTATACTGGGCCAATGATTGTACCACTAGTTGTTAGCGATTCAGGATTTTTAAGATTAAATGAAAGTCAGGCGTTTTTTGACATGAATCTTAATGCAGAAACACATTTTGACGTTTCTGATGATTTTCAAATAACCTTGAATGCTGGAATAAAAAATGTATTTAACAGCTTTCAAGACGATTTTGATGTAGGTCCAACACGTGATTCTGATTATGTTTATGGGCCTGCCTTACCAAGAACATTTTTTGTAGGGCTAACCCTTGGAAAATTTCATTGATGAATAAAAGAGTCTTATATATAATTCTTTGTTTTAGCCTCTTTGCCGGCGCCCAAAATCAAGAGGTTAACTGGTTGTCCTTTGAAGAATTGGAGCAAGGGTTGTTAAGGGAACCAAAAAAAGTTTTGATATACTTTAATGCAGATTGGTGTGTCTATTGCAAAAAAATGGACCAATCTACATTCACTGATAATGAAGTAAATAGTATCTTAGAGAATAATTATTACGCCGTGAAGTTTAATGTAGAATCTTCAGATACGATTTATTTTGGAGGAAAACGATTTGTTAACTCCGAAGTAGGAAAACGGCGCAACCCAATTCATGATATACCAAAACTATTGGCTGGTAGGCCAACAAAAACTATTGAACTGCCGGCACTTATTTTCTTGGACGAAACATTTGAAATTAAAAAGCGTTTTTACAGTTATATTCCGCCAAAAAATATGGTTTCAATTTTAAAAGAGTAATGGCATGACAACAACTCTTACCGAAGAAAACTATCTAAAGGCTATTTATCATCTGAGTCAGAAAAAAGAGTCTGGCGTTAGCACAAATGCAATAGCTCAAAAGATAGATGCAAAAGCATCATCCGTAACCGATATGCTCAAAAAACTCGCTGAAAAAAATCTATTGACCTACATAAAATATAAAGGTGTAACCTTAACTGAAAAAGGGCGTTTAACTGCCGTAGATATCATCCGAAAACATCGCTTGTGGGAGGTCTTTTTGGTAGATAAACTCAATTTTTCCTGGGATGAGGTCCATGATGTGGCAGAGCAGTTGGAGCATATTAAGTCACAAAAGCTCATAAATGAACTTGATGCCTTTTTAGATTTTCCAACCCATGATCCTCATGGTGATCCCATTCCGGATAAAGAAGGTCAAATTAAAAGAACCAATAAAATAGTGCTGTCCAAAGCCGAGCTAAATGAAACCTACACTTGTGTGGGTGTGCTGGATTCATCTTCAGAATTTCTAAAGTACCTAGATAAACATGATATTAAAATTGGTTCAGAGCTATGGATAAAGGAAAAGGAGGAATTTGACCAATCCTTAACAATACAAATTCGAGACAAAGTGATGACCATGTCCAAGGCCATTACTTCAAATATTTATGTAAAAAAATCATAGCCTTATGGATAGTATTGTTCAATATTTTGAGTCGATTGACCCAGTAATGGGAGCATTTCTGGCATCCCTTTTTACATGGATTCTTACCGCAGCGGGAGCATCCTTGGTCTTCTTTTTACGAGGAATGAACAGAGCCTTGCTAGACGGTATGCTGGGATTTACAGGAGGTGTTATGGTGGCGGCGAGCTTTTGGAGTTTGTTGGCTCCAGGAATAGAGATGAGTGAAGGAGAAGGTTTTGTAAAGGTGATTCCAGCAGTTGTGGGCTTTGCCCTGGGAGCAGTATTCATTTATGGACTGGATAAAGTTTTACCCCATTTACATATCAATTTTAAGGAGGAAGAAAAAGAGGGAGTAGAGACGCCTTGGCGTAGAACAACCTTGTTGGTGCTTGCTATAACCTTACATAACATTCCTGAAGGCTTAGCCGTTGGTGTTTTATTTGGTGGTGTGGCAGCAGGCATGCCCGAGGCAACCATTGGAGGTGCAGTGGCATTAGCTTTAGGCATAGGCATTCAGAATTTTCCTGAGGGAATAGCGGTATCTATGCCTTTGCGGAGACACGGCGTAAGTAGGTTAAAGAGTTTTTGGTATGGGCAAATGTCCGCTATAGTGGAACCTGTCGCTGCAGTTTTGGGTGCCTTGGCGGTAACATTCTTTCAACCCATTTTACCCTATGCCTTGGCTTTTGCAGCAGGAGCCATGATATTTGTAGTGGTAGAAGAAGTAATTCCAGAAACACAAAGGGACAAGTATACCGATATCGCCACGCTTGGATTTATTGGAGGTTTTATCGTTATGATGACGCTAGACGTTGGTTTAGGCTAGAATTTGATACGTAAAATGATTACTCACTAACCAAGAAGCTCGGTTTACTCAATGGCATTTTTTTAATAAAGAGTCTAAGAGTAAATTTGATTTCAAAGAAATAGAAGATGAAAAAAGGGTTACTAATTTGCTTTTTACTATTTAACGGACTTGTCGTGTTTGCTCAGAAGCCTGGCATTACAAAAGATTCGTTAAGTATTTCTAAGGAGCTTTCGATACATAAATACATGAAGGTTGACGATATATGCATCACCTTCTCTAAGGTTAAGCAAGACTCCAGATGTCCTAAGGAAGTGAACTGTGTAAGAGCTGGTGAAGCCAATTTAGAAGTTATTGTACAGGAGTCTTCTAAAAAGGCAAAGACCGTAATGCTTACCATCGACGCCAGTGGAGTTGTTACAGAACGCAACAATCTAATTGCAGAAACATCAGATAACAAAATTTACGGATTCTCATTAACGCCTTACCCTGTAGCCAATAGGCCTATTGCAACAGAAAACTACATATTGGAAATAGTAATTAAACCCAAACCAAGAGATTAAAGCCATTAGTGGCAGTCGCAATTGCCATTTGAACTACAGCCCTGAGCGCTCTTTTTCTTTGGCCACCAAATAAAGGTTTTAAACAAAAATAAAATGGCTATTCCTAAGGCAGAAAATGCGAGTATGTTTTGTAAAATAATAGTCATTTATTTTAGAATTTGAAATGCCGCCAATGCTACAAGATAAGCAAAAACACTCATAACTACTAATTGTAGGATAGGCCATTTCCAACTATTGGTTTCACGTTTAACAATCGCAAGGGTGCTCATACATTGCATCGCAAAGGCATAAAATAAGAGCAAGGATATACCAGAAGCCAAATTAAACAAGGGTCCGCCCAGAATTGGGTTCACTTCTCCTGCCATCCTATTTTTTATGGTCTCTTCTTCGTCACTTCCAACGCTATAAATAGTAGCCAATGTTCCAACAAATACTTCTCTAGCTGCAAATGAGCTTAAAATGGCAATTCCTATTTTCCAATCGTAGCCTAAGGGCCTAATGGCTGGTTCTATGGCACGTCCAGTTATACCGATAAAGGAATGTTCTAATTTATAGGATGCAATTTTTTGTTGTAATTCATTCTCTGTTAATTCTTGGCTAGCCCAATTTTCGGTAACAATTTGTTCTGCATTATTAAAATTCTCACCAGGACCAAAGGATGCCAAAAACCATAATACCACTGAGATAGCCAAAATTATCTTACCTGCACCAAATACAAATGCCTTGGTTTTTTCTACAACGGTAAGAGCTACGTTTTTAAACAACGGCAACTTGTAGTTGGGCATTTCTATAACAAAGAAGGATTTGCTTCTAATTTTTAGAACTTTATTTAGGAGGTAAGCGGAGCCCACAGCTGTAGCAAAACCAATAAGGTACAAAAGCATTAACGTTAGCGCTTGATAACTGAGGCCTAAAAAACGACCTTCTGGAATAACAAGAGCAATTATAATCAGATAAACAGGCAATCGAGCTGAGCATGTGGTAAACGGTGTGACCAAAATGGTGATAAGGCGTTCTTTCCAGCTCTCAATATTTCGTGTGGCCATGATGGCAGGAATGGCGCAAGCCGTTCCAGAGATAAGAGGCACAACGCTTTTTCCGCTTAGTCCAAAGCGCCGCATAATCCGATCCATTAAGAAGACCACCCGACTCATATAGCCACTTTCTTCGAGCACTGAAATAAATAAGAACAAAAATGCGATCTGCGGAATGAAAATGACAATACCTCCAAGCCCTGGAATAATACCTTCGCCCAACAAACTTGTAAAAATACCATCTGGTAAAACCGATCGTGTCCATTCGCTAAGGGCCGCAAATGTACTGTCAATAAAATCCATTGGAACGCTGGACCAATCATAAATGGCCTGAAAAATTAGCAATAAGATAATGGCAAAAATGAGATAGCCCCAAACCTTATGGGTTAGAATACGGTCTAACTTAATTCTAATATCCTTGGCCGTTTTAAGGTCTATAGTCTGTCCTTTTTTCAAGGTATCATTTATAAACTGATAGCGCTTAATGGTCTCCTTTTGCTGGAGTTTTTTAAGCTCTGCTGAGGATTTGGTTTTGAAATCTTCAATTGAATCAAATTCGTTTCGAGTAACCTTGCCAAAATTGACATCTTGGGTTATCACCAACCAGAGCTTATAGAGCAATTGGTTAGGGAACGCTTTTCTCAAATTATCAAAATAGTCTTTGTCAATGACGGAGGCATCTAAGCACGGTTCTGTATTTAGTGCTTTATAATTTGAAATTAATGTTTTTAAATCCTCAATACCTTTATTCTTTCGTGTACTTACTAAGGCAATTTTAGTTTTAAGCTGTTCTTCTAAATATTCTATATCAAGTGAAATACCCTTGTAGGCCATTCTATCAGACATATTAATCACCAATATGGCAGGTATTTCCAGATCTTTGATTTGGGTAAACAACAGAAGGTTGCGCTTAAGGTTTTCGACATCGCTAATGACTACGGCAACATCGGGAAAGTCTTTGTCATTTTTATTGAGCAAAAGTTCAATAACAACATTTTCATCTAGAGATGAGGCATTTAAGCTGTAGGTTCCTGGAAGGTCAATGATATGGGCTTTGAGATTACGTGATAATTTGCAGACTCCTTCTTTTTTTTCAACGGTAATACCAGGATAGTTGCCCACTTTTTGGTTAAGGCCTGTGAGTGCATTGAACACAGAAGTCTTACCTGTATTAGGGTTTCCTATTAAGGCAACATTGATTTGCTTACTCATCGGTAGATTCTATTAAAATATAATTTGCCGTTTCACGTCTAATGGCCAAGTGGGAACCGTTAATATTTAGGTACATAGGGTCTGCGAAGGGAGCAACTTGAACTAGTTCAACATAATTTCCAGGTAAGCAACCCATTTCCAATAGTTTGAGTGGAATATGTATGGACGATACGTCTTTGATAATGGCTTTTTGACCTCGTTTTAATTCTGTTAACGTCACCTCTCTTATTTAGAATAATTTTAAAGAAGCAAAAATAACACAAATAAATAAGGTGAATACACCAATTTTTGAAGATTTTAAGATTCGTCCTTGAGTATGGCCAAATCTTTTAAAAGTCTATTGATTTCTTCTGGATCAGTACCATCATAAAATCCACGGATTTGCCTTTTTTTGTCGATGAGCATAAAGTTCTCGGTATGAATCATATCGTATTCATCGCCATTGCCATCTGTTTTCACCGCTAGATAGCTCTTTCGGGCCAACTCGTATATCTGTTTCTTATCGCCAGTGACCAAATTCCATTTTCTATCTATAACGCCTTTTTTCTTGGCATAACGCTTTAACTGGGCGACACTATCAATTTTTGGTGTTACAGAGTGGGACAGCAGCATCACCTCTTCGTCATTAATAATTTCTTTTTGAATTTGATACATGTGGTCTGTCATTATAGGACAGATGGTTTGGCAGGTAGTAAAAAAGAAATCGGCAATATAGATTTTATCTTTGTAAGTATCTTGGGTAACAATTTCCCCGTTTTGATTGATCAATTCAAAATCGGCAATGGTATGATATTTTAATTGATGCTGGATGGTGCTATCTACCAGTTCTTCACTGACCATGGCTGGTTGATAAATAGGTAATGGTTTATCTACATTTAAAATATTATAGATAATAGCTATTATGACAATGCATAAAACAGAAAAGAAAATACCAAAGTTTTTGTACCCTTTAAAGAACGAAATGAACGACATAAGTTACGTTTATTTGGATTTGCAAATTTACAATACAACTGCCGCTTTGTGAATACATTTAACACATTTGTAGTAAGGAATGCGGCCGTTATTTAAAATGCCGTTAAAATAAATTCGATTGCCAATGGAATAATTTTCAAAGTAACCTGAAAACCTTACTTTTGTCCATTGAAATTTGAAGACCTCCATGGAATTTATAATAAAGATATCTCAATTTTTGCTAAGCTTGTCCTTATTGATTGTACTGCACGAGCTTGGGCATTTTATACCCGCAAAACTATTTAAAACCAAGGTTGAAAAGTTCTACCTTTTTTTCGATGTTAAGTTTTCATTATTTAAAAAGAAAATTGGTGAAACTGTATATGGTATTGGTTGGTTGCCTCTTGGCGGATATGTAAAAATTGCCGGGATGATAGACGAGAGTATGGATAAGGAGCAAATGGCACAACCTCCAAAACCTTGGGAGTTTAGGTCTAAACCAGCTTGGCAGCGCCTTATTATTATGCTCGGTGGCGTAACGGTTAATTTTATTTTGGCTTATCTCATTTACGTGGCCATGTCTTTTGTCTATGGCGATTCTGATGTAAAGGTAGAAAGTTTAAAAGACGGTTACTCCATTGAAAATCCTCTTTTGGAAGAACTAGGATTTAAAACAGGCGACAAAATCTTAAAAATAAACAATGTACCCATTGTAAATGATTCAGATATAGGGTTTAATCTTATTAGTGCTGAGCAAATTACTATAGAAAGAGCAGGACAGGAACAGGTTATAGATTTACCTGAGGATTTTTTGGGGCGTTACTCAGATAGTAGAACTAAAAAGAACTTTGAGTACCGCATACCGTTTATGGTCGGCGTGGTTTCAGATAGCTCATTAAATGTTTCAAAAGGACTTAAGCAGGGCGACATCATTACTAAGATAAATGGAGAGGAGCTGAAGTATTTTGACCAGTTACCAAAGCTAACCAAGGGCTTGGAAAACCAAGAAGTAAGCGTTGAGGTATTAAGGGCAGATGACACCAAAACGAACATGACGCTTAAGTTGGATGAAAACGGAAAGTTTGGGATATTACCTTATAACAATCCCAAACGATTTGAGGAGTTGGGTTATTATGATATCTTCAGAAAAGAATACACACTAGGTCAAAGTTTTGGCGCAGGCTGGCAAAAATTCACTAAAACAATTAGCAATTACGGTGATCAGTTAGCAGCGATATTTAATCCTAAAACTGGTGCTTACAAAGGCTTAGGAGGATTTAAAGCAATATACGATCAATTTTCACCAGTTTGGAGTTGGCCTTATTTCTGGGGCTTAACAGCTTTTTTATCTATTATGCTTGCCATTTTAAATTTGTTGCCTATTCCTGCTTTAGATGGTGGACATGTGATGTTTTTGCTATTTGAAATGGTGTCTGGAAAAAAGCCAAGCGAGAAATTTTTGGAACGCGCTCAAATTATAGGTTTTTTCATTTTAATTGCCTTGGTATTGTTTGCAAACGGCAATGATATTTTTAAGGCAGTTACCAATTAGAAAAGTCTAGAAAACACTATGATTTTTTTAGCGTTTCGTATTGTAGCAATTAAAAAAATACTATATATTTGCGCTCGCTAAGAAAGCAAACTTCCTCAGTAGCTCAGTTGGTTAGAGCATCTGACTGTTAATCAGAGGGTCACTGGTTCGAGCCCAGTCTGAGGAGCAAAAAAGCCACTAAACGTTTAGTGGCTTTTTGTTTTTGGATTAGATTTGTAGTTTAATATCAAAGGCCTTATAGTTCAAGGGATAGAACAAGAGTTTCCTAAACTTTAGATCCAGGTTCGAGTCCTGGTAAGGCCACAAAATATTTGATCTAGCTGTATTTTTTCTTTAATTGCTTCAGCATTTCTGTTGTCATACTTTCCAAATCGTAATTAGCTTGCCAATTCCAATCCTTCTGGGCTACGCTATCATCTATGGAGGAGGGCCAAGAATCTGCAATAGCCTGCCTAAAGTCGGGTTCGTAGCTAATGCTAAAATTTGGGATGTGTTTTTTAATGCTATTTGCCAATTCTGCAGGTGTAAAACTTATAGAGGCTAGGTTGTAGGACGATCGGATGGTTAAGTTATTGCCATCAGCTTCCATTAAATCGATAGTCGCTTTAATGGCGTCTTCCATAAAGATCATCGGTAGTTCGGTATGTTCATCAAGAAAACAAGTATAATGTCCATTTTTAAGCGCTTCGTGGTAGATTTCTACGGCATAATCCGTAGTGCCACCTCCTGGCATAGCTTTGTGGCTAATAATTCCAGGATATCTTATACTCCTAACATCAACGCCTAATTTTCTGTGATAATATTCGCACCAGCGCTCGCCAACCTGTTTGGTAATGCCATAAACGGTTGTTGGTTCGCAAATGGTATGTTGAGGTGTATTTACCTTAGGTGTTGTTGGTCCAAAAACCGCGATACTAGAAGGCCAAAAAACATGTTTAATAACCCCATCTTTAGCCAAATTTAAAACGTGAAATAGAGAATTCATATTTAAATCCCACGCTTCCATAGGGTATTTTTCTCCCGTTGCACTTAATAAGGCGGCCATAAGGTAGACGGTATCAATATTGTAATTGATGCAGCAGTCTCTTATAGCATTGAAGTTTTTGGCATCGATGATTTCAAACGGTCCTGAATTTACAAGCTCTAGATTTCGCGTATTTATATCACTTGCTATAACATGATTTGTTCCATATTTGGTGCGCAGTTCTGTGGTTAACTCCGTTCCAATTTGCCCACAGGCTCCAATGATAAGAATTCTTGGCATTAGATGTTATTATTAAATAGTCTTCAAAAATAAACAGAAAAGGCTAAGAGATTTATTAAATATTTCAGAAATTGATGGGTAATATTGTCAACTTCTTAATTGCGAGGATTTAAAAAATAATTTCAGAAATTATTAGTTTCAGTATATTTAGCACGTATTTATTTTTCGATGAGAGCTTTCAAGATTTTAATAGGTTTTTTCTTTGTAATGGCAATGGCATGTGCCGAGGGTGCTGATACCAAATCGGACACCCAAACCAATAAAAAAAAGGACCTAAACAGGATCACGCAGAAAGCGATTGAAAATTTTAATTATACGGATTACGCGCTAAGCGCAGAGGCCGAAACGGCTGTCTCTAAGTGGGAGAAATATCAAGAATTAGCCATACAGATCAATTACTTAAAACAGGGAGATTTATCCTTTTTTAATTCAGAACGTGAACTAATCATGGAATTTACCGAGGCGTTCTTTGATGAATTACCAAAAGACTTAAACACAAACCCTATAAGTTCTCGCGTTACCGTAGTTATAACGGCCTTATTAAAACTGAATGATGATCTAAGGTTAGATAATATTTCGCTTCAAAACAGATTAGACAGCCTTAAGCAAGTCTTGGTAGCCTTTGCCAATCTAAACTTTCAGATCAATAAAAAATTAGAACGCGATCAATTTGACAAAATAAGTCCGGAATAATTAGAGCAATGCTCAAAAAACCTAATTCTGTTTATTCGTAGAATTTTGAGCAGCTTGTGCCTTTTGCGCTTCTAATGCTTCCCTTGACATTTTAGCCATATTAAAGTTTGGATCTATGGCCAAAGCATCGTTCATCAGTTTAAGTGCCTTATCAATGTTTGCTGTTTTGTCTTCAGAAAATGTAAGTAGCCCATCTAAGTAGGCCAAAGCCGCCTTCATTGACGTTTCATAGGGTTGCTGCGTCTCATAATAAGCACGCTTCATATCATCGGTAACATTAGCCTTGGCATAGTCCAAGTTGGCTCTTGCGCCAGCATAATCCCCAGTTTGAATTTTCATATCAGCCATTTCATAGGCTAAGTAGACATTAGGATTTCTTTTGTATAGCACCTCGAAGTGCTCTAAGGCCATCTTAGGGCGGTTAAGATTTTTTAAAGCAAGGGCTTTAAGCTCAACATTCATATCGGAATCAGATTCATTTTTATCAACTCCAACGGTGTTAATGGCTTGCATATAACGGCCTTCTGAAAGGTACAAATAGGCCAAGGTATCTCTTCTCGCTACAGATGGTTCTAGAATGTTTAAATGGGTCATGGCATTTATAACACCCTGGATGTCACCTTGTTTTTTCATTGCCTTGTAGTAGGCTTCGTAGTGGTTCTTTAAATCAGCTGTAGATTGAGCAGCTACACCTATGCTTGTTGAAATTAACAATAAAGCTATAATTCGTTTCATTTCCATTCGTTTTTATAAAAACACATAACATATGTGCTTTGTTTAGGTTTCTCATTAAGAGGGGCTAAAACTATAAAATTTTAATAAAAGAGGTCTTAAAAATCTATTAATAATTAGGGCTCTATTTTAAAATCATAATCCAAGATTTGTGCCATTTTGGTACTGTCTATAATTTTCCCCTTACTTTTTAAGGTTGAAGCAAACGTGGGCTCAGGAAGTTCATGCTGTTTGCAAAACTGAACATAGTATGCTTTTCGTTTTGGATGTTTAGGAAAGGCAGCATTCCATGTTTTGCCCCAGTGGTTGTCGTGGAGTATTCTTTTTATGATGCCAATGCAATCCATTTTATGAATGAGGTTAATTGGTCCTTCAGAGTTGGGTAAATTCTTTCGGCCTTGCAGATAATATCCTGGATGCCTGTCGTCACCTATCAATCCTGAAAAGCGAAGGATAGTGGTTGAAATGCCTTCTAGCTCCGTAAATAAGCGTTCTGCGGCCAAAAGCTGTTTGGCGTTAGTATGGTTGCTGTTGGGCTCTGTGTCTGCGTATATGACTGGAATGGTGTAATCATCTTGAAACACTGAGGTAGACCCAATAAATAAAATATATTTTACGGATGTTTGGGCCAAGGCCTTGGCTACAAAAGTCATCTCTAGGTCATAGCGCTTATCAGGGTTTTTTCTTAGACCGGGCGGAACGGCTATAATTAAAATCTCACTGTTAGAAATAAATCCTTCAAAATCTCCTTTAATGCCTAGTTCTGAAATTGAAATTAAGTAAGGCTCTATATTGTAGTGCTTAAGGATCTCAAGTTTTGTGCTTGTTGTTGTAGAGCCTTTAACTTTAAATCCGGATGCAATAAGCGCTCTTGCCAAATCAAGCCCTAACCACCCACAACCTAAAATACTTATGCCTGCTTTCAATGTCAACTTAATTTGGGCAAAGTTAAGAATAATAGGCGCTGCGTTTTTTGTTTTGCTAACTCATTAATTTTAAGTACATTTAGTAGATACACTAAATGAATCTAATATGGGCATCAAAAGTTTTCAAGGGTCGCGTAAGCAACAAACGGTTGCAGCACCCACAGCATTAAAGGTTAAAGATTATATGACTACCAAGCTTATTACTTTTAAGCCAGAACAATCTGTTCAGGAGGTAGTTGAGTGTTTGATTAAGTACAAAATTTCCGGTGGACCAGTTGTTAATGATCGCAATGAACTTATTGGTATTATTTCAGAAGGCGATTGTTTAAAACAGTTAAGTGAGAGTCGGTATTATAACATGCCATTAGAGCATGATAATGTTGAAAAACGAATGGCAAGAGATGTAGAGACCATTGATGGCAATATGGATGTATTTGATGCCGCCAATAAATTCCTTAACTCTAAACGTCGAAGATTCCCTATTGTTGAGAACGGAAAGTTGGTAGGACAAATAAGTCAGAAAGACATCTTAAAAGCAGCCTTAAGTCTTAAAGGCGAGAACTGGAACAGTAAAACCAAAAACGGGAATTAACTATCTTTTTTCACTAAAGCAAAGAAGTCACCTTCTAAGGGTAAATAGCCTTGGTCATACACAAAATAGTATGTGGCTCCTGCTTTTGTGACGTAGATGCTGGTAAATAGGTTAAAATCGAATCCCTTATTAGCTAACTTACTTCTTGGACATTTTGTAGTTTTTTTGGGATTGAGAGATTGGAGTATGCGATAATTTTTTCGCAAACGATTGTTGGTGTTGCGCACAATTTTAGAGCTGTCTTTGTTGAGCCTGTTATTATGTGCATTTCTACAGGCGTCACTGCAGAATTTTTTATCCGCTCTTCCAAAAATTTTATCTCCACACTCTGGACACGTTCGCTTCATTATAGACTTAGATTATGTTTTAAAGATAATAAATCTAAATTTTTAAAGACCTAATAGCATAGGTTTCATAACCTTACAAACGTTGGTTTCGATTTATGAAGGCTTTATTACAATTTAAATTCTGTAGTTGAGCCATCAAAAAAGATGTGAGGATAGTGCTCTTTAACGTTAGCCTTCATAAAGTCTAAAGGCACATCTTCGAAGTAGCCGTAATCCTCTAGATATTCCATGAATAGACTACCGTCACTATTAAATTGTTGGAGAAAAGAGTCATTTTCGCCATCAAACTCTAATGGTTCTACATTAAATTTTTCACAGAGGGTTTTGTTAAAAGCTGGTGACATTTTGAGCCACTTTCCATTGATTTTTGCGTTTACCATCCCATGAGGCGTTAACTCATTTGACCCAAACTTTTCGTTAAGGCGTTCTACAGCTAAATGGTTCTTTACCTTACCAAGGTGTAAACGCGCTGGAATGTTTACCGCTCGCAAGAGAGCAATGAGTAAAATAGACTTTTCAACACAGTTTCCAGATGTTTTTTCAGCGATTTTACTGGCCTTAAAACTTTCTTGAGAGAGACTAATGGTGTAAGGGTCGTATAACCACTTGTCGCGAACAAAGTTATAAAGGGAAACTACCTTTTCTTTATCTGGAAGCGATACTACATCTAATCCATCGAGTAAGCGTTGAATAGTGTCGCTTTTATAATCAAAAAAGTATGTAGGTTGAAGATATGACATGTTCAAAAATAGCAAATGTGTTTGTAAGTGTTGTCATTACAAACTTTATGTTAAGTAAAACAGATGCTTACAGCAATCCTATGCCGAATAATATGGCAAGGCAGCTACTTAATATAATAATTATCACGTTAAAAATTCGCCAGGATGTATTGAGTCGATTTATACTCGAGCCGCTCAGAATTATGGCCAGGATGCAACATATTATTCCTAAATAAACAATGTCCCATCTTCCGTGCAGGAAACGAGGAAAGTAGGCTTTAAAAGCATCAACACGCTCCATTTGGTTTTGCCCTTGATTATACACAAAAACCCATAAACTATAAAAAGTTAATGGAGTTAGTGCACACAATAGACTAAAAATGGAAATTACCTTCCATTTTAATTCGCCTCTATTTTTGTTTTTAATGGCCATATTCCTTTAGTAGAATAACTTGATTTTTATGACGCAAATCGACTCATATGCATAAATAAAACAGCGTTTAATTATTTTTTAATTAAATCTGAGGGTTAATTTCCCTTTAGGTTTAGTAAGCACAAAAAGTTAACTGCCTACTTTGTTCTAATATAGCTGAAAATAATGACTATTATCATCACCTTCTACGAGACAATAGTTCTCGGAATATGTAGTGGTAATTGCGTTAATAATTCGTAATTAATGACTTGACTGTAGTCGCTAAAGGAGGATACGGTTATTTCAAGATCACCTTGATTACCAATAAGAACAACGTCGTCCCCTTTGTCAATTTCTGGGGCTTCTGTAATATCTACTGCGAGCATATTCATATTCACGGTTCCAATGACGTCTAGGCGCTGCCCTCTAATAAGCACTTTTCCACGGTTACTCAAAGACCTGTTGTAGCCTGCTGCATAACCAACTGGTAGTATAGCTATTTTAGTAGGCTGATTTGTAAAAAACGAAGTGCCATAGCCAATGAATTTTCCAGGTTTTACCGTCTTAATATCCATAACCTTGGTTTTCCAAGACACAATGCGTTGCAACGGGTTTTGATACACTTTTTTCTTATTGATGTAATGTACCCAGATTTCTTCAGTAGGGAAAAACCCATACTGCATAATGCCCACCCTAACCAAATCATAGCGTGTTTTGGGATATCGTATGGTAGCTGCCGAGCTAGCCATGTGTATTTTGGGTGCTGTATCAAAGCTTTGGTCAACGGTTTTTAGAATTTTCTTGAATTTCTTTTGCTGATCCCTAATGCGCTTGTAATTAGCAATGCTTTCGGCACCAGCCAGATGTGTACAAATGCCCTTAACTTCTAGGTGAGGTTTGTGGTCTTTTATTTCAGACAGCACTGTTTTTAATTCATTTGTCTCAAATCCCGTTCGGTTCATGCCTGTTTCTACTTCGATATGAACACGTGCTGGTTTTCCAATTTTTTTGGCAATCTCAATCGCAGCGAGGAGGCGGTCCTTTTCAAAGACATAAAATTCGATATCATTTTCAATAGCCCATGCCAATTGATTATGGTCTATCATGCACATAATCATTATCGTGCTATCGTCATGGGGAATAGTGTTATACAGTTCGTAAGCCTCATGAGCATCAGAGACGCTAAAATGACGCACACCATATTTGTAGGCTAGTGGACAGTAGTTTTTAATACCATGACCGTAAGCATTCCCTTTGACTACTGCCGAAAAAATGACGTCATCACCGATTAGATTCTTAATGAATTGAATATTATTTGCTATGGCAGATTCTGATAGTTCTATATAAGACGTTGGTGTCATGAATTTAATTGGTTCTTTATGATGGTTTGAAACATGCGAATTCCAGTAGCTGTGATGTCATCTGGAAAATCATAGTCCGGATTGTGTAAGGCTGGCGTTTCTTTCCCAGCACCTAGCCCAAACATCGCACCCTTATAATTTTGAGTGAATAGCCCAAAGTCTTCGCCCCATTTAAAAGGTGCGCTCAATGCGTGAAGCTTCAAATTATTCTGCTTCGCCGCACGTTCAATATGTAAAACAGCTTCAGGATGATTAAGGTTGGCTTTAAAAATTTGGGTATAGCTAATTTCTGGTGTTAGTTGGGCTTTTTTACTGCTTTCCGCTACAAAATTTTCGATAGCCTTACAGGTTTTGTCCATAAGTGCTGTGGACCAACTTCTTAGCGTAAGATGTACCTCTCCATAGCCAGCAGAAATACCATAGTTCTTACCGCCCAGATTGACATGGATTGGTGTGGCCAGAAAGAAATCTTCAACCTTTGGGTCATTATTGGTGAGCTTCTCTGCCAATTGTAAGATGCTTGCTATAGTTGAAGCTGGATTAAAGCCATTTTCGGGTTCTGCGGCATGAGCTGTTTTCCCCTTCAATTTAATTATAATGCTTTTTACGTTACTTGTAAATTCATTGGCTTTAACAACAATCATATTTTTATCAAAACCAGGAAGATTGTGTAGTGCAAAGCAAAAATCTATATGAACATTGCGTAAAGCACTATCTGTTAGAACTTTCTCGGCGCCTTCTCCAGTTTCTTCCGCTGGTTGAAACAAGAGCAAAACCTTACCCTTAGCTATAGGATGCTTACTTAGTTCCACAGCCAAGCCTAATAATATTGTAGTGTGACCGTCATGGCCACATTTGTGGGAAACGCCTTGTATCTGTGACTTATGCTTAAACGTGTTGGTTTCCTGTATGGGCAAAGCATCGATATCTCCTCGAATTAAAATTGTTGGCCCTCCTATTTTACTATCAAACAAAGCTGTAACGCCTGTTTTGGCAACGGTTGAACAATGAGCATTTGTATGTGAGGATATAAATTCTAGGATACGCTGTTGCGTTCCATGTTCTTGACCTGAAACTTCAGGATATTGGTGCAATTCTTTACGTATACTGATAAGAGTTTCGGTCAAGGCTTTTTCCATTGCCATAGTATAAAGATTTTATGGTAATTTCAAAAACTTACTTTGGTAAAAAGCTCTCTTTTTAGAATACTTTTTGTTGCCCATACTTTCACAAAGCCCTAATCTAGGTCTAGACCATGGCGAGAAAATTCTGTAAAATAGTAAGGCCGTCATTACCTTCTTGCAACTCTTCAGGGTGAAATTGGGATGCGTAGATTAATTTATTTTCGTGACGAATCACTTCAATCCCATCCGAGGAAATGGCTAGTGGAATTAATCCCTTGCCTAAATGTTCTATGGCGATATGATGATATTCAAATGCACGAAGCTCCAAAGTCTTTAAAGACTTAAAGATGGGATCATCTTTTAGTATGGTTATACGATTAATACCGCGGCGGTAGTCTTTAAGTAGCCTGAAGTCTGAATCATAAGCTGCTCCAATAACCTGAAACCCTTCACATATTCCAAAAATCGGGATATTGGATTCGCGGATTATTTTAATTTCGTTTTTAAAGGATTCCTTACTTTCAGCGACCTCAGCAAGTCCTCCTCCTCCCGATAAG
This sequence comes from uncultured Winogradskyella sp., assembly GCA_913055905.1. Lineage (GTDB taxonomy): Bacteria > Bacteroidota > Bacteroidia > Flavobacteriales > Flavobacteriaceae > Winogradskyella. Next base: position 544,351 of record CAJXLB010000001.1, read on the forward strand.
ACAATACAATCAAACCTATTGGTATCTTCAGGTTTTACCGCTTGAAAGTCAATAATCTCTATGTCGTAATGACTCAAAGCTCTCTCTAAGTCAGCTATAAAATGAGTCATATTGTTTATAATGAGAATGCTCTTTGCTTTCATTCGTATAGTTTCAAATTGAGGAGCTCAATGGCTTTTTAGGGGTGTATTTTATTTGTTTTGTTCTTTCTGGTGTAAATCCAAGCGCCAGAACCTAATATGAGATACAGAAAAATAATGATTAACATTTCTTCCCATTTTGTAGTAAATTCATAATACAAAATCAGTAGTCCGCCAACACCTAAGCCTATTACTGAGAATGCCGTTAAAAATTTAGATGAATTGGTTTTATCTCTAATCTTAAAATTGGCAACCGCCATTAGCAATGAAACAAGCAAAAATGTAATACTGCCAAATTCTAGAATAAGTTCAAGACCGCCCAAAAAGATTAAAATACTCGCCATAATGGCCATACCAATAATGGCGTTCTGAGGAATATTATTCTTTCTGGAGGCGAGCCAACTTGGGAAATAACCATCTTTAGCTATCACAGAAAGTTGTCTAGAAGACCCAAAAACAGTACCACTTATAGCGCTACTTGTGGCTAATACAGCTCCAATAATTACGAGATTTGTTCCCAATGTTCCTAGAATATTACCAGCACCAGCCGCAAGGGCATATTCTTTATTGTTAATAAGATCATCCTTGGGTATGGCGAATAAAGCGCCTAACGCAATCACAACGTAGATTAAAACGGCTAGCGCAATGGCTGTATAAATGGCACGCGGAATATTTTTTTCGGGATGGGCCATTTCGCTAACAGCATTAATAACGAGTTGAAATCCTTCATAGGCAACAAAGGTTATGGAAGAGACAATTAAGATAGTGAGCACGCTGGAATTTTCAGCATCTATTACAATATGCTCCATAAATGTTCTGAAATCTGTTGTGCCATTCTGAATTAATACGAATGAAATTATCGTTAATAAAACTAGCTTGGTATAGACCATAAGGTCTTCAATTTTACCCATACCATTAACGCTCCATACGTTGATTAACGTAAAAACACCAATGACACCGATGGCAATTGCTTTGCGTATCCAAACAGTATCTGCATAAGCCGTGCTGCTTATGGCATAAGACGAGAAGGTGTAGGCATAAAGAGCTAAAGTACTGATGTACCCAAATATGATAAACCAACCAATTGCAGAAGCTGAAAAACGAGAATTAGGAAATGTTTTCTTGTAAAAGGCATATGTAGCGCCTTCATCTTTATAATAGAGACCTAACTTAACATAAGAATATGCAGCTAAAGCTGCGATGAAACCGCCAATGATTATCGCTACAGGAGTTAAATTTCCTATCATGGAAACCGAAACCCCAAGGATGGTAAAAATACCACCACCAACCATACCACCTAGTGCTATGGCCACAAGTTCTGCAAGACCTAGACTTTTATGTCGTTTACGATGTTGGCCCACAAACGATTTTTGTTCTATAGCTCAAATACATCTTTTGCTACGGCATGGAAACCACTTTTAATAACAGCGTTTTCAACGTCTTTTACATCTACTACTTCTTTGGTATGTACTGTAAATTCTAGAGGAAATACTTCTGGATTCAGAATGACATCTTTCACACCCTTAACCGCTAAGACTCGTTTTTTAATTTTTTTCAAGTCTTCAATTGATTCTGCATTGGTGCCAAATATTTTACCGTAGTTTCCTGGGATTATGTTTTCGGAGAGTAAGCTCATATCTTTAATATCCTTTAGATTAATTTGCTATTTGTTCTGTAAACTGAAACTATGTTCTGAACAATATATCATATGCAAATTCAGTTAAATTTAAGAAATATAAAATGATTAATGTCATCTTTATAAAGACACGACCAACTGAATTTAATACTTTATGAATACGCGAAACACGAATACGACTAGCTGTAGCTGAATGGCGAGGTTCATGGTCACTTCATTTTCTCAAAGTTTACTCTGGCTTTTGCGCTACTGTTATCGTCAGTGTCAAAATAAAGTTCGTAGCCTTTAAGTAAGTTTACCTTTTTTGTTTCTCCTTTTGCGATTGGAATTGTCTTTACAATTTCTCCGTTGCTTTGAACCCTTATCGAAAAAGTACGGCTACCAATATTATCTACTATGGCTATACAGTTTTGCCCAGCAAAAGGGTTTTTAGCACCATCTTGCCCAGGGCCTTTGCCAGTGATGCACATACTTTGAGAGGCTTTCAGTTCAAGTTCGGTCTGGGCAAAGCCGCAATAGTTTACCAGTACGCTTAAGCTAAATAGAAGGAGTAAGGATTTCATGGTTCAATCGTTTATGAGGTTGTTAAGAGTTTAGTTTTGGCGTAAGATTTTTTCCATTTTACGGCCTTTGGCCAACTCATCTACCAATTTGTCTAAATATCTCACGTTTTGTGTTAGCGGAAATTCAATGTCCTCAACCCGATATCCACAAATGACCCCTTTAATCAAGTTGGTATTTGGGTGTAATGTGGCGTTTTCAAAAAATGTTTCAAAGGTTACTTTTTCATCGATTAGTTCCTGTAGTTTCGCCTCATCATAACCAGTAAGCCATTCGATAACCTCGAATAACTCCGCCTTGGTTCGACCTTTCTTTTCAATTTTTGTGACATAATGTGGAAACACAGATGCAAAGGTCATTTTTGCGATTCGGTCATTTTGTTTGGCTGTAACTTTCATACGTATTGATATTTTAGAGTTGGCACGATGAGCCTTTAGTTTTAGAGACCCTACGTTTTCTTGCCGTTAGTTCTAAAGTTACCAAGAAGAAACCAAAGTTGATGGCTTTATTTCAAAGATTTTTTCTTGAGATAATGGTGAACCAGAAATAGGACTCCAATAAGGATAAAAGGAAATGTTATCGTTAATACAATCAATAGGCTCATTCCTACAGAGTGATTCATGGCATAATTATGATTGTAAATAAAGGGTGTAAAACCAATACCAATGAGGGTGAATAAAATACCACCAATGAATTCTCGTCTCCAAGCAACAATAAGAATTAGTGTTAATATTAGCGATGGGATGAGGTGCATCAAAAAATCTCCTAATTGATTCCAAAACGTTTTTTCTGGGTTAAAAGCGTCTAGTGCGAATACGCTTATAAAAAGAATGGCCAAAATACCAATTACTCTTGGCAGCCAGTACAGTATTTTCAAACGTCTATTGGTCATTTTGGATTGGTTTAAAGCAGTTCATGCTGTTTCAACACCTCTCTAGAAGCTTCGTAACCTTTTGTAATAAGTGCATCTACTTGACTAGTATCAGCTTTATTAAAACCTGTCAAATCTGGTTTTATAATCAAGTCTGCTTCCTTGGTATGAAAGTCATCAGCTCTTTGCATCAAAAAATGTAGGCTGTGAAGAATAACATCAAGGACATTGGCAGGTTTGGGATACGTGTGTTTGGAATTAAGGTCTACCCCAACCACATAGTCATCAGACAATTTTTTTGCTGTGGCGATAGGAACATTTTCAGAAACACCACCGTCTACCAAAAGTTTTCCATCTAGTTCAACTGGCGTAAAAATCCCAGGGATACTCGTACTTGCCATTATAGCTTTGGCAACAGACCCTTTTTTAAGTACCACCTTTTTACCATTTACCACATCGGTAGCGACCAGTGCCAGAGGAATAGGCGCATCTTCTATATTTTTATCGCCAATGTGTTTGATAATAAGTTGGCCCAGTTTTTCATTGGATAGTAATCCAAACTTGGATAAGGTTATTTTAGAAATATCAATCCAATTTAAATTTGAGGCAATGTCTTTTATGGCATTCCAATCATGGTTAAAAGCATATAGGGCACCGACTACAGCACCTATGCTGGTACCAGTAACATAATTAACTTTTAAATCCGTTTCACTTAATGCCCTTAAAACACCAATGTGAGCCGCACCTAAAACAGCACCGCCACCTAGGGCTAGACTTATGGTTTTTGATTGGTTCGTCATATCATACAGGATTTTTGAAAAAGCGTTTTGAGAGTAATCCTCATGTGAAAATTAAGATAAGCTGAGTTTTGAGTTGTTTAATACGGTTTTTAAGTTGGCCAAAGATTCTGGCTCAATGTATTGTGTGTTTATTGTTATTGATTTTTTGTCTGTTTCAAGGATAATATCACCTGCAAATTGTTTTACGCTCTTTATTTCTTTTAGTTTGAACTTTTTTCCTAAAGGGCCATTAATGGTGATTGTCCCGTTTTTAACTGTTATGTAGTGGTATTTCCTTTGATAGGCATAGATACCAAGATAGGATAGAGCCATTAGAAGCCAAAAATAATCGAACCAGCGAGTGCCTTCATCAAAAATCAAAAGGAATAGGAAGTAGATGAGCCAAATAATGCCAAAAGCGAGGTTAAAATTCAATTGTCGTTTTTTAAAACCAATTTTCATGATGTAATGTTAGGCCTTTAAGCTAGTTGAATATTGTGTTTAAATGTTTTTAGCACCACTAGCTATTTACAACATGGAAATTACTACTTTTTAGTCTGCTCTACAACTAGGAAGTGTTCAAATCTAATTTCGACTATCATTTAGATTCCAAACTATTTCTAAATAGGCCTAATTATTTTTTTTCAACATTAGATTGAAATAATAATTATATTCGCGCACTTTTTTTATGTTTTGAATTGAACACTTACCATAAGTTGGAGGATTGGCTCGCCTGGATGGATGAGCTTTCCCAAAAGGATGTCGTAATCATTGATAACTTCATAGACATACAATTATTAGAGGACATACAGTCTTTTTTTGCGGCACATCTCAACGCTTTTTCTAAGGCTGGAATTGGAGCGCTGGATCAACACGTCATTCGGAAAGATATACGAGGCGACTTTACATACTGGTTAGACCGCAAAAGAGACACAGACCTAAAGCTTTTTTGGGAACTTGTTGATGAGACTATTCATGTTTACAACAGGTATTGTTATTTAGGGCTCTCTGGTTTTGAATTTCACTTAGCCCATTATCCCAAGGGAGGCCATTATGATAAGCACCTGGATCAGTTTAACAACAGAAATAACAGAACGATTTCTGTGGTTATTTATCTCAACAAAACATGGCAAAAAGGTGATGGTGGTGAGCTGGAGATTTTCCTTAAGGACGATTCAACCTTAGTTGTAGAGCCTGTGGAAGCGCGTTGTGTTATGTTTAAAAGTGCAACCGTACCACATCGCGTGCTTGCATCCCAAAAACCACGTTACAGCCTTACGGGATGGCTGCTGCAACAACCATCTGCATTGGGACAGTTTTTGGGGTAGTCTTAACGAGGTTTGGTTGGGCTCTCTTACTTCATATTTAATTTCTATAGAATTTATAAAATAAAGAAATGATAGCCTCGAGACATATGCTCATTATCGAGCTATTGTTGCGGCCGCTCACTTTGTAAGACTATGAAATTCATGTTTTTATTTGTGGTCTCGGGAAGTAGTTGAACGTAATAATTTAACATTATAGCCATTTTTCTATTCATTTATTTCCTAGGGAATTATTTTTAAGAAAAAATGAAAATACTATGAATAGGCCCATTATAGTTCTAGGCAAAGAGCGATCTGGAACAAAATGGTTGACAAATCTCATTGCCAACCACCCAGAGATAGCGTGTGTGCAATCCCCTCAGCATAAGGGTATTTTAGAAACCAACATGTTTGACAAAATGGAAGCAGCTTTTGGTGACTTAAAATATAAAGAAAATAGAATGGCTTTTGAATATGTATTTGTGCAAACCGCCTTTTTTAAGATTACTGGACTTGATTCTGAATGGTTTTGTAACTTGAAGTACACCTCATATTTAGAAGCTTTTAAATTGGTTATGGATGCCTATGCACATAAAACTGGTGCAAAGACATGGGTTCAAAAAACCAATAGTCTGTTGGCCGATAAGTTATTTGAAGAATATTCAAATGCCAAGTTCATTGTAATTCAAAGGGAACTTATGGACAATGTTGCGTCGACCTTAAATATGGGTGACTATTCTTTTGAGTTCAAATCTGTTCTGAGTGCTGTATTTGGTCATGTATACAATAAAAAATACGAAGATAAGTATAGAAATAAAGACAACGTGTTTTTTGTGACCTATGAAAACTTAAAGGCGAAGACTGAAGTTCAGTTGAGAGAGGTATATGAGTTTTTGGGATTAGAATTTGACCCTGTATACTGCGAAGTTCCATTTAAGAAAAACACATCGTTTCAAAAGCGTAAGCGGAAGGAATTTTCCAGTAAGGAAAAGTTTGTGATACGCTGTATGTATTATACGGCACTTATAATGCCATTACCAATACTAAAATTCTTTAGAAACCAACTACAAAAATATAGAATAAAGAAGCATAGATTCGTCGGAGGGACATTTCAAATGAGCTAGATATTAATAGATAGCGTTCTATTAAATTTTAAAAAGGCAATTCATTATAAGTCTTATTTTCGATTTTTTTAGCTTCTTTTTTCTATGAGCAGGGCGTTGTTATTTAATTTTTAAAAGTTTTTTCTGGTCTTAATCTTAAGATGATTTTTGCTTTTACGGGTTATTATGTTGCGTTATCCACTCAATGGCATCAACTTTATAGGTATTAGGTAAAATATGGCCAGCATCAAAATATTTCAACTTTTTTTCTTCTGTTGAGACCTTTTCAAAGAAACCGGACACTTCACTTTCATTAGCAAAGAAATCTTTTTTACCCATTAGTAGCAAAGTTGGAGTCTTCTGGTTCTTAGCATGTGTCATAGGCGTTATATTCATTTGCGCCTGTTTAATCTTTTCGGGCCAATCTAACATTTCCAAATCTCTTGCAGGTAAGTTAACAGGAGGCACGCATCCTACAATAGAGGTTATTCTATTGTCAAAAATACTGAGTAGAATAGCAAGGTTTCCGCCTAAACTGTAGCCGATTACATTAAACGATAGGTCGGAATTGTTGTTACTGTTTTGGATGTAATCCATAATAATACGCAAGTCTTTTACTGTAGAGGTAACAAGAGTCTCAAAGATTATACTGTCTTCCTCATTTTTAGAAAATCCAGGAGGTAAGTCTTCTGGAGGTCTGAATCCCAGTTCGTAACTGCGTTCACCATGAAATTTAACATCTGGAATGATTATGTTATACCCAAGAGAGACCAAGGAATCTTTAATGGCAGTTGTATTTTTACTCCAATCCAGATAGGGCTCTGAAGGATATATCCAATCCTCTTTAGAGTCGCCCAAACCGTGAAGTAGTATGACGTAATTGTTTTTGTTTGTTCTTTTATTGATGTAATGGTAAAATGGAATTTTGGAGTCGAAACCATCTAGAACAACTTTTTCAAAGGTGGTTACAGAATCGATTTCTAATCTTTGAACAACACTAGCAGCGCGTTCTGTGCTGGAATCATAGTCAAATAGGTGGGTTGTGGTTTGCCCCAAAGCTTCTAAAAGGCTGCCAAAGATTACAAATAGCACTAATGCATGATTGATCCTTTTTTTCATAAAACAATAGAATTAAATAGACTTTTTTTGTTTTATAATAGATTAAAGGTTCCAGAATAGACTTGGCCATTTGAATTGCGAAATGAATTTACACTAATTTTTAATTTTTTCATAAAAAAAAGACACTGCTACTAAAGATTACTTTTCTTAGACAGTTGAATGAGGTTATTTCATTAAAATAACGAAAAACTACAACTACAAATAGCGTAAACCCCATATCGATATTCGGCTATAAATGGAATTTTTAATGTGGTCACTCATTGGATATCCTTAAGTACACTATTAATATAGCGTTATAGATTAAGATGGTAGATAAGCCTAATAATTACTTCCTTACTGTTATCTTATTTGCTCAGTCTCAATATCCTAAACGCACCCTGAAGGACCAACACAAAAACAATGGTTCCTATGATCAGGTCCGGTTTGCTAGAATTGAGCCAATTCACCAAAAGGCCTGCAACGATGACACCCAAATTAATAATGACGTCATTGGAAGTAAAGATCATACTGGCTTTCATGTGTGCTTCTTCCTCACTTTTTGATTTTTGTAAAATATAGAGACAAATCCCATTTGCAATTAAAGCGAATATTGAAACAATGATCATTGTTGAAAAGTCGGGTAACTTTTCCTCGCCCAGAAACCTTCTGAGAACTTCTATAAAGCCGATAATGGCAAGGGTAATCTGGAAATATCCAGCAAGTTTTGCAATACGCTTTTTTCTAGCCAAGGTCCCACCAACCGCAAATAAACTTATACCATAAACAAAAGAATCTGCAAGCATATCCAAACTATCAGCAACCAATCCCATGGATTTAGAAAGGAATCCTGTAGATAATTCAATGAGGAAAAAGGCAAAATTAATTCCAAGGACCGTCCAAAGCAGTTTTTGCTGATTGGTATCTTCTTCAAATTCCGTTTGGTCGGTATGCTCGGTAGAGAGTTTCTTGCCACCTAAATTTAAGGCTAGGATAGACTTTTCTATTTGCTCTGTTTCTCCAGTATGAAAAACGGTTAATTTCCGGTTTGGGATATCAAATTCTAAATTGGCAATACTTGAGATGTTGTCCAATGACATTCGGATGAGATTTTCCTCCGATGGACAATCCATTTTTGTAATCTCATATAGTGTTTTCTTCATTTAACCTCAAAGCTGATGTGACATTAACGACCAGCGTTTTGGCTATGAGCAATTCTTATAGCCAAGTGTTTTATTCAATGACAAATTTAATGCTTACTTCACTTTCTACCTTAATGGGTTTAAACTCAATTGTTGGTGGTGTGTATTGTTGTTCACTTTTTCTGGAATACCCTGTAACAACAACTTCCTGTAACTCCGAATCGAAACGATTGTAGGTTGGAAATGTTCTATCCGTTATATGAATGGCTCTTGTAATGCTTTGGTTAAGTGGTTTTACCAAAAAGTCGGCTTGAATTTTAGCTTTTTTAACGGCTTTGGATTTCAAATCAAGTTTTAATTCCTCCATTTTAGAGTATTCTGTTCGGTCTAAAGTAATGTTGGATATCCCAATAGCTTCTAATTCTACAATGACTAGTCCTGCTGTTTGGGAGTCAAAAACCTTTAGCTCGTAGGCTTTGTCCTTCATGATGTCTTTTCGTTTTAGAAAATACGTTTTGAAGTTACTGGCCACGTCCGAAAGGGTCAACTGTTTTTCAGTGTCAATTCCTAAGGACTTGAGTCGTTCAATCATTTTTGTTTCCATTTCCTCAACCGAAATTCTATTGCGCTCGTCTTTTTCCCGAATTAGAATATCTAAATAGATGAGGTCCGGTTTAATCAAAGTATCCACTTTGGCGGTCGTTTCAAGATAAGGTTGGTCTATAAAGTTTTTATTCTGCGCAACGCCCTGAAGCGCCAATAATCCAAAAAGGACAAAAATTCTAATCTGTGTTGTCATGAGTGCATGTTTTTAGTTTAAGCAAGAACGAAATTAGGACTTTGGAAGAAAGAATTAAAACCAGATTGAGCCAGGGTGCTCTTTGCATTAGGGTATGGACGCTTTCCGTGAGTGCATTCATTTTTACTAATTGGATTTTATAGACAAATGTGTTATGATATGCTGTTCACTTTTATTGACTTTACAGTAATGCAACCAATACAAACCTTTAGGTCTGGATTGAAAGTAGAACCAAGATCATCGATAGCTTTTTTGGTATTTGTTTTTAGTCAATAGACTTTATTGAAGGGTCCGCATTACTAATGTCTACTACATTTTTCCATTGGCCATCAGCTTGCTTTTTCCAGATTTCAACACCCTTATTGTAAACGGTTCTGGTATTCCCTAAAGTATCAATTGGCATCGTCATGTAATTTTTGAAAATAACATAGCCCAAATCTCCACTTTTAGAGACATAAGCTTCTTGTGGTTTCCAATAGATTTCAAAACCTGGGATATTCATGGAGCGTTCAACCATACCTCTGAGGGATTCAATACCAACCACAGGTGCTTCATTTGGAGACATAAGGATGGCGTCATCTGCCCAATAGGATAGCATTTCATCTACATTTTTGTCCTTTACGGATTGTGCCCACGCTTGGGATAGCTTCATTAATTTTTCGGCTTCTTCGTCTTGATTGATTGGCTTGGTATTGCAGGCACTAAACCCAAACAGGATGAGCATTGCAATAAGGATGTGATAATTTTTCATGATTACTCGGTTTTAATTTATACTATTGATTAGCAGTAGTGTATGAGCGTTTGTCTCCTATAAATTTAAGCTATTTTTTAATTAGGCTGTTTTTTAGGAGTTTAGATTTGCCAATGCAGGTAAATGCGACTGGATTCGAACGTAATCAAATTCGTCTTAAATGCACTTATAAATATTATGTGTTGTTGCTGTTATTAAGATTTATGGACTTCAAGTTCAATTTCTACCATAAACTCTGGCAAGGCCAATCCTTTTACTTCGAGCCAAGTTCCTGTGGGAAATCCGTTTTTATAAATTTCTGCTCGATATGCAGATTTTTCGAGCATCTGTGCCATGTCTGTTGTAAAAATGTCTTCTTTTACGACATCGTCAAATGTGCAACCAAAATGGGTTAATATTTTTTCCAAATCGGCATAACAGTTTTTCATCTGTTGTTCTATATCGCCAACAGCAGTTGGGTTTCCTTCATCATCCATACTTACGGCGCCAGAAATTTTAATGCTATTTCCAATTTTAACGGCGTGGGAGTAGCCGTAAGCTTTTTCCACTTCTGGGCGCAACAGGAAATATTCGGGTTTCTTTGGTTCAATGGTTACTCCCTCTTCAAGTTCTTCGGTAACTTCCTTTTGCTTTTGTTGGCAACTTTGAAATCCAAAAGTTAGTGCGCAAAATGCTAAGAGTAAAGTCAGTCGGTTGGTTGGTGTTTTCATAATATCTATTGTTTAGAACCTATTTTTGGTCTTTATTAATTGCCCGAGTTTTGTAGTTTGTCTATAAATGTTTTGTTTTTGTCTTCTGGTTTATTCAGCCTTGAATCATGTCTAGGATTTTAGGGTAGATGCTCTCGATATATCTATTCCAGAAGTTTGAATAATATTGCTGATAGAAATCCTAACAACGTACTCAAGCCAACGAGATTTCCACTTCCCATCACAACAGCTTCGGGAATCATCGCTGCAGCAATCATGGTTAGCATGGCTCCTGCGGCCAGACCTTCCAAAATGAATAGCCAAGTATGGTCAATCTCACCAGCTGCGAGATAGCCTACTCCGGCACCAATTCCAGTAATCACCATAAGGGAGAACCACATCAAGAATATCCTGCGCTTGCTCCAACCCTGTTGGAGCATATTCGCAGAGCTAGACAATGCTTCAGGTAAGTTAGAAAGAAAAAGTCCTGCGATTAAGGTAAAAGGTACGATGTCCATAAAAACAACCTCATCTTGAATTGATAGTTTTGTAGATAGCAGCCCTAACATACCAGCACCAATCACCATACTCTCAGGAATACCGTCTAGTAAGATACCCAACCATATTGCCAATGGAGAACCATGATGCTCGTCTTTAATCTGTTGCATTTCTGGAACATCAGGCATCTCTATGTCACTTACCAATGAATTTTTGGCTTCCTCAGCCCATTGCTTCATTTTGAGACTTTTTTCCGAAAGAAATTTACCAAAGTTTTCCATTCGCTCTTGGGCGAGCTTTAAGCATGCTTGGTCAAATTGTTCTGAGATTTTCCTCAGTGAATCAAATCCGTCTTTTGGTATGCGAACTGCCTTAACTTTCCCTTTTGCCACTCCTGTAGCTCTTGTTCGGATTCCTTTGAGAACAGCAATAAGATTAAGGATGGGATGTTTATCAGAAGATTCAACGAGTTGTTGGCCGTTAAAAGAGGTAATAATCTCTCCTTCTGTAATCATATAAGCATATTGCGCAGGCTCACCTTCACGGACTAAGGTTTCACCATCTTCAAACGTAATAGGTTCTAAAACACTCATGAGTGTTTCTATTTGATTCTTTGGGATGTGTTGAAACAACTCATGATGAGCAAGCTCATCCAATAATTTTTCTTGATCCTCGGTTTTAATTTTGTTGTAGTAATTTAACAGTGTAGAGGTTCTACGTAAAAAACCGCCTTTTTTGTTTACCAAATTATCTAGCAAAATGTACAGTAATCCACCACAGATACATCCTATGACCATAGCATAAAATGTAATTTTGTGGTCACTGCTATTTCCAGAATCTTCATTCAACAGCGCTAATGTGGTAGGGGCAATGAGCTCTACAGAAAGGGCAGCAAGCAATGCTCCAGCGCCAAAAGCAGCCAAAAAGGAAATCTGGTTGGATGTAAATCTGAATTTTAGACCAATCCAAGAACCGAGCGGAAGAGAAAAGGCACTTAGGGCACCAAGCGCACAGGCCCAAAGAAAATATTGCATACTAGAAACGGTTTGTAATTTCGAAACAATGAAATCATATCCTTAAAGTTAAATAATTTTCGGTTTTAACTTATTAATAGCGATGAACTTTAGCCGGTGTTGGCAAACGTATGTATATTTTCAATAGACTATTTCGGTAATTATTAATCTTTTTATGAAATAGTCATTTAAATTAACTTTTGATTCAAGCATTCGGTGAGCAATAAGTCTTGGGTCAATTGTTCCGGCTACTTCTCGCATTTCAAGATAATCAATTAGAAAATCCGATTTGTTTGATATTGAATTTAATGCTCTCGAATAACTACCAACATAATTAATGTCAGTCCAATTTTTTCGTGATTCTATTATTGAATCTTCATCTATTGGTTCCGTGTACCGAAAAGATGATTCTGACGTACTGTATCCGAGTGTTCCGTCTGGCATTAAATATTTCCTTTTGATTTTTAACATCGGAATACTGCTATTACCCAAAGTCAGCTTTTCTGCGTTACGTTCAATCCAAATTGAATCTGGAACGCTGTAAATTTCTAATCTCAAGTTACTTTTTTCGAGATATTCTCGACTACTGTTTGAGATTTTTTTCCAGTAATCGGTTTGTCCTTTTGATAATTCGGTCAGGAATTGTTTGTAGGCTTTTTCAGTATCTAAATTTGGATATTGTCTTTTGAGAAAGTCAGACTCAAAATCATTTACAAGATAAGTCAGAGTTTCACTGTTCTCTTTTCCCAAAATCTTTTCAAATTCCGCTATTTCTTTTTCGTTTGAACAACTAAAGGTCAGAAGTAAAATTATGATTAGAACGATGAATTTCATTATTCAGTCATATGTTTGCTAACGGTTTTTAGCTTCGTTACGGAGAGTGGTAAAGAATATCATTCACTGTTTTTTGAGTTTTGAGATCATAGCAATGATCTGGACTCCAACAGCTATTCCGCTGGCTAAAATGACATACATGCCTTTTGCATTACCGCCTTTTTGCACTATGAATATTAAGGTGATTAATCCAATAGCGTAAATGCCAACATTAACCAAGGCTAAGGTATAAAGTGCTTTTAGTTTCTTGTTGATTTGTTCCATCTTATGTGTTTGAAATGCTACAAAACCATAATATTGGAGTAGGCGTAAATTTGGCAATTAGGCTATTAGTACAGGCCTTAAATGGAAATGGCTTTTTTAAGGAAAATCCATTTCAGTTGGGCTTGTTTCCCAGATTGGGTGTCGTATTCTTTTACTCTTGGTGATAAAATTACCATGACCACAGCGCTTATCATGCCTTTATAAGGGGTTTGTAAATTTTTGAAGGCAAGGTCTAGAAGAAACCAAACAACTATAAAAATGATAAATGAGATTAAATATCTTAAAACTATAATTTTGTTTTTAGCGCTCATATTTTCAAGGTTTGCGTGTGTTTTGTCAATCAAATGCAAAGAGCTAGGCTCGTAAATTTATGATATAAGTGTTGTGGATAATAAAGTTAGTAATTCTTTTCGTTTTTAACCTATTTACTAGCAGTAGATTATGGGCATTGCCGGTAATTGGTTTTTATTTACAATTATTGTATTCTTCGATAATCTCGTATAAGTCGTCTGAGTTAAATTCATCATTTTCTATTTTTCTGACAACATTGTCACAATCAGAGAAATATTTTCCAGCAGTCTTTTTAAACGACTTAAAGACGTTTGCAAAAAACCTATTGCTTGCATATGGTTCATTTTCTTTTTTAACGTAGTATAAGTCAATGTCATTCTGGATAATCGTTGTGCTATTTCCATTATCCAAGTACATATTTTGAACGCCCTTTTTTAAATACAAAGAAACCTTTCCTTCTATCAAAACTTGAAATAGTTTAAGATTCTTCTTAGATGTTTTTACATAAGCAAATTTCACGGTCTTTCCATTATTATTCTTTATGATGAAATAATCAACTAATTCTTTCTTAAACTTCAATTTCTTTTTTATCTCTTTAGTTTTCTTGTAGAAAATCTTGTTATTTCCACCAACACCTCTCAAACCAATCAAGTCTTTTGTGGTTGAAGAGTTTTCAAATTTCACGACGCCTGTCAGGGTATCTTTGTTTTTTAGGACTAATGTGCCAGAATACCACTTATTTGAAAAAGTTCCATTTTTACCAAGGGTTACCTGTGAATAGGAAGTAGTAGCTAGACATAGCAATATTAAATTCAATAAAAGGTTATTTAGCTTTTTGTTCATTCTGTTTTCAGGTTTCTTTCGATTATTTCACATGGTTATGAGAAGTTCCATTGAAAATCTGCGAGACACGAGCACGACGTGAGAATTGTGCGAAAGCAAATTTTCAGAATTAGGTGAGAACGGCGCCATTATTTATAGCGTTTGTTGTAAGTAGTGATTTTAGTTAACTTTTTCCAACACAATACGTTGTACATTAGTGAAAGAATAATTCTTAATTTCTTTTATCTCATTGTACTCTTTACCTGAAGTTACTTCAAATATGAGTTTATTGTTACTTAATTCGGTGGTAGATGTTAGCCATATGCCATTGGATTGAAAAAGACTGTAGAGCTTATTATCTACATTGTACTCTATTAATTCAACACCATCACTTTCATCAAGTATATATCTTCCTTTTTCAATATCATCAACAATAAGTTTATAGTCTTTAACCATTGGTGATTTGTCCGAAAGATATTCTGTCTTCCAAATATAAGTCCCCTCTATGTCAGTTTTAGCTGCAGTAAACCTTACTTTTACACTGTCCCTGAGTGTATTATATCCGTAGATTTTCATAGTGCCTTCCCAAACACCCAAACACTTTTCAGCAAAATTACTTGGATCTGAAACTGGTTTTACATTTTTCAATTGGTTTTCAAAATATGCTAAATACTCAGATTTTGGATATTTTAGCTTTCCCCATTCAAG
Organism: uncultured Winogradskyella sp.; assembly: GCA_913055905.1. GTDB lineage: Bacteria > Bacteroidota > Bacteroidia > Flavobacteriales > Flavobacteriaceae > Winogradskyella. The sequence continues at coordinate 559,651 of CAJXLB010000001.1, forward strand.
AATATTTGATGCATTAGTATAGTCCTTTGCCCAATAATTTTGAGAAATGTGTCCTGCAAGTTCATTTTCTGTAATGGTATAGTCAGCGTTCTCTTTTAAGTACGAATAATACTCTTTTAGTTTCTCAAAACTCCCAAATTGATAATCAAACCAATATTCTAACCCAGTAATAACTGCTTTAGGGTAAATGCTGGTGTGTGTTTCATCCCTGAAGTATTGATGTTCAAAGTGAACAACTTTACCTACAGGATCAGATTGAAAAAAGTCTTTTGTTTTTTTAATCGATGATTCCCACCCTTTAGAGGATTCATTACCTTTAGATAAAAAATAGAATTTTTCCCTCTTTACCTGCGTAGGGTCAAATTCCGCCAATCTTTCCACCATTTGCATATTATCATATCTCATATGAGGCGAAATGGAAATATAGCCATCAAACATTGATGGGTCTTTAACCAAACAATAGGTAATAAAAACGCCACCATTAGAATGACCGATTGCTAAGCGAGTGGGTAAAACTCTATAATTCGTTTCTATATATCCAAACACATCATCTTTTAAAAACTGTTTAAAATCCTTTGCTCTACCCTTATTGTTTCTCATCAATTTTGCTGTTTCACTGTGTTTGTAAGCGGGCAAAAAATCATCATCTCTTTCTTGGGAAATAACACCGACAACAATCATGGGTACAGCACTATTCAAAAAAGTCAAGCTAGAATGTACGAAGTCAAAGTATTGTCTTGCTTGGGAATCAAAAACATATACAACTTCATATTTCTTCTCTTGATTTTCGTCGTAAAGTCTTGGCGTATAGACAAGTATTTCTCTATCCCCATAAATTTCGGATTTAATGGTGACAGATTCAATTTTTTGCGCAAAAGAAAAGGATGTAATCAGTAATAATATGATTGTTAATTTTTTTTTCATTTATAAGATTGGTTTTTTACCTTGAAATAAGTCTAAGAATAGTAGCGGATTTCATGCACTTATTTTTCGGATTGTTAATGTCTTTTGATTTATAAATTTCATTTCTATTAAGCGATTAAACCGCTATTATTTCATACATTCTTGTAGCCAGTTATTTTATTCAAATGCATATATGTTAATCGGTTCGCAATCGTGTTCATTTCCATAAATCATTACTGGTTTTTCAATTTCAATTCCATCCAGTATTTTAATTCCAAGTTCATCGAAAGCTTTATGTAATATAATATATGTCTTAAATTTAAATGAATTGTTTAGTGCTTGGTATATGTCAGACTCAATAATATAATCATCTATTTCAAATTTTTCTAATACATTATTTAATGAAAGTAAATCCTTCCAAGCTAAACTATAATCAATTTTTTCAATATTTATGTAGATTTCTTCTTTTGGGTAAAAATCCAAATATTTTGGTTTTTCTAATATCGGATAGTTGCCTTTTCCAAAGCCAGATATTGAGGCGATAGGTAAGAAGTCATGCTCCAAAAAGATTGCTTGATTCTTAATTCCTTTTTTTTCAGATTGGACTATTAGTTTAATTTCCGAAAAAGCATTTTGCAAATCGGTTTTAAATTTCGAGAGTATGAGATTTTCATCCAAATTCAGTTTAAGTGCTTTTTGAAAAGACTCGTTTAATTCGTTGTTTTCTTTGAGCTTATTTAATTCAATTGGTTCTTCATCATCTAAATAGTGATTAATTCCAATACTTAAATAGTTTTGGTTTGTTTCATTAATATAATTCGTAATAATATGTCCAATCGTAGCTCCTTTCGTGTAGGAAAGAGATTGTTCTAATAGTTTCTCTAAATTATGTAGAATTTCGGTTTTCATTAATTGGCTACAACGGTTTGGGTTATGGTTTCGTTGCGGAATGGTTCGGCAGGCAGAACTATTCCGCCGTAACCATAAATTTAGCAAAAAGGCTTGAAATTCCGATTAGGAATTTCAGCCGTAATGAGCTATACACGTTGTTGTAGCACGTTTTTTATTTCATTTTTCTGTTCAGATAGCGGTAAAGTTCTATCACACGATCTCGTGTTATTTCCAAAACTCTGGCAGCCGCAAACACTCTTTGAATTGTTCCACCACCTGAATAATAATCATTCATGAGAACTCTATTCAATTCTAATTCTGAATCTCTGAAGTCAATCCAATTTCTCTGTGATTTTTTCAATATTTCTTTGTCTTCTTCATTCAAGCTGCTTAAAAGAAGTTGATAATATTTGTTCAACAGCTTATCATATTCTCTATTTGCATCGAGTGTCGAGATTACCATTCCGTTTGTTGAATAGTCAATGTCTAATTTGAGTCGTTGCCGTTGTTCAATCCTAAAAGTGTCCGTTATAAACTCGATATAGAGATTGTCATCTTTTAAGTCACTCTTCAAAAGAGAGTCTTTTAAATTCTGAGATTTCATCTCAACTTCTGTCTCAATTTGAGTCGAGTCAGCTTTTGTCAGTTGTCGAGGTGTTTGTCCAAAACAATTGAGTCCAAAAGTGAGAGTTATCAATATTATCTGAAGTGTCTTCATTTCAAATGTGCCCAACGGTTTTGTGTATGGCTCGTTGCGGAAAATCAGCTATGATTTTCCGCCGTAACCGAAAGATAGCAAATTGCAATGAATTCCGATTAGGAATTCAGCCGCAATGAGCTATACACGTTGTTGTGCATAGTTTTTATTCCGATAATTTAAAGTCGGAAATTCATTCGTTTCTTTTATTTCAAATCCGAGTGATATTAGTTGTTCCAGGCTCACTTTTCTATTAGTTGCTAAAATAGTTACATAACTATCCCAATGATTTACTAAAATCAAACTTTTGTCGTTCGCGATAATGCTCGGTGAATTATTTTCCGATAAAAGTTCATCCAATTTCACTGGTTCTACTATCACACTATTATCACCAAATTCAGAAGTCAGTTTAACTTTATCAATATTTAGTTCATTAAGTAATAAAATAACTTTTGAAATATTGAAAGGTGTAAATTCCGCATCTGGTGGATAAAAAATATTCTTTTGATTGCAGAATTCATAAAGCTTGTCAGCTAACTTTTGATTCTGAAATTCCTTTTTAAGTCCATAATTAATAAGTGCGTGATTAATTTCCGCAACATTATTCAATTCCGATTTTTTAATGATTTCTTCCCATTTCAATTCATTACAATATTCCACTGTGTATTTCGCAGTAGGATAATCCATTGTCTGGTCATCGAACCAACGATTATGATTTTCGTTGTTTCTATCGTAGTCGCCTTTTAATTCAATAAATGGGTTTAGGATGATGAAAACGTTTTCAAATTCCGACGAATAAAACTCAAAAATATTCTCATCCCATTCGGGATAAAAAGGTGGTGTTTTATTAAAGTCAAATTTTTTCATTTAAATTATGCACAACAATAGTATATAATCACTATGGCCTTATTTGCAGTTCAAGATATGAAATCTTTTAATTTATTGGAATAGTGCTAGATAAAAGTGTTTACAAACGTTTACAAACGAAAATAAGTGTCTAATTACCGACTCGTTTTTGCATGCTGTTTCATATTTGCAGTGTTGAATCAATGATGGTTCAATAGTATTAACTGTTTAACCCGTCTCGCCCATAATGGCAGACATTTAAAAATTTAAATTATGAACACGCTAAGAAACAAAGTACAGTTGATTGGAAATTTAGGAAACGATCCAGAAATCATCAATCTAGAGTCAGGAAAAATCCTGGCTAAATTCTCCATTGCCACTAATGAGAGTTATAAGAACGCCAATGGAGAAAAGGTTACCGATACCCAATGGCACAATATTGTAGCTTGGGGAAAAACAGCTCAAATCGTTGAAAAATATGTTGGTAAAGGCAAGGAGGTTGCCGTAGAAGGAAAACTCACCACGCGCTCTTGGGAAGATAAAGATGGTATAAAGCGCTATACCACCGAAGTGGTCTGTAATGAACTCCTGATGCTCGGGAAATAAATCTAAAAAGAGCGGCTTTTGGCCGCTCTTTTATTTTATGTGTTATACAAGGCTTGTATCAAAAATCAAGGTTCCTCAAGTTAACTTCCTTATCAATGCCTAAGCCACTTTGTCCAATAAATCGTAGCAAGGACATTTTTTACAGCGTTTGCACTCTGCTTTCTTGTACTTTTTGCAGCATTTGGATTTTACCTTGCCCAGTGCTTCTATGCCACCTGATTTAAGAACCTCGAGACGTTCTTTTTTAAGCTTTTTGTTTTTCTTCTTTTTGCCCAAAATATCCTGTGCTATTTTGTAGCAAAAATAGTTATTTTAATTTATTCTAAATAAAATTTAACACTTTAGGCATCAGGTACGTCGGCAGCAGATTCTACCGTAAGTTGCTGTATGTCTCGATCAAAGAGGTACAGTCCGCCCTTATCATCGCCAATCATGTTTACCTTATCTAGAATGGTCCGTGCCATGGCCTCTTCTTCTATTTGTTCAGCAACATACCATTGTAAAAAATTATGCGTGGCATAGTCTTTTTCCTGTAGCGAGGTATGCACTAATTCATTAATACTGTTAGAGACATAGATTTCATGCTCTAAAAGTTTTTCAAACATTTCCTTAAAACTATTAAAGGTTACGTTTGGTGCATTTAATTCAGAGATGTGGGCATGGCCGCCACGTTCGTTTACAAACTTTACCAGTTTTAGCATATGTACGCGCTCTTCATCGGATTGGTCGTACATAAAACTGGCAATACCCTCTAGACCTTTCACTTCTGCCCAAACCGCCATAGCGAGATAGACTTGAGACGATTCGGCTTCAATACGGATTTGCTGGTTTAAGGCAGCTTCTATGTTTTTGGATAGCATAACGAAAAAGTTTTACGTAAAGATACTGACTAATTCCTTCATTGTAAAGGTAATCCTTGATGAGACGCTTGTTTGGCGCTAATTCAGAATTAATCTAATTTCAGGTAGAAGGCTTTAGAAGAACAGGTCTTGGGCCAATCTAAATGTATTGGCATGCGCATCTACAATGATTTTAATATCTGCCGAATAGCCTCCTCCCATGCTGCACATGACTGGGATAGAATTGGCCTTGCATTGCTCAAGGACAAAACGGTCTCTTTCCTTACAGCCTTCAACAGATAGTCCCAACTTTCCGAGTTTGTCGGTAGCAATAACATCGACACCACAGAGATAATAGATAAAGTCTGGTTGTTCTTGGTCTATAAGCTTTGGCAAGGTGTCTTTTAAAATCTCCAAATAAGAAGTATCACTGGTGTTGTTATCTAGGGCGATATCCAGGTCGCTTTTTTCCTTCTTAAAAGGATAGTTGCTCTTACCGTGCATGGAAAAGGTGAAAACCGAAGTGTCATTCTGAAAAATTTCTGCTGTACCATTTCCCTGGTGCACATCAAGATCTACAATTAAGATTTTTTTGGCCAAGCCTTTATGCTGAAGATAACGCGCACCTATAGCCTGGTCATTGAGCAGACAAAAGGCCTCGCCGCGATTGGTATAGGCATGGTGCGTGCCTCCTGCGATGTTCATGGCGATGCCGTGCTCTAAGGCATATTCACTAGCTTTTATGGTGCCATCTGCAATTATGACTTCGCGTTCCACTAGAACTTCGCTTAAGGGGAAACCAATTTTACGAGCTGCTCGCGAATCTAGAGTGATATTAACCAAATCATAATAATAATCCGGTTCATGTACGGCAAGAATATATTTGTCGTTGGGTTTTTTAGGTTCAAAAAAATTGGCTTCGGTACAGGTGCCCTCATACAACAATTGTTGGGGCAGTAGCTCATATTTGTCCATCGGAAATCTATGACCCTCTGGCAAGGGATGCCTGTAGATGGGATGAAACGCAATCTTTAATACCGAATCGGAAATTACAGCCACTAGTTAAGTTGAAGTGTTTTAACTTCTGAAATAAATCCATTGTCTCCTGATATGCCTTCGATAAAAAGACTCACCTCTCCCTTGTATTTGTTGGGTAATACCAATTCTAACTCACCATTATCTGTAATGGTGGCATTGGCTGTCCAGCCCACAACACCGTAATCTCTAAAGAACGCGTTGTTGTAATCGATATATTTCGGGGTGTAGAAAGTTTTATTGGTGGTAAAGGTAAGTTCAAAATCTTTTACAAACATGCCACTAAACCTAGACCCACTGCCCTGATCAAAACCGGCCTTGGTTTTAATGCGTATCACACCGCCGAAATTCTGTCCTCCAAAAGGTGCTGAAAAACCGTTCTTGTCAATAACAACATAGTCTATATTATTAATGTTGAAATTGAATAACAGGTTTAGATTTACGTCCCTAAGAGGTACTCCATCAAAAATAATTAAGGGTATAGGTGTGCCAAAACTCATCCGTCTATTTGTTCTTATGGAGAATTGTTGAGGTAAGGCTACATTTTCCTCAGTGATGTATCCAAATTGAGAAATCCATTGCGCAAAGGTCATATTACTTTCGTATTCATAATCTTGTACAAGACGGACTTCACCCATACCTGGATATTGCCGTCTAAGTTTCTCTTTGCGCTGCTCCTTAACTACAGTTTTTAAAGTTACTTCATCTAAAACGGTTATCTCTTTATTTACTATGGGCTCTAGACCATAGTCGTCATACAATAGTGTTCTGCTATCTGAGGTTTTTTTACCCTTGGGCTCTATTCTAAATTCCGGAATTTTATTTGGTGAAAAAGTGACAAAGGCTCCAGGTTTGGAGGTTCTACCCTTGTCATCTGCTCCAATCATCGCAAATTTCTCGTTATCTATGGGGTAGAGTCCATTTCCTTTAAAAGAATTTTCACCTTTTGGTAAATCAAAAAGAATGGGTTTAGAATTGGTGAGACGTTCTATAAGATAGCTTTCGGCTTCTTTATTATTGATGCTAACATTAAAATCTATACCCTGTTCAAAGCGGTGAACTGGAATACCAGGTGTTCTAAAGATATCGTTCCAGTTATAGCTGCTCCAGCCTTGAGTTAGCAATAAATTATTGAGCTCGTGTTTTTTCTTTGCCCCAACTTGTGAAAAGTAGTAGGCTACATCCTCAATCTCACCTTTCACATAAGGCCTGAGAAAGAGTTTACTTAAGATATTGTCCTGAGGATTATAGGATTTGGTTTCCGAGGGCAAAATGGAAACACTGACGCTGTTAAAGCCTTTGCTACTGTGATTAACAAGAGGCAACTGTACCATTGTGGAGTCTTTTAATGCTGTAAGGTTTGGATTTCCCGTCAACACCTGGTTAATCCCGTTGTGGTTGAAATACAGACGCTCTAGAATAGGCCTTTTGTTAGGGTCAAAAATAGTAATGATGTTAATTCCCGTAAAAAGTTGATTATCATCCAACTGAATATTTATGGACGCGCTCTCATTAAATTCAAATTCTTGAAGCGTGATTTCCCCACCATTGTGTATGGCCACGGCAAAAGGTTTGTCCTTGAAAATTTTCTGGCTCTGAGCATTGGTAGTTAAAGCGATATACGTTTTCTCTTCTGAATCTAACAAGCGCATGGCCACGCCAATGGGTTTTGCAGGAGGTACTTCTGCCTCATAAAAGGTGTAGCCGTAGTTTACCAATACTTTGTATTTTACCTCGGCCTCTGGTATGAGCAAGGTTTTGCCAATACCAAAACGGTTTAGTGAGAAGCTGTTTATGGTATCGTTAGTGCCATTTAAGAGATAAGCTCTAGCATCTTTGAGCCCTTTGCCAAACTGATCTTTGGCTATGACACCAATATTGTTTGGCACGTTCTGTAATAAATGGCCACCTTCTGGAAGGACTTGTATATCGGGTTTTACCGCTGTACTTTGAGCATTAGAATCAACAGTAGTTTCAAAATCTGATATGTCTATAATGGCACTGAAGTAATTGGGCTCATCGAAGTTGCGCATCCAGTTGGTATAGGCCTTAAAAATGTACTTTCCAGGCACAAAGCTGGTATCAATGTCCATGGCGCTATTTGCTACGCCATCTTCTACTAAAATCATGGAAGACTTAATGGCGTTGTTGTCCATATCTGAAATGACACAGTAAAGGTTCCTGGTATTTTTGCTCAACTGCTTGGAATTCTTATCAAATACATAGGCCTTAAAACCTATCATTTCACCTTTATAAAATTTAGTTTTGTTGAGGTGAACATGTACGAGTTCCCTAGGATTTTCAAAGTGGGCCTCATAGGCATCGAGGATAGTTTCTTGGGAAATAGATGTGTTACAGATGAAAAGCGATAGGATAAGAAAATAGCAAACAGGTTTCATAAAGAAGATTTTACATAGCAATTTAAAGCGTTGATAAATAGTGATTCACCAATTCTTTATACTAATTAAAGATACTTAGAAGTAAGGGAAATCTTATTTTTTTTAACGAAACATTAAGTAGACCGTAAGAGGGTAACAGCACCTTCTTGTTGCCAAAGGCGTTTAACTTATTTTTAAACCATTGGCCACTTGGTCGGCTTTATCAGGGTTTACAAAAACCAATTTCCCTTGCTCATCTTCCGTCATTAAAATCATGCCTTGGCTTTCCACACCTCTGAGCTTTCGAGGAGCCAAATTAACCAGTACCGTTACTTGTTTTCCCACAACCTCTTCGGCAGAAAAGGTTTCGGCAATACCAGACACTATAGTTCTCACATCAATGCCTGTGTCAACCTTTAAGACAAGCAATTTCTTTGTTTTAGGCATTTTTTCTGCCTCTAAAATAGTGCCAACCCTTAAATCTAATTTGGTAAAATCATCAAAGTTTATTTGCGCTTTTTGGGGTTCCACGGTGCTTTGGGCTGCTTCATTTGCCTTTTTGCTGGCTTCGAGTTTATCTAATTGAAGTTGTATGGCGCTATCTTCTATTTTGGTAAATAACAGCTCTGCCTTTCCTATGGTATGATGTGCAGGGAGTAAAACGTTATTTGCTTCAACAGCATCCCAGGTTAATTCCGTTTTCAATTCAGAAGATTTCAGTATCCCTTTCAACTTTTTTGACGTAAAAGGTAAAAAGGGTTCTGAGAGGATGGACAACGCTGAGGCAATCTGTAAAGCCACATACATAATTGTTTTAGTACGCTCCTCATCTGTTTTTACCGTCTTCCAAGGTTCTTCGTCGGCAAGGTATTTATTACCAAGCCGCGCCAAGTTCATCAATTCTTGGCTCGCTTCCCTAAAGCGAAAACGCTCAATGGCACTTGAAATTACGGCTGGATAAGCTTTCATCTCGTTGAGGGCGGCATTATCGGTTTCTGAAAATTTTGAAGGCTCTGGGACAACGCCATTATAGTATTTGTTGGTTAAGACCACAACGCGATTGATGAAATTGCCAAAAATAGCTACCAGTTCGTTGTTGTTTCTAGCTTGAAAATCTTTCCAGGTGAAATCGTTATCCTTGGTTTCTGGGGCGTTGGCTGTTAAAGCATACCTCAGAACATCTTGTTGGTTAGGAAACTCCTTTAAATAGTCTGGCAGCCATACTGCCCAATTTTTGGAGGTGGATAGTTTATTGCCTTCTAAGTTTAGAAACTCGTTGGCTGGAACATTTTCTGGCAGGATATAAGAACCTTCGGCCTTGAGCATGGCCGGAAAGATGATGCAATGGAACACAATATTATCCTTGCCAATAAAGTGTATCAAGGTGGTGTCTTTGTTCTTCCAGTAGTCTTCCCAATTTTTACCTTCGCGTTCTGCCCATTCCTTAGTAGAAGAGATATAACCAATGGGCGCATCAAACCAAACGTAAAGCACCTTACCTTCTGCACCTTCGATGGGTACAGGAATGCCCCAATCTAAATCGCGAGTTACAGCTCTAGGTCGTAGGCCATCGTCAATCCAAGATTTAACCTGTCCGTAAACATTAGGTTTCCAGTCTTTTTTGTGCCCTTTTAAAATCCATTCTTGTAAAAAGTCCTGATATTTATTTAGAGGTAAGAACCAGTGTTTTGTTTCCTTAAGGGTTGGCGTGTTACCAGTAATTGCCGACTTTGGATTTATGAGATCCGTGGCGTTATGGCTTGTTCCACAATTTTCGCATTGATCGCCATAGGCTTCTTCATAGCCACATTTTGGGCAAGTACCAATAACAAAACGATCTGCTAAAAATTGTTTAGCTTCTGCATCATAGAGTTGTTCAGATACTTCTTCTACAAATTCATGTTTTTCATATAGCGTCTTAAAAAACTCGGATGCTGTTTTATGATGAATTTTCGATGTTGTTCTGGAGTAATTATCAAATGAAATTCCGAATTCCTCAAAAGAGGATTTAATGATGGCGTGGTACTTGTCAACAATATCTTGAGGCGTAACGCCTTCTTTTTTTGCCTTGATGGTAATTGGTACACCATGTTCATCACTTCCACAAATAAATGCAACGTCATTACCTTTTAATCTAAGGTATCTTGCATAGATATCTGCTGGGACGTAAACACCAGCTAAATGGCCAATATGAATTGGGCCATTGGTGTAGGGTAGTGCTGCGGTAATGGTGTATCGTTTTGGCATACTAAAATCAATTTTTCGGAAGTTACAAAAGTACATATTATAAAGCCTATACTGAAAAAAAATGTACTTTTACGCTATGTGCAACATTGTTCGATTTTTTCTAATTATAAACGTATTAGTTGCGTTCCATAGTCTTAAATCTCAAGAAGCATTACCTTTTAAAAATGTTACAACTTTGATTCAACCACCATTTCTTAAAGCAGGAGACACCGTTGCTATTGTAGCACCATCAGGGATATTAAAAAGTCGCGAGGGCGAAATACAACAAGCCATAAGTTTATTAAAATCTTGGGGCCTGACTCCACTATTAGGAAAACATGTTTTTAATCAAGCCGATCATTTTGCGGGTACGGATGAGGAGCGCTGTGAAGACTTGCAAAATGCTATGGACAATCCAAAAGTAAGTGCTATTTGGTGCGCAAGAGGAGGTTACGGTACTGTTAGAATCTTAGATCGATTGGATTATACACAATTTAAAAAACACCCTAAATGGGTCATAGGCTATTCCGATATTACAGCCTTGCATAACCAGCTGCATAATAAAGGCTTTCAGTCTCTTCATGCCTTGATGTGTGTTAGCCTTACTGAAGACATGGACGGAATTGAAGATACCGTAACGACGTTTAAGTCGGCTTTATTTGGGCAACCTGTTAATTATCAACTAAAAGGGTCTACTTACAATAGAACAGGAAAGGCCATTGGACAGTTGGTTGGAGGAAACTTAACCATATTGCATACCATGCTTGGTTCAGAAACCAGTATTGATACCTCTGGAAAAATACTTTTCATAGAAGAAATAGGTGAGTACAAATATCATATTGACCGTATGTTACAAAGCTTGAAACGCGCTGGTTATTTTGATAATTGCGAGGGTGTTATTGTTGGCGACATGTCTAAATTGAGAAAAAACACGACACTTTGGGGCACATCCATAGAGCAGTTAATATTGGATGCTCTTTCCGAATATGATTTCCCTATTGCGTTTAATATGCCGGCTGGACATGAAAAAGACAATAGAGCTTTAATTTTAGGAAAAACAGTAGAGTTGGATGTAGCCAAAGAAAAAGCCACGATATCTTACCTAAAATAGCCGTTTCTGAAAAACATAAAATAAAAGGGCACCAACGAAATAAAGACCAACATCTATAAGGTCAGCGGTATAACGTGACATAAATTTTGGCAGCAGCCACTCAAAATGAAAACTATAGTATAGTGTTATTAGGATGATGGCCACCCAAGGTATGTAGATGTGCCCGTCTTTTTTAAGCCATCTTACGGCAGCAAGGCACAATGACAAAACAATTGGCATACACAACAAATCATTGAGGTAAAAGGCCAGGCTATTTGGTAGAGAAAATCCAAACAATTTGGTCAAATGGACTAAAACAGCCAAACTAAATAGGCTAATAAAAATGGGATTTTTGAGAATACTCATGCCGCAATTGCTGTAATTAACCATGCGATAAAACTCCCTATGGCTAGGAATCCAAGCCATATGCCGTTAAGAATCGTTATTAATGCACGAACAATCCAGAACCGACTCTTTGAATACTTATCAAAGACGGATGGATTATTTTTCTCTTGTTCTATCTCTTGCTTTTTGCGCTTTTGTTCTCGTTCTTCATGGGCTAATTGGCGCCTTTTTTTATAGGACAAAAGAGTGCCGCATTTTGAGCAATGGGTTTGGTCTATATTGAATTCGCCACAATTTGGACATTTTATGTGTCTGGCCATGAGATAGGGAGCGTTACGTCCAAGATAAAGATAAGGTATAGAGCCAATTTATTCTAGGCTTATCCATGTTTTTCACGCTGTCGCAATCAATTTTATGGTCTTAGGATTTTTCAGAGGATAAATGCGTTTGGTGATTTGAAGGCAAACAATATCTTTTTTATTTTAGACTTATGGCAGAGCATACCGATTTGGGAAAAAAGGGAGAAAATCTTGCGGTAGATTATCTCATTAAGGCTAAATACAAAATTCTTGAACGGAATTACAGGTTTGATAAAGCTGAAGTAGATATTATCGCCCAAAAGGATGGCGTCCTAGCCATTATAGAGGTAAAAACGAGGTCTTCCTTAGATTTTGGAAATCCTCAAGATTTTGTAAAACCCAAGCAAATAAAAAACCTTGTAAAAGCGGTCAATGAATACGTTACAGAGCTCAATATCGAAGATGAGGTTAGATTTGATATTATTGGTATCGTAAAAAAAGGCTCAACCTATTCGATTGAGCATTTAAAGAATGCCTTCTATCATTTCTAAATAAGAATGGTAGTCACCGTTACCAACAAACTATAAAACACAACGTTTGTAGCACGGTCTTTTAAGGATAAACGATTAAACCGTTGCAATTCTTTTTTTATCACTTCAAAAGATAAAATACTGATAACTGCTAAAATCCCTAGCACAATAAACCAATATAAGGATTCCGGATAAGGCAGCGTGGCATGCGTTACTATAAAAATAATGAGCAGAACGCCAGATACTACAAGGCGCTGCTCTAGATTAGGCTTTAAATTTTGCCTTTTAGAAATGGTTTTTATCTTGAATAAAATAAATGCGGTAATACTTATTAAAAACGCGATTGTAAACGTCATCTGCTTCACCTATTAAAATCGTAATAAAAATAACTAATTAAACGCAATTGAAAAATTGTTTAACATTTGTTGTGTTGTCGTTATTTGTAAAAACTCATTTCGTCTAAATACTTCCAAACCTCATCCGGAAGCATAGGCCGAATGTTTCTCCCAGCCTTAATTTCCTGTCTAATAAACGTAGATGACAGCTCCATTATTGGAGCAGAAATGTTAATTATTTTTGGGTGCGCTTTAAATTGCTCTGGTACAATACGTTTTGATAATCTTGGGTAGACGTAGATGCTGTAATTTTCTAGAATGAGCTCATAATTTTTCCATTTATGAAAGCTCTTTAAGTTATCCTCACCCATAATTAAGGCAAAGTCGTGTTGCGGATATTTTTCTTCTAAGTAAACTAGAGTATCTATGGTATAATTGGGTTGTTTTAAGCCAAATTCGATACTGCTTGGTTTAAGTGTGGTGTAGTCTTTGGTTGCCAGATACACCATTTCTAACCGTTGGTAATTGTCCAACAAACTACTTTTCTGTTTAAAGGGACTTTGTGGTGTTACCACAAACCAAACCTGGTCTAAATCGCTATGCTCTACAATATGATTGGCTATAGTGAGGTGTCCCACGTGTATAGGATTGAAAGTACCAAAAAATAAACCTACTTTCATGACTTACCTAGAAATAAAATCCGACACTAATTTATAAGCGTTTTCTAAAGCTTCATCTAAATTGGAATTAACAACAATTTCATCAAAAAGAGGTGCTGTAGCCAATTCTGCAGGTGCTTTGGAAACGCGCATACTTATTTTTTCTGGACTTTCTTCTCCACGTTCCTTAAGGCGTCTAACCAGTTCGTTTAAATCAGGAGGTTTTACAAAAATAGCTAGCGTCTGCTCAGGGAACTTCCGTTTTATGCGTAGACCTCCGGAAACATCGATATCAAAAATAACGTGCTTGCCTTTGGCCCAGATGCGCTCAACTTCAGACTTTAACGTACCGTAAAAATTATCTCTGTAGACTTCTTCCCACTCTAGGAATTCGTCATTTTTGATTTTTGTCTTGAATTCTTTAAGGCTGAGATAGTAATAATCTTTTCCATCGACCTCATGGCCTCTTGGCTCTCGTGAAGTGGCTGAAATAGAAAACTCCAAATTGAGCTCAGGTTGTTTGAGCAGGTGCCTTACTATGGTTGTCTTCCCTGACCCAGATGGTGCCGAGAATACGATGAGCTTGCCTTGTTTTGATGCTTTTTCCACACTTACAGAACGTTAAGAAGTTGCTCTTTTATTTTTTCTAGTTCATCTTTCATTTGAACCACCAACTTTTGCATAGGCGCAAAATTTGCCTTAGACCCAATGGTATTAATTTCCCTGCCAATTTCTTGAGAAATGAAACCTAGTTTTTTTCCGTTGGAATCGTCAGAGTTTAAAGCTGAGGAGAAATAATCCAAGTGATTCTCTAACCTTACTTTCTCTTCCGTTATATCAAATTTTTCAATATAGTATACAAGCTCTTGTTCGAACCTGTTCTCATCTACCTTTTCTTTAATTTCTGCAATGCCTTTCTCTAGTCTAGCCCTTACGCCTTCGATGCGCTCAGGGTCTATGGTCATGACCTTTTCAAGCAGTTGTTTTAGCGTTTCGATGCGGTCTGTGAAGTCTTGCTTTAAGGTTTGGCCTTCGTCTTTTCGGTATGCCACGATTTTTAAGATGGCGTCATTGATACCGTTTTCAATGGCTTGCCACTCTTCTTCATCAATATCATCGCGTTCTGTGGTTACAGCATCTGGAAGTCTAACCGCCATCTTTAAGAGTTCCGTTGGGTCGCCATCAACAACCTCTTTAAGCTGCTTGATGTATTCTTGTACTACCGTTTTGTTAATCTTTGAAGAGGTGTCTTCACCTGTAATTTCAACATAAAGTGAGAAATCCACTTTACCTCGTCTTAAATTAGTAGCAATAAGTTTGCGTATGTCAAGTTCTTTGGCACGATACATCGATGGCATACGCGCATTGACATCTAGGTTTTTGCTGTTGAGGGACTTCAGTTCTATGGAAATTTTTTTGGTTGGGAGCTGTAGAACAGTTTTCCCATAGCCTGTCATGGACTGTATCATGTGAAATACTACTAAATTAAGTTCCGCAAAGGTACAAAAATGAAAGTTTAGAGACCTGCGTTAAATAATGGGAAAAGTATTTAAGCAAAGCCTTTGTTATTTTTAAATTTGGAGCTTAACAAAAATCATATCATGTATAAAAAACAATTTGAAATTAGATGGAGCGATGTCGATGCCAACGGTCACTTGGCAAATTCGGCCTACACTAATTTTATGAGCCACGCCAGGATGTCCTTTTTTAACGAATACGGTTTTACCATGAAGGATATTATAGATAATGGTATTGGTCCGGTAGTGTTTTACGAGCATATGTACTACTTTAAGGAATCCTTTATTGGTACACCTATAACGGTAACCATTAAGGTATCTGGTCTAAGTGAAGATGGGATGCTCTTTATGTTTGAACATGATTTTTACAACCATAAAGGCGACCATTTGGCGCATTGCGAAATGCAGGGTGGTTGGATTGATTTAAAGTTGAGAAAGCTCACAAGCCTGCCAGAAGCGATGCTAGAGCTGGCACATAAATTCCCAAAGTCTGAAAATTTTAAAGTGTTAACTAAGGCTGATACCAGAAAACATGGTGTTAGGCCCAAACCTATGCAGGTGTAATTACTTAAAGGGATAATGCTGCTTAAAGGTTTTTATCTTAACATTGGCAATAAAGGGTTTAAGAATGAGATTGGGCAGGTTGCGTTTGTGCCTGCAATAACAGGTAAGACCTTGAGGGACGGCACCGAGTGTGCTTTTTATTTCTGAAGCCGTACGCCCTAAATTGATTTGAGTTGCACCTACTTCCAAACCTAATTTCACATAATCGTTTAAAATCCTGGGATAAATCGCATAAGTCTTGTTTAAGGTATAATCGATACCAATAAAATGCGCATCTAAATGCGACTGGTTGTGCATGGCTGATAAAAAGCCTACGAGTTGCTCGCCTAAAAAATATCCTTTAACAAAAAACTGTTTGGGAAACGCGGATTTAAGATGTACGTAGGTTTCAAGGTTTAGTATTTGAGCGTTAAAATCGGCATTATCAATGGTGTTTTGATAAAGGTCTTGTAGTGATTTTAAGTGCTTTTTGATGTCAGCCTCCGAAAAAAATAGAGTTTTAAGTGTTTTGCTTTTAGAATCGGCCTTGTTAGCCTTGACCCTGTATTTGGATTTTAAAGCCGATTTGTAATCTTTAAAGCTCTGCCATTCGGGTTTGAGGTTAATAATCATATTGGGTTCAACCGTCATAGAGGCATAATCAAAATCATAAAGCTGGTTGGTTACTTTAAGTGAGTTCTCCTCAAAATCCTTAACGAAAAGAGCATGAAGTTTTTTGGTGTTTTTTGAAAGTTGCTTTAATGCCTTGGCTATGACTTGGAAAGCAGCTGTTTTATTTTCCCCATCCTGTAGAAAGATGCCATATTCACCACTTAAAAATATGTTACCACAAAATAATACACGCAGTGGATGCTGCCTAAAAAGTGTATTAATACCTTGCCGAATATGCTTTAGCATACGCGTATTTTTAGTTATAGTCTTAATGCTAATGGTGATTATTTGAGTGTAGGCGAAGGCAACGGCTTTCCCGTTTTTAAATACAAAAATATAATTGAAGGTAATATCTCCATTGGCAGCCTCGAAAGCAAGCAAGAATTCAGGCTTAAAATAAATGTTTTGCCCAAAGTTTAAATCAGCCCAACACGAATCTGGTACAGCCTTAACTGATGGAAAGGTTTTAAAAACATAAGACAAATTATAAGGTCTTTTTAGGTTTAATAGAAACTAAATATACGCCAGAAAAAATTAGTACAGTGGCCATGATTTTTACAGAATCAATAACATCTGCACCCATGATTATAGCAAAAAGGCCAGCAATGACAGGTTGTAAATATATAAACACGCCAACGGTGGAGGCTTTAAGTTTACTTAGGGCCATAGGATTGAGAAGGTAGGTTGCAAAGGTCGCACCAACGACCACAAATAATACAGAAAACGAAATAAAAGGCGTAAAACTAGACCATTGTACATCTTGGAGTTGTTGGTAACCAAAAGGTAAGACCATAAAAAATCCAAATAAGAACAGCCACTTAATAAAGGTAAATGGATGGTATTTTGCGGTAAGCTGTTTAATAAGAATGATGTAGATACTGTAAGAGGTGGCGTTTATAAACACAAAAATATTGCCCAAGGCCACATTGTCACCTGGTCTAATGGATTTCCCGTAAATTGTGAGAACAATGGCTCCGGAAAAGGCTAGGATGACACCAAAAACTTTAAGCTTGGTAATCTTTTCATTAAGAATGAGGGCCGAGAGGATTAAAATTATCACAGGTGTTATGGTAACAATTGAAGCGGCATGTATTGGTGTGGTGAGTTCAACACCTTTTAAAAAGAGCAGCATATTGATGACAACACCAAAAATAGCAGCGGCAAAGAACCTCAAGTAATCTTTCCGTTCTATTTTTTCAGAAGGCAAGAAGAGGCTACATATCCAAAATAGTAATCCAGCACCACCAACACGCAGAATTGTAAGTGCAAAGGGCTTTACAAAATTACCGTTCATGATAACCTTGGAAAAGGTAAAGTTTAGGCCGTAAAGAAGCTGCACTAAAAAAAGTGCAACTATGGCAAAGGTTCTGCTATACATCTATTGCAGATTTGGCGGCCTCAACTGTTTTTTTGGAGTTACCAATAAAAATTGCGTCGTTATAGACGAGAACAGGTCGCTTTAAAAAGGTATAATGTTCTAGAATATATGTTTTGTAATCATTTTCAGAAAGGTTTTTCTCCTTGAGATTTAGTTCCTTATACAAGCGTGCACGTTTGCTAAAAAGCGCTTCGTAAGATCCGGCTAAAGTTTTCATCTCTTCCAATTGGGTTGAGGTAATAGGTTCGGTTTTAATATCCTGAAGCCTTATGTCATTTGGGAGATTTAGCTCATTCATGATTCGGGTACAAGTGTTGCACGTGCTTAAATAGAAAAACGTATTCATTGATTGGATGGCATTGGTTTAGACTTTGCAAATTAACTTCATTCCATTCGAAATTTGAGTATTTTTAAGAAATTTATAAGTCGAGGTTTGTCATACTTCTGCCTATGGAGGGAAGCTAATGGTTAAGCAATTATCGATATGACACACTATAGAAAACCTTCAGGCTGAATATTTTTAACCAGAAGTATATTTTAAGTCTATATTTTTGTCTTAACAAAACGTATAAGTAATTATGGAGTATTATTCAATTGCCACTGTCCTAATTGTCCTATCAGCACTTTTTGGATACATCAATGTTCGATTTTTAAAATTGCCCATAACTATTGGACTAATGCTTATTACCATAATTTTTACCCTTGGCGTTATTGTGCTGGCACAGTTTGATGACACGCTTTTAATGCAAGAAAAAGCCTTTATCAATAGTATAGATTTTGAAACCGTACTGCTGGATATTATGCTGAGTTTCCTGCTATTTGCCGGTGCACTTCACACAAATTTTGAACAGTTACGAGTGCAACGCGGCCCCATATTAATGTTTGCTACTTTAGGTGTTTTGGTTTCGACATTTTTGGTGGGTACAGCAATGTTTTACCTCATCAATGGCATTGGTATCGAGGTTTCCTTTATCAATTGTTTGCTTTTTGGAGCCTTAATATCTCCAACCGACCCTATTGCTGTGTTGGGCATACTAAAAAAAGCAGGAGCTCCTAAAAAGCTAGAAACCAAAATTGTTGGGGAATCGCTCTTTAATGACGGTGTTGGTGTCGTGGTGTTCTTGACCATTTTTGCTATTGCTGCAAAGCCGGATGTTCCATTTGAATTCTCGGATATTGTAACGCTTTTTGGACAAGAAGTAATAGGAGGAATAGCCTTAGGGCTGATTTTGGGTTGGATTACTTACCGTTTGATGCAGTCTATCGACAACTACGAGGTTGAGGTTATTCTTACCATAGCTTTGGTTATGGGAGGAACAATGCTTTCCCATAAGTTCCATGTTTCGGCACCTTTAGCCATGGTAACGGCTGGCCTATTGGTGGGTAATGACAAGATTAGAAATTCTGCAATGTCAGAAACCGTAGAGATGTATGTAGATAAGTTTTGGGAGATGATAGATGTATTGTTGAATACCATTCTTTTTGTTATGATAGGTATGGAAATGCTTGTGCTTACCTTAGAGGCTAACTATATATATGCCGGACTTTTAGCTATTCCTATAATTTTATTGTGCCGTTATATTTCTTTATGGCCACCAATAACAATTTTTGCCAAGAAGCTAGACTTTGTGCCGAGGACCAATGTTATAATGACCTGGGGCGGATTAAGAGGTGGTATTTCCATAGCCTTAGCCCTTAGCTTAACAGCAGATATGCAGCGCGAACTCTTCTTGGTTATGACCTATATTGTAGTAGTAGCATCAATCTTAGGACAAGGTTTAACGGTAGAACCAATCATAGAGAGGTTAACAAAAAAGAAGGCCTAAAATAACTTTAAATAAGGGTCCATCTCGTCATAGGGTATGGCAAACTCAGTATAACCTTGAGCATAGGAAGCAATTTCATATACGTTGTAGAGCAGAATAAAACCATCCTCACTAAAACCCATATTTTCGGGTAAATGAAAGGATTCTCCAAAAAAATAGTCTTCAATACTTAAATCTTCTCCTTTACGCTTTAAATTTTTTATGAAATGAGATTTTGCTAAACTTTCAAACTCCTTTAGGTCTTCAATAATGGCTTCAGCTGGTAACAGTTCTCCTGTTTTCGGATTTATATTTAGCAAACGTATTTCGTCATTGCCATGGGCACCGCCTTCAAAGCGATAGACGCTAATAGCTATGGTAATAACATCTTCTGATTGAAATGTTTTTTCGGTTTCAACATTTAATTCCCACTTTGGTTCGGAAGCATCTGGAAAGTCTTTTATGAAATCTGTGTAGGTTTTGTCAAAAGCTCTTAAAGCAGTAGCCAAATCTGCCGCAGTAGTGTCTATACCAATCATGTCGATTATGGTGGATTCTATTTGGCTATTAAGCTTTGAACTAATAGCGTCATTACCCTCTGCAACTTCGTAAAGACCAGAGATATTGGATTTAAAATCGGATTTTATTTCAACAGGCTTAAATTCCAATGGCTTGGTTTCGGATGAACAGCCAATTACTGAAGAAATAACGAGTGAAAGAATTACAATAGTTTTCAATTGATAAGATTTTGTTAACGCCACTAATAAAGGTATAACTTAGGTTTGAAAGCACCCAATTATCCGTTACTTTTATTACTCTTTTATAAACGCTTTGCTGTAAGCATTTATTTTACACATCCTCAGGGTAATTTAATCAAAAAGCTATGAAATTCAACACAAAAACTATTCATGGAGGACAAGAACATGACCCTGCTTATGCGTCCGTTATGCCTCCTATATACCAAACGTCAACGTATGCGCAATCCACACCAGGAGGTCATAAAGGTTATGAATATTCAAGAACTCATAATCCAACACGCCATGCTTTAGAAAGGGCATTGGCGAGTATTGAGAACGGTAATTATGGATTGGCTTTTGGGTCTGGCTTGGCTGCTATTGATGCGGTTATAAAACTGTTAAGTTCTGGAGATGAAGTGATTTCAACTAATGATTTATATGGCGGCACCTACCGACTGTTCACGACAATATTTGAAAAATTTGGTATAAAGTTTCATTTCGTAGGAATGGAAAGTGCCGACAACATGGAGACCTATATCAATGAAAACACCAAGTTAATTTGGATTGAAACACCAACAAACCCAATGATGAACGTCATAGACATTAAGGCTGCTGCAAAAATTGCCAAGGCTCACAATCTTATGCTTGCCGTGGATAATACCTTTGCAACCTCCTATCTACAGCAACCTTTGGACCTCGGTGCAGATATTGTGATGCATTCCGTGACAAAATATCTAGGAGGTCACAGTGACCTTGTAATGGGTGCCTTGGTTGTAAATGATAAAGCACTGGCAGAAAAGCTTTACTTTATACAAAATGCGAGTGGAGCCGTTTGTGGTCCTCAAGATAGTTTCTTGGCCTTGAGAGGTATAAAAACCCTTCATGTTAGAATGCAGCGCCATTGTGAAAACGGAAGAGCTGTTGCCGAGTATTTGGTTAAGCATCCAAAAATTGAAAAGGTGTATTGGCCTGGATTGGAAGATCACCCTAACCATGATATTGCGAAATCTCAAATGAAAGATTTTGGAGGTATGGTGTCTTTTGTGACGAAAGGAAATAGCTATGAAGATGCCATTAGAATTGTTGAAAAACTAAAGGTGTTTACCCTAGCTGAATCACTTGGAGGAGTGGAATCTTTGGCTGGTCATCCTGCAAGTATGACCCACGCCAGTATTCCAAAGGAAGAAAGAGAAAAAACAGGCGTAGTCGATTCTTTAATTAGATTAAGCGTTGGTATTGAAGATGTGGAGGATTTAATCGCAGATTTAAAACAAGCTATAGGATAAAACTAAGAGGGCAAAAAAGATAGGAGACGAGTGTAATGCTCGTCTTTTTTGTAACATTATTTAATCTAAATAATAGATATAGCCAAAGTTTAACCACAAGTTCCAATCATTAGCTTTATTGGAATCTAGTTTGTGATTGAGGCCGTCTACAAAATCATCACCATAATACTGCCAGCGTAACTCTACAAATAAATCAGAAAGGACAGTTAGTTTATAGCGCGTTCCAACACTGGCCACTACCGACCAAGTAGAACCAGGCTCGTCGCTTACAAAAGGGTCGCCACCAGAGGCTTGCTGCCAGAAGGTATAATAGTTGTTTGGGTTATCTGGATTTCCAGTGCCATAAGTTGTTGCAACGCTAGGACTATACCAAACGTAGTGCACGCCTGCGGCCGCAAAAGGAGCAAAGGAGTAAGAGCCGGCTTGGAAAGCTCTAATGCTTCTAGGAAAATACTCTAATTGCATACCAATATCCCAATTTTCGGCTTCTCCAGTGTGCGCTCTTAGCCGATCTGCATTATCGCTGGTTCTAGAGTCATCTACCCATTTACCAAAATGGTTAAGCTGGGTTTTGTTCCAAGCAATCTCACTTCTTATTTTAAAATGATCGTTCCAGTAGGTATCCGTAGAATAACAGTTACAATCAGCACGGTAAGAAAAATTAATGTAATGCACGATACCCAGAGCGAGTCCTGTATTACCTGAATTGGTTTCAAAATCCCGTCTAACACCAAAATCAGATTGGAAAGCAACACCGCCTATGAAAGCTCCAATTTCATGGGAAAAACCTAATTGTGAAAAGCTTTGTTGCACCGAACCTAGCAGCACAACTAACAAAATCACGTTCCTGATGTATATGCCCATAAAAATTGGTTTAGGCCATTGTAAAACAAATATATAAAAACTCGGTTAGCTACAAAACAAAACGGATATAATGCGCTTTTCTTATTAGGGAGAAGAATTTTATTACACCGAAGCGATTTTAAAAATTAATTGAGAATATAAAAAAATTGAAGCGTTATTTTTACAGATAATGTATATTTGTGCCCTAATAATCACAATTTCTTAATAATATCTTATATGAAAGAAACAATTGAAGCTTTTTTAGAAATGGTAGAAAAGCGCAATGGCCATGAGCCTGAGTTTTTACAGGCCGTTAGGGAGGTCGCAGAAACGGTACTTCCTTATATCGTTCAGCACGATATTTATCATGGTAAAAATATTCTTTTGAGAATGGTAGAACCAGAGCGTTTAATTTCGTTCAGGGTTTGTTGGGTTGATGATTCGGGTGAGATTCAAGTGAATAGAGGATACCGTATTCAAATGAATTCGGCTATCGGTCCTTACAAGGGAGGATTAAGATTCCACCCTACTGTAAATGCAAGTATTTTGAAGTTTTTAGCCTTTGAGCAAGTCTTCAAAAACAGTTTAACCACCTTGCCTATGGGAGGTGCTAAAGGCGGATCTGATTTTGATCCTAAAGGGAAGAGCGATAATGAAATTATGAGATTCTGCCATGCCTTTATGACAGAGCTCTTTAGACATATTGGTCACAATACAGATGTACCTGCTGGTGACATTGGTGTTGGAGCAAGAGAGATTGGGTTCATGTTTGGAAAATACAAGAAACTTAAAAATACCTTTACAGGTGTTCTAACTGGCAAGGGTCAGTCTTGGGGAGGATCCTTAATAAGACCAGAAGCCACAGGTTATGGTACGGTCTACTTTGCAGATAATATGCTTAAGACAAAAAACGAGTCGTTTGAAGGTAAGAAAGTTGCAATTTCTGGATCAGGAAATGTGGCTCAGTACGCTGCAGAAAAGGCCATTGAACTAGGAGCTAAGGTGTTGACCCTTTCAGATTCTGGAGGCTATATCTACGACGAGGAAGGCATCGATACCGAAAAACTTAAGTTTGTCATGGATTTGAAAAACGTGAAGCGCGGCCGTATCAGTGAGTACGTTAAGGAATATCCTAATGCACAATACTATGCAGGTGAAAGACCTTGGTCTGTAAAATGTGACATTGCATTACCATGTGCTACACAAAATGAGCTTAACGGTGAGGAGGCAGAACAGCTTATCTCTAATGGCTGTATCTGTGTTTCAGAAGGTGCTAATATGCCTTCTACACCTGAGGCCATTCACGCCTTCCAGAATGCTAAAATATTATTTGCACCAGGGAAAGCCTCTAATGCTGGAGGTGTGGCAACTTCAGGTTTAGAAATGAGTCAAAATTCATTACGACTCAGTTGGACACGTAAGGAAGTGGACGAAAAATTAAAGGATATTATGGCTAATATCCATGATTCTTGCGTGCAGTATGGTAAAAATGACGATGGTACTGTAGATTATGTCAAAGGTGCTAATATTGCAGGTTTTGTAAAAGTAGCAGATGCTATGTTGGCTCAAGGCGTTGTTTAGAAAACCTATAAATTATTTTATTAAAGCTTCTATGGTTTCATAGGAGCTTTTTTTGTGTCAGTTTATATGAAACTAATCCTGTAATCGTTAAGTATTAAATATATTTGGACAAATTTTCGCGCAATGAAGCAATGGGCCATAGTTATCTTATGGATTTTTGTCGGTTTCAGTAATCTTCTGCAAGGTCAAAATTTTTCGGCTTTATGGCAATCCCATTACTCCTACAATACTATTGTTGATGTTGTAAGTTCGGATGATGCGATTTATGCAGCAGCTCAGAATGCTATTTTTAAATATGATCCCTTAACTGATGATCTGGAAACCATTACTACGGTAGAGGGACTGGCTGGTGAGCAAATAACTACAATATATTACAGCAATGACTTTGACTATCTCCTCATTGGTTATGAAACGGGATTGATGGAATTATACTCGGTTTCAGAGGAGTCTGTCTTAACAATTGTTGACATTTTAGATCAGGATAATATCACACCTATAAACAAACGGATTAATCATTTTTTTGAAAATGAAGGCTTAATTTATATTTCTACCGATTATGGTATTTCAGTTTATGACTTAGACCGTTTGGAGTTTGGGGATACTTACTTTATCGGAAATGGAGGCACTCAAGTCAGCGTAAACCAAGTCGCCATTCAAGGTAGCAACATCTACGCCGCTTGTTCCAACAATAATGGCTTAAAAATAGCAGATCTTAATAGTCCTAATCTAATTGACTTTGAGGAGTGGAGCATCCTTATTCCTGGAAGTTTTGTTACGGCCAACCCTTTTAACAATAGCGTCTATGCCGTAAGGAGTAACAGGGAGTTGTTTGAGATAGACCAGAGCACCTTTAATTCTATAGCAACCTTAGAGGCATTACCTTTAGATAGCGAGTCAAACGCTAACAACTTAATATTTGCGACAGCTGCTGCTGTTTATATTTACAACACTAATTTGATTTTGGACAACACATTTGTACCGAATGAAGAATTTGATACCAGCTTTTCTTCTGCTACCATTCAAGGCACATTTGTATATATTGGAAGCCAAGATTTTGGAGTTCTAACAAATATTTCTTCAGGTTCAGAGTATATAGATATAAAACCAAATGGTCCTTTATTTAATGAAACTTTTAGACTAAATGCAGAAACAGGCACGGTTTGGGCGTCTTTCGGTGATTATACGGAGTCGTTCAATCCTTCACCTACAAGGGCAAGAGGAATTAGTTATTACAGGGACGAGGAATGGTTCAGCATTCCTTTTGACAGTTTGTTAGGGGCTAGAAATCTCAATACTATTTCTATTAACCCTTTTAATAATAATCAACTATTTATCAGCTCATTCCAAGATGGGATTTTACAGATTGATAATTTTGAATCTACGGTTCTTTACAATGAAAGCAATAGTGGTTTGGAATCCTTAGTAGTACCTAATGCGCCAAATGTGGTGAGTATACGAGTAAGCGCTTCCACTTTCGATACCAATGGCGTATTGTGGTCCTTAACATCAAGAGCACCAAACCCACTTAAATCATATGATCCGTCTACAGGTAATTGGCAAGGCTACGATTTTTCCAGTATTTATAACGACCCACTTACTGGAGAATTTGGGTTTTACGATATAGATATAGATAACACAGGAACTAAATGGATTGGTGGTTATTCTAATGGTCTCTATGCTTTCAATGAGAGTATTTCCAATAATCCTTTAAGAACCTTAAGTACCGAAGAGCAAAATGTACCCTTTCCGCGTATTACCTCTTTGGCTGTAGATAACAGGAACCAACTTTGGGTAGGAACCTTTACTGGTTTACGGGTGCTTTTTAATACAGCCGGGTTTTATGATAATCCTAATCCAAGCCTTAGTTCTATAATCGTTTTAGAAGATGGTATTCCGCAAGAACTTCTTGCAGGACAGACCATTTCAGATATTGAAGTAGATGGCTCTAATAACAAATGGGTGGGAACTGTAGACTCTGGATTGTTCTATTTTTCGCCAGATGGGCAAAATACCATTTACCATTTTACTACCGATAATTCTCCTTTGCCGTCAAATAGAATTATTGATGTGTCCATAAATCCACAGGACGGCTCCGTATTTATTGCAACGACAAGAGGGTTACTTTCCTTTAGAGCAGGAGGATCTCAACCAGAAGAATCTTTAGACCAAGCTTACGTCTATCCTAACCCAGTGAGGCCAGAATACAATCTGTTGGGCTCTAACGATTTAAATGATATTACAAAAGGGATAAAAATAACTGGCCTAACCGAACGCGTTAATATAAAGATTACCGATATCGAAGGCAATTTGGTGGCTGAAGCCCAGTCTAATGTAAATCTCAGGTCCTCAGCGGCTAATTACAATTTTGCTATTGATGGTGGTACGGCCATATGGAATGGGAAAAATCTAGCAAACGCAGTGGTGAGGTCTGGTGTTTACCTCATTCTAATTTCAGATTTAGATACATTTGAGACCAAGGTCCTAAAAGTGTTAATCATTAGATAAACCTTATGCTTACCAAAAACAGGTGTATTGTACTTTCTAAACTAAAGTATGGCGAAGCCGATCTCATCGTTAAATGCTATACCAAGGAAAGAGGCTTAGTCAGTTACATTCTCAAAGGAGTTTTAAGCTCTAAAAAATCATCGCGAAAGGTCATCTATTTTCAGCCCTTATCACAGATTGATGTCGAAGAGAAATTCTATCCTAAAAGAACCTTGCATCACTTTAAGGAAGTAAAGCCTTATTACATTTACAGGAGCTTACATACCAATATTTACAAAAGCGCTATTGTTTTGTTCCTGTCAGAAATCTTAAGTTTTGCTCTTAACGAAGAGGAAAAGAATGAAGGGTTGTATTCCTTTATTGAAACGGCATTACAATATTTAGACGAAGAAGACAATTATGCCAATTTTCATCTGTTGTTTATGCTGAAGCTTACGCGATACTTAGGGTTTCAACCTGAGCAAGAAAATCAAGGAAGTGATTATTTTAATCTTCAATCAGGAGTGTTTGAACATGCAGATAACGGCATCTACTCCATCTCAGGGACTAATTTAACCCTTTTAAAACGGCTGTTAGGCACAAATTTTGATGCTTTAGGACAGTTGAAAATCAAATCAGAACAACGGCAATCATTTTTGAATATGCTATTGTTTTATTTTGAATTACATTTGGAAGGCTTTAAAAAACCGAAGTCTTTACAGGTCCTTAATGATGTGTTTCATTAAGTTTTTAGCACGTTATAATATGCAATTTAAATGTAACTATAGGGTTGTAAAACTCAGTTTAGTTTTAGTGTTTTTCCTTCAATTGGCAGTGGGACAGCAAGCAACTGTTTTAGAAGTTGAAACCAATGTGCCTATTCCTAATGTTACCATATACAATAGCGATAAAACTAAGGTTGTATATACCAATATAAACGGAAAAGTAAGTATAGACATTTTTGATGCCAACGAGATTCTGTATTTCGACAACTTTTTATACAAGAGCATTGAAACAACAAAGGCTGAACTTGCTTCAACAAACTTCAAGATTTATCTGGAACCAACCGTAGAGAGTTTGACCCAGATTGTTCTATCCGCTTCTAAATTTGAACAGCGTAAACGCGACATTCCCCAAACCATAATTAGCTTGGATGCCAAGGATATTGTTTTTGCAAATCCGCAAACAAGTGCAGACCTGCTCGATAATTCAGGCAATATTTTTATTCAGAAAAGCCAATTGGGTGGTGGCAGCCCCATGATAAGGGGTTTCTCAACCAATAGATTGCTTATAACCGTTGATGGTGTAAGGATGAACAATGCTATTTTTAGAGGCGGAAATATTCAAAACGTTATTTCCATCGATCCTTTGGCCGTTGATCATACCGAAGTGACCCTTGGTGCTGGATCGGTTATTTACGGAAGTGATGCCATTGGTGGTGTAATGAGTTTTTACACCAAAAAACCAGAACTTGCCCAAGATGAAAATCCCATACTTAAAGCTGGACTAATGACGCGATTTTCCACCGCCAATAATGAAAAAACAGGTCATGTAGACTTTAATGTAGGCTATGAAAAATGGGGCTTTCTCACCAATGTAACCTATACTGATTTTGATGACCTAAGAATGGGAAGTCATGGTCCAGTAGAATATTTGAGAACGGCATACGTTGTGCGGTCCAATGGCCAAGATATCCTAGTTCAAAACCCAGACCCAGAACTGCAAATACCGACAGGCTATGACCAAATAAACTTGATGCAAAAGATACGCTACAAGCCCATGGAGAACTTAAATTTTGATTTGGGACTTTATTTTACCACAACATCAGATTTTCCAAGGTATGATAGGCTCATAAGGCCAGATGGCGATGGCCTGCGCTCCGCAGAATGGGATTATGGCCCACAGCAGTGGTTTATGGGTAATTTTCAAGTGACCAAACAAAGTAGCTCATCCAACCTTTACGACAAGTTTCAAGCTAATGCTGCTTATCAGAATTTTAAGGAAAGCCGAATCGTGAGACGGTTCCAATCCCCCTTAAGGGAAGTGCGCAAGGAGAATGTTGATGTCTTTTCGTTTAATCTTGATTTTGAAAAGCGATTGACCGCTAAAACAAGTTTTTCGTATGGCTTGGAATATGTTTTTAATGCCGTTGGTTCAGAAAGTAGGGAAGAAGACATTATTCAAGGTACAAGTGAACCCAATGTAACCCGCTATCCAGACGGTTCAACCTGGCAATCTGCTGCGGCTTATGCCAACTTTAAATATAGAGCGAATCCAAAATTTGTATTTCAGTCTGGGTTGAGGTACAATCAAATAAGTGCCAGGGCTAATTTTGATGCGAATAATGCGTTCTTAAACCTGCCGTTTGATACGTCTGAAATTAACACAGGAGCCCTAACAGGTTCTGCTGGTATTTCATGGTTTCCCAGCGAACTCATTCAATGGAAGTTTAACCTTTCTACGGCCTTTAGAGCGCCAAATATTGATGATTTAGGGAAGGTATTCGATTCTGAACCTGGATCAGTAGTCATACCAAATAATAACTTGGATGCCGAATATGCTTATGGAGGTGAGTTAGGACTTCTCTTGAATTTTGAGAACAAGGTCCTTTTGGATTTAGGAACCTATTACACCTTTTTAGACAATGCCCTAATTAGAAGGAATGCTGAGCTTAATGGCGAAACAGAAATAATCTATGATGGCGAGTTAAGCACGGTGCAATCTGTTCAAAATGCTTCGAAAGCTTGGATTTATGGCTTTGAGGTTGGAGCTGAGGTTAATTTTTCGGAAGCCTTAAAATTGCGTTCCCAATATAATGTTATTGGCGGTACCGAAGATAATAATGGTATAGAAGTTCCTGTAAGACACGTGGCACCAAATTTTGGACGCACCCATTTAATTTGGAACAAGAACAGGCTGCTCTTAGATGCCTTTGTGGTGTACAATAATGAATTATCATTTAACCAATTGGCACCTTCCGAATTATCTAAGGATTATATCTATGCCAAAGATGACAATGGGAATCCCTACTCGCCGTCTTGGTACACCCTTAATTTGCGTTCCCAATATACGTTTTCCGAAAAGTTTAATGTAACCTTGGGCCTCGAGAACATTACGGACCAACGCTACAGACCTTATTCCTCTGGGATAGCAGCTCCTGGAAGAAATTTTATTATATCAGCCCAATACACACCATAAAAAAAGCCTTAAGAATTAAGGCTTTTAATGTTTTATCTAGTTGCGTTTAATGGCTTTTTTGGTAATTATTTGGCCGTTGGACAATTCCACTTGTGCAATATAGGCGGCTTTGGAGAGTGTTTCCAAATTATAGATTTCAGCAGAACTAGAGCCAGGAAGTCTGTAGATTTCCCGTCCTATTACATCCAATATCACCACCTCTTTTATCGTATGGTTTTTTGCAATGCTAAACTCCACGAGTCCGTTACCTAACTCCACAATTTTAAGATCATTGGGTTTGATGTCAAATTCGTTTGTGCTCAGGGCATTGTCTTGGAAAACAATCTCAAATCTATCATTGAATTCCCCTGCTTCTGAGGTGAAGGTGTAGTCGGACTCCTTTAAATTATGTATAGTATTTAGGAGCTTGTCTTTAAGGTAAATAGGATTTTCGCTTAAGAACTGACCTTGATACTGAGAAACAGAAAATGTATAAATAGTTGATTCCAATATAGATGTTTTAAATCCTACTGGAATAACTTCATCTGGGTTCAAACTAGAGGTGTTTTTAGCTTGAATAGCAAAGACTTTATCTATATCTGGAATCGATGTATAAATCAATGAGTATACATCTGATGCTCCATTCCTTTGGGCATCAAAATACATACCATCATATCCATTAGAAGCATTATCTACATAACCGATAAGAATTTGGCTAAAAACACCGTTATCAGATGTTAGATTAATCCACAACTTATTGTCTGAATTTGGTGAAGTCCTAAAAAACTGATTATTATCGCCTCTTACCCTCATGCCATTATTGAAAACCACATTGGCTGTCCTAATATTTCCACTTAGTATTGAAGAGGTTGCATTGTCATCCATAGCCACGAAGAACCCTTGTCCAGATGGTATAAAACGATTTGGTAGTGTTTCTCCAGTACCTTGTTCTTCTGAAGGTGTAACCGTACCTATCCCGTTTATAATAACATAGTCTGAAGCTAAGAAGTTAAGATTTTCATTGCCATTATTGTTGGCGTCAGGAGGGGAATTATGAGACCACATATAAACAGCACCTTCTATGGTTCCAGTCACTGAACCATTAGGGTTAGTGGTACTATAAAAATTTTCCTCAAAAAAGAGATCAACGTCTATTGCTGAAGGGTATGGGTTTCCTATAAAGTTCCAATTATTATCATCTGGTTCATCATCATTTCTATAAATTGGCGGGTCTATAACTCCATTATTGAACAAGCCAGAAAATGTATATCTTATACCACATCCTGGACATCCTGGGGTGCTCGCAAAAATTAAAGGGTCATGTGTTGATGCGTAACCAACACCTGGTGTCATTATTCCAGAAGCTAATTGCCAAGCGTCACCATTATCGTCGATGTCGTCCTGACCATTAGCAGTTGCATTGTTATTGCCTACCTCAGCGGTTGCATCTAAATAGTTTTGTGCATTAAACCAAAACCTTCTATCGGGATTAGAATTATCCAAACCGTCTTCAATGGTTTCATTGGAAACTGGGGAACTCCAGTATGTGTATTCGAACCAATCATTTGCAGGTGCTGTAATTTTACTCACATTTAAGTTGTTGGGATTATCTGCACTGACGTTACCCAAATCATTATTCTGCACGAATGAGCCTTGCGGTTCAATATTAATACCACCACTTGAGAGATTGTTAACTGTTAAATCGTTTTGAACTTCTACATAAGTTCCATTCTCAATAAAAAGAGTAACATTATCATTAAGAACTAAGTTACAGGCACTAAAACTCGTTTGAACACCACCTATACCAGTAGAGTAGTTACCATCTAAAACTACGTTAGTACTTAAATTTGGCAAGGTATTCTGTGCTGTGCCGTCGTTCCAATTCCAGTTAGTTCCATCCCAAGTCGCGGTGCTTATTGTGATTTGAACCGCATCTGAAGCTGTATAACAAGTAGCGTCATCTTCTCTTACTTGGCAATAAAACTGGTAATCTGCGACACTAGCTGCATCTGTGATGACTAAGTTGGCTGTATCAGCACCATTATAAATGCCACCATTGGTAATAAGTTGCCATCCAGAACCTGCGTTTGCAGGGTCATAAGCATACCAAACATATTCTAAAGGATTGCCTAATGGAAATCCTTCTGTTGCAGTTACTGAAATAGTGACCTCATTGCAACTGGTTGTGCTAGAAGAGATTCCTGTTACAGTAGGAGGTACACCGGTAGAAAAGTCAAAATTGCCAATATCTGAATAATCATTTTCAGAACAGTCTGTCCAATCCACATAAGTCCAGTCGGCAAGATTAAATACCGTGTTTGGTAATGTTGCGGCATCATCATTTCTTGTAAAGACAACACCTTCAGAGTCAATCCCCAAAGGATCTGCCCAAGTATCAGATAAATAAGTTCCCCAAGAATCTATATGGGTTGTGCCATTGAATAGACGAATATGATCATCACTATTTACTCCAAAATTTATGCCTCCAGAGCCCGATTGGTCAGCCAATGAACCATCTGAACCAGGTATACCTGTACAATTAGATCCCGTACTCACTTCAAGTACATAAGTATCTCCTGAATTTAGGTTAACAGCATTTAGAGTAGTTGACCCTCCGTTTTCTGTAGCACTTCCGTTATTAAAGAACTGTACACTGTAGGTGCCTAAATTAATAGGAACACCTGTGCCGTTATAGATTTCAACATAGGTAAGGCCACCAGTATTGGCATCTGTAACCTCGGATATGAATAGTTCCGTTGGTGTGGTACCACCTGTACCTTCGCATGAGCCAATTGCGTTATCTATGACGGTGAATAAATCATTACTAACGCAACCTAGGTTGTTGGTAACAGTGATATTTCCAGTAACTGAATTTGCTGGAATCGTTATTTCTATTTCAGTGCCAGATATTACGGTGTAGGCTAGGTTTACGCCTCCAAATTCTACAGTAGTCGTTCCGCCCAAATCACTACCTGTTATAGTAACAACGGTATTGTCAGGGCCAGTTAACGGTGTTAAGGTGTTGGTCGTGGCATCGCAAATTCCTGTACCTTCTATGGCAAACTCAAATGTGTTTTCATCTGGGTCATCACTGGTAATACGCACTGTAGCTGTGCGCGTAATTGCCGCAGAAGGAGCGAAGGTAACATCAAAAACAATGAGGTTGTTAGGAGCTATACTGTAAGCCAAACCAGGCGGTGGTAGAGTTAAGGTAAAGTCTCCTGCACCGCCAATAATTTGAATATTGGACACATTTAAATCTACTGTTCCTGTATTTTGAATTCTAAAGGATTTGGTCTGGGAGTTACCAATAATAGTATTTGAAAAACGTGTGTTATCTAAAAAACTTGGTGTGACATCGTTATTGCTAATATCTGGGAAGGAACCTAGGTCACCTTCAACATTAATATCTGGTTCTACCGCAGAACAAGGAGAAATTAAACTGTTCGTTCCTGGGCTACCACCATCTATGACCTCTTGCCAATTGTTATCTGTATTTGAATTATCAAGTGCTGTATCAATAATATGCAAAGAGGCACCATTGCCATCTGCACCATCAGCATCATCGTAGGTCACAGAATCGATTGTAGTTGTGCCATCTGAAGCGATCAAAGAAATTGTTGCTGTAGTATTATTTTCGAGATTGTCAGTGTTATTTGTTGACGCATCGATACCATAATCAGGTATAAACGGACAAAACCCTAGTGTTCCATTACCATTGTTATAGGTACCATCACCATTACTTCCCAAGGACACGGTTATGCAATCGCCATCGGCAATTACGGCTCCAGTTGATGGAAATGTAAAAATTGGATTACCCTCGTACTCAATTAAATAATTGTTCAAAACCTGGGCTGAACCTGAGACATTGCAAATCTCTATCCACTCATCGTCAAACCCTGCTGTATTGTACATAATTTCTGTAATCACCACATCGGCCAGTACAGGTGCTTCATCATCTACAATTGTTACTACATGTTGGGTATTTGTACCGAGGGCTGCCGAGTCGCCACCATTAGGATTGGCCAAATTTAACACTATGGTTTCATCACCTTCAACCACAACATCATCTGATACAAAAATCCGTAGACATTGGTCTGCACTTGAACCTACAGGAAACGTTAAGGTTGCAGGAAAGCTTATTGCCGCACCTGAATTATCTTCATAATCGGTTCCGTTAGTTGCCGTCGAAGCACCATCCAATATAATGTCTACTGTCGTTGCAACAGTAGCTGAAGGATTGGTTATGCTTGCGCAAACATCAATAAATAAACCATCTTCTGCTAGTGTTGAAGTCGCGCTTGTGAATTCCACCTCAGTAGTGATTACTGCTGGTGTTCCATCTAAGACGATATTATCAATAGCACCATAGTCAGGGGCTCCATCTTGTCGTACTAAAATATTAATTCTAACATCGACTACAGCGTTTGGAATAGCTATTGTTTCAGTAAGCCATCCTCCTGTATTTAGTCCTCCCGACATACCGTCTACTAATAATATGCTACCTTGGCCAATATTATCAAAAAAAACTTCGTATCTAATGTCGTCATTGAGATCATAGCCAATAGTATAATAATCAAAAGAGAGGGTTTTATTTTCGTAACCTGATGTGTCAAAATTGGGAAGTGATATGATTTCAAAACCACCGCCGCCGCAGTTTCCATTTAAGTCACGAATACCCCAGAATTGAGACCCGTCAGATGCTGTAATTCCAGCAAGATTTGTTGAGTAATTCCAGACATCATCAAAAATTGTACATGGAGGTGTAGAAAAGTTTAAAGGTGTCCAGGTATCTCCACTAGTCTCAAAGCTTTGCTTTGCAATCTGCCCAAACCCAAAAGTAAGGGCACAGAAACATAATATAAATGAAAGGTAGCTTTTTATCATAGGGATGTTGCTTAGCAATTAACTACACAAAGATATATCAAATTCCTTGTTATTCAGTGGCTTGCAAGATAAAGTATTATTAACAAAATGTTATATTTTCGTGCTGTGAATAGCCAAAAAACCTATACCGTCGATGAAGCGCAAAAACGCATGGAGCAGTACTGTGCCTACCAAGAGCGTTGCCATAAAGAAGTGCGGGCAAAATTAAAGGATATGAAGATGATTCCTGAGGCCATCGATAACATCATGGTGCACCTTATTGAGCACAATTTTTTAAATGAGGAACGGTTTGCCCAAACCTTTGTTAGAGGTAAGTTTAGGATTAAAAAATGGGGCAAGATCCGCCTTAAAAGAGAACTGAAATTACGTGAAATTTCAAATTACAGCATCAACAAGGCACTTGGCGAAATCAGTGATGACGACTATTACGAGACTTTAGATGACTTGACGCAAAAACGCATAGCCCAAGTCAAAGAGTCCAACATCTATAAGAAAAAGCGCAAGGTAGCCAATTACCTCCTGTATCGCGGTTGGGAGTCGCATTTGGTTTACGAGAAACTAAACCAGTACCTCTGAAAAAAGCCTCTTCAGATAATGTGAAGAGGCTTCTTTATAATTTAAATTATGGTCTTATAAATTAAAAGACGCACCAATGCTTATGGTAAATTGATTGTTCAATTCTTCAGCAGGTGTTAAGTCGTCTGTATTGTATTTGGCCAGTGGCACATTGGCTTCGGTATAAATACCAAAACCATCAGTGAAAAAATAGCGTGCACCAAGGTGACCACCAAAATTCTTTAATCCAAAGCTCAAACCTGGATAAAAATCAAAATTCTCGTCTATAGCCAAAACATTGCCAATATTGGCGTTAAAGCGTGCTCTAAGGTCAAATCTATCGGTAAAATCGGCATCAATATCATTATCTACACCTAAGACGTAGGTAGAGGATAGCCCTAAGGATATATTTTCACCAATACCATAATCGTAGGAGGCATTCAAACCTGTTCCACCTGATTGAAAATTAGCTCCAACCTGAAATTTACTGTCGTCCTTTCCCTTGAAGGCTTGAGAATTACCTAAAGTAAAAGCAAAAAGTGCCGATAATAAAATAAGTTTTTTCATTCCAAATTTGTTTTAGGCGTCAAATATACAAATTGAATTGATCTAAATCCGAGATTTTAAGCATACTTCTGAGTATTCTCAATGGCTTTTTGGTTTTTCCAATCTATCCATTTCTGCCCTTGTATGCGTCGCATTAAGTTGTCGTAGTTGCGCATTAAAAACACGTTGTAGAGTGCTTTTCCTAGATTTTTAGGATGGCGCGCGATGGCTCTTAGGCTCATGGAAAATCCTGGTGTAATATAGCGCATGTAATGCCAATAGCCTTCTGGCATGTAAAGCACTTCGCCATGGTTTAGGTCGCATACCCAACCTTTGGCGTGTTGCAGTGCTGGCCATTTTTCAAAATCAGGATCTGCAAAATTAATGTCCTCGCGTGTGATGAGGGAGTGCGGTACTTTGTAGAGGTATTTATTCTGTTGTTGGTCAAACAAAATACATTGCTTTTTACCTTCAAAATGAAAATGAAAGATATTGGCCAAATCAATGTCGTAATGCATAAAGGTGTACGAATCCCTTCCTCCGAAAAAGAGCATGGGCAATCCTTTCATAAGTCTAATCCCGAAGTCAGGATAACTAAAATCCTTTTGCAGTTCTGGCACTTCTTTCAGGATGTTCCAAAGAAATATCCTGAATTTAGTAGGTTCGCGCTTCAATAAATCAATGTAGTCGCTCATCTTCATGGTAGCATGAGCTTCATTAAAACCGTCTTTATAATCTACGGGTCTATCATCGTAAAGCGGTACGGTTTTATCGCCTGCAACCGCTTTCATATAATCCAGGTTCCATTTGGAATAAGCTGGCCAATCTTCTATAAAACGCTCAATAACCACAGGTTTCTGAGGTTTAAAGTAGTGTTTTAGGAAGTCGGCTTTGGTAATGGTTTCGACTCTCGGAATCTGTTGTAGATTAAGCTGCAATAGATTTTCTTTTTATTAAGCCAAAGTTAATAAATCGTTAGAAAATGTAATCTATTCTTACTGAGATAAAAATGATTAAAATACTAGTTAAAGCTATACCTTAATCCAAAAAGGACATTGCTTGGTGGCATGGGCACAAAACCAGCTTCAATATAATCTGCATTAAAAATGTTATTGGCCGTTATTGTAAACTCTATCCGTTTTAATAAAACCACCAATGAGGCATCCCAAACATTGTACGTCTGTCCGTTGGTGCGCTCTGCGTATTTGTAAACTATATTGGCACGTACATTTTTAAAAACTCTATTGCTTAGGCGTATGATATATTGGTGTCTGAGCGTATTGAGGGAATAGCGCGACAGATTAGGGTCTTGGTTTACGATGTCATCATCCAAATAAGCATAGCCAAAGGCTAAGGTTTGATTATAGTTACCTAATTTAAAATTGTAGGACGCATCAAACTCTACACCTTGGGTATTCACTTCCCTTACGTTTGTGGCGGTAAAGATACCGTCAGTGACATTTGGCCTTATATAATCGATGAGGTTATTGGCTTCCCTATTGAATACAGCAATAGACGCGTTTAATTTCGGAGAAAAATATTTTAATCCCACTTCTTGTGAAAAGGCTTCCTCTGGTTCTAGATTGGGATTGCCCTCTGTTGCAGGGTCACTGTAAAATAAATCCGTATAGGTTGGTATCCTGTAGGTGTATCCAATGTTTCCATAGGCTTTAAAACGTTTAGATATGTCAAAGCCCACGTCTAAGCCTGGAAAGGCATTAAAATCAAAATCTGAAAAGTAAGTCATGGCTACGCCAGGCGTGATATCCAGGCGATTATCCACAAATTGAAAACGATGTTCTAAGAATGCCGTGGCCATTACCCGGTTGCGGTTCCCTAAGTTGTTACTTCGCAAATAGACCTTTGCAATATCTACACCAAAACCGGTGACTCCTAATTTGGAAGCATAAGAAGCATTGGCTTCTGTTCCTATTTTATCCGTAATATGAAAATTTCTAAAGAAGTTAGGATCATCCCGTTCTAGTAAAAAGATATCTTGATTCCGTCTCCAGTAGACCCGAGGCGATATTTTTAAATTCTTATGCTGAAAAGTGGTTGTAAATGCGATAAGACTGTTCTGTGTTTCTTCATATTCGGTAAAGCCTCTACTTGGTGGTGTGTAAAAGTTTTGTGCACCAAATTTGCGCTCAAAAAAGGTAGCAATCATTTCAATAGCCTGCTTGTTTTTGTTGAAAACACTTTTAAGAAAATAGTTGGAATTGTCATAATCTGAATTAAATCGATACCCTTCTGAGGTAACTTTTCCAAAATGGGCAATATGTGAGGAATTGTCCAAGTCTGCTCCAACAGTAACGTTTCCATTAAGCTGACCGAAAGACCCACCTTCCAAATTTGTTGAAACGGTATTCTTTAAGCGGCGCTTGGTTACAATATTTATTGCTCCAGTAAAGGCATTTTGGCCGAAAACGCGCGCGGCAGGACCTTTAACAATTTCAATACGTTCAATAACCTCTAAAGGTAAAGCGGCATTCATGGTATGATGGCCCGTTTGGGCATCATCCATTTTAATGCCATCAATTAGTAAAAGGGTCTGGTCAAAGCCGCCACCTCTAATATGCAAATCGGCCTGACTTCCACCGGTTCCACGTCGTCTTATGTCAACACCAGCAACCTGCTGTAGAAGGTCGGCAACATTCACGGCTGCACTGTTTTTTATATCGGCAGAGGTAATGATATTTATGGTTCTGGAGTTTTCGCGAAATGGCAAGTCTATCCGTGCCGAGGTTAATGTCACAGAATCGAGATCCTGCTGAGGGAATTGTTGGGAAAAACTCTTGGCACTAAGTAGTACAAGAATAGCGATTATTAAGACTGATCTTAATGTCATTCTTTATAAATTTCGGCGAAGATAGGGCTATTTTAAGGGGAATTCAAAATCGCATTTTTCGCACTTGTAGTGGTATCTGGTGCTAAAGGGCAGAGTGCCAAACAGAAAGCCAATGACAAATGAAGAGAGCGATTTTAAATCTTTTATACTCGAGTAAACGTTAACATGGTCGCTCGTACATTTTGGGCAATAAATGCGATTACCATTATCATCTAAAGAATAGGCATTAATTGCCGATAAGATGTGTTTGGCCTTAATAACATCCTCTGTGAGCACCTTCAATTTAACACCACCAATAGCATTGCTTACCAAAGGATCCGTATCAATGGTTATGTTGTCGCTTAGAAATACTTTAATCCCTTCGGCTTCCAGCCTTCCTTTTACAATTTGGGCTTCCGATGAGTACTGATATCGCGCTATGGTTGCAAATGTTTTTGCCATCAAAAAATTAGTCCTTCTCTGTTTGGGATGCTGCTTTCATTTTAAGCTTCCATTCATTTTTGTCAATCCATTTATAGGCGTTGGGCACAGTAGCATCTAACAAGTCTATGTTGAGATGTTCAGACAACTGATAGCCAACAAGAAATGCCTCTTCGTAACTGTGTTTCTCATAAAGCTGAAAGTGCTTATTGCCATCATACCACAGATTGACCTCATAAATATAGCCGCCACCTTTTAACGGTTGATGGAAAACTGAAACGTACTCATAGTTGTGAATCGTCTGCCACTTGCCGAATTTTAAAGGTCCAACCTCAAAACTTGGTTTGAACTTGGAGTTGTTAATATCTACATAAATGCGTTTTTGGGAAGTGAAACTCACTCCAAGCGCACTGAAATAAATGGCAATATGAAAATCGCCTATACTCATGTTTAAGTGTTCGCCACCAAGCATCCATTTGTATAGTTTAAAGCCAATAAACCCAAATGCGATGGTAAAAAACAATGCAGCAATAGGAATCTGCCAAATTGGCCTAGGTCGCTCTGATATGATGAGGCTGTTGGATTTCACAGGTTAAATATAATCAATAGTATTTATTGTTTAAGAACAAAAAATTATTGTTTTTCAATAATAATTTATATATTTGTTATCGTAAAACAATAAATTTAGTATGAGAAAGCTTGTAATTCTTAAAAGTCTAGTCGATTTTATTTGGATAGTCACCTGCTTGCCGTTAATACCCTTACTCATGGTGTTTCTAGTTATGTTTTTAATGGATGCTGATATCTTAACCTTGTCGCCGTGGTTTCAAAATGAAATACAGGAAGACTCTAAACTATATGCTCAAGTCTATACTGTAATAGTTGTGGGCGTTGCCTATGTGTTGATTTACAGTTTCTTTTTGTTTAGAAAGACATTGAGATATTTTCAGAAAGTAAAGCCTTTTGACCAAAAGGTCATTAGGTATTTCAATACCATTGGAATGTTATTGAGTATTTCTGGGTTGATTGCCTCAGTACTTACCTTTTTGGCTAGACTTGTCTTTAAAAATAGTATCGAAATCAATTTAGGCATAACGCCTTATTTATTTCTTATTTGCTTAGGGTTGTTTTTCATGGTCCTCAGCGAGGTTTTTAAAGTGGCTAAACATGCCAAGGAGGAAAATGAATTAACCGTTTAGTTATGCCTATAGTTGTTAACCTGGATATTATGTTGGCAAAGCGCGGTATGCGCAGTAATGAGCTTGCTGAAATCATTGGAATTACCACAGCAAATCTTTCCATTCTTAAAACAGGAAAGGCAAAGGCCATTCGGTTTTCAACGCTTGAGGCTATCTGTAAAGCTTTGGATTGCCAGCCAAGCGATCTTTTGGAGTATGTTGAAGACAACGCAGACTAAAACCGCAACAACGTTAAAATTCAACTAAAAACCTATAATTATTGGCAGAAGGATAGGGCTTTTAATATCTTCAGCATTAAAAGAAAGAATTGCGATTTCAATATTGGGTCATTCTGTTTTTATCAGCTTTCTGCTGCCATTCAATCAATGCACAATTGAATGCTACAACCATTGGAGATGCTGTAGATCAAGGCAATAATTGTTATGCCATTACACAGGATTTGGAATTTCAATCGGGTGGTGTATGGTATGACAATCCTATTGATTTCGATGAGGACTTTTCCATTTTGTACCAAAATAATTTTGGGTCTAAAGATGCTAATGGAGCGGATGGAATGGCGCTTGTGTTCAAATCTACGGCAATACCTGAGTTAGGAAATGCAGGAGGAGGTTTGGGGTATCAAGGTATTTCACCGTCTTTGGTGGTTGAGTTTGACACCTATCTGAACAATAGTGCTGCGGAAGGGTTACTTGCAGACCCTCCTTTTGACCATATCGCCATTATGGCAAACGGAAATCCAAATCACGGAGATCCAGCAGCCAACTTGGCTGGACCAGTTCAGGCCAGTGCTTTTAACCAAAATATTGAAGACGGATTTACCCATGAGATTAAAGTAGAATGGATTGCATCAACAACTACATTCAATGTTTACTTTGATTGTGAATTGCGACTTAGCCTTGTTTTGGACATAAAGGGCAGTATTTTTTTCAATGACGACACTGTTTTTTTTGGGTTTGTTGGGTCTACAGGAGGTTTGTCCAATGTTCATGAGGTTTGTTTTAATAGCATTTCTTTTGTAGATAATCTCCAGTTGCAAGATGATTTTATTTGTGAAGGAGGAAGCAAGGTGGTCGATGCCACCATTCCAAGCGGAGTTACATATACGTGGTTTCCAACAGATGGCGTGAGTAATCCCAATAGTCCAAACCCAACACTTTCACCAGATGCCACAACCACCTACACGGTAACAGTAGCCGATGTCTGTGGTAATATTACCGAAGAGGAGTTTACCTTATCGGTGCTACCAATAGTAGACCCTACATTTGATGCCATCGCACCAATCTGTGAAGGTGATGCTTTAAATCCGCTGCCTACCACTTCAAACAATGGTATAACAGGATCCTGGTCTCCAGCCCTAAACAATAACGCAACAACCATTTACACCTTTACACCAGATAATCCATGTGCAACTACAACAACCTTAGAGATTGAGGTAATTCCCTTGTTGTTTCCAGAATTTGACCCAATAGACCCAATTTGTGAAGGCGAGACGTTGGTGCCTTTACCAACCACCTCAATTAATGGGGTTACTGGAACATGGACACCAGCCCTAAACAATAATGCTACGACGACTTATACCTTTACACCAGACGCTGGCCAAGGTTGTGCACAAGAGGTTACCTTAGAAATAGAAGTAAATCCCATTGTTGAGCCACTTTTTGATGCCATAGCTCCTATTTGCCAAGGAGATACCTTAGCACCGTTACCAACTATATCCAATAATGGTATACAAGGATCATGGAGCCCAGCCTTGGACAATACAACAAGTACCACATATACGTTTACACCAAACCCTGAGGAATGTGCGATTCCCACAACACTTTTTATCGAGGTAATACCAAATGAGGTGCCGTTGTTTGATGCAATTCCGCCTGCTTGTGAGGGTGAAAGCCTAAACGAATTACCCACAACCTCTTTAAATGGAATAACGGGAACTTGGTCACCTGCATTGGATAATACCCAAACCACAACCTACACGTTTAGTCCAGATGCAAATCAATGTGCTATTGAAGTAACGCTAACCATTGAAATTATACCCAACGAGATTCCGCTTTTTGAGGCTTTCGGACCTATTTGTCCTGGTGAATTTATCGATGCGTTGCCCACTACGTCAAATAACGGTTATACGGGAACGTGGTCACCAGAAATCAATAATTTTGAAACAACCACCTATACCTTTACACCAGATGCTGGTCAAGGCTGTGTGGCAACAACAACACTAGAAATCATTGTAACGGACCCTATAATTCCGCAATTTGATATTGTTGAATGGGTTTGTGAAGGAGACACCATTGCAGATTTACCTAGCATTTCTCTCAACGGAATTACTGGAAGTTGGACACCAGCATTGAATAATTTTGAAACAACAAACTATACCTTTACGCCAGACCCAAATCAATGCGCCATTGAAACTGAAGCAACCATTGAAGTTATTCCTATTTCGGAATTGGTTTTGGATGTTGAGGTAGTGTCAGAACCTTTTGCGCCAAATCAAAGTGTAGTGGCTACGGTTTCTGGCGGAACAGGTGAGTATTTGTTCCGATTGGATGATGGCCCTTGGGTAGAACAAAATGTGTTCAATAATATATCGGGTTGCGAAGTACATCTGATAAGGGTACGTGAAGCTTCGGGATGCAGCAATGTGGCAACGGAAGAATTCAGAATTTTAGAATACCCAAAATTCTTTACGCCCAATGGTGATGCCTTCAATCCGTTATGGAATATTCAATGTTTAAATAATCAGCCAGGTGCACAAGTTTCAATATTTGACCGCTATGGAAAATTATTGAAAGTGATATCTACCCAAAGTCCGGGTTGGAACGGAACGTTTAATGGTAATTTGATGCCAACGGATGATTACTGGTTTAAGGTGGAGTATGTTGCTGATGATGGGTCTCCCAGAGTCTTTACTTCCCACTTCACATTAAAACGTTAAATCATTGGTGCCTATTGGCTAACAAAGGTGGTGGCTCACCTGTAAACGGATTCCAACGGCTAATGGTTTTTGCTTCCATACCTGCAGCATTGATGACAGCTCTATCGCCGTAGCGTTCACGCATTTTGTCAATAGCCTTACAAAGATTGAGGTGCATTTCGTTGTCTTCAAACAAATTGATTTGGTGACCACCTTCTACCAAATGGCTAAACCGAACACCGATAAGACGCACCAAAAGCCTACGGTTGTATAATTTGTTAAACAGGTCTAATACTACTGGAATTATATTGTGGTCCATCGCCGTATAAGGAATGCGCTGCTGTTGCGTATACGTTTGAAAATCGGAATACCGTATTTTGAATGTAACGCATGCTGTGAGTTTATTGCCACGACGTAATTGATAGGCCAAGTTTTCTGCCATAGCAATCACCAAGCCTTTTAGCTTGTGCATATTAGTAGTGTCTTGGCCAAAAGTACGTTCGGTAGAAATAGATTTGCGCTCATGATATTGTATTACGGGCGAATTGTCAATACCATTGGCCTTTTTCCAAATGACCAAGCCGTTTTTGCCAAGGACTTTATGCATGAGTTCCATAGGCATATCTTGTATGGTCTTAATACGTTTTACGCCTAAATCACATAAGGATTTATAGGTGACCTTGCCCACCATGGGAATCTTTTTAACCGAAAGTGGCGCCAAAAAGGGTTTTTCAGTCCCAGATTGTATACGGATTTCGTTATTAGGTTTGGCTTCGCCAGTTGCTATCTTGGATACGGTTTTATTAATGGATAAACCAAAGGAGATGGGGAGATGGGTTTCCTTAATGATTTTTTGTCGTAATTCTGAAGCCAGTTTATGGCAGCCAAAAAACTTGTCCATTCCTGTGAGGTCTATGTAAAACTCATCTACCGATGACTTCTCGTACATAGGCACGCTTTCCTTTATGATCTCTGTAACCTCATTTGAAAATTTCGTGTAGATACCAGAATTGCCTCGTAGCACAATAGCCTCAGGGCATAGCTGTTTGGCCATACGCATAGGCATGGCCGAGTGTACCCCAAATTTTCGGGCCTCGTAACTACATGAGGCCACAACACCTCTGTCACTTGTGCCGCCAATGAGTATGGGCTTACCCTTAAGCCTACTGTCTAAACGACGCTCACAAGAGACAAAGAAGGTGTCTAAATCCATATGTACAATAGATCGATCCATATTTAAGATGCTCTTAGTGTTTTATCAGAATATCTTGGGTCTTCAATAACAGCAAGGTGCTCTAGTTTAGAGACCTCAATAGTTACACAATCAAACTCAATCATAACTTTTCCTGTAATCTCGTAAACGCCTTTGCCTCTAAAGGGGTATTTGGCCGCTATCGGTGGAAAATGAACCGTATCTACAAAATCACCATCACGATCTAAAAATGTACCAAAGTGCATCAGTTTTCTATTGGATGTTTTGGTTTGCTTTGTGGTGACCAAATAACCTTCAATAACAACTGTTTTTCCCTCGTGTTGTTCCAAATTCTTAGCACGTAATGGGTTTGTGGATTGTCGCTCCAAAAGCTGAAACGGATTGCATAAGGGAAAGCCCA
Source organism: uncultured Winogradskyella sp. (assembly GCA_913055905.1). Lineage (GTDB taxonomy): Bacteria > Bacteroidota > Bacteroidia > Flavobacteriales > Flavobacteriaceae > Winogradskyella. The sequence continues at coordinate 604,335 of CAJXLB010000001.1, forward strand.
ACAACTCTATTTCATCAAAGGCATTTTCTAGAGCTGTACTAGGGAGTTCAGGAGTGTTGTAATTGATGCGTTCGGTTTTAAATAAGGTGACAACGTCTTCCTCAACCACTGTTTTACTGATTTTGAGATGGGCTTCCCAGAGCAATTCACGTTTATTGATTTTAGTAAACCTAAAAGCATTGATTTTTATGAGAATGGCAATCTGCTCGATGGAGATGGGTACGCGTTCAATAAAATCGTCTAATGAGGAAAAAACACCATCAGCTTCTCTTGCTTTGAGAATACGCGCTATAGTTTTAGACTCCAAGGATTGTAAAAACATAAACCCTAGATAGATGGTTTTTCCTTTGATTATAGCCTGATTGTAGGAATTATTAATGCAAGGTGCTTCAATAATACCACCATGCATTCTGGCTTCATGCACGTAGAATTCCGTTTGGTAAAAGCCGCCAAAGTTGTTTATGGTAGCTACCATATATTCCAAAGGATAGTAGGCCTTTAAGAATAAGCTTTGGTAGCTTTCCACAGCATAAGAAGCCGAGTGGCCTTTGGCAAAGGCGTAGCCTGCAAAACTTTCAATCTGTCGCCAAATTTCTGTAGTTAAATCCTTTGGTTTGCCATCGTTTTCACAATTATTGAAAAACTGCTGTTTTACCTTCAGGAATTCCTCTCTAGAACGGAATTTGCCAGACATACCACGACGTAGCATATCTGCTTCACCAAGCGTAAGTCCTCCAAAATGATGGGCTACTTTAATCACGTCCTCTTGATATACCATAACGCCATAGGTTTCAGGCATAATATCACGCAGAACGGGATGGGCTTCCTTTCGCTTTTCAGGGTAACGGTAGCGCAAGATGTATTCGCGCATCATCCCAGATTTAGACACACCAGGTCTAATAACAGAGCTTGCAGCTACTAAACCCAAATAATTGTCTACCTGTAACTTTTTTAGCAGCATGCGCATGGCTGGTGATTCTACATAAAAACAACCAATCGCTTTGGCATTACGCAATAGATATTTTATGCGTGTGTCTTGCTTAAAACGTTTAATATCATGAATATCTATAGGGTTTTGATTAGGGTGATTGTAGGCAATAATCTCTGTGGTTTCCTTAATTTTCCCTAAACCACGTTGACTCAGAATATCAAACTTGTACAAACCGATATCCTCAGCGGTAACCATATCAAACTGTGTTGTGGCAAAGCCTTTTGGTGGCATAAAAGTGGCCGTGTAATAGTGTATGGGACGTTCTGAAATCAAAATCCCTCCTGCGTGGATGCTCAGGTAATTAGGGAACCCTTCAATATATCTGCTGTAGTTGACAACCAGTTGCGATAATCTATCCAGATTGGAGATGTGGTACTTCCCTCTTGTGAGGGTGTCCATTTCAGATTTTGGTAGCCCAAAAACTTTTCCCAGTTCTCTTATGGAAGCTCTAAACTTAAAGGTATTGTAAGCCGCTAAAAGCGCTGTGTGTTTAAAGCGTTTAAAAATGAATTGTGTAATATCTTCACGATCGCGCCAGGAAAAATCGATATCAAAGTCGGGCGGATTGGTACGAAACAGATTGATGAAACGCTCAAAATACAAATCCAGTTCTACGGGATCTACATCTGTGATTCTTAGTAAATAGGCGATAATACTATTGGCGCCACTACCGCGACCCACATAAAAATGGCCTTTACTTCGTGCATATTTTAGGATTTTCCAATTGATGAGAAAATAGGATACAAAGCCTTTTTCTTTGATGATGTTTAGTTCTTTTTCAATGCGTTTAAAGATGCGCTCACCAGGTTTCTTATAGCGGTAATAGAGTCCGTCGTAGGTCAGTTTTTTAAGGAGTTTAAAATCCAGTTCGGCATTGTTGGTATAAAAGCGTTGGTTGTTTGGGACTTTACTAGAGAAATCAAAGTTTGTATTGCAATCGTCCAATAAGCCATTGGTGTTGTTGATGAGCTCGGGATATTCGCTATAAATATTGCACAAGCTGTCATAAGGCAACATGGTGTGTTGTGGTTGTCCTTCTTCAGACTTTGGGAGTTTACTCAATAAAGTATTGTTGTCTATGGCGCGCAGTAAGCGGTGTGTGTTAAATCCTTTTTTATTTTGAAAGGATACCGTTTTAAGCACCACAAGTTTTTCCCTGAATAGGTTCCATTTAGAGAACTTTAAATGGTTGAGATCTTCTGGCGCAATACCTAAAAATTCATTAGTTTTTAGTGTGAAATGTTTGCCTTTATGATAAGGGTAGATTACAAAACAATCTTCAAGAGTTCTGTCTGGGCGCTCAGGAATTTTCAAATTATCATCATGCAAAAATTGAGAGAGATAGCTGTTAATATTCTGAAATCCCCAATTACTTTTTGCAATTAAAATGAACTCTTGCTGTACACCATTTCTAAAATCTACGCCAAGTACAGGTTTTATCTTATACTTTTTAGATAAACGCATAACATCTAAACATGCCGAAGTGCTGTTAATGTCCGTTAACGCTAAGGTCTGTACACCATTTTCTGAGGCAATTGCCAAGAGCTGCTCAGGTTTTATGGTGCCATAGCGTAGGCTGTAGTAGGTATGACAGTTTAAATACATAGGACTAGCAAAATTAACTACAAAAAGTAGTAAGTATTGCTTATATTTGTAGCAATTACTGTTAAAATTATTTTGATGTGAAACTCATTCAGACAAATATTAGGCACCTTAGAATGTTGCGTAAGTTTTCCCAAGAACGTTTTGCCGAAGAGCTCAACTGGACACGCTCCATCGTAGGCTCTTATGAAGAAGGACGCTCAGAACCACCAATAGACCGCTTAATAGAGCTGTCCAATTATTTTGATATTCCCATAGATATTTTGGTGAAGAAAGATTTGCGTAAGGCTAAGGATACTTCTTTTATTGAAGTAGGGAATAAGCGAGTGCTATTTCCCATAACGGTGAATGAAGCCAACGAAGACCTGATTGAGATTATCCCTGCCAAGGCAACGGCAGGATACTTATCCGGCTATGACGATCCAGAATATATAGAACAATTGCAGAAAATTAAACTGCCTTTTTTACCAACAGGCACGCATCGGGCTTTTCCCATAAAAGGAGACTCTATGTTGCCCGTGAAAGACGGGTCGTTCGTAGTAGCACGTTTTGTAGATGACATTAATGATATTAAAAATGGCCGAACTTACATAGTGCTAACAAAAAACGATGGTTTAGTTTACAAAAGGATTTACATACCAGAACGAGATGATAGAAATTTGCTGTTAAGTTCAGATAACAAGAGCTATCAACCGTATTTGGTTTCTAAGGAAGATATTTTAGAGCTGTGGGAATTTACCTGTTGCATTAATACCCAGGAATACGATGAAAAAGAGTTAAAATTAAGCAGCATTATGACCATGTTTCAAGAGCTAAAGGTAGAATTGGAAGCTGTAAGAAAAATCTAATTATTTGAAAATCAATAGAATATTTGTTGAAAAGTTAAGGAAATGTTAAGTATTTTTTGTAATTTAGATTCACTCTAACCAATCAATTACAAGAAAATGGGACAACATAATCAAGACTTTCGTCACCGTAGGCTCTTCGATTTTATCGTCTTAGCCTTATTTATTTTATTTCTTAGCTTTTTTGCAAAGTCCATTGTGTCTATAATGGGAGCATTTGAAACAGAAACCTATACCAATACAATGGCGCAAATGACATCTTCTATCAAGGCGCCATAAAAAAAAGCGCATGTTTTTAAACATACGCTTTACTTTTAATATTGTTGAATATACTTAGTCTGCAAGAACAATAACCTTATTGTCCTTCATTTCTATAGTGCCGGATTTTATTGGTAACCAAACGCCTTTATCGGATTTGGTGAATTTGTCTTTTACCTCTTCACCTAGTGATATGTTTCCTGCAACTTTTACGTGTCCTTCCTTAAGGATAGAAACAACAGGAGCGTGGTTAGATAGCATTTCAAATTCTCCTGTAACGCCAGGCACAGTTACCGAAGTAACTTCTCCGCTAAACAATGTGGCTTCAGGTGATACAATTTCTAAGTACATAATTATTGCGTATTACGTATTGAGTAAAGATTAAATAGAAGCTTTCGTAACTCTACAATCTTCCCTCGATTTTTTTAAGCTTCAGCAAGCATTTTCTCTCCTGCTTCAATAGCTTCTTCTATGGTTCCTTTAAGGTTAAAGGCTGCCTCTGGAAGATGATCTAACTCACCGTCCATAATCATGTTAAAGCCTTTTATAGTTTCTTTAATATCTACTAGCACGCCAGGAATACCTGTAAACTGCTCTGCCACGTGGAACGGTTGTGATAAGAAACGTTGTACACGTCTTGCTCGAGATACAGCCAATTTATCTTCTTCAGATAATTCCTCCATACCTAAAATGGCAATGATATCTTGAAGTTCTTTGTAGCGTTGTAATAACTCCTTAACACGCTGTGCACAGTTGTAGTGTTCATCGCCTAAAATTTCTGGTGTAAGGATTCGAGAAGTTGAATCCAGTGGGTCTACCGCTGGGTAGATACCTAACTCCGCAATTTTACGCGATAATACGGTTGTAGCATCTAAGTGCGCGAATGTTGTCGCAGGAGCAGGGTCAGTTAAGTCATCCGCAGGTACATATACTGCCTGTACAGATGTAATAGAACCTTTCTTTGTTGATGTAATACGCTCTTGCATCGCACCCATTTCTGTAGCCAGCGTAGGTTGGTAACCTACCGCAGAAGGCATACGTCCTAATAAGGCTGATACCTCAGACCCAGCTTGTGTAAAACGGAAGATATTATCTACAAAAAATAACACGTCTTTACCTTGTCCGTCACCTGCTCCATCACGGAAATATTCAGCAATGGTTAATCCAGACAATGCTACACGAGCACGTGCTCCTGGAGGCTCATTCATCTGTCCAAAAACGAAAGTCGCTTTAGACTCCTTCATAGCAGCTTTATCTACTTTCTGTAAATCCCATCCGCCTTCTTCCATAGAATGCATGAAGTCATCACCATATTTAATAATACCAGACTCTAACATCTCACGGAGCAAATCATTTCCTTCACGGGTTCTTTCACCAACACCAGCAAATACAGATAAACCACCGTGACCTTTCGCAATATTGTTAATCAACTCCTGAATCAGTACGGTTTTACCTACACCAGCACCACCAAAAAGACCAATTTTACCACCTTTGGCATATGGCTCAATGAGATCAATTACTTTAATACCTGTAAATAAAACTTCTGTAGAAGTCGATAAATCTTCAAATTTAGGTGCTTCACGGTGAATAGGAAGTCCGTCTTTATTTGTTTTAGGTAAGTTCCCCAAGCCATCAATAGCATCGCCAATAACGTTAAAAAGACGTCCATATACATCTTCTCCAATAGGCATTTGTATTGGGGCTCCAGTAGCAATAACTTCAGTTCCTCTACTAAGACCATCAGAAGAATCCATGGCAATTGTTCGTACCATGTCTTCACCGATATGAGACTGCACTTCTAAGACAAGCGTTGATCCATCTGGTCTTTTAATTTCTAAGGAATCATAAATTTTTGGCAGTTCCGAGTCAGCCGCAAATTCTACATCAATTACCGGCCCTACAATTTGAGCAACTTTACCTGTAACTTTTGACATTAGTTGTATGTTTTTGTTTTGCAATAATCTATAGCGAAAATAGTGCTTCAGCCCCGAGTGTTGCTAACGGTTATTTTTCGCGCTGCAAAGATATAGTTTTATTTAAAATAAAGAAGTCTTTTTTTAGGGCTTTTTCAAATAAAAAAACCACGCTTAGCTTAAGCGTGGTTTTGCTGATTTACAAGATTTTTTTATTGTAATAGCGGCGAATAATTCGTCGGGTATTCACCGATATCTACAAAATTACCAGAGGCTTCAAAGTTGGAGCCATACGTTTCGTCAATGGCTCGCATAAATTCATTGGCAATAAGTGCATAGCCTCTTGCGGTTGGGTGTATGCCGTCTAACGAAAACGCACCACCAAGAACTAAGTCATTCGTTAAAATAAAGTTACTTGATGACAGTCCGGTGCAGCAAAGCTCATTCAGTAAAGTGTTAGCATCTACAAGTGCTAAGCCTGCTTGGCTACTTAGAGATTCTATAGTTGCATTGAACATTTCCGTAGCCATGGCAATTTCTTCTTGTTCACTAGGTAATAAAACCCACTTGTCTTCCAATGGCAAGGTAACACCTTCCGTTGCAAATTGAGCGGCAATAGCGGCTGGTAAGCCTTGGCTCTGTAAAAATGCCGCAAAATCTTGATTGACAGTTCCTATGACGGCAGAACTAGGCAGAACGAATAGGTCATCTGCTGTGGCCTGTCTTGATTGACCGTAATTAAGACCTAAAAGACCTGCGACTTGTGGTGCTGCCTGTGGCGGTAAACCAAATTGGGCCAAGAACGCTGGGAAATCTGGATTGGCCAAGAGTACTTGTGTAATCTGTGCTGATAAATCCGTTAAATTTTCATCTCTTAAAACCACAGGATTTGCCTCAGAATCTGAAAATGAAATAGACCTAACGGCTACTTCATCAGCACTCAATGCGCCTTGCGATTGTAAAAAGGCATAAACCCCATTTAATGCTCCGAAAAGTGAATTCAAAGTTGGAATTAGAGGTCCAAAATCTGGATTGGACGGATCAAGAGGATTAAAAGGAACTGTTGTAAAATGTGGGATGCTCGTTACATCTGGAATATTGGCTACAACACCTTGTGCTCCACCTGCTGTTAAGCTTTGTATCAAAGCGGCATAAGTTTCATTAAATCCTACTCCAGGAGGTCCCATTACAGGTGTAATAGGATTCGTACCGTCTCCACCAGTAGTAGCATACCCTAAGACATCGTTATTGCCTATCCATAAGGAGAAAAAGCTTGGATTTTGGGATACTGCTAATTCTAAGATAGAAGCATTAGGCGCATTTCCAGTAACTCGCACTGCATATGGATTTGCAGCAGCTGGAAAGTTTTGAATGTTTCCATAACCAGGAGCTAACAAATGAAAACTCTTGGCTCCTGGGATACCTAAATTATTAAAAGGTCCTGTTGGATTGTTTGTGGCAATATCAGTTGTCACTGTAACAGGTCCAATTACACTTTCTAAGCCTGCAGGCCCAGAACCATTAAAAACTAATCTGGGATCTTGAATCCTGGTTCCAGCTAAAGCCAATCCACCAAAATTATCATTGGTTAGAGGTTGTGTAAAAGACCCTCCTCCAACAAGTGCAAATTTCTGGGACAGAATATTAGGAAATGAATTTTCCTGCGCAGCGATAAATAAGGCCGCATCGGTAAGACCAGCGGTTAACGAGTTACCTAAGGCAACGTAATTTGAGAAGTCAGCATTACCGGCCGTTAACTCTGGTAAGGGTTCCGTACTTGTATCGACCCTATCTCTTAATTCTTCTAAGGTATCGTTCTCACAGGAATAGACTCCTAAAGCAAGAATAGTTATAAATAAATATCTAAAATATTTCATGTTTCAATTATTATAAGTTGTTAATAGTCAGTGAAGCATAGTACATTGAACCGATGAAGCCAGTACCAAATGCCGTGAAATATTCATCCTGAAGTAAGTTGGTTGCACCAACTTTTAAAGTAGTCTTCAAGCTAGGAATTCTGTAGTTGATTTGAGCATCGAGTACACTGTAAGCAGGTACTTCGCCATCACCAAATGAAGCTTCCCAGAAGAAGTTATCGCTCCAGCGCCATGCGGTATTAAATCCAAAGTTTTTAAACAATTCTGTTTTTCCAAAGGAAATCTTCACTTTATGTTCTGGAGTATTGAAATTGGTTCTGAAATCAGGATTTGCCTGAACATCAAAGTCTAGTCTTGCCCAGGTATAGTTGGCACTTAAATCAAAACCATTAAAGACCTTAGCAGAAACCTGCATTGCCGCACCATAAGAATTAACTTCAACATCTGAATTCGTATACGTTTGATAGGCTTGGAAATCACCATTAGCGATTGCTGCTACAGCAAGTGGAGTACTTGTTCCTGGTACGGTCTGTGTCAGTTCTACATCACCATAAAAAGGTGAGATAACCGTTTCGTTCGCCAAGAAATCTTGGTAAGAGTTGTAATATGCAGAGGCATCAACAATGATATCTGTAAATTTCCCTCTATAACCTAATTCAAACGAGCTCACCTGTTCTGGTTGTACTAAATTAGAATTTGCAATTTGTAAATCTGCTATATCTCCAGATTGGGCAAACCCATTGCTTACTGAACTTGCAAAGAATGAGTTGTTGTAAGCTCCTGTACCATCTACGTTGATGTTACTCTGACCTACAATCGCAGAACCTGCTGGACTTAAGTCATAATTACGTATATCGCGTGCAGGATTGTCCGGTGCACCACCGATAAGTATGGCACGGCCCACATCTAAACCAATGTATAAATCTTGTGTGGTTGGATTTCTAAATCCTGTTTGAAATGAGGCTCTAATGTTGTGGTCCTCGTTGATAGTAAATCCGGCAGATAATCTCGGAGAGAAAAACCCATCGAACAATTCATTTTTATCGTAACGGATAGACCCTGTTAATTTCAACTCAACGCTTTCAGACAGTTCTAAGGAACGTTGTAATTGTGTGTATATACCTAGTTCTGAATAGGTGATAGGCCCATCGGTATCTGTATAAATAGTTCCGAAAGAATTTAAGCGATAGGTTCTGAAAGATCCACCCACTTGGATTTCAGCAAAATCAATTAAGTCGCCAAAATTGTAGTTGTAATCGGCGTGATAAATTTGTGAATTATCTTGGAATCTAGATCCAGTTCTTAAGTCTGGGTCACTGGTAACTTGATTAAAAGTTCTTTGGAATTCTTGGGTGCCTGGAATTAATCGTCCTGTATCTGCTTGTGCTCGTGCAGCAGCATGTGCTTGCGCTTCAGTAGCACCTCCAAGAGTTTGGGTTACAAACGTATTGATGTATTCACCAAACCACTGCTGGTCTGATTTCCAAGCTCTGTTAATATTGATTCCTGTGAACACCATGTCGTAGGAATCACCAGCCTTATCTTCTGTAATGTAGCCTCTAACAAAGAAGTTATCGTTTCGTATTTCTAATTTATGCTGTTGTAGGAAAAAATTCTTGATATTATATCTGTTAGCACCTTGATAGATAGTGTTACCAGAACCTATTTTTCCGACATATTGAATTTCGAAATCATTTTCCCAAGGTCTAAAATATAGTCCCCAATCTGCTTTGATACTTTCAGCGTTATAGTTTGTTAAGTCGCGTTCGTTGTAACCGGTTCTACTTACCACAACATCTGGCACAAGTCCTAAACCGCCTGCGGCAGCTCTTATGTTTGTCGCAACCTCGTCACCATAAACATTGATACCGTCATAATCCAGGTCTGCTCGAGTTAGCCCTCGATTAAGTTTGTCTTCTTCGCTGGTGGCCGCCCAGTCGGTTCCTTTTAAATAACCGAAATTAACTTTAACGGCAAATTTCTCGCTGAATTTGTAGGCCATTCTAATACCTAAATCGGTATAGTCATTATCACCCGCAGCTTCTTGAGAGGTGATACCTCGTTTGATATAACCGCTTATACCTTGATGGTCAAAAGGGTTTTTACTGCGCATAAACAAGATACCGTTGAATGCGTTGGCACCGTACAGGGCCGAGGCAGCACCAGGTAAAAGTTCTACGCTTTGCACGTCCGTTTCCGTCATCCCTAATAAGTTTCCTAGTGGGAAGTTAAGCGCTGGTGCGGAATTGTCCATACCATCTACGAGTTGCATAAAACGTGTGTTGGCAAAACTTGCAAAACCTCTCGTGTTTATGGATTTGAAGGTTAAACTGTTAGTGTTGATATCAACACCTTTTAAGTTTTCTAGGCCGTCGTAAAAATCTACAGAGGCCGTGTTTTTGATTTCTTTGATTCCAAAACGCTCCACCGTTACTGGAGATTCAAAAATTCGTTCTGGAGTTCTAGAAGCAGAAATAACTACTTCATCAAGCTCATTACCTTCTCTGAGTGTAACATCAATAGTTTGGTTGTTAGCTGTTACCTCAATGGTCTGAATTTGAAACCCAGTATAGCTTATTCGTATTGAAAAAGGAGGTTCCAATTCTGTAGAGATGGTGTAGTTTCCGTCGAAGTCGGAAACAGTACCTGTTGTTGTCCCTACCACAACGATATTTGCTCCGGGTAAGGGTAGTCCGGATTCGTCTGTAATTTTCCCTTTTACAGTGGTCTGAGCGTAGGTGACCACACATAAAAGTAGAGCAATAAGATTTAAGATTGTCTTCATATAGAGATTAAGTTAATTTAATACTGAGAGCAATTTAAATAAATCTCTACTAAATGAATAAGAAATTCTTAAAAAAATGTAAGTGAACACCGTCTTTTAGTAATAAAAAAGCCTTAAAACTGAGAAATTCAAAATTTTAAGGCGTTTTAGAACTTAAAAAATAGAGGTAATTATTCTACGGTTACTGATTTTGCCAGGTTTCTTGGCTGATCCACATTTTTATCCAACATCACGGCAATATGATAGGATAAGAGTTGTAAGGGTATGGTGGTTAGCAATGGTGTTAGGCATTCTAAAGTCTCCGGAACTTCAATGATATGATCTGCCAATTCCTTAACGCTTTTATCGCCTTTGGTAACAATACCTATAATTTTTCCTTTTCTAGATTTTATTTCTTGGATATTGCTCAAAACCTTCTCGTAATGTCCCTTTTTGGTCGCAATAACCACAACAGGCATTTGCTCGTCTATTAAGGCAATAGGACCGTGTTTCATTTCTGCAGCCGGATAGCCTTCTGCGTGGATGTAAGATATTTCCTTAAGCTTTAAAGCCCCTTCCAATGCTACAGGGAAGTTATAGCCTCGGCCTAAATACAAAAAGTTGGTTGCCGACTTGTAAATGTCTGCCACGGTTTGGACATAGGCATCAGATTTAAGAGCTTCTTCTACTTTTTCAGGAATCATTTCAAGCTCTATTAAATGATGTCTAAATTCTGAACTTGATATGGTGCCTTTAGCTCTTGCAAGGCGTAGCGCCATTAGAGTTAAAACGGTTATTTGAGTTGTAAAGGCTTTTGTAGAGGCCACTCCAATTTCAGGTCCTGCGTGCGTGTAAGCTCCAGCATCAGACTCCCTGGCAATGGATGAGCCTACCACATTGCACACCCCAAAAACAAATGCACCTTTAGACTTGGCAAGTTTAATGGCAGCGAGTGTATCTGCTGTTTCACCAGATTGAGAAATTGCAATAACAATATCTTTCTCGGTAATCACCGGATTTCGATATCTAAATTCTGAGGCATATTCAACCTCTACAGGAATTCTAGCGAGGTCTTCAAAAATATATTCGGATACCAAACCAGCATGCCAAGATGTACCACAGGCCACAACAATGATGCGGTCTGCAGCAAGAAATTTTTTCATATTATCCTCAACGCCTGCCATTTTAATGATAGCTTGATTGCTCAATAAGCGTCCTCTAAAGGTGTCTAAAATTGCACTAGGCTGCTCATAAATCTCCTTGAGCATGAAATGGTCGTAACCACCTTTTTCTATCTGTTCTAAATTGAGTTGCAGCTTTTGTACGTAGGGGTCAACTAACTTATCGTCTTTAATTTTTCTAACCTTTACATTTTTACCCTTTCTAACAATGGCCATTTCTTCATCTTTTAGATAAATGGCATTTTTAGTGTATTCAATGAAAGGAGAGGCATCACTCGCAATAAAAAATTCGTCTTCACCAATACCGATGGCTAAGGGACTTCCCAATCGAGCTACGACGATTTCATTGGGCTTATTTTTATCAAAAACGGCTATGGCATAGGCACCTACAACTTGGTTAAGTGCAATTTGTACAGCCTTACCCAATTTAATATTGTCATTTTTCTTTACGTCCTCGATTAAATTAACCAAGACTTCCGTATCTGTATCTGAGGTAAACTCGTAACCACGTTTTATGAGCTCTTTTTTAAGGGAATCATAATTTTCAATAATGCCATTATGTATAATGACTAAGTCGCCTGAGTTGGAGTAGTGTGGGTGAGAGTTAATATCGTTTGGAACACCGTGGGTTGCCCATCTTGTATGACCAATACCAAGGGTTCCTGATGTAGAGATTTCGGTTTCTGCTTTTTCCTTAAGGTCGGACACCTTGCCTTTTGTCTTGGATAATTTAATATCGCTACCATCATAAAGTGCAATTCCTGCACTGTCGTAGCCTCGATATTCCAATCTTTGAAGGCCTTTGATTATAATGGGATAGGCTTCTCTATGGCCAATATATCCAACAATTCCACACATAGGTTAAAGTTTTAGTTGTTTGGTTCTGCGTAAAAAATCTCGAGATAAACTCGTTTGCTCTCATCTTCTGTGGCATTGCCATGTAAGATGGTTCCTTTTGGGGACATAACGGAACTTATAGGCACTGTTAATTGAGGGTTTTCACTATCTAAAACTTCTTGTTGATTCTGTCTTGTAGCTGGGTTTTCTGAGTTAACATTTAAGGCTACCGCAAGCCCCAGTTCTACATTTGTGGAATCCCTTAACAAAAGATTATTGATATGGTTTGTAATTCTCAATTTATATTTTATACCTTGTCCATTAGGCTCATCATCAACACGTTGCAATGGTCCCAAATGGGTTGTCTTAGATAACGAAGGTAGACTATTATTTGTAAGGTCAAAGACATAATCTGCTAACGGTAACTTATTTTCGATATCATACAGGTACAACCTGTCAGGTTCATTTCCATTGACCATGTCTTGATCGACATAAAACACAAGATTGGCCTCGTTTAACAAGCGTTTGCTAACCAGTTCGCCTTCGTCATTTTCTTCAACAAAAAAGTACTTAAAAGTTTCGAATTCATTGAAGCCTATTTGGTCATCGCTATTTTCTCCATTAAACAATTTGATTCGTGCAATGGCTCCTTCACCTCCTTTTAAATAAAGCCTACTATCACCGCTTTGTGCATCTCCTTCGTTGATGGGAAGCGTAAAGTTGTTTTCTAAAAACGTAGTGCGAATGGGGCCAAAGTCTAAGGTGTAAGTTGCCCTTTCCCTAGTGTCTGGGTCGTCATTTGTGGAGTTTGTTAAGCGGGAATAGAAAATGGTAATGTTGGCATTTTCGCTAGCCGTATTTAATAACATGTAACTTCCCTGGCTGGCACCTGGTATGAGTTCAGCTTTGAAATACAATCCTCTGAAATAATTGTTGAAATTGCTCTGGGATGATAATACGCCACTTTCTTCTTGATTGATAATCTTTTCCGTCCAAAAATCAGGGTCAAGCTTTATTCTTATTCCAGGAGTGGTGCGTTCTACTAGTTGAGATTCAGACTCTGGGTCGTTAATATCATTTTGGGTTAAGATGAAGGTGCGGTCGGATATTTCTACATTATTAAACCCGAGATGGGATGTTTCTTCTCCATTTAGAAAGACAAGCTCTTCACCTTCTAGTGCAGATTCAGGAATAGATTCTGATAACGATGCCGATTTATTTGAGTAGTAGTTCTGTCCATCATCAAAACTTCCATTGGGATCAAAATCCCTAAGAAAATAATTACTTTCAAATACTCTTAACCGTATAGGATTGGTATTGTAAACTGAATCCAGTCGATAGGATACATTACCTGCAGCATCAATATTGGTAACAGTAGCAAAAAAAGGTAATCTCAGCACTACCGAATCTACCGAGACTTCTTCTCCAAAATCTGGATCTGTACCTTGTAATGTTAATTGCGTAAGAAAATTGGCTGATGTGGAACCGTAAATATCATTATATACGCCAAGGCCGTTAACCTCCAGCCCGTTGGTTTGTACAGGACCCAAAGGTTGCGTGTAGGTTATAACATCATATAAACGACTGTCTAAATCAAAATTCGTGGCATTATCATCGGTAATAACATCAGATTCTATAGTAACAAAATCTTTGTCGCAGCCAATAAAACCTAGGGCAATTAGGCTAAGGGCAATAAAATTAAGGGCAGTTTTATGTATCTTCATTAATTCTTAATTATTTAATACCTGAGTGGTATAAAACTCCGTATATGGGTCTGCAAATTCCTCAATAGAATGATAGTCTAGTACGGGTTTTGATGCAGCATCAATATACTCATCAAGATCTTTAGGAAGTTCTTGTGATCCTTTAATAATAGCATCTGAATTGTCTATGGCAATTTTCATTAGATTGCTATAGCTTGGGTTTTCAAGTGGTTTAATAATGTCTTTCTCCAATCCATCAAATGCTACCTTGTCTATCATATTTTTATCTAACGTTCCATCAAAGCTTTGATTGTACACAGAAGTCACTATTTTACTTTCTGTAAACAATGGTTCGGTCTTATAAAACTCTTTTAGATAGAGCGGTAGTAAGGACGCAAGCCAACCATTAACATGAATAATGTCTGGAGCCCAGTTGAGTTTCTTTACGGTCTCAATCACTCCCTTGGCAAAAAATATGGCGCGTTCATCATTATCAGGAAATAAATTGCCATCTTCATCTGTTAGAGTAGCCTTTCGCTTAAAATATTCTTCGTTATCTATAAAATAGACCTGAATTCTTTCCTTTGGGATTGAAGCTACTTTTATAATCAATGGCATATCTAAATCATTGATAACAAGATTTATACCAGATAGTCTTATCACTTCGTGCAGCTGATGTCTTCTTTCGTTGATATTACCAAATCGCGGCATAAATATACGTATCTGCCCACCTTGTTTATTTACCATTCTTGGTGCTTCAAATGACATTGAAGAAATTTCAGTTTCGGGTAAGTACGGTACTACTTCGGAAGACACATATAATATTCGTTTATCTTTCATAAATCAACTGCGTTTAAAATTTAAATGTAAAAACATGCAAAAGTACAAATTTTTATGCAGATTGCCAGTAAAATATTATGTTTGCACGCATTTAACACCTGAGATCGTTGGACATTTTTCACCACAGTCGTCAATTACGTAAACATGTTGAATCCATTAGGGAAGCAGGCTCAATAATAGGTTTTGTTCCCACAATGGGAGCCTTGCATGAAGGTCATTTGTCCCTCGTTAAAACAGCACTAAAGAATACAGACCATGTTGTTGTAAGCATTTTTGTAAACCCAACACAGTTTAACAGTAAAAAAGATTTAGAGACTTACCCGAGAACGCTAGACGCTGATATCTCACTGCTAAAGACTATCGACTCAACTAATATCTCTGTTTACGCACCGTCAGTTAAGGACATTTACGGAACAACCCTAAAAACCGAATCCTTCGATTTTGGAGGCTTGGAAGATGTTATGGAAGGCGCATACAGAAAGGGTCATTTTGACGGCGTGGGAACCATAGTGAAGCATCTGTTTGAAAGTATTGAGCCTGATAAAGCTTTTTTTGGAGAAAAAGATTACCAGCAACTACTTATAATTAAACACTTAGTAAAGCACTATAAATTAGGAGTGGAAATCATAGGTTGCCCTATTTACAGGGAAGAAGACGGCTTGGCCATGAGCTCAAGAAATGTGAGGTTATCAGGGCAACAAAGAAAAGCGGCTCCTTTTATATATGCCACACTTAAGACTGCCAAACACAAGTTTGGCACAAAAAGTGCTAAATATGTTACGGAATGGGTTACAAATCAGTTTAAAAAACAAGAATTTCTAGATTTAGAATATTTTTTGATTGCAGATTCAGAAACCTTAAAACCAGTTAAACGAAAATCAAAGAACAGAAGTTATAGAGCTTTTATTGCTGTATATGCTGGAGATGTTAGACTTATAGATAATATCGCATTAAATTAATTATCTTTGCCTCATGCAAATTCAAGTTGTAAAATCGAAAATTCATCGCGTAAAGTGTACAGGTGCCGACCTAAATTACATTGGTAGTATTACCATAGATGAAGACCTTATGGATGCTGCCAATATCATTCAGGGCGAAAAAGTCCAGATTGTAAATAACGATAATGGCGAGCGCTTGGAGACCTATTGTATACCAGGACCAAGAAATAGTGGAGAGATTACCTTAAATGGCGCTGCCGCTAGAAAGGTGTCAGTAGGAGATACGCTTATACTTATAACCTATGCTTTTATGGATATGGAAAAGGCCAAGGTTTTTAAGCCATCATTGGTTTTCCCGGATGAAGCTACCAATCTTTTAAAATAGCCCCTTGCGCAAATATAAATCTATCCTGAAGATTGTTTTGCCTCTAGTTTTAGGTATCGTCTTAGTGTGGTATTCGCTATCCAAGATATCCATACCCACCCTAATTCAATATTTTAAGAATGCCAATTACAGTTGGATTTTTCTAGGCGCTTTCTTAGGGGTTCTTAGCCATACCTCAAGAGCCTACAGGTGGCTGTACATGGTAGAGCCATTGGGATACAAGCCTAAATTTGGCAATAGCTTTATGGCTGTATATTCGGCTTATCTCATCAATTTTACAATACCAAGGGCTGGTGAGCTTGCCAGAGCTTCTATTTTAACCAATTACGAAAAAGTACCCTTTGATAAAGGGATTGGGACAATCGTAGCGGAGCGTATTGCAGATACCATAATGTTACTAATGGTCATATTGATTGCTTTGTCCTTGGAGTTTGAGTTTATATATAATTTTTTTATTGAAAAATTCAATCCGCTTACCCTTATAATTGGTGGTGCCACACTGATAGTTCTTGGGATAACTGGTATTGTTCTTCTTAAACGAAGCACCAACAAGTTTGTGCTTAAAATTAAGGGATTCCTAAGTGGTCTTGTGGAAGGCCTGTTGAGCATATTTAAAATGGAGAAAAAATGGGCATTTATTTTCCACACTTTTTTCATTTGGGGAATGTACGTGCTTATGTTTTATGTTACCACCTTTGCCTTGCCAGAGTTAAAGGATATGTCTATAGCTGCTGCCCTTATTGGATTTATATTGGCAAGTTTTAGTATTGCTGCGACTAATGGAGGCATAGGGTCTTTTCCTGAGGCCGTTGTTATTGCCTTTTTACTTTTTAATCTTCCCGAAGAGCCAAGTAGGGCTTTTGGCTGGATCATGTGGTCTACACAAACTTTAGTCATAATTATTCTTGGTGGGCTGTCCTTGGTGTATCTTCCTATTTTTAACAGAAAGAAGGTGTAGAAATATTTTTTTACCTTGCTTTAACTTTTTAATCTAACTTGTTATGAGGTCTATATACGTTGCGATTTGCTTCTGTCTTGTTTCGATTGCATTAAATGCACAAGCGATATATAAAACACTTGATTCGTACAAATTAGACCGAACATGTGAGCTCAAAATTCAATTACCCAGAAATTATGATCCTGAAGAAAAACGCTCCTATCCTCTTGTAGTTGTTTTAGATGGTGATTATTTGTTTGAGCCCATGGCAGGTAATATTGATTATCAGGCGTATTGGGAAGATATTCCAGATTGTATTATAGTAGGCATCAACCAAAGTGCTACGCGTGAGGATGATTTCTACTATGATGATGAGACCTATTTTCCGTCTTCGGATGGTGCAGACTTCTATGAGTTCGTTGCGGCAGAGCTCTTACCTTACATAGAAGACAATTATAGTAGCTCTAATTTTAGAATAATTGTAGGCCATGACTTAAGTGCCAATTTCATCAATTATTATTTGTTTAAGGACGTGCCTCTTTTTAGAGCTTATATCGCCTTAAGTCCCGATTTGGCTCCGGAAATGCAAAATCGGTTGTTCGAAAGGCTTTCCTCAATAGAACAAGAGACCTTTTATTATATGGCAACTGCAGATGCAGATATTAAGATATTGCGCAATGCTATTGTGGAATGTGATGCCAAATTAAAAACGATTACCAACGAAAAGCTTAGTTATAAGTTTGACAATTTTAGCGATGCTAATCATTATTCCTTGGTAGGTCGTGGCATACCCAAAGCCCTCAACGATATATTTGCCCTTTACAAACCTATCAGTGGAAAAGAATACAACGAAAAAATCCTAACGTTCGAGGGGTCTCCTTTTGAATATCTCACCAAAAAGTACGATGATATTGAGTACTTCTACGGATTTGAAAAAAAGTTAATTGAAAACGATATAAGAGCCATTGCTGCGGCTTGTAATAAAAAGAATGATTTAGAATCTTTAGAGCAATTGGCAAGACTCGTCAAAAAAGAATATCCTGGTTCTATGTTAAGTGCGTATTATATGGGTATGTACTACGAAAAGGAAGGCAATTTAAAGAGAGCACTACAACGCTATAAATCAGGATTGTTACTTGAGCCTTCCCAGTTTATAGATAAGGAGGTGATTTTAGAAAAAATGTACGACACTCAAGAGGCACTAAAGAATTAAGTGCATTTCATCGAAAATAATTTACAACTTAACGATATTTTAGTATGTTTGAGTTCCCAAATTTAAACCTACTTAGTTATGCGAAGGGCTATTATTGTCGTTGTACTCCTATTGTTTTGTCTTCCGATTATTGCTCAAATAAGCTATAAGGAAATAAAATCATCTAGGCTTAATACCACACGACAGCTAAAAATAAAGTTGCCAAAGAATTACGACCCTTCCTCTGAGGTAAAATATCCCCTTATTATAGTTTTTGATGGTGATTACTTGTTTGAACCTGTAGCTGGACAAGTAGATTTTCAGACGTATTTTGATGATATGCCTGGGTCCATAATTGTAGGTGTAGTACAAGGTAACGAAAGGCGCTGGGACGGTTATTGTGATGAGGTCACGGGCTTACCGAGGGAATCAGGTCTACGATTTCATGAGTTTGTAGCCGAGGAACTTATACCCTATCTAGATTCGAGTTATAATACCAGTAAATTTCGTGTGGCAGTAGGGCATGACCTTATGGGTAATTTTATAAACTCTTATCTCTTCAAAGAAGACCCTTTGTTCCAGGCTTACGTCTGTATCAGTCCAGATTTGTCTGGTACGGTAAGGGACTATATCGGTAAGCGACTGGAGTTTTTCAAGGATGATATCTTTTATTACATGGCTACTTCAGAAAAGGACTTGCCATATATCAGAGAGGCCGTTTTAAATGCTAATGATCAAATATCACAGGTTAAAAACCAATTTTTAACCTATTATTTCGATGATTTTGAAAATGATAACCACTATACCTTGGTTAGTAGTGCCATAGCAAGATCGTTCGATAAGATTTTTGAACTCTATAAACCCTTAAGGGAAAAAGAACTTGAAGAAAAAGTGTTGACCTACGAAGGGACGCTCGATAACTATTTAGTAGACCGCTACGAAAGAATTGAAGAACTCTTCGGCATTACAAAGCCAATAACTGATGAAGAGATTGAAAAGGTGGTAAAAGTGGCCAACCAAAGAAATGATTTGGAGTCCCTACAGAAAATTGGCAAACTCGCGAAAAAACTCAATCCAACGTCGTTATTGGGAACCTATTATTTGGCGCAGCATGCCGAGTTGACCGGAAAAACAAAAAAAGCCAGAAAATTATACGAATCTGCAGCGTTACTTAATGAAGTTGCCCATATTGACAGGGATTTTATTCTGTCTAAAATAGAAGAATTGTCAGTAACGGATTTAGACGAAGACTTAGACGAAGACAATGAAGACAACTAGAGGCAAAATACCATCAACAGACTATTTTTTCGAAGCTCAGTATAAAAAGGTGAAATCGCTTCTAGGCAAAAACCTTTCATTTAAACTTGGAATAGTCAAGGCACTAACATTCTTGCATTGGTTTAAAGACATCAACTAAAATTGCTGTATCTTAGTTGGCCTATTTCAATACGCTAAGCACTAAATATGGCCAAGGTCAAAACCACCTTCTACTGTCAAAACTGCGGAACCTCTTATGCCAAATGGCAGGGACAGTGCAATTCTTGCAAACAATGGAATACCATAGTTGAAGAAGTTATACAAAAAGCTGATAAAAACGACTGGAGGTCCGCTTCCACAAGTACTAAAAGAGCATCCAAACCGCTGTTAATAAATGAAATAGACACTTCTCAGGAAGCCAGGTTGGATTTAAAGGATGATGAATTTAATCGCGTTTTAGGAAGTGGCCTTGTAAAAGGGTCTGTTACCCTTTTGGGAGGAGAGCCAGGTATAGGTAAGAGTACATTATTGCTTCAAATAGCATTGTATCTCAAGTATAAAACACTTTACGTTTCTGGTGAAGAAAGCCAAAAGCAAATTAAGATGCGTGCAGAACGGATCAATCCAAAAAGTAGCAATTGTTATATCCTCACCGAAACCAAAACCCAAAATATTTTCAAGCAAGTCGAAGCGCTACAGCCAGAAATTATAGTAATCGATTCCATACAAACACTGCATAGCGATTACATTGAATCCTCCGCAGGAAGTATATCACAAATAAAGGAGTGTACGACCGAACTTATAAAATTTGCTAAGGAGACAGCCACACCTGTAATGCTTATTGGCCATATCACTAAAGATGGTCATATTGCAGGGCCTAAAATTCTAGAGCACATGGTTGATACGGTTCTACAGTTTGAAGGCGACCGCAACCACGTCTTTAGAATTTTAAGAGCCCATAAAAATAGATTTGGTTCAACTAACGAATTGGGTATATACGAAATGCAAGGTTCTGGACTACGCCAAGTCACAAACCCTTCAGAGATTTTAATCTCTCAAAAAGATGTGGACCTTTCAGGTAATGCCATTGCAGCAACCTTAGAAGGTATGAGGCCACTCATGATAGAAGTTCAGGCTCTAGTGAGCACTGCCGTTTACGGCACACCACAGCGCTCTGCCACTGGCTTTAATGCGAAGCGCCTTAATATGTTATTGGCGGTGTTGGAAAAACGTGCTGGTTTTAGGCTAGGTGCTAAAGATGTTTTTTTAAATATTACAGGTGGTATAACCGTTGATGATCCGGCAATTGATCTTGCTGTAGTTGCAGCTATTTTGTCCTCTAACGAAGACATTGCCCTGCCAAGTGATTATTGCTTTGCTGGTGAGGTAGGTCTGTCTGGCGAAATTAGACCTGTCCAGCGTATAGAGCAACGTATAATGGAAGCTGAGAAATTAGGCTTTTCAGTAATTTTTGTTTCAAAGCATAATAAATTTGGCACCCATTCTTTTGGCATAAAAGTTCAATTACTGTCCAAAATTGAAGATTTGGTAGAGTTTATAGTGTAAATCTGACGGCCTGAGACAGAATAATTAATTTACAAATGATAAATTACCTTAATAAAAACGTTTTTTAATCGAGATATATTTTTAATCATGGAAGACCCTAACTACCATTTTTTAAAATCAAGATTCCATATTTCTGAGGACACCTATTCAATTTTGCGTCGGTTGTCTCAAAGGCGTAAGTTAAAGGCAGGTGAAACCTTAGTGAATCAAGGAAGCCAAAACCGGAAAGTTGCGTTCTTAGCTTCAGGCTTAATGCGCGCATTCAGTACTTTGGAAACCGGAAAGGAAATAACAAAGAATATTTTTTCACCAATAAGCTTTGTTGGCGCATTTTCTTCAATAGTGAAAAAAGAACCTTCAAAATTTTGCTATGAGGCTTTAACGGACACCGTGCTCTACGAAATAGATTTTGAGGAATTTAAGGCAGTAACACAACAAAACATCCAAATAAGTAATCTCTACAACCGTATTTTGGAATACATCTTTATTCTTTATGAGCAGAAGTTAATTGAAGATATCACCTTAAATGCCACAGAGCGTTATCTAAACTTAAAGTCTAAAATCCCTGATATAGACAGCCTTATACCTCAGTATCAAATCGCATCTTTTTTAAATGTGTCTCCAGTACAGTTAAGCAGAATTCGCAAGGCATTGCCTTAGGGATTAACATATGTTAATTTTTTATTGGAGGTTACTCGTTATGTTTGTGTAGAGATTAATTTTTTACAATTCAAGATTAATTAGTAACCCTAACAACTAAAGCAAACGCAGCGCGTTTGCTTTTTTTCTGTTTTAAACCTATCCTTTAAACTTAAATTGTTAATTTCGCGGATTGACAAGAATTTTGATGATATGAGCACAAAGTTCACTGAATATAAAGGACTTAACTTGCCAAATATAGCTGAGGAAATTCTAGGCTATTGGCAGCAGCACGACATATTTTCCAAAAGTATAAGTACGCGCCAAGGAAAAGAGCCTTTTGTTTTTTTTGAAGGCCCACCTTCTGCAAATGGTTTGCCTGGCGTGCATCATGTTTTAGCACGCGCCATTAAAGATATCTTTCCAAGGTACAAGACCATGAAGGGTTACCAAGTAAAGCGCAAGGCTGGTTGGGATACTCATGGTTTACCTATTGAGCTCGGCGTGGAGAAGGAGCTTGGAATTACAAAAGAAGATATTGGCACTAAAATTTCTGTAGAAGAGTACAATGAAGCCTGTAAAAAGGCGGTAATGCGTTATACCGATGTTTGGAACGACCTCACCCAAAAAATGGGCTACTGGGTGGATATGGACAACCCTTACATAACTTACAAGCCCAAATATATGGAAAGCGTTTGGTGGCTCCTAAAGCAGATTTATGATAAAAATCTCCTGTATAAGGGATATACCATTCAACCGTATTCGCCAAAAGCTGGTACTGGTCTAAGTTCTCACGAGTTAAATCAACCAGGCACCTATCAAGATGTCACGGACACAACTGTCGTAGCGCAGTTTAAGGCTATAGAAAACACCTTGCCAGCGTTTCTTCAAAATGAAGGTGATATCCATTTCCTGGCATGGACAACCACACCTTGGACTTTACCGAGTAATACAGCTTTAACAGTTGGGCCTAAGATTGATTATGTTTTAGTACAGACCTACAATCAATACACCTTTGAACCGATAAAGGTTGTTTTAGCCAAAAATTTAGTAAATGCGCTTTTTGAAGGCAAATTCGTTAAGGTAGAGACACCCGAAGAACTTTCGGAATTTAAAGAAGGTGATAAAAAGATTCCTTACAAAATCATTAAGGCCTTTAAAGGCGCAGAACTTGTGGGAATTAAATACGAGCAGCTTTTAAAATATGCGCTTCCTTATGAACATGCAGAAAATGCCTTTAGGGTTATCTCTGGAGATTTTGTGACGACCGAAGATGGTACAGGTATCGTGCATACGGCGCCAACTTTTGGTGCAGATGATGCCTTGGTCGCTAAACAGGCTGTCCCAGAAGTGCCACCTATGCTCGTAAAAGATGCGAACGATAACTTAGTGCCACTAGTAGATCTGCAGGGTAGATTTAGACCAGAAATGGGAGAGTTTGGCGGGAAATATGTGAAGAATGAATATTATGAGGATGGTGAAGCACCGGAAAAATCTGTCGATGTTGAGTTAGCTATAAAACTTAAAATTGAAAATAAAGCCTTTAAAGTAGAAAAGTATAAGCACAGCTACCCTAATTGCTGGCGAACCGATAAACCCATCTTATATTATCCTTTAGATTCTTGGTTTATAAAGGTAACTGAGGTCAAGGAAAGGATGCATCAGCTTAACCAGAGCATTAATTGGAAACCAAAGTCTACAGGAGAAGGCCGATTTGGAAACTGGTTGGCAAATGCTAATGATTGGAACTTGTCCCGATCGCGTTTTTGGGGAATCCCATTACCTATTTGGCGCACCGAAGATGGCAAGGAAGAACTTTGCATTGGTTCTGTTGAGGAGTTAAAGAAAGAAATGGCCAAGGCCGTTGAGGTTGGTTTTATGGACTCGGATATTTTTAGCGATTTTGAAATTGGAAATCTATCCGAAGATAATTACAACAAAATAGATCTTCACAAAAATGTCGTAGACAAAATCGTATTGGTTTCGCCATCTGGGAAGCCTATGAAGCGTGAGGCCGATTTAATAGATGTTTGGTTCGATTCTGGATCAATGCCTTACGCACAATGGCACTATCCTTTTGAAAATAAGGAATTAATAGATCAGAAAAAGGCCTTTCCGGCAGATTTCATTGCGGAAGGTGTTGATCAAACTAGAGGTTGGTTCTACACCTTACATGCCATTGCAACGATGGTTTTTGATTCTGTAGCCTATAAAAACGTAGTGTCAAATGGTCTCGTTTTAGATAAAAATGGTCAAAAAATGTCTAAGCGTTTAGGTAATGCCGTAGATCCTTTTGAGACTTTGGCAACCTATGGAGCAGATGCCACGCGTTGGTATATGATAATGAATGCCAACCCTTGGGATAATTTAAAGTTTGATCTAGACGGGATTGAAGAAGTGAGAAGAAAGTTCTTTGGAACATTATACAACACGTATTCTTTCTTCAGCTTATATGCCAACATAGATGGCTTTACCTATGAGGAGGACGACATACCTATGGCTCAAAGACCAGAAATAGATCGTTGGATTCTTTCGGAATTAAACACCCTAATTAAAAATGTTGATGGATTCTATGCCGATTATGAGCCAACTAAAGCTGCTAGGGCTATTTCTAATTTTACCCAAGACTATCTCAGTAACTGGTATGTGCGCTTGAGCAGGAGACGTTTTTGGAAAGGGGATTATCAAAAAGATAAAATCTCTGCTTACCAAACGTTATATACTTGCATGATAACCTTGGCAAAATTAGGAGCACCTATTGCGCCGTTTTATATGGATCGGTTGTACTTAGATCTAAATTCTGTAACCCAAAAAGAAGACTTTGAAAGTGTTCACTTAGCTGAATTTCCTGTTGCTTTAGATGATAATATCGATAAGCAGTTGGAACGAAAAATGGAAAGAGCACAGACCGTAGCGTCATTGGTTCTTTCGCTGCGCGCTAAGGAGAAAATAAAGGTGCGCCAGCCCTTACAGAAAATTATGATTCCTATTGATAGTCAGGAACAAAAAGCCGAGATAGAAGCTGTTGCAGATTTAATCAAACACGAAGTTAATATCAAGGAAATAGAATTGCTGGAAGATGCTTCAGATATTTTGGTAAAACAGATTAAACCTAATTTCAAGGTGCTTGGGCCTAGATATGGCAAGGATATGAGGTTCATTGCCAAGGAAATATCAGCTCTTGAGATGCCAGATATCAAAAAAATTGAGCAAAACGGCAGTTTGGAGATGGAAATTAATGGAAAAAAGATTACTTTAGGATTGGAAGATGTAGAAATAACATCTCAAGATATAGAGGGATGGCTTGTTGCAAATGAGGGTGCGTTGACGGTTGCGCTAGACGTTACTTTAACAGATGAATTGCGTGAAGAAGGAATTGCTCGTGAGCTCGTAAACCGAATTCAAAATTTACGTAAAGATTCTGGCTTTGAGGTTACTGACAAAATTGACGTGCAGTTGCAAAAGGACGCTCAAATTGCAGCAGCAATCGCTTCCAATGAGGCTTACATTAAGTCCGAAACCTTAACCGAAGAATTACAAATTATGGACACCGTAAACAATGGTATAGAAATTGCCTTTGATGAGATCAATACCAGATTGTTTATTCAAAAACACTAAAACCATGACAAAAGAAACAAAGAATAGATACTCCGATAAAGATTTAGAAGAGTTTAGAGCCCTTATCCAAGAGAAGATTAATAAGGCTGAGCACGATTTAGAATTGATAAAAAGTGCTTATATGAACGACCACAATAACGGTACCGATGATACCTCACCAACGTTTAAAGCTTTTGAGGAGGGCAGTGCCACTATGAGCAAGGAAGCTAATTCTGCATTGGCCATTCGTCAGGAAAAATTTATCCGTGACCTTAAAAATGCCATGATCAGGATAGAGAATAAGACCTATGGTGTTTGTCGTGTCACAGGGAAATTAATTAAGAAAGAACGATTAAAGTTAGTGCCGCATGCAACGTTGAGCATTGAAGCTAAAAACATGCAGAAATAATTACCTTTAGTAAAGGTGGTTAGCTGTAAATTGAGATTATAGTTTGTTTATTTCTAACATTATTAAGCCTTGGTGTGTATATGCTAGGGCTTTTTTTATTTTCTTTTTTCTGAGCATCGTTCACTCTCAGAATAATCGGTATGAACGGATTGTCTCTGAGTCTATCCAAACCATTGCGATAAATGGTAATCAAATATTTAAGATTGAGGTAGAGACGCACAGCTCGCGCGAGATTTTACTGAGGTCTAAGATAGATGGAGAATACCAAGACTTATTTCAGATTACCAACTCAACTGAAGGGTCAGTGCTTACCTTTCAATTAGAGGAAAATCCAGTTGTGTCCATACCAGATGACAAGCGCAACGCCCATAAGGTGGTTGCTGCCACATTGCGTTTAACGATACCTAAAGACATGAATCTCGATATAGTAAGTGATATCGCTTCGGTTAAACTCAAGGGGTCTTACAGGCAACTCACCATACAACTTTTAGAAGGCTTTTGTGAAATATATGGCGAGATTTATATGGCAACTGTCAATACGGTAAACGGTGGCATCACTGTTAAAACCTCTCGTGGAGAAGTTTCGGCTACTAGTAGGTATGGTAAAATTAAAGCGGACGATTTTAAACGTAAAGAAGGAAAATGGCTGTTGCAGTCCATAAGAGGTGATATTACCGTTATTAACGAAGATGACAGACAGCCATGACCTCTAAAAAAGCCATATTGCTAATTGCTCTAATCC
Organism: uncultured Winogradskyella sp.; assembly: GCA_913055905.1. GTDB lineage: Bacteria > Bacteroidota > Bacteroidia > Flavobacteriales > Flavobacteriaceae > Winogradskyella. Next base: position 630,808 of record CAJXLB010000001.1, read on the forward strand.
TTGTTGTAGATCAAGTGGTTAAAATACTTATAAAGACCCACTTTTATCTTAATGAGGATATAGAAGTATTCTCTTGGTTTAAAATTGCCTTTGTTGAAAATGATGGAATGGCATGGGGCACAACATTAAGTGATGTATTCCCTTTTATTCCCGAGAACAAAGCTAAATTAACCCTTACGGTTTTTAGAATTATTGCAGTCACTGGTATAGGGTTTTGGCTATACAACGTCATTACTAGGAAAAAGTCAAACCTATTAATAATCGCCATTTCTATGATATTTGCCGGAGCGTTGGGTAATATTTTAGACTCTGTTTTTTATGGGACATTATTTAGTGATAGTATAGATGAAGTCGCAAGATTTTTGCCTGAGGAAGGTGGTTACGCACCATTGTTTTATGGTAAAGTTGTGGATATGTTTCACTTTCCCATTTGGAGTGGTGTTTTACCAGAAAATGTACCGTTAGTTGGTGGAAATTACGTTTCCTTTTTTGACCCTGTTTTTAATGTGGCCGATATGGCTATTAGCACAGGCATTGGAATTTTAATCTTCTTCAATAAAAGAGCCTTTTAAGGTAGGCTTAGAAACGATAGGTTACATTTGGTGTCACACAATAGTCTAATTTGATATCATTTTCTGAAGCTTCAATATCTTCGGTTTCAGCTTCAAAAAATGAGAGACCAATTTTTAAAGTTTCTGGTCTACAATCTGCTAAAAATCTATCGTAGAACCCTTTTCCGTAGCCCACTCTATTTCCTTGGGTATCAAAGGCCAAAAGTGGCACAAAAACTACATCTAATTGTGTTGCTTTTATTTCTATACCAGCAACTGGCTCTGGAATATTGAAACGATTTTTTTTGATTTGAGTCCCATCGGTTAGAAGAAAATGGGTCATGCTTAAATCCTTAAAATCGCTCTTTGAAATAACAACATTTTTGTCTTTTCCAGCCAGTATATTTAAAATGTATTCCGTATTGACCTCTCGTTGTTCTTGAATGGGTAAGAACAGATGATAGAATTCATAGTCCCAGATTTTCAATTCAAGGAGTGTATTGGCAATAGCCAGGCTATAGTCCTCAATTTGTTCTGTGGTAAGGGTTTTACGCCTTGTTTTGTATATAGATCTAAGCTCTGCTTTATTCACGATTCCACTTTAGTCGAGATATGAAAGATGGCATCTCCTTGATAAATAATTGGCGACTCGTTAACGTTAAAAATATAACCGTCATTAGGTGCCTTTACAAATTGATTGAAGCTGCCGTATGGATCGGTAATATGGCCAATAACAGCTCCTTTTTTAACAAAGGTATTTACGTTTACTCTAGATTTAAACATACCGGAATGGCTGGCCCTTATCCATTTGCTATCTAAGATTCTAATGCAGTCTTTTTTAGGTTTAGAAACCTTAAATTTACTGGTTAGCATGCCCAAATGATTGAGAATTCGCTTTGTGCCATTTACTCCAGTATTGGTAATGGTTTTATTGATTTGAAAGGATTTGCCGCCCTCAAATAGGAGAATGGGTATTCCCATTTTAAAGCAAGTGTTTCTGAAGGACTTGTTTAAGTTCTTGGAATAATAAATAAAAGGAGCACCAAAGATTTCCGCCAATTCATCTAGGACCACTTCGTTCTTAACAATCCTAATTTGTGCTGCATTAAAGCGATCGGCACCACCAGTATGGAAGTCTAATATCAAATCGGCATGCGGAACAATTTCAGTCATTAATTTATGGGCAACCCTACTGGCCAGAGATCCTGTTTTACTCCCAGGAAAAAAACGGTTGAGGTCCCTACCATCTGGAAACTCCCTATCCATATGTATAAATCCAAAAACATTAATAACAGGAATACAGATGATGGTTCCTTTTTTAGGTTTATTAATCCCTTTTGAAATTATCTGGCGTACAATTTCTACACCATTGACCTCATCACCATGAATGCCAGCTGTGATTAAAACGGTTGGTCCAGCTTTTTTAGAACGTTCTATAATAACAGGGACATCTATACTATTTTGGGTATGAAGTTTGGCCACGTTAAAACTTACCTTGGCACTTTCCCCTAACCCAACAGATTCTCCCAGTATATTTAAAACTTCCTTTTCGCTCATTTATCGCCTGTTTCGTTCAATAAAAGTGATTATGGCTCTAGCAATATTCTTTTGTGTAGCCCCTTCTATGCCTTCTAAACCAGGCGTGGAATTAACCTCCATTATTAAAGGACCTCTGCTAGATTGTAACATATCAACGCCACAAACAGGTAACTTAAGTGCCCTTGAGGCTTTAATGGCAAGCTTGAGCTCATCTTCAGAAAGTCTAATATAGTTAGCACTGCCACCTCGGTGAAGGTTAGACCTAAATTCGCCTTCTATAGCTTGGCGTTTCATGGCGCCAACAACCTGACCATCTACAATCAGGGCCCTTATATCGGCACCTTTAGCTTCTTCGATATATTCTTGTACCAAGGCTCTAGCCTGTAATCCGTTAAACGCTTCCAAAACGGATTTTGCTGCGTTTTTTGTTTCAGCCAGTACAACGCCTAGACCTTGGGTGCCTTCTAATAGTTTGATGATTACCGGTGGCCCTCCTACATGGTTTAGCACTTCTTCAACATCACGAGAATAATTAGTAAATACTGTTATGGGCATGCCAATGCCTGCTTTGGACAAGCGCTGAAAACTTCGCAATTTGTCTCTACTGCGAATAATGGCATCTGATGACACCGTGGTAAAGACATTCATCATTTCAAATTGCCTCACCACAGCACAACCAAAAAAGGTAACCGAAGCGCCTATTCTGGGGATAATGGCATCAACATAATCAAGGTAGCGGTCTTTATAGTAAATGGTTGGTTTTTCCTTTTCTATAATGATATCGCACTTTAAGGGATCGATAATTTCAATATCGTGACCTCGTGCCTCACCTTCCTCTAAAAGACGTTTTGTAGAGTATAGCTGAGGATTTCGAGATAATATAACTATGTTCATTAATACTTTGCTTATAAGATTGTTTGTCTAAATCAACATCGACTAAAAACTTTTGCTTTAGAAATTGGCGCCCTATTAAAACAGGAAAACGCATATCGTCCCGAGTGCTTAAAGTTAAGTCAATATTATAGGTTTCTCCAAAGAATACAACGTCTGTTTTAATTTTGTAACGGTTTTCTACGTAACCGTTACTGCTCTTTACATCGGTATAGGAGTATTCATCAAAAACGATTGTCTTGTTCAGACAGTCGGCAGATTCGGTACTTTCAAAAAGGCAATACAACTTACCATCAATTTCCTTTATGTCATTGTAATGTATGGCAGAGGTGTAGGCTCCTGTATCTATTTTTGCACTGATATGGTATAATCCAAGGTGTGGAAAATCTATTATATCTGTGCGTCCTAAAAGTCTTTTCATATCAATTTCAATTTTTTTAAAAGCGGCGCAAGATAGTAATAAAGTGCACTCAAAATTCACTTTTGTTCAATGATTATTTACCTTTGATATTATGCCAGAAACAGCCTTGGATATTCAAATAAAAACCTTGCCTCATCAGCCTGGAGTCTACCAGTATTTTGATGCTGATGAAAGGCTTATTTATGTGGGCAAGGCCAAGGATTTAAAAAAAAGGGTTAGTAGTTACTTCACTAAACAGCATGAGTATGGAAAAACTCGCGTTCTGGTAAAAAATATAGCCACTATTAAGCACATTGTTGTCGAAACAGAAAACGATGCCTTACTCCTAGAGAATAATCTGATAAAAAAATACCAGCCTAAGTATAATGTCATGCTTAAGGACGATAAGTCCTATCCTTGGATTTGTCTCAAAAATGAACGCTTTCCACGTATTTTCCCAACACGTAGAGTAATCAAAGATGGCTCGGAGTATTTTGGGCCTTACACAAGCATGAAAACCGTTAAAACGTTGCTAGGCTTAATTAAAGGCCTTTACCAGTTGAGGACCTGTAATTACGATTTGTCTCAAGCTAAAATCGATGCTGGTAAATACAAGGTCTGCTTAGAATACCACTTAGGCAATTGTAAAGGTGCTTGCGAAGGTTTAGAATCAGAGGAAGAGTATCACGCTAATATCAAGGCTATACGAGAAATTTTAAAAGGAAATTTTAAGGACTCGTTACAGCAGTTTAGAAAGCAGATGAAAACGTTTGCTGCCAATATGCAATTTGAAGATGCTCAAAAAATTAAGGAGAAACTGGAGATTCTAGAAAATTACCAAGCCAAATCAACCATAGTAAATCCAAAAATCAGCAATGTAGATGTATTCTCAATTGTAAGCGATGAGACTTACGCTTACATCAATTTTTTACAACTAAGTTATGGGTCAATTATTCGCTCCCATACCTTGGAGCTAAAAAAGAAGCTTCAAGAGTCAGATAAGGAATTACTGGAAATAGCCATTACGGAAATACGTCAGCGTTTTAACTCTAAATCTAGGGAAATTTACGTGCCATTTAAGGTGGAATTAGGAGAAGATATCAAGGTAACGATACCCAAACTTGGGGATAAAAAGAGTCTCGTTGATTTATCTGAGCGCAATGCCAAATATTTCAGAATGGATAAATTGAAACAAATTAAAATTGTTGATCCAGATAGGCATGCCAACCGTATTATGGCCCAAATGAAGGCCGATCTGCGGCTTAATGAAGAGCCTAGGCACATTGAATGCTTTGACAACTCCAATATCCAAGGCACTAATCCGGTAGCCGCCTGTGTTGTCTTTAAGAACGGAAAACCAAGTAAAAAAGATTACAGACATTTTAATATAAAAACGGTTGAAGGGCCAGATGATTTTGCGTCCATGGAAGAAGTGGTCTTTAGGCGCTACAAACGTTTATTGGAAGAAGACAAGCCCTTACCACAGCTCATTATTATAGATGGAGGTAAAGGCCAATTATCCTCAGCTTTAAAAAGTTTGGAACATCTAGGTTTGCGCGGTAAGATTGCCATTATCGGAATTGCAAAACGTTTAGAGGAATTATTCTATCCAGATGATCCTATTCCCTTATATTTAGATAAAAAAAGCGAAACGCTCAAAATCATACAACAGTTGCGAAATGAAGCGCACCGATTTGGCATAGAGCACCACCGAAACAAGCGTAGTAAGGGCGCCCTTAAAACAGAATTGGAAAATATTAATGGTGTTGGTGAGCAGACGATTATAGATTTAATGAAACATTTCAAATCCGTAAAACGAATAGCCAATGCCAAATTAGATGAGCTAGAACCCATTGTAGGAGCGTCTAGAGCCAACAAAATCTATAACTATTATCACAAGGAGTAATTTGAAAACCTTTCAACCATATCTAAATTCATTTTTTAATGTTAGGCGCGCGTTTTGCGTTTTCATTATGGCTATGGTTTTTAACCCTATCTTTTCCCAAAATACTGAAAAGCCAAAAATAGGCCTTGTATTAAGCGGAGGAGGTGCAAAGGGTTTCGCCCATATCGGAGCCTTAAAGGTTATAGATAGTTTGGGTATTGAAATTGATTATGTGGCAGGGACAAGCATGGGTGCAATAATAGGGTCTTTGTATGCTTCTGGTTACTCTGGTCAACAACTCGAGGATTTATTCAATAGTCAGGATTTCGACTTGCTCATCAACGATAAATTTGAGCGTTCTTCCCAATCTTTTTTTGAGCGGAAGAATTCAGCTAAGTACGCTGTGTCCTTACCCTTTGAAAAGCTCAAAATCACCTTGCCTTCGGCACTTTCAAGAGGACAGAATGTTTATAATTTACTCTATGAATTGATGCTTCCAGTGAGCCACTTCAAAGACTTTGAGGATTTGCCCATTCCTTTCTTTTGTATTGCCACTAATATCGAAACAGGCGAATCCTTAGTCTTGGACCAAGGTAATCTGGCAGAGGCTGTGACGGCAAGTGGTGCTTTACCATCCTTATTTCAACCTGTTGTTATGGGAGATAAGATTCTAATCGATGGTGGTGTTACCAACAATTTTCCGGTAGAAGAACTTCGTGCTAAAGGTATGGATGTGATCATAGGCGTGGATGTGCAAGATGAGCTTAGGGACCGAGAGTCGCTGCAATCTGCCATTGATATTTTGGCTCAGATCAATAATTTCAGGACCATAAATGCCATGAAAGACAAGGCGCCGCTAACAGATATTTATATCAAGCCTGATATTATGGGATATTCTGTTGTTTCGTTTAGTGAAGGACAAAATATTATTGCCAATGGTGAAAAGGCAGCACGCGAAAAAATTAATGCCCTTAGCCAACTTCAAAAAAAGCAGCGGTTAGATAAGGCTAGGCCTTCTATACATCCAAGGGATAGCATAACCGTAAGAGCCATTGGCTTTACTGGAAATGAAAGGTATACGCGATCGTATATTTTAGGTAAACTTAGGCTAAGAGGAGGAGAAAAAATAAGTTATAATAGATTTAAAAAGGGGATAAATAATTTAGTCGCCACGAACAACTTTGACACGTTTAGGTACCGGCTTGACACTACAGAAACTGAAGGCGAATACTATTTGAGAGGTAATATTAGAGAATCAAAGACAACGACCTTCCTAAAGTTAGCGGCTCACTACGACGACCTGTACAAGAGTGCTATTTTGGCCAATATTACCAAAAAACGACTGTTGTTTAACAATGATATTGCTTCCCTGGATTTGGTTTTGGGAGACAACTCCAGATATAATTTTGATTATTTTATAGACAAAGGGTTTTATATAAGCTTGGGCGTTAATTCACGCTACAACCAATTTAGTAAGAACATAAATTCTGGTTTAATTTTGGAGGAAGCCTCGCCGCTTTTGGCCAATCTAAATAAGGTAGATGTTAAACTTCAGGATTTTACCAATCAGGTTTATATACAAACCTTGTTTAGAAAAGATTTTGCGCTAAGGTTAGGTGGCGAGCATAAATTATTGAAGATTACATCAGAAACCTTGTTCGATCCCAACCAAGATGACGAATTTGTTTTTGAAAACACGGATTATTTTAGCCTTTTTGGTAGTTTGGATTTTGACTCCTACAGCGACCCTTATTTCCCAAAGAGTGGAGCTTATTTCAGAGGCGATTTTCATTGGTATGTTGCAGCTTCTGGTTTTAACGATGCCTTTAAGCCCTTTTCCATTGCAAAGGCAGACATGGGTTATGCCTTTAGTTTTAACAATAAGTTGGCCTTTAGGGCAGAAACGAGTGGCGGATTTAAATGGGGTGATAATTCTACAACAACTTTAGGCTTTGCTTTAGGAGGTTACGGCAATAACTTCATTAACAATTTCATGTCTTTTTATGGCTATGATTTTATTGATATTACAGGCGATAGTTTTGTAAAAGCCGTTTTCACAATAGATTATGAGTGGCTCAATAACCACCATATCATTGCAGCGGCAAATTATGCCAATGTGGAGGACCGTCTCTTTGATACAGGAAATTGGTTGTCCTCTCCAGATTTTACAGGTTACGCCATTGGATATTCCTTGGAAACCTTTTTAGGGCCTCTAGAAGCCAAGTATACCTTTTCACCTGAGACCGGTGAAGATTACTGGTTCTTTAATTTAGGGTTTTGGTTTTAATAATTTACACATTTGTAATGTCAATCCGTCATCTTTTATCATCTCAAAAAAAATTCAGATATTTGTAATAGTATGATACTATTCTGGGAAAATCTTAAACTTCATTTACATTTCCTTATCAAAAGGAACCCAGAATAACTGCGCATTTTTTGTACCTTTAAGATAATTTATTAAGCCCCTCATATAATTCAATATTAAGGGGATATTCTCATAATAATAAATTCTAACACAATGCCATTTTATCATAAATTAGGAAAAATTCCACCAAAGCGCCATACACAGTTTAAAAAGCCCGATGGCAGCTTCTATTACGAGCAATTGTTCGGGACCATTGGTTTCGATGGGATGTCTACCAACAGTTACCACGAGCAACGCCCAACACAGGTTAAGGCCATACAAAATCAATACAGTATTGCCCCTAAGATTGCCAAGGCCAACAATATGCAATCCTACCGGTTTAGAGGGTTTCAAACCCAGCCGGAAAATGATTATCTAGACAGTAGAAAGGTGGTGCTAACCAATAGTGATTGTAATATCATTCTGTCGGCACCAAGACATTCAACCAAAGAGTATTTCTATAAGAATACTGATGCAGACGAACTTATATTTGTGCATAAAGGTACAGGGAAACTAAGAACGCATTTGGGTAATCTCGATTTTAAATACGGAGATTATCTTTTAATTCCAAGGGGGATTATCTATAAACTGGATTTTGATACTGAAGATAACCGCCTGTTTATTGTAGAATCCTACAGACCCATTTATACACCGAAGCGTTATCGCAATTGGTTTGGGCAGTTGTTGGAGCATTCGCCATTTTGTGAGCGAGATATTAGACAACCTCAGGAATTGGAAACCTATAATGAATCTGGTGATTTTCTGATTAAAATAAAGAAACAGGACGAAATCATTGAAATGGTCTATGCGTCACATCCCTTTGATGTGGTAGGCTATGATGGTTACAATTATCCTTATGCTTTTTCCATTCATGATTTTGAGCCCATTACAGGTCGTATTCACCAACCACCACCAGTCCATCAAACCTTTGAGACCGATGCCTTTGTGGTGTGCAGTTTTGTACCACGCTTATACGATTATCATCCTCTAAGTATTCCAGCGCCATACAACCATAGTAACATAGATAGTGATGAGGTCCTCTATTATGTCGATGGTGATTTTATGAGCAGGAACGATATTGATGCAGGTCATATCTCATTGCATCCAGCAGGTATTCCTCATGGGCCACATCCTGGTGCTATGGAGCGCAGCATAGGCAAAGTGAAAACCGACGAATTAGCGGTGATGGTGGATACCTTCAAGCCACTTAAGGTTACGGAGGAAGCTATGAAGATTGCAGATGAAACCTATTTTAAGTCCTGGTTGGAATGAATTATCAAAGACAATTAATTAATCAATCAACAATAACAAAATAAGTCAGTAAATTATGGCAAAAGAGGTAAAAAGTGTAGACTACGGTCTAGAAAAAATATTCGAAGGAGCTCAGGATTTTCTGCCGCTTCTAGGAACGGATTACGTAGAGTTTTACGTGGGTAATGCAAAGCAATCTGCCCATTTTTATAAAACGGCATTTGGTTTTCAGTCCTATGCCTACAAAGGTTTGGAAACAGGTTCTAAAGACCACGTGAGTTATGTTTTAAAACAAGATAAAATCAAGTTGGTGTTAACCACACCGTTAAATAGTAAGTCACCTATTAATGATCATATCGTGAAGCACGGTGATGGTGTCAAAGTCATTGCTCTTTGGGTAGACGATGCTCGAAAGTCCTACGAAGAAACTATTAAGCGCGGTGCAAAATCCTATATGGAGCCAGTGGTGGAGACCGATGAACATGGAGAAGTCGTTAGAGCAGGTATCTATACCTATGGGGAAACTGTTCATATGTTTGTAGAGCGCAAAAATTACAACGGTGTGTTTATGCCTGGTTTTGTGGAGTGGAAGAGCGATTACAATCCAGAACCCGTTGGTCTAAAATATATAGACCATATGGTAGGAAATGTAGGTTGGGGCGAGATGAACCAATGGGTAAAATGGTATGAGGATGTTATGGGCTTTGTAAACTTCTTGTCCTTTGATGATAAGCAAATACACACCGAATATTCAGCCTTGATGAGTAAGGTAATGAGTAATGGTAATGGCCGCATTAAGTTTCCTATTAACGAGCCTGCAGAAGCTGCCAAAAAATCACAGATTGAGGAATATCTCGATTTCTATGAAGGGCCTGGCGTGCAACATCTAGCGGTCGCTACAGACGACATCATAAAAACGGTTGCACAGCTTAAGGCTAGAGGTGTAGAGTTTTTGCCACCACCACCACAATCGTATTACGATATGATTCCAGAGCGTTTAGGAGAGCACATGGAAATGATGAAAGAAGATATCAAAGAGCTTCAAAAATTATCTATTTTGGTTGATGCCGATGAAGAAGGCTATCTGTTACAGATATTTACAAAACCTGTAGAAGATAGACCTACCTTGTTCTTTGAGATTATTCAGCGTATGGGAGCTCAAGGATTTGGTGCAGGAAACTTCAAAGCTCTTTTTGAATCCATTGAAAGAGAACAACAAAAACGAGGCACATTATAATTGGGATAGCGCGTTTAAAATTAAAAAGTTAAACGCGCTATAAACAAGTGTCTGTAAAAACCATATATGCTTTTTTATAGCGTCTTTTCGTTCAAATGTGAGGATGCTATATAATGTGTGTAATACCTTAAAAAACTTAAAATTAACGAATCATTTTAGATTGTAGTTCAATGATTTAATACATTTGGAATAGTAATTGTACAAGGTTATCTGAAATAGAAGTGACGTTTGTGGCGTTTAAAAAAACAGAAAGGCCAAAGCGTACAATTATAAATGTTATGAAAGGATTATTTACGGTTTTATTACTACTTTCAGGATTACAGTCTGCAGATTTAAAAAGAGACTCTGCTTTTCAGGAGGGTGAATGGTTTAAATTTGAAATGAGCTACAGCGGCTTTCTCAAGGCTGGTGAGGGTACCTTAACGGTCAATGATACCATTCTGAATGGCAAGCCAGTACACCATGTTATTGGTAAAGGATGGACCACAGGAGCCATTAGCTGGTTTTTTAAGGTAGAGGATCGGTATGAAAGCTTTTTTGATAAAGACACCAATGTGCCGTACAAATTTATAAGAAAGGTAGATGAAGGAGGGCACACCAAGGACATTGAAATAGACTTTAACCAAGAGGAACAAAAAGCCATAGTCAAGGACAAAAAAAACAATAAGGTGACGACCGTCGCTACAGAGCAAAATGTTCAGGATATGGTTTCGGCCTTTTATTATCTAAGGAATAATTACGATACCGATAAAATCAGAAGAGGCGATGTAGTGACCCTTAACATGTTTTTTGATGAAGAAAACTATGGGTTTAGATTGAAATATTTAGGACGCCAAACCATCAAAACGCCTTTTGGCAAGGTTAAAACACTTAAATTTAGACCTTATGTATTAGCTGGTAGAGTATTTAAGGAAGAAGAAAGTTTAACACTTTGGGTTAGTGCCGATAAGAATAAAATACCTTTAAAAGTTAAAGCCGATTTGGCCGTTGGTTCACTACGTGCAGATTTAGTGGCGTTCAAAGGCCTAAAGCATTCCTTTCAGATTCAATATAATTAACGTATGCCTGATCAACCAGACTTTCAGCCGATATTAAATGCGCTCCAAGATAAATATACTGCGCTAAATCAAGATACAGATGACCACCTCTACGGCTTGCTCTACAGCAAGCCTATTACATATTGGGACTATATACAAACCGATGCATTACTAAACCTCCAAATCCAAAGGACAACCCTTCCCGATGAAATGGTGTTCATTGCCTATCATCAAATCAACGAGCTTATCTTTAAAATGATTCTCTGGGAAATACAGCAAGTGGCTGAAAAAGCGGATTTGGATGTTTCATTTTTTGAAAGTAAAATAATGCGCATCAGTCGGTATTTTGACATGCTTACGACCTCCTTTAATATTATGAGAGAGGGTATGGAGGTAGAGCAATACATGAAATTCAGATATACCTTGACGCCAGCCAGTGGATTTCAGAGCGCACAGTACAGACTTATCGAGTTTGCTTCTACAGAGTTAATCAATTTAATCGATTACAGATTTAGAGATACTATAGATAGAAATACGCCATACACTCACGCTTTTGAGCATTTGTATTGGCAGGCCGCAGGAAAAAACCATAAAACAGGAAAGAAATCTACACTTTTGGTTAATTTTGAAAATCGTTACAAGGACGAGTTCCTAAGGTTTATGGAAAAATACAATACCAAAAACCTCTGGACACGTTTTAAGGAATTGCCGAAGCAACACCAACAGGATGAAGATTTAATAAAGGCAATGCGTCACTACGATTATACGGTAAACGTTACTTGGGTTATGGCGCATTATAATGCTGCGAAGCATTACATAGAAAGTGGTTTAGGTGATGGTGAGGCTACAGGAGGAAGCGATTGGAAAAAATACATGCATCCAAAATATCAGCGGAGAATTTTCTTCCCTGAATTATGGACAGATGAAGAACTAAAAAATTGGGGCACTAACATATAACTAGCGTTTAAACAAATGCAATTAAAACGATTAATAGCACTGACCGTAATTGCAGCAAGTTTCTTAGGTTGTAAGAACAATAACCAAATCGAAGAGAACTCTCATAAGGAAGAGCTTGCTGAGGTAATTGAAAAAGATAATTATGAGTTTGGGTTTAACCTTAACAACTATATTGTTAAGCGTGATACCATTAGAAAAGGTGATAGCTTTGGCGAAATTTTAGAACGTAACAATATAGGTTATCCTAAAATCTTTCACATAGCCGAAAAAGCCAAAGACACATTTGATATCGCCAGACGACTAATACCTGGTAAACCATATACACTCTTATGTACGAAGGACAGTTTGGAGGTGCCCACGACATTCATCTATCAGCCAAGTTTAGAAGAATACGTAGTCATTAAGTTTAAAGACTCCATTGAGGCGTATACTAGTAGAAAACCTATTAAGTATGTCGAAAAAACAGCAACAGGAATCATTGAAAACAACATTTCGCTTACTCTCGATGAGCTGGGATTAAGCCCTGTGTTGGCCAATATCATGGCAGATAATATCTATGCATGGTCTATAGATTTTAGACGATTAATGCCTGGCGATCGCTTTAAAGTGATATATACAGATAAGTATATTGATGATTCTATCTATGCTGGAGTTCACGATGTAAAGGCCGCTTATTTTGAGCACAATGGCGATTCCCTCTATGCTTTTCAATTTGAGACGGACGCCGTAAACGGTGTAAAGGACTATTTTAATGAGGAAGCCAAAAATATGAGACGAGCCTTTTTAAAGTCACCGTTGAAATTCGGAAGACTGTCATCGCGCTATAATCTTAAGCGCCGAATTGCCTATTATGGCAACCGAGTAAGGCCTCATAAAGGGACGGACTTTGCAGCACCAGTAGGAACTCCGATTATGGCAACTGCCAATGGTACGGTCATAGAATCTACTCGTCGTGGAGGTAATGGCAAATACGTTAAGATACGGCATAATGCTACATATACCACGCAGTATTTGCATATGAGTAGGCAGAATGTCAAGAAAGGACAATATGTTAAGCAAGGAGATATCATAGGCTATATTGGGATGACAGGCAATACCAGTGGACCTCATGTATGCTACAGGTTTTGGAAAAACGGAAGACAAGTAGACCCCTTTAAACAAAAACTGCCAGAAGCAGAACCTATTTCCGATAGCTTAAAACAAAAATATCTAGAATACATCAAGCCGATTAAAGAGCGTCTAGATAAAATTTATTTCTTGGAATCAGAACCAAAAAACAAAACAAATACGATAACAGAAGACCCGATTTCATAAAAACATGGCGTTAAAGAACACTAATCCAACTTCGACCAAGGCTTGGCAAAAACTCTCAGATCACTTTATAAGTTTAAAGAATAAACATTTAAGGGAGCTTTTTTCCCAACAGGACAATAGAGCAGAAGAACTAACGATTAATTGGGAAGATTTTTATGTAGACTTCTCCAAAAACCGCATTACAAAAGAGACTATAGACCTGCTCGTTGAATTGGCGAATGAGGTCGATTTAAAAGATGCTATCTCTAAATATTTTAGTGGAGACATAATCAATGAAACTGAAGAAAGAGCTGTCTTACACACGGCTCTGAGAGCTGATAAAAATGAAGAGGTCTTTGTTAACGGAGAAAACGTTATTCCAGGAGTTTATCAAGTTAGGGATAAGATTAAGGCTTTTACAGAAGCAATCGTTTCGGGAAATCATAAAGGACATACTGGTAATGCTATTACCGATGTGGTTAATATAGGAATAGGAGGGTCTGATTTAGGTCCTGCTATGGTTGTTGATGCCTTACAGTTTTATAAAAATCATTTGAACACCCACTTTGTAAGTAATGTCGATGGCGACCATTACAATGAAGTTATAAAAAATCTTAATCCTGAAACCACTCTGTTCGTAATCGTTTCAAAAACCTTTACGACGCAGGAAACCTTATCCAATGCTAATTCCATTAGGTCTTGGTTTTTAGAGACCTTGCCAGAAGAGGCCATATCTAAACATTTTGTTGCCGTTTCTACCAATATTGAAAGCGTAAAAGCCTTTGGCATAGACGGGGAAAATATTTTCCCTATGAAAGATTGGGTTGGCGGCCGGTTTTCATTGTGGAGTGCCGTAGGGCTATCCATAAGCCTTGCCTTGGGATATGATAAGTTTGAACAACTCCTTAATGGTGCCCAAAAAATGGACCATCATTTTAAGTCCAAGGATTTCAGGGAAAACATACCAGTTATTGCTGGCTTACTTACCGTGTGGTATAACAATTTCTTTAAGGCAGAGAGTGAAGCTATTATTCCATATACACAGTACTTAAACCAATTTGCTACCTATTTACAGCAAGGGATTATGGAGAGTAATGGAAAAAGTGTAGATAGGCAAGGTCACAGAGTGAATTACCAAACAGGAACAATAATTTGGGGAGAACCTGGGACAAATTCCCAACACGCATTCTTTCAATTGATTCATCAAGGGACTAAGCTAATTCCTGCTGATTTTATTGGCTTTGTTAAGTCGCTTCATGGTAATGAAGACCATCACGATAAGCTTATGTCTAATTATTTTGCCCAGACCGAAGCATTGATGAATGGTAAAACAGAGAAAGAAGTTCTAGCCGAGTTAAACCAACAATCCTTAAGCGAACTCGAAAAGGCGAAACTAGTGCCTTTTAAAGTGTTTGAAGGCAATAAACCTACAACGTCAATTCTTATCGACCAATTGACACCTGAAAGCCTTGGAAAGCTTATCGCCATGTATGAGCACAAAATATTTGTGCAAGGTATTGTTTGGAACATCTATAGTTACGATCAATTTGGAGTGGAGCTGGGTAAGCAATTGGCTAAGTCCATTTTGAATGAACTTACAGCACAAGCCAAGCTTGAGCATGATGATTCTACCAATCATTTAATGCATCATTATTTACAAAAGCGTACTTAACCTTTAAAGTCATCAAAAGATAGTTTTAAGTCGTTTTTTTTTAGATAACATTTCTGCTTTAATATTTAACGTTAACGTAACACTTTTACACCTTAGCAGAGTAATTTTGCGCCGTAAACCAATAACTCAATTGTTATAATGAAAAAAATTACGCAATTATTTATGATGAGCGCTACTATGCTGTTTTCGTTAACACTTTTAGCGCAATCTACAATTAAAGGAAAGGTGGTAGATGCAGAAATGAATTCGCCACTTCCAGGAGCTAATGTCATTATTAAAGGCACCACAGTAGGTGCAATGACAGATTTTGAAGGAAATTTTGAATTGACCACCGACTTGGCGTCAGGTCAAATAGAAGTTTCTTATGTAGGTTTTGCTACTAAAGTTTTAAAGTTTAATGGCAATACCGATTTAGGTTCCATTGCTTTAGACTTAGACAATTCTTTAGAGGAAGTCGTTGTAGTTGGTACTGGCGTTATCGATATCGCCGAAGCACGCCAAACACCAGTGGCAGTGTCAACTATTAAAGGAAGGGATATTCAACTGAAGATTTCAGGAAATATTGAATTTACCGAATCCATGAAGAATACACCTTCTGTCTATGTGTCTAACCAAGCTGGTGGATTTGGTGATAGCCGTATCTT
The DNA here is from genome assembly GCA_913055905.1 of uncultured Winogradskyella sp. GTDB lineage: Bacteria > Bacteroidota > Bacteroidia > Flavobacteriales > Flavobacteriaceae > Winogradskyella. The sequence continues at coordinate 646,569 of CAJXLB010000001.1, forward strand.
CTTAAGAGGTTTTGACGACACTAACACGGCTTTCCTATTAAACGGTCAACCAATCAATAGTGTTGAAGATGGTAGGATGTTCTGGTCTAACTGGGCTGGTATGGCAGATGTTGCCAATGCAGTGCAGGTTCAAAGAGGTCTAGGATCGTCTAAATTAGCGATTTCTTCAGTAGGTGGTACCGTTAACATTATCTCAAAAACAACCGAGCAAAGAGAAGGTGGATTTGTTCGTTTTATGGGTGGTAACGATAGTTTTGCCAAAGGAACTTTCTCATATAACTCTGGTGTAAATGATAAAGGTTGGGCTTTTTCTGTATTAGTAGATCACTGGCAAGCACACAGAAAGTATTCTATAGGGACTGCTGGTCAGGGACAAAACTACTTGTTCTCGGTAGGCTACAAGCCTAATGACAGAAACACTTTCAACTTCTTAATCACGGGAGCGCCACAGTGGCATGATCAAAATTTCTCAAGTGACCTCGAAGAATTTGAATTATATGGTGAAAAATACAATCCTAATACTGGGTTTAGAAATGGCGAACGTTTTACGGAAAGACGTAACTACTATCACAAACCAGTAGCCAACCTTAACTGGGATTTTGATATCAACGAAAAGTTAGATTTATCTACGGTTCTTTATGCCTCTTGGGGCCGCGGTGGTGGTACAGGTATGTTAGGAAGCAGCTCTAACAGAGTTAGGTTAGAATCCAATGGCCAAATAGATTTCAATCAAATCGTACAAAACAACCAGGCTGCAGCTGACTCAAACGGGTTTGCTGGATTTAGCGATGGATTTGTAAGACGTGCGTCTGTAAATAACCACAATTGGTATGGATTATTATCAAATTTAAATATAGAGTCTGGAGAAAACTGGAGCTTCAATGTTGGTTTTGATGGAAGACTGTACCGCGGAGATCACTGGAGACAAATCAACGATTTAATGGGATTAAACGGTTTTGTGGATAATTTTAGAACTGACCGTCCAGATGACTATGTGTTTACAGAAACTTTTGAAGCAAACCCTTGGGCAGCGCTTTTTGACTTTGCAGACGAAGATCAAAGAACACAGTTTGATTATTCTGAAAATATTAATTACATAGGTGGATTTGGTCAAGCAGAATATGCTACAGAAGACTTTTCCGTATTTGTTCAGGGTGCACTCTCAACACAATCCTTCCAAAGAACAGGTCGCTTCGTTGGAACGGGCAACGGCTTAGGAAAGTCTGAAAAAATCAACAAAGTAGGCTATCAAATTAAAGGTGGTGCTTCTTACAATATTGATGAAAACAATAAGGTTTTTGCTAATATCGGTACCTTTTCAAGACAACCGTTCTTAGATAATATCTTCCGTGATATCAGGAACTCTAATGATTTGGTAGAGCCAGAAATAGACAATGAAGAAATCATTGGTTACGAATTTGGGTATAGATTCCAAAACAGCACCTGGAGATTTAATTTCGATGTTTACAGAACCGAATGGGGAAATCGTTTCTTAACCTTTGGTACGGAGTTACCTAACGATGAATTTGGTATCTACCGCTTTACAGACGTTACACAAGTTCACCAAGGTGTGGAGTTTGATTTTGAGTATAGACCAATCGGAGGTAAAATTAGCTTTAGAGGTTATGGGTCTATTGGTAACTGGAAGTATGAGGGTACAACGCCATTCACCTTACAAAATGACGATACACAGCAATTCTTAATTACTGACGGTGAAGTAGAGCTTACTGATGTTAAAGTTGGTAACGCACCACAAACCTCTTTTGGAGCAGGCTTAGTGTGGAATGTAGTAGAAGGCCTTTCTGTTGATATGGACTATAACATCTTTGCAGACCTTTATGAGTTCGTTGATGTTGACGAAGCTGTAGAAGCTGCACTTAACGGACAAGTGTACGAGTCTCAAAGATTACCATCTTATGCTTTAGCAGATGCAGGTTTAACGTATAGATTTTCTTTAGGTGATAATAGAATGACCTTTAGAGCAAACGTGAACAACTTATTCAACACACCTTATATAAGCCAAACTGATAACTTTGGTACTTTCTTAGGTATTGGAAGAATCTGGAATGCAAGCTTGCGTTATAACTTTTAAGACTTGGATGAAGTCAAAAAAAGGCAACCATTTTGGTTGCCTTTTTTTATGGATTTTCCCAACGTAAGGATTCCATTAGGTGCTTGATGTCTTTTTTTAGATATTCTGCTGCTGGGTAAATAGAATCGTAATTGGGTTTTGCATAGAAATATAAGGATCCGCTTAGAAAGTGGTTGATGCTATCCGTTACATAAAATTGCGATTGCGACGCTGCATCACCACCAACCTCGTATAACATACCGTAAACTCTATTTACTGGATTTTCATAAATCGTGCTGCTAATCTCATCGGCTTTTATGGTATGTTTTTGGGTGAGGGATTGGGCATCTCGTAAAAGGCTGTCTAAACTGTTTGGTGTAACCGCTTTATAAGTAAGATATATCGTAGCTTTTAAACTGGGATATTTTAAATCTAACCCTCGGGTTGAGCCTGCTATTTTTATGGAGTCTATGGGCTGCGCAAGGTGATTTTTGTCAAAGCTAAAGGGTAGAGGAGTTTTAACGGTTTTATACTGAGCTTTAGGATAGTCTAACCTTAAATATGCTTCGGGTTTGGGTAAGGGGCTGTCTCCACAACTAAGACAAGATATACATAGTACGAATAAAAGGGTTAAATGCTTCATTCTTGCTGTTTCAAGAGTGTAAATTTGATTTGTTTAATACGTTTGCGCTCTAAAGCTTCTATAGTAAAAACGTAATTTTTAAAGTTTATTTTACTTCCAATACGAGGAAAGCCTCCAGAGATTTCCAAAACAAAGCCAGCCAAGGTTTCCGCTTCACCCTTTTTAGCTTCAAAATCTTCGATATCGTCTTCTTCAATCCCTACAATTTTATACACATCTTTCAAAGGTGTTTTACCCTCAAAACTGTAGTTGTGGTCATCTATCTTGGTAAAGATGAGGTCTTCGTCATCATATTCATCACTGATGTCTCCCACAATTTCCTCAATAATATCTTCTAGGGAAACCAAACCGGAAGTACCACCGTATTCATCAACGACAACGGCGAGATGCACCTTCTTGTTCTGAAATTCGACCATAAGGTCATCCAGCTTTTTATTTTCTGGGACAAAGAAAGGTTCTCGCAGAAGGCTGGGCCAGTTAAAATCTTTTTTATCTAAATGAGGAAGAAGGTCCTTTACATACAAAACCCCTTTAATATTGTCTATGTTTTCTTCAAAAACAGGGATACGCGAGTATCCATTATCAATAATATCTGCAATAATACTGTTGAAAGGAGTTTCAATATCCAGGGCAAATAGGTCCATTCTAGGGCGCATAACCTGTTTGGTGTCGGTATTTCCAAAAGACACAATGCCTCTGAGGAGTTTTTGCTCCTCTTGAGTGGTGTCTTTATCATCTGTTAGTTCTAGAGCCTGGGATAATTGATCTACGCTGAGATTAGATCGTTTTCTACCTAAGGTGTCTTGTAATTTTAAAGTTGCTAATCGCATTGGTGAGCTTAAAGGAGAAAAAATAACATCTAAAACTCTTAAAGGTCTAGCCATAAAACTTGCAAAACGAACGCTATTACGACTGGCATAAATCTTAGGTATAATTTCACCAAACAACAGTATTAAGAATGTCGCTGTAACAACCTCCAATAAAAATCTAACAACAGTATTGGCTACACTCTGAAATAAGGTTTCACCTATATAAGCAAACAGTAGAACTATAGCGATATTTATAAAATTATTTGCTACAAGAATTGTTGCAAGTAGTTTTTTCGGTTTTTGCAGCAAATAGGCAATAATTTGCATTGGCACCGATTTTTTCTCTAGGCCTTCATCAATATTGGCTTTCGTAAGCGAGAATAGGGCAACTTCTGCCCCAGAGATTAAACCAGAGCACACCAACAAGATTAAAAGTAAAATAATACTCGTAATAAAGGAAGTATCCGTTAGTGCATTACTTAGATTAAAAACCGAGGGTTCTGGGTCCAAAATACGGTGAATTTAGTATTTAGAAAGGTAAATCGTCGTCCTCCTCAGTTTCAGGAGCAATACTGTTAGATGCCTGTTGTTGTGGTTCAGAAACGGAGTTACTCGGAGTATTGGCCGGTTGTGCCTGTTGGTTTTCGTTTTTATTGGAAAGGAATGTAAAATCAGTACATTGAATTTCTGTTGAGTATCTTTCCATCCCTTTATCGTCTGTCCACTTTCGCGTTTTAATACGACCTTCAATGTAGATTTTATCGCCTTTACTTAGGTATTTTTCGCATATCTCGGCAGCCTTATTGCGCACAACAATATTATGCCATTCCGTATTGGTAACGCGCTCATTGGTTGTTCTGTTGGTGTAAGTTTCATTTGTGGCCAACGGAAAGCGCCCTACACAATTCTTATCATCGAAGTAATGCATCTTTACTTCATCTCCTAAATGCCCAATTAGCATTACCTTATTCAAAGTTCCTGACATATTTATTTGTATTTAGCCCGTAAAATTACGGGATTGATTATCTATTTAAAAATAATAATTTTTTTGTTCTTAAAGTGCTTCAAAATTGAACTCCTCTATAAAATCACCAATAAGAACAGGAACAGGGTATTTGTGAATATCTTGTAAAGGAATGTAGCAGTCTGTGAGGGTATCTTTTACCTCTATAATCCAAAATTTTGTATATAAATGCTGATGAGACAATTTATGTACTTTATCAGATTCATTGTACAAGGCGTAATCATAGCCAATTGGCTTTGTAAGCAGAGAATCGAATCGCAGTTTATCAAACTCTTCAGCGGTTAGGCTCTTCTCACTTTCAATTAAGGGGAACTGATAAAGGTTTTGCCATATGCCTTTGCCTTGTCGTTTTTCAAATAAGATGTTTTGCTTGTCATCCACACAGACCATATAATTGAAATATTTCTTGGTAACCTTAGTCTTTTTTAATTTTACAGGAAGTTCGTTGATGAGATTCTCTTTAAGTGCTACGCATCCATTTTTTAAAGGACAAAGCTCACAGTTTGGCGTTTTGGGAGTGCACTGTAATGCTCCAAATTCCATAATGGCCTGGTTGTAAATGTGAGGCTGCTCCTTAGCTATTAATTCTTGGGCAAGCGCTTTAAATTCCTTTATACCACTAGTGCTGTTTATGGCTGTTTTAATGCCAAAATATCGTGATAGTACTCTGTAGACATTTCCATCTACAACAGCTTTAGGTTCTTTAAATGCAATCGAGGCAATAGCGCTTGCCGTGTAATCGCCAACACCTTTAAGTTTTTTAATGTCTTCATAAGTGGAAGGAAAAACACCATTTAATTCTTTGGCAATATATTTGGCAGACGCATGAAGGTTTCTTGCCCTAGAGTAATACCCAAGACCTTGCCATAGCTTTAAAACGTGTTCTTCGGAGGCATTGGCAAGGTCAAAAACCGTTGGAAAATGCTTAACAAATGCCTCATAATAAGGTAACCCTTGCTTAACTTGAGTTTGTTGTAAAATTATTTCTGAGAGCCAAATAAAATAAGGATTGTCCGTGTCTCGCCAAGGTAGACTTCTCTTATTATCTGAATACCAGTTAATTAGTTGGGTGTGAAAATTCATTGTGATTTAACCTAGACCAGACAAAAATAAATCTTTATAGTGTTAAATTTTAATTAATTACACTTTAAATATTGAAATTAAATTACCTATATTTGCATCCCTTAGAATTTATAGTAACCCTAAAACTAATAACAATGACAAAAGCTGATTTAGTAGCCAAAATTTCTGACAAATTAGGAATGGAAAAAGGTGATGTACAGGCTACAGTAGAATCCTTTATGGAAGAAGTAAAAGCATCTTTAGAAAGTGGCGATAACGTGTACTTAAGAGGATTTGGAAGTTTCATAATCAAAACAAGAGCTGAGAAAACAGGTCGTAACATTTCTAAAAATACTACGATTAAAATCCCAGCCCACAACATACCTGCTTTTAAACCTGCTAAAGTGTTCTTAGAAGGCGTAAAAACTAATGTTGAAGTAAACTAAACGCATTAAAACTATATTAATTAAAAAGCATTATTAACTATGCCAAGTGGTAAAAAGAGAAAAAGACACAAGGTAGCGACGCATAAGCGTAAAAAACGTAGACGCGCTAATCGTCACAAAAAGAAATAAATTGCAAAAAAGTAGTTTAAAAACTACTTTTTTCAGTTTAAACAAAAAACGTTCTTTGATATAGAATTTAAGCGACATTAATAGAGTGTCCTTACATTCGTTGGATATTACATCCTGTGTCAAATAATTTAGTAAAATCCATCTATCTCAAGGTTTTTGAGTTAGATATAAATTAACATTATGAACAAGGAATTAATCGTAAGATCGAGTTCAGATATTGTTGATTTTGCCTTATTAAAAGATGGAAGACTTATTGAATTACATAAAGATGAAGAGGATAATAATTTTTCGGTTGGTGATATTTTTATTGCCAAAATACGGAAAGTTATGCCTGGTCTTAATGCCGCATTTGTCAATGTGGGCTACGAGAAAGATGGGTTTTTACACTATCATGATCTAGGACCGCAATTGCCTTCACTTTTAAAATTCATTAAACGTGTAAGCACAGGGAAATTAAGAGATTACTCACTTAAAGACTTTCGCTTTGAAAAGGACTTGGATAAGCACGGCAAAATTGCCGACGCTGTAAAGTCCAATCAATCCATACTGGTACAAGTAGTAAAGGAGCCTATTTCTACGAAAGGACCTCGCATAAGCTCAGAGCTTTCAATTGCTGGACGCTATATTGTGCTGGTACCATTTTCCAATAGGATTTCAATCTCCCAGAAGATTGAATCCAAGGAAGAGAAAGACAGGCTAAAGCGTCTTGTTAAGAGTATAACACCAAAAGGTTTTGGTGTTATTATCCGTACGGTTGCCGAAGGAAAAAAAGTGGCTGATCTCGACAATGATTTACAGAATTTGCTGAGTAGATGGACAGCAATGTGTAAGAAGTTGTATAAAGCACATCACCCTACCAAGGTTTTAGGGGAAATGAACAAAGCATCCTCCATTTTAAGGGATATCTTTAACGATTCATTTACTGGTATTGTTGTAGATGATGAAGCCTTATACCTTCAACTAAAAGATTATGTGCATCAAATTGCACCAAAAAAAGAGTCTATTGTAAAGCATTACAGGAATGGTGTACCCATTTTTGAAAAATACGGCATAGAACGCCAAATTAAAACCTCCTTTGGCAGAACCGTATCCATGGCAAAAGGCGCCTACTTGGTCATAGAACATACTGAAGCTATGCATGTTATAGATGTAAATAGCGGAAATCGTTCCAATAAAGAAAAGAACCAAGAAGATACGGCCTTGGAAGTCAATCTAATATCTGCTACCGAAATAGCACGTCAATTACGACTGCGTGACATGGGTGGCATCATAGTTATTGATTTCATAGACATGGGACGTGCAGAAAACCGTAAGCAGCTTTACAACCATCTCCGTGATGAGATGAAAGACGACAAAGCTAAACACAAAATATTGCCGCCTAGTAAGTTTGGTTTGGTACAAATAACCAGACAACGCGTAAGGCCGGAACGCAATATTAAGACCAAAGAAGAAAATCCAAACCTCGTAGGTGGAGATGAAATCGAAGCGCCAATAAAAGTGGTGAATCGTATTACCCAAGACTTAGAGCGGATTTTCAAAAAAGACTATAAAAAGGTAACCTTAAATGCACATCCTTTTATAGCAGCCTTTTTAACCAAGGGCTTTCCATCAGTACGTTCAAAATGGTTTTTTGAACACAAAAAATGGGTAAAAGTTTTACCCAGAGATGCTTACACTTATCTTGAATACCATTTCTTTGACAAAGATGGTAACAAAATCAAATAATATCTATTAACAAAAACCCCTTCCAGATTCTGGAAGGGGTTTTTTTATGTTTGGCGTTATGCAAAATTAAAACGGCAAATCGTCATGCTCATCTTCGTTTAAATCTCCTGCAGGCTCAAAAGCCTCTGCTGGTGGTACAGGTGGCATGTTCTCGTTCATAGGTTCTGATTGTACCGTTTCAATACGCCAGCCTTGTATAGAATTAAAATATTTGGTTTCGCCTTGAGGATTCACCCATTCGCGACCTCTAAGGTTTATTCCTATTTTTACCTGCTGCCCAACTTGGTAGTTGTTTAACAAGTCTGTTTTGTCTTGTATAAACTCTATAGAAAGGTGTTGTGGATATTGCTCTTCTGTTGTTACAACCACTTCTCTTTTTCTAAATCCATTACTCCCAAAGGTTTGGGTATCTCCTATTACTTTTATACGTCCTTGTACTTCCATTGTTTATGTATTCTATTATATTAATTCGATTTTCATTATGATAATAATATCTTCCAAGCGCTTTCCACATCGCCAAAACTTAAATAATTTCGTGCCAATTTATGTTTTTCTCGGTGAGAGGCACCTGTAATATTTGGATAGCGTTTACTTATATCCTTGATAAATGCACTCACTTCATCCTTAGAGGGTAGTGCCTCAACGTTGGCTAGCATACCAAGATTATTTCCTGTAAGAATCATACTGTTACGTACCTCTTCTGGTAGGGCATCCACTCCGATTCCTAAGGTTTGTAAGGGTTTGGGAATCTCAAAAAATCCCGCTTTTGCTCTACTGTAATAATTACCACCAGCTCTAGCAACCAAATCCAAGGCCTCTTGATTTATGGTATTATCCTCATTCATAACATCTTCTGAAATATGCATTTGTACCACCTCACAAATGATAAGGTTACCAGCGCCACCTTCAGTTCCTAGGGAAACAATATCGTTAACCTTGCACTCCAATTGAATTGGTGATTCTGCGACCCTAAAGGGTTTTACTTTTTCAGATTTTAGCATCGTTAAACCTGCCTTTTCAAACTCGTTAACACCATCTGGATACTCGGTACTGCTTAATGACATTTGTTGTACAATGTCATAATTAACCACATTGATAACCACCTCCTTAACGGCTTCAGCATTTTGTAAGGTGTGCTTGGTGGTATTGTCCCTAACGCGTCGTGCAGGAGAAAAAATCAAAATAGGTGGCTTGCTACTAAAAACATTGAAATAACTAAAAGGCGAAAGATTAGGGTTACCCTTCTCATCAATCGTACTTGCAAAGGCAATAGGCCTCGGAGCTACGGCACTGAGCAAATAGCCATGCAATTGTTTGGTTGAAATGTCCTTAGGATTAATTGAAATCATCTAGCCCTTTGATTTACAACAAATATAAATATATTAGGTGGGGCACAAAAGCATTTTAGCTTGAGCCTCGCACAATATTATTAACATTATTACATTATCTTTAATATAGAAATTGAGCTATTGAAAATGACCAAAAAGAACCGTAATGTCATCCGTTGGATTATTATTTTTTCATCGTTTGCCATAATTTCCCTCATACTTTGGAACACCTACGTTTTTTTTCAAAATTTCAAAGCAGAAGAGCGTGCCAAAATGCGCAATTGGTCGTTTGCTCAAAAGGAAATAAGTAAAACACAAGATTTAACATCGGACGTACCGGAATTGCCTTTCCAAATCATTGCCAGTAATAAAACGACGCCCATGATTAGCGTGGCAAGTGATGGCAGTATGGATTACAGAAATATTGATGAAGAAAAGGCTAAAGATTCCCTGTATCTTATAAAGCTTATAGAGCGATTTAAGAACGAAAATCAGCCCATAGAAATTAGATATCAAGACAAGGTACTCTCTACCCTCTACTATGGCAATTCCCCTCTTTTAAACAAGCTTAAATATTATCCGTTGGCCTTGTTGCTTATCATCTTTCTTTTTGCAGCAGTGGTCTATTTCTTTTACCGTAGCACCAAAAATGCCGAGCAGAATAAGCTTTGGACGGGAATGGCCAAAGAAACGGCACATCAAATAGGAACACCCTTATCTTCTCTTGTGGGCTGGACAGAAATTCTGAAATCTGAAAACGTGAATCCTGAGTATATTCAGGAGATTGAAAAAGATATAGATAGACTTAGAACCATTACCGATAGGTTTAGCAAAATAGGTTCGGCACCAACCCTAGAGGTGCTGGATATCGTTAAGGTTACGGAGTCTTCATTTGATTATTTGAAATCAAGAAGCTCTAAGTTGATAAATTTTGAAATTAATTGTCCTGATACTCAAATTATGGTAAAGCTCAACGCGCAGCTCTTCAGTTGGACTATAGAAAATTTAGTGAAGAATGCCATTGATGCAATGAAGGGAAAGGGAAACTTAGTCTTAAGTCTTGAAGAGACCGATAAGAATGTGTTGATAAATATTTCCGACACAGGAAAGGGCATTCCCAAAAACCAGTTTAAAAAAATATTTGAGCCTGGCTATACCACTAAATCAAGAGGTTGGGGCTTAGGGTTGTCTTTGTCTAAACGCATAATAGAGGATTACCATAATGGTAAGATCAAAGTTTTGGACTCCGAATTGAACAAAGGAACAACACTACAGATTAGCTTAAAAACGGTCTAAGTATTATTTGAAATTGGCAGCAATGGATTTTGCCAAGGCCGAAAATTCGTCAGGATTTAATTTTACCTTTCGGGTAAAGCGCGCATCCTCCATATTGTGCAGTGGAATTAAATGCACGTGCACGTGAGGTACTTCTAGACCAATAACCGACATACCTACGCGCTCACAAGGCACTGTTTTTTCAATAGCTAAAGCGACTCGTCTTGAAAATTGCATAAGTCCTGTGTAGGTTGCTTCATCTAAATCAAAAATCTTATCGACTTCTAGTTTTGGTATGCACAAGGTATGGCCTTTAGAATTGGGATTGATATCTAAAAACGCAAAGAATTCCTCAGTTTCAGCAACTTTGTACGATGGTATTTCGCCTTTAATGATTTTGGTGAATAATGTTGCCATAACTAGAATTGATTTAGTGAAATACTAAGATAAAAAAGATTCCTGCTTTATAAAGGTAAACAGGAATCTTTGTGCTATGATTTTTGAACCGTTATCTCGTAATTTCAAGGATATCAAATTTCATCGTACCATTAGGTACAGTAATTTCTGCCACATCACCAACAGATTTACCAAGTAAACCTTTACCTATAGGTGAATTGACGGAAATTTTTCCAGAAGCTAAATCGGCTTCACTTTCGGCAACTAAGGTATAGGTCATTTCCATGCCGTTAACTTGATTCTTAATCTTTACCGTTGATAAGGCCAACACCTTAGAAGTGTCTAGTTGTGACTCGTCAATAACTCTTGCGTTGGCAAGGGTTTCTTCCATTTTGGCAATTTTCATTTCAAGCAATCCTTGTGCTTCCTTTGCAGCGTCATACTCGGCATTTTCGCTTAAGTCACCCTTATCTCTAGCTTCAGCTATAGCTTGGGATGCTTTAGGGCGTTCAACATCTTTAAGGTGATTAAGCTCATCCCTTAATTTTTTCAATCCTTCTGCAGTGTAATAAGATACTTTGCTCATAAGTCCTTCCGTTTATATATAAAAATATCCCGAAACCAGTTCGGGACTAATTAGAAAAATCCCGTGTGCACGAGATTAGAACAAATATACAAAATATTTACGGTATGGTTAATTAATCGTAAATTGCAACTTAAAATTTAATATGAAAAAAGTAGGTTTTAGCTTTTTATTTTTGGCTTTTCTTGCCTGTAATAGCGATGATTCTCCCAACTCTAATTGCAACTTTTTATTTGATGCTGGAGTTAACCTTCAGGTCAATACAAATCTTCCTCAGTTTAGCCAGCTGGCATTTCCTAACAATGGCGTTTTTGTACCAGGTCAAGGCAATAACGGCGTTTGGTTATGGCGCTTAAATTCGACTTCGCTATTGGCGTGGGATGCAGCTGATCCGAGTCACGCCCCTGACGTTTGCTCTACTTTAACGGAGTCTGGCACAGGCGATATTGTGATTTGTGGGTGCGATGATGAAAATCGCTATAGTTTAACTACAGGCTTAGGCCTGCAGGGAAATACACAACCCTGCACGTTACAGCCATACAGGGTTGATGATTTAGGTAATGGTGTTTATTTTGTAAGCAACTAAAAGTTGAGCGTTAGGCCCAATAGAAAATTAGTTGTGGCCTGAGGATAAAAACCTGCACCTTCAATTGTGGTTACCGTTCCGGGATTTGAGAAATCATCATCAAAAGTGTAGTAATACCCATTAGAAACGTATTTTTCGTTAAAGATGTTGTTCACTAAGCCAGTAAAAACCACAGACTCAAAGATAGAATTGGTTTCAATAGTATACGTTATATTAAAATCATTGACAAAAAAGCTGTCTAATCGCGATAATTCTGCTTCCGTATTGCTCATAAACTGCTCTCCAACAAATTTACTCAAAAGGGACAACTGCAAATTGTTAATAGGTTGATAAACGATGGCATTTGCCGCTATAAAATCTGGAGAAAAAGCAATGGCAGTTTCTCCTAGATTAACCAAGGCTCCATCAAATGAAATTATAGTCTCACGATTTCTATTGGCACTGATTGTTGCATTGGGCTGTAAAGTTAGTTTTGGTGTTACGGGAATGATAGCTTCTAATTCTAAACCTACTCTGTAACTCTCACCACTATTGGTTCTAATAGGACTACCAACATCATCAAGTTGGCCAGAAAGCACCAGCTGTTCGTTGTAAAGCATTAAAAACCCATTGGCATTAAAGCTAAAGTTTCCTTTTCTGTGGCGCCAACCCAATTCAAAATCATTCAATTCTTCGGGTTTTACATCTGGATTGTTTTCAAAGTCTTGTCTACTTGGTTCACGGTTTGTTCTTGCGTATGAGAAGTAAAGACTGTTATTGTCATTGGCCCTGTAGGTAATACCAGCTTTTGGGTTGAAAAACGTATAGTTCACATCTACATTAAATGGCTCAAGACTTGAAGACTCCTGTCCTGACGTTTCGTAATTTACATTTCTCACCTGGAGGTCTCCAAAGAAGCGGAACTTATCGTTAAGTCTGTAATTTGCTTTGGCAAATACCGAAGCGTCATTCTTTTTTCCGTTTCCTTCATAGTAACGCTCACCAATGGGTAATTCGGTGGCATATTCTGCCCAGATGATTTCACCAAAATGATCTCCGTCGTAATGACTAAATGATATTCCAGCAACAGCGTCCCATTTTTGGTCTCTATAGTTAACATTAGCGTTAACGACATAATAGTCATTATCCAACCAGCGCTGTCTTATATAATCCATACTGTCAACGGCTTCACCATTAACCGTAATGGGCTCAAGCCCTAAAAAGTCAAAGGTGGCATCAGGAGCAAAAAGAATATTGGAATAATAGTAGTTATCTATATATTCTTCAAAATAACCACGACCATAGGTATAATTTAGGCCAAGCGTCGTGGACCAATTGTTGTTGAGTTTTTCATTCCAGTGCAATTGGTAGTGATCTTGTCTATAATTATCAACCTGATTATCATAAAACCCGGTTCTGTTGCCCTCATTATCAAATTGAATACCACCAATATTAAATTGCCTATTTTCATTGATATTTGGATTTTCTCCAATGGCCGCAATAGTTGCTGGGTCAAAACCAAACCATGATTGGTAGGTAATGTTGTTACCTCCAAAAACAACAGCCTTGATTAGGGTATGGTCATCTACGTAAGACCCTTGTAGGAAATAGGATTTTAAACTTGTTGAAGCACGATCAATATAACCATCGGATTCGATATTGGATAAACGTCCTGCAATCTCAAAGTGGTCGTTCATTAATCCGGTGCTAAATTTCACGGTATGCTTTCTGGTATTAAAACTTCCGAAGGAATTGGAGATTTCTCCAGAGGCTTCGTTGGACACGGCATCTGTTAAGATATTGATGCTTGCACCAAAGGCGGCAGAACCATTGGTAGAAGTCCCTACACCACGTTGTACTTGTAAATTTTCTACGGACGACGCAAAGTCTCCTAAATTTACCCAAAAGGTACCTAAGGATTCGGCATCGCTGTAAGGAATACCATTAATGGTTACGTTGGTAGACTGGGCACTTACGCCTCTAATTCTAATACCTGTGTAGCCAATACCAGCTCCAGCATCTGAGGTGGTCACCACGGAAGGCAGGAAGTTGAGCAGTACTGGAATATCTTGCCCTACATTACGTTTGGCAATTTCTTCCTTCCTTACGTTGGTATGGGTAATAGGTGAGCTAGCTTCAACTCTAACTGCTTTTACCAATACTTCATCTAACTTTTCAACTTTTGTAGAATCTGAAGGTGTAACTTGTGCCATAAGATTTGACGATGCGATCGTCAAACATAGAATTACGAATAGATTTTTCATACGACTATAAATTATAATCGAATAAAAAGAGGTAATTATTCTTTGGTTAAAGATTAAATAAAACTTCCTAAACAGCATTACCTGTTCTAGGTTCAATGGGTATGATCTCAGCCGATATTGGGCACCCCTTTTTGAGAACGCTGCAAAGATACCAATGATTTTGGAATCTTCAATTGAGTTTGGGAGGTTTTCTCTGGGCTTTCTTTTCTGCATGTTTGCGTTTAGCAGCTAATCGCTTTTGCTTCACAGCCCTAGGGATTTTTGTTGGTTTTCGTTCTTTGTCCTCCTTTAGGCCTTCTTCCAAGATGTCAAAAAACCGTTTAGTAACCAGCTCTTTATTTTTGGCCTGACTTCTTGTCTCACTGCAACTTAACATCAAAATACCTTTTTTGGTAATGCGCGTTGACAAGGCCTCCATCAACAATTGTTGTTGCTCTTCGGTTAAAAATTGACTCTGAGCGATATTAAAATACAAAACGACCTTAGTGGATACCTTGTTAACGTGTTGGCCTCCACTGCCTGAGCTCCTTGCAGCCTTGAACGTTAATTCCGAACGTATGCCTTCATAATCTAAGGTCATTATATTTGATGGTGCTCTTTTAGTAGATCATTTACCTTTTTTACAGGATTAAATGTAAGGACTGGCACTTCTACAAAGATGGTGTTCCAGTTGGCCATGCCACCATTCCAAAGACCAGGTAATTCCAATGCTTTTAGTTCTTTGCCCAATTTTGTCTTTTGTGTAATGAAGGCGGCCTGCTCATTCACGAATTGATTAAGATTGAATTTTTCACCTTTATAATTCTTTACGCCGCATACAATATCCACAGGATTAAAATGCGTGGCATTTTGAAGAATAGTGTTCTGGGCTGTGTTACTTTGATCGATTTGGGCCGTCTCTACGATTTGAAGTGATTGTTGGCCCTTATCATCTATTATCCAGAAAGGACCACCACCTGGCTCACCTTCATTTTTCACCATGCCACAAACCCTTATAGGGCGATTAAGATGTTTGTGAAGAAATGTTACTTTTTCCTCTTTAGAGAAGTTATGATAGTCCTTTGGAATCTTTACGTTCAGTTCCTCTGACATAAATTCTTCTATGTCCTCGAGTGTGCTGTCCGTTACATTACCATTATCAATTTGATTTAAATAACCAAAGGATTTAGCCTGTACTTTAAGAAGAATGCCTGCGAGCACTTTTTTGTATTTGGCAATATCGTTTTGATAAGGCTTAACTACTACATTATCAATATTCTTTATGAAAATAATGTCTGCATCTACAGCATTTAGATTTTGAATGAGCGCTCCGTGTCCGGACGGTCTAAAAAGTAACGATCCATCAGGATTTCTAAATGGTGTATTATCCATGTTTACCGCAATGGTATCGGTCGATTCTTTTTGATAGGAGTAGGTGATTTCAAAATCAATACCAGTATCTTCCTCTACATGTTCTTTTATTCTTGAAAACTCATTTCTAAACCTATCTGTATGTTGTTTGGAAATCGTAAAGTGAATTTTGGCCGTATTTCCATTTGCAGCATGAAGTGCAGCTTCGTAAAGATGTTCTTCAAAAGCGGTGGCAATATGCTTTTCGGAATATTTATGAAAGGGTAAAAGGCCTTTAGGGTAAACGCCATAATTTAATTGGTCTGTATCTAACATGGTATTCACAAAATGCCAAACTTTTTTTGTTTGGGATAAGGCACTAATATCAACACCAGATTGTTGAAGTTGGGATAACACCAAATTATAAAAAGGAAACTTGTCCATGCCTGAGACAAACTTTGCCATGTCCTTTGATTCATTGTTTTTTATATAGGTATCGACGGTATCATTTTCTGGATTAAATTCTTTTATAAATTGAAACAAGAATTTAAACATCCTAGTGGCTGCTCCAGATGCTGGAACGAATTTTTTAAGCGCAACATCTTTTTTCTGTGACTCAAAGTAGGCGATGAGTTCATTGATCTTAGAGTCGCTCAAGGCCATAATGCCATTTCCAATGGTGGCAGCCTCAACAATCTTTGTAAAGGGAATTCCGGTTTTAAATCGTTCTATCTGTTTTTCAACAGTTTTAAGGGTTAGTCCCTTTGCTTCTATTTGTTTTAGGTCCTGTTCTGTAAAATTCATTTTTTTGATTTCAATAATTTATCGATTTGGTTTATTGCTGCGTTAAAACGCTCTTCTTTAGTCCCTTTTAAAAATACATAAGGTCTATGATATTCTTTTAAAGCCGTGGAAAATGCCGTGAACATCTCCATCCTGTTATTGGGTCTATCGCGCAGGTCGTCAGCTTCCCACGGTGTGTCAATGTACGTTAAAAAATACAAGTCATAGTTGTTTTGCTGGGCATATTTATCTAAGATAGGGTCGCAATACCCATTGTAATACACTTCGCTATAAACTTTGGTTTCCAATAAATCAGTATCGCATATCAAGATTTCATTAGCTGTTTTGGCTAGTTTGTTTTCTAGGCTCATTTGTCCTATGGCGATAGGAATTAAGTCCTCGGGTTCGCAAATTTTCTGTTCTTCATCCCACTTTTTTTGAAGATAATCCCTTGCATATTCTGGCACCCATTCAGTTTTATAATGTTCCGCCAATCGTTTTGATAAGGTAGTTTTACCAGTGGATTCCGGTCCAAACAGAACCACTTTTAAACAGTTTGATTTGTCTTGTCTAAGTTTTTCTTCCATGCTATATATCCAGATATGGCAAGAATTGTAAAGATAAGATATTGCAAAGAAAGCATTCCCAAACCGCGATAAGCGTAGAGTGGAATTGTTATAAGGTCTCCAATAATCCAAAGCGTCCAATTCTCCAGTTTTTTGTTGGCCATGTACCACATTGCCGTGAAAAAGATGCCAGAGGTTACAATATCTATGTAATTAGTTATTTCAAGTGTGTAATTAAATACTTTATAGACAACATAGGTAATTAACATCGTTAATCCAAATAGAACAATACCTATAATTTTCTCCTTAAGCGAGGTGCGTGAAATGGGAACAAGATAAGTTTCACCTTTTTTTCGGGACCAATTCCACCAGCCATAGACGCTCATAATGGAATAATAGATATTCATTAACATATCACCGAGGTAGGTGTTGATATAAAGGAGGTAAACCGTAATTGCCGTGCAAATAATGCCTGTGGGATAGACTAAAATATTTTCCTGCCGTGCATACCAAACACTTAGGACTCCAAATATAAAGGCGATGGCCTCGAGTATTATTTGAAACGTTGGTGTTTCTCTGTACGCATCAAGAAAAAACTCAAAAATCTGGTTCATAGTCGCTTCGGTCTGTTTTCACCAATTTCATAGACATTACAGCAATATCTGTTGTTTTAAAGGCATCTTCTATGGCCTTTGTTAAAAATGGCATAAGTTCGTCATAGTTGCCATAAATCTGAGTACTAAGAGGATTTTCCAAAGTTTTGAATTTGGAGGCTCTTAATTGCTTAATAAAGCTAATGACGTGTTTTTCGTAATCATCGGTCAAAGGAGAGTAGGTGAGTTCTACAGATACTTCCATATTAATATGTTGTTTGTCTTTTAAGGTGGTTGAAGAACGATAGGTCTTGCTCAAATGCTGTGCCTATAACCACTAAGTCTGCTCCAGCACTGTATGCGGTTTGAAGCTGTTCTTTAGATCGGATACCTCCGCCTACAATGAGTGGAATTTGGATTTCGGATTTCACCTTTTGGATAATTTCGTAATCAATAGGATGTTTAGCACCGCTGCCAGCTTCGAGATAAATTAACTTCATGCCAAGATATTCGCCAGCCTTGGCTGTATTGACTATGAGTTCTAAATCCTGTCTAGCTATTGGTTTAGTCTTACTAACGCGTTCAACTGCAGTTTCAATGCCATTTTCAATAAGAATATATCCGGTTGGTATGACCTCAAGGCTCAAGGATTGTAATTGTGACACAGCTTTTACATGCTTATCTATTAAATAGTCTGGATTTCTTCCTGAAATAAGAGATAGAAATAAAAGTCCGTCCGCATGGTCTGTGAGTTGACTTTCGTCACCAGGAAAAAGAACGATTGGTAATTCCGTATAAGATTTCAACAATTTGGCAGTTTTTTCAATATTTCCATGTTTTAGAATGCTTCCTCCTAGGAAAATGTGCGTGGCAATGGAATCGTTGACCTTCTTCATGAAAGCTTCGATATGGCTTTCATGCATTTTATCAGGATCGATTAATACCGCGAGCAGCTTCTTACCTTTACTGATGCTTTCTAGTATGTTGCTGTAAAGTGTCATCATTCTGGGATGATATAAGCACAGGAGAACCCTTCAAACTCCAAAAAAGCGGTATTGTATCTGTATTTTTTATTGTCATAATCAATCCAAGCTACGGTTTCACCGTCTTTCAGCAAAAACGGAATCACTAAAAAGTGCGATTTAAAAAGCATGCCTGGTGTGGCAAAAAGTTTGTATAGCGACTCTTTTATTGCCCAAATCACGGTAAGCTCTTTTACATAGGAAGATTTTTTGGGGTCAAGATAATCTTCTTCGTAGCCTATAAATTTTTGGGCAATGCGTGCAATTTTGGGTCGTTGTTTTTCTATATCGATACCAACGGGCTTATCACTTATAATAACGCCTGAGAATTCAAAGGAATGTGTGATGGAAATGTATTTACCATCTTTAAGATGTGGTTTGCCCATAGCGTCATAGAACAAATCTTGGTCTGTGTAACCAAATTCGCGTAACAAATGCCTCACACTCAAAAATCCTCTTTGGTGTAATTCACTTTTCATACCTAATACACGTGCTTTGCTGTTGGGTTTTAAATGTAGTGGTTTTAGCAAGTCGTCATAAGATTCCTCAATATGCCAAATTTTAACAGCAGTTTGTGAGTTAATGGTAATGGATTTAAACAGTGCCATTTAGAATTGTAAGTGTTATTGTGTACCTTTGCATCGCTTTTAATATAGGCTCTATTTGTCGGTAGGGCGAATTTAGCCATTTACGTATTAAAGCCAAAGAGGATGTACAGTATTAAAATTGAAAAATAAAAATAATGAGTACAAAAACAACAACTTACGTACCATATAAAGTTAAAGATATAGACTTGGCAGAATGGGGCCGCAAGGAAATTGAACTGGCAGAAGCAGAAATGCCTGGTCTAATGAGTTTACGAGAAGAGTATAAAGACGAACAACCTCTGAAAGGTGCTCGAATTGCGGGTTGTTTGCACATGACTATTCAAACAGCCGTTTTAATTGAGACCTTGCAGGCGCTAGGTGCAGAGGTAACCTGGAGTTCTTGTAACATATTCTCTACCCAAGACCAAGCAGCAGCGGCCGTTGCAGCAGCAGGAACAGCTGTTTATGCTTGGAAGAATATGACCGAAGAGGAATTTGACTGGTGTATAGAGCAAACCTTATTTTTTGGTGAGGACAGAAAGCCACTCAATATGATTTTAGATGATGGTGGCGACCTTACAAATATGGTTTTAGATAAATATCCAGAATTGGCTAAAGGTATTAAGGGCTTATCTGAAGAAACCACTACAGGTGTACACCGCCTATATGAGCGCGTAAAAAATGGAACTTTACCCATGCCAGCAATTAACGTCAATGATTCTGTAACCAAATCTAAATTTGACAATAAATACGGTTGTAAAGAATCTGCAGTAGATGCCATCCGAAGAGCAACTGATGTAATGTTGGCAGGAAAGCGTGTCGTTGTTTGTGGTTATGGTGATGTAGGTAAAGGAACAGCAGCGTCTTTTAAAGGTGCTGGAAGTATTGTTACTGTTACAGAGATTGATCCAATTTGTGCCCTACAAGCCGCTATGGACGGCTACGAAGTGAAGCGCTTGGAAACAGTTGTCGGAAATGCGGATATTGTAATCACATCTACAGGCAATAAGGATATTGTTAGAGCAGAGCACTTTAAGGCCATGAAAGATAAAACCATAGTCTGTAATATTGGCCACTTTGATAACGAAATCCAAATGGCTTGGCTAAACGAAAATTATGGCCACACCAAAAACACCATAAAGCCACAAGTGGATAAATATACCTTGGATGGAAAAGACATTATTGTCTTAGCTGAAGGACGTTTAGTGAATTTAGGTTGTGCTACTGGTCACCCAAGTTTTGTGATGAGCAACTCGTTCACCAACCAAACCTTAGCGCAGATTGAGCTTTGGAATAATTCGGATAAGTATGAAAATAAGGTTTACATGCTACCAAAACATCTCGATGAAAAAGTAGCCAAGTTACACCTCGAAAAAATTGGTGTGGAATTAACAGAGCTGAAAGATTATCAGGCAGATTATATCGGTGTTACCGTTGAGGGACCATACAAGCCTGAACATTACAGATACTAGTTGTTATGCTGAACTTGATTCAGCAGCTCATTGAACCAAACCCTTACAGAAATGTGAGGGTTTTTTGTTTTGAATGGGATATTGTGTAATTTACCGTAAATGCCCTATGAAGAAGAAAAAATAAAGGTTCCACGGTTTAATGAGGCGTCTGGGTTTTACACCACGAAAAAACGCTCAAAAATAATGAGTAAAATCCGTGGTAAAAACTCCAAACCAGAGCTACGTTTCCGCAAAGCGCTTTGGGCTAAAGGCGTTCGTTATAGGGTATATACCAAACAATTACCTGGCAGACCAGATATTAGTATCAAAAAATACAAACTTGCCATTTTTATAGACGGCGCTTACTGGCATGGCTATAATTGGGATGAGCGTAAAACTAAAATTAAGACCAATAGAGCATTTTGGATTCCAAAAATAGAACGCAATATTCAGCGCGATCAAGAAGTGAATCGCCAACTAGAAGATATGGGATTTACAGTATTCCGGTTTTGGGAACACGAAATTAAAAACAACCTTGACACTTGCATTAATGATGTCATGGTCTATTTACAAACACAAAGTTTTAACTAACTCTTTTTGGGATGCACCAACTTCATTTCCTCAATCAAATGCTTCGCATTTGCATATTTGTCTATAATGAAAAGCACATAGCGTAAGTCTACCATAATATTTCTGCAGATTTCTGGATCGTAATACATATCGCTCATAGTACCTTCCCAAACACGGTCAAAGTTTAGCCCAACTAAATTGCCTTCGGCATCAATGGCAGGACTTCCAGAATTTCCACCTGTAGTATGATTGGTTCCTAAGAAGCAAACCGGAAGTTTTCCGTTTTTATCGGCATATTGCCCATAGTCTTTGTTGGCATATAAGGTTCTTAGTTTTTCTGGTACGTCAAACTCATAGTCTCCTGGCACATATTTTTCCATGACACCTTGTAAATAGGTCACGGGCTCATAATATACGGCATCTCTTGGTGTATAACCATTTACCTTACCGTAAGTAACACGTAAGGTGCTGTTGGCATCTGGGAAATAACGCTCTTCGGGCATGACTTCCATTAATGCTTTCATGTATTGCGTTTGAAGTGCATTAATTTCGGTATTGATACGTTGAAACTCTGGTTCTAGTGTGGTGTAAAATTCAATTATGAGCGGCTTGGCGAATTGGTAGGCTGGATCGGCATTAATATTTTCAACAACAGTATTGGCGTCTCCTTCAAGTAATTTCAATGCTTTATCCAAATCAATCAAAGCTGTTGTGTCATAAATGGATTCATCCCAATTGGTCGTATATAAAGGCATAACGGCATTAAATACACCACGATCTACTTTAACACTGTAGTTTTTATGAATACTTTTTAATCGGTTTATCATCGTCTCCCTAGCTTCGTTAAATTGATCTTCACCCTGCCTTGCAGCACTTTCAACTTCAATAAGCCTGAAGGCCATTTGCATTAATTCGTTGGTACGCAGAAAAACTTCAACAAAACTGTTTCGTTTTACATTAACGGCTTCAAATTCCTTGTAGAGCTTTTCAAATTGCGGGAGAAGCTTACCATAAGCATCTTCTTTGTTTTGGATTTTAAGTGCTTTCGTAAATTCTTCTTCGAAATTTTGCTTTATGGCAATGGCACCGCTTTTTTCGATTCCTTGGTTTTCACCTATCCATTTTTTCCAAGCATTGGCAATACGCGCTTGTTTTGAGGCGTATTGAATCCTCACTTGGTCATCAGCTTTCATGTAAGCATCAATGACTTTAAGGGCGGCTTCTCTGATGGCAATTCTTGCAGGGTTGACCTTTTGTGTAATTTGTTCTACGGCAACAGCCGGAAGATACTCGTTAGTACGGCCGGGAAAACCGAAAACCATAGTAAAATCACCTTCCTCGATGCCATCTAAGGACACAGGTAAAAAGTGCTTGGGTTTATAAGGTTTATTGTCCTTGCTGTAAGGTGCAGGTCTGTTGTTTTTATCGGCATAAATTCTAAACAAGGAAAAATCACCTGTGTGTCTGGGCCATACCCAATTATCGGTATCACTTCCAAATTTTCCAATGCTTACTGGAGGTGCGCCAACGAGTCTGACATCATCAAAGCGCTCCGTAATAAATAGGTAATATTGATTGCCCTTGTAGAACGGTCTTATTTTAAAATCTTGCCATGCCTCCTTTTGTATCGATTTTTCAACCTTATTACGGTTTTTGTCAATTTGGGATTGACGCTCCCTCGGGCTCATGGTGTCCGTTACATTCATGAGCATTTGGTTGGTCACATCTTCAATGCGTACAATAAATTCTACAAAAAGTCCTGGATTGGGAATTTCCTCTTCAAAATTCTGAGCCCAGAACCCATTTTTGATGTAATCGTTTTCTAAAGACGAATGCGATTGAATCTGGCTATAACCACAGTGATGGTTGGTTAACAATAGGCCTTTTGGTGAGATGACCTCACTGGTACATCCGCCATTAAAATGTCCAATGGCATCTTTAAGGCTGGAGTTGTTAACATCGTAAATATCCTTAGCTGTAAGTTTGCTGCCTAGGCTTTGCATTTCAGATTCATTCATGCCTTCCAAAAGTGAGGGAATCCACATGCCGCCTTGCTGTGCGGTGAGTTGAAAAACAAGGAAAAAACAGAGAAATTTTATGTAGCGCATATCAAATTTGTTTTAGTGGCTAAAGATAATAAGAAAAACCCTTCTCATAATGAAAAGGGTTTTAGTTTAAAGGAGTAATTGTAATACTAATTTGTTTCTAGCTCAAGGCTTTTTAAATCGTGAAAATAAAACGTCTTGGAGTCTGTCATGGCAACAAATAGGCCATTTGGGAACAGATTCCCTAGATTTTCTGTTGTAACATCACAACCGTCTGTTTCGGTGGTGCCTAAGTTTAATTCTTTAATATAATTGTTGGTTTTTCTGTCAAAGATGGCAAAGCTATTAGCTTGTTGGTTGGAGACGATGAGATAACCAGAGTTATTATTAAACTTAGCAATTGCTATGCCTTCAATATCCCTTTTAAAATAATTGCTGCCAAAACATGCCAATTCCTTATCACCTTTTTCAGGGTTGGCATAGTATTTTCTAATGCAGTTATCTTCATCAGAATAGTAGACGTAACCAAGGTCTTCATCAACCGCAATAGCTTCAATTTCTTTTTTTCCGCTAAAAGCACCAAATTTTCTAACCAATCTTGAACTTATTCCCAAGCTATCAGGGACTAATAAGTATTGATATAAATAACCTTCAAGAGGTCCTTCTTTGCGGCTCAAAATGACATATGTTTGATCTGTAAAGTTATTTCTGTAAATGGCAATACCCATGGGTCTTTTTAAAGAAATATCCGATTCATCTTCAAAAACTTTAAAACCACCGTCGTCTAAGGGTTTCATATCTGGTATTGAGTAAAGTCTTATTTGATGTTTTTCACGTTCTGTAAAGACCAAAATGTCTGTGGTTGTTGAATCATTCAATTTAAAGTCATAGCCCACATCTACATTGTTGGGATAGCTCAGGTTTAAAATGGATTTATTCCTAATGATTTTGCCGTTTAAGTCAAAGGCATAGATTCCGCCGTTAGTTTCGTCTTTGTCCGTGCCAAAAACAATACTATTGGAGGGGCTTTTTTTATTTACCCAAATGGCTGGGTCATCTGTATCATAAGGCGTTTCTTCCGTAATAAGTACAGCTTCAACTTTTGGCAACCTTTCGGTGCAGTTGAAAACAAACATTAGGCTTAAAAATCCGAGTAAAAACTTATTTTCTTTTAAATAAATCATATTTCAATCCAAAGGTTACACGTTGTCCATAATACTCAGATTGTTGTGTTCTGTTTCGCACCCCTTGATAAAAACGCAAAGGTTGATCAGTAATATTCAAAACGTCAACGAATATTCTTAAGTTGTCATTTATGGCATAGTTCATATTGAAGTCCAGAAAGAATTGCTCGTCATAATATCTATCATCAAATGGACTTCCTCCAATTTCATCTATATAAGCATCTGAGTAGTTTGCTGATAATCTTATGTTGAATTTATTATCGTTATATGCCAAGGAGCCATTGAACATATTTGGTGATGTTCCCGGAAGATCTATGTCTTCCCTGAAGTCACCATCTTCATTGGCCACACCTTCAGTACTTGAAGTTAGATAAGTATAGTTAAGGTATAAGCTAAAGTTTCTAAGAAAGCCAGGAAGGAAATCTAGCTGACGTTGAAAGGATACCTCAGCTCCGAAAACAGATGCGCCCTCAGCATTAACAGGCTGAAAGGTGTCAAAGCCCGTATCAGCATCTTCACTAATCCTTACGTAGATGAAATCATTGATATCTTTAAAGAACAAACCTCCTGATAATATCCCCACACTTTTAAAATAATGCTCTGCCATAAGGTCAAAGCCCATGGACGTTGTGGCTTCCAGGTCTGGATTTCCGAGGAATATTTCTTCGTCGGATGCAACAATATCTATAGTTGGCACTAAGTCCTCATAATTAGGTCTTGCTAAGGTATTGGTCCATGCAAATCGGAATACTGTCTGCGAACTTAAGTTGTATTTTAGGTGAACACTTGGTAAAATGTTTGTGTACGAGGTCTCATCAGTTACACGGCCTACCAACTCTTCTTCATCTTCAATTTGATTAGCTGTTGCTCTTACTGTTGTAGATTCTAGTCTTAGACCCGCTAGCACACTGAATTTATCGGATAGTTGTTGATTGGCCATTAGATATCCTGCAAAGACATCTTCTTCAACGTCATAGTTTGCACGTAAGAATTCATCCGGAACGGGTTCACCATCGACTAGGTTTAATCCTCCTAGCCACTCTGGGGTTGGATAAAGACC
Source organism: uncultured Winogradskyella sp. (assembly GCA_913055905.1). Classification (GTDB taxonomy): domain Bacteria; phylum Bacteroidota; class Bacteroidia; order Flavobacteriales; family Flavobacteriaceae; genus Winogradskyella. The sequence continues at coordinate 672,079 of CAJXLB010000001.1, forward strand.
AGCTTGATACTGGCTTCCTGCAAGGAAGTCTGGGTCTGAAAAATCCCGTGTTGGAATGCTGGCCATATTTGGAAAGTTATCTTCCAAATCAAACTCGAAGAAATCATTATCTCTGAATTTATCTTTAAGACGTGCTCTTAGGCCAAATTTTATAAAACCGTCACCTTTATTGAAGAAATCAGCAGGAAGTTCGAAGTTTAAAAACGCATTGATATCAGATTCTTCGGTGTATTGGTTTTCTTCTGTTATTTCATCGAACTCAAAATTAGCCAAATCGTTATCATCTCCAGGATTCGACGGAGCAAGCTGTGGGAATTCTGGGTCTCCGTTCAAAACATTTACAGCATATTCTGATGTGAACTGAGCATAACGTTCATTAAGACGTTCTTCAGAGGCTTTTGCATACGAGGTCAACCAGTCAATTTTTAGATTGCCCCAAAGATGTTCTCCTTGAAGCGTGTAATTTTGCATCCGCTGATCTTCAAGGCGTGTGTTTTGATTACGGTTGTTGTCAATACCGGCTTTGGTCTCACGCGCAGCTTCTACTGGAAAACTTGTGAGGGTATTGCCACTGAGGCTAAAATCACCTTCACCAATATCCTCCGCATCTAATAATTCTTGAGCAAATACATAGCGATTTTCACGATCATCGCGCCAGTTGTACATCGTTTTTAATTCAATTCTGTTGTTTGCATCAAAGCGGTAATCGAAATTTGCGGAGAAACTGCGTCTTACACGTTGAATGATGTAGGTGCGTTGTTCAAATACATCGGTGTATGGATTTACATCAAGTTCTACCTCTTCGTCATTAGTATCAGTAAAGCCAAAGGAGTTGTCCCATTCAGCTTCAAAATTGTCCGAGCCAAACTGAGTGTCATAGATAGCTCCAGAGACCATCCATCCAAACTTGTTATCTTTTGAACGATCACCGTAAATTAAAGTACCATTCAAAATACGTTTGTCATTTATTAAATTTATACCTGATCCTAAAGTTGCTGAAAGTCTGAATCCTTCAGGTGCGGATCGCGTTACCAAATTAACAGAACCTCCTAGTGCATCTCCATCCATATCAGGAGTTACGGCTTTATTGACTTCAATGGTTTGAATCATATCCGCAGGGATGAGGTCCATTTGTATGTTTCTATTATCACCTTCTGCAGATGGAATACGTGAACCGTTAAGGGTCACGGAGTTTAGCTGAGGAGCCAAACCACGTACAATAATATCCCTAGCTTCACCTTGGTCAACTTGCATTGTGATACCTGGAATACGTTTAATAGCGTCTCCAATATTGGCATCGGGAAACTTACCTACTTGGTCAGCAGAAACAATATTGGTAATATTTACCTTATTTCGCTGCATATTCAAGGCTTTAGCTTGTCCGCCACTAAAACCAGTTAAAATAATACCTTCTAATTGTTCAGACTTACTTTTGAGGACAATTCTTAGTTCAACGGTTTCATCCGCTTTTACTTCCACCTCTATGTCTTGATCAGCATAACCAAGATATTTAACTTTTACTGTTTGATTCCCAGCGGGAATATTCAACAATAAAAACTGACCATCGACATCAGAAACAGTACCCTTGTTTATTGAAGGGATGATGATAGTGGCATAAGGAACTAGTAGCCCTTCTTCATCAAAAATAACACCTTGGATATTCCCTTCTTGGGAAAAGCCATATAGCGCTATTAAAAAACAAGTGGCTATTAATAATAAACGATTTTTCATAAATAACGAATTAGTTAATGGATTAGACCTCTAAATAAGCAAATGCCGCAGTCATTCTTTTTAACTATTCTTTAAGAATATTTTACTAATCATCTATGCAATAAACTGTTTTAATTTTAAGATTACATTTATCTAACAATTTGGGAAAATAGATGAACCTTTCAATATTAGTCTTATTCGTACCTTTATCAGATGCAATTAAATTCCAAGCTTCCAAACGTAGGTACGACCATATTCTCAGTGATGAGCGCATTGGCCAATGAGCATAACGCCATTAATTTATCTCAGGGCTTTCCAAATTATCCCAGCGATAAAACGTTGAATGATTTAGTGTGTGAGGCCATGCGAGAAGGATATAATCAATATGCTCCAATGGCAGGTTATTTAGGTCTTCGTCTGGCTATTTCAAGAAAATATGAGTATCTCTATCAAGCATTTTACCATCCAGAAAATGAGATTACTGTAACGGCTGGCGCAACACAGGCCATTTATACCATTGTTTCGGCTTTTATTAGGTCTGGTGATGAGGTTATTGTTTTTAAACCTGCTTACGATTGTTACGAGCCAGCAGTAGAGGTCAATGGAGGTAAGGTTGTTGGCATACAGTTAACTGCTCCTGATTATCGGGTAGATTGGGAACACGTGGCAGCCAAAATTAATGCCAAGACCAAAATGATTATTATTAACACACCTCACAACCCGAGTGGTACGGTTTGGTCAAAAGCTGATATGCTAAAACTGCAAGACCTTACCAGAAACTCCAATATAATTGTGTTGAGTGACGAAGTCTATGAGCATATGATATTTGATGGTGAACAACATCAAAGTATTTGTTTGTTTCCAGACTTAAAGCAACGGTCGTTTATAACAGCGTCATTTGGCAAAACCTTTCATACCACTGGCTGGAAAGTTGGATATTGCTGTGCTCCAGAGCAGTTGATGCAAGAATTTAGGAAAGTGCATCAGTTTAATGTGTTTTCAGTGAATCATCCCATGCAGAAGGGAATTGCAGATTACATGCAAGACCCTAGTACTTATGAAGGGTTGAGCGATTTTTTTCAACGAAAGCGAGATTTGTTTTTAAACTTAATAAAGGAATCCCGTTTTAAGTTTACACCGTCAAAGGGGACCTATTTTCAAGTTTTGGATTTTTCTGAAATCACAAATGAAAGCGATGTAGATTTTGCCAAACGTTTGACCAAAGATTTTAAAATCGCATCAATTCCATTATCTGTATTTAATGAAGATGGAAAAGATGACAAGGTGCTTAGGTTCTGTTTTGCAAAAACGGAGGAAACCCTTATAAATGCAGCAGAAATTTTAAATAGAGTTTAATGTTAAATCTGTTTAAAATGCTCGATTTTGTAGTTTTTTTTATCTACGTTCTATAATGATTAATGATAAAAACGGAATATGAAAATTAAAATATTTACATGGGTAATATTTTTTTCTCTCATGCTATCTTGTGGTAATTCAAAAACTGTTATAACGGAGAGTGGAAAGGTTTATAAGGTAGATGGCCAAAATATTTCATCGAAGGGAAAAACCTTAACCCAAACGCTCCCTGAGGAAAAGCAAGAAAACATCTATGAATTAGTAGATGAAAAGGAAGACAGGCTCAAAAGAATTGAAGAAAAGCGAGCAGAGTTTGAAGAACAAATAGAGGCTCAAGAAGAAATAATTAGCGAGGCAGAGGCCAGAAAAGAAAAGATTGAAGATGAGCTCGATGCCTTCAATGAAAATGTTGAGCGTTTAATTGCCGCTAAGGAGGACTATATTGAATTGAAAAAGGAACTCAACGAAAAGAGAAAGGAATTTGAAAGGTTAAAGAAACAAGGTGAGCTGTCACCAAACGACATTAAGGACTGGGAAAAGAAACTTAAAAAGCTAGAAAAGAAGGCTGACAAAGCGTTATCGTCTTACCAGGACAAAAAAATTTAGTTACACAAAATACATACAATTTAAGTATAAGTAATGGCCAATAAACTAACTGTTGCACTTGTTCAGACCCAATTATACTGGGAGCATCCACAAAACAACAAAAAGCACTTTGAACAACATGTTGAATCTATTGAAGAGGCCGTAGATGTTATCATTTTACCAGAGATGTTTACCTCTGGTTTTACCATGGAGCCTCAAAAGGTAGCGGAAGCCATGAATGGCGAAACCGTGCATTGGCTAAAAGTGCTTGCACAATCAAAACAAGCTGCAATTACAGGGAGCATAGTTATAAAAGAAGACGATTATTTCTACAATAGATTATTGTTTGTTGAGCCTTCTGGGAACTTAAGCTATTATAATAAAAGGCATACATTCTCATTGGCTGGAGAAGATAAGGTTTACAAGGCAGGTAGCGATAAGGTGATTATTACTTACAAAGGCTGGAAATTATGCCCAATGATTTGCTACGATTTACGCTTTCCAGTTTGGTCTAGAAATGTCGAAGATTATGACGTGTTGTTTTACGTTGCTAATTGGCCAGAACGACGTATTGCGGCCTGGGATGTACTTTTAAGGGCCAGAGCCATAGAGAATATGGCCTATTGCATTGGAGTCAATAGGGTGGGTACTGATGGTAATGGGCATCCTTATGTAGGGCACTCTGCAGCTTACGATGTCTTAGGTAATAGCTTAGTTAAACCTATGGAAGGAGAAAGTACAGTTGTAGTGTCCTTAGACAAAAGCCATATAGAGGAGCACAGAACAAAACTTAAATTTTTAAACGATAGAGACCGTTTTAATCTAATAGATTAAACTCAACAATAAGGTCAAAATTTGCCCTGACTTCATCAATTTTTGGAGCATAGCTCACACGCTCAGGTTGCATACCCTTTAAGAAATCACCTGGGTCGTATTTCCTGTTTTCATTAGTATCAAAAATTACCCTCAATTTGTATTGTTTTGGTACAACATCGGTAAAATCAACAACGGGAGAAGAAGTGGTGTACTGTTCATACAATACGAGGCCGTTGGTATTGCATAGCTGAACGATTAAGGGGAATTTAGCGTTTCTTAGATTTACCCTGATGTTACCATATTCAGATTTCATTTTGGTTCGAAATGAATAATTCAGCGTGTCAGAATTAGTTTCATCGTAAAAATCTGTAAACGTATTTGGCAGCATGGTCAATTCATATTTTTGACCTTCCTCTTTATCTATTTTCAAGGCTATTCGATTTAAAAGCGTATCAACCTCAGTTTTAAAAGAAACTGCTGAGGAATCTTTGTCGATGATAGTTATTTTAGAGCTATCAATGGTAACGATCGGAGTCGTGGTTTCTAACGTAAAATCTTGGTCAAAATTTAAGATGCTAGAATACAAGGCACTTATCTGAAGTGAGTCGCGCTCTAAATTTCTAAATCGATGTTTAAACGTATCAATGGCCGTTTTATGGGAAACAACGAATAAGGTAGTATCTACTTCAAATTCTGGTTTATACCAATAGTAAAGAGTATCCGTTTTAGGGTCTTTGGTGATTTTAGAATCAAAACCTTCAGGAGTCTCTCCTAAAATTTTAATACGCATGTCTTCGTAAGACCCTTCATATGGAAATATGATTTTTGAACCACTTTCCTGTTTGGGTTTTATCGCCTTGAAATTAACAACCTCTTTAAATAGCTTAAGTTCATAAACAGAATCGGTAGGTACTGTAACATAGTCTTCGATAAAAGCAATTTTATCTTGTTTTTGGTCAAAAATGTAATTGTTGGATTGATCTTTTAAGGCTATTAATTTATAAGTGCCTGCCTTAATGTTATCTACAGAAAAGGACGTAAGACTATCCAAGGTGTTTGTAATATACCTTGGTTTTTCTTTAAAAACAATAGAATCGGTGTAAGTGGAATCTACTTCGTAGAGCATCACGGAAACGAACTTATCTGGTTCTTCCTCTAAAGCATCAACAACGTAACCTTTGACCGATAAGGAGTCAATGGCATCTCCAGTGGAGAAAACATATCTAAAATAGGGATATGGGTTTTCTTCATTATTATCTACAATACTTTCACCAAAATTAAAGGCATAAGTGGTATTGGGTTTTAGGGTGTCCTTTATCTTAATAGTGATGGTTTTACTCGCGCCACCAAGCGGATAGATACTGGGCTGATTATCTAACGGCGGAGAGATAATTAGTTGCTTTTGTGCATTTTTGATTTTAACAAATTCGTCAAACTCGATTTCTATCTCGTCACCTGAGAACTGTGTAGAGAAATTTTCTGGATTTACCCGCTTTATTACAGGTGGGTCTTCATCTTTTTCACCTCCCGATGGCGTCCCTCTATTGGCGCAACCCATGACCAAACTGGTTATAAAAAACAACAAAAATAGTGTCCTTGAGGGTTTACCTGTCATTCTCTTTTTTATTTAGCACAAAGAAACAATTTTAAAAATAACAAACGAAAAAATTAATCGGCTATTGCCATGGTAGCAAGGCTCAACTTAATATCGTCAATAGTATGTAAAACTGAGGCACATGCTTCTATTGTTGCGCCAGTGGTTATTAAATCATCAACGATGAGGATGTGCTTACCTTTTAATGATGTGGTGTCAGAAAGGGAAAATAACGATGTATCTTCAGTCCAACGTTTTAGCCTTGTTTTGAAAACCTGCGTTGCAGTAGGTTTTGTTTTAACCAAGACCGAATTATTATATGCTACACCAAGGCATTTTGCAATTTCTCTGCCAAATAAATCCACTTGATTGTAACCTCGCCGTCTTTGTTTTGTTTTGTACAGTGGCACAGGAACTACCACATCTACTGTTTTGTAGTTGTTTAACGATTGTAATTCTGAACCTAGCCACCTGCCCAAAAAACCAGAGATGTTTTCATGGCCTCTGTACTTTAAATTATGGAGTAATTGTTGAACCGTACTTTTTTTGGAAAAGTGCAATAAAGCGGTAGCATTTTCCAAAAGCACACGCCCATAAAGTACTTTTTTTACAGCCTCTGGATCATCAAAATGAAAGTTGGTCACAGGTAATGTGTGTCGGCATTCAGTGCATAGTACCTTTTCATTATCTGATAACAGTTTCTGACAGGCCTCACAGACCATTGGGAAAAACAAGTTCAACAAATTTTTTACCACTTAATCGAATAAAATAAGATCACACTTTTATTAGTTCTAATTTCGCATCAAATTAAGAAATTAATTATGATAGTTAACCCTCAATTATTTAACTACAGATTAATTATAGGTTCTTTATTAGTTGTTATAGCGGTTTTAGGAGTTTACGGTTTTTCAAATTATAAATCCATTCAATCTTATCAAGACTTCCTAAAACAAGAGAAGGTTCTTATAGAAAAAGAACTGGCAGAAATGCTAGAAAGTTATGATGAACTAAGTGAAGATTATGATCTTATCGCTTCTGAGCTCCAAGAAGCTAAATTAGAAACTAAGCTTGCATTAGATTCCTTAAGATTATTAAAAAGCGACTTATCAATTATCACAAAGTTTAAGGCTCAGCTCGTAGTATTAAAAAACAAGAGCGATATTTTAATATCTACAATAGATTCGCTGAATACTGTGAACAAAAATCTACAGAAGGAGAACCAGTCTGCTTATAATACCATTGCAAAAAACGCATCAACTATAAGTGCCTTAGAAAGCACAAAGGATTCTTTGAGTAGTACCATAGATAAAGCTGCAATTCTCAAGGCTTATAATTTAGAGGCAAAATCGTATAAGTTAAGGTCTGGTAAAAAACGTTATACCTCAAGGGCTAAAAGAACTGATGCGATTGATGTCTGTTTGGAGCTGTCAGAGAACCCATTGGCCGCTAAAGGCATTAAAGATATTTACATTCAGATAGTGAGCCCGCAAGGTAATGTAGTTGCAGACCAAGGAGAAATAACTTTTGGAGACAATTCCCTTATTTACAGTAAAAAGGAAGCCGTTAACTACGCTAATGAGACTTTGGAGGTCTGTGCAGAGATTGTCGCAGATGACGATGACCAACCTTTCTCTAAGGGCTATTATTTTATAAATGTTTTCCACGATAATATCATGTTGGGAAGTACAACCCTGGAGCTCAGATAAGGACTAAAATATTATTTTTAAAAACCGCTCTTTAATTAGAGCGGTTTTTTATTTTTGTGGCATGGCAAACGATGATAAATTTAAAAAGGTAATCGCTCACGCGAAGGAATATGGTTACGTTTTTCAAAGTAGCGAAATCTATGATGGTTTAAGCGCGGTATACGATTATGCTCAAAATGGTACGGAGCTCAAAAACAATATTCGTGAGTATTGGTGGAAAGCTATGGTACAAATGCATGATAATATCGTTGGTATCGATGCTGCTATTTTTATGCACCCTACAACATGGAAGGCTTCAGGTCACGTAGATGCCTTTAATGATCCGTTAATTGATAATAAGGATTCGAAAAAGCGTTATAGAGCCGATGTCTTAGTTGAGGATTATTGCGCTAAAATTGAGGCTAAAATCGATAAGGAAATTAAAAAAGCCGCAAAGCGTTTTGGTGATGCATTCAATGAACAAGAGTTTGTTACAACCAACCAAAGGGTTATTGGTTACAAGGAAAAAATCACTGCCATACAAAAAAGACTTGGTAATTCACTGAAGAATGAAGATTTGGCGGATGTTAAAGCCTTGATTGAAGAGCTGGAAATCGCTGACCCAATCACTGGTAGTAGAAACTGGACAGATGTAAAGCAATTTAACTTAATGTTCGGTACTAAACTTGGTGCTTCAGCAGAGCATGCTACCGATTTATATCTTAGACCCGAAACGGCTCAAGGTATATTTGTTAACTTTTTGAATGTTCAAAAGACGGGCCGTATGAAAATTCCATTCGGAATTGCACAAACCGGTAAAGCCTTTAGAAATGAAATCGTTGCGCGTCAATTTATTTTTAGAATGCGCGAATTTGAGCAAATGGAGATGCAATACTTCATTAAGCCAGGAACCCAAAAACTTTGGTTTGATGTTTGGAAGGATTCAAGATTAAAGTGGCATTATTCGTTAGGTTTGGGTGAAGAGAACTACCGTTTTCACGATCACGAAAAGCTGGCCCATTACGCCGATGCAGCAACCGACATAGAATTTAATTTTCCTTTTGGTTTCAAAGAATTGGAAGGGATTCATTCCCGAACTGATTTTGATTTAAAACAGCACGAAGAATTCTCTGGGAAAAAGATACAATACTTTGATCCAGAAGATAATACTAGCTATACACCATACGTCATAGAAACGTCTATAGGCCTAGATCGCATGTTTTTAGCCGTTTTTTCAAATGCACTGCAAGAGGAGGAGTTAGATAATGGAACCACACGGACGGTCTTAAGATTACCAGCTGTTTTGGCGCCTACCAAAGCAGCGATTTTACCTTTGGTAAAAAAAGATGGTTTGCCTGAGATTGCGCATCAAATCGTAGAGGACTTAAAATGGGATTTCAATGTCGCTTATGATGAGAAGGATGCGGTAGGAAGACGTTACCGAAGACAAGACGCAGCGGGTACGCCCTTCTGTATAACTGTAGACCACGATACCTTAGAGGATAACACAGTAACCATACGCCATAGGGATAGTATGGAGCAAAAACGTGTTAAAATTGAGGCGCTTAAGGACATGATAAAAGCTGAGGTAGATATGAAACATTGGCTTAAACGCATGCACGCCTAGCCTCCACTTTTTCTAATCCAACAATTCACTTGCGCCTCTAATAACAATAGATTTGCCGTCTAAATCATCAGAATTTAAAATTTCTGCACTGGTCTCATTTTGTCTGCCTAGTCTAACCTTAACTTTTGTATAAGAATAGTCATCGCTATTTGATTTTGTCGCTATAAACACAAAATCACCTTCATCATTACTTATAATTCCAGTTTTGGGTAATCCAAGTGCCAATTCGTCCGATAATAGTATGTCAGCAGAGACATACATTCCAACTATAAACTGATTGCTTTCATTGTCAACATGACCATGAATTTTTACGCGTCTAGTGGTCTCGTCAATGGTTGTACCTACCAAATGGACATCTGCATCGAACACCTCATTGCTTGCTTCAGGAATTTGAAATTTAATCCTTTGTCCCTTTTTAACTCGCATAATGTCTTTCTCAAAAACGGAGAGTTCTAGGTGTATGTGTTCGGTGTCAACAATCTCCATGATAACGTCGTTGGGAGAAACATACGTTCCATTACTTACGTTAACTTTGGTAACATAACCTTCTATAGGTGCATATAGATTAATTGTAGATACCATTGCTCCAGAACTTACTCGATCTGGACTAATATTTAGCATTTGAAGTTTTCTCTTAAGACCATTATATCTGGCAAGATTGCTCTTATAATCACTTTGTGATTTGAGGTAATTCTTTTCGGAGGTAATATTCTCATCAAATAAGGTTTGTTGCCTCTCGTACTCCGATTTTAAGTACGTTAACTGTTCGCCCAGCTCAAGATAGTTTTGTTGTAATTCGACAAATTCCGGATTCTCTAGGGTTACTAGCAATTGCCCTTTAGAAACTTTATCACCGATTAATAAAGGAGTTTTAACAATGTAGCCGCCCATAAATGTTGAAATAATCGATTTATTTTGAGGCGGAACATCAATCATGCCAGTGACCTTAAGGGTTTCTCCAAAATTAATTTCAGATAGTGTTCCTAATTCCAAATTCTCATCTTTTGGTGAGGTCGATTGCTCTACGGATTCAGCACTATTCTTACTTTCTTGTTGTGTGTCTGTTTTACCAGTACAGGAAAACAATAGGGCACTTAATATAAAGACGTTTATAAATTTCATTATTATAGAATTATAAAATTGAGTTCAATAATGGTTTGATTGTAATTGTTCAGATTCTCTAAATACTCCAGTTGTATTTGTTTTGCTGTTTCTATACTCTGAATGTATTGGAAGAAGTTTATCTCACCTTCTTTGTAAGTTCTATTGGCTGTTTTCAAAATTTCCCTGGAAAGCGAATCGCCTTGTTGGTTGTAATAGTTAAGCGCTTCTTCATATTGCTGTAGTTTTTGCAATAAGCTATTGTATTTGGCTTTTAGCTTAACTTCATAGTCCAATTGTTCTTCTTCCAGAGATTCTTGGGCTAATTTGGCCGCCTTTATTTTAGCGCGTTGCCCATTGAATAGGAGTGGGATTTTAATTCCAAATTGATAGCCAATAAGGTTTTTGTTTAAACCGCCATTAGTGCCTTGGAAATATTCCGCTGTGAGGTCTGGCAGTAGATTTTGACGTTCTAATTTGGTCTTGGCTTTTTGTAAATCAATAGCAGACTCCATGTAAACTAAGCCCGAATTATTTGCAAGGTCCAGTTGACGCAATTCCAACTGTGGAAGAGGGCTGCCACCTGTTGAAAGAGAGATGCTGTCTATTTGAATTAATTTCATGAGCTGCTCTTGGCTAAACCTTACTTGATGCTTGGATTGTTTAAATACCGTAGAAATCTGCCGTTGTTTAGATTGTGCGGTTATCATTTCCAAATAATTGGTTTCCCCAAGTTCAAAACGTCTTTCAGCTTTTTTGGCAAAATCACTGTACAAACTATCCAAAAACCTATACGTATTTGCTTTCATCTCTTCATAATTAAGCTGATAATAAGCTGAATACACCTCACGCTTTAATATCTGGAGGTTTATATTGTGTTTGGACGATTGTAATAAAACACCTTTTTCATTAGCCTTTCGCTCCGTGAGGTAGGTCGTTGGAAACTTGAAGTCTTGAGCGATACCAAAAACACCAATAGGTCTATCATTTACAGCAAGGTTGTTTTCGTCGTATCCGTAATAAATATTGGTTTTGTCAAAAAGTTGTACACTTTTAGCCGTCATTTCGGCTTCATTAATTTTTAGGTCAGAAGCTTTTATAGCAGCATTATTCTGCACCGCTAGATCAATGACCTCTTCAACGGAAAGTATTTTGTCCTGAGCTTGCGCTCCCATACCAAACATCACAAAAATTAAGGTAATTAAAGTCTTTTGCTTCATTTTGGGTTGTTTTAATTGTTGAAACCAGGCATAAAGTATGGGTAAGACCACCAAGGTAAGTAGCGTGGCTGTGATAAGACCACCGATAACAACTGTTGCTAAGGGTCGTTGTACTTCTGCACCAGCACTTGTAGAGACGGCCATGGGTAAAAAACCAAGGGCAGCAGCAGATGCGGTTAATAATACAGGCCTTAAACGCTCCGTAGTTCCTTTAATAATCAAGGCTTTAATATCAGTAACCCCTTGTGATTTTATATCTTTAAAGTGTTCGATTAATACAATACCATTTAACACAGCGATACCAAACAAAGCAATAAAGCCAACACCTGCAGAAATACTAAATGGCATATCCCTTAGCCATAGTAGCAGTATACCACCAACAGCGGCCAATGGAATGGCAGAGTAAACCATCAAAGCTTCTTTTATGGAGCCAAAGGCAAAATAAAGGAAGATAAAAATCAAGAATAGGGCAATAGGTACGGCAACCAATAATCTTGATTTGGCACTTCTTAGATTTTCAAATTGGCCGCCATAGGAAATGGAGTAACCCGGAGGAAGTTTAAGATTCGTTTCAATAAGTTGTTGGACATCACCTACAACAGATTGCAAGTCACGATTTCTCACATTAATTCCCACAACGATACGTCTTTTGGTATCGTCTCTGGAAATTTTAGCAGGACCTGTAGTATACGCCACTTGGGCCAATTCATTTAAGGGGATTTTAATGCCAGAAGGAGTATCAACCAATAGATATTTTAGATTATCCAGATTTTGTCTGTTATTTTGGTTGAGTCGAAGAACCAAATCAAATCGTTTTTCACCTTCGAAAACACTTCCTACTTTTTCTCCTGCAAATCCCATTGAAACAATTCTATTTAAATCGGAAATATTTAAACCATACCTGGCGATTTTACTTCTATTGTAAGTGACGCTCATCTGAGGCAGTCCTTCTATTTTTTCCACGACTATGTCTGAAGCTCCTTCAACATTTGAAATCAAGTTTTTGATTTCATCAGCTTTAGAGGCCAATATTCCAAGATCTTCACCAAATATTTTTATCGCCACATCAGCTCTAACTCCTGTAATTAATTCGTTAAAGCGCATCTCTATGGGTTGTGTAAATTCTATTTCCATTTCGGGCATAACCATTAAGGCCTCCTTGAATTTTTCTGCCAATGCATCCTTGCTATCTGCAGAGACCCATTGGTCTTTAGGTTTTAGCTTTATAATAACGTCACTTTCTTCCATGGACATGGGGTCTGTAGGGACCTCGGCAGCTCCAATTCTGGTTACCACTTGATCTACCTCTGGAAATTGTTCTAAGAGAATTTGTTCAATTTTAGTAGTGGTTTCAATGGTTTTGGCAAGTGACATTCCCGTAGGTAAAACGGGTTGGATTACAAAATCGCCTTCATCTAAGGTTGGAACAAACTCACCTCCCATTTTGGTGAAAACAAACCCGCTAATTAAAAGTAAGCTTATGGCTGCCGTGATGACTGTTTTTCTGTGATTTAGTGCCCATTTTATCGTGGGTAGGTATAAATTTTCAACACCAGTCATTAACCGTTTTGAAAATTTTAGATTGGCCGATTTCGATGGTTTTAAAACTAATGAAGACACGACAGGAACATAGGTTAAACACAGCAGCATGGCACCTATTAAAGCAAAGCTAAACGTTAGTGCCATTGGCCTAAACATTTTTCCTTCAATACCACTTAAGGATAAAATCGGAATAAAGACTATTAGGATAATAAGTTGACCAAAAATGGCCGAGTTCATCATTTTAGAGGCACTTTTTAATGTAATAGTATCGATTTTACTTTGGACCTCTCCCTTAGAGAGACCTTTCAATTGATTTATTTTCCGCATAATTTGAAATGCGATGAACTCGACAATAATCACCGCACCGTCGATAATAATACCAAAATCAATAGCGCCTAAACTCATAAGATTGGCATCAATATTAAAAAGGTTCATTAGCGATATGGCAAACAATAAGCTTATGGGAATAATGGATGCCACAACTAAACCAGAGCGCCAATTTCCCAAAAGTAGCACAACAACAAAGATGACAATAATAGAACCTAACACAAGGTTTTCCGTGATGGTAAAGGTTGTTTTGTTTATGAGTTCACTTCGTTCTAAAAAACCGTTGATGAACACCCCTTCTGGAAGGGATTTTTGAATGGTCTCTACACGAGCTTTAACCAACTCAATGACCTCTTTAGAATTTCCATTTTTAAGCATCATGATTTGGCCGAGCACTTTCTCGCCTTCACCATTACCAGTTATGGCACCAAAGCGTGTGGCACTGCCATAACCTACTTCTGCAATATCTTTAACATAAATGGGTTGCCCATCATTTTTAACAACGATGGATTCAATATCCTCTATGTTTTCTACCAGTCCTTCTCCTCTTATAAAATAAGCTTGTTCACCTTTTTCAATGTAGCCACCACCTGCAACACTATTGTTCTTTTCCAACGCGTCATAAAGTTCTGGTAAAGTTATCTGTAACGCATTGAGCTTGCCTGGGTCAATGGCCACTTCATATTGCTTGAGAAAGCCTCCCCAAGTATTGACTTCAACAACTCCTGGAATACCGGAAAGCTGGCGTCTTACAATCCAATCCTGAATAGTTCTTAAATCGGTTACAGAATACTTGTCTTTGTATTTTGGGTCTACATCTAAAATATATTGGTAGATTTCCCCTAATCCAGTGGTTATAGGTCCCATTTGAGGAGAGCCAAACCCAGCAGGGATTTTTTCTCGTGCGGATTCTATCTTTTCGGCGATTAGTTGCCGAGGGAGATAAGTCCCTAAGTCGTCTTCAAAGACAATGGTCACGACGGAAAGCCCAAATTTAGACACAGACCGTATTTCCTTAACGCCTGGTAAATTAGCCATTTCCAATTCTACAGGGTATGTGATAAACTGTTCTACATCTTGTGTAGACAGATTCCGCGATGTTGTGATGACCTGTACTTGATTATTGGTGATATCGGGCACGGCACCAATAGAAATAAGCGTAAGGGAGTAGAGGCCAAAACCAACGATGGCCGTTGTAAGTAATAGAACAATGAGCTTATGCGCTAAGCTCCATTTAATGAGTTTTTCTAACATAATTCACAGATAAAAGGAATGGTCAACAATTTTTTTAAATGTTGACAAAACAGGTTTAATCGAGAGGGGAATTATGCCAGTTTCGGAGGTTGAAAAACAGATGATTTTTCAAATAGGGAATGCGATTCCGCATAGTAAAAATTAAGTGGAATGGCTTGGGAATCCTTGTGTTGAACTGTAAATGAGAAGGTGTTCATCACAAAGACCCAATTCAGTTGAGAACAGTTCTGCTGACTATGTTTAAAGGGTAAATCCTCATGTTCTTGGTGTTCTTCATCTACATGGCTATCTAGGTCGGCGTAATGTTCTGCAATAAACTCAAAAAAGGAATCGCCATAAGTTTCTTGATGAAATTTGGCATGCTCCAACAACACATTGAGTTTGGAAATATCGTCTATGCTCAAATTCAAACTTTGAAAAAGAATGATTACCGAATATAATATGG
This sequence comes from uncultured Winogradskyella sp., assembly GCA_913055905.1. Lineage (GTDB taxonomy): Bacteria > Bacteroidota > Bacteroidia > Flavobacteriales > Flavobacteriaceae > Winogradskyella. The sequence continues at coordinate 687,341 of CAJXLB010000001.1, forward strand.
CAACAAGTTTTTGCATCAGTTCAAAGTTATAAAAAAAATAATGCGGTAACGTGACAAATGTCACAAACGGCTATATAACAGTATTTTAAAATCATTACAAATAAGGTTTCCTATAAAACCTTATTTTTGGTTTCTTTTAAAGGATTTCATGCAAGAACTCAACGATTTTTTAGCGCTCATTGATAGTTATATTGGGAGCTCAGTTTGGTTTCCTTATGTATTATTGGGAACAGGACTGTTTTTTACCATTTACCTCAAGTTTCCTCAAATTCGGTATTTCCGTTTTGCCCTACGTGTAGTGCGTGGTAAGTATGATAAAGAAGGAAATGAAGGGGATACTAACCATTTTCAAGCTTTAACAACCGCTTTATCGGGTACGGTCGGTACAGGTAACATTGCTGGTGTAGCACTTGCAATTCACATTGGCGGACCTGCTGCAGTATTTTGGATGTTAATGACTGCAGCTGTAGGCATGTGTACAAAATTTGTGGAGGTTACCTTATCCCATAAATACCGTGAAAAGGCAGAAGATGGCTCTATGGCAGGAGGTCCCATGTACTACATGAAGAATAAACTTAACATGAAGTGGCTGGCCGGTATTTTTGCCTTTGCCACAATTCTATCCTCATTTGGTACAGGATCACTACCACAAATTAATAGTATATCGGCTTCACTGAACGCTACGTTCGGTTTGGACGAAATGTTGGTAGGTGCTGTCCTAACCATTTTATTGGGATTGGTTATTCTAGGTGGCATAAAACGCATTGCAGCTGTTACTTCTAGGCTTGTGCCTGGTATGGCCTTGATTTATCTCATAGGTGCCCTTTCGGTTATTATATACAATTATGAAAATATCATACCATCACTAACGTCTATTTTTTCCGATTTACTTTCGGGCTCTGCTGCTACGGGAGGTTTTTTGGGTGCTTCAATAGCTTTTGCATTCAATAAGGGTGTAGGCCGTGGGTTATTTTCCAATGAAGCGGGTCAGGGAAGTGCACCGATTGCCCATGCTGCCGCTAAAGCAAATCAGCCCGTTTCCGAAGGTCTCGTGGCTATCTTAGAGCCTTTCATTGATACGATTTTAATATGTACCCTAACGGCTCTCGTGCTTTTGTCTTCTGGTGTTTGGACCGAAAAGCTGGATAACACCTTTGATTATGTAGACATGGAAATTCTGGCAAATACCTATTCAGATAAAACAGAGCGTGGAAGAGCGGCTCTGGCAAATCATATCAATGGTACCAATCCACTGGAAGTGTTTGACGGTGAGCTTAATGTCATTGATGGGATTATTCAAAATAAGGTGTCTGTTATTAATGCACGCTCTTTGGCAGAAGACGTTGTAGTAATGCGTGATGCGAAACCAATTAACGGCAGTATAAATATTTCTAAAGGGAAACCCGAAGACGTAACCTTGGAGTTTACGGGCCGTTCTTTAGTCCACAGCGCACCGCTGACAGCCGAAGCCTTTACAAGAAGTTATTTTGGTCATTACGGACAATATATCGTTTCTATTGGTCTATTACTGTTCGCATTTAGTACTGCTATTAGCTGGTCTTATTATGGCGGCAGGGCTATGACTTATTTATTGGGTTCAAAATCGGTTAAATACTATCGTATCGTATATGTTATTGCCTTTTTTATAGCTTCATTTGCAGATACAACGGTAATTTGGACGCTTTCGGGAATTACCATTGCATTGATGACATTGCCTAATCTTTTTGGAATACTCATGCTCCGAAAGGATATGAAATCTACAGTTGCTGATTATTGGGTAAAATTTAAAAAGGATTTTCCCGAAGAGTCTACTCCTGAATAAAACCAGAGGATGGTATTTAAAACCGGTAACCAAAATTTACACCTAACCTTAACTCAAGGTTATCAAGGTAGTCGTCATCAAAATTCCCTAAATTTCTAGCGATATTAACATCCAACATAAGAGTAAATTTATTAGCAAATATCCATTTGTGGCCTAGACCAAATCCGGCAGAGACACCACCAATGTCATAGGTAAATTCACTACTAAAATTAGGTTCAGGAGCTATATCAATAAAGATATTATCATCGATGGTTATTTCGCCAAATCTAAATTTTAGTTGTGGATAAAAGAAAAATCCGTGATGGTCTTTATCATTTGAAAAATACACCAAGTAGGCCGCTCTTAGGCTAAAGGCTGAGTTGTCTTCAATGGTACCAACGTCATAATAGCCATAAGTATCAAACAAATTTGCTCCAATAAAAAGGGATTGATTGTTGTTAAAAATGCGCTCGTAATTTAACCCAATCGTACCTGCAACGACCATATCTAAGAGGTTAACAGAAATCTCATTTTTTCTGAAAATTTCTGGAGCAGTAGTTTCTTGAGAGGCACCATTAATCATGGATAAAATTATAAGTACTAAGGAGAGACATTTTTTCATTGTTTTAATTTTTTGGTTAGTAAGATTTTCACTTAGATGTAAAGTCTGAAACATAGTTGCGCGAGAAACGAAATTATTTTAGAAGTAGGCCTTTAACTGAATGGTCCCAGTATGTATGGTTCTAGATGTTTCTGTTTTTCTTCCGAAATAGTTCAGATTTAAATCCAAAAACTTAGTAAGCTTTTTTTGCGCCAATAGGCTCCATGTAAAATTGCGTCCTGGCTGAAGCCCTTCTAACATCTGGTAGGCGACAGGAGAATTTGAATTGCCTTCAAATTCATTTTGGAAATAATTGAATTCGCCGGTCAAGGCAATTTTTTGGGCATTGTTATAGGTGAAAGATAGGCCATAGTTGTTTTGGGTTAAAGACTCCAAGCTGCCTATGGTATTGGATTTTGAGGTGTATTGGTAGAACACATCAAACTGTGCATTTTCGTTAAAAACATAGGATAATTTAGGTTGAAACCGTTCTTCTTCAAGTTCAAAATTTCGGTTGGCAAAATTTTCACTTAAGCTTTCATCTGTGCCAATACTTCCCAATATGTTTAGCAACCAGCTCGAAGCAAATTTGTGATTAAAATTCAATTGGTGGCTGGTAAGCGTGTTTTCTTGAAAACCAATGGACAATAAGTTTCGGCTAGTATTGGATAAAAAGGTGTAGGACGTTGTATAGCGCTGTTTACCTCTATTGTAAAACAGTACATTTCGTGTGCTCCGATTAAGGGCAAGAAGATTTTGCTCATCGGATTCAAAGGGGTTTAAGTTGAAATTATTACCCTCGCGTCTCACTTTTCTATCTATAAGAAAAGAGGCTTGGTTATAGAAATGCGAAAGGATTTTCTTAGTCTTATTTTTAGACGAGCTCCACTGTTGAAAATTCAGTGTTGCGGTGAGGCTTAAACGGTTTTGATGGGTACGCACAAATATTTGGTTGGGTAGCAAAACTCTGATGTAATTGCCTTCATCTGCAAATTGGGCCAACTCAAACTCATCTAATTCTTGTATGCCGTTCTCATTGTAGTCTATCCAGGTATAAGCGCCTTGACCTGGTTCTACTTCTACATAAGTGAAATCTTGCTGAGGTAAGGTTCCAGAATTGGTTTCAAAGCTTGTGTTTAGGCTCGCCACATTATTAAATAACCGCTGATTGTAATTTAATCTGCTATTTAAGCTCTGCTCACTTGGTGAGGTATTGTCCTCTGCTTTTAGGTCTCTGTAGTTTACGTAAAGTTGAAGATTGGTTGCTCTATTTTGTATTAACCTAGACTTTAAGTAATAGGTATTAGAGCTGTTTACTCTATTTACGCTATTGTTTCTCAAGCTGTCGTTAAAGCGCTTGATGTAGCCAATTTCCGTAAAAACTTTTGTGCTGTCTCCTAATCCAACAAAGGCTTCGTAAGCACTAAATCTTTGGCTTAGTGGTGTTAGGGAATCTGTCGCAATAACTTTTTGCTCATTGTCTTCCATACCAAATTTTACACCAGCCCACTTATTCTTTTTGGCATAAACCACTCGATTAAAAGACCTTAAAAAGGTAGAGCTATTTAAAGTGCCTTGTCCGTTTAAATAACTAGATTTTGAGAAAATATTAAAGTGGCCCAAGCGTAAATTGGCGTTAAGGTTGTGACGACTTCCGTTGTAATTGTTGGCAAAGTCCAAATATTCAAAATTGTAATTGGCACTTCCCTTTTTAGAATGTGATAGTTGCAAGCCAGACGTAAGAAGGAGTTGATTGCCCAGTATAAAATTTCCTTGATCATCCCTGTTGTCCTCTAGGTTCCAATCTCTATTAAATTCAGCCCGGTACAAACGCTGGATTGTTCTAAAATTCTCTTGAATATAATCTGTATCCACCACCGCGGCTAAATTCCATAAGCTGTCGTTAGAAATGAGCTTCTGATTTATTTTTAATTTTCCGGCAAAACCATCATTATCGTTATCATCTAAATCGGAAAATAGGTTGAGGTCATTCTTGCTTCCGGCCAATTCAAAGTAGATATTATTGTTCTCGGAAGGTCTATAGCGACCATTAATTACGGCAACCTGCAGGCGTTCGGGCGCAACCAGTTGCACAACAGGCTCGTAGTTTCCTTGCGGCACACCGTTTACTGGTGCTATATACTCGTAAATGTTGCTCACCGCATTGTCGTTACTAAGCACGTAATTACCTTGGTTATTGCCTACTAGGGAAAAGCGAACGCTAAACAATTCGTCTTCTGGATTGTTAGAAAACACAAATACTTCTTCACCATTTATAATGTCTCTTCGGTAAAGAATTCTGTTTTCTGAAAAGTCTTCTGGAGAAGCCGAAGGAGCAATCATGGCCTGTCGGTCATCGCCAGCATCAGCCAAAATTTGGGTTTGCTCTTGGGAGAGATTCTGTTGCAGCGGTTGATTTTTGGCATCGCTCTCGGAATACACCGAGATATTTACATCTAACTTTTCAGAATTAAAGCTGCTTCCACCGAATACGGTAAACCTAGAATAATTGCGCTCGCTAAATTGATAGTCTACTGTAATCCGCATTTCTGAGGTAATCGGAAAGGTAGAATTGAAGATAATTTCTCCTGCATTGTAATCGATAATGTAGTCCCTATTTTCACCACGTTCCAGAGGGACGCCATTGACATATACAGTTTCGCTACCAGAGACGATAAGAACAAAGAGTTCGTTATTTGGTCCTCTAAGTTTATAGGGTCCTTGATTCCCTTCCTGTGCTGTAAATTGTGTTGTGGTAAATTGACCACGTACAAGAGCGCCAGAGGCAAACACGTTGGTTTTTTCGCTTAGGTTGGCATTGACGTAAAGCCCTTGGACACGTTTAGAGAAATTGGCAAAATAGCTAGTGTTGTTTACTAAATCAATGTCGCCAGCCCTAATATTCCAGCTATCGCTAAAAAGTTCAATGAATACTTGGTCAAATTCATCCAATCGTTGGGAGTAGCCACTTTCCTGTAAGGGGATGTTAGCGTCTTGTATAGAGGCCCTTAACGATACTTTGTCGCTTAGCTTTCCAGAAATCTGTAAGTCTAATTCACTGTTGAGCACAGAGTTTTGATTGTTGCCAATTGTAACGCCTCTAGAAATACTCCCAGAGGTTGTAAGACCATCAAAAGGCGTGAAGGTCTTGGTCCTGTTTTCGTTTTCAAGTCTGTACAACTGCTCTCTAAATCCGGCCGATCGGTCTACAATGACCTTGTCATCTAATTGTTTATAAACTTTGGTTAAAAAGTCTGGATAACGCAAATATTCAATTTGAAGACTATCTGTATCCAGCGGTTTTTTAAGTTTAAGAATGGCCTTTCTGTAATCTACGGTATAGTAGCTAGAGTCTATCCGTAGCCCATTAAGTGTTTTTATGGAAAATTTTGATGGATTAATGCTTACCGAATCAATTCTCATGGAGTCGCTAACAGCTACTTTTATGGTCCTTAGATTAGCTGGTCTGTCTTGAGCAAAACCAAGCCCAAAACAAAGGAGAACAATAAGGAATAGCTGTCTTTTCATGTAGAATTATAACTCCTTTCCGGCTTAAATATTTTATCGTTAAAACATGCTTAAAAGGATGGTGTAAAAGTAGGGTATTATTTATTTTCGCTTTTAACCATAAATAGGGTTACATACACTTAATCAACTCAAAAAAATGAAAATAGCATCTTACAATGTAAACGGAATACGAGCAGCACTGAACAAAGGTTTCATAAAATGGTTAAATGCCACCGATCCAGATGTGATTTGCCTTCAGGAGATTAAAGCAATGGAAGAGCAACTTAACCTCAGTCTTTTTACGGATGCTGGCTATGAGTATAATTACTGGTTCAGTGCTCAAAAAAAAGGCTACAGTGGTGTTGCCATTTTGTGTAAAACGGAACCAAAACATATCGAATTTGGAACAGGTATTACGTCAATGGATGAAGAAGGCCGCAACCTTAGGGTCGATTACGACGGTGTTTCCATTATGAGCATGTACCTGCCATCTGGCACAAACGACGCTAGATTGTCACATAAGTTCGAATATATGGACATGATTAAGGACTATCTTACGGATTTAAGAGAGGACTATCCTAATCTTGTGGTCTGTGGAGACTACAACATCTGTCATGAAGAAATAGATATACACAATCCTAAGATGAAAGGCGTATCTGGATTTTTACCAGAGGAACGCGAGTGGTTAAGTACCTTTATAGACAGTGGGTTTATCGATAGTTATCGGTTTTTACATCCTGAAAAACAAGAGTTTTCGTGGTGGAGCTATCGTGCCAACGCTAGGGCTAACAACAAAGGATGGCGTATAGATTATGCCATGGTGAGCAAACCATTACAAGAAAAAATAAAACGCAGCGTTATACTCACGGAAGCAGTTCATAGTGACCACTGCCCTATAATGCTAGAACTTGATTTATAATCAAAAAAACTAAACCCAAAATGTACAAAAGATTAATCGTGCTTGCCTTACCATTTTGTCTGTTGAGCTCATGTGTTTCCAAAAAGCTGTATACAGAATTAGAAGATAAATATGCAAATCTTAAAAAGGAAAACAGAAACTTATCAGATCAATTGGAGTCTTTATCTACAGAAAACAATCGGCTTTCCAACGATTTAGACCAGTTGCAAATGGCTTACGACCAAGCGGTGAAAGAACGTGATCAACTCCGTGCCGATTATGCCGCTTCACAATCTAATTTAAAGAACCTTAAGGCCTCCTATGAGGCTTTAGAAAAGAATAGTTCTGAAGAAATTTCAAAAAATTCGCAAAAGAACCGTGAACTACTGGCTCAGCTTGAAGCCAAGGAACAAGCGTTGGCAGCTGAAAGTGAGCGCTTGAATAATCTAAAAAATGAATTGGAAAAACGCTCCCAACGTGTGGCTGAATTAGAAAATGTCATAGCATCTAAGGATGCAGAGATGCGACAGCTAAAAGATACCATTTCCAAAGCACTTACCAATTTTGAAGGGAAAGGTCTCACGGTAGAACAGCGTAACGGTAAGATATATGTGTCCATGGAAAACAAGCTCTTATTTCAGTCTGGTAGTTGGTCTGTTGGGACTGAGGGTAGAAAGGCTGTTCAGCAATTAGGCAATGTCTTGGCTGATAATCCAGATATTTCCATATTGATCGAAGGTCATACGGATAATGTTCCTTACAAAGGAAATGCTCAACTCAGTGGAAATTGGGATTTATCTACAAAACGTGCAACAGCCATTGTTAACATCCTAAGGGAGAATAATGCGATTAACCCTAAAAATTTAACGGCTGCTGGACGTGGTGAATATGCGCCGATTGCAAGTAATGATGACGCTGAAGGTAGAGCAAAAAATAGGCGTATTGAGGTAATCTTAACACCTAAACTCGATGAAATTTCAAAATTATTGAATGATTTGTAATTGTTAAAAGTTAACATAGTTTTAGGCCTTTCGGGTGAATTGAACTCCAAAGGTCTTTTTATTTTTGAGGGACTTTAAATTAAAGCTATGAAATATACGACGCTTCCATATACCGATATTAAGGTTAGTAAGATTTGCCTAGGTACGATGACCTGGGGAAACCAGAATACACAACAAGAAGGGTTTGATCAAATGGACCTCGCTCTGGATAGAGGAGTCAATTTCTTTGATGTAGCAGAACTCTACCCTGTACCAGCTACTGCCGAAACCTATGCAGAAACAGAACGTATTATAGGAAATTGGTTTGCTAAAACCGGAAATAGGGATAAGGTGGTTTTGGCAACAAAAATTGCCGGTCCAGGAGATTACACGGCACATATTAGAACCACTGGTTTTAGCAAAGAAGCCTTAAATGAAGCCGTAAACAACAGTTTAAAACGTCTTAAAACGGATTATATTGATCTGTATCAATTACACTGGCCCGAGCGAAATACCAATACCTTTGGCGTGCGCGATTACAAGCACAACACAAATGATAAGTGGCAGGATAATTTCAATGAAATTTTACACAGCTTAGATGAAATAATCAAAATGGGAAAAATCAGGCAAGTTGGCCTAAGCAATGAAAAAGCTTGGGGAACTATGCGCTATTTGGAAGAGTCTAAAAACAATAGCCTGCCTAGAATGATAACCATTCAAAATGCATATTCGTTATTAAACCGAACTTTTGAAGGTGATCTTGCTGAGGTATCGCATCGTGAAAACATAGGCTTATTAGCCTATTCACCCATGGCTTTTGGTGTGCTATCCGGTAAATATATCAAAGGAACAGCCGCAGATAATGCGCGGTTAAAATTATTTCCACGTTTTGCACGTTACAGCAGCAAGCAATCAACTGAAGCAACAAAGCGTTACTTAAAAATCGCCGAAGATAATGGGATGTCATTGGCGCAGATGTCATTGGCCTTTGTAAATGAGCGTCCCTTTGTAACAAGTAATATCATCGGCGCAACATCCATAGCGCAGCTAAAGGAAAATATTGATAGTATAGCAATAAGTCTTTCCGAGGAGGTTATGGCAGCAATAAATTCTGTCCACGCAGACATTCCGAACCCTGCGCCATAGACTTACAAAAAAAGTCCTGATGGTTAGTCAGGACTTAATGTTGTGGTTTTAGGTTTGACCTTTACAACAAAATTAAAAAAGCAATGATGAACAATTTTTGAACATAAAGGTCAAAACAAATATCAATAAAAATCTTGTAGTATCAAAGTTTAAGCTTTAAATTCACCTTAAAAAGAGCTAAAAAGCAGAATCTCAGTCAAGATTATGCATTTTCTTTCGCAAAAAATTGAATTTCCTCACGTCAGCGAAGCGTCTTCAGAGGGTTTATTAGCTGTGGGTGGAGACTTGTCTCCAGAGCGTCTTATTCATGCCTATAGTAACGGAATTTTTCCTTGGTACGAGGATGAAGAGCCTATTTTATGGTGGTCTCCAGATCCAAGATTTGTTCTTTTTCCAAAGGACTTAAAAATATCTAAGAGTATGCGGCAAGTGCTAAAGAAAGGCCGCTTTAAAATTACCAAAAACAAGGCTTTTGAGGTCGTAATTGCCAACTGTTCCAAGATACGGAGAGACGGGCAGGTAGGTACTTGGATTACCGACGAGATGAAAGCCGCTTATACAAAGCTACATCAATTGGGATATGTCGTTTCTATTGAAGTTTGGCGAGATAATGATTTGGTCGGAGGTTTATACGGAGTCGATTTAAAAAATGGCGTGTTCTCTGGTGAAAGTATGTTTACCAAAGTGTCCAATGCCAGTAAATTTGGCTTTATTTCTTTTGTACAACAATCGTCATATAAACTTATAGACTGCCAATTATATACCACTCATCTTGAAAGTTTGGGAGCCAAGCATGTGGCAAGGGCAGAATTTCTTCGCTATCTATAGTTTAGATATTTAATATCGCTGAAGTTAAAATAAACAAACGTTGCTCAGTCTCAATATTCCAGGCTTCAAACCTGTATTCCAAACCCAATTGCAATTTAAGTTGTTCTGTTAGCAACCAACCAAAATTTATGGTTGTTCTATAATCTAGCTCGGGTTTAAGTTTTGAGCTTTGACTTAAAAGTGCTTCCATGGAACCAATAAAATAACCTTCTCCTATATCAAGTTTTTCACCATTTAGCGGAAAATCAAGTGCAAATCTGTAACGATATCTTAGAATTGTTAGATTATTGAAAATACGCTGCTCTAGGCGTAAACGATGCCCAAAACGTACCACATAAGCCCTCTTTTTGTAATTGAATTGTTGGGTTAATCGCAGTTCATCATTACCATTATCAAATCCGTCTCTAAACCTGTATTGAATCCCAAGACTTATACTTCGACTAAAGTCTAGCGCATAGGTGGAAAAATGTACAACGTCAATTTGTCGGTTTTTCAACAAGAAGTTGTCTTCCTGATATAGGAAATAGCGACTTCTAGCAGAAAAATTCATATTGTAGCTATTGCTCAATTTATGATTAACGGCAAAAGAAGTCTCACCTAAGGATTCAAACTCTGATTGACCAAATCCTATGAGTCCAAACAGATAGCATATAACAAATGTAAGTACCTGCTTAGTATAAGACATGTTCATAAGAGGAAGGGTTAACAATCCTAACGTTTAGTAGTTTTCCTGAATGGGAGAATAAAAATTCACGTAGATCTCTAGTGGATTCTGTTTTAACTTCGGCAATAATCTCATAATTGGGAAGGATAGCGCTTTTGTCTTCAAGGATGTTTTTTATTTCTGTATTAGGATTTATGTTCTTGTCCAAAACATACTGCCTTTGCACTTTAACAACTTTGTGCCTTTTAAAGTTGTTTTCTAAATACTGCTTTATGGCCAGTTTCGCTTTATTATCTATGGTTCTAAACTTAATTCGAACTTCAATATCTTCAACCTTTCCTTCTTTGTTAAACTCAAGGCTATAACGCTTTTTTTTGTATTTAAATTTGGCTTCAAAACTTTGGCGATCATTGTCTGTTTCTTTGTAGAACTTCAGCATTTTACAATTATTCGGAAGGTTTTGGATAATCATTATACTTTCCTTAGGAAATTTATCAATGCCAATGCGCTCCTCTTTTTCATTCTTGGTTTGAGAAGGGAGAAGCCATGTTACCAAAAGAACACAACAAAAATGTAGAAGTTGTTTGCTCACGCTAAAAAAAAATTACAATTACTTTTTTATGATTTTATAAGTTTCCGCATTATTGATTGTTAAGAGATATATACCGCTTGGCAAATTTATAATATCTAGAACATCACCTTGGCCGTTTTGTAGGACTCTGCCCAATTTATCGCTAAGAGTCCACGCGACCGATTCACTAAAAAATACAAAATCAGATGTTGGGTTGGGATAAATTTTAAAGGGCATGGCAGAAGTGTATTCCTCTAGAGTTAAGTTTTCCGTAAATAGCCACTGTGCAAAATCTTGTGCAGCTGTGTTACCAGCTGAACTGAAATTACCACCTACAAATATTTTGTTAGTGCCTTCACTATCTTTGGCAAATTGCATAGCTCGTATTTGATTATCAACACCTACCGTTGTGTTGATGCCAAGTGGACTCCATCCCTCAGTCTCATTATATTGAGCAATCTTATTTACTATAATTCTGTCCGTAGCATTTTGGTTGGCAAGTTCAAAACTTCCAGCAGCATACAAGTTTTCGCCATCATGTAGTAGCGAAGATACAAGGTTGCTCAATCCATTGCCAAGAGCAGACCAAGCCGATGTGCTTTTGTCCCACATGGCGACTCTATTTACAGAAATACCGCCTGCTTCGCCAAAATTACCACCAACATAAATTGCCGTGTCAGTTGTGGCGATGGCTTCAACAAAACCCGTTGTACCAGAACCTAGTGCGCCCCAATTGCTGCCGTCCCAAGTTGCAATACGATTAGCCGAGTTGCCGCCAGCCTCATCAAAATTACCACCTGCATATAAGATGCCCATATTGTCAATGGCCAGTGATCTAATTTCATTATTGGTACCTGCAATACCGTTGTTGGTGTCTGTAAGCGGACTCCAATTTGTACCATTCCAAACCGCAATATTTCTGGCTTGATTACCATTGAGCGTTTCAAAGATACCTCCTACGTATACATTGTTACTAGCATCAATGGCCATAACTGCTATAGAGCCATTTATTCCAGAACCCAAAGGTTCCCAGCTACTACCATTCCACATTGCAATATTATTTACGGAAACACCATCAATGAGAGAAAAAGCACCAGCAACATAAAGATTGCCATTTGGTGCTAACTTAATGGAGTTAACGGTGCCATTAGTTGTGCCGAAGGCTGTTAAACCGCTTGTTTCTGACCACAAAGCAATATTATTGATTGTATTATCTTCTGAGACTGTAAAATCACCGCCAAGATATACGCTTCCATCAGGATTGGTCTCTACCGCCCTAATTTGCCCATTAAAATTTTCAGTCGAGGTTAAGGACCATTCGCCCAAACCATTTACGGCTGTACCATTTTGGCCAGTTACACCATCAACCAATTTAAAAATTTGGGCGCTACTGCCATACGAACTAAAATAAAGTTCACCACTCTCGTCCAGTCCAAAGCTAGAGATAAAGCCAGGAGAGTCAAATAGGAGTGTACTGCTTGCCGCTTGGGTAGTTGGATTGTAATCCAAGGCCCAAACGCGTCCACTAACATAGTCGCCAAAAATATATTTTGAATTAATATCAGGGCTTAAACTTGTAATATCAGAACCGCGATAAACGTAACCTCCCGTAATGGAAACATCTCCTGCGTTATGGTCATAAAAGAAAACAGGAGAGGTAAGAATCCCAGGGCCTTCAGTAGGCGTGTTATTAGCTATGCTTTCTGCTTCGAAGCGTTTCCAGCCATAATTCGCACCGTTAACAATTAGATTTATTTCTTCAAATTCACCCTGACCAACGTCACCGCCCCAAATATTACCGGTCACCTCGTCTACGGAGAACTTCCAAGTGTTTCTTATACCATAGGCAAAAATTTCATCCAGGCCAGTTTCACCAACGAAAGGGTTGTCATTCGGAATTTCATAATTTCCATTGGAGGCCAACGGGTTACTGCCATCAACATCAACGTCTATTCGTAGGATGCTTCCAAAGGCATTATTGATATTTTGACTATTGTTTTGTGGGTCATTGGCACCACCACCATCACCTATAGAGATATAGAGGTAGCCGTCAGTTCCAAAAGCAATTTTACCACCATTATGATTGCTGTTAGATTGATTTTTTGTAAACTCAAACAAAACTAGTTCGCTACTTGGGTCTGCCAGATTTGGATTTACCGCATCTACGGTAAATCGTGATGTGACCATTCTTAAGTTACTGGAACTTCCTGTGGTGTAATACACGTAGAAATAACCATTTTGTGTAAAATTTGGATGAAAGGCCAAGCCTAATAGACCCATTTCTTGTCCCGCTGAAAACGTAACTGTGCTTTCAATATTTAAAAACGTAGAGACTTCTGTAGCCAACACATCTGGGTCGTTAGGGAACACTTGAATGCGTCCTGGTTGTTCTACAACGAATAACCGGTTTGTGCCATCCTGGGCGTTTTGAATTTCAACGGGTCTACTAAAGCTCAGGTTTGGAAATGCTGGTTCATAAGTGATTTGCGCAGAAACAAATAACGACGCAAAAACACTTAATAACGTGCAAAATACTGCTGTAAATTTCATGGGGATGTAGATTTTTATGGGATATTTTTTCTAAGGGATTGTTCTAGCTACTTTTTACTAAGTTACTGAAATCTTTTCACTTAGAATAATTTTGAACTTCCTTATATCGAAAACAACTTACTTCATGATCGTTTACCATTCCAGTGGCCTGCATATGTGCATAGACGACTGTAGACCCTACAAACTTAAACCCTCTTTTCTTTAAATCGGCACTAATAATATCACTTAATGGGGTATTTGCAGGGATTTCTTTATAGTCTTTATACCTGTTGATGATGGGTTTACCGTTTGTAAAAGACCATATGTAATTTGAGAAGCTTCCAAAGTCGTTCTGTACTTTTAAAAAGGCCTGAGCATTGGTTACAGTTGCCTTGATTTTAAGTTTATTTCTTATGATACCCTTATCATTTAAAAGTTCGTTTATCTTATTTTCAGAATATTTTGCAATGCGATTGTAATTGAAATTGTCAAAAGCTTTTCTGAAGTTTTCTCGTTTTCGAAGAATGGTAATCCAACTCAACCCAGCTTGGAAGGTTTCCAATATTAAAAACTCAAATAAGGCGTTGTCATCATATAACGGCACACCCCATTCCTTGTCATGATAGGCTTCGTATAAAGCATCACCTCGGCACCAACCACAACGAGACAAGCTACTTTTCATGTCTAAGAAGTTTGGTTTTTAGTTTTGCTATTTCAAGGGCTTGTTGTTTTAATTTCATCCGTAATTCAACAACATATACGATGATATAAAGTAAAATGGCGAGATTTTTAATATTATTTAGTCGACGGACCGTAAAAAAATCACTGTCCTTAAACCAGTCAAAATACAAAGCCATGACTGGCAGCGCAAATGCGAGAAGCAAAACTGTTCTTAAGTGTTCTGAAATTTTTAACCATTTTTCACTCATAGCGATTGACTATTTTTCTATGGTCTAAGGTAACAACTGTAACACAAAAAATAAAGATGTTATCGTAAATTTGCCCTCATGAAAACAACAGAACTACTAATGCCAAATACCGTGATAAGGGATAGCTTAAAGCAGAGCATGTCTTATGAAGATTATACAGAACTGATAAATACCTTAGTTAATGCGTCGTCTACAACTGGCCATGAAAAAACAGAGACCATGGCCAACTACACAATGCTCAATCAAAGACGAATGAAGCGTTGGGACAAAACCGTAAGACTCGATGAAGACGCTAAGGCAAAGGTTGAAAATTACAGAGGCGATGTCACCTGGCTTGTATTGACAGAAAGTTGGTGTGGCGATGCAGCACATATTTTACCTGTAATTAATAAAGTTGCAGCCTTAAGCAGCAATATAAATTACCGCGTAGTCTTAAGAGACGATAATGATGCTTTAATGAACCAGTTCTTAACCAATGGTGGCCGATCCATCCCAAAGTTAATAGCTATTGATAATAAATCCGAAGAGGTCATCGGAACCTTTGGTCCCAGACCCTCTGAAGCTACAAAAATGGTCAACGACTACAAGCAAAAGCATGGGACACTAACGGCAGAATTCAAAGAAGATTTACAACGTTGGTACAATAAGGATAAAGGCCAGTCTACAATAAAAGATCTGTTAGAACTTTTAGATTAGTTTTTGCCTTTGAAGATAAAGGTGATGGTTCCTATTTGGTTTTGTCTTTCAGAACTATTGAATTGTGCTGTTTTGGCATAAGCTATGGCACTTTCTTCTAAGCATTGATTATTTGAGCTAGAGGCACCATTGATGTAGGCCTCAATAACATTGCCCATGGCATCTACCTTAATGCTTACCACAATCGTACCACCATATTCGCAGAGATAGCGCGGTGTTTGGTAGGCCTCAAGAACTCTATCCTTTAGGGAATAGGTCAGGCTACTTCTCCCTTTTGAATGCTCGTCAATAGTGTTTTCAGTCTTTTGCCGTTTTTTTAATTGCTCTTGAAGTTTTTTGTAAGCCTCTGTTTCTTTGGAGCTCAAGCCACGTCCAACACTATTTGAAAAGGAATTAATTACAGAGAGATCTTCTTCTGTAGTTTTCGTTTTGGCATCTTCCAATGCCTTGGTTGTTTGTTCAAAATCATCTGCGCTAACGGTTTTAAAATTCCGCATAAGTTCCTTATAGGCTTCGTCTTCATTAAAGGCCTTATTGCTAGATGGCTCCTGTGAATCCTCAAGTTTATTAGGTATTATTTCTTCCTCTGGAGTCTCTGGCTCGGGTTCAATTTCGTAGTAGCTTTCGGTGATTAGCGTTCTGTGCTGTTTTAAATGAATGCTAAACAAACCTAATACGAAAATACCAGTAATAAGGAAGGTTATAATTTCAGCTTTAAAGCGTTCAATTATTGACAAAGCGATTTGGTTTACGAATTTTTATATATACGAATATAAAACAGAAATGGTTTAGACTTTGAATCTATCTGCGAGAGGTTCTGCCAAAGATTTAGGATAGTTGATCCAAAAAAGCTTCTGGAGATATGGCTTTCTCGACCGAAAATGACCCAATTCTTGTGCGTCTTAATTCTGAAAGATGAGCACCGCAATTTAACGCTTTTCCAAAATCTTGAGCCAACGACCTTATATAAGTGCCTTTGCTGCAAACGACTTTAAATTTCAAATTTAAACCATTGATTTCAGTAATTTCAAAGGTAGTTATCTCCACTGTCCTAGGGTTGAGTTCTACCGATTCTCCTGCCCTAGCGATATCGTAAAGACGTTTACCATCTTTTTTTAAGGCCGAAAAAATAGGTGGGTATTGCTCAATACTTCCAGTAAATTTTCTTGTAGTATTATGTATTAAATCTTCAGTAATATGGCTGGTATCGAATGTCTTGTCAAACTCAGTCTCTAAATCGTAAGAGGGTGTGGTGCTCCCTAAAGTAATCGTTCCCGTGTATGCTTTTTCTTGGCCCTGAAAAGTATTGATTTGTTTCGTCATTTTACCTGAACAAATAACCAATAGGCCTGTTGCTAAGGGATCTAAAGTACCAGCATGGCCAACTTTGATTTTTTTTATACCAAAGCGTTTTTTTATGGCCCAGCGAATTTTATTCACTGCTTGAAATGAGGTCCAGTGTAAGGGTTTATCTATTAAGATAACTTTTCCAGCCGTATAATCTTCTAAAGAAGCCATTAGTAAACCAGGGTCCAGATTACGGCAATAATTCCAACGATTGCACAGTAGATTGCAAAGACGGTGAGTTTGCTTTTTCTAACCAAAGCAATCATCCAAGTACAAGCAAATAGACCTGAGACAAAAGCCGCAATAAAACCAATACTTAAAGCTGTGAAATTAGAGCTTTCATAGGTGAGGTCTCCACTAAAGATATCTTTGCCAATCTTGCCAAAAATCAAAGGAACTACCATTAAAAACGAAAAGCGAGCCGCTTTTGTTTTATCATTGCCTAATAAAACAGAGGTTGAAATCGTAGCACCGCTTCTAGAAATACCTGGAAGTATGGCTACCGCTTGAGCTAACCCAATAACAAAGGCGTTAGAAAAAGATACAGCTTTTTTGGTGTCTTTGGCTTTATCCGCTAGAAACAGTAAAACTGCCGTAACTAGGAGCATACAACCAACCAAAAGAATGTTGCTGCCAAACAATTCTTCTAGTTCTTTTTCAAAAAATATGCCGACCACAGCAGCAGGTATCATGGAAATCGCAATTTTACTAATGAACTTTAAATCCGAATTCCATTTAAACTTTAAAGCTCCCTTTAAAATTTCTAGGACATCGTTTCTAAATACTACAATGGTACTGAGTGCTGTGGCAAAATGAAGTACTACGGTGAACAATAAGCTTTCTTTGGGAACCGAATTGTCGCCAAGTATAGCCTTTCCTAGTTCTAAATGACCACTTGAAGAAACAGGTAAAAACTCTGTTAGGCCTTGTACTATGCCAAGTATAATTGCATCTGTGATTTCCATGGTGGGCAAATATCAACTATCAAAAGTCAATTTCCAAATAAAGCAGATGAAGCGCTCAATAAATTATGAAAGTAAATTTAGTTTGGGTTATCCTCTTTATCGGGTTTGGCCAAGATAGCGTACACTTGCATGCCAAATCCAATTAAAACCAAGGTTGGCGCCAAACGAATACGGTCCCATCTAAAAATGGCTGGATCAAAGGTGTTAGCATCGTTATTTTTGCCGGCATAGGTAAAATCATAACCATAGGCCATTATGAAGAAACCCACAGCAATACAGCCTAAGCCAATAAAAAACCACTTGTAATTTTTCTTGCCAAAAATAAAATCTGATTTGGCCTGTTCCTTGCGTTTTTGTTCTCCCATTTATTTAAAACTCTGTAAATAAAGTATCACCATTAACCTTTAGCTGACAAATGTGATCAGAGGTGAGTCGTCCTCCCATTACTTTTGCCAAATGCAAAGTAACAGTTTTATTTAAAACTTTTGTCTTAAGGGAGTCTAAATTTAAACCGCGCTCTAAGCCTCTATTAATGTAAAAAGAGCTAAAATCATTATCCTTAAAAACAATATCATGGCTAGACCCTTCCAATATATCTGTAATTTTTACGGTAACCTCTTTACAATCTTCAGGCTCTGGATTGCTTATAGTAAAGGATTTAAGAAGAAGAATGGCACCTGCAACCGCAAATAGTGCTACTGTAGTAAAGTAGATGAGAACTTTTTTCATTTTTTGATTGATTTATAACTACTAAAACGCAAAAAAATGGAATCTAGTATTGCTTTAACACCTTAATAGTAAAGCTGATCGGTCTTAAGATTGAGAAACCGCTGGGTAGCAATAAAGGTACTGATCCATGTAATTACAATGCCTAAACCAAAAATGCCTAAAAATAAAGCAATGAGGGAAACGGTATTATTAAGCAAATTCAATTCCGGGAAGGTAAGGTTGAGATAATACAAAACAACAGCTACACCTATTAAAGCAACTAAAGCGCCAATAATGCCCAATTTAATGCTCTTCCAAACAAAGGGGCGTCGTATAAAACTTTTGGTAGCGCCAACCATTTGCATGGTTTTTATGATAAAGCGTTTTGAATATACGGCCAACCTAATGGAACTGTTTATAAGAAGAACCGCAATTAAGGTAAACACAGCACTGATTACCAATACCCAGAAAGAAATCTTCTGTACGTTATCATTCATCAATTCTACCAAATCATTGTCATATCGTATCTCTTCAATGAAGGATTTGTTCGATAAGTCATCGGTAATTGCTGTGAGCTGCTCTGTGGTCACGAAATCAGCTTTGAGATACACGTCAATGGAATTTTTAAGTGGATTATAACCCACAAAATCCATAAAATCTTCACCAGTCTCTGCTTTCATCAACTCCGCAGCTTCTTCCTTGGAGACATAAACGGCTTCTTTGGTATAATCTGCCATGGCCAAGCTTTTCCTTAGCTGATTAACTTCAACCTCCTTTGCAGTATCGTTTAAGTAAATAGTCATCACCACTTGTTCCTTAAAATGGTCGGCCACTTTTTTCGAATTGATAACCAAGAGTCCAAGACAGCCCAATAAAAACAAGACCAAAGCAATACTAATGACTACGGAAATGTAGGACGAAATCAATTTGCGTCTTTGATATTTATCGAAGGAAGATGCCATTTTCAACGGATTAATGCTGTAAAAATATAAAACTAATTGCTTCTGTAGACTAATACAACGTTTAGTTTTTTATTGTGTTGTAATACCGTTAAATTTGCCCCTTATTTCAAGAATACTCTAAGATGCGATACAACTTCAACGACATTGAGAAAAAGTGGCAAAAAGAATGGGCCAAAAGAGGGACATTCAAGGCATCCAACTCAAGCGATAAGCCCAAGTATTATGTTTTGGATATGTTTCCCTATCCAAGTGGTGCTGGTCTTCACGTTGGGCATCCTTTAGGTTACATTGCCAGTGATATTTATGCGAGGTACAAACGCCACAAGGGTTTTAACGTATTGCATCCCATGGGTTATGATAGTTTTGGCTTACCTGCCGAACAATATGCCATTCAGACAGGGCAGCATCCTGCAGTTACTACGGAAGAAAATATTAAAACCTATAGAAGGCAACTCGACCAGATAGGATTTTCCTTTGATTGGAGTCGCGAAGTGCGTACATCAGACCCAAAATATTACAAATGGACCCAGTGGATCTTTATCCAGTTGTTTGAATCTTGGTATAATAAGGATACGGATAAAGCAGAGGCCATTGAGACTTTGATAGAAAAATTTGAAACCGATGGAAATACGTCTGTGAATGCCGCTTGCGATGACGATGTCGTGGCGTTCTCAGCCGAGGAATGGACGGCTTTTTCTTCGGAACAACAGCAAGAAACCCTTCTGAAATATAGATTGACCTATCTCGCAGAGACCGAAGTGAATTGGTGTCCTGCTCTAGGAACGGTTCTGGCCAATGACGAAATTGTAAATGGTGTGTCGGAGCGTGGCGGCCATCCAGTGATTCGCAAGAAAATGACCCAATGGAGTATGCGTATTTCGGCCTATGCAGAACGCTTGCTTCAAGGCTTGGACACTATAGATTGGACGGATTCCCTAAAGGAAAGTCAGCGTAACTGGATTGGCAAATCCGTAGGAGCTGCCGTTAGCTTTAATGTCAAAGACCACGATGCTACTATTGAAGTCTTTACGACGCGACCAGATACCATTTTTGGAGTGTCGTTTATGACCTTGGCACCAGAGCATGAGTTGGTCTCAAAAATTACTACCGAAGCCCAAAAAGCCGAAGTAGAAGCTTATGTAGAGGCTACCGCAAAACGTTCGGAGCGCGATCGTATGGCCGATGTAAAAACCATTTCGGGAGTGTTTACAGGTGCCTATGCAGAGCATCCATTCACTAAAGAACCTATTCCTATTTGGATTGGCGATTATGTCTTAGCGAGCTATGGGACAGGAGCGGTAATGGCCGTTCCCTGTGGCGACCAACGCGATTATGATTTTGCGAAGCATTTTAATATTCCTATTCCCAATATTTTTGATGGTTTAGATATTTCTGAAGAAGCCTTTACGTCCAAGGAAAATGTAAAAATTGGCAATAGTGATTTCCTTAATGGCCTCAATTTTAAAAAGGCTACCAAACGCGTCATTTACGAATTGGAACAGCTGGGTCAAGGTGAAGGTAAAACCAACTACCGCTTAAGAGATGCGGTGTTCTCGCGTCAACGTTATTGGGGCGAACCCTTCCCTGTCTATTATGTCAATGGCATGCCACAAATGATAGATGAAAAACATTTACCGTTAACACTTCCCGAAGTTGAAAAGTACTTGCCAACGGAAGAAGGCGAACCACCATTAGGACGCGCTGAGGTTTGGGCCTGGGATACCCAAAAGAATAAGGTTGTCAGTTCGAGTGCAGTCGATAACGAAACCATTTTCCCACTTGAATTGAATACGATGCCAGGTTGGGCAGGCTCTTCTTGGTACTTCTTTAGATATATGGAAGATGCCAAGCGAGACGAAACTTTTGCAAGTGAAGAAGCCTTAAAGTATTGGGAAAATGTGGACCTATACATTGGTGGTAGCGAGCATGCTACTGGCCACCTGTTGTATGCGCGTTTTTGGGTGAAGTTTTTATACGATAGAGGTTTTGTTTCCATTGATGAGCCGTTTAAAAAGCTCATTAACCAAGGGATGATTTTGGGGACAAGTGCTTTTGTTTATAAAATTACAAGATTACACTTTTCAAAAGATGAAAATGATGAATTTGAATTTTCAATGAACTTTTTCAGTCTGAATAAAAAAATAAATCATTTCATATCCGCAGGAATTGAGTATAATCAAAAAAACCTAAAGGAACTCTTCATAAAGAGTAGACCAAAAACTGAAAAGGCATTAGAGCTATACGAACGTGTAAAATCAGACTTAGATAAATACTCAATAAAAGCAGCAATAATTCCTATTCATGCTGATGTATCAATGGTAAATTCTTCTGATGAACTCAATATTGAAGATTTCAAAAATTGGAGAATAGAATTCAAAGATTCCATATTCATTACTGAAGAAGACGGTACGTTTAAAGTAAAACGCGATGTGGAAAAAATGTCCAAATCCAAATACAATGTGGTAAACCCAGACGATATTGTAGCAGATTACGGCGCAGATAGTTTGCGTTTGTACGAAATGTTTCTTGGGCCCTTGGAGCAATATAAACCTTGGAATACAGCCGGAATTACAGGTGTTCATAGTTTCCTTAAAAAACTTTGGAAGTTGTACAACGACGACAATGGTTCTAAAGTGACTGACAATGAGCCAACAAAGGACAACTTAAAAACGCTACACAAAACCATAAAGAAGGTAGAGGAAGACATTGAGAACTTCTCATTTAATACCTCGGTATCTACCTTTATGATTGCGGTTAACGAGTTAACGGCCCAAAAGTGCAGTAGCAGAGCTATTTTGGAGCCATTGCTCATTCTTATTTCACCTTACGCACCGCATATCGCAGAGGAGTTATGGGAGCAATTAGGCCATACCCAGTCTATAGCAACAGCGCCATTCCCTAAATTTGAGGAAAAGTATGTTATAGAAAGTACAAAAAACTATCCTATTTCCTTTAATGGTAAAATGCGCTTTACGCTTGAGTTGCCTTTGGATATGAGTAAGGAAGACATCGAAAAAACGGTTTTGGCTTACGAAAAGACCCAAGAGCAATTACAAGGACGCACGCCTAAAAAGGTGATTGTGGTTCCTGGGAAAATTGTAAATATTGTTGGTTAAAATAAATTAAGCGCTTTGAAAAAATTTCTGGCCCTATTGGGTCGTTTAATGCTAATCTTATCGTGTTCAAGTGACGATAATGATGAGGTGGATAGAATTGTTGGTAAATGGCAAATGACAGCCCGTTTTGAATCTGGTGTAGAAGTAGAAGTGGGCTGTTCACAGTGCACTTTTACAGAGTATAAGTCCAACGGCAGATTTGGTGGAGATTATATAGATTTACAAAACACACCAGATGAATGTGCAACTTTGACATTCACAGAATTACTATGGAGTAGGGTTGGTGTTAATAATTATAATTTTGGAAGCGGTGATAATGTGTTTTCTACTGGCTATTTTGAGGGTGAGAATTTACTAGTTGAGCCAGTGGACCTGCCATATCAATGGGTCTATTCCCGATTGGATTAAACCCTTTAAGGAAACCTGAGTCTTTTAGACATGACTTTTGTCTGCACTATTCTTAGAATTTAGTGGAGAGTATAGAGCCATCCTATAATAGTTAAGCGTTTTAAAAAAGATGAGATAAATAGGAAATCCTTCTTTGTTGAATTTTCACTTAATCGAATTTATGTTTCCTACGTCTATTAATGTATTTCTTTGATAATGAGCACTTTTTTGAGAAAATCAAAAAATAGGGACGAAAAAATAAATTTTCTATAAAAATGCCCTTCCAAAGCCCATAAAATTTGTTTTGCTCATTTTTTTAATGGTACTTTCTTACTGCTATTAAATTCTAATCAACAGTTTAAAATGAAAATCGGAGTACCCAAGGAAATCAAGAACAATGAAAACCGTGTTGGTATGACACCTGCTGGCGTTTTCGAATTAACCAAAAACAATCATGAAGTTTATGTACAGAAAAGTGCTGGTTTAGGCAGTGGCTTTTTTGACGAAGATTACATGGAAGTTGGAGCAATAGTTTTAGATACTATTGAAGAGGTCTATGCTTCAGCAGATATGATTGTAAAAGTAAAAGAACCTATAGAGAAGGAGTATCCGCTTATAAAATCACATCATGTGGTCTTTACTTACTTTCATTTTGCTTCAAGCGAAACCTTAACCAAAGCCATGATAAAAAGTGGTGCTGTTTGTATTGCGTACGAAACCGTAGAGTGTGATAATGGGACCTTACCCTTACTCACACCAATGTCTGAAGTTGCGGGTCGTATGGCCATTCAGCAAGGAGCAAAATATTTGGAGAAACCAATTAAGGGACGTGGTGTACTTTTAGGAGGCGTGCCAGGAGTGCCTCCAGGAAAAGTATTGGTTCTAGGTGCTGGAACAGTTGGCATTCAAGCCGCAAAAATGGCTGCTGGTTTGGGAGCTCATGTTACCATTATGGATATTAATATGAAACAGTTACGCTATGTCAATGATGTAATGCCCAATCATGTCGTTACGGAGTTTTCTAGTGAATTCAATATCAGAAATAGAATAAAGGACCATGATCTAATCGTTGGTGGTGTTTTAATAAAAGGAGCAAAAGCACCAAAGTTAATTACACGAGATATGCTTAAGGAAATGCGTCCAGGAACTGTCATTGTGGATGTGGCTGTAGATCAAGGTGGTTGTATAGAAACCACTAAGCCTACTACCCATGAGGATCCTACCTATATAATTGATGATGTGGTACATTACTGTGTGGCAAATATGCCTGGCGCTGTGCCATACACGTCTACCTTGGCCTTAACCAATGTAACGTTACCTTATGTCTTAAAACTAGCCAATCAAGGTTGGGAGAAGGCCTGTAAGAACGATGAGAGTCTTTCCAAAGGGCTCAATGTTGTTAAGGGTAAGATTGTTTATGAGGAAATTGCCGAAGCCTTTAACTGGTCTGTTGATGCTATGGCCTAAAAGGTTTTGTACGTATATTTGAGTCAAAACAAAATATGAAAACTATAATAAGAATCATCGTTTTGAGTGTTACTATTAATTTGGGAGCTCAGAACGGTGATTTTGTTTTTCCTGACGACGCTCTGGGTATTTACAAAGGTGATTTAGTGGTTGAAAATAGTAATGGCAAAGAAATTTATGGTATGGAGTTTCATTTGCAACCCACTGATAGCCTCGGTAACTATACGTATAAAATTGTTTACATAGCGGACGGGAATAGGCAAGAACGTAATTATAATCTCATTGCAAAAGATACTTCAAGGGGAGAGTATGTTGTAGATGAAAACAACGGTATCTTGTTGCCGGCTAAATTATTTGGCAATCGTTTATATAGTATTTTCGAAGTTCAGAATAGTTTACTCATTACTACCGAAACCTTTTTTGAGGATTATATGCTATTTGAGATTGTCTTTTCAAATACATCTGGAGCAATGGTCTCAGGAGCTACTGAAGAGGACGTACCCAAAGTAACCTCATATCCTGTTACCGTCTCACAGCGCGCTAAGCTGATAAAGGTTAAAAACTGACAAAATTTCTTAACTTCACTTTGGCTTATTATTTGCTGACACTTTACTAAATTTACACAAATAATTTAATGAAAATATGTTAGGATATTATATACTTATAGGAGGCATTGCTTTAGTAAGTTGGTTGGTGAGCAGTAAGTTAAAACAGAAGTTTGCTTACTATTCTAAACGTCAATTGAGTAATGGTATGTCTGGGCGAGAAATAGCTGAAAAAATGCTAGCTGATAATGGCATCTATGATGTTGAGGTCATTTCTGTAAGAGGACAGTTAACGGACCACTATAACCCAAAGAATAAAACGGTGAATCTGAGTGAAGCCGTTTATAACCAAAGAAATGCTGCTGCTGCTGCAGTAGCTGCTCATGAAGTAGGTCACGCCGTACAACACGCACAAGCTTATGGCGCATTGCAAATGCGATCAGCCTTAGTACCTGTTGTAAGTGTAACCTCTGGGATGTCTCAATGGTTGGTTATCGGAGGCTTGATTCTTGGTGCTGCTGCCGGCGTTGGTATGGGCTATTGGATTGCTGTTGCTGGGTTGGTTTTTATGGGATTTGCAACGTTGTTCAGCTTTATTACACTACCTGTTGAATACGATGCGAGTAACAGAGCCTTGGCTTGGTTAAAAACCAAAAACATGGTAAATCAGCAAGAATATGAAGGAGCGGAAGATGCCTTAAAATGGGCAGCTAGAACATATCTTGTCGCAGCAATAGGAGCGTTGGCATCTCTTTTATATTGGGCTTTACAGGTCTTTGGTGGAAGAGATTAATTGCGAGAAATTCAAAGTTTATTATAAATAGCCCTCACCTTGAGGGCTTTTTTAGATCTTAATTTGTCTGTCAATTTGTTGCTGTAAGGAAATGAAAGTTTCCGTGCGTGAAACACCTGTAATACTTTGAATTTGAGTGTTGAGAACATGCATTAAATGCTCATTATTCTTTGATAAAATCTTAATGAAAATACTCCACTCACCTGTGGTATAATGGCATTCTATAACTTCAGGTACTTTTTTGAGCTGCTTTACGGCATCAGGATTACTCACAGCTTTGTCCAAATAAACCCCTACAAAAGCCATGGTCGTATAACCTAAAACTTTCGGATTGACTATAAACTTAGACCCAGCCAACAAGCCAGATTTTTCCAATTTTTTTAGACGTTGATGGATGGCTGCACCAGATATGCCAACATTTCGTGCAATTTCTAGGATAGGTGTTCTGGCGTCCTCCATTAAGGCTCTTAATATCTTCTTGTCAATACCATCGATGTAAATACCTTTACTATCAATTTTCATGTAATGCAGTTTTTGATTTGAAAGCTAAAAGTAAGGAATCAACAGCAAATTGAAATTAAAAAGCACCAATACCTTAAATCTATTTAGACTACAGGTTAAGTGGATTATAACCTAGATAAGGAACTTTCTTTTCCGTGAAGGCCACGCCATAGGATTCCAATTCTTTTAAAATAGGCTTATAGACTTCTCTCGTGATAGGAATTTGAACACCAGGTGTTACAATTTTCTTGTTTAAGATGTCTAACGTCGCCATGGCAACGGGTAGACCTACTGTCTTGGACATTGCTGTGTAGGTTTGGTCTTCACCTAAGACAACCATAGTGGCATCAATTTGGTGTTTTTTTCCGTCAAGCTCGTAGCCAAACTTGTGATACATGACAATCATGTCTTTATCGTCCTTACTGAGAGTCCAGCTATCCATTAAAATTTTTTGAAGGATTTGAGCTGGTGTACCATTCTTAACACCTACTTTTTTGTCTGGGTTGAATAAATCGAGTTCCAAGAATTTATCCCAAATAAGGTCATCTTGGTCAATTTTTAAGGCATGCCTAAATTTTAATTCTACGGAGTCCGTTGGGCTGTAGGGTAAAAAGGCATTAACAAAATCCCTATAACTCATATTGGCACTATCTTCAATGGTATAACTGTCGTCCGTCATGCCCAGTTGCACGAAGACATTCCATGCCCTACTGAATCCAACACGCCTCATAGTACCTCTATACAAGGTCTTTGCATGGTCCAAACCATAAGCATGTTGATATTTAAGCGAATCTCGGTTGGCATAAGCTTCGAATCTACCATAGCCTTCTACATCTAAAAATTCCGTTCTTCTGAATAAACGGTGATACGGTATGTATTTAAATTGGTTCTCTTGCAAAAATTTGGCGGCACCTCCTTGTCCTGCTACCACCACATTTCTAGGGTTCCAAGTAAATTTATAGTTCCATAGGTTGTTATCGCTTTGAGGTGCCACCAATCCGCCCGTAAAGGATTCAAACAAAATCATTTTACCACCATTATCTCGTATGCGATCAATGACCTGCATAGCGCTCATGTGGTCTATCCCTGGATCAACACCAATTTCGTTCATAAAAATGAGACCTTTAGATTTGGCGGCTGTGTCCAGCTCCTGCATTTCATTACTTACATAAGAGGCAGTAACCATATGTTTACCGAGCTTTATGCAATCTTTGGCTACCTCGATGTGGAACCTGGCTGGAAGCATTGAAACGACAATATCAGCATTAGTTATGGCTTCAGATCTGGCTTCAGCATTAAAAATATCGAGATGAATGGCTTTAGAGTTAGGATGGCCATTTAAAAGCATTATGGCATTATCTAGATGGATGTCACCAATGGTGATGTGTAGATTTTCGCTCTCAGATTTGTCTAGAAAGTATTTAATTAAATAAGATGATGATTTGCCTGCGCCAATGACTAAAATCTTTCGCATAATAGCTTAATATGTCTAATTTTGTAAGCACGAATGTAATAAATACACAATGTATTTACTATGTAAAAGTTGCTATACTTATGAACAAAAAATTACTGCTTACAGGAGCTCTTTTTGGCATTTTTGGTATTATTTTAGGTGCCTTTGCAGCCCATGGATTGGAAAAACTTGTTGATGAAGAAGCTATCGCTTCATTTGAAACAGGAGTTCGCTATCAAATGTATCATGCTTTTCTTTTGTTGGTTTTAGGCAGTACGTCCTTTTTAAACAAAAAGTATAAATCAGTGGTCTATTATCTTACTGTAGTTGGAATCTTGTTCTTCTCAGGTTCTATTTATGGGCTTGCTACAAATAGTCTATCTTCCTTCGACTTTACTTCGATAGCGCTTATAACACCGTTCGGAGGTTTGCTTTTAATTTTGGCATGGGTACTGATCTTTATCGGCATTATAAGGAAGGAAGTCGATTAATCCTTCTGGGCTATATGGTTTTAAAATAAAGTCTTAATTTTGCCCCTTTAATTAAAACGATAATTATGTCAAATCCTACCCAATCCACGAAAACGATTTCGTTAGACGCCTACGGCATAAAAAATGCCAAGATTCATTATCAGTTATCACCAGAACAACTACAAGCCATAACAATAGAAAAAGGCTTAGGACAAGAAACTGCCAATGGAACTTTGGCAGTTAACACAGGTAAATTTACTGGGCGTTCCCCAGAAGATCGTTTTTTGGTAAAGGATGATTATACAAAAGATAAAATTTGGTGGGGACCTTCTAACAAGGCCATTTCACCAGAGCACTTTGATTATTTACAGAAAGAAGTTGAAAATTATTTGAGCGGGAGAGAGGTTTTTGTAAGAGATGGCTATGTCTGTGCAGATCCAGATTACAAAATGAATGTAAGAACTGTAACAGAATATCCGTGGTCTAATATGTTTATTTACAACATGTTCCTAAGGCCTTCAGAGGAGGAATTGAAGGATTTTAAAGAAGAATGGGTAGTATTGTGTGCTCCAGGTTACGAGTGCCCAGACCCAGAAAATCATGGATTACGACAAGGTAATTTTTCAATACTCAACTTTACAAAGAAAATTGCCTTAGTTGGTGGTTCAGCATATACTGGTGAAATGAAAAAAGGAATTTTTACAGCCTTGAACTTTATTTTACCTGTAGAAAAAAATGTACTCCCAATGCACTGCTCGGCTAATGTGGGTGAAAATGGAGAGACAGCAATATTTTTTGGATTGTCAGGAACAGGTAAAACAACTCTATCAACGGATCCAAATAGGAAATTAATTGGTGATGATGAGCATGGTTGGACGGCCGAGAACACTATTTTCAATTTTGAAGGTGGTTGCTACGCCAAAGTCATCGACTTGTCAGAAGAAAAGGAGCCAGATATTTATAGAGCCATCCGTCCTGGTGCAATATTAGAGAATGTTATAATTAAGGATAATGGCGAGGTAGATTATATGGATAGCAGCATTACCCAGAACACCAGGGTGAGCTATCCTATTTATCATATAGATAATATAAAGCAACCATCTTATGCCGCAAACCCGAAGAATATTTTCTTTTTAACAGCAGATGCCTTTGGGGTTTTGCCTCCTATTTCTAAGCTAACACCGGCACAGGCTGCTTACCATTTTATTTCTGGGTATACTGCTAAAGTTGCAGGTACAGAGGCTGGTGTGGTAGAACCGCAGCCCTCGTTTTCAGCGTGTTTTGGAGCGCCTTTTATGCCCTTGCATCCTACCAAATATGCTGATATGCTCAGTAAAAAAATGAAGGAAGCTGGTGTTAATGTGTGGTTGGTTAATACCGGATGGACAGGCGGACCTTATGGTGTTGGAACCCGAATGAAATTAAAGTATACCAGAGCCATGATAACTGCTGCCCTTGAGGGCAAATTAGGTAACTATACCTATGAGGATTATCATATCCACTCAGTATTTGGTGTTGCCCAACCAAGAACCTGTCCTGGTGTGCCCACAGAAGTTTTAAGCCCAAGAACGACTTGGAACGATGATGAGGCGTATTACAAAATGGCATTTAAGCTCTCTAATTCTTTTAGAGAGAACTTTAAAAAGTTTGAATCCTATGCCTCTGAAGAAATAAGAAGAGGTGGCCCACAACGGTATGGGTTTTAGTTTTAAGTGATTGATAAAAAAAGCGACTCAAATTTGAGTCGCTTTTTTGTTTAATCTTTCAGGCTTTATTATTTCCCTTTGTTTACTTCTTCGATATACTTTTGAAGCGCCATGGTCATAGAGGGTGTTTCTGGAGTTGGCGCAGCAATATCAACACGAAGGCCTTTTTCTTTTACAGCTTTTACGGTAGTGTTGCCAAATACAGCTATGCGCGTGTTGTTCTGTTTAAAATCTGGAAAATTATGGAATAAGGATTCTATACCCGAAGGGCTGAAGAATACCAAAATATCATAATAAACATCAGCAAGGTCAGATAGATCGCTAATCACCGTTTTATAAAATGTAGCTTGTGTCCAGTTGATTCCCAAATTATCTAGGGTTTCGGGAATAATAGGTTTTACCTTATCCGTTGTTGGCAATAAGAAGGTTTCGTCCTTATATTTTTTAATAAGTGGAGATAGATCTTCAAAATTTCGTTTTCCCACATAGATTTTACGCTTTCTGTAAACCACATATTTCTGAAGGTAATAAGCCACTGCTTCAGACTGGCAGAAGTATTTCATGCTATCTGGCACTTTAAAGCGCATTTCCTCAGCTACTCTAAAAAAATGGTCTACGGAGTTTCTGCTGGTTAGGATAATTGCCGTGTACTTGCTTAAGTCTATTTTTTGTTGTCTGATTTCTTTGGCCGGCACACCCTCAACATGTATAAAAGGTCTAAAATCTACTTTTACCTTTTGCTTTTCCTGTAAATCAAAGTAAGGAGAGTTTTCTATTTTAGGCTCAGGTTGCGATACTAATATCGTTTTTACTTTCATGCGTAAACCTTTTGTTTTAAGCGTTATATTCTCTAATCGCCTTATATAAAAGGACATAAGGCCCAATTTCGAGAGCGCAAAGATACAATAAAAAATAGAAAAAATTAGCGTTTATTGATTTTTGATGACTTCTGAATGATGTTAAAAATCCCATGAAATTAATGAGGCAAACAATAGAAATTGCTGTAAATATGATAATATCTAAGCGAATTTTGGAGTAAATAAGAAATAGATTGGCAACTAAAAGGACCAGCCCAGAATAATTCTTAAAGGTAATTTTTTGAAAAAGGTAATTGTCAATAAGCGCATCTATTTCAAACAAACTCCCAATTAGACGTTCTACCAAGATTTTTATGATAATCAAGGTGGAAACAGCCAATAATAGCTTTGAAAATGGGATGAGCTCAAAACTAAGAGGACTAACAAAGGCCGAATAGGCAAAAAAGATAAAGATACTCGTGGAAAGCGCTAGATTCAAAAACAGAAAGCTATCAAATTGATCGATAAATTTCTGTTGCCTACTGTAAATTTTCAAGTACTTCGAGTTGCCAACCACATAAAGGAAATCTTGGAATCTAAGACTGTTGGTAAATTTAGCCAAGACAATACAAATAGTGCCAAATATGATAAAAATGGTGAACCATTCGTATGTGACAAAATTGCGCATAGGGCTAAAATAATTCAAAAATAGTCCATTACCAATTGCCTTTTATCTATTTGAAATTAATTTTAAAAGAAGAGGTCTAAAACCCTTACATTTGTGTTTGACAAAATCATAATGTGGTTATAAAGTTGAGGCGATGTCAGATGCTCTTGTAATTATCCCTACCTATAATGAAATTGAGAATATAGAGGCGATTTTACGCAGCGTCTTTTCTTTGGAGAAAGAGTTTGATGTCCTTGTTGTGGATGATGCCTCTCCAGATCATACGGCGGATGCTGTTAAGGCTTTACAAAGCGAATTCCCGAAAAGGCTAAATCTTTTAAACCGACAGGATAAATCTGGTTTGGGATCAGCTTACATTGCAGGGTTTAAATGGGCTTTGGAAAGGGATTATAAGTTTATTTTTGAAATGGATGCCGACTTCTCACATAATCCAAACGATCTTTTAAAATTATACCAGGCTTGTCTATCGGAAGAGGTTGATATGGCTGTTGGCTCACGATACGTCAAAGGGATTACTGTGGTGAATTGGCCCTTATCAAGAATCTTGCTCTCTTATGGTGCCTCACTTTATGTGAGGTTAATTACCGGAATGAAGGTAAAGGATTCAACAGCAGGATTTATCTGCTATTGCAGGTCGGTTTTAGAAAGTATCGATTTAGACAAGGTTCGGTTTGTTGGATATGCCTTTCAAATAGAAATGAAATTTAAAGCCACTAAAAAAGGCTTTAAAATTGTAGAAATACCAGTTATATTTAAAGATCGAGAAAAAGGTAAATCAAAAATGAGCGGAAATATTATCTACGAGGCTATTTTTGGTGTTATCAGTTTAAAAATAAAAAGTTTGTTTACTAAGTCATAAAATAATGAATGCAACTACCCTCATAAAAAATGCTAAGATTGTAAATGAAGGCAAAATCATTGAAGGCGATATTTTAATTGAAAACGATGTCATAAAGGAAATAGATAGTTCCATCAGTGTAAAAAATGCCAATATTAATGTCATTGACGTAGAAGGCAATTATGTTTTGCCTGGGCTCATTGATGACCAAGTACACTTCAGAGAGCCAGGTCTAACCCATAAGGCAAACATTGAAACTGAATCCAGGGCTGCACTGGCTGGAGGGATTACCTCCTTTATTGAGCAACCTAATACCATTCCCCAAACTACTACAGTTGAAAAGTTAGAAGAAAAATTTGCGATCGCGGCAAAATCATCGCACACCAATTATTCATTTATGTTTGGCGGAACCAATGATAACCTAGATGAGATTCTTAAGGTAAACACTAAAACAGTTGCTGGGCTAAAGTTGTTTCTAGGGTCATCAACAGGTAACATGTTAGTTGATAATCCGAAGGTGATTGAGAAAATATTTTCAAGCACTGACATGGTTATATCTACACACTGTGAGGACGAGGGAACAATAAGGAAAAACTTAGAGGAGTACAAGGCCAAATATGGAGATGATATCCCAATGGAGTATCATCCACTAATTAGAAGTGAAGAAGCTTGTTATCTGTCGTCTTCAAAGGCTATAGAGCTAGCTAAGAAAACAGGTGCAAGACTCCATGTGTTCCATTTATCCACTGGTAAGGAAACAAATTTATTTACTAACAAGATTCCGCTTAAGGATAAGAAAATAACATCTGAGGTTTGTATCCATCACCTATGGTTTTCTGATGAGGATTATAAGACTAAGGGCAGTCGCATAAAGTGGAATCCTGCTGTTAAAACAGCTAAGGATAGGGACCAATTATGGAAAGCATTATTAGACGACAGAATTGATGTGATTGCCACAGATCACGCACCACATACCATAGAAGAGAAAAATAATCCCTACACGAGCGCACCATCCGGAGGGCCTTTGGTACAACATGCCTTGGTTGCGCTTTTAGAATGTTATCATAAGGGGAAAATAGCACTGGAAAAAATTGTTGAAAAGGCCTGCCATAACCCAGCCATACTTTTTGATGTAGAAAGACGTGGATATATCAGAGAAGGCTATTATGCAGATTTGGTAGTTGTAGACCTAAACGCCCCATGGACCGTGAACAAGGACAACATTCTTTATAAGTGTAAATGGTCACCGTTTGAAGGGAATACTTTCAAAAGTAGGGTAACACACACCTTCATCAATGGTCAGTTGGCTTACAACAATTTTAAGATTTTAAACGTTAAAGCAGGAAAACGCCTTACTTTTTCAAGATAGATGAAATGGTATCACACCTTCTTATTGATTTGTTTACTGTCACTTAGCTGCAATAAAAAAGTTAAGCCAGAGCGCCCCAACAATCTTATACCACGGGAGCAAATGATTAATATTCTTTATGATCTGTATATCATAAACGGAGCAAAGAATGTCAATAGAACACAAATGGATGAAAAGGGCGTTGAGGCAGATAATTATGTGTTTACAAAATATGATATAGATAGTCTGCAATTTGCCAAGAGCAATGCTTATTATGCTTATAATCCCGATGATTATAAAGACATGGTTGAGGAAGTTAGAGATCGCCTTGAGATAGAGAAGGAAAACATACAAGAGCTGCAAAGGACAGAACGCGAAAGGAGGAAACGTAGGCAAGATTCAATTAGAAACTCTATTATAAAGAAAGCTGAGCAATCCGATTCTAGTAGCGTAAAGCTTAAGCCTAAGCGCAAATCCAAACCTAAGGTTAAAAATTAATGCTTTCTATCTTTTAAAAATTGACTACTTATGGTCTTAATGGATTGACGTATTGGTTTCAAGTCAAACTCCAAGGTGCTAGTAATTTTAGAATTGTCATATCGCGCAATACTAGTTAGGGATTTCGCATTTTGTTTAGATAAGCTTCTACGTTTACCAAAAAGTTTAGAGCTTAACCAATCTAACCTCCAGGCTATGGCCAAGAGCCATGGTTTAGCCTCTTTGTCAGGCGGTGTAACATTAAGGCATTCGGCAGTAAAGCTTAGAAATTCTTTAAAGCTCCAATTTTCAGAAACTAATATGTAACCCTGATTTTTGATATCACTTTCCATTAAGTATGTCATAGCATAAACAACGTCAGATACATCAACGTATCCTGTAACACCAGTTGTGTAATAGGATATGCCTTCATACACTCTTTTGAATAGATTACCACTACTGCCACCTTTCCAGTGTCCAGCGCCTAAAATAATGCCAGGATTTACGATTATGGCGTCCACACCTTCTTGGGTGCCGCGCCATACTTCCATTTCGGCGCCATATTTGGTAATGGCATACACACTATTATCAGAATCTGGATTCCATGGTGTGTTTTCGTGGATCAGTTGTTCAGGATTATCATAATGCCCAAGCGCTGCAATGGAACTTACATAACACAATTTTTGTATGTTTTTGGTAATACACAAATTAACAATGTTGGCAGTTCCTTCTATATTTATCTTTCTGAGCAATTTGTATTTATCGGGCTCAAAGGACACAAAAGCTGCGCAATGGTACACAAAGCGAATATCCTTAAAGACGTCGGTGAGTCTAGGTATATCTGTAATGTCGGCTTCTACCCAATCAATTTTAGAGAATAAGGATTCGGCATCATCTGTGTAATAAGAAAAAACACGCTTTACGCGCTCTAATTTATATGCTTTTCTGTATGTAGCTCGCACGTTTTTACCCTTTTCTATAAGGCTATAAAGTAAATGCGAACCAACTAGTCCCGTACCGCCTGTAACTAATATCATAAAAGCGAAGTTACGCTTTTTTCAAATTGTCTTTTCTCTTTTGGTTCTGAAACATATCTTTGCCCAAATCATAATCGAAAATCAGTTCCATGGGAAAGAATTTTGTTGAAGAATTGAAATGGAGAGGCATGTTACACGACACCATGCCAGGAGTAGAAGAACACCTTAAGGAAAAAATGCGTTCGGCCTATGTGGGTTTTGACCCAACGGCAGATTCTTTACATATTGGAAATTTGGTCCCTATTATGCTTCTTGCACATTATCAAAGATGTGGTCATAAACCTATAGCACTGGTTGGAGGCGCAACAGGTATGATTGGTGATCCTTCCGGTAAATCCTCGGAGCGAAACCTTCTGGATGAACCAACGCTAAGACATAATCAAGAAGCTATAAAAAAGCAGTTATCACATTTCTTGGATTTTGAAAGTGATGCCGAAAATGCGGCAGAGATGGTAAACAATTACGATTGGATGAAAGACTTTTCGTTCTTAGGGTTTATCAGGGATGTTGGTAAGCACATCACCGTGAACTACATGATGGCAAAGGATTCTGTTAAAAATAGGATTTCTGGCGATAATAGTGCAGATGGGATGAGCTTCACGGAATTTACGTACCAGTTGGTGCAAGGTTATGATTTTCTTCATCTCTATCGTTCCAAGAATTGCACCCTACAAATGGGAGGCAGCGATCAATGGGGAAATATTACAACAGGGACGGAGTTAATTAGGCGAATAGGCAACGGTAAAGGTTATGCCATTACGTGTCCGTTGATTACTAAATCCGACGGCTCCAAATTTGGTAAATCCGAAGGAGGTAATGTATGGTTAGATGCCAATCGAACCTCACCATACAAATTTTATCAGTACTGGTTGAATTCTAGTGATGAGGATGCCGAAAATTATATTAAGATATTTACCTTTCTAGACAAGGAAACTATAGACACATTAGTGACTGAGCACCAAGAGGCACCGCACCAAAGGCTGTTGCAGAAGCGATTAGCCGAAGAGATTACAACCATGGTGCATTCTAAAGAAGAGTTTGAAAATGCCCAAAAGGCCTCAAGCATATTATTTAGTAAATCCTTTAAAGAGGATATTAAAACGTTGAATGAGCAAACGTTTTTAGATGTCTTCGAAGGTGTGCCTCAAGTAGAACTTCCAATGGACGAATTAGAAAATGGCTTGGATATGATAGGTGCCTTAGCCGCTAAAACAAATTTTATGGCCTCTAATGGTGAAGCTAGGAGAGCTCTAAAAGAAAACGCCATTGGAGTAAACAAGATAAAGGTTAGGGAAGATTACCAATTGTCTAAGGAAGATTTGATAAATGGACAATACCTTATTCTCAATAAAGGTAAGAAGACGACATACATCATAAAGTTTAAATAAAAAGTGCCCAATTCTGGGCACTTTTTACTAATCAACCAACCAAAATCATGAAAATCTTTCTTTTTCATGGATATTAGATTAGTCGTAAAACAAAATAATAACTTACAGCGCCATTAAGTTGCAGCCACGAATATCGGAGTGATCAAAACGTCCTAGAACTTCAAAATGGCTATTAGGTCTAATTCTACCAAGGTCTTGAGTGGCTATAAAAGCACAAGAGTTCACATTGGCAAGGTCAATAATATTTAGACCTCCCGTTTTACCATGAGGAAGTATGGTGAAGGCATCTTCGGTGTCTCTTGCTTGTACCTTCATCCAAGGTGGACATTCAAAAACACCATTTCCTTTTGAATACGCTTGACTAAGAAGCTCAGTCATGCCATATTCGCTATGTATTTGGTCTACCCCAAACCCAGCTTTAAGCTTATGGTGTAGCTCCTCTCTTATCATTTCCTTTCGACGCCCCTTCATACCACCAGTCTCCATGACTATAGTATGTTTAAGGTCGAAGTTGTGGTTTTCAACCAGGTCTAGAAGAGCAAAGGATACACCTATTAAAAGAGTTTTCTGCTGCTTTTTTTCCAGTTCAATAAGGGTCTTAGTAAGCTCTTGCACATTGTTTAAGTAGAATCCGCTTTCCTCATGTTTAGAAGCTTTTAGGAGGTGGTCTACCATGTAAATAAGGGACGACCCTTCTCGCTCAAGATAGGAAGGCAATAAGGCGAGGATGACGTAGTCTTTTACATCACCATAGAAATAGTCAAATCCTCTTGTAAAACTCTCCTCATACAGATTAATATTTGAAACGTAGTGTTTACTGGTTATGCTTCCTGTAGTTCCAGAACTTGTAAATACTTTTTCTTCTGTGGCGCCCTGATTTATGACCTTATGGGATTTAAAAAATTGAATGGGTAAAAAAGGAATGTTTTCTAAAGAAGTGATGTCAGAAGGATGTTTATAGAGCAAATCGCAAAAAGAGCGGTAAACAGGATTGTTTTCAAATTGATATTTGAAAACGTTCAAAGCTGCGTCTTCAAATTGTTTAGCCGTCTTAATATTAAATATGTCTTCTGATGAAATCACAGTGCAAAAATAGGCAAAATAAAAAGCGCTATTAGACAAGACTAATAGCGCTTTTTTATGAATTAAAAAAAGTATTACCTAATAACTAATTTTTTAGTCGTTGTAGCGTTGTTCTGCTCTAAACGAACAATGTAAATACCAGATCTTAGTTGTGATACATCTAAATTGGTATTAGGTTGTATCACAGCTTTTTTCACTTGTTTTCCTAACATATCAAATACTTCAACATTGATGGTGTCATCTAATGCTGTTGTAATAGTGACAAAACCAGAGTTTGTTGGGTTAGGAGATAAGCTAAAGTTCTGTGTGGTACTATCGTCAATTGATAGCGTAGCATCGTTCTCGCTATTTGGTGAAAATAAAGCTCCACCATTTCCTGCAATGGTTGAATGGTCTACGAAAGCTCCTGTAAAGTCAGGGCTTCTACCTATAGACTGATTGTTGCCAGCGTCGACATAGGTCTCACTTATGATTTCCACAGCACTACTGTTAGTTATAGTTACCGTATCCCCGCCATTGTTTAATCCTAGGGCGCCCGATGAAGCTGTTTGAACTAAACCGCTAATTCCAGTTGGTGTTCCTCCACCAAAAACTGTAATAAATGAATTAGCAGGCAATATAGTTCCGGCTGGGAACGTATGTCTTACTGATGTAGCATCTGACAACGTATAGTCTGATAGGTCTATACTTGTGCTACCTGTATTGTATATCTCAACGAATTCGTCATCACTGAAATCGGCAACACCATCTCCATTTGCATCACCTTCTCCATTAGGGTCGTTACTTGGGTCAGCGTTGATTTCATTTATGACAAGGGCAACCGGATCGCACTGAGATGGAGCTACTGTACCTGATAATGTTGTTCCATCACAATCACCTCCATTTATTGTAATATCCCAAGCATCTCCTTCGCTCAGGCCAGACAATGTTATAACTCCGTCGGCGATTGTAGATGGGTCATCTCCTCCTACAGTTGCAGTAGTAGAAGTAACACTTGTAATAGTGCTTTCTACACCAGTATAAGGAATTTCAACAGTTACGTTATCATTGTTGTCTCCAGCCGTATTTGTCACACAAACATAGTTTTCTGTTTGTAGGGTAAGGTCGCAAATAGCACAATTTGAAACGGGTCTTGACCCTAATGTTGGGCAGGTGCTAAAAGAAGCTAATCTTACATTGGATAATTCCCAATCAGAATAGCCGTCTGCACCATCATCAACATACTGAATGCCAATAAAGACATCTGTTCCAGTTACACTAGATAAATCAACAGCTACACTTCCAGCATCCGTAATAGTTTGGGCAGTGGTCCAACTAGTGCCAGATGGACATCCTGAATAGGCTGTTGTGTATGCCACAACTAAATCTGTAGTTCCAAAGTTTTCAGCAGCGTCAAAAAGTAAGTCTAAATCAGATACGCCACTCATATCTAATGGACCAAATATCAACCAGCTTTCAACTGGTTCAACACAGCCGCCGCCACAAAACCCGTTAGCGCTGTAAACACCTGCATTATTTTCCCAGGTTCCATTGTTTGAAAAGCCAGAGTTAGGAGTTACAGTTACTAATTCAAATAATTCAGCACCACCACTTAAGTCAAAACATGTATTTGGTGTAGGGTCGCATTCTGCCGCTGGAACAGTTCCAGAAGTTGTTGTACCGTCACAATCACCACCATTAAGTGTTATGCTCCATGCATCGCCTTCATTTAAGCCAGTAAGGGTTATTGTGCCATCTGCCGTAAGTGCAGGGTCATCACCACCTAATGTGGCGCCAGGAGCAGAAATAGAAATAATAGTATTGTTAGATCCAGTGTAAGGTATTTCTACAATAACGCCATCATTGTTATCTCCTATGGTGCTAGATTGACAGTTGTATGTTGCTGAACCAAAAGAGACACCACAAGGATTTCCTGAATATACAAATGATCCAATTGGAAACACTGATGCGCATGTGTTGTTTGTGGTACATCCATCAGTAGCATCTGTACCACTAAAAAACCAATTTGAAAGGTTAAAGTTAGTGCCATCTGGGCCTGTTGAGTTGTTTCGGTAAGCCCATCCATCTAGGTAATCCCAAGGTTCACCAGTGCCATCAGTATTTATATCTCCAAAAGTGTCAATGACATTACCGTCAAAAAATAGCTCTAAAGCATCATCTCCATTCACACTTGCCGCAGCACTCTCATAATCAGCAGCAAACCCAAAATAGGTATTGAAATCTGCAGCGCTGTCAGTGATATATATAAAATCTCCTGCATTAGCTGAACCTGCAAAAGTCAGTTCAACCCCATCTGTTCCGCCACCGTTATTAGCCGACCCAAAGCCATGGAGTGTCAAATCAGGAATATCATTGATTACATAAATTTCCACTGCTTTCGGAGTGCCGCCTGTTAGTGGTCCATCGAATGCACCTGTAATTACCATGTCCTGCCCAAAGGAAATGGCCATAGATACAATAGATAAAATTGTAAAGTAAAGTTTTTTCATAATTGATTAAAATTTAGTTCTATACAAATATAATAACATTTATCGTTTTGCTCTTGTAGCTGAGGGGCTTTTCCTAGAAGTTTACAATTTTATAATATAGGTATTAGATGGTTTTGATAATGTCCAATCCGATGCAGTTTTAATGTTACAGAATTGTTATCAATTTTTGAATTCTACCGCTTAAAGCAGATATATTTTATATTTACAATCATAAACTTTAAGTAATTGTGAAAAAGAAGGACATTAAAATTCTTTTGGTTGACGATGAGCCCGATATTTTAGAAATCGTTGGCTACAATCTTTCCGCAGAGGGTTACCAAGTGATTACTGGCGAAAATGGCATAGAAGCCGTTGAAAAAGCTAAAAAACACAAGCCGCATTTAATTATCCTTGATGTGATGATGCCAGAAATGGATGGCATAGAAGCTTGTGAGCGCATTAGGGAACATTCAGAACTTAGTGATACGATTATTGCCTTTTTAACGGCAAGAGGTGAGGATTATTCGCAAGTAGCAGGTTTTGAGGCAGGTGCCGATGATTATATCTCTAAACCTATAAAGCCTAAGGTTTTAATAAGTAAAGTAAAGGGACTGCTCAGACGCCTTAAGGATAAGGATGAATCTGCAGATGCCGTAGTAAAAATCGGCAACCTGGTTATCTTCAAGGAAGAATATAAAATTACCAAGAAGGGCAAGGAAATTACACTCCCGAGAAAAGAGTTTGAATTGTTATCTTTGTTGGCATCCAAGCCAGGAAAGGTCTTTAAGCGCGAAGAGATTTTAGACAAAGTGTGGGGTAATGAAGTGGTTGTAGGTGGCAGAACCAT
This sequence comes from uncultured Winogradskyella sp., assembly GCA_913055905.1. GTDB lineage: Bacteria > Bacteroidota > Bacteroidia > Flavobacteriales > Flavobacteriaceae > Winogradskyella. Next base: position 727,882 of record CAJXLB010000001.1, read on the forward strand.
TGATGTGCACATAAGAAAACTTCGTGAAAAAATAGGAGATAAATCCTTTAAAACCGTGAAAGGCGTTGGTTACAAGTTTGTAGACTAATGCAAAAAAACAGTTTAAAAAAAACGTATAAGTTCGCCATTAAAACGTCCTTATATGTGACATTGTTTACAACACTCTTAGTGAGTGTTTTTTTATGGTACTACCATTCCTTTAATTGGCAGATTATTTTTTTTCCTCCAGTCTGCTATGCGCTGTGCTTCATCATTATTCAGTATAGGGTAGAACGGTTTATCTATAAAAGGGTTAAGAAAATATATGACGATCTCACATTATTGGAGTCCACAAGCCTAAGGCAACAGCCCATCACAACCGACATGGGAACGCTCACCAAGGAAATTGATAAATACGCTCGAGATAAAAAATTAGAAATAGAAACGCTTAAGGTCCGAGAAGAATACAGAAAGGAGTTTATGGGAAATGTGTCCCACGAACTTAAAACACCATTATTTACAGTACAAGGTTATATCTTAACATTGCTGGATGGCGCCATGGAAGATAAAAAGCTCTTAAAAAAATATCTCAATAGAGCCAATAAAGGTGTTGAGCGACTTATTTATATCATCAAAGATTTGGATATGATTACCAAATTAGAGGTGGGTGATCTTAGACTTAATAAAGAACACTTTGATATTGTAGAACTTGTTAGAGGAGTATTCGATTTATTCGAAATGAAGGCGGCAAAAAAGAGCATTACACTAACGTTTGATATGGACTATGAAGAGCCCATTTTGGTCAATGCCGATAAAGAGCGTATACAACAAGTCCTTACCAATCTTATCGTTAATTCAATTAAATACGGTAGGGAAAAAGGGACTACAGAAGTAAGCATCGAGAACCTTATTAAAAATAAGGCCATTATTAGGGTAACTGATAATGGCGAAGGCATTGACAGTAAGGATTTGCCTCGATTGTTCGAACGATTCTACAGAGTGGATAAAAGTGGTTCTAGAAAGGAAGGTGGCTCGGGATTAGGCTTGTCTATTGTAAAACATATAATTGAAGCCCACGAAGAAAAAATATATGTAGAGAGCGAACTAGGCGTGGGAAGCGAGTTTTCCTTTACGCTCGAAAAGGTCGAACATTCCCCTGAAATCATTGCTGAAGCTTAAGTTGTTAAAACCAGTATAATCCTGTACTTGGTTAAGCTTATCTAAAGTAAAATCATCCTGACGGCAATATGGAGCAATGCGATCTGCATTGAGTTTCGCTGCCAAATATTCTTGCTCAAATTGGCCTGGAGTGGGAATGAAAAACGCTTTTTTACCCAATTTCGCTAAGTCCATTATAGTGGTATAGCCCGATCGGCTTATAACGAGTTCACTCGCGTTAATGGCATATTCCAAATCAGACGCAGTTAAAAAATTATGAACGGTAAGCGACCCTATCGTTGTAGTGGTCTGTTCCTCCTCAACAACGCCTTTTACAAAACATACCGGACTTGCGTAATTTGAGAATTGTGCTAGTAATTTTTCAGCAAGAAGGCTTCGCTGAGGTTCAGGTCCAGACAGCAGAACTAATATTTTATATTTAGCCGACAAATTGTACTTGCTAAATCTACTCAGTGGGCCGATATATTTTATCGCTAATCCGTGTGAAGCAGTATGTCCGAGCTTTCCACTAAGATTACGTTCTCCAGCTTCATCTGGCACCCAGCATTCATCAAACTTAGAAATAATATTTTGATGAAATTTGGTACTAAGCCATGTCGTGCTACCGCTTAATACCCTGATTTGATGCGATATAAAAACAGACGGTACAGCCTTATGCCTTACACCAAACCGATTGTCCGAAATTATGCCATGAATCTCCTCTTCCTCTAGTATCTTTTTAATCCTGTTTTTTTCCTTTTTTATTGTATTTAAAACATGAGGCGAATCCTTAAGTAATTTCAGTTTGAAATTATGACCATTTTTAGGGTAAGTAATGTTGTAAGAAGGTAATTCAATACGTTTTAATTGTGGAAACTCCTTCCGTAAGAGACGTAAGGCGTCGCCATCACTTGCAATTATTGGTTCAAAGTGCTGCTCAATTAAGGCTTTTATGATAGGAATACATCGCGTTGCATGACCCAGACCCCAATTCAAGGGAGCTACCAGTATTTTTCTCTTGTACGATTCGGTTATGATTTTTAATCGATTTAAATGTGAGACTAAAAACAAATATAAACCTAAAATGTTTCCTTAATTTTACCGCAGCATTAATTCTAATCACTGTGGGAAGCAAAAACAAGCTGAAACGATTTAAAGAGAATGAAACCTTTTCTAATGTGGTGCAACCTACAAGGGAAAAATTGTTGCAAGGCGACTTTCCTTTAAAAGGGCAATGGAGGTCAGCATTTTTTAAAAATGATAATCCGCTCGTACTGGAGTTAGGTTGTGGAAAAGGCGAATATTCCGTAGGTCTCGCTCAGCGTTATCCAGACAAGAATTTTATCGGAATTGATATTAAGGGTGCTAGATTTTGGCGTGGTGCCAAAACGGCTCTAGAACAAGAATTACCCAATGTAGGGTTTCTCAGAATTCAGATAGAATTAATCGAATGGGCGTTTGCACCAAATGAAGTCGATGAGATTTGGATTACCTTCCCAGACCCTCAGATAAAGTACAAAAGAACGAAGCATAGATTAACAAATATGGAATTTTTGGAGCGCTATAAAAAGGTTTTAAAGCCAGAGGGAGTAGTGCATCTTAAAACAGATAGCGAATTTATGCATGGCTATACCCTCGGTCTTTTGCATGGATTGAACAAAGAAGTATTGTACGCCAATCACAACGTCTATAAACTCGAAGGTAGCCCTCCGGAAGTGACGGATATTCAGACCTTTTACGAAAGTCAGTATTTAGAGCATGACAAAGCAATTACGTATATTAGATTTAAAATCAACTAAGACTTGAGCATTACCGTTATTTTTTTTCTTGGGCTTTTTGTGGCGCTTATAGGTGTAATTCCTCCAGGATTGCTTAACATGACAGCCGCCAAAATAAGTTTAAGGGAAGGGCCAGGTCGCGGTATTACATTTTCTTCAGGGGTTTGTTTGGTCGTTTTCATTCAAACCTATATTGCTGCCATCTTTGCAAGGTATCTATCCAATAGACCAGATGTGGTTGAAATTCTCCAACGTGTCGCCTTTGTTATTTTTGTGCTCATTACAATTTATTTCCTTGTGATTGCCAGGCACCAAAAGGAGGCTAAGATAGAAGCCGATGTTAAGAGTAAGAGAAGTCGCTTTTTTCATGGCATGTTATTATCGGCATTAAACGTGTTTCCTATACCTTACCAAGCCTATATGACCATAACATTGGCTTCATTCGGACTTATGGATTTTGAAAGACTAAGCATCGTAACCTATGTTACGGGTGCATCCATGGGTACTTTTGTGATGCTCTATGTTTACATTTTTTTCTTTGATAAGATTAAAGAACGAAAATTTACCTCGCAGAAGGGCATGAACTACATAATAGGAACCATAACAGGTATTGTGGCATTAATCACTTTTATAAATATTCTTAAAGAATTGTAATGAAGCCAGAAACCTTGAGTTTTTTTGACCGTGTTTACGAGGTGGTCCGCCAAATACCATATGGAAGGGTTACTAACTATGGCGCCATTGCCAAATATTTAGGAGCAGCCAGAAGTTCGCGCTTGGTCGGCTATGCCATGAATGCGTCTCACAATAAGGATGTTCCTTCCCATAGGGTAGTAAACAGAAAAGGGCTACTCACTGGGAAACATCATTTCGAAGGGACTCACCTTATGCAACAATTGTTAGAGAACGAAGGAGTAGTAGTGGAGGATAACCAAGTTCAAAATTTAAATGAGGTCTACTGGGATCCTGTAAAGGAATTGCGTTAAAACGTTTCACGAGAATTGGGACATTTATTTCCCAAATTCAAGTATAAAGCCTTTCAATTTTCTTAACTAAAAATATGAACTTTTAGCAGTATCTTTGCGTTTAGAATAAATCTAGATAACAACGTGAAACTGAATAAACAAGAGATATTAACGGCACTGAAGAAAATTACGGTTCCTGGTGAGGGAGAAAATATGGTAGACAGTGGTGCAGTAACCAATGTCGTAACGTTTGCCGATGAGGTTATTGTAGATATCACTATAAAAAACCCTAGCCTTCAAGCCCGAAAGAAAACAGAAGTAGAAATACTACAGGTTATACACAGGGAGGTTTATGAAAAGGCCAAAATAAAGGTCAACATAAAAGTAGACGCTCCTGCGGCTAAGCCTAAGAACGAAATTAAAGGAAAGCCAATTCCAGGTATCAATAATATTATTGCGGTGGCATCTGGTAAAGGTGGTGTTGGTAAATCTACCGTAACTGCTAACCTTGCCGTGAGTTTAGCTAAAATGGGCTTCAAAGTGGGATTGCTAGATGCAGATATTTATGGTCCGTCTATCCCAATAATGTTCGACGTGGCTAATGAAAGACCACTGTCTGTAAATATCGATGGTAAATCTAAAATGAAACCAGTAGAGAACTATGGCGTTAAGATACTTTCCATAGGCTTCTTTACAAAACCAGATCAGGCTGTGATTTGGCGTGGACCCATGGCGTCTAAGGCTCTAAACCAAATGATTTTTGATGCGGCTTGGGGCGAATTGGATTTTCTACTAGTAGACTTGCCACCTGGAACAGGGGATATTCACCTCAGTATCATGCAGGCTATGCCTATTACAGGAGCTGTTGTGGTTAGCACACCTCAAACCATTGCTTTAGCTGATGCCAAGAAAGGAGTGGCCATGTTCCAGCAAGAAAACATTAACGTTCCGGTGCTGGGTATTATTGAAAATATGGCTTATTTCACTCCAGAAGAATTACCTGACAATAAATATTATATCTTTGGGCAAGAAGGCGCTAAGCATCTGGCTGAGGATTTAGATGTACCGCTTTTAGGTGAAATACCTTTGGTTCAAAGCATCCGAGAAGCTGGTGATGTTGGTAGACCAGCAGCGTTGCAAACCGCTTCGCCTGTAGAGGAGGCTTATGAGGCCTTGACGAAGGAAGTGGTGCAGCAGGTAGTCTATAGAAACGAAGCTTTACCAGCTACGGAGGCTATCAAAATTACAACCATGGCAGGTTGTTCTGCCGTAAAGAAGAAATAGTATGAATGCAGACGAGTTAAAATTAAATGTCTTAAAAGCCTTGGATGAAATTAGGCCTTTTCTTCAGAGTGATGGAGGAGACATTTCCTTGCTGTCTATAGAAGATGGCAAATTGGTTAAGGTTCAGTTAGAAGGAACTTGTACCTCGTGTAGCGTAAATCAAATGACATTAAAGTCTGGGGTAGAAATGACAATTAAGAAATATGCTCCACAGATAGAACGTGTTATTAATGTGGAGTAGGTTTGTGACATTTATCACAATTTAAAATTTTCCACATTAGTAGATTTGTTTTCCAATTTAACTTTAGATGATAACAACAGATATAATTATTATAGGTGCTGGTCCTACGGGACTTTTTGCCGTTTTTGAAGCAGGACTGTTAAAACTGAAGTGCCATCTCATAGATGCTTTGCCACAACCAGGAGGTCAGTGTTCTGAAATCTATCCTAAGAAGCCTATTTATGATATTCCAGCATATCCAGAAATTCTTGCAGGTGACCTCACGGATAAGTTGATGGAGCAATGCAAACAATTTCAGCCAGGATTTACACTGGGTGAGCGTGCTGAAACTATAGATAAGCAAGAAGATGGAACGTTTATCGTTACCACAAACAAAGGAACGCAACACAAAGCTCCAGTTGTAGCCATAGCAGGAGGACTCGGAAGCTTCGAGCCTCGTAAACCACTCATAGATAACATATCAGACTACGAGGACAAGGGTGTAGAATACATGATTAAGGAGCCTGAAATATATCGCGATAAAGACGTCGTTATTGCTGGAGGAGGTGACTCTGCGTTAGATTGGAGTATTTTCCTGGCAGATGTAGCTAAAAGTGTCACTTTAGTTCACCGAAGAAATGAGTTTAGAGGGCATCTGGATTCGGTTGAGAAAGTACAGGAATTAAAAAATTTGGGTAAAATAGATCTGATTACACCAGCAGAAGTTACTGCAATTAAAGGTGATAGTAAGGTTGAAGCTGTTGAAATTACCAAAAAGGATGAAAATACGATTATAGTAAAAACCGATCACTTTATTCCTCTATTTGGGTTATCTCCAAAACTCGGACCGATTGCAAATTGGGGATTAGAAATAGAAAAGAATGCCATAAAAGTTAACAACGCCCTAGATTATCAAACTAATATTCCAGGCATCTTCGCCATTGGCGATGTTAATACATACCCTGGAAAACTCAAGCTAATTTTATGTGGTTTTCACGAAGCTACACTTATGTGCCAGGCAGCTTATCAAATCATTAATCCAGGAAAGCGATACGTTTTAAAATACACAACAGTAAGTGGTGTGGATGGTTTTGATGGCACACGAAAGGAAGCGCCAAAAGCAGTAGTAAAGGCTATCGAATAGTGGACAATCAAGACGTTTCAATAACAATTATTGACAGGGAAGGCGAGACGCACAATATTCAGGCACCTACTGATATGGCGATGAATCTTATGGAAGTGGTCCGTTCTTTCGAATTAGCACCAGAAGGCACCATAGGTGTCTGTGGTGGAATGGCCATGTGCGCGTCATGCCAATGCTATATTTTAAGTGATACAGAACTTCCCGAAATGCAAGATGATGAAGAGGCAATGCTCTCTGAAGCATTTTATGTCAAGGATAATAGCCGTTTGGGCTGTCAAATTCCAATTACTCCAGAAATAGAAGGCTTAATTGTGGAGTTAGCTCCTGAGAGTTAATCGTGCTCTAGCTGTAGCTTTTCTATGGCAATAGGTAAAAGCCGTTCAACAAATTTTGTGTAAGCTAGACTTGAAGGATGTAAACCATCTGAAGCCACTAAGTCTGTGTTTTCAAGTCCTTGTCGTGTAATATCAGTTATGTAAACGTAAGATATGTTCTCTTGGTTGCAGTACGATTCTGCAAAACTGTTATAATTGTCTATTTCAGATGATATAGTAGCTGCATTACCTTGTCCTTGGCCAAAAGGCGTGTACGCGTAATCGGGAATGGATATTACAATCACCCTGCTTTTATCCCCTTGTGCGGCTTCTATAGATGTCTCAACAAGTTCTGGGAATTCTGATATATAAGTCGAAAACGGAAGACTTTGATATTGATTATTAACACCAATTAAAAGGGTGACCAAATCATAGTCGGTAGCTAAGTTGGCTGCGTTAATAGCATTAATCAAATTAGTAGTGGTCCAACCTGTTTGGGCAATGACATCGACTTCCCAAGATGAGTCTTCAAATCTTTGAGCTAAACTGTCCTTTAATTGCTCTGGAAAACGGCAGGTTGAACAAACGCTCTCACCAATAGTGTAACTATCGCCTAAGGATAAAATGTTATAAAGGTCAGTATTGGTTTCGTTTCCAGTAGTATCAGTATCTGAAGTTGTGTCGGTATCATCATCAGTACCTCCATTGGATTCGTCATCCGTAGTATTTTGATGAGAGTCGGGTGTTCCCGGTTCTAGTCGTAATTCTTCCGAATTGCAACCAAGCACAAAAACGAGGGCAAGAAGTAAAACGATTTTCTTTTTCATACTTTAAAGATACAACTTAATAAAAAAGCCTCCACAACTTGGAGGCTTTTAGATAAGTTTACTCGAGTTTATTTGAAGGCATTGAGCCCAGTAATATCCAATCCCGTAATTAATAAATGAATGTCGTGTGTTCCTTCATAGGTAATGACACTTTCTAAATTCATCATATGTCTCATGATACTATATTCACCTGTAATTCCCATACCGCCGAGTATTTGTCTTGCTTCGCGGGCAATTTTTATAGCCATTTCCACATTGTTTCGCTTGGCCATGGATATTTGAGCAGAAGTTGCTCTGTTCTCATTTTTAAGCTGTCCAAGTCTAAAGGCTAATAACTGGGCCTTAGTGATTTCGGTAATCATTTCAGCTAATTTCTTTTGTTGGAGTTGAAAAGCTGCTATAGGTTTTCCAAATTGAATTCGCTCCTTAGCATACCGCAGTGCAGTATCATAACAATCCATTGCCGCTCCAATTGCACCCCAAGCAATGCCGTAACGCGCAGAGTCCAAACATCCGAGTGGTGCTCCTAATCCAGACTTATTTGGTAGTAAATTTTCTTTGGGCACCTTAACATCCTGAAATATCAACTCGCCCGTAGCCGAAGCTCTTAAGGACCATTTGTTATGTGTTTCTGGAGTAGAAAAACCTTCCATGCCGCGTTCTACAATTAAACCGTGGATACGACCTTCCTCATTTTTTGCCCATACCACAGCTATATCGCAAAAAGGACTGTTAGAAATCCAGAGTTTCGCGCCATTTAAGAGATAATGGTCTCCCATATCCTTATAATGGGTTACCATGCCACCAGGATTGGAGCCATGGTCTGGCTCGGTAAGACCAAAGGAGCCCATCCACTCGCCAGTTGCTAATTTAGGTAAATATTTTTGGCGCTGCTCATCATTACCATATTTCCAGATAGGATACATAACTAAAGACGACTGCACAGACGCTGTACTTCTCACACCCGAATCGCCTCGTTCTATTTCCTGCATTATCAAGCCATAAGAAATCTGATCTAAGCCCGCACCTCCATATTCTTCAGGGATATAAGGACCAAAAGCACCAATTTCAGCGAGACCTCCAATAATTGATTTTGGAAATTCGGCCTTTTGTGCTGCCTCTTCGATGATAGGTGACACATCACGTTTTACCCATTCACGGGCAGCTTCTCTTACCAATTTGTGTTCTTCAGACAACAAATCGTCAAGGTTGTAATAGTCTGGTGCTTCAAATAAATCTGGCTTCATAAGTATGACAATATTATGGTCACAAAAGTAACGAAAACGTTTTCATTGCCCAATAGTAAGACTACATTTTAAGATAGAAATCCTTCGTTAAATCGGTATAGCTTTTAGTGTAATTATGGCGCCCTGTTTCAATAATTAAAGTCGAAGGTTTTATTAGCTTGCTCGTTTTGGAGAATTCTATAAGACTGCGCTTTATTTCAGAATCAGCATGTCCTTTTACGTTTAAGATGCGATTAGGAAATAATTGGTGCTTTTTTGCAAGATGAATAAAACGAGCTTCTTCCCGGTAGGGAAGAATAACGGAAAAAACACCGGAATCTGATAACAACTTGCTCACTGCATAGAGTAGATGCTCAAAAGGCATGGCATCTTGAAATCTAGCCTTGTTTCTGGACTCTTGCTGTGTTTTATAGGTGTCTGAATAAAAAGGTGGATTGCAAATAATAAGGTCATAGCTGTCATCAACCTCTTCAACATATTCAAGAAGAGCGGCATGGTAGCAAAACAGACGGTTAGCCCAAGGGGAATTTTCAAAATTCTCAACACATTGTTCGTAGGCGTTTGCATCAATTTCAATGGCTTCAATTAAGGCGTCAGGGCATCTTTGGGCCAGCATAAGACTTAACACACCAGTACCAGCACCTATATCTAAAATTTCAGTTGGATTTGTGTCAATAGAGGTCCAAGCTCCTAATAAAACACTATCCGTGCCTATTTTCATGGCGCAACGATCTTGCTTAACCGTAAACTGTTTGAATTTGAAAGGTTTACTCAAGGTACAAGTCAATTAATCCGTCCGGTAAATCCATTAAAATGGTTTTATCCTTACGATTTAATTCAAGGATAAATTCGTCATGCATTGGAATTAAAAGTTCAGTGCCGTCTCTATCTACTTCGAATAAGGCCTGAGCTGTAGTATCATTAACAGCCTTTATGATACCTACCTCGCCAAAGGACTTATCGCTAATTTTAAAGCCAATCACCTCGTGAAAATAAAACTTATTGCCCTCTAAAGGAGGTAATAAATCTAAAGGAAGGTAAAGGTCGCATTTCAATAAGGCATCTGCGTCGCCCTCATTTGAGACATCCTCAAGTTTTAGGCGAAGAAGATTTGATTTGTGTAATTGTGAGTTCTCTATAAAAAACGGTACCAGATGGCCTTTGAGGTCAACAAAAACAGCATCTAAAGAATCATATAGTTCTGGTTCATCGGTATCTAATTTGGCCAATAGCTCACCTTTGAAACTGTATTTCTTTACAATTTTACCAAGATAAAAACAGTCCTCTTTTTTCATGACAAACGGTTTATTTGTCACCCTGAATTTATTTCAGGGCCTTTTAATAGATTTTGAAATGCTCAATATGGCATTGAGCATAAAAAAAACCCAGACACTGTGGCCTGGGTTAAAAGTATAAAATCTAAATTATTTTATTCTTCTTCGTTTGAAGCAGTAGCTTCTGCTGCTTCCGTAGCTTCTTCAGCAACTTCTTCCTCAACCACTGGAGCTGCCGCTGCAATTCTAGCTTCGTTAACTGCTTTTTCAGCCTCTAATGCTTTAGCTTTGGCCTCTGCTTCGGCTTTTGATAAACCATCAGCTTTGGCTTGAATTTTAGCTGCTTTCTCTTCCAACCAAGCGTTGAATTTTGCTTCAGCCTGTTCTTCAGTCAGCGCACCTTTTTTAACACCACCGGCCAAATGCTTTTTTAATAAAGCGCCTTTATAGGACAAAATGGCTCTAGCAGTATCTGTTGGTTGAGCTCCGTTTTCTAACCACTTTACAGCACCATCAACGTCAAGTTCTACAGTAGCTGGGTTAGTATTAGGATTGTATGCGCCTAATTTTTCTAGGTACTTACCATCTCTCTTTGCGCGTGAATCCGCGGCTACAATCCAGTAATAAGGCTTTCCTTTCTTACCGTGTCTTTGTAATCTAATTTTTACTGGCATATAAAATTAATTAGTGAGGTTCTCGACCTCTGTTATTAATGAGGGCGCAAAGATAGTATAATTTTTTAATTTTCAATACGTTGTTAACATTAGAATATTTTAAAAATTAGTTTACTTTTGAAGAGCCCGTAATTTTAAAGTTACCATGGAATTTTAATACTGACACATGAAACGAATTTTTCTTTTTATAGCAACGATTTTTATAGCCTATTCTTGTAGTGACGATGTAGAATTTAATACTCCAGCCATGCAAGGGAATAAAGATGGCGTAACGTGGAAATCCGATTATCAAGCGGCAGATATTGATTTTGGAGGATTTTTGTTTGAAGGAGGTACAGGTGTCGAAACCTTACAGCTTATTACACCAACGGATGGCGCAGGCTTATTTCCATTATCAGCATCAAGTGCAGCAGTTGCCATTTTCCAAGATGCAGATGGAACGGTGTATTCAACAGCAAATGAACCTGATCCAGATTTTACATTGTATCCCTTAGACCCAGAAAATAATTTTATCCGTGTTTCTGAAATTAACAATAATACTGACCCAAAGCTAATAACGGGCGAATTTAAATTTACGGCCTTTTCAAGTGATGGATTCAGTGCCGTAAATTTTATTGATGGCGTGTTTTATCGCGTGCCTCTTGTTGGTGGATTGTTAGCCATCGGAGACGAAAATCAGTGCTTGCAAGCCAGTCAGGCGCTAGGTACTGCTCAATCTAATTTTAATAATACTCCTGCAGATGACCCTAATTATTCAGAGGTTTGTACGGCCTATAGGGTTGCTCTCGAGGAGGCTATTGAGGCTTGTGGTGACGATTCAGGAGAATTGCAACAAACTATTGATGGTCTTGGAGATTGCTTATAACGGTCTTGGTAAAAAACATAAAAAGTGAAGCATCGTTTTTTGACGATGCTTTTTTTGTTAAAAACCGTTAAATCAAGGAATTAACTGTTAAGATACTTGACATAGGCCTCTTTATACGTTATACTATATATGCAGATGTGAAACAATACGCATCTCTAAAGAAATTATTGAAATATTTAAATGAAAAGGATATTATGAAGTACGAAAAAATTATTTCAGACAAATTAAATGAATTGCTAATCAAGAATTATGACGCTGAGAAAGGCTACATCAATGCCATGAAGGAAGTTGACAATGTCAATGTAAAAGACTTCTTTAAGAAAAGAGCTGAAGAACGCGCTAGATTCGCTAGACAATTGAGAACTGAGATTTTAACTTACGGCGAATTACCGGAAGATTCGGGTAGTATTAAAGGTGCATTGCACAGAAACTGGATGACCTTGAAAGCTACTTTTTCATCTAACAATGAAGAAACCATTTTAACCGAAGCTTTAAGAGGCGAAAAAGCGAGTTTAGACGAATACAATGAATTATTGACAGATTCCAGTTTTCCTTCTAGATTACAGGATTTGTTGCGAGAACAGCGCAATGCGATTGAAGCAGCAATTAATTCAGTGAAAATGTATGAGGAAGTAGTGTCATAAGACTACAGAATATACTAAGATTAAGAGCCACGCGAAAGCGTGGTTTTTTTGTTTACAACTGTTTATAACTTTTGCTTCATAAAATAGCTTCATTTAGTATTTTTAAAGTTCTCTTTTGGACAAACAAAACACCTTTTATGTACCTAATATTTGATACAGAAACCACGGGTCTTCCTAAACGTTGGGATGCACCAATAACAGATACCGATAACTGGCCTAGGGCTATTCAAATTGCATGGCAGCTTCACGATGCAATGGGAAACTGTATCGATCAGCAAGATTATTTGATACAACCAGAAGGGTTCAATATTCCCTATGATGCCGAAAAAGTTCATGGTATTTCTACTGAGTTGGCACAGGAGAAAGGTGTGCCGCTATCTGAAGTTCTGGAGAGATTCAATGAGGCTTTGCACAAAACAAAGTTTGTTGTGGGTCAGAATGTTGGCTTTGATCTGAACATAATGGGAGCCGAGTTCATTAGAGGTAATGTGGCAAATCCTTTGCAAGAATTACCTGTTTTAGATACCTGTACGGAACATACGGCTGCACTGTGCCAACTTCCAGGCGGTAGAGGAGGGAAGTTTAAATTACCCACCTTGACAGAGCTTCATGAATTTTTATTCAATGAGCCCTTTGCAGAAGCGCATAATGCCACGGCAGACGTCGAAGCAACCACACGTTGTTTTTTAGAACTTGTGAGAAGACGTGAGTATACCAATGAGGAGCTTGGTGTGCAACCGGATTACTTTGAAAACTTTGCACAGGCCAATCCCAAAACGATTCAGTCCATTGGTCTAAAGCACGTAAATTTAAAACGTGAAAGCGCTAAAATCAATGAGCGACTGCAGCGAGAACAAGCAAGTACCACCACTTCGCATACCAGTAAAGAAACCGTTCAACAATTAGGAGAGGCAAAATTTGCCCACCTCCATAATCATTCGCAGTTTTCAATCCTCCAATCTACAATTAGTATTAATGATTTAGTACAGGCAGCCGCAAGGGAGAACATGCCAGCCGTTGCGCTCACGGATCATGGTAATATGATGGGAGCATTTCACTTCGTTCAAGCAGTGGCGGCTCATAACAAAAAAATTGCTGCACAAGATGAAGAGGCTGGAGACAATGCTCAACCCATAAAACCAATTGTAGGCTGCGAGTTTTTTGTATGTGAGAACCATAAGGATAAAACCAGAAAAGATAACGGTTACCAAATCGTGTTATTGGCTAAGAATAAGAAGGGCTATCATAATTTAGCCAAGTTATCGTCAATAGCTTTTACGGAAGGCTTCTACTACGTCCCTCGGATAGATAAAACCCTCATAGAGCGTTACAAAGAAGACCTTATTTGTTTAACCGGTAACCTTTACGGAGAAGTGCCAAGTAAAGTTTTAAACATAGGTGAAAAGCAGGCTGAAGAGGCACTATTGTGGTGGAAGGATGTCTTTGGACCCGACCTGTATATTGAAATAATGCGGCACAACCAGGAAGATGAAAATCGTGTCAATCAAGTGTTGGTGCAATTTGCCAAGGACCACGATGTCAAGATGGTTGCCACGAACAACACTTACTATGTAGAACAGGAAAACGCCAACGCACACGATATTTTACTCTGTGTAAAAGATGGCGAAAAACAAGCAACTCCAATAGGTCGTGGTCGTGGTTATCGTTATGGTTTACCAAATCAAGAATATTACTTTAAGTCTACCGAAGAAATGAAGGCGCTCTTCAGGGACATTCCAGAGGCCATAATAACAATACAAGAGATAGTCGATAAAATTGAACCTTTTGAGTTGGCCCGAGATGTGTTACTCCCAAAGTTTGATATTCCGGAGGAATTTAAAGACCCACAGGATAATGTTGATGGTGGAAAACGTGGAGAGAATGCTTATCTAAAGCACTTAACTTATGAAGGGGCCAAAAAGCGTTATGGTGAAATAACCGAAACGATAAAGGAACGTTTGGATTTTGAACTTGGTGTTATTGAAAATACAGGCTACCCAGGCTATTTTCTGATTGTAGAAGACTTTATTCGCGAGGCAAGAAAAATGGGTGTGTCCGTTGGTCCTGGACGTGGTTCGGCAGCGGGATCGGTAGTCGCCTATTGTTTATGGATTACCAATATAGATCCAATAAAATACGATTTACTTTTTGAGCGTTTCTTGAATCCAGATCGGGTAAGTATGCCAGATATCGATATCGATTTTGATGATGAGGGTCGCGGCAAGGTCATGCAATATGTAATCGAAAAATACGGCGCCAATCAGGTAGCACAGATAATTACTTATGGTACTATGGCCGCCAAATCATCAATCAGGGATACGGCCAGAGTGCTGGATTTACCTCTGAACGAAGCAGACCATATCGCTAAGCTGATTCCAAACATGTCTAAACTCGCTAAGATTTTTGGAAAAAGTGAAAAGGAATTGGCTCAGAAATTTAGATCGGAAGAACTCGATAAGGTCAATCAGTTATTAAATATTTCCGAAGGTGAAGATTTACAGGCCGAAACGGTAAATCAAGCTCGTGTTCTAGAGGGTTCCGTAAGAAACACTGGTATTCACGCCTGTGGTGTTATTATTACGCCTGGAGATATCACAGACTACGTTCCAATAGCAACGGCCAAGGATTCCGATTTGTATGTGACCCAATTTGATAATTCCGTGGTGGAAAGTGCTGGGCTGCTTAAAATGGATTTCTTAGGGCTTAAAACACTTACCCTTATAAAAGACACCGTTAAAATTGTCAAAGCCAAACATGGCATAGAGTTAGACCCTGAAAATTTCCCTTTGGATGATGAAAAAACCTATCAGCTGTTCCAACGTGGTGAAACGGTAGGGATATTTCAATATGAATCGCCTGGCATGCAAAAACACATGAAACATCTTAAACCAACGGTTTTTGATGATTTAATTGCCATGAATGCCTTGTATCGTCCTGGACCAATGGAATATATTCCGAGTTTTATCAATAGAAAACACGGTAAGGAAGAGATTGTATACGACTTACCCGAAATGGAGGAATACCTAAATGAGACCTACGGTATTACGGTTTATCAAGAGCAAGTAATGTTATTATCCCAAAAGCTAGCAGATTTTACAAAAGGTGAAGCTGATGTACTGCGCAAGGCCATGGGTAAAAAGCAGTTTGCGGTTCTCGATAAAATGAAGCCAAAGTTCATTGAGCAAGCTAGTGCAAAAGGGCATGATGTAAAAATTTTAGAGAAAATTTGGAAAGACTGGGAAGCCTTTGCGCAGTACGCCTTTAACAAATCACATTCTACATGTTACGCTTGGATTGCCTATCAAACGGCTTATTTAAAGGCCCATTATCCTGCTGAGTATATGGCAGCGGTTTTGTCCAATAATATGAATGACATAAAACAGGTGACGTTTTTTATGGAAGAATGTAAGCGTATGCGCTTACCTGTGTTAGGCCCAGATGTTAATGAAAGTTATTACAAGTTTTCCGTAAATAAGGATAACGCTGTTCGATTTGGTATGGGAGCTATTAAAGGGGTTGGTCATGGTGCGGTAAAGACCATTGTAGACAACCGGAAGAAAGACGGACATTATAAATCCATTTTTGATTTGGCCAAGCGAATAGATTTAAGAGCAGCTAACAAGAAATCATTTGAAGGCCTAGCCAATGCAGGTGGTTTTGATTGTTTCAAAGAAACGCATCGCGCCCAGTATTTTGCTACCGATGGTGATGGAATTTCGTTTTTAGAAAAGGCCATTCGCTATGGTGCTAAATATCAAGAAAATGAGAATTCAGCTCAAGTAAGTTTGTTTGGCGATTCTAGTGAGGTCCAGATTGCAGAGCCACAGGTGCCGCCATGTGAGGAATGGGGAACCATGGAGAAATTGGCTCGTGAAAAAGAAGTGGTAGGGATTTACATCTCTGGTCATCCGCTTGATGACTTTAAAATAGAGATGCAAACCTTCTGTAATGCCAAGTTGAGTTTATTCAAAGACCTAGAGAAGTATGTAAATAGAGAACTCACCTTTGGAGGTGTAGTTACAGATGTTCAGCATCGCGTAAGTAAAAAGGGCACAGGATGGGCGGCATTTACGGTTGAGGATTATACAGATAGTTTTGAGTTCAGGATTTTTGGCGAAGAGTACCTGAAATTCAGGCACTTTTTAGTGCAGAATTCATTCGTTTACATTAGGGCGTTTATTAAAGAGGGCTGGACAAATCAGCAGACCGGTAAAAAAGGAGATCCAAGAATCCAGTTCAATAATTTTCAGTTACTTCACGACGTCATGGATATTTATGCTAAAAAACTATCCGTACAATTAGACATAGACTATCTAGAAAGGGAGACGATTGATAATTTGCAAGGCTTATTTAAGATGCATCAAGGTAAGCACAGCTTAAATTTTGTTATCTATGATAAAAATGAAAAATTGAAATTGACCATGCCCAGCAGAAAACAAAAAATTAAAATATCACAAGAGCTTTTAGGGGAATTGCAACGGTACGATGTGCGTTTTAAATTGAATTAAATCGAAGCGACTAATAATCCTAAACAATAGGTCAATAGCCAAATAGAATATATGAAATGTAAGGTTTGGTACTTTTTTTGACTAATTTTGCATAATTAATGAAATTACAAATATCTTAAACTAAAATATTATGGCATTAGAAATAACAGATGCAACATTTGAAGAAACTGTGCTAAAGAGCGATAAGCCAGTTATGGTAGATTTTTGGGCTGCTTGGTGTGGTCCTTGTCGTATGGTTGGGCCAATCATCGATGAAATTAGCAATGAGTATGATGGCAAGGCCATTGTGGGCAAGGTAGATGTAGATGCTAACCAAGAGTTTGCTGCTAAATATGGTGTGCGCAATATACCTACGGTATTAGTTTTCCAAAATGGAGAAGTAGTAGGTCGCCAAGTTGGTGTGGCACCAAAAAATGCTTACGCAGAAGCTTTAGATGCCCTATTGTAACAAAGAGCTCTAAAAGAAATGATAAAAGGTTTGCTGTAATGGCAAACCTTTTTTAGTTTCGATATTATGGATTTACAATTAGAACTCAATAAAGCCGGAGGATTTAAGAATCTGGACTTATTGGCTAAGCAGGTAGTGGAGGGTTTTATTGCAGGGATGCATAAAAGCCCGTTTCATGGTTTTTCGGCAGAGTTCGCAGAACACAAAATTTATAATCAGGGCGAAAGCACAAAACATATTGATTGGAAGCTTTTTGCAAAAACGGATAGATTATATACCAAACGCTATGATGAAGAAACAAATCTGCGCTGTCATATTATATTGGATAACAGTACGTCCATGCATTATCCCGAAGATGCTGGACTCTCCATACAAAATCTTAATAAGATTGGGTTTTCTGCACTAGCAGCGGCAGCCCTAATGCAAATATTAAAAAAACAACGTGATGCTGTAGGTCTCAGTATCTACAGTGATAAGTATGATTTTTACGCACCTGAAAAGGGTAGCGAACGACATCGGCAAATGCTTTTGTCCAAACTCAGTGCAGCGGTGGAAACCAGACCACAGACGCAAAAGACCGAAACCTATTTGTATTTGCATCAAATTGCCGAAAAAATTCATAGGCGCTCTTTAATATTTGTATTTACGGACATGTTTCAAACTTCAGAAGACGATGAAAAAATCTTTGAGGCGTTAAGGCATTTAAAGCACAATAAACATGAGGTAGTTCTTTTTCACGTCATGGATAAGTCCAAAGAACTAGAGTTTGAGTTTGATAACGCACCGAAACGTTTTATAGACGTTGAGACGGGAGAGTTCATTAATTTATATCCAGATAATGTAAAGGAGAACTATGAATCAGCAGCTTCAGAATACTTTAAGGCCTTGAAACTAAAATGTGGGCAATATCGCATAAAGTATGTTGAAGCAGACATAAAGGCTGGTTTCAGTAACATCCTTACCACCTATATGATAGAACGCCAGAAATTTGTTTGATGGCTTTATTTTTTAAAGGTTTTTATTTGCCATATTAAAAATGGAATGTATATTTGCCCTCGCAATTACGCAACGGTCTGGTAGTTCAGTTGGTTAGAATATCTGCCTGTCACGCAGGGGGTCGCGGGTTCGAGTCCCGTCCAGACCGCTTAAATACTCACTAAGGTGGGTATCTCATTAAACAGATGCTTTTAAGTTTAATGAGGTTCCCTTTTGCAAGGGAATACTAACGTGTTGTGTTGTTTATCTCTAAAACAATTGAGATAAATTGTAGTGAGACTTCCAATTAAATTGGAAGCTTCCGATGAAAGGCTTTCCTTTTTTCTTTATCAGAAAATCGGGATGCTTTTTTGTTTTAAGGACTTTGCTGTTTATTGAAACTTTGACTAGTCTGATAGAGAATTCAAGAAATTTAAGCTGGTATAGTTAAAAATTTGAGACTGCTCTACATTAACAACATGACCACATTGTGGGATCACATGCAAGGAAGCAAGTTTATGCTGTCCTACGATCTTTTTTACATTGGGCAGGAACAGATGGTCTTGGTCGCCCATAATATACATCGTAGGTATAGCAATATCATTTAACCTAAAAAAGCGCAGCAAGGGATTTATTTCAGACGCTAGTTTAAACCATCTCATAAATTCCTTTTGGTACAGCTTCTTTGCCTCGTTGATAAAGAGAAGCCTAGAGGCCTTATGGTTTTTTCGTGGCATGATGATAAAAGCAAATAGCTTGTACAGGTACATATAAGGAATTACCGACTTAAAAACCACGCCAAAGCGCATTAACACCTGAGATCTAAAATTGAGTTTAAGTATGGCGCCACCCATAATCATGCTTTGTACACGTTGTGGATGGATTTCAGCTAAATTCCTTATTAATATGGTTCCCAAAGAAATACCAACAAAATGGGATTTTTCAATCTTTAGATGATCCAGGACCTCTATGATATCTTTGGTAATGGCATTAAAGGTGTAATTGGTGTTAAGGGCATCGCTCAACTTTGGTTTGCTTCTACCATGACCTCTCAAGTCCAATACTAAAACATTGAAGTGCTCACGAAAAGAGCGAATCTGCTTAAACCATATGCTCGAGCTTCCTCCGGCACCATGAACAAAAGTGACCCACTGGCTATGACCTTGCTTTATGTAAGTGTAATGATTAAGCATTTTTTTACGAAGTTAAAGATAGGATTTTTGTTTTACGTAGTTTTTAACAGAGGTATAACGCAAGGGAAGATTTTAAGTTTTTGGGCTTTGCATTCAGTGATGTTTCTATAAAATTACCCTGAAACTAGTATTTAAACGATAAAAAAATACATTTTACCGATGAAATTCTTTTTTGTATCATTATAAAAGCTATATTTGAAGTCCTTCATAAGTCCTCAAATCGCTTATCAAGGTATTAATTATATCCATTTTACAGTTAGACTAGACTAGTCTGAAAAACTTCCCTCGTTTTTTAGTACAATTTTTGGCTTGTCCAAAATAGTTAATTATCCATTCCCTTCCCTCAGCGCAAAACATTGTTTTGCACCAAATAATGTATTAACTATTGTTAACCCTAAATTGATACCATATGAGAACTATGAAAATTACCTTAGCATTATTAGCCATTGTTGTATTAACTGTATCTGGTGTACAGTCAAATGACATCGTTAATGATCAACCAACCATTGAGAAGACCTCAACGAATATTGATTTGTTAGCTCACGGGAAAGCAGAAATAAAGGTTCCAACTAGAGGATAAATTCGCTCTATTTTATAATATAATTAGCTCTTGCAATGTTGCGAGGGCTTTTGGTGCTTGTTGGAGGTGTGCACAAATTGGAAATTTAGTTTTAAATTTGATGACAAAGACATCCCATTTAATTGAAAATAGCAAAACACTCCCTTTTTATAATCCTACTCGTAATTTCTGTAAGGATAGATGCTCAGGAATCTTCTGTAATAAGGGATTCTGTTAAAGCTCTTATACAAAACACGGATAACTTAGATTTTCCAACGGATGAACGATTAACATATGGCCTTCGGGCTTTATATTTGGCCAGACAGTTACAAAATGATTCAATTGAACTGCAAGCGCAAAGCAAATTGATGAATGTCTATTTTGATAGACAGGATTTTGACGCTTACATTTCAACAAATCATCAAATAGCGCTTCTGTCCAAGAAGATAAAGGATTCCTTACGTCTGGGTCGTGCCCTTTTCGCCTTGGGTTACGCATATCAAATGACCCAAGAAATTGATAGTGCGTATTATAATTATTCAAAGTCCGCACAAGTTTTTGATGCCATAAAAAACAACGAGGAGTTATCTTATAGTTTGGGAAATTTATCTCAAATACAGTTTGAGGGGAAAGATTATTTTGGGGCAGAGGAGAATGCGGTGAGAGCTCTCAAAGCCATTGAGAATAGTGACAACACGAATGACATTCTTGACCAAAAATGGATACTTAATACTGTTTTAGGAAATATTGCAAATTCCTTACGTAACTACAACAGTGCTATTGAATATCACAATAGGGCCCTAGAATATGGGAAAGACCTAGGTAAAACCAATGATTATGATTTATATTCTTTAAACAATATCGCTTATGCTAAGCGATTGCAAGGCAACTATGAAGAATCAAAAACTATATTTGCCGAGCTACTGGATACAGAGAATTTATTAGAGGAAAATCCGTCATTTTATGCCCTTGTTGCCGAGAATTTGGCGTATTCGACATTCTTAACGGGCGATTTTAAGGAAAATGACATAATCGAATTATTTAAAACATCTTATGCCATTTGCGATAGTATAGATGATGACTTCACCAAGACTGGTACGGTAATCAGCTGGGCAAAGTTCAATAAGGGTATAGGAAACAAGGAAAGAGCAAAGAAATTGGCTAGAGAAGCTTATGGCTTGGCCAAAAATGTGGAGTCTAATGAAATCCTCCTTGAGGCCATGCTGCTTTTATCCGAGCTTGAAGATAGTGAAGAAGGGAAGGCCTATCTTAATGAACATATTAAACTAACCGACAGCCTGTTACAAGTGGAACGTAAGGTTAGAAACAAATTTGCGCGTATAGAATTGGAAACAGACCGTCTTGCGGCAGAAAACGAACAAATATCACGCGAGAATCTGTATTTGGTTATTTTGTCTATTGGCTTATTGCTCACGGCCATTCTGGTTTATGTAGTCATTTCACAACGTGCTAAAAATAGAAGACTTAAGCTCATACAGGTGCAACAAAAGGCCAATGAAGATATTTACAACCTTTTGCTTCAACAACAGGACAAGGTTGAAGAGGCCAGAACCGCAGAGAAAAAGCGCATATCAGAAGAACTGCATGATGGTGTTTTGGGGCGATTATTCGGAACGCGTTTAAGTTTGGATAGCATCAATTTTAAAGATGGAAAAGAGGCTGTACTCACAAGAGCCAATTATATAGCTCAATTAAAAAATATTGAGGACGATATTAGAAAGATATCACACGAGTTAAATACCGATTTTGTTGCTGGATCTAGTTTTATGGATATCGTAAGTGAACTTATTGAAAACCAGACCAAAGCTTACGGACTTTCATACAGCTTTAATTTCACGGACGATATTAGTTGGGAAGTAGTGCCTAATAAAATTAAAATTAATTTATACCGCATTATCCAAGAGTCTATGCAGAACATCTATAAACACGCCCAAGCCAAAACCATTGAGATTAGCATATCACTGGAAAATAATGTAATTTGCTTAGAAATTACCGACGACGGAAAGGGCTTTGATACCTCAAGGAGTAAACGAGGAATAGGGCTTAAGAATATGGCCTCAAGAGTTGATGATGTTGGCGGTACTATTGAATTCTCCTCCCAAATTGGAACGGGAACATCGGTTAATGTAAAAATACCTTATATACACCACACGGCATGAAGCACATAAATATCCTTATGGTAGACGACCATCCTATTATTATAGAAGGCTATCAAAATGTGTTAATGGCTACAAAAGAAGATGATCAAACGCTGTTAATAGACACGGCAAATAATTGTGACACGGCTCAACTCATGATTAATAAAGCGGCCAAAAACACGCCTTACGATGTTTGTTTTTTTGATATCAGCTTGCCGCCTTCGGAGGATGGAAAATACACCTCAGGTGAAGATTTAGCATTGCTCACCAAGCGTGTTTTACCCAATGCAAAAATTATCATTCTCACCATGTTTAATGAGTCCTTCAGGATTCATAATATTATTAAGGAAATTAATCCTGATGGGTTTTTAATAAAAAGTGATTTAACATCGATAGAGTTGGCAGATGCGTTTCAGCATATTTTGAAGTATCCTCCCTATTACAGTAGTACGGTCAATAATTATGTAAAGCAAACCATAACGAGCGAAATTTACGTCGATGATATCAATAGGAAAATCCTTCACCTACTGTCCCAGGGAATAAAAACCAAGAACCTAAAGGAATACGTGCCTTTATCCATGAGTGCCATAGAAAAGCGCAAAAAGCAACTCAAATTGTTGTTTTCAGTATCGGACGGAAAGGATGAAACCCTCTTAAATGAAGCTAGGGAAAAGGGCTATTTATAACAATTACGACAAAAATCAGGTGTTTTTAGCTTTCGAAAAAACGCTTGAATCCCTTGAAAATAATGAGAACTACGGTTTTTCCGTATCAATATTGAGGTTTTACCGCAGCAAAAAGTGATTTCAATACTATAGTTTTACATCAAGTCAACAAGAATTAATTAATCCCTCTTAAGAAATTGTTGAGTTAATAGCAAGAAAGAAAACCCAATGGTGCTAGCCATTGGGTTTTTGGTTTTTATAAAATTAGATTAAAATAGGCTGCCACTATGCTCTGAGAGTTTTACCAAAAAGAAGCCGAGAAAAATCAAGGCCACTATAAATTTTAAAAACGTAGAGGCCAAGAATCCCACAAAAGAGCCAAAAGCTGCTTTGGTGGCTTTGTTAAAATCATTCCGTTGCGTCATCTCACCAATAATCGCTCCCAGAAATGGTCCAATAATTATTCCGAAAGGAATTGGAGAGAATAGGCCTACTAGCAGGCCAATAGTTGTTCCGATCATTCCAGCTCTGCTTCCACCAAAACGTTTGGTTCCAACTACCGGAATGATATAATCCAGAACAAAAATAAACAGGGCGACCAAAAATGTAACGACTAAAAAAGTAGTGCTCATTTCTATGCCTTCAGTGAAATGCAGCACCAACAGTCCCAGCCAACTGGTCAATGGTCCTGGTATAATGGGTAGAAAACTACCAGCAATACCAAGTATTATAAGGAGAAATGCGATTATGATTAAAAGTAGCTCCATAAAATTTAAGCTATAACAAATAAGACGTACTCTGAAAGAATTTGTTACATTTTAACTAAATAATTAGTTTAAACTAAAAAATTAGTTATATTTGAAATCTAATGAACTAAAAATTTAGTTGAAAATGAAGCAACTCACCAAGGCAGAAGAGGAAATTATGCAAGCCTTATGGCAACTAAAAAAGGCCAATGTTAAAGCTGTAATTGAATTATTACCAAAGCCAAAACCAGCTTACAACACTGTTTCAACAATAATTAGGATCTTGGAGTCTAAAGGATTTGTGGATTATGAAAAACAAGGCAAAGGACATCTTTATTTTCCCATTATTGACAAAGCATCCTACAGCAACCAGTCCATAAATAAGTTGCTGGATAATTATTTCCAAGGGTCATTTAAAAGTATGGTGTCGTTTTTTGTAAAGAAAAATGATATTGACTTAGACGATATAGAAGGCTTGCTCAAAGAAATCAATAAAAACAAATAACCATGCTCTATTCTATTATTCAAATTATTGCGTTTCAGGCCTTGTTCTTATTGGTTTACGATTTGTTTTTGAGAAAGGAGACTTTTTTCAATTACAACAGGGCCTACTTATTAATTACCTCACTACTGTCTTTAGCGCTTCCATTTATAAAATTTAAAAAATTAAAGGATCTGACCACTCAGAACCTGGTGATTCATTTGCCCGAAGTTTTTATTGGCGAAAAAACCCTTAGAGCGCAACATATACAAATGGCAGAGCAGACAGGCGTGGTTTTAGAGCAGCCCTCCATTCCAATATGGCAAATTAGTATCGGTATTGGCATGCTGATCACTTTAGTGATCTTTGTTGTCAAAATCTTGAAGTTGTATCGGCTAAAAGCTACGAACCCCAAGCTTCGAAAAGGGAACGTGCTTATCGTTAAGCTTTTAAAAAGTAGTGCTGCGTTTTCATTTTTTAATACCATTTTCCTTGGAGAGCGAATACCTAAGGAGGAGCGTCCGACTATTTATAAACATGAGTTAATCCATATTAAGGAATGGCATAGTTTGGATTTAGTGTATTTTGAAGTTTTACGCATCGTGTTATGGTTCAATCCCGTTGTATATCTATACCAAAACAGAATTAAAGAGCTCCACGAATATATTGCTGATGCCAAAGCTGTGAAGCAAGATGATAAATCAAATTACTATCAGACTTTACTCAATCAAATATTCGAAGTTAATAATACCTCGTTTGTCAATACTTTTTTTAAAACATCATTAATCAAAAGACGAATCGCTATGTTACAAAAATCTAAATCCAAACAATATCGTGTATTAAAGTATGGACTGCTCATTCCGCTAGTTTTAGCAATGCTGGTCTATACGTCCGCTGAGGTTAGGGCACTTCAGGGAGTGGAGGTAACCCAACAAAAATCTCAAGAACCGAGTGAGGAAGAATTGATAAAAAAATATTATGATGAAATGATGGCTATGGAAAAGAAAGGCGCCAGTTTTATGGAGATTTCTGCTCATGCAGGTTTTGGTAAGTATAAACCTGAAAAGTATATCCTTTCCAAAGAAGAATTTTTAAAGTCTAAAGCCTACATGCGCTACCTAGCTGACGGTATGATAAAGCGTAAGTCTGAAAAAGGAACTTTAGAGAATCAGGACTTTGATACAGCAGAGCTTATGAAGCAAAAGGGAAAAAGTTATGCAGAATATCGCTCTTGGAAAAAGACGAACGAAGCTAAGGATCTTTGGGAAGCAAGCATTAAAGATGGTGAGCGCAAACTATTTGTAGAAGATATGCAGAATAAAACTGAAGAGGAACAGAATCGATATGATGCTTTATTGAATCAATTGGAAACCGACGAATCGGTTGAAAAAGTAATAATAACGGATGGAAAAAGTTTATTAATTCTCTACCCAACCCAGAAAGATGAACTGCACGAAATAAACATACCTGCAGAAACTTCCGTTGAAGTCCCTTTTTCAGTTATAGACGAAGTACCAACTCTTAAAGGTTGCGATGAATTGGCAACCAATGAAGAACGCAAGAAATGTATGAGTGATTTTATAGCAAAACATATTAATAAGAACTTTAATATTGGGTTGGCAGATTCACTTGGTATTACAGGGAGGCAGCGTATTTTCGTTAACTTTAAAATAGATAGGCAGGGCTTAATACAGGATATAAAAGCCAGAGCATCGCATTCAGAATTGGAAACCGAGGCTATACGTGTTATCAAAACACTACCTCAATTTATTCCAGGAAAGCATAAAGGAGAGACCGTTATTGTCCCATACTCCTTACCAATTGTGTTTCAAACCAAGGCAAAGCAGAAGGGTTCTCTATCACCTAAAGACAATAATCCCAGAGATTCCATAAGAAAATCAGTTCTTCAGAAAGAAGGCTATTATTCCGCTTATCAAAACCAAGCAACTGTATTTAGTGAAGTTGATGTTGCACCAATCTATGAAGATTGTAAATCTGTTACTGATGAAGTAGAGCGAAGACGTTGTACAAGTATTGCGGTTTCAGAATTTGTGAATGCAAATTTTAATCTAGATGTAGCAAAGTCTTTAGATTTAAACGGAGAGACCCAAAGAGTGTTTACTAAGTTTATTATAGATACCTCAGGCAAGGTAAAGGCTATTAATGTGAGGGCAAAGCACCCTGAATTAAAGAAAGAAGCTATTAGGGTTTTAAACCTTTTACCTCAGTTTGTCCCTGGAGAACAAAATGGTAACCCCGTAAACGTAGCATATAGCTTACCAATTAATTTTACCCTTAAGAAGTAGAAACCTTGAACAAACCCATTAATACCATTATTTATTTTTTGGTTTTCCTCCTCATTCATTATGGTCTTAACGGACAAGAGGGCATCGAAAAAGCTGATGAATTATATGCACTTGGAAACTATTCTAAAGCTATTGAACATTATAAAGCTTTGGATAAGGTTGAGAAAGTTTATGATAAAATCGCTAAAGCTTACGTTGCCATTGGTAATTATGGAGAAGCCTTAAACTATTATAAAAAAGCTATCGAGGCTAATTCAAACAATAGTCTATTGCAATATGAATATGCCAAGCTATTGAAGCGTACCAAAAACTATGATGAATCCAAACAAATACTGCTCAATCTTATTGCGGCAGATAGTCTTAACCCTAACTTTCATTATGAATTAGGTTTAATTTTGGAAAGGCAGAGCGATACGCTAGCAATCGAAGCATTTAACAAAACTTATACCTTAGACCCATCACATCAAAAAGCTATTTTTAAAATCGCAAAAAATCGAATTATAAAAGGGAAATACAAAGACGCTCATGGACTAATTGATAAAGGCCTAAAATCGTATCCAGACAATATTGAGCTAATGAGTTTAAAGGCGCAAGCTTATTATTTTCAGGAGTATTATACACATGCGGTAGATTGGTTTAAAAAACTAATCGATAGAGGAGAGCTATCAGAATTTATCCATGAAAAATTGAGTTTGAGCTATGCACAAAACTCAGATTATGAAGATGCAATTTACCATAGAAAAGAAGCCTTAAAATACAATCCTTATGATGCTAATGCCATTTTTGTGATAGGTAGTTATTATGAGCGGCTTGGAGACTACGAAAACGCGGAAACCTATTACAGAAACTCATTGGCTATTCAAGATGTGTCCTTGTCTCATGAATATCAAAAATTGGGTATTGTTTTAAATCGCCAGAAGAAATACGATGAAGCTATTAAGGCCTTTCAAACCTCACTTAAGGAAGATCCTAGTGATATCATGACCGAGTTTTTTTTAATTAGAACTAAGGATGAGTATTATGCAGATATCGACACAAAAATCAATCTTTACGAAAAGTTTAAGGAAAAGCATAAAGGCACCCCTTTTTCGGCTTTAGCCGATCGACGGTTACAAGAACTCAAGAAAGAAAAATTTCTAGAGAAAAACTAGAATTTAAAAAAATTGTACTTTTCGGTTTCAGAATTTTAAACATGAGGCCTGTACGACTTCTACTTCTCTTCCTAATTCTATCATCATGCCACTATCTTGAAAAAAAGAAAGTGCAGTCAGAGGATTTACTTAATGAAGAACTACAGACTTTTAATTGGAACGATGTAGATATCTACCCAACGTTTGATAGTTGTGACTCTATTACTGATAAAATGGAGAGTAAGGCCTGTTTTCAACGAATCCTTCTCAATAAGGTGTCTAGCTATCTTAAAGAACAAAACATTGTGGTATCGGAAGACGTTAACGATACCGTTAAGATGCATTTGGAAATCAATAAATTGGGAGATTTAAAGGTTCAAGAAATCCATATGGCCACTGAAACGCGAACACATATTCCAGAGTTGGATAGTTTACTGCGTCAAAGTCTTGAAGAGCTTCCTAAGATATATCCAGCTATAAAACGCAACCAACACGTCACTACGGTTTTTGAACTTCCTGTCATTGTAAGGATAAAATAAGCCTAATGTCTTGGCTCTAATTGGTCTTTAAAAGCGAATGGCCAGTTTTTGCATCAATCGCAATACTTCTACATAGAGCCAGATTAGAGTGGCCAACAAGCCCCAAGTTGCCAACCATTCCTTGTACTTTGGAGCCTTGTTTTTGTAGCGTTCTATATAATCAAAGTCTAAGAGCAGTGCGAATGAAGCCACAATGGCAGCCAAAATATTAAAGACAATGGCTAACCAAGACGTGCCCCAGATATAGCTTTTTATGCCAAAGAAACTTAAAATAAAAGAAATGAGATATACGACCATGATGCTAATGGTAGCTGTAATAATGACACTACGTAATTTTTTGGTAACAACAATAATGCGCAATTGGTATAGTACCAACATGACAACAAACGTAACAATGGTAACACCTATAGCCTGATACGGTAGCTCTGGAAAATTATTATGAGCGTAAGAAGAGAATCCACCTAAGAAAATACCTTTGGCCACAACATATAAGGGCACTAAAATATGAGCCCAATTCTGTTTATAGGAAATCAATATGCCTATGATTATAGCACCCAACATACCGCCTAGGGTGAACCAGCGCATGGACATTCCAGATTCACTTAGTTGCCATAGGTAAACCGTTATGGCAGCAATGACAAGAATACCTACTATGGATTTTATGAAAATTCCCAACACGGTCATGGTTTGAGAAGAAGATTTACCATCCTCCCAGAAATAACCGTTAAAAGCAGGGTTAGAGGTTTTAAAATTCCGCAGGCTCATTACAGATTAAATTTATAGCCAATGGAAATGTCTGTTGGAAAGTTGCCTTGGTTCTCTAAGAATACAGCAAATAATTCGCCATAAATAATCGTAAGGTAACCCTTGTTTCCAATTTTGATATCCGAGCCTAACCCAAAAATAAAGGGAATGTCAAAAGCGGTATTCGAAAGTGAAGTTTCCATACTATTGGCATCTAAAAATGTGGCGTTGGTAAAATTTAAAGTCGCAAATTTCACTTGCCCGTAAATAGAAAACGATTCACGATTAATAACTCTATATCTATAGCCTAAGGATAACTCCGTAGCAGAATACTCGAAGTCATCTGTTTCAAAGGAATGTCTTACTTGTAAAAAGCCAGAGTGTCTTGGAAGCTTGTTCTCTTCATAGATTTCCAATTCACCACCCAATAAAGGTGCTAATGCATTATCTGGGTTTCCTACAAAAGGATTGTTGGTTACGCCTCCAGAAAATCCTAATCGCAGTCCTAACTTGCTTTTTTTGGAAACTGGTGTATATGAACTATCTACAGAAGCGTTATAGTCGTCTAGAAACTGTCTTAAACTGCCAAGTGTTAACTTTAGTTTGCTCGTATCCCATCCTGTAAGGTCACTTAAAACCGTTTTGTATTCCTCCTGAAATTTATTGGCTGCACCTCTGGTGTTTTTAAGCTCAATCACGGTATCATCCTCTGTTTTTACAAAATACCTAAACTCATCATCTATGACATTCCAGAGTAAATCTAACTTACCTTCAATATCTTGTTTTAATTGAAACGTCTCGGATTCGTAAGTTATGGTTTGGCCATAATGCCATTGGCTTAAAAGTGCAACTAGAAAAATTAATACGGTCTTTTTCATTTATTCTAATGGATAGTTATAGTAAATCTACCAAAATTATTTAATTGTTTAGTACTTATAGCTTCGGCCTTTCCAATTGAAGGCTGCAAACAAGGACAAAAAGACTATGTAAACACTAAAAAAAGGATAGATAAGGCTTGCAATTGGATACGATACCAAGAGCTCTTCTTGTTTAAAAAACCTACTAGCTTTAAAAAGTAATAGAAAATCAATGCTGAATTTTAGGATGAACAGAAGTACACCTGTTCTTGGGTTAACTGTACTTAAAACAGCCAATGGAATGAGCAAAACACAAGATAAATTGGCCAAAAATACAATTAGCCCAACAAGCTTTGTAAAATTGTTAGAGGTCTTACTTGTTTTCGAAGCCCATCTGAGTCGTTGTTGGATAAGATGTTTTAAACTTTCTTCTGGGCCAGTGCCAACAATACATTTGTCGTTTTTTAAATAGCCGACACTTTTTTTATTATGACCTAGAAACTTTTCTAACAAGAAGACATCGTCTCCACTAGCAATATGGTTATTTCCGTTGTAACCGTTTAAAGATTCAAATTCATGCTTAAGATAAGCCATATTGGCGCCATTACTTAGGAAAGGACGTTTTATACCAAAGCCACCAATCGTAACACCTTGTAAACTGAGAAAATCCAAGCCCTGAAACCTTTGAAAGAACGATGAGATGTTTTTAATTGAAACCGGACCTATAACACAATGCACCTCATGTGATTGAATATACTCGTCATAGGTATCTAGCCAATATTTAGGCACTATACAGTCAGCGTCTGTCGTAATGATCCAATCGTATTTGGCTTGGGAAATGGCCGTCGTAATGGCATCTTTTTTTGGGGATTTTGACACCCTAACGTTTTTAGTGATACGTATTTGAAAATTGGATGTTGCATTAGATTTTAGCACCTTTTGAATGACTTCCAGCGATTTGTCTTCGGAATCGTCGTCAACCAAAATGACCTCGAAGAGGCTTTTTGGGTAATTGAGGTTCATCAATGATTTCAACAAAGTATCTAGGTGGTTTTGTTCATTTCTAAATGGGATAATAATGCTGAATGCCGTTTTAGGTACCTTGTCGCTGAGGTTAAACGCTGTAATCTTATCAAAGCCATTGGACAGCATACCAATTAGTGCTAGATAGATTAAAATGATTATGAGAATAACGGTAGAAATCATTGATGTGCTTCGGGTAACTTAAAGTTTAAAACATAGTAACTGCCAAAAATACTAGGGATAGCAAAATTTAAAAGCCACATTATCGTAGTTATTGATAAAATGGTAAGCTCATTGACTCCTACGTAAGAAAACAGAAAAAGCGCAATGCTCCCTTTTATGACCACATCAAAAAGAGAAATGGTTGGCACTATCGAAGCTAGTAGATACATGGTACTTATGACTACCATAGCATTGAGATATGCGACTTCGACACCAAATAGAAGCAGTAAATAATAAAATTGGAATGAAAACACAAGGTAACGACCAATGGAGAATGCTAACGTTTTTAAATGGTAAGAGAAAGATAGATCTTTAAAAAAAGCCGTTATTTGTTTAAGTCCGAAACCCCTTATTTGAATAGCCTTTGTTTTTCTTCCTATGAGAAAAAAGGCTCCAATCATCACCAAAATAAGAACGACGCGACCTAATTTATAATAGTCAATATCTACTGTATAGCGAGAAATAAAAATGATTAAACCAACAGCTCCAAAAAGAATAGTCGCACTCATTTGAGATATATTGCCAAGGAGGTTCAGTAGCACAATTTTCTTGCGTAAGGCTTTAGGGTAGTAGACAGCCTTCGCGCCGTAATCACCAATACGATTGGGTGTGATCAATGCTGCTGTTTGTCCTCCGAGACTCTGTTCCAAGGCATTGGTAAAGCGTATGGATTGTATAGGTTTTACTATATATTGCCATTTGAGGGTTTCCAATATCCAGTTAACGGCCGAAAGAAAAATGAGTATACCAACCGTTTTAAGCGTTAATGACTTTTGTGCTTTAACAAAGTCTATGAATTCCCGGAGATCTAAGCCTTCATTATCTGAGATTTTGGAATAAATGAAGTATAATGCTCCAGCTACTATACTTAATTTAATGAGTACAATAAAGAATTGCTTAGTTTTGTATGGTACCTCATATGGCATGTGGCAAAATAAATATTAACGCAAAGATGCTCCAATTTTTTAGATTTTCCTTTATTCTGCTGTTGGTTATGTCTTGGTCTTATGCAAATGCTCAATTCAAGCAGACCAGTAAATGGAAAGCCTTAGTGGCTCTAGGATTTAATTATCCAACTACAGATGGGTTTGTCGATGGTACCTTTGCCCAGCCCATAAATTTTCCAACCGTGAATCTTGGAATTCAGCATATGTTTAAAAAGGAATATGGCGTAAAGTTGGATTATGGGTTTAATAGATTTAAAAATGATAATGATTCTCCGGAATTTAAGGTAAATTATTCTCGGGTTAATGTGCAGTTTGTTTTTGACCCTACGGATTATTTAGGTATTATACCTAGACGAATGCGAACCATTTTGCACGCAGGTCCAGGCTTTTCTTTTACGAGTCCTTTGGGAAATCTTGGCGATAATAAGCAATCGTATCTAAATGTATTGGGTGGTCTAGAGCTGCATTATGCCATTAACGAAAAAGTTTCCATTTTTACGGACATAGCTTATATATACGGATTAACTTCTTTGGAAGACTACAACCCACCTTTAGATGGCTTGGGAGCCTTTAACGGAAGTGTTTTCAATGTAACTTTGGGCTTGGCCATTTCTTTAAGTGGTTGTCAATATTGCGATTAGAATGAGTAAAGAGAAGATTATTTTAGGGATAGATCCTGGAACAACCATAATGGGTTTTGGGCTTATAAAAATTGTTGGGAAACAGATGCAGTTTATGCAGTTAAATGAACTTCAATTAAAAAAATACGATGACCATTACTTAAAATTGAAACTTATTTTTGAACGTACCGTAGAGCTTATAGACACCTACCACCCGGATGAGATAGCTA
Organism: uncultured Winogradskyella sp.; assembly: GCA_913055905.1. Classification (GTDB taxonomy): domain Bacteria; phylum Bacteroidota; class Bacteroidia; order Flavobacteriales; family Flavobacteriaceae; genus Winogradskyella. Next base: position 760,607 of record CAJXLB010000001.1, read on the forward strand.
TCGAGGCTCCTTTTTTTGGCAAGAACGTACAGAGTATGTTAAAATTGGGTAGAGCGCAGGGTGTGGCCATGGCAGCAGGGCTTTCAAGGGAAGTCCCAATTACGGAGTATTCCCCAAAAAAGATAAAAATGGCCATCACCGGAAATGGCAATGCGAGTAAAGAACAGGTCGCCAAAATGCTGCAGAGCGTACTTCAATTAAAGGAATTACCAAAGAATTTAGATTCCACAGATGGATTGGCCGCAGCGGTTTGCCACTTCTATAATCAAGGAAAGGTTAACGTGGGAAAAAGCTATACAGGTTGGGCTGCTTTTGTAAAGCAAAATGAAGCCAGAATAAAGAAATAATGGCTGGAATTTATATTCATATACCATTTTGCAAGCAAGCTTGCTACTATTGTGACTTTCATTTTTCTACCTCATTAAAGAAAAAAGATGAGCTTTTGGCAGCTCTTAAAAAAGAACTTCAATTACGTAAGAACGAATTTGAGGATACTACGGTTGAGACTATTTATTTTGGAGGTGGTACGCCATCACTTTTATCTCAGAACGAATTGGAAGAAATTCTAGACTCTGTTTACGATAATTACAGTATTGTTAATAATGCTGAAATAACATTAGAGGCTAATCCGGACGACTTGTCCAAATCTAAAATTTTAGATTTATCAAAGAGTGCGGTAAACAGGCTTAGTATTGGTGTCCAATCGTTTTTCGATGCCGATTTAAAACTCATGAACAGGGCGCATAGTGCTGTAGAAGCTGAGTTGTCCTTAGAATTGGCTCGTGACTATTTTAATAACATTTCAATAGATCTCATCTATGGAATTCCTGGAGCTAGCAATGAACAGTGGACTCAAAATATCGAAAAGGCTTTGAGTTTTAAAGTGCCACATATTTCTAGCTATGCATTGACTGTTGAGCCCAAAACGGCTTTGGCATCATTTATTGAAAAGGGCCTTGTTGAAAATGTAGATGATGAAAAAGCCCATGACCAATTTCATTTGCTTAAGGCAAAATTAGAGGATGAAGGTTTTGTGCATTACGAGCTATCCAATTTTGGAAAAGAAGGTTATTTTAGTCAAAATAATTCGGCCTATTGGCAGGGGAAACCTTATCTAGGGATAGGTCCATCTGCACATTCCTTTAATGGAATACAACGTGGCTGGAATGTAAGAAACAACACCAAATACATTAAGACACTACAACAAAACCAACTGCCCATAGAGCAAGAGACCTTAACGACAACAGATCGATACAATGAATATATAATGACTGGCTTAAGAACTATTTGGGGTGTGTCTTTAGACAAAATAAAAAATGATTTTGGTACCATATATTTAGATTACCTCTTTGAACAGGCTCAGGTTTTTATAAATGAACATTTATTGTATATTGATGATAGCCATTTACGAGTGACTAAAAAAGGCCAATTTTTAAGTGATGGTATCGCTTCACAACTTTTTAAATTAAATTTATCTTGATAGCAACAATACAATTTAGGTCCAAAAAGCTAAAAATCAATTTAGCAGACCCCTTAGATCTTTCTATTCCACTAAAAGGCAATGCCTCTAATGTTAATGCCTGGTATATTGGTCCACCTAAAATTGAAGCTGAAGTTGTAGATGGGAAAACCATAAGTGTCACAGAAGGCGCTTCAGTGAATTTCAATACAATAACATTTAATCCACATGCACACGGAACGCATACCGAGACCATTGGGCATATAACAAAGGAAGACTATCCTATAAACAAATATCTAAAAGAGTTTTTCTTTTTAGCAGAGGTCATTTCCGTAGCACCTGAAAAATCTGGTGATGATTATGTTATATCTGCAAAACAATTACAGTTTGCCATCGGGAACAAAAAAAGGGATGCCCTTGTTATTAGAACCTTGCCAAATATGAACGACAAAAAGTCTAAGCAGTACTCACATACAAATTGGACGTATTTAGAAAAAGAGGCCGTTAAATTGTTGGTAAGAAAGGGAATTAAGCACTTATTAATCGATACGCCCAGCATAGATAAGGAAGAGGATGGTGGCGAGTTGATTGCGCATAAGACGTTCTGGTATCAAAATGGCAAAAAGCGTACTGATGCCACCATTACCGAGATGATTTATGTCCCAAATAAGATTGATGATGGCCAATATATTTTAAATTTACAAATAGCTCCATTTGAAAATGATGCTTCGCCAAGCAAACCTATTCTTTATAAAATTATAGAGTAATTATTAAGTTTCCTTGGTTTAAGTTCAGCTCATAAAAAAAGAAATAATGGAAACCTTCTTTATAATTATAATAAGCATATTGGTTACGTTAGGAATCGTAACAGTATATAAGCAGTGGAAGACCAAACAAGTGGCAACCGCACAATCTGCCATTTTATTGGATAAAATTAAAAGGGTCTATAAGTTTATTACTGTGGAAGGCGATTTTGCAGAAATCTATCATTACGAAGATGTAAAGGAGAAATTTTTAAAATTAATATCAAGCAGAAAAAAGGCTCTTGTCATTATAAACGCCAAGGCGCATGTGGGTTTTGATATGTCTAAGATAAAGATGAAGACCAACCCGAAGACCAAAACGGTTGTTCTGTCTCATTTTCCACAGCCCGAAGTGTTATCCATAGAGACCGATATTAATTATTACGATAAAAAGGACGGCATGTTCAATAAGTTTTATGCTTCGGATTTAACCGAACTACATGCGCAGGCCAAAATTCATATCCAAGATAAGGTGCCAGAAAGTGGATTGTATGAAGTAGCCCGAGGTGAAGCCTTAGAAGCTATTCAACTTATTGAAAATATCGTTGAAACCATTGGATGGACATTGGATTATTCGGCATTGAAGCTAGAAGGAGACCATCAAAAAAAGCTTGAATGAATATAGAGGACTTCAGAAATTATTGCATAGCTAAGGCACAGGTAACCGAACACTTTCCTTTTGACAATGATACATTGGTTTTTAAAGTTTGCAATAAGATGTTTGCTTTAGCTTCTTTAAAAAAGTGGGAAGAAGGCAATGCTTTTATTAATTTAAAATGCGACCCTGATTATGCTCAAGAATTACGTGCCGAGTACGATAGTATTAAACCCGGTTACCATATGCACAAACAACAATGGAACAGTGTGTACATTCACTCAGGCGAGCTATCGAGGGAACTGATTCTTAGCCTTATTGACCATTCCTATGATATGGTGGTTAAAGGCCTTCCTAAAAAGATGCGAGATACTTTAAATTAGTCTTCAGAACCTTTATCACCATCTTTTTTCTTGAATAGTGAAAAGCCTAAAGGTAGAAACAGCACGAAAAACAAATAGCGTCCCGTAATAAGGCCATAAATGGTTACTACAGCGAGTACTATCCAAAGAATATATTGCCATTGGGATTTCAATCTAAAGTATTTTTAGGTTTAAAGTTTATTTTTCTTACAAGCCAGAGGGTTTAAAAATATGTCTTTTATCGAGAAAATCTGACGTGCCATTCGTCTTATCTAGCAAAATCTATCATTTATCGATTATATCAAATACTGTGTTAAATATATTATGATATTTAGGGTAACCCTCGATAATTAATAGCCCAAATTTACAGATTAATAGCCCTAAAAATTTATTGATGAATTAACATTATGTCTTATGGATCTTCAAATTACTAATTACAACAACAGGTTTCATATCAAGGGAACTCTGAACAAACTTAGCCTTAAAATCTTTAATGATGAATTTAAGAACATCTTTGAACGCATGGATGATGTCTTTATAGATATTGGAGGCGTGGAAAGTATAGATAGAGCTGGAGTTGTTGCTTTAGCGAGACTTCACAATGAATCTATTACAAAATCCAAGCGTTTATCTATAGTAGGTTTAGGCTGTAAAGAGCTTTACGATCACTTTAAGTCTCAAGAAGAAACAGTGCAAGGGACAATAGAAGGTCGAATGTCAGTGGCCTAATTAACTAAAATATTAAATTGAAGTGTTTTTATACGTTTATGGTGATAGATAGACGTTTTTAAAAACACTTTTTATTTTAACAGGACATATCGGCAACAATTTTCCATTGCCCATTAATTTTTTTGAATATCAACATAAAGATACCATCTGCATTTCCGATGTTGCGCTCTAAGTGAAATGCACCCATGACCCAATAGGAATTACCTTCAATCCTTGAAATATCCTTGATGTTAAAACTTAGTATACCACTTTCGGCTTTTGTTGGGTAATTCTTTCTGTACCGCTCCAAGGTGGCATCCCAGCCCAGGGTAAGTCCACTTTTCCCGTAAAATTTTAATTCGTCACTTTTCCAATATCCTTGCATAAAACCTTCAAGGTCATGGTCATTCCATGCTTTTATTTGCTGCTCTAGAACAAGTCTTATGGCAGCTTCCGCAAGGTTATTGTCCTCAGGCGAAATTACTTTGGCTTCACTTTTTGTAGCGGTGACGTCTGTTCTAACGCTAATACAGGATACACATATACATGACAGTGCTAGGATTAGGAGGTGTTTCATTTTGGAAATGATTTAATGGAATAAAGTTACTAACTTAATCTCAAAGCGCATTTTTCTGGGCTTTAAAAAACGCTTCGGCTTGCAGTTGCATTAGTTCCTTGGCTTTTTTTCGCTTGTGTGCCAAGACATCGTCCTCATCTGCAATTTCGGTATAAACTTTATTATTGATGTCATTATCCGTTTTAAGAAGTAAGTCGCGTTCTCTTACTTTTTGCGTTGTCCAAGTTTTAACCGTTGTTTCTTGGTCTTCTAGACGATAATCATATTCACCCTTAGGAGAGATAAGTTTAGCAAAAATAGGAGACGTTTCTATGGCAAGGAATAACAGGAAAATAAAGAACGAAGGAAGACATGGCAGTTGCCCTAAGGCATGTACTCGTGCCATAAGACCATCAAAGTTGTCTATTATGGGCTGCGAATCCGAGACTCTTGTTTTATACTTGTTTTGAAGTGTAGAAATTTCAGACTCTAATAGCTCGATTTTGGCTTTATTTTCAGTTTTGAGGTTCTGCAAATCTTTTAGTGCCGCATCGTGCTTTTCCCGCTTTTCTTTGTAAACAGGGCCTTTTCCTAACTTCATGGTGCCTGCCGTTCCTTCAGCTTCAGAAATATAGGTGTCGTATAAGGCATTAACTTCGGTCTCTTTGGTGTCTATTTGAGCTTGCAAATTGGATATTTGCGATTTTAAGTCTTCAATTTTTGGATTGTACTGTGCTGCAATTTGGTTCTGGTTGGCAAGCGTTAATTCATTCTTTTGCTCCAATAAAACCTGATTAATCTCCTTTTCAAAAATCTTTAATTCCAAGGGTTTGGAAATTACTATAGCTATTATCACCGCTAATAAAATTCTAGGTGTTGCTTGTAGGAGTTCATCTAAAGCGCTATTACGTTTTTTGATGGTAGACACAATATAACGGTCTAAATTAAAAATGAGCAAGCCCCAAATAAGGCCAAAAGCAATAGATGTGAAAATGTTATCAAAAACCGTATAGAGGGCGTAACTACAGGCGATGGTTGCCATTAGTGCCGTAAAAAATACAGTAGCGCCTACACCAGCGTACTTGTTTTGTTCGCCATTGGAGCAGTTATCCAAAATATGGGAATCTGCACCAGAGCAGAGCATAAAGAATTGCTTTAACATAATATGTTCGATTTTGATTGATAGTATTAGAACGCTAAATACCTGTAAATGTTACACAATCGAAGCCTAAAAACAGGATTTCAAAATACAGGAATAGAGAGAATTGGGTTAGGGCTTATCAAATAATTACACAATTAAACGGCATGGCATCAATTAGGGTCATTACATATCTATGTTTATCTATCTTCACAAATGCTTATATTTACAAGCCCTAATTTGTTATTATGATTCGAACATTAACAATAGTTTTTCTCTCCTTTTTTGGAATTCTTCCTCTTTCAGGTCAAAGTGTACAAGATCTTATAGACGAGGTAAACACATCCAATTTGGAGCAAATGGTAGCAGAATTGTCTGGAGAACAGCCAGCAACAATCAATGGTACAAGTCAAACCATAACCAGCAGGGTTTACAATGTAAACGATCTTGCTGCAGATTATCTTGAGGAACGCTTCTCGGCATTTCCCAATCTCAATGTCGAAGTGCAAAATTTTAATACCTCTGGAAAGAATATTGTAGCAACTCAATTAGGTCAAACCAATCCTGATGAGATATACTTGGTTTGTGCGCATTATGATTCCGTAACCACGTATTGCGCGGATGATAATGCAACTGGTGTGGCCGCTGTGCTTGAAATCGCCAGGATATTAAGCACACAATGTATGGATAAAACCATAGTTTATGCCCTTTGGGATGAAGAGGAAATTGGTTTGAGAGGTGCTAATTATTATGCACAACTAGCTGCTGATACTAGCAATGGCAATACACGGGATAACATCCTTGCTGTGATAAACATGGATATGATTGGTTATGATGGCGATGCTCCAGGAACACCTGGCGATAACGATTTTGACATTGATGTTCGTGATATAGCCAACTCTATTGCAATAAAAGATGATTTATTAAACCTCTTAACTACCTACACTTTTGATTTAAATCCTATTGTCGTAGATCCAGGTACTGTGGCCAGCGATCATTCACGTTTTTGGGCTCAGAACTATTCGGCTGTTTTGGTAGGCGAATCCTGGGAAACGAATGACCAAACACCAGATTATCATACAAGCGATGACCGTATAGATGATATTGACTTCCCTTACATGACTGAAATAACAAAACTCGTTGGTGCATATCTCGCTACGAAAGCACAATTGGTCAATGTGGACAATACAGTTACCATAGATGGAAACAGTTTAAGTTCAAATGACTTAAATGCTAGTTCTTACCAATGGATCAATTGTGACACCAATAATGCTATTCCTGGCGCAAATCAACGTGTTTTTATACCAAGCGCTAATGGAAATTATGCTGTTGAGGTTAGTAATGGTAGCTGTGTGGAGCAAAGTGCCTGTGTAAATTTCAATGTACTATCAATTGAGGCCTTTTTGCCAAACGAAATTGAAGTGTATCCAAATCCAATCAAGTCAACAGTATTTATAAAGAATGTCTTAAAAACAGACTTAACTGTAGAAGTTATTGATATCTCTGGAAGGCATATTACAAGCTTAAAATCTGCAAAGGAAACGATTGAATTAAGTTTAGGCAATCACCTTGACGGTATTTATTTTATCAAGGTATCTACTAGTTCAAAATCTTCTAGTTTTAAAATCGTGAAGGAATAGTATTAGCGATTATAGGGACGTTCGTTTATCCAATTGAATCCCCTTGAAGTGAGCGGAAAGTCGTCTAAATTCTTTAAGCTTAAATACACATCTATACTATCTTCTTCCAATATACCTTTAAGATGTAAGGTTTTGGTTTTGTACGTATAAGAAATGTTAAGACTGTCCTTATCACCATCTGGCTTATACATACTTAATTTTTGTTGGAGGGTATCAACTTCAAAATAGTAGCGCTTTAGCTCGTCGGTCATGGTTTTTACTGTAGATTGGCCCTTACGTTCGAGAATCAAATAGCGCCAATAATCATTGTTAGTGATTAGAGGTAGTAGTGTATCTCCATTTTTGATAAAGTGTTTAGTCTCCCAAATGCCATAAAACTCAGAAAGATTTGCTGGATTGTTTGGGCCCATTTTCCTCTCGGTATTATAGCCAAAAATTATGGCAAAACTTAGGATAAAAATGAGTCCTACCAGTTTAATCCAAAATACAATATAGTGGTAATCCTTTTCTTTAACGGGATGGTAAGAGGTTTGGAACGCATATTTTTTATCGTTTATAAAGGCATAAAAAAACCGTTTACTATCCGAAACAAAAAGGACCATAGCCATAAGGACTAAATGGATGGAAAACAATTTTACAGGAATATCGAAAGTAAAGTTCATCATGGCTACCTGAGTCATAACTCCGATAATGACGAAAGCACCCAAGGCAATAGTTCGCCTAGGAATCAATAGAATACCACCAACAATTTCCATGATGCCTGCAAATGCACCAAACCCTTTGGAATAGCCCATGTAAGTCCATGCAAGACCCATAGGAGACATTTCTCCTAGAGGCTGTAGCAAACGGATTAAGGAAGGACTTTGAAATTGAATCTGAAAAACTTTCACAAAGCCATAAGTGAACATAAAGAAAATGAGAAAAATTCTGAGTAAGACCTTAAACCAATAGTAGAACTTATTATAGCTGGCACGTTTTCGGTCCAAAAAGGACCATGTCGCAAAAATGATAAGTGCAAAAACGATATTGACAAATAGGCTAACGTAGGCATAAGTGTTATCACCACTGCCAAAGCCGCTGCGGTCATACTCATAGGTGATGTTTAAAATGTTGGTGCCTATCCAACGAAAGGGTGTTTCGAAAAAACCACCAAAAAACATCAAGAAAATATACATCAAAAAGTAGCTGCAGACGAGTCTAAAGCTAAGTTTAGACCAAATATCCCATGAGCTGTGGTTCGAGGAATCCAATAGCATTAAACACTCATTTCTGTGAAGTATTTATAGAACCATGGAATGGTCTCTATACCCTTAAGGTAGTTCCACACCCCAAAATGTTCGTTCGGTGAATGTATGGCATCGCTATCCAATCCAAATCCCATTAGGATGGTCTTGCTGCCGAGTTCTTTTTCAAAGAGTGATACAATAGGAATGCTACCACCGCTACGTTGCGGTATAGGTGTTTTTCCAAAGGTTTGCTCGTAAGCTTTAGATGCGGCCTTATAGCCAATAGTATCTATAGGTGTGACATAGCCTTGTCCTCCGTGGTGAGGCGTCACTTTCACCTTCACGCCTGCCGGAGCAATACTTTCAAAATGAGTTTTAAACAGTTGGGTGATTTCTTTCCAGTCTTGATGTGGCACAAGTCGCATGGATATTTTTGCATAAGCCTTGCTGGCAATAACTGTTTTTGCACCTTCACCAATATAGCCGCCCCAGATGCCGTTGACATCCAAGGTAGGACGAATACTGTTCCGTTCATTTGTAGTGTAACCTTTTTCGCCATAAACGGCATCAATATCTAATGCCGACTTATAGTCTTCTAAAGAAAATGGTGCTTTTGCCATTTCGGCACGTTCTTCCTTGGATAATTCCTCAACCTTATCGTAAAATCCAGGAATGGTGATATGGTTATTTTCATCATGTAACGAAGCAATCATTTTAGCCAGCACATTAATAGGGTTAGCAACCGCACCTCCATAAAGTCCTGAATGTAAATCCCTATTTGGTCCCGTAACCTCTACTTCGACATAACTTAGACCTCTTAGTCCTGTGGTAATTGAAGGTACATCTTTAGCTATCATACCAGTATCGGAAATAAGAATAATGTCGTTAGTAAGTTTTTCTTTGTTTTTAGCAACAAACTCAGCTAAGTTTTCACTACCTACTTCCTCTTCGCCCTCAATCATAAATTTAACGTTACATGGCAATTGGTTTTCCTTGGTCATATATTCCAAAGCCTTCACATGCATGTACATTTGGCCTTTATCGTCACAGGCACCTCTGGCAAAAATGGCGCCGTCAGGATGTAATTTCGTTGCTTTAATAACCGGTTCAAAAGGTGGCGACGTCCATAACTCTAAAGGGTCTGGCGGTTGTACATCATAGTGTCCGTAAACTAAAACCGTTGGTAAGGATTTATCTACTATTTTTTCGCCATAAACAATAGGATAGCCTTTGGTTTCACAGATTTCTACTTTATCACAACCTGCTTTTGTAAGACTAGATTTGACCGCTTCGGCCGTTTTTAGAACATCATTTTTATAGGCTGAATCTGCACTAATTGATGGGATTTTAAGAAGATTGATCAGTTCTTCAATAAAACGGTCTTTATGATTTTGAATATAAGCTGAAATGGAGGTCATAGTATAGTTTTTCGATTTAGTCAAAAATACAAAAACCAAGACTCTTTTTTCTTAAATAAAAGGAGTTTGAATATTCAAACTATTGTTTATATTTGCAGTCCTTATTGCGGGCGTGGTGGAATTGGTAGACCTGTCTGCCGACAGGCAGGCACGCTAGAATAGTCTAGCGTTTAAAAAGGTTGAGCAGTTTAATCACGGTTGTTTTAAGGAAAATATTGCGGGCGTGGTGGAATTGGTAGACACGCTAGACTTAGGATCTAGTGCCGCGAGGTGTGGGAGTTCGAGTCTCCCCGCCCGCACGATTTAAAATTGGAGCTTCTTGGAAACGAGAGGCTTTTTTGTTTTAAATAATATTAAAAAGGAATTGGGAGACGAGAAGCCTGTCCTGAGCGCAGACGAAGGGAGTCTCCCCGCCCGCACAGAATAACAAAACGAGCTTCTCTAATTGAGAGGCTTTTTTTATGACAAATCTTTTTTTTAGCGCACACTTGAAAGATAGTCGGTATTACGTGAATACGCCTTGCAGCGATTTCAATCTATTTTAAACGCAAATGAAGTTTCTTGCCTATAAATGTCCCCAGGTTGTAATAATGTTGATGGAAAATGCTCATGATGCGGCGAATCTGGGAAATGTTGCGTTTCAAAACAAATGGCTGGAAACTTAGAATAGACAGTAGCATTCTTAAAATTAAAATTAGGGAATTCTGGAGGCGTAAATACCACCATGGCAGGTTGGTCGGAATACACGTGCATTTCTATTCCACTAGATTCTGATTTTAGTATAGCTTTTAACCGGTCGTTCCTTGTTATAAAAGTGTCATCTAGACCAATAAAACTTGGTTGGTCAATTGTTTTGAGATGCGTGTAGTCGTACCTTGAATGCTTCACTTGGAGAATTTGTCCGGTTGGAATTAATCTATTGTCGACTTCAAGATATTCGTCACTTAGTATTTTTAATTTGTGGTTTAGAATAGTGCCCTCTCCATTTAGATTAAAATATGAGTGATTGGTTAAATTGACATGAGTAGTCCTATCCGTTTCGGCTACATAATGTAGTTTCAGTTCATTGCTTTCAGTAATAGTATAGGTTAAAGAAACTTTTAAATTCCCTGGGTAGCCTTCCTCCATATGAGGACTGAAACAGGTTAATACCGCTGAATTTTTAGAGTGGTGCTGAACGGACCATAGCTTTTGATCAAATCCTTTTTTACCACCATGAAGATGAACACCGTTAAGGTTATATAATGGGTATTTGATATTGTCAATTTCAAAAAACCCTTTTGAAATCCGACCTGCATATCTGCCTACAGTACTGCCGAGATACAATCTTTCCTTGAGGTAGCTTTTAGAACTGTAGTCTCTTTGATTTTCTAAAGTTGCAACAACATTTATTGGTTTACCGTTTTTATTTGGAACCAAGAGTTGCGTTATAGTGGCACCAAGGGTGCTAAGTTCTAATGTTATTCCGTTAGCGTTACTTAAAGTAAGTATATCTGAATCAGTCAATTTTTATGTGTTTTTTATTTCCAAAAGATGGCGTAAAGAGCCGCTAAAACAAGAAGTACGGCAAAAGAACCAATGTTAAATAGCGGTGTTGTTCTAAAAAGATCTCTTTTTAAGGTTATGCCTTTGTCATCGTCCTTGCCTCGGTTTTGATTGAGACTTACTAACACAATAACAAGAATCGTTAATAAGGCTGTATATCCCATTTGGTCCATCCACGGGACATTCACAAAAAAAGAGTGATCAGACCAACCTTTGGGAGCGACTTTAAAATAAAGCGCAATGGGAATTGAACTAAGGGCACCTATGATTGCAGCCCTATTTGTAGCTTTTTTCCAGAAAAGTCCTAAAAAGAAAACGGCGAGGATTCCAGGGCTAACAATCCCAGTGTATTCTTGTATAAATTGAAAAGCCTGATCCATACCTCCCAATAGTGGCGCCATAATTGAAGCAATAATTAGGGCTACTGCTGCAGAAATTCGGCCAACCCTTACAGTAATTTTGTCATTGGCCTTGGTATTAACGTATTCTTTGTAAATATCCATGGTGAAAATGGTAGAAGTAGAATTTAACATGGAAGCCAAAGAAGAGACAACAGCTGCGGCTAAGGCAGCAAAAGCAAGGCCTTTTAATCCTGCAGGAAGCAATTGCAGCAACCATGGATAAGCCTTATCGGCTTGCTCAGCTGATGGCAGGTTTTGCATGCCAATCTCACCGAGATTATTTAACATCTCAGGGTCATTGACAATTACATAAGCCGCTATACCAGGAATAACCACAATCAAGGGGATTATTAATTTTAAAAATGCTGCGAACAATATTCCTTTTTGAGATTCTTTAAGGGATTTTGCCGCTAGAGTCCTTTGAATAATATATTGATTAAATCCCCAATAATATAGGTTAGCCACCCAAAGCCCACCTACTAACACACCTATACCTGGAAGATTGTTGTATTCAGGGTTAGACTCGTCTAAAATCATGGCAAATCTATCAGGGACGGTATTATAAATCGTCTTAAACCCCTCTAACATTCCATTACCATTAGAGACCGTGTCTAAAGCTAAAAAGGTAGTGACAAGGCCACCTAAAACTAAGAAAACCACTTGGATAACATCGGTCCACGCCACTGCAGATAGACCACCATAAAGAGAATATGCGGCAGCAAACAGGGCGAGTCCCAAAACACCATATATTAGGGGAATTCCGATGATTGTTTCAAGTGCCAGAGCACCGAGGTAAAGAACAGAAGCGAGGTTTACAAATACATACAACCCTATCCAGAACACGGCCAAAATAGTTTTGAGTTGGGTTGAATAGCGCTTTTCTACAAATTCTGGAATCGTATAAAGTCCTTTTTCAATAAAAATGGGCAGAAAGTATTTTCCAACAATGATCAAGGTTAGGGCAGCCATCCATTCATAGGATGCAATGGCCAATCCAACTGCGAAACCAGACCCAGACATTCCTATGAACTGTTCGGCAGAAATATTTGCGGCAATTAATGAAGCACCTATAGCCCACCACGGAAGCGATTTACTTGCCAAAAAATAGTCTTCGGCATTTTTTTGATGCCCTTCTTTATCTCTAGATACCCACAAACCAACACCTAAGATTAAAGCGGCATAGCAGGTAAATATAATGTAATCAATAAGTTCAAAATGTCCTGTCATAATTGAGAATCGATTTACTTAGCCATGAAATTAAGGGTTTTGAAATCTACCATTAAAATATAGATAATAAACACGCTCTGTAATTAATTTTTAGTCATTTCAGCCTGGCGCATGGGCATACTGTCAATCAATGTATATAATTCCTTTCGCGAGAGTATTTTGTTTTGCCTTAGCTTAACGCCTCCATCTAATCCTATAAGTATTATTTGAAATGTTTCTTTTTTATCTATGAAATGGTTGTAGATTCTTTCGCTTACGATAACATCTTCTTGTTTTTCTAGTGAATCAATGTCATAAGGGTGAATTCTAAAAATCTTTAGCTTTCGTTCAGTGAGGCCTAATTTATCTGCTTTTAAAATTTTGAGTTGGTCATTTAAAACGTCTGAATTAGGGTCATTTGAAAGAATAAGGATGAGTCTATTTTTCCATGTATAGTCCTCAAAATATTGACCGTGCATTGATGTCATAAATAACAAGGTTAAAGTTGTAACAAAAAGTAAGTTTTTCAAATTCTATACATTTATTCACCAAAAGCGTTGTTGTAAAACTGCATCCCTTTTGTTGGGGTGCCATCAGATTTAAATAAGGTGGCATTATCCCAATGAGATCCTTGGCCCCATAATGTTGAGCAACATGTAGAAACCCAGGCTGGCTCCCAGTAAACCAAACCCTCTCCACCTGCACTTTTAATTATTGCATATAATTCATTGAGATAGTCTAGTTGTCCTTGTTCTGTTGCAGGGATGCCATTTGTTAAAGCGCTCTCTCCCATGATATTGTTGGCAGCGTCTACATTATCCAAAGTAAACGGATAAGCCGTTTCAACAACCATTAGTCTTTTGTTGTAGGTATTTATTAAGGTTCTTAACGGAGTTTCTACCTCATTAAGATCATAGTCAGACCAGGTAGGGTAGTAGGATAGTCCAATCCAATCAAAGTCTGTAACACCATTTTCACTCGCCTGTTCAAACCACCATAGACCATTTTCAGGTTGGGCAATATGAAGCATGACATCAATAGTTTTATTTTTCTCCGTTGAAATTGCTCTCACAGCTTCGATACCTTTATTGATAAGATAAGAATTTCTTTCCCAATCGATGGGCCAAACCAATTCGCCTTGTTGCAAGATCATTCCATTAATTTCATTGCCCACCTGCACGATATCTGGGAGTAAATTATCTTGTGCGAGACTATCAAGGGTGTTATAGGTATAATTATAGAGTAAAATGCCTAAATTCTCTGTGTTATTGATATCTGCGAGCCAAGCTTCTGGAATTTCCTGTTTGTCAGGGTCTGCCCAAGTGTCACTGTAGTGAAAGTCTAAAAGGACTTTTAGTCCCTTTGCTTTTGCGCGTTCTATGGCATATTTAACATCTGTATAATTGGAGTAGTTGGTCCAGGTTGGGTTATGCCACAGCCTAAGCCGGATTAAATTGGCACCTTCAGTTTTAAAAATTTGATAGACGTCTCTAGGCTCTCCATTTTTGTCTTTATAAACAGCACCGCAATCTTCCATTTCATTCACGTAGGACAAGTCCGCACCGTAAAAAAATGAGATGTCTTGATTACTCAATGCTGGTAGTATTGTTTTAGATGATGAATTGCATGATACTATATGCAGTGCTAAGCTAAATAGACACGCAAAAGAGAAGTATTTTCCTGTCATATCTAAGATGTTTACGGCATCAAATACCTCTAAGATAAGTATAAAATTTGCCTTTATTAGAAATAAAAAAGAGCTTCTAATCAAGAAGCTCTTTTTTGCTCAACTAACACTTAATAATTAATAATTAGAGTTTGACTAACTTGGTTGTCAGACTTTGGTTATTGCTATTATCAATTTTTACGATATACATTCCTGAATTAATATCAGAAATATCAAAAGAATCATTTTTGGTAAAATCACCATTAAATGCTTTAACGCGTTTACCTGTAATGTCATAAATCTCAACATTAGACACATTTAAATTGACTTTAAATGAGGTCTGTGCTGGATTAGGATACAGGCTAAAACTTGTCAACTCTTGGTCATCAATACTTAGAGCGGATGCTTCTGCATTACCGTAAATTCTAAATTCACCAGCTGGAATTAATATAGGACTATTAGTGCTGGTTATATTCACGGGCGAATTATCCATTAAATCATACCAAGTACCTGTAAACGGAAAATCTGGAATGATGTTTTGGTCTATAGTTCTAAAATTAGCTAATATCACTACATTTCTCAATGAGTTAGCAGGGAGGGAATTGTCAAAAATGAATACCCTTACAGATTGTGTTGCGCCCTCGAGAACATAATCACCTTCAAAAACGGGTTCGTTAATCTTCAAGTTGATTAATTTAGACCAAGTGTCGTAAAGTGCTCCACGATCAGCGTCTCCAAGCCAATTTTCGGCCCATTGAGGCTGAGGTTTGGTGTCTAATTTACAATCAGGGTTGTTTACGGTAACGCCATCAGAACAGGTAAAAATAGAGTCATCCATGCCCAATTCTGCAAAATGCCAAATCATTTTAGGTCCAGGCAAGGTAAGACTTACAGCTCCCATAGACGCCATACGAGTAAGTGCCACGCTTAAGTTACGTGGATTATGAGCAGGGTTTGAATTATTACCAAACTCTACGGTTTCATACATAACACGTTCCTCATCATGGCTCTCTGGATACATCATAAGCCTAGGAGCACTAAAGCCTCTACTTTGATGTGTTGCTCTATTGATATTATTAGGAAAACCTTGTACAAGGTCTGTATATTCTGAGGTCATTTTTCCCCAGAGCATAATACCCTTGCCTTCTCCTATTCTATAGTCTGCCCACTCGCGCTCTTCGTTATCACCACCAAGATGTTCAAAAATAGCATAATGCGTATCGTCTAAAGACCACGAATAGTCAGCATATTCTTTTAGGAGTTGAACACGGTCTGGTTGAAACTGATCGGTACAGCCAGCAGGTGAACCAGGTCCACAATTCTGAGTGAATCCTTTTGTTAAATCCCAGCGGAAACCGTCAATTTTGTACTCGGTAATCCAGTGCTCTACAACTCTTCTTGTGTATTCTTGGGTTAATGAACTCTGATGATTGAAGTCATTAAATACATTATAATCGTGCCTAGGAACCGTGTTAAAATATGGGTTCTCACTAGAAGGGCCTCCCCAACCATCGTTGTCTGGGTCATTCATCCACATTCTTACAAGTGGATTTCTACCTGTAGCATGATTTAAAGCAATGTCTAAAATTACAGCAATACCATTTTGGTGGCATAAATCAACAAATTCCTTGAATTTTTCTGATGTGCCATAATATTTGTCTAAGGCCATATGGAAACCTGTATTATAGCCCCAAGATTCATTGCCATCGTATTCCATAATTGGCATCAGCTGAATTGCGTTGATATTCAAATTTTTAAAATAGTCAATGCGGTCGATAAGATCTTGATAATTCCTGTCGGCATCAAAATCACGAATCAGGACTTCATACACAACAAGGTCTTCTTTCTTTGGTTTTGTAAAATTATCTACCACCCAATCGTAAGGTGTTTGTCCTGTTTGTAGCACTGTAACCTCTCTTTCTTGTCCAGCTGGATACGCTGGCATGTTTGGATATGAAGCGGATGGAATACCACCATCATCAAATGGCGAAAGTACCAGCGTTGAAAATGGGTCTGCTGTTTTAACTAAGCTCGGTGATCCGACAATAGGAGTTTCATCTACAACCCAATACTGATACGTTTCTATTTGTCCTGGCGTTAAACCTGTGAGCTCTAACCAATACAAATCATTCTGAGCAGTATCTCGGCGCATGACATAACTGTCGTTAAACGCGTAACCATTAAAACTTCCTGCCACATAGATATAGTCCTTATTAGGTGCTCTTAGGGCTACAGTTGCCTTGGTCGGGTCGTTAGGATCATAGTTAATGCCTTCCCTTACTCCTGGAGGAATACTTTGTGTTATCACAGTAGGAGGAACAACGGCTTGAAATGTGCGTACAATAGTTTCACCACCTGCAGATGCTTCTAACTCATAAAACGTTGTAGCATTTACCGTAGGGTTAAAACTGAAGTTCTGTGTATTGGAACTTGTGCTTATGGAAGTTCCATTGGCTTTTAAGTTAAAATCTGCAGGCAAGGTTGTTGTCGCTTGCACTGAAATACTTTGTCCCGCATTAAGGAATGTTACAGGCTCAGTTGGGCTTGTTAAATCTAACTGAAACGCACCAACAGGGGCAAAAAAATCATCACAACTAGCGTTGTTCTTCATTTCTTGCGTTCCGTTTGCATTTCTGAAAACAAAACCAAGTTGGGTAACATTTTCTTGTTGGGTAGGAGTTAAATTATAGTATGTAGCTGGTGTAATGGTAATCGCCCAAGTAGAACCAAAAATATTAACCATTTCTCCAACGCCATCGTCTTCTCCCCAGTTTCCAACAACACTAAACCCAAAGGCATTGACGTCATCTCCTGCACCAGAGTGCATATAGACCTTTGCAGGATTTTGATTTCTTAAACCATTACATCCAGTATCAGCGTTAATGTCTACTGTAATGGTAATTTGATCGGTCACTTCAAAGGGATTTGGACTTATGGTGACTTGACCAAATCCAAATAGTGAAGCGATTAAAAATATTAAGAGGGTAGCTTTTTTCATATTCTTTTTTTTAAAAAAAAAGGCTGAAGATACATCAGCCTTTTTTGTAGCAATTGATAATATTAGTTAGGAATAATAACGTAGCTTCCGTCTAAGTCATTAAACCAAACATCGTAATTTCCAGATGGTGCAGTGAAAGGGAAATTA
Source organism: uncultured Winogradskyella sp. (assembly GCA_913055905.1). Taxonomy (GTDB): domain Bacteria; phylum Bacteroidota; class Bacteroidia; order Flavobacteriales; family Flavobacteriaceae; genus Winogradskyella. Next base: position 778,475 of record CAJXLB010000001.1, read on the forward strand.
TCACCACTTCCGGCTAAGTTAGCTTGGCCAAAAAGTTCATCTGAACCAGTATATCTCCATACACCATTATTCCAATCGTCATTAGGTCTAATCAAGAATTCTTCTCCATTGGTGAAGGCAACATCCGAAGCATACCAAAGATGTGGATTGTTAACTGGGTCTCTCTGTATAAGCTCAATTTCATCTGCATCTCCCCATCCGCCAATAGCCTGACCTATTAGACCAATGCTATTGTATGTTGGTGCGGCTGAGGCATCATAAGCTGTAATCGTATATTCAGCACCTTCTGTCAAAGATGGGATGGACATTGTATAATATCCAGCTGATGGTACATCAAATATTCCTGGGTCAGATCCATCTCCTGGATTAACGCCTAAGGTAGAACCATCATTAGTTCCCCATTGTGGTTGCCAAGACCCAATGTTTTCAAGAATCTTAAATCCGCCTGGTTCAAAATATCCTATAAACTCATATGAGTTTGGTGTTGTTTGACTTCTGAAAACGGCAGGATTAATATTATTATTAGACCATCCTGCTGCCGTACTAGCACCAACTAAATAAATATATGGGAAAGCCACATTGTAAGGCGTTACATTTATTGTAATTGGGTCAGATACTCTTTCATACGAATTACCGCTAGAATTAGTGGTTACAGAAACAATTCTTAGGTCGATATCAGCTGCGGTCTCAGGAGCTATTCCAAGACCAAGAGCTACACCATTTAAATCACTGTGTGTTACATCGAGTGAATTGGCATTTGAAACTGCACCCACTGGGATAGTTGTTGCAAAATCTGTCCCAGCTAAAGCTGCTTCAACAGTATAATCAACATTATCTGCTGTTGTCAAGGCGGCATCTTCCCAAGTAAAACTGAAAAGTACCAAGTCTTGTGAAGCTATATCCAAAACAAAGGCATCATCTTGTGAAGGGCTCGTTATCATAGCAGGGTCTATTGGATAGGCATCCACTAAAACTAATACTGTATTACTTACAGCAGAGCCTGCTTTTACTCTTAAATAAACAGGTTGGTCTGTGAAATTTTCAGGACCAGCACTGTTAATGGCCATATTAAAGTCCATTACATTAATAGAAAATGAACTTCCTGTTGCGTTTCCTAACAGAACAGGAGCGTCAAAAGCGTCTGTCAGAGCCATTTCAACATCGTAGCTCGAACTTCCTGTAACGTCGTCATTCCAAGTAAGGGTAAGCGCTGGATTAGTTGGTAAACCAAAGTTTAGGTTTATACTTGATATTCCAGGCTCCTGCAACTCAAAAGCTGCATCTGGTTGTGTAATAATCAATGTCTCCTCATTCTCACAAGTGAAGAATAAAAGCGCAAAGACTATTAACAGTCGATTGATTTTATTATACATTTTCATAGAATTTATTTTATAAGTTTAATGGAATCATAATATAATCTCCAGTAAGGTCATTAAACCAAATATCGTATTCATCTCCTACGATAACTGGGATATTTGCTCCTCCATCAGTTGCTGTACCAGAGAAGGAAGTATCACTACCCCAAGTAGAGCCTAAATTTGTAGAGAAAGCCAAGTCTCCTGTCCCTAAAGTAACACCATTGGCATACCAGATATGGCTATCGTTGGCACTTAACCTTGTCATGGCTACAGGAGCGTCTAAGGCAGAACCTTGAACCTCAATAGACGTATAGTCAGTGGCACCACTCGCGTCGAATGGTTCAAAATCAAAGTCATTACTACCAAAATTAATAGTAAACGTATAGAAGCCACTTACACCTATATCACTATTGTTATTAGGGAAGGTTCCTGGATCTGAAGTATCTCCAGGATTTACATCTATAGTTGTTCCATCATTAGTTCCCCATTGTGGCTGCCATAAACCTTTTACTTCCAATACCTTAAACTGACCGTTGTTAAAGAAGCCTGTGTAGGTGTATAAATTAGGGTTGTCAGCAGATCTAAATAATGCAGGATTGTTATTGTTGTTGTTCCAATCTGCAGCTGTTGCGTTACCAACCAAATAATAATCCTTAAATGGATAATTAAAGTATGGATATACTTGGAATGTAATCACATTAGATGGTACTTCAACACTATTTTGAGTACCTAAGCTAGATACAATTCTGGCATAAAGTGTATTCCACTCAAATGGCGGAAGTCCAACATTACCTGCAGCAGCATTAAGCTCTCCTACAGATAAGGTAAGGGTATTATTACCGCTTACAGTACCAGGAATTACTGGATTAGTAAATGCTTCATCTGCTGATATTTCCAAAGCGTACCTTTCAGATGCTGGCTGTCCATAATCTGCGACAGTCCAATTGAAAGTTACTGCTGGATTACCTGTATTTACAGCATCCAACTCAATCATTGAGATGCTGAGTTCTGATAAACTTACCGGTTGCGCTTGGCTCACGGTAAATTGGTCCGAATCATCCTCACATGCCATGAAAAGAAACAAGGCAAAAAAGGACGATAAAAGAATTGATATTTTACGTGTCATTTTCATTTCAATTTTAATTAGTACCCTGGATTTTGAGTTAAATTAGGGTTAGATGATAAACTTAAATTAGGAATAGGATAGAGGTCAAAATGAGATGGTATTGAAATTCCATTACTTCCATTACCTTTCCATGCCCAGTTATAATTTCCACCAGTATATAGACCAAAACGAATTAAATCTTGTCTTCTGTGTGCCTCCCAGTGTAATTCCCTAGATCTTTCATCTATAATAAAATCTAGAGTTAAATCACTAGCGCTAATAAGATTAGGGTTATTGGCACGGGTCCTTAGATCATTAACTAAATCTACCGCTGTTGCCAATGATCCACCACCACCTCTAAGGTGTGCCTCAGCATACATTAAGTATACATCTGCTAGTCTGTATAGAGGGAAGTCTGTGTCAACGAATGTTAAGTCAGAACCGAATCCTCCTGTAGACGTGGCATTTGAATACTTTTGAATAATGTAACCGGTATCTCTATCAGAGATATCAGTTATATCAATTGGTCTATTATTGGTTATTAGTGTGTTTCTTTCATCTGAAGAGAATAAACCTCCTTCAAATAACTCAGCAAATTCCTTACGAACGCGTAATGCGCCACCCCAGCCACCTGCTGTAACACCTACTTCTTGTCCGTTCACTTCTAAGCTACCAACGGAACCATTAATCATAACCGTTGTTGGTCCGAAATTCTGTGTAGAATTTCCATCTGAAACTATAGGGAAGATAATTTCATTAACTGCCGAGTTAGTGTTATTATCTGCCATGAAGTTATGTAAATAGGAAGTTGCAAGGGAATAGTTGGAATTCAAGATATTTTCGCAGTATGTTATACAGTCTGCATATCTGTTCTCTCCAATGTATACTTCTGCATTTAGATAAATTTTAGCTAAAATCATCCAAGCCACACCTTTATCTGCTCTTCCGTATTCATTCTGGTTAGCATCGATAAGGTCGTCTTCAATAGCCAACAACTCACTTTCTATAAATTCAAATAACTCAGCTCTTTCTATAACTGGAGGTACTGAATTTATGGCTGTTGCCTCAGTAGTGAAATTAGCTTTACCAAAAAGGTCCATCATGTAATAGTAAGACATCGCTCTTAGTAGTCTTGCTTCCGCTCTATAATTTACAATCTGCGCTCTTACACCTTCTGAAACATTTCTACTGTTTAATTTCTCTTCAGTTGTTTCGCGTAAGAAGTTGTTCGCAAAAGCGATTGTAGCATGCGTTCTACTATACATTCCAAGTATAACCGGATTTTGAGCTGTCCAAATATTTCTCTGGATTTCTCTTGTTCCAGGGTCATTCTCATAAGACCAAATCATTTGGTCTGCTGATAAGGTTTGCAAATAAAGTAAAACCCGTCCAAATTGGCTGGTACCAGCATCTAGTCCTTGGATATTGGAACTACCAGCACCATCGGTTCCTGTTAATGCTAAATTAGCATAAACTCCAGCTAGCAATTGTTCATAGGCACCTTCGTCTGCGAAGGCTTCGTCTGCTAGCAAGGTATCTTCATCATTTGGTATAATGTTTAAATCATCAGTACATGAGACCATAAACACCACAACAAATAATAAGACACCAACTTTCTGTAATTGTTTTAATCTTCTTTTCATAGTTTTTTAAAATTTAAAGTTAGCTCCTACTAAAAAGTTTCTTGTTCTTGGGAAAATAGCATTATCGATACCATTTTCGCCTACTTCAGGGTCTAAACCACTGTAATCTGTTATAATGAAGGCGTTTTGTACACCTGCCCAAATTCTTAAGCTCTTAAGATATTGAGATATATCACTGAAAGTGTATCCCAATGTTATGTTATCCATTCTAAGGAATGATGCATTTTCAACATATAAGTCAGAAATGATAACGTCTGCTGTTCTTTGGAAATTGGTTTCAAAAACAGATGTTGGAATATTTCCTAAAACGGCATTGTCTTGCAGCAACTCATATTGAGCTCTAGAAGAATTTATGTTGTTATAAACATAACCTCCTAAACTAGCTCTTAAGTTAAATGAGAAGTCAAAATTCTTGTAATTAAAGTTTGATTGGAAACCAAGAAGCGCGTTCGGTCCTGGATTTTCCTTAATATATCTGTCTTCATCATTGATAACGTTATCGCCATTTAAATCGGCATAGGCACCTTCAATTGGGTTACCGCTTGGGTCATATAGTTGTTTGAAAACGTAGAACGAATTTGGTGCCTCACCCTCTCTCTGTAATTGGATGAAGTTACCAGTACCACCAGCAATTCCTCCAGTTGTCACATCTTGGCCAAATGCCAATTCAGTAATCTCTCTGTCTAGGAAAGTAGCGTTAAAGTTTAGGTTCCAGTTCATGTTTTCATTATTGATAACACTACCATCAATACTAAATTCTAAACCTCGAGTTTCTAATGTTCCAATATTCTGAACAATATTATTTGTAAAGTTAGCACCGTCTGCTACGGGAGCATCAAATAACAAATCGTCTGTAGTTCTTAAGAATACACCTATAGTACCGTTAATACGATTATTAAATAAACCATAGTCTAAACCAAATTCTAGAGTTGCTGTTTCCTCCCATTTTAAATCTGGGTTTAAAGCAGATGGAATTAAGGTAGGTACAATGGAGTTACCAAATTGGAATTGAGAATCTGGACGTCCTCTACGTAATCTGCTTAAGAATATATCTCTTGCAGGAATGTCTTGTTGTCCTGTTAGACCGTAACTAGCTCGTAGTTTTAAATTAGAGATGGTGTTGGAATCTTTAAGAAAATCCTCATCACTAATTTGCCAGGCTCCAGCTACAGACCAGAAATCGCCCCATTGATTCTCTTCGCTAAAACGAGAGGTTCCATCACGTCTATAGTTTAAGGTTAAGCGATATTTATCCAAGAAGTTCAGGTTTGCTCTACCAAAAAATCCTATTAATACGATATCTGGATCTGCAAACGTATCACCTACAGCTTGTGGGTCAAAAATGTTTCCGGTAAACGAACCTTCGTTGGTAAATCGTTGGTAAGAATAACCACCTGTAACATCAAAACCAAAGTTTTCGTAATCCTTGGTATAAGTTAAGAACCCGTCTAAAGACTCGTTAACACGCTCTTGTTGACTTTCAGAACGCTCACGAGTTATATTGTCTTGTGTCGCAAATCTTGCATTAATTCGAGTTACGGACTCAGAACGGTCGTATCCTAAATTAAGAACCGCTCTCAATTCTGGTAAGAAATGGAATTTGTAATCAAGGTTAATGTTACCAAAAACCCTATTTACATCACCAATATCTCTACGATTAACCAAGTTGAATACAGGGTTAGTCGTACCATTTTGAATTAAACCATTAGCATCTACATGCTGGTAGAAACCTCCAAAATCTGGATTGCCGTCTCTCACAGGTTGTGTAGGGTCGTAACGCAACGCGCCACCAAGTTGCCCTACATCCGCAAAGCGGTTATCTTCAAATGCCATGTTAGCATTAACGTTGATTTTCAAATGGTCATCAAACATTGTAGGGTTCAATGCTAAAGATAAGTTACGTCTTTCGTTCAAAGAGGTAAGTATTGCACCTTCTTGTCTAGTCGTACCGAAAGAAAAACGCGTTGGTATCGCATCAAAAAGCGACCCTCTCAAGGTGATGTTATGAATAGCAGAAGTTGTACTTCTTAAAATTTCATCCTGCCAATCTGTACTTGCATTACCAAGTAAACTTGTATTTAAAGTTGTACCATTAATAGGTTGTGAGGTTACCAATTCTCTAAATTGATCTGCAGACAGCACATCAATAGTATTGTCAATTTCGCCAAAGGTAAATTGCGTGTCTAAATCTGCACTAAAAGTGTCGCGTCCTTTTTTAGTTACAATAATTATAACACCGTTTGCCGCACGCGAACCGTAAATAGCGGTAGCAGAAGCATCCTTTAAGATAGAGAATGACTCAATGTCGTTAGGGTTGATCGTACTTAAAATACCACGAGAACCACCAACGCCATCATTGGTAATTGGTAAACCATCGATAACAATCAACGGGTCGTTGGATGCGTTAATGGAAGAACCACCACGAATACGAATGGTACCTGTACCACCTGGACGACCACCATCGGTTGTGATGTTAACACCAGCAACACGACCAGCGAGTAAGTTCTCTGGCGTTACGATATTACCACGAGTAAAATCTTTAGACGTTACTGATTCCACAGAACCGGTAGCATCCTTAACTGTTGTGGTACCATAACCAATAAGTACTACTTCGTCTAGTTGGGCAGCATCCTCCACAAGGGCAACATCAAGTCGTGCTTGCCCAGTATAAGTAATTTCTTGCGTGGTGTAGCCAAGATAAGATATCACTACAACTTCACCCTCATTTACCTCAAGAGAAAAGTTCCCATCGAAATCGGTTGATGTTCCTCTTGCGGTGCCTTTTATAACAACGTTTACGCCAGGTAAAGGCATGGCGTTTGCTTTATCCGTTACCGTTCCAGTTACAGTCGTTTGTGCAAACAGCGTGGCTGGCACTAGAATACAACAGAATAGTAAAGCATTTAAGAATGTTTTCATACAAAGTTTTTAAAATTAATTGCTTAGTTAATTGTTTATATTTTCACTTCTTGGGTTAAAAATATGTAAATTTAGCATCATCGAAACGTTAAAAAACCTGACATTAGTCACGAAAACGTTTTCGTGTTAAAAACTTTTTAACAAAAATTAACATCAACAGAAAAATATAGAAAAATTAGGAATTTCACAATTTTTAATAGTTAAATCTAATGATGTCGTAAATTTTCAATGATAAGACTTTCGGTTTAACGTACTATAATTGTAACCAGTTAATACTCAAAATGAAGAGAAAAATTACCCTCAAGCAAATTGCCAAAGAGCTGGATGTTTCCATATCCACAGTTTCAAAGGCACTGAGAAATAGTCCTGAAATTAGTGCCGACACCAAACAAAAGGTTCAAGCTTTTGCGAAGCTTTACAATTACAGGCCAAATAATATTGCGCTTAGTTTAAAAAACAGGAAAACAAACACTATTGGTATCATCATACCTGAAATTGTACATCATTTTTTCTCAAAGGTTATTAGAGGGGTAGAATTGGTGGCTAATAAAAGAGGCTATAATGTCATCATTGGTTTGTCCAACGAGTCCTTTTCTAAGGAAGTTATAAATATGGAAATGCTTGCCAATGGCAGCATCGATGGTTTTATTTTATCGATTTCTAAAGAAACACAGCAGTTACAGGATTACCATCATTTTAATGAAACTATGAGCCAAGGCATGCCTATAGTGATGTTTGATCGCGTTGTATCGGATATTAAATGTGACAAGGTCATTGTCAATGACTTCGGCGGTGCCAAGTCTGCTGTAGAAAAGCTATTATCAAATGGCTGTAAGTCTGTTGCCCTTATCACCACCAAAGATTATGTAAGCGTTGGTAAATTGAGAACACAAGGTTACATGGAAGCACTTCGGGATGCTGGGCTTGAGTTAAAGTCAGAACTCATCTTAAAGTTGGATGATCGGTTGGATTATGAGGTGCATCTTGATGCCTTGGAACAGGAAATAGAACAATTGTTTAAAACTAACAAGGTTATCGATGGTGTTTTTGCCGTAAATGAACTGTACGCTTTGTCTGCCATGAAAGTTGCGAGAAATTTAGGTTACAGCGTGCCCGATGATGTTCAGGTCATTGGATTCACGGATGGTGTATTATCAAAACACGCAACACCAAGTTTAACAACAGTAAGCCAGCATGCGCAAATTATGGGAGAAAAAGCAGCTAATTTATTGATAGACAGGTTAGAATCCGATTACGGTGAAAATGATGAAGACAACTACTCAACGGTGGTTATTGAAACAGATTTAATAGAGCGGGAATCTACTAAATAGAAATTTAACATTGCCAATTTAAAATCATTACCTATCTTTAAACCCGAATCAAAACTTATATTTTCACTTCTTCAGGTAAGTTTTGATGAGCTTTGCTTATCAGAATAGTATTAATTAAACTATACTATTTATGCAAAAGCGTAGATTAAGCTTTTGGGAAATCTGGAACTTAAGTTTTGGTTTCCTGGGAGTTCAAATGGGCTTTGCCCTACAAAATGCCAATGCCAGTAGAATATTACAAATTTTTGGAGCTGATGTCCATGAATTGTCATGGTTTTGGATTGTTGCGCCTTTAACAGGTCTAATTGTTCAGCCTATAATTGGTCATTACAGCGATAGAACCTGGACCAGACTCGGACGCCGCCGCCCTTACTTTTTGGTAGGCGCTATTATGGCGTCTTTAGGGTTGATACTCATGCCCAACTCGGACATGTTTACGGCCTACATGCCAGCCTTATGGGTGGGAGCAGGAATGCTAATGATTATGGATGCGTCCTTCAATGTGGCCATGGAACCTTTCCGTGCCTTGGTTGCAGACGTGCTACCATCAGACCAAAGAACTTTGGGATTTAGCGTTCAGACCGTCTTAATAGGCGTTGGTGCCGTAATCGGTTCCTGGTTACCTTATGTATTGGCAAATTGGTTTGGTGTTACAAACCAGGCAAATGTAGGAGAGGTGCCCTTAAACTTATTATTGTCATTTTTTATAGGTGCTGCGGTTTTAATTGGTAGTATATTGGTTACTGTAATTACCACAAAGGAATACTCCCCAGAGGAAATGGTGCTCATTCATGCTGCCGAAGGAGAAGATGTTTCGGAAGAAGAGTCATCTAGTTTATTGAACATTTTTTCAGATTTTGCTAAAATGCCAGAGACAATGAAGCAACTTGCGTGGGTGCAGTTCTTTTCCTGGTTTGGTCTTTTTGGTATGTGGGTTTTTGCAACGCCTGCAATAGCCTCTCACATCTATGGATTGGATATTAGTGACACCCATAGTAAAGGCTATCAAGATGCAGGTGACTGGGTAGGGATATTATTTGGTGTATACAACGCTGTGTCGGCCGTTTATGCATTTTTCTTACCAGCGATTGCAAAACGCTTCGGCAGAAAGAAAACACATTCGTATTCTCTTATTATTGGTGCTTTGGGACTAATGTCATTATATGTGCTTCCCGACAAGAATTGGCTCATTTTGTCCATGGTCGGAGTAGGTATTGCTTGGGCAAGTATTCTCGCAATGCCTTATGCCATCTTGGCTGGCTCTATTCCAGCCAAGAAAATGGGTGTGTATATGGGGATTTTTAACTTTTTTATCGTATTACCCCAAATCTTAAATGCCCTAATTGGTGGCCCAATGGTAAAGCACCTTTATGATAATAGACCAATTATTGCCTTAGTAGTAAGTGGTTTGTCTTTTATAATCGCCGCTTTGCTCGTCGTTAGGGTTAATGATGAAGATGATACGGTAGTAATAAAAGTAGATGAATAACATGAAAAAAGGATTTATTTTCGACTTAGACGGTGTAATAGTGGATACTGCCAAGTATCACTTTTTAGCATGGAAAAAATTAGCCAACAGTTTAGGAATCGATTTTACAAAAGAAGAAAATGAACAGCTCAAAGGTGTAAGCCGAGTTCGTTCGTTGCAGAAAATATTGACTTGGGGTAATAAGTCATTGTCATCAGAAGAATTTACCGATCTCATGGCAAAAAAAAATGATGACTATCTGGGTTATATTGATAAAATGGACGCTTCTGAAGTGCTTCCAGATGTGCATAGAGTTTTGAACTATTTGAAACAGAAGCATCAGCCTATTGCACTAGGTTCAGCAAGCAAAAATGCCAAACCTATTTTACAAAAGGTAAACTTGCTATCGGATTTTGACGCTATTGTAGACGGCAATGATGTTTCTAGGGCAAAACCTGATCCAGAAGTATTTGTGACGGCCGCCAACCTATTAAAGATTGAACCCAAAGAATGTATCGTTTTTGAAGATTCGGTAGCAGGTGTTGAAGCCGCCAACGTTGCCGGAATGGTATCTATCGGTATCGGAAGTGAGACTGTTTTAGGGCATGCCGATCATGTCTTCCAAGATTTTACACAAATTTCGGAGGAGTTTTTAAATCAACTAATTAACAATTAAAAAGGTATCTCTTAATATACCGAAACAGAAAATATTATGAATCTAGATTATATCAAACCAAATAACTGGTCGATAATAGAGGAAGGATTCGATGTAGATCGCGTTAAAGCATCAGAAAGTCTATTCAGCATTGGAAATGGGGCCATGGGGCAACGAGCCAATTTCGAGGAAAAGTATTCTGGACCAACATTTCAAGGTAGCTACATTGCTGGTGTTTATTATCCAGATAAAACCCGTGTTGGGTGGTGGAAGAACGGTTATCCCGAATATTTTGCAAAAGTGTTGAATGCACCGAGTTGGATAGGTATAAATGTGTATGTCAATGATGAAGCCTTGGATTTGTTTAAGTGTAAAAAAGTCCAAAACTTTAAGCGGGAACTCAACATGAAAGAAGGTTGGCTTTCGCGCAGTTTTACAGCCACCTTACAAAACAATATTGAGGTAGAGGTTAGTGTCAAGCGCTTTCTAAGTTTGGATTTAGATGAATTAGGCGCTATAGATTATTCAGTGACTCCTTTGAATGCTCCCGCAACCATTACTTATAGACCTTATATAGATAGTGGTATTACCAATGAAGACAGTAATTGGGACGATAAGTTCTGGGACACCATGAGTGTTTCCTACAAGGAGCAAAGGGCTTTCATTCAGGCTAAAACCATGAAGACCAATTTCTACACGTGTACGTTCATGGAATCGCAATTGTTCCTAAATAATGCGCCAATGGAGTTGACTCCAGAATTGGATAAATCATCGACCTATTTTTCGTTTGGTTATACCTATAAGGTCAATCAAGGCGAAGCATTTAAAATCCAGAAGTTCGGAGGTTATACCGTCGATCGAAATCACGATAAGTATGAATTGGTAGACGCTGCTCATGCCGTTTTGGATCAAGCCAAAGATTTAGGATTTGAGAAACTGCTTGAAAAACAAAAAATAGCATGGTCAAACATTTGGGATATGGCAGATATTACCATAAGTGGTGATGTTAAGGCACAACAGGGTATTCGTTTCAATATTTTTCAGTTGAACCAAACTTATTTGGGAACTGACGCAAGATTAAATATAGGTCCAAAAGGATTTACTGGCGAGAAATACGGAGGTAGCACGTATTGGGATACAGAGGCTTACTGTATTCCGTTTTATATGGCAACCAAAGACCAAAGTGTAGCAAGAAGTCTTCTGGAATATCGTTATAACCATTTGCAGAAGGCCATAGAAAATGCAGAGAAATTAGGATTTAGCAATGGAGCAGCCCTTTATCCTATGGTTACCATGAATGGTGAAGAATGTCATAACGAATGGGAAATTACCTTTGAGGAGATTCATCGTAACGGTGCTATAGCCTTTGCAATTTATAATTATTACAGATACACAGGTGATTATAGTTATATACCGGAAAAAGGGCTAGAGGTATTAATTGGTATCGCTCGCTTCTGGCACCAAAGAGCCACCTTTTCAACTGCAAAAAACAAGTATGTCATTCTTGGTGTTACAGGTCCTAATGAGTATGAAAATAATGTGAATAATAACTGGTATACCAATTACATAGCACAGTGGTGTATTAATTATGCTGTTGAGAACATTGAGAGGATCCAATCTGAATATCCAACGGATTATACGCGAATCATGCACAAGGCCAAACTTTCAAAAGCAGAGATTAAGGAATGGCAAAAAGTGGCGGATGAGATGTACTTTCCTTATTCAGATGAGCATAAGGTGTATTTGCAACAAGATGGCTTTTTAGATAAAGAATTGATTACGGTTGCAGACTTAGACCAATCCCAACGGCCTATAAACCAAAAATGGTCTTGGGACAGAATTCTGCGCTCACCTTATATCAAACAGGCAGACACCTTACAAGGCTTCTATTTTTTTGAAGACCATTTTACCACTGAAGAATTAGAACGCCATTTTGATTTTTACGAACCCTTCACGGTCCATGAGAGCTCCTTATCTCCTTGTGTACATAGTATCCAAGCGGCCAAGCTTGGCAGAATGGATCAGGCGTATACCTTCTATTTAAGAACATCGCGTTTAGATTTAGATGATTATAATCATGAAGTACATGAAGGCTTGCATATTACATCCATGGCAGGAACATGGATGAGTATCGTAGAGGGATTTGGAGGAATGAGAGTAAAAAATGATAAGTTAACCTTTGAGCCTAAAATCCCTGAGCAATGGGAAGGCTATTCATTTAAGGTGAATTTCAGGCATCAAATTCTTAAGGTAAATGTATGTCAAGGTCATACACATTTTGAGCTAGAAGGTGATAAGGATTTGGAAATAATGGTTAATGGAACGTCAATAACTATAACGCCCAATAACCTAGTCACGGTGTAGCACATAAGGCTCTAGTAGGCAAGAATTAAACACTTGGAATTATGAAACATATAGGAAAGCTCATTTTAATTGCACTAATACTTGTATCTTCCTGCAAGGAGCAGCAAACCCAACCTACTAAAGTTTCTATTTCCAAGGAGACTCTAGAAAATGCGCAACCCATTGAAAAGACAGAGCCACCACATTGGTGGACAGGGTTTAAAAATCAAGAGCTACAATTGCTTATTAAGCATCCTAACGTAGGAGACACCGAAACGGTAGAAATATTTAGCGACCAAGTTGAGCTCAAACAAACCCATAAGGCAGATAGCCCAAATTACTTATTCCTTGATTTAGAAATTGCTGAAAATGCCCAACCGGAAGAATTTAATATCGTATTTACTTTAGCAGACGGTACTGAGTTTATAGAATCTTACGAACTTAAACCCAGAGAAAAAAAGGCTGATGAGTATATAGGTTTCAATAGCAGTGATGCTATTTACTTAATTACACCTGATCGTTTTGCCAACGCTAACCCATCTAACGATTCGTTTGACTACCTGAATGAAACGGGAATAGACAGGTCTGATAATTATGCCCGACATGGAGGTGATATCGAGGGCATAACAAACCATTTAGACTATATAAAGGATTTAGGATTTACCGCTATTTGGCCTTGTCCACTATTAACTAATGACATGCCAAGTAGTTCCTATCATGGTTATGCCATTACCGATTATTACCAAGTAGATCCTAGATTCGGTACTTTACATGAATACCAAACTTTGGGAGAGGAGTTAAGAAAACGCGGTATGAAATTGGTAATGGACCAAGTGGCTAACCACTGTGGTTTGGGTCATTGGTGGATGCAGGATCTGCCGTTTAAAGACTGGGTTAATTTTCAAGACAATTATCTTCAGAATCAATCGCAGTGGGACAATTCTAAAGTCATTACCTCGAATCATGTACGTACTGCCAATCAAGATATTTATGCTTCCAATACAGATAAGAAGCTCATGTCCGATGGTTGGTTTGTAAGCGGTATGCCGGATTTAAACCAGCGTAACCCATTTATGGCCAAATACCTAATACAGAACAGTATTTGGTGGATTGAAACTCTTGGACTTGGTGGTATTCGACAGGACACCTATCCGTATCCCGATAAAGATTTTATGAGTGCTTGGGCAGGTGCTATAATGACTGAGTATCCCAATTTTAATATTGTGGGAGAGGAATGGTCTACCAATCCGCTGTTAATAGCCTATTGGCAAGAAGGTCATGACAATCATGATGGGTACAAGTCTAATTTACCATCTACGATGGATTTTGCCATGCAGGAACAATTGGTCTCTGGGCTTAAAAATCCAGAAACTTGGGGTACAGGATTAAAAGAAATCTATGTGGCGCTGGCTAATGATTTTAGCTATGCCAACCCTCAAAGAATTATGGCATTCCCAGATAACCATGATATGAGTCGCATCTTTACACAGTTAGAAGGCGACATTACAAATACTAAAATGGCGCTGAGCTATTTAGCTACGATACCACGGATTTTTCAGATGTATTATGGGACTGAAATTTTAATGGATGATTTTGAAAAACCTGGCGACCATGGGCTTATTAGAACTGATTTCCCTGGTGGTTGGGAGGGAGATGCTGTAAATGCCTTTACGGGCGAAAATTTGGAAGCATCAAAAAAGGATATGCAAGAGTTTATCAAAAAGTTAGTCAATTTCAGAAAATCTTCCGAGGCCATACACACAGGGAAAACCATGCATTTTGGACCAGAAGACAATACGTATCTTTTGGCTAGGTATAATGAAGATGAAACCGTTGTCCATATTCTGAATAAAAACGAAGAGCCCTTTGATTTAGAACTCGACCGCTTTAAGGAACTTGGACTAGACGGAAAGACCTTAAAAAATGTCTTCACTGGCGAAACGGTGACCTGGACAGAAAATTTGACCTTAGACAAAAAAGGAAGTTACTTATTCACCACAAAACTGTAATGACATGAGAACGTTTTGGATGATAATCTGTTGTTTAGTGGTCTTTACCTCATGTAAACAAAAGGAAAGTGAAGGTGAAAAACCAACAACTAAGGCTATCGCGCCTGAGATGTTATTTCAAAAGGTTGATACTGCGAAAATAGCTTCTGGGACCTTACTGCGTGTTGAAAAATATCCTTCGAAATTTATTGTTCCAAGACCAGTAGATGTGTGGCTGCCTGATAACTATTCGGGAGACAGGACCTATGACGTTCTGTATATGCACGACGGTCAAATGCTTTTTGATAGCACCACGACTTGGAATAAACAAGAATGGAAAGTAGACGAATGGGCTTCTCAGCTCATGAGTAGCAACAAAACCAAAGATTTTATTGTGGTGGCGGTTCATAATATTCCAGAACGGCGCTGGGAGGATTTATTTCCAGAAAAGGCTATTGGTTTTCTGTCTGAAGAAGAACTAAAAACGGTTAAGGATATTTCTAACCGAGCTGATTATACCTTAAATGGCAATAATTATTTAAGGTTTATGGTAGAGGAATTAAAACCAGACATAGATAAAAGTTTTTCTACCAAAACAGATGCATCTCATACGTTTGTTATGGGTTCTAGTATGGGGGGCCTCATGTCTATGTATGCCCTGAGCGAATACCCAAACGTCTTTGGTGGCGCAGCTTGCTTGTCCACACACTGGCCTGGTGCCGTGCCAAGTGACAACCAACTGTTACCCAATGCTATTTTTAAGTATATGGAAACCAATTTACCCAATGCAGGTACCCATAAACTGTATTTCGATTATGGTGACCAAACCTTGGATGCTTACTATCCACAGTATGGTCCGATAGTAGATGAGATATTGCAATCTAAAGGTTATACAGATAAAGATTCGAAAAATTTATTTTTTGAAGGTACAGAACATTCTGAGAATTCTTGGAACGAGCGTTTAGACCAGCCTTTGGTGTTTTTGTTAGGTAACTAAATCCATTACTTGTCATCCTGAAACGTCACACTGAGTGCAGTCGAAGAGTTGTTTTAGGACCTTATTAAATTATTATGAAACACATCATTCTATACCTATCTATTTTATTCATTGCAGTGTCAGTAACTGCACAGAATTCAAGTCGTATCTACCAATCGCACAGTGAAGAAAATGGTACGTTAACGGTATCCACCAATGATGGCAAGTACGTTTTTCAGGTGTATTCAGATGATATACTGGAAACCACTTTTATTCCTAGTGGTGAGGATGAAAATAAGGATTCTCACGCTGTTATATTAGACCCTAAAAAGCAACCTGTAACCTATGGTTATTTTGGTGATGATATCATTTACAGTGGTAAGAATATTTCCGTAACCATAACAAAACAGCCCTTCAAAATTGTTTATAAACACAAGGGAGAACCTATTATTTCAGAAAAAAGGGGCTACTACAAAAGTAAGCACGAACCCATGGAAATGGTAGAAGGCAACATCATTGCCGATTCCACGGAAAAAATAGAATTTAATTTATCCAAAGATGAAGTCCTTTATGGAGGAGGAGCCAGAGCTTTGGGTATGAACCGTAGAGGGCATCGTTTGCCATTATTCAATCGTGCGCACTATGGTTACGAAACCGATTCCAAAATCATGAACTACACCATGCCAATTGTGCTGTCTTCAAAGCAGTATATGATTCATTTTGATAATGCACCAATCGGATACCTGGACTTAGACAGTCAAGGCGATAATACCTTAACTTACGAGACCGTTTCAGGTCGTAAAACTTATCAAATTATTGTAGGGGATACGTGGTACGATATGCTTGATAATTACACCAACTTGACCGGAAAGCAACCAATGTTACCACGTTGGGCACTTGGTAATTTTTCCAGTCGCTTTGGCTACCACTCACAAGAGGAGGTAGAGCAGACTATTGCTAAGTTTGAAGAGGAACAAATTCCTGTAGACGCGATAATTCTAGATTTATACTGGTTTGGAAAAGAGGTAAAAGGGACTATGGGCAACCTTGAAGTGTTCCGCGATTCCTTCCCAGATTTTGAGGGTATGGTAAAACGTCTTAATGATAAAGGGGTTAAAACCATTCCGATTACGGAACCCTTTGTTTTAACCACGTCCAAAAAATGGGATGACGCTGTTGCCAGTAATGTTTTAGCTAAGGACTCGGTGGGACAACCGGCACGATACGATTTTTACTTTGGAAATACAGGATTAATAGACATTTATAAACCCGAAGGCGAACAATGGTTTTGGAACATTTATAAAGAATTAGCCAATAAAGGAGTAGCTGGTGTTTGGGGTGATTTAGGTGAGCCAGAAGTGCATCCACATTGGGTGCAACATCATACGGGTTCGGCTTCAGAAGTACGCAATATCTATGGACACGATTGGGCACGTTTAGTCTTTGAAGGCTATCGTCGCGATTTTCCTGAGGTAAGACCTTTTATTTTAATGCGGGCTGGCTATTCAGGTTCCCAACGGTATGGCATGCTTCCTTGGTCTGGCGATGTTAACCGTACTTGGGGAGGTTTACAATCGCAACCAGAAATTGCGTTGCAAATGGGTATGCAAGGTTTAGCCTATATGCACAGTGACTTAGGCGGATTTGCAGGGGCCAACTTAGATGACGAGCTTTATGTACGTTGGTTACAATATGGTGTTTTTAATCCTATTTACAGGCCACACGCTCAAGAGGATGTGCCCAGTGAACCCGTATTTAGAAGTCAAAAAGCCAAAAAATTAGCAAGTGCTGCTATAATGATGCGCTACTTGCTTTTACCCTATAACTATAATTTAGTCTATGAAAGTCACACTAGAGGCACACCCTTAATGCGCCCTTTGTTTTTTGAAGAGCCAGATAACATAGAATTATATGACTACTCGAAGACTTATCTCTGGGGTAACGATATTTTAGTGTCGCCAGTTCTAGAAGCAGGTAAAAAGAATCAGGAGGTCTATTTCCCAAAAGGGTCTAAATGGTTTAATATTAAAACAGATGAGATTATTGAAGGCGGACAAACCATAGAGGTCGCCTTGGACGAAGCTTTTATTCCTACTTACGTTAGAGCTGGAGCTTTTATTCCTATGGCGAAACCAATGCTTAATACAGAGAAATACGACGACACCTATCTAGAATTACACTATTATTATGATTCAAGTATAACGGAGTCTGAGCGGGAATTTTATTTTGATGACGGCAAGACAACAGCACCTGTAGAAAAGGAAGTATTCCAAATCATTGAATTTGAAGCTGAAGTTGAAGGAAATTGGTTAGAAATTGATTTTGAAGCGGAAACAGGAAGCAATTATTTACGTAAAACCAAGACTTTCGATGTCATAATTCACAATATGGAAAAAGAGCCCAAGCGTATCAAGTCAGATAAGGAACTCATTGAAGCTACCTACGATAAAGAGCAAAAAATACTCTCATTTCAAATCACTTGGGATACCTCAGAAGAAAAAGAAGTACAAATAAAACTTGGCAAATAATATGTGTTTAAGATATTTAACTACCCTAATTTTAGCTACAACTATTGTTTTGAGTTGTAAAAATGAGAACAAAAAAGCGTCAATCAATAATGAATTAAAAGTTAATTCAGTGCAACAGAACATGAAAAAGAAAGAAGTCGTATATCAAGTCTTTACACGTCTATTCGGAAATACAAATACCAACAACAAAGCTTGGGGAACTCTTGAAGAAAATGGCGTTGGTAAATTCAATGACTTTACAGATAAAGCGCTTGCGGAAATCAAAGATTTAGGGGTAACGCACATTTGGTACACAGGAGTTCCACATCACGATGTCATTACAGATTATACCGCATTTGGTATTTCTAATGACGACCCAGACGTGGTGAAAGGAAGAGCGGGCTCACCGTATGCGGTTAAGGATTATTACAACGTGAATCCAGATTTAGCCGAAAATGTAGATAATAGACTTCAGGAGTTTGAAGCCTTGATTGAGCGTTCGCACAACGCAGGTTTAAAAGTATTAATTGATATTGTACCAAACCATGTGGCGCGGAATTACCAAAGTTTAACGAATCCGGAAGGGACCTCAGATTTTGGGGCTAATGACGATACTTCAGTCACCTATCACGTTAATAATAACTTCTATTATAATCCAGGTGAAGCTTTTATAGTTCCCGAATGGAAGAATGGCTATCAACCTCTAGGTGGGGAAGACCATCCTCTAGCCGATGGAAAATTTGAAGAGAATCCAGCTAAATGGACAGGCAACGGCTCTCGAGCCTCACAGCCTGATATGAACGATTGGTACGAAACCGTAAAGGTGAATTATGGTGTAAGACCAGATGGCAATAAAGACTTTGACGAGTTACCAGAAGGTTTCGATAACAAAGATTATAAAGCACATTTTGAGTTTTGGAAAGATAAGGTCGTTCCAGATTCATGGGTCAAGTTCAAAGATATTGCCTTGTACTGGACGGCAAAAGGTGTTGACGGTTTCCGATTCGATATGGCCGAAATGGTTCCTGTTGAGTTTTGGAGCTACATGAATTCCAACATTAAAATGGCCAATCCAGATGCCTTTTTACTAGCTGAGGTATATAACCCAAGTTTGTATAGAGCCTATATTAAAAAAGGTAAAATGGATTACCTCTACGATAAAGTACAGCTTTATGATACGCTTAAACACGTGATGCAAGGCCATGGCAAAACCGATAATATTCCACCAATTCAGGATGACCTCATGGACATTGAGCATCATATGCTGCACTTTTTAGAAAATCATGACGAGCAACGCATTGCGAGTCCAGATTTTGCTGGCGATGCCTTAAAGGGTAAACCAGCTATGGTGGTGTCCGCAACCATAAGTACCTCACCAACCATGGTGTATTTTGGTCAGGAGTTTGGTGAAAAAGCCGAAGAAGATTTGGGCTTTGGGGACCCAACACGTACCTCTATTTTCGACTATGGTAGCGTGCCAAGTGTGGTACGTTGGGTCAACAACAAACAATTTGATGGTGGCCAATCCACTGCCGAAGAACTGGAGTTAAGAGACTTTTACAAGCGTTTGCTCAATTTTACGATTAACAGTTCGGCTTTAATGGGTAACTATCAGGATATTCATCTATACAACCAACAAAACACTGAATGGTACAACGACAAAGTGTTGAGTTTTGTCCGTTGGTCTGAAGATGAACAACTTATTATCGTTTCAAACTTTAATGCAGATAATTCCTATGGATTTGAACTACAATTGCCTGAGGATTTAGTCAAGAAATTAGGACTGAGCGATGGCGAATACGATGTTAAGGATGAGCTCTACGGTAATTATACCTCTGTTTTAAAAGTTGAAAATGGAAAGGCTGAGGTACGTATCGACATTAAACCTTTAGAATCATTTATTCTGAAGATTAAAGACTAACACGATGAGAAAATTATTAGGTATTTGCCTTGTGTTATTTTGCTGTATAAGTTGTGATAACGTTAAAAATGAAGAAAAACAAACTGTAGAAGAAACCAAGGATAGTATGAGCGTTTATGAGCCCGAGGAGTATGTTAAACTTACCCATCCAGAATGGAGTAAAAATGCGGCCATTTATCAGCTCAATACGAGGCAGTTTTCAGAAGAAGGCAATTTTAAAGCGGCCCAAGAGCAGTTGCCCAGACTTAAAGACTTGGGCGTAGACATCATTTGGCTCATGCCTATACATGCCATTGGTGAAAAAAATAGAAAAGGCACTTTAGGTAGTCCGTATGCGGTCAAAGATTATTATAGCGTTAACCCAGAATTTGGAACCCTAGAAGATTTAAAGAATTTTGTAAATGCGGCGCACGAGCAAGGGATGTACGTTATTTTAGATTGGGTAGCCAATCATACGGCTTGGGATAATGTTTTGGTAGAGCAGCATCCAGACTGGTATGAGAAGGATTATAAAGGTGATTTTAGGCCTACACCATGGTGGGATTGGTCTGATATCATTGATTTGGATTACAGTAAACCCGAAGTTAGAAAGTATATGACGGAAGCCTTAAAGTATTGGGTGAAAGAGGTTGATATCGATGGCTATAGATGTGATGTTGCCGGTTTTGTCCCTCTTGAATTTTGGAACAATGCTCGTAAGGAACTTGATGCCATAAAACCTGTTTTCATGTTGGCTGAGTGGGAATCCAGAGATTTACATGCCGAAGCATTTGACGTGACCTATGCTTGGAGCTGGAACGAAAAAGTGCACCAAATATGTATGGGCAATGCCGATGTTAATCAGCTTTATATTTACTACTCATGGAATGAAAGTGCCTATCCTACGAACAGTATGCGCATGACCTTTGTAAGCAACCATGATAAAAACGCTTGGGAAGGCACCATGTACGAGCAGTTTGGTGATGGTCTCGAAGCTGCTATAGCTTTATCAGTCGTTGGTGAGGGAATGCCATTAATTTATAATGGACAAGAAGCAGGCAACACTAAGCGTTTGGCATTTTTTGAAAAGGACGCGATACAATGGAAAGAACATGCCATTGGTGAGCTCTATAGGGATTTGTTTACCCTAATGAAATCAAATACGGTTTTATGGCACGCTAAATGGGGCAGTAGAATGATTAAAGTACCCAATAATGATGAGGCTAAGGTGTTCAGTTTTGTAAGAGCCAATCATAAGGATAAGGTCTTTGCAGTTTTCAATTTTTCTGCCGAGCCCAAAGAGGTGGTTTTTAAAGAACAACTTCATTTTGGTGAGTACAGCCAATTTAAAGATGGCATTAGCATTACCTTCAATGAGAATTCCAAAATTAGTCTCCAGCCATGGGACTATAAAATCTATATTAAAGAATAAACAGTGATATAATGAAAAGAATAGTAGCAATCACCTTAATACTTATAACGTTGAATTGTAAGGAACAACCCAATAAACCTAAGGTTACAACTAGTCCCTCAGTTGAAAAGGCGCCATTTGTCTGGGAAGGTGCTAATATCTATTTCTTATTAACGGACCGCTTTAACAATGGTGATACATCCAATGACATCAATTTTGATAGAACTAAAGAAACAGGTGTCCTACGTGGATTTGAAGGCGGTGACATAAAAGGTGTAACCCAAAAAGTGAAAGAAGGGTATTTTACTGACTTGGGTATTAATGCCATTTGGATGACACCAATAGTAGAACAGATTCATGGCGCAACAGATGAAGGTACTGGAAATACTTACGGATTCCATGGCTATTGGGCCAAAGACTGGACCAGCATTGACCCTAATTACGGAACAGCTGCAGATTTGCACGAGCTCGTAAAAGAAGCCCATGCTAGAGGGATAAGAATTGTACTGGATGCCGTTATCAATCACACAGGTCCTGTAACCGATAAAGACCCAGTTTGGCCAGAAGAGTGGGTGCGTACCGACAAACAATGTAGCTATGACAATTACGAGAATACCGTAAGTTGTACTCTTGTGGCTAACTTACCAGACATTCGGACAGAGTCTAATGACAATGTAGATTTACCACCACAATTGGTTGAAAAATGGAAGGCAGAAGGACGCTATGAGCAAGAAATGGCAGAACTCGATGCCTTCTTTGAGCGCACAGGTCATCCGAGGGCACCACGTTTTTATATCATGAAATGGCTTACAGATTACATTACCGAATTTGGAATCGATGGCTACCGCTGCGATACTGTAAAGCATACCGAACCTTTTGTGTGGGAAGAGTTTAAAACAGAATGTGATTACGCCTTTGCAGAATTTAAAGCCAACAATCCTGATAAGGTTTTGGATGATAATGAGTTTTATTTGGTGGGCGAGGTCTATAATTATGGCATTTCTTCTGGAAAAGCCTTTGATTTTGGCGATAAGAAGGTCAACTATTTTGACGATATGTTTACAAGCCAAATCAATTTTGAATTTAAATGGAATGCTGCACAAATGAAAATTCAAAACCTATATACTAAGTATAACCAGAAACTTCAAGCCGACCTTAAAGGCTATGGTGTTCTCAATTATATGAGTTCCCACGATGACAGCAGTCCATTTGACCCTCTGCGCGAAAAACCATTTGAGACAGGAACAAAATTGTTGTTGGCGCCAGGAGCATCACAAGTCTATTATGGTGATGAGTTAGCTAGAATCCTAAAGGTTGAAGGAGCAAAAGGCGATGCTAATTTGCGCTCCTTTATGAATTGGGAGGAGCAAGAGGCTAATGAAGCGATATTGACGCATTGGCAAAAACTAGGACAGTTTAGGGCCAAACATCCAGCGGTTGGTGCGGGAGTTCACAAACAGATATCGAGTTCGCCTTTCGTCTTTTCAAGAATCTATCAAAAGGGGAACTATAAAGATGCGGTTGTCGTGGTGTTGAATGCAAAAAAAGGTAAAAAGGTAATCGACGTGTCAGGAGCGTTTGAAGAAGGGTCTACAGTGTTGGATGCCTATTCACAGCGAGAAGCGACTGTGAACGAAGGAAAAGTCGAGCTCACCTCAGATTTTGATATTGTTTTACTTGAAATTAAACAGTCATGAAACTAAAAGGGTACGTACTTCTATTGTTGCTACTAGTCTTTTCCTGTGCTATTGGAGATGATAATCAGGTCACTTTGTCCACATCGTCACCGAATGGAGACATTAAAGTAAAGTTACAGCTCAATACTGAAGGCGCACCTTTCTATACCGTAACCTTTAAGAATACTACAATTGTTGATACGTCGTTTTTAGGATTTGAGTTTCTCAAAGCGCCAGAATTGAAAAGTGGCTTAAAACATATTCAATCTGAAGTCAGCAGCTTCAATGAAACTTGGGAAATGCCATGGGGAGAACAACGTCTCGTAGAGAACAATTATAAATACATAAAAGCGACCTTTGAAGAAATCCAGTCACCAAATAGACAAGTCATTATTGAATTTCGTGTTTATAATGATGGTATTGGGTTCAGATATGAGTTCCCTGAACAAAAGGGCTGGACAGAAGCCTTAATAAAAGAAGAACACACCGAATTTAATCTAACAGAAAATTATAAAACGTTCTGGATTCCTGGCGACTGGGATATTTATGAACATCTATACAGTACTACCAAACTCTCAGAGATTGATGCCCAATCCTACATTCCAAAAACCAATTTGGCACAAAGTTATATTCCAGAAAATGCTGCAAATACACCTGTGACTATGGTGGGCGAAAACGGACTGCATCTCAGTTTCCATGAAGCAGCTTTAATAGATTACTCAGGGATGACCCTTAAAGTAGATACTGCCAATTTAACTTTGAAAAGTAGTCTCGTAGGTTCAGAGAATACGGCCTATAAAGTAAAGCGAACGCTACCGTTTCACACACCTTGGCGTACTATTCAAATTACAGATAATGCACCAGGTTTAATAGCATCCAATCTTGTTGTTAACCTCAATGAGCCCAATAAACTGGGAGATGTGTCTTGGTTTACGCCAATGAAATATACTGGTGTTTGGTGGGAAATGCACTTAGGAAAATCCACTTGGGATTACGGTATGGAGCTCGTCGATGGAAAATGGACGGATACAGGAAAAGCGCATGGAAAACATGGTGCAACGACCGAAAATGTAAAACGGTTCATAGATTTTTCAGCAAAAAATAATATTAAAGGTGTTTTGGTTGAAGGTTGGAATACAGGTTGGGAGCGTTGGATTGGTTTTGAAGACCGCGAAGGTGTATTTGATTTTGTCACACCATATCCCGATTACGATATAGATGAGGTAACACGCTATGCCAAGGAGAAGGGAGTCCAAATCATCATGCACCATGAAACGTCGGCAGCAACACAAACCTATGAAAAGCAACAGGATACAGCTTATGCCTTAATGAAAAAGTATGGCATGCATGCGGTGAAGTCTGGCTATGTGGGTAAAATTTTACCCAAGGGCGAATACCATCATGGCCAGTACATGGTGAATCACTATAACAATGCCGCGATAAAAGCCGCCAAATATCAAGTCGCCGTTAATGCCCACGAACCCATAAAAGCAACAGGTTTGCGTCGTACTTATCCAAATATCATTTCGCGCGAAGGTTTGCGAGGACAGGAATTTAACGCTTGGGCAGGAGATGGAGGCAACCCTCCAGAGCACTTGCCTATTGTGGCTTTTACTAGAATGTTGGCTGGTCCCATAGATTTTACACCTGGAATTTTCAATATAAAATTTGATGACTACCGTAAGGATAATCAAGTGAATACCACCTTGGCGCAACAATTAGCATTATATGTAGTGATATACAGTCCAGTGCAGATGGCCGCAGATTTGGTGGAGCATTATGAAGCTAATCCCGAAGCTTTGCAGTTTATCCGAGATGTTGGGGTAGATTGGGAAAAATCGGTAGTATTACACGGTAAAGTAGGTGACTATGTGACCATTGCACGCCAAGAACGAGATACTGGTAACTGGTTTGTTGGTGGCATAACTGATGAAAATTCTGTATCTTTAGAAGTGGATTTTGGGTTTTTAGATGAAGATGCGGTGTACGAAGCCATCATTTATAAAGATGGCAGCTTGGCACATTGGAATGATAATCCACTCGATTTACAAATAGAGAAGCAAACCATAACCAAAGCCTCTAAACTAACCATAAAGTTGGCCGAAGGTGGTGGTTTTGCCATAAGTTTAAAAAAGAAGTTGAATTAATTTTTATCCCTATGAGAAAGATTACATTTATGCTTAGTCTCTTTTTGGGCTTCGCCCTGAGTGCCCAAGTGGGTATTAATACAGATACACCATTAAGTACTTTGGATATTAATGGGAATTTGTCGGTTAAGCACGTCTCATTGACTGGTGCTGGAACACCGACTTTAATTGATGATGGAGTTTATATTTCGGTCAATCCACAAGCAAATAATCAAGACTTTCAATTACCTGACCCGAGAAATTTCCCAGGACGTATTTATATTATTCGTAATGTCTCAGATACTACTAACGCTGATATTGTAATGGATCCGGCTGCAGTTACTGACGGAGTGCTCTTTTTTGCTGGAGATAGTTCTACGGGTAGCGCAGGACCCATTAATATGAATACTGCTTTAGGGGGAGGACATCGAAGTAAAACACTCATCTTTATAAGTGATGGCTCTAATTGGACTTATGGTCAATTAGGTTTTTAGATTACATCAAAAAACATTTGTAAGATAGTCGCCTAAAGAGCGACTATTTTATTATTAGTACCTTTGGTAGTCATAATTTCACTGCATGGATATAAATGCCAATACCGAGTCGCCTTTTGAAATGAAGGTGAGTTTTAATCGCTTGCTAGAGCAATATGAGCAGCTTACATCGTCTAAGAGCCAGCATATAGCGGAGCATGCCCAAAAAGTGCTTGACATAGCGGCTGAGCATCCTGTTCTTAGAGAAGGGTTTAGTGATTTAGATTTGCTGGAAACCTACAAGACAGAAATAGACATGCTCTTACAAGATGCCTTTAGCAGTCTATTGACACACAATGAGATTAAAACGGCGCAGGTTCCTTTTTTTAACCACATTTTTAAGTCGTCTCAACGTTTTAAGGATATATTGAGCAAGGTTGGTCCTGATTTTGAGCTCAAGGTGAAGAACATGCCCACAGACCAGACCTATATTATCGCATGCTCCATAATCTTAAAGGCCTGTTATGGTTACGACCTCAATTTTAAACGTCCCTTTTTCTATGAAATTCCAGATGCCAATGGCATCATGCGCTACTATAAAATTCTCTACAATGCTGACTTTACAGAAATTATCCCAAAAGATAATGCTGTTTCCATTACGCAGCAAGATTATGATGAATTGTTGGACAACTTTGAGAATATTGATTTGTGGAAAGAGAAATTCCCACCAAAAAGTTATGAATTTAAAGGCTTTTTAATTTGCAATATTTTCGATGTCACGGACGATCAGTCCATTTCCAATATTAAAACAGCGTTAATACACGAGAATAATAGGCAGAACGAAATTTTTATGAAAGATTTCCAGAATATCTTTCGTTCGCTATTCGGATTAAAAACTATTAAAGTCGGTTTTTCTATTTACAATAAAAGTGAGGATACATTTGAGCAAATTCATGGAAACGGTATCAAAAGCTTTTTGTTGAATAAAAGAGATGCTGCGGCCTGCAAGGATGCCCTATGTGGCCAATCGTATAAGAAATTGTTGAAACAAAATAAATATTTCTCTGTTTCGAATGTAGACGTTCTTTATGAGAAGTCCCAAGGTAAGGCACCGCACATAGCCGCAATGCACCAACAAGGCATAAAAAGTGCCATTTTTGCTCCGGTTTCCAATGAAGACGGTCTTATGGGCGTTTTGGAAATCGTATCAGAAACACCAAAGGACCTCAATAGCATAAACGCCAACAAGCTCGTTGATGTTATGCCTTTTATTGTATCGGCTGTTGAGCGGTCTAAAAAAGAGGAAGAAAACCTTATTGAGGCCATCATACAAAAAGAATGTACATCCATACACCAAAGCGTCCATTGGAGGTTTGAGCAAGAAGCAAAAAACTACATCAAAGACCAACGAAATGGTAAGGAGCCTTCATTTAAAAAGATTGGTTTTGAAAATGTTTATCCTTTGTATGGACAAATGGATATTAAGGGGTCTTCAAAAGCAAGAAATCTAGCCACACAGAAGGACTTGTTATTGCAGTTAAAATCTATCAAGACCTTGGTTGTTGAAGCTCAGAAGCAAAGAAATCTTCCCATTTATGAGCAGTACGTCTTTCAAATCAACACTTACATAGACCAGTTAAATGAAAATTTCCAAGTAGACACCGAGCAGCAGATCGTGTCTTTTATTAAAGAGGAAATTGAACCTGTGTTAAAACATGTGGTAAAATCAAGTTCTTTAAAGCAAGAGGTTGACAAATATTTTGAACTTATTGACCATACAACACGTTCGGTGTATTATTACAGAAAAGAATATGATAAATCGATTGCTCTAATCAATAACGAAATGTCTTCATTGCTCGATTTTAAGCAGCAAGAGGCACAGTCCATGTATCCACATTTTTTTGAGAGATACAAAACCGATGGTGTTGAGCATAATATGTACATCGGAGAGTCCATAACAAAGGAAGACAGCTTTAATCCTGTTTACCTGTATAATTTAAGATTGTGGCAGCTCCAGGTCATGATAGAAATGGAAAATGCGTATTATCTTATGAGGTCAAAGCTTCCAGTAAGCTTGGATGTAGCTTCAATGATTTTGGTTTTTAATCAGCCATTGACCATTAGTTTTAGAATGGATGAAAAACAATTCGATGTAGATGGTACGTACAACGCGCGTTATGAAATAGTGAAAAAACGTGTAGACAAAGCTTTTATAAAAGGAACGAAAAAACGCGTAACCCAAAAAGGGAAAATTACTATTGTCTATTCTCAAAAAGAAGACGAGCGCGAGTACCTCAGGTATATTAGATTTTTGCAAGCAAAGCAGTATTTAGATACAGATGAGGAGGTTGTAGAGCTTCAAGACCTGCAGGATGTAACAGGACTAAAAGCCATAAGGGTTAGTGTACTTTATCACAAAGACCAAGACTCCAATGGGCTTTACACTTATGAGGATCTCATGAAGGAGATTGCAGACTAAATAAGGGTGCTTGCTGGTCTTTCCGACAGTGCAAAAGCTAGTCCAAAAGCAATGACACTGACCACGATACCAACCATAAAAACGGTATAAGTAATCCTGAGTAGATTATATTTCCTGTTTAAAACAAGACCTAGAAAATACAAATCCTTAGTCAAAGATCCGTACAGGTAATTCTTGTCTTGCATCATTTCTTGCATGGCCCATTCAAATTCATTCAATGGCATTTGATGAAAATTACCAAAAAAGAGCAAATTCACTTTCTTTTTGGCCACATCGTCCTTGGTAAATTGCCCTTTGGTAACATTGGGCCTCGTAGCCAGTACGGATAGAACAATACAGGCCACGGTAAAACACAAAAATATGAGTGTTGGATATATAAGATAGGTGTTAGAAGGGTTGTCTAACTTTGGCAATAGATTAGATAAGGCTACCGAAATAATGATGGCATTAACTGATAATAAAATATTCGCTTTGGTATCTGCAATATCACTTAAGGTGATATGGTTCCTCAAGGCCACCCTGAACATGGTCTCAATACCGCGATCTGGTAGGTCTAGTTTTTCTTTTTTGAACTTTAGTTCAGCCTTTTTTTGTTTAAGTTTTTCTGTCCTAGACTTTATTTTATTTTGACTCTGAATGAGCTGCGCCAGATTCCTACCTTTTCGGTCTTGCCATTTTTTCATGGCCACTTGCGAATAAAAGGTGTGCTTGGTTAAGAAATCTATATTTTGTTGAAGCCAATCAGCCCTGGAGATTTTTTTCCCCTGAGTCAGTTCCCACTCTTTGCGCAAAAGTGAGGCATAATCTTCGTACCTTTTGCTAGAGACATGAGCAGAATCAGCATCTCGGATAAGCCCTTCCAATTTATTTTGTGGTTCATACGCCATCTCTGTGGCCAAAATAATTTTCTCTACCGCTTCTATATCCGATGCTTCTAGCCCTTGATTTTTTAAAAAAGAGGCTGCTATTTTAGCACTGGCAATTTCGTGTTCTTCAATGGTCTCGGTAAATCCGGTATCATGAAACCACGCCGCGATGAGTAAGTGTTGTTCTTCGGTTTGGGTAAGGTCACTCTCTTCAATAAGCTCTTTTAATTTGCTGACAACCCTTTGGGTATGGGCTAAATTATGATAAACAAATTTTGGGTCGAGATGAGAATTTAGATACTCTACTACATAAGCCTCTGCTGCAGTTATTACTTTTTCCATGGAGATAAACTATTGGCACTAATTTAAGAATAATTTATCGTCTTAATAGTCTGCTATTTGTAACTTTATCATGGTCTCATGGGTAATTTTACCCTCAACGCGTAACCTCCTGTCTTTTAATTGAATTGTAAATGAAGAATATAAATATAGCAGACTCTTTTAATGTTGAACTTAAGGAAGATGAAAATGTAGACAATACAAGACGAAAAGTGTTTGAAGCTGCTTATTCTTTTGTAACACCACTCCAACCTTCAAAGCCACAATTGATTCATGTTTCAATGGACATGGCCAAATCTTTAGGTATAGATCCAAAATCAGTTCATTCAGAGGAATTCTTAAATATAGTTTCAGGTAAGGAGGTTTATCCTAATACACGGCCTTACGCCATGGCGTATGCAGGACATCAGTTTGGGTCCTGGGCAGGGCAATTGGGCGACGGAAGAGCTATCAACCTCTTTGAAGTAGAACATAATCACAAGCGTTGGGCTTTGCAATTAAAAGGCGCTGGACCCACGCCTTATTCAAGGCAAGGTGATGGTTTAGCGGTACTTCGCTCCTCCATTAGGGAGTATCTCTGTAGTGAAGCCATGTTTCATTTAAATGTGCCCACAACAAGGGCGCTTTCTTTAGTGCTCACAGGAGATGAGGTTTTAAGGGATATGTTATACGATGGTAACGCAGCATATGAAAAAGGCGCTATTGTTTGTAGGGTAGCGCCAACCTTTATTCGTTTTGGGAATTTTGAATTATTTGCGGCGCGCCAAGATTTTAAGAACCTCAAGGCCTTAACGGATTATACGATTAGGTATTTTTTTCCACATTTAGGAGCACCATCCAAAGAGGTTTACATTTCTTTTTTTAGGGAAGTCGCCAATCGAACACTGGATATGATTGTGCATTGGCAACGCGTGGGCTTTGTTCATGGTGTAATGAATACGGATAATATGTCTATTCTTGGATTAACCATAGACTACGGACCCTACGGATGGTTAGAAGGTTTTGACTTTGGATGGACACCCAACACCACAGACCGGCAAAATAAACGCTATCGCTACGGTAACCAGCCTAATATCGCACTTTGGAATTTGCTTCAGCTCGCTAATGCGCTATTCCCGCTTGTTGAAGAAGCCAAACCCTTTGAGGCTATTTTACATAAGTATCAAACGGATTTTGATCAGAAATTTTTGGACATGATGCGTTCTAAATTAGGCTTACAAACATCATCAAAGCAAGACAAATCGCTTATAGATAACTTACAGGATTGCCTTCTTATGGCCGAAACGGATATGACCATTTTTTTCAGAAACCTCGCTTCATATGAAAAAGATAAAGATGCTATTAAGGCTATCTTAATGCCAGCCTTATACAGACCTAAAGAAATTAGTCCAAAATCCTTAGAGCTGTGGTCACAATGGTTTAAGGCATATGGTCAAAGACTAGGAAAAGAAACGCTTTCCAATAAGGCAAGAAAGGGCGCAATGAATAAAATTAACCCAAAGTACGTCTTAAGAAACTATATGGCGCAAATGGCGATAGATGAAGCCAACGGAGGAAATTATCAGCTCATTGAAGAGTTATTTACCATGTTAAAAAAACCATATGACGAACAAACGGAATACGAAAAGTGGTTTGCCAAGCGCCCAGAATGGGCTAGGCACAAAGTAGGGTGTTCCATGCTATCCTGTAGCTCTTAAATTTTTATGTATTGATTATGAAACGAACCAAACTAAAAATAAAAAACCGAAAAGGTTTAACGCTTAATGCACAACTGGAATTACCAGCTAACCAAAAACCCAGTCACTATGCCATTTTTGCCCATTGCTTCACCTGCAGCAGTAGCCTTAGTGCAGTAAGGCATGTAAGCAGAGCCTTGGCACAAGATGGCTTTGGTGTAGTCCGTTTTGATTTCACTGGTCTAGGGAGAAGTGAAGGTGAATTTGCCGATAGCCATTTTTCCGCGAATGTTGAAGATTTACTAGATGTGCATGATTACATTTCTCAACATTATCAAGCTCCGAGCCTGCTTGTAGGGCATTCTCTAGGAGGTGCAGCGGTCTTGGTTGCAGCTTCAAAATTAGATAGTGTTAAAGCGGTAGCAACCATTGGTGCCCCAGCTACGGTGGATCATGTTAAACGCTTGTTTTCACATCAAATTGAAAATATCGAGGAGATGGGTAAAATTAAGGTGGATATTGGTGGCAGACCATTTGAAATAGATGAAGCGTTTATTTCAGAATTTGATAATACAGATTTGCCTGCTGTAGTGAAAGACCTCCGAAAACCTATATTGCTTATGCACGCGCCCTTTGATACTATCGTTGGAATAGAAAATGCGCAGCAGTTATATGCTATGGCCCATCATCCAAAGAGCTTTATTTCCTTAGACGATGCCGACCATTTACTTTCTAGTGAAAAGGATAGCAGTTATGTCGGAGAGGTGATAGGAACCTGGGCCAAACACTATTTTCCCGTAAAAGAAAATCAAATGTTGAGTACCCAAGGTGAGCAACTGGTAGGTTATCTCAACGTGATTGAAGATAATTTTACCACAACAATACAAACCAAAAAGCACAGTCTCATAGCCGATGAACCAGTGGAGGCAGGTGGCAATGACTTTGGACCTTCTCCCTACGAATATTTAAATGCAGCTCTAGCAGCGTGTACCACAATGACATTAAAGCTTTACGCAGAACGGAAGGCGTGGGATTTAAAGGAAGTTTATGTGTACCTGTCTCATGCCAAAACACATACTGAAGATTTAAAACGAAACGACGAGTCTCCAAGATATTTGGATCATATTACCAAAAGATTAAAATTTGTGGGTAACTTAGAAGCAAATCAAATAGAAAAACTAAAGGACATAGCATCACGATGCCCAGTTCACAAAACATTGGCGAGTGAAGTTGTGTTTGATACACAAATTATTGAACCTTGAGTACAATTGAAGTTGAACATTCAGCAATAACGAGTAAAAAATTTTTACAAAGAAGGCAGCGCACCGAAGTCTTGTGTAAATCATTAAAAGCAGAGGATGTCTCATGTCAGCCAGTGGAGTTTGTATCTCCTCCAAAATGGCATATGGCACATACGACTTGGTTTTTTGAACAGTTTGTTTTAGCGCCACATTACCAAGACTATAAAGTTTACAATAAAGATTATGCCTATTTTTTCAATAGCTATTACAATAATGTGGGTCCAAGGGTTTTAAGGCACAAACGCGGCCTTATGACCAGGCCAACTCTAAATGAGGTTTTGGCTTACAGGAGTTACGTTAATGAGCATATGCAAAAGTTTATTGAAACTGGTTTAACAGAAGCTATAGCTAAGACCATAGAAATAGGTCTGCAACATGAGCAACAACACCAAGAACTTCTCATTTATGATATAAAGTATTTATTTGGGCATCAACCGGCCTACCCAACTCTCGATTTTAAAATAGAGTTAAAAACTGAAGAACGAGACCTTAACTTGATTTCTATACCAGAGGGTGTTTATGATATAGGCTATTCTGGTAATGGATTCTGTTGGGATAATGAACTTGGACAGCACAAAACCTATCTCCATCATTTTGAAATAGCTAATCGCCTTGTTACAAATGCAGAGTATTTGGAATTTATAAAATCTGGCGCCTATGACGACTTTAACCTGTGGCATGCCGATGGCTGGGATTATATTAAATCAAATAATATAGAGGCACCGCTCTATTGGCACCAAGATGATAATCATTGGAAGCTCTACACATTAAACCATGGATTGGTAGATTTAGAACCTAACGCACCTGTTTGCCATATCTCTTTTTACGAAGCATTTGCTTTTTCACAGTGGAGTGGCATGCGTTTACCAACCGAATCTGAGTGGGAGGTTGCTTCTTCTAAGTTTAATCACGGTCAACTGTGGGAGTGGACCAATAGTGCCTACTTGCCCTATCCCAATTACACAAAGGTAGATGGAGCTTTAGGAGAATACAACGGTAAATTTATGGTCAATCAAATGGTGTTGCGTGGTGGATCGGTAGCGTCTTCACCAAATCACGTGCGTAAGACTTACAGAAATTTTTTTCATCCAGAAATGCGCTGGCTCTTTTCAGGAATTAGACTTGCCAAATAAATGACAGATTCCTTTGCACAAGACGTTCATAAAGGTTTAAGCGCCGAGCACAAGTTTTTGCCATCAAAATACTTTTATGATGACAATGGCAGTAGGTTGTTTAAGCAGATAATGGACATGCCAGAGTATTATTTGACCAATTCAGAATTTGAGATTATTTCCCTGCAATCAAAACAGATTTTTAAAGCTCTAGAGTTTTCGCAACCCTTCAATATAGTGGAACTAGGAGCGGGAGATGGCTTAAAAACATTCAAATTTCTAGAATTCCTGGTTCAGCAGGATATTAAATTTAATTATGTACCTGTAGATATTTCTTCAGAAGCTATGGAAATGTTAACGGCTAATCTCGAGAAAAGACTTCCTGGAATAGTTATAAAACCTAAGGTTGGTGATTACTTTAAAATATTAAGCATCAATAAAACAAGTCAATATCCCAGTTTGCTGCTATTTCTCGGTTCTAATATTGGGAATTATAAACAAGATAAAGCTAAAGAGCTTTTGAAACTGTTCAATGCAAATATGAAAAAGGGAGACAAATTGTTGGTGGGCTTTGATCTAAAGAAAAATCCATTAACTGTTCATAAAGCCTATTTTGATTCCCAAGGGATTACAAAACGATTCAACCTTAATTTACTTCTGCGAATCAATAGGGAACTAGATGCAGATTTTCAAATAGATAATTTCGACTTTTATTGTCATTACAATCCTTTATCGGGAGATGTAAGAAGTTACATTGTGAGTTTGAGGGCACAGCAGGTTCATATCAAAAAGATTGATAAGGTATTTAACTTCGATTATAATGAATTGATTAGTACCGAATTGTCTAAGAAATACAGTTTAGAAGAGATAGGAGCCTTAGCTAAAAACGCTGATTTTAAACTAAAAACTAATTTTTTAGATTGCAAGCATTATTTTACAGACAGCCTTTGGGAAAAATAAATTTTACCTAACCTAATGTACAAGATCATAGACGTATTTCATTTGTTTAAGGACCGCTTTCAATTTTTAATGTTGGTAGCATTTATTTTTAGCTTTAGTGCTTGTGCAACCTATGAATTGCAGGTTAATGAAGCGGTTACCAAAGGATTTCCTATTGAAAAAACACTGGAGCATTCCTTTTTTTTGATTGGTGATGCTGGCCTGGCAGCAGAATCTGGTCGAGACTGGGCAGTGGTAACCCTTAAGGAACAATTGAAAAAGGCTGAATCCAACAGTACCGTGATTTATCTAGGTGACAATATTTATCCCAAAGGCTTACCAAAAAAAGATGACGAGTCCCGCGCATTTGCAGAGGCACAATTAGATGCACAAATTCAAGCTGTCAATGGATTTAAGGGAAATACCATTTTTATACCTGGTAACCATGATTGGTACAGTGATGGACTCAACGGACTTGAACGACAAGAAAAGTATGTTGAGGATAGATTGGGTAAAGATTCGTTTTTGCCAGAAGATGGTTGCCCTATTGAAAAAATAGATATTTCAGATGATATTGTGTTAATTATTCTAGATTCTGAGTGGTACTTGACCAACTGGGATAAGCATCCAAAAATGAATGATAAGTGCGATATTAAAACAAGGGAAAAGTTTTTCGTAGAGTTTGAAGATGATATTAAAAAAGCCCGAGGAAAAACAACCATAGTGGCGATACACCACCCTATATTTACCAATGGGCCTCATGGAGGACAATACAGTTTTAAAAGCCATTTGTCGCCAATACCAGTTTTGGGAAGCCTAAAGAATTTAATAAGAAAGACAGGAGGTGTTGTCACTGTAGATGTACAGAACAAGTTTTATAATGAATTTAGGGAACGCATCGTTGCTATATCCCAAGAAAATGATAAAACCATATTTGTTTCGGGCCATGAGCATACGCTGCAATACCTAATTCAAGATAACCTCCCACAAATTGTTAGTGGTTCTGGCTCCAAGACATCTGCAACGCGTAATGTTGGATCTGGACTGTTTTCATATGGAGAAATTGGTTTTGCAAGATTGGATGTCTTTACAGATGGCTCGTCACATGTTAGGTTTTATGCCAAAGGACATAATAGCCCAGTTTTTGAAACAACGGTCCATAAAGCCGATACGGAATATGTTCTGCCTGTCTTCGAGGAGATACCGACGACGAGGAAAGCCTCTATTTATTCCAAAGAGGAAATCACTAAAGGAGGACTTTATAGATTTTTTTGGGGCGAACGCTACCGCAAGTATTTCGGAACTGAAATAGAAGCGCCAACAGTACGTTTAGATACCTTGTTAGGTGGCCTAAAACCCGTGAGAAAAGGTGGTGGCCACCAATCAAAATCCTTGCGATTGGAAGATAAAATGGGACGTCAATACGTAATGCGAGCTTTAAGAAAGAATGCACTGCGCTATCTGCAATCCGTGGCATTTAAAAATCAATATATCGAAGGACAGTTTGAAGACACCTACACCCAAGATTTGCTTTTAGATGTATTTACGGGATCACACCCTTATGCACCTTTCACTGTTGCCAAATTGGCCGATGCGGTTGGGATTTATCATACCAAGCCTGTGTTGTACTATGTGCCAAAGCAAAAAGCGTTAGGAGCCTATAATGAAGATTTTGGAGATGAGCTGTACATGATAGAAGAGCATACCTCAGAAGGTCATGGAGACAAGGCAAACTTTGGTTATTCCAATGAGATTATCAGTACCGATGATGTTTTGGAAAAGTTGCTTGAGGATGAAGAATTTGTTCTAGATGAGGCATCCTACATAAGGGCACGTTTATTTGATATGGTCATTGGCGATTGGGATAGACATGAAGACCAATGGCGATGGGCAGAGTTTAAGGAAGATGATAGGGTAGTTTACAGACCTGTACCAAGAGATAGAGATCAAGTGTTTTCCATTATGTCAGACGGTGCTTTACTAGGTGTATTAACCACTATCGTACCTAGTTTAAGATTGCTTCAAAGTTATGATGAAGAACTTAAAAGCACCAAGTGGTTTAATCTTGAGCCATACGCTCTAGACATGGCTTTAATAAATAATTCAGGAAAACCTGTGTGGGACCAACAGGTTAAAATCATTCAAAATGGTCTTACCGACGAAATCATTGAAGAGGCCTTTTCCTTTTTTCCAGCTGAAGTGATGGATAGTACTATCGTTGAAATCAAGAAAAAATTAAAAGGACGAATTCAACGGCTTCAGGACATATCCGATCGTTATTATGAGCAACTCAACAGAATTGCAGTTGTAAAAGGAACACATAAAGATGATTGGTTTGATGTTGTGCGCTTGCCGGATGGCAAAACCAAAGTTACGGCATATCGCATTAAAGGTGGAGACAAGGCCGATGTTATGCACGAGAGAATATACGATAAGGATATTACCAAGGAAATATGGATTTACGGCCTAGATGATGATGACATTTTTGAGGTATCTGGTAATGGCAAGAGTACCATTAAACTTCGGTTAATTGGTGGTCAAAATAAGGATGTTTATGGTATAAAAAATGGAAAGAAGGTTAAAATCTACGACTATAAATCTAAGGAGAGTGAATTTCTTACCCAACGCGGTACAAAAAAGTTAACCGATGATTATGACACCAATGTTTACAATTATAAAAAGTTAAAGTACAATAGTAATCAGTTCTATCCTAAAATTGGAGCAAATCCAGACGACGGTTTAGCTCTTGGTTTTACAAATATCTACACGCGCTATGGCTTTGAGCGTAATCCGTTTAGCGCTCAACATAAAATTTCCGCTGGGTATTATTTTGCAACACAAGGGTTCGATTTTGAATATAATGGTGAAATAGCCAATGTCTTAGGAAAATTGAATCTAGGACTGAATGCAAAATTTACAAGTCCTAATTATGCTACCAACTTTTTTGGTATAGGAAATGAAACCAACAATCCGCAAGCTGAAGAAAATGATGGTTTGGATGTAGGTAGAGATTATAACCGTGTTAAATTGGAACAAACCAGCTTTACACCGTCTTTGGTTTGGAGAGGGCGCATGGGTGCTATGTTTCAATTTAGCTTAAGTTATGAGTCTTTTGAGGTAGAACCTACCGAAGGGCGTTTTATAAACACGGTAATAGGAGACAACGTGAGCTTTTCTGATGAATTCTATGGTGCTGACGTCATTTATAGCTATGCCAATTTTGATAACACCTCGTTTCCAACCCTTGGTATGAGTTTTGGAATGCATGTTGGTTACAGGCATAATGTTTCTACGAGCGATGGTTTTGGCTACATTAATCCAGAATTAGCAATAGATTACAAGCTTACACCGTCCGGACAATTGGTTTTAGCCTCTAAGGTAAAAGGGCAAATAAATATTGGCGATGATTTCCAGTTTTATCAAGGCGCTAATTTGGGCCAAAATGAAGGGCTCAGAGGCTTTAGACGCGAGCGGTTCATTGGAAACTCAGCTTTTGCTCAGACAACGGACTTAAGACTAAATCTGCGAAAGGTTAAAACAGCATTACTGCCATTGAATATCGGATTCTTTGGAGGGTTTGATTATGGCAGGGTGTGGGCTGATGGCGAAGATTCTTCCATTTGGCATACCTCGGTTGGCGGTGGAATTTTTGCCGAAGCCGCAGAAATGCTATCCTTTAATCTTTCGGCCTTTAATAGTACAGATGGAGTTCTTTTTGCGTTCAGGCTCGGTTTCGGATTTTAACCTTACCATCACTGCTTGACGTTTTCTGGGGAAGCGTTTAGTTCAAACTCATAAATATTACCACCTTCCGGTCCATTGCGTTCATCTGTAATAATTACAGTAGAGTTTGTTTTAAAACATACGCCTTCCTTTTGGGAATTATGGTTAAATTGTAGTTCTTCAATATTTCCAGAGAAAAAATCATCTCGATTAAACGCGGTCAATTTCCAAATTTTGTCATGGTTTAACAGCAGAACAGTTTTGCCGTCGTCGCTTATGTCGGCAGAAGTGATTTTGTTGTCCTTCCCAGGAAGATTGTAATCGGTTGTTTCAATGGCTTCATGTTTGCCTAAACGATTGGGCACTTTATAGACCTTAAAAGTTTTGGTCTCTTTTGTAAATATGTAGAAGTAATTGTTCAAAATAAAGAAGGCTTCAAAATCTTCTCCTTTTTTCTGTTTTGGCAAATAAAAATCTATTCGTTGGGCTTTAGTTTGGAATTTGTCTAAATCATCTTTGTCAATTTTATAGATGGTATATAATCTTCCGTCCTTGGCATTATTGCCGAATTCACCAATATAGATATTCCCTTCCGAGTCCATGGTAAGATCTTCCCAATCCCTATTTTCGGCATTTTCAATGGTAATCGTCTTAATTATTTTACCATTTTGTTTGAGCCCATAGAGCGTATTTGAGTTTCCGGAATCTTCAATGACCCATAAGACCTTAGCATCATGAGCATATTCTGCTGCAGACACTTCCTCTAAATCATTGCTCAGGTCGCCTAAAAGCTTCAAATTGCCTTGAGATTGGCAAGAGGATACAATGAGAAAAATAAAAATTAGTCTTTTGGACATTATACATGTAATTTTGAGATTTTAGACAATAGTATTGCAGACATACAAAGATATCATAATTATTGGCGGAGGCGCAGCAGGTTTTTTTGCGGCGATTAATATTGCGGAGAAGTATCCTGACAAAACCGTTTGCATCTTGGAAAAAGGTAAAACCGGACTTCAAAAAGTGAAAATTTCAGGAGGTGGTCGCTGTAATGTTACTCATGCCGAATTTATTCCTTCAGAACTGATTAAAAATTATCCAAGAGGAGATAAGGAACTTTTGGGACCTTTTCACCGCTTTATGACGGGCGATACAATGGCGTGGTTCGAAGAGCGAGGCGTATCGTTAAAAATTGAAGACGATGGTAGAATATTCCCAGTTTCTAATTCATCAAGCACGATTATTGATTGTTTTTTAAGCGAGGCTGAGAAACATAAGGTGGAAGTGTTATACAGCTGTGCCGTTAACGGCGTCTACAAGAAGAATGACAGGTTTACTATTGCTACTAATAAGGGCCAATTTCAGTGTGAAAAATTAGTCGTAGCATCCGGAAGCAGTCAGAAAATGTGGAATGTCCTAAAAGATATGGGACACTCTATCGTGCAGCCCGTACCATCACTTTTTACCTTTGACATCAATGACAAGCGCATAAATAGTATTCCTGGCGTTGTTGCAAAAAACGTAGAAGTGAAAGTGAGAGGCACAGCTCTAGTTTCCGATGGGCCTTTGCTTATAACTCATGTTGGTATGAGTGCTCCGGCCATATTAAAACTTTCGGCCTTCGGAGCTTTAGAACTAGCCAAGCTAGGCTATAATTTTGAGATTGAAGTCAATTTTATCCGTAAGCCAACCGAAGCATGTGTAAGCGATTTAATAAAGGTTAAAAGTGCATTCCCTAAAAAGGCGGCAGTGAATACACCGCAATTTGGACTGCCCAAACGTTTATGGAAACAACTGGTATTAGCTTCACAAATTACAGACACCGATAAATGGGCGAATCTTACCAAATACCAGGTGCAAAATTTGGCAGAACAGATCACCAATGCTGTGTTTCAAGTAACGGGCAAAAGCACCTTTAAGGAGGAATTTGTTACTGCTGGTGGTGTTGACCTAAAGGAAGTTGACTTCAGAACTTTTCAAAGTAAGTTGGTGCCCAATCTTTATTTTGCAGGAGAAGTCCTTAATGTAGATGCCATAACAGGTGGATTTAACTTTCAGAATGCTTGGACAGGCGGTTATATAGTATCACAAGCTATAGGTTCTTAAAGTGTTAGATTGTAATACATTGAGTACTGTAATGACTTACAATAATTCCAAATTAAACATTAAATGTGGTAGATTGTTGGGCATGGATACAACAACCGTTGGATTTGCGTATTTTTGCCCCATAGAAAAAGAGAATGGTTGAAAAAGATTTTATATTAAACACTGAAAAAGCTACCCTTAAAAAAGGTAAGGTTAAATGGGAATCGCCCAGCAATATTGCCTTAGTTAAATATTGGGGAAAGAGGGAAAACCAAATTCCGGCAAATCCGTCAATTAGTTTTACACTATCAAAATCTAAAACCATTACGGAACTTAGTTTTGAAAAAAAATCCGAAACCAAGAACTTTAGTTTTGACGTGTATTTTGAAGGCGAACGGTACGAAGCCTTTAAGCCAAAGATTGAAACGTTCTTTCAGCGGATCGAACCTTATATGCCCTTTTTGAGGGATTATCACTTTAAAATCGATACTAAAAATACCTTTCCTCATAGTTCCGGTATTGCATCTTCAGCATCTGGGATGTCAGCACTGGCTCTGTGTTTAATGGACATGGAACGATTACTTTTTGGTATGGACGTGAGCCAAGACTATTTTAATAAAAAAGCCTCCTTTTTAGCGCGATTAGGCTCAGGGAGTGCTTGTAGAAGTATTGAAGGAGAAGTGGTCATTTGGGGTGAAAATGAAAGTTTTTCTGAAAGTTCTGATTTATATGGTGTAAAATTTTCCGATGATTTACACCCAAACTTTAAGAATTTTCAGGATGCCATACTATTGGTAGATAAAGGAGAAAAACAAGTGAGTAGCACGGTAGGCCATAAGCTTATGGAGGGCCATCCTTTTGCGGCGCAACGATTTAACCAAGCACATAATAATCTATCTGAATTAAAAAATGTGCTCATTACAGGTAATCTAAACCGCTTTATTGAAATTGTAGAAAGTGAGGCATTGACCTTGCATGCTATGATGATGACCAGTATGCCGTATTTCATTTTAATGAAACCGAATACCTTGGAAATAATCCAGAAAATTTGGAACTATAGAGCTCAAAATAACTCTAATTTATGTTTTACTTTAGATGCAGGCGCTAATGTACATTTACTGTTTCCAGAGGCCGAAGCAGATGAGGTTTATGAATTCATTAAGAGTCAGTTAGTTGCATATTGCCAAAACGGTCACTATATTTGTGATAGTATTGGTAAAGGTGCGTCTCAATTAAAAACGCCCTAACCCCAAATAAAAGTCATGAAAGGACCCCTATTTTATTCAAAGATTCTGTTATTCGGAGAATACGGCATCATCAAAGATTCAAAAGGTTTATCTATTCCTTACAACTTCTATAACGGAGCTTTAAAGGTTGATGAAAATCCTTCAGAAGCTGCAGTAAAATCCAATCAGAGCCTGAGAGCTTTTGCAACCTATCTTTCTGAGATTGATCCAGAGCTCGTAACTTTCGACATTACAAAATTACAAGAGGATGTCAATGCAGGCATGTATTTTGACTCTTCTATACCGCAGGGTTATGGTGTAGGGAGCAGTGGTGCTTTGGTAGCGGCCATATATGACAAGTATGCTAACAATAAAATAACCGTATTAGAAAACCTTACCAGAGAAAAACTGTTGAAGCTAAAGGCAATTTTCTCGGAAATGGAATCGTTTTTCCATGGTAAATCTTCTGGTTTAGACCCTTTGAACAGTTATTTAAGCCTTCCTATACTTATTAAATCCAAGGACGATATTGAAGCTACAGGTATTCCTGCACAAAAGTCAGACGGTAAAGGTGCTGTGTTCTTGTTAGACAGCGGAGTCGTTGGGGAAACAGCTCCTATGGTAAGCATTTTTATGGAAAATATGAAGAATGAGGGCTTCAGAAATATGCTGAAAGAACAATTTATAAAACACACAGACGCCTGTGTTGATGACTTTTTAAAAGGAGATATTAAGTCCTTGTTTCAAAACACAAAACAGCTTTCAAAAATTGTGTTGAACAATTTTAAACCGATGATCCCTGCACAGTTCCACGACCTTTGGAAAAATGGCATCGACACTAACGCCTATTATTTGAAATTATGTGGTTCTGGTGGTGGAGGTTATATCTTAGGATTTACCGAGGATATAGAGCGAGCTAAGGAAGCACTAAACGGCCATAAGCTCGAAGTGGTCTACAATTTCTAAAGCCGAGATTTTCATGGTAACATTATCCAATCTCATTGTTTTTATAGCTTTGGTTGTATTTGGCGTTATTGTTATTGCATTAAGTTACCGTGGCGCGAAAAATAGAAAAAAGTAATTCTTACTGTTATGCTATCTCGCAAACAGAAGCTTATTTTTCTGAAGTTTTTCAGCATGTTTTCCGTGGTGAGAGGCTATAACATTTTAGTTGTAGTTATTGCTCAATATTTAGCATCAATTTACATTTTTGCACCTGACGTTCCCTTAAAAAAGGTGCTATTTGATGTCAATTTATTAATGTTGGTCTTGGCATCCTCTGCTGCAATAGCCGCAGGATACATTATCAATAATTTTTACGACTCTGAAAAGGACCTCATCAACAGACCTCAAAAAACGATGCTGGACAGGCTGGTAAGTCAAAATACAAAGCTGTCATTTTACTTCGTTTTAAATTTCTTGGTTCTGGTCTTTGCAAGTTATGTGTCCTTTAGGGCAGTTGTGTTCTTTGCCCTATACATTTTTGCCATTTGGCTGTATTCGCACCGTCTTAAAAAGAGGCCAATGGTTGGCAATATTGTTTCGGCCATTTTAACGGTAACACCATTTTTTGCTATTTTTATTTATTACAGCAATTTTGAATTAGTGGTTTTTGCCCATGCTGTTTTCCTCTTCTTATTGGTTTCCATGCGCGAGCTTACGAAGGATCTAGAGAATATTAAAGGTGATTTGGCCTTGGATTATAGAACCGTACCAGTAGTTTATGGTGAAAGAATTTCAAAAATCATGCTATCCGTTGTTGCAGTGATCACTATAGCTTGGGCTTTTTTGTTGATTTTCTTTTTTGATATTGGTCATATGTATATCTTCTTTTATCTCTGCATAGTTTTATTGGTTGTGTTTCTTTTAATACTATGGAGATCCAAAAGGAAAATTCACTTTCTGATCTTGCACAATATGCTCAAACTTATCATTGTTGGAGGTGTATTTTCTATTTTGCTAATAGACGTTTCAGTTGTATTAAACCGAATATAAATGGATTCTACTT
Source organism: uncultured Winogradskyella sp. (assembly GCA_913055905.1). Lineage (GTDB taxonomy): Bacteria > Bacteroidota > Bacteroidia > Flavobacteriales > Flavobacteriaceae > Winogradskyella. Next base: position 822,108 of record CAJXLB010000001.1, read on the forward strand.
TAAAAATTGCGATGGCTCAAATTGCACCTGTTTGGTTAGATAAAGAGGCCACATTAAAGAAAATAGAAAAGGCTATAATAGAAGCAGCTTCTCAATCCAGTGAGCTCATTGTCTTTGGCGAGGCCTTGTTGCCTGGTTATCCATTTTGGTTGGCCTTAACGGGAGGTGCAGAATGGAATAAGGATTTAAATAAAAAGCTTCATGCACATTATGTATCAAATTCGGTTTGTATTGAAAAAGGCGACTTAGATGCCATCTGTAAATTGGCCAAATCTCACCATATTGCTGTGTATTTGGGAATAATAGAAAGACCGCTGGACAGAGGAGGGCATAGCATCTATGCTTCGTTGGTATATATTGACCCAACAGGTGACATAAAATCGGTACACAGAAAATTACGTCCTACGTATGATGAGCGCCTCACGTGGTCTCCGGGAGATGGTAACGGATTACGGGTGCACGATTTAAAAGCTTTTACTGTAGGAGGCTTAAATTGCTGGGAAAATTGGATGCCACTGCCAAGAGCAGCCTTATATGGGCAGGGTGAAAATCTACATATCGCGGCTTGGCCAGGTAGTGACCATAATACAAAAGATATCACACGTTTTATAGCACGCGAGTCGCGTTCTTTCGTGGTCTCCGTTTCTGCCATAATGAGGCCTTCGGACTTTCCTAAAACCACTCCTTTTTACGATGAGGTTGTAAAAAATGCACCGCAATGGCTCGCTAACGGCGGCAGTTGCATAGCCGGACCAGATGGTGAGTGGATTGTTGAGCCAATAGTTGAAAAGGAAGAGCTCATTATTCAAACCATAGATTTTAATCGTGTGCTAGAAGAACGACAGAACTTTGATCCAGCTGGTCATTATTCAAGGCCAGATGTCACGAAACTCATAGTGAATAGAGAACGTCAAAGTACCCTAGAAATAAAGTAGATTGTGTTAACTATTGTTATACCTTTGTAGCCTAATTTAATAAGACATGAACAGATTCAAAGGAGGCAGGGGAAAGTCAGAACAATCTGGTAAAAAGCATGAAAATAGGCCTAATAAGAAAGGGCCAAAAAAAGGGTCAGATACCCAAGACCTCATGCGATTGAATAAATATATTGCTAATTCGGGAATTTGTTCGCGAAGGGAAGCAGACCAAAATATTGCCCTTGGCTTGGTTACCGTAAACGGCAAGGTGGTAACAGAAATGGGCTTTAAAGTGAAGCGAACAGACGAAGTTAAGTTTGATGGTAGACGGATAAACCCAGAACCATTAACTTATGTGCTCTTAAATAAGCCAAAAGGATTTGCGACTACAACAGCCGAAGGAAAAGGAAGAACGGTGATGGACTTAGTGGCCAACGCTACTAATGCCAAAATAAAACCTATAGGTCGCTTAGGAAGGAACTCATTGGGGCTTTTGTTATTTACTAACGATGATAAAGTAGTACAAAAGTTTACTAACTCTAAAACTGGTGTGGCTAGATTATTTCATGTAGAACTAGACAAAAACTTAAAACATGAACATTTAATTGCTATTAAAGAAGGTTTTAAGATTGAAGATAAACTTATAACGGTAGAAGATATCAGCTATGTGCAAGGCGAAGCCAAGAACCAAATAGGTATCAAGATTAAAAATACCGGGAATTCCATTTTGAGAACAATTTTTGACCATTTCAATTACAACATCGTGAAAATTGACTGCGTGGCTATTGGCCACCTCACAAAAAAAGATTTGCCACGAGGACATTGGAAACATTTAACCAAGCAAGAGGTTAACACCCTAAAAATGCTGTAATTAACTTCAGTAAATTTTTTTAAAAAAATAATGCGCTTTGTCTTGCGTATTAAAAAATAGTCTACTTTTGTTGTGCTTTTTTAGCTGAACAAATTGAAACGTGTTTTTACGTTCGGGTTTTTGAGAATAAGGAAGTCATGCTCAAAGACAGCTTATAAGATAGGCAACCGAAATTTAAAGCTAACTTCCGTTACTTCGATAAATGCTAGCCAGCATATCTATGGTTTTGTGCCAACTACGCAAGATCAGTTTCAGATTTGAATATAGTGATATAATTATCAATTGCACTTACATGTTTTAATCACTTAATTCAAATTATTAATTTCAAATGAATACTAAATATATTGATCTAATCGATCAATCGTTTCACTTTCCTCAAGACGAATTTAAGCTAGAGGGAAAGACCTTGCAATTTCACGGTATAGATCTTATGGAGCTTATTGCCCAGTATGGAGCGCCCTTAAAATTTACCTATCTCCCAAAGATTTCCGAGAATATTCAGCGAGCCAAAACTTGGTTTTCCGATGCTTTTAGTAAACACGATTACAAAGGCAAATACCATTATTGCTATTGTACCAAGAGTTCTCATTTTAAGCATGTTTTAAATGAGGCCTTAAAGAACAATATCCACATAGAAACCTCTTCAGCATTTGATTTAGATATCGTTGAGCACCTTAAATCAGAAGGAAAGATATCAAATGAAAACTATGTGCTATGTAATGGTTTTAAACGAGAGCAGTACATTTTCAACATAGCAAAACTAATCAATGGAGGACATTACAATTGCATTCCTATCATTGATAATTATGAAGAGATAGAACTGTTGTCCCAAGAGATAAAAGGAAAATATCAGATTGGGATACGCATAGCCTCCGAAGAAGAGCCAAAATTTGAATTTTATACATCACGACTTGGCATAGGCTATAAAAACATCGTCCCTTTTTATAAAGCCCAAATTCAAAATGATGGAAAAGTAAGTCTAAAAATGCTCCATTTTTTCATCAACACGGGTATAAAGGATAATGCCTATTATTGGAATGAGCTTACCAAGTGCTTAAAGGTTTATACGGCACTCAAAAAGATTTGTCCGACCTTGGACAGCTTAAATATTGGTGGAGGCTTTCCTATCAAGAACTCTTTAGCCTTTGATTTTGACTATGCGTACATGGTAGATGAGATTGTTAATCAAATAAAAACAGTCTGTGATGAAGAAGGTGTAGAACCACCAAATATTTTTACGGAGTTTGGCAGTTTTACCGTTGGAGAAAGTGGAGGAGCTATTTACCAAGTGTTGTACCAGAAGCAACAAAATGACAGGGAAAAATGGAACATGATTAACTCTTCCTTTATTACAACACTTCCCGATACTTGGGCTATTAATAAGCGATTTATAATGTTGCCCATAAATCGTTGGTACGATTCATACGAGCGTGTATTGTTAGGTGGCTTAACCTGTGATAGCGATGATTATTACAACAGTGAGCAGCATGTTAATGCAATCTATCTACCAAAATTCAATAAAGACAAACCGCTTTATATAGGCTTTTTCAATACAGGAGCGTATCAAGAGACTATTGGTGGGTTTGGTGGTCTTCAGCATTGTTTAATACCCGCGCCAAAACATATACTCATCCAACGCGACCAGAACGGAGACTTAATAACCGAAGTGTTTGCAGAGCAACAAAAAAGTGAGGAACTCCTCGGTATTTTGGGTTATGGTGAGGCAAGCCATCAAAGAGAAGCCTTAAAACCCAGGAAAAATAAATCAGAATTATCCCAAACAAAACTTAGTTTAAAATTAAAATGAAAACAAAAACATACGCTGGTATTCCAGCAGAATTTTCAACCTTAGATCAATCCAAGATAGTTTTAATACCTGTGCCTTACGATGGTACAAGCACTTGGCAAAAAGGTGCAGACAAAGGTCCTGACGCATTTTTAGAGGCCTCTGAAAATATGGAGCTCTACGATATAGAAACGGACTCAGAAGTCTATCAGCAGGGTGTTTTTTTAGCAGATCCGGTTACGGAGAGCAATACACCAGAAAGCATGGTTGATGCGGTTCATCAAATCACTAAAAAATATATTAAAAAGAACAAATTTGTCACCTTATTTGGAGGAGAACACTCTATTTCCATTGGATCTATTAGAGCCTTTAACGACATGTTTGAAGACTTAACCGTCCTGCACATAGATGCCCATGCAGATTTGCGCCAAAGTTATGAAGGTTCTACCTGCAATCATGCTTGTGCTGTTTACGAAGCCAGCCAAATGACCAATTTAATACAAGTTGGTATACGGTCCATGGATGCTATTGAAAAAACGGTTATGAATGAAGAACAGACTTATTTTGCCCATGAAATGGCTGAAGATGACGGTTGGATGGATTCAGCTATAGATCAAATGACAGAAAATGTGTTTATTACCTTCGATTTAGATGCTCTAGACCCATCTATAATGCCAAGTACAGGAACGCCAGAACCAGGAGGTTTACTGTGGTACGAAACCTTAGAGTTTTTGAAGCAGGTATTCGAAGAGAAAAACGTGGTTGGTTTTGATATTGTGGAGCTTTGTCCTAATAAAAATAACAAAGCACCAGATTTTTTAGCCGCGAAGTTATATTACAAAATGCTTAGCTATAAATTTCAAGATCAAGCTGTAGATGAGGAATTTGAGAGTAATTTTAGCGAAGGAAGCACAACGAATTCAAAATTTTCAAAATTTAAAGACAACGATGACTACTAATAAGGGCCATATATCCCAATTTATAGAGAACTATTACTTACACTTTAATGCGGCAGCTCTTGTTGATGCAGCAAAGGGCTATGAAGACCAATTGAAAAATGGCGCCAAAATGCTTGTGTCTCTAGCTGGAGCTATGAGTACTGCCGAAATTGGAAAAATTTTTGCCGAAGTTATAAGACAGGACAAAGTTCACATCATATCTTGCACAGGTGCTAACCTCGAGGAAGATATTATGAATCTGGTAGCCCACAATCATTATGAGCGCGTTCCCAATTATAGGGACTTAACGCCGCAAGATGAATGGAATTTGCTAGAGAAAGGCCTTAACAGAGTCACAGATACTTGTATCCCTGAAGAGGAAGCATTTAGACGATTGCAAAAACATATTTTCATAATTTGGAAAGATGCCGAGAATAATGGAGAGCGCTATTTTCCGCACGAATTTATGTATAAATTATTGCTCTCTGGTGTTTTGGAGGAGTACTATGAAATTGATCTTAAAAATTCTTGGATGTATGCCGCGGCAGAAAAGAACTTGCCTATTGTGTGCCCAGGTTGGGAAGACAGTACTATGGGGAACATTTTTGCAAGTTATGTGCTTAAAGGCGAATTAAAGGCGAGCACCATGAAATCTGGTATAGAGTACATGACATTTTTGGCAGACTGGTATACGGATAATTCTACTAAGGGAATTGGCTTTTTTCAAATAGGCGGTGGAATTGCTGGAGATTTTCCAATCTGTGTGGTACCCATGTTATATCAAGATATGGAACGTACAGACACACCATTTTGGAGCTATTTTTGTCAAATAAGCGATAGTACAACCAGCTATGGGTCCTACTCAGGTGCAGTACCAAATGAAAAGATTACCTGGGGTAAACTGGATATAGATACACCAAAATTTATCATAGAAAGTGATGCTACTATTGTAGCACCGTTAATTTTTGCTTACCTTTTGGATATGTAAACCTAACCTATAAGATGAACAGAAAAGACCAACACCTAAAACGCGTCATAGTAGACTTCAAGAAATTAACCCCTGAAATACTAGCTCTATTGGTAGAAAAATATCCAGATGGCTATGACGATGATCAAATTATTTCTTTTAAAAATGCCAAGAATGAATTGGTAGAAGCTGTAGAGGTTACTACAGAAGATACAAAGTATCTAGTTAAGGTAAGTACAAAGTTGGCTGTGACCATGGAGAATTATGATGAAGATGACTACGAAGATTTTGATGATGATGATCCAGAGGCAGTTCAAGATCCAGAAGAATTCCCAGAGGAAGACGCTGATGAGGATTAAATTATTCAATTGGCCTTGTAAGGCTTAAATTAAAATGACATATAAGGTTGTCGCCTATAATGTGGCGAGCAGCATAGCAATTAAGAATTGCGCATCTGCATTGAATTTAAAGCCGCTTTTTTCTGATAGCGATGAGGTATTCCTAGAATATGGCCAGCACCAGTTTGTTTATGTTTTTCAATATGGTATGCTGAGTTTTTTCAACATGGAGGCACAAGAAATTTCCAACGTCATGGCTACGCTCAAGGACTACAGTAAAGGTTTTACCAAGAAGGCCATTGCAGAGGATATAGATGTAATTATTAGTAAGGATAAGACCGAAGTGCGCTTTGATGCTGTAGTTTTACCGTTTTTTAATCAGGAGATGATTCGCCTGGTAATGCTAAATGCTTCACAGTCGGTGGCTTTGGAACGATATGGCAACATTTCTGAAGCCCTGTTGGAAGAAACCAACAACCACACAGAATATTTGGAGGCACACGGTAAATTAAATATATCTGGGCAAAAGCTTAAGAAATTTATCGGTAAAGTCTTAAATCTCAAAAATAAGATTTCCGAAAACCTTTACATTTTTGATGCTCCAGACATTACTTGGGAAGACGAACAACTTAACAACCTTAATATTGAATTAAAGAAGGGCTTTGATCTAAAGGACCGTTACCATCTTATCCATGATAGATTGGAAATAATAAAGGAAAATTTAGAGCTATTCAAAGATATTATGGACCATAAGGAGAGCAGTCGGTTGGAATGGATTATAATACTCTTAATCCTGGTCGAGGTTGTAGATATGTTTCTGTTGAAATTTATTTAATAAAGCAATACTTCAGTGAATCAATAATTCTGTCACGTGTTCTATGGCATCGATGCTATAAACTAAAAGTACTGGGCTTGAGGTGCTAAAATCCCAGTTAAGTTCAAAAGTTAAATTTAAAGACATATAAAATCAATGTATACACTAAAATTTTTAGCAGTAATCATAGCTTTTCTATCTATGGCAGAAATGAAACAGCAAAATGAAAACCATGACAGGCAAATAAACCAAGACTATACCGTTGTAGGTACTTTCGACGGCTATGATGAGGAAGATGGTTATACTTTTGTAATTACAGACGAAAATGGTGATGAGGGGATGATGTATTTTCAAAACATAACACCAGAAGCCTTGAAGCAATTTAACCTTAGATTGGATAGTTTAATAGGCGAACGTTTTAGCATTAGCTATCAAATCTTGGAACAAGTTACCGAAGATGATGATGGCGTTGAATATACGTATGAGATCTTTACAATCACAGGGCTCGAAAAATTATAGTTGATTAGGCCGCAAGTTCCCTTGCGGTCTTTTTTTTATTTAGTTCGTAAAGTAGAACAGTGAAAACAATCAAATATTCCATACCTACAATCCACAGATTCTCTTTAAAATTCTCATTACTGTAGGCCAAATAACTTAGAACAATACATAAAGACCAAACTATAGGATATCTGTAATTGTTGAAAACACAAAGAACTACCAAGGTGCTTATATACCACGGATGTACTGTCGTACTTAAAAAGAAATATACACTTGTGGCAAATAGCATCGACGTTATAAGTTGTTGCGTCGTATAATTTCGTCTAAACAGGGCCAGCCCTAGAATACTCAAAAAGGTTAAAATAGATAAAACAGGGCTAATTGTGCTTATGAGGTTAAAACCCGTAAACCAATAACCAAAAGCCCTAGCTATATAATAAAGACTAGCATTGAATTCAAATTGTCCAAACCATAAACCAATAGATGAGGTATAATTTTCTAAAAATTGAAAGGACAAAAAGGGAACGTATAAGCTGATAATTGTAAGTCCGACCAGGGAGTAAAAAGAAATGACCGTTTTAAGACCTTTTAACTTATTTGTATTGTTCTCCAGTTTCTTGATGTACTTAAAGAAAAGTGGCAACAACATTAAAGTTATGAGTTTGGTACCAATGGACAGAGCGAACACTACAGCAGCGCACTGCCATTTTCCCTTTTGAAGGAGATAAAGACTCCATACCAAAAAAAAGAGCATAACGCCTTCAAAGTGCAGATTCCCTGTAAGCTCTATTATAATAAGCGGATTTAGTGCATACAAAAAAATACGTGATTTTGGGAGATTCAAAGCTTCTAGAAGTTTTTTACCCAAATAGATTATACCTATATCTGCAGTAATTATAATCAGTCGCAACACAAGAATTGATCCAAGGATATGTTTGCCTGATATCAGAGCTGCAATAAAAAAACAAAGCTGATTTATGGGTGGGTAATTGGTATAGTTAGAAGCGCTCAATGCGCCCATGCCTTTGTAGAGTTCTAAGCCTTGATAAATAGGGAAGCTTCCTTCTTGGAAAAATGAAATAGGAAGGTATACATACGGATTCATTCCTTCTAACAAAAGCCTTCCATCCCAAATGAATCTATAAAAATCTTGAGATAAATTAGGCTCAGCAAACAGGAAAATAAGTCGAAATAAAACAGATGCAGCAACAAGTAACTTGAAATCAGAACATTGCTTTATGAGTAAATAAGCTAATACAAAGAGACCAAAATATAAGCTTAAAAGTTTTAGACCGTCTTCACGATTAAGATCGTAGGCAAAAAGGACATAAAAGATTAAACTAAAACTAATTAAAAGCAGTGACGTCTTGTGATATTTCCACAAGTCCATCACACTTTAGAAGTTAAAGACTTAAAAAACACATAACCAAAGCCAATAAAGAGCATAAGGTGAAAAGGGAAAAGACCAAAGTCGCCTCCTTGGTCTCCGACAATGAAAGCGCTATACAGCCCAAAACCAAAATAGAGCATCAACAAACCTTCTAAAATAATGTGAGGGGAGAGTTTTTTTCTGAGGTATTTATTGCCTTTCCAAGAATCTCTAATCGTGTTTATGTTAAATTTAGGCGTTCGCACAAATTCACTGCGCTTACCTAAGTGACCTTCTACAACTGCGATGGAGTTATGTAACGAAAAGCCCATAGCAATGGAGAAAAACGTAAAGAACATACCTATATAACCAAAAAAACGTTTAAAACCACTACCGTAGATATTTCTATACATAAACCAATAGCACACAAAAAAGATAATGGTGCTAATCACAAAGAAACTCATTACATAGAAATAATTTCTTAAGTGGGCATATTCATTTTTTATGTAAAGCATTGGAATGCTTAATACGGCGACTATAAAAATACTTAGGAACATGGTGCTGTTAAGCAGGTGTAATAACCCGTGAACCTTGGTCTTAAATGAAATCGTATCTGATTTAATAACACGCCAAAGCATCTTTCTAAAATTCTCAGCACCACCTTTATTCCATCTAAATTGTTGCGATCGAGCGGCACTGATTACAACAGGTAGTTCTGCAGGTGTTTCAACATCTTCCAGATACTTAAATTCCCAGTTTTTTAATTGAGCTCTATAGCTTAAATCCAAATCTTCTGTTAGCGTGTCGCCTTCCCAATTTCCTGCGTCAATGATACATGCTTTACGCCAAACACCAGCCGTACCATTAAAGTTTATAAAATGGCCTTTGCTATTTCTACCTACTTGTTCGAGGGTGAAATGCGCATCAAGTGCAAAGGCTTGAATTCTCGTTAACAACGAATAATTTCGGTTTATATGTCCCCATCGTGTTTGTACTACACCAATTTTTTCATTTTTAAAATAAGGGATAGTACGCTTTAACCAGTTGGGTCGTGGTAAAAAATCGGCATCGAATATGGCAATGAATTCACCTTTGGCAATTTTTAGGCCCTCTTTTAGTGCTCCAGCTTTAAAGCCTTTTCTGTTGGTTCTAGTAATATGCTTAATATCCAATCCCTGGGCGGCTAATTTTTCTACATGAGCTTTGGTTGTTGCTAAGGATTCATCAGTGGAGTCATCCAAAACCTGAATTTCCAATTTATCTTTTGGATATTCTAGGAGGGCGATATTATCCAGTAAGCGTTCCATAACATAAAGCTCATTAAATACTGGCAGCTGAATGGTAACTGTAGGAACTTCGTCTGGATTGCTTAAGTCAAATTTTTCGACTTCTTCGCGACGTTTTTTAGAAGAGAGGTAATTAATCAGTAAGTTCAACTGAGCCAAAGCATACAAAAATATGAGTACAATGGCTATAGTATAAACGACTATGATTACAGATTCTAATAGCATTACTTAAAACTATATTTAAAAATCCATCCCAGGATTTTTACGCCTGCAAATATAGCACCTTTTACGGTACCCGAAACTTTTGACTCGCCTATTCTGTTTCTATATCTTACTGGGATTTCCCTATAGGTTAATCTTTGTTTCAAAGCCTTTAACTGCATCTCAACAGTCCAACCATAAGTTTTGTCTTCCATCTTCAAGTCCATTAGCCTTTGGTATTTTATAGCTCTAAAGGGTCCAAGATCGGTAAATGTAGATTTAAAAAATAACCTCATGAGGGTTGTGGCGAGCCAATTACCGAAAATTTGTGGTAAGGTCATCGACCCTTTTTCTCTCAGTGCCTTTACTCTTGCGCCTACCACAAAGTCAATGTCTTCTTCAATAATTGGTTGAACGATTTTGGACATTTCTTCAGGATAATCGCTGTAATCACCATCTAAAAAAACAATGATATCTGGTGTCTCGTTTTGGTTGGCGATATAAGCCATACCTTTTAAGCAGGCATAGCCGTACCCTTTTCGAGCTTCTTTTAAAACGGTAGCGCCCGCATCTAAAGCTACTTGTTCTGTTTGATCCGTAGAGTTATTGCTTACTACTATTATTTCGTTAGCGATTTCTGGAATAGCTTTAATAACCAAACCTATGGAGTCTTGCTCATTAAAAGCTGGAATAATCACTTTGATATTTGGCATTGTATCGCTTTTGAAGGCGCAAAAATACAATTTATTGCTTCTTGTTGACCAATTCCATTAAGTTCACATCGTTTCCTAATAAAATTTCTGTTGGATTAATTCGACCTTTCATACTGTCATTTTCCAGTTTTAGAACACCTCTAGGACAAACCGCAGCACAAATACCGCAGCCTACACAACTTGAACGGACTATATTTTCGCCCTTCTGCGCATAGGCTCTGACGTCGATTCCCATTTCGCAATAGGTAGAGCAATTACCACAAGAAATGCACTGTCCGCCGTTTGTGGTTATTCTAAATTTTGAAAACAATCGCTGTTGAAATCCTAAAATGGCGGCCATAGGACAACCAAAACGGCACCATACTCTGTTGCCAAAGATGGGATAGAACCCAGTGCCAATGACGCCAGAAAAAATGGAACCAATATAAAGCCCATAGGCTGAACGCAAAGCACTAGATTTAACAAAAAATAATTTGTCAGTTGTTCCCGTGAAATGCATGACCAATAGAAGCATTATGACTGTAAAAAAACCGATAGCACCATATTTAGCGTCTTTTCCAAATTCATGGCGCTTGAAAAGCATAACTCCTGTAAAGAGAATGGAAAGTAATCCAGTAACCAATGCAATAAAAACTCCACGAGTTAGCCAGAAATCATTTTTATCATAGCCTAAGTAAGAATATATCACAGCTGTTGTCATCACCACAGAAAAAACAAGCACGGTATGGATGAGCCAGCGTTCCATTTTCCACGCACTTAATTTTTTTGAGGAGAGGTGCCTGAAGGGATCTCCTGCTGTTTCTGCAAGTCCGCCACAACCGCAAACCCAGGAGCAGTACCATCTTTTACCATACTTATAGGTAAGAATTGGTGTGATTATAAATATGGAGATAATACCAAAAAGGAGTAGAGCAAGCCCAATGTGGCCAGCCGACAAAAAGGCTTTAACAGACCATTCATCAAACAGATAGTAATTTAGTGGCCAAATACTCTTTAAATCATAATAAGGTAAGTCGTTATTCATGACATACATAAACTCGGGAATTAAAAAGGCAAAGGCCAATTGAAAAAACATAACCGAGAATGTCCGCAATCTTTGGTACCTATTATGTCTGTACTTAAGCAAGAATTTATACCCAAAGACTAAAATGGCCATGGTATATAATGTGCCGTAAACAAACCATTGACTCGCATTCCTGCCGCTCAGCAACTGACTCAAAGGATCAAATAATCCAATAAGTCCTGTATTGTTGGCGCCGTCCGTACCTAAACCTAAATATTCCGGAAAAAAGTACAGTACGATATAAAACCCGGTGAGTACCAAACCAATAATCCAACCCCAAAGACCACGAGCGGATGTGGATTTAAACCAAGCGCCATCATTTTTTATGCCCTCATGTTTAGATAAATACGCTTCTCGAGAATAGATAATGGTGCCTGCGGCAATTAAAATCATAGAAGCTGCTAAAAAGGTCTCTTTGTATGGGAAATTGACGTTGGCCAGAGCTAAAACCAAAATAAATAAGCCTAAAAGCCCAATGACCACGGCTGATTTTTGCTTAATTGTTAGTTGTAAAGCATCAGGTTTTGCTATGGACATACTATGATTTAATTTGTTGCTCATGTTATGCAATTTGTAATTTTTTGTGAAACGCATCTACTATTTCAGTCTCATAGCGTGCATAAAATTCTGGGTCAAAATTAGCTTCGGCGAGATGTTCTATAACGTAATCTACCTTACGCTCTTCGCTTAGCCATTGGTTAAAAGTCTTGTGGCGCATCCTAATACCAAAGGTATTAATACCTAAAAACATTTTAGTGTCCTTATGGTAAGCCACAGTGATACATTTGGTGTCATCCTCATGCCTCCAATGGAATTGCGCCTCATAATCTGGTTTTTTCTTCTTACTGTGTACCCAGCCATAAGTTTGGTATTCTATATCGAAGAACTTGGCCGAGTTAAACCAATGCCCAGGATTATAAGGCATACGATTGCCGCACAAGGTCTGTGCTAGGGCTTCCCCCATCATTCGGCCTGTATACCAAACCGCCTCAATTGTAGGTCTGTTGCCTATGGCTTTGCGTTGTTCGGCACAGTCGCCTATGGCAAATACGTCCGGAATATTGGTTTCTAAATATCGGTTTACCAGAACACCACGATTTGTTTCGATTTCAGAATTCTTAAGAAAGTCAATATTAGGAGAAACGCCAGCTGTTAAACCTACGACATCGCAAGAAATCTCTTCACCTGTTTCCTCTAATATGATAGAACTTACCTTGCCATTAGCACCTGCTTTTATTTCCTTGAGATTGCTTGAAAGACGAAGATCAATACCGTGTTTGATGATATGCCTGTTTATCATTTGACTCTCGCCTTCAGGTAAAACACCATTCCAAAAACTGCTTTCGCGAACTAAAAAGGTCACAGGGATACTGCGGGAGCTCAACATTTCTGCCAACTCAATGCCAATAAGACCACCACCCACGATGACAGCGCGTTTACAAACCTCATTATTCGGAGCATGTTTTTCTAGGTTGTCTAAGTCCTGCTTATGGTATAAGCCCATAACACCTTCTAAATCCTGTCCTGGCCAACCAAATTTATTGGGTTTGCTTCCAGTGGCAATCACCAATTTGTCATAAGACATCGTTTCACCATTGGAAAACTTTAAAGTTTTACTATTGGTGTCTACTTTGTTTACAATGCCTTTTCTCAATTCTATTCGGTTTTTTTTCCAAAACCAATTCTCATAAGGTTGGGTGTGCTCAAATTTCATATGGCCCATATACACGTACATTAGGGCAGTTCTAGAAAAAAAGTAGTCTGTTTCTCCAGAGATGAGCGTAATTCTGTGGTCCGAAAATTTACGTACATGGCGTGCAAGCGTTACTCCAGAAATACCATTGCCAATAATAACGATGTTATCCATTTAGATGTATGTTGTTGGTTAGGTCTTAGGTCGAAGGTTTTGTTAAAACCTTAAGGGGCCCTATTGATTTTCTTTAAATTTAAGCATTATTTTAACCAATGCGCTACTTCAGTATTAGTCTTCTTGTTATCCTTTTATTTGGTTGTGCTGCAGCAGAATATAAGCCGGAAAAAATAAATGGTGTGAGCTTTGTAGCAGCTCGCGAAGCTATAGATAGTACACATGTGGCACCAGTTGTGGATATTTTTAGCAATTATGCAGCAGTAATGCCATTTGGTTTTATAAGACAACTGGATAATCCTGACATCATTTTTAACACGGACCGACAATGGTTTGGTGAAACAAAATCAGGAGCCAGGCAGTATATCGAAGAACTAAGAAAAGCCAATCTTAAAATTATGCTCAAACCTCAAATTTGGGTATGGAGAGGCGAATTTACAGGGGAAATAATGATGGATTCTGAGGAGAACTGGAAAAAACTCGAATCTTCCTATACGGCTTTCATTATGGAGTATGCAACTCTCGCGGAAGAAGTCAAGGCCGAAATCCTTTGTATTGGCACTGAGTTGGAGTTGTTTGTAAAATTTAGGCCTGAATATTGGACAGAACTCATTACTAAAATCCGTTCAGTCTACAAGGGTAAATTAACTTATGCTGCAAACTGGGATGAATTTAGAAGAACACCTTTTTGGGACCAATTAGACTATATAGGTATTGATGCTTATTTTCCCATTAGCAATGAAAAAACGCCATCAATAGAAAGTTGTATAGAAGGTTGGAAGCAGCACAAACCTAGGATTAGGCAAATATCAAAAGAGAATAATCGACCCGTCTTATTTACGGAGTATGGCTATAGAAGTGTGGATTTTTCTGCAGAAAAACCTTGGGTGTTTGACCGCAGCATGACCAATGTAAATCTAGAAGCTCAGAATAATGCGATGCAAGCCTTGTACATGACCTTTTGGGATGAAGATTGGTTTGCTGGTGGTTTTATATGGAAATGGTTTCATAAGCATAATGAGGTAGGAGGAGCAAATAATTTCATGTTTACACCACAGAATAAGCCTGTTGAACAAATTATAAAAAATCATTACGCAGAATATCACCCACTTAGCAATTGATAATCAGGCAAGGTTTTTTCTAGGTTTGCCAGCTTTACTTTTATAATTACATTGGTTATCTTTAAAGTTTTAGGTCTTCGCTTATGAGAACTTTGGTATTTGGTGATATTCATGGAGGTTTAAGAGCTCTAGAACAGCTTTTGGAACGATTAAAAGTAAATCCAACGGATACGCTTGTCTTTTTAGGGGATTATGTAGATGGTTGGAGCGAGTCTGCACAGGTAATTTCTAAATTGATTGACTTATCTGAATCTAACAACTGTGTTTTTATTAAAGGTAACCATGATGTTTGGTGTGAGGATTGGTTGCGTGACGGTACTGCTAATCCGGTTTGGGTGCAACATGGCGGCAAGGAAACGTTAGAGAGTTATTCAAAAGTGTCTAAAGCAGAACGAGATGAACATTTAAGGTTTTTTCAAAACATGCCGCTATATCATCTTGACGAGGAAAATCGTTTGTTTGTGCATGCAGGTTTTACTTCCATGCATGGTGTAGAGCGCGAGGTGCATCCGCAAACTTTTTATTACGACAGAACCCTTTGGGAAATGGCATTGACTATGGATAAACGAATTGAGCCAGACTCAGACCGTTTTCCAAAACGTCTAAAACATTATAAGGAAATCTATATTGGCCATACGCCTACATTGTACTATCATAAATATGAACCCATGAAAGCTGCTAATGTCTGGAATATTGATACAGGAGCGGCATTCACAGGAAAGTTGTCTGCTTTGGATGTGAATACCAAAGAATTGTACCAGAGTGACACCGTTACACATTTATATCCCAATGAACTGGGCCGCAATAAGTAAACTTACTCCGATTCTATGGCTTTAAATTCCTTTATCGCTTGATTAGGTTCAATGATGTTGTAGCCTTTCCAGAAATCAGGGTCGTATTTCTTTAGGTATTCAGGAAGTACTTCAGCTTTTTCTTTAAACGCATTGTAGTCTAGCTCTGTTAAGGCTTCTGTTTCAAAAACAATAAGTTCTGTTTTTTCAAGGTTATTTACTATAAAATCAACATCACCTTTCACCATATTTTGTTGGCGCCTACCTTTTACATTTTTATTCTTTTCAATAATCTTAATAGGCCGTTTTATTCCTACCCGTTGGCCAGAGGATTCATCCAGGTATTTTACGGAGTATTTGTCGTTGCTGTTTTTGTGGAAAATAATAGTACCCTCCTTGAGGTATTGATTTAGGGAAATCCCTAATAATCTAAATCGTCTTAAGGGTTTAACATTTTGGTAATCTACGCGTACAACGGCAAAATCCTCAGTGTTTACATAAAAGGTTCCTTTGTAGTCTTCGCGTCGTTTAGGTTCAAAGGTTATAACATAAACAAACATATCGTCCATAAAGGCATAGTCTTCAACCTTAAATCGATAACGATTGGATTTATGGATGAAGTTGAGATCGTTGTCCTCATCTACAAAATGATTGTTTTCTAAGCCGTGAATAATGCGTTTTCTAAAATTGAGAAACCCTGCTTTTCTAAGTGAATCTCTTTTACGTTGTTCTGAAAGTAGTGCGGCGGTAACTTCTTTCTCTTTTTTGACTTGTTCTGTATCTCCAAATAAACTAGAATCAATATCTTCCTTGGTACTGAACCAACCTGATTTGATTTTGAAATACGAGTCACGTTTCACGTATTTCCTAAAAATCTTATTAAAGCGTTCTTCATAGTTTTCTAAGTTTACTTCGCTAGCTTCATCCTCTAATCGGCAGGCTTTAAGAATGTCCATTTTTTGTTTGCTGTAGGGCGCAATTTTACCATACAAGTTGCCTAACAGTTCAACATGATTACTGCTTGTTTTTGGAACATCATTAAGTAAACTATCTATGAGCTGCTGATTGATTTCCGGAATTGTAGACTTATCTAAATTGACAACAGATTTGTCAATGTTATTATAGAAGGATTCCCTGAAGAATAATTTGCGTTTGGCGTAGTCTTTATCGTAATTGGTATTTAACCTGGCCTTGATGGAATCTAGAATTTCATCAACGGTATATTTTTTGTTTGTCAATAGTACCTCATCTAAGTCCACAGCCTTAGGGTTGAGATAAATGGTTTCCTTTTCAAAACCCTTAACGGCTAAACTTTTAGTTTCATAACCTAGACAGCTTATCACTAAGGAATCCTGAGGTTGAATAGCTCTATAAATGGAAATGCTAAATTCACCATTTTCATTGGTAATGACACCATTATTTGAACTGAATTGAATGGTGGCATAGGGAATTGGTTGTTCCGTTTTGGAGTCCATCAACTTGGACGAAATCGTGGTTTGACCGCTGAGTTTAAAAGTCGAAATAACACTTATGAAAAATAAAATTGTAACCGTTCGCATAATGATTGATTTTGGACCAAAGTAGCACATTGGATTAAACCGGATCTAGAGTTTAAAATTTTATTAAGTAAGATTTATCTTAAGTTTAACAAGAGGGTTTTGCTAAATAATCAAGTAATATTGTTCTTGTAGTAGGTATAAAGTTCTTCTGCCGAGGCACCGAGCCAGCGTTTTATATAGATTCTAATAAAAAGGTATTGTAACCGCCAAACACCAATCTTTTTATAGAGTCGAGCCGAAGTTTTTATTTTTTTATTGATGACCACAAATTGTCTTCTTCGGTAAAGTTCATTGATTAAGATATTGTCTTCGTAAATAATATAGTCTTCATTATACCCGCCAATATCTTGGAACAAGGCTTTTGTGATAAATAAGCTCTGATCACCACCGCGACAAGGTCGCCAATTAAACTGTGTTAACCAACTTGCCAATTTTAACCACCAGTGGTTGCTATCAAACTGCATTCTAAAGCATCCAGCTTTGTTGCCTTGAACTACTTCATCAATAATTAATTGGTCAAAATTTTTGGGAGGAAAGGCATCGGCATGCAGGAAATAAAGAATAGCGCCTTTGGCTTTTCGAGCTCCAGTATTCATTTGTTTGGCGCGTCCCTTTTCTGAAGCTATTAGAGTAACATCCTTAAATTTAGTTACAATACTTTGAGACCCATCCGTACTACCACCATCAACAACAATAATATCTTCAATATTTTCCTTTGAACTGTTTTCTTGCAAATGATTGAGAAGTTCTCCAATGAAATCGCATTCGTTGAAAATGGGAATAATGATAGAAATCTTAGTCATTTAAGTCCCAATTATAGTCGAGATAATTGATTTTAGCTTTTGCAGAAACATCTATTTTAGAGTACTTACGAATAAAATCAATCACACCACCTGCATTATTGAAGTCTTTGGAAAACCATCTAAAGATTTTGGAAATCTCTAAGAATTCTTTTGAAATTTTGTTTTTAGAAGTATCGTTAAGAAATTCTAGGGTTGCCTCATCAAGTTGTTGTTCAAGATTTTTTGCTGTAAACGCTGCATTTTGAAGTTTAGGGCAAGACATTGAAGCACAAACGATGGCAAAATGAATTCTCGGTTCTTCCATTTTACGCAAAACCTTATGTTCAATATCATTCAGACTGATCCAATCGTCTCCAAATTTCCAAAGTGTTTGGTCCCATGGTTTTTTAATATCCTTAATGCTGTTTAAGGGATAATGTCTCAAAATGAGGTCAATGGTCAAAGCGTTATAGGCATTTATCCAATACGCTAACTTTTCATTTTTATTCCAGCTTTCCTCAGGAATATTCTTTTGTAGGGATTGGATATATGCATTTAAAGCCTGCGGATTTTTTTTGATTGCATCGTAATTTACCCTTCCGTCTTGAGACACATGGGTGCTTAAAATCTGTGTCCAAAGTTGGTGATTCACCTGACACAACACGCTATTGCTAAAAATTAAACATATAAAGATTAAGACTTTCATAATTACAAAATTAGCACGGCTTATTCCCTTTATATTTTGCTCCTTTTAGCATAGTATTTTTTAATTAAATGCAGTTTTAACAACAGCCGCCACCATCGTAGTGAAACGTAGATTCTGAAATAAAAATATCTTCACGATTGAGTTTGGCTAATGCTCCTGCTGTTTTATCACAGATAGCTAAAGGCTGATTTTTTAGTAAAACATGTCCTGCTTTATCATCAAAATAATCCTCTTCACCAAAATAAATTGCTGCTTTACCCGTAAAAACGCAGGGACCGTCTTTAGGCATTGGATCTTTTATGGCGGCTACTTCTACAGATTCAATGTAGATTAATTCTTCGGTTGGATAATGTTTAGGGTCTAGAATTCGGTAAGGTTTCCTTGCTCTTATTTCAATAGTTCCAAACCCAGCATCTGTAAGCATTTTTACATAATCTGCAATAGGTAAACTGCCACTAAGGCAAAGCGCTCTCAGCCGTTCGTCATTTCTCAAGGTATCGTTCATGGGTTGCTCACAGGTTGGGTCGCTCATAACGAGTCGGCCATGAGGCTTTAAAACCCTGTACATTTCGGCAATAGCTTGTTTAAGGTCATCTTCCTTAAAAATATTGAACAAGCAGTTTTGGGCGGCCACGTCAATACTGTTATCTGCTACAGGCAAATGCATGGCGTCACCTTTCTTTAGGTCTACAAATTCTGATTTAAACCAAGGATTTAGGGCTTCGGCTTCCTTAAAATTTTTTCTTGAAGCCTCTAACATCTCGTCTACCACATCAACGCCAATAACGCCCCCTTTTTGTCTGCTGAAATAGGAAAACTGCAAGAGTTCCATGCCGCCACCAACGCCAACGTATAAGATTTTCGGATTATTTACTAAGTCTCTGGCATGAACGGTAGACCCACAGCCATAGTTCATTTCTTGCATGATTTTAGGAATTTTTAAACCAGGCAATTCCCAAATAGGATTCGTGGTACAGCACAAGCCAACATCTGGAGTTAAGGCAGCTTCTTTGTAAACGTTATGTGTAGTATCTAAATAGCTCATTAAAAAGTTTTAATTAATTCTTTGAAAAGGGCGATCATTTCTGGTTCTGCTTTGGCAGCCATGGCAATGATGTCATCTATATTAACGGGTTCTAGATGGTCAGGGTCGCACTCATCGGTGAGTACTGAAACAGCTGCTGCTTTCAACCCTAAGTGATTGGCCACAATGATTTCTGGAACCGTACTCATGCCCACGGCATCTGCTCCAATGATTTTTAACATTCTATATTCGGCTCGTGTTTCTAATTGAGGTCCAACAACACTGGCGTAGACGCCTTTATGTATTTTGATGTTGTGGGCCTTGGCAATAGCCTCAAATTTAGAATTCAACTCGGCATCATAGGGTGCGCTCATATCTGTAAAGCGTGTTCCTAAATCAGAAACACCTTTAAATGCCAGAGGGGAACTTCCTTGAAGGTTGATATGGTCATCAATGAGCATAAGTTCACCTTTATTGAAATTGAGATTGATAGCGCCAGCAGCGTTTGAAACTAGCAGGGTCTTAATCCCTAATTTTTCCATGATTCTAACCGGAAAAGTTACGTCTTGTAAAGTGTAGCCTTCATAAACATGGAATCGGCCTTGCATAACGATTACCTTTTTGCCTTCCAAGGTGCCATAAATCAATTTTCCTTTATGAAACTCAACCGTAGCCGTAGGGAAATGTGGTATATGATTGTAGCTCGCTTGTACTTCTATATCTATGTCATTGATGAGCTGCCCTAAACCTGTTCCTAGAATGATTCCTATTTCTGGTTTTTTAAAGCCCCTTTGTATTAAATATTCGGTGCTTTCTAAGATTTGTTTAATCATTTAAATGCTGAATTTTTTCTTGTAACTGAAGGTTAGATTTATAAAAATTTGACGTGATTAAATCCTCAAATGTGTCAATATCATTTAGAGTTTCTAAAGTACTAATCTTAAGATTTAATTTAGCCAAATCTTGCAAGGTAATTTTGAATAGTTGAGGTTGGCTCCAAGGTTTATTCTCAAAAATTTCGGGTACTAAGGTTTTTAGACCAACTAGGTAATAACCACCATCTTTGGCTGGTCCAAACACAATATCGCTGGTATTGAGTTGGGCAAAGGCTTGCTTCAGGTGACTTTCGTTCAGGTCTGGTAGATCAGAACCAATAAGTACAATTTTATCATAACCCATACTAAAGCCATCCTTAAAAGCATTGAACATGCGTTCACCTAAATCAAGGCCATTTTGCACATATTTTTTGTTCTTTGGCCATAATTCAGAACTAATTTTACTTGAAAAATAAATGTGTGTGTCAATGTTTGGTAGGTTTTCGGTGATGCGCTCCGTTAAGCGCACAAGTTCTTTATAAACACCAAGTGCTTCAGCATGGCCAATTTGTGCAGCAAGACGTGTTTTAACCTTACCAAGTTCTAAATTTTTCACAAAAACAATGACCAGGTCTTTACTCATAAACTTTTATGCCTTGTTTGAGCCATTTGCCCCATTTCTTGGAGTAAGCATGTATGCTATCGGTAGCTTTGTTATTAGTATTATAGATAGGTAGGGAGGCGTTTTTCCAGTTAAAGATGCCTCCAAATAAATTATAAACATCAGTATAGCCTGCTGCTTTAAGCTCCTCTGCAATATCTTCTGAGCGTACACCTATGGAACAGTACACGACAATGGTTTTAGATGTATTTCCCAGCTTTTTGGTTACGGCCTCTATATCAAAATCTTCATAACCGACATAAACAGCATCGTTAAGATGGCTTACATTGTACTCAGCACGCTCTCTGGCATCTAGAATTATAACCTTATCTGTCGATTCCAAAAGTTGATCAGCGGTAATGTATGGGATGCTTTCAGAATTATATTTTTTTAAAACTTCGGACAGACTGCCTTGTGCAAATCCTGAAAAGGCTGCCAAAAAATAAGCTGTAAAAATTAAGACTTTAAACATTTCTACTAAGTTACAGAACCTTGGCAGCTGCTGCCTGCACCAGCAGTACAACCATAGCAGTGCTGAGAGATAACTATGGGCCTTCCTTCAAGCAAATCTTCATTGTAGTCGGAGATGTGCTTTACCTTGCTATTTACAGGGAGCTCCAGCATTTGATTAAAGTCACAATCATATAAATAACCATCCCAACTTACGGAAATGGTATTGGTGCACATCACGTTGGCAACGGCCGAAGGATTAAAGGCTTCAACAAGAGAATACATATAGTCTTCGTAATTTTCTGAAGCGATTAAATAATCTAAAAACCGACTTATAGGAAGGTTGGTTATCGCAAACAAGTTATGGAAATGAATTCCGAAATCTTCCAACAAGGCTTTTTTAAAGTCTTTTTCAAGTGACGCTTGGTCGCCTGGAAGAAATGCACCAGAAGGGTTGTAAACCAAATCCAGTTTTAAGGAACTATCTGGCATGCCATAACCTACGGCATTCAAATCTTTTAAGGCTTGAATGGATTTATCAAAAACACCATCGCCACGCTGTTTATCTGTTTTTCCTCTTGTCCA
Source organism: uncultured Winogradskyella sp. (assembly GCA_913055905.1). Taxonomy (GTDB): domain Bacteria; phylum Bacteroidota; class Bacteroidia; order Flavobacteriales; family Flavobacteriaceae; genus Winogradskyella. The sequence continues at coordinate 844,230 of CAJXLB010000001.1, forward strand.
GTGCGGCATGGAACTAACGACGTGTACATTATATTTTTTGAAAAACTCTGGTAAGTCATGGAATTTTTTGTTCGCCCTTATAATGGTAAGGTTGGATCGTACAATAAAATCCTTTACGCCCACTTTTGAGGCTTCTTCAACAAACCATCTAAAGTTAGGGTTCATCTCCGGAGCACCACCAGTAAGGTCTAGCGTGTGTGCGCCAGTTGTTCTTATCACTTCCAAGCATTGTTGCATGGTTTCCTTGGTCATGATTTCCTTGCGGTCAGGACCAGCATCAACATGGCAGTGCGAACAGACTTGGTTGCACATGTACCCTACATTAATTTGTAAAATCTCTATTTTTTTGGCTTTCAGTGGAAATTGATTGCTTTCAGCAATTTTATCTGCAAATTTTGGTAAGTCTCCACTTTGAAAGATACCATTGGAGAGTATTTCTAGTTGTCTTTTTTTATTGGCGAGCTCACTCTCTCGCCTTAATAAGGATTTAGTTGCCATGTATTCTTTTTCTTTTTCCGGATTCTTGTTTAGGGGCAATCAATTGTGCAATTTTGTTTATTGGTTTGATTTACATTTCTAGCTTATTAACCTTGTTCATCATTTGCACGCCATGAACCAAAGATGCGCCACCTCTAATAGCACCAGCTACATGGAGCGCTTCCATCATTTCTTCTTTTGTAATACCTCGCTGCAGGCCGTCTCCAGTGTAGGCATCGATACAGTATGGACACTGGATGGTATGAGCCACAGCCAAGGCTATTAGTGACTTTTCGCGTGCTGTAAGGTGGCCTTCTTCAAATACCTTAGCATAATAATCAAAAAATTTGGCGCCGAGTTCTTCGTTCCAATCTGATATTTTTCCGAATTTTTTTAAGTCTGCTGGGTCGTAATAGGTTTTAGACATGCGTTAAAAATTAAATTATGTGTACGAATTTTCAATATACCTTTTTTTGTCGAACAGATTTAAGAATGTTTACAGAAAATTTTCTTAAAAATTAGCCTCAATCGTGATTTATGGTATTAGAATTTGAAAACAACTCCCAAAGACTTAATATGACATAATTTCTAGTATTGGATTTTATCCTCCTTAAGATCCCAATATTTAAACGTCTTTAAAGTCGCCTCTCTTTGAATCTGTTCAAAGGGAATGCGACGCTTTGAAAATGGTAAGGGGAGTTCGTCATAGATAAAAGCATCATCAAAACCTGCTTTTGCAGCGTCTGCCTTATTTGAACCAAAAAATACTTTGGCAGGTCTAGCCCAATAAATGGCCCCTAGACACATAGGGCAAGGTTCGCAAGTGGTATAAATTTCGCAATTTTCTAATTGAAATGAATTGAGATTTTTACAGGCATTTCTAATGGCAACAACCTCTGCATGTGCGGTTGGGTCATTGCTAGAGGTGACTTCGTTGTGCCCTTTTCCTATGATTTCACCATCTTTCACGATAACACAGCCAAATGGGCCACCGTCGTTATTATCCATACCCTTAATGGCTTCATCGATGGCAGCTTGCATAAACTTTTCCTTTTCTTTTGACATTCTGCTTTGTATTAATAATGTCTAAAATATTTAAAATTTCTTTGTTTAAACACTTGAGCCTCATCTTAATCTTTAGCTCATCAACTTTAAACCTTGATTATGGAATTTTATGTATGCTTAACTCTTTGGAATAGTATTAAGGTTTATCCTATATTATTTATAGATTTTATCTATAAATTTAGAATTTAACAATCTGGCAACGGCCATATAATTAGGGATAAATCTGATTTTGTCGCCCACCTTAAATTTGGTTTCACCAGATTCGGTTTTATTATCTCCCAAATCAATAACAAGCATGTCTGAAGTAACTCCTACAAAGGACATGTCGTCTTCAGCTTCAATATCTTTCTTATCAACATCCAACAAGCCAAAATCCAAAATAGCTTTATAAGACGTTTTGGTTTTGTGTTCTGGTTTAAAAACCGTCGTTTCTCCGATATTGGCATCTCCAATAATGCCGTCCGGTACCATGTTCTTTTCTTCCAGTTCGATAATATTGGCATAAAATTCAAAGGTATCTGTATGAAGATTTTTAAAGCGTTTGCCATCCAATGGACTAATTCCAAAAAAGGCTGCTTCTCCAATGCGGTAGTGATTGACTTCTTTAGGAACCAATCCTTTATCCAAAAGCGGTAGTGTTATAGAAGTTCCTCCTGTAACAAATTTAAGGTCCTTATTAAATTTGGCAGATATGAGTTCCTTATATAGCGTGAGTTGCAGTAACTTATCGTAAGTTGGTTCCACTCCATACATACAGCCTAGATTTGAGCCAATACCTATGACCTCAATATGGGAAAGGTCAAAAACATTCTGATAAAAATCAATGATGTCCTCTCTGTTAACTCCTTCTCGTAATTCGCCAAGCTCAATCATAATTATGACCTTGTGGACAATACCTTTCTTTTTAGCAGATGCGTTTAGCGCTTCAATAGTAGACAAGGAAGTGTTTAATGAAATGTCTGCATACTCAACAACATCATCTGCGTAGATTTTTGCAGGAGGTTTAATGTAGATGGTTCTTATGTCTGGATTGACCTCTCTTAAATTCCTTAAACTTGTTAGCCTGGAGTCACCAACGGAATTTATTTTTTCAATAACACCTTCGGTGAGAATGGTTTTAAGGAAGGTCTTGTCTCCTGAAAACACTTTGGTAATGAGACTCCACTCGATATCATGAGACTCAAAGTAATTACTGAGGTATTTTATGTTTTCCTTTATTTTATCGGAATGAATAATTAGCTCTGCCATTTTAACGATTTTATATCAATATATTGAATCACTGCAAATACAAGTAAGGCTGCGGTTATGCCAAAAAAGTTAGCATCTAATCCTCCAGGTAATTTAAGGTTTAGAATAATTAGAGCCAAGGTGGTGCTGCCACCCATGAGCATGGCGTAGAATGCAGCTTTGGATGATGGTTTTTTTAAAACTAAACTGGCTATAACTGGAACCAAAAGACCTGAGACCATAAAGGCATAAGAATAGAGCATTAGCTCCAATACGTTTTGCATCGCTGTGGCGAGAAGTATAGCCAAACTTCCCAGAAGGAGTGTGAGGAATTGCGTATGCTTTATCGAAATATGCTTTTTAAAATAACCTAAGATATCTGTATTTAAATTACCAGATGCAGCCATTAAACAACTATCTGCTGTAGACATAATTGCTGAAAAGTAGGCAGACATCATCAAGCCCATTAAACCTATGGGTAAAACGGTTCTTAAGAGAAGCGGTAGTCCTAATTCGGAGTCCAAGGCTGTATTGGCACCGTAACCGATAGATGCAAACATGTCTTGTTCAAAAGCGACTCTAGAAAACAAACCTAAAGCCACGCCCATAAATGCCATGATTGGATACTCAAATAAACCTGCAATGCTCCACGCCTTTTTTGCTGTTTTTTCATCTTTGCAGGCATAAATACGCTGATAAAGTGTCATGCCTACAAACCAAATGGGCACAATGGTAATAAACCAATTAAAAAAATCTATAAAACTTAGGTTGGATAAGGTTAGAAACTCATCTGGTAAGGTTTGCCTAATGGCACTCCAACCACCAATTTCAATAAACCCTAACGGAATGCCAATTCCAATAAGCCCAACCATTAAGATAATCCACTGTATGGTGTCGGTGTAAATTACGGCTTTAATACCTCCTATAACGGTATAAACTACCGCAATAATGCCCATGAATAAAACAGCTGTAGTTATGGAAATGGATGGAAACGTTGCAGCAGCAAGCTTTGCCCCAGCCAAAATTTGAGAACTGGTAAAACCAATATAGCCAATAAGCGAAATGATACCCGCCATAAATGCTACCTTGGCATTATAGTGAAACGCCAAGGATTCTGGGAACGTTAAAAAGCCGTGTTTTTTAGCAATTGGATACACTTTCGGAATCAGTAGTACGGCACTAAGCCATGCACCGACCAAACCCGTAAAAAGCATCCAGCTGCCAGAAAGGCCCATTACAAAACCCAATCCGCCAAGACCTATAGAAAAGCCACCACCTACATCTGTGGCCACGACAGATAAACCAATATGTCCAGCAGACATATTTCTGCCGCCGACATAATAATCATCTTTGGACTTATTTTTTCTCAGAAAATAAAACCCAATCCCTAGCATAAAGATGAGATAGGCCACAAAGATTGTTAAGTCTATAATGTGAATGTCCATTATCTACTTTTCCTGTTCCAATAGATATTGCTGTTTGTATCGTGCTTTTTGAAGTTGTTCACGTCGGCGTGTAGACGGTTTTTTATACGCCTGTCGTTCTCTGATTTTTTCTTTTACCTTGGTGTCTCTATGCTTTCTGCGGTAACGCTTAATCGCTCGTTCAATTCTTTCACCTTCTTTTACTTCTATTTTTAACATATGGTCTTCATTTTATGGATTTAGCCTAAATAAGGCTTTAAAATTTTTGATTTTGATTGATGTCTCAATCGTCTTATGGCTTTTTCCTTGATTTGGCGTACGCGCTCTCGAGTTAAATCAAAGGTTTCACCTATTTCCACCAAGCTCATGGCCGGTTGGTCATCTATCCCATAGAAAAGCCTTATGACGTCTGCTTCCCTCGTTGATAATGTTTCGAGAACCCTGTTGATTTCTACGCGTAGGGATTCCTGAAATTGCTGTTTTTCTGCATTAGACATTTCATTGCTGCGATAAACATCGTAAAGAGTGGATGATTCGCCTTCTTTTAAAGGTGCATCCGTGGAGACATGTCTGCCAGAATTCTTCAAGGAATTCTTAACATCTTTAACGGTCATATCCAAGGCTTTGGCAATTTCCTCGGGCGATGGTGCTCGCTCATTATCTTGTTCTAATCGAGATATGGCTTTATTGATTTTACTTATACTGCTTACTTTGTTCACCGGAAGTCTAATAACCCTCGATTGTTCGGCTAGAGCTTTTAAAATAGATTGGCGAATCCACCAAACCGCATAGGAGATAAATTTAAACCCTCGTGTTTCGTCAAAGCGCTTTGCCGCTTTAACAAGACCAATATTTCCTTCGTTAATAAGGTCAGGTAGTTTTAAACCCTGGTTTTGGTATTGTTTTGCAACGGATACTACAAAGCGCAAGTTGGCATTAACAAGCCTTTCTAGTGCGCGCTGGTCACCAGCTCTAATTTTTTGAGCGAGCTCAACCTCCTCGTTGGCCGTTATTAACTCTATTTTACCGATGTCTTGTAGGTACTTATCTAATGATTTTTCCTCTCTATTGGTAACTTGTTTTATGATTTTAAGTTGCCTCATACTATCGTTTTAATCGCATTTCTAAGTAGGGATTGGTAAATCCCAACTTTTCATATAAAAATTTGGCCGGATTATCTTTTTCTACGTGTAGGGCAATATCTCCTTTGCAGTTATCAATGGCATATTGCATTAATTTTTTTCCTAATCCTTGGCCTCTGTAATCCTTATGGGTGGCTATGTAGACGAGAATATTTTCCGGGATGTACTCATCCATTCCTGTTTTATTGATAACCACGGCACCAACAATCTTATGGTTATCTTCCATTAAGAAAATATAGCCTCCCAACCCAGTGCGTTCTTTGGCAGCATAGGCTATGGCTTTCATTATGGCGCTTTTGTCATCACCATATTTGCCTAAATGCTCATGGAGAAAATTGGTCACTTTTTCCATTTGCAATGGCGTTATTCTATTAAAGGCGTCATAAGTAGTTAAAGTCATGTCTAGAAGTATTAAATGAACAAGTTGCAGTCGTCATTGTTTTTCACTTTACCATGGTAGGTTTCCCGATATTCGTGAAGTGTTTTTATAGGAATACCAAGAAGGTATCGTTTTATGTAAGTCACATAGGTGATGAGCACACCCATTTTTGGTGAATATCTGCGTTCTGTCTTCGTATTTCTTTTGATATAAAGTAATTTCAAATTTTTCTGTTTATAGTTATTAAAAGTTTTGTGCCTTACGGCTAAGTTTTTGAGTTGATTGGATGGCAGGATTGAGACTATTTGTGAGTTAAGACTTTTAATCAAGGCAGAGCCATGACTGTATCGTTAGATATCCTGCTTGTAATTGGGAGAATGACTTAAAGGGTCGGTGGAATAAATTGTTCCGATTGAATACGGAACACTAGAAAATTGAAGCTAAAAATGCGTTTATTCTTTTTGTCCTTGAGTTTTTTCACCATGTTTTGCAAAGGTATCTTTTGTAGTTGAAACCTACAATTTATTTCGGGCTTAAATCTGTTTGAATGCTTAGTTGTCTTGATTAAAAGACCAATCCTATAATATAAGAAATATCTAGCTATTCTAAAAACAAATTAGGGTATATTTAAGGTTTACTGTGATAAAAAGGTCTTAAAAGAGCCTTCTACCAATCGAGGTGCATCTTTAAGCCCAAATTTTTCCTTAATGCCTAAGTCTTGCCATACTGTTTTTACGCCCAGTTGCTCGCTCATATTATGCGAATCATACCTAGAAGTTAGCAAGGCATAGAGATAATTGCCCAAGGGAGCATCCCTGAAGAATTTTAAAACAGCGCCTATGATGTAAAAAAAGTTTTCGTTGCAATCTGCAGTGATGCTATGGCAGTAAAAAATAGGTTTTTCTTGCGTTTTATAATTAACGAGGTCCCTTGCGGTTAATTGTTTTTCGGTTATTTCCCTAGAACGAATTTTTTGATACGTTTCTGGACGGATAGAAAAGTACACACAGTGCCCGGAATAATAACCAGACTGATCCAATAAAATCATATTTAGCTCCGGTAGATTTTTTGCAGCCTCCAAAAATAAATCTTCGTCCACAGTCTTAAGCGGATTTTTCTGTAATTGGGTATGTCTTACAACAGGAGCAAGGTCTTCTTTGGAAGTGATTATCTTTAGGCGATCGGTTTTTACATCTATTTTAGATTTAATCCAATTGGCGTCCGGGAGTTCGCTTGAAAGTGCCGATAAGGAATATTTTCTTAAATCGAAATCATAAAAGGTAGGGATTTGGGTTGAAGAATTTAAATTTCGGATAACTTGGTAGGGAATAAATGTAACTCGAGCCAATTCAGCCTCTTTTTCGGGATTTAAGAGGGTTTCGTTTTTTTCCCAACGAATAACGGAACGAATATCAACATCCAAATCTGATGCAAGGTCGGTTTGGGATATTTCGTGATGGGCACGAAAAGCCTTAATCAATTCTCCTAAAGTTTGAAATTTTTTCACATGTGCTTTTTATAAAAATACATGATTTAAGTTACATTGCAGAGCAAAACCTCTATTTTTGAAGCATATAACAAAAGAGCGCCCGCAATGGGCGCTCTTTACAATTAAGGGTTAAAAGAGAGAAGCTAATCGCTATTAACCAACTTGAACTTAATTTACCATCTCATCAGGATACTAAAAAACACTCCTCTCTTTTTTATAATGTAAGTAGTTAGGGCTTACTTACTTTTGAGGTACAAAGATACGCCCCGATTAAGGAGTGCAGTATGACACGTCGTGTCACGAACAAAAAATATTCGTTTTTAACAGTATTAGATAACAAAGAAGCAACAGAAAACTAATCAAGCGCACCTTTGAATGTCTAATGATGCCGACTTTGAATTTTGGTCACTTTTAAAAATTGGTTTGAGAAAACGCTTTAATTGACCAAATTCAATAAGAAAAGCATCGTGTCCATGAAGCGATTTAATTTCACTGATAAACACATTGTCCTTTACAGATTTTAAATCGACATAAGTGGTCCAATTTTCTTCGGGTTTAAAGAAAAGATCGGAGTTTATGGTGATAATATGTATGCTCGAAGTGATTTTTTGAGCCACATCTATAAAACTTTCATTGTCTCTAGTGATGTCAATGGTTTTAAGAATTTGATTCATCATTTTATAAGCAGATAAACTAAAGCGTTGCTCTAATTGTCTACCATGGTAATCTAACCAGGATTCTGTGTTGTAGCATTCTGGATTTTTGGCGTTTAAACTTCTATTGAATTTATGGCTCAAGGATTCTGGTGTTCGATATAATGTCATGGCGTGTGCCCTGGCATCAGCTATTGGTGCAACAGAATGATTTAAAATCAAATCCTGAATATGGCAATTAGAGATGAGCCAATCAGTAGCCTTCCAATCTGTTGCTATTGGTATAAGATGTTTGGCTAGTTTTGGTCTTAATGCAGCTAATTCCCAGGCAATCCCACCGCCTACCGAGGCACCTATAATGGCAAAGAGTTGGGTTATCTCTAAAAGGTCTAGTCCTAAGGCAAAAATTTGGGCGATGTCTCTAGCGGTAAACTTTTTATAATATTCTGAAATTTCCTTGTTCTGTAAGCTGTACCCATTGCCAGGCACATTAAATGCTAGTACCGTATAACGCTTTGTATCAATGACCTTGTCAGTGCCAACCATATCGCACCACCAGCCATTAGGACCACATACATTTGAATTTCCGGTAAGTGCATGGTTTATGAGAATGATTGGTGCTTCATGCAAGTTTTTCCCAAACAATTGATAGCTTAAGTCTATATCGCAAATGTATTGGGAAGTGGTTTTAAACCTCTTGATTTTTAGATATTCAATTTTTTTCACTTTCATAATTTTTTTGGTTAATCGGGTGCTTTCCCAACGATGAAAACACCCGATGCTAACTAACAACAAAGACAGGCTAGGCTTTAAGCAGTTGCTTTTGCTTCACAACGGCAAAAGCTTGTTTTAAATCGGCTTTGAGGTCTTCGATGTTTTCTAACCCAACCGATAACCGAATTAAATCCTTGGTTACTCCTGTTAATTCTTGAGCTTCATCGCTGAGTTGTTGATGCGTTGTGCTAGCTGGATGGATTATAAGGGACTTGGTATCTCCAATATTGGCTAAAAGTGAGAATAGTTTTGTAGTATCTGCGATGGTTTTGGCGCTTTCATAACCACCTTTTGTTCCAAACGTAACAATACCGCTCTGGCCTTTTGGTAAATAGTTGTCTGCAAGATTCTTGTAAGGGCTAGAATCTAGGCCAGGATAGTTAACCCAAGTAACTTCATCCTGCTCTTGAAGCCATTGTGCCAATTCCAAGGCGTTTTCGCTATGTTTGGTAATCCTAACTTCTAAAGTTTCCAAGCCTTGAAGGATTTGAAAAGCATTGAATGGACTCAGTGCTCCACCATAATCCCTAAGTCCTTCAATTCTAACCTTTGCAATAAACGCGGCAGCCTCTAAAACTTCAGAATAAACCAAACCGTGGTAGCCTGGAGAAGGCTCGGTAAATTCAGGAAATTTACCATTGGTCCAATCAAAAGTGCCAGCATCTATTATGATGCCTCCCAGTGTGGTACCGTTACCGTTGATGTATTTAGTAAGGGAGTGAATAACAATATTGGCGCCGTGCTCAATTGGATTTAGCAAGTACGGTGTGGCGACAGTATTATCTACAATTAAAGGCACTTTATAAGTCTTGGCTTGCGATGATATCGCTTTAATATCAAGGACGTCCAATTTGGGATTACCAAGGGATTCTACAAAAAATGCTCTGGTGTTTTCCTGTGCTGCAGCCTCAAAACTTCCTGGTACAGATGGGTCTACAAATGTGGTGGTAATACCATGTCTTGGAAGCGTAACGCTCAATAGATTATAGGTGCCGCCATACAGACTGTTAGACGCTACAATATGATCGCCTGCTCTCAACAAGGTTAATAGAGTTGTAGCGATGGCAGAGGTTCCTGAAGCGGTTGCCACGGCGCCAATGCCTCCTTCCAAGGCAGCTAAGCGTTGTTCTAAAATATCATTCGTAGGATTGTTGATCCTTGTGTAGATATTACCTGGCTCTGCTAGGGAGAATAGGTTGGCAGCATGGTCCGAATCGTTAAATACGTACGCTGTGGATTGATAAATGGGAACCGCTCTAGTTCCGCCATTTTTTGCGACATCATGTCCTGCATGCAACGCTTTGGTTGCGAAATTTTGTGTACTCATTTTTCTAAATTTTTTTGAGTTAATACTAATTAAACCCAAAGCCAAATAAGCTTCTGTTTAGAAGCGTACTTATTAGAAAAATGTTATTAAGAAATTTACAAATAGCAGATGAGCTATTTGTTGGGTTATCTATCTATTTTTTAATTCCGAATTAAAAAATGAGTAGAATTTAGCACCTTCTTTGTGACAAAGGGTTGCTAAGGCTTCATAGGGTCTATTCCCTCCACCTTTCTTGATAACATTTCAGTAAGTCTTTGAACTTTGTGTTACAAATATTGCATAACATAAATTAAAATTCCAAATTTTTTTAATCCTTTTTAAGAATCAATCTAAATATGATATCTTTAAGATTCCGAAGAATTCAAACAAAAAGCAATCAACTTTATGCATACGGAACCTAAGTTAATACGCTTTAACCAAAACGTATTATCCAAATACCAGATTTACAACAGTATTTTTATGACCTTGCCATTTGATGCATTGTCAAAAACAGTGGCCTTATTGCCTTTGTTTCACGAAACCTGCAAACAAGGATTTGAAAACAATGATGATCCCACCACTATTGTCAATTCCTTTTTCCAAAAGTATCAAGCAAGGCGATCTGAGAAAAGTCAAATCAATTTACTGTTTCGGTTTATTCAGTACATCGAGCGCCAAGTGGTTTTATTCGATGCCATCGAAGATGCTGCCTTCGCCGTTGTGAATAACATGGAGGGTGTTGGGTCTTTAAGGAGTTTAAAGGAGAATGCGGCTTCAGAAAACAAAACACAACTACTTCAAGATTACTTGGAATCTTTTAACGTTAGGATAGTGCTTACTGCCCATCCCACACAATTCTATCCAGGAACTGTCTTGGGTATAATCACTGACCTGGCTGAGGCCATAAAAACAGATAACTTACCAGAGATTAGGAGTTTACTTGGGCAATTGGGAAAGACGCCTTTTTTTAAGGATAAAAAGCCTACACCTTATGATGAGGCCGTTAATCTCATTTGGTATTTAAAGAATGTTTTCTATCACTCTTTTGGTGGCATCTATGATTACGTTCAGCAGAATATTTTTGATTATCGGGATATCAATAACTCTATTGTAAATATTGGTTTTTGGCCTGGCGGTGATCGCGATGGCAATCCGTTTGTGACACCAGAAATCACACTGAATGTAGCGAAAAAGCTCAAAGAGGCCATTATTAAAAATTACATCAAGGACATAAAATACCTGCGAAGGCGCCTTACCTTCAGAGGTATTCGTCCGCGTGTCATAGACTTGAATCATCGCTTGCACAATACACTATTGAATAAGGACGAACAGATTTCTTTAAAAGCGTTTCAAGAAGAGCTTGTAGAGATTAGAGATCTTTTAATCATTGAGCACCAGTCCTTATTCGTGGATAAGGTGACCTCTCTAATCAATAAAACAAAATTATTCGGTTATCATTTTGGAAGCTTGGATATCCGGCAGGATAGCCGAGTCCATGATAGTATGTTTAAGGCTCTCGTTCAAGAGCTTATTGAAAATGGCAGTGACTTATTCCCTTCAAACTTCTTTGAACTTTCACTACAGGACCAAAAAGAACATTTGGCTTCAATTTCAGGATCTATAGGAACCATAGCATTTAAGGATAAGCAAGCGGTTGATATTGTAGAAACCATCAAGGCCATGAGATCCATTCAAGAAACAAATGGAGAAGTAGCTTGCAATCGTTACATCATAAGCAATAATCAAACGACGTTGAATGTACTTCAGCTTTTCGCTATGCTAAAGATAGTGGCATTTCATGAAGCCTTAACTGTAGATGTTGTGCCTTTATTTGAAACGGTTACCGATCTAGAAGCTGCGCCTTCCGTGATGAAAGAGTTGTACAGTAATTCACATTACCGCAAACACCTTGAAGCTAGAAACAACAGGCAAACCATAATGTTAGGATTTAGCGATGGTACCAAAGATGGCGGTTACCTCATGGCGAATTGGGGCATCTTTAAAGCTAAGGAAGCACTAACAGCCTTGTCACGAGACTATGGAATTGATGTGATTTTTTTCGATGGAAGGGGAGGACCTCCGGCACGAGGCGGAGGAAAGACCCATCAATTTTATGCGTCTTTAGGTCCCACTATTGAGGATAAGGAAATTCAATTAACCATCCAGGGACAAACCATTAGTTCAAATTTTGGAACCTTGGCTTCTTCGCAATATAATATGGAGCAGTTGATTAGTTCTGGCATAATGAACAGGCTTAATGATAAAAATCATGAGATGCAACCAGATGATAAGGCAGTTATGGATGATTTAGCCAATTTAAGTTACAAGGCCTATGCAGATTTTAAGGCACATCCCAAGTTTTTGCCTTATCTCGAGCATATGAGCACCTTGAAATATTATGCCAAAACAAATATTGGTAGCAGGCCATCGAAGAGAGGAAAATCAGAAGGGCTAGATTTCAAGGATTTGAGAGCTATACCGTTTGTTGGCTCTTGGAGTCAATTAAAACAAAACGTGCCTGGCTTTTATGGCGTTGGAACGGCATTACAACACTACGAAGCCACGGGTGAGTTTGACAAGGTTCAGCAGTTGTTCGAAAATTCCAGATTCTTTAGGACCTTAATAGCTAATAGTATGATGTCCCTGTCCAAATCCTTTTTTAATCTTACACGCTACATGGCAGATGACACAGAATATGGTGATTTTTGGCAGATGATTTATGCGGAATATGAAACCACTAAACGGTTAATTTTAAAATTGACAGGATATAAAGAGCTTATGGAGGATGAACCTGTCTCAAAGGCCTCTATCGCCGTGCGCGAATCTATTGTGCTTCCGCTTTTAACCATTCAGCAATATGCGCTAAAGAAAATGCAGGAGTTGAAAAAAGCTGAACCAAAGGATGAAGAAAAAATCGCTGTTTTTGAGAAGATGGTAACCCGTTCATTATTCGGAAATATTAATGCAAGTCGAAATTCGGCTTAGGGAATAAAAAAGCCCTTAAGGTTAGAACTTAAGGGCTTTTTTAGTTTTATCAACTAAAGTTAGTGTTCGTTGAGTCTAAAGTCTGGATACGCATCCATGCCGTGCTCGTGGGCATCCAAGCCTTCTAGTTCTTTGCGTTGTGAGACTCTTATGCCAACTGTTTTCTTCATGGTAAAAATGATGATAAATGAAGAAACGACACAAATTCCCGCATAGGCCAGAACACCGTAGAGTTGCGGTAAAAATGCCAACTCATTGGCAGCTTCAGCTAAGGTGCTTACGACTTGTCCTCTGTCATTTAAAAATTCTCCAGCGTCATTTGTTACGGCTTTAAATCCGAAGATTCCAACGGCTAATGTGCCCCAAACACCACAGACGAGATGTACTGCAATGGCACCAACAGGATCGTCTAAACGCAGTTTGTCAATAAAGCTTACGGCAAAAACAATTAAAGTCCCTGAAACGATACCAATAATTATGGCATCCGTTGGTGACATGACATCGGCACCTGCCGTAATTCCAACCAAGCCTCCCAAAATACCATTAAGAAACATGGTTAAATCCAAATTTTTATAGATTGCCGTTGATACCATCGCGGATGCTACGCCTCCTGCTGCAGCGGCTAAACAGGTAGTGACTAAAGTTAGTGAGGTGGCTGCTGGGTCTGCAGAGAGTACCGATCCACCATTAAACCCAAACCAGCCCAACCATAGGATTAGCACTCCAGCAGTAGCTAATGGTATATTGTGTCCAGGAATGGCCTGTGAGACTCCATTTTTGAATTTTCCTAATCGAGCACCTAGTAGAAAAACGGCGACCAGTGCAGCCCAACCTCCCACGGAGTGAACCAAAGTAGATCCTGCAAAGTCATAAAAACCAAGGTCATCCAAGAAACCGCCGCCCCATTTCCATGAGCCAGCTATAGGGTAAACTAAACCGACATAAAGTACGGTGAACATCATAAATGGGCCGATTTTAATACGTTCGGCAACTGCTCCAGAAACTATGGTTGCAGCTGTAGCGGCAAACATACCTTGAAAGAGAAAATCGGTCCAATAGGTGTAGCCTGAATTATAGGAAAGGTCTAAAACTCCACTGCTGCCAACGGGAGAATCCAAGCCGAAGCCAGCGAAACCGAAAAAGCCATTAAAATCTCCAGGGTACATCAAATTAAAACCAACTAGGGCATATAACAATAGCCCTACGGTAATAATAAACATATTCTTAAATAGGATATTAAGGGTATTCTTTTGCCGCGTGAGTCCTATTTCCAATAGACCAAAACCTAAGTGCATGAAAAAGACTAAGGCCGTGCATATCATCATCCAAACATTATTTGTTGTAAGAACTTCCATAAGATTTAATTAAGTGTTTGACCTCCTTTTTCCCCAGTTCTAATTCGGTAGCATTCGTTAATGTCCGAAACGAATATTTTACCGTCACCAACATCGCCTGTGGCTCCAGATTTTAATATGGCCTGTATGGCAGCTTCTTCAAATTCATCATTGACAACTATAGATAAATACCGACGTTGAATGTCGCTAGTACTATAACTGACGCCACGGTAGACGTGGCCTTCTTTTTCGTTACCTAAACCTGTGACGTCCCAATAGGAGAAAAAATTCACTCCAACATCATGAAGGGCCTCTTTAACGTCGCTGAATTTCGACTTTCTGATAATGGCTTCAATTTTTTTCATACGTATTATGCGATTTAAAATTCAAAAATTGATAATTCCCGCCAAAAATATATTTTTTTGAGGGTATAAAACAACATAAATAGATAAAAAGGTAAATTAACCCTATAAAAAATAGGGTTATAAATGAATAAACCTTATAAATAACATATTTAACCCCAATATTTTGGTAGTTTATATTTTTTAATTCAGTAAGGTCGTTGTGTTGTAATGGTAGTAGGTATGCCGTTCTTTGTTAAAGCAACTTAAATGTTCATTGCTGCCTTTTTAAGGGGAGTTCCAATACATTATATAATGAAACGGTGTAACGCATTGGGTTAATTTTATGATGGTTTGTAATACTGTGATTTAAATTCCATTAAGATATTATCGGCCTAATTAAGGATTAGAAGCTTTTACTCAAGTAACTCCAAATTTGAAGACACAGGACACAACTAAAGACAAAAAAATACCCTCGGAAACTACAAAACCGCAGCAGCCAAAAACTCACAAGCAGATTTTAATTGAACAACTCTGCGAAGGCATGGAAACCTATGAGCATAATAAGACAAAAGTGCTTTTAGGGTCTTTTACCGCGGGATTGGAATTAGGATTCTCTTATTTTCTTATTGCTATGGTCTATACATTATTGGCAGGTAGAATTCCTCCGGAATATATTCCATATGCAGCCGCCTTTGTCTATCCGGTTGGATTTATTATGGTTGTCATGGGACGCTCAATTTTATTCACGGAGCAAACCTCTTTGCTTTTTCTTCCTGTTTTGCATGGAAAGCGACAGCTGAAAGAGTTGGCGGTCTTATGGGCTACCGTCATTTTTGGAAATTTGTTGGGAGGGATTGCAATAGCCTTAATTTTAGTATGGGTTGGAACTCATATAGGAATAATTGATGAAGAGGCACTTAAGAACATCGCACTTCATGTTATAGATTTTTCCAATTATACCATTTTTGCCAGTGCTGTATTGGCCGGTTGGCTTATGGCCTTGCTTTCTTGGTTGGTTACCTCTTCAACAGATTCCATTAGTCGCATATTCATGGTCTACATGATTACATTTATTGTAGGTTTTGCTGGTCTCCACCATAGTATAGTTGGAAATATTGAGGTATTTACAGGGCTTATAACCTCATCACAGATAAAGTTTTTGGATTATTTAGGTTTTCAAGTCACTGCACTCTTTGGAAATGCTCTGGGTGGTGTCTTTTTTGTTGCCTTATTAAGATATCGCGCCTTTTCAGCTAACTTAAATAAATAGATCTAAACGTGCTAAAACCAAATAAAATCAATAAAACAATTATTCCTAATGTATAAAGTACTACCGCTAATAAATCTGATTTCCGTTATACTCGTAATTTCGGTTAATTATTGTTCACAGGTTCTTCGTTTCAATGATACTACCATTGGTGAGATGAGTAACAATTACAGTAATTTATTCACACCGGCAAATTATGCCTTTAGTATTTGGGGACTCATTTTTTTGAGCTTATTCGCTTTGGGAATTTTTCAGGTTAACAGTGCGCTTTTCAGACAGAAACACTTAGACTTTATGGTTAAATCTGGATATTGGTTTGCGATTGCCAATTTATTAAATGGCCTCTGGGTGATTGCATTTGTTTATGATTACATCGGTATGTCATTGGTGCTCATGTGTGGTATTCTTTTTTCACTTATAAAAATCATTATAAATACTAATATGGAAAGTCATAAGACAGCATTACCAGTAATTATATTTTGTTGGTGGCCTATTTGTCTTTATACTGGCTGGATAGCCGTAGCAACTATAGCAAACGTAGCTACCTTTTTGGTTAAAATAGGTTGGAATGGAGGATTCTTAACACCTGTACAATGGACTTTAATAATGGTAGCCGCTACGGTAGCTATAAATATATTTATGATTATGGCTAGAAAAATGAGGGAATTCGCGGCTGTAGGTGTATGGGCATTAATCGCTCTGTATGTAAGGCATGCTCAAGACAATGTTATGATTGCCTATACGGCTTTAAGCGGAGCAATTATTTTGAGTGTAGCGATTATTTGGCACGGTTACCAAAATCGACATGATAATGTAGTATTTACAAAATTTAAGGTTAAACTTTAAATGGAAACTAACGCTATAATAGAAACATTTAGGCTAAACTTTCGTATGATTCCCTTAAGGTACGGATTCCTTCAGACTGACATTTATGGACCGTATGCCATTTTCGATAACGCTGAGTTATGGTAAGACCCGAACAAAATTTTAAGTTACGCCATTTACCAAGTTTGTTGGGAAAAACCTTCTCGTTATGGTTCAATGACCATCCTTTTAGGCTTAGTGCCATTGTAGCCTACTATGCGGTAATTTCATTACCAGCGCTATTAGTTATTACCATTAATGTTGTTGGTTCGGTTTGGGGATATGAAATAGTGCAAGGTAAGTTAACGGCAGAATTTTCAGCGGTCCTTGGAAAGGATGTTGCGGGTTTTATTGAGTCCATTATCACCGAAACTCAGAAATCTGAAAAGAATACTATTTCTACTGTGTTAGGAATAGGAACGTTATTGTTTGGGGCAACAGGTGTTTTTTATCAATTAAAAATATCACTTAATAAAATTTGGAAGGTAGACACCACGTCTCAATCTAGACTATGGGCAATTTTAGTGGATAGGTTGTTAAGTTTTGCTTTTGTACTGGTCCTTGGCTTTTTACTTTTAGTAAGTTTTGTTTTAACTACGGCTATAAGTATGGTAAGTGATTATATAAAAGAAACGATGCCAGATATATTTTTGTACCTGGCCTATTCTTTTGACTTGGTGATTTCTATAGGGTTAATTACGCTATTGTTTGCGCTGATTTTTAAATTTCTCCCAGATGCCAAGGTGAAGTGGAAGACTGTATGGATTGGTGCGCTTATTACTTCAATTTTATTTGCAATTGGTAAATTTTTACTTGGACTATATTTTGGTGAGGCAGAACCAGCATCAACTTATGGTGCTGCAGGAACTATAGTTCTGGTTTTATTATGGGTATCCTATTCATCATTAATATTATTCTTTGGGGCAGAGTTCACTTACGTTTACGCTGAGCGTTATGGCTATGGTATCAAAAATAATAAAGGTTTTTGAGGTTTTTTATCTGGATAAAAATAGGTAATTATTCTAATATTATTAATCATTCAATTCATTTGTAATGTCATCAAAGGAACAACTGGAGAATAAAGGATTAAAGCGTTCCATGGGAATAGGTGCAGCAACTTCTGTTGGTGTTGGTACCATGGTGGGCGCTGGTATTTTTGTATTTCCTGGTATTGCTGGTGCCCAAGCTGGTGCTGCAGCTATATTGTCCTTTGCAATAGGTGGTTTAATTGCTTTACTTGTTGCTTTATGCACGTCCGAATTGGCAACCGCAATGCCAAGTAGTGGTGGGGCTTATGTTTTTGTCTCCCGCTCTTTTGGTTCATTGTGGGGAGCGCTAATAGGAATATCGCAGTGGCTTGGGCTTGTATTTGCTGCAGCCTTTTACATAATGGGATTTTCAGATTATTTTAAACGATTTTTGTCGAACATAGGCTACGACGGTACAACAGATACCATACTAATAGCTTTAATTCCTGTGCTGGTTTTATTCTTTTTAAATGTGGTTGGCACAAAGAAAGTTGGAAGCTTTCAAAATGCCATGGTTACTTTACTTGCAGTACTTTTATTTGCTGTATTTTTCTATGGGCTTTTTGAAGTTTTAGGGTTTTTTGGACAGAAAAACCTTTACAGGGAATTTGCTCCCAAAGGCCTTGAACCTATATTCTCAACAACAGGATTGATTTTCACTTCATATTTAGGGTTTGTGCAAATCGCGACCATTGGAGGTGATATTAAGAATCCAAGAAAAAACCTCCCAATTGCTCTTCTTTCCAGTGTTGGGATTGTTTTAATCATGTATATTCTAGTGGTTTTTGTTACAACTGCTGTGCTAACAGTTGAGGAGCTCAGACAATATGGGCAATTGGCTATAGCAGAAGTCGCCAGAAAATTGTTAGGTGATAATGGGCCTATTTTTGTTATTATCGCAGGGTTACTTGCAACTTTATCCAGCGCTAATGCATCAATTATTAGTGCCTCAAGGTCAGTCTATGCTTTAGCTAAAAATGAATTAATTCCCAAAAAATTAGCTCGTCTAAACAAGCGCTTTAAAACACCTCATTATGCATTACTTTTTGCTGTTTTACCTATTGTAGCCATGCTTTTTTTAGAAGACCTTGAGTTGTTTGCAGAGGTGGCTTCTTTCCTTCATTTGGTGATTTATGTTGCCGTCTGTGCCTCGTTGCTCTACTTTACCAAATGTAAACGGGATGATTATCAGCCAAGTTTTACCATACCTCTAAGGAGGGTTATTCCGGTTCTAGCAATCGCTGGTTGTTTGCTAGTGGCAATGTCTATGAACAGAATGTCAATTATTATAGGGGTCGTGATTTGTGCCATTGCCCTAGTTTATTATTTTTTCTTTAAGCGTAGTTAGGATAATTGGAGCATTACCTTTTAGCATCAATTAAAAAAGTAACCGAGTTAAAATAATCGTCTTTTTCAGGGTATACTTTAGTAGTGGTGGCAAGAGTGCACCATGTGCACATTGCGACGCTAATGTTTAATTCTAAAGATACACCATGGAAAATACAAAAAAGAGAAAGTTTAAGAGAGAAGTTGAGCAAGATCAACCTACTAATCCGAAAACCGACAATACTAAGTCGAATACGTTCGATATAGATTCAGAGACGATTAAGGATAAGAAAAACAAGAAATAAAAATCGTTATGATAATTCCGAGTTCAAAATTTCCCAATATACAAGTGCCTTTAATTAATGGTACAAACTGGGATTTGCACAGGCAAAAAGGTCAAGACTTCACACTTATGGTTTTTTACAGAGGGTTGCATTGTCCTATTTGCAAATCGTATCTAGAGACACTAACAGAAAAATTAGATGAATTTAAGTCTGAAAATGTTCATGTCATAGCCATTAGTTGTGATACTGAAGAACGCGCAAAAAAAGCAGGCCGCGATTGGGATATTTCAGGGCTGCCAATAGGCTATAATTTTGATATAAATAAGGCTAAAGAGTTGGGCTTATTCATTTCTAAAGCCATATCAGATGATGAGCCGTCAAAATTTTCTGAGCCTGGTGTCTTTTTAATCAAGTCAGACAATACGCTTTATGCGAGTTCGATTCAAACAATGCCTTTTGCAAGACCTAATTTCAATGAAATTCTGGAAGCCATTAGTTATATTAAAAGCAACGATTACCCTGCGAGAGGAACCTTATCTTAGAATTCACAAATAATAACATCAAAAACTTAAAACCCATGCCAATGATAGCTACAGATAAAAATCAACTTACTTTAATTTATAATTCCAATTCCTACCTTGGGAAGCAAGTTGCAGGTTATGTGCAGGGAATACAGAAAAAAATTGACCTCATTGATATAAAGGAGCAACAGTTAAAGGACAGTATTTGGATTGAGCTGTCAGCTATGTTGGATATGCCTTTTGAAGCCATTTTTGAAGTCCAGAATAAGGAGTGGTACAAATCGGCGCAAGACAAGGAAGCCTTTAATGATGAAGATTGGATTAAACTGATACATAGTAAGCCGCATTTGCTTGAGCGCCCAATTGCCATTGTAGGTAATAAAGCTAAAATCATCTCCCGTCATTCAGAAATTCTAGAATTTTTCGGGGTTGATTCTGCAGGTTTGGAGAAAACACAAGCACATGAAGACCCTACTATAAGTAGTACCACAGAAAACGAATCGTTTTTAAAAAACCCTAAAAAAGACTAATCTTTTTAGGGTTTTAATTTAATTTATTTAATGGCTATTTTACTTTTTACTAGTGTGAAGGCCTTCAATATACCACCAACTCTAGCCTAAGTATCTATATGTAAGTACTACAGCTGCAATTAAGAGAATTAAGACAGCAAGGACAAAAAAGAAACCACCTAAGGTTATCTTGTCTTTTTTAAATATATAATTTCGTTTTTCGTCTGAAGGCTCTTTAACAAGTTCAAAATCTTCTTCACTTTGTTTCATAATAAATCATTTTTGGTTTTTGGATGAATACAGAATTCAATTATTAATGTGTTCAATAGCTTTATTTTATCTATCGCATTAAGTTGATATCATTGAATGGTCTGTTAAATCCATTCAATGATAAACAGGTTTGTTTTAATGCTTTGGTTTGATTTCTAATTATTGTAATCCTATTGCGGAAATGCATCAAAAATGGAATCTACCATGGCTAGGACGTCTTCCTCGGTTTCAATGTCTGATAGGAAATCCTCGGCCGTTCCGCGCCAGACCAATTCTTTTGATTTTCTATCAAAAAGTTCAACAATAAGAACCCCTTCTTTGACAGTGTCATAGTCTATATTATACATGTCATTTACGGGATAAGACTTATAATAATTGTAAGCTACTGTATCGTAATAAGCACTAACAGGGTAATTATAAGTTCCTGTCATTGTAGAGTATTTTGGCTTCATTTCTTTCATTCGCTCGATGTCATAAGACGTATTGAGCAAAACCAAAAGGTCTGGGTTTTCTCTATTTAACATAAAGCCTTCTTCCACCATTTCATCGTTAAGGGCAGATATAACAGAAACAGCGACCGTTTCGTCTATTGGTTTCATGTTGTCAGCCACATCTAATGAGGTGTTGGGTAAATAAGCAAAAGATTCGTAATTGGTCATATTTGCTTTTTTAGTTGTGGTCACTTTTGGTCCACAAGACGCCATAAAAGCGCAAGTAAGCAGTATGACTGTAATTTGTTTGATATTTTTCATGATTATGAATTTTTAATTAACTCTATTTTTAAGTTAGTATAATTTGCTCGGCGTCTTAACTTAAAACCTTTGGATGTTAACCATATCGCAAACTGCGCATGACGTTGGATATTTTCCTGTTTAAAAAACCTTGGCATTTAAATGGTTAGAAGTAAAGTCGTGTTGTTAAAGCGTGAAATCAAGTTAGTAGTATCAGTCACTAACTGCCAGACTAGTTTATAAGGATAAGTACATTATATATTTAAATTGACCGTTGGGGAACTTCTGAAGTTATAGTAATGTCTGGTGTTGATTAGCATTAAAACTTAATGCCATTACGTCAATGAATGCTTGACTTATTTCACATCTTCTTTCTTTATGTAATTAATATTTAAAACCTAAAAAACATATGAAATTAGAATCAAAAAATATTGCCATTTTAGCCACAAATGGTTTTGAAAAGTCTGAATTATTCGATCCCATGAACGCGCTAAGAAATGAAGGCGCTAATGTAGATGTAGTTTCCACAGAACGTGATGAAATCAAAAGTTTAGATGCAGACGGATGGGGCCCAGCTTTAAAAGTAGATAAACATATTTTAGACGTAAACGAACAAGATTATAACGCCTTGGTTTTACCAGGTGGAGTGATGAACCCGGACACATTGAGAACAGACACCTCTGTTTTAGCTTTCGTTAAATCCTTCTTTGAAAGTGGAAAGCCCGTCGCTGCAATTTGCCATGCACCATGGCTATTAATCAGTGCGGATGTGGTAGAAAATAGAAAGGTGACCTCATTCAAGAGTATAAAGGATGATTTAGTCAATGCTGGTGCCAACTGGTTAGATCAAGAAGTGGTGGTAGACCATGGATTGGTGACAAGCAGAAACCCAAATGATTTACCGGCTTTTATCAATAAACTTATTGAGGAAATACGAGAAGGTAAACATGAGAAGCAGGTAGTTGACGCTTAATTGATGTAGCGCAAAACCTAGCTTAAAATACATAAAGAGCTTTAGAAACTTTAACTTTCTGAGGCTCTTTTGTTGTAATTAATTACCGCAAATATTTAATGGATTGGGTTATTCATTTTGCTGTTATTTATCGACTTTATTAAAAACAAATAAAAAATGATAGCTAACTACGAAACGTGCATAAAGGCCTGTCAGCAGTGTCTTATAGATTGTCAAAATTGTCTTTCCTTTATGATTGGTAAAGAGAGTAAAAACGACTGCCCAAGATGCTGTTTGCAGTGCGTAGAGGCATGCCAGATATGCATAAAATACATGATTGCTGACAGTCGTTTTGTAAAAGATTATTGCCTGCTTTGCGCACAGGTTTGCGAATGGTGTGCAGAAGAATGTGCCCAGCATGATAGTGAACATTGCCAAAAGTGCGCAGCCTCTTGTTTGGCTTGCGCCGCAGAATGCAGAACGTACGCAGCTTAATTAAAATAAAAAGACAAAAATATGAGAACTAAACATTACGAAAATAGAGTTAAAGGATTAGGAAAGTTAAAAACATATCTTAGCGACATAGCTATTGTTATGCTTGCTACACGATTGGATAAAAGCCCAGTGAATATTTGCCCTATGGCATTCCAAGAGATTGATGACCAAGGGGATTTATGGTTTGTAACACATAAAAATAGTGATCACTTTGAAGACATTCAAAATGATAATAGAGTGCAGCTTATAGCTTCTAACACGGACAAGGGAACATATCTCTCTATATATGGCAATGCTACCCATGTCTATTCAAAAGATAAGCTTAATGAATTTTGGGGACCTTTTCTAAAGCGATGGTTTCAGGATAAGGACGATCCTAATTTGGCCCTTCTAAATGTCAATGTGGAAACCGTGAAATACTGGGATATAAAAAATGATATCACAGAAACTATTGTAGAGGTTTCGAATGGCCAATTTTCCGGTCATGTTATGAATTTGGGAGAAACAGGACTTATAAATCTACAATACCATATTGAATAAGACACAGATATACATTTAAACGTTACATGATAAAAGTCTTGGCACCATTAAAGTAACAAGGCTTTTCTTTCAAATGTTCTATATGCTTAGGCCTTCACAGCAGCTCTGCGTTGGTGGTCCTGATAATTCTTGGGACTGCAGTTATATTTCTTTTTAAAGATTTTTGAAAAATAACTTCTACTTGTAAGACCGATGGAATAAACAATTTCGGAAATGTTTAAATCAGTGGTTCTAATCATTTTTTCGGCTTTTTCAACCCTTACGTTTCTAATGTAGTCGGACACTGTTCTATTATGAAGAATTTTAAACCCTTCCTGAAGTTTTGCTGGTGACAATGCAGTTTTTCTACTTATAACCTCTAAGCTGTAAGGTCTTTCAGGATAGTTTTGTATAAATTCTGCAAACTCTTTCACTGTAGCCATTTCATCAACTGATAAAGAACCGGTTTTGTTTTTAAGGTTTGCCAAATCTTTCTTGTGTTGGTCAATCTCCAAACCAAGAATGGTAAATACAATGCCCTTGGTTAAAAGACGTCTCACCAAGCCCTCTTGTTTAATGGCGTTTAGTTGTTTAATACGTTCTGCAATAGTCAAATTGTATGAGCCAATATAGTAATAGGAGGAAGACCCATTATTTGGCATAAAGGTTTGCAGCAAACGCTCCCGTAAAATAAGGTCGTTTTCTCGTTCTTTTTCTACAGCTCGTGTATTAACCATTATAACTGAAGTGCAAACACGTTGATTTTTCTTAAAAATTAAACCCGTATTTTGAGGTGGCTCATTAGAGAAAATACCCGTTTGGAATTGCTCTAAATTGTGCTTGGCATCCTTGTCCTTAAAATTGAAGGTCAAATGACCCTGTGTTACATAAATAAAGTAAATGGGATTCACGTCCAAGGCATTATATTCAAAGCAAAGGTCTTCTTTTGGCCTGATGTCAAAATCAATAAAAGAAATATTCTTATTGATGGAAGAACCAATGATTTCACCTTGAAATTTATTGTTATTAACATTTAAGGAATATTCTTTATTTAAAATGTTTAAAACTCCTCCAAGCTCTTGTTGTAAATTATTGAATAGTACTTCTATTTTGTTTGCGTTTAATGAAATATTGTGCATAATGTTGATAGTTTAGTTCTGTTGTAGTAATAAGATGCCATTATTACTTGGATTAGGTGTTATACAATTGCAGTTTAATCTTGCACTATTACACTTTATGAAAGAATTAGTGCATTTTTTTTAGCCTTTTTAGAAGTTATAATGCAGATTTGGCCAAGAAATGTTTTAATAGCCTAGAGAATAGTACTTTATTGCACAGGTAAGAAAATGGTAAAGGTAGCGCCTTTTCCCAGAGTGCTATTGGCGAGTATATGTCCTTTATGATTCTCAACTATTTTTTTGCAAATAGCTAAGCCTATACCGGTGCCTTCATATTCGTCGCGTTGATGAAGTCTTTCAAACAGCTTGAAAATTTGATCCTTATACAATGGGTCAAATCCAATGCCATTATCTTTAATTTCTAGGAAATGATAGTGGCGATGTCTTTTATTAAATGCCTCTTTTATCGCCGTTTTGGATAATTGCTTTGAGGAAATTTCAATGGTGCAATTTCCATTCGGATTTCTGTATTTAATAGCGTTACTAATAATGTTTGCAAATAGTTGTTCCATTTGAAAAGGAATACCCTTAAGCCTTGGTAGATTTTTA
Source organism: uncultured Winogradskyella sp. (assembly GCA_913055905.1). Taxonomy (GTDB): domain Bacteria; phylum Bacteroidota; class Bacteroidia; order Flavobacteriales; family Flavobacteriaceae; genus Winogradskyella. The sequence goes on from CAJXLB010000001.1 coordinate 869,322, forward strand.
TAATCAATAGTTACATTGTCATCATGTAACTCCTCAGGCAAGTCTGAAATGATGCCATCGATGATGTCGTTTAAATTAACTTCCGTTAACATCTCATTTTGATTGCTTAGTCTTGAGTATGATAACAGATACTTTATGAGGGTTTGCATTCTGTTGGCGGCATTAGCCACTCTCTTAAAGTATAATGTTCCCTTTTCAGATAAACGTTGGGCTTCGATTTCTAGAATTCTGGAAATAAAAAGCTGGATTTTACGTGTAGGTTCTTGCAGGTCATGGCTTACCACACGGTTAAATGATTCTAGCTCTTGGTTAATACGTTCCAGGGCCATATTCTTATCCCGTAGTTTCTTGTTTACAAGTACATCGTTGGTAATGTCTCTTACTACACCAATAGAAACGGGACGTTCCTTTCTGTAGCTGCGTTGGGAGTTTAAATATAGATGCTTAATGTGCCCTTCCTTGGTAATAACCCTATAAGCATGTACATCTGAATGGCCTTCTTCCTTGGTCTGTAGTTGCATTTTTTCGTACAAATCACGGTCCTCTGGATGTATAAGGCTTTTATATTTTTCGTGAGTCATGGTAAAGGCGTTAGGCTCGTAACCTAAGATGCGGAAAAAATTATCCGAGACTATGGCTTCTCCTGAATCCAAATACCAGATATAACTACCAATTTTGGCAACCGATTCAGCATCCTTAAATATCGAATTTTGAGTTGCTAGGGCTTCATTGAGGGCCTGCATTTCTTTCGTAATCTGCACTTCGTGTGTAATATCCCTCATCGTTGCGGTTACGCCATCATCTAGTTTTATGGCTGTGACTTCAAAAACGTGCCTTAACAAACGAGTGTTATGATGTGCTTTATAAATGACCTTGATACCTTCTTCAATGGCTCTAACCAAGTTTTCAAACGTGCCATTTTCAAAAATTTCAGGAAAAACAGTTGATGCTTTCTGCCCTTTAATGGTTTCTGGGATGTCTCCGATTAAAGGGGTAATAGCGTCGTTAGCATAAACAATTTTAAAATCTACTATAGTTTTTTGGTCGTTCCTAAGGGCTTTAAAATGAACAACTATATTGGAAATGCTTTTGAAAATATTATTTAATAAGGCCTTGTTGTCTAGGAGATGAAGATTTTGCTTGCTTAAACGTTCATAAAGCTCTCGCTCCTTTAAGGCTGACTTATAGTCTTCCGTAATATCTATGGAGCTGGTTAATATACCATCATTTAGATATGACGCTGTAGTAGAAATCCAGAGTGACTTGCCATGACGTTTAATTTGTTTTTTAAACGTATGTGTGCTCTTGTCGTTATAGGTTGTTAAAAGGTTGTCAAATAGGTCTTCGGATAAGTCTAAGAATAGATGTTCTAGTAATTGGGTATTGGTTGTTTTTCCAGAGGTCTCGTTTTCTTCAGACTTTAGGGAATGGTTTGTAAAGTCTATATTGAAATCGATTATTTCCCCATCATCATTGAATATGGGCTTGTAATAGCTTATGAGGGTTTGGGAGTTGAACAATATTTGTTGTAATAATAGGTTTGCCTTTTCCTTTTTTCTTCTAGACAGGTTGATTTTAAGAAATGATAATACAAAGACTGCAAGGCAAAAAATTATAAGTATTGCAGATAGCTGAGGCGTGAAATAGGAATGGGCTTCTCTTTGTTGCTTTGCTCTTAAAAGGGCGAGTTGGGTCTCTTCTTTTAAGTTAGCTATTCCACCCTTAAGATTTTCAATTTTAGTGTCTAAATCGCTTAGGCTTATTTCCGTAATGTTTTGCGAAACAGAATTTGAGGTCGTATCGGAAGTAGGGAAGAGTTCTTCCACTTTAGCATCAATAATTGCAGTGCCCAGTTTTAGGTCCTCTAGGTCTTTTGGTTTAAACTGCACATTGAGACTTAAACTATCCAGTTCTCTTATAAGAGCTTGGATGTTTCCTATTGCTTGGTAAGGTGTTGTCCTTGATTTGGGTTTGTAGGTTGAAAGTTGACGATAACTAACAGCGCGAAGGGTTTCTAATTGCGTTGTTATTAAATTGAGGTTGTTATTGATAGCGTTATTTCGCGATATGGCTTGGGTCGATGAAGTCAGTACTTTAACTTGCTCACTAAAGCGAACTATTAGAAAAGTTAATAATAGGACCGAAATGATAAGGAGTGCATTGAAAAATCGAGAAGAGTTGATCCACTTTTTTAAAGTCATATAGGCTTAATTTAAATCCTAAGGAGAAAATTATCCTTATTCAGTGCTGAGGTATGATACTGCCAATTGATTTTCATGACTTTTGCTATAAGTTGTTTTAAATCTTTAAAACGGTTTGGTTTATTAATATAAATGTTAGCTCCTTTGATAAAAGTTTGTTCAATGTCCTCTTCCGAAGAAGATGTTGAGTAGATGGCCACGACTAAATCTTTGAGTTTGGAATGGCTCCGTATAGTCTCTAGACATTGGAAACCATCTTTTTTTGGCATTTTTAAATCAAGGAATACAATTTCTGGTAAGGTAGTATCTCTGTCCAGCAGGTATTTTATTAAGCTTTCACCATCTTTAAAGAGGGTAAGATGAGTGTTGATCTTAACCTCTTCTATGGCCTCTTGAAATAACAATCTATCATCTGCATCGTCGTCGGCTAATACAACTTTCATAATTTCCATGATTCGAGGTTTAACTATTGAACTATTGTGATTGCTTTTGGCGTTTTGCCATGATAGCTTGAAATGAGGATGGTGTAAGACCTGTAGATTTTTTAAACTGCCTTGATAAATGCGCCACACCACTATAATCTAGGCGATAAGCTATTTCAGTTAAGGTCAAGGTATTTTCTATGAGTAAGTTTTTAGCGAGGTCTATCTTTTTTAGTATAATGAAACTTTCAATAGACGTATGGGTAACTTCAGAAAATGTTTGAGATAAATGGGAGTAGGAGTAATTAAGTTGCTTAGAGAGATAATCGGAAATGTTCTCCTTACCGTTTACAGCATCCATAGCTATCCATTGGTTAATACTGCTCTTAATGGTATTAACTAGTGCAACCTTCGGGTTTTCTATAATTTCAATGGCATATTTGGACAAGGTCTTTTTGAGTTTGTCTTCTTGTTGCTTATCCAAATGGGAATTTATGGAAATTTCTGAGCTGTTTGGTAAGTGAAAATCCAAACCCAGTTCAGTCAATTTTTCGTGTAAAATTTGTTTTACAACTTTATCATATTCGTATGCAATATTTAACGTCATTAGCTCTTATTATAGCCTTTGCCGTTAATAGCGACTCCCAGGCATTTCACTAATGAGCAAGTTAAGGATAATTAAGCAAAAATGCCAATATGGCGATTTAGCTTAAGTTAAGTCCTTTCAATTTAAGTAAGTAAATCATTCCCTTGTGCTAGTTAAAACTAAAAATTTTTGGAGTTCTGCTTTACGTTCTTTTTTGGAACGGAATTAAAAAATTCTGCCAGCTCCGTGGAACTAGAAGGATTGTAGTTTACCAAAGCCGTTCCTTTAATGTTCTGTGAGGCCTCTACAACATACAAGACAGACATATCTGATGGATTGCTAATACCTTCGAACCTATGCTGGGCAACAATACTGATGTCCTCAGGTTTTAGGATTTGGTGTGTCTTAATATGTATCAAGCCTTCATCAGAGATTTTAAAATGGTCAGTATAACCTCTGGAATTGTAATAATCTATATAGTCGCTCGATGAATTTAAATTGTTTTGTTTCATAATTTGATTTTTAATAAAAAGCGAAGCTTTCTCCGTGTAAAAGAAAGTTCGCTTTTCTTCTAACTAACTAAACTATCAATTAAGATAAGTGTCATAATAAAAAATAGGATGTCAATAAGGTTAGGGATTTGGCTATATTCTTATCACTTCAAACTGTCTGTTTTAGAAAATAATTATCAGTTGACAACCCATTTAAATTAATGTTGTCTTTTAAACAGCATCTTAACAAGTAATACAATGCCGTATTTTTTTACACTGGCTAAAAGGGTCGAGACCAAATTAGCGGGTTGCAACTCTCTTTTTAATTTGTGCTGTATGAGTTGCAGTTCTTCTGATGCAATTTGTTGCCTAAGCTTTAATACTTTAAGGTCGCGTTTTATTTCGGCTTGTGAATTATATATTCTTTTTGTCTTCATAATTTAATCAAAGAAATTTTTAGAAAGTTTTCGTATCACAGCGCGCTCTATCCTGTGTTTAAATAAAAAGGTAATTCCAATTATAAACACAAATAAGAATCCAACCAAAAAGAAGCCTAAAGCAGCGTCTTCAAAGAATTCACTTAAAAATATGGCTAATCCTATTGCAAAGAACAACAGGCTTAAGAGTGCCAAGCTTCCAAAAGCAACGAGTTTAACAACATCTGAAATTATTAAACTCAATTGCTGAAAAACCTTAAGCTCTACATATTTGAAGAGACATTTAAGATAGGATTCTCCTGCATCTGTAGCTTCAATCCTAGTCTCATTTAAAGCTTCTAAAAGTCCCATTATGATTTTTGAAGATTTTTATTCTTCTTCTTAAGATCGGCCAAAGTCTTTTCTAAAGATGAAATAACATCTTCCGCTTTGTAACTAGCATCGGTCACCAAAGATTCTATTTCTTCATTCAGTGAAGCTCGTTTTGGTGCCATGGTAGCCACGGCTTTTTCTTTTAATTCTCTGGACGATTCAATTAAGGCATCTTTTGTGTCTTGTGCCTTATCAGCTATTTTTTGACGTGTTACAGAACCTTTGTCCGGTGCATATAAGACACCTATTACAGCTCCTATTGCTGTTCCTGCTAAAAGTCCTAAAAACGTATTGTTGTTTGTGTTATTCATAAATAATATGTTTTAATGTTACATCTGTTACATCAGGAATATAAGATGCATAACACATTTCTCTTGGCACTATTAATTTTAAATTTAACCCAATAGGTTTTACAGAAAGAAGCAATACTTATAGAGATTGTGTCAATGTAATAAGGAGAAGTTTTTTATCTTATTGGAAATAGAAAGAAGATATGATTGAAGTTATGAATCCAACAAATAATAAAATAAAGCAAACATACGCCTACCAAAGTGATGAGGTCGTTTTAAATACAATTGAAAAGGCGTACGAGTGTTTTCAAGAATGGAAAAAAACGCCCATCACCAACAGGTTGGAGTTGTTAAAGAATTTATCAAATCTCTTAGCTGAGAGGAAAGCGCAATATGCAAAGTTAATGACCCTAGAAATGGGTAAGCCAATTTCGCAAAGCCTAGCGGAGATAGAAAAATGCATATGGGCATGTAATTTCTATGAAGTTAATGCCGAACAATTCTTGGCCGATGAGTTAATAGAAACCGATGCCGACGAAAGTTTTGTAAGTTACGACCCAATGGGCAGCCTTTTGGCTATTATGCCTTGGAATTATCCCTTTTGGCAGGTTATTCGTTTCGCCGTACCGAACATCACCGCGGGCAATACCGTAATTCTAAAACATGCCAAAAACGTAACAGGTTGTAGCGATGCCCTCGTTGAGCTTTTCAAAGATGCTGGTTATCCTTCGGGTTGTCTACAAAATGTAAAGATTGAACACGAGCAGGTAGAATTAATAATTTCAGACAACAGAATACAAGGTGTTACGTTAACAGGAAGCGAAGAAGCTGGCCGTGCTATAGCAACTTTAGCAGGGAAGTATCTGAAGAAAAGCGTATTGGAACTTGGTGGCAATAATGCCTGTATCGTTTGGGAAGATGCCGACTTAGAGAAACATATTAGTACTATGGTAAACGCGCGGATGCAAAATGCAGGTCAGAGTTGTATAGCTGCCAAACGTTTTATTGTACTTGAATCCATATATGACGATTTTAAAAAAGCATTCCAAATTGAACTTGAAGGGCTTAAAGCTGGAGACCCATTGGATGAAAAAACCGAAATTGGTGTCTTGGCAAAACCAGAGCTTGTAGAGAACGTTCAGAAGCAAATTCGTTTATCCGTTAATGAAGGTGCCACAGTTATATTTGGGAATGAAATCAATAAAAACTTTCAGGAACCAACCATTGTCGAAGATGTGCGCCCAGGTATGCCATTATTTGATGAAGAAGTTTTTGGTCCTATAGCATCCTTGATCAAAGTAAAAACACGAGAAGAATCTATAGAAATGGCTAGAAATTCAAAATTTGGATTGGGCACTATGTTGTTTACAAACGATATCGAAGCCGCAAGGAAAATCATCGGAGACATACCGGACGGTGCGTTTTTTATTAACGATATGGTAAAATCGGACCCTAGATTACCATTTGGTGGTACTAAGGCATCTGGTTATGGCAGGGAATTGTCTAAAGAAGGAATGTTGGAATTTGTAAACAGAAAAACAGTTTACATTAAATAAACCCTATTTTAAATTAATTTCCTTTTTTCTCCGGCGGAAGATTGGCACGGCGAGGTTCTTCGAGATGTTCTTTTGTTTCGCCGCCTTGCCCATATAGACTATTTTCTTCGTCCCTTAATGACGTCGCTTTCTTGTCAGACCTATTTGGCTTTGGTACATCTAAATCGTTACCCGTAAAGTCATTTGTTTCTTTGCGTCTCAGCAAAAGAATATCGTCCTCTCTTTTTAGGGATAAGCCTTTTTTTCCAATAGCGAAGAAATCGTCTTCTGTGATATTTGGATTATAGGGAACTGCTTTAACTTTAGTTCTGTTTAATTCTTTTTTCTTGGTGTTGTTTTCTTTGCCACTCATAATATTGTCTGTGGGGTTTAATTATTTTTCTAAGGTCTCTTTACGTTTTTTAAGTTGCTGTTCCAGCTGATTGATAGTCTCCGTAATCGCAGATGCAAAGGATTTGGAATTGGTTGAGGCGAAGACGCGAGGTCCAGGCATACTCAATCTGATATCACAAATCTGTTCTTCATTGTCCGTTCTGTTTTGGGATTTAAAAAATACGTCTGCTCTGTGAACGAAATCATATTTCCTTTCTAACTGCTGAAGTTTTTCAGTAGCAAATGACTCTAAGCGTTGGCTAGAGGAAACTTCGTCATATTCAAAAATGATTTGCATGAGTTGTGTTTTTAAGGTTAAACATTTAAAATATTTAGTGCTATACTTGGCGTAAGGATTTTATTTTGTCATTTAGCTCCTTTAAAGGCAAGGTGTGTCCGTAAAGGTCCTCATTGGGATCCATGATTCTACTATCACTTAGATTACCGATGTAAACGGGATCAAAACCTATATCCGAAATTAACTGCTCGGAAATCTTTTTGCTCATTTCGTCTTGAGCGGCAAATGGTATGGCAACTTTCTCCTTGGTATTGAAAGCGAATTTATCCAAATCATCAGCCGGAATGGTGTTAAATGCTTTAGCGGTTTTGGCGGTACCGAATTTCATGGCTGTATATTCAGAGGCGTTATAATTAGCATCCAAAACTTCCTTAGCCATGTCGCCATCACGATGAGGATAGGGATTGGTAACATCTATAATTGTAGTATCTGCATATTCACCTGCATAGAGTTCCGATAGTTTATCAATAGCATAAAAAGGCATCGCTAAGACATAGACATCTGCATCTGCTTCAAATACGTCTTTAATACTGCAGGCTTTTACATTAGACCCAATCCCAACGACCAATTGGTTGAGTTCTTCTGGGTGTCTAGAGCTAAACATTACATGATGCCCTGCTTCTGCCCAGTTTTTTCCTAATGTACTGCCAATATTGCCACTTCCAATCATTCCTATTATCATTACCATTGTGTTTAAAAGTTATACTTATTTTCTAGCAAGAAAATAGTATTGCATTTAAATCTTCATTGACTCGTTTCAATTATTCTTTAACCGTTATAAGAAATAAATTTCAGCCTATATAAGGCATGAAGGCATAACACTTCTAATGTTAGTGTATTGCAATAAGGTAGTTGAGTAAGTTAAGCATAGAAGTGAACTGTAATGACACTTTAATGCTTTGGGAAAAAGTGTTACAGTTTATCTTTAGAATAGCCGTATTCTTTTTTATAAATATCCAGTATGATTAAAAATAGACTTATAATTAGTGGTCCAAAAATCAAACCTACAAAACCAAATAACGGAACGCCTACCAAAACACCAGTTAATGTGATTAATGGATGTATCTGATCTAAGTGCTTAAGGACAAAAAGGCGTAAAATGTTATCCGTTGCCCCTACGATGACAAAACCATACAGGAGAACGCCCCAAGCTTGGAACATGTCACCCGAGGATAAGGTCAATAAAAACACTGGAATAACACCAAGAAGGCTACCCACAAATGGTATCATGGACCCAATGGTTACTATGGCAGACCAAAAAAAAGGGTCTTGTGTGTCAAATATTAAGAAACCAACTAAAGCAACTAAGCCTTGACCTATGGCTACCAGGGGAATACCTAGCGCATTAGCCTTTACTTTGTCACTAACTTCTGCACCGATACTTTTTAAATTGGTCTTTTGAATGGGTATGTAATTGATGAGGGCGTTTCTAAATCTCTTTTCATTAATAAGCATGTAAAACAAAAGGAAATACATAAGCACTAAGGACAAAAACATAGAAAAGGTTCCTCCGGCAAACTGTTGTAGTTGTTGAGAAATCCATCCTGTCATAGCATCGGTATCAATGCTTGAGGCTAAATCCATATTTAGGTAAGATTCAATATTTTCTAGTTGATCTTTGGTCGCCGTGATTACTTTTTGCGAATTATCAACAGCATATTGCACTTTAGAACTTATCATAAAACCCAAACCGGTTATGGGCACAAGAATACATACAAATGACCCTACCATTAAGGCTATGGCTGCTACCGTTTTTGGCCATCCTAATTTTACGAGTTTTTGCATGGGCCTTCGTAAAAGAACATATATTATTATGGCTCCAAGAATGCCGCTTAGATAACTGGACATTTCCAGAAATATCAGCAAGCCTAATAATAAAATTATAGCTAGGATAAAGGTTTGCCTTATAAGTTGTGGACTAATGGTTTTCAATACAGTAGATTAATTATTTCTTAGGGCGTCAATGAGTTCCTTTTTAGACATTTGAGAACGGCCTTCTATGCCGATATCTTTGGCTTTATTATAAAGTTCTTCCTTTGTTCGTTCTTCATAAGGGTCTGCATTGCCACCTTTTATTCCAGCATTCTTAGTGTTGGCTATACGAGCGGCCTTTTCTTTACTGTACCCGTCATCCCTGAGGGCTTCATATTGTGCTTTGTTTTTTATTCTATCTTCCATATATAATGTGTTTAAAAAAGATTTCTGATATAGCCCTAGTAATTAAAACTACTCGGCTATAATGTAAAATTTAAAATTAGTGCAAAAGCTATTGGTATATTGCCTCAAAGCCATTTAACACTAGCTCAATGCACGAAAAAATTTGCGTAGCAGACTAGTTTAATCTATTAAAGGGTGACTCGTTGGTTTAGCCTAATGAGGAGAAGTAGGGCAATAGGCTACAATAAAAAAACCTACTCGAAGGAGTAGGTTTGCGCTTTGTGTGGTGCCTCCAGGAATCGAACCAGGGACACAAGGATTTTCAGTCCTTTGCTCTACCAACTGAGCTAAGGCACCATGCTTTAGTGTCAAAGCGGTTGCAAATATAAATTCATTTTTAGTATTAGCAAAACTTAATTCCTAAAAATTGATTTTATAAATTAGCCCTTAACTTCATAGTTATGAATCTCATTATAGACGTAGGAAACAGTCGTGTAAAGTTGGCTGTTTTTAAGGAAAACAGCTTGGTACTTCAGACCGCTTTTGCGGTTAACGAGCTGCTTAACGAATATAAAATTATAAAAAAGGCCTATCCACATCTTAAGGCTGGATTGGTCTCGGCTGTTGGGAGGTTGCCAAAACCACACTTAGCAAAAATAAGCAAGGACATCAAACTTCATGAGCTCAGTTATAAGTCTAAACTTCCCTTTGTGAATCTCTATGAAACACCAAAAACATTGGGAGTTGATAGAATGGGTCTTGCGAGTGCTGCCATAAGGCACTATCCCAAGAAAAATGTCCTTGTTATCGATGCAGGGACATGTATTACTTACGATTTTGTAAACGATAAGGGTGAGTACTTGGGAGGTGCTATTGCACCTGGTTTAAGGTTACGCTATACCGCATTGAATAATTTAACCCAAAATTTACCGTTATTAGAGACAACGCGGCCCAAAGCCATAATCGGGAAGACCACCGAGTCTTCCATTCATTCGGGAGTGGTTTTTGGGGCAATTAAGGAGATAGACGGTGTCATTGAGCATTATCGTGCTAACTATCAAGATTTAACAGTTATTTTAACAGGAGGTGATACCGAATTTTTGTCAAACCAATTAAAAAATAGCATATTTGCGCATTCAAATTTTCTGCTTGAGGGTTTGAATTATATTCTTGATTACAATTCACTATAATGATAAAACAGCTCCTAGTAGTTTGTATAACGTTGTGCAGTTTGGTGGCTGTAGCTCAACGCGGCACGGCAACACCCTATTCTTTTTATGGATTAGGCTCTCTTAATTTAAAGGGCACGGTTGAGAATCGCAGTATGGGTGGTATCAGCGTGTATTTAGATAGTATTCATATTAATCTAAGAAATCCCGCGGCCTATGTGGGTAAAAATGTTGAAGCGTTTCCTTTTGATAATGAAAGTAGGCCAGTTAAATTTTCGGTGGCAGGAACTTTCTCTAACACGACTTTAAAAAGCAATTCCGGAGAAGCAGAAACAGGGACAGCCATATTTGATTACCTAGCTTTTTCCATACCTATAGGGAAATTAGGTTTTGGCTTTGGGCTCTTACCTTTTACCACTGTAGGCTACCAATTGGATGATATTAACGACAATGGCGACCTGATAAACCGCTATAGTGGTAGCGGTGGTCTAAATAGAGTGTTTTTTGGATTAGGGTATCAAATTACCGATAAATTAAGTGCCGGAGTAGACATCAATTACAATTTCGGAAATGTAGAAAATTCAGCCATCGAACTTGCCTATGCGCAAGATGGCGACTTAGTTCAGTTTCAAACGCGTGAGGATAGCCGTTCAGAGCTAAGAGGATTGAATCTCAACTTTGGCCTGGCCTTTAAGACCATGTTAAATGAAAAGTTGGAATTGTCGCTCACCACAACCTATGCGCCAGTGAGCAATTTAATTTCTGAAAATCAAAGAGCCTTAACAAACATAATTTATAATCAAGAATTGGATATTCAGACAGACGTAAGCGCAATTGACATTGATTTGGCTAGCCAGAATTTAGAAGAAACCGATTTAACCTTGCCCTCTAGGCTTTCTTTTGGAGCAGGTATTGGTAACCCATTGCGTTGGTTTGTTGGAGCAGAGTATACTCTACAGAATACAAGTGAGTTCTCAAATCCTTTTTATGCCAATCAAGCCACAGCCTTTGAAAATGCGTCCCAAATATCAGTTGGAGGTTTTTACATACCAAATTATAGAGCCTTCTCAGGTTACTTTAAACGTGTGGTTTACAGGGCCGGATTTAACTATTCAAACACAGGTTTGGTAATAAAAGGAGAGCCTATAAATGAGTTTGGCATATCTTTTGGTTTAGGTTTACCAGTTGGAACGCGAGCACTTTTTTCTAACGCCAATGTAGGCATAGAATACGGTCAACGTGGCACAACAAACGAAAATTTAATACAAGAGAATTTTTTAACATTAAATCTAAGTTTATCTTTGAATTCGAGATGGTTTAGACAAAGAAAGTATGACTAACAAATATTTCTATACAATGAAAGCGAGAATTACTACAGTTTTTATGGCCTTATTACTAGGTTTCAATTTTGGTTTCGCGCAGCAGGATGAAGAATGTATGAACAATTTATCCATATTCAATAGCTATGTGAAAAGCAAAAAATATGATGAAGCTTATGAGCCTTGGATGGCGGTTAGAAAGAAATGTCCAAAATTTAACCGTGCTATATATGCCTATGGTGACGATATCCTAGAGCATAAAATTGAAACCTCTACTGGTGCTGAAAAAGTGGCCTTTATTAAAGATTTAATGCTGCTTTATGATCAGTCTAGAGAATACTTTCCTTCAAAGTACGCCCTCGGCGAAGTCTTAAGCGATAAGGCAGAATTGGCTTACACTTACAGGTCAGAACTTAATATGACCAAGGAGCAGGTCTACAACATGTTCGATGAAGCCTATGAGAAAGACAAAGCTAACTTTACCAGTCCAAAAGGCTTGTATACTTATTTCTCTCTCATAGTAGATCTTTACGATGACGGAAAAAAGTCTGCTCAAGAAATGTTTGATAAGTACGATGATGTAATTGAGATTATTGAAGATATTACAGGAAAGTATACAGTGCAACTCAATAAAATTGTTGAAAAGGAAGAAGCTGGCCAAAAACTGAGTAAAAGAGATGGTCAAATAAAAAGAAGAAACGAGTCTGTTATTGATGCGTTTGAAACCAAGATTATACCAAGTATGGATAAAAAGCTTGGTGACAGAGCTAATTGTGAAGTTTTAGTGCCGTTGTACGAGAAGGATTTTGAAAAGAATAAGGAAAATACGGTATGGTTGCAACGTGCCATGAACAGAATGTTCGCTAAAGGATGTAAAGAGGAGCCTCTATTTTTAAAATTAGTAGAGCAGAAGAACAACATTCAGCCAACGGCAGATACCTCGTATTATTTATACCTCCTTACAGACGAACAAAAATATTTTGATCAAACCATAGAACTGGAAACAGATCCTATAAAAAAGGCCAAATTATATAAAAAGCTTGCAGAAGACCTTAAATCAAAAGGAAGCTATGGTACTGCACGCAGGTATTTTAATGAAGCACTTAAATTAAACCCATCTGATGGATCACCTTATTTAAGTATAGCAGCTATGTATGCTAAAAGTGCCAATAATTGTGGAAGTGATAATTTCAGCAAGCGTGCGGTGTTCTGGTTAGCGGCAAATACAGCCGAAAGAGCAGGTAGGGTAGATGGCAGACTCAAGAAAACAGCTGCACAAAATGCTGCAAGCTATAGGGCAAGTGCACCTACAAAAGCTGAGATATTCCAAAAAGGGAATGCAGGACAACCTTTGAAAATAGGATGCTGGATTAACATTACCATTACAGTTCCTGAAATTTAATGGATTATAGATTTCCGTCATATCTTATTAACGCCATAGTCACAGTTTTTACTGTGACTATGTTGTTTTCATGCCAAAATAATTTTCAGGAAGTCCAAAAAGTAGGCATTCTACAAAACCAGCCCATTGGAGAGGCAGACGGTATTGACCTTAAATACACAGAACTAGATAAAGACACGGTTAAATTATTGGCTAATCTTTTGAGTCCTAAAATGCTAGATTACTCCAACAGAAATTTTGGATTTTCTGAATTCCCGGACGGCATTGAACTCAAGATTTATGACGATAATAATAACATGACCGTGATTACATCCAACTATGCCATGTATTATACAGATACAGATATCATTGATTTAAGAGGAAATGTCATCATAGCTACTCATGAAAAAGACACGTTATTTACAGAACAGCTTTATTACAATGAAAAGCTAGAATGGGTGTTTACCAATGAACCATTTTATTATAAACGCACTACTGGATTTACCAAGGGTATTGGTTTTGACTCCGATAAAGAGTTTAAAAACGTGCAAATGTTAGAAATGGGAGGCGATTTTGAAATTGAGAATTAACTATCTTTGATATAAACTTATCCTTTCGCATGAAGCTATTAAGAATCTTTCAATACGCTTATATTATTTTTGCAGCCTTGTTCTTATGGGACGCTTACACCAATTGGTCTATAGACAGAAATAGAGCTTATATGTCCTTATTTTTTGCTGCTCTGGGTATTTTTATGTTTTTCTTTAGAAGACGTTACGCCAATAAGTTTAAGGACCGCAATAAAGATTAGGGTATGGCTATTGACATAGCGGTCATACTAACCATGCTCTTGCTTTCTGCTTTTTTTTCGGGAATGGAGATTGCCTATGTCTCTTCCAATAAAATTCATATAGAGCTTGAGAAAAAACAAGACGATTTTCTGGGTAAAATCCTAACCAATCTTACGGCTAAGCCTTCAAAATACATCGCTACCATGCTCATTGGAAACAATATAGCCTTGGTTATTTATGGTTTTAAAATGGGCGATTTGCTGGTCAGTTGGTTTCAGTCGCTGTTGCCTTTAGAAAGTGATTTTCTAAATTATATGCTGGTAGATTTACAGTTGTTGTCACAAACCATTATTTCAACTCTTGTAATTTTAATAACAGCAGAGTTTTTGCCTAAGGTCTTTTTTCAAATCTATGCCAATACCTTAATAAAGGTTCTGGCGCTGCCCACCTATATTTTTTATCTGCTATTTTCAGGTTTATCAGACTTGGTAATATGGATTTCTGACGCCTTCTTAAAATTTGTGTTCAAGGCAAAGGACCAAGATGCCGTTTTGTCCATGACCAAGGTAGAACTTGGTAATTACATCAGTGAGCAAATGGAGACCTTTGAAGATCATGAAGATGTAGATAGCGAAATCCAGATTTTTCAAAATGCTCTGGAATTTTCAGATGTAAAGGCCAGGGAGGTCATGGTCCCTAGAACAGAAATTTCGGCAGTGGATATATCGGATTCTATAGAAGACCTAAGGCAGTTGTTTATAGAAACCGGCCGAACCAAAATCATTGTATACAAAGATACCATAGATGATATTTTGGGCTATGTCCATGCCTTTGAGCTTTTTAAAAAGCCCAAATCCATTGAGCCTATTCTCATTCCAATCATATTTGTGCCCGAAACCATTTTAATCAAGGATGTATTAAATATTCTCATTAAAAAAAGAAGAAGTATCGCTGTGGTTATCGATGAGTACGGAGGGACTTCCGGTATTATGACCGTCGAGGATATCATTGAAGAACTTTTTGGTGAGATTGAAGACGAGCACGATACGGTAGAGCTCACGGAACAGGTCATCGATGAAACCACCTTTAAGTTTTCGGCAAGACTCGAGGTAGACTACATCAATGAAACCTATAAGCTCGACTTGCCAGAAAGTGAAAATTACGAAACTCTTGGAGGATTGATCGTCAATTCAACAGAAGATATCCCAAAGGAAAATGATGAGGTAAGCATCGGTAACTATAGCTTTAAAATACTGCAGGTTACATCGACAAAAATAGGAGAGGTCATCTTAACGATTAAGGAAGAAGACTAAAAGAATTTATCGATATCGAAAATCGTTTATTGTCCTTTTATTATTACCTAGAAAACATTATTTTCGCAAACTTATTTGAAAGAAACATTACAGAACTATGGCAGTTTTAAATAAAATTAGACAACGTTCCCTGATTTTGATCTTGGTCATTGCATTGGCCTTGTTTTCATTTGTTATTGGCGACTTGTTTAAAAATTCAGACGCATTTACAGGTGCACCACAAGATGTTGTGGCTACCGTTAACGGTAAGGATATCAATAGGACGGAATTTCAACAAAAGGTAAAGAATTATCAAGACCGTTCTGGAGGTAGGCAAACCGCTACCCAAGCCATGAATACGATCTACAACCAAGAGCTCAGAAGAATCATCATGGAAACGGAATACGAAGAGCTGGGTCTTGCCGTGGAAAAGGATGAGATGAGAGACCTGCTTAAGAATAGCTTTTCGTCATATCCAGAATTTCAAGATGATAATGGTAATTTTGATGTTAACCGTCTAAATGCTTTTATAGCTAATTTGAAAGACCTAGATGGAGAAACAGCACCATTAGGTAATTTTTTAGTGAATTACCAAAGTTGGACTACAAACGAGCAAAATATTGCTAACAATGCCATTCAGCAATCGTACTATAATCTCATAAAGGCTGGTGTTGGTGCTACAATAAACGAGGCAGAAGATGATTATCTTGGTGATGCCCAAACCGTGGACATAAAATATGTGCAAATTCCATATGCTACCATTCCAGATAGTTTGGTGCAGGTGACTAAAGGCGACATTAAGGACTACATGAAAAGGCATGAGGATAAGTATAAAACCGATGCAACAAGAGAGGTAGTTTATGTTGAATTTAAGGAAGAAGCGTCAGAAGCAGATAAAAAAGCGATTAAAGAAGGTCTGTTAGCGCTAAAAGCAGATAGAACGGAATATAATGAGAGTAGCAAAAACACGGATACTATTAGAGGTTTCGACTCTACAACAGATATAGAGGATTTTATCAACTATAATTCTGATATCAAATACAACGATGCCTTTCTACGTGAAACGGAATTGCCTGCTACGGCCAAGGATAGCTTAATGAATTTAGAAGTTGGTGACTATTATGGGCCTTATGAAGATGCAGGATATTTTAAATTGTCTAAATTAATTGAGACCAAACAGTTGCCAGACTCAGTAAAGGTAAGACACATTTTAATCCCGTTTGCAGGTGCTACTAGAGCAGATGCTACAATTACGAGAACTCCGGCAGAAGCGGAGACTATGGCAGATAGTATACTTGCTGAAATTAAGAGTGGGCGTTCCAAGTTTTTGGACTTGTTAGACCTCTCTTCTGACAAGGTGAGCAATGAAAAAGATGGGGAAATTGAGTTTGCTTACAATGCTGGTATGGCTCCAGAATTTAAGGCCTTTTCCTTTGAAAATGAAGAGGGAGATATCGATGTTGTGGGTACGTCGTTTGGTTACCATGTTATTGAAATTTTAGAACAGAAAAATTTCAAAAAAACTTTGAAATTGGCAACCTTGGCAGATAAAATTGAACCTTCAGAACAAACCTTACAGGATGTGTTCAATCAAATGTCAAAGTTTGAAATAGCTGCTAAAGATGGTGACTTTAATGCCTTGGCTGAAGAGCGTGGATTACCAGTAAAGCCTTTGACGTTTAAGGAGCTTGATGAAAATATTGCAGGTTTGGGAAGCCAAAGACAAGTAGTGCGTTGGGCTTTTGAGGAGGATACGGAAATAGGAGATTACAAGAATTTCCCAATTGCTAATTTTGGCTTTATTGTAGTTAAGTTGGTTGAAAAGAATGACGAAGGACTTATGAAAGTTGAAGACGCCTCTATTACTGCAGCTCCAGAAATTAGGAAGGAGAAAAAAGCAAAATTGATTCGTGAAAAAATTTCAGCTTCAACCGTGGCAGACATCGCCAAAAATCAAGGGCAAACAGTCAGGACTGCAGCAGCAGTCACCATGAAAAATACCACATTATCAGGTGCTGGTGTTGAGCCTAAAGTGATTGGTGCCGCCTTTGGATTAAGCGAAGGTGAAACCTCCAAGCCTATAGACGGAGATCGAGGTGTTTATGTCATTGAAGTCACAAAAGTTAATGAGGTCACTGAATTGGAGAATTATACCTCTATCATGAACAGACTTAATAATCAAAGGCGAAACCAAGTGCAGTCCAAGGTATATCAAGCTTTGGAAAAGGCTGCGGATATCGAGGATAATAGAGCCAAGACTGTTTACTAGTAAATAGATGAAGATAATATAGAAGCTCTGCCTTAGTGCAGGGCTTTTTTTATGCCATAAAAAATGGATGTTACGACAAAATCAAATCAGAATATCTAAAAATGGTTCTGTATCCCTTACTGTTAAAGTAGGCTTTGGGATGCGTTGTACCACTAACTAAAATGAAATCACCGCCCCAAGCACCTAAGCTTTTTATGGCACCATTATAATCCGGAAACAGTTGTTGTTTAATAGGTGGCTGCCCAATCAGTTCTGAAATGATTACCTCATGAGCTGTAAGCAGCCCTTCAAAGGCGTCTAAAGAATCGCAAACAAACATGTCCTGAGTAATACTGGTAATTCGTTCTATCGTGGTTTTGTTAGCTTTATTAAGTGACCTGTACTTAGCTATACCTTGTCTACTATCTTGTTTTGCATTGAGATATACAAAATAGAGTTGGTCAGAAAATTTAGGATGGAAGTCAACAGCTTCTATGCTTGGCTTAGAATGGTTGCGTCGATATAGAATTGAGGTGTCATTTTGGGCACAAGCAATATCGTAACCACTTCCGCCAAAGGTATCCTTTAAAAGTTGGAAGGCGTCCACATTGGCCCAATACGCCAAGTTGTTAATGAGCGTTGACGAAGATCCCAATCCCCATGACCTATTGAATTCTAAGGTTGCAGTTATGGATAAACCTTGGTGCGCATCTAGGGCATTTGGGTTTTGGGAGAGGACGGCTCTTAGAATTTGAATAAGGCGCTTCAAAATAGCGTTATCCGTCTTTAATGGTTCTTGAGACAGAATGGTAGCTATATCAATTTCCGACTCAAACCAAATGCTACCATCGTGGTCAATACTTGTCCATTTTAACTGAGACGTTTTATTCTTTTCAACGGTTAAACGCTGACCCAATGTTGTAGGAAGTGCAAGAGATAGAGCACCGTCTAGAACTACATATTCTCCAGTGAGCAGTAATTTTCCGTTGCTTCTGTAGGTTTCCAATATTATTGTCTTAGATTCTCTAGTGCTGAAACTACGGCACTATGGGTAACCACATTTGTCTTAAAATGTTCAATGAGTTGTGCCTTTTCTTGCTCCGTCGCTTCAAATTGATTTAAAATATTCATCAAGTGCATTTTCATATGTCCTTGTTGAATTCCGGTAGTTGTCAGTGATTTGATAGCTGCAAAATTTTGAGCTAAACCAGCAACCGCAACTATTTGCATGAGTTCTTCTGCTTTGGGATGCTCCAACAATTCCAAAGCCAGTTTTACCAAGGGATGTAAGCTGGTTAATCCGCCAACCGTTCCTAAGGCCAAAGGAACTTCAATCCAAAATTTAAAAATACCATGGTCTATGGAGCAATGGGTTAAACTTTTGTATTGTCCGGTTCTAGAGGCGTAGGCATGCACGCCAGCCTCAATAGCTCTAAAGTCATTACCTGTTGCCAAAACTACAGCGTCGATACCGTTCATTATGCCTTTGTTGTGGGTAACGGCCCTAAAGGGTTCAATTTCGGCAATGCGCACTGCCTGCTTAAACTTTTCGGCAAACAAACGAGGATTTGTGATGTCCTTACTTTTCAACATTTCAATAGGACAAAAGACTTCTGCTCTAACCAAACAATTAGGTACGTAATTGGATAGAATGCTCATAATGATTTCTATCTCGCGTTCTTCTTCAGAAAAATGCGGATAAACTTCTGCTTCGCGCTTCAATGTCCTTGCAAACTGCTCCAAACATGAGTTTATAAAATTGGCACCCATGGCATCTAAAGTCTCAAACGTGGCATGAAGCTGAAAATAATGATCCAAGGCATCCGTTTTGTCCCTGAGCTCTATCGCTGTAATGCCACCACCGCGTTTTTCCATGTTTTTGGTGATGTCGGCTGTATCACTCATAAGTTTCGGCTTCACAGCTTGGAAAAACTGATTCAGCTTTTTGAATTCGCCAGAAAAATTAAAATGAACCTGACCAATTTTTTCGGTCGAAAGGACCTTGGCCTTGAAACCACCGCGATCATACCAGAACTTAGCAGCTTTACTTGCTGCAGCAACTACAGAGCTTTCTTCTATAGCCATTGGTATGGTAAAGAGCTTATCATTGATAAGAAAGTTTGGCGCCACTCCAAAAGGCAGATAGAAATTCGTTATAGTATTTTCAATGAATTCGTCATGAAGTTTTTGGAGTTTCTTGTCTGAATTCCAATAGCGTGTTAAAATGTCGTGGGCTGTCTCCTTGTTAGAAAAGTAATTTTGGAGCAACCACTCAATTTTCTCGGGTTTGGATAGTTTTGAAAAGCCTGAAATTGCCTCTGGCATAGTGATGAAATATTTTAAAGTGCAAAGATACTTAGGATTGCCAAAATTTTGTTTGTTATCGGTTTTTAATTACCGATTTACTGTTAATAATAGTCTTTTTTTGCATAATTTTTAGTAAACTTGAACCTGCTATACTGAAAATTGACTTTCATGAAATTGAGACCTATTGTGGCCGTAATAGGCTTTTTAACTACTTCTTTAATTTTTTGTCAGCAAAAGCAAATCTCTTTAGAGGATATTTGGAGCGGAACCTTCAGAACGGAAGGTCTTCAGGCATTACACTCCATGAATAATGGTGAGCAGTATTCTGTTTTAAACTTCAACAGGCAAGACCGAACGGCATCCATAGATATTTATGATTATAAAACCTTAAAAAAGGTAAATACCTTGGTGTCTTCTGAAGCTATTCCGGAAATTCAAGGTTTTTTTGATTATACCTTTAGTGAAGATGAAACTAAAGTTATTCTCACAACCAGAGAGCGCCCTATTTACAGACGATCGCGACTGGGCGAATATTACGTTTATGACCTCAAGAGCAAAACCCTTACCAAGGTAGCTGATCAATTAATTCAGGAGCCTACACTTTCGCCTGATGGGACTAAAATTGCCTATGGTTTAGAGAACAATCTTTATGTCAAGGATTTAAAGACCGGAGAAGTGACCCAGATAACCAATGATGGAAAGAAAAATGAAATCATAAACGGCATTACGGATTGGGTATATGAAGAGGAATTCAGTTTTGTTAGAGCTTTCGATTGGAACAAAAACAGCGATCAAATAGCTTTTATCAGATTTGACGAAACCAACGTCCCAGAGTTTTCAATGGATGTCTATGGTACGACCTTATATCCTGATCAGCAGGTGTTCAAGTATCCTAAGGCAGGAGAAGAGAATTCCAAAGTGTCGTTGCACTTGTATGATTTAAAGAATAATCAACTTTCAGAGCTAAAGGTTGAGAAAACTTATGAGGACTTTTATATTCCTAGGTTGAAATGGACTAATGAGCCCTATGTGCTCAGTGTCCAATTTATGAATCGTCATCAGAACGAATTGGATTTATGGTTAAAGAATACCAAAAAACAAACGTCGGAGTTGGTATTGGCAGAAAAAGATAAGGCCTACATTGATGTTACTTTCAACCTTACATTTTTAGATGACAACAGTTTTATTTGGACGAGTGAAAAGGATGGTTTCAACCATATCTATCACTATGACAAATCTGGCAAACTTATCAATCAAGTAACTTCCGGCAATTGGGAGGTTACCGATTATTATGGCTTTGATGAGAAGAATAACACAGTGTATTACCAATCAACCGAAAACGGTTCTATAAACAGAGATGTGTATTCCATTAAACTGAATGGTAAAAACAAAAAACGTCTCAGCAAATCAGAAGGAACAAATAGTGCCTCGTTTAGCGCAGATTTTACCTATTTTATCAACACACATTCAAGCGCATCAAGTCCACAGGAATATACCTTGCATGATGCCAAAACAGGAGATTTGATAACAAGCATTAAGGATAACGATGCTTTGGCCCAGAAGCTTGGAAACTACGTCACGTCAAAAAAAGAATTCAGTACTATTAATGTTAACGGCAATGAGCTAAACATGTGGATGATAAAACCAGCAGATTTTGATGCGTCCAAAACTTACCCTTTGTTTATGTTTCAATATTCGGGTCCAGGGTCGCAATCGGTTGCCAATCGTTGGAATGGTACCAACGATTATTGGTATCAAATGCTGGCACAACAAGGTTATATTGTAGCTTGTGTAGATGGTCGAGGTACTGGTTACAAGGGTGCAGATTTTAAGAAAGTGACCCAGAATGAATTAGGAAAATACGAAGTAGAAGACCAAATAGCAGCAGCCAAAAAGTTGGCAGAGCAGCCTTATATCGATGAAGACCGTATAGGAATTTGGGGCTGGAGCTATGGTGGTTTTATGAGTAGTAATGCTCTCTTTAAAGGAAACGACGTCTTTAAAATGGCCATTGCAGTGGCACCTGTTACAAGCTGGCGCTTTTACGATACAATCTATACCGAGCGTTATATGACAACACCACAAGAAAACCCTAGTGGTTATGATGAGAATTCACCTATTAATCATGTCGATAAGCTAAAAGGAGACTTTCTACTGATTCATGGTTCTGGAGATGATAACGTACATGTACAAAATACCATGCGTATGGTTGAGGCTCTTATCCAAGCAGATAAACAATTTGAATGGATGATTTACCCAGATAAAAATCATGGTATTTACGGGGGCAATACACGACTTCACTTGTATAAAAAAATGACCGATTTCATTCATAGAACGTTGGGAGACAAAAGAGACACAACGGTTAAAGAGGAAGGCGAACGTTCTAAAATTAAAGGCTAAACTAATCTAAACTAACTAATTCATAAATTATGTCAACAGCGATTAAACAACCGCATCAAAGAGAGTTATTTGGGCATCCCGTAGGATTATACGTGTTGTTCTTCACAGAAATGTGGGAGCGTTTTTCTTATTATGGAATGCGTGCCATTTTAGTCTTATACCTTGTGGCCCAATCAATAGGAGATAATCCTGGTTTAGGTTGGACTAATGGTGAAGCCTTAGCACTTTACGGCTGGTATACTATGCTGGTTTACGTTGCCTCCATTCCTGGAGGATGGATTGCAGACAAGTTCTTAGGTCAGAAAAAGTCGGTATTATATGGTGGAATTCTATTAGTAGCTGGACATAGTATTTTAGCGGTGGAACAGTTGTGGGCATTCTATTCGGGATTAGGGCTTATTATTGCTGGTGTAGGTATGTTAAAACCCAATATTTCTACTATGGTTGGCGGTCTGTACAAGCAGGGTGATATTAGACGCGATAAAGGATTCACCATATTTTATATCGGTATTAATGTTGGGGCCTTTCTATCCAGTTTAATTGTAGGCTATGTAGGTGAAGTCCATGGTTGGCATTATGGTTTTGGATTAGCTGGAATTGGTATGGCAGCTGGTTTAATTCAGTATGTCGCAGGATTAAAATATTTGAAGCAGGTTGGAAACTTTTTAGGTACTTCCGAAAATAAAATTGAGAAGGAAGCTATGAAAAAGCCTCTAACGCCTATTGAAAAGGATAGGATAGTGGTATTGTTCATTTCATTTTTATTGGTCATTGTATTTTGGGGCGCTTTTGAGCAAGCAGGCGGATTAATGAATATTTATGCCTCTGAAAAAACCAACCGAATGCTCATGGGCTGGGAAGTACCTGCCTCGTGGTTCCAGTCACTAAATGCCATGTTTATTATATTTCTTGGGACTTCGGTTGCTGGATATTGGGCCCATCGCAAATTAAAAGGCAAACTGTCAACCGGATTATTTAAAATGATCGTTGGCCTGATTATCATGGGTACTGGGTTCTTCTTTATGACCGCAGCTTCTATGGAATATGAAAGTCAGGGTGCTTCGGCCATGTATTGGTTGGTATTGGCTTATTTGTTCCATACTGTTGGAGAACTCTGTATTTCTCCAGTTGCACTTTCCTACATTACCAAATTGGCGCCGTTAAAATATGCTTCTTTGATGATGGGTGTGTATTTTGCAATGACTGGGTTTGGGAATAAGTTGGCCGGTCTCTTGGGAGAAGCTTCTGAGCAATTAGGAGAGTTCACAATTTTTACCGGAATTGCGGTATTTTGCGTCGGATTTGGCTTTTTAGTAATGTTATTTAGAAAGAAATTGGAGAAGCTTACTCATGGTGCAGAGGATGATGAACACGAAATGCTTGAGGCTGAAAAATACGAATTGGCAGATCCAGATATCAATAATTAAACGGATTACTTCATTCCCTTGCTTAGTTAATCAAAGCGAGGGTTTTCTATATACTAACTAAATACTTTTATTATGTCTAGCTCATCAGAAAATTTTTTCCAGACCAAGGTCATGGGGCATCCAGCAGGATTGTTTGTGCTGTTTTTTACTGAAATGTGGGAGCGTTTTTCCTATTATGGGATGCGTGCCATTTTGGTCATTTTCTTAACAGGAATGGTTATTGGCGACAATCCAGGTTGGGGTTGGGAAACACCAGCAGCTTTGTCCTTGCTAGGTACTTATGCGCTTTTTGTATATCTCACGCCTTTGCTTGGAGGTTGGTTGGCCGATAATAAAATAGGCTATAAACGAGCCGTGGTTATTGGAGCATTGCTTATGACATTGGGGCATGCGTCCATGGCAGTAGAAACACCAACCTTCTTATACATAGGTATTGCCTTATTAATCGTTGGTAATGGATTCTTTAAACCAAACATGACCTCGATCATTTCCAAAATGTATGAAGGCCATGATGAGAAAAAGGATGGTGCTTATAATATCTTTTATATGGGCGTCAATGCAGGTGCATTTTTAGGTATTATGCTCTGCGGATGGGTAGGTGAAAAGGAAGGATGGAGTTATGGCTTTGGTTTGGCAGGTATATTTATGTTTTTGGGAATGCTACAGTTTTATTTTGCGCAAGCCCTGTTTGGTAATGTTGGCGATAAACCTATTAAACTTACACAAGAACAAAAAGAAGAAGAGGCCAAAGCTCACCCAGAAGAAAAAAGAAATCCGTTTTTAATCATAGATTACATATTAGTAGTCATTTTCGTGGTCTCGGCTTTAATATTCATTATTAACGACCCTCTAAGCAAGATTGAAAATATCCAAACTCTTAATTATGATATAGCGGGATTATCCGATTCCTTATTTTTTGCCTTATTGGCAGCGATTTCATTTATCGTACTGTTAATTGTTAGAATCCCTAGGTATGCTAGAATAGAACGCGATCGTATGATTGCCTTTGCTATATTTTCCTTATTTACTGTCTTTTTCTGGGCAGCATTTGAGCAGGCGGCCGGGTCACTTCCACTTTACACTAGAGATTTCACGAATCGCATTCTTGAAGGGAATTCAGCACTATTGTTTAAAATCGTAGACTTGGTGGTTACTGTAGTTCCCTTAGGTATTATTACCTATGTTCTTCTTAGCTTGTTCAGGCAAACATACAAGCGCATAGGGTTATCCAATGTGATTTTAGCTTTTAGTTTTATCATCGTTTGGGCCATAGTTATATATAAGTTATCCGTAGAATTTCAATCTACTGAAACCGAGGTGCCAGTAACATGGTTTGCCATTCTCAACTCATTGTTCATAATCATTTTTGCGCCCTTATTCACTAAATGGTGGGATAGTAGGTACAATCCGCCAGCTTCGGTCAAGTACTTTTTGGGTTTATTTCTTTTAGGCGTAGGTTTTGCCTTCCTAGCGTTTGGAGCACGCAATGTACCATCTGGAGCAGAATCGGCAAGCTTAAGCATGGCATGGTTAGTATTTGCTTATTTATTTCACACCTTGGGAGAATTATGCCTGTCACCAATGGGCTTATCATATTTGAGTAAATTGATACCAGCACGTATGATTGCCTTTATGTTTGGCGTCTATTATTTAGCTATCGCTATAGGTAATAAGTTGGCGCATTACATTGGAGGAGACATAGAGCAAATTACCAAGGATTATAGTTTATCAACCTTCTTTTTGATATTTACAATAGTCCCAATTGGCTTGGGATTGATATCCTTAATGCTGCATCCATTATTGAAACGATTAATGCATGGTGTTAGGTAAGAAATCGTTAAAAAACCTTGAAATGCTCCTGCCTTAGGAGCATTTTTTGTAAGTTCGGTACAACATTTGCAACAAATCACATATGACAACTAAAATTTTATATCGCCTACTCTTCTTTTTTGTGTTGGTTCAAAGTGCAGTAGCGCAAGAAATCAATTGGATGACTATTGAGGAGGCCGTGGCACTTCAAAAAAACGAACCTCGCAAGATTTTTATGGATGTTTACACCAACTGGTGCGGTCCTTGTAAAATGCTGGATAAAAATACGTTTCATAATCCTGATGTGGTAGACTATATCAATACAAACTATTATGCCGTAAAGTTTAATGCTGAAGGTAATTCTGAAGTTAGTTACAAGGGAAAAACATTTAGTAACCCTAATTACGATCCGGCAAAGGCAAATCGTCGAAATAGTGCACACGAGTTTACACGTTATCTCAGGGTAACGGCCTATCCAACTATGGTATTTTTTGATGAGGAGGCTAATTTCATAGCGCCAATTTCGGGTTATATGAAACCGAGGCAGATTGAATTGTATTTAAAACTTTTCAAATCGGATAAATACAAGGAGATGACTACCCAAGAGCAGTTTAATGCCTACTACAAGGCGTTTACACCGAGCTTTAAGGAATAATCAATCCAAAACAAAAGCACCTTCATCTTTGGTGTAATGAAAGTTAACAGCTTTTCTTCTACAAGTTGTTTTCCAACGGTTTACATAGTTAGTGTAATTGCTTGCGTCTGCAATGATATATTTAGGTTGCAAGGAGTCTATCATTCTTTCTAAATTGATTTTGGGAGAGTTGCTTAATAAAACTGTAGAGGGTTTAAAGGAAAGGTTGTTGTAGACACCCAACGAATCTATGACTAAAAGCATTGTCGTATCCAATTGGTAAACGGGTTCTAATTTATGTTGTGTAATGTCAGTTAGTTTTTCGCCGACCTTATAATTCTTAATTAGATTCTCATTAGTAATATCCAGTGTGTCAAGGTTATGGAATACGGCTAATTCCGAACCATTTTGAAGACCAATGACCGTATGCCTACTCTTGTTAAATACAATTAATGCTTGTTTATCGGCCTTCAATGTATTAAAAATGGTATGAGCCTGTAATCCTAAGACAAAAACTAGTCCTGCCATCAGCCACTTTGCAGATTTTATTTTGTAAAACTGAAATAAAGCTATAGCAATGCCATAACTCAATATCACTTCATAAATGTCAAAAGGAATGTCCCTGAAAAGGAAATCTTCAAAAGCAGCTACCCAACCTATAAAGTCGTTGAGACTTTCAATGATTGTGCTGTAAATGTTTACTACAAGAGGAACCAAAAAGCCCAAAAGCGCAAGCACAATGACCAACAAGCCCAGACCTAGAATCAAACCTAAAAATGGAATCACCACAAGATTGGAAATAAAGAATAAACCTGGAAATTGATGGAAATAATAAAGGCTAATAGGCAGCACGCCAATTTGGGCACCCAAAGTCACCGTAAAAATTTGCCAAGGCTTATCTATAATCCAAAATTTTGGGCTCCACAATTTATAAATCGCAGGTTGAAAGCTAACAATTCCCAATACGGCTAAGTAGCTCATCTGAAATCCAACTTCAAACAAAAAATTAGGCTTTATCAAAAGAATTAAAAAAGCAGAGATGACCAAGGTGTTGTAAATATTGGTTGGTCGTTTTAAGTGCATGGCAACACTGATAATGCTAAACATGGTTACAGCACGCGTAACAGATGGAGACAGACCTGCAATAATAGCAAATAGCCACAACAAAACTACTATAAGTGCAGGCCTTAGAATGTAACCAATCCTTAATAGCATCAGTGGTTTAAATAAACCGTTTAGAATTATCAGAATGATGCCCACATGCAAACCTGATACGGCCAAGATATGTATGGTGCCGGCATTGATATAGTTGTTGTAAATGCTGCTGTCTATATCTTGACGTTGCCCTAATAGCATGGCGTTTATAATGCCAAGGGTATCAGGTTTAAAACCTGCAGCTTTCAGTTTGGAGTTAATGGTTTTTCTAAGAGCGTCTGCATAACCATAAATTGTAGTTTTCGATTCGCTCAATATCACATAATCTTTGGGAGTCAGGTATAGTTGATGATAAACATTTCTACGTTCTAAAAACGTTTTGTAGTTAAATTGATGCGGATTCAACGGCCCTTGAATTGGTCTCAACTGGGCTGAGGTATTAAGGACATTATCGACGTCAAGCGGTTCAGTCAGGCTATCCTTCTTAACATTAATAAGTAGTGTCCCTGAAACCTCTTTCTCATTTAATGACATTATTGAAGCCATATATTTTTCATTATAAAGGTCCGGCTTCAGGCGTTCTGTTACCTTTAATATGAGGTGATTACTACTGTTTGGAGCAATACTTTTGGTGTAGTGGTTGGGTATATTTTTATCTTGGTTTATGAGGTATGTGGTACATCCAATACTCGTCATCGTCACAAAGGCTAGTATGCCAAACAAAGGAGATTTAACGATAGTATTTCTAAATCGAAACCATAGTACGCCTAAAATAAGAATCAAAATACTTGTAAGGACGAGAGCTGCGTGTAAATCAAATGAAGTGTAATAGCCCAACAGAATCCCTAGGACCAGAAAAAGGA
Source organism: uncultured Winogradskyella sp. (assembly GCA_913055905.1). Taxonomy (GTDB): domain Bacteria; phylum Bacteroidota; class Bacteroidia; order Flavobacteriales; family Flavobacteriaceae; genus Winogradskyella. Next base: position 897,299 of record CAJXLB010000001.1, read on the forward strand.
AAAGTTTAATGATGTTGAAATTTAGTAACCTCATGATAATCAGTCACTAAAATAGAAAAAAGTACTTAAATCACACGTCTGGCCTGTACAAAGGCAAAGTACCAGTATTTTTCAGCGATTGAGGATATCATAACGCCTTTACTCGTAGAGGCATGGATAAATTCAATATCACCTTGACGGACATTGGTAACAATCCCGACGTGATTCACTTTTCGGCTATTTTTTCTTGTGGCGAAAAAGACCAGATCGCCAACAGTAACCTCTTTGATATCTACCCAGTCACCTGTTTTAGCCAAGTCCCTTGTGGTCCTTGGTAGTTGAATATCATGTTTTTTAAAGCTTGTGTAAATGAGCCCAGAGCAGTCCATTCCACGTTTTGTGGTACCACCATATTTATAACGCGTTCCATTAAAAGTTTTGGCATAGTTAACAATGGATTTTGCTTTAGGAGTTGCAGGAGCTGGAGTATTAACTTTAATGGTTCTATGGGATTGATTTTTGGTGCTATATGCCTTTTTGGATTTGCAGCTACTTACTATAATTACCAGAAGTAAAAATGGAAGTAAACGTTTCATATTAATTCTATTGGGTTATAGCGCTGTAAATTAGTTTTGCCGTTTTATCGCTAGCACCTCGTCCTCCAAGTTTTTTCTCAAGTTCATAATAATCTAAAAATAAGGTTTCCCTCCGCTCAGCGTCTAAAATGGCCTTGAGTTCCTTTTTAAGTTGCTTTTCATTGAAAGCACCCTGAATCAATTCCTTAACAACTTCTCTGTCCATAATCAAATTTACCAATGAAATAAATTTTAGGGTTATGATGCGTTTAGCAATGTGGTACGAAATAAAATTAGCCTTGTAGCACACGACTTGCGGTACTTTAAAAAGTGCTGTTTCAAGTGTAGCAGTACCAGAAGTCACTAAGGCGGCAAATGAAATGCTTAACAGGTCATAGGTTTTATTGGAGATAAAGGCAACATCACGGTTTTTTATAAAGGTCTTATAAAACTCATAATCTTGACTCGGTGCTCCTGCAATAACAAATTTATAGTCTTCAAAATGGTCAACCATTTTCAACATGATGCTAAGCATTTTATTAATTTCTTGCTTCCTGCTTCCGGGTAGTAATGCAATTATGGGTTTAGTGCCTAGCTCGTATTCCTTTCGAAATAAATTTTCATCGACTTGCTTGCGCTCTACGATGCCGTCTATTAAGGGATGCCCGACAAAGTGAACCTCAAAACCATGCTTGGCGTAAAACGCTTTTTCAAACGGAAGGATAACATACATTTCATCTATATCGCGTTTAATTTTCTTTACCCTTCCAGCGCGTGATGCCCAAACCTGTGGTGAAATGTAATAGTGCGTTCTAAAGCCTTGCAATTTTGCCCATTTTGCAATTCTGAGGTTAAAACCAGAATTATCAATAAAAATGATAACGTCCGGCCGAAACTCCGAAATGTCTTTTTTGCAGTATGTTATGAGCCCAAGAATTTTCCTGAGATTCATTATGACCTCGGCAAAGCCCATGAACGAACGGTCTTTATAATGTACCACACAAGTGCCGCCAACTGCTGTCATGAGGTCACCTCCCCAAAATCTAATGTTGGCTTCAGGATCTTCCGTCAAAAGTGATTTCATGAGATTAGAACCATGCAAATCACCAGAAGCTTCACCTGCAATAATGTAATACTTCATCGGGTTATAGGAATTTTATAATTAGGGTAAGTGCCAATACCATAAGTGTAGCTATAAGAACACCTTTGGCCCTATTATCTTGACGTTTTCTTATAAAAATAAAAAAGGCGCCCAAATTTAATAACGCTCCAATGCTCATCAGTTTTGTAAAGAAACCTTGCCGTATCGATTGCTCAACAACAAGTACCCAGTCATCAGAACGTCCAAATATTTGAATGGCAAAAACTAAACCGAAAAGGGTAGCAATAACACCTACGACAAACCCGATCAAAACATCTTTATTAATCATTGAGATTCCAGGTATTTATACTTTTAATAGCGTGGTGGGCTGTTAGGTCAAAGCCTACAGGCACAACAGACACGTAGCCATTGGCAAGCGCCCATTCGTCTGTGTCTTCACCATTATCCATGTTTACAAATTTTCCTGTAAGCCAGTAATACTCACGTCCCATAGGATTGGTTCGCTTATCAAACTCCTCTTTCCAATTGGCGCGCGCTTGTCGGCATACCTTAATGCCTTTGAGTTTACCATTTTCAGTTTTGGGGATATTAACATTGAGGACCACACCATCTGAAAGCCCGTGGTTCAAAACTTCTTTCGTAATGGCCTTAACGGCAGGTTTGCAATGCTTAAAATTAGCATTCCAATTATAATCTAATAATGAAAACCCAATAGCTGGAATCCCTTCTATGCCAGCTTCTAGTGCTGCACTCATGGTGCCAGAATAAATCACATTGATTGAAGAGTTAGAGCCGTGATTAATTCCCGAAACACAAATATCCGGACGTCTGTCTAAAATTTCGTTTACGGCCAATTTAACACAGTCTGCAGGTGTTCCGGAGCAGGCATATTCAGGTTGTTTGCCATCAATAGTTACTTTTTCTAAATGGAGTGTAGAATTAATCGTTATGGCATGACCCATAGCGCTTTGAGGACTATCTGGTGCTACGACAACCACATCTCCGAGGGTATGCATTACAGAAATTAAGGTCCGTAAACCTGGTGCTGTGATGCCATCATCATTGGTAACTAAAATTAAGGGACGTTTAGACATAAATAAAACCGTGAATTTTCAGGGTAAAAATACTAAAAACCAAACGAACCTTGGATTCGTTTGCTTTAACAAAAAATTAGTGCCACTATTTTTTATGGCATGGTTTTTTCTTCTATTTTAGTGAAAATTTGAAATTGTTTCGGGTAATAAAATCATCAATACAAGGTTATACACGGAACAATCTACAGATTAAGACAAAAAATAATGAAGGGAAAATATAAGTTTTTACTGTTTGCGCTGCTCATTGCATTCGCATCCTGCAGCTTTACGAGTAAATCATTCGACAATTCGGATAAGGACAAATTATTAATTCAAATTATAACATATCTGCTCGAGCAAGGACATTTTAGTCCACAAGAACTCAATGACGATTTCTCACAGAATGTATTTGAAGATTATATCAATCAGCTCGATCCATTTAAGCGTTATTTCTACGCCTCGGACATTGAGGAGTTTGAAGCCTATAAAAATAACATTGACGACCAAATCAGGGCTTATGATTTGACGTTTTTTAATCTTACGCACCAACGCTTGCTTCAGCGTATAGCAGAGTCCAAGGAACTCTATGAACAGATTCTCGATAAACCCTTTGATTATACCAAAGACGAGGTGTACTCTGCCGATTATGAGTCGTTTGAGTTTGTAAATAGCAAGCGCGAAATGAAAGAGCGCTGGAGAAAACAGCTTAAGTTTTCTACAATAGCCAATTATGATGACCTTATTGCCCAGCAGGAAAATGAGGCTGATGCTGAGGATATCCCTGAAGGGTCCTTTTCTTCCAAAAACGAAAAAGCAAAACGCGAAGCCAGGAAGAGTCTAAAAGATTTAGAAGAAGAGGCACGATTGCAAACAAAGGAATCATTAGATGAGCTCTACACCTATATAGATGATAGAGACCGTGATGATTGGTTCGGTGTTTATATTAATGCTATAGTCGAAGAATTTGACCCTCACACATCGTATCTCCCACCTGCGGATAAAGAACGTTTTGATCAAACGATTTCAGGAAATTTTGAAGGTATCGGAGCGCGACTATCCAAAAAGCGTGACGCCATTTCTGTGGTAGAACTTATAAGTGGTGGGCCTGCATGGCGAGCCAATGAGTTGGAAGTGGGCGACGAAATCTTAAAAGTAAAACAAGAAGACGAAGAAGAGGCTGTTAGCATCGTTGGGATGCGCCTTGATGATGCCATTAAGTTTATCAAAGGACCAAAAGGTACTGTTGTGACCTTGACCTTAAAAAGAGTAGATGGCACCATTGAAGATATATCCATTACGCGAGATATTGTTGAGCTCGAAGAAACCTTTGTAAAGTCTTCTATTGTTGAAAAAGATGGACATACCTTTGGGGTAATCAACCTTCCAAAATTCTATATAGATTTTGACGATGCAACCCAACGCAACGCTGCGTCGGATATGAAAAAAGAACTAATAAGACTTAAGAAGCAAAATGTAGAAGGCTTGGTCTTGGACCTAAGAAATAATGGTGGAGGGTCACTGCAAACCGTTGTGGATATGGTTGGGCTCTTTATAGAGGAAGGTCCAGTGGTACAGGTTAGAACAACTGGAGAGCCTAAGGAAGTCTATTCAGATTCAGATAAGAGCATTTATTGGGACGGACCATTAGTGGTGCTCGTTAACGAATTATCCGCTTCGGCATCAGAGATATTTGCTGCAGCGATGCAGGATTATAAGCGCGCCATCGTTCTGGGAAGTAAACAAACCTATGGTAAGGGAACCGTTCAAATTATATTCGACTTAAACCGGATGGTTAAAAATAACACAAAAGGAGACATGGGAGCCTTGAGGTTTACAACGCAGAAATATTATCGTATTAATGGTGGCTCTGTACAATTGGAAGGTGTAAAAAGTGATGTCATAGTCCCAGACCGTTACAGTTACATCAATATTGGTGAAAAGGACACTGATAATCCACTACCTTATGATAGGATAGATGCTGTAAATTATGAAGTGTGGAATAATTATTATGATTACGACACTACAATTGCAAGGAGCAAGGCACGAATGGCAGCCAATGAACAATTGAAACTTATTGATGCCAATGCCAAATGGGTAAAAGCCATGCGCGAGCGTGAGACCTATTCGCTGAATTATGAGAATTACCGTAAGGAAATGGAGCTGAATGAGGAAGAGGTTAGACAATTTGAAGAACTCTCCCAGTATCAAACAGACCTAACGTTCTCTTCACTACCCTACGAGTTACGGCTCATGGATCAAGATAGTGTGCTTAAGCAGAAGCGCGTAAGATGGCATGAGAGCCTTTCAAGCGATGTATATATCGAAGAAGCTCTAAATGTATTACACGACCTTAAAATGAGTTATACCATAAACAACAAAGTGGCTACCTCGGTAAAGAATTAAATTGCGTTTATGTCAGCCCAAAATAATTCATTGACAAGCTTTGCGCTCCAAAAATTCAGAAGAAATTTTTGGGGCGTTTTTAGTTTTGGGCTCATTGTAACGGTTGGTATTGTTGCAATATTGGCTTATGTCATTGCACCAGATGCGTCAAAAAATGCCAATCAGATGCATTTGGCCATACATTCAAAACCGCCTGGGTTTAAGGTAAACATGCTTACCATTCCATCCGAAAGCATTACCGAACAGGGCTTTTTTAATAAACTTTTGTTTGGTGCGGTAAATCCCAATACGGAAATACCTATTGAATCGTATGTGATAAATGAAAATAGCTTAATATATACAGCGTATGCTGGTGATGGTCTAGAAGGACTTGAAAAAGAGCTGTCGTTATCAGTTTTTCCAAATGGAAAGGTGCAGGATTATATTGAAGAGAGAACGTTTTTGTTTGGTACGGATAAATATGGTCGCGATTACTTAAGTAGAATACTAATTGGTTCTAGGATTTCTTTCTCCATTGGGTTTGTCGCTGTACTTATCTCCTTGGTTGTAGGGCTGCTCTTAGGTAGCTTAGCAGGTTACTATGGCGGACGATTGGATGCACTAATTATGTGGCTTATAAATGTAACATGGTCTATACCAACCTTATTGATGGTTATTGCCATTACCTTAGCCTTAGGTAAAGGCTTTTGGCAAGTATTCATTGCCGTTGGTTTAACCATGTGGGTCGAGGTGGCTAGAGTAGTGAGAGGTCAAATTATCAGTGCTAAGGAACTTCAGTTTGTTACGGCCGCAAGAGCCCTTGGTTTTAGTGATTTTAGGATTATTACAAAACACATTCTGCCCAATATATTTGGCCCTTTAATTGTGATTTCAGCCGCTAATTTTGCTGCTGCCATTCTTATTGAAAGTGGTTTGAGTTTTTTGGGTATTGGAGCACAGCCGCCAATGGCAAGCTGGGGCGGAATGATCAAAGACCACTATAATTATATCATTTTAGGAAAACCCTATTTAGCCTTAATTCCAGGGTTTTGTATCATGATTTTGGTAATGTCCTTTATGCTCATGGGCAATGCGCTCAGGGATGCTTTGGATGTGAAGGTTTAGTTCTCCTTTTTGGATAGGTCCTGTTTGGACGTATTCGCCTGAAAAAATAAAGGCCATATATCATCCTTTAAATTTGATGAGAAACGGTCAGCTCTTTGTTCGCCGTTTTCAATTAAAGTTTGTCCATTTGGTTTAATGGCGGCATGAGAACCACAGGTTGTTGGCGTTGTAAAAAGGTTATTTCTGAAAAAATTATTTTTATCCAGAAAGAAGTATTCGTCTTTGCTTTTAGGTCTGTTTCTCAATTTTAGACCATTCTCGAATAAAGCCACAAAATAAATATCTTTGTTGTTTAAGCTATCTTTAATTGGTTTCAGAAACGACTTTCGTCGCCGTATTTCATCAGCTGCCCATTTATTGTCTTTGTGCTCTGACGAGCACAGGTCGTCTTTATAATAATATTCAATAATAATACTACTGCTATCTGGTACTTGGATAGAGCCTAACTTTTCTAACTCTCTTTTAATTAAACCATACTCAAAATAACCTCTGTAATATCTGCCTGTATATAACTTGTGAAATTGTGTTCTTTTCGCTCCATGCCAAGACCACGCTCTTAAGCCAAGTTTCTTGTTTCTTCCTTTACTCATGTAATAGCTCTTACTTATAGTGTCTCCATTGACATCTAAGAATACATGAGTTTGACATTGGATAGATGAACATAAGCTGATGAAAAGTAGTATAAAAAGGGAACGCTTCAATACTTGGAGGAATTATGATTCTTGTTTTCTCAACTGCTCAATTTCCTGGTTTGTGGCCTCAATAAAATCCAACACCTCTTCTTGGCCTACTCGCTTCGTAGAAGAAGTGATGAAATAAGGCGGCAAGGCTTCCCAGGTTTTTAACAGTTCTTGGCAATAGGCTTCTACATTACGCTCAATAGCCTTAGGTTTAAGTTTATCGGCCTTCGTAAAAATAATACCAAACGGAATTTCCTTAAGTCCAAGATAGGTCATGAATTCCAAATCTATAGGTTGAGGTTTGTGCCTAATATCTATGAGCACGAAAGCCATGACCAGCTGTTGGCGCTGTTCAAAATAATTGGTAATAAATTTCTGGAATTTTTTCTTGGATGCCTTGGATACCCTTGCATAACCATAGCCTGGCAAATCCACCAAGAACCAATTATCGTTGATGATAAAATGATTGATGAGTTGGGTCTTTCCGGGTCGACCTGAGGTTTTGGCCAAGTGTTTTCTATTTGTTAGCATATTGATCAGGGAAGATTTTCCAACATTACTGCGCCCAATAAAGGCATATTCTGGCAGTGGACGTTGCGGACATTTCGCCACGTCCGAATTACTGATTACAAATGCTGCAGATTTTATATCCATGCTTATCTTTCCTGAAAGTGGAATTCTTTAGTCTTATTGATAAAGGCCTATTGTTAAAAGCCTCTTTGCTCTAGCCAGCCATTTAGAATGGTATTGAACTCATCTGGATGCTCCATCATGGCTGCATGGCCACATTTATCTATCCAAAACAAATCAGAATCTGGCAACAAGGTATGAAATTCAACAGCAACCTCAGGCGGCGTTACGGTGTCATTCTTTCCCCAGATAATACAGGTTGGTGTATGCATTTTAGGTAAGTCCTTGGCCATATTATGTCTTATAGCGCTCTTGGCTATGGCCAAAGTTTTTACCAACTTGTTCCTATCGTTTACGGTTTCATAAACCTCGTCTACAATCTCTTTAGTAGCCACTTCAGGATCATAAAATACATCTTGGGCTTTCTTTTTAATGACTTCATAATCACTGCGCTTGGTGTAACCGCTGCCCATGGCGCTTTCATAAAGTCCAGAACTACCTGTAATAACTAGACCTTTTACTTTTTCAGGGAAAAGTTTGGTGTGATACAGTCCTATATGGCCTCCTAGCGAATTGCCTAGGAGAATAACCTCTTCAAAACCCTTAAAGTCAATAAAATCCTTAAGGTAGGTCGCAAAACTCTTTACATTGGTTTTAAGGAGCGACATGGAATAAATGGGCAATTCCGGAATTACGACCTTGTATCCATTCTGGCTAAAATAACGAGTGACAGAATCAAAATTGCTCAGCCCTCCCATCAGTCCATGCAATACTATAATTGTTGTGCCTTCTCCTACTTCAATATATCGGTAATCCTTTTCTTTTTTTAAGAGGTGTGCCATTAAAATAAGTTAGTCCATTAGCATAAAAACAAATATAACTAAAACCTTTTGAATACAACAAGGACAAATGCGCTCAAATGCTTTGATATATCCAAAAGTAAGAGCGCTTGGGATGTTAATAATTACCACTTTATTGATGCTTGATAACCTTAGAGAAAGGCGCATTGTCTGGGCGTTTCAAAAGACAAAACGCAAAACTTATCAACAAATGTGGTAAAATGTGGTAAAATGTGGTATAATTTTCAATATATTTGAATTTGAAAGACTAAAGTGGGAAACAGAAACCTTTGAATTCATTTATAGGCACATACGAATGTAAGGCGGATGCTAAAGGGCGTTTAATGATTCCTGCAGCGCTAAAGAAACAGTTGTCTTCTAGTTTGGGAGAGAGCTTTGTGCTAAAGCGCGGTGTGTTTCAGCCGTGTTTGGAATTGTACCCCATGGCAGAGTGGAACGTGCTCATGGCCAAAGTGAATAAGCTTAACAGGTTTAAGAAGAAAAATAACGATTTCATAAGACGTTTTACCGCTGGCGTAAAGGTGGTAGATGTAGATAATGCTGGGAGGTTGTTAATTCCTAAGGATCTCATTGCCTTTTCCGGCATTACTAAAAATGTTGTTCTGGCTTCTGCTGTAAATATTCTGGAAATCTGGGATAAGGAAGCCTATGAAAAAGCCATAGATGATGCAGCGTCAGATTTTGCAGATTTGGCGGAAGAGGTTATGGGACAAGATGATGAAGCCGATGGCCTATCATAATGCGGTATTGCTCAATGAAACGGTAGAGGGCTTAAATATTAAGCCAGATGGCATTTATGTCGATGTCACTTTTGGAGGAGGTGGGCATAGCAGAGCGATTTTATCGCAATTGGGAACAGAGGGTAGATTATATGCTTTTGATCAAGACAAGGATGCCTTGGTCAATGCTATTGAAGACGACAGGTTTCTGCTCATCAATGAGAATTTTAGATATATAAAGAGGTTCTTAAGATTTTATGGAGTAAAGGAGGTCGATGGGATTTTGGCTGATTTTGGTGTTTCGTCACATCAGTTTGATGTGCCAGAACGAGGGTTTTCCACGAGATTCGATGCCGATCTGGATATGCGCATGAATCAAGATAATAAGCTCTCGGCGTTCGAAGTGATCAATACCTATGAAGAAGAGCAGCTCAGGGCTGTTTTGTTTCAGTATGGCGAATTGCGGCAAGCACCAGCCATGGCTAGAGCCATTGTATCGGCACGGAAAGATGGTGACATAAAAACAAGTCAGCATTTAAAAGCTGTATTAAAGTCCTTTTTAAAGCACAAAAGAGAGCATAAGGTGTTGGCTCAAATATTTCAAGCGATTAGGATTGAGGTCAACCAGGAGATTGAAGCTTTAAAGGAGTTTTTAATGCAAACCAAGGATATCCTTAAGCAGGGTGGCCGATTAAGCGTTATATCGTACCACTCCCTTGAAGATAGATTGGTGAAACGTTTCATGCGAAATGGCTTGTTTGAAGGAGAGCCAGAGCGCGATGTCTTTGGCAATTTTGAAGTCCCCTTTAAACGTGTGGGTAAATTAATAGTACCAACAGAAGAAGAAATAAGAAGTAATAACAGAGCAAGAAGTGCAAAATTAAGGATAGCAGAAAAACTATGAAAAAAAGTATCTACAGTATACTGCGCGGTAAGTTTCTGGTCAGTGATGATTCGTTTAAGAATTGGCGTATCATCATTTTTATTTCTGTGCTTGCTATAATAATGATAGCGAGCTCCCATAGTGCAGACAGGAAGGTGCACGAGATTGCAAGGCTCACTAATGAAGTTAAGGCATTGCGATCATCTTTTGTTGATGGTAGGTCCAAACTCATGCGCTTAAAAATGGAATCAACCATAATACGTAAAGTAGCCGATAAGAACATTCAGATTTCTGAAATACCACCCACTAAAATCAGGGTAAAATCACAAAAAGACTAAGGATTGGCAACTACAGAAACCAACATATTAAACAGGTTGTACTTCGTAGCAGGCTGCATGTTTGTCTTTGCTATTGCCGTGGTTTTTAAGCTGTGCAGTATCCAGTTTGTCCAAGGTGATACCTACAGGGCGCTTGCTGAAAAGCGAACCGTAAAGGAGTTTGAAATACCAGCTAATCGTGGCAACGTGTATTCGGTAGATGGAAGTTTATTGGCCACCTCAATTCCTAAATACGATATAAGGATTGATGCCGTCCAGCCCAAAGATGCCGTATTTGAAAAATATCTTGGGCCTTTGGCTGATTCGCTTTCTAGATACCACGGAAAATCATCATCGTACTATAAAAATAATATTCGTAAAGCCCGAAAGAATAGAAACCGCTATTTCTTACTAGCGCGAAATATTAGCTATTCAGACTATATACGGTTTAGAAACTTTCCTATGCTTCAACTCGGAGCTATTAAAGGAGGGCTTATCGTAGAGCAAACTACGAGACGCGAGCATCCCATGGGTGAAATTGCTGCGCGTTCCATTGGTTACGAGCGTATAGATGAAAATAATTACGCCACTAGAGTGGGAATTGACGGTGCCTTTGGAGAAGATTATCTACGAGGAAAAAAAGGAAAACGTCTAAAACAAAAAATAGGAAACGGCCAATGGAAACCCATTGCCGATTTTGACCAAATAGAGCCACAAGATGGCTACGATGTCTACACCACTATAGATGTGAATATTCAAGATATAGCCCATCATTCCTTATTGGGTCAGCTTGAAAAGTATGAAGCTGAGCATGGTTGCGTTGTGGTTATGGACGTTAAATCAGGTGAAATTAGAGCTATTTCCAATTTAGCCAGAACCTCTAAGGGAACCTATTACGAACGCTTAAATTATGCCGTTGGCGAAAGCCATGAGCCAGGATCCACATTTAAGGTTATCGCCATGATGGCGGCCTTGGAGGACAAGGTCATTGATACCTCTACCATTATTGATACCCAGAACGGCATTAAATATTTTTATGGTCGAACCATCAGTGATTCCCATCGCGGAGGTTACGGTAAGATTTCTGCCGCTAGAACCTTAGAGGTGTCTTCAAATATTGGTTTGGCCACGATTATTGACGACAACTATTCCAATCAACCTGAAAAATTCCTTGATCGCTTAGCGCAATGGCGATTAGATAAGCCGCTTGGCGTTTCAATCATAGGAGAAGGCAAGCCTATAATTCCTAGGCCTGGCGACCGAATTTGGAGTAGAAATGCACTGCCCTCAATGGCGTACGGTTATAATTTGAGTATGACGCCACTTCAAACTCTGGCCTTTTACAATGCCATTGCCAATAACGGCGAACTTGTAAAACCGCGATTTATTAAAGCCGTAAAATCCTTTGATAAGGATATTGAAGTCTTTGAGAAAGAGGTGCTAGTCGATAAGATTTGCTCTGATGAAACCTTATCTAAAATAAGGGAAATTCTAAAGAATATAGTGGTAAGAGGAACAGGTAGCCGCATGTATTCAGAGACTTTTTCCATGGCGGGAAAAACAGGAACAGCAAGAACTGACTACGCCAATTTTGAAGAATGGAAGAAAGACAAAAAATACATTTCCTCATTTGCCGGTTACTTTCCTGTAAACAATCCAAAGTATTCCTGCATTGTGGTCATCCATAAACCAAGTACAGAGGTCGGCTATTACGGTGCAGATGTTTCGGGTCCCGTATTTAAACGAATAGCCCAAAAAATATACATCGATACACCTGTTGTAGATGAAGTGGAGTCTGTTGAATTTCAAGATCAGACCGTAGAGAACGATTTTAATACCTATTACGACAAGGCTCAAAAGTACAAGGAGCTTATGCCAGATGTTACAGGCATGGCAGCCATGGATGCGGTAACCCTATTAGAAAACCTTCAAGTAAAGGTCAAGGTTAAACTTAGGGGAAGTGGTACGGTTAAAAGACAATCGATTCAAAAGCATCAAAAACTGGAACCCAATCAAACCATAGAACTAGAAGCATCGTGAAGGTATTAAAAGACATATTGTACGGTGTAAATATCAATGCTGTGGCAGGCAGCACCACTACTGTTATCAATAGTATTGCATTCGATTCAAGACATGTTGTTGCTAACGATGCTTTTGTGGCCATTAGAGGAGCTGCTGCAGATGGTCATCAATTCATCACTGCCGCCATTGACCGTGGTGCTGTCGCTATAATCTGTGAAACACTACCAGAATCCCTAAAGGATGGGATCACTTATGTAGAAGTCACGAATTCTAACAAAGCTTTGGCCTATATGGCCGCTAATTATTACGAGCACCCTTCAAAGAATCTTAAGCTCGTAGGCGTCACAGGAACCAACGGAAAAACCACAGTGACTAGTTTGCTGTACCAACTCTTTAAAAAGGCAGGCTATAAAGTAGGACTATTGTCTACCGTGAAAATCATGGTAGATACTACAGAATATAAGACTACCCACACCACACCAGATTCCTTGACAATCAATAAGTATTTAAAGCTCATGAATGATGAAGGGGTGGAATTCTGTTTTATGGAGGCCAGTTCCCATGGCATCCATCAAAGTCGCACAGCAGGGTTGCACTTTGCAGGAGGAGTTTTTACCAACTTATCGCACGATCACTTGGATTATCATAGTTCTTTTGCCGAGTATCGCGATGTGAAGAAATCCTTCTTTGATGCACTTCCAAAACAGGCTTTTGTCTTGTCCAACTTAGATGACAAAAATGGTTTGGTGATGTTGCAGAATACGAATGCCAAGAAATTCACCTATGCTTTAAAGAATTATGCAGATTATAAGGCACAGATTTTAGAAAACGACTTTGGTGGTTTGTTGCTAAAAATCAATGATGTAGAGCTTTGGACCAAACTTATAGGCAACTTCAATGCCTATAATATATTGGCCATTTACGGTACCGCAGAATTGTTGGGATTACAAAGCGAAGAAATCCTAAAGTTGATTAGTGAATTGGAAAGTGTAAGCGGACGCTTTCAATATTTTATTTCAGATGATAGAATCACCGCTGTGGTCGATTATGCCCATACGCCAGATGCTTTAAAAAACGTGTTGGAGACCATCAACGCCATTAGAACCAAGAACGAGGATTTAATAACCGTTGTGGGTTGCGGCGGTGATAGGGATAAGACTAAGCGACCGAAAATGGCAAACATTGCTTCAGCTTTGAGCACTAAGGTCATATTTACAAGTGATAACCCAAGAACGGAAGACCCTGAAGCCATTATAAAAGACATGGAAAAGGGCGTTGCACCGCAAAATTTTAAAAAGACCCTGTCTATAACGGACAGAAAACAAGCTATAAAAGCGGCATGCCAAATGGCCCAACCCAAGGATATCATTCTAATAGCCGGTAAAGGTCATGAAACGTATCAAGAAATCAATGGAGAGCGCTTTGATTTTGATGACTATCAAATCGTTCAGGAATGTTTAAAAGAATTACAAAAATAGATGCTGTACTACTTATTTGAATATTTAGAGCAACAATATCAATTTCCAGGAGCTTCTCTCTTTGGGTATTTGTCATTTAGGGCAGCTGTGGCTATTATTTTGTCCTTGTTGATTTCTACCATATTCGGTAAGCGTATTATTCGGTTTTTACAACGAAAGCAGGTTGGTGAGACTATTCGCGATTTGGGCTTGGAAGGTCAGGTAGAAAAGGCAGGTACACCTACTATGGGAGGTATCATAATTATTATGGCTACGCTCATTCCTGTTTTACTTATTGCAAAATTGGAAAACACCTACATCATTTTGCTTCTGGTTACCACTATTTGGATGGGAACCATCGGATTTATAGATGATTATATTAAAAAGTTTAAGAATGATAAAGAAGGCCTAAAAGGGCGCTTTAAGGTTTTAGGACAAATAGGGCTTGGGATTATTGTAGGGGCAACCCTATACTTCAGCAGTGATGTAACTATAAAGGAAAAATTACCCGTTAAGGAACGCCAAGCACTGTTGGCTCAAAACCCAGATATACCTGCTGCCAAATTATTTCAGCCCGAAGAAAAGTCTACAAAGACAACCATACCCTTCGTAAAGAAAAACGAATTTGATTATGCCGTTTTAATCACCTGGATAAACCCTAGCCTTAAGCCTTACGCTTGGATAGCCTTTATACTGGTGAGCATTTTTATAATTACGGCCGTGTCCAATGGTGCGAATCTTACCGATGGAATTGATGGCCTCGCCGCTGGGTCGTCAGCTATTATCGTACTAACCCTAGGTATTTTCGCCTGGGTGTCGGGTAACATCATTTTTTCGGAGTATCTCAACATCATGTACATCCCAAGGGTGGAGGAAATCACCATTTACATCGCTGCTTTTGTGGGAGCCTTGGTAGGATTTTTATGGTACAATGCTTATCCAGCACAAGTTTTTATGGGCGATACAGGAAGTTTAACTATTGGAGGCATCATTGCGGTAATTGCCATTGCCGTAAGAAAGGAATGGCTCATCCCTGTGCTGTGCGGCATATTTCTAGCGGAGAATTTATCGGTAGTCATGCAGGTGAGTTATTTCAAATATACACGGAAGAAATACGGTGAGGGCAGACGAATTTTTAAAATGTCTCCCTTGCATCATCATTATCAGAAGTCTGGATATCACGAGAGTAAAATAGTCACACGATTTTGGATAATTGGCATTTTGCTGGCCATCATTTCCATTGTGACGCTGAAGATAAGGTAATGAAAAGACTCGTTGTACTGGGTGGTGGTGAAAGTGGTGTAGGTGCAGCACTGTTAGGAAAAGCAAAAGGATTTGAGGTCTTCGTTTCAGACATTAAGACCATAGCAAAATCCTACAAGGACGTTCTTATACATCATGAGATTGAATTTGAAGATGGACAGCATACACCAGCGAAGATCCTGAATGCCGATTTGGTTATGAAGAGTCCTGGGATACCTGAGAAGGTGGCCATAGTACAAAGCATTCGAGAGCAGGGAATTCCGGTCATATCGGAGATTGAGCTTGCCTCTCGTTATACCGATGCTACTCTCATTGCTATTACGGGAAGTAATGGTAAAACCACAACGGCCAGTTTAACACATCATCTGTTAAAATCAGATTTAGATGTTGGCCTAGCCGGTAACATCGGAACTAGTTTCGCTAAACAACTCTTGCAAGCGCAGCATACACATTATGTGTTGGAAGTGAGTAGTTTTCAGTTGGACGATATTGAGCATTTTAAACCTCAAATTGCGGTACTGACCAATATAACACCAGACCATCTCGATCGCTACAACTATCAGTTTGAAAGATATGTGGCTTCAAAATTCAGGATTATCGAAAACCAGACCTCAGCAGACGTGTTTATATATGATGCCGATGATGAGGTTATAGCCAACTGGATGCAGCAGCACCAAATTCAATCTAGAACATTGCCCTTCTCCTTGACCAAAACCATTGAGCAGGGTGCCTATTTAAAGGATAATAACATAATAATAACAATAGATAACAACCAAATAATTATGCCTACAGAGAACTTAGCATTAGAGGGAAAACACAACATTAAAAATGCAATGGCCGCTTCTACGGTAGCGCATTTGCTCAGAATTAGAAAACAGACCATACGCGAGAGTTTAGAAAACTTTCAAGGTGTGGAGCACCGATTGGAACATGTGCTTAAAATCAATAAGGTACAATATATCAATGATTCCAAGGCTACTAATGTCAATGCCACGTATTTTGCCTTGGAGAGTATGGATGCGCCTACGGTTTGGATTGTAGGAGGCGAGGATAAGGGCAATGATTATACAGAATTATTCCCTTTTGTTAACGAGAAGGTCAAGGCCATTATTTGTTTGGGCGTGGACAATTCAAAATTGTTTGAGGCTTTTGGCAATATGGTAGATATCATAGTAGAAACGCAATATATGAGCGAAGCGGTAAAAATAGCTTATAAGGTTGCTGAGGCCGGAGACAATGTACTGCTCTCGCCAGCATGCGCAAGCTTTGATCTTTTTGAAAATTATGAAGACAGAGGTCGCCAATTTAAAAATGCAGTAAGGAATCTTTAAAACAAGTTAAACGAGAGGTTTATGAATCCGGTATTTAAACAAATCAAAGGAGATCGGGCCATTTGGGCCATAGCTACCCTATTGGCTATTTTTTCCTTTTTACCGGTTTACAGTGCAGCCAGTAATCTGGCTTATGTGGGAGGTACAGGAAATACCTTCACTTTCTTCCTTAAGCATTTTATGCATTTGGTGCTTGGTTTTGCTATTATGTTTGGTGTTCATAAGGTGCCCTACAAATATTTTAGGGGCTTATCTATAATTATGATTCCTATTGTTTTGGTACTGCTTGTAGTTACGATGCTTCAAGGTACTACCATAGAAGGAGCCAATGCCAGTCGTTGGATTCAAATTCCCATTGTAAATATGTCTTTTCAGACGTCGACATTGGCCTCTGTTGTGCTTATGGTTTACGTGGCACGCTACCTCTCTAAGATCAAGGATAAAAAGGTATCGTTTAAAGAGACTATAGTCCCACTTTGGCTTCCGGTGTTTCTTATACTTATTTTAATCTTACCTGCCAACTTCTCTACAACTGCTATCATCTTTTCAATGGTTGTGATGTTAGCCTTTATAGGTGGGTATCCCTTACGCTACTTAGTGGTCATGCTAGGTGTGGGAATCTTAGGTCTTGTGTTCTTTGTTCTTGTGGCGAAGGCATTTCCAGAAGCTATGCCCAATCGCATTGATACGTGGATGAGTCGTATCGAAAATTTTACAAATGGTGCAGATACCGAAGCAGATTACCAAATCGAAAAAGCCAAAATTGCTATTGCCTCAGGAGGGATTCAAGGGGTTGGACCAGGTAAGAGCAAACAAAAGAATTTTTTACCACAATCGTCTTCAGATTTCATATTCGCCATTATTATCGAGGAGTATGGTCTTATAGGCGGACTCTTTCTCTTACTGCTGTATTCCTGGTTGTTGTTTAGGATTGTCATAGTATCCCAAAAGGCAGATTCCATTTTCGGAAAACTACTGGTGCTTGGTGTGGGCTTGCCCATCGTATTCCAAGCATTGATAAATATGGCTGTAGCTGTAGAATTGTTTCCGGTAACCGGCCAAACCTTACCCTTGATTAGTAGTGGTGGGACTTCTATTTGGATGACGTGCTTGGCCATAGGAATTATTTTAAGTGTAAGCGCGAAACGGGAGGAATTGAGAACGATTGAAAGTACAACGGACCAAGAGGATAATCCTCTGGATATTTTAAGTGAAACGATATAAATGGCACACTACAGATTCATATTATCAGGTGGAGGCACAGGAGGACATATCTATCCTGCCATTGCTATTGCCGATGAGTTGAAATTGCGATATCCAGAATCGGAATTTTTGTTCGTTGGCGCTTCTGATAGAATGGAAATGGATAAAGTGCCAGAAGCTGGCTATAAGATTGAAGGCCTATGGATATCTGGTATCCAGCGTAAACTAACGTTGAAAAACTTGACTTTTCCCTTTAAATTAGTGTTAAGCTTGTTGCGGTCACGAAAGATTATCAAAACGTTTCAGCCTCATGTGGTAATCGGTACTGGTGGTTTTGCTAGCGGTCCATTACTCCAAGTTGCCGCCTCAAAAGGCATTCCATGTCTCATTCAGGAGCAAAATTCCTATCCAGGAATTACCAATAAGCTACTGGCTAAGAAAGTAGCTGTTGTCTGTGTTGCTTATGAGGGCTTGGAAACCTATTTCCCTAAAGACAAGATTAAGCTTACGGGTAACCCAGTTCGGCAAGACTTACTGCACATAAGTTCCAGAGCTATAGAAGGTAAGGATGCCTTTGGTCTAATTCATAGAAAGCACACCTTACTGGTTTTAGGTGGGTCCCTAGGAGCAAAACGCATTAACCAACTTATTGAAGCTAATTTGGACTTCTTTGCACAGCATGATGTTCAAGTGATTTGGCAATGCGGAAAGCTCTACTATGAACAATACAAGACACATAACACGTTAAAGGATGTACAGGTGTATGCCTTTATTAAGGATATGGCCTTGGCTTATGCTGCTGCAGATATTATCATTTCAAGAGCTGGAGCCATTTCGGTATCGGAATTATGTATCGTAGGGAAGCCTGTTATTTTTATTCCTTCACCAAATGTGGCCGAAGATCACCAAACCAAAAATGCTCGGGCTGTTGCCGATAAAGGTGCGGCTCTAATGCTAAAAGAGCAAGAGTTGGATGAAAAGTTTCAGTTTGAGTTTGCGGAATTGTTGGAGAATGACGACAAACGTAAGGCCTTAGGCGATGGAATAAAAGCCTTAGCTAAGGTTGATGCAACTAAAGCCATTGTTGATGAAATAGAAAAATTATTGAACGTATGATGACGGTGTTGAATGCACATAACGTTTATTTCTTGGGTATTGGAGGCATTGGTATGAGTGCCTTGGCACGTTATTTCCATACGAACGGAAAAAATGTGGCCGGTTATGACAGAACAGCGTCCGATATCACAACAGACTTAAGAGGCCTTGGCATAGACATCCATTTTGAAGATACTGTAACGGCCATACCTCCTGCATTTTTGAATTCGTCAAAAACCTTGGTTGTTTACACGCCTGCTATTCCAAAATCACATCAAGAATTACAGTATTTTAGGTCAAAGGGCTTTAAAGTTTTGAAACGTTCAGAGGTATTGGGCGAGATTGCCGGTCAAGGTACCTGTCTTGCCGTTGCCGGAACCCATGGAAAGACCACCACTACCAGTATTTTAGGACATTTGCTGTATGACTGCGATGTGCCTGTAACTGCATTTTTTGGTGGCATTAGTGAAAACTACAACACCAACTTTATAAGCAAGGGTACCGAAGTTACGGTCGTTGAGGCCGATGAGTTTGACCGTTCGTTTTTAACCTTGAATCCAGATATGGCCTGCATCACATCTATGGATGCCGATCACCTCGACATTTATGGTGATGCCGAAGCACTAGAAAGCACCTTTCGTAAGTTTTCAAAACAGGTGAAAGCTAATGGTACTTTCTTTGTGAAAAACGGCTTGCCGTTAAACGGTCTTACCTACGGTCTTGAAGACGATTCAGACTTTCGTGCTGAAAATATTAGAATATCCGATGGGAGGTACATTTTTGATTTTCGTACTCCTAACAAAACATATAAGAATTTTGAATTTAACCTACCCGGTAGACACAATTTGTCGAATGCAATAATAGCCTTGGCGATGGCTGCAACGTATGGTTGCCCTCACCAGCAGCTCGCCAAGGGTTTAGCATCTTACAAAGGCGTAAGACGGCGGTTTACTTATCACATTAAAACCGAGGATTTGGTTTTAATTGATGACTATGCGCATCATCCGCAGGAAATAGAAGCGGTTTACCAAGCCCTGAGGGAAATGTATCCTGAAAAGAAATTGCTGGCCATCTTTCAGCCGCACCTTTACTCGCGTACCCGAGACTTTGTGGAGGGCTTCGCTGAGAGTTTGTCAAAGTTTGATGCCATTATTCTATTGGATATTTACCCTGCGCGAGAGTTGCCTATTGAGGGTGTATCCTCAGCTTGGTTGTTGCAAAAAATAAAAAATCCCAACAAGCAGTTGCTTAAGAAAACAGAGGTATTAGACGCCATAAAAAAAAGCGATGCATCGGTAATCCTTACTATAGGTGCTGGTGATATTGGAGAGGAAGTAAAAACGATTAAAAAAGCGATGGTCCTTGCGAACTAAATATGCCTACATAAAATTGCTTGTTTTGCTCCTGCTGGTCGGGTTTCTATATGCCTTTGCCAATAACAGAAATAGCGCCAAACCGGTTGGGTCTACAAACATTACATTTTTAGGGGAAAATACCCTTTTTATCACCGAAAATGCTGTTAGTAAATTGTTAATACAAAATCAACAGCCTGTTACGGAGCTACCTAAAGAAATTATAGATTTGAACGAATTGGAAACCGCCCTAAATTCTAATCCAATGATAAAGAAAGCACAGGTGTTTATGTCCGTAAACGGTGAGCTTTCTGCTGAGATTGAACAAAAACAACCTATTGCTAGAGTTAGTGCTGAAGAGTCGTATTACATTGATGATGAGGGTGATTATATGCCGTTATCCGTCAACTATTCGGCCCGAGTACCACTCGTTACCGGTAACATAAATAAAGAACATCTAGATACGGTTTTTCGCCTGGCCAAAACGGTTTATGAAGATGAATTTCTGAAGAAGCATGTCATTGGGATACATCAAAATGAAGACCATAGCATGGCTTTTAAAATCCGTAAAAG
This sequence comes from uncultured Winogradskyella sp., assembly GCA_913055905.1. GTDB lineage: Bacteria > Bacteroidota > Bacteroidia > Flavobacteriales > Flavobacteriaceae > Winogradskyella. The sequence goes on from CAJXLB010000001.1 coordinate 917,920, forward strand.
TGATGTTATTGTTCATTTAGGTGATTTGTCTAATCTAGAGAAGAAGCTCAACAATTTTAAAGTCTTTTATCAGAAAGCGGTAAAAGACTCAATTTTGGATAGGTACAGTACGATAAACTTAAAATTTGACAAACAGGTCATAGGCACCAAAAAATAAATTATGGAGAAGCATAACATTGCAGTAGGACTTGATATCGGAACCACAAAAATCGTGGCCATGATTGGTCGTAAAAATGATTATGGTAAACTCGAGATCTTAGGTGTTGGCAAATCTAAGAGTATGGGTGTGCATCGTGGTGTGGTAAATAATATTACCCAAACCATTCAGTCCATTCAGCAAGCGGTACAGGAAGCCGAAGGTGCCGCCTCTGAAAAAATAACGGAAGTTACGGTTGGTATTGCCGGCCAGCATATACGAAGTTTACAACATAGCGATTATATCACCAGACCTAATTCAGAAACGGTTATAGACGAATCGGATATCGATCGTTTGATCAATCAAGTCCACAAATTAGTGATGCTGCCAGGAGAAGAGATCATACATGTTCTGCCGCAGGAATTTAAGGTTGATGGTCAGGCAGAAATTAAAGAGCCAATAGGTATGTATGGCGGACGCTTGGAAGCCAATTTCCATGTGGTAGTTGGGCAGGTATCCTCTATTAGAAATATTGGACGCTGTGTAAAAAGTTCAGGCTTGCAGTTAGAAGGAATTACCCTGGAGCCTTTAGCTTCAGCAAATGCTGTGCTCAGTCAAGAAGAAAAAGAAGCTGGCGTTGCCTTGATCGATATAGGTGGTGGTACTACGGATTTGGCCGTATTTAAAGATGGTATCATTAGGCACACCGCTGTTATCCCCTTTGGAGGTAATGTAATTACCGAAGACATAAAAGAAGGCTGCTCCATTATTGAAAAGCAGGCAGAACTTCTAAAAATTAAGTTCGGTTCGGCCTGGCCAGGAGAGAACAAGGACAACGAAATTGTATCCATACCAGGTCTGCGCGGTCGCGAGCCAAAGGAAATCACCCTTAAGAATTTATCAAAGATAATTCATGCCAGGGTGGTTGAAATTATAGAACAAGTTTATGTAGAAATCAAAAACTATGGCCACGAAGAACAGAAAAAGAAACTCATTGCGGGAATCGTATTAACAGGAGGTGGAAGCCAGTTAAAACATTTAAAGCAATTGGTAGAGTATATAACAGGCATGGACACCAGAATAGGCTATCCTAACGAACATTTGGCAGGGGATAGCGATGATGAGATTACGAGTCCGCTATATGCAACAGCAGTCGGCTTGGTCATGGATGGTATTCGACGTCAAGAGCGCAAGGTGATGGAGGCTCAAGCAGAGGAAGCAGTTATGGAAGACCAAACGGATGCGCCAGATGACGAGGAAAAGCTAGAAGAGCCCATCAAGGAACGGCGTTCGTTCTTGGATAAGCTAACGGAGCGTGTTAAGGACTTTTTGGATAATGCCGAATAAACAGAATTAATTAATTAAATCATATAAAAATCCCATAATCACAATAACATGAGTAATAGCAACGAATTTGGAAACATTTCTTTTGATCTGCCCAAACATCAATCCAATGTCATAAAGGTTATTGGTGTCGGTGGCGGTGGAAGCAATGCCATTAATCACATGTTTCAACAAGGTATCAAAGGTGTAGATTTTGTTATCTGTAATACCGATGCTCAAGCGCTTCAAAGTAGTGGTGTTCCCAATAAGATTCAACTTGGCGTCAACTTAACCGAAGGACTAGGAGCAGGAGCCAACCCAGATGTTGGAGAACAAGCTGCCGTAGAAAGTTTAGAAGACATTAGGCGCATGTTAGATACCAATACCAAAATGGTGTTTATAACGGCCGGTATGGGTGGTGGCACAGGTACAGGAGCAGCACCGATTATTGCCAAAATGGCCAAGGAGTTGGAGATACTAACGGTAGGTATCGTCACCATTCCGTTCCAGTTCGAAGGTAAAATGCGTAACGAGCAGGCTCAGCGCGGTATCGAAAACTTACGCCAACATGTGGATTCCCTCATTGTGATTAACAACAACAAGCTTCGTGAAGTCTATGGTAATTTAGGCTTTAAGGCTGGGTTCTCCAAGGCCGATGAAGTCTTGGCAACAGCCTCTCGCGGTATTGCAGAAGTAATTACCCACCACTATACCCAAAACATCGATTTACGCGATGCTAAAACGGTATTGAGTAATAGTGGTACGGCCATTATGGGATCGGCTAAGGCTTCGGGTCAAACGCGTGCCCAAGAAGCTATAATGAAAGCCTTGGATTCACCCTTGCTTAACGATAATAAAATTACAGGTGCTAAAAATGTCTTATTACTCATTGTTTCAGGCTCCCAAGAGATTACTATTGATGAAATAGGCGAGATCAACGATCACATTCAGGATGAAGCAGGTCATGGTGCCAATATTATTATGGGTGTTGGCGAGGATGAATCGCTTGAGGAATCTATTGCTGTGACCATCATCGCCACAGGTTTCAATATAGACCAGCAGAATGAAATCACCAATACAGAAACCAAGAAAGTGATTCACGCCTTGGAGGAACCTGGAGATGAAGAGGTAAGTACCCAAGAGCGCGAGCCTGCTATTATAACACCAGACATTGTTTTAGATAAGGACCAAAAGCCACCTATCGTAAAACATACCCTAGAAGATATCGAGGAAACGCCAAAGGCACAGGATAAAACCAATGATTTGGATTTAATTCCAACCACAGATGTCATAAGGAATATGGGCGTTATTTACGAGGAAGTGTTGGATAGAAAGGAGGCAGATAGCCCAAAGGACACGGAAGATTTTATAATCACGCCTATTGAAAATAAAGCCGATACTCCAGATGTTGAACTTGATCAAGAGGAGGAACAATTTACCTTAACCTTTGACCTTCCCATTTCAAAAAATAAAGCGGAAGAAGTAGAAGAGCCAGAGGAAAAGGAAGAACAAATGTTCTTTAGCCTCGACGATGATGTCAAGGACATGAACGTCAATGAACCGGTTGAAATTATATCGGTAACGGAGGTGAATGAAGAAGGGGAGAAGCGCTATGCTTTGGATGATTTTGAAACCTATGAGTCTTCCATGAATACGTCAAGCAAGGATACGGAAGTCAAGGAAGAGATTGTCTTTGAGAAAAAGGTGTTGCCCGTTGAAGAGTCTGAAGTATCCGAAGATGAAGAGATAGACCCAATTAACAGTCCGATTTCAGAATTGCTTAAAGCAAGGGCTAACGAGCGCAGGAAACACATGAAGGACTTTAATTATAAGTTCAATTCGGCTAAAATAGACGAAATAGAAAAAGAACCTGCTTACAAGAGACAGGGTGTAAATTTGGAAGATGCCCAGCATTCTTCAGAAACCAATGCTTCCCGATTATCCGTCGGTACAGATGATAACGACGATATTCAATTGCGAAGTAACAATTCATTCTTACACGATAACGTAGATTAATAGCAAGTTTAAGTTAAGTGTTTTTTACACCATGTCACGCCCAAAAAGTCCCTCCAACTTTTTGGGCTTTTTGTTTTTTGACCTCAGTATAGTCTTAAAAACCCTTACTTTTTTTATCTTTGCTGTCCTGTAAAAAGACCAATTAGAGATGAGTTTACAACAAGATGTCATGGCGGCCATGAAAACAGCCATGAAGGAGAAGGATCAAGTAGCCCTAGAAGCATTAAGAGCCGTAAAATCGGCCATATTGTTAGCACAAACCTCTACCGGGTCAAAGGCTGAACTATCAGAGGAAGAAGAGCTAAAGATGCTTCAGAAATTGGTAAAGCAGCGCAAGGATAGTGCTGCGATTTATATGGAACAGAATCGTGAAGATTTGGCGAAACCAGAATTGGACCAGGCCGAAGTCATTAGTCAGTTTTTACCCGAAGCGATGAGCGAGGCCGACATAGAAAAGGTGGTCGAGCAAACCATAGCAGATGTAGGTGCTAATGGCATGAAGGATATGGGTAAGGTCATGGGAATTGTAAATAAAGCATTAGCAGGTAGAGCCGATGGTAAAACCATCGCTACCATAGTAAAGGCCAAATTAATGGCTTAACAGAAATAGGCTGCGTAGTTCAACCTGCCTCGTCTTGCGCCGGGCAAGGCGGGCTGAATAGAGCATGAATGGTTTATTATGTCTACATATTGTTCAGTGCGAAGCACAAAAAGTCGTATGTTGGCATGACGAATGATTTGGAGAGACGTTTACTGGAGCATAATTCGGGTTATTCTCCGTATACGGCAAAGTTTGGGCCCTGGGAGTTGTTGCATGCAGAGTCTTTCGAATCGGGACAAGATGCTAGACAAAGAGAAAAGTATTTAAAGAGTGGTGCAGGAAGAAGATGGATGAAGAAAACTATAAAATGGCCACGTAGCTCAGCCTGCCTCGTCTTGCGCCGGGCAAGGCGGGCTGAATAGAGCATGAATGGTTTATTATGTCTACATATTGTTCAGTGCGAAGCACAAAAAGTCGTATGTTGGCATGACGAATGATTTGGAGAGACGTTTACTGGAGCATAATTCGGGTTATTCTCCGTATACGGCAAAGTTTGGGCCCTGGGAGTTGTTGCATGCAGAGTCTTTCGAATCGGGACAAGATGCTAGACAAAGAGAAAAGTATTTAAAGAGTGGTGCAGGAAGAAGATGGATGAAGAAAACTATAAAATGGCCACGTAGCTCAGCTGAATAGAGCACTGGATTTCGGCTCCAGCGGTCGTAGGTTTGAATCCTACCGTGGTCACGAATAAATACTTCAAAAAGAAAAAACGCCAAGCTCGCTTGAGCGTTTTTTTGTTTGAAGTATTTTCAGAGCGGAGCGCCAGGGATGCGAAGCAATCCCTGGCGCGATGCTATGACTTTGGACTTTGTGTTTCTGCACTATTTTCAGAGCGGAGCGCAAGGGATGCGAAGCAATCCAGAGCGCTGCGCTATGACTTACATCAGATTGAGTTAAGACCATTTTCAGAGCGTAGCACAAGGGTTGTGGACGAATCCTAATGCTTAAGGAGTTTCACATTTTACGATAACTTGTTGGACCTGGCCTGACTTCAATAGGTCGTAACTCGTTTATTTCAGTGGCACATAACCCTATACCTCACAAAATTCCCTTACCTTTAATTGAGCTATAGCTGAGATAAAAACCTCAGTGTAGCGTTTTTCACCTGTGTTGTCCATTGGAAGACAAGGCTGGCATGTTTAGCACCATACCATGAGATCCATCAATTATGTATTCTTACTCTTAGCGCTATTTGCCGAAATTATCGGGACCATTGGTGGCTTTGGGTCTTCCGTATTTTTTGTGCCGTTGGGGAACTTTTATTTCGATTTTTATTCCGTTTTGGGCTTAACCGCCATATTTCACCTCTCCAGCAACTTAAGTAAAATCGTATTGTTCAAAAAGGGGTTGGACAAAAAGCTACTCTTAAGCATTGGCATTCCCTCGGTGTTATTTGTTGTCTTGGGAGGATTACTATCAAAAGTCTTGGAAACAACATTTTTAGAAGTGTTTCTAGGGCTTTTCCTTGTGGGATTAAGCCTATTCTTTTTAATAAAGCATAAGCTGAGCATTGCAGCACATACTAAAAATGCGATTATTGGTGGGTCGTTATCTGGATTTTCCGCTGGTTTACTCGGTACAGGTGGGGCTATTCGTGGGTTGACCATGGCTGCCTTTAATCTCGAGAAGCAGGTGTTTATTGCCACATCGGCATTTATCGATTTTATGATAGATTTCTCGCGCACCTTCGTTTATTACAATAACGGCTACATCCATGCGCACGACTTAAAATATGTGCCGTTTTTGTTAGTGATAGGGCTTTTGGGCACCTACCTAGGCAAAAAGATTTTAGCCTATATCCCACAATCGCAATTTAGAAGGTTGTCGCTGGTCTTCATCCTGATTATAGGTCTAGCTACACTCATAAAGTTAATGCTCAACTAATTTGGCATTAAAGTCTTGGGAGTCTCATTTAAAAGCGCTGATATCGTTTGAGTTAGGTGTGATTTAAGGGGAGTTGGATAACCTAGTACAATTCCTAGAGGTTTCGGACTTTTTAAAAATAGATGAAACGCCTCATCCGATTCATTTTGCCAAGACTTTGGCCATAATCCTAGATGAGTGGCTCCGTAGCCAACAAAAAAGCCTCGGCATTGCGAGGCTTTTTTAAATATTATATAACGGATGACTTCATTATAAGGCAAATACCAATTGTAAGTGGGTTTGATAGTGGTTATTATCAAAACCGCTTTCTTCAGCATCTAAGGCAAACTTCGCTATGGTTTGTAAACGCACACCAATCGTCTGGCGTCTATTTAACCACACTTGCGCACCGCCACCTATATTGGCCGAAATATTGGTTTCATCTATCGTAAAAAATCCTACCCCTGCGTTGCCGTATAACTCGAGCCAATCCCAATCTGGAAAAATATGCTTTCTAAAATAATATTTGGCATGGGTATCAAAAGATACATAAGTTAAATCTTCTGTAAGAACGCCTTCATCAAGTCTATCACCTTCATTAAAAGCATTAATGGTAAAGGCCTGCTCTATGGAAAGTCCAGAGGTCCAGGATAATTCAATAGCGGCTGATATAGGCACATTTATAGCCCAATCTCCAATTTCGCCAACAGGAGAGCGTGTTCCTTGCGTATTAATCGCATTTAATCCAATGCTTGCAAACCATTCCTTATCATAACGCTGGGCAAAGGTTTCACTATTAAGACTAACTAAAAGAAAGACTAGAGCTAAAAAAATATTCTTCATAATTAACTAGTGTTAAATCATTTACTAAGTTTAACGGGTTAAAAATAGTATTTTCTATTTAAATACTACTATTTATGGCCCTTAAAAATAATTCGCGACACATTTTTTCTGTAGGAGCCGTTGGTTACAAAAAGGTTAAGTCTAGCAATGACGTCTGATACCATAAATGTATACCACCGACCAATTTGAGAAAACAGCCTGTAGTTTAGTTTCAATTTATACAAATCTTGTGTCAAAGATTTAAATAGTGATGGTTTGGTTTTAAAGAGGTCGAAATACAGCTCCCCAAGGTAACAGAACCTTTTGTAATAGGTTGATGTTGAAAATTCACCCAAATTTATGGGACCTTGGTTTCTTTGTATTGAAATGCAATCATAAAACGCCTTAAAACTTGCGTTTAGGAAATAATAGGCTTTGTCATTGATTTGCCAGCTCAGGGCCGCAAATTTATACATGGTACTGTCATCTAGAACGGGAAGCCCACCTTTGAGCTGCAGGTTTGTAAGAGCGTCTCTAACATTAAGTAGTTTCTGATGTTTCTTGTCGAAAAATTGGCTGTGAATCTCTATAGCGGCTAACTTCTGGTCATTGATAAGACGGTCCATGTGTCGATGTCCTTTAACCGCGTAATTAAAACCACTGATCTTTCCGTAGCCATTTTGATGTAAAATAGAGAACGCCTTTTCCGCTGCCTCAGCTGCCACTAATATATCGATATCACCTACCATTCTTTCGGCGGGGTCACTAAATATATTGCTGCTGATATAGGCTATGCCTTTTAGAAACACATGCGCAATGTTATGGGCACTGAGTAATTTGGAAATGTCTGCAGCTTGTCGAAGCAGTGCCTTATTCCTATTCCGATTGATAGCAGTGATTTCCTCGAGATACTCGTCCAATTCCTCAGGGAGGGTATGTAAAAGGCCTTTACGTTTAAGGTTGCAGTAAAGCGCTGGCAGCATTAAATGTCCACTCCCTTCAACAACAATAGCATCCCAATCAAAATCTGGGTGTTGGAGGATGGTTTCAAGTTCCGATGCTTTGGTCTCAGGACTCAATATCTTGGCAATTGCACGGTATGTCTCTAATCGTTGGGCCATGAGCTATAATGGCTCAAAAATACGACTTTTAGGAAAGATGATTTTGCTTTTTAAAGAGTTCTGACACTGTCTCTATCATCTCCTCCATAGCACCATAAGTGAGTTTATAAAAGTTGAGTTGGCCCAGCCAATCTAAAAAGGCTTGGGCATGCTCTATTCCGGGATGCAACCAAGAATCTGGAATAATAGTTTCCAAGGCTTCCTTTATGGAAATCGCTTCCAATAGTGTTTCGCTATCAGGCGTATAGTTGACCAAAACCAAGGTTTGGCAAGGATAATGTAACTGGTTTGGCTGTTTACAGGGCAGATATTTCAAGACGCCTTTTGCCGGATTAAAGGTGATCTCTGGCAGTGTTTTTAGCTCAGGCAAAAAAGGCTCCAACACCTTAAAGGCCTTTTCCTTTATGGAAATCGCAGCCGGATTGTAATAGATATGGCCATCGGCTTTACCTAAGGGCGAAATGTCATCAGAGACAAGGTGATAGCCATGCGCCACCAAAAGACTGCACAGCGTACTCTTACCACTGCCCGAATTACCGATAAACATGATAGAGGATTGCCCATCCGTTATGGTAGAGCCATGTATAGTGCCTAGCCAATCCGATTCGTGTTTGTTGTGGATAAGATTAGCCACTTCCATGTGGAATTTACCTTGAATGAAATGGTAATCTGCTTTTGGCACACTACGCAGTACCATTTTATCTTGAAACAAGTTGATATGGTCTGCAGTGAGATACACATCAAAGGTGGTATCGCTGTGTTCTGTAAACGGGATTTCATAATGCGCCAAGGACGGATGCAGCGCATTTAAGACCTTTTGGTTATCCGCATGTAAGTTGAAGCAGGAATCCCCAATCTTATAGGATTTGGATAGCTGGCGGTGGCCTTCCTCAAACACCATAGTACTTAGCGGGAGAGAATCTTGATTATGGTTGCAGGCCTCAAGGTAATTGCTCAGCTGTGTGGCAATGTTTTTTGCTTCTGCCTTGGATAGCGCGTTTAACTGGTTTTGAAAGTCTGTTATTGTGTCACAGCTCAGATACGCGTCTAAAATGGCTTTAAATTCCGAGCCAACAACGCTGTAGGAATTGGATCTGGAATACCACAATACATAATAATCACCAAAATCATAGTGCAGATTAGGTGCTAAGGCATTTTTCAAAATTAGCTGTAATTAACTTCCTGCAAACGGATTACCTCCTGGGTCTGGCGGTTGTGTTGGAGATTGTGCTTGCGACTTTTGGGGATTTAAAATCACAAAAGTACCAATCGCCGTTAGGGCAGCGTATTTCCCCATTTTTTGTAGGGCCTCCTTCCGTGTGATTTTATCGTTGGGGGTATTTTTTTTCATAGTTCTAGGTTGAACAACAGACCAAAAATAATAAAATATTTTATATGGTGCGTTTTATTTTAAAAGGTTTACAATTTATAAACATAAGGCTAAGGGTTCTGTTTGCGTTTTACGTCTTAGCCTTATGCTGTAAAGGGTTTATCTCAAAATGATCTTTTGTGTTTTACTGAGGGTGCCATTCGATACCTCTACAATGTATATACCACTTGTTAAGGCACTGGCATTAATGGTTTGGGTACTTACATTAGCGTTCAATGTTTGGCTCATTACCGCACGGCCTTGTAAATCATAGACTTGTGCCGTACTGGTGGTATCTAGTAGACCAGAAATGACTATTTGTTTATTGGCATTCGCAAAAATAAACAAAGAGTCTAGCTCGTTTTCTACAGTTGATAAGGCATTTTCTGCAAATCTTAAGAAAAAGCGTCCGCTACCTGATAACACCGTGCTTGGTGTAATCGTGTAATCACCAGAATTTAATAAAGTAAAAGTATTTTCAACGCTATCCTCAAGGATCACATCAATACTTTCTGGAACTACGGAATTGCTGTTTAAGCTAAAGGTCATCTGTTCATTAGGGTTAAGATTCACCACTAAAGGTACTACTACATCCGTTAAGTTGGCATAAGGTAAGGACTGGTTAAACAAGGCTATTCCTGCATTATCCTCTACCAAATGCGTATACACGCCATTGGCGTTTTGATCATAAGCTCCTGTGTCATAGCCAGGGTCTAAGCCTAGGGTATTGATATCCCTAAAATACACGTTGGTTTCATAAGATGTAGACGCTGTATTTAAGTTTAGGATGGCATGGGCAAAGTTGTTGGTGTTAGCTGCATTACGTCCTGTAATAAAGTCGTCACTAGTGCCAGTGCGTCTCATTGTAGTTGTAAATTCAATACCATCGCCGCCACCTGAAGGCGCCGCTACAAAAAAGCCTTGTCCTGGAGTGATGAAGTATGAATCTATTGGAGTGCCTGGATTTCCAGGGTCGTCCAGGAAATTAAAATCAATTTGAGTCCAGATAGAACCATCTGTGTCATCCGCATCATAGCCATAGATTCCAAAAAAAGTATTATTTAATAAGTTTGCCGAATTGGCATTTAAGAAGTCTAAAGCAGATAGGTAACTAGGGTACGGGTTTCCTATAAGATTCCAGAAACTTGTGCCGTCCACCAGAGTTACTGGTACAGCTCCATTATTTGGTGTGCCTGTAAAAGCTAGCGTTTCACCACCAAAAGCTTGGGTGCCTGCTCTATAGCCTGTACCTGGAGTAATCGCTGTGTTAGCATTGGTACCTGTATCATAGTTGGTATAGGCATTTGCGACAGGGTTAAAAGGGGCAAATGCGCGTATATTTTCAGATGCTGCCAAAGCCCCTGAGTTTGCTGTGGCAAAAGGCCCAAAATCTTGACCAGAAACCGGTGAGGCTATTAAATCATTGGTGCCCGTAGGTCCTACTTGTGCCGTGTAGCGGTTGTAGGTGATGTCTCCAGTATAAGTACCATTATTTATAAAACTAGCGAATTCAGTGCTTGTAGAATTAAGAACTATTGGATCATTTGTTACAGTAAGGGTGTTACCTGACTGTACAGTAACAGCTCCACCTGCCTGTATTTCAAGATATGGAACAGTAATATCACTCGTTACATTAGTTGACTGGCCATTAGGTATTGTATATTTACTGGTGATTTCTAAATCGTCAAAACCAAAATTTTGAAGAGCCCCTTGGTTTGTAGACTGAAATTTCACAGAGGTGATATTTGATATATTACTAGAAGCTGTAAAATTACTGCCACTTCCGGTTCCAAAAGTGTAGGAATAATTATTGCCACCTTCATAAGTAAAAGTAAAAGCTATGCTTGCAAAGTCATCATAGGCCTGTCCAGACCCAAAATCACTACCTCCATCATTAATTTGCCAATCTGAGCCACCACTAACAAATTTAAGTGTAAAGACCGGAGTAGAGCCATCTAAAAACTGAATAAATATCTCACCATTAATTGTTGTGGTATGACCTACATTTACACTAAATGTGTCACCGGGTTGCATAGCTCTATTAAATGCTCTTTCAGCTGCATATAATCCTCCATTTTCGGAATTTATACCAAAACTTAAAGTACTTAATCCTGTTCCGCCAATATATCTTCCACCAGTACCGGATGAAATAAAACTCCAACTTCCAAAACCATTACCTCCATTGGTGGTAGTGTTCCAAGTGCCTCCAGGATAATTAGAGGCATCATCAGTTGCTAGAATAAAACTATCTGTACCGAGCTGTGCTTGAACATTTGTAAATCCAAAAATTAGGGTTAAAGCAAAAATGTAAAACTGTCTCATAAGCTTATAGTTAGATTTGTTGTAATCTCGTGTTAGTGTGTTACTTATTTGTTATCAAATATAGTGTAGTTTTTTAAAATTAAAAAGCGCAATCGTTTTCGGGTGGAAAAGTTTGTTGCAGGTGTTGGGTATTAGGTGTTAGGTATTAGGTGTTAGGTATTAGGTATTAGGCATTAGGTATTGGATATTGGGTGTTGAAAGGTGAAAGGTGAATGGATAGATGGCACTTTGGTGTTAGGTGTTGTGTTTTCTGTGATGTGGTGATGTCTTGAGTCGTGAGTCGTGAATGGTGAGTGGTGAGATGGTACTTAGGTATTAGGTATTAGGTATTGGGTGTTGAAAGGTGAAAGGTGAATTGTGATTCGTGAATGGTGAGTGGTGAGATGGTACTTAGGTATTAGGTATTAGGTATTGGATATTAGGTTATGGGTGTTGGGTGTTGAAAGGTGAATGAACATCCCCTTAAAAAAGGAAAGCAGGCCTTCCGACCTGCTTTCTTCTCTTGGTTCTTTTGTCTTGTCTCTCTAATTTAATTCAAAATCACTTTTTGGGTCTTGCTGTGATTTCCACTCACAAGATTTACGATGTAAACACCCGTCTGTAAGCTATTGGCATCAATCGTATGTAAGGTCGTATCTGCATCCAATGCTGTGGTATGCACCAATCGGCCTTGCAGATCATACACCTTAGCAACAGTATCCGCATTTAAGGTACCAGCAATCGTAATGGTTTTAGGGCTTTGGTTCGTATATATGGAAATACCATCAAGCACGTTATCGCTTAGGGATAAGGCACCATTGGTAAATCGTAAATAAAAACGACCCGTGCCATTTAAAGCCTCAGCAGGAGTCAACACATAATCCGAAGTGTTTAATAGGGTAGAAGTGTTGGTCAAAGTATCATCCAAATACACCTCGATAGAAGCCGGTAAGGTATTTTCTGCAATACTAAAGGTCAATTGCTCTCCCATATTAGCATTAACACCTAGGGCAATGGTCGTATCGTTAAAATCAGTCTTTCCAATAGCTTGCGTTGCAAAAGGCACGCCAGAGTTCTCTTCAACCAAATGCGTAAATAGAGCAAAGGCTGGAGCAACACCACCGATTAAACTGGCATCGTAACCAGGATCTAAGCCTAAACCTGAAGAAGGCGTAAAGTACACCTTGGTAATAAAATTGTCGGACGCGTTACTCAGATTAATGTTTACGTTAGTAATCGCAGAAGCCGCATTTCTACCCGCTATAAAGTCATCATCGTTAGCGATAATACGCATATCTGGCGTACTGGTGGTAAACTGAAGGTTACCGCCGGTGGTATTGGACGCCACAAAGAATCCTTGGCCAGGGGCAATATTCAACGTGTTGTTTTCTATAGCACTGATAATGGTATAGTCATCAGCAGACGTACCATCGGTACTGTCGTTATAGCCATAGATCACTTTGGCGCTAGGGTCTAACAATGCATCATTGTGGGATAAAAAAGCCTGAGCATCCATATACGAAGGGAACGGATTACCCACCAAGCTCAAAATACTTGCGGTACCTTGTGCTATTGGGACTTCAACTAAGCTGTTATTTACGGTACCTTCAAACTCTACTAAGTTTGAAGCTGCCAACGGATCTATACCGGTTCTATAACCTACACCAGCAGTTAAAGGGGTAGTGTCGGTTTCGTCCCAAAGCTCGTAAGGAGCGCTGGCATTGTCACTATCAAAGCCACCAAAAAGCACATTGGTGCCACTTGGATTGGCTAAGATATTGGTGTTGTTGGCAATAAACACATCAAAGGCCTGCCCTGTAACAGGAGCACTGATAAGGTCGTTACCATTTACGGCATCATTAGAGTTTACATAACGGTTATAGGTTACCGTGCCGATAATTGTTCCATCGGATATTAAACTTGAAAAGTTAGAGGATGTAGATTCCAGGTTTAAAGAAGTACATGTCAACGTGAAACTAGAAGGAATGATTGTAGATGCCTCTGGTCTAATAGTCATATCGTTGATATTTATATCAGAACTTAGAGTATAAGTTCCATTTACAACAACGGCGTTCCGCGCTCCAGTTGCAGTAGATGGTTCTAGATTCCAAGTACCATTTTTATAAACTAGAGATGCGACAATTTGGTTAGTACCCTCTGTACCTGGTGATCCAAAATCGTTATCAATACCTTCGGAAACTGTAGCTTCAGCCCATAAAGAACCGTCATTATTGTCTTCGGTATCACTTCCAATAAAAATCATAGCTGCACCATTAGGATCTGGCCAATTAGGACCTCCGTCATACTCTGCACGGTCTATTTCGTTGGAGCTACCATCGGTTAAGATAATTTCATCATCACCATTGGCAAGGGTAAACCCAGAGTATTCATAATCTACGTTTACACCACCATTTGTGAGATTGTCAGCATTGATGCCTAATACAGCAAAACCTAATGAAGGTACAACTACAGAGCTACTAATGGTATGGCTGTCAGAGCCATTATCACTAATGGTCCATCCAATCATATCGATAGCACTAGCTGTTGGATTATAAACTTCAAAATACTCACCTGAATTATCACCAACGTCACTAGGGTTTTGCATAATTTCAGTTATGATTAGTTCTGGAACAGGAGGTGTCTCATCATCAATAATAGTAACGGTATGTGTCGCTTGAGAAATGACCAAACCAGTTACTGAGCTTGTTTCTGTAATGGTCAACTCTACGGTTTCGTCATCAAAATCAGCATCATCATTAATGTCTATAGTAATATTTTGTGTACCATCAGCCGTAAATGATAAGGATGTCGGTGACGTAAAGGTATAATCACCAGGCTCAGCAGTACCACCAGTAACACTAACGTCGATGTCAATTTGGTTACCATCATAATTGCTTACAGTAATAGGAATATTAGAACTTGTAATCGTGGTATTGGTTTCGATTTCGGTGCTTGTTGCAGTATCAAAACCGACTGTTGGAACAGCAGTTGAACAACTTCCGGGATCTGTAATCGTTGCAATTTCAAAACAATTAGTATCAGTATCATCTATGACTAAGGCATCCAAATCGCCACCAATCCCAGCACTTCCAGGTTCAAGGTAAAACGTAGTTGATGAACCGTAATTTGCAGTAGCAGTATCAGTTGTAAAAGGACCTGAGATGCTTGTACTAATATTAGCAAAACCATCCATGTCTACTGTATAGGTAGTTCCTAGATTACCACCCGTAGGATTAAGCTCAAAAGACGTAATATCGTCCGTACTGTCACTTGCTGTCCCGTTGTCGTTACAAGTTATGTTTGCTAAACCTGTACTGGTAATTGAACAGCTTGAGCCTCCAAATGTAAATGACCCGATTGGGATTGGTGTTGTTGCAGAGGCATTTGTCGTTTCGTCGTCTAAAGCATTTGGCCCACTAAATGTCCAATTAGCCAAGGTAAAAGTGCTACCGTCAGGACCGGTTCCATCGACTCTGTAAGCCCATCCGTCCATATATTCCCAAGGCTCTCCAGTTCCATCGGTGTTTATATCTCCAAATACATCGATAACAGATCCATTGAAAAACAACTCTATCGCATCATCTCCATTTATTTCCATAAATCCAGAAGTGTAGTTTGGAGCAAAACCAAACCAATTTGTAAATTCCGTAGACTCTGAAGCTACATATAAATAAGTTCCAGCGGTAACTGCATCTGCAGGAAAAGTAAACTCTTCTCCATCAGAACCACCTCCATTGTTGGCGCTTCCAAGGCCATAAAGGCTTAAATCAGGAATATCGTTTATAACGTAAAGTTCCACGCCCTTTGGGGTACCTCCAGAAAGAGGGCCATCATAAGCAGCTGTAATTACAAGGTCTTGCCCAAACCCCAAACTTGTTATCAATAGTCCTAAAAGTGAGATGTAAAATTTTTTCATCTATGTAATTTTTTGTTCTAACCAAGGCTTTGGCTATCCATTGATTTTAACTCCAAAGCAGCCACAAATTTAGACATTAATTTGGCTTTTGGATAAATTTTAGGTTAATAAACGATTAAGAGTTGTTGTTCTCGTGAAGCTTGAATCGTGAATCGTGAACCGTGAATGGTGAATGGTGAATAGTGAATGGTGAGTGGTGAGTAGTGAGTAGTGAGTGGTGAGATGGTAATTAGGTGTTAGGTGTTGGGTGATGGGTGTTAGGGTTTTTTGGTTAAAAGGTTAGAAGCTTATAGGGTTATGTGGTTATGCAGTTACAAGGTTATATGGTTATGTGGTTATACGGTGATGTCGTGAACCGAAATCCGAAATCCTTTGTTCTTATTGGACTGCCGACCACGGACCAAGGACCAAAGACCAAGCACCAAAGACCAAAGACCATTCATCTCTTTTCTCGTCTCTCTTTTCTCTTTTCCATTGAATAGATTCTTCGGTTACTGCGTTCACTCTGAAATCGAAGATTAGGTGCAGCCAATGACATGCGAGCTGTGATTCGTGATGTGTGAACCGTGAATTGTGAACGGCGAGATGGTACTTAGGTATTAGGTTTTGGGTATTGGGTATTGGGTGTTGAAAGGAGAATGAACATCCCCTTAAAAAAAGAAAAGCAGGCCTTCCGACCTGCTCTCTTTTCTCTATTCTCGTTTCTCTTTTCTGCTTTAATTCAAGATCACTTTTTCGGTTTTGCTTTGGGTGCTGTTGCTCAGCTGTACCACGTACACACCAGAGCTGAGTCCGTTAGTGCTTATGGTCTGGGTACGTAAGCTTTTATCTAGAGCCACTTGTTTTACCAAACGCCCTTGTAAATCAAAGACCGAGGCTGTTGTGTTTTCATTAAGCTGTCCTGCAATAACAATGGTTTTTTCCGCTGTAAATATGGATAGGCCATCTAAAGCAGCCTCAGGATTGCTTAAGGCATTGCTTTCAAACCGCAGGAAGAACCGTCCGGTACCATTGAGTGCCGTGGCCGGTGTCACGATGTAATCGGTCATTGTCAGCTCTGTAACGGTATTGGCCACGGTATCGTCCAGATAGACCTTGGTGCCTGCAGGCAGGGTATTGGTACCTAGGCTGAACGTGATTTGTTGCCCTTGGTTGGCCTTCACGCCTACAGGTATCACCACATCGTTGTAATCGTCATAGTCCAGGGTCTGAACAGCCAATTCAATTCCTGTATTGCCTTCCACCAGATGTGTAAAAATACCGTTAGCGTTGCCAAGATAGGCACTAGCATCATAACCAGGGTCCATGCCGCGTGTGGCATTGCTGTTAAAATAGATAATGGTATTAAAGTCTTTGCCTTCGCTTTGAAGGTTGATATCTGCCCTTGCCACACTCACACTACTTGCGGAGCGGCCTGCGATAAAATCGTCACTGCCAGCTGTGGTTCGCATCGCTGGCGTAAAGGATACCATTCCGCCGCCCGTTTTGGACTTCACAAAAAAGCCCTGACCTGGAGCGATGTATTCGGTTTCGGATGTATCGTCAATGGTCGCTTGGTTCCAGATGGTCCAACGTGCTGCTGTAGCGTTATAGCCATAAATGGCCTCAAAGGAGGGTGCTTCAAATTCTGATTTATTTGCTGTAAAGAACGCATCAAAATCGAGATAGGACGGAAACGGATTGCCTATTAAGTTCCATGCCTCGGTACTATTGGTGGCTGAACCTACAGTTATCCCTATGTCCACCTGATTTGTAGCCACGCTACCTGTAAAGGATAGCGTTTGGTTAGGACTTGACGTTGCAGCTCTGTAGCCCACGCCGCGCGTTAAGGGTCCTGTAGCATTGGAGTCGAAGTTTTCATAAACTCCTGAATCATTATTAAAGGGTGCAAAAGCGTACAGTGTTGGTGCGCCTAATTGCGACAATAAATTACTGTTCCCTGTCAAAAATACATTAACATCTGCAATGGCCGTGGGGGGCGATACTAGGTCGTTAGAATTAGCAGCAGTCGTGGCATCGGTACCATCAAAATCATTGACATGACGATTATAGGTTACCGTACCGGTCAAGTTGCCATCCAAAATAAGGCTAGAGTATTGTGTGGAATTGGATTCTAAAGTCAAGGTGTTGAGTAGCTCTAAGGTCGTGCCTGATGTAACAATTAATCCTGCGCCTGGCTCCACAATCAAGGTATTACAGTTGGTATTTGTGTCTATAGTGGCATCGCCATTGACAATAGTAATATCATCTGCAAAGGTGGCAATACCATTAGGATTAGCAGGTGACCAACCGTTGTCATAAACATAAGAGGTGCCAGGTACAACCGTAATGGTGTAGTCTTCGATTTCACCATCTGTGGAGCCATCACAGGGGCCATTTGTGGGGATTGGAAAAAAGTAATACTGACAGAGCACACGCAAACGCGTATCGCCTAATACGGCATCATTGGGTATGCTAATGGCTAAGGGGCTGTTCGCTGTTGGGCCATCCGGACTATCAATGGTTGCACCCAGATCGTAAGTTTCATTAGGGTCGTCAAAGTCGCCATCTTGGTTCCAATCGATCCAAGCGTAGCTGTATATTGCAACATTGCCATCGGTATTTATATTAACGGTTAGATTTTCGCTACTGCCACGGGCAACCGTCGTTCCTATGGCTGTAAAATCGTCGTAGCCACTGCCTTGTCCTGTGGCATTGTTAATGCTTCCAAAATTCACGAGGGTGATGGAGGTTTCAAACGTGGTGTCGCCATCGACAGCACAATAATCCAATGTGATACTCAGCGGAATCCCTGCGCTCCAATTGCTCCCTTTTCGTGTAAAAATTTCAAAATGGTAGGTGCTTCCAAAGCTAACGTTGGTGATTTCAACATTTGTTTGGGTGCCTTTAAAGACGATGAATTCATCGGTACTAATTTCGGTACCAGAACCAAAATTGGTACTGGCAAAGTAGTTGGACCCATCTCCTGAAGGTACCGCTGTAACCGGACTTTCTTCTCGTGCCACCACCAGGACCTCATCATAGCAACTGCTTAGCGTCCAGTTTAAATCGATATTGCCGTCCACATAAGTTGCCGTGGCATTGCTGACGTCTAACGGTGTGCTACAACCAGAAATATCCACGATGGAAACATCATCAAGAAACCAATTGTCGCCATCATTTTGTTCCATCACAAAAGCGATATATACAACACCAGAATAGGCCGAGAGATCTACCGTCTTTTCGTTAAAGGTACTGCCCAGTTGGGCTTCGTTATAGGTTTGAAGGGTGGTGAAGCTACTGATGTCCGTTTGTGAGGTTTGGGAAACACGTATGGTGTATTCGGTGTTGTAATCTATGGTGAACTGCTCTCGTGCAAAAAAGCGCAGTTGCGCTTGTGCCGTTCCCAAATCTATGGCTGGTGTTACCAACCAATCCTGGGCATTACCACCGGACACCACTTCATATTCCACGAAGGCCGAGGTCGTGCCGGAATTGGCCACGAGTGTAGAGGTGGTCCAGTCGTTTGCTGTACCTAGGCCATTCGCACCACGGTAACTGTTCCAGCAGGGTGGTGGGAAAACCCCACCCTCAAAATCCTCGGAAAAAGGTAGGGCAAAGGCCGTACAGTTTTCAAAACCGCTCACAGTGATATTGTCTATGCGCATGCGTTCGCCACCGCCATTGTTCCGCATAATGACACGCAGTTCAAGGGTACTGCCATTAAGTAGGTCTTGGCTTGAAATTGTTGCGTCGAAGTCATTGGAAAAACTACCATTGGTATTGGCTTGGGTCCAGGCACCTCCATCAATGCGGTATTCAATGGTTACGGTATCATTAGGTTCTAGATTATTGCCACCAGTCCCGTTCGATTCTGAAACCTCTAGGCTAAAGGACACATCGAAAAAATTGCTGATATCAATAAGAGGGGAGAACCAAATCGCTTCGGTATCCAAATCGCGCCCTTCAAAAATGGCGTTTCCACCGACGTTAATCACGCTAAAATAATCGTTGGTATTCGCAAATGAGGCATTGGAGACATCGATGGACCAATTGACTAAACTCAAATCTATATTGGGATTCGAGCCGCCAGGGCCTGAAGCGCCTTGGCCTTCCTGGCCGGTAAAATCCTCAGAATAGATGGTGCTTTGACCTTGAGCGAATGTGCTTGTTATCAGGGCTATTAATATTATTATCTTTTTCATAATTCCAATAAATTTTTTTGGAATGGGTTTTTAATAAGGTAAATAGAGTCAATTTTATCATTTGGGGTTTCCATACGATTATCCTATTTTGCATGGATGAGGTTACAGCATTTATGTATTTTGACGTACTTTACCAGATAGTAAAGTAAATCTGTTAGGGAAGATTAAGACTTTATATCTTATAGTAAAGCCTTTTAAATACAACTGGCCTAAGGATATTGAATGTCGTAGGGTATGGATTTGCTATTAATCAAAAAACAAATCGTTGTGTATTGTATTAAATATCTAGTTTCATAAGCGCCTCTGTTTTAAAATTGTTGAATTGTTTTATAAGGGTTATAGCAAGAAAGAGATGTAGCATAGCTGCTAGACCGTTACTACATCTATAGTTTATATCGTTAAAATAAGTGGTTAATCCGCTGGCTTTACCGTATCTTGTAAAGTACCTTGAGAAGCTATAAAAGCTGGACCTTTGTCCGTTGGCTTTAGAAGTCACTAGTTTGAGGGATTTAGTTCTAAAGTCGTTTGTTGTCCTAAAAATCACACAAATATAATAAAACTATTAAAATTCCTACAAGCTGTTTTTTCAATGTCTTTACAACCAATATAGTAGGGCCGTTCAACAGAAATCGGTTGAAAAGTTTTAGATTTGCAGGACAACAGCGCTTGTAAAAAACAGTTGTAATACGATGAAACTACTAATTACTGGAGGTGCCGGATTTATTGGGTCGCACGTGGTGCGGCAATTTGTTACGGCTTACCCAGAATATCACATCTATAATTTAGATGCTCTGACCTATGCGGGGAATCTTGAAAATTTAAAGGACGTAGAAACTGCTTCCAATTATACCTTTATCAAAGGAGATATTACCGATGCCTTGTTTGTAGACCGCCTATTTAAAACACATCAATTTGACGGCGTCATTCATTTGGCGGCAGAATCACATGTTGATCGCTCCATTACAGACCCTCTGGCATTCGTAAAGACTAATGTCCTTGGGACCATACATTTGCTCAATGCCTTTAAGGGCTTATGGGGCTCTAATTTTGAAGGCAAACTGTTCTATCACATCAGTACCGATGAAGTCTATGGCACCTTAGGGGAAACGGGTTTGTTTACAGAAACCACTTCCTATGATCCCAATTCACCTTATTCGGCTTCAAAGGCCAGTTCCGACCATTTTGTCCGGGCCTATGGCGAAACCTATGGCTTGCCTTATGTGATTACCAATTGCTCCAATAATTACGGGCCTAACCAATTTCCAGAAAAATTGATTCCTCTGTTTATTCATAATATCATTCAAAATAAACCATTGCCGGTGTATGGCGATGGCAACTATACGCGCGATTGGCTCTATGTTATCGACCATGCTAGGGCTATTGATTTAGTCTTTCATCAATGTAAGCAGGGCGAGACCTACAATATAGGTGGCTTTAATGAATGGAAAAATATCGATTTGGTCAAATTGCTTTGCGATAAGATGGACCAACGTTTACATCGACCAAAGGGGCAGTCCGAGCAACTCATCACTTATGTCAAAGATCGACCAGGCCATGATAAGCGCTATGCTATAGATGCGTCCAAGATTAATGAGACTTTAGGATGGCAGCCCAGTGTTACCTTTGAGCAGGGCTTAGAAAAAACGATTGATTGGTATCTAGGTAATGCTGAATGGTTAGCGCATGTGACGTCGGGTGAATATCAATCGTATTATGAGAGGCAGTATAGTTGAGGGGTTAGAGGGTTAAGAGGTTAGAAGGTTAAGAGGTTATAAGGTTAAGGGGTTATAGGTTAAAATGCTTGTAAAATTAATTAACAATAAATAAATGAAGACGATAAAATCCCATAAGGATTTAAAGGTTTGGCAGGAGTCCATGGATTTTGTTGTTAAAATCTACGCTTTAACGGAGCATTTTCCTTCAAATGAAGCTTTCGGTTTAACGGCACAGTTGCGAAGGGCTTCAATTTCTATTCCGTCCAATATAGCAGAAGGGGCAGGACGAAAAGGAGCAAAAGAATTGTCCAGATTTTTATTTATAGCCTTGGGTTCGCTTTCTGAAGTGGAAACACAATTGGAAATTTCCCAAAGACTCGGTTATGTCAACGATTTAGATGACATCAACACAACTATTTATTTTATTAGAAACATGATTTCAAAATTAATCAAGAGTATAAACAATTAATCCTGTAATGATATATAACTTTATTACTAACTAACTTTATAACCTTTTAACTATAAATCCATGAAAGGAATCATTCTCGCAGGAGGCTCAGGCACACGCTTACATCCCTTAACCTTATCGGTTAGTAAACAGCTTATGCCTGTTTATGATAAGCCCATGATTTACTATCCTTTATCTACGCTGATGTGGGCTGGTATACGGGAAATATTAATCATTACGACACCACAGGATTTACCCTTGTTTCAGCATTTGTTAGGAGACGGTACCCAATTAGGGTGTCAATTTCAATATGCCGTGCAGGAAGAGCCTAAGGGTCTAGCTGAGGCATTTCTCATCGGTGAGGATTTTATAGGCGGTGATAAAGTGGCGCTCATTTTAGGCGATAACATCTTTTACGGAACCGGCTTGGCAGAGCTATTACAACAGAACAATGACCCTGATGGTGGTATCATTTATGCCTACCATGTTCATGACCCTGAGCGCTATGGTGTGGTTGATTTTGATGCGGAAGGTAAAGCCATATCCATAGAGGAAAAACCACAACGCCCAAAATCCAATTACGCGGTTCCGGGAATTTACTTCTATGACAATGCTGTTGTGGATATCGCTAAAAATATAGCCCCAAGCCATCGTGGTGAACTGGAAATTACGGATGTCAATAAAGCCTATTTGGAACAAGGCAAATTACAGGTGAGTGTTTTGGATAAAGGGACCGCCTGGCTAGATACGGGAACCTTTAAATCCTTAATGCAGGCAGCACAATTTGTACAAGTTATTGAAGAACGCCAAGGTCTCAAAATTGGAGCCATAGAAGAAGCTGCCTTTAGAATGGGTTATATCAATGAAGACCAATTTAGAGCCTTAATAGCACCTTTGACCAAAAGTGGCTACGGAAAGCAATTGTTAAGCCTCATAGACCGCAACGCATGACCATTATAGACACCCCATTGGAAGGTTGTTTTGTGCTTGAGCCAACAGTTTATGAGGATAGCCGTGGCTATTTTCTAGAAACTTTTAACCAACTCGATTTTCGAAAGCTAACCGGAATTGAGGTACCATTTGTTCAGGATAATGAATCCTTTTCCACCAAGGGTGTGTTACGTGGGTTGCATTATCAAGAAGGTGCTTATGCCCAAGCCAAATTGGTACGTGTCGTTCAAGGTCATGTGCTCGATGTCGCTGTTGATATCCGTCCAAATTCGCCAAGTTTTGGCCAGCATTTTTCTACGGAACTCTCAGAAACCAACAAACGGCAATTGTTCATTCCACGTGGTTTTGCCCATGGTTTTGTGGTGCTCAGTGATTCCGCTTTATTTTCCTATAAATGCGATAATTATTACCATAAAGCTGCGGAAGCTGGCATTCGCTATAATGATCCTGAGTTGAATATTGATTGGCGCTTATCAGAAGACCAATTGATGTTATCAGATAAGGATAAGCACCTGCCCTTGTTCCATGAAATATCCTTTGAATAATGGTCATAGCGGTTACAGGTCAAAAGGGACAACTGGGTTCGGAATTTAAAGTGCTAGCTAAAGACTACCCACAGTATCAGTTTTTGTTTACGGATAAGACCGATTTGGATATTACCAACAAAGATGCAGTGGATGCCTATTTTAAAAACCATAGCCTCGATGTTTTGATTAATTGTGCGGCTTATACGGCTGTCGATAAAGCCGAATCAGAATCTGAACGTGCTGAAGCTATTAACCATTTGGCCGTGCGTTATCTCGCTGAGGCTTGTAAGGTTCATGGCGTTAAAATGGTTCACATTTCTACCGACTATGTGTTCGATGGAAAGGCTTCTCGCCCTTATAAGGAGTTAGATAGTCCCAATCCGCAAGGTGTGTATGGCCAAAGCAAATACGCTGGGGAACAAGCTTTAAAACGTGTAAATCCTTTTGGAAGCTGTATCATTAGGACCTCATGGTTGTATAGTTCATTTGGTCATAACTTTGTGAAGACCATGTTATGCTTGGGACGCGAACGTGAAGCGATTAAGGTCGTCAGTGATCAGTTGGGCTCACCAACCTATGCTGCGGACTTGGCAGAGGCTATTATGGCTATCATACCTCAGCTGAAAAATTCCACAGTTGAAACGTACCATTATGCTAATTCAGGGTACTGTAGTTGGTACGAGTTTGCTACAACTATTTTTGACATGAAAGCTATCGCCTGTGACATAACACCGATTAAAACGTCTGAGTATCCAACAGACGCACAGCGCCCAAAGTATTCCGTTCTGGATACCTCTAAAATTCAAAAGACTTTTGGTCTAGGTATTTCAAACTGGCAAACGAGTTTGCAGCGCTGTTTACAGGATTTGGATTAGGACAGACTAAGTGTTGTTTTTTGTCGTAGGAATACAGTTGTTCAAGACATGTTAACTGTGGTTCGTGTATGGTGAGGTGGTAGTAAGGTTATAAGGTTAGGTGGTTATAAGGTTATGTGGTTATAAGGTTATAAGGTTATATAGTGATTGGTGAGTAGTGAGTAGTGAGATGGTGTCTATTTTTTTGGTGTTGGGTATTGGGTTTTTTTGTTGTGTTGTGATACGGTTATATGGTTATATAATGATTCGTGAATGGTGAACCGTGAATCGTGAATTGTGATTCGGTGATGCGTTGGTTTCGTGAATCGTGAATGGTGAATCGTGATTTGTAATCCGTAATTCTTATTTGACTGCCGACCACGGACCAAAGACCAAGCACCAAAGACCATTCATCTCTTTTCTCGTCTCTCTTTTCTCTGTTCTATTGAACAGATTCTTCGGTCCCTACGTTCCCTAATAATGACATTTGAGCTGTGATTCGTGAATCGTAATCCATAATCCATGAACTTTGAGCATAAGTTCGACTTTCATAACCATCTATAAAATATTTCAGATTAATTATTTTAGTTTTGTTGACAGGTCAAAGCCTAGTCCTTTCGACCTTAATTGAACCCAATAGCGCACATGGATATATTGTCATTAATCGGCAGACAACAGGAACTGTTTCAAGACGACATAGCAACACACGAACAGGCTTTAAGGGAGGCCGTTTCCCAATCGTCCTTCTTAGTGCTCGGTGGTGCCGGAACCATAGGTCAGGCCGTGGTTAAGGAAATCTTTAAGCGCCAACCACTCAAGCTTCATGTCGTGGATATCAGTGAAAATAATTTGGTGGAATTGGTGCGGGACCTCCGCAGTTCCTTGGGGTATATCCAAGGTGATTTCCAAACCTTTGCTCTGGACATTGGCTCCGTAGCCTACGATGCCTTTATTGCCAATGACGGCCACTACGATTACGTTCTTAACTTATCGGCTTTAAAACACGTGCGCAGTGAGCGCGACCCCTATACACTGATGCGTATGATTGAGGTGAACATCCTCAATACTGAAAAAACCGTGAAACAGGCCATTGCTAAGGGTACAAAAAAATACTTTTGCGTTTCTACAGATAAAGCGGCCAATCCCGTGAATATGATGGGTGCGTCCAAACGGATTATGGAGATGTTCTTGATGCGACAAAGCGAACAGCTGCCCATTTCCATGGCACGTTTTGCCAATGTGGCCTTTTCCGATGGCTCGCTACTGCATGGCTTTGACCAGCGCATTAAAAAGAATCAGCCCCTAGTAGCGCCTAAGGACATCAAACGCTATTTCGTCATCCCAAAGGAATCTGGTGAGCTCTGTCTCATGTCCTGTATCTTTGGGGAGAACCGCGATATCTTTTTTCCCAAACTAAGTGAGCATTTGCATCTCATGACCTTTGCAGATATCGCTATAAAATATCTTAAGGCTCTCAACTACGAACCTTATCTGTGTAAGGATGAGGATGAGGCTAGAGCATTGGTTAAAACCTTACCACAACAAGGCCAATGGCCCTGTTTATTTACGACCAGTGATACCACGGGCGAAAAGGATTTTGAGGAGTTCTTTACAGCTAACGAAACCTTGGATATGGAGCGCTTTCACAATTTAGGGGTCATCAAGAACGACGCTGGATTTGAGGCTGATAAGTTGGAAGCCTTTACAGGAGCGATTCAACAGTGGCGCGGGGCTAAGCTGTGGACCAAAAGGGACATCGTAGCACTATTCAAGACCATGCTGCCTAATTTCGACCATAAGGAAACCGGTAAATACTTAGACAGCAAGATGTAAGCCTATGTTTAAAGACACCATTGCCTTTATTCGCGACCTATACCAAACCGAGGATTTTATACCCTTGCACGAACCGCGCTTCATCGGGAACGAAAAGCAGTATTTGGAAGACTGTATCGATTCGACCTTTGTGTCCAGCGTGGGTGCCTTTGTCGATCGCTTCGAAGCAGACATGGCCCAATTCACAGGGGCAAAGCATGCCATTGCTACCGTCAATGGTACGGCCGCCCTACATGTGGCCTTGCTCTTGGCCGGTGTGGAACGCGATGATGAGGTCATTACCCAACCCTTAACCTTTATTGCCACCTGTAACGCTTTAAGTTATATTGGGGCGCATCCGGTGTTTGTGGACGTTGATAAAACCACCGTGGGCCTTTCGGCCGAAAAACTGGAGCACTTCTTAAAGCACGAGACTATCATGGTAAATGGTGCCTGTGTTAATAAGACCACTAAGAACAAAATTAAAGCTGTCGTGCCCATGCATACTTTTGGGTTTCCGGCCGACATAGCAGGCATCGCCCAGCTCTGTGAGCGCTATAATATCGCCCTTGTTGAAGATGCCGCAGAATCTCTGGGCAGTTATTATAAAGGCCAGCACACAGGTACTTTTGGGCTCTTGGGAACCTTGAGTTTTAACGGTAATAAAACGATTACCACTGGCGGCGGAGGTATGATTTTAACCAACGACAGTAACTTGGCAAAGGCGG
The DNA here is from genome assembly GCA_913055905.1 of uncultured Winogradskyella sp. Taxonomy (GTDB): domain Bacteria; phylum Bacteroidota; class Bacteroidia; order Flavobacteriales; family Flavobacteriaceae; genus Winogradskyella. The sequence continues at coordinate 944,607 of CAJXLB010000001.1, forward strand.
CCAAACATTTGACCACCACGGCTAAGGTACCACACCCTTGGAATTACGAGCATGATAGGATAGGCTTTAATTACCGCTTGCCCAATCTCAATGCCGCACTGGGTTGTGCCCAATTGGAGTCCCTGCCGCAATATTTGGAGAATAAACGGGACTTGGCCAATATCTACAAGTCTTTTTTTGAATCTCAAGACGTCATCTTTATAGACGAACCAAAGGATACCCGAGCCAACTTTTGGTTAAACGCGCTGCTGTTAAAGAACAAGAGCGAGCGCGATGCATTTTTAAAGGAAACCAATGATAATGGGGTCATGACTAGGCCCATTTGGAAATTAATGAATAAATTGCCTATGTTCCAACACGCCCAGACCGCTAATTTGGATAATGCCGAATGGCTGGAGGAACGCATCGTAAACATACCGAGTAGTGTCAGGATTTAAGAACATACATCTCTTTGGGTACTCAGGCCATGCCTATGTGGTTATCGATGTGGCTTTGGCCAATAACTTTAAAGTGCTAGGCTATTTTGATAAGTCAGTTAAGGCTGCGAACCCGTATGCTATAGCCTACCATGGTTATGAGCAGGACCTGGATATCAAGACCATCATTAAAACGGATTGTGCCTTTCCGGCTGTTGGATTTAATAGGCTGCGAAAACAGCTAGTACAGATGATGGAAGATATAGAGGTAAAGCAACTCAGCTTGATAGACCCCTCGGCCTACGTTTCCCCAAAAGCAGTGATTGGTGTATCTACCTTGATTGCACCGCAGGCCACCGTGAATAGTATAGTTAAATTAGGTAAAGGTGTTATTGTCAATACAGCGGCTATTGTGGAGCACGAGTGTACCATTGGCGACTTCTCCCATATAGCCCCAGGCGCTGTGCTTGCAGGCAATGTAACAGTAGGGGAGCAGGTTTTTATTGGGGGAAATGCTACTGTCAAGGAAGGCGTTTCCATTGGAGCGGGCGCGACTATTGGCGCAGGTGCCGTCGTATTAACCGATATTCCAGCAGGGGAAACTTGGGTGGGAAATCCGGCAAAACCAATGCGTAAATGAAACAACAAGTCCTCATCATAGCAGAAGCCGGTGTGAATCACAATGGCGATATTAAGCTGGCAAAGCAGCTTATCGATGTGGCTGCCGAAGCACAAGTGGATTATGTGAAGTTCCAAACCTTTAAAGCTGAAAAGCTTACCAGCAAATCGGCAGCAAAGGCCCAATACCAAATGGATAGTGCTACCGACAAGACCGAAACCCAATATGAGATGCTGAAGCGTTTGGAGCTGTCCGAAGATCAACATTTGGAATTGATGGCCTATTGTGAAAAAAAGGGTGTGACGTTTCTCTCCACAGGTTTCGATTTGGAGAGTCTGGATAACCTTAACCGTTTGGGCATCGACCGATTTAAGGTCCCCTCGGGTGAGCTGACCAATTTGCCCTATTTAAGACGTGTCGCTAGCTTTGGGAAACCGATTATCTTGTCTACAGGCATGGCCGATATGCAAGAAGTAGGAGAGGCCCTAGCGGTTTTTGAGGCGGCTGGTATAGACCGCAACCAGCTTACCGTATTGCACTGTAATACCGAATATCCTACACCTATGGAAGATGTCAATTTAAAGGCGATGCAAACCATGGCTGAAGAATTCGGTGTAAACGTGGGTTATTCCGATCATACCTTGGGTATCGAAGTGCCTATCGCCGCTGTCGCCATGGGTGCCACGGTCATTGAAAAGCATTTTACCCTAGACCGTACTATGGAAGGGCCCGACCATAAAGCCTCCTTGGAACCACAGGAGCTCAAAGCTATGGTCACCGCTATTCGGCATATCGAAAAGGCTTTGGGAGATGGGATCAAACGACCCTCAGCCTCCGAATTAAAGAATAAAGTAGTGGCACGAAAAAGTATTGTCGCTAAGATTGCCATAAAAAAAGGTGAGGTCTTTAGTGAAAACAATCTCACAGTAAAACGGCCTGGAGGCGGACTGTCACCCATGCGCTGGGATGTTATTCTAGGCCAGACGGCAACACGCGATTATCAACCCGATGATTTTATTGAATGAAACGAATTTGCGTCGTCACAGGAACCCGAGCCGAATATGGCCTGTTAAAGCCCTTGCTTCACGAACTTGAGGCCAGTCAGGATTTGGAACTCCAGCTTGTGGCTACGGCCATGCACTTGGTACCGGAGTTTGGCTTTACTGTCGATACGATTATAGCCGACGGTTTTTCCATTGCGAAACGCGTACCTTGCCTCGATGGCTCCGACACCGCCCTTGGCGTGTCTAAGTCCATCGCCACGGCTTTAACAGGACTTGCCGAAGCCTTTGAAGACCTAAAACCCGATATTGTGGTGATTCTTGGCGATCGTTCCGAAATGCTAGCGGCTGCGACCGCAGCTACCATAGCTAATATTCCCATAGCCCATATCCATGGTGGTGAAACCACCGAAGGGGCTTATGATGAGGCTATTAGACACGCCATTACCAAAATGAGCTACTGGCACTTCACGTCGACCGAAACCTATCGCAAGCGCGTCATTCAGCTAGGTGAACATCCCGACCGTGTCTTTAATGTAGGCGCCATAGGCTTGGATGGCATACGGCAATTGGAGCTACTCTCTAAAGCGGATTTGGAAGTCGCTCTAAACTTTAAGCTCGATGGCCAAACCGCTTTGATTACCTATCATCCCGAAACCATTGGTACCGCAGCGCCAGAACAACAGTTTCAAACCCTTTTGGACGCTTTGGAGACACAACCGGACCTTAAACTCATCTTTACCTATGCCAATTCCGACAAGGGTGGCCGTATGATCAACCAGAGGATAGAAGCTTATGTCAAGGCTAATGCCCAAAGGGCTATGGCGATACCCTCACTAGGGCAATTGCGCTATTTATCGGCCTTGCAACATGTGGATGTGGTTCTAGGAAATTCCTCTAGTGGTATCATTGAGGTGCCGTATTTTAATATCCCGACCATTAATATCGGAAACCGTCAAAAAGGGCGTGTCATGCCCGAAAGTGTGCTGTCCGTGCCTTGTGAGACTAGGAATATCACCAAGTCCTTGGAACAGGCCTTAAGTCCAGAGTTCAGGTCGGCCATAGCCCATCAAGAACAGCTCTATGGTGATGGCCATGCCACGGAAGAGATTATCAGGGTACTCAGGGATTCTAAACCCATTAATTTGCAGAAACCGTTTTACGACTTACCTTAGTGCCATGGATATAAAGAACCTCATTATTCACCAACATAAATCCCTTATTGAAGCTTTAGACCAGCTCAATAAACTTTTATATATCGATAGCATCAGCCGCCTCATCCTTTTTGTGGTGGATGATAACGATAGGGTGATCGGTTCCATTACCGATGGCGATGTGCGCCGTGCCTTGGTCAAGCATAAGGACCTCCATTTAAATGTCGTGGATATCAGCAATCCCAACTTTATGTTCGCTTATGATACGGAGGGCTTTATCGATTTTTCGGACTACCGTAAAAAGGACATCAAGATCATTCCCATGCTCGACCAGCAAAAACGCTTGGTACGCATCATAGATTTGGACCGTACCAAAGCGCAATTACCGTTGGAATGTATGATAATGGCCGGAGGTCGCGGGAAACGCTTAAGTCCGCTTACTGATACCACACCAAAACCCATGCTGCCCTTAGGCGATAAACCTATCATAGCACATAATATCGATAGGCTCATTAGTTTCGGCATCAAAAAAATATACATTGCCGTGAAGTATTTGGGCGAACAGATTGAAGCTTATTTTGGGGATGGGAGCGACCGTGGTATAAGTATCGAATACATCTGGGAAGACCAGCCCTTAGGTACCGCTGGAGCACTGGCCCTTATCGATAACATAACGACCGAGCATATCCTATTGATGAATAGCGACCTGTTTACCAATGTCGATTTTGAAGAGCTCTACCAACAGCTTGTACAAACGCAAGCCGATATGGTCGTAGCTTCTACCGAATATAAGATTGATATTCCCTATGCCATTTTGGAAGAAGAGGACCGCCAAGTGAAACGCATTGCCGAAAAGCCCAGCTATGTCTACCATTCCAACGCAGGCATCTACATGCTCAGCAAGGCCTTGGTGAACCAAATCCCGAAGCAGCAGTTTTATGATATCACCGATGTCATGGATGACTTGTTAGAACGCGGACAGCGCTTGGTCCATGTGCCAATCCGTGGCTATTGGATCGATATTGGCAGTCCTACCGATTATAAACGCGCACAAGATTTTATCAAACACCAATGACAAGCCTAGTTCTCATACCTGCACGTGGCGGTTCTAAAGGCGTCCCCGGAAAGAACATCAAAATCCTGGGCGGGAAACCTCTTATACAACATACCATTGATGCGGCACGCGCGCTGTTTGCCGATGACGAGATTCTGGTCTCCACGGACGACCCTAAGATTAAAGCGGTAGTGGAAGCTACCGGACTCAGAGTGCCCTTTTTGCGCCCTGCCGAACTGGCTACGGATACCGCAGGCAGCCATGAGGTCATGTTACATGCTTTGGACTATTACGAAAGCGTTCACGGCCCTGTGGACTGTTTAGTCCTATTACAACCAACCTCACCCTTTCGTACGGCCAAGCATATCAAGGAAGCCTTAGCCCTTTATGACAACACTATGGATATGGTGGTTGCCGTCAAGGAAACTAAAGCCAATCCCTATTATGTCTTACGCGAGGAAGACGACCAAGGCTGGTTACAGCCGTCCAAACCAGTGGTGGCCACACGCCGTCAGGATGTGCCTACCGTGTATGAAATCAATGGGGCTATCTACATCATCAATGTAACCGCCTTAAGGCAATCCAAATTATCCGAATTTAAAAAGGTAAAAAAGTATGTCATGGACGAGCGTTCCTCCCATGATATTGATACACCGCTGGATTGGGCGTTTGCGGAATTACTGCTGAATCATCCTTAATTGAGCTAGCTTTGGCCGTGTAAGCTTATTATTTTGTTTCTACCGTACTTTTTTGTGCCCAAAAAAGTAGGCAAAAAAGCCTTTTGCTGTCGAAGGTATTTTTGAGGGCGTTACCCTCAAAACCATGACCAAAAGTCTAAATGACGTCCAAGGCTTCCGTCATTCTTAACGACTTTTGCCCATCTATACTGCCGACAGCATTTCCCGACGTTGTCGGGATTTGGTTTGGAAAACGGTTCTTTGCTAACAGTATAAACAATAGAAAAGGAAAAGACTAGGGATTATTATACGTCTCCACTCTCAGATTGAACGTAATTTATAGACGGCCTACCAAGCGACTTCAGAATCCATAGCTGAAACGGGCGTAAAAAACAAAACGCTCTTTGAGGTGGCAAAGCCATCGATTTAGTTCTGTTTAGCCCGTAAGGCGTTATGGGTGAATAAGCTTGGTAAGCCTAGATTTTCTTGCCTACCGGGAGGTTTTTAGGTTCTGCTTTGAGCGCAGTCGAAATGTAATACTCCTGCTGGTGATTCTTTTTTTCATGAAGTCTCCCTAAGCTCTATTGAATCATCTTGTCACATTGAGCGCAGTCGAAATGTGGCACTCTTGATAAATTTTATCGTTACCGAAGGGGTCTCGACGCAGCCTGTCTTGAGCTTGTCGAAAGGCTCGAGCTGGTCTCGACTGCGCTCGACCTGACAAAAGACGAGATTAGAAAAGAGAGAAGGGACGAATCGTCTATGGTCTTGGGTCTTTGGTCAGTGGTCTTTGGTCACTGGTCTTTAGACCTTTGTCGGTATTCAAATTACGCATCACGTCTTACATGTCATCGGCTACGCCGACTACGAAGTGCTGACTATCTGCGATTTCTGAGGGAATGGAGTGACCGAAGAATCTATACATTGAGACGGAGATTTTTTTGGCTGATCTTCATGCTTGCACTATGGCTTTTGGGGCAAGGGAAATATCCTTTCTATCGGCTATGATTGGGCTATTCGTTGGAACCGTACTTTTTTGTGCCCAAAAAAGTAGGCAAACCTGCCTGTCGGCAAGGCAGGAACATCAAGACCATTTATAGGAAATTGCCTGCGGCACCGTTCGCCAATACATGGAAAATGGAAATTATTGGTTAAACTGACAGTTTCAATCCTCAATGGTTTTTCAAAACAATCGTCCTTGCTCACTATTTCTGAAAATGGTCGATTCTTTTCAGGTGAGAATAATCCAGATGTCATTTAGGCCATATACTGCCGACAGCAGTTCCCGACGTTGTGGGGATAGTGTTAATGGATTGATTCTCTTCAATCAAAAAAAGACTGTTTCTTTCTGTTCATTTTACCTTGATGCAAAACGAACCAAAACATCAAGACCATTTATAGGAAATTGCCTTTGGCACCGTTCGCCAATACATGAAAAATGGAAATTATTGGTTAAACTGACAGTTTCAATCCTCAATGGTTTTTCAAAACAATCGTCCTTGCTTACTATTTCTGAAAATGGTCGATTCTATCCAGGCGAGAATAATCGAGATGTCATTTAGGCCATATACTGCCGACAGCAGTTCCCGACGTTGTCGGGATTTGGTTTGAAAACGGTTCTTTGCTAACAGTATAAACAATAGAAAAGAGAAAGGACTAGGGATTATTATACGACTCCACTCTCAGATTGCACGTAATTTATAGACGGCCTACTAAGAGACTTAGGGATACGTAGTTTGAAACGGTAGAAAAAAATGGCCTCAGTTTTTAGTTGTAGCAAAACCCAAAAACAGCGTCGCGGCGGGCAGCGGAGCATGGCCTAACGCAGTGGTTGCCATGCGCACGATAACGGTGTTTTGCAAGGTTTTCAAGACTAAAAAGTGCAGCCTAGATTTTCCTGCCTTGCCGGCAGGCAGGTTTGTTTCTTTTTTCATCAATGGAAAAAAGAAAGAATAGAGATTCTTCACTTCCTCCTACGCTGAAGCTTCGGTGGACGAGTCGCTCAGAAACCGAAGGTTCGACGAAGTCAATGACAAGAAAAGAACAGAGAGACGAGAAAAGAGAACAGAGACGAATAATCAATGGTCTTGGGTCTTAGGTTCTGGGTCTTTGGTCAGTGGTATTTAGTCCTTGGCCTATTGTCGGCGGTCATATAAGAACCAAGATTCACAAATTACGCTTAACGGTTCACAAATCACGAATCACGCCAGGGTCCATAATTTAAATCTAAGCGTTTTCATGCTTCTGACTATGAGAGTCTTTCTAAATGTTTTAGATTTGTCACTAGAGTTAAAACACAACACTAGAGTATGGCTAAGGTAGCATTTATAACAGGCGTTACAGGACAGGATGGGGCTTATTTAAGCGAATTTTTACTAAAAAAAGGCTATATCGTACACGGCCTTAAGCGTCGTTCGTCCCTATTCAATACCGATCGTATCGACCACCTGTACCAAGATCCGCATGTAGAGCATCAGAAGTTCATTCTACATTATGGGGATATGACGGATAGTACCAACCTTATTCGCTTGATTCAAGAGATCCAGCCCGATGAGATTTACAACTTGGCCGCTATGAGTCATGTGCAGGTGTCTTTTGAAATGCCCGAATATACTGGTAATGCCGATGGTCTCGGAGCGTTGCGCCTCTTGGATGCCGTGCGTCTTTTGGGTTTGGAACACAAAACACGTATTTATCAGGCCTCAACTTCAGAGCTGTATGGTAAGGTGCAAGAAGTGCCACAATCAGAAACCACACCCTTTTATCCGCGTTCGCCCTATGCCGTGGCTAAGATGTATGCCTATTGGATTACGGTAAATTACCGAGAGGCTTATAATATGTTTGCCTGTAATGGGATTCTGTTCAACCACGAGTCGCCCATTCGTGGGGAAACCTTTGTAACCCGAAAAATAACACGAGCCGTAGCCCGCATTGCCTTAGGACTTCAGGATAAATTCTATCTCGGTAACCTCGATGCCCAACGCGATTGGGGCCATGCCAAGGACTATGTACGGATGATGTGGTTGATTTTGCAGGCGGACGAAGCCGAAGACTGGGTCATTGCCACGGGAAAGACTACCTCGGTACGTGATTTTGTGCGTATGAGCTTTGCCGAAATCGGTGTGGAACTGGAGTTTAAAGGAAGTGGCGTCGATGAAAAAGCCTATGTCAAGTCCGCTACCAATCCCAACTATCCTTTAGCCATTGGAACCTGTGTCCTGGAAGTAGATGCCCGCTATTTTAGACCAACGGAAGTAGATCTTTTGATTGGAGATGCCTCCAAGGCACAGCAAAAATTGGGATGGGAGTGTCAGTATGAGCTTCAAGATTTGGTAAAGGATATGGTACATAGCGATATCAAACTCATGCAAAAGGACCAGTATCTCAAGGATGGGGGTTATGATACGTTGAATTATTTTGAGTGATGTAGTGATACGGTGATGCGGTGAAGCAGTGATTTAATAGGAATAATTTAAAAATGACCTTTGGCATTTGACCATTAGCCATTGACCTTTTACCTTTGAGCAGCTTAACTACTATGAGAAATTTTAGAGTCTGGGATATTTATAAAGACGGCATGTTGTTAGTCAAAGATATCTATGTTATTACCAAGGAATTTCCTAAAGAAGAAGTTTATGGTCTCAGTTCTCAAATTAGAAGGGCTGCGGTTTCGATAGTAAATAATATTGCTGAAGGAGCTTCAAGAAAATCTTCAAAAGATTTTCATCGTTATTTAGAAATGAGTCTTGGTTCAGCATTTGAAGTAGAAACGTTATTAAAGATAATACAAGATTTAAATTATTGTGAACTAGAAAGGGTCGAGGAGCTCCTCATTAAAATAGATAGTCTCGAAAAACGGATTAACGCATTTATTCAAAAAATAAGAAAAGAGGATTTAAATTAACCAATAGGCAGTAGCCATTATCAACAGCCAATAGCCAAATGTCAACAGCCAAAAGTCAAACAACAACAGTCAACACTCACAGTAAAATCTACATCGCCGGCCATCGCGGTATGGTAGGGTCTGCCATATGGCGTCTGTTAGAAGCCAAAGGCTATAAAAATTTAGTAGGACGAACAAGCCAAGAACTGGATTTACGCAATCAAGCAGCGGTGAATGCCTTTTTTGAGGCGGAACGCTTTGATGTGGTCATAGATGCGGCCGCCAAAGTGGGCGGTATACTGGCCAATAGTGAGCAGCCCTATCCTTTTTTAATGGACAACCTACAAATCCAGAACAACCTGATTGATGCCGCCCATCGGTTTGAGGTGCAAAAGTTTGTGTTTTTGGGCAGTTCCTGTATTTATCCCAAGTTGGCCCCACAACCGCTAAAGGAAGACTATTTGCTTACCGATAGTTTAGAGCCCACCAACGAGTGGTATGCCATAGCCAAGATTACTGGGGTAAAGGCCTGTGAGGCGATACGGAAGCAATACGGTAAGGATTTTGTGAGTTTGATGCCTACCAATTTATACGGCCCTCATGATAATTTCGATTTACGAAGTTCGCACGTACTCCCAGCCATGATTCGTAAGTTCCACGACGCTAAGGTCAATGGACACGCTGCTGTTACCCTTTGGGGCACGGGTACTCCATTGCGTGAGTTTTTGCACGTGGATGATTTGGCGCAGGCCGTTTATTTTGCTTTGACCCATACCTTGCCCGAGCATTTGTATAATGTAGGCTCGGGACAAGAGATTTCCATTAAGGCTTTGGCAACGCTTATTCAACACATCGTTGGGCATCAAGGTCCTATAGTGTGGGACAGTAGCAAACCGGATGGTACGCCACGTAAACTCATGGATAGCTCCAAGATGCAGGCTTTAGGGTGGCAGCCGCAGATAGGCTTGGAAGCTGGGATTAAAAATGCTTACGCTTGGTTTTTGAAGGCTTATTCTTCTATGATTTAGGGCTGATTCAATTACCCAAGTACCTATGTAATGAAATAGAGATTCTTCCACATCGCTTCCTCCTGCGCTTAAGCTTCGGTGGACGAGTCGCTCAGAAACCGAAGGTTCGACAAAGTCAATGACAAAGGAAGAAATGAGAGACGAGAAAAGAGAACAGAGACGAATAATCAATGGTTTTTGGTCTTAGGTTCTAGGTCTTTAGTCCTTGGTCGGTATTCAAATTACGTATCACGAATCACGTCTTATATGGAGCTCACGTGATATCTGGCCTACCAAGCGACTTCGGGACCCGGATCGAGCGTTAAAAAATCATCCAGTGGATGATTTTAGCGAAGAGGCCAGCTGGCGCATGGCGTTAATCACAAATTAATTTCAATGATTTATTAAGTTCGTTTTGTTTAGCCCGTAAGGCGTTATGGGTGAATAAGCTTGGTAAGCCTAGCGTTTTTTGGTACTTTTTTGGGCGATGCAAAAAAGTAAAAAAGTGATTTTTCATGGGCCTTCTTAATGACAGCATAGGAAAAAAAAGCGGAGACCATGCTCCGCTTTTTTGTGGCTAAGGGCTTGGCCTTACAGCACTTCAATCAGTTGTAGGGCATTAAACGCGCCGTTATTGAGCGGGTATTGAATGCCGTTGACTTCCTGAAAGAAAGCGACCTTAAGGAAATAGCAACTTTGACCTGTGCCTGTGGCTGGTGCCGCAGGAATCAGGTCCACACTGGTGGCTGTGCCGTTAATGGGCAGGTTTACCACATTGCTTAACTGCAGGTCGCTGCTTCCATCTGCGAAATCGAGATTAAGAAACCCTGCCGAAAAGCTGAGGTGTGTTGCCCCTTCAGGTGCTGCAACTTGTTGCAGTGGCACTAGGTCCGGCACGCTAATGGTACCCGTTGCCGTATCAAGGCTGTACTGGGCTTGTAGCACGCTATCCAAAGGTGCCCGGCTGTTAAAGTTAAAGCCCTTAAGCCAGGCCTTACCCATGGCCGTAGCCATGCCAAGCGCCACTTGGCGCTGTCCTCGTGCCGAGGTTGTGTCCTCGTTTTTCACCTGGCTCAACACTTTGGTTAAGCGCGAGGTCACCCTACTGTCCTTAGCATCTGCCAAGAGGCTGTTAATGGCTTGCCGCAGCAGTTTCCCACTGCGCGCCGTTTGTCCGAATTCCGTAAGGTTTTCTCGCGTCCTTGCGAAATTGGGATCGTTTAGTATGCGGTTTTTTGATACACCGCCTTTACTGCGAACGTAATAGCCGTCCGCGCCTTTGTAGAAGGTCACCTCACCGAGCGTGCCCTCTACCTTAAATAATGACTTATATTTCGCCATCGTTTACTTGATTTATGTGGGGTTCTTGTTTCCCCACGTTTTACAAAAATTAAGATCATGGATGGCCTTTGCTTGGGCTATGTACATCTTACCGTCGCGTTGGTTATCCAATGATGCTACTGCAATACTAGGGCGTAATTCAGGATGTTTTGGGAAACGGACTGGTTTGCAACCCTTTAGGGTGTAAATACCTTAACGTTACCTTTTTATGGGTGTTGCGGGTGTTTTGGACCGCTTTTTACCGTGTTATCCGTGTAAGTATCTGTTATTTAATACATTATAACTTGGCTAAAGGGTTGTAAATATGACCTTCCCGGATCTACACTTTTCATAGGGTTGGCATAGGGTATCCATAGGGTTGCTATGGGGGAGGTCTGCTCAATTTATACCAGAGCGATGGTTGAGAGATTAGTGACAACTCTTGTTAGTACTTTGAGTTATATACCCGGCTTATGTTTTGTGACTGACTTAGGTCATACTCTTGCCAACAGTTTGCAACGTGTACTGATGTATTTCGATGATTGGATTCCTGTTTCTGTAAGCGGCTTGTGTTTTGGGGACAACATGCTGATCTTTTGCTATGTGGCTAAACTATCCTCATGGAAAAATTTTTTTACCCAAAAATTACGTCATTTTAAATTATCGCTGAATTGTGGTTGTAGTTTTGACTTCAGTAATCTTTGGATAGCTAAACTCATCTATACTTTAAATTAAGAGATTAAGCGCAATGCGTTTATTTTTAGATCGACAAGACATACAAAACTTAAATAAGGTCTCTGAAAAGGAGGCGCTTCATATTATGCGTGAGATTAGGGAGACCTATAAATTACCCAAAAAACGCTATATCAGTGTGCGTGCCTATTGTGACTATTTTAGGGTAAGTTGTGAAGATGTCTATCACGTGTTAGGCTATAAACAAACGGGCTAAATAATGCCATTTCCATCTGTAACTTATGTCTAAGGATACGTGACAGCATGCGTGGTGCTCTTTTAAGTCAGGGCCGTGTTGAAAATTATAGATTTTTTACCTATGTCTTGTTAATAATCTTTTGTCTCCTTTCCATTTATTTTTCTTCGTTCTCTATACAAAAGAGATTTAAATACAAGGTTCTATGTTATAAAAGCTAAGACTCAATAAAGTTAGTTGAACGACATGGATACCATTAGTTGCTAAAAAACCTCGACGAACGGTAAGGCCAGATTTGTGAAAAAAGATGTAAAAAAGCCCCAAAATCTCAAAATTTGAGTCCTATTATTCGTGATAAGCTTTAGATATGGTGTGTTTTTTAAGATTTAAGTGTAAATCTAGGCTTAAAATATATATAAATACTTACAAAAAATTACTAGTTGTCGAATAAAATATGTATTTAAGCTATTTTTTACTAATGTGTCAGTAATTTTAGCATTAAGAACCTTAGTGGGGCTAAGGTCATACTCATTTTAAGTTAATAGGATAAGCACTATGACGTTGTACTTGCACCGGCAAGACATACAAGACTTAAATAAGGTCTCTGAAAAGGAGGCGCTTAATATCATGCGCGAGATTAGGGCGACGTACAACTTACCCAAAAAGCGCTATATCAGTGTGCGTGCCTATTGCCAATATTTTATGGTGACCAAGGAGGATGTTTACAAACTGCTAAGCACAGCAAAGCGAGCTAATGCTTCTCAGGGTCCATCTGAGTCTAAAGTTTCCCAATTGTCTGCTACGGCTTGAGCTATGAATGCAAGATTTCCGTAAAATAGTACTGTAATTATTGTCAGCTTCATCAAGCAGATGTCCTTAAGGCCTTAGCGGCATGTTCCCTTACAAACTTTAGTTAACGCCTTTTGCCTTTATGCTGGTTACCAATTTTAGGGTTATGCCCTAATTATAAGGTTTTCCATTATGAGAGTCATTTCAAATGTTTTAGATTTGTCACTAGAGTAAAAACACAACACTAGAATATGGCTAAGGTAGCATTTACAACAGGCGTAAAGAACAGGCTGGTGCGGATATAATTGATCTATCCATTCTATATATTTGATGAATCCCAGAATAAATACGGTATGACCTTTAAAGATAAAATTTTATACTATGATAATCATCACTTAACTAAAGAAGGTACTGTGGCAGTATCTGAAATTTTAAAATCTATATTCTATAATTCCAGGTCTAAATACGATTAATGAGCAAATCAAATAAAATAGTGGACTTTGATAGCAAAGATTTGGGGAGAAAGTCTGTTCGCTCAGGAATGGTTAATATGGGAGGTCAATTGTTATCAGTTATTATTCAGTTAACTTCTACCGTAGTCTTGGCAAGAATTATAAGCCCTGATTCATATGGTATAATTGGAATGGTAATGGCTGTGATAATTTTTGCAGGCTTATTTAGAGATCTTGGTCTAAGTACGGCTACGATACAACGGAAAGAAATTAACTCTAATCAAATAAGTGTGTTATTCTGGGTCAATGCAGCGGTGGGTTTAGGCCTTTCTGTTTTGCTAGCATTTTGCTCTCCGTTGGTGGTATGGTTTTACGGTAAGCCTGAACTATTGTGGGTTACAGTAGTCTTGGGGATTAATATATTTCTTTCAAGCCTGGGGGCTCAACATGCCGCTTTACTGAATAGACACATGCAATTTGTTAAATTTAACGTAGCTAAAATTTCAAGTGCCTTAACCTATTTTATTGTAGCCCTAATCGGTGCTTTGTACGGCATGGAATACTGGGCACTTGTTTTAGGTGCTGTAGCCCAGACCATTGTTAATACTGCATTGGTTTGGTTTTTTTCCGGTTGGATACCAGGTTTGCCTCAGAGGAATACGGGCAGTAGAGATTTGATTAAGTATGGGCTGAATTTAACAGGGTTTGAATTTGTAAATTACTTTTCCAGAAATTTGGATAACGTCCTAATTGGTAAGGTTATAGGTGCCGAAGTTTTGGGTTACTATACGAGGGCATATCGCTTGATTATGTTTCCTATTTCAAATATTAGAACACCTCTGGCGGCAGTTGCTTTACCAGGCTTAAGTAGCATACAGTCAGAAAAACTTCTTTTTCGTTCCTATTACACGCAGTTATTGGGTATACTATCAGTGGTTACCATGCCCATTGCGGCCTTTACATTTTTTGCTGCAGAACCTATTGTTTTGGTTGTATTAGGTTTAGACTGGTTACCGGTAGCTCCAATAATGCAATGGTTAGCTGTTGCCGCTTTTTTACAGCCGGTTGCAGGGTTGTTTGGCGTAGTTTTATTGGCTTTGGGACTTGCCAAGCGGCACATGCATTGCGGTCTTATATCAGGGATTGTGTTATCCCTTGTGTTTTTAATAAGTGTAAATTACGGTGTAGAAGTATTGGCAATGGCATATGCCATTTCGGGATATGTATTATTCATACCTATTTTCTTGTATGCTTCAAAGAATACAGGGATTAACCTTTCAGATTTTTATAAAGGAGTTTGGCGAGCAGCATTGGCATCAATAATCTCTGTAATTATATTAAGTTTTATAGATTTTGCGGACTATTTTGATAATATTTACCTTTCTGTATTCATAAAAGCTTTTGAATTTATAATCACATATCTTGCTTTCATTCTAATATTGCCAGGCGGTAAGACTCTATTGTTAATGATAGTTAATCGTATTAGGCAATCACTATTAAAACCCACAAGTTAAAACCTTGGAAAAAGCTAAAGGAAATTGCAATATTAAAATTCTTTTAACCAACGCTCACGAGCGTTCTGCTCAAATTGCCATCGGGTCATTAAAAGGAGCAAGTTATAACATAATTATAGCTACATCACAAAGTGCTTTACACCTACTACGAAATAAGAATAATATTGTTATACATCCTTGTCCAAATGCACAAACCAATCTTTTTATACAATGGATAAGAGACATGCTAAATAAAGAGCAGGATGTTTTGGTTTTGCCTATTAATGAATCAACACTATTTGCATGTGACTCAATACGGACCAATCAACCTGATTTGGCTTCGAGGTTTATTATGCCCTCAGATCATTCTTTAAAATATGCATTAAGTAAGTTTGAAGCCACTCAAGCAGCCCAAAATGCCAATATTATAACTCCCAAAACATATTTTATAAGGAAGAGCTCTTCAGAACAAATTAATTGGCCGAATAAGCCTTTAAATTTCCCCCTTATTGTAAAATGGGATAATGTTCTATTTGAAAATAAGTACAATAAGGGGAGTTTGCGAATTGTAAATAATGAAGAAGAATTGGGGGATACCGTAATGGAATTAGCTCCTATGAAGTGTAGTATTATTCTTCAAGAGCTTGTTCTCGGTTATGGTGTAGGTGCTTTCTTTTTAAGGCATAATGGTAAAATACTACTGCAATTTGCTCATAGGCGCTTACATGAAGTGCCATGGACAGGCGGTGTGTCTGCCTATTGTGAAAGTTCTGATGATGAAGAAGTCTTACATGCTGGAGAGCACTTGCTTAATGCTATCAATTATGATGGTTTGGCGATGGTTGAGTTTCGGAAAGAGGAAGGTAAACCACCTGTGTTTCTTGAAATTAACGGCCGGCTTTGGGGGTCTACTGGTTTGGCCTTGGCGGCAGGAGCAGATTTTCCAAAAGCCATGGTAGAATATCATTTGATGCAACAAACTTCCGTAAAGCAGCCAGACTTAAAAACGAAGGTACGATGGCACGAACCCAGGTTTGAGCTATTGTACTTACAATCCTTAAAAACAGATAATTCAAAATTGAGTATTGAAAAACCAACTCTATTAAAAGCCAGAAAACAAGTGCTATTAAACTTTATAAATCCGGCTGTAAAAACTGATTGGTGGTGGGAGGGTGAGTTCCTATTATCGTTACGCTCTTATTTAGGGCTCGTCAAGGCTGAACTGGCCAAAGCTAAAAGGAGTTACCTCAAAAATAAAAAGATCGAAAAGCATCCTTTAGTGCTACAGGCCATAGAACAGAGCAAAGGGTTTTTTACAAAAAACAATGAAATTAAAAACATCCTCTTTGTGTGCTACGGCAATATTTGTAGAAGTCCCTATGCAGAATTTAGATGGCAACAATTTCGGCATGCATATTTGCAATTGCCACTAGCAAAGTCGGTGGGCTTTCACGATAATATAAATAGAGAGACACCAGCCAGATTTCGATCAGTAGCAAAACATCTAGGCGTTAATTTAGACCAACACCGTTCTAAAAGAATAACAAAAACACTTGTAGATGACGCTGATGTATTGATTGCTATGGATTTACGAAACCTAAAGGACATAAGAAAAGAATTTCCTGAAGCGATGACCAAAACACTTTTGCTTGGAGCCTTAGGGGACAATAATAATGCCGAAATTGATGATCCTTATGGAAAGACAATGGGCATAGGAGGAGCAATTTATAGACGCATGGATGAAGAGCTAATTCAACTTAAAAAATTATTTTTGAATACATGATAATTACGTGGCTCATTCCAGATACCTATGGTTTTCTTTTAGATGAATTAGAGGAATTATCTTCTAAAACATTAAAGCTTAGAGTGTTATCAGGTAAACCTATTCCCAAAAAAGTCCGTGAACGTCTTCCTGAAGTGGCATTTTATTATTGTCCACCAAAATCGATAGTTCTGCAAAGTTTGCGCAATAAACGGCTAAGATTGTTATGGCAATGGCATGGTTGGCGCTTACTAAAAAATACCTACCATGCTAATCCAATAGCGGGGTTATATGCTGTGTTAAACCAATTGGAAAAAAAAGCACCAAGTGACGTTATTCACTCCCATTTTGCTTATCCCGGTGGTGTAGGTGCACGGCTTTTAGACAAGCCACAACTACTCACGTTAAGAGGTTATGATGTACTCACAACAGGACACTATGGTGCAACCTGGAATTTCTTCTTTAGAAAAAATCTTATAGCATCTTTTCGTAAAAACACGATTGTGACAGGCGGTAGTGGCTATACAGTTGAAAGAGCACGGCAGATTTTAGGATGGGAGGCGGATATTAGATATGTAAAAGAAGGCATCACATTTAAATCATTTGATAGAGCGCATAGATTTGATAGGAACGCCTTAGACATAAAACAGAACGAAATGGTTTTGCTTAGTGTTGGTAACTTGGTAGACGTTAAAAGTCATGCGTTGCTTTTTTCTGCCTATGCTGCACTTGAAGACCGTATAAAACAGACAACCAGAATTATTATATGTGGCGATGGCCCACTGAGAGCTGATTTAGAAAAACAGTGTAAAAGTTTAGGTATAGATGAGCGCGTAGTATTTTTGGGGCAACTGCCGCGGCAAGAGTTGGCAGATATTTTTGAATTGTCCGATGTTTTGGTACATCCATCTATGTCTGAAGGATTTGGCAATGTCATTTTAGAAGCCATGTTTTTTAAATTACTGGTTATCGCAAGTCCGGTTGGTGTAGCTCGGGATATCATAATGGATACTAAAAATGGCTATTTACCGAAATTAGGGGATAAACAAAGCTGGAAAACATGTTTAGAACATGTGCTTCAAAAGGATTTGAAGAGCTTTCGAAAGGTATTGGATAAGAATCACCAAATGGTACTCAATACGTTTAGTATGGAGCAACGTATAGATGCGTTTCTTGAGTTATACCGTGAGACAGTAAAAAACAGCGCCGAATAAATGAGTAACGACCCAAAACACAAAATCTTATGGCTTAACCTTATTCCTGGGTTTGAACCAATTTTGAATAAGCACCAGGATATTACCTCAAATAAAGTTGCGTTAACGCTGGGCTCAATTGAGGATTTCAGCAGTCGTCCTTTAGCCTACTCGGTAATTTTCTTGGCTTTAGATACTTCTTTTTTAAGTTGGCAACGCTGGCACTTGCAATATATGTCCCGTCAACTTAAGACAGATGGCTATCTATTCATTAAAGGTTATGACTGGCCTAAGCAGGACAAAGGTTTTATGGCCTATGTATTAAGTATGCTACGCTGGTTTTTATGGCAATGTGCTGCTAAATCAAATTTAACCCTTTTTCAAAATTTCGTGCTATCGTCAAAGTTTCTTGAGCAGGCAAGTCATTATGGTCTCGAATTAGTGAAGATGCCAAAACAGCTCAAAAAAGTCCAACGCGGTGGCATTACTTTTCAGAAAAAAATAAATTACGAAGCTAAATTAAAGCAAAGGCTTCAAGATGAAACCTATGTCAAAAATGCGATGCAAAGGGGTTATAAAGACCGGCTTATTTCTGAGGCTTATCGTGCCAAACAGAAGCCCAAATTGACTTTTCCCCAATCGTTAATTAAAAATATGCCTGCAACTATACTCGTTTTGTCTCCACATCCCGATGATGAGCTTGTAGGTTGTGGTGGTACACTCCATGCCTTAAAGAAAGAAGGAGCAAAAATTTATGTTATACAGATGACAGAAGGGGCAACATCAAGTGGTTTAAGCAATGAGCGCGAATCTGTAATGAGAACAGAACGCTGGAAAGAGGCGGCTGCTGTAGCTGAGAAGCTAGGATTTGAACAGAACTATTGGAATACTGATAAAACGTTTACGTTAGTGTTTGACAAGACGACTATTGAAAAACTGGGAAAAACACTGCAGCTTTTAAGGCCAGACTTGATTTTTGTGCCATCAAAAGACGATTTACATGCCGAACACCAGATTGCCTATAAACTTTTAAGTGCGGCTTTACAAAACTATTCAAATCCAATTAGAGTTCTTCAATATCCAGTATGGGGTAAGCTCACTGCTATAAATTATGCGGTTGATGTTACAGGATATACGGACAGCATCCTAGACGCAATGTATCACTACAGTACGGCTATGAAACCAGAAGATTATAACGCGCGTTTGCAAACCCTCTGGACGTACCAATCTTTAATTTTTGCAGGGGACACAAAACATCAGGTAGAAATATTTAAGGAAGAGCGTCATACCTAAATAAAAATCAATGATTCATTTATTAGAACGCAAAACTATTAATATAGCAAAAGCTTTAGTCATAACAAGTGTTGTCTTAGGCCACATTTTAGAGGGTGTTGTTTTAAATAATGAGGCTGCAACAACCACTAAGGCTTTTTATGATATAATTTATCTGGTACATATGCCGTTCTATTTTTTGCTTAGTGGGTTTCTGTTTAAAGGAGCACAGCCACAGAGAAAATACTTCATAAAAAAAACAAAGCATTTGTTGGTCCCTTACACAGCTTGGTTAGTGTTATTTAATCTAAAAGCCATAGCGGGTTTTACCGTAAATGCTTTGCAAGGGCAACTTAACGCCGATAAATTAGCTTTTTATAAAGAGCACTTTTATAGCCAACTTTACGGGGGCATGGAAGTTCATGGCTATTTAATGATCTTATGGTTTCCCATGTGCCTGTTCTTTACACAGCAAGTCGCAAATTTGCTATTGCATATCTTTAAGAACCGTAAACTGTTTAGTATTGTGGTGACATTGGGCTTTTATGTTTTGGGTTATATTAACCAGTTTATCTATCCCCAATTTCATTTACCTTTAGCCTTAAATATTGTTGCTGGGGCATTACCATTTTTTATGTTAGGTTTTTATTTAAAGCAGGATCCGCTAAAGTCTTTGTTTTTTCGGTCGATTATTGGTTTTAGTTTAATATGTGGTATCGTGATATATGGTTTTGGGTATCCACTAGCGTATCATATGCGAGCTGCTGATTATGGTGTTCCTGTTATTTCAACCCTAGCTGCTTTAGGTGGGTTTTTGGGTATTTTAGTCTTTAGCCAGCATATATCCAATAACAAGTCGATTTACACGGTGTTATGGCCTATCAGCCGTGCATCCATGACCATTATGTATGTTCATGCGTTTATTTTAACCTTATGTCGAGCGGTTAGTATTAACAATGGTTTTTTACTTTTGCTCGCAGGGGTTTTGGTGCCAACTTTTATTGATATAGGCCTAAGACGTCAGGCTCTTTTATCCAAGGTATTTGTTGGAGCATTAAAACGTAAAGCGCTATGAAATTACTGATGATTAGTCAAAAGTGAAGCCTGTAACTTTTTAAATTAGAATGACGTAAAAAAATAAATAAAAGTTTTTAAAATATATCTTATGAAAGGGTCAAAAAAAGGGTTGTATGAGTTACAAAGCACCAAAGGCAGCCATTGTTTGTTTTAAGCAAACCTCAAAATATTCATTCAATTGATTTCAGTCATCATTCCATACTTTAAAAATGCACAACAGATTGAGCGTAGCTTAAAAAGTGTGATTAAGCAGACCTACCAAGATTATGAAATTATCATTATAAACGATGCTTCTCCCGACTGGCATAAGGCTTTGGCAATAATTGAACAGTTTAAAGATAAACGAATTAAAACCCTATCCCACACCAGTAATAAGAATGGTGCTGCAGCACGGAATACAGGGATAAAGGCCGCAATGGGCCAATATATTGCTTTTCTCGATGCTGATGATGAATGGATGCCAAATCATTTAGAAATCCTTTTACAAGTTCAGCAAGAAAACAATGCAGATTTGGTTTATTCTAGTTGCACCGTGTATAGTTCTAATAATTTTAAATATACTTTACCAAGGCATTCATTACTGGAAAGCAAAAATCTAAGTGAATATCTTTTTTGTGAAAATGGGTTTATACAAACTTCATGCTTATTAGTCAAAACCAAAATTGCTCTGGACAACCTTTTTAATGAAAATTTAAAAAGACACCAAGATTACGATTTCCTGTTGCGTCTTGAAAACGCTGGGGTTAAATTCTTTTGGTCTAAGGACTCTAGTGTTATCGTGCATTGGGAGGAAAACGACATAGACAAAAAAGGAGGTACTTGGAAATATTCTGAAAACTGGTTTTTAGGATATAAAAAATACATGTCTCCAAAAGCCAGAACGTGTTTTATGCTAAAATTCGTAATCATGCGACTTTTGCAAAATAGAAATATAAAACTAGGTATGTCCAAGTTTTTTAGATATTGCCGGCCGTGGCATATTTCACCAAAACAATTTTACTTTTTAATTTCAACCTTGTTGTTTGGTAAAATAATTATCCCAAAAAAATGAAACAAATTATCACAAATAATCCCAATGGCTATAATGAAAAACGTAATATTTTTTCTCGTCATTCAGTTGATTTTGTTTATAAAAGAGATGTTTTTGATCTCGGGTTAAAGATTGTGCACAAATTGACGAGAAAAGGGTACCATCCGTTTTGGAAGGGCTTGTACTATAATTTTAAAGACCAACAAACACCTTGTGTTTTTTTCAATAGCATAAATTTGGGCCGAAACCCTTGGGAAGTCTATTTTGAAACTACCTTGCCTCGGCTAGGTAAAGCACCAAAGTTTTTTTATGATATAGCTGTAAAGCAATTGGCTAAAGATAACTGTAAGGAAATAATAGCCATTTCACAATGTGCTTACGAGCTTCAATTAGCTTATTTAAAAACAACTTATCCTAAGTATTACGGAATAATAAAAGAAAAAATGGTGGTCAAATTACCGCCTCAACCTCTACTAATAGAAAATTATACTGAGAAACAATTACCGCAAGATAAAATTGTGTTCACCCTTGTGGGTGCAGATTTTTTCCGAAAAGGTGGGAGGGAAGTATTACAGGTTTTTAATGAGTTGATTCCAAAATATCCTCAATTGCAACTTAATATTGTAAGTTCACTGAATTATGGTGATTATGCAACGCAAACAACAGTTGAAGATTACAAGAATGCTATAAAAATAATAGAAAAACATCGTGCTCATATTAAACATTACTCAAGGTTGCCAAATAATGAAGTGTTAGACTTATTCAAAAAAAGCCATGTGGGCCTTTTACCAACTTGGGCAGATTCTTTTGGGTATTCGGTGTTGGAAGCCCAAGCAGCCGGTTGCCCTGTAATAACAACAGATATTCGGGCACTTCCTGAAGTTAATGATAATGATATAGGTTGGATAATTAATGTCCCAAAACTTAAAAGTAAAGATGCTATACTGATTAATAAGGAAGAAAGAGTCAAATTTTCAAAGTTGTTAATTTCATCTTTAACAATAATAATTAATGATATTTTAAAATCTCCTGGACAAATCGAAATAAAAGGGAAAATTTGCTTGGAAAAAATCATATTTAATAATAATGAAATTTAAAGAATAATGAAATTTAACAGTATTTATCTTTTGACCAATAAACCTAAGGTTTATTTTTCATGTGGTTCAAAATTTTGGAATAAGCTAGAGGGTGATTCAAAACAGAAATCTTATCTTATAACTCACCCGATGTGGTATTTTTCTTTTTCTAGCTTGCCTCATTTTTGGAAAATGAAAAAAATGTTGAAATCCAAAAATATAGATTTAATATTATTTAATAATTCAAAAGAGGAGCATCTTTTTGCAAAGATATTTGGGTTTAAATCTTATCACATCAATCAAAACTTGAATGTAAATGAACATATATTTAAACCTTTGAGATTAGAAAAGAAATTTGATTGTGTTTATACAGCACAAGCAAAACCTTTTAAACGAATTCATTTGGCTGAAAAAATAAAGTCACTGTTTATTATTACCTTTTGTGGAGGAGAACATAGAAACCCAAATGGCAGCTATAATATTGGTATGTATGAACCAAAAGTAAATCATGCCAAATGTAATGAAACCAGAATTGACTCTGAAAAAGTAAATCTAATTTTAAATCAATCAAGGTGTGGTTTGGCTCTTTCGGCTAAAGAAGGAGCAATGTTGGCTTTTGTGGAATATTTATTAGCTGGCATACCTGTAGTAACGACCAAATCAAAAGGTGGTAGAGACCATTATATTAATAAAAGCTTTGTGAAAATTGTAAAGGCAGATCCTAATGAAGTAAAAAAGGGTGTTGATGAATTGATTCAAAGGGATATTTCTCCGGAATTTATAAGAGAAAAGACACTTGAATTGATTTATATTGAAAGAAAAAAATTCTTTAATGTTATTCAAAAGATAACTCAATTTGAACAAAGTTTTGTCGACTTTTCAAATCGTATGTGGGGTAACAATAATTCTATTAACCAATTCATTTACTTTGAAAAGAAGGATGATTATCAAATTATTAAATAGATTTTGATAATGAGTAAATCTTTCATACAGTAATGGAAAAATTAAAACTTACTTTCATCACAACGATGGCAGGCAACCCTTGGGGAGGGAGCGAAGAACTTTGGGTGAAACTTGCTGAAGATGCGCTTAAAGCTAAACACGAAGTTACATGTTCAATTTTTGATTGGGGAAAATTGCCTGAAAAAATAGTATTGCTTAAACAAAAAGGCGCTATTATTCGCAAGCGTACAAGATTTATTTATCCTGAACTACTTAAAAAGCCTGTTGGTAAACTAAAAGAACATCTTTTAACGGAGAGTCAACTTTCAAAGCACCTTTTTAATAAAGACTTTGCTGTGGTTAGCATGGGTGGATTTTGTGATTTAGCAGTTAAAGCGTTTAGAAAGCCCTTGCTTGAAACTTCTACCTCTTTTAGTTTAATTATTCATGCAAATCCGGAAGACACTTATTTTAATTATAGGGTTTTGCCCGAAATGATTGAGGTCTGTAAAAAAGCATACAAAGTTTATTTTGTGAGTGAGCGATTAAAAGAAATTGCCATTAGACAAACAGGCTATACATTCCCAAATGGAGAATTAATAATAAATCCTGTAAATATGACAGAAACAGGAATTATAAAGTATCCTACACATCAGAGGCTACAAATGGCATGTGTCGGTCGCTTGACTGCAAAAACCAAAGGACAGGCGTTATTATTGCAATGCTTAGCAGAAAATCAATGGCAGCAGCGGGATTGGCACCTAAATATCTACGGAAAAGGTAATGACTTAGATTATTTTAAGTTACTGGTTAATAATTTAGGCTTAAAGAGCCGCGTCAGTTTTCATGGACATGTTGATGACATACGCCAAGATATTTGGGCGAAAAATCATATTTTATTGATGCCCTCATATTATGAAGGAATGCCCATTGCTTTGGTTGAAGCGATGCTTAGTGGCCGTACTGCGGTAGCTACGGATGTCGGTGGTAATGCTGAATTAATTAAAGACAATAACACAGGTTTTATAGCAAAAGCTGCCAACAAAAAAGCATTTCAAGATGCTTTAGAGAAAGCTTGGCTAAATAAGGGGGAATGGAAGCAAATGGGTGAAAAAGCCTTTAAAGATGCAGAACATTATTTTTTTAGGTCCCATTACGCTAAACATATCAATGATTTACTGCCTTTATGAAATCTATATGGAGTGTCTTCATATCCTGATATGAGCGGTTAGAATATTTTGTGTATGGTATTTATTAGGTCTAGTAACCTGGCAAAGTTAAGTTTGATTAATGCACAGAGCATAAGTGATTTTTTAAAATATGTTCGAAACGTTTAATACATAAAATTTTGAAAGATAAACATATAGATATAATTGTGCCTACCTATAATAGGCCAGATGACATCCGGAGGTTTGTAAAAGAAATTCAGAAGCAAACTTATATTCATTACCGGGTTTTGATTATAGATGATTGTGGTGAGGAAAATATTAAGAAGTTTATTCCCAATCACAATGAGCATTTTGTTTATACAAGATTAAGTGAAAACAAGGGACAGGCTTATGCGAGAAATTACGCGGTTTCAATGTCAACCGCTGATATAATAATTTTTATGGATGATGATGCTTGGTTTATGCAAGACAATGCCCTAGAGAACATAGTCCATTATTTTGCTAATAACCCAGATATGGCTGCTTTAATGTTTGATGTCAAAGAGCCTGAAAGAGCCTATTTGAGTGAGAGGCATAACCTTAAGGAACTACAGGAGATAGGTGAGTTTATAGCGTGTGGATGTGCCTTTAGAGCAATAGATTTTAAAAACACGAATGGCTTTAGGGAAGAATTTCACAGTTACGGAGAGGAAACTGAATTGTCCATGCAACTTATTAAAAATGAAAGAAAATTATATTTTAGTCGCGAAATAGGATTGTTTCATAATTATGTTCCAGGTCAAAGAAGTAAAAACTGGTTTAAAAGATTTAAATTTAATTCGGTCCGTAACGATTTGTTAATTGTATTAAATAGATACCCTGCTTTGTATGTCGTTCCATTTTTTATTGGTAAAGTTTTGAGTCATTTCGTCTATAATTTGTTTCATGAAAAATATTTTTGGTTAAGTTCAGTACAGGTTTTTAAGGCAGTCCCGAATAGCTTAGTATTATTTAATCGTAACAAGCGCGAAGCTCTATCAATAAAACAGTTTAATTATTGGCGAAAGGTAAGGTTTTGAACTAAGTACCTTGATTATAAGAAACGATTTAAATTAGAGGTTTTTATTACCGCCTTTTCATTATTAAGTTCAAAAATACGTGTTGGCATTTTTTCAATTTTATAAAACTTACTCTAGGGCATGGCACATTTTGTTTCTTATGCTGGCTGTGGGCATAATTACTGGTGCAGCTGGTGCGTCGCTGGCCGCTTTGGGCTTATTTCTTATACGTAAACCGCGTCTTAAATACGAAACTTTATTGGTGTTGTTTTTGTTCACCTTTTTTTTAGGAGACAATTTTGAAGGGCCCTTGGCCTTTGCCAACACGTTACGCTTTGTTATGTTAGGTATAGCCTTGGTTGTTTTAGGGCCGAAAGAGCTGCTCAGCAACAATGTGGCCTGGTATATTTTTCCCTTTGCTATTTTGGCCACTGGCATTACCTTGGTTTTAAGCCCCTTGGGTATTGAGGCGGTGGCCAGAGGGCTGAGTTATTTTTTAATGGCCTTGGTGCTATTTAAACTGGTGCAACTCCTTATCCTGGCAAATCCCCAGCGGTTGTATAATCTACTTATCCTAATCCTCGCCCTATATGTTGGGGTTAATTTTTTGCTTTTGGTGGCTCCGATTTTTGGCACTGCCTATATTAAAGGTCGGTTTACAGGGCTTATGGGTAATCCCAACGGTTTGGGATTGGTGGCCATGTTTTCCTATGCCATTGTCGATGTAATAAGTAGATTAAAAGCCAGTTCCTTTTCTCCTAAAATCTTAGTGGGGTTTAAGGTGCTTCTTATTGTTTTAATCCTATTAACAGCCTCGCGTACCAGTTTGCTCGGTGTGGTGGCTTACGAGCTTAGTGTACGGTTAATTAAGACGAAAGTGCTTTTGGTGTTTGCCTTGTTCCTCTTGTTAGTGGCTTATAACACCTTACTCAATATTGATGTGGAAGCCTTGATAAGGGCTTATGGCTTGGCGGACTATTTAAGGGTGGAATCCCTTTATGACGCCAGTGGGCGCACAGAGGTATGGCAGGTCGCTGTAGATGAAATCTATAGGCAACCTTGGTGGGGGAAGGGTATGTTATACGATGGGTACTATATAGATTCTTATGCCGATCGTTATATCGGTGAGGTGCGAGAGCGGCATTGGGGTGGCGTTTGGAGTTCTTATCTGAGCTTGTTGCTCAATGTTGGTATTTTGGGAGTGCTGGCATTTGCCTATTTTTGGTACCATATGTATCGCCTCTCTTGTATGCCTATTGTAAAAACAGCATTCTTAATAATGTGTTTGCTCTCTGCCCTAACCGAGTCTTGGATGGCGGCTTCTATGAATGCCTTTATGCCCTTGGTATTCCTATGTTGGGGCTTACAGATTTACCAACCTATTAAACTACCACAAGCGGCATGAAGATTTTAGTACTCTATACACGCTTAACCGGCTATTGGATGGCCTGTATGCGGCATGACCATGCACGCACCGGGAATACTTATTTGGTCTTTAGAACACCACCTAGTGCGGAGGCACCTTTTAAGATTAAAAGTGAAGACGGAATCGAGGTCCTAGATTTCAATAAGGAGCAATGGGCTACTTTAGAACAACACGCTAGGGCGTTTGCACCCGATGTCATTTATGTATCGGGTTGGACCAATAAGCGCTATCTAAATTTAGCCTTGGCCTATAAATTGCAAAACGTGCCTGTGGTTCTGGGAATGGACAATCATTGGTTGGGCACCTTGAAGCAGCGCTTAGCAGGCCTGTTGAGTCCATGGTTGGTTAAAAAGTATGTGACCCATATTTGGGTGCCAGGTCTACCACAGTATCGCTTTGCACAACAACTAGGGTTTCGTCCTAAGCACATTTTAACGGGCTTGTATTGTGCCGATGATAGCTTATTTAAGAGCATTGCACAAGAGGAACACCAAAGGCAGCTATTGTTTGTAGGACGGGTGGTTGAGCACAAAGGGGTTAAGGTTCTCTTTAGAGCGGTGGAGGAATTGATTGCTGAAGGGGCTTTTGATATACAATTACATATTATAGGTAATGGCCCTTTGGTGCATTTGATTCCAAAGCATCCCAATGTTATGCATACGCCTTTTATGGCACCTGAAGCCCTTACGGAGGCCATGTCCAATGCAGGGACCTTTATCTTGCCGAGTCTCTATGAGGCGTGGGGTGTGGTGGTGCATGAGGCGGCATTGGCGGGACTTCCCATTATCTCAACCTACCAATGTGGTGCGGCATCAGAATTTGTAATAAACGGGTTTAACGGCTATAGGTATGATGCCAAGGACGTCGATGCCTTAAAACACATTATACGCCAGGTAGCTCAGCAGTCGGCAGCCGCTTATGTTGCGATGTCTCAAAACAGCAGGCACTTAGGAGGGCATCATACGCTAGAGGATTGGAGTGCCAAAATCAATTCCCTTAAGCATGGGTAAGCAAAAACCAAAAGTATTGATTTGTATCGATTGGTTTTTGCCAGGTACAGCTTCTGGAGGGCCTGTACGGTCTTATGCCAATCTGATAGACCACTTATGTCAGGATTTTGAATTTTATATCCTAACCCGAGCTACCGATTATGGGTCTAGCGACCCTTATGAAGGTATTACGCCTAACACGTGGGTTCAACACAAGCCCCATACCTATATTTACTATATCTCGTCGGAACGCTTAAATAATGCCCATATAAAACACCTCTTAAAAGAAACCACATTTGATGTGGCCATGATCAATGGTATTTATAGTTGGTACTTTTCAATCTGGCCACTACAGGTGTTGAAACAAGGTGATAAACCCGTTATGGTTTCTGCACGTGGCATGCTTAACCCGCAGGCCTTTTCAGTAAAGGGCTATAAAAAGCGCCTATTTTTAGCCTTGGCGAAAATGACAGGGTTTTATAAAGGCATTACTTTCCATGCGACCAATGCCACGGAGGCGAATTATATTAAGGCTATTTTAGGGAAGACTACCCTAGTTAAAATAGCACCCAACTTGCCACGTAAACATGACGTTGGCGTTCTTACTTTCGAGAAAACCAAGCAAAACCCAGTAAGATTCGTGAGTGTTGCACGGATTGCGAAGGAGAAAGGAACGCTTCGTTTGCTTAAGGTACTGGTAAAGGTAAACCTGCCTTTGGTATTGGATTTGTATGGTCCTGTATATGATAAGGCTTATTGGGAGCAGTGTCAGGCAGTTATTAATGCACTTCCAAGTGATATCAAGGTTAGTTATAAAGGCGTACTTAAAAGTGAAAACGTGCCGCAGGTGCTTCAATCGTACGATTATTTTGTGTTGCTCTCAGAAGGTGAAAATTTTGGCCATGCGATTTTAGAGGCCTTCTCAGCCGGTTGCCCTGTCATCATATCACACCGTACCCCATGGAAAGGCCTTAGGGCCAAAAATGTGGGCTGGGATGTTAACCTTGATACCGAAGAGGAGATATTACAGGCTTTTAATGAAGCCCTTAACCTAGCCGATTCAGCTTACGGCAAATGGTCCAAAGCGGCCTTAGTGTATGCTAAGAGCGTGGTTGAAAATCCGGAGGTGATAGAACAAAATAAAAGGTTATTTTTGAACGATAGAAATACAACCATATGAAACGAATACTAGTGACCGGTGGTGCGGGTTTTGTAGGGTCGCACCTATGTGAGCGCCTTCTTGCCGAGGGGCATGAAGTGATCTGTTTGGATAATTACTTTACGGGCTCCAAACTAAACATAGAGCATCTGATGGACCACCATTATTTTGAATTGGTACGCCACGATGTCACCCACCCTTATTTTGCCGAAGTGGACGAGATCTATAACCTAGCTTGTCCTGCCAGTCCTGTGCATTATCAATATAATCCCATAAAAACGGTAAAGACTTCTGTTATGGGGGCGATTAACATGCTGGGCCTCGCCAAGCGCGTTAAGGCTAAAATCCTACAGGCCTCTACCTCAGAAGTGTATGGGGATCCCAAAGTGCATCCGCAATCGGAAGACTATTGGGGCCATGTAAACCCCATAGGGCTGCGCTCTTGTTATGATGAGGGTAAACGCTGTGCCGAAACGCTGTTTATGGATTACCATATTCAAAATAAGGTCGCCATTAAGATCATTCGTATTTTTAATACCTATGGGCCGCGGATGCATCCGCATGATGGTCGGGTGGTCTCCAATTTTATTGTACAGGCCTTAAAAGGGGAGGCTATTACCATCTATGGTGAAGGCACGCAGACCCGTAGTTTTCAGTACGTAGACGATCTAGTCGAGGGTACACTAAGAATGATGGATAGCCGTGATGATTTTATCGGTCCGGTTAATATTGGCAATCCCGTGGAATTTACCATGCTGGAGTTGGCACAGGAGGTGTTGGATATTACAGGGTCCAAGTCCAAACTGACCTTTTTGCCCTTGCCCAAGGATGATCCTATGCAGCGCCAGCCCGATATTTCCCTAGCCAAGCGCGAACTTCAGGGTTGGGAGCCTAAGATACCCTTACGTGAGGGCCTTAAACATACCATCGCCTATTTTGAAGGACTCATGAAAAGCCATCCTGAGATGGTATAAGCCTCGCCCATGAAAACCGATCTCTCGCAATACGACAATAGTTGGTACCAGCCAGGAGCTCCGCTCAAAAGAGCCATATGGTATGTGGTAAGCTGTTTGTTCTTTCAACATTCCTGGGCTGTTTGTAACCGATTAAAGCGACTGTTGTTACGAGTGTTTGGAGCAGAAGTAGGTAAGGGGGTCGTGATTAAACCCAGTGTTCAGATCAAATATCCGTGGAAGCTCAAGATCGGCAATCATTGCTGGATTGGGGAAGGGGTATGGATCGATAACTTAGATGAGGTGACCTTGGGCGATCACGTTTCTATATCCCAAGGTGCCTTATTACTCTGTGGAAACCATAATTATAAGTCCGCTACCTTTGATTTGATGGTAGCTCCCATTGTCTTGGACGAAGGGAGCTGGGTCGGCGCCAAGGCGGTTGTTTGTCCGGGTGTCACTTTGCAGTCCCATGCTGTATTGGCGGTAGGGGCCGTGGCTACCAAGGATTTGGAGGCTTATGGTATCTATCAAGGGAATCCTGCCGTATTGGTAAAAAAACGCAGAATAAACTAATAACCATTGAAAGTTTCCATAATAACGGCCACCTATAACAGTGCAGCAACGATACAGGACTGTATGACGTCGGTATTGAGCCAAAGCTATACCAATGTGGAATACCTAATTATGGATGGGGCTTCTACCGATGCTACCTTGGCGCGCGTAGAGGAGTTGAAGGAAACGTATCCCGATGTCTGCATCAAGATATATTCAGAGCCAGACAAGGGCATTTACGATGCCCTTAATAAAGGGATTAGCCGAGCGACAGGCGATATTATTGGCTTTGTGCATTCCGATGACCTGTTGGCCTCACCAAAGGTTGTACAACAGGTGGTCGCTATGCTTACAACGCAGGGCTGTGATGGTGTCTATGGGGATTTAAAATATGTAACGCAACAGGATACCGATCAGGTGGTTCGTTTTTGGAAAAGTCGGCCATTTCATCCCAAACTCCTTAAAACAGGCTGGATGCCGCCGCATCCGACGGTGTTTTTAAAGGCTTCGGTATACGAGGAATTGGGACTGTTTGATACCCGCTACACCATTGCTGCCGATTACGATTTTCTGCTGCGCTTGTTTACGACACCACATATCAGTATGCACTACATTCCCGAGACCATTACCTTGATGCGCTTGGGAGGTGCTAGTAATAGAAGCCTAAAAAATATCATCAATAAAATGACAGAGGACTATAAAGCCATTACCACACATCGTGTTGGGGGCTTTGGGACTTTGTTCTTAAAGACAGCGTCTAAGTTTTCTCAGTTTTGGAAACGGTGATTGGCTTAGTATTGCGTTATGGGAATGGGGGTAATTTGTTAATTGTGATGTGGTGATGGTGTTATGGTGTTATAAAGTTATAGGGTTATGTGGTTATGAGGTTATAAAGTTATATGGTTATGTAGTGGTGTGGTGATGGTGTAATTTGACCCAAGACCCAATACCCAAGACCCAAAGACTATTTGTCTTTGTTCTCTTCTCTCTTTTCTCTTTTCTATTGAACAGATTCTTCGGTCACTGTGTTCCCTCTGAATGCCAGTTCCATTCGTATTTTGGGTGTTAGTGTAGAGTTTGAGTTGTCATTGACTTCGTCGAACCTTCGGTTTCTGAGCGTTAGCGAAGAATCTCTTTTTTCGGTTTAGATTCTTCGGTCACTGTGTTCCCTCAGAATGACACTGCTTTTTGTCATTCTGACACGGAGTGTAGCGAGGTGGAAGAATCTTTTTTTTACTTTTTTATTCATGGGATATTTATTTTGATAAAGTGGTATTCATGAATGCATAATCATTTATTCGTGTTTGCACATTCATTAATGATATGCATTTGCATTGTGCAGACCCTTCGAGTTGTTCCACAACGTACCTTCAATCAAAATATATTTTGATCTCGGTAATGCTCAGGGTAAAATCCACAAACCTGCCTGCCGGCAAGGCAGGAAGGTCTAGGCTGCACTTTTTAGTCTTGAAAACTTGGCTATATGGTGTTATTGTCTTTTCTGTGATTATGTTCTTTTTACCATTGCCGTAAAAAGAACCAAAAAGGTCTAGGCTGCACTTTTTAGTCTTGAAAACCTGGCAAAACGTCGTTATCGTGCGCATGGCAACCACTGCGTTAGGCCATGCTCCGCTGCCCGCCGCGACGCCGTTTTTGGGTTTTGCTACGACTAAAAACTGAGGCCGTTTTTTCCCTACCGCTTCAAGCTATATGTTCCGAAGTAGCTTGGTAGGCGCGACCTTAATTGTGTGGAATGTGATTCGTGAGTAGGTGAAGGAGTTACAGGGTTATAAAGTTATGTGGTTATAAGGTTATAAGGTTATATTGTGATGCAGTGGTGCGTTAATACTTATTTTGACCCAAGACCCAAGACTTAAGACCCAATACCCAAGCCCATTGTCTTTCTAAAATTTTTTAAACTGTGGTATAAAGCCATTGGCAAAGCTTATTAATTCCTTTACATTTGAGGTGCTATAATCAAAACAGCTACGATGCCAACTGGGACTATAAATTATGTGTAGAATTACCCTTATCGCGGGCGCACGCCCTAATTTTATGAAGATTGCGCCTATTCTTCATGCCATAGAAGCCGCTAAGGAACAGGGCAGGACCATAGAGTACCGTTTGGTGCATACAGGGCAACATTACGATCATAATATGTCCGAAAGCTTTTTCGAACAACTCCAGATTCCAGAACCGCATGTGAATTTGGAATGCCATGGCGGTACCCAAGCCGAACAAACAGCAGCAATTCTGGTGGCCTTTGAAAAGGACTTACAAGAACACCCTGCCGAAGTCGTTTTGGTCGTGGGCGATGTCACCTCCACCATGGCCTGTGCCCTCGTGGCGCAAAAGCTGCATACCAAAGTCGCCCATGTCGAAGCCGGGATACGCTCAGGCGATTGGACCATGCCAGAGGAAATCAATCGTCTGGTAACCGATAGTATCACCAATTATTTCTTTACCACCTCGGAATTGGCCAATGCCAATCTGTTAAAAAGTGGCGTAGATCCCAATGCCATCTTTTATGTGGGCAATACCATGATCGATACCTTATTGAAACATAAGCCTTACTTTAAAACACCTGCCTTTTGGGAGGATAAAGGTTTGGAACCTCAAAATTATTTGGTGCTGACTTTACATCGTCCAGCCAATGTCGATCAAGAGGCGCAGCTTAAGGCTATGCTGGATGCGTTGCTGGCCCATTCCAGGAATTTGCCCATTATCTTTCCCGTTCACCCCAGAACAGCTAAAATATTGGAAGGTCTGGATATAAAGCATCCACAATTGCATTTGGTACCACCCTTATCCTATTTGGAATTCAATTACTTGGTGCAACACGCCAAAGCGGTGGTTACGGATTCCGGAGGGATTACCGAAGAAGCCTCCGTTATGGGTGTGCCCTGTATGACGCTGCGGGACACTACGGAACGCCCCGAAACCATCACCTTGGGGACCAATGAACTGGTTGGGACCAACCCGAAACACTTAAAGCCCTTTATGGATATCCTGTTTAAAGGCGATTGGAAGGAAGGACGACCCATACCCATGTGGGATGGAAAGACCGCCAAGCGTATCGTGGATATTTTACTGGAATTGCAAAGCCGACAAGATCTGGGAAATTTATAGCGGACGTTACCCGAAAACGTATTTTATTTGTATCTTTTCACCCCCTTAGAGCATAAACGCTATTGTGCTATGATCCAACAACTACTTGACGACTTTTCGCCAGAACAGCACAGCCTGTTGTGGCTCTTAATGGCCTTTGTCTTGGCGTTTTTTATTGCCTCACAATCCTTTCCTACGATTTTGTATGTGGCTCGAAAAAAGCATCTCATGGACGAGCCCGATGATCGTAGTGTGCATTCCACACATACCCCTACCTTGGGCGGTATCGGTATTTTTTTAGGACTCGTTGTAGTGATGACCATTGTGGGTGCCTTTTTAAATACCAAGGTTTTGCTTTTGGTTATGGGAGGTCTTACCGTATTATTCTTTTTAGGGCTGAAGGATGATTTAACCTTATTGTCGGCACAAAAGAAATTTTTAGGACAATTGTTTTCTGCCCTTCTCCTTATTGTCTTTACGGATACACGGATTATTGGCTTTTCAACCATTCTGGGTATCGATGTGCTGCCGTATTGGGTGTCCGTCGGTTTTACCCTGTTTGTCTATATCTTGATCATCAATGCGTATAACCTTATTGACGGCGTTGACGGGCTAGCAGGTACCATAGCCCTCTGTGCCAGTGGCATCTTCAGCTATTTGTTTGTCATGGCCGGTGATTTGAGCTTGGCTACCATCGCCATTGCCTTATGTGGGTCCTTGATTGCCTTTTTACGCAAAAATTTCTCCTCAAAACAGAAATTGTTTATGGGGGATACAGGTTCCATGGTCGTGGGCTTTTTATTGGCGGTATTTACGGTGAGCTTTATCCATATGGCCCAAAGTGATGCCAGTTCTGATTATTACAGGGCAGCACCTGCTTTAGCGCTAGCCTTGTTGTTTTATCCTTTGATCGATACCTTACGTATCTTTTTTATTCGTCTTTTTGTGCATAAGACCAGTCCCTTTAAAGCCGATAAGAACCATATCCACCACCGCTTTATCCAGGCGGGTTTTAGCCATTTGGCGACCACTTTAAGCATTTCGGGGATTAATATCCTCATTGTGACTATCGCCTTTAATTTAACAGGGCTGTACCTCGATAACCAGATTTTTAGTTTGTTAGTCTATGGTTCGGTCTTATATTTGATTCCTTTTGGCATCAAGAAAATAAGTTGACCAAGGGGGCATATTTGCCTTTAGTTTTTGCCAGTCCTTGAAATGCGATTATATTTGTCCGATATAGAGGTGATACAACGATGAAAATACGGTTTTTGGTGCTATTGATTTTAGGCGTTTTAAGCTCTTGTGCGTCTAAGAAGGATATTTTTTATATGCAGGACGCGACACCTATTGCTGAAACGGAAGTCAATTATGTGTCGTCCGTGATACAACCTAATGATATCCTTAGAATTAATGTTGAGAGTATTGTCCCCGAAGCGGCGATACCTTATAATCGAGGCACAGGGCAGGGTATGGTTCAACAGAATCCACAAATGCTTCAATTAGACGGTTATTTGGTGTCTGAACAAAATACCATCAGTTTTCCTATTTTGGGGACCATTAGTACTGCTGGCAAAACCACTGAAGCCTTGGCCAAGCATATCACAGAAATCTTAGTGTCAGGTGGGCATTTAAAACAGCCTACCGTTAACGTCCGCTTGGTCAATGCCAAGGTCACGATTTTGGGCGAAGTGAATCAACCCGGTACCTATACCTTTACCGAGCAGAATATAACCCTTTTGCAGGCTCTGGGCTATGCTGGGGATCTCACCATCAATGGAAAGCGTGATGATGTGCTATTAACCCGTGAAGTTGATGGGAACCGCCGCGTTACGCATATTGATCTCACGTCTGCTGAATTTATGAATGGTGAATTTTATTTTATAAAGCCTAATGATGTCATTGTGGTAAATCCAAATAAGCCTCGTGTTATGAATTCCGGTTATATCAGTAATGTGGGAGTTGTATTTGGTGCGGTATCTTTAGCATTAAGTATAGCCGTATTATTGTCACGCTAAGCTATGGAACAGTCTCAATTTAACATCACTAATTTTAAGGAGGACGATAGTTTGGACATCAAACAAGAGGTGCAGCGCTATCTCAATTATTGGCCCTGGTTTCTCCTCGCGGTTGTGGTGGCCCTTTTTGCTGCCTATACCTATTTACGGTATACGCCTAAGGTGTATCAAAGCACCGCTAAGATTAAGATTTTGGACGAATCTGAAGGTTTGGAATTGCCCTCTTCAGCCTTTGTTTTTAATCGCAGCAATATCAATTTGGAAAATGAGATTGAAATCCTCACCTCCTATATTATCGCCGAGCGCGTGGTGCGGGACCTCAACTTAAGCACTACCTTTTATGATCAGGGCACGATAAGAACCACGAGAATTTTTAGCCTACCGTTTACTTTTGAGCAACATATTAAACCTGATAGTATTGTACAGCCACAGCAGTATCAAGTGGATGTGCAGGAGGATGGGTTTTTAGTCACCGACCTCCGTACTGAGCAACAACTGCAGTTTCCGGGCTACAGTACTTATGCTAAACCGCATGATTTGCCCTTTGATATTCGATATAATCCCGAGCGTTCTGAAGAAAGCTATGTTGGTAAAAGTTATATTATTAACTTCTCTTTGATCAAGTATGCGGCACTGGCTTTAAAATCACAAATTCAGGCTGAACCGATTGGCAATGGGAGTGATCTCTTAAAACTAACACGTAAAGGTGAAAGTCAGGATGTATCTGAAGCTATTTTAAATTCATTGATTGAGGTTTTTAATCAGGATGGTATTAAAGACCGACAACTCGTTTTTAAGCGAACCTTGGACTTTATAGACGACCGTTTTGTGTACCTAGCACAGGAATTGGATTCCATAGAGGTGAGTCGGCAAGATTTTAAACAAGAGAATAATCTGGTGGATTTGGTAGCCGATGCCCAGGTGGGCCTAGAGCAACGCACCAAATCGGATGAGGAGGTCTTTCAATTGGAAAACCAGTTGACTTTGGCCCAACTTTTACAGGACGTCTTGGACAACAACCCTAAAGGGAACCTTTTGCCGGCTAATATTGGCCTGGATAACGGTGGGGTTAATGCCTTGATTTCAGAGTATAATACTGCGGTGTCGGAGCGCGATAAACTGGCCAATAGTGCTGGGGAGAATAATCCGGCCGTGCAATTGGCCTCAGGAACCATCCAGGATTTAGGCCACAATATTAAGCGCTCTTTGGAGTCGTATGTCAACCAATTGCAGGTCTCCCTGAAGCAATTGGAAAGCCGCAACACGAAGTTTGTGGGCCAGGTCTCCAGTATTCCGGAAAAAGAAAAACTGTTACGGGCTATAGAGCGGCAACAAAAAATTAAGGAAAGCCTCTATCTGTTGCTTTTACAGAAGCGGGAAGAGGCCGCTATTAATCTGGCGATAACCGAACCCTCCATTAAGGTGGTAGAGAATGCCTTAACGGGTTCCCAACCGATTTCGCCCAAGCCAAGTATTATTTATGCAGGTGCCCTTTTAGCAGGCTTATTGGTGCCCTTTGGTGTCCTATACCTGCTATTTATGCTGGACACCAAACTGCATAGTAAGGATGATATCTTGAATTTAACCTCTGACATACCTGTACTGGCCGAGATTCCCGACTTAAAGAAAACCAAAGACGTCGTCTTTACCGATCCCAACGACCGGTCGCCATTGGCGGAGTCCTTCAGGATATTGAGTGCCAATGTGGATTTTATTCTACCCGTGAAGGACCAGCCTAAAGGTCAGGTGATATTCTGTACCTCTACCATCAAAGGCGAGGGGAAGACCTTAGTGAGCCTCAATCTGTCCTTAGCCCTCTCAAGTATCAATAAAAAAGTGTTACTCATCGGTGCCGATCTGCGGAATCCGCAAATCCACACCCATATTGCCGCCGATAAGCACAAACCGGGCTTGTCCAATTACCTGCATGATGGGGACTTCGATTGGCAGTCGGCCATCGTCAAAGGCTTTGAGAAACATCCCAATCACGATATTATCCTTTCGGGAAGCATTCCGCCCAATCCGGCGAGTCTTTTAACCAACGGCCGTTTTAAACTCCTTATAGAAGAGGCAAAAGATATTTATGATTACATTATCGTAGATACCGCGCCCACCATCTTGGTGACGGATACCTTGCTCATCTCACAAATTGCAGATGCCACACTCTATATTGCACGTGCCAATTTTACCGAGAAGAAACTCTTGGAATTCTCAAAGGAATTGCACAAGGGCGGCAAACTCAAAAATATGGCTTATGTGGTGAATAGTGTAGGGGCCAGCAAGTCTTATGGCTACTCCTACAACTATGGCTATAATTACGGTTACGGACAAAATAGTTAGGTCCGTTCGTTCACAGGTTCCTTTTTTAACATGATATTTATCATACTTTCTCTGATGGATAAGGCTTACTTTTAATAGTGAATTATAAATCCTAGAAATCATGAGAACTATAGAACCCATATCGTCAATAATGTCTACGGATATTATTGCCTTGCATCGCGATGATGATCTTGAAACGGCCGAAATGCTTTTTAAGCGTCATAAGATAAGACACATTCCTGTGGTAGATAAGGATGTTATTATAGGGATGTTGAGTTATACTGATCTGTTGCGTATCAGTTTTGCTGATGCCGTAGATCCTTACGACACTGACGTAGATACGTTGGTCTATAATATGTTTACCATTGAACAGGTGATGGCCAAGAATATTATTTCCGTGCCCTCCACAGCTTCTATCAAGCAAGTGGCAGAGCTCTTGGCACAACGTGAGTTCCATGCCTTACCTGTCGTGGACAACGGTAATTTGGTGGGTATTGTCACCACTACCGATTTGATTAACTATCTATTGAAAAAACTGTAGAAGGCCAGTGACTTGGGATTTCTATAGTGATTAGACTCTATGGTACTGGTTGCCATAGGACGTGCCGTACCGCCATGTTGTTTTAATTGCGGTATTGAAAACGGGCTTTTGTATATCAAGAGTCCGTTTTTATTTTGGGAATTTTATTGTTTTGGAGTTAGATAGTTGTGATTGGTGTTTCGGTGATGCGGTGATGTGGTTAAGGAGTTATGGAGTAATATGGTTAAGTAGTTATAGGGTTATAAGGTTATATGGTAATGCAGTGGTGCGGTCATAAGTAATTTGACCTAAGGCCATTGCCTTTTTGTCTCTTTTCTCTAGTCTCATCTCTCTTGTCTTTTTTTGTTAGGTCGAGCCTTTCGTCAAGCTCAAGACAGGCTACGTTGAGACCTCTTCGATAAAACAAACTTCATCAACAACATCACATTTCGACTGCGCTCAATGTGACAAGGCGGTAAGGTGACAGGCTAGTTCTTTTGTCAGGTCGAGCGCAGTCGAGACCTCTTCGGTAACGATAAACTTCATCAAGAGCGCCACATTTCGACTGCGCTCAGAGCAGAACCTAAAAACCTACCGGCAGTCAGGAAAATCTAGGCTACAGTTTTCAATTTTGAAAACTTGGCAAAACGTCGTTATCGTGCGGATGGCAACCACTACGTTAGGCCATGCTTCGCTGCCCGCCGCGACGTCGTTTTTTGGTTTTGCTACGACTATAAACTGAGGCCGTTTTCATCCTACCATTTTATGAAATAGTAAATAGTTGAAAGGTCTTTGGTGTTTGGTCATCTGTGATACCGTGAATCGTAAATCGTTAGTGGCGAATGGTGAATGGTGAATGGTGAATGGTGAATGGTGAATCCGTAATGTGGTGATGCGGAATTTGTAATCCGTAATCCGTAATCCGTGATTCGTGAACCGTGATTCGTGAATGGTGAATGGTGAATGGTGAATGCGTGATTCGGTGATGCAGTAATACGGTTAAGGAGTTATGGAGTTATATTGTTAAGTGGTTATAAGGTTATATGGTTACAAGGTTATAAAGTTATGTGGTCATATGGTAATGCAGTGGTGCGGTCATAAGTAATTTGACCCAATACCCAATACCCAGGACCCAAGACCATTTGTCTCTGTTCTCTTTTCTCGTCTCTATTTTCTATTGAACAGATTCTTCAGTCACTTCGTTCCCTCTGAAATCGAAGATTCGGCGTAGCCAATGACATGTGAGTCGTGATTCGTGAATCGTGAACCGTGAACCGTGAATCGTGAATGGTGAATGGTGAATGGTGAATGCGTGAATCGGTGATGCAGTAATACGGTTAAGGAGTTATGGAGTTATATTGTTAAGTGGTTATAGGGTTATAAGGTTATATGGTTACAAGGTTATAAAGTTATGTGGTCATAAAGTTATGTGGTTATAAGGTTATAAGGTTATATGGTTATAAGGTTATATGGTTATGCAGTGGTGCGGTCATAAGTAATTTGATCCAATACCCAATACCCAATACCCAAGACCTTAAGATTACTTGTCTCTTCTCTCTTTTCTTTTTTGGCTAGATGAAGACCCTTCGAAGGCGCCTAATATGCTACATCAAACACTTAAATTATGGTTAGAAATATTAGTCTTAGGAATTTGCTAAATCTTTTAAACGCTGAATGGTGGCTGTAGGATTGTCACTTTTAAAGATATGGCTCCCTGCAACAAAGGTGTCTGCACCGGCTGCTACCAGGGCTTCAATATTTTGGTCGGTTACACCGCCATCAATTTCAATTCTCGTATCCAGGTTTTGGGCGTCGATAAGGGCTCGTAATTTTTTGATGCGCTGGTAGGTGACGGCTTCAAATTTTTGCCCTCCAAAACCAGGGTTAATAGACATGAGTAAAACCATATAGCATTCCGGTAAGATATCCTCCAACATACTAATGGGCGTCGTGATATTTAAAACTACACCTGCTTTACACCCAGCCGCCTTGATTTGCCTTAGGGTCCGGTGTAAATGTACTGTAGATTCGTAATGCACCGTGATGATATCAGCACCAACCTTGGCGAACTCCTCGATGTAGCGTTCGGGTTTTTCAATCATGAGATGCACATCCAAAGGTTTCGTCGCGTGCTTTTTTATGGCTTGGATAACAGGCATACCATAGGAGATGTTAGGTACAAAATGCCCGTCCATAACATCGATATGAAACCAGTCGGCAGCACTGGCATTTACCATTTCTGTATCACGTTGTAAGTTACCAAAATCGGCAGCCAGCATCGATGGCGCAATAAGTTTTGAAGCCATAGTTAAGGGTGTTTTTTAATCCGTTGCAAAGGTAGTGATTTTGTGGAAGTTTATGAGGGTGTGGTGGTTTTTTGGTGTTGGGTTATGGGTTATGGGTTATGGGTTATGGGTCATTGGTCTTTGGTTTTATTTGATTTAGTTATATGGTTAAGTAGTTATATGGTTGATAAGGTTATAAGGTTATGAGGTGAAAGGGTGTATGGTCATGGGTCATGGGTCTTTGGTTATCTGTGATGCGTAATTCGTGAATCGATGATGCAGTGATGCGGTGATAAGGTTATAAGGTTATGAGGTGAAAGGGTGTATGGTCATAGGTCATGGGTCTTTGGTTATCTGTTATGCGTAATTCGTGAATCGATGATGCAGTGATGCGGTGATAAGGTTATAAGGTTATGAGGTGAAAGGGTGTATGGTCATAGGTCATGGGTCTTTGGT
>CAJXLB010000002.1 GCA_913055905.1 uncultured Winogradskyella sp.
AAGTTAAGCCCGTTAGCGCCGATGGTACTGCACTTCAGTGGGAGAGTAGGTCGCCGCCTTTTTCGAGGGCCCGTACATAGCGTACGGGCCCTTTTTTATTTTATCTCAGGAAGAAGGAAAAAAGTATTACTTTTTTTTCTTGAACATACTGTCCATAATAGTGTTTATTC
The DNA here is from genome assembly GCA_913055905.1 of uncultured Winogradskyella sp. Classification (GTDB taxonomy): domain Bacteria; phylum Bacteroidota; class Bacteroidia; order Flavobacteriales; family Flavobacteriaceae; genus Winogradskyella. Next base: position 171 of record CAJXLB010000002.1, read on the forward strand.
CCATAAAGAGAAAAACAATAGCGAGTATACACAAGATAATGGCTATAATCAATAGAGGTATGTATAGAGGTTTGTCACTATTGCTAAAGGCTAAATGGAGAGTAGTGGGACCTAAAAACATGAGAATGAGACAAATGACCATTTTTCTAAGGCCTTTTCCAAGTAGTTCCTTGTCTGTTCTATTTTGATTGTCTTCCATACCTAATGCTTTTCCTTACGTTTTGATGTTTGTTGAGAAGAGTTTGAGCTTCCGTTTCAGAAATATTGAGTTCATTCATAATCATTTTAACACCTCTACTAACTAATTTATTATTGCTCAATTGCATGTCTACCATTTTATTTCCTTTTACCCTGCCAAGTTGTATCATGGTGGTCGTGGTAATCATATTTAAAACAAGTTTTTGAGCTGTCCCAGCTTTCATTCTAGAACTACCTGTAAGAAATTCAGGACCAACGATAACTTCTATTGGAAATTGAGCAGTCTGAGCTAATGGACTATTTTTATTGCACGTGATACATCCAGTGGTTATATGCTTTTTGTTACAGTCCTTTAAAGTATGGACAACATATGGCGTGGTGCCAGAAGCAGCGATACCAATTACGACATCTCTATTGGAAATTTGATAGGCTTGTAAATCCTTCCAACCTTGAGTACTACTATCTTCGGCATTTTCAACAGCTTTTCTTATGGCTTTATCTCCGCCAGCAATTAAACCAATTACTAATTCATTTGAAACACCAAAAGTTGGAGGACATTCCGAAGCATCTAAAATACCCAGGCGACCACTTGTTCCGGCACCAACATAAAATAATCTTCCACCATTTTTTAGTTTTTCTACAACTTTTTCTATTAACGCTTCAATCTGGGGTAGTGCTTTTTCAACTGCATATGGTACAGTTTTATCTTCTTCGTTTATACTCGCTACAATCTCTTTAATGGACATTTTTTCGAGATTGTCGTAGCGTGAATCTTGCTCTGTTGTTTTTGTAAAATCCATGCTTAAAGGTAAGGATTATTACTTCTAGGTAAAATGAAATTCTTTTAATGTAAGCTCTAGAGTACGGTATAAATTACTTCGTCAACTTCTGAGAGTCTAAAGTAGCCAAAAGGAAAATTCTCGGGATTTGTTTGATTAATGCAATTACCTCTCACGGTTGCAGGTTGGGTTTCAAATGGACCTCCTGATTCTTCGCTGCCTTGTTGAAGAAGAACAAACATAAATTGATAAAAGCTTTGGGATACTCCGTGATTTCTAATGGTTACCACATCACCTGACTCTAAATCTTCCTCTGTGTAAAATCCAAATATCTGATTACCATCGGTAAATCTATCTTCATAAACCTCTAAAGTAGGTACGGCAACGACATCACTTATAAATTCAAAAAAATAATAGTTTTCTTCACCTTCAGGATCTGTATAAAAGGCTTTGAGCTCAATGTCTTCTCCGGAAAATCCGCCATCGTCAATCTGCTCTACAAAATCTATGGGCGCCACAGACTTTAAAGTTTCCTCAGCCGTATAGACCTCACCTTCATATATTATGGTTAGTGTGTAAGTTTCGTCAATAACCGGAACGAAATTATCGGTGCGGTATATGCCAGTATTTCCATCTTCTATAAAATCGTAGGTGTTACTGTTAGAATCTGTAATAGTAACAGTTGCGCCGTTTGCGGGTGGTACAGCTTGGTCGAAAAAAGGAGCTGTAAGACTAAGTCGAATACTTTGTTCGTTTCCAGTCGTATTTTTGAACCAGTTAATGGAGGCGTCAACGACTAACCTTGGCTCTGTGTTATTTAATTCGACATCGATGACATCTTCACACCCCAAAATTAAAATTGCTAGAAGGCCTATTTTAATGAACTTTTGCATAATTAAAAATTAAAATTATAAGATACAGAAGGCACAATACCAAATATGGCCAGCCTTACAGCTTCATTTACACCAGAGGTTCTGTTTTCCCTAAATTGGATATTGGCGGCATTCCGTCTGTTATATACATTGTACAGGCCAAAAACCCATTCACCTTTAAAGCGTTTTTGACTATTTGGATTAGGGTTATAATTTGCAGATACATCTAACCTATGATAGGCAGGAAGTCTGCTAGAGTTTCTGGCTTCAAAACTCGGAACAACAATGCCATTATATTCATATTGTCCATTGGGAAAGGTAGCAGGCAAACCGGTTTGGAAAATAAAGTTTGAGTTTAAGGTCCATTTATTGCTCAACTCATAGGTTCCCGTAAGTGAAATATCGTGCGTTTTATCAAAAGGGGTTCTATACCATTGGCCGTTGTTGATACCTGTTTCAATTGCGGTTCGTCCAGGCGTGCGTTGTTCAGATTTAGAAAGCGTGTAAGAAAGCCATCCTTTAAATCTGCCTTCATTTTTTCTTAGAAGAATCTCTAAACCATAGGCTCTCGCTTCCCCATTTAGAATAACTTGCTCTATAGCATTATTGGCTATTAAATCTGCACCGTCTATATAATCGATACGGTTTTGTATTGTTTTGTAAAAGGTCTCGACCTGTAGGGAAAATTCATTGTTTTCAAATGTTCTGAAATAACCAAGAGCAACTTGATCCAATAATTGTGGTTCAATAAAGGGACCACTTGGAGTCCAAACGTCTAAAGGTGTTGGTGAATTTGTATTTGAAAGTAAGTGCAGGTATTGCGCCATTCTGTTATAGCTGGCTTTGATGGATGACTTATCGTTAATTTGATACGCTATTGAAAGTCTTGGCTCTATATTAATAAAAGATTCTAGGACACTACCTCGGCTCGAGCTCTCTGTGCCAATGGGCTCTGCTTTTTCATAAATCCCGAGGGTTTCATTAAATAGTACAGGATTATTGTCTTCGTAAATATTGATTTCATCTTGGCCCAAACGGTGAAAAGTACTTAGTCTGGCACCATAACTTATGGATAATCGGTCACTGATTTTATGTTCGGCGTCTATATAAGCGGCATTTTCGAAGGCATACTTGTCTATGAGCTTAAAGGGGTTAATACCAGAATCTTCGGAGTTTGGATTTATCTCCCCTGGATTAAATTTATAATAAATGCTGTTGAGACCATATTCTAATTTAAAGTTATTGGTTATGTAATGTTTGAAGTCGTATTTTAGATTAAAATTCCTAATTCCTGATTCCCATTCAAATCCTACAAAATTTAAATTTAAGCCATAATAATAGTCGGAATAAATCAATGAAAGGTTAGAGAATAATTTATCAGAGAACAGATGATTCCATCTAAAGTTTAAAACAGAATTACCGTAAATATTTTCGAAACTATCCTGAATGCTAAATACATCTCTCCCAAAATATCCTGATAGATAAATGCTGTTATTATTGTTTAACCTATAGCTTAATTTGGTGTTTAAATCGTAAAAGTAGGCTACATTATCAAGGTCGAAAAGCGGTAGAAATAAATGAGCATAACTACTACGACCACCAAATAAAAAAGACCCTTTCTCTTTTTTTATTGGACCTTCTGCAAGTAAACGGCTAGAGACTAGCCCTATACCTCCATTCATTTTAAATTGATTGCTATTTCCTTCTTTTTGATAAATATCTAGGACAGAAGATACACGTCCACCGTATTTAGCTGGAATTCCACCTTTGTATAATTTTAAATCTTTAATGGCATCTGGATTAAATACAGAGAAAAAACCAAATAGGTGGGAGGAGTTAAATATAATAGCTTCATCTAGCAATATTAAATTTTGGTCTGCCGCACCACCTCTTACATTAAATCCTGATGACCCTTCGCCTGCATTGGTAACACCAGGTAGTAAGGTGATGGATTTTATGACATCTACCTCACCTAAAACAACAGGCATATTTTTAATGGTCTTTATAGAAAGAGCATTAACGCTCATCTGTGGTTTCTTAATATTCAGGTGCTCTACATCATCTTTGATTAAGACTTCGTCTAGACTTTCCGCAGTTTCTTCTAATTTATAGGTTTTGGAAATATCCGTATTTAGGGTTATCGTTTCTACAATTGTTTTAAAACCTAAATAACTAATTTGCACCTCATAGGTGCCTTCTGGAAGTGTTATGGAAAAAAAACCATACTCATTTGTCATAGTCCCAGAATTAAGCTCTGGCACCAAGATATTTACTCCAATTAGGGTTTCGTTACTTCTATTGTCAAGGATTGTACCGCTGAAAGTGAATTTTTCTTGAGCTGCTACTGTGCTCACAACTATGAAGAAAACAATAAAACCCGAGAGGAATTTAGCCATCAATTATTTTTTAGCTAAAGTATAAAAGGTTGGATTTTATTGAGGTTCTTTTAACGTAAGTTTAATTTTGTTTACCATTTCAATGTAGAAGTTGAAACAAAAAATAATAACTAAAAAAAGCCATATCACTACAGAGGACTGTGTTGACATGGCTTTTACCGAAGCAGTACTAACGTGACCTATTTAGTTGTTCACTAAATCAGCTGAGCAACTTTTACGTTGTCATCCTTTTCAGTTCAAGTGTTTCTGCCTCAATTTGGAATTTGCTTTAACTTTCAAAATGTATTGACCTGTTGAAGCAACTCCGTTTTAAGATTGCTTTTCTTGATGCTACGTCATATATACATCATTTTCATGATTTAGCTACGTTGTAGCATTGCCTTTCATTTTCGCATTCACTTTCGATTCTGCTACTTTGTCCGGGCTTTCCATTTCAAAATCTAAGGTCTGTGAAAACATACCTTAAAAACTGAAACTTCTTGACCAACTCGTTTAACTTGCCTACACAAGCTAACTTACCGACCTCAAAAAACAATCTCAATATACAAAGAACATTCTTTAAGAATTTAACATAAATTCAGATTACTATCTAAAATCAAACACTGTTTGTTGTTAAATCCATAGCTAAAATAGCTTTTAATTGACAAAAACAAAATTATAAGACACTTTAAATATTCACAGTTTATTCACCATAGATATTAACAAAAGTTAATAAACAGAAAAAGCCCTCTCGAAGAAGGCTTTTTCAAATTTGTGACGTAAAATATTATCGTCTTACTTCTTTAATTCTTGCTTTTTTACCAGTTAGTCCTCTGAAATAGAAGATTCGGGCTCTTCTAACTTTACCACGCTTATTAACTTCGATTTTTTGAAGTGCTGGTAAGTTAATTGGGAAAATACGTTCCACTCCAACGGTTCCAGACATTTTACGTATAGTAAATGTTTCTGTGCTTCCGGATCCTTTGCGTTGTAAAACTACACCTCTAAAAAACTGTGTACGGGTTTTGCTTCCTTCCTTAATTTCGTAATAAACCGTAATTGTATCTCCAGCACTAAACTCTGGAATGTCTTTTTTTGCTACAAATTCGTCTTGTACAAATTTTACTAAAGAATTCATTTTTTCTTAATTAATGGTTGTTTTAAAGTAACATTCACGATTCTCGCCAGAGGTTAATTTAAAGTGGGTGCAAAGATAGACAAAAAGTTAATAGTTAAAAGTAAAACGGATAAGATTTTACTCATTGAGCAAGTCAGGTCTGCGATCTTGAGTTCTTTTAAGGGCCTGTTCTTCTCGCCATTTTTCAATTTTTGGAAAATTACCGCTAAATAAAACCTCTGGAACTGCCATGCCTTTGTATTCCCTAGGTCTCGTATAAATGGGTGGTGCAAGTAAATTATCTTGAAAGGAATCTGTCAGAGCAGACGTTTCATTGCCTAGCACTCCTGGGATTAAGCGAATTACGGCATCACAAAGTACGGCTGCACCTAGTTCGCCTCCGGAAAGCACATAATCGCCAATAGAAATTTCTTTGGTAATGAAGTGGTCTCTGACGCGCTGATCAACACCTTTATAATGACCACATAATATCATGATGTTCTCCTTTAGGGAAATTTGATTCGCTATATTTTGGTTAAGCCTCTCGCCATCTGGCGTCATGTAAATAATCTCGTCGTAGGGTCTTTCACTTTTAAGTTTAGAAATGCATTTATCAATGGGTTCTATCATCATCACCATTCCGGCGCCTCCTCCATATTGATAGTCATCAACAGACTTATAGTTATCAGTAGTGTAGTCCCTTAGGTTGTGCAAATGAACTTCTACCAAATCAGCATCTATAGCTCTCTTTAGTATAGAAGCTTCAAAAGGGCTCTTTAGAAGTTCTGGTAAAACTGTTATGATATCAATACGCATAATTATTGCTAAATCTTGGCAAATATACTGTAATTACAAGTTTTGTAGGGCCAGGACAGAGGCCTATTTAAGATTCAATTTGTTCTAGCCTATTGGCTCTTAAATATAAAAACAGTGGAAAACTAAAGGCCAAGGCAATGAAGAAGGTTAATGGAATAACTGTCCACCAATATTTTATTTTGAGTTTTAAGGATTCATATGTCATCCAAACCAAAAATGTCATAGCTACAACTGAGATATCTGCCGAAATTGACTTTGCTGGTATGGTGGTTACGGTTTGTTCAATAAAATTAGCTAGAGAGGTATCTTCAGCGGTCATGTAGAATTGGATATTATAGTACCAGGTTAGCCCCAAGCCTATTGCCGCCAATAAAAGATAGATATATTTGAATTTCATTTACGTTCTGCTTTTTCGTGATTTATAAAATTACAAGTTATGCCTTTTGAATTAAAAAAACGCAACTGTTAAACTTCAATTTATAACAAGATCTAAAAATCCAATTAACTATTAATTTTTATCTTGCGCCCTTAAAAAATTGAACTGCAACTATGAAAAAAGCTATTTTTTTCTTGCTGTTTCCATTGTTTTGCTTTGGCCAGGTCAATGAAAGTGACTCACTCAAGCTTAAAGCAGACCTTTCCTTAACCGGTTTCTTTCAAGGTGGTAATGTACAAACCGTTATTTTCAGGGCTAAGTCTGAAGTAAACTTTAAACCATGGAAAAATTGGGTTTTTAAAACGAAAAATTCTTATATCTATCAGGAGTTTGGCCGTGTGAAGGCCGATGAGGATATTTTGAGTTTAAACTTTTTGTACCTCAATCCAGAGCGAAAATTTTATCCATTGGTTCTAGGGTTTGTTAGTACCAATTTTAGAAGGGAGATAGATTTACGGTCGTTGTTAGGTGTTGGTGTAACGTACCAAGTAATCAATACAGAAAAGAACTGGCTAAAAGTGTCATTATCCAGTGAGTACGAACAGACCCGCTTTAAGGAAACAGATTTCAATATATCTAGCTATGACGGCGTTAATTCCATAAAAACCATGAGAGCCACGATTTGGGTCAATGGAAAATATAAGGTTTTTAAGGATAAATTAATTCTAAGTCACGAAAGCTATTATCAGCCGTCTTTAGAGGAGTCCAACAATTTTAGATGGCAAGCAGACCTTGGTATAGAGCTGCCTATTTTCAAGTTTTTGAACTTTAAAATCAATTACATACACACTTTTGAAAGTGTTGTTATTGAAAACCAATCTCGGGATGATACGTTCTTAACTTTTGGCTTCACTATAAAAAATTATTAAAGCCATAGTGTTGATTTGAGCACTTTAAAGCGTCTCATAATTCAAGTTTTACTTCGCCTTGTTTTTATTGATTTCATCTTGCAATTGGCGTCTAACCTTTTGTTCGCGCTCTAGTGCAATGCGTCTATGCTCTTCAAATTCCGATTCCACTTCTTCTAATTTGAATTTTGCCTGACGTGTTAAGGTATTACTGTTTTTAAATTTGTAGATAAAAAAGAGCAAAAGCGCAAATAAGGCAGCAATAATACTCCACATTAAGACATTGTAATTGGTCTTTCCCAATTGCATACCAAACAGGGCCATATTGTTCTTTTCTTCTTCTGTCTTAGCCAAGGTTTCCTCAGTATTGGCAAGGGACGTTTGTAGGGTTTCAATATTCAAGGCTTGTCTATCTACGACGGATTGCGTGTTAGCAAGGTCTTTTCTAAGTGCCTGTAATGAATCCATAGTATGTGCTTTCAAGGCATATAACCAGGTCTTTTTAACCACCTTAAAGTCTTGGTAACTGTTGGAGCGTCTTATCACATATTCAAATTGATTATCAATGGTGCCGCTATTTAAAGAAAGCTTTTCTTCATTTTGAGTTTCAGAACCTTGGCCTTGTGAAACCTGAAAGTTAACGCCGAGCAGTAGGATAAGACTAATTTTTAAAGCGGAATTCATTGAGATTTTGGTTTATAAGTTTAGATAAAAGTCAATGCCAATATAATAATTTTCAAAAAGGAACCCATTATTAAATTAAAACAAATAGCCTCACGTTCTGTTGAGGCTATTTATATACGATCACCTTTATGTTTTGGATGTTTTAATAATAAGCGTAGCGTCTCACTTTTGCAATATATTTGGCAAGACGTATAACCTGATGGCTGTAACCATATTCATTGTCGTACCAAATATAAAGAATCACATTTTTTCCATCTGGCCTTACAATAGTTGCCTTACTGTCATAGATGGATGGAGCGGAACTACCAACTATATCGCTAGAGACGAGCTCGTCACTCATTTCATATTTAATCTGTTCAACTAAATTGCCTTCGAGTGCATATTTTTTCATAATGGTATTTAAGCTGTCCAATGATGTCTTCTTTTCTAATTGAAGATTCAAAATAGCCAAAGAGCCATTTGGCACAGGAACCCTAATTGCATTTGAGGTTAATTTGCCCTCTAAACTTGGTAGAGCCTTACTCACAGCTTGCCCAGCTCCGGTTTCTGTGATAACCATGTTAAGACCTGCAGCGCGACCTCTTCTGTATTTTTTATGAAAGTTATCTACTAAGTTTTGGTCATTGGTGTAGGCATGTATGGTTTCTAAGTGGCCGGATTTAATTCCAAAGGAATCTTCCATAGCCTTCAAAACAGGTGTTATGGCATTTGTGGTACAAGACGCTGCCGAGAATATATCTACCTTGTCTGGGTTGTGTTCTAAGTGGTTAACACCATGTACTATATTGGGTACACCCTTGCCTGGTGCTGTAAGAAGAACTTTTTCAACGCCTTTAGCCTTAAGGTGTCTGCCCAAACTTTCTTTATCTCTAAACGCACCAGTATTATCAATAACCAATGCATTATTAATGCCGTAAGCTGTGTAATCTATGTCTTCTGGCGCATTGGATGAAATAACGTTTACCGTTGTACCGTTAATAATTAAAGCTTCATTTTCTGCATCTACCGCAACCATTCCAGAAAAATCACCATGTACGGAATCATTTCTTAATAATGACGCTCTCTTCTCCAGTACGGTTTCATTTAGAGGTCCTCTGGTTACTATGGCTCTTAGTCGTAGTTGACTGCCAGAACCAGTTCTTGTCATTAATTCGCGAGCCACTAATCTTCCGATTCGGCCAAAGCCGTATAGGACGACATCTTTGGGCTCAATGTCTTTATTGTTCTTAGCTTCACCTAATTTAGAGGCCACAAATTGGCGTGCATTGTTGTACTTTTGATCTTCTATGTGGTACTCATAGGTTAATTTTCCAATATCTAATTTCGCGGGTGGCAAATTTAAATCGCTAATGGCCTGTGCAATCTCAACGGAATCAAATATTGAGATTGGTTTTTGCACAAATTCACCAGCATATTCGTGAAGGTTCAATATTTCGCTCACATTTCTATCTATAAGCTGATTTCTAAATAAAACCAACTCTATAGACTTATCATACCATAAATCGCTGACGATTTTAATAAACTCGACCGTAGCTCTTCGTCTATCGGCTTGGAATGCTAGCTCTTTTTCGTAAGTGTTAGTGTGACCCATTTTTAGGTTAATTGATTATTAATTTGGCGCAAAAGTAATATATTTCAAACGTTTTCGTAACACCTTTGGTCGAAAATAAAAACCCTTTGAAGATTTGCCTTCAAAGGGTTTTTTTGTAACAGATAAAATGGCTTTTTATCAGAACCTATAGATTAGTTTTTCACCTTCCTTATTTATCACTTCCACAAACATAGGCTTATTATAATCTCTTGTTTTAATTGCCTTTTGAACATCATCTATGGAGTAGAGTTTTTGTCCATTGATTTTAGTTACAATGCCACCTTCTTCTATACCATCTTGTTTAAGGTAGGGTTCGTATTCATCGTTAAAATCTGAAATTTTAACACCATATTCAATATTGTAACGTTCCAAGTCGCTTTGTGATGCATTTCTAACTTCACCGATAGGTTGTAGTAGGGTTACTGTAGGTTTTAGAAGCGTTACAGGAACAACTTCTATATTGCCATCCCTAAGTAAGGTAACCTTAACAACATCATTTGGACTTTTGGTTTTTAGGTATCCGGCTAAATCTGAAAATTTGTTGATTTCTATGTTATCAATTTTCTTAATGATATCACCACTTCTAATGCCAGCCATTTTAGCTCCAGTATCTTCTTGAACATCGCTTACGTAAAATCCTTGAGTTGTATCTAGGCCGTTTTCTTCAGCAAACTTGCTATTTATAGTTCCTCCAACGACGCCAAGCATTCCGTTTTGAACATTACCATACTCCATAATGTCATTTACTATCTTTCTGGCAATATTGCTGGGAACAGCAAATGAATAGCCTATGTATGAGCCTGTTCTAGATGATATGGCCGTGTTAATACCAATTAAATCGCCGTTTATATTCACCAATGCTCCTCCTGAATTTCCAGGGTTCACAGCGGCATCTGTTTGGATAAAAGACTGCGTATTTTGGCCAGATAGGTCTCTAGATTTTGCGCTTATGATACCAGCCGTTACTGTAGAGTTAAGGTTAAAAGGGTTTCCTACCGCGAGTACCCATTCGCCAACTTTTGCATTATCTGAGTTGCCGAAAGCCAAAAACGGTAAATCCTCATCGGTTTCTATCTTCAACAGAGCAATGTCTGTAGCTTCGTCGGCACCAATAAGTTCGGCACTGAAGACTTTATTGTTATTCAGTGTAATGCTAATTTCTGCAGCATCCCTTATCACGTGGTAATTCGTTACAATATATCCAGTAGGCGAAATTATAACACCACTTCCTGTACCGATTTGAGCTCTTCTAGGATTTCGCCCTGAGAATAAATCGTACATGGTCATTGGGGCACTTACAATAGCCGTATTTTTAACGTGTACAACGGCATCAATGGATTTTTCAGCAGCTGTAACAAAACTTGGTGCATCCAATGCATTAATTGACGCATTGTTGTACGTTGGAACATAGGTTGGAGTATCAGCAGCTTTTTCAATAACCAAAGGTTGTTCGTTAGTTTCAAGCAACAACTTATAGCCTCCTAGGGTTAACAATCCACCCAAGGCAGAAACACACACTAAGATTACAATCTTCTTCATAATTATAGGTTTTCTATGTTTGTTTAACGTTTAAATTATAGTATTTATTTAATATCGATTTTAATTTTAACGACTATTTAACGTCACTATTTACAAGAGTTAGCGCCGTATTTAGATATTCCAAATACACTATATTTGCATAACATATGATTACAGAGTTTTACAAATATCAAGGAACTGGAAACGATTTCATTATAATTGATAATCGCACTAACCAAATAGACAAAAATGATACCAAACGTATCAGGGAGCTGTGTGACAGACGATTTGGCATTGGAGCAGATGGATTTATTCTATTGGAAAATGACGAATTTTCAGATTTTAAGATGGTGTATTTCAATGCAGACGGTAGGTTGAGTACCATGTGTGGCAATGGAGGTCGCTGTATAACAGCCTTTGCCAAGCATTTAGGAATTATTGAAAGCAAGACTTCCTTTTCTGCGGTAGACGGAATACATGAGGCTCAAATTGATGGAGCTGTAGTCAGTTTAAAAATGCAAGATGTAGACAGGGTTGAGGTATTTGACTCGCATTTATTTTTAGATACAGGTTCCCCACATCATGTAGAGATTATTAATGACCATCTTGAGAAATTAGATGTAAAAACCGAAGGTTTTAAAATTAGATATGGCGAACCCTATGGTGAAGAAGGGTCAAATGTCAATTTTGTCGAACAACGCTCCAAAGACACTTTTGCTGTCCGCACCTACGAGCGTGGTGTGGAAGATGAAACGCTGTCATGTGGCACAGGTGTTACCGCTGTAGCATTAGCCATGCATAATGCTAAGCGAACGATGGAGAATGAGGTGGTACTAGAGACTCGTGGAGGGAAATTACGTGTAAGGTTTAAGCCAACACAAAAGGGCTACGAGGACATTTGGCTTGTAGGTCCAGCAGTACAAGTATTTAAGGGTAGTTTTCAATGGTAACGCTCAAGGGACAACATATTTATTTAAGGGCATTAGAACCTGAAGACTTGGATTTAATCCACGACATTGAAAATAACACGGCCTTTTGGGAGATAAGCGATACTATAACACCATTTTCAAGGTATGTTGTTAAGCAATATTTAGAAAACTCCCATAAAGATATTTTTGAAGCAAAACAGTTGCGTCTTGTTATATGCACTAAAACGAATGAACCAATTGGACTCATAGACCTATTTGATTTCGATTTTAAAAATAGAAGGGCAGGAGTAGGTATAATCATTAATGAATCTAAAAATAGAAATAAAGGTTTTGGCGCAGAAGCGTTAAGACTGCTCACAGCATACAGTTTCAATATGCTTCAACTGCATCAATTGTATGCTGATGTTGATGCTAACAACGCTAAAAGCTTAAATCTATTTAAAAGTCAAGGATTTACTGATGCTGGCCTTAAGAGGGATTGGCGTTTTGATGGTCATAAATATTATGATGTTTGTCTATTGCAAAAAATTAAAGGCGTAAACTAATGTATATCAAAAGAATTCTCTGGGCAATCGCTCTAATTGGTTTGGTGGTTTTTGGAAGTATTGCTTACTATATCTACAGCGCAATGTTTAAGCCAAATACAAACTTCAATAACGAGGTGGCTTACATTTATATTCCAAGTGACGCCACTTACAGTGACGTAAGGGAAGAACTTTCACCCTTATTAAAAAATATAGAAACCTTTGATGCTTTGGCCAAACAGAAAAAGTATACCCAGAATATTAAAGCGGGAAAGTTTGCCATTAAGAAGGATATGACTAATAATGATATCATCAATTCCATTAGAGTAGGCAAGGGTTTGGAAGTAGTAATTTCATTCAATAACCAAAATAGTTTAGAGGATTTGGCGGGACGAATAAGTACTGAAATTGAAGCCGATAGTTTGGAATTGCTGCGTGCCATGACCGATCAGAATTTTCTTAGCTCCAATTCTTTTAATAATGAAACAGCATTGAGTATGTATTTGCCTAATAGCTATAAGTTTTTTTGGAGTACTTCCGGAGAGGAGTTTAGAGATAGAATGCTCGCGGAATATAAACGCTTTTGGACTGAGGCTCGCCTAAAAAAGGTTGAAGATATCGGGTTAACACCGCAGCAAGTTGTGACTTTGGCGTCCATAGTGCATGAAGAATCCAAAAAAGTAGAAGAACAACCAAGAGTTGCTGGTGTTTATTTAAATAGGTTGCGTTTAGGTATGCCATTACAAGCCGACCCAACACTGAAATTTGCTGCTTATCAATTACCAAAGTACCAAGGAACTGTAATTCGCAGGGTTCTAAATGAACATAAAGAAATAGATTCTCCATATAACACCTACAAATATTCAGGATTACCTCCCGGACCGATTGCCATGCCTGACCTTTCTGCGATAAGGGCCGTGCTCAGTGCAGAAAAGCATAGTTATTTATATTTTGCTGCTGATGCCAATCGATTAGGCTACCATAAATTTGCAAAGAATTTATCTCAGCATAATAGAAACGCAAGGGAATATCAGCGGTATTTGTCATCCCAAGGTATAAATCGTTAGAAATTGAAACATGTACTAACAGTTTTTGGTTTATTATTAGCATTAAATCTCGTCTACACCCAAAGTAGCATAAATCAATTTCTAACACCTTCAGACTCACTTAACACAAAAAGAAAAAGAGCTGTTGTAATTACAGAAGCAACACTAGCATCTTTAAGCCTAATTGGCTTAAATCAACTATGGTACCAAGATTATGAACGCTCTAGCTTCAAAGTTGTAGATGACTCCAATGAATGGCTTCAAATGGATAAGTTTGGCCATACGTTTTCCGCATATCACTTAGGACGACTCACAGGAAACAGCTTACGCTGGGCAGGTGATAGTCAAAGTAATCAGATTTTGTATGGGGCTGCATTTGGACTGGGATTTCTTACAGCTGTTGAAGTCATGGACGGTTTTTCTGAAGAATGGGGTTTTTCCTGGTCTGATATGGCTGCTAATGCTCTGGGCACAGGACTTTATGCGAGTCAAGAATTATTATGGCAAGAACAGCGGGTACTTCTAAAATATTCCTTTCATAGGACGTCTTTTGCTGAGCAACGACCTGAACTATTGGGAGATGGATTACATGAGGAGTTGTTAAAGGATTACAATGGCCAGACCTATTGGCTAAGCGCTAATATCGAAGCTTTCTTAAAAACGGACGCACTACCAAAGTGGCTTAATTTGGCCTTTGGTTATAGTGGAGATGGAATGTTGACAGGAGACCCTAATGATGTCATGTTTCCAAATCAAAATAGGATTCGTCAGTACTTTTTGAGCTTAGATGTAGATTTGAGTAGAATTAAAACAAATTCAGCCATTTTACGAACTGTTTTTGATGTTTTGAATTTGATTAAGGTGCCGCTGCCCACACTTCAAATTAATAGTACAGGACAATTAAAATGGCACTTATTTTACTTTTAACCGATGTTTTGTGTATTTGGTCGTTGATTTTGTCTAGTGATTGAAGAACCACCGTATCTTTGCACTCAATTTTAGTAAAGCGATTTGGGGAAGTGTTTTACTAATAAAATGAGCTGTTATGATTAAAAATAGCATTAGAAATTTTATTTGGCCCTTCTCAATTTGTTTTATTTTGGCATTAGCCCTATATCCTAATGCAAGATTAAATCCAGAACACTACTCCACTGAGGGCTTAGACCTAGATTATAATATTTCCAAAGAGTTGGCGCTTGTATCAGATGATACGGAGCTTGAGCATCATTCTTATACGCCAGAATTAGGAAAGTCTTTTGAGGGCTTTAAGGAGGCACTAGGTTTTAAGGAATCTAGAGGAGATTATTTTACGGTGAATACACTTGGTTATCTCGGTAAGTATCAATTTGGAGCAGAGACCTTGAAATTATTGGGTATTTACAACCCAAGTTATTTTTTAAATACACCAGAACTACAGGAAAAGGCCTTTATCGCTAATGCAGAACGCAATAAATGGATATTGCGCAAGGATATTAAGCGTTTTGAGGGTAAGGTTATTTCTGGTGTAAAAGTTACAGAGTCTGGCATACTTGCCGCAGCTCATCTTGCTGGGCCAGGAAGTGTGAAAAAGTTTCTTAGGAGTTACGGCGACCATAATTTTTCTGATGCCTACGGTTCTACGGTAAAATATTACATGAAAAAATTTAGTGGTTATGATACGTCTCGTATTGTACCTAAAAAAAGAGCCAAGGCAATTCTTTAATCTTGCTGTAAAATAAAAATTGCTGGTCTTTTGTGAAAATCTTCCTTATTGCCCTTCCATTGTTCTACAGTCTGTGTTTTGATGTATTGTGTGGGCAGGGTAAGGTCACAAGCTATACATAGTCTCGTGTCTTTATTGAGAAATTTGGTTATGTCTTCCAACATTTTCATATTCCTATAAGGCGTTTCAATAAAAATTTGAGCTTGATTATTGTCTTTGGAGAGTTTTTCCAACTGTTTTAATCGTCGCTTACGGTCATTTCTGTCTATAGGAAGATAGCCGTTAAAAGAAAAGTTTTGACCGTTCATGCCAGAAGCCATTAAAGCCAAAACTATTGATGACGGGCCAACCAAGGGCATAACTTCAATTCCCATTTGATGTGCTAACCTTACAATGTCAGAACCAGGGTCAGCTATGGCAGGGCAACCAGCTTCAGAGATGAGGCCAACGGATTCCCCTTTTAGGCATATATCTAAATAGCTGTTCCGTTCTTCTTCGGTGGTATATTTATTAAGAATATTTATGTGCAGTGAAGGCTGTGATTTATTTGAGGAAACCCTTTTTATAAATCGTCGTGCCGTTTTTTCGTTTTCAACAATGTAATAGTCTACCTCTTCAATAATTTTTTTGATGGATATTGGGAGCACCTCTAAAGGAGGATTGTCGCCTAAGCGTGTTGGGATGAGATAGAGTTTGCCTTTGTCGCCTTCCATGAATCAAAATTAAGGAAATGATCTAAATCTTTATCTAAAAGTTTGGGCAATCAACTTATTGGCTATGATGTCACAGGTTTCATTAGCAAGTTTAAAGACAAGTTCAAAATCTGTAAGGTCACCATAATAGGGATCTGGAACGTTTTTAACTTTGGCGTTTTCATTTTCATCTAGAAACAACTTTACCTTAGACCTATGTTCCTCTTTTGTCGCTAATTTTAGGATGTCTGAATAATTGGATTCATCCATAGCATAAATGTAATCAAAGGTGTCTAAGTCCGATCTTAAAAACTGTCTAGCACTTTGAGGCCTAATATCAATGCCATTTAATTGTGCTATTCTAATAGATCTTTTATCCGGTTGTTCGCCTATGTGATAGGAAGCAGTTCCTGCAGAATCAACATAAAAATAAGAAGGGTCTAGTTTAGACTGAAGGATGCCATGCGCCAAGGGTGACCGGCAAATATTACCTAAACACACCATTAAAATTTTGGTCACGACGAATTGGATTTTACAAAGATAATTTCTTAGCGAGATCTTCTACGTACTTTCTGAATTGCTTATCAGTAGAAGAAAGGTTGTCTACCGTTTTACAGGCGTGCAATACCGTAGCATGATCTCTTTGCCCTATTTGGGAGCCTATGCTGGCCAAGGATGCTTTGGTGTATTTTTTGGCAAAGAACATGGCCAACTGTCTGGCCTGTACGATATGGCGTTTTCGGGTTTTGGATTGTAACGTGCTAACATCCATTTGAAAATAATCTGAAACGACTTTCTGTATGTAATCAATAGACACTTCACGTTTGGTATTTTTTACAAACTTTTCAACGATATCCTTGGCAAGGTCAATTGTAATTTCCTTTTTGTTGAATGATGATTGCGCTATTAATGAAATAATGGCACCTTCTAGTTCCCTTACATTGCTTTTTATGTGCTTAGCAACGTATTCCACTATTTCTTCTGGCATTTCAACACCATCTCTGTACAATTTATTTTTTAATATAGAAACACGAGTTTCAAAATCTGGTGTTTGTAATTCAGCAGACAATCCCCATTTAAAACGAGACAATAAACGCTGCTCTATATCTTGCATATCTACTGGAGCTTTATCGCTTGTTAGAACAACCTGCTTTCCGTTTTGGTGCAGGTGATTAAAGATATGGAAGAACACATCTTGGGTTCCGGTTTTTCCCGATAAGAACTGAACGTCGTCTATAATTAGAACATCAATAATTTGATAGAAATGAATAAAATCGTTTCTATTGTTCTTCTTTACTGAATCTATATATTGCTGTGTGAATTTCTCCGCAGAAATGTATAAGACTGTTTTTTCTGGGTACTTATCTTTGATATCTACACCAATAGCATGAGCAAGATGCGTTTTGCCCAGCCCTACGCCACCAAAAATCAGTAATGGATTAAATGACGTGCCTCCAGGTTTATTGGCTACTGCTATACCAGCATTTCTGGCCAGTCTGTTAGAATCACCTTCAAGAAAATTTTCAAAGCTATAACTTGGATTTAGCTGAGATTCTATTTTTACATTTCTTATTCCTGGAATTACGAATGGATTTTTTAACTCCGGACTTTTATTATCAAAAGGAACATCAACATCTTGGGATTTTACTGCCGATCTATTTGAGCTTGGAATCTTCTCCGTGAAGGGTTGCCTATTGCCATAAGTGTTTTCCATTTTTATGACATAAACCAATTTGGCATCTTCACCTAATTCTTTGGTAAGGGCAACCTTGAGGATTTTAACGTAATGCTCTTCCAGCCACTCGTAGAAAAATTTACTAGGAACTTGGATACTTAACGCATTTCCTGAAAGTTTAACAGCTTTAATAGGTTCAAACCATGTCTTGTAAGCTTGAGGTTGTATGTTATCCTTTATAAAAGCGAGACAGTTGTTCCATACAGATTGCGCTGTTACCTCCATGCGTTGCGTAAAATTTTTTATTGTTAGTTAGATTAGCAAAAAAAAGAGAATTGGATTCTCTGGGTGTTTTAAATCAAGGCAAATATGTGAACAAAATTCTTAAAAAAAAAATCAAACGATATTGATTATTTAGAAATATTTTCTCATGTTTAAAACGAAAGAAAAGTACAAATTTTTTCTTAAAAAATCGCATATAAATGTCATTTAATGAGACCGAAATAAGGGTGAGGTACGGTGAAACCGACCAAATGGGCGTTGTCTATCATGCCAACTATGCGATTTATTTCGAAGTGGGCCGTACGGAGTGGTTGCGTGAGTTTGGCCTTAGCTACAGCGCCATGGAGGCGGAAGGCATTATGCTTCCGGTTATTTCCCTAAGCATAAACTACAAAAATTCAGCCCATTATGACGACAGACTTAAAGTAATAACTAGGTTGAAAAAAATGCCCACAGCCTCTATTGAATTCGACTATGAATTGCGCAAAATAGATGGCGATTTGTTGGCTACTGGAAATACAGTTTTAGCTTTTATAGACATGAAACGAAATAGACCAACGCGCTGCCCAAAATATCTTTTAGATAAACTGCAGAATTATTCGTTATAATTCAACAATATCAACACCGTAAAAATTCTCAAAAAGTTGAAAAACCTTCATTCTGTTTCCTTTTCTTACAGAGATTTCGAGTAAACAGTGCTCAGTTAGGGTTTGATTTAGAATATCAACGTTATTTTTTCTAAGCAATTGCATCACTTTGCTCATTAACTTGTACTCAAATTGAAGTTCAAATCTAACATTTATGGTTTTTTCAATGATTTCGCATTGCTCTAAAGCCAATTTTGCCGTGGTGCGGTAAGCATTTATTAAGCCACTTACGCCCAATTTAGTACCACCGAAATGTCTAACAACCACGACAAGGACATTGGTAAGTTCAAAAGATTGAATTTGCCCATATATGGGCATTCCGGCTGAATTGTTAGGCTCTCCGTCATCATTTACCTTATACTGAGTGTTTTGTCCAGCTCCAATTTGATAGGCAAAACAAAAATGACCAGCATTTTGGTGCGCTTTCCTCAATTTTGAGATTAATGATTTTAAGTTGTTGTCGGATTCAAAAGGGAAGGCATAGCCGTGAAACTTACTGTTTTTGTCTTTAAACAAAACTGGCTGCGATGGTTTTTTTATGGTCCTAAACGAATCGTTCATTAATTAGACTAAAGACACAATAATAATGGAAATTATGGCAAAGCTGATTCCAAGCCAATTCTTAGTTGAAATGATTTCCTTAAAAAAAACAAGTCCGCAAAGGGTGGAGAGAGCAACAATGGCTACGTTGTTAATGGTAAAAATGGATGAGGTTTCAACGCCATCTACCCGAAGTGCGTTTAACAAAAAGTAAATGGAACCATAGTTAACAGCACCAAGCGCTATTCCAAAAGGTATCGCCCTTGGATGAATTTTTCTTTTCTCTTTCACTCTTTTAATAACCACCAGAGTAAGTCCTATGATTGCAGCTATGGCAAAAATGGTGGAAGAAAATAAAGGGATGGAGTCATCTGGGGCAAAATAATTTATGGATGTATCAACTATGCCAGAGCCAAAAAACACAAGAAAGGGCAATATCATAATAGCCCGTTTCATTCTAATGCTCTCTCTAGAAACGCTCGAGGTTAGATATACAGCGATAAGTGCTAGAACAATACCTAAAATTTTCAAAAAGCCAAGACTTTCCTTAAACACAATAACTCCGAAAAGTATTGGGATGATAACGCTCATTTTACTTGCTACAGAAGCTACCGAAAGCCCATTACGCTGTGCTGTAAGTGCCATGAGATAAAACATCATAATAAATAAAGCTCCCAATGCCACTGCTGGTGGAAACCAATTACTGGTAATTATGTCATCAAAACTTAATTGCTTCTGGGAAAAAAGGAAACCACAAATGGAAGCCGTTAGGTAATTAAAGACAATCGCATTTAAGGTATTGACATTGTACTTGTCAAAAGATTTGAACAAAATAAAAATAGCTGTTGACGAGAGGATGCTTAATAAAAGATAAATCAAAACAACTCTTTTTTAAGATCGAATAATTGTATAACGTCTTCCTTTTTTTCGTCAATATTCCAAATGTTTAGACCTAATTGTCTTGCGCTTGTGGTATTTTCTTCAGTGTCATCTATAAACAAGCTCTCTTCGGGCATTAATTGATTTTCGTCTAAGACAAATTCAAAAATGTCGCTGTTTGGTTTACGCTTTTTTATTTCGTGCGATAAATAGAAAGCATCAAAACAAGATTTGAATTCTTCATAGAAAGGAACCTTTGATTTCACCGCATTGATATGTAGTTCGTTCGTATTGCTTAATAGAAGAAGTTTGTAGTCGTAATGTTCCTTTAATTGTTTTAAGAAGTTTAAACGATAAATTGGAAAATCCTTTAAGATATAATTCCAGGCCTCTATGATTTGCGCTTTATCTAGCGTATTGAATTTTGTCAAGTAAAAATCTATGAACGTTTCTGTTGAAATTTGGCCCATTTCGTAAGCAATATTAGTAGCTAACATGTCATCATCAAAATGCTCAAGTTGAAATAGCTCAAGTGCATTAGACATGGCGCCTTCCTTGTCTAGATTTATAAAGACATCTCCAAAGTCAAAAATGATGCTCCTAATTTTGCTCATAGACTCTTAAAGTATCGTTTAAAATATTCTTTTGAGATTTTAATTTACCCTTTATTATAGGCGCTTTGATTCCGGCTCCTAAAGTCAAGTTTCCAGTAAATATTCGTGCTTCGTCCCATAGACCTGTGTCTATAAAGGATTGAAGTGTTTGCGTACCGCCTTCAACTATTAACGAGTTAACATTACGTTTAAAGAGACGGTTGCAAACTTGTTGTGCAACCGGTTTGCTGAAATCTATACTGTCCTCGTTCAATAAAATGGTTTGTGCGCTATTATCCGTAACATTAAAATTTTTGATGTCTGTTTTTAAGCGCCCCAAAACAAAGCGTGCTGGATTGTCGCCGGTCCAATCTCTTACCGTTAGCCGCGGATTGTCTTCTTTTACTGTGTTGTTTCCAACTAAGATTGCTTGTTCTTCCGAACGCCATTTGTGCACCAGTTGGCGCGAGTACTGGTTGGTAAGCCAAACGGGCTGTTTTTTATCTTTTGACAATGGTGCTATAAAACCATCTATGCATTCTGCCCATTTTAAGATAATGTAAGGTCTTTTTTTAGTTATAAAGGTAAAAAAGCGTTTATGGTGATTTTTGCATTTTTCTTCGAGAACACCAACTGTAACGTCGCGACCAGCATCTCTTAATTTTTCAATCCCTTTCCCGGCAACTTCAGGATTATCGTCTTTACAACCGATTACTATTCTGGGAATCTCATTGGCTATAATGAGGTCAGAGCAGGGAGGTGTTTTTCCATAGTGGCTGCATGGCTCTAAGCTAACATATAGTGTGGCTCGTTTTAGGTCTTCTTTGTTTGCAATACAATTAATGGCATTGACCTCGGCATGAGGGCCTCCATAAGCACTTGTGTAACCTTCTCCAATAATGGTGTTATTAAGCACAATAACAGCTCCTACCATCGGATTTGGCCGTGTTGTTCCTAAGCCATTTCTGGCAATTTGGAGACAACGATCCATGTATTTTTCATCTGCGGTCAACTGGTGTTATATCTTAAATGTTGGGTTTGTCCATTGGATTCATCGTAAGGTAATCTTTTCCAAAGTATCCTTATTTGAGCTATGCGATATTATTCAGTACTGCTTAAACTAATATTTTAATCAACCTCCGTATTCAAACGGTAATTGTTAAACCACTTTATTCCGTATCTTCACAGCGTGAAAAATAATGTTGTGAATTTGGAAAAATTAGTGCGTAAAGATACTATTGTTATTCGAAAGATAGAACCATCGGACAATTCTAAAATAGCAAAAACCATTCGTTCGGTTTTAATAGAAATGGGTGTACCTAAAGTTGGTACAGCTTATGAAGACAAAGCCTTGGATTTTATGTTTGAAACCTATATAGATAAAAGGAAGGCTTACTTTGTAGTTTCGGATGGTAACACGATTTATGGTGGAGCAGGTATTGCACCTTTGGACAACTATTCAGGTAATATTTGCGAATTACAAAAGATGTATTTCTCCAAAGCTATAAGAGGTCTAGGTTTCGGGTCCAAAATGATGCGTCAATGTTTGGATTTTGCAAAAGAAGTTGGTTTTGAAAAATGTTATCTCGAAACTATGCCTTACATGACAGATGCCCAAAAACTCTACAAAAATTTTGGGTTTAAATCTATAGACAAACCTCTTGGAGATACTGGGCATTATTCGTGTACCGTTTGGATGATAAAAGACTTGTAGCATTGAAAATTTCTGATTTGAAATTAAGGTTCCACGAACTTTTAGATGCCA
Organism: uncultured Winogradskyella sp.; assembly: GCA_913055905.1. Lineage (GTDB taxonomy): Bacteria > Bacteroidota > Bacteroidia > Flavobacteriales > Flavobacteriaceae > Winogradskyella. The sequence continues at coordinate 22,679 of CAJXLB010000002.1, forward strand.
GCTATGGGAAGGAAGAGGTTGATGTATTTTTTCAATTGGCCGTATCACAGGTTTTAAATAAAAATAAAGTTGATATCGCTTTACAACCAGATTATCCCATAACGGACGCTGAAATGGTTGCCTTTTCAACCATTATTTCTGAACTGAAGCGTCACAAACCTATACAATATATCCTTGGCCATACCGAATTTTATGGTCTTAAATTCAAGTTGAATGAGCATGTTCTTATTCCTCGACCAGAAACTGAGGAGCTCGTAGATTTGGTCCTTAAATCAGAGGGCTCAACTCATAGAAGCATAAATGTTTTGGATATCGGCACAGGTTCAGGCTGCATTGCCATTAGTTTGGGTAAGAATTTACCATATTCAAGAGTTTATGCTTTAGATGTTTCCGAAACGGCACTTCAGGTGGCATCAGATAATGCTATTTACAATCATGTCGATATCGAATTTTCGAAAGCCGATATTTTGAATGATAAGACATCACTTGAAGTCTTCAAGGCCGTTCAATTCGATATCATTGTTTCCAACCCGCCATATGTTCGCGAATTGGAGAAACAAGATATGCAGCCCAACGTATTGTATTACGAACCGCACCTTGCTTTGTTTGTTAAAGATCACGACCCTTTGGTCTACTACAAGCATATCGCAACTTTTGCCAGACAACGGCTTAAGCCTAAGGGTACGCTGTTTCTGGAAATAAATGAGCATTTGGGAGCGGAAACTTATTCGCTTTTTGATGCAGAGCCATTTGAAAACGTTGAGCTCCTCAAAGATTTCAGTGGGAGAGATCGTTTTGTAAAGGCAACATTGAAGTAAATGATTTGAAGGGTTTGTATATTTAGATTTTTAAAATTGACTAAAGTTTGGACTATTCCATGAATATAAAAGACAAAATAGAGGCCTTAAGAGAAGAATTGCGCCAACATAATTACAAATATTATGTTTTGGACAATCCTACAATAAGCGATTATGAGTTTGATATGAAGCTTAAGGAGCTTCAGGAGTTAGAAGCGGCACATCCAGAATTTTTCGACCCTAGTTCCCCTACACAACGCGTAGGTGGTGAGATAACGAAGAATTTTGCTACTGTCGTGCACGACTATAGAATGTACTCGTTAGATAACTCCTATTCAAAAGAAGATTTGCTGGATTGGGAGCAGCGGATAAAAAAAATAGTCGATGGCGAAGTACAATATACCTGTGAATTAAAATATGATGGAGCGTCCATTAACTTAACTTACGAAAACGGAAGGCTTTTAAGGGCAGTAACTAGAGGCGATGGTGTACAAGGTGATGAAATTACAGCAAATGTAAAGACCATTAAATCGGTACCGCTTCAGCTTAAAGGCGACTATCCCACACGATTTGATATTGGTGGTGAGATTGTATTGCCTGTAAAAGGATTTCTAAAAATGAACGAGGAGCGTATTGCACAGGGAGAAGAACCTTACCGCAACCCAAGGAATACTGCCTCTGGTAGCTTAAAGCTCCAGGATAGTGCTGAGGTAGCCAAGCGTCCTTTGGAGTGTTTGTTATACAGCGTTAAGGGTAGGGATTTAGATATAACTACACAATATGATGGATTGCTAAAAGCTAGGTCTTGGGGATTTAAAGTACCCAATGAAGCAAAATTAGTGGCATCAATCGATGAGGTCCTAGATTATGTGGCATATTGGGAAGAGCACCGCAATGAGTTACCGTATGAAATAGATGGTGTTGTAGTTAAAGTTAATAGTTTGTACCAACAAGAAGAATTAGGGTATACGGCAAAAGCTCCACGATGGGCAATGGCCTATAAATTCAAAGCGGAACGGGTCTCTACGCGATTAGAAAAAATAACCTACCAAGTTGGTCGTACAGGAGCCATAACACCAGTTGCCAATTTAAAACCAGTTCAATTGGCAGGGACTGTTGTAAAACGCGCATCCCTTCACAATGCAGACCAAATTGAGAAATTAGATATTCGCGAAGGCGATGAGGTCTTTGTTGAAAAAGGAGGTGACATTATCCCAAAGATTATGGGCGTAGATTTGAGCTTAAGGCCTGCCGATTCTGAAGTAACGAGATATATTGAGTTCTGTCCCGAATGTGGCACTAAACTTATTCGACCAGAAGGCGAGGCCAAACACTACTGTCCGAATGAAAAATCCTGTCCGCCACAGGTTATTGGTAGAATTCAACATTTTATCTCTAGAAAAGCCATGGATATTGAAGGTCTTGGAGGAGAGACCGTAGCCCTTTTGGTTAATGAAGGTTTAATTTCAAATTATGCAGACTTATATGATTTAAAGGAAGAAGACGTCGTTCCTTTAGAACGAATGGCAGAAAAAAGCGCAAAGAATTTAATAGAAGGTATAGAAGCCTCTAAAAAAATCCCTTTTGAAAGAGTTCTGTTTGCGCTAGGTATTCGGTACGTAGGAGAAACGGTGGCCAAAAAATTGGCTAAACACTTTAAATCCGTGGAGGCACTAATGGAGGCTTCTGTTGAAGATTTGGTGAATGTTGATGAAATTGGCGAGCGCATTGCAGAGAGTGTTGTAGATTTCTTTTCTTCCGAAGCGCACACTGCTATTATTAATCAATTAAAAAGCCACGGTGTTCAACTTGAGATTTCAGCGGAGCAATTAGCCAATCAAACTGATAAGCTAAAGGGGAATACTTATGTTGTTTCAGGAGTGTTCCATTCGGTTTCTAGAAATGAACTAAAAAAGCTCATAGAAAATAATGGCGGGAGAGTGGCTTCATCCATCTCTTCTAAAACAACTTTTGTAGTAGCAGGGGATAATATGGGGCCAAGTAAGCGTGCCAAAGCAGAAAAATTAAATATTCCAATTTTAGACGAACAGACGTTTTTAGCAGAACTGAAATAAATTCTTACATAAAAAACCGCTTTTTACCGATAAAAAGTAATTTTTTATCGTTTAATTGTAAAATAATTATATATTTGGTCCTCTAAAAGGGATTAATTGATGTTACTCAGCAATGGGATAAAAATAGTGCTCCTTCTATTGGGAGGTGTATTTATTGTACTTCAAGGTTTGGGCTTTGAGTTTGAAGGGGCCTCCGTGAGTACCCTAATGCTCCTTTTGTTAGCATTGCTTTACTTTGTTTGGACCAAGAATAAATCGAGCTTTTTCTTTTGGTTCTTAATCAGTTTTGCGCTTGCCCAACTCATTGGGTTTGTCTCATATTATACTCCCGAAGAATTTATACAAGACGTTGACTATTTTTATTACATCTCTAATGGGCTCTATATCCTCGCCTATATTTTCTTGATTTGCCGTGTTTTAAAGGATTTGAATTTCAAATCTATTGTAACCCAATTCTACGTTCCTATAATTATATTGGTTGTACTAGACGTATTTTGTGTAATTCTGGTAACAGATACAACACAGAATGTTCTTACCTTAAATGAATACCTGCTAGAATTTTTCTACAATGGGATTATCATGGTGTTGTTATCCGTTGCGCTCATCAATTACATGTACAGGAACGACACAAAGTCCATGCTCTTTTTATTAGGCTCTATTTTTATCGTTTTTTCGGAAATCATTCAGTTGGCTTATTATTATATCATAGACGAGAATTATCTAGGATTCATTTACTCAGCGTTTCTCGTAGCCGCATTCTTCTTCTTTTACATGCAGTCGCAAAAATCGTTCTCAGGGCCAGTTCCAGCGTATTCAGATGAGCACCTTAAGACTTAAATAACGATTGGGTTTTTAAACAAGGATTGTCTTATGTTCTGATTTTGGTTGTTGCCCTGGACTAAGGTAGAAATCGATTTTTCCAAGATATAAACCGTAAGCTCCAACTTGATTTACCAAAACGGGCTTGTCAATGGCATTTTTTATAATTGTAGGCTTAGGTAAAAAGGTATGCGTATGCCCACCGATTATTAAATCTATATCTTGAGTTGATTTTGCGATGTTAAGATCTGACGGCTTTTCCTTCCGATTTTTGTAATCGTAACCGAGGTGTGATAAGCAGATGATAAGGTCGCATTTTTTCTCTTGTTTTAAGATGCGTGCCATATCTTGAGCGATTTCTAGCGGGTTTAAGTATTTCGTTTCCTTGTACATTCTTTTATCAACTAAACCATTTAGTTCAATTCCTAAACCAAAGACACCAATCCTGATGTTATCTTTTACAAAAATTTCATAAGGTTTTACATGGCCATCCATTACCGTATTTGAAAAATCGTAATTCGCTGAGAGAAAATCAAACTTGGCGTGTGGTAACTGTTTGAGCAGTCCTTCAATGCCATTATCAAAATCATGATTTCCAATGGTTGCTGCATCATATTTGAGCATGCTCATGAGCTTAAATTCCAATTCTCCTCCATAATAATTAAAGTAGGGCGTACCTTGGAAAATGTCTCCCGCATCCAGAAGTAAGGTGTTTGGGTTTTCTTGTCTAATGGTATCAATTAAAGCAGCTCTTCTAGCAACACCACCTTTATTGGCATTTCTTCCATCATTTGGTCCAAAAGGGTCAATGTGGCTATGAACATCATTAGTGTGCAATATGGTTATTTTCTTTTTGTTTGAAGCTGTTAAAAGGTCAAACCCAAGACCACCCAAACTTGTAAGTGCTGAGGTAGCTAATGATTGTTTTATAAAATCACGTCTTTTCATCTATTTCAAGACTTTTCTAATAAATCGATCATCGATTTTTGGTCGTAAGGTGTCTATTTTTTTAAAGTGATCAATAAGCACATTTCTTATTTTATAATCGACATCAAACACACCTTCATTTGGTTTAAAAAAAACCATTTTGTCTCCACCATTGTACAGGTAGTCATTAGTAGCTACATAATAGGTCTTATCCATATCTAATGGAGCTCCTTTGATGGTGAGTTGTTCCAGTTCATAACTAGAATTAAATGTAATATTTATTTGCTTAGATAATGGATGCGCACGTTTTACTTCAGATAGGTACTCTACCATTTTTAATATGGCATCTGCTTTTAGTCCCACAATAACTACCGCGTTTTCAAAAGGCATAACTTCGTATGCTGTGCGCAGTGTCACAGGTCCTTTAGGTATCTCAGCTCTTATGCCACCATGATTGAGCAGTACAAAATCAATCGTTTTGTTATAGCGCTTTTTAAAGATAGGATTACATTCTTGATAAACGGCGTCTGCCATAAGGTTTCCAATGGCTGTATTTAAGTCGCCATCTTTCTTGGAATAGGTTGCAGGCGCAAATGATATAATACTATCTAATGATGCGTTAAGATGTTTTCTATATGGTGCAATAAAGGCATCTACAGTACTATCCGATTCAAGATCACGGTTAATCTCTAGACGTTCGCCTTCAATTTTGTTTACATAATACTGTTTTTGACACGAAAAAACGGCTAAACAAATAAAACATAAGACAAATTGTTTCATTACGGCTTTAGATATTAACTCGGCTTTACAATTTTTTTGAAAGCGCATTTGTTACATTTGCAGAAAGGTTAAATATAAATGTTTTTAAGAGCATTTAAGGAAAAATCAAATCAAAAATATGTCAATAAATTGTTGGCTAGCCGAGAGACATCTGTCAATTCAAAAAAGGTAGTCAATATCGGTGTGATATTGCACGTAGATGAGTATGATAATTTTGAGGGCTTTAGGTCATTTTTCAAGAGTCTTGGACTTAATTCACCAAAGCATAAGATTGTGGGTTTTGTGTTAGATGATAAGTTTGAAGACAGCCAGTGGGAAACCTATTTCAGTCCGAAAGATTTTGGGTGGAAGGGTAAAATCGGCAATGTAGAACTACAGTCCTTCTTAGATGAAGAATACGATGTGCTTGTAAGCTATTATAAGCATAAACACCTTTATTTGGATTGGATGACGGCAGCATCAAAGGCCAATCTTAAAGTGGGATTAACACGCCATGATGAACGCTTGTATGATTTGTTTATGGATATAGAACCTGAATCATTTAACACTTTTAAAACCGAATTTGAAAAATATTTAAACATTTTAAACAAACTGTGATGAATCAATTTGTAGGAACTGGAGTAGCCTTAATTACGCCTTTTAAGCAAGATTTAAGTATCGATTTCGATGCTCTGGAAAAACTTGTGGAGTATAACATTGAAAATGGCGTTGAATATCTTGTTATAAGTGGTACTACGGGCGAGAGCGTAACCATTTCCAAAGCAGAAAAAAAGACATTGGTTGATTTTATTGCAAAAATCAATAAAGGGAGACTACCATTGGTTTTGGGAATTGGTGGTAACAATACGCAGGCCGTAATAGAGGAGTTGAACCAAACAGATTTATCTTCAATTGATGCTATTCTTTCGGTTTCGCCTTATTACAGTAAACCTACACAGGAAGGAATTTATCAGCATTTTAAAGCCATAGCCCAGGCTTCTCCAAAACCCATTATTTTATATAATGTTCCAGGACGTACGGCATCCAATATGGTTCCTGAGACAACCTTGCGGCTTGCCAAGGATTTTGATAACATCATAGCGGTGAAAGAGGCAGGGAATAATGTGCAACAATACCTGCAATTATTGAGAAATAAACCTGAGGATTTTCATATTATTTCTGGTGATGACGATTTAGCTTTGGGTGTTGCTCTGGCAGGAGGGTCTGGAGTAATTTCCGTTATTGGTCAGGGTTTACCCAAGGAATTTTCTGAAATGATAAGACTGGGCATTGCTGGTAAACCTAAGCAAGCCTACGAACTGCACTTTAAACTTATGCCAATTACTCAAATGATTTTTGCTGAAAATAACCCAGCAGGAATCAAAGCCGTATTGAGCGGGCTTGGTCTTGCAAAACCCTATGTTAGGCTGCCTTTGGTAGAAGCCACAGAAGCGCTTCAACGTCGTATAAATAATGAACTGAACGCTCTAGGTAAGCGTTAAGTAAAGCAATCCAAGGCCGCCTTGAAATAAATTAACAAGGGTCAGATAATTTTTGTTTTCATAATCCGTTTAAAATAACTAATTTCGCATCCTGTTTTAAAATGATGAAAAAGCTTTTTTACTTTCTAATAATCACCGTTTTAATAACGTCTTGTAGCGAATTTCAAAAAGCCTTGAAGTCTGAAGATGCGGCTTTAAAGTTTCAGTTAGGGACAGAGCTTTATGAGCAAGGTAAGTGGAATAAGGCCTACAGGTTGTTTGAACAAATTTTGCCAAAATACAGGGGCAAGCCGCAGGCTGAGAAATTGACCTTCATGCACGCCAAATGTTCTTACGAGCTCAAGGATTATTATATAGCTAGCTATCATTTTGATAAGTTTGTGGATATTTACCCAGACAGTGAAAAGGCAGAAGAGGCCTCATTTTTGTCCGCCAAAGGTTATTATCATAATTCACCGGTTTATTCTAAGGAACAAAAGGAAACTATAGAGGCCATTGAGAAGCTGCAACTGTTCGTAAATTCGTATCCTAATTCGCAATATCTCGAAGAAGCCAATAAACTGGTTAAGGAACTCGATTTTAAGCTTGAAAAGAAAGCATTTGAAATTGCCAAGCAATACGATTTAATTAGGGATTACAAAGCATCAATAAAATCCTTCAACAATTTTTTGGTCGATTTTCCCGGAACTGTTTTAAAGGAAGATGCGTTGTTCTACAGGTTTGATGCGGCTTACAACTTGGCAATTTTAAGTATTGACCAATTAAAGAAAGAACGCTTGGAAGAAGCAATCGCATATTTTGAAACTCTGAAAAAAGCATTTCCGGATTCAAAATACTTAGAAGAAGGTGCAATTATGCACGAAGAATTAACAAATCAATTACATACATTTACAACGAAAAGCTAATCTTATTATAAAATGGATTTAAAGAAAACAGATGCTCCAGTAACAACGGTGACCTACGATAGAAATGAAATCGATGCACCAACTCAAAACATCTACGAGGCTATATCAGTAATTGCAAAGCGAGCTGAGCAAATCAATACAGATATTCGTCGTGAGCTTATTGATAAATTAGAGGAGTTTGCGACCTATAATGATAGTTTAGAGGAAATCTTTGAAAATAAAGAACAGATTGAAGTATCTAAATTTTACGAGAAACTTCCTAAACCACATGCTTTAGCCATTAAAGAGTGGTTAGATGACAAAATATATTACAGAAACACTGAGGACACTCAGGAATAACCTTAAATGTCTGTTTTAAAAGACAAAAACATTTTATTAGGCATAACTGCTGGCATTGCTGCTTACAAGACTGCAAACCTAGTAAGGCTTTTTATTAAGGCAGGTGCCAAAGTAAAGGTGGTGATGACACCTTCGGCCAAGGATTTTGTCACTCCTTTGACACTTTCAACCTTATCAAAAAACCCTGTTACGTCTTCTTTTGTTGATGAAGAAGACGATAACAAGGTGTGGAACAATCATGTAGAGTTAGGGCTTTGGGCCGATTATTTTGTAATTGCACCAGCTACGGCAAACACCCTGGCTAAAATGGCTAATGGTGTGTGTGATAATATCCTGCTTGCAACGTATCTTTCTGCTAAATGTCCGGTCTATTTTGCACCTGCGATGGACTTGGATATGTACAAGCACCAATCCACAAAAAACACCTTCAAAACTTTAGAATCGTACGGTAATACCATGATTCCTGCAGGAACAGGAGAACTGGCGAGTGGTTTGTATGGAGAGGGTCGTATGGCCGAACCTGAAGATATCGTTACATTTATTGAAAAGGATATCTTTTCTCAATTACCCTTAAAAGGTAAGCGTTTATTGGTTACTGCTGGACCTACTTATGAAGCCATTGACCCTGTTAGGTTCATTGGAAACCACTCCAGCGGAAAAATGGGTTTTGAAATTGCTAAAGCCGCTGCAAACTTAGGTGCTGAGGTAATTTTAGTGTCAGGTCCTACCCAAGAGACCGTAAATCATGGCTTGATTCAACTACATCGTGTGACAAGTGCAGAGGAAATGTACCAAGAGGTGCATAAACATTTCAATTCTGTAGATGTGGCCGTGCTTTCTGCAGCAGTATCTGATTACAGACCTAAATCCATTGCACCGAGTAAAATAAAAAAGCAAGACACTACGTTACGTATTGAGCTAGAGAAGACAAAGGATATTTTAAAATCCCTAGGAGATAATAAAGCGCATCAACTTTTGGTTGGGTTTGCATTAGAAACAGATAATGAACTCAAAAATGCCAAGAAGAAACTATCGGAGAAAAACTTAGACATGATAGTACTCAACTCTTTACAGGATAAGGGTGCTGGCTTTGGAGTTTCAACAAATAAAGTTACATTTATATTGTCGTCTGGTGAGATTATCGAAGGGGAACTAAAATCAAAAACCCAAGTTGCCCAAGATATAATGCAGCAAATAATACATAAGCTCAATGCGTAATATCTTCTTAATTTTTTTGTTGGTAAATGTTCTGTTCATTCAGGCTCAAGAACTAAACTGTACCGTTACTGTGATAGCCCAACAGACGGGTAATGATAATAATGTCGTTTTTCAGACTTTAGAACGGCAGCTTAACGAGTTTATCAATAACACAAAATGGACAGAAAAGTCTTTTAGCCAAGAAGAGCGCATCAATTGTAGCATGGTCATTAATGTAAACCAGTATAATAATGATGCTTTTTCGGCTACGCTTCAAGTGTCGTCATCTAGACCGGTCTTTGGGTCATCCTACAGTACACCAGTTTATAATTACAACGACAAAACCTTCAACTTTCAATATTTAGAATTTCAGAATTTGGTTTATAACCCGATTCAATTTGAATCCAATCTTATTTCAGTACTTTCTTTTCATGTCTATATGATTTTAGGATTTGATGCTGATACGTTTGAATTAAATGGAGGAACCGAATACTTCAAGCAAGCCCAAGTCATTGCAACGTATTCGCAACAATTAAATGGGCAAGGATGGAAATTAGAAGACGGATTGCAGTCGCGATTCGCACTCATTGACAACCTCATGTCTCCAACTTTTGATGAAATGCGATCGTCTATGTATCATTACCACCGTAATGGTCTGGATGTTATGAGTGAGGATGTAAAGGAAGGGAAAGAGGCCATAACTGCTGCAATTTCTGAATTAAATAAAATTCACTCCAGAAGACCCAACTCGTTTTTAATGCGCGTATTTTTCGATGCGAAATCAGATGAGATTATGGACATTCTTTCAGGTGGTCCTAAGGTTAATGTCGCTGAAGTCACCAATATTCTCAATAGAATTGCGCCAATGCATTCCCAGAAATGGCGAAATATTAGTTACTAATAGTTAGCTCTTGTTGCCTATTATTAAGGCTTTCTTTTTAATTTTGTTTTGTTTAATAGAACAGTGTGCTGAATTCACTTTACATAAAGAACTTTGCGTTAATTGATGAGCTTCAGGTCCAGTTCAACAGTGGTTTGACTATGATTACTGGCGAAACAGGAGCAGGAAAGTCAATTCTATTAGGTGGTTTATCCTTAGTGCTTGGTAAAAGGGCCGATTTGTCCCAAATAAAGGACAAAGATCAAAAATGCGTCATAGAGGCGACGTTCGATGTAGGTAGCTATAATCTAAAACCAATTTATCAAAATCTAGACTTAGATTATGACGTGCACACCATTATACGTCGAGAAATTCTACCATCAGGGAAATCCAGGGCTTTTGTAAACGATACGCCTGTTACCTTAGATAGTTTATCTGCTTTAAGTTCTTATTTAATTGATATCCATAGCCAACACCAAACCCAAAAGTTAACAGAAGACAGTTATCAGTTTAGGGTAATTGATGCCTTGGCCGCTAACAGTCAACTCATGACAGATTACACAAATCAACTTCGAGATTACAAGGACTTAAAAGCTACACTTCAAGAATTAAAAACAACGAAGGTTGATTTGTTAAAAGAATACGACTACAACAACTTTTTGCTTAACGAACTGAATCAAATTACGTTAGAGAGCGTTGACCTTGAAGACTTGGAAGAGAAGTATGAAACCTTGAGCAATGTTGAAACGATTCAAGAAAAATTGAATTTCATCCAGGCTCTTATAACAGCAGAAGACAAGGGGACTTTAGATCAGCTGAGGCAAATGAAGCAAGATCTTTCCCGAATCTCAAGCTTTGGAAAACCTTATGCAAATCTAATGGAGCGTATAGAGAGCGTGAATATTGAGTTACAGGATATTTTATTGGAAGTTGATGGCTTGGAAGGTGAGTTGTACGCAGACCCTAAAGAACTGGAAGCCGTAACACAAAAAATTGAACTAGTTAATAATTTGTTTCACAAGCATGGTGTAAGTCAAATTAACGATTTAATTGAAATTAGGAATGAGCTCGAGGACAAAGTAGGGCAGACCAATAACCTTGACGCACGTATTGAAGAGAATGAAAAAAAGCTTTTAAAGGCGACTTCGGACCTAAATAAGACGGCAAAAACTATTTCCGAAAAACGACAAGAGGTTTTACCTAAACTCACACAACGTTTGCAAGAACTCCTCAAAGATTTGGGTATGCCAAATGCCAAGTTTAACTTCAACCTAACACGTTCAGACACTTTTAAGGTTAATGGAATGGATGAATTGGAGGTGTTGTTTACAGCAAACAAAGGCAGTAATTTTAAACCATTAAAAAGCTCCGCTTCTGGAGGTGAATTATCCCGAATTATGCTTGCTATAAAATCTATACTGGCCGAGTATATCCAATTGCCAAGCATCATGTTCGATGAAATAGACACAGGTGTTTCTGGTGAGATAGCCCACAAAATGGGAACAATTATGCTGCAAATGAGTAAAAAAATGCAGGTGTTTACAATAACGCATTTGCCACAAATAGCAGCAAAGGGTAATGCTCACTTCAAGGTTTTTAAAACCGATAAAGCAGAAAATACACAGACCAATCTAAAAAAGTTGAATGAAGAAGAGCGCTTGGTAGAAATCGCTCAAATGTTAGGAGGGTTGGAAATTACGGAATCTGCAATGGCACATGCTAGGCAATTGCTTAATTAATGTGGTGGTCTCTTCAAGGACTTACAAAAGGATGATTTAAATAGTATATTTACAGCAGAAAATTAATAATTACACTAAAACAGTTGATAATGGCATATAACTTACTTAAAGGAAAAAAGGGAATTATTTTTGGAGCATTGGACGAAAACTCAATAGCTTGGAAAACCGCCGAACGTGTTCACGAAGAAGGTGGTGAATTTGTACTTACCAATGCACCAGTGGCCATGCGCATGGGGCAAATCAATGCTTTGGCAGAAAAGACAGGGTCTCAAATTATTCCAGCCGATGCCACTTCCGAGGAAGATTTGCAAAATTTAGTGGAGAAATCCATGGGGATTTTAGGCGGCAAAATAGATTTTGTCTTGCACTCTATAGGGATGTCAATCAATGTAAGAAAGGGTAGGGCGTATACCGACCAAAAATACGACTGGACCCAAAAAGGGACGGATGTCTCTGCGATGTCATTTCATAAAGTGATGCAAACCTTATATAAAGCCGACGCTATGAATGAATGGGGAAGTATCGTAGCCCTAACCTATATGGCGGCACAGCGTGTGTTTCCTGATTACAATGATATGGCAGATAACAAAGCCTACTTGGAGAGTATAGCACGTAGCTTTGGCTATTTCTTTGGCAGAGATAAAAAGGTTAGGGTAAATACTATTTCACAGTCGCCAACACCAACTACGGCAGGAAGCGGTGTTAAAGGCTTTGATGGTTTTATAGCCTATGCCGAAAAAATGTCACCATTGGGTAATGCCACGGCACTGGATTGTGCAAACTATACGGTTACTTTATTTAGTGATTTAACACGTCGTGTCACCTTACAGAACCTATATAATGATGGTGGTTTCAGTAATATGGGCGTGAGTGACGCAGTGATGGACGTGTTTATGGAGAATAAATAAAAGTCTTCGATATTATAAACTTTATTAAAGTCGCTATTTTCAGCGACTTTTTTTTGTTCATAACCTGTGAATACAGATTCAAGTAGTTGTTATTAATCGTTGTTATTGACATTTCATCGATTAGCATTAAGTATGTATTGATGTTCTAAGGAATTAACATAATTTTAATGAATTACTAACTTAAATAATAAATTATATGAAAAAAATTACATTTTCAATTTTGTTTTCATTGTGCTGTGTGTTTGGCTTTGCCCAAACATTTCCGGGAACAGGTACACCAACTAGTACCCAGGGGCCTGGTGGTGGCACTGCCGCTACTTGCGGTACACCGAATGAACTTAATTTAACAGTGGATGTAACAGGTGTTGGTGTTTTGGGAACTGCCAATATTCTTGATCAAGTAGATATAGACATCACTCACACTTGGGCAGGTGATATAAACGTTACCTTAATTGCTCCCGATGGAACTACGAGTGCAAATTTAACCTCTGGAAATGGAGGTTCTGCTGATGATTACACAGGAACTCAATTTAGAGATGATGCGGCTACATCTATTACCGCAGGTACAGCTCCGTTTACGGGTGCTTTTCAGCCAGAAGAGCCATTATCAACGTTTAATGGTGTTGATGCCGATGGTACATGGACACTTAATTTTTGCGATTCAGCAGGCGGAGATACAGGAACCTTTAATAGCTGGTCCATTACGTTTGCTCCAGCACCTGCGTGTCTTGCCCCATCATCGGTAACTGCAACACCTACTTCATTAACAGAGGCTACGGTATCATGGACTCCGGGTGGATCAGAAACACAGTGGACCTATGAATATGGGGTTTCGCCCTATGCTCAAGGAGGGACACCTGCAGGTTCAGGTACTGTGGGTTCTCCAACAGTTAATCTTTCAGGTCTTGTAGCGGGTACAACCTATGACTTTTACGTTCAAGCAAACTGTGGAGGCGGAAATGGTGACAGTGATTATGTTACAGTTCAATGGACTCATCCTTCTGAAGGTGATTCTTGTAGCTTGCCAATCCTGGCAACAGTTGAGTCTGATTGTTCAACTGCTACACCAATAACTATTGATTATTCTACTGCTGCTGATCTTGGAACATCAGATTTTTCTTGTGATACGGTCGGAGTTAATACAGGAGCTTGGTTTGAATTTACGACTACTGCTACTGGTGCTATTACTTTAAACATGTCAGACTCAAATGAGTACGCTATTTTTGATGCATGTGGTGGCAGTGAATTAGTATGTGTTAGCACTCCAGCAACAAGCGCTGAAATCGTATTGTCACCTGCAACAACGTATAAATTAGCTGTATGGAAAGATGGTGCTACTACTGGTACTACTGATGTATGTATTGAAGAATTTACACCTCCAACACCACCAGATTGTGCAGAAACACCAATTACACCTGCAGATGGTGCTGTAGATGTCGTCGTAACGGCCGGAGCTGTAACCTTAACTTGGACAGCGCCATCTTCTGGGCCAGCTCCAACAGATTATCGTATATTCTTCGGTGAAACTTCGGGTGCTCTTGCTGATTTAGGAACTATAGCAGCTACGGCAACCACGGTTGATATTACTGGAATAGCTTTTAGTACAACGTATTACTGGCAAATCGTTCCTCAAAATGGAGCTTCTCAGGCTACAGGTTGTGCAGAATGGAGTTTTACTACAGAAGCTGCGCCGCCACCACCATCAAATGACGATTGTGCCAACGCTATTGTGGTGACTCCGGGTGGGATTTTTGCTGATAACCCAATTACAGGACAAACCAATGTAAGTGCAACAGATTCTGGCGAGCTGCCTTTGCCTGGTTGTGCGGCTTATGACCCTGCAGATCCAACTGGTTTGGGAGGTGATGTTTGGTATGCTGTTACAGTGCCGTCAGACGGAAATCTAACAATTGAAACAGATGCAGACCCAACTGGTAGTGGTGGAGACGGTGGAATGGCTGTTTACACTGGAAGTTGTGGTTCATTAGCTTTGTTTGAGTGTAACGATGATGGTGGAAATGGACTTTATGGTCAAGTTATAATTGAGCCAGCTGACGGACTAGCTGACCAGACTGTATACATACGAGTTTGGGAGTTCGGGGGTGATGGTTTCATTAACTTCCAGGTTTCTGCATTTAGTGCCACCTTATCAACGGGTAGTCTTGAAAACGAAGCTGCCTTCTCATACTATCCAAACCCTGTTGAGAATACCTTAACCCTAAACGCGGCGTCTAGTAATATAGATAACGTGGTTATGTTTAACATGTTAGGTCAGCAGGTAATGCAAGTAACACCGAACAGTTTAAATAGCGAGTTGGATATGTCTAACTTACAAACGGGTACTTATTTTGTAAGAGTGACCGTTGCTAATGTTACTAAAACTATTAGAGTGGTAAAGCAGTAATAAATTAATTTTTTAAATAATTAAAAGAGCCGTTTTTTATTAAACGGCTTTTTTTTTTATCTTGAAATGAAATAAGAACCCTTATCTTATGCGTTATGAGAGCGAAAACTAGAGGTTTGATATATTTCATTGTTGGTTTTAGTATAGTCATTTGTAATGCTCAGATAGCTTTTGAAAATATACCAGCTCAGCTTGGAGTCAGTATTCCATGTGGCAATACTTATTTAGGCAACGGCATTACGTTTTTTGACTATGATAATGATGGCTGGGACGATTTGTCCATCGCCTCCTCTAATGGAGACCCTGTACATTTTTTAAAGAATATAAATGGGTTCTTTGCGTATCAGACCCTAAATATAGAATTACCTCAAGATCACCAGAGTAGACAGGTCAATTGGGTAGATATCGATAATGATGGGGACAATGATTTGTTTATAACAAGTGATACACATGGTAATTCCCTTTATGAGAATTTGGGAAATATGGTGATGCAAGACATAACAGCGAGTTGCGGCATGCTTGAAGAAGTCTTTCCTTACTACGGCGCATCTTGGGGCGATTATAATAATGATGGGTTTTTAGATGTGTTCATTAGCATTAGAGACCCACAAATTCCGAGTATACTATACAAGAACAACGGCAATAAGACCTTTACCTTAGTAAATTCAGAAGCTGGTTTAGTTAATGAAGGTATGATGTCTTTCTGTTCGGCTTTTTTAGATTATGACAATGATGGCGACCAAGATATCTATGTGTCTAACGACAAAACACAATGGCCTAACCTGTTATATAGAAACAATGGTAATGGAACGTTTACGGAAATAGGTGAAGACTCAGGCACTCGTATTTTTATTGATGCCATGAGCGTAACCATAGATGATGTTAATGCTGACGGCTGGTTGGACATTTATGTTACTGACGATTCAGATGATAGTGTTCTTTTTATTAATAACACTGATGGCACATTTACCGATATGGCTTTAGATTATGGTGTTACCTTTAATAACTTTGGTTGGGGCGCCATTTTTTTAGATGCAGATAATGATAATGATTTAGATCTTTATGTTTCAGGAGAAACAGATGGCTCATTACCACAATATGAATCATCAATGTTTTATGAGAACAGAGGTGAATTGCCATTTGTACCTACAAATTCAGCAATTCCTTTCGACTTTTCTTGGAGTTACTCCAACGCCATAGGTGATATAGACAATGATGGCTATACTGATTTTGTGGTCAACAATATCAATCATCCCAATATTTCAGTATGGAAAAATCAGACACCTCAAGACAATAATTGGCTTAAGGTAAGACTCGAAGGGACTGTGAGCAACCGCAATGGCGTTGGTTCTTTAATAGAGATTTCAATTAATGGAGAAAAGCAGTATCGATACACCTTAATAGGTGAAGGCTATCTGTCTCAAAATTCAGGAACTGAAATTTTTGGTATAGGTACAGCAAGCAATATTGATTACGTAAAAGTAAAATGGTTGAGCGGACTGGAAGATACTCTTTACAATGTTGCTGCTAATCAAACCTTGACCATTGTCGAAGCCTCAACACTTTCTGTTAAAGAGTTAGGCTTAGCTAAGTTCAGTTATTACCCTAACCCAGTACAAAGTAAACTATATGTGAAAGCGGAAACTGAGATTGAGGAGCTTACTGTTTTTAATGTGCTTGGTCAAAGAGTGATGAAGCAAGTTTCAAATAGCCCTGACAGCGATTTGGATATGTCTGGATTATCTACAGGTAAGTACTATGTCAAAGTAAAAGTAGCGGGCTTTACTGAAACTGTAGGAATACTTAAGGAATAAACCAGTATCTTTATGAAGATTCTTTGTTAAATTTTTTAATTATTTTAAGCTATATAAATTAAATCTCAGTAAGTGCTATCTTTTCGATTTATTTTGTCAATCAGTCTAATGGTTTTCTTTGATGCTGCCCTGGCTCAGATTTCCTTTCAAAATACTCCTGAACAATTAGGAATAAATGTTATTTGTGAGAATGCCGAAAATGGTTCTGGGATAACTTTTTTCGATTATGACAATGATGGCTGGGACGATTTGTCTATTGCTACTGCTGAGAATAATACAGTTCGATTCTTTAAAAACATCAATGGTTTCTTTGCTGAGCAAAACATAAATATTGATAATTCAAATAGTACAAAGCAAATAAATTGGATAGATATTGATAACGATGGGGACCATGATTTGTTTATAACCAGTGATGATGGTGGAAATACTTTATACGAAAACTTGGGTAATATGGTTATGCAAGACATAACGCTTAGCAGTGGCATACTATTGAATTCGTTTTCCTATTATGGCGCATCTTGGGGTGATTATAATAACGATGGTTTTTTGGATGTTTTTATCAGTATATGGGATTCTGAAACCCCAAATATTTTATACAAAAATAATGGTGATAAAACCTTTTCCATAGTCAATAACGAAGTTGGTTTGTCAAACGTTGCTAAACTTTCCTTTTGCGCAGCATTTCTTGATTATGATAACGACGGGGACCAAGATATTTACGTCGCAAATGATAGAACAATTTATACTAACGATTTTTATAGAAATAATGGGGACGGCACATTTACGGAGGTCGGGGCATTAACGGGAACGGATTTGGCTATTGGTGCAATGTCAGTAACAGTGGATGATTATAATTCTGATGGATGGTTGGATATTTATGTTACTAATGAACCGGATGGAAATGTGCTTTTAAAGAATAATGGAAATGGAACCTTTACAAATGTTGCCGCTGCATCGCAAGTAGAGGTCAATAGTGATTGTTGGGGAGCCATATTTCTAGACGCGGATAATGATAGAGATTTCGATTTATATGTGAGTTGTGAACAGAATGGTTCTAATCCGAGTTTTCTTTCATCGGCTTTTTTCATTAACAGTGGCAATGGAATTTTTACAATGAATAATGCAGTCATTCCAGATGATTTTGCTAAAAGTTACTCCAACGCCATTGGCGATATAGACAATGATGGCTATACCGATTTTGTGGTCAACAACATCAACCATCCCAATATTTCAGTATGGAAAAATCAAACACCTCAAGACAATAATTGGCTTAAGGTAAAACTCGAAGGAACCGTAAGCAACCGCAACGGTGTTGGTTCTTTTATAGAGATTTCAATTAATGGTGAAAAGCAATATCGCTACACCCTTATAGGTGAAGGCTATCTGTCTCAAAATTCAGGAACTGAAATTTTTGGTATAGGTACAGCAAGCAATATTGATTACGTAAAAGTAAAATGGTTGAGTGGACTGGAAGATGTTCTTTATGATGTAGCTGCTAATCAAACCTTGACTATCGTTGAAGGCTCTGCACTCTCAACGGCTGAAAATAGCCAAGCTCAGTTCTCTTACTATCCAAATCCAGTGCAAAATACATTAACGTTAAAATCAGCCTCAACCAATATCGAAACAGTTATAGTGAGTAATGTGTTAGGTCAGCAGGTAATGCAATTACAGCCTAATAGCGTCAATTGCGTTTTGGATATGTCTAATTTACCAGCAGGCACCTATATCTTAAGAGCCTCAGTAGACAATGCAAATGAGACCCTTAGATTTGTAAAACAGTAAACGGTAACATTTTTTAAGGCTAGAAGAACCGTTTAGAATTAAGCGGATTTTTTTTATTTTGAATTTTCAAAAAATGGTCTATAAAAATTTAAAATAAACTTTTAAATTTAATGGATATAAGGAAAGGGATTGAAATTTAATAACACCCTTATTAATGAGGCTTATTGGAATTTATATCGTTATCAGTTTACTCTGTTTGCCTTTAGCACAAGCCCAAATCAATTTTGAGAATCGTGCAGCTCTTCTGGGTTTCACAATAGATACGGGAAATTCTATTTTTGGTGGACATGGTGTAAGTTATGTAGACTTTGATGGTGACGGCTTTGATGATATTACTCTAGGAACAGGAGAAAATAAGCCTGTCAGGTTTTACAAGAATATTGACGGAATTATTTTTGCCGAGTTTAATTTACTAACAGGAGCCAATGAAAATCTAGACCGAACGCGCAGCGTTACTTGGGTAGATTTTGATAATGATGGCGATAAAGACCTATTTGTTACCAGTGATACAGGCAGAAATAGGCTTTATGAGAACACTAATAACAGTTTAACAGACATTTCAGATGCTGCTGGATTTCCCAATGAAAATTTAATTACTTATGGAGCCTCCTGGGGCGACATAGACAATGATGGCTGCCTTGATGTCTATTTATCTAATAGAATAGGAGGAACAAACATAACCAATTACTTATTTAAGAATAATTGTGATGGTACTTTTTCTGATGTTACAGAAGCTGTTGGACTATCCAATGACCCTGCTTTGACGTTCTGCTCCGGTTTTTTTGATTTTAATAATGACGGTTGGCAAGACCTCTATGTCGCCAACGACAAGTTCGAGCCTAACTATCTCTATAAAAATAATGGCGACGGTACTTTTACAGATGTTAGTTTTTCTTCCGGAACCAATATTATCATAGATGCTATGTCGGTTACTATTGATGATTTTAATTCCGACGGTTTTCTTGATATTTACATGACCAATACGCCACAAGGAATAAGTACTCCTCTTCCAGGTAGTGTTTTGCTAAAAAATAATGGTGATGAAACATTCAGCAATGTGTCTTTGTCCTCCGGAACCATTGTTGATAGCTTTTGTTGGGGCTCAAATTTCTTGGATGCCGACAATGACGGTGACCTCGATTTATATGTTAATTCCCAATATACTGGTGATAATGGTTTTCCATCGTATGCTTTTTTTACCAATTCTGGAGATGAAACCTTTGAGCAGCCTAGTAATGTTGGCTTTAATTCCAATACCTATAGAAGCTATTCTTCTGCTGTTGGAGATTACAATAATGATGGCCTAATGGAAATCATAGTGAATAACGACCAGAATCAAGTACCTGCTCTTTGGGAAAATACGGCTAGTAATGCCAATAATTATATTGCAATAGGTCTAGAGGGTACAGTGAGCAATAAAGATGGTATAGGCGCCTTAATCGAAATTTCTGTTAATGGCAATAAGCAGTACAGGTATACCTTATGTGGAGAAGGTTATTTGTCCCAAAATTCATCAACTGAAATATTTGGATTAGGTACTAATACCAATATTGATTATGTAAAAGTGAAATGGCTAAGTGGTCTTGAAGACATTATTTTTAATGTTGCGCCAAATCAAAAACTTAATATAGTGGAGGGTGCAACCTTGACTAATTTAGACTATAGCGCAAGTGATTTTATATATTATCCAAACCCTGTTACAAGTTCATTGTTTATTAATGCGCCTGCGCTAATAGATGCGGTTCAGATTTTGAATATCAAAGGTCAAATGGTACGTCAACTTCAGCCCAACGCTTTAAATTTTGCTGTATCGTTTGAAGACTTAAGTTCTGGTTTTTATGTTGTAAAACTTTTTGGGGCTGAAACTACGATTATAGAGAAGATTTTTAAGCAATAATGACTTTTTTATTTGTTGTAATCTTCAAAATATAAGAAGGCTATTGACCTCAGTTTGGTTACTTTTGTAATAATGAATCAGCTGGAGTTTTCGTTTATCGTTCCCGTTTACAATAGGCCCAAAGAGGTGAAGGAGCTTTTGCAAAGCTTTACCGAGCTTGATAGTGACCTCAATTATGAAATTGTTATCATTGAGGACGGTTCAACCGTAACATCGGAGGATATTGTCAATGAGTTTAAGTCCAAGCTCAACATTTCGTATTATTTCAAACCAAATTCGGGACCCGGAGATTCCAGAAATTATGGAATGCAAAAAGCTAAGGGCAATTATTTTATCATTTTAGATTCTGATGTATTGCTGCCCAGCCATTATTTAACTGAAGTTTATAATTTTTTAAGCAACAATTATGTTCACTGTTTTGGAGGTCCAGATGCGGCTCATACATCGTTCAATAATCTACAGAAGGCCATTAACTTTGCAATGACATCCTTCCTTACAACAGGAGGGATTAGAGGCGGACAACGTCAGGTTGAGGACTTTCAGCCGAGAAGTTTCAATATGGGTCTATCTAAAGACGCTTTTTTGGACACAAAGGGCTTCTCCAAAATACATCCCGGTGAAGATCCAGATTTATCCCTTCGCCTAAAGGCCAAAGGCTATAAAACTGCCCTTATTCCCAATGCTTATGTGTATCATAAAAGACGCATAACTTGGTCTAAGTTTTTTAGCCAAGTGCAAAAATTCGGTTTAGCTCGGCCCATTTTAAATTTGTGGCATCCACAGTCCAAAAGCGTAGTTTTTTGGTTTCCAACAATATTCATGCTGGGTTTAGTTCTTTCGCTAATTTTACTTTTATTTGGTATGCCTTATCCATTTTGGTGCTATGTGGTATATTTTAGTCTAGCCCTTGTATTGGCTACTTGGAATAATAAAAGTCTAACCGTTGGGTTTTTGGCAGTGATTGCGGTATTTGTTCAATTTTTGGGTTATGGCTGGGGATTTTTAAAATCTACTGTGGCCATCTCAGTATTAAGGAAAGATCCAAAAAAGGTTTTTCCCGGATTGTTTTTTAAATAAAATGAAAGCAAAATTGTCAAAAATCATAAGAAAAAGAACCGTAAAACAATTTACGGCATTTGTGGCATTGGCATTTGTCTTCTTGGTGTTTTCCAAATTATCCAATGATTACAGACAAAACTTTAGTATCGCCATTAACCCTACAAATCTTGACGACGACCTTGTGCTTATAGAGGATTCTACAAATGTTGTCACTGCAGTCATAGAGTCTAAAGGTTTTGCTTTGTTGCCCTATATTTTCTCGAAGACATTGGTATTTGATTTTGACTCAAAAAACGATATGACCAAAACAGATGAGGCTTTTGTTTTTGATGTGTCTAAGCATAAGTATCTGTTTGAAGAAAAATTAGGGGAATCCTATGTGGTTAGATCATTAAAACCCGATACATTGGTTTTTGAATATGCACGATTAGCCTCAAAAAGAGTTCCTGTTACTTTGGTTTCAGATATAAGTTATGCCATAGGTTTCGATGTATTAGGTGATTTTAGTTTTAGTACAGATAGTGTTAGAATAGTGGGACCTGAAGAGCTTATTGCGCCAATCGAAACCATTGAAACAGAAGTACTTAAGCTAAATGGAGTTAAAGAAAATATACAAGAGGTAGTAGAACTGGATATTAACAATTTAAAAAATATAGAAATCTTCCCTAAATCCGTTACAGTTAAAGGAGAGGTAAGCCGTTTTACGGAAGGCACTTTAGAAATACCTGTTCTGGTTACCAATCAGCCAGATGACGTACAGGTCAATGTTTTTCCTAAAAGTGTAACGGTGTCGTTTTATGTGGATTTGCAGAATTATAAAGAAATTTCACCTTCAGACTTTATTGTGGAATGTGAGTTTCCTGTTGATGACAGCAGTGTCTCTTATCTGGTACCTAAGTTGGTGAAAAAGCCAGATATTGTTAAACGCTCTTCCATAAAACAAAAGCGAATCGATTTTATTATAATACAGTAATTGAAAATGAAAATCGTTGGACTAACAGGTGGTATAGGGAGTGGTAAATCTACCGTTGCGGCAATGTTTGAGGCATTGGGTATCCCTGTTTACATTGCAGATGATGAGGCAAAGGCTCTGATGAATAGTTCTAAAGCCATTAAAAAAGAGTTGATTGCGTTATTAGGGGAATCAGCTTATAAAAACAATAGGGTAAATAGGCCATTTATAGCCCAGCAGGTTTTTAACAACAAAGCCCTACTCAAGAAAATCAATACTATTGTGCATCCAAGGGTTGCAGAACATTTTAAATCGTGGCTCTCCAAACAAAATGGTCCTTATGTTATAAAGGAAGCTGCTATTATTTTTGAAAACGATCTAGAGCATCAATACGACACGATAATAACAGTTGTAGCTCCTAAAGAAGAGCGGATAAAAAGGGTCGTGGCGCGCGATGACTCTAGTAAAGAAAAAGTTTTGGCTGTAATTGAAAATCAACTTCCCGATGATGAAAAGGTAAAACGTTCGGATTTTGTAATTGAGAATGTAGACTTGGAAGATGTCAAGAATCAAGTGCTGCAAATCCATAATGAGCTTATAAAAAAGGCTTAAAAGCACAGCTATCCTTTTGTTAAGGTAAGGTTAAACCTAATTTCCGCTAAATGTTAAAATGTTAAATTTGGGCGATGGGCAAAAAGCTATTCGTTTTACTGGTAGTATTAATGAGCTTGTCTCTCATCGGAATAATTTTCGTTCAATCCTTCTTTATCAATAATAGTTTAAAGAATGAAGAGCAAAATTTCAATCTAAGCGTTAAAAGGGCGCTGAGTTTTGTTTCGAGAGATATAGAAGAGTACGAGCTCCGCAAGTACATCAGTATGATCAGGCCGCTTATAAAGCAAAAGAAAGAGCCTGATTCAACAACCATTAAGCAGTTGTATATAACTGCAGAAGATGATATAAACGACGAAACGATTATTCACAGGAATACCGTTTTGGAAGAGCGTTTTAAGGTGCCATCTATGTTCTTTGAAATTGATGCAGACAGCATAAATGTGAGTCAACGTTCTAGCGAGCGTATTACTGAAATTTATAGTCGGTCCAATATAGATGGAGGAGGTGCAATTGAGCCCAAACAGCGTTTGGTGGAAATTTCTTCCCTTTCAGATATAGATAAACAATCCTATGAAGAATCATTTAAGGAATTGCTTAAACGGATTCCTATATACAAGCGTGTAACGGTAGAGCAGGTAGAGGCGCTTTTAACGCGAGAGCTTCAAAGTGAAGGGGTAAACCTAGATTTTGAATTTGCTATCTATGATGATGACCTTGCGACCAATGTAAAAACAATCAACTTTAAGAAAAATCCAGATACTACCGTTGGTATACCTGTATTTTTAGATAATAACGAAGAAAGTAGCTACAAGCTATATGTTGATTTTCCTGAGCGTCGTAAGTACCTTTTGTCATCCATTTTGTGGATGATTTTACTCTCCGTAATTTTTACAGGAGTAATTATCATAGCTTATTCAAGTGCTATTTACCAGTTGATAAAACAACGTCAAATATCACAGATAAAGTCAGATTTCATCAACAACATGACGCACGAGTTTAAAACACCTATAGCAACCATCAACTTGGCTTTGGATTCTATTAGAAATCCTAAAATACTTGGAGATGAAGAAAAGGTTAAGCGTTATCTCAAGATGATAAAGGATGAAAATAAGCGCATGCACGCTCAAGTTGAAAATGTACTGCGCATATCCAAACTAGAAAAGAATGAGCTTAACATAAGCAAAGAACGCTTAAAGTTGCACGATTTAATAGAAGATGCCGTGACTCATATAGAGTTGATAGTAGAAGATCGAAAAGGATACGTTAAAACACATTTAAATGCTGCAAAGTCTTCGGTTTTGGCCAACGAAACCCATTTTACAAATGTTATTGTAAATATTTTAGACAATGCCGTAAAATATTCTGACGACGCACCAAAAATTGATGTGTACACAGAAAATATAGGAAATAGTATCATTCTTAAAATTGCGGATCAAGGTAATGGTATGAGTAAGCAAGTTGCAAAACGTGTATTTGAAAAATTTTATAGAGAGCATACAGGTAATGTACATAATGTAAAAGGTCATGGTTTAGGATTGGCCTATGTTAAACGTATAGTTGAAGACCATCAAGGACATATATCAGTAGAAAGTGAAAAAGGAAAAGGTAGTACATTTACGATAAGACTGCCATTAATATCATAAAAACGAATTATGGAAGAACAAAACAAGAAAATTCTTTTGGTAGAAGACGATCCAAATTTTGGAACCGTCTTAAAGGATTATTTAATGATGAACGATTACGACGTTGTCCATGCCAAAAATGGAATGGAAGGTTTTGAAAAGTTCAAGAAAGACGATTTTGACCTCTGCATCCTAGATGTTATGATGCCTTATAAAGACGGTTTTACCTTAGCAAAGGAGATCAGAGAGAAAAATACCGATGTTCCAATTATCTTTTTAACGGCAAAAGCCATGAAGGAAGATGTTTTAAAAGGATATAAAGTAGGAGCGGACGATTACCTTAATAAACCCTTTGATAGCGAGGTTTTATTAATGAAGATTAAAGCCATAATGCAGCGTAAGGCAACCGATTCCATTGCAGATAGTAAACAATTTGAATTTAAAATTGGGCGTTTCGATTTAAATTCGAAATTACGTTTCCTCAAATTCGATGGAGGGGAACCAACCAAACTATCTCCGAAGGAAAACGAACTGTTGCGTTTGTTGGCATTACATGAAAATGACTTGATGCCAAGAGAATTGGCTCTAACCAAAATATGGCGCGATGACAATTACTTTACATCACGAAGTATGGATGTCTACATTGCCAAATTGAGAAAGTATTTGAAACCAGACCCAAATGTAGAAATTTTAAATATCCACGGTGAAGGATTTAGGCTGGTAATACATAACGACAATGACGACTAAGCGTTTTAGGTTTAGGTATATAAAGTCTAGCTTTTCTAAGTTAGACTTTTTTTATGCATACTATCAATATAAGATATTATATCACCGAAGTCGCAGTCATGTGAAAACCATTCTATGTCCTTGTTTTTGGTAAACCAGGTCAGTTGCCGCTTGGCAAAACGCCTTGTATTTTTCTTAATTTCCGAAATGGCAAATTCTAAATCAATCTCACCATCCAAGTACCTGAATAGTTCTTTGTAACCTACTGTGTTTAGAGCATTCACATCCTTAAATGGATAAAGGGACTTGACCTCATCCAATAATCCGGCCTTCATCATAAGGTCGACGCGTTTATTAATTCTGTCGTAGATGACTTGGCGATCAGCTCTCAGCCCAATATAAATCGTATCGAAATCCCTTTTTTTCTTTGGTTGCGACAAAAAGCTGGAATAAGGTCGTCCAGTACCTTGATATACTTCTAAGGCTCTTATTACTCTATGTGGATTATCAATAGCAATAGACTCGTAGGCCTTTCTATCTACTGTAAAGAGTTCGTCTTGTAAGGATTTTAGGCCTTCATTTTTAAGTCTTCTGTTTAAATCAATCCGTACGTCTTTATCTATACTTGGAAAATCATCAAGGCCATCCGTAACTGCTTTGATATAAAGTCCCGATCCACCGATCATTATCACTGTGGTAGTTCTTTTGTGCAATTCCTTGATTTTCTCTATGGCATCCCTTTCAAAATCACCAACGGAATACGTCTCGTTAATGGATTTATGTTGAATAAAATGATGTTTTGCACTTTTCAGCTCTTCGGGAGAAGGTACTGCGGTACCGATATTCATTTCCTTATAAAATTGCCTTGAGTCTGCCGAAATAATCTCGCAGCCATAATGCTTTGCTAGTGAGATGCTAAGGGCAGTTTTCCCTATGGCTGTTGGCCCAACAATGGTGATAAGTTTAGGAATCATGATGGAGTCTACAGCCACATTTATAACAGAACTCGGCACCATCCTGATGCTGTTCAGTCAGGCAATTTACGCAGCACTGGGTATTTAAGTGAACGCTCTCTAATTGCTCAATTTCTTCATCAGAGAGTTTGCCTTTATGTTTACCAGAGGCTTTGGTATACTCTGCAGAAACAATGCCTGTTGGTACCGCTATAATTCCGTAACCTAAAATCATAATAACGGTTGCAATAAATTGTCCTAACGGAGTTACAGGCGCAATGTCACCAAATCCAACAGTCGTTAAGGTAACAATACACCAATAGACACTTTTTGGTATATTGGTAAATCCGTTTTCTTCACCTTCCACCAAATACATAATGGTACCAAAAATCGTGGCTGCTATCAAAACAGCGAATAGGAATACAGCTATTTTTGCTCGGCTAGCTTTGATGGCAGTGGCCAGTTGATTGGAGGCGCCTAGGTATCTAGCCAATTTCAAAATCCTAAAAACGCGTAAAAGGCGCAGCGCTCTTAACGCCACAAGAGAGTGCGTGCCGGGAAGTAAAATTGAAATATATTTAGGTATCGTAGACAAAAGATCTATAACCCCGTAAAAGCTAAATATGTATTTAAAAGGTTTGTTAACTGAGATGATGCGTGCAACATATTCAATTGAGAAGAGTATAGTAATTACCCATTCTGCAATATCTAAAAACCTATGATATTTGGCATCAAAGCTTTTTATGCTCTCTAACATCACAAGAACGATACTCGCTAAAATGGCCACCAATAGAATAAGGTCAAAGGCTTTCCCAGAGGGCGTGTCTGCCTCATAGATTACTTCGTGGAGTTTGGTGCGCCAGTTATGTTTTGTGGGTTTCATAGGTTTAAAAGTACGAAAGAAATGTTAGTTCTTCTTCAATACGATTACGTTGTTGTTTTGATTGTCGAGTACTTTAGACATCAAAATCTTTAATGATTCATAATAGTTTGGTGGATATAAGGAGAGGTTAAAATTTAGTTTAAAGTTGATGCTCACTTCGTTCTCCTGTTTTGAAACTGAATAATTGAACGTACCGGTTTTGTTGGGAAGTTCTAAGTTTTGGTTCTCTGGCACCTCCATAATGCTATAACCTTCAGGAATAGCTAACTTAAAACTGTAGGAATAAATATCCTTATAACCAAAATCGATAGGGTAGGTCCTTTGCTGAAGCTTAAAAGGATTGCTTTCGAAAAACCTAACCAAAAATGGATTGAGATAAATATTATTCCCAATGATTTCCAATTCCATTTCAAATAGCTGCTCCTGTTTAAAAACAAAACTAGTTTTGTCGTAATCAAGTGCTTTTTGATCGGTGAATTCAATTTCTGGATACGTATTATTAAATGCATTGAAATAGGCCCCTGAGTTTTCGTCATAATCCTGTTTTGGCTTAAGCGCATGATAACCTGAGTAACGGCTTTGTATTTTTCCAACTAACGAGCCGTTTTCTATGGTACCATTTACTAGGTGAAGAACGGAGGAATATTTGTTTATCTTTATATCCTCCCACTTGCTTTCATTTTTAAAATCAATAAGCCTTCCATACTGGTTAAGGCACCTAAAAGGGATTTCTCCAAAAGACTGATAAGGATTGGTGCCGTCTATAAAATATGATTTGCCATTTATTAATAATTTCAGAATAACATAATTGAACTCGGTAAGTACAGGAAACAATTTTGTAACAAAGCCAGAGTCCCTTGTAGAAAGTAATACTGGATAAACCTCGAAGTTCTGGTCTTTAAATAAATTATAAAGAAGCAGGTTTATTTCGTGGGCATTTCCTGTTTTTTTGTCAAGAAGGTCTTTAATAGATACCTCATAAGGCGCTATCTTGCCATTCCACTTATAAGTGTCAATGACATAATGATATATCTTTTTGGCTCTTTCAATTTCGCTTTCATTTTCAAGTATGTCATCAGGTAAAAGATTCTTTACCAAATTTGTTTTCTTCAGTTGTTTACCAAAATAGGTGCTAGATTTAAGCTCGGAGTCAACATTCTTCCACGACTTGGTAAGCTTTTCCTTCTCTCCAGAAAAATTTCTTATTTCTTTTAATTCGTATTCAATTCGAGATAAATAATTTAAAGGAGTAGTCATATAACCTTCTATTCTAAAGGCAGGGATATTTTTCATAACAAACTTTGATACCATGCAATCCGCAGAGGCGCCTCTAGCTAATTCAATACAACTCCTTTCTATATTGCTTTCATTCACTTCTAAAGGTAAGGAACCAACTAATTTTATGTGATAGGTATAGTTTCCTGGGATATTGGTATTGTACTCACTATATATTACAGGGTTTTCTCCTTGGAAATACCACGGCTGAAACTTTCTAATAAAAGGGGATTCTGTTTCATAGCTATAGGTAATTACAGAACCAACTTTAACGTTCGGTATTACAAACCTAACTGAGGTATAGTTCTCATGTTCGGTTTCGTAGATGGCATCAGGCGATAATTCTGACTTAACTCTGTTGTCATTTTCCAAATTATAACTGGCTCCTGTAATACGGTTTATTTTTTCCTTGTTAGCACCGTTTTTATACAATTTCACCTCTACTTCGCCAGTGTTAAGGGCATTTTTCTTTAGTACTTTTATCTTTTTTTGTACCTGAAACCTTAGTAAAAAACTGTTTTTGTCTATAAAGGCGTTACCATAACTATAAATTACTATAGCACCAGCAGTAGTATCTTGGGGAAACTGATGGATTCTTAATTCACGGTCGTAGACATCAAAACCTTCATGAAATTCTTGACTAAAAGATAACGTGGAAAAGATTAAAAAAAGGAGAAGTAATTTAAAGTTCATATTTAGAGATCAATAATTTTTAATCGCTTGTTTTTGCGCATATAAGCTTGAATAATATGTTGCGTATCCCTATTATTCTGCATTGGAGTAATGAGGGACTGAAGGACTTCGATATTGTTAATTTGATGATTGAGCTCAAAAAAGCCAAGGCCTTTAAAAATACCATCTTCTATCAGGATAACACTTTTTTCGCCAATAGCTCTGCCACGATCAATGATAATCATGTTTTTATTATCATAGGTGTTAATATCGATGACCGTCTTAGCTCGTTGGTTATAAGTGCTAACAGGTTCTTCACCAATACAGGCGCCGTAACAATCTTTAATATCGTAATGAAAACAGCTACTTTGTGATTTCTGTATGCCACATAATTTTGGACATAGTTCAAATTTCTCAATCATTCTGTTCATATACGAAATTGCCGATTGTCTATTGCTAAATGTGGTTATAGGCTTTGCATCTTTTTTAAGGTGATTTATCCTAAGGTTTATGTACCCATTATTGTCTATATGGCTGTATAGGCCCTGGGTAAATTTGTGTTGCCTAAGAGCTCTGTTTAAAGGAGGTTTGTTCTTTTTAATCTCTTCACTTTCCTTTAATAGCGCTACAAGTTCACTTCCAGTTTTTTCAAAACTCACAGACGCAACTAAAGCTTGAATTTTTTTTGATTTAGAGTTATTATTGGTAAAGTGCTGCGTGATACGTTTTCTAATATTATTGCTCTTGCCAATATAAATGATATCGCCATCGGAATTGTGAATATAATATACTCCAGTGTCGCTCGGCAGCTCTTCTACTATAGATTTAAGATTTGAGCTTAATTTAGATCGCTGCTCTACTTTAACGGATTCCTTTATTATAGCCTTTCCGTTGTCTTTATCTAACAATGTTCTAAATAATTTAACGGTAGCCAAAGCATCGCCTTGAGCTCTATGTCTATCACTCACCGGAATCCCCAAAGCCCTTGCCAACTTACCCAAGCTATAAGATTCCATATTTGGAATAAGCTTTTGAGATAATTCTACGGTACAGAGTGTTTTTCTTTTAAATGTGAAGCCTAAACGTCTAAATTCAGTTTTAAGGATGCGATAGTCAAACTCGGCATTATGGGCTACCAACACGCAATCCTCAGTGAGTTCTACAATGCGTTTAGCTACTTCATAGAACTTAGGTGCCGTCCTTAACATCTTAGAGTTGATACCTGTGAGATTAACAACAAAGGGCTGAATCTCACGCTCTGGATTTACTAAGGAAATAAATTGATCGGTTACCTTATGGCCGTCAAACCTATAGATTGCAATTTCCGTAATACCTTCTTCATTGTATTTGCCTCCTGTGGTTTCTATGTCTAGTATGGCGTAAATAATATGTGCTTTTCAGATATAATTTAGATTCTAAATTAAAAAAGTCTTGGCGACTACATAAAGAAATACCTAATAATTTCTAGCTCCAAAAATGCTGCTGCCCACTCTAATCATATTGCTACCGCATTCTATGGCTAATGGATAATCACCACTCATACCCATTGATATAATTTGAAGGTCGCAGTTATCGCAGTTATGGGCACGGAGCTGCTCAAAATTAGATTTTAAGTACTTAAACTCACTCTCTATTTGGTTTTTATTATCCGTAAAAGTAGCCATTCCCATTACGCCTTTGATGCAGATATTTTTGAGTTCTTTTAATTCCTCGGACTGCAACAAAACAAAAGCCTCTTTCGCTTGCATGCCAAACTTACTGTCCTCTTGGGCAATTTTTATTTGCAGTAAACAGTCAATAACCCTCTCGTTTTTTTTAGCTTGTTTATTTATCTCTTTAAGAAGCTTTAAGCTATCTACGCCATGAATGAGACTTACAAAAGGCGCCATATATTTTACTTTATTACGCTGCACATGCCCAATCATGTGCCATTGGACATCTTTAGGCATCTCCTCGTATTTAGACACCATTTCCTGAATTTTATTTTCGCCAAATATGCGCTGACCAGCGTCATAAGCTTCCATTAAATCACTTATGGGCTTGGTTTTGGATACGGCCACAAGCGTAACAGATTCTGGTATAGATTTAATTATTTTTTGAAGATTCTCTTTAATAGACATTTTATTATCGTGTTAGGGCATAATAGATGACGTAAAGCCAACTAAAAATCCCGTGAATTATAGCTAATAAGATTGACTTGTTTCTGTCCCAGGACAAAACAACAGCTAATACAGATCCTAAACCAACGCCGTTTCTAATTATGGTTTGCGACGTAACCAATTCTTCGGTATTTGGCAAGGCATAAGGACTTATTAAAATAAAAATAACTAACAGCGTATATTTTACCATAAGATTTTAGCCTTCTTAAAATTCGTAAATTGTTATTCCGCTTCTAAGTTTTGGTAAAATATAGGTGCTTTTAGGTGGCATTTTTAAGCCTTCATCCGCAATTTCCTTAATTTGTGATACAGTCGCAGGAATCATTCCGAAACCAACTTCAAAATCGCCACTATCAACACTAGATTTTATGGTCACAATTTCGTGGCGGCCATTTACATACTCTATTCTATCATCATTTCTTAAATCATCTATGCCTAAAATTGGTTGAAGGACGGTTTTGTAGAGTAGTTGTGCATCTAATTTATCTAAAGCGGTGTCGAATTTATAAAGCGCTTTACGCAAATACAATGAATAATATTCTCCATCCAAGTACATGCTAAAATGATGCTGTTTAGATGGATGGTAGGGCATAATACCTCTATTTTCAATTCTGTAAATAGCGTCGAGCTTTATTAAGAATTCTTCTTTGGTTAAACCGTTTAAATCCTTTACCAATCGACTGAACTCATGAATAACTAAATCCGATTCTGGTATAAGGTAAGACATAAAGAAATTGTAAGGCTCATTACCAAGGTGATTAGGGTTCTTTTCTTTTTCATCTTTGTAAAGCAGGTATGATGATGCGGATCTATGGTGCCCATCGGCAATATAGATAGTGTTCATATCCTCAAATTCTTTCTGAATAACGGCAATGGTCTCAGGGTCATCTATTTTCCATAAATAGTGGGTGTCCCTATAGGTCATTGTAAACTCAAATTCGGCATAACCTTTTTGGGTTTCCTTAATGATTTTAGCAATGGTAGAATTATCAGGATAGGTAAGTAAAACCGGTTCTGCATTAAAGCCAACGGTTTGCAAGTAGGTTTTAAATGTTTCTTCCCGCTTAGCAAGAGTATCCTCATGTTTTTTTATAACATCGTTTTCATAATCCTCTGCACTTGTTGCTCCTATGATTCCGCTAAAGACCTGACCGTGTCTATTCACAATCTTGTAAACATAAAAAGCAGGTGCTTTATCCTGATTAAAAATGCCATCTTCCTTAAATTCTAAATAGCGATTTCTAACCAATTTATAGCGTTCTTCTCCCTTTATGATTTTATCATATTTGTAGCCTGGATTTACGATATGAAGGAAGCTATAAGGATTGTAATCCATACGAGACTCACGCTCGTCTACGGTATAGCTATCGTACGGCCTGGAGGCTACCAAACCTACGATGGCCCTTGTGGGCCTAACTGCTTTAAAAGGGATTACTTTGGCCATAAACCTATTTGCTTAAAATCAATAGTTTTTCCTTATACAAACTGTGCGGCTACTTTTTCTGCTTTTCTGGTTTCTGAATAATCGTAAAAACCTTCATCGGATTTTACGCCCAACTTACCTGCTCTAACCATATTTACCAATAGAGGACAGGGCGCATACTTAGGATTTTTGAAACCGTCGTACATTACTTCAAGAATAGAAAGACATACATCTAAACCGATAAAATCTGCTAATTGAAGTGGTCCCATAGGATGTGCCATACCTAATTTCATTACCGTATCGATTTCGGCAACGCCGGCAACGCCATTGTATAGCGTTTCAATGGACTCATTTATCATTGGCATTAAGATGCGATTAGCTACAAAACCAGGATAGTCGTTAACTTCAACAGGCACTTTTTCCAAGGTTTTGGATAGTTCCATTATGGTTTGGGTAGTCTCATCGGAGGTATTGTAACCTCGTATGATTTCTACCAATTTCATAATAGGGACAGGATTCATAAAGTGCATACCAATCACCTTATCTGGGCGCGATGTTGCAGCTGCAATTTGAGTTATTGAAATCGAAGAGGTGTTAGAGGCTAAAATAGCGTCATCACTACAGGCCTCATCCAATTCTTTGAAAATTTTTAGTTTGAGGTTTACGTTTTCAGTTGCTGCCTCTACAACTAAGCTTGCATATTCAACCCCTTCAGAAATATTTGTGTATAACGTAATATTCTCAAGCGTTTCGGCTTTATCAGCTTCTGTGATTTTTTCTTTAGCCACCATTCTGTCCAAATTTTTGGAAATAGTAGCCACGCCCTTTTTTAGAGCGGCTTCGCTAACATCTATTAGTTGAACCTTGAACCCACATTGCGCAAAGGTATGGGCAATGCCATTACCCATAGTACCTGCACCTATTACTGCTATATTTTTCATTGGATAGTTTATTTTTAATTTCTCCTAGAATGGAGCATTAATCTATTATAATTTATGATTCTGTTGTACAATTAAAACTGGTTGATAACCATTGTTGCAATTCGGAGCGCTTCTGTGCCATCATGCAGCGTTACTATTGGCTTGGTATTATTGTTGATAGCATCTGCAAATGTTTCTAACTCATCTAGAATGGCATTGTTGCTTTCTACGGTAGGATTATCAAAATAAATCTGTTTCTTAATACCTTCGGCATTTTGTAAAATCATATCAAAATCGCCAGGATTTTCAGGAGCATCTTTCATTTTTACCACTTCACACTTTTTCTCTAAGAAGTCTACTGAAATGTAGGCGTCACGCTGAAAAAACCGTGTTTTACGCATATTCTTTAAAGAAATTCTGCTTGCGGTTAGATTGGCCACACAGCCATTTTTAAATTCCAGTCTTGCATTGGCTATGTCTGGTGTTTCACTCACTACTGAA
Organism: uncultured Winogradskyella sp.; assembly: GCA_913055905.1. Lineage (GTDB taxonomy): Bacteria > Bacteroidota > Bacteroidia > Flavobacteriales > Flavobacteriaceae > Winogradskyella. The sequence goes on from CAJXLB010000002.1 coordinate 57,186, forward strand.
ACGCCACTGGCCGAAATATGCTTAATTGGAGAATTTACGACGCTTAAGATAATATCGATATCATGTATCATTAAATCAAGAACAACAGGGACATCAGTGCCTCTAGGGTTAAATTCTGCAAGGCGGTGCGTTTCTATAAACATAGGATTTTCAATTTTATCCTTAACCGCAAGGAATGCCGGGTTAAATCGCTCTACATGACCTACCTGTCCTTTTACACCATGCTCAGCAACAAGAGTTCTTATGGTCTCTGCTTCTTCAACAGTATTAGTTATTGGTTTTTCAATAAAAATATGCTTTCCCTTTTTTATGGCCTTTTTGGCACATTCATAATGCGATAGGGTAGGCGTTACAATATCTACAACATCAACGGCCTCTATTAATTCATCAATAGTTTTAAAATAGCGGTAGCCGAATTCATCGATAACGCGTTTGGCATTTTCCTCATCAGCATCGTAAAAACCTACAAGGTCATATTTGTTTGACTGCTGAAGTAATCTTAAATGAATTTTACCGAGGTGACCTGCACCTAAAACGCCAGCTTTTAGCATATTTTCAGTTTTACACAAAAATAATTGATTTGCCTCTAAATTTCCATAAACTAATTATAAAAAACTGAGAATTCCGCAAGAGCTTCCATTAGATTTGAGTGAGTGAAGTAACTACTTTAATTGAATTGGGAAGGCTATTGAATATCTATTAATCCTTAAATCTAAATTAGATGAAAACAATTGCATTTTGAAACACTTTCAAGTAAATTCGTGCAAACAAAAAACTGGTTTTGAAAGATACGTTTAAGCATAAGGGCATGCGACAGCAGCTTGTTGCCACTATTTCGGAGAAGGGAATTAGAGATGAGCGGGTTTTAGCTGCTATTGGTAAAATTCCACGTCATTTATTTATGGATAGTGGCTTTATAGATCATGCGTATGTAGATAAAGCATTTCCCATTGGAGCGGACCAAACCATTTCCCAGCCTTATACCGTTGCATTTCAAACCGAATTATTGCAGGTTGAAAAAGGAGACAAAATATTGGAAATTGGAACAGGTAGTGGGTATCAAACCGCAGTGCTTTTGGAGCTTGGAGCCAAAGTTTACAGTATTGAACGTCAAAAAGAGCTATTTAAAAAGACTTCAAAATTTTTACCGAAACTAGGCTACCGTCCAAAAAAACTCATTTTTGGCGATGGTTACAAAGGATTACCAGAAGAAGCACCTTTTGATGGTATAATTGTAACAGCCGGTGCGCCTTTTGTTCCAAAGCCACTTATGTCGCAGTTAGCCATAGGCGGCCGATTGGTTATTCCCGTAGGTGATGAGGTTCAAATCATGACCTTGTTTATACGTAAAGGTGAAAAGGAATTTGAAAAGCATGAGTTTGGTGAATTTCGCTTCGTTCCTCTCCTTGAAAACAAGAATTAATTTGTTGCTTTCATGTAAGCATTTTTACCTCCTACAATAGGTAAGGTCAAATTTGTGTTATGGAGTTCTATGGTTAACTCAGTTCCTGGTTTTGGGTGCAATGTAAACTCCTTGTCACTTGAAAAAATCATAAGACCTATCTGTTGTCCTGCTTTAATTATTTGGTCATCGGGTTGCAAGTCAAAACTAATGGTGTAAAACTTACCAGGTTCTAAATCTTCCTCATCGGTCAGTGATTTATAATTCTTTGGGTCAGCCCAACTTCTTGTAATGATGTTATCCGTGATTCGCACTTTAGATCCCTCTTCCCAAGGCAGTGATACCAACCAGACCGATAGATTTGCAGCAGGTTTGCTGCTGGACAACGAAATGGTTACTCTAGGAATCCCTGATATGTGCACGTCCTCTTTTAATTCTGGAGAAACGTATAGAAGGCGATGGTCAGATGATTCTGCAGTAGCCAAGTCCTTTCCTGAATAAGACACGTCATCAACTAAGGTTTCCCTTGCAATCATTCGGTTTTGTCTTGTTGTTAAAGCGCCGCGACTTTTACCGCCACTGTTCAAAAACAATGTTACTGTTTCTGCCTCTGGGTTGGGATAGTCCTTGTAAGGCGTAGGATTTCCCATATCATCGTATTCCCTTACAATATATGCTTTGTTCTTTTGGTTTTCAATACCGTTTTCTACACCATGCAAAAAGCGTGTAAACCATTTATTCATCATGGATAGTGGTGGTGGTCCGCCATGCCCAAATTGGTGGTAATAAATCATGGCAGGTAGCCCTTTTTGTCTAGCAGCATTATAAATACGGTAACTATGTTCGGGCATTACATTCCAATCATTAAACCCGTGAGACATTAAAAGGGCAGCTTTCATATTTTCCATTTGGTTTAGATAATCGCGTCCGGCCCAGAATTCGTTATAATCTCCAGTTTGCCGGTCCATACCATTTTTCATCTCTGTGTCTCTGATGGTTTTGTTGTTGTAAGGACGATTAGCTTCGTCTCCACTGTGTACAAAATCGTAAAGGACATCAATGTCTTCTCCTAAGTACCCTCCAGGCGATCGCACTAGACCATTGGAACGGTAATAATGGTAATACGAGGTATTTGGCGCTATCGGGATAATCGCTTCTAAACCTTCAACTCCTGTGGTTGCTGCAGCTAGTGGGATGGTGCCGTTATAAGAAGTGCCTGTCATCCCAACTTTCCCAGTAGACCAGTATGCTTTTACTTCTTCACCGCCATTGCGCTCGGTATAGCCCTTTGCTCTACCGCAGAGCCAGTCTATAACAAACTTTGGTGCCAAAGATTCATTTTTACCACCTATGGTTGGAGCTCCATCTGAGAGGCCTGTACCTGGTGAGGACGAATGAACTACAATATAACCTCTAGGAACCCATTTTTTAATATGTGAATTTGAAATTATTGGTCTTTTTCCGCGACGTTTCACTTCTGGGTGCACGCGCTCAGGGCCAATCTCGCCCAATTCATGTTCTACATTCCACATGACACCAGGTAAATCTCCTGCGACACCAGCAAAGTATGGGCTAGAAATGTAAATTACAGGTAGTTTTAAACCTTCAGTTTCAGTTTGTTCTGGTCTGGTCACCGCTACGTGCATGCGGTCTAATTCATTGTCGCCATCCGTATCAAAATCAGTTTCCACCCATAAATCGTGTCTTATCCATGTTTTTGGGTCGCTAAAGGCGTCTACTATTTGAGCTTCACCATCCTTGAAAATCGGTTGCGCCTTCTCTTGGGCAATGCAGTTAACAACTATAAAGGAAGCTATAGCGATGAGTCGAAGGGATTTTATTGCGTTTATCATTTGAGATCGGAAATTTTTAGATAAAATTAATGGTTTGTAATGTAAAAATACGGGAGTTGTTATTTCTTGGGTAAATATTTATCGGGAATTGGGTTGGCTTCAGATTCTTGCATCCAATAAATATTGATAATCCACCAGCGCTTGCCATCATTTAATAACTGAATACTATTAATGCCGCGCATAAAGGGTTCTTCATCCGTTTTACTTCTATAGGATTCGTAAGTGCTAAAAACATGTGCAATATTTCCGAAGGTTTCCGTGACCCTATGAATTTCTACTTCATGGAAGCCGTTTTCAACCACCCACTTCCCAGAGGTCTCAATGTAGTTATCAGTACTAAGGTATTTTGCAACAATGTCACCTTCCTTGTTTTGTCCTGTTGGAATGAGCTTTGCATTTTTTCTAAATAAATGTTTAAATAAATCCCAGTCCCTTGTTGTACCCTTGTCACCTGAAATGACTTTATACAAGGTTGTAATTGTGCTATCTAAAGTGCTTACCTTGTGTTCATATGGATGTTCCTGTACGGTGTCCTGGGCATTAAGAATCCCAAAATAACAGAGTGTTGTAATTAGTAATAGTTTTCTCATTGTATTTTCAATTAAAAGAACTTTAAACCAAAAAGGATAGCATCGTTTACAAATCCGCTTTGGTAAGACCTAATATAATCAAAACGCAGAAAGCGCCACTTTCCCCAACCAATATTGTCAACACCTACAGTAAATTCCCTGTAAGGTTTAATGTCTGGTGTACTCAATTGGTGCGCTCCAAGAATTAGGTTGAAATTAAGTTTATTCAATAATGGGATTTTTCCGAGGATATATCCGTTAAAATCATGTTCGGCATGAAATTCAAAATAGCTATCGTTGGTACTAAAATCGTAATAACCTAAATTATTGAAAACATCTGTATAGTTGCCACGTCTACTAACGTAGATTTGGTTGCCATTAAAATGCTGAAAATCCATAAATGCAATAGCCTCTGCATTGAAAAATTTTCCTGTTCTTATGTTATAGCTAAATTGACCTTTGTCTGCAATCGAGAATGATTGAAACAACCGCGCCTTTATTTGGTCGAAATTGTAGTCTGAAATACTTGCGGCAAATCCTTTTTCATAGCCAAGGACTAGCGTAGGATAGTTCTCATTCTGGAGGTTGAATTTGCTATTAGGATAACTCAAATACAGTTGTCCAAAATTAATCTGAGCGATAATATTGAATTTCACCAAATTATGGTTTGTAAACGGTGCTGTATCATTGAGTTGGTCTAATGGGTTGTTGCTAAAATAAGACCTCCTTTCTCTAGGGTAAAAGGTCTGGTCTGTTGTATTGAATAGGACAGAACGTCTTTCATAACTCAAGTTAGAGTACAAGCGAAAACCATTAAACAACTCTTCTGAATAATCTAACTGAACAAAGCTACGATCGTATAACTTAATGTAGTTTCTTTGAAAAAACAAAGTCGCTAAGGTATTGCCAATAGGTGTTATGGGATTTGCAGGATTAAACTGTTCTGTTCTTATGCCACCAGAGAGCGATAAAATACGGCGGGAAATATCATTAAATTTAAAAGTTAATCGCCCTGTAGCTCTTAAACGCTCATCTGAAAACCCATATTGAATAGTACTTCCAATTCTGAAATACCGGCGGAATTCATCATAATTCTTTGTGAAAAATACATTAGCTTCTGCGGTGTACCCTTGAACCGTATTGAACTGTATTCCGCTTACTGGAATGTCAAATCCTAGCCTATAGTTTTTAAAAGAATTCTGATAAGTGTAGCCTAACAAATCATCAAGTTTAAATCTATTGTTTACCTGATCAATGGAATCTAAATAGGGTTTAGACGCTTTAATTGTTTGTATGCTATCTTTTTTAATGTAATCCGTAAATTCCTCTGCCGTCAGTGGGACAGGTCTCATTTGTTTCCAAAATATGGAGTCTTTTTTATTGGCTTCTGGGGCAAAGGCGACAACTTCCCTGTCAAAGTCACCTTTGGTTAATTCGGTATTAAACTCATGATTGCTGTAAACGGCAGTGAATCTTCCATCGCCTTCAATTCCTAAAAAGGCGTATTCAAAATCAATACTTTGTGACCGCAATACCCATAGATTATCTATTTCAGAATAGGAGAAACTCTGTTTTAGAGAAATTAAATCGGCAGGTGGAATTCTTGCCTGAGTTCCTGTTATATCCAGTTCCAAAGCATAAATTGTCCATTGGTCTTCAACGATATAAATGAGTCCCGAAAATACTGGGTCATTTTCCCGCTTGGGCATCACTTTTATCTTGTTTATGAGGTTGCCGCGATCATCGATAAATACACCATCTAGGCGATACCTATAATAGGTAAAGGCATTATTGGCAATAGGTGATATAATGTCGTTACCAAATTCTACAGTATTATTATAAAAGTTATAGTCGACATCTATAGCGTTGTTAAAGCTAAATCCGTTATCATCACCGCTTACCTTGGAGGCTGTTATTTTTTCCTTAAGTCTGTTTGGTCGTAAGTATTTAATTTTTGAAATGGTTTCTGATAGGTAAATTATTCCGCTTCTTGTGGAATCTAGGCCTCCACCTAAATCGCCAACGTCTTGTCCGAGGATTTTCTCTGGTGCATTTTTGATTCGGATAAGCCCTCTAGAGTAGAAATCGGCTTTGTAATTATCTATTTTTTCAAGGTTTTCTTTGCGTTTTGCAATGGTTTGCCTTATTATGGCATTGGCAGGATTTTCCTCTGAATTTACAAGAACCTCTTCCAACGAAACGCTTTCCTCATTTAGAGTAACATTTAATTGATACGGAAATTTTTCAATGCTTACTGTTTTTTTTACTGTTTTAAAGCCGAGGTAAGTGAACACAATAGAGTAGGTGCCAACAGTGTTGATGTCTAGCTCATAATAGCCTTCATCATTTGTAGTTGTTCCTTTATAGGTGTTTTCTAGGAGTATATTTACAATAGGGAGAGGCTCATCGTTGTTATTGGTAACAGTGCCTGTGATTTGTGCACTAAGCAAAGTGCTCCATAAAAAAAAGACGAGTAGGCATGAGAACTTAAAAAAGAGTATTCTTGGTTTCATTTGGATCGAGCCGCTTTGCCTTTAGGCCAAAACGCCTAAATCAAATGTAATTTAAATCTTATAAGGATTGGTTAGGAATCTCTTAAAATTTACCGATAGATTTTTTTTATGCGGTCTAGTTTACGCTTATTATCCCTATCTCTAATAGTATCTCTTTTGTCGTAAAGCTTTTTACCCTTTGCTAAGGCTATTTCTAGCTTTGCCAAGCCTCTATCATTAATGAACAGGCGCAATGGGATTATGGCATTTCCCTTTATGTTAACTTCCTTTTCTAGTTTCTTTAGTTCACGTTTATTGAGCAGTAATTTACGCTCAGCTTTGGGTTTGTGGTTGTAGTAGTTGCCAAAGGCATACTCTTCAATTGTCATATTGATGACAAACAATTCTCCATTATCGTTAAACTCACAAAAGCTTTCGGCAATAGAAGCCTTACTGGCTCTTATGGATTTGATCTCCGTGCCAGTAAGTACGATTCCGGCAAGATATTTATCCAATATTTCATATTGAAATTTTGCCTTTCTATTTAGTATGTTCACTTTTTTCTGCATACCACACAAAGATAAACAAGTATGTTTGAAGTAAGAAGTAGTAACTCACAAGATGTTACTGGCAAATCACTAATTTTGTATTCAAATGCAACACATGAGATTATTGTTTTTGGTCATTTTAGGTGTGACCTTATTTAACTGCAAGGATGAAAGTGCATCAAAAAATGACAGCCCCTTAACTGCCGAAGAGATTGTGGATGAAGCTATTGAGGTTTCTGGCGGAAATGCCTTTTCCAACTCGGTAATTCATTTCGATTTTAGGGATATCTCTTATAGTGCCATTAGGAATAAAGGCTTATTTCGTTTAGAACGTCATTTTAAAAATGACAGTAAAGATTCGATTAGAGACGTATTAAGTAATGAAGGCTTTAAGAGGTATGTCAATGGAAATCAAATTATTTTACCAGACTCACTAGCTGCGTTATATGCGGCATCTGTAAATTCTGTTCATTATTTTTCCGTATTGCCCTATGGTTTGAACGATGAGGCCGTTAATAAAACACTAGTTGGAGAAGAGGTCATCAAAGACAAGTTGTATTATAAAATTAAGGTAACTTTTGATGAAAATGGAGGAGGAGAGGATTATGAAGATGTCTTCATATATTGGATTAACAAGAATAATTTTGAAATGGATTATTTCGCCTATTCCTATAATGAACCAGATGGCAAAGGGTTGCGGTTTAGAGAGGCTTACGACTTAAAATATCTAAAGGGCTTACGATTTGCGAATTACAGGAATTATAAACCTAACTTGAGCGATACATCTCTGCTAAACCTTGATAGAGCCTTTAAGAATGACGAGCTAGATTTGGTGTCTATAATTGAGCTTAAAAATATTTCAGTGACTTTATTCTAAGGATAATAACGTAGCATTTGCGCCAGTTTTATTCAGATTAACAATATATAAATTGCCGTAGGTAGTCTCCGGTATTTGCTTATACTTCATTTCTTTTATTAAAGCATTACTCAAGGTTGGTGTTGTATTGCTATGGCCCACGATTAGAACGGTTTGCCCATTGGTTTCCCTCATAAACGGTTTTAATTTCAAATCGTTTGGACTGTAAAGGGTTATATCAAGATTTAGAGCTTTGGCAATGGGTTCAGCGGTTTCTAATGTTCTATGGTAATTAGTGGAATATATCGCATCAAAAGGAATGTTTTTTAAAATTTTGGCCCAGTTTTGAGCTCTTTGTTTTCCTGTCTCACTGAGATGTGGATTTTTATTGGACATGTCACTTAAATCCTTTTCGGCATGTCTTATGAGGTAATAGGTCGTGGGTTTTTGAGTAAAGGATTCTTCATATGGCCCTTCCCAAATAACTTGTTCTATTTTCCATTGGTCATTGTCTTTTGATAATGTCATATAGTCCACACCCCATACAGCCGTTACTTTTCCTGTGGCAATATGATTGGAAATATCTAAAACTTCTACCTCCCGTATTTCATTTTCGTCTCTAGACCGGCCTTCATCTTTCATTTTTTGTACAAAGTCCAAAGCATCGTTGTAGTTCATTTTGGCATAGTACTCGTAATTCCCTGTTTCTTTGTTCTTTAGATATCCAAACTTGTACAATCTTGGTTTTAGGGCTTTTTTTAAAGCTGAGGTGTCACCTTTGTAAAAACCATCTATATAATGATTGAGTACTTGCTCTATTTGGGCTTTGTCTGACAGATTTTGAGATTGTGCCGTTAGCAACGTCCCTAGGACTATGAAACAAATGAAGTATTTCATGGATGATTACTTTTTAATCAAATTTAAATGACTAAATATGATTTGATTGAAAAGAAGTGTTAAATAAACGTTTACGCCGATTGTCGGGCAATTTCTATTACTATTTCATTACACTAGACAATCTCGTCATACTTTAAACAATAGTTTTGGTAATAAAGTTCCATTAATTTCAACAAATGAAATAGAACCTAATTATCTCCCTAAATAGCCACCATCGACTGGGATAATTGTGCCTGTCACATAATCACTTGCAGCTGAGGCTAAAAAAACCGTAAGTCCCTTTAGGTCGTCACCGGTTCCCCATCTTTTCATTGGGACTCTCATAAAAACTTCTTCTGTTCGTTTCTTATCATTGATTAAGGCTGTATTTAACTGCGTGTCCATGTAACCTGGAGCGATGGCATTAACACAGATGCCTTTTGCAGCTAGGTCATTAGATAGTGCCTTGGTAAGTTGCCCTACACCACCTTTTGATGCCGCATAGGCTGGGATAGTAATTCCCCCGAGGAAACTCATTAAAGAGGCTACATTTATGATTTTTCCTCCATTATTTTCCAGCATGGTATTAATGGCGTACTTGCAAAAATAAAAAGTAGCATCTAAATTAATTGCTATGACTTTATTCCACTCTTCTTCTGGGAAATCCTCACTAGGATAACGTCTTTGGATTCCTGCCGAATTTACTAGGATATCTACCTTTTCACCTAGAATTTTTAAGGCTTTCTTATAAGAGTTTTGTACCTCTTCAATTTTGCTTATGTCAGCTTTTACAGCATATACGTCTAAACCATTGTTTTTGAAATCTTTACATTGGTCATACATTCTTTCGTCAAGGTCAATAACCACAACTTGGGCACCTGCTTCGGCTAAGGCTTCTACCATTGACTTACCAAGGTCACCAGCTCCTCCAACGACGATTGCTTTTTTCCCTTCTAAACTAAATAACTCCAATATGTTTTTTTTCATCTTTGATATGCTTATAAATATTGATTAGGATAATTCTATTTATTGAATTTATAATCTTCTGGATTCCATGGTCTAAGCCATTCTATCACCATGTCTTTCCCATCTGAATCTTTTACGGTTAAGCTGTTTTTAATATCATCGATAGTTTGATTACATTCCTCTATAGAATCGGAGACCGTGTATATTCTGTAAAGTACTTGCCTTTCAGTTCCAACCATTTCAGGAGCTACAGTGTCACCTTGTTTAAACCGTTCAACAACGTATTTTACATTTTTATGGGATTTAATACTGTCTAGTCCTTTAATAGTTTCTATTTTCCCTGCTTTTAACAATACCCAAATGGAACAAGCTATTTTACCGCCTAGGTAGTAGTCATTTTGTTCAGCAAAATTTGGTTCCCCAAAAACTCCGGTCAAGGCAAAATTAAGAAGCATTTCCCTGTGGTCGAATCCATTAGTGTTTAAAAGGTGAATGTGCGGTGCTTCTCCCTGAAGTCTAAACCCTGGATCATAGCTGTAAAATTTACCGTTTTCTACAAAAAACTGAACGTTAATAATTCCGCTTTTAACATTCGTTGCTTCAAAGAGTTTACTTAGTTTAGGGTGCACCTCCTTGACAAATGTTTCGGTGTATTTAGAGGGATAAACTGTTCCAAGCGCTATTGGACTAGAATTTCCTTGAAGTCTTGTTAAAAGCCTGTCATAAGTCGCGGATAGGTAGGGCACACCATCTTTAAAGGTATAATAAACAGCCATGTCATCACAATTCGAGTCCATGTATTTTTCTACTAAAACCACTCCTTTTTTAGAATGTTTTAAGGCATGTTGTACTGTTTCAATATAATCTGCTTCATCTCTACAGATTTTCATTCCAACTCCGCCACCACTGTCAACAGGTTTTACCATTAGGGGTAAATCAACATTATCAGGTTTTCTTATGGGTTCGCCTCTTTTAATATAGATTCCGGGAATGTCCTGTACACCATATTCTGCGCAATAACGTTTGTATCCATCCTTACTGCAGAAGGCCTCAATTGTTTCCTCTGTTGCATAGCATGGTAAGTTAAGCCTTTCACAAATTTCTTTATATGGTTTAACCAAGATGTCTGCAACACCTACCAAAACACCGTCAACGTTATTGTCTTGTGCTACTTTCACGATGCCATCAATATCAAATCCATCTATATCGTAGGATTCTTTGGCAAATTTCTTAGCCGGTTCATCTGGCCGTAAGGCGATTACTATTGTATGTAATCCCATTTTGTTAGCTACCTCTACGAGAACTCCTGTTTCGGGATTGCCTCCAAGTATTATTATTTTTTTAGACATTTTCAATTTTAATTTAGTTCTTTAATATTTTTATGGAATAAGAAATCTTTGTCAAATCCCATTAGATTTAAAAGATTACTTATTTCTGTTTCATTGGTTTTGAATTTTGCAATATGATCATCATGAATACCCATGAGCAATAGCTCGTTCTTTATCAGCTGGTATGTTGATGGATTGATTGTGGCGATAATCAAATAATCAAAATCTTCTTCATTGACTGAGCTTATTGGTTGAACTGAAGAATCACCAATCCTCAAATCATGAAAATCTACGTCTACCCATTTTACGATCTTGAAATAATTTGTCTTCAGGTTTGTAGATAAAATATGTTGCCCAAACGATCCAGAACTATAGACTACAATCCTAGAGCCTTTGTCTACATTGGAAAAAGGATTAAATAAGTCTTTAGCTGAGTCTATCTGTATTAAGCCTCCCGATCGAACAAGAAGTTGAGAATAGAGATAATAATTTAATTGTGTTGTAAGAGCTTTTTCATCAAGAACTGAAGATAGTTTTTGTTTTAAATGGTTCATCAAAAGACCTAGCCTATAGTATTCCTTTTTAGGGTTTTCAATGGATTTTACGATAGAATCATGCCTTTGCCTGTAGTAGTATAAAGGTATTTTGCTAATAACCACTCTTTTGGATAGAGCCAAATAAGAATAGGTTATAGCCGCATCTTCACCCATTAAGATGTCATTTGGGACTTCAAAAAGAACTTTTTCAAGTAATTCTTTTTTAAACAGTTTATTCCATACGTAGGTAGTCATGCCGTGTTCGCAAAAACTACCGTTGAATATGGCATTCGGGATAATATCGGCAAGTACATCTTCTTCCATGTAGAAACCTGGGTTAGATGGTTTCATGGTTTCAATTTTGCCATTAAATTCTCTAAAATGACCCGTAACCGTTAGGTCTGCATCATTTGTTTTAGCTAGTTTGTATAAGGTGTCCAAATAGAATTTGTCGACCCAATCATCACCATCAACATTTGCAATATAGGTTCCTTGAGCAACTTTTAAACCTGCTTTACGCGCGGACAAGAGTCCACCATTTTTTTTATGAATTACCTTAATTCTTGAATCCTTTCTTGCATAATTGTCACATATCGTAGGACAATTATCCGGACTACCATCATTTACAAGGATAAGTTCGAATTCCTTAAATGACTGTTCTAAGATGCTCTCAATACATTGCGGTAGGTACTTTTCTATTCCATAGATGGGAACAATAACACTAATTTTAGTAGGTATCATAGTTTTGGGAATTATTTAATTTTATGTGGAATAGTCCACTTCCACTTGAATAGGGGCTTGTCTCATCTTTAGCCGTAGTGACGTAAAGGTTATTGTCTTTGTCAAAACAGCAGGACGTAACATTCTTGTGTGGTAATTTTATTTGTCTAAGTCTTTGTCCATTCTTTGGGTTCCATTGGGAGACACAAGACCCTCCCCATTCTGCAATCCATAACATACCATCATTATCACAACACATGCCATCTGGACTGCCGTTATCTTTAAATTCAATTATGTATTCCGAAAACTCTGCATCTCCTGTCTCTATGTCATAATTGTATTTGGCTACTTTTTTAGTAGGTGTATCAATGAAATAAAGTGTTTTATCGTTTTCGGTAAAGACCAATCCGTTAGAAATACTGGTATTTTTTATTAAAATTTTAGACTGATCATTAGAATATGAATAAACATTGGCCATGCCTTCGATGACTTCTGGATAACCCATTGTTCCAATAAGATATCTGCCTCTCGCGTCTTGAATGCCGTCGTTATATCTCATATTGTCTGGGATATCAATCTGAAATTTAAATTCTGCTGAAAGATCATTAAAGTTAACTTCAAAAAATCCTTTTTTAGATGCAGCAAGAACAATCTTAGTTTCATTTGTTAAATATACATTGCTTGTTGGCGAACCTAACTTAACACTTAAAATTTCTTTTGTTTCTGGACTGTAGCAATACACCAAGCAGTTCAATATCGAAACGAAATACAGTAAATTGTTTTCCGTATCAAATATGGGGCCTTCAAATAAATCGGACTCTTGGGAATAGATCACTAAAGATATTGACATAATTCAACTATATATATTCTCCACCTGTTATCCTAATTAAAGACCCTGTTGTCATGGCAGAATCATCAGAAATGAAATACATAACAGCAGGAACAGGGTCATTTGGACTTAGCATGCGCCCCATAGGAATTATTTTACTGGCTTCAGTTTTCAGTTCTTTCTCAGTAATGCCTTCTTTTGCCCTCAGTTCTAATTCACCTTCGGTGTGTGTCCAGCCCATGACAAGGTAGTTTGATCTTATACCATATTTCGCATAATGATGAGCAATGTGATTAGACAATGTGTAAAGTGCACTTTTGGTTAATGCGTAAGCGGTTCTGTCTTCTTGGCCGTAATCCATATGAGCAGAACCAAAAAAAACAATGCTACCAGATTTGAACTTCATCATTGATTTTAGCACATGCTTTAGTAAAAAATAAGGTGCTTTCAGGTTTATGTTGAAAACATTGTCATAGATTTCTTCTTCAGTGTCAACTAATGGGGCAATAGGTGTAATACCTGAATAAACAATAAGGGCATCTATTTTTTTAAATTTTTGAATAACATTGTTGTAGTAATTCTGGATGCTATCGATGGCATTAAGATTGATTTGATGAAAGTAGACCTTGTTTGGACTATTAAGAGATTTGGTTAATTCTTCTCCAAGTTTAGCATCTCTCCCACAAAAAGCTACATTATAGCCTTTTTGAACACATGATTTCACAATCTCTCTACCAACCCCTTTTGCGCCACCTAAAAGCATTACGGTTTTCATAAATGTGTAAGGTTAATTACAGTAAATTTAGATACCAAATCTATGTATTTGTTTTTGATTTTATGATAATTATCTGCGTAGTGGTAATAAAACTCTTTGAACTGTAATAATGACTTATTGACCTAGAGGTTATAGATTCCTCTGTTAATGCGAAAAAAGTTGGCCAAACGTTCTATGGCAATAAAATATTTTCTCGGCTACCTAAATTTTAATGAGAAGAAATACAATTAATCTATAACTGAACTTGGGCTCGGCAAAAAGTGGAAAATCGTACTTAAAGCTTAATGTAAATGAATTCTGGAATTTTTAAAAAATTAAGCCAGCTCAAGTGCGATTTCTATCATGCTCCTAAAGGTGGTTTCACGTTCTTTGCTTGTTGTCCGCTCTCCAGTTACAAGGGAATCGGAAATTGTTAATATGGCTAAAGCATTAACGTTGTGTTTTGCTGCTACCGTATACAAGCCCGCTGCCTCCATCTCAACGCAAAGTACTCTGAATTTAGACCATTTTTTGTACGACTCTATGTCGTCTTCATAAAACTCGTCAGAAGACAATACATTCCCTGCCTTTATCGGAATATTTTTAGCCTTGGCCGCTTCGATAGCTTTCATAAAAAGACCAAAATCTGCTGTAGGTGCATAATCAGCACCACCAAATCTTAATTCGTTAACTCCAGATGTTGAGGAGGCTGCCATAGCCAATACCACATCACGGATTTTAATGTCCTTTTGATAAGATCCCGCACTTCCAACGCGAATTAAATTTTTTACTCCAAATTCTTTGATGAGTTCATTAGCATAGATTGATATGCTAGGGATACCCATTCCGGTACCCATGGCGGACACCTTTTTGCCTTTAAAGGTTCCCGTGTAACCGTACATACCTCTAACTTCATTGAAGCATTTTGGGTTTTCAAAAAACGTTTCTGCAATCCATTTGGCCCTTAAAGGATCTCCAGGAAGTAAGATGGTTTCTGCTATGTCGCCCTTTTGGGCACCAATGTGTACACTCATGCCGTAAAGGTAATTAAAAAACCATTTAATATGAGGAGTGTGAGATTTGATCTGTCATCATGGCGACTCCTGCTGAGGCACCAATGCGATGTACGCCTATATCTATATATTTTAAAGCTGTTTCGGCATCCCGAATACCTCCAGAAGCTTTTATTTTCAACTGGTCTTTAACTGTCTTTTTCATTATTTTAACCGCAGTGAGTGTCGCTCCACTCTTAGAAAAGCCTGTTGAAGTTTTTACAAAATCGGCTTTTGCATCGATACTTATCTCACATGCTTTTACGATTTCGTTTTTAGAGAGCTCGCTTATTTCTAAAATTACTTTTAAAGGAATTAAGCCTATGGCTCGTTTAACATCGGCAATATCTTTTAAGACCGCTACGTGATTATTGCTTTTTAACCAGCCAATGTTCATTACCATGTCTATTTCAGATGCGCCCTGCTCAATGGCTTTTTTAGCTTCAAAAACCTTGGCCTCTGTAGACATGGCTCCCAGAGGAAAGCCAACTACGGTACACACCTTTACTTTGGAGTGACCAAGAGCTTGTTTTGCAATAGGCACATAACAGCTATTAACACAAACCGAATAAAAATTGAATTTTAAAGCCTCATCACAGAGTTTTAGAATATCTGCTTCTGTCGCCGTTGGGCTTAATAAAGTATGATCTATATATCTATTTAATTCCATTTAAAAAATTAAAAACAAATTCAACAATAAGTCGCTATAGTAACCCACATATAATTGAGGGAATACTAGACAAGATAGTCTCTGTCTTAAGTAATGTTGGAATTAAATAGCTCGACAAACTTAATGATTTCTTCGTTAAAATGCATATTAAAATCTCAAATTTAGAGTGCATTTCATCGAAAACTGGGATTTTAAATTTTAACTTATTGAAAATGAATATGAAAAAAAGCCCATAAAAATGGGCTTTTTAACTAAAGTGACTGTTAAAATTTAATCGAGTACTGCCGATACTTTATACCCAGACTTTCTGAGTAAGTTAATTACGCCATTCTCTCCGGCTAAATGTCCAGCGCCAACACCAAAAAAAGTGGGCTGTTCTTTAGCGTAGGCTGTAATTTTTGGAATCCAGTTTTTATTACGATTGTCCAACAATTTATCTTGATAATCTGCAATGGCCGAGTAATTATCATCATTCATCATTTCAATCATTGCTGAGATATTCTCCTCATCGTAAACCTCGAGCATCTTTGCAAATACGGCTTTGTCATAGGATAAATTATCTTTTGCCGATCGTATAAGGTCCTTTACTTGTACTTCGTAGGGAATTTCATCAAAAAGTTGCATTTGCTCGTCTATGGTTTCTAGGCCCTTAATATCTTCATTTTGTTCTTTTGCAACTTTGACAAGTTCGGCTTCAAAAGATTGCATAGGGCAATCTATAAGTTTGGGATACAAGGTTGCGGTTAGGAAAAAGGGTTTTGCATTTTGCAACATTTTCACTGACATGCCCATATTTTTTATGAACAAAGAGTCTATGGCCAAGTACTCTTCTTCACTGACCAAGTCCTTCAGCGTTTTGTTGTCTTTCATATTCATGCTTTGCATCATTTGCATCTGAAGATTTGGGTCATCCATGTCTAATTCCAAAACAATCTGACTTGTCGCCTCCAAGGCTTTTTTGACATCATCTTCTAACGTCGCGTCGCATGTAATATGAATGGTTCCGAAAAGATAAGAAGGTTGCTCTAGGCCGTTGCCCTCAATCTTCCATAGTGTGGAATTCTCGAGTGATTGCGCATTTAGGCCCAAAAAGGCGAATACAAACAGGGTAAAAATTAAAGTTAAATTTTTCATGATTTCGATTAATTTTTAAACTATAAGTATTCTTACTGTTCAGTTTGTTACAAAAAAAAGCAACACTGTTCTGAATCGATAGCTTTTCGAAACGTTCTAGTGTTGCCTTTAACCAACCAATCAATATAAAGACTGATTTACAGCTCTTTTGTTACATTTTAATTAAAAATTATAATTCTTCTACTACAAGGTCGCTTTGATTTCTAAAGACTAACTTGTCATCAAAGGCATCTAATAGTATAATGCTGTCTGTTGTGACTCTTCCTGATAGGATTTCTTTACTCAATTGATTTAATACTTCTTTTTGTATAATACGCTTAACCGGTCTGGCTCCATATTCTGGGTTATATCCTTTTTCTGCCAAATAAGCCTTGGCTTCTGGTGTGGCATCGAAAGTAATTCCCTGATCGGCTATCATTTTAGTAACATTCTTCAATTGAAGGTCAACGATTTCCAAAATATTTTCCTTGGTGAGAGGTGTAAACATTATGGTGTCATCAATTCTATTAAGAAACTCAGGCCTGATGGTTTTTTTAAGTAAACCCAAGACTTCGATCCGAGCACTTTCAAGAGCTGATTCGACATCTTTTGTAGCCTCAAATCGTTCTTGTATAATATGGCTTCCCATATTTGAAGTCATAATGATGATAGTATTCTTGAAATCGGCAACACGACCTTTATTGTCTGTTAATCGGCCTTCATCCAATACTTGCAACAAAATATTAAAGGTGTCTGGATGTGCTTTTTCAATTTCATCTAACAGAACAACGGAATACGGCTTACGTCTTACAGCTTCTGTTAACTGACCACCCTCGTCGTAGCCGACATATCCTGGAGGCGCACCTACCAATCTGCTAACAGCATGTCGCTCTTGGTACTCGCTCATGTCAATTCTGGTCATGGCATTTTCATCATCAAAGAGGTATTCTGCCAAAGCCTTTGCCAATTCCGTTTTACCAACTCCAGTTGTTCCTAAGAACAGAAATGTCCCTATGGGTTTTTGCGGATTTTGAAGTCCTGCTCTTGAGCGTCTTACGGCGTCACTTACAGCTTCTATCGCTTCATCTTGGCCGACAACCCGTTTGTGCAATTCATCCTCAAGTTTCAGTAATTTTTCACGTTCACTTTGAATCATTTTTGTTACAGGTATGCCAGTCCATTTGGCTACAACATCTGCAATATCTTCATAGGTAACTTCCTCTTTAATTAGTGCTGTTTCCTGCTGCTCAGCCAATTGCTTTTGGAATTTCTCTAGCTTTTCTGTAGCCTCTTTTATTTTTCCGTAACGGATTTCGGCTACTTTTCCGTAGTCGCCTTCACGTTCGGCACGTTCGGCTTCAAGCTTGAAATTCTCAATTTCTTGTTTGATGTTTTGAACGTTTTCTACCAGTTCCTTTTCGCTTTTCCATTTAGCGTTTAGCTCATTGCGTTCTTCCTTTAGATTCGCCAATTCTGCCTTTAAGGATTTTAATTTGGCTTCATCCTTTTCGCGTTTAAGGGCTTCGTGCTCAATTTCTAATTGCATTATTTTTCTATCCAAGACATCCAATTCCTCTGGTTTGGAGTTGATTTCCATGCGCAGTTTAGAAGCTGCTTCGTCCATGAGGTCAATAGCCTTATCTGGTAAGAAACGGTTCGTGATGTAGCGATTGGATAATTCAACAGCGCCTATAATAGCCTCGTCCTTAATGCGAACCTTGTGGTGCGTTTCGTATTTTTCTTTTATGCCACGAAGGATGGAAATCGCGCTTTCAGTATCTGGTTCATTGACCGTTACCTTCTGAAAACGGCGTTCCAAGGCTTTATCTTGTTCGAAATATTTTTGATATTCGTCTAAGGTGGTTGCACCTATGGCTCTTAATTCACCGCGAGCTAAAACAGGTTTTAAAATATTAGCTGCATCCATAGCGCCTTGTCCACCACCTGCACCCACAAGAGTGTGGATTTCATCTATAAACAGAACAATATCGCCAGCACTCGATGTTACTTCCTTAATCACTGCTTTCAAACGTTCCTCAAATTCACCTTTATATTTGGCTCCAGCAATGAGAGCTCCCATATCCAAGGCGAAGATTTGTTTGTCCTTAAGGTTTTCTGGCACGTCGCCATCAATTATGCGATGGGCAAGACCTTCTGCGATAGCAGTTTTACCTGTGCCTGGTTCGCCAACCAAAATTGGGTTGTTTTTGGTACGACGTGATAAGATTTGAAGTATGCGTCTAATCTCCTCATCCCTGCCTATAACTGGGTCCAATTTACCCTCTTTAGCAAGCTGATTGAGATTTTTAGCGTATTTACCTAAAGCGTTATAGGTTTCCTCTTGACTTTGCGAAGTTACTCGGTCACCCTTACGAAGCTCTGCAATGGCTGCTTCCAATCCTTTTTCCGTTACCCCTTGGTCTTTTAAAATCTGAGCAACTTTACTTTTGGATTTAAAAATCCCTAATATTAAGTGCTCGATAGATACGAAGTCATCATTCATTTTCTTTGCAATGATCGATGCTTCATTAAGAGCCTTACTCGCTTCTCTGGAGAGCATGATCTCGCCACCCGAAACCTTGGCAAAACTTTCCAATTCCTTGTCTAGGACCTGCTGTAATAAACTAACGTTTACATTAAGTTTTTTTAGAAGGAAGGGTAAAACATTCTCATCAACCTCAAATAGAGCTTTAACGATATGCTCGTTTTCTATTTGTTGATGTCCGAAGCCCTGAGCCAACTGCTGAGCGCGGCTTATGGCTTCTTGTGATTTAATGGTATAATTATTAAAATTCATCGTCTTTTTTATAATTAATTGTTGTTGTGTTTGTTTATCTTTATTCAACAATCTTACCATTTTTAATCGGTAAGAAATTAACGACAAAATGTCTGTTTTTAATCAAAAATAAGTGACGTTTTGTCTGTTGGTTAGGATGTTGTAAGATTATGTCTAAGATGAATACTTAAGTTATGGGATTATTCAATAAAATATTTCAAAAATCGTCAGAACCCAAGGATGAAAAGGTTTTGCCATGGCAGCCATTGACAAGGACGGATCAGCTTACTGAAATTGAAGAGCGTTCCAA
Source organism: uncultured Winogradskyella sp. (assembly GCA_913055905.1). Taxonomy (GTDB): domain Bacteria; phylum Bacteroidota; class Bacteroidia; order Flavobacteriales; family Flavobacteriaceae; genus Winogradskyella. Next base: position 76,836 of record CAJXLB010000002.1, read on the forward strand.
GACCAAAGCACAGTTTATTTTTAAACACTCCACACGCTGTGGTATTAGTAGAATGGTCTTAAATCAGTTTATTGCAAATTATGATGAAAACCTTAATGCCGATTTGTACTATTTGGATTTGCTTAGTTATAGGGAGATTTCCAATGAGGTAGGGTACAAGTTCCAAGTAATGCACCAATCACCACAATTATTAGTTATTAAGAATGGCATCGTGGTGGCTCACGCATCTCATGGCGCTATCAACGAGGTAAATTTGTTGAAATTTCAGTAAATAATTTACAGCACTACCGACCACTCAAAGTTATTTGGGTCAGGTCCAGTACGGAAGTTTCTATCCATCGCGTCTAGCAATTTCATGTCAGATTCACTTATTTCAAAATCAAACAAGTCGGCATTGGACATTATACGGTGCTCTTTTGAAGATTTTGGAATCGTTACAATTCCTTTCTGGAGATCGTATCGTAAAACAACCTGTGCTATACTTTTATTGTATTTATCCGCTAGTTTTTGAAATTCAGGCTTGTCAAATATTTTTCCGTTCATAAGAGGTGACCAAGCTTGGTATTGAATGTTATTGGAATTGCAAAAATCGATCAAATCTTGCTGGACCAAGTAAGGATGAAATTCCATTTGATTTACCATTGGGACCACTTCGGAGTCCTTCATTAAATCCTCTAATTGATGCTGCAAGAAGTTACAAACTCCAATGGCACGTACTCTTCCTTGTTTGTACAATTCCTCAAGAGCTCGCCAAGTTTCTTTATATAACCCTACAACAGGCCAATGAACCAAATAAAGGTCTACGTAATCCATTTGAAGATTGTTAAGGCTTCTTTCGAAAGCGTTTAAAGCTTTGTCATATCCATGGTCACTATTCCAAACTTTAGTCGTTAAAAAAATATCCTCACGGTTAACATCACTTGCTTCTATACCTAATCTTACATCATTCTCATTTCTATAAATTGCTGCTGTATCAATATGGCGGTACCCATAATTTAGTGCAAATCTTACAGAATTGGTTACTTCTTGACTGTCTTTAGGCATGTAAGTACCAAGACCTAAATAGGGCATGTCTATACCATTATGTAATTTGAAAGTTCCTGTAAGATCGGTGATATTTTTATCCATTTAAATTGTTTTTACTTGAAAAAAAGATTACTCCAAATTTTAAGAGAAACCGTTCGTCCTGTTTTATGGCAAAGCTAAAGAAGTGAGACTAATAAAACCTAAATATTCTATGTTATTATAGATTTAGCGGACAAAACGTTTATTAGGAGTCTTTAATGTGAAAACATAAAGTGCTTTAATCTCTAATTAGTAGTATAATCCGTTAAATTTATCAGTTCAACGAATTGCATCTTATGATTTGGATATTGATTTGGCAATTGGTCGTTCAAATACTTATATAACCGAAAAATGAATTAGAATTTGAAATAATTGTTTTTATTTGTTCCGTATTGAAATTGAATCAAATAAATAAAACTATATCTGCAATGAAAAAAGAGTATTTAGAAAAAGTTCAAACGATTGACGATTTAATAACTGCGTTTTATGCTTGTTTAGGTGGTGAGCCGGGTGAGAAGCGGGATTGGGAGTTCATGAAATTTTTATTTCATCCACAAGGAATGAAAATCGGGTATGAGTATGACATAAATCGAAATTTTAGACCACAATGGATACATCCTAATGACTATATTGAGCGCATTGGTTATTGGTTCAACAATACTCGAGAGACTGCTTTCTACGAGAGGGAATTAGGACGAGTGGTGGAAACCTATGCAAATATTGGTCATGCATTTAGTCATTGCGAAGCGTTCCATAGTAAAGAGGACATGGCAAATAACAAACCATATAAACAGGATGTTAAAAGTATTCAATTGGCTTACTATCAAGATAGATGGTGGATTATCAATATGTTTTGGCACGGTGTCACCCCAGAATTCCCAGTTCCTGATAGATATAAAAAATTTCAGCAGTTCCCTTAAGCATAATCATTTAAATGGACTGTACTAGGGATTATGACAAAAGATAATATTGAAAATAATTTGAATTAACCTACAGTAAACTGGCTGTAGGTTTTTTTATTCCTTTTACAGATTTCGTACTTTGTTCTAAGTACTACAAACATAATTATGATTTATTTTCGACGCGTTATTCTATTTTTCACTACGCTTTCTTTTAGCGTGATGCATTGCCAAGACCAATTTACAATAGATGAGCTTGGACTTAGTCCTAAGTCTATAACAACAACCATTGAGCAATCTTCAAAACAAGAATTGTACAGTAAAACCTTGGCATGGCTCAAAGGCAGGAATGAAAGCCATAATTTATCCGTTGAAGATAAATCTGATTCACATACCATTAATTTCACTTTTATCAAAGGTAACGCTGTCAGTTTGGACAAGCAATATTATAAGGCCAAATATCACGTTACACTCAATTTCATTGATGGAAGCTACACCTTTAAACCAACAAAGATCGAATTAAAACTCAACAGCAAATACGATATGGGCTGGAAGGAATTTAATTTAAATACTGGAGCTATGTTCTACAGAAGAGGTAAGGTGATTAGAAAGTACAAACGATACCTCAGAGATTTAACCGCGCCACTGAATGAATTTCGTAACCAGTTGCATGCTCATTTAAAGGGAGGCTAAAAATTAGTTTTTGTTTCTTTGTCATTGTTTAGAGACAAGTATGTTTAACCCAAAAAATAAGATTTACCATCCATTAGATACTAGTGGTCTAGAACTGCCCAAACGATTTACGTTTCCATTTTATTACACGCCTCATCCTCTCTGTTTAAGGGCTGCAGAGGAAGTGCAAGAGTATCTTGAGACTCAAGAAGACTTTGATCATAATTTTGGGTTGATTGAAGGTGCTAAAGGCTTGATTATAGGTAAAATGTTTGGTATCATGCTCATCAAGGCTCCAGATGGAAAGGTTGGCTATTTAGTAGCTTTTTCTGGAAAACTTGCCGAACAGAACTTTATAGATGGCTTTGCTCCTCCAATTTTTGATACGCTAAACCCATCAGGTTTCTATAAAAAAGGCGAAGAAAAACTAAATAACATTAATGCTGAAATTGAGAAATTGGAGCGTTCAAAGGAGTATTTGGAAGCTAAACATCTGGTAAAGCATCTTAAATTAAAGTCAGAAGAAGAAATTAAAGCCTTTAAAGCTAATTCGAAAGATTTAAAGAGGTCTCGCAATGAAAAGCGAGTTCAAGCTAGATTAACATTAAATAAAGAACAACTCGAAGTTTTTGAAAAAGAGTTGGACAACCAAAGTATTTCCCTTCACTATAAACTAAAGCGCCTAAAACTAGATTGGAGGGAGCGTTTAGCTGATGCTCAAGAGCAATTGCAAACTATTGAGAAGCAAATTAATTCTTTTAAAACTAATCGAAAGGAACTTTCGGCCCAATTACAACGGCAGTTACATCAAAGCTACTCTTTTCTAAATGCAAATGGCCAGCGCAAAGACTTACTGGATATCTTTGAAACCCAACCTCCGGCAGCAGCAGGAGAGTGTGCGGCACCCAAGTTGTTTCAATTTGCTTACGAGCATAATTTAAAACCCTTAGCGATGGCAGAATTTTGGTGGGGCGCAGCTCCAAAATCCCAAGTGCGGAAGCATAAACAATTTTATCCTGCTTGCAGGAGTAAGTGCGAACCTATTTTAGGACACATGATGCTTGGTTTGGATGTTGAGGTAAACCCTATTTCTCAGCATAATTCAAAAAAAGTTAAACTAGATATTATTTATGAAGATAATTTTCTCTTGGTGGTAAATAAACCGGCTGAGGTTCTGTCCGTACCAGGCAAAACTATTCAGGAGTCGGTATTGACAAGTCTCAAAGCCTATTTGCCCGAAGTTAAGGGGCCAATTTTAGTGCACCGTTTGGATATGTCTACATCTGGGCTTTTAGTTGCCGCTAAAAATGAGAAGACACACAAGAACCTTCAAAAGCAATTTATGAATAGGACGGTACACAAACGTTATGTTGCACTTTTGGATGGAGAGATTCCTTTAACTGAAGGACTTATAGATTTGCCCTTACGTGTAGATTTGGACAATAGACCGACACAACTTGTTTGCTATGAGTATGGGAAACAGGCACAAACAAGATATGAGGTTGTTGGAATTGAAAATGGAAAAACACGTATCCATTTTTACCCTATAACAGGGAGAACTCATCAATTGAGGGTTCATGCGGCTCACAATTTAGGGCTTAATACTCCGATTTTGGGCGATGATTTATACGGTGTAAAAGGAGAGCGATTACATTTACATGCCGAAAAAATTTCATTTGAGCATCCTGTAAAAAAGAAGAAGGTCACTTTCACCGTGCCTTCTCCGTTTTAATTTAAATGTCTATTTATTTATTCTTCTTTGGATTAAATACAGGTAGTAATTGTGTTTTAACCTGTCCAAATCCAATCCGGACGTCATCATTTTCGCAATGGGCACGCATCACCACAGTATCGTAATCATTGATGAATTTACGTTCAGTGCCATCTTTCATTTTTAATGGTTTTGTCCCTTTCCATGTCAACTCTAACATAGAACCATATGAGTCTTCAGTTGGTCCTGATATAGTTCCACTTCCCATCATGTCACCAGCATTTACCGGACAGCCATTAACGGTGTGATGCGCTAATTGCTGCGCCATGTTCCAATACATATATTTGAAATTAGAACGGCAAACGGTTGTCTCTTTAGACCCTTTCGGAATTATACCAACTTCCAATTGAATATCGAAGCTGTACTTACCTTTTGTTTTAAGATAGGGTAGCGGTTTAGGGTCTTGTTTTGGCCCATTAACTCTAAAAGGCTCCAAAGCATCAAGAGTTACAATCCATGGTGACATGGCAGACGCAAAACTTTTACCTAAGAAAGGTCCTAAAGGAACATATTCCCACTTTTGGATATCCCTTGCAGACCAATCATTGAATAACACTAAACCAAAAATGTACTCTTCGGCTTCTTCTATTGGTATAGGTTCACCCAAATCATTGGCATCTGTAGTTATAAAAGCCATTTCCAATTCAAAATCTACCAGTTTAGATGGGCCAAATATAGGCCTGTCAGCACCTTCCGGTAAGGTTTGGCCTTGAGGCCTGTGAATGGGCGTGTGCGTAGTTATAATGGAAGAACTGCGACCATGATATCCAATGGGCATATGCAGCCAATTGGGCATCAATGCATTTTCTGCACCACGAAACATGGTTCCAACATTTGTAGCGTGTTCCTTGCTGGCGTAGAAATCCGTGTAGTCTCCAATGTAAATTGGCAGCTTCATTTCTATTTCATCCAGTCGGAATAAAATTCTTTCCTTGTGCGCTGTATTATTTTTTAATTCAGGATTATCTGCATCAAAAATCTCAGCAATCCGGTTTCTAACCAATCGCCAAGTTTTGCGGCCGTCTGCAATGAAATCGTTGAGTGTATCTTGTAAAAAAATGTCATCAGTTAATGGGATACCATCAAAATAGCCAAGCTGGTGTAGCGCTCCTAAATCAATAGCTGTATCTCCAATTCGAGTTCCAATAGTTATGATATCATCCTTTGTAAGAAAGACACCAAAAGGGATGTTCTGTATAGGAAAATCTGAATTTTTATTGACGTATAACCAAGAACTGCGATTCGGGTCATTTGCAAATAATGGCATAGGATATATGTTGATTAATTGTTATTAATTTCTATTCAAACCTACATAAATTTTAATAGTAAAACTAATGTAATTCGTATTTTTGATTTTCATTTAACACTAGAGCAAAAATATGCAACGCGACGAACAGATTTTTGAATTGATTCAGGCCGAAAGAGAACGCCAGACCAACGGTATTGAGCTTATTGCTTCAGAGAATTTTGTGAGCGACCAGGTTATGGAAGCCACAGGTTCTGTATTAACCAACAAGTATGCCGAAGGTTATCCTGGCAAGCGTTATTATGGTGGTTGTGAGGTAGTAGATGAAGTTGAGAATATTGCTATTGAACGTGCTAAAACCTTGTTTGGAGCTGCTTATGCCAACGTGCAGCCACATTCTGGTAGTCAGGCTAACACGGCAGTTTTCCATACTTGTTTAAAACCTGGCGATACTATTTTAGGGTTTGATTTAGCCCATGGAGGACACCTAACACATGGTTCTCCTGTTAATTTCTCGGGTCGCTTGTATAGACCAACATTTTATGGTGTAAAGAAAGATACAGGTTATATTGATTATGACATGCTTTCCGATGTGGCCGAAAAAGAAAAACCAAACTTGATAATCGCTGGAGCTTCTGCTTATTCTCGAGATATTGATTTTGCAAAATTTAGGGAAGTGGCGGATAATGTAGGAGCTATTTTATTGGCGGATATTTCCCATCCGTCAGGACTTATTGCTAAAGGCATTTTAAACGACCCAATGCCACATTGCCATGTGGTTACCACCACGACTCATAAGACCTTGCGAGGCCCTAGAGGAGGGATGATTATGATGGGAGAAAATATAGACAATCCTTTTGGCATCACCTTTAAAAGCGGAAAATTGCGTAAAATGTCTGGACTTCTAGACTCTGGTGTTTTTCCAGGCAATCAAGGTGGCCCCTTAGAGCACGTTATAGCGGCCAAAGCTATTGCATTTGGTGAGGCCTTAACAGATGAGTTTTTACACTATATGCTTCAAGTGAAGAAAAATGCGGACGCCATGGCTAAAGCTTTTGTCGCAAAGGATTATCATTTGATTTCTGGTGGTACTGATAATCACATGATGCTTATTGATTTAAGAAATAAAAATATTACCGGAAAAGCGGCCGAGGAAGCCTTAGGCAAAGCAGATATAACCGTAAATAAAAATATGGTGCCTTTTGATACCGAATCTCCATTTGTAACGTCAGGAATAAGGGTTGGTACACCTGCGATTACTACCAGAGGTTTAAAGGAAGATGATATGGCTTATGTAGTTGATTTAATTGACGAAGTTATATTAAACTACGAGAACGATACCGTTTTAGAAGGTATTGCTGAAAAAGTAAATAATTTAATGTCTGGAAGACCGCTGTTCCAGGCTTAGTATCGAATTGAAGCCACATATAAAAAGCCTTTCAACATTTTTGAAAGGCTTTTTTATGTTTCTTTTTTAGTTTTCCGTGCTTTTAGGTCTATAAAAAGCTCAAACTAGTCTTCATCAAAAACAGTACTTTCATAAGCGCCAATATCTGGACTGATTGGGTCTCTTTGCAATCCTAAAATATCAGTTCCGGCCGGATTTAAGGGCAGGGCCGAACCGTTAGCTGCGGAATTCGAGCCGATACGTAATAGGTTTTCAAAGCCATCTTCAAAATCTGGGTCCTGATTAAAAATGTTAGACTGATAGCGCTGGGCATCATTGAATTGGTAATTTCCAGTTCCTTCAATGTTATCGTTGTCAAAACGAAGTAGACAATTGGTAAAATTAAAGTTGAAGGTTTCTCCTTGATCATCTAAAATAAATTCAGGATTATCGTTGCCGAATACGATGCAGTTTGTGAAATTAGCTTCTTCCAAGGGATTCGTAAAGACGTTGTTGTCTTCATCAACAATAAAGTCGTTTACGAGTAATGCTGGGAACTGTCTAAAACTGTTGTTCCAATAGTTAGCAATGGTACAATGGGTAAAGTTATACCTGCCGCCAAAAGTAGCAGCTACGGACGACTGGCCAGAATTATTAACCACAATATTTTCAGCATTAACCGAGGTTGCCCTACCCAATAAGCCAAAGCTACTGGAGTTATAGATTTGTGAATTGGTAATGGTTAGTTTATTGTTTATCGCCTCTTGATTGCCTTCAGCCAAAATACCAATAGTAGCATTTTTAATTGTAGCGTAATTTATGGTGTTGTTGGTACTGCCATTAAACAACCAAATAGTGCCCCATTGACCAGGAACGTCAGAAAATATAGGTTCTAAGCGATCGCCTTCTAGAATAACCTGGTTTTCCATAAGTTCAGGGTCTGCACTTAAAGCGCCATCTATATTTAGGCTTCCACCTTCGGTCACGAGAATGCCAGAATTGGCATGAAAATGTACCCGAGTTCCAGCTTCCATCGTAAGCGTTTGTCCGTTTCCAATGGCAGCATAACCATAGATAACATAAGGCTTTTCGTTGGTGAAGGTTAGTTCGGAATTTTCCAAAAACCGACCTTGAAGGGTAGTCTCATCTGGCGTGCCATCACCATCGACATCAAAGGTCAAGGTTTCAATTACTCCAGTATTATCATCTCTGCTTGGGAAAATGAAAACGGCATCTTTGACTAAGGTCACTAGGTCTACATCTTGTTCATTATTACCAGAATCAAAGAGGATACGATCAGTATAAAGAAATTGATTGCTCGAATTGGACAAACTTTCGATATCAATCGTAGTCTCTATAAATATGAATAAACTGTCATTGGCAAGAACTTCTACATTTTCAAAAACCTTTCCCTCTTGCGCACCTTCTAGACCAGTGCTGCCATCAACATTTAATCTGTAAAACGAATTGATACCATTTTCTAAGCGAATGGAAGGTATAACAATGTCGTCATCACTTCGATTATAAACCTTAAGATTATAGGTGCTAGATCCGATGTTTGTAAAAACCGTGTCTAAGTAAACGGTATCTCTCTGGAATTCAAGATTCCCAGTACTTGGTGAAAATTCAAAATCCTTTCTGCAAGAACTCCAAAACAACAGAATTATTAAACTAATACAGAAATACAGAACACGCTTCATAGGATAGCCTTAAAATACTTGGTCTAAAAATATAACTTTTTGACGGTTACGCTTATTGTCTTCAGGAGAAATTAATTCTTTTCAAATGTTTCTTGGCCATATTCCTCTAAAAGAATTAAAAACAGTTGGCTATTCAGGACAAGCTCCTCGAGCAATGCCATTTTTGCTTCGGGCCTAAGTAGTTCGGGTTTAATTTGTTTTGCAGCGCAGAACTCTAAAAATAGTTTTTGGCGATTTTCTGGGATGCCCAAGTTCTCGCTAAGCAACCTTTTATTGAAAAGCGTACTATTTGAAAATATAGAATCCATCTGCTCATAGGTTATGGGTTCAGGAATATCGCCATTGATTTTCTTCCGTTTAAGTAGGTCATACAGCTTTCTGAATAAATAGACAAAATCTACACCTTGATTGTTATTTTGAGGAGTATATAGCTCTGGATTACGCTTTATGTCTTCTTCGATAAGGTTTTTGAGCTCCAGACTAAAGGTTTCTTCATTAAAAACAGGCTGTTTAGGGTTTGATAAAACTTCCACTTCATCGAGTGTGTTAACGACCTTTTTCAGTTCAATAACCGCGACACCTTCAAAATGATATGGCTTTACGACTTCTACTTTTGGGTGGTGAAATAAAGACTCAAAGGCCAAGGTATCGCCAATTTTGGCAAGGATCATAAATTCACCACTGTCATCTGAGACTGTAATGCTATTTTGGGTTTTATTGAATATCTTAACGCCTTTGACGGTTGAGGTACTGTCATATACAACTCCTTTTACACTTTGTGATAAAAGTACTAATGGCAGGAAAATTAGCAGTATTAGAGTTAGCTGTTTAAGCACTTTAGCTTTAGACTTTTGTATAAAGAAAACCAATATTTGCTATTGCCTAGCTCAATTACAAAAATTTTAACCAATTTATTAATCGAAGAGCGCTTTGAGAGCTTGGGTAATTCGGGTTGGTTTTTGCGATGCTGCATCTATTAAACACCATTTGGTCACGGATTTCACTACAAGTTTATCGGTGGTAGTGTTAATGAATTCAACATGACGAGTAGAGGTTACACCTTCCGATTCGGTGACATAGGTCTTCACAACAATCTTATCGTCTAAAAACGAAGGCGATTTATACTCTAAATTATGAGCTATCATTACCCAAAAGTAGGTGTCTAAAATGTCTTTGGATGCCTTTTTCAACCAGTGTGCTTCCGCGATATCCTGAACCCATTGTACGTACTTAACGTTGTTTACATGGTTTAATTCGTCCAAATCCTTTTGGCCTACAATGATTGTTTTTTCAAATACTTCCAAAAACTTATTTCTTTTTTATCCTTACTTCGAACAGCTTGTCCCAATTCTTTCCAGTAACAAATATGGTCTGCCTTTCAGGATTGTAGGCAATACCATTTAACACATCTAATTTATCGTGTTGCTTAACAAGATTTCGTAGCGGCTTAAAATCTATCACACCTTCAACTCCTCCTGTATTTGGATCAATAATAACAACACCATTTCGTTGGTATATGTTGGCAAATAGTTTTCCATCAATCCATTCGAGTTCATTTAGGCTAGGGATTTTACCCTTTTCTGTATAGACTTCCAAATGGCCAACTTCAGTCATGTTTTGTGGGTCGAGAATCCATATTTTTTCTGTACCATCACTTTTATAGAGTAGGGAGCCATCGTTACAAAGACCCCATCCTTCTTTACTTTGACCATATTTAAAAGAGCCAGTTCTTTCAAAAGTAGCGGCGTCGTAAATAAATCCCATTTTAGCTTGCCACGTCAATTGATATATTTGGTCGTTTAAGACCGTTAATCCTTCGCCGAAAAACTTAGGGCTCAAATCTATATTTCGGAGTACTTCGCCTGTTTCAAAATCTATTTTCCTCAATTTAGATTCACCTCTCTGGCCCGTACTTTCATATAATTCTCCGTTGTAGAATTCCAGGCCTTGGGTATAGGAGGTAATGTCATGTGGGTAGGTGTTTACAATTTCATAACTATATATGTCAGGAATTTTATTGTTGTAAATTTTTATGGATTTTGAAATGGTATCGGTCTCTTCGCCATAAGTGATTTCTGCAGTTACAGTTTTAGAGCCTAATTTCATCTTAATCAGGGGTTGATTGGCCTTTATAACGGCATTATCAATTTTATAAACGATTTCTGTGATTTCCAGTTGTTTTGGATTATCTATTGATACGGCAAGAGTATCTCCTAATTGCAAGGATTCTTCATTAATCTTTAAGGTGAAGGGTGATGGCTTTTTGGCGCCTGAATCACCACAGCTATTGAAGTTAATTAATAAAATGCTGACGATTAATAATTTGAAAAACTTCATGAGTTTTGGTCAATTTTTTGAGCAAGGTATTAAATATAATTCAGTTTAAAAATCATTGTTAAAGTCTTAAAAGGTTGTATCTTTGCAGTCGGCAAGTCCTACACAACCAGCTCCTGCTTAATCCTCCAGGGCGGGAACGCAGCAAAGGTACGCGGTCGTAGCGGTGTGATGTAGGTAGCTTGCCTTTTTTTATGTGGTAACTTTCCTAAAACAAACGACAAAGGTGGTACCAAGCCCTTATTATAAGTTTCTGTATTTTTAACCCTAAATGCAAGGTATGGCTAAAGTTGTTTTAATTACTGGTGGTTCTTCAGGAATAGGTAAATCTGTTGGTGAATATCTTTTGCAGAAAGGCTATACAGTTTATGGGACCAGCAGAGCACCAGAGAAATATCCCAATTCCTTATTTCCTATTATAAAATTGGATGTAACAAAATCCCAATCCATTTTGGATTGTATAGAAACATTGATGCAAAAAGAGACACGGCTCGATGTGCTAATCAATAATGCCGGAGCAGGGATTACAGGACCTTTGGAGGAAATACCCACGGAAGAAATACAACGAAATTTCCAAACAAATTTTTTTGGTCCTATCGAAGTCATTAAAACAGTACTTCCAATAATGCGCAAACAACAATCAGGACTTATAATCAATGTGACTTCCATTGCCGGTTATATGGGTTTGCCTTACCGAAGTGTTTATAGCGCAAGCAAAGGCGCCTTGGAAATTATAACCGAGGCCATAAGTATGGAGGTTAAGACATTTGGCGTTAACGTCGTGAATGTTGCTCCAGGGGATTTTGCCACGAATATTGCTGCTGGGCGTTACCATGCTCCATTATTAGATAGTTCGCCGTATAAAAAAACCTATGGGCAAACGCTAGACACAATGAATGCTCATGTGGATGGAGGGAGTGATCCGCAGGAAATGGCTAAGGCTATTTACAAAATCATAAATTCTAGCCGCCCTAAGTTACATTACAAAGTAGGCGCTTTTATGCAAAAGTTTTCAATCGTATTAAAACGACTATTGCCAGACCGTGTTTACGAAAAACTTTTGATGAACCATTATAAATTATAGTGCAAATTGGTACGGTGTTTGAGATGTAATATCTAAAAACCGTTAGGTATGAAGGCGTCCAGGATTTTACTTCTTTTTTTCTCATTTACACTATTAGGTTGTAATGATTTTTTAGAGTGTTTGGTAGATAGAAGGCCAGAACTTTCTAATGAACAATTTCCCATAGCTAATACAGAATCGTATTACTATGTAGACATTCGCGCAGAAATAAATAACGAACCTCGGGACGACGATTACGACTATTTTTTTGAATTTACCGATCCCTTACCAGCTGGTTTAGACTATTTCGTAAACTACAGAACGATTAGTATTGAAGGGACTCCTGAGGAACCAGGTACCTACAGAATTACGCTTAATGTTTTTGTAGATGGACCCTTTAGAAACGGTTTTGTAGAGGATAATACCGTTTTGTGCGAGTACAGCGCAACGAAGACCTATGTTTTAATTGTGGAAGAACCAAATTAAACGTGTTAGTGGCTTGTTAATATGTTTTGATGACAAATTTGAGATAAAGCCTCTGAGATATCGTATTTTCGCGTCATCAAAACAACAGCATTCAAATTTATTTTTCATGAAATTTTTTATTGATACCGCCAATCTAAAGCAAATAAAGGAAGCTCAAGACATGGGCATCTTAGATGGTGTAACAACCAATCCTTCTCTAATGGCAAAAGAAGGAATAACAGGTACGGATAATATTATGAAGCATTACGTAGACATCTGTAATATTGTTGATGGCGATGTTTCTGCCGAAGTCATTTCTACCGACTTTGATGGTATGGTAAGAGAAGGCGAGGCCCTTGCCGAATTGCACGACCAGATTGTAATTAAGTTACCAATGATTAAAGATGGTGTTAAAGCTTGTAAATATTTTTCAGACAAGGGTATCAAGACCAACGTGACCTTGGTTTTCTCTCCAGGCCAAGCCATTCTAGCAGCTAAGGCGGGAGCGACTTATGTCTCTCCTTTTATTGGTCGTCTGGATGATATCTCTACGGATGGTTTAAACCTTATAGCAGAAATTAGACACATCTATGATAATTACGCCTTCGATACACAGATTTTAGCAGCATCAGTTAGGCATACCATGCACGTTATAGATTGTGCTAAATTGGGCGCCGATGTTATGACAGGACCGCTAACATCAATTATGGGATTGTTAAAGCATCCTTTAACAGATATTGGTCTTGAAAAGTTTTTAGCTGATTATAGAAAAGGAAATTAGGCTTTCTAAATAATTTTTAAAACCGAAGCACTTTGTTTAATAGACAAGGTGCTTTTTTCGTATCAATTCTTCCAGCGTTTTGTCAAATTTGGAATTGAAAATGTTAACATTAGGGTGAAGGATAAAACCATTGGCATCTACGATGATGGCCTTATTGAGATAATTCACGGCAAGCGTTTTTAGAGCCTTTTTAGAATCTTTAAACTTAAATTCCTTGTCAGTTGGAAAACTGTAATTGTTTATGATATCCTTCCAGTACTTATCGTCATTGTCGTTAACATTGATGGAGATAAAATCTACATCATGAAACTTTTTCTTTAGCTGACTCACCACATAATGGCTATTTCTGTACTGCTTTTTAGAATTGGAAGACCAGAAATAAATGATGCTGGGTCTTTGAATGATATCATTTAAATTATGCTCGTTGTTGTCATAATTTACGATGGCCAAATCTGGTAAAGGATTACCCTGTCTCAACAATTCCAACGACTCCACTAATTCCTTCATGTACTTCTTATCCTCTTCATTGGTGCTCTTACTCAAGTAGTAATTTAAAATAGTTTGAGCCTCTTGCTGGGTGTGATTATGACTTATAAAATCTCTTGCCTTGTATTTAAGTAAGTTATTCTTAATCTTTTCGTTTTCAATAACACTATCAATGAGGTCTAATTTAGATTTATTGTAATCTAAACTATGCCTATCAAAGGCACTGTGAAATGCATTTTTTTCGTAATAGGAATTCAGGGCTAAGTTATCGATGTGTGAAAACAAGAACCTATTGTACGCGAAAAAGTTACTGAGATGCTGAGCATTATAGTCTATTTGAGATCTATGGCTGTAAAAATCTTCAGGTAAATCCTTGACATGGATGAGTTTGTTATTCCCAAAATATGCAAAAGGATAGATTTCTTTATCGGCATACGAATTGTAATTGATATTGGCTTCTATGATAGACTTAAAAAAGTCGGATTCATCATTTTTGCTTAAGAACGCATAGAAATCATCGAGTTGCTTTTGTCGCCTTTCCTCTACAAACGCATTAAATTCTTCGGGTTCCATTTTTGCATATTTCACTAACTTCTTGGCTTCCCTTTCATTGTTAAGATATGTTTTTATTAAGTAATTATTTTTTTTGGCACCTTCTCCAGTAAACACCAAAGATTCATCAAAATCATAGGTGTTAAGCCTAAACATAATACTGTCTTTAGGCTCTAAAACCACCATTTGATATTCTCCACCATGCGTAATGGAATACAAACCAGGATTGAGGTTTTCAATTTTGTGAATGAATCTATTGTTAATATCTAGTTTAATAGAGTCTATGAATTCTCCATCAGTACTGTAGAGGACAACAGTGTTGTTTTTTGGATTAATAATCTCTCCTCCGATAAAGGCATAAGTGTTATTCTGCTTATCGGTTGAAGTACAACCAATAGCGATACTCAATAAAACAACAATAGCAAGAATATCTTTATGGAGCATGTTAGGAATTCCCGATAGTTAGCATAGCAAAAATAGAAGTTGGTAGGGTGATGTCTTGTTAATGCCTCGTTAAATGTTGATATAAGGTCAGTTTATTTCGTCTATCGGCTTTAATTTTCTACTTTTGCGGCAAATTTTAAAAGCTAAAAAATGCTATCTGTTTCTAACCTTTCAGTGCAATTTGGTAAACGTGTCTTGTTTGACGAGGTCAATACCACTTTTAATTCTGGCAATTGTTATGGCATTATAGGTGCTAATGGCGCTGGAAAATCAACATTTTTAAAGATTCTTGCAGGAAAAATGGACCCTTCTTCTGGTCATGTTCATTTAGAGCCAGGTAAGCGCATGTCTGTTTTGGAGCAAGACCATAATAAGCATGATGACGATACAGTTTTAGAAACCGTTCTAAAGGGCAACCAACCGTTATACAAATTAAAGACTGAAATTGATGCTCTTTATGCCGATTATACTGATGAAAACGCTGAAAAAATTGGAGAGCTTCAGGTGCAATTTGAAGAAATGAACGGCTGGAATGCAGACAGTGACGCAGCGGCACTTTTATCTAACCTAGGTATTAAGGAAGATTTACATTACACGTTAATGGGTGATTTAGATGGGAAACAAAAAGTGCGCGTGCTTTTGGCTCAGGCCCTTTTTGGTAATCCTGATGTGCTCATTATGGACGAGCCTACTAACGATTTGGACTATGAGACCATCACATGGCTGGAGAACTTTTTAGCAAACTACGATAACTGTGTAATTGTGGTATCTCACGACAGGCATTTTCTTGATGCGGTTTGTACACACATCTCAGATATAGATTTTGGTAAAATAAATCATTACTCTGGGAATTACACTTTTTGGTACGAGTCTTCTCAATTAGCAGCGAAGCAGCGAGCTCAGCAGAACAAGAAGGCCGAAGAAAAGAAAAAGGAATTAGAGGACTTTATAAGACGATTTTCAGCAAATGTTGCTAAATCAAAACAGGCTACTAGCCGTAAGAAGATGATTGATAAGCTTAACATTGCTGATATTAAACCATCGAGCAGACGATATCCAGCTATTATTTTTGAGCGTGAGCGCGAAGCAGGAGATCAAATTTTGAATATTGAAGGACTCTCAGCATCATTAGATGGTGAGGTGTTGTTTCAGAATGTTAATATAAATTTGGCTAAAGGAGACAAAGTTGTGTTGTACTCTAAAGATTCTAGGGCAACAACGGCCTTTTACCAAATCATTAACGGAAAGCAAAAAGCCGACACTGGAGAGTACTCTTGGGGTGTAACCACGACCCAAGCTTATTTGCCCTTAGACAATAGCGAATACTTTAATAATAAGCTAACCTTGGTAGATTGGCTTCGCCAATGGGCAAAGACCGAAGAGGAAAGAGAAGAGGTTTACATCAGAGGGTTTTTAGGAAAAATGATTTTTAGTGGAGAAGAGGCTCTAAAAACTGCAGATGTCCTTTCTGGAGGAGAAAAAGTGCGTTGCATGCTTAGTAGAATGATGATGATGAGGGCTAATGTACTTATGCTAGATGAGCCTACAAACCATCTAGATCTTGAGAGTATCACGGCATTTAATAATTCTTTAAATAACTTTAAAGGAACGGTACTGTTAACGACCCACGATCATGCTTTTGCTCAATCTGTAGGCAATCGTATTATTGAATTGACACCAAACGGAGCTATTGATCGCTACATGACCTTTGATGAGTACATGAGCGACAAAAAAATAAGGGAACAGCGCGAACAGATGTATACCGTATCAGACTAATAGAGTCAAGCTTTATTATACAGAATACTTAAGCGTCGTCCGTATTTTGGGTTTCTAGCTGAGTCTTTACTTTGTCTATTATGACTTTCGCTTTTTCAGCCTCATCATTACTAACGAACAACTCTTGCCAACCTTGGTTCATGGAACCATAGCCTGCAAGGCGTTGAGACTCGCCTTCGTCCTTTATTATAGGAACAATACCAATACGTTCCAATTCATCCTTAATTCTTGTAGCCAATATAAAATTACCGCTAAAAACCTTTGTGTATTCTGTGTCGCTCATGATGGAAATTGATTTAGTTTATCTTTTAATAAGGTAAGAAAAAAAAGGGACTTATTCCAATGAGAAAAGTCATGTAAAGGGATTTTTATTTTTTAAACTTGGAAAGGGCAATCAAGTATGAGTACTTAAAATTTAAGACATTTATAACGGTTGGGCATAGAAAAATTTGAGGTTTAAAAATTATCTTTATAAGTACTAATTCTTAAAAATTATATGCTATGAAAACAAAACTGTTCATGTCCTCCATGTTTTTGTCTCTTTTCTTAACTAATTGTGCGGTGGTTAGACCGGGAGAAGCTGGAATTAAACAAAAACTTGGAAAGTTGGATACGGAAGTAACAACTCAGGGAACTATTTTTTTTAATCCTTTTACAACAAGAGTAATTAAGGAATCGATACAAACAAACAATTTAGAACTTTTACTAAACTTACCTAGCAAAGAGGGCCTAAGTGTTGAGTCTGAAATATCAATCCTCTATAGGCTCCAAGTTGATAGAGTGCCAGAGATTTTAGAAAATATCGGGCCCAACTACAAGGGTGTAATTACAAGTGTATTCCGTTCTGCTTCGGCAGATGTTTGTTCTCAATTCTTTGCCAAGGATATGCATTCTGGCCGAAGAGCAGATATTGAGAAAGATATACAACTAAAAATGGCTGAAAATCTAGACAATCAGGGTATAATTATTGAAGCGGTGTTAATGAAAAGTATACAATTGCCACGAGGCCTATCGTCCTCAATAGAGCAAAAGCTCCAAGCAGAACAAGACGCCATGAGAATGGAGTTTATCTTGCAACAAGAACGTTTAGAGGCGCAGAGAAAAATAATAGAGGCCGAAGGAACTCGTGATGCTCAGAAAATATTATCTGAAGGTCTTACGCCGGCCATAATAAAAATTAGAAGTATAGAAGCTTTTAAGGAGCTAGCCAAATCTGTAAACAGTAAAGTGATAATAACAGATGGGAAAACACCATATCTGATTTCTTCCGAAGAGACATCACAATAATAAGTGTCCAAGCAAAGAAAAACCTCAATTCACGTAGTGTTAAATTGAGGTTTCTTTTTTAAGCATTATAATATTTACTATCCCAAATAGCGGTATTGAAATTTTTACCTGCTGCAAATCCGTAGTAAATGACCACAGCTGCAATTGATTTAAACATAAAAAAGAAAATCATTCCAGCCTGCGAGGAATTGGGTTCATTTGAAAATACTCCCTCAGGAAATAAGGCCGTGGCAAACAAACTTACTATTATGGTAGCAATGATAAGATTTGTGAAATTTTTATAAGGCCACATTAACAATTTTCGAAATGGGTTTAAATCATTGCCCCATTTGTGGATTAAATAAAAATAGCCATTACCTATGGGTGCAAATAAAAGGGGGTCGTCTGCATTTTCTAGCTTGAACATTTTTGAAGGCGCGATTATTTTAAAGCCTTTCAATTCGGTCTCGTGCGCTTTTTCTAAAGACTTGATTTTAGAAATTGCTTCGTAAGGAAGTTCACCTTTAAAATATTTCGAATCCAAAAATCGCAACCTGTAATCTATACAAATGGATTTTATATGATCGATGTGATAAATGTGTTCCGTTTCTAGCAACTCAAAATTAAAGTCATTGGCCCTTGAAGCGTCACCCTTTTTAACCGTTTTTAGTATGCGATTATCAACTAAGTCATCTTGTTTGAGAATATCTTCTACAGCGCTTATAATGGTGTTCTCAGGAGTAGTTTTGACTTTGAGTTGGTGTAGTTTTTCTTCAATATTTGTCCTTTTCAATAACATGTGGTCTTTTTTTTTCTAAATTAACAATGAAAATCTTTCCGTACAAGTCTTTAACAATTCTGTTTAGTTTTTATGGTACAAAAGTCCAACAAAACGATATTTCCTTAAACAAAGTCTTTATAATCCTTATTATTTATATTTATTCTAAATAACTTACCGATAGATTATAGTTATGAAAAAATAATTTAATAGAATGTAAAGATTTAACATTATCCAATTAAAATTACCTAATTTTAAGAACAAATATTGTGAAATATAAAACTAATATCATATGGATAACAATGGAACTCATGGCATTAATAGTAGTGATGCTAATAACTGCCCTTTTTTAAGTGGCAAACAACATGTTGTAGGAGGCGGTGGTGTAAAAAATAGAGATTGGTGGCCTAATGAATTAAAATTAAATATTCTAAGGCAGCACGCACCAAAAACAAATCCTCTAGGCGAAGAATTCGACTATGCGAAAGAGTTTAACAGTCTTAACTACGCAGAATTAAAGGAAGACTTGAAAAAGCTCATGACGGATTCCCAGGATTGGTGGCCTGCAGACTATGGCCATTATGGTGGATTAATGATTCGAATGGCTTGGCATAGTGCAGGGACCTATCGTGTTGGAGATGGTAGAGGCGGTGCAGGAACAGGTAACCAACGATTTGCACCGATAAACAGCTGGCCAGACAATGGCAACTTAGATAAAGCAAGACTGCTTCTTTGGCCGATTAAAAAGAAATATGGGAAAAAAATTTCCTGGGCAGACTTAATGATATTAGCTGGTAATGTAGCCTTGGAATCAATGGGCTTTCCAACCTATGGATTTGCTGGAGGAAGAGAGGATATCTGGGAGCCTGAGCAAGATGTATATTGGGGAAGCGAAACTGAATGGGGTGCCAACGACGATAGATATGAAGAAGGAAAGTTAGAAGATCCACTTGCTGCGGTGATGATGGGCTGGATTTACGTAAACCCGGAAGGACCAAATGGAAATCCTGACCCTGTGGGCTCAGCGCACAATGTGAGGGAAACTTTTGGTCGTATGGCCATGAATGATGAAGAAACCGTGGCACTGATTGCTGGTGGCCATACGTTCGGTAAGGCTCACGGTGCTGCAGACCCTAATAAATATGTTGGGCCAGAACCTCATGGTGCTCCAATAGAGCAAATGAGTACAGGTTGGAAGAACACCTATAAAACTGGAGTCTTAGAAGATGCGATTACAAGTGGTATTGAAGGGGCTTGGACACCTAACCCTACGGAGTGGAATGCTGAGTATTTTGATGTTTTACTAAATTATGATTGGGAACTTACTAAAAGTCCGGCAGGTGCCCATCAATGGACGCCAACTAAGGAGTCCCAAGCCAGAATGGCTCCAAGAGCAGGTGATCCAAACGGCAAGCAGCCTCTTATGATGACTACAGCAGATATTGCACTTAAAACAGACCCTGCGTATCTAGAAATTTCAAAACGTTTCCATAAAGACCACAAGGCTTTTGAAGAGGCCTTTGCCAAAGCTTGGTATAAATTAACACATAGGGACATGGGACCA
The DNA here is from genome assembly GCA_913055905.1 of uncultured Winogradskyella sp. GTDB lineage: Bacteria > Bacteroidota > Bacteroidia > Flavobacteriales > Flavobacteriaceae > Winogradskyella. Next base: position 97,085 of record CAJXLB010000002.1, read on the forward strand.
AAGGATAGATACCTTGGACCTGAGGTACCTAAGGAAGATTTAATCTGGCAAGACCCAATCCCTAAAGTAGATTATACTTTAAGCGATTCTGACATAGAAAAGTTGAAGAAAATGGTTTTAGCTTCAGAATTAACAATCTCTGAATTAGTTAGAACAGCATGGGCTTCAGCCTCAACGTATCGCGATTCTGATAAACGTGGTGGTGCCAACGGTGCAAGATTACGTTTAGAACCTCAACGTAGTTGGGCTGTCAATAATCCTGAGGAATTAAATAAGGTTTTTGGTGTTCTTGAAGCTATCCAATCACAATTTGATGGAACCATTTCAATGGCAGATTTAATTGTTTTGGCTGGTAATGCCGCGATTGAGGAAGCTGCAAGAAAAGCAGGACACGATATTAAAGTGCCATTTTCACAAGGTAGAGGAGATGCCTCCCAAGAGCAAACAGATATAGAACAATTTAATTATCTTAAACCATTAGGTGATGGATTTAGAAATTATGTAAATCCAAATCTTGATGTCGCAGCTGAAGATTTGTTGGTAGATAAAGCAAACCTTATGACGCTTTCTATTCCTGAAATGACCGTATTGATTGGTGGAATGAGAGTTCTTGGAGCTAATTATGATGGGTCTTCACATGGAGTATTTACCGATAAAGTAGGAAGTCTCACTAACGATTTCTTTAAGAACCTCGTTGATATGACCTACACTTGGAGCGCAAAATCGGACGACAATAAGATTTTTGAAGGCCGTGATAGAAGAACAGGTCAGGTAAAATTCACAGGAACGCGTGCCGATTTAATTTTTGGGTCTAATACTGAATTAAGAGCAGTTGCTGAGGTTTATGCCTCTGATGATGCCGAAGACAAATTTGTGCACGATTTCGTAGCAGCTTGGTCTAAAGTAATGGACTTGGATAGATTTGATTTAAGAAAATCTTAGATAATTGATTAATAGCAAATCAACCCTGAAGGAGTGCGCTAATCTTGGCGCATTCCTTTTTTTATGTTTCTAAATTATGAATGCAGCAGAACTATTTTTTTCCACTATTCAATCAGGTAAGATTGAAAATTTAAAACTACAAATAGAGCACAATCCAGACATTGTAAATGTTACAGATGCACGTGGGTTTACTCCACTCATCTTCGCCACGTATTTTGGAAAAGATGACATCGCGAAACTTTTAGTTGAAAACGGTGCAGATATCGATGCTAAGGATGCATCGGGCAACACCGCATTGATGGGTGTTTGTTTTAAAGGAAATAATTCTATGGTCCAATATCTTATTGAAAAAGGTGCCGATGTCAATTCCAAGAATAATATGGGCGCCACAGCGCTTATATTTGCCGCAAAATACAATAATATCGATGGCATAAACCTTTTGCTAGGGAATCAAGCAGACTCAGCTATCAAAGACAAGGAGAATAAATCGGCTTTGGATTATGCTGAGGAAAGTGGATTTGAAGATATAGTGAATACTTTAAAAAAGAACCACTCCTGATTTTGGAGTGGTTCTAAATTTAAGTATCTATTGACCCCATGACACGTTTCATAAATCCGTTTAAGGCTTCCTTTTTTGGAGTGCCAGATTTTATGGATTTATGAACCTCAATTGCGCCATACATATTGGATATTAATTCGCCGATAACATCCAATTCTTCGTCTTTGAGCGATGGTACTTCCGTAAGGTTTTCGAGGGTTTCTATAGCCTCAATCACGAAATCTTCATCATTGTCCTCAATGAACTGGGTCAACTGTTTAATAATAGGTAATTTCATTACACAAGCTCCTCTACAAGTTCTTTTAATACCTCAAATTTATTGGTCTGTACCTGGCCTTTAAATTCACCTTTATTGAAGGTTGCAAACGTTGGTAAATTATCAACATTTGCCAGTTTTCTACTTTCCGGAAATTTTTCGGCATCAGCAACAATGAATAAGGCAGTGTCGTTTTCAGAGGCCAATTTTTTGAATTTGGGCTTCATTATTCGGCAATTTCCGCACCATCCAGCGGAATATTGCACCACTACATTATCATTGTCATTAATGATACTCTGTAAATTATCTTCGTTCAATTCTTTCAACATAACAATTTAGTTTTAAGTAAGATACCGAGGTAAAGCCATAGATATGCTATTTCCTCGGTATCTGGGTTTCATTTTTAATTTAATTGTGCTGCTAAATAGCTAGCTGTATCCTTGGCATTTGGCTTCATAGCTTCTTTTCCATCTTCCCAATTTGCAGGGCAAACCTCACCTTTTTCTTGAACATGCGTATAGGCGTCTATAAGTCGCAGAAACTCATTCACATTTCTTCCCAGTGGCATATGGTTGACACTTTCGTGTACTATGGTGCCTTCTTCGTCAATAATGTATGTAGCGCGATAAGTTACATTGTCACCTTCTACTTGGATTGTGTCTGTTGCCTCATCATAGTGCTCATTTGTAATATCCAATATCCCAAGAATACTTGATAGATTCCTGTTGCTGTCAGCTAAGATAGGGTAGGTTATACCTTCTATGCCGCCGTTATCCTTTGCGGTGCTTAACCAAGCAAAATGCACTTCTGGTGTGTCGCAAGATGCTCCTATAACTATTGTATTTCTTTTCTCAAATTCAGAAAGGGCATTTTGGAAGGCATGTAGCTCTGTTGGACATACAAAAGTGAAATCTTTTGGGTACCAAAACAACAATACTTTTTTGTTGTTCTTTTGTGCTTCTTCTAGAACGTTTATTTTAAATGTGTCGCCCATTTCATTCATGGCGTCTACATTGATGTTTGGAAATTTTTTTCCTACTAATGACATATTTTTATGATTTAATATTAACTTTTCTTACACAAAATTATCGCTAAGAAAAGGCTTAAATCTCGTATTGAAATTGCATTTTTCTATGTGTTCATAGCCTTGCAATATGGATTTAGAATATGCCTTGGAAATTTGTCTTTTTCATACAAATGATGATCTCATTTTATGAAATTGAAAAATATTGCCACAATTTTTTAGGAATTTAATTTTGTGCCCTTAGAGCTCTTATTTTAATATTTACGGCAGCAAAAAATAAGGTTGTAAATGGGCTTAGCCAATTGAAAATGGCATAAACAAAATAATCGGCAACACTAACGCCCAAAACGCCAGATTGGTAGGCGCCACAAGTGTTCCAAGGAATAAGAACCGAAGTTACGGTTCCAGAGTCTTCCAAGGTCCTACTTAAATTTTCAGGAGCAAGATTGCGATCTTCATAAGCTTTCTTGAACATTTTTCCCGGAATGACGATAGCTAAATATTGGTCGGACGCGATTACGTTTAATCCCAAACAACTAACAACGGTACTAGCAAATAAACCAAAAACAGATTTAGCTATGGAGAGTAAAGCTTTCGTGATTCTTGCGAGAGCACCAATGGCATCCATAATACCACCAAAAACCATAGCGCAAAGAATAAGAAAAATCGTCCAAAGCATTCCTTGCATGCCTCCAGCAGAAAATAGTTCATTTAATTTTTCATTATCGGTTTCAATAGCCGTATCAGAAAGTATGGCTTGTATTACTGCACCTACTTTAGAATCTGATAGTCCATCTAGGATTGTGGGTTGAAATATAAACGCAAATACAGCCGCTAATAAAACACCAGTTGCCAATGCTGTAATCGGTTTTGTCTTTAGCAGTATTAAGGCAATTACAGCTATTGGAACTAGGAATAACCATGGCGTGATGTTGAATGTCGTTTCTATAGTGGCTAATAGATTGCTCACATCGGCACTACCTGTAGTATCAACCGTAAAGCTCATAATTGAAAAAACTAACAGCGCAATGGTAATTGTGGGTACCGTTGTAAACGACATGTATCTAATGTGGGTAAATAAATCTGTACCCGCCATAGCTGGAGCCAAATTGGTAGTATCGCTCAAGGGTGACATTTTATCACCAAAATAGGCTCCTGAGATTACAGCTCCAGCAATCATTCCCGGATTGAGTCCAAGGGCCGTCCCAATGCCAACCAGAGCAATCCCTACGGTTGCTGACGTGGTCCAAGAACTTCCCGTAGCGATAGAGATTAAGGCCGAAATAACAACTGAAGCAGGTAGAAATATTTCGGGATTAAGAACCTTGAGTCCGTAATAAACCATCGCAGGTATGACACCGCTTACAAGCCAAGTGCCTGCCAAGGCACCTACAAGAAAAAGAATTAAAATTGGGACAAAAACGCTCTTAATATTTTCCCATACTTCTTTAAACATGAGGGACAATTTCACGTTGTTTAAGAGTCCGTCTATCATAGCCACGCCACCTCCCATGAGAAGAATTAATTGGTTGGTGTATTCTCCAAACCATTCTTGATCCTCCACAAAGAAAATATTGTAGGCTAGTAAGCCCATTAGGATGACAACAGGAATGAGCGCCTCATAAATATTAAGTTCCTTGTTATCAATTATGTGTTGTGCGCCTGCTTCTATTTCACTGATGCCGTCATTATCCTTATCGCTCATGTACTGGGATTTTCAGTTGTAATGTTACGATTTTGTTAAGCCATTTGCAAATACTATAATGTTGTACTTTTACATTTTGGTTTATGGATTCATTGACTCAAATTGTAGTTGGTGCGGCTTGTGGAGAAGTTGTACTTGGAAAGAAAATAGGGAATAAGGCCATGTTGTTTGGGGCCATAGGAGGGACTATTCCAGATTTAGACGTTATTGTTGGGAGGCTCATCTATAATAATGAAATAGATGCCTTGGTTTTTCACCGTGGGTTCATGCATTCTTTTCTTTTTGCTTTTTTGGGTGCTTTTGTTTTTGGTTGGATAACGCATAAGTTTTACAACAAAAATAAGCGACAGGGACAAACCACAGCTCGGGACTGGATATTGTTGTTTTTTTGGGCGCTATTCACGCATCCTATCATAGATAGTTTTACACCTTATGGCACGCAATTGTTTGCACCATTTTCTAATTACAAGGTAGCATTTAACAATATTGCCGTTGTAGATCCCCTTTATACTTTACCATTTTTAATTCCTTTAATAGTGGCAACATTTTATAAGAGAGCCAATGATTACAGACGCCATTTAACAGTTATAGGATGTGCTCTGAGTTCTTTATACATGGTTTTTACACTTTTTAATCAGCAAAGTGTGGAAACTGTTTTCAAACAATCATTAGAAGCAAATGAAATCCCCTTTCAGCGTATCCAAGTGCAACCAACCATTTTTAATAATATTCTTTGGTATGGTGTTGCAGAAACAGAAGCTTATTATCATTTTGGATTTTATTCTTTGTTGGATAATGACAAATCGTTTAAAAATTGGGCTAAAGTAAAGAAGCAACACGGTCTTTTACCTATGGAGCACAACGATTTGACCAAGCTAGCGTGGTTTAGTAATGGCTATTTTAACATAAATCCAATTAAAAACAACAATGAGTTCATCTTTAATGATTTAAGGTATCCGTTATTAAATCCCGAAGATGCGTCATCTACATTATTTTCATTCACTTTAGTACAAGCCGAAAGTCGTTGGGATATAAAAAACAGGTTTCCTAAACTAAATGAGAAGCCAACATTAACGTCTTTATTTGGCCCTATGTTTAATAGGCTTAAAGGACAATAAGTTGTGATTGCTCTTTATATGTATTGGGCGCAATTTCCTAAAGAACATTCAAATCTTTCATGGCTTGATGCATTCTTTGAAAAGTACGTTCAATATCAGCGTCCAGTCCAATTGAAAATCGTATAAGGCCCTCACTTAATCCCATTTCTTTTTGTTCTTCTTCTGGAATTTCTGAAGACGTGGAACTTCCGGGTGCAGAAAACAATGTTTTGTAGAACCCTAAACTCACGGCCAAATAGCCTAAATTTCGTTCCTGCATTAGCTCCATAAGGGCATTAGCCTTTTCTAGTGAGCCTACATCTATTGTAAGCATGCCGCCATAGCCATAGGCTTTATTCATCATGCTTTTAAAAAGCTCATGCGAGGCATGGGATTTGAGACCTGGATATACCGTTTTTAGACCTAAGTTCTCAAATTGCTCAGCAAGATAGAGGGCGTTTTTGCTATGTTGCTGCATGCGTATGTGTAAGGTTCTTAAATTCTTCAGAATTGAAGCGGAGCGGAGGCTATCCATGGTGGAGCCCAATAGCATGGCAGCGCCATCATTGACATTCCTTAGGCTGTCAATAAATTCTTGGCTACCACATACTACACCACCAACGGTATCACTAGAGCCATTTATAAACTTTGTAAGACTGTGAATAACAACATCCGCACCCAATATTTTTGGCGAAATAGAGAGCGGAGAGAAAGTATTGTCTACAATAAGTTTAAGGTCGTGTTTTTGGGCAATTTTAGCCAGTGCGGTTAAATCGGCAACCTCTAATAAAGGATTACTCACAGATTCGCAATATAGAATCTTGGTTTTTGGAGTAATACTGTTTTCTACTTTATCCAAATCAGTTATATCTACAAAGGAGGTTTCCATACCCATTCTTGGTGCAAAATTCTTAAGAAAGGCGTAGGTGCCACCATAAATGGTTCTACTACTAACAATATGTTCTCCGCTTCCGCATAATTGCATTAATACAGCCGTAATTGCTCCCATGCCAGAAGCCGTAACCGTAGCGGCTTCCGTGCCTTCCATTGAAGCCAATGCCTGGCCAAGATATAAGTTAGAAGGTGAAGAATGCCTTGAATATAGATAACAGCCTTCTGCATTACCTTCAAAAGTATCGAACATGGTTTTTGCAGAAAGGAACGTATAGGTTGAGGAGTCTGATATTGATGGGTTCACACCTCCAAATTCTCCAAAATATTGTAAATCCTGTATGTTGTTTGCGGGTTTAAATGACATGATTATATTGATTTAGCGTAATCAAATTTCAAAATTTATGGAGTAATAATCAACAGATAAATAATTTTTTAGAAAAATAAATTATATTTATCTATATAAATAGAATAAAAAACTAAAAATTAGAATTAATCACTTAAATAGTTGATTTATTTTCAATATGCGTTTAGACAATTTAGACAAACAACTTTTGGGCTTGCTGCAAGACAATTGTAAATACACTAATAAAGCATTGGCAATTGAATTAGGGTTATCTGTTACCGCAGTTTACGAACGGATTAAAAAACTTGAAAGGAATGGTATTGTTAAGGGCTATACTGCGCTCGTTGATAAATCTAAGGTAGATAAGGGGTTTGTAGCCTTTTGCCACGTAAAATTAATACAACATACGCAGGATTATGTTGTCAAATTTGAGCGCGAGGTAAAACAATTAAGCGAGGTTTTAGAATGCTACCATATTAGCGGTGATTATGATTATATACTTAAGGTTTTGGTGAAGGACGTGAACGAATTCAGGGACTTCATGGTCAATAAGCTTACCAGAATCGATCATATTGGTAGCACGCACAGTATGTTTGTTATAGGTGAGGTGAAGCATACAACAAAAATTACGTTTTAAGCTTTAATTTTAAAAATTACCCTAACTTTAGGCTTCTTTTATACCCTAACATGAACACTGAACAAATAGAGCAGGCTTACGGCCAAATATTTAGCTCATATGATAATCCATTTCTGAGCGAGCATATCAAAAAAATTATAGAATCTGATGTTTATCTACCCTATAACTCTACTTTTTTCTGTATTACTAATACACAAACCTTAAGTTTTGAATACATCAGCAAAAATATGGCGGCCTGCATAGGTCTCGATCCAGATGAACTTAAGCATAAAGGTATGCGGTTCTTTTGGGCAAAAATGCATCCTGAAGATATAGAGCAGTGGCTAACAGCTCTTAATGACTTAATGAACTTTACTCTAGATACCATACCAGAGAAAGACAGGAATCAAATGACCTATACTTGGAATTATCGCATAAAAAACGGGCAAAATAAGTATGTCAATATCATTCAAAATACGACGCCTCTGGAGTTTGACGAGAACAATAAACCTATAATTGGTTTGGCACATTATACTGTATTAGGCTATGAAACCCATCTTCCTGTATGTTGTTCGGCAAAGTTTTTAAATGAACATAAAGAGTACGAGACATTGTACTTTAATAATTATTCGCAAAAATTACTTAACAGTGGCATCAGTAACAGGGAACGAGATATTATAAGGTTGCTGGTGCTTAATAAGAGCAGCAAGGAAATAGCCGAAAAGCTTAATATTAGTCCAAACACCGTTGATACGCACAGGAGAAACATACTTAAAAAACTAAATATATCATCCACAGGGGAATTAGTAGGTATGCTCAGGCTCAATCAAAATTTCATTTAAGAGGACTGATTAAGTTTTCTTCAAATTTTCTGATTTGTGTAATAATTTACTCAATTTGAGTATTGTCATTATCTAAAAATTATACGAATTTTACAACTGCTATTAATTACGTTCTGAGGTGAACTTAAGGGTGTCTTGGCGAAAGTTATCATTGGCTTTTGCAAGGCACCTTTTTTATGTGATAAACCAAAAGTAAAATCAACAAACCGCTCATAAAAGTAATATTAGGTACTAGGTAAACGGCTTCTATATTGTACTTTTGTAATTCTATTTAAAAAGATATTTTTTATGAATTCATACGACGTTATTGTTATTGGTTCAGGGCCTGGAGGCTATGTGGCCGCTATTCGCTGCTCGCAACTAGGAATGAAGACTGCCATTATAGAAAAATACGCAACTTTAGGTGGTACATGCCTCAATGTGGGCTGTATTCCAAGTAAGGCATTGTTAAGCTCTTCACATCATTATGAAGAAGCCACTAAACATTTTAGCGATCACGGTATTGAAATTCCTGGCGACATCAAGGTGAATTTGGAAAAAATGATAGCGCGAAAGCAGGCTGTCGTGGACCAAACGACAGGAGGTATTAATTTCTTGATGGATAAGAACAATATAGATGTTTACAAAGGCTTAGGGTCATTTAAGGATGCCACCCATGTTAATATTGCTAAGAATGATGGTACAACCGAAACCATTCAAGGAAAGAATATCATAATTGCCACAGGTAGCAAGCCTAGCAACTTGCCTTTTATAGAATTGGACAAAGAGCGCATCATAACCTCTACAGAAGCACTTAAATTAAAGGAAGTTCCCAAACATCTAGTGATTATTGGAGGTGGTGTTATTGGTCTAGAGCTGGGGCAAGTGTATTACAGATTAGGTGCAGAGGTTACGGTAATTGAGTATATGGATCGCATTCTACCAACTATGGATGCCGGTTTATCCAAAGAGCTTAATAAAGTCTTTAAAAAGGCCAAATGTAAAATGATGATGTCACATAAAGTTCAGTCCGTTGAGCGAAAAGGTGATGAGGTTATCATTACAGCCCAGAACAAAAAAGGAGAAACGGTAGAGGTAAAAGGCGACTACTGTTTAGTGTCAGTAGGAAGGCGACCATATACCGAAGGCTTAAATGCCGAAGCCGCAGGCGTTAAAATAAACGATAAGGGGCAAGTTGAAGTCAATGACCATTTACAAACAGCTACCTCAAACATTTATGCTATTGGAGATGTGGTAAGAGGAGCCATGCTGGCTCATAAGGCCGAAGAGGAAGGCGTTTTTGTGGCTGAAACCATAGCAGGACAAAAACCACATATTGATTATAACCTTATTCCTGGTGTTGTTTATACATGGCCAGAAGTTGCCGCAGTAGGTAAGACCGAAGAAGAACTAAAAGCCGATAATGTTGAGTACAAAGTAGGGCAGTTTCCATTCAGGGCATTAGGTAGGGCAAGAGCAAGTGGCGATATTGATGGTTTTGTTAAGATATTGGCAGACAAAAATACCGATGAAGTACTTGGTGTGCATATGATAGGAGCACGTTGTGCCGATTTAATTGCAGAGGCAGTAACGGCAATGGAGTTTAGGGCATCGGCAGAAGACATTTCAAGATACTCACACGCGCATCCTACTTTTGCAGAAGCTGTAAAAGAGGCCGCACTGGCTGCAACGGACAATAGAGCTTTACACGTGTAAAGAATTGATAAATTAATTTAGTAGAACAAAGGCTTTTGCCGCTTTTTCGAAAGCGTAGTAAAAGCCTTTTTGTTTTATAAAAATGAATGGGCAGTCTATATCTCTTGAATAAGGTCTGCAATACGCAAGCGTCTGCTGTAGTCCTCCTCATTAATGTCTCTTACAAAACAATAAGGGCTAATTTCTTCTTGTATAACTTTTGCGTTAAGGTCTTCTACTTTGTAGGGGCCAAATTCCTCAGATTTTTCTATGTAGTAAAACTCATGGTCGTAGATGGTACTGGCTACCTTCTGTTGATATTTAAATTTTAAAAACTCCTGAATATCTTCAACAGAATTAATGTCATCGTTGTAGTTAGAGGTGTTGATGAACATGGCGAAACCTGACTTATTCTGGTGGTCTAAAACCAATATGTCTTTGTCTCTAAAATAAGCCTTAACGATAATTAATCCATCCTCAGTTTCAACCGAAAATATATTATCGATATCTAAACCCCAGGCTGTTTCAATAGTTTCACCTCTACTTTTAATCTCTAGGACATTCTCGGATCTAAAAGTATAGATAGATTTTTTTTCCGAAATGCCATTGACCAGAATCCATTCCCTATTTATAAAATGGGACTCAAAATGTTGAGAGTAATCAAACGGTTTTAAATTTGGGACGGTTTTGTGAATATCGTTGTTCATGAGTAGATGACTTTAAGGCACTTACAAGATAAAAACGATTTTTTAAAGTCCACGTTGAAAAAAGATAAAGTTTATGTTAAAATAGATGAAATTCAATTCATTGACAAAAATTACGTCCAACGACATGGCTTATTTGTTGATTTTAGGCCAAGAATTAAGGCTGTGTTGACTATTTTTGACTAAACTAAACTGTTTTGGAAGCACTAACCCTTACAACACCAGCCTTACTTTTCTCCGCAATTTCATTAATTATGTTAGCCTATACCAATAGATTTTTGGCCTATGCGGCTGTCATTAGAAATTTAAGTGAAAAATATAGAGAACGCCAGTTAGAGTCACTTAAACGTCAAATTATTAATTTGAAGTTGCGACTTAATCTTACCCGCTACATGCAGATTTTTGGAATATCTAGTCTTTTGCTGTGTGTTTTAACCATGTTCCTCATTTATATTGAACAAAACACTTTTGCGGTTTGGATATTCGGTATAGCCTTGTTGTTGCTCATTTTGTCCTTAGCACTGCTAATTTGGGAAATTCAAATTTCAATTAGAGCCTTGGGACATCATTTAGAGGATGTAGAAGATCAACTAAAACAATAACTTCACTTTTTACAATCTTGAACAAAATGCAAGGGTTTTCGTTTGTGTTACAATTTTTAATTAAAAACGCTTATTTCATGTACAGCATGAATCAACCAAACTGAAAAAATGGCTAGACGAGTAGATTCTGTTAAGAATATTTCTGTATTTTTATCAAAAATTATGATGAAAAAATCTATTTAGATTTTTAATAGGCTACATACTCTCAAGTGCATATGCAGGATCAACTATAAGGTTAGGGTTATAGATTTTATCTTGTGATAGAATGCGGTCCTGCGCACTTGTTCTTATAAAAAAACCTCTTTCTTAAGAGGTTTTTTCTTTTTATAGCCTGAAGTCTAGAAAATACTGCATATTTGTTTTTGTAGATGGAATTTCTGGAAAATTTTATAGCAGTCTAAAAGTTACAACAGGAGATTTAGCATTAAAGGCTTCTGTTGGATGTTTTTTAGGTATAAAGACTGTTGTAAAAGACTTTTATTTCAGAATTAAATTTGAGTACTTTGCAGCAATTCAATTTCCATTGCGAACAACCAAAACTTTTCACGTTTCTAATCCTAAGCAACTAAAAGAGCACCTTTTGGTTTGGGGTCAACAATATGATGAAGTTGTATGGTTAGATTCCAATGAGCACCAGTCTCAATATAAAAACTATGATGCTGTCTTGGCTGTTGAGGAGTTTACCGCTATTAGAACCGATTATTTCAATGCTTTTGAAAAAATGCAGGACTATTACAACGCCACAAAAGATTGGATTTTTGGCTATTTGAGCTACGACCTCAAAAATGCCGTAGAAGATTTACAGTCACAAAATTTTGATGGTTTGGAGTTTCCAGAAATGTATTTTTTTCAGCCCAAAAAAATCATCACCTTAAGAAATGACGTTCTAGAATTTAGCTATTTAAAACTGGTTGAAGAGGATATCGAAAAGGACTTCAAGGCAATTAGTGCCAAAGTCCAGTCAGAGGAAACCATAGACATTCATCATGGCGAGCCAATAAAAATAAAGTTACGTATACATAAGGATGAATATATTAGTAAGGTAGAAACTATGTTGGCACATATTCACCGAGGCGATATTTATGAGGCTAACTTTTGTCAGGAATTCTATGCCGAGGAAGTCAGTTTACGTCCTTTGGAGACCTTTAAAAAACTTAATGCCATTTCAAAACCTCCTTTTGCAACCTATTTAAAGTTTGAAGACAAATATTTGTTGTGTGCCTCGCCAGAGCGTTACCTGAAAAAAGCCGGTGACAAAGTAATTTCCCAACCTATCAAAGGAACGGCTAAACGCTCTCCTTCTAAAGAAGAGGACAAGCACTTAGCGGTAAGTTTAGAATTGGATGAAAAGGAGCGTAGTGAAAATATTATGATAGTGGATTTGGTCCGCAATGATTTATCCCAAACTGCAACCAAGGGAAGTGTGAAAGTTGAGGAGTTGTGTAAGGTCTATTCCTTTCTTCAGGTGCATCAAATGATTTCTACGGTAAGCTCTAAAGTTGACAAGGCTACTAATCCTATAAAAATTCTTAAGACCACCTTTCCTATGGGAAGCATGACGGGAGCTCCTAAAATATCTGCCATGCAAATTATAGAAACCCTCGAGGAAACCAAGCGCAGCCTATATTCTGGGGCTGTGGGTTATATGACTCCAGAAGGTGATTTTGACTTTAACGTAGTCATAAGAAGCATACTTTACAACAGCACCAAGTCTTATGTTTCTTATTCGGTGGGCAGTGCCATCACGGCTAAAAGCAATCCGATTAAGGAATACGAAGAATGCCTTATTAAGGCCAAAGCTATGCGCGAGGTATTAGAAAACTAGTTTGAAGTTCCTTCTAGAATATCATTCAACATGGCTTCTAAAGCTCTTCTTAACTTTCTCAAAAATTAATTCAACTCTAGACGTTTCAATATTCTTGATTTTGGCAATTTCATCAAATTCTAGATTTCCAAAGATATAGAGGTCAATAATGTTAGAAATATTAACCGGTAGCCAGCTGTAGAAGCGTCCAAAAACCTTAGGAGATTCCGTTACCGTAAGATCTTCGAGCTCAAATGCCTTTAATAAGGACGTTTCCTTGTCTTCATATAGGTATAAATGTGCTGAATTATCTTGCTTGTATGAGATATCGCTTAATTCCGTGTTCAGAATTAGATCTAAGTCGGCATCAATGGTGTAGTCTTCGCCTAAACGAGCCAATTCGTCCTGAAGGATGCTGTCTGTACTAATCGTATTTTTATGAAACGCCTCCTTTTTAAACAATTCATTCATGTAGTTGTCAACTAGTTTAAAGAGTTCTAGTTTTACAGCTAGGCGCTCAGCATCGATGTTAAAACCTTTGTTGTACAATTCTATGATACAGTCATCAATAATGCCATTGGAGGAATACATGTTCTTGGGTAAAATACCAGTTGTTTCCGCGATATAGATGCGATGCTTTACATAAGGATGTAAATGTTGCACTACTGAAAGCACTTTTTTGTCAAATGCAGTTTGTGCAGATTTCGAAGAGATTTCTTTTAGTGAGCTCATAACCCTGTCTTTTAATGTTCCATTAAAGCTATTAATAACAATTTGTTTTTTATATGACAATTGTCATTTTTAGGCTACTTGGGAATGGTCATCTCAGTACCAATATTGTATCTTTATAGCATGCAAAAAGCATTTGAAGAATTTATTGATCAGCATTTGCCATTCATTAAGGGCAAAAAGCTGTTGCTTGCTATTTCGGGAGGCTTAGATAGTGTGGTTCTGGCATGGTTATGTCACGGGTTGAATCTAGAGTTTAGCCTCGCCCATTGTAATTTTAATCTCAGAGGGGAAGAAAGCGGTGATGATGAAGCATTTGTTATGGAGCTGGCCGAGAATTTAGACCTAGAGGTATTTGTGCAGAATTTCGACACAGTGGAGTATGCAAACCAAAATAGAAGGTCTATACAAATGGCAGCACGAGAATTGCGATACACCTGGCTTAAGGAGTTGGCAGCGCAACTGAAATTTGATTATATCATTACAGCCCACCATGCCGATGATAACCTCGAGACCTTTTTAATTAATTTTTTACGTGGCACAGGTTTAAATGGTCTTACGGGAATCCCTCTTATGAATGACAACATCGTGAGGCCTTTATTGCCGTTTGCCAGAGAGGATATTTTGAGTTTTGCCAAATCTCAAAACATCCCTTGGCGCGAAGACAGCAGTAATTCTACCCGAAAATACTTAAGGAATAAATTACGACATGATGTCATCCCAATTCTTAAGGAAATCAATCCGCAATTATTAGACTGTTTCCATGATACATTGGACAACCTTAAAGATACTGCAGATATTGTTGAAGAAAGCCTTAATGCTGTAGCTAAACGAGCCATTGTTTCCATAGACGAAGGTGGAGTCACCTATAAAATATCCGAATTTAAAAAGGTGAATAATCCAAAGGCCTATTTATTCGAAATGTTTAAGAATTTTGGTTTTGCAGAATGGAATGACGTTTTAAACCTATTAGATGCCGAAACGGGTAAATATGTGATTTCGGAAACTCATAAGCTATTAAAACACAGAGAATTTTTGATTCTCTCGGAGTTAGAGACCTCAATACCAAAAATAGAATTGCAAACATTGGACATAACTGAAGGCAAAATTGCAACAGCCATTGGCACTATTACTTTTGAAAAAGTACAAGAAAAAAAGAACAATACCTCTAAAGTAATTTATGTAGATGCTAATAAACTTCAAGACCCTGTGACCATAAGGCTGTGGAGGAACGGCGATATATTTTACCCTTTGGGACTCCAAGGCAAAAAGAAGGTGAGCAAATATCTTAAAGATGAAAAGTTGTTACCTGCTGAAAAAGAGAATACCTTTGTTTTAACTGCTAATAATGAAATTATCTGGGTCGTTGGTAGGCGTGCAGATGACCGATTTAAGGTTACTGATAAGACCGAATCCATCTTAAAAATTTCAATACTTTGATTTTAAAAGGTAATATCGTTGATATCTTCAACAGACGAATATTTAAAGGAGAAATAACCATTAAAAATGGTACAATAACCAAAATCCAAGAAAAGGGATGTTTAGAAGACCAATATATTCTTCCAGGGTTTGTAGATGCTCATATACATATTGAAAGTTCAATGTTGGTGCCGTCTGAGTTTGCGAGAATAGCTGTTGCTCATGGCACAGTAGCAACGGTTTCCGATCCTCATGAAATAGCGAATGTCCTTGGTGTTAAAGGCGTGGAATTTATGATTGAAAACGGTAAGGAAACACCGTTCAAGTTTAATTTTGGAGCACCTTCCTGTGTACCAGCAACAACTTTTGAGTCGGCAGGTGCTGCTATAGATGCTAACGGCATAAAATCCTTAATGGCCAAAGATGAGATTAAGTATTTAGCAGAATTCATGAATTATCCTGGTGTTATCCATAATGATGCGGAAGCTCTAAAGAAAATAGCTTGGGCCAAGCATTTCAACAAACCTATTGATGGTCATGCTCCTGGCCTGAGGGGAGACAGTTTGTCTAAATATATCGCTGCGGGTATTTCAACAGACCATGAGTGTTTTACCTATGGAGAAGGCCTTGAGAAGCTTACAAAAGGCATGAAGATTCTAATACGAGAGGGAAGTGCCGCTAAAAATTTTGAGGCGCTCATTTCGCTTTTGCCAGAACATTTTGAGCATATGATGTTCTGCAGTGATGACAAACATCCAGATGACCTGCTCGTAGGGCATATCAACGATTTATGCGCTCGTGCTGTGGCAAAAGGCATCGATGTTTTTAAAGTCCTTCAGGCTGCTTGTGTAAACCCTGTTACCCACTATAATTTAGAGGTTGGCTTGCTCAGGGAAGGAGATATTGCCGATTGTATTGTGATTGAAGACTTAAGGCAGTTTAGAATTAAAAAGACTATCATTGAAGGTCAGGTTGTGTTTGAAAATGGAATGCGTAAAATTGAACCTGTTGCATTCAAAAATCTAAATAATTTTAATACACAACCAAAGAAAGTTGAAGACTTCAGGCTAAACTCAAAAGCAAAAACCATTCGGGTTATTGAGTGCTGCGACGGAGAACTTATTACAAAAGAATTAGTTGAACCTGCTACCATAAGCAATCATAACTTAGTGTCAAATACCAACACTGATGTTTTAAAAATGGCTGTGGTCAATCGTTATAAAAACGCAGCACCAGCAATAGCCTTTATCAAAAATTTCAACCTTAAGGAAGGCGCCATCGCCTCTTCTGTAGGGCACGACTCCCACAATATTATTGCTGTTGGCGTTTCGGATGAAGCCATCTGTAAAGCCGTTAACCTTATCATTGAACAAAAAGGTGGCATATGTGCTATTTCAGATTCAGGTTCTAAAATTCTGCCTTTACCCGTTGCGGGAATAATGAGTGACCAAGATGCCTCGTCAGTAGGACAACAATATGCAGCCTTGGATACAATGGCCAAAGAAATGGGCAGTACTCTTACAGCACCGTTTATGAGTTTGTCTTTTATGGCATTGCTAGTGATACCTTCTCTCAAACTAAGTGATAAAGGCCTTTTTAATGGCAATGATTTTTCGTTTACTGATCTAAAGGTAAATTAGAGTGGTGCTTGTAGATGCTTAAACTAAAGGATAACATAAAGTGTTCATGGTAATTACCTCTAGATTTATGTTATTTTTATGGCTTAAACCATTAAGTATTGCCAATTATAGAATCTCAATATAAACCACCTTTTTGGGCAAAGAAAAGTTTTGTCTCAACTGTTTTTTCTGGCTTGGCTAGACAGGTGAAAGGTGTAAATCAATATAGGGAGCGCCTAGAATTAAGGGATGGTGATTTTTTGGATTTAGATTGGAGCGAGGGTAATTCACAAGTTCAAAAAGTTATAATTCTACTTCATGGCTTGGAAGGTAACGCACAACGCCCTTATATAACTGGGTCAGCAAAGTATTTTAATCAAAATGGTATCGATGCTTGTGCGGTAAATTTTAGGGGCTGCAGTGGTGAGCCCAATCGGTTGTATAGAAGTTACCATTCTGGTGCTACTGAAGATTTAGAAGCTGTTGTCAATCACATATTAGCTCAAGATCGTTATAAGGAGATTTATATCAAGGGTATCAGTCTTGGTGCCAATATGGCGTTGAAGTATGTTGGTGAACGCTCTGATTTACCTAAAGAGTTAAAAGGTGTAGTAGCCGTTTCCACGCCATGTGACTTAAAGGGCTCTTGTGATGAGCTTCTAAGTTTAAAGAACAAGCACTATGCAATTCGATTTTTAGATCATTTAAAGAAGAAACTAAAACCTAAATTGGTGCAATTTCCGGAAAAGATAACCCTCGAGGACTATGAGGCCATAAAAAGTTTAATCGATTTTGATCATATTTATACCGCTAAGGCTCACGGTTTTAAAGATGCGTTTGATTATTATCACAAGGCGAGCTGTTTACAGTTTTTACCAAATGTAAAGGTGCCATCATTAATCATAAACGCATTAAACGATTCGTTTTTATCACATGGATGCTATCCTGTAAAAGAGGCAAAACACAATAATAATCTTTATTTAGAAATGCCTAAATACGGCGGTCATGTCGGCTTTATTGATAAGGGCAACGTTTATTATAACGAAAGAAGAGCCCTGGAATTTTTGAATAAATAGAAATTTGTAGATTTAGATAAATAAAAAGCTATGCTCAAAAAGGTTTACGGTAGTGCTGTTTTTGGTGTAGAGGCCACAACCATAACGGTTGAGGTCAATGTAGATAAGGGCATTGGTTACCACCTTGTCGGTCTTCCCGATAATGCCATAAAGGAAAGTAATTACAGAATAGCCGCTGCGCTTCAAAATAATGGTTACCGTATTCCTGGTAAAAAAATTACCATAAATATGGCGCCTGCCGATCTAAGAAAGGAAGGGTCGGCTTATGACTTAACATTGGCCATTGGTATATTATCGGCATCTAACCAGATTAAAGCAGAAAATTTAGACGACTATCTCATTATGGGCGAACTGTCTTTAGACGGCAGTCTGCAGCCTATAAAAGGAGCGCTTCCTATAGCGATTAAGGCTAGGGAAGAAGGTTTTAAGGGGTTTATTCTACCAAAACAAAACGCCCAAGAAGCTGCCATAGTCAATGATTTGAAGGTTTATGGCGTTGACAACATAAAACAAGTTATTAAACACTTTGATGAAGGAGAACTCATAGATGAGGTTATTATTAATACGAGAGAAGAATTCTACAAGAATTTAGATTTTCCAGAGTTTGATTTTGCTGATGTCAAAGGGCAAGAAAGTATTAAGCGATGTATGGAAATCGCAGCAGCAGGTGGACACAACATCATCTTAATTGGTCCTCCAGGTTCTGGTAAAACCATGTTGGCTAAACGACTGCCAAGTATTTTGCCGCCTATGACCCTTCATGAAGCCTTGGAGACAACTAAGATTCATTCTGTTGTAGGTAGAGTTAAGGAAGATACTGGTCTTATGGCGCAACGTCCCTTCAGAAGTCCACACCATACCATTAGCGATGTAGCCTTAGTCGGAGGCGGTGCTTATCCACAACCAGGCGAGATATCCTTATCGCACAATGGTGTTTTGTTTTTGGATGAATTGCCAGAATTTAAGCGAAGTGTCTTAGAGGTTATGCGTCAACCGTTGGAAGATAGAGAGGTTACGATTTCCAGAGCGAAATTTACAGTAACTTATCCTTCATCATTTATGCTAGTGGCCAGCATGAATCCCAGTCCAGGAGGGTATTTTAATGATCCTGATGCTCCAGTAACTTCTTCTCCTGCTGAGATGCAACGCTATTTAAGCAAAATCTCTGGTCCTTTATTAGATCGTATCGACATCCATATAGAGGTTACACCTGTTCCTTTTGAAAAGCTCTCGGACGATAGGAGAGGTGAAACTTCCGTGGCTATTAGAAAACGTGTTACCGCAGCAAGGGATATTCAAACAAAACGCTTTGAAGATTTGGAAAATGTACATTACAACGCCCAAATGAACACTAAGCAGATAAGACAATATTGTAAGTTGGACGATGCATCGCTACAGCTTTTAAAATCTGCAATGGAGCGCTTAAATTTATCGGCTAGAGCTTATGATCGCATTCTAAAGGTGGCCAGAACCATTGCCGATTTAGACCATTCTGAAACAGTAAAGGGCAACCATATCAGTGAAGCTATACAATACCGCAGCTTAGATAGAGAAGGCTGGTTGGGATAAGCAACTTTTTAATTGAAACTCCACCCAATACCTGTTGAGAAAATATAATCAAAATCACTACCTGTAGCTGCGGCTTGATTATCATAATTGAATTGTAGAGCGGTTTTTAAATAGAAATCATAAGGTAGGTCCCATTTAGCATTTAACGCATAGTCTACTCGCCAACGGCCGCCCTCGCTGATGCTTCTAAAAACATTAAGGTTAGTATTGAAATCGAAATTTCTTACGTCGAAAAGGTCTAGTCGCGTACCGATGAAGAGCTCTGTAGATTCCCTATCTGGCGTTGCATCTGAAAAACTTTCAAGATTTAAATTCACACCACTGTAAAGTCCCCACTGTAATTTATTATTCAATGCCAAGAACCTTCCGGCACCAGCTCTAATGCCATAACGCGCATTTAATTGCTGCTCTGTATTTGATAAATAGCTAATATTTCCTAATAGATACCAACTTCTCGATAGCATTCTCTGTACTTCGGCATTTATTTCTGTTCGTTTAATGTTTTCGGTATTGTCCTGTCTTGAATCCAAGGAATTCACCTTAAACCACGATATCCACTCAGGGCCTCGGTATGATAGCCCACCTCCTAAAATGTATTGTTGGGTATTGTTAGCCCGTGTCAAATTATAACTAAAGTCTATATTACCACTAAACCGACGCCAAAACCTGTCGTACAGCTGGTCTAGAATGGCGAGCTCGTTTAAGTCATAAGTTTTTTGGAAACCATCTTCAGAAGTAAAGGTAAATGTGTTTGGGCTATTTGATTTTACGTAGCCTGTAAGACGGGTTCCGCCATTGAGTACAATAAAACATTTTCGTTGGATTGAAATAGTTTTGACTTGTTTAAAATCAATAGCAAAATCACTATCGCTAAAGGGTGTTTCCATAGTCAATACGCCAGCTCTAAGCTTTTTTATTTCGCCATAAAGTAGGTTTCCTGTTTTAACCGTTATGGTATCGTTTTGGCTAGTCAATAGCGAAGAAAAGAGACTTAAAAAAAGATATGGAAAGTAATAAAACTTCATTGGGTGGTGGGTCGGTTTGTTCAAAAATGATAAAAAAGGCTCAAAACACCAAAGCAAGGCTATACGGTTTTAATTATCTATTTTAGAGCTATTATTGTTGCTAATGTTTAAATTCCTTAATAACATGGGTCCAGGTCCTTTAATTGCCGCGGCATTTATTGGTCCAGGAACCGTAACCATGTGTACCCTTGCAGGTGTTGAGTTTGGCTACGCTTTACTTTGGGTCATTGGGCTATCGGTATTTGCTACCATTTTACTGCAAGAGATGTCGGCGCGTTTAGGCGTGATATCGCAAAAAGGATTGGCCCAAGTTATTCGAACAGAAATTCAGCATCCTATTTTTAAGATTTTGGCAATTCTCCTCCTTATTTCTTCTATCCTTATAGGAAATGCGGCTTATGAAGCTGGCAATATTAGTGGTGCAGGCCTGGGTGTTGAAACCCTATTCGGTTCCATGGAATTTACCCTATTTCAGCACAACTTTAATTTTTCGGCTTTTGTTGTTGGCACTATGGCTTTTATAGCCTTATACCTTGGTAATTATAAGGTTATTGAGCGATTTTTAATTGGTCTTGTGGTGCTTATGAGTATAGCGTTTTTGTCCACTGCCATTATAACGAAACCGGATTGGTCCCAAATTCTAGCAGGACTTTTAAAGCCTGCTCCAAGAAGAGACAACATATTGACTATTCTTGGTCTGGTAGGAACTACAATTGTTCCTTATAATTTGTTTTTACACGCCTCTTTGGCAAAGACTAAATGGAAGAAGAAACAACAACTAAAATATGCCCAGCGAGATACGGTTATAGCTATAGTTTTAGGAGGTCTTATAAGCATGTCCATCATAATAGCCGCAGCTGCAATTCCCATTAATGATATCTCCAGTGCTTCTGATTTGGCGTTGGGACTAGAACCTTTATTTGGAGAATACGCAAAGTTCCTCTTGGCCACAGGATTATTTGCCGCTGGAATAACTAGCGCTATTACAGCACCCTTAGCTGCGGCCTATGTAACCTGCGGTTGTTTAGGTTGGTCAACAGAACTTAAATCAAAGCCATTCAGAGCTATATGGATGTTGGTGTTAGGTATTGGAGTTTTATTTTCCGTAATGGACTTTAAACCAATAACAGTCATAAAGTTTGCGCAAATTGCAAATGGACTTTTATTGCCCATAATAGTCTTACTTTTATTTTGGATTATGAATAATTCAAAAATCCTCGGGACTTATGTAAATTCCAAAATTCAGAATATAGCACTTTTCTTTATTGTAGTGCTTGCAATCTCCTTGGGATTAAAAGGGATTTTTAGTGCCTTATAAAACTTGTAAATGCTAAATAAAAAGATAGACATAAATGCAGATGTAGGTGAAGGGTTAGATAATGAAACTGCCATTATGCCTTATTTAAGTTCCTGTAATATTTCTTGTGGCGCACATGCAGGAAATGAAGTTGCAATAGCTAAAACGATGGCATTGGCTGTAAAAAATAAGGTTAAAATAGGTGCACATCCTTCTTATCCGGACAAAAAGAATTTTGGCAGAAAGCCAATGGCCTTAAGTCATAAGGAATTATTGGATAGTCTATTAAGGCAATTAACCTTTTTTAAAAGGCTTTTAAAAATCCATAAAGTTCACCTCCACCATATTAAGCCACATGGAGCGCTCTATAATTTAGCGGCTATAGATAGAGGAGTAGCACAAGTTGTCATTGAGCTAATGAAAAACCAAAGTAAATCCGTGAAACTTTATGTGCCATATGGTTCAGTTATCGCAGATCTTGCATTAATTGAAGGCGTAGACATAGTATATGAGGCCTTCGCAGATAGAAATTACAACTCGGATTTAACACTAGTGCCACGACGAGAGATAAAAGCAATAATTACGGACCCTAAAGAAGTGCTAAATCATTGCCTATCGATTTTTGAAAATGAAAGCGTAAAATGTTTAGATGGGTCTACAGCAACTATCAAAGCATCAACTTTCTGTGTTCATGGTGATAACGAAAATGTTCTAACTATTTTGAAATACCTCACTACTAACCTTGCAAAAAAGGGTATAGAAATTTTATAGACGAATGAACTATAAATTAAATTATTTTAGATGTAATGAACGCTCTGTTCTTATCAGTTGGCCACAGAAAATTGATGAAAATATTCTATATGACATCCTAAATTTTAAGGACAGAATTAAAAAGCAACTATTTAAATCTAAAGTTGAAGTAATTAATTCATATAACTCAATATTAGTGATATATGAAAATACTATAGAAAATTTCAATGATGTTAAAATTCAATTGAACACACTTTATGAAGCATCCAAGGGTGAATATTTTAGTTCTAAAATACTATGGGAAATTCCTGTCTGCTATGACGATGCTTTCGGATTTGACATTACTACTATTTGCAATGATAAAAGTATATCACAAGAAGTGCTTATTAGACTTCATTCCGCTCCACAATACACCATTTTTTTCCTAGGGTTTTTACCTGGGTTTCCATACTTGGGAGGATTGGATTCCCGATTACACATGCCTCGAAAATCTAATCCTAAACAGGAAGTGCCAAAAGGTTCTGTTGCCATTGGTGGCCGTCAAACAGGGATATATACCCAGAACAGTCCTGGTGGTTGGCACGTTATCGGAAAAACTCCAATTAAGTTGTTTGACCCACATCAGTCGCCACCTTGTTTTATGGAGCCAGGCCACAAATTGCGTTTTGTGCCCATTTTAAAAGATGAATTTCTAAAAACAGAAGCCTTGGTTAAAGAGTCAAAATATTCACTAAAACCGAGATTGATTTAGATGCTTAAAGTTCTTGAATCTGGTTTTTGGACCTCCATACAAGATAGAGGACGATATGATTACAGAGGCTATGGCGTCCCTGTTTCTGGGTGGATGGATTCGTATTCTGCAGAGTTTGCCAATATCATCCTAGGAAATAAAGAAGGCACGGCTTTAATGGAGCTAACAATGACTGGGCCTTCGCTTCAATTTGATAGTCCAACTTCCATTGCCATTGTTGGAGCTGATATGCAACCTTCCATTCATGGAACACCAGTTTTGCACAATAAAGTAATTGACATAAAGGCAAACGATATTTTGAAATTTCACGCCGCCAAAATAGGTGTTCGCTGTTATTTGGCCATAAAAGAAGGGTTTAAAAGTGAAACGGTTTTAGGCAGTCGGAGTTTTTATGAGGGAATTACCGAGCAAGCAAGAATAAAGAAAGGGGATGTCATTCCTTATCAAACAGCTACCAAGAGCATGTCTCCGCCACTTGCCAAATTAAAATTTAAAGATGATTATTTTCACCAATCTCTATTAGAGGTCTTTCCTGGACCGGATTATGACATGCTTAGCCAAGAACTAAAAAATGAGTTACGCAATACCGAGTTTAAGATTTCTGGATTAAATAATCGTATGGCATACCAATTTGAAAATCTCATCTCTAACAGTTTGGACAATATGATTACAGGGCCTGTTATTCCTGGCACTGTACAATTAACGCCTTCAGGTAGGCTTATAGCACTTATGAAGGATTGCCAGACAACAGGAGGTTATCCCAGGGTTTTGCAGTTAACCCAAAAAGCGATGAATGCTTTAAGTCAAAAGGCCGCTGGCAAAAGCGTAAATTTTAGACTAAAAGGGTTTAATTGTAAGAATAATAATATTTAAAGTTTTTTATGTAGAGGAGATTGGCTACTTTAGATTTCCGTTAATCACATAAAACTATCTCTACTCATGAAAAATTTTCTTTATTTAATCTTAGGCATAATAATAGGTGCAGCCCTTGCTTACCTCTATAATACAAAGGATGAGACTGATGCGACTGTGGAATTAAAACAAGTTAACCTTCCTCAGGGTATCATTACTCCGGCCGAAGCGATGCGATTGGACAAAGCTTACAACATTAAGCATAACATCATTAACGATTCACTCTTTAAAAAAGATCCTAACGGAGGAGACAATCGCTCGTCGTGGTATGCGTTGAAGGATATTGAGTCGTATTTACACTATGCCAAAAATCAAGCAAATGAACTTGGTTACCAGCTCGATGGGCTTCGTGTTTATCTTGGGTCTTACCCGAAAGAAGATAAACAATCCGGATTAACAACCATGTTTTTTATTCCAACAGGTGTTAAAAAGATTGATGAGGGAAGTATGTTTTCTCTTCGTCAGGGAAGTATTGATATTCCTGGTGGTGATGGCTTAAATAAAGGGTCAAACGGTAATCCACCAAGCGAAAATTATCCGCAGTAGGATTTTTCACAGAAATAAAAATAATTCATTTTGTGGTTTAATATTCATCATTATTTTGAGCTAGCCGCTGCATTGGCAGGATCATACTATTGGCTTAAAACTAAGGATGAGCGTATTAGACCATTTATTTGGTATTTGTGGCTTACCATTTCTGTAGAAACCATTGGTTTATACCCAAAAATAATGCAGTATAATTTTGATTCGTCTTGGTTTATTTGGTTGAAGAATTCTCCAATTTGCAGAAATACATGGCTGTACAATATTTATGGGTTTGTAGGATTGATTTTACTGGGATGGTTCTATCGCAATCATTTAAATAATCGATTAAGTAAAAAGGTAATAGTCTTTACGGTTATTCTCTGTTCGGTATTTGCCTTAATGTATTACACTATTAGTGGTAGATTCTTTGAGATGTATCTGCCTTACGAAGATGCTTTCAGAACCTTCGCAATTTTAATTTTTGTTTTGCTCTATTTTAGGGAATTATTAAACAGTGAAAAATTTTTGGAATTTTACAAGTCGCACATGTTCTATATCAGTGTTGCGCTAATGCTTTGGAACATCTGTGTTACGCCATTATTCATCTTCGATGGTTACTACAAGGCCATAAATATGGAATTTGTTGAATTTAGAAGGCTGTTTTTGGCCATTGCTAACGTACTTTTATACTCATGTTACGTATTTTCATTTTTATTCTCTCTTTATCACAAGAAACAATTGGTGCTGAAGAAATCGCACTAATTACCTACGTGGTATTTTTTGTTTTGTTCTTTTCGGTTGTATTTGTGATATTCTTTTTAACCTTTCAACGTCGAAAAAACCAGTTGTTAATAGACAAGATTAATCAACAAAAAGCATTTGATGAAGAATTAATTAAAACGCAACAAGAGATACAGGAAGAGACCTTAAAGCATATCGGTAGGGAACTCCATGATAATGTTGGTCAGATGCTATCTTATGCTAATATGCAATTGAATAGTGTTGTAAAAAACGCTGGCGAATCTGTTAAACCTAAGGCTAAAGAGGTGTCTTTCGCTTTAAAGGAAAGCTTAGAGGAGGTAAGGTCGCTGTCAAAGTCATTAAATTCTGATGTTATTTTTTACCAAGGTTTTGAAGCAACCCTAACTAATGAAGTAAAGCGATTGAACAAGCTGGCCGAGTTCAATGTGGATTTAAAGGTTGAAGGCGAAGGTCGTATGTTTGAAAATAAAAATGATGAAATTATTCTTTTTAGAATATTACAAGAGTTCTTTTCCAATACCTTGAAATATGCCGAAGCAGATAGCCTTCAAATTTCAATTAAATATCATACAGATGGCATTTCCATAAGAGCAAAGGACAATGGTCAAGGATTCGATATCGCTTCAGCAACAAAAAGCTCAGGCCTTATTAACATGGAAAAGCGAGCTCAAATGATTAATGCTGCCTATGAGCTTAAGTCAAGCCTAAATCAGGGAACCGAATTAATTTTAGACTATTCCTATTAATCGTCGGTGGCATCTTGCCAAATGGGTTCGTCTGGTACAGGCGCAATTACCGTGATAGTTTTTTCCTTAACAGGATGAATGAATTCTAATTTTCTGGCATGTAGCGAAATGCTTCCGTTTTTGTTGCTGCGTGGAAATCCATATTTTAAATCTCCTTTAATAGGACTGCCAATTGCAGCGAGCTGACACCTTATCTGATGATGCCTTCCCGTTTCCAGTTCAATTTGTAGGAGGTAATAATTGTCT
Source organism: uncultured Winogradskyella sp. (assembly GCA_913055905.1). Taxonomy (GTDB): domain Bacteria; phylum Bacteroidota; class Bacteroidia; order Flavobacteriales; family Flavobacteriaceae; genus Winogradskyella. Next base: position 123,573 of record CAJXLB010000002.1, read on the forward strand.
AACCGTTTCTTGATGTCGTAATGCAAAATGGCTTTTTTGCTATGTTTTGTTTCTTTCGGAAAGGCAGTGGATTTATTGTTTTTTGGGTTTTTTCTTAACCAATGCGTAAGTGTGCCTTCTGTATTTGGTGGTGGGTTTTTAACAATTGCCCAATATATTTTTGTTGTTTTTTTATCTGCAAATAACTTGTTGAGTCGAGGCAGGGCTTTACTTGTCTTGGCGAACAAAACTACTCCTGAGGTTGGCCTATCTAGTCGATGTACAACGCCCAAATACACATTGCCAGGTTTGTTGTACTTAGACTTGAGGTAAGATTTTACAATATCACTCAATGGCATATCACCAGTTCTATCGCCTTGAACTATATCGCCAGCTCGTTTATTCACGACTATAATGTGATTGTCTTCGTATAGAACGTTTAGGTTGTTGGGTGTAGAAACTATTTTCTGAGACAAATGCTTGTAGCTATTAATTAAAAGTGACGCTTTTGTTAGTATTGCTCATTTTCATTAGGGAAATCCAGAGATTTCACATCACTGACATACTGAGAAATAGCATTGGTCATATCTTCGTAAAGATTCATATAACGTCTTAAAAACCTTGGGTTAAATTCGTGAGTCATACCAATCATATCGTGTAAAACGAGCACTTGGCCATCAACACCATCACCGGCACCGATACCTATTACAGGAATGGTGAGACTTTCTGCAACTTCTTGAGCCAGTTTGGCAGGGATTTTTTCAAGAACAATAGCAAAACAGCCTGCTTTTTCTAACATTAAAGCATCACTTTTTAGGCGTTTCGCTTCCTCTTCCTCTTTTGCTCTTACCGTATAAGTACCAAATTTATAGATAGATTGAGGTGTTAAACCTAAATGACCCATAACAGGAATACCTGCATTAAGAATTCGCTTTATGGAATCTTTGATTTCTTTACCACCTTCTAATTTTACGGCATGGCCACCACTTTCTTTCATAATTCTAATGGCAGAACGCAAAGCTTCTTTTGGGTCACTCTGATAGGTTCCAAACGGTAGGTCTACTACGACCAAAGCCCTACTTATGGCGCGTACCACAGATGATGCATGATATATCATCTGATCAAGAGTTATGGGTAAGGTTGTTTCATGACCGGCCATCACGTTACTTGCAGAATCACCAACCAAAATAACATCAATTCCCGCACCGTCAACAATCTTAGCCATGGTATAGTCATATGCCGTTAGCATAGATATTTTTTCGCCTTTGGCTTTCATATCTACAAGGGTTTTTACCGTGATTCTTTTGTATCCTTTTTTTGCTGTCGACATATCGTTTATATTAGTGATTGTAAAAATAATGAGATTTGTTAAACTTTTGATTATAGGTTTCAAAAATCAATGGTTGAAACTTATTAAAACACGTAGTAAGATGAAAAATATTTTGGTTATTCTATTCAGTTCTCTTTGTTTAACGGCCTCATCGCAAACAGTATCCTCTGAAGACGTAAAGCAGACTATTCTCGATTTTTTTAAAGCCTTTCATCAGCAAGATACCACATCGCTGAGGTCAATGGTGAAGGAAGGTATTGTAATGCAAACGATAGTAAAGGATGAAGAAGGGAAAGCTGCTTTAAATACCACGGAGTTCGGTAACTTTTTGAAATCTATAGCGAGCATACCTGAGCAAAACACATTTGAAGAGAAATTGTTGGATTTTACCATTCAGGTAGATGGTGACATGGCCAATGCCTGGACGCCCTATGAGTTTTGGTACAACGGAACATTCAGTCACTGCGGCGTAAACTCTTTTCAATTGATGAAGCAAGGCGAAGGATGGAAAATCATATATTTAATTGACACAAGACGAAGGTCCAATTGTAACAAGCCATAAAAAAAGCCCTTATTTCAGGGCTTTTTAAACTTAAATAACTTATTTATTATTCTTCAATCCATATAAGATTTTCAAGTGTCATCAAGGTGTCTAAGCTAGAAACATCTACACCGTTAATGGCATCTGCAGGTACTATCACGAATCTAAAGACTTGGTCTTGCGTAAAATCGGGTCCTAAGGTGGACAAATCAAAATTGCCGTCAATCAATAATTGTACATCTGCAAAAGTGTGGTTGAATACGTACTGAATTATATCCGTATCATTAAGAAAAAAGTTTTGCGGTAGTGCAGACCAAGCTTCAGTCGGAATGCCATCAATTTCTACAATCGCTTCTAAGCGATACACTAAAACGACATCGCTGTCTAAAATGTCAAACGGTAAATTCACAATTGCTTCTTGCAACCCAGAATCATTAAAATATTGAAAATCCACGATTCTTTCAAAGGAGAGCGCAGCATATTCATCGGCATCAAGGCCATCTTGGCCATTGAAACCTGGAGGGCCAGGAGGGCCTTGTGGGCCTTCGCAAGAAGAGAGCATAACAGTAATCAGCAGTACTAAAGGGTAAAATAAATTTCTCATAATTGTTAGATTTTAAAAGTTAAGAGCAAATCGCGTACCAAAAACCGAGGAGGCGATAAAAAAAATTATGACAAGCTGTCATATTTTGTGTCATGGCATAATACTTGACTCATTGAAGTTGAAGTTAAATTAAAAATAAGTAAAGCACACAAATATTATGAGTAAAATTATTGGAATCGACTTAGGAACAACCAACTCTTGTGTTTCCGTAATGGAAGGTAATGAGCCAGTGGTTATCCCTAACGCAGAAGGTAAGCGCACAACACCATCTGTAATAGCCTTTGTGGAAGGTGGTGAGATTAAAGTTGGTGATCCTGCCAAAAGACAAGCAGTAACTAATCCTAACAAAACGGTTTATTCGATAAAGCGTTTTATGGGAAACAAATATTCTGAAGTTAAAAGTGAAGCAGAACGCGTACCTTATAAGGTAGTAAAAGGTGATAATGATACACCTAGAGTTGATATTGATGGCCGTTTGTACACGCCACAAGAATTATCTGCAATGATTCTTCAAAAAATGAAGAAAACCGCAGAAGATTATCTAGGACAAGATGTTTCGAGAGCTGTAATCACAGTTCCGGCCTATTTTAATGACGCCCAAAGACAAGCTACGAAGGAAGCAGGTGAAATTGCAGGCTTGAAGGTAGAAAGAATCATTAATGAGCCTACTGCAGCAGCATTGGCATATGGTTTAGATAAAAAATCTACAGACCAAAAGATTGTAGTATTTGATTTTGGTGGTGGTACGCATGACGTTTCCATCTTGGAATTAGGTGATGGTGTATTTGAAGTATTAGCAACAGATGGAGACACACACTTAGGAGGTGATGACGTAGATGAAAGAATTATAGACTGGTTGGCAGAAGAGTTCATGAAAGATGAAGACATGGATTTGCGCAAAGACCCAATGGCTTTACAGCGTCTTAAAGAGGCTGCAGAGAAAGCTAAAATAGAATTGTCCTCATCATCTCAAACCGAAATCAATTTACCTTATGTAACAGCTACGGCAAGCGGACCAAAGCACTTGGTACGCACCTTGAGCCGCTCAAAATTTGAACAGCTGATTGATGATTTGGTAAAACGCACTATTGAGCCATGTGAATCTGCTTTAAAAGCAGCCGGTTTATCAAAAAGTGATATCGACGAGATAATCTTAGTCGGTGGGTCTACACGTATCCCTGCTGTACAAGCTGCCGTAGAAAAATTCTTCGGAAAAGCACCAAGTAAAGGTGTAAACCCTGATGAAGTGGTATCCTTAGGTGCTGGAATACAGGGTGGTGTGTTAACAGGTGATGTAAAAGATGTATTGCTCTTAGACGTAACACCGTTATCACTCGGTATTGAGACCATGGGTAATGTTATGACAAAGCTTATTGAAGCTAATACAACCATACCTACAAAAAAATCCCAAGTGTTCTCAACTGCAGCAGATAATCAACCGTCGGTAGAAATCCATGTGTTACAAGGAGAGCGCCCAATGGCAGCAGATAACAAGACTATAGGACGTTTCCACTTAGATGGCATTCCACCAGCAAAACGCGGTGTACCGCAAATCGAGGTAACCTTTGATATCGATGCCAATGGTATTATCAAGGTGTCTGCAACAGATAAAGCAACAGGAAAATCACAGGATATTAGGATTGAAGCCTCTTCTGGATTGACAGAGGAAGAAATCAAAAAGATGAAGGCCGAAGCGGAAGCTAATGCAGAAGCAGATGCTAAAGCTAAAGAGAAGGCTGAAAAACTCAATCAGGCAGATGCCATGATTTTCCAGACCGAAAAACAACTTGAGGAGTTTGGAGATAAATTATCTGATGATAAAAAGAAACCTATCGAAGAGGCTCTTGAGGAGTTGAAAAAAGCTTACGAGTCTAAAGATGTTGCTGTTGTGGAGCCAGCTTTGGAAAAAATCAATGAAGCTTGGAAAGTAGCAAGTGAAGAGATGTACAAAGCACAGGCAGAAGCACAACAAGGTGGCGCTCAACCTGGTCCAGACGCAAGTCAAAACAGCGAGCCATCTGATGAAAATAGCGATGTCGAAGATGTAGACTTTGAGGAAGTGAAGTAATTAATTCTGTAATAGAATTTATAAATTTTGTAATATTAAAACGCAATCTGTAAATGATTGCGTTTTTTATTTAAGAATGATCCCTAAAGCCAATAGACTCGCCATAAAACTAACATCCAGAGGAGAACGCTATGTAAAGCAAGGCCATCCTTGGGTGTTTTCAGATGCCATAATTAAAATTGGTAAAGATGCCAAAACGGGCGATTTAGCTGTTATTTTTGATAGACGAAATAACCAACTGATAGGTTTGGGCCTATATGACGCAGATTCACCGATAAGAATAAAAATTCTTCACAGTGGCTCTGACAATGTTAAAATCGACAATGACTTTTTTAGGTCTAAAACCGAAGCCGCTTTCAAAAAGAGGCTCCCTCTATTATCAGCGCAGACCAATAGCTTTAGGTTAATTTTTGGAGAAAATGATGGGTTTCCAGGTTTAATTGTAGATGTTTATAACCAAGTTGTGGTTGTTAAGCTTTATTCTGGAATATGGCTTCCTTATTTTTCAGGTATAATTAGTTCCATACAAGCCTTAACTAACTCTCAAGCAATAGTGCTGAGGCTGAGTCGTCAAATGGAAACTAATTCAAACCTAAACCTCAAAGATGGTCAGGTGTTATCCGGAGTTTTAGAAGGTGAAGAGGTATATTTTAAAGAATATAATGTTCAGTTTAAGGCTAACGTAATAAAGGGACATAAAACTGGCTTTTTTTTAGACCACAGGGAAAATAGGCGGCAAGTGGGACTATTGAGCAAGGGGAAAACAGTCTTGGATGTTTTTGCTTACGCAGGTGGTTTTGCTATCCACGCTTTAGTCAATGGTGCAACTGAAGTGACAAGTGTAGATATTAGTCAAAAAGCACTGGAAGTAGCAAAATCAAATGCTAATCTTAATAATTTTATAGGAACTCATCACACAATTTGTGGTGATGCTTTTACGATTTTGGAACAGCTTAAAGAAGAAGGAAAAACTTTTGATGTCGTAGTTATAGACCCTCCTAGCTTTGCAAAGCAAAAATCAGAAATTCAAATAGCAAAAAAGAAATATAGACAGTTGGCTCAATTAGGTTTGGACTTAACAGCTCCTAACGGCTTACTTGTTTTAGCTTCTTGTTCTTCTAGGGTAAGTTCGAAAAGCTTTTTCGATATCAATAAAAATGTGCTTGATAATTCGCAAAGACCTTATAATCTTTTCAAGACTACGGGTCATGATACTGATCATCCAACGACATTTCCAGAGGCACAATATCTTAAATGTGCTTATTATCGCTTTAAGGATTAGATTATTATGCACGCATAGTATAATTATATATATTTGTTCATCTATAGAAAAAATATATTGTCTACAATATGGAAACTAAACTCACGCGCTTACTCAACATAAAATATCCCATTATTCAAGCTCCTATGTTTTTGGTATCCAATGTAGCAATGGTAACAGAGGCAATGAAAGCTGGAATTGCCGGCTGTATCCCAGCTTTGAATTACAGAACTTTGGAAGAACTTAGGGAGGCCATTTTGAAGCTAAAACAAAATAAAGTTGAGGGCGGTTCTTTTGGGTTTAACTTAATTGTAAACAAGTCTAATATTAAATATAAAGGCCAATTAGAGGTCCTGTGCGAATTGGGCTGCGATTTTATAATCACCTCATTGGGCAATCCCGAAGAGACAATTAACGAAGCGCATAAGGCAGGAATCAAAGTATTTTGCGACGTCACAGACCTTCGTTTTGCAAAAAAGGTAGAGGCTCTTGGTGCCGATGCCTTGATAGCTGTGAACAATGAGGCTGGTGGACATCGCGGCAATATTTCCCCAAAAGATTTAATAGAACAATTAAATGCCAATTGTAATATTCCAGTAATTTCGGCAGGCGGCGTTGGGACGAAGCAAGATTTAGATAAAATGCTCTCTTACGGTGCAGAAGGGGTATCGGTTGGAAGTCCTTTTATTGCATCTTTGGAAGCTGAGGTCACGGAAGACTATAAACAAGCCTGTGTAGATTATGGCGCTGAGGATATAGTCATGACGGAACGTATTTCAGGGACTCCATGTACGGTTATAAACACACCTTATGTGCAGAAAATTGGAACAAAATCACCTTGGATTGAACGCTTGCTCAATAAAAACAGGAAATTAAAAAAGTGGGTAAAAATGATTCGTTTTTCAATAGGTATGAAGGCAACGGAAAAAGCTGCGAAGCAGGCTACATACAAAACCGTATGGGTTGCCGGACCAAGCATTGAGCATACTAAACAGATTTTATCTACTAAGGAAATTGTGGCTAGACTTATATCTTAATGCGTTAAGTCGCTCTTTCTCTTTTTTCTTCTTATTTCCAGTAAACAAATCAAAGCTTAAAGTAACCACTAAACCGCCTAGAACAGTTGAGGCAAATTCCCTACCATCAAAATAACCTCCAAAAGCAGATTCATCGAGAATTTCTTTTGTAAGACCAGCAAGTGTCGGGACCGCTAGACTATACCAAAATGCCTTGCTTTTATTTTGCGTTTTACCGTAAACAATTGCGTAGGTCGCGCCTGATAATACTGCGCCTCCAGCAAAATGTAACATTTCGTCTTCAGATATGGCCTGAGCCTTACAGAAAAAGGAAAGGCTCAAGGCAATAATGCTTAGTTTAAATTTCATGAATGATGGGGTTTGTGCTTGTAATATCCCCTTATTCATGATTTACGCCAAAAAAAATCGGTAATCTTTTGTTTTTCTTGATTTAAGACCATTTTAGAATGGTATTTTCAGCTTTATCATGATAAATTAAAATAATTGTAGATAGCTAAAGATTTTTGATGAAATCCACATTAACCATATGATTGCCTTCAAAAGGGCATACCTTCAGCTGTTCAGGAAATAAGGCCTTGGCCTTCTCAAATTCATCCTTTAAGCGCTCCTCTGTTAAATACTCGTCATTATTACCATACACCAAGTATACTTTGCAATTCGGGTTTAAATACTTAAAATCTTGTGATTCTAATTCTTTAGGTATTCCTCCCGAATGAATTATCAATTTATCACATTGGATTTGTCGTTTTGCCAAATATCTCAGCGCAACACTCACGCCTTGAGAGTAGCCTAGTACAATGAATTCTTTGTCTTTTGGAGGAAGACTTTCGTTTTTAAATATAGCATCGAAATAATTGATGATATTACCCATTCCTTGTAATGTATTATCTCTTGTTAGCCAATTGGCACCGACGTACATTTTTGGTTGTTGGTAGTATTTGCTAGGTGCCTGAGGTGCGATAATATAATTGTCTTGCTCATTCAACCCTTTGAAATACTTAAGAAAATAACGGCTTAAATAACCCATGCCATGGCAAACAAACCAAACCCTTTGCGTGTCTTGTGTTAGGTTATTCAATGTGGAATAAGAGTTGTAACTCGTGTAAGAGATATCTTTTTCAGTGGAATTCATTATTCTAAGTATCTTTGCAGTCGACTTTAAAAATAGTGTTTTCTATGCAACAAAATAAAGAAGAATTCTTAGCAAAGGTCAATGCTGTAAGCAAAAACACCTTAATGGAAACCTTGAACATAGAAATTGTAGATTTTGGTGATGACTTTTTGGTCGCTAGGATGCCTGTAACTTCTAAAGTTCACCAACCAGATGGTGTTTTACACGGCGGCGCTACTGCTGCTTTAGCCGAAAGTGTTGGTAGCTTTGCGTCACATATATTTACGGATATAGAAAAGTATTTTGTTCGTGGACTGGAGGTGACTGCCAATCATCTTAAGAGTGTTAAGGATGGTTTTGTCTATGCCAAAGCAACGTTTTTGCATAAAGGTAGAACGACTCAGCTTTTGGATATTAGAGTAACCGATGATAACGACAATTTAATCTCAATATGTAGATTATCTACCATAACGCTGCCAAAAAAAAAATAGGTAATGCTAGAACAGCATCAATTCTTTGATAATCTAGAGAAACAATTTAAGTATAAACTACCTTTCGTTGTTTACAGTAGACCTATACAATCAACTATAAAGAGTTGGCTTCAGGAGGATGATGCCTTAGTTCTCACTAATTCCTTTACTGAAAGCGGATTTGTATTTGCACCATTTGATTTAAAAAGCCCTTCAGTACTATTTCAACAATCAAAATGCAAATTTGAAACTACTGAAATAACACATGCTTTTAATTTTGGTGACCAAGAGTCCTATGAGACATTGGTTTCAAATGGAAAGAATAAGCACATGGAGCTTGTTTCAAAAGGATTACAACACATTAAAGAAGGAGACTTTAGTAAGGTGGTACTGTCTAGGGTAGAGCATAAGGAAATTAAGACTATAAACCCCATTACCATCTTCAAAAAGCTTGTTAGTACGTACAAGAGCGCTATGGTGTATTGTTGGTATCATCCTAAAATTGGTTTATGGTTTGGTGCCACACCAGAGCTTCTTTTCAAAATTGAGGGCCGCAAGCTAACGGCTATTTCATTAGCAGGAACCCAAGCCGTGCAAAACAACAAAGAGCCCAATTGGAGTTCTAAAGAATTAGAGGAGCAACAGATAGTTACCGATTTTCTCGAAGAACAACTTAAACCATTTTCCACCACCATTAGCGTTTCAAAGGCAGAATCTGTACAGGCTGGTAACTTGTGGCATTTAAAATCGAGACTTACCAGTTATCTTGACAGGGATTCAAGTTTAAAAGATATAATCGACGCTTTACATCCTACACCTGCAGTATGTGGGTTTCCTAAAGAAAATGCGAAAGCCTTTATATTGGAACATGAAGGGTACAATAGAGAGTTTTACACAGGCTTTTTGGGAGAGTTAAATCTGAAAATAACCAACTACCGAAATAGAAACAGGCATAACGTTGAAAACAATGCCTATAAATCTGTGCAAACCTCTTCTAATTTTTATGTAAATTTAAGATGTATGCAAATTAAGGACGGTAAAGCTTTTATCTATGTAGGAGGAGGGATTACAAGAGATTCCGAACCAGAAGACGAGTATAAAGAAACCCAGAATAAAGCTAAGACAATTAGCACAATCTTAGGATAATTACCATAGGTATTTCATTATCTTTGACTGTCGATGAAGTATCCAAAAATTCCATTAGCCCAAACAACAGTAGCCTTATGTAAAAGGCACGATATTTCTCAAATCGTCATATCACCAGGCAGTAGAAATGCTCCCTTAACAATTGGGTTTACGCATGACGACTTTTTTTCTTGCTATAGCATAGTTGACGAGCGTTGCGCCGGTTTTTTTGCATTAGGAATGGCGCAACAGTTAAGAAAACCTGTGGCTTTGGTATGTACGAGCGGAAGTGCCTTGTTAAATTATTACCCCGCCATTTCAGAAGCCTATTACAGTAACATACCTTTGGTCGTTTTATCTGCGGACAGGCCTAAATATCTCATAGATATAGGAGATGGGCAAACCATAAAACAGCAAAATGTCTATGGCCCTCATGTACACTATTCTGCAAACTTAAAGTTAGATATTAGAGAGGACGCTTACAACCGTCAAGTTGAAGTTCCGATTTTAAAATCGATTGAAAATAAAATAGAGCGTTTTTTAGGTCTTCAAAAAGATATACAAACTTACAATGAAGCAGAGATAAATGAAGCTTTAGGCATAGCAAAAGTAAAGTCTGGGCCTGTTCATTTAAACCTTCCTTTTGATGAGCCCTTGTACGACAAACTTGATGAACCAAGTATAAAGCCAAAACCTTATAATTTTGATAATCCTCGAGAGATTTTAAACGAATTTGAGTTGAAATCTTGTGCCGATATATGGCATAATGCCAAAAGAAAAATGGTTTTGGTAGGTGAGTTGGCTCCAAACGCGGTGGACCAAAAATGGATAAATGAGCTCGTAGATGATGACAGTGTTATCGTCTTTACAGAAACAACCTCTAACTTGCATCATCAAGATATTTTTCCAGGAATAGATAAAATCATAGCGCCTTTAGAGGAATCTGAATTTAAAGACCTTCAGCCAGAAGTACTGCTCACATTAGGTGGAATGATCGTGTCTAAGAAGATTAAAGCCTTTCTAAGAAAATTCAAACCAAAACACCACTGGCATATAGGATTATTTGAAGCTAATGATACTTTCTTTTGTCTTGAGAAACATTTTAAAGTAAAGCCAAACACCTTCTTTACAAGCTTTTTACCGCTACTTACACACCAAGTTAAAAGTGATTACAAGCCAAACTGGTTAAAGGTAAGACTTAAACGCAGGGAAAAACATGTGGCTTATTTAAGTTCCATTCCGTTTTCCGATTTTACTACTTTCAGTATATTGCTAAAGTCGTTGCCTAAGCAAAGTATGCTTCAGGTTGGTAATAGCTCTGCGATTAGGTACCTGCAATTATTTCAACTTAGAAAAGACATCAAAGTGTTTTGTAACAGGGGAACCAGTGGAATTGATGGTTCTACAAGTACGGCTATAGGTGCTGCTGTAATTTCAAAGGAGAGGACCACTTTTATAACAGGCGATTTAAGCTTTTTCTATGATAGTAATGCGCTGTGGAATAATTATATACCAGCTTCATTTAGGATTATAGTAGTTAACAATGCTGGTGGCGGTATTTTTAGAATATTACCTGGTCATAAGAACACTGAAAATTTTGATACCTTTTTTGAAACCAAGCACAATCTCAACGCCAAACAATTGTGTGACATGTATGGTTTAGTTTATCTTGAAGCACGAAACCAATCGGATTTAGAGAATGCTTTGAGTACTTTCTATAAGTTGAATGATAAGCCTAAACTTCTTGAAGTTTTTACGCCTTCCACAACTAATGATGAGGTGCTACTAGACTATTTCAAATTTATAAAGTAACCTTAAGGTTAAATATCCAAAAAGGTGTCTGCTTCTTGGGTAATATCTGTTATTTTTAGTTATCTTACAATCCGTAAATTATTTAATCTTAAAACTTTTAAACATGAGCAAAAGAGATGAGCTAATCGCTAAGTACGCTGCAGATTTAAAGGAGAAATGTGGTGTCAATGCAGACATGGATTTATTAACTAAAGTTGTTGTAGGCTTAGGGCCTTCCATCTACAACCAAGATTCATCAACTGTTTCTGGTTCTGATGATAAAGAATTAGCAACAGTAAAGAATAACTTCTTGATTAAAAAATTAGGACTTTCTGAAAGTGATGATCTAGATGGTGCCATTGCATCTGTTATGGATACTTACGGTCAGTCTAACCGCAATAAATATAGAGCTGTAGTATATTATTTATTGGTAAAACATTTCAATAAGGAATCTGTTTATTAGGATAGTAACAATAACTTATTTAAAAACGTCACAATTCAAAATTGTGGCGTTTTTTTAAGCTCTTTTTTCGCCTAAATAGTATTAGCTTGTCTGTTGTTGATTAGATATCGCTTATATTAGGCGTAAATTAAAATTCATCGAGAATGTTAGGTATAGGGGAATACTGTGAACTAAAAATTTTAAGAGATACCGAGCCAGGTTTGTTTTTGGGTGATGATGAGGGCAACGAAGTACTGCTTCCAAATCGTTACGTTCCCGATACTTTTGAAGTTGGAGAAAAGCTTGAGGTTTTTATCTATCTTGATAACGAAGAACGTTTAGTTGCAACCACTGATAAGCCTTTTGTCACCAAGGGTGATTTTGCCTTATTGCGATGTAATCAGGTGAATAAATTTGGTGCTTTTTTGGATTGGGGATTGGTTAAGGAATTGTTTTGTCCGTTCAAGGAACAGGCCTTCAAAATGAAAAAGGGAGGTTGGTATTTAATTTATTGTTACTTAGACGAGGAAACCAATAGGCTCGTTGCCTCGAGTAAAACCAACCGATTCTTGGATAATTCAGAATTGACAGTTTCTAGATTTGACGAAGTAGACCTAATCGTCTCTCACCCTTCAGAAATCGGCATGAATGTCATTGTGAATAAAAAGCATTTAGGGTTGGTTTATAAAGATGATATTTTTAAGGATATTCAAGTAGGGGACAAATTAAAGGGCATAGTAAAAAAAATTAGGCGCGACAATAAATTAGACATTTCCTTAAGCCAAATAGGATATAGAAATATAGAACCAAACGCTCAATTTATCTTAAATGAGCTCAAGAAAAAAAACGGATTTCTTCCCTTGCACGATAAATCGAGCCCAGAGACGATAAAGGAACAGGTGCAAATGAGCAAGAAGAGCTTTAAAAAAGCCATTGGGTCACTCTATAAAGACCGTCAAATAGAAATCAAGGACGATGGGATTTATTTAAAACCCTAATTGTCTTTCTTTAGAATCGCTTCAACCCATTTTACGGCATCATTCATTTCGTTAAAGGCCTTACGATTAAATTCGAAAAAAATGTTCTCCAATTCAAATATTTTTTCGCTCAAAGACTTATAGACTACTACGGCATAGGCTTTTAGATTAGGGTAGCTTATATTGAAGAGTTCAGCGTGATTTAAATTTATGGAATAAGAATTAATTCGATTGGAGATAAAACCAAAAGGGGAATCACCAAAATGCTCTTGCACCAAATCATGGATTTCCTGGAAATTAAAGAAATCGATATCTGTACCTTCATTAAACTCTGCAATGAAATAATTTTCGAAAAAATACACAGTGCCAAGACTTAAATGATACTGCTTAAAGTTTTTGTTTATAGTTGATTTCATAATGATATGGGCCACTCAAATCGATTGCAAAAATAGTGTCTAATTACGATTGCACAAGCATAAAAAATGAGATAAATTCATTATTATTAATTCCTTATTTTTGCACTTAAATTCTTGAAAACAATGAGCCAAATCAACTGGAAGGTTGCTAAAACCTATAAAGATATCACCTACAAGAAATGTGATGGTGTAGCAAGAATAGCTTTTAATCGTCCAGATGTCCGAAATGCCTTTCGTCCAAATACGACTTCAGAGCTTTACGACGCTTTTTATGATGCTAATGAAGACACAAGTATTGGTGTGGTACTTTTAAGTGCAGAAGGTCCTTCGTCTAAGGATGGTATCTGGAGTTTCTGTTCTGGTGGAGATCAAAAGGCAAGGGGTAAGGAAGGCTATGTAGGCGAGGATGGTTACCATAGACTCAATATTTTAGAGGTTCAGCGCTTAATTCGTTTTATGCCTAAGGCTGTTATCGCCGTTGTTCCAGGTTGGGCTGTCGGTGGCGGCCATAGTTTACATGTAGTTTGCGATTTAACTTTAGCAAGTAAGGAGCATGCTATTTTTAAGCAAACAGATGCCGATGTTACAAGTTTTGACGGTGGTTATGGCTCGGCATATCTGGCGAAAATGGTTGGTCAGAAAAAAGCACGTGAGATCTTTTTTTTAGGTAGGAATTATTCGGCTCAAGAAGCCTACGAGATGGGTATGGTAAATGCTGTTATACCTCATAATGAATTAGAACAAACAGCCTATCAATGGGCGCAGGAAATCCTTGCAAAGTCGCCTATATCCATAAAAATGTTGAAATTCGCTATGAATTTAACTGACGACGGAATGGTTGGGCAACAAGTATTTGCAGGAGAAGCAACGCGTTTAGCTTACATGACGGACGAAGCAAAAGAAGGTAGAGATGCCTTTTTAGAAAAGCGAAAGCCTAATTTTAACAAAAAATGGATTCCATAAATAGAATCTAGTTTCATGAAAAAGATTAGACCTTGGCTTTCGGCAATGCGTTTAAGAACGCTGCCTCTTTCCGTTTCTGGAATTATTTTGGGTACCTGCTTTGCTTATTATAATGGTAAGTTTAATTGGTGGGTTTTGGCTTTAGCCATATTAACCACTATAAGCCTTCAAATCCTTTCCAATTTGGCTAATGATTATGGAGATGGTATCAAGGGCACTGATAACGAGGATCGTCTCGGTCCTAAGCGCGCCATTCAAAGTGGTTCTATTTCGCCAGAGGAAATGCTCGAGGCTATAAAGACCAATATTGTCATCATCATTATTCTGACCATTTGTCTTATTTGGGCGGCCTTTGGTCCAACGAACTTCCTGTTTTTACTGTTGTTTGTGGCACTTGGTGGTTTGTCGGTTTATGCAGCCCTAAACTACACAATGGGAGACTCACCTTATGGTTATCGAGCTCTTGGTGATATTTTTGTCTTTATATTTTTTGGCTTATTGAGTACTATAGGAAGTTATGTGCTCTACGTGCACACTGTTGATCATCTTGTTATTCTTCCAGCAATTGCACTCGGACTTCTTAGTGTAGGTGTTTTAAACCTTAACAATATGAGAGACATAGAGTCGGACAAGAAGGTAGGCAAAATCACACTTGCCGTTAAATTAGGTCTTAAGCGCTCTAAAACATACCATTATGTTTTGATAGGTGGAGCAATGCTTATTGCACTGATTTTTTCACTATTATATTATGTAGAACCATTCAACTTCTTGTTTTTAATCTCGTATGTGCCATTTTCACTACATCTTTTGAAGATTAAAAAGGCTAAAGAGGCTAAGGATTTTGATAGTCAGCTCAAAGTTTTAGCCTTATCTACATTTCTATTTTCTTTACTTTTAGGTATTGGCTATATTTTGTATTAAATTTAGACTACAAAAAAGAGTTTAAATACACACGTCATGAAAATCACATATTACGGCCACGCCTGTTTAGGCATTCAAATTAAGGATACAAATATATTGGTAGATCCTTTTATAACTGGGAATGAAAAAGCCGCTCACATTGATATTAATACCATCGAGGCCGATTATATTTTGGTAACTCATGCACATCAGGACCATACACTGGATGTCGAAGCTATAGCAAAACGCACAGGAGCTACTATAGTCTCTAATTATGAAATAGTTACGTATTATCAAAATATGGGTTTTAAAGGACATCCCATGAATCATGGCGGGTCTTGGCAATTCGATTTTGCCAAGGTAAAATATGTTAACGCTATCCATACGTCCTCATTTGCAGATGGTACATATGGAGGTAATCCAGGTGGCTTCATCATTGAATCTGATAAGACTATTTATATCGCTGGCGATACCGCATTGACGTATGACATGCGTTTAATTAGAAAACAATTTGATCTTGATTTAGCGGTTTTGCCTATAGGTGATAACTTTACTATGGGAGTAGACGATGCTATTCAAGCTGCGAGATACGTTGATTGCGATCGTGTTCTTGGCGTACATTATGATACTTTTGGTTACATAGAAATTGATAAGCCAAGAGCTAAGGCCAAATTCGATTCTAAATTAAAGCGTCTTATTCTATTGGATATTGGAGCGACTCTAGATGTTTAATTACTTCACCTTGCTCCGTAATACTAAATAATGTAATAATTTTGGAGATAGGCGCTTTACATAAACGCCTATTTTTTCAAACTTGGCAATGTAGGCTTCAAATTTCCTTTTAGCAATGGCTTTGAGCATGCGCTTGGCAAACACATTAACGTCAAGGCCTTGTTCTGTCATCTCATCTTGATAACCTTGTGGTGTACCATCTGCAGTTAGAGCGTTACGAGCCACATTGGTATTAACAAAGCCAGGGCAAATCATCGTTACCTTAATATTGTCTTTATCGTGTTCTAACCGCAAAGCATCAAAAAATCCATGCAGGGCATGTTTAGCGCCACAGTATGCAGAACGATAGGGCGAACTGAATTTTCCCATTAAACTGGTTACTACCACAAAGTGGCCAGATTGCCACTTAACAAAATAGGGCAGAAGCGCTTTGCTCAGCGCTACGGTGCCCAAGTAGTCTATTTCCATTAATTTACGATCTACCTCTAAACGGGTTTCCATTATTGGTGATCGCTGACTTATACCGCCGTTATTAATTAAAATATCTATCCTTCCAAAGGAAGATACAGCGACTTCCACAATCGACTCCATAGCCTCATGTTCAGCTAAATCTAAAGGGACTACAGCCACATTTTCAGGAGTATTGCAAGCTTCTTTTACATTTTGGAGCTGCAGCGTGTTTCTAGAAGAAAGAATTAATTTGCAGTCTAAGCGGGAGAGTTGCAACGCTAAAGCTTTACCAATGCCAGAAGAGGCTCCCGTAATCCAAATGATCTTATTTTTAAAATAATCCATATTAGGAAATATTTCGGCCTTTCTTGGATAACCATTCTGCTCTTAGCTCAGAACTAACTTTACCACTGCCATCATGGCGCCAACCGGGTGGCTTGATTAAATATCTAAGCCTGTCTTTAAATGACTTTTTACCAGTAAAGGCATCCCTAAACATATACCACCATTCTATAAAAGCGATTTTTACAGGGTTGAAGGTGTCTATGTTTTTTACCAAGCCATAAACGACTTTCTCTTCCTTTATTTCTGGTTGAAAGGTTCCAAATAACTTATCCCAGATAATTAGTATGCCTGCATGGTTTCTATCGAGATAAAGTGGATTGCTCCCATGATGAACTCTGTGATGTGAAGGCGTATTGAATATAGCTTCAAACCATTTTGGCATTTTGTCTATCGTTTCAGTATGAATCCAAAATTGATAAAGTAAACTGATGCTCATTTGTAATAATATCATGGCTGGATGAAACCCTAGCAAAGGAAGCCATAACCAAAAAATAAACGTGTAAAACCCACCAGACCACGTTTGGCGCAATGCAGTACTCAAGTTATAATGCTTTGAAGAATGATGAACAACATGGGATGCCCAGAACAAGCGACATTCATGTGAAATCCTATGAAACCAATAATAAGAAAAATCGTCAGCAAAGAAGATTAGAACAAAAGACCACCATGCAATTGGTATGGTAAAAATCCTAAAATTATCATAGACCCAAAACAAGGCTAAAAGCACCAATGCCTTAGAACCAAAACCTAAAATTACGTTTCCTAAGCCCATGGCGATTGATGAAAATGCATCTTTGGTTTCGTAACCTTTTGTTGATCTATAGCGATCTCTAGTTGTAACATAGAGTTCTAAAAGCATTGCCAGTATAAAAAAAGGAATGGCATAAAGAATTATGTTAGGAAAATTTGGCATAATCTTAAATTATTGGTCACCTAAAATACAAATTTTTATAAGTAATTTTGAAATTCATTATGAAAGCAAAATACAAGCGCTACGTACTAGATTTTAAAAGGCCCAGCGGGACTTCTAGGGGAATTATGACTTCTAAAGAAACCTGGTTTATAATCCTAGAAGAAAATAGTAAAATTGGTATAGGAGAGTGTGGTATTTTAAGGGGCTTGTCAATTGACGATAGAATAGGTTATGAAGATAAGCTGAAATGGACCTGTGAGCACATAAATAAAGGCTTAGACACTTTGCTCAAAGAGTTAATAGACTGGCCAAGCATACAATTTGGATTAGAAATGGCGTTTAAATCGCTTAGGTCTAATTCGCCATTTGTTTTGCTTCCTTCAAAATTTACAGATGGATTGGATGCCATAAAAATCAATGGGTTGATTTGGATGGGTGACGATAAATTTATGCGCCAACAAATTAAAGAGAAAATTGAAGCGGGTTTTGATTGCATTAAGCTTAAAATTGGTGCCATAGATTTTCAAACTGAATTAGATATCTTGAAATCTATCCGAAAGGAATTTTCACCTTCTGACATTGAGTTGCGTGTAGATGCCAATGGCGCATTTAAACCTAATGAAGCTTTGGAAAAGCTCAAGTATCTGTCAGAATACCAATTGCATTCTATAGAACAACCTGTAAAACCGGGTCAAATTGAATCAATGGCGGCATTATGTGAAGCCTCACCACTACCAATTGCTCTCGACGAGGAGCTTATAGGCGTTTTTGACCTTCAATCAAAGGAGCAACTTTTAGCAGATATTAAACCGCAATTTATAATTCTAAAGCCAAGTTTAATCGGTGGATATAAGGGAAGTGAGGAGTGGATTTCTACTGCCGAAGACTTAAACATAAAGTGGTGGATAACCAGTGCTTTAGAAAGTAACGTAGGTCTAAATGCAATAGCACAATGGACCTATACCTTAGGTAATTTAATGCCACAAGGACTAGGAACAGGTGGGCTATTTACCAATAATTTTCATTCGCCATTAAACGTAAAAAATGGTACTTTGCAATATGATATTTCAAAACAATGGAACTTTAATCTAAATAAATGAATTATATACAACTAGCCTACAAAGGAAGACGGGAAGTATGGATGTTTTTGATCACCACATTTCTAGTGGGAGGGATTTTTCTCTTCAATTTTATATTCTATCTCACAACAGACCCTTCTGAATTGGATGCAGCTTATGAGTTAATGAAACAAATGCCCAATAACCTTTCTTTATTTGTGAATTTAATTCCCTTTGCTTTTTTATTAGGACTTCTATTTCTGCTAGTCCGCTATATGCACGAGAGAAGTCTATTGTCCTTAACAACCATAAGAAACAAGGTAGATTTTGGGAGGATATTTTTTTCCTTTATGATGATAACCATCTTTACAGTGGGCACATTTTTAATCGGTTATGCCATTGACCCTTCGGAAATAGAACTTCAATTCAATCCTAGTAAATTTGCCATACTATGTGTTATAGGTATCCTGCTATTTCCATTTCAGATTGGCTTAGAAGAATATCTTTTTAGAGGCTACCTCATGCAACACGTAGGAATCTTGGTTAAGAACAAATGGTTTCCTTTGGTTTTAACTTCGGTGTTGTTCGGTATTGCACATAGTGCCAACCCAGAGGTGGCCAATATTGGATTTTTTAAAATGATGATTTTTTATATTGGTACTGGCTTTCTTTTAGGTATAATGACTCTTATGGATGACGGCTTGGAATTGGCCTTAGGATTTCATTTAGGGAATAATCTAATCGGTTCGTTGCTGGTCACTGCAGATTGGACAGCATTGCAAACAGATGCCATTTTTAAAAGTACGGCAGAGCCTTCCATGAGTTTGCTTTCTGAATTATTGATTCCGGTTCTTGTAGTATATCCAATTATGCTTTTGATTTTAGCTAAGCGCTATAATTGGTCTAATTGGAAAGAACGTTTATTTGGAAAGGTTGAAGAGCCAGTTGAGGAGAATTATAAAATTATAGAATAGTATGACACCTAGGTACGATAAAATTCATAATCGCTTTAAGCTAAATGGACTACACTTCAGTCATGAAGATTTGAAGGAGGTGGCATATAGCCTCATAAAAGAGGGTGAAGGCCATGAAAAAACCACAGGAAATTTTTTGATAGACTGGCTAAATGATGACGATTATCTCATAGTCAATACATCTGGCTCTACAGGAAAACCCAAAGCCGTAAAACTGAAAAAACAAGCCATGGTTAATTCGGCTATAGCTACTGGTGATTTTTTTGGGTTAGAGCCTGGCGATAAGGCTTTAGACTGTTTGCCTAGCCATTACATAGCAGGTAAGATGATGCTTGTAAGAGCAATGATTTTAGGTTTGGAAATCGATTGTGTGGAGCCCAGCAGTCATCCTATCTTTGATTATGAAAAGGCCTATGATTTTTGTGCAATGATACCTTTGCAATTAAGTCATACCATTAAATATACCTATAACATAAAAACCATAATCGTTGGTGGAGCCAAGATTACGGAGCCTTTATTAGAGCGTATTAAATTATCTAACTCCAGGGTTTACGAAACTTACGGTATGACAGAAACCGTGACACATGTCGCCGTGAGACAGCTTCAGTCAAAAATAGCTAAAGGTGAACGCTATTTTAAAGCCTTGCCGAATATAAAGTTTTCAAAAGACGACAGAAACTGCCTTGTTATTGAAGCTTCTAAACTGGTCGAAGAAAAATTGGTGACTAACGATGTTGTTGATTTAAAATCTGAAACGAGTTTCGATTTACTCGGCAGATATGATAATGTTGTAAATTCCGGTGGGATAAAACTCTTCCCAGAACTCATTGAAGAAAAATTACATTCTGTTATTGATGAAAGGTTCATTGTTGCAGGTCAGCCAGATGACGAGTTAGGCGAGAGGTTGATTTTGATCGTAGAAGACCCAAGAGATTCTTTGGAAAGTATACAGAATAGAATTCGTTACGTCAAGGGCTTAACCCGTTATGAAGTGCCAAAGAAGGTTTTTAGAATAGACAACTTCGAGGAGACTGTTAATGGTAAAATACAACGCCAAAAGACCATTTCTAAGGTGTTAAGTTAGTTTACTCACCCAAATTGCCCGTTTACTCAATACCCATTTTAAATAGGTTTAGTGCTTTATAGTTTTATATAAACTTTAAAATACTAGACCGATGAAAACGCTTTTAACTTCTCTTTTTCTTTTTTACGCCGTTTCAGCTGTTTGGGGTCAGCATCAACAAATTGAAACAAAGTCTACAACGATTGATGAATTTTTCAACGTTGTGGTAAATCATTCTGTAAGCGATACAGAAACCCCTATCCCTCAAAACATAACATTCTTACTAGAGACTTATGCTCTAGATTTTAGTACCGAAGACAAAACGATACTTAAACACGGACTAAAATTCCTATCTAAAAAATTAGGTGAAGCCGATTTCATATCACTCATTGGCTATGGTAAATACAATGGTATAATTCTTCATAAGACGGAGGCTACCAACACTAAACGACTTTTAAATAGTATAGAAGATTTACATATTCGAGGAAGTGATGAAACCCATGATGGCATAGAACTAGCCTATAAAGTGGCCAAATCAAATTACCTGGAAGATGGAAGTAATTATGTTGTTATGGTAAGAAATCCAAACGGAAAACCGAGTACGGATGTTCAAGCTCTTACCGCAGACCACAAGGAAACCAAACCTGGTAGTAACACTCTAGTGCTAACCGCTATTGCGCTTCTTCCGGAAATAATCAAGGTCATTAAAGACTAAAATAAATCAATAAACATTAGAAATTATGAAAACATTTAAATTAACAATGCTGCTATGTTTGCTTACCATAGTTGCTCATAGCCAAAAAAAGGAAATATCAGGAACCGTAACGTCTGCTGATGACGGACTACCATTGCCTTCAGTGAATATAATTGTAAAAGGCACCTCCGTTGGAACACAATCCGATTTTGATGGACGCTACAAGATTACTGCCAAAGAAGGCGACATCTTATCCTTTTCTAACGTAGGTATGGTCACTTCAGAAATAAAAATTGGCAATGCAGCGGTGTACGATATAGCCTTAAAAGCAGACAATGCAACACTTGATGAACTGGTTATTGTGGGATATTCAGGTCAGGTGAGAGCTAAGTCCAATATGGCTTCAATCTTATCGGGACAAGCAACTGGTGTACAAGTTACGGCTCAAAAAGAAGAAAATACAATAAGGATAAGAGGGAATAGTAAAACATCTAGTGAACCCTTATATATTCTAGATGGAAAACCCATTTCGGAGTCCGAATTTCAGAATCTTAAAACTAAAAAAATTAAGCATATCGAAATTCTAAATCCGCTTCAGGGAAATGCTATCTACGGTTACGAAGGTAATAAAGGGGTTGTTTGCCTGCGCACCATAGGAGAAAAGAATCAGGTAGACTTTAGTATGATTAACGACTTTTTAAATGAATCCTACAGTCAAATTCAAGAAAACTCTTTTAAGCGAACATCGTATGAAGCCTTATCAACCTTTTCGATTGATGTGGATAAGGCCGCTTACAGTAATGTTAGGCGCATGATAAATAACGGACAAAAAGTGCCTGCTAATGCCGTAAAAATCGAAGAGATGATTAATTACTTTGATTATAACTATCCACAGCCCAATAATGAGCATCCTTTTTCCATTAATACCGAAGTTGTAAGAACACCATGGAACAACGATACTCAATTGGTACGGATAGGTCTTCAAGGAAAAACCTATAAAAACGAAGAATTGCCAGCTTCTAATCTTACGTTTCTAATTGATGTGTCCGGGTCAATGGGTGCAGCCAATAAACTTCCTTTGCTAAAGGGAGCATTTAAATTATTGGTCAATCAACTACGAGAAAAAGACAAGGTGTCAATTGTGGTATATGCTGGAGCTGCAGGCGTAGTTTTAGAGCCAACCTCTGGGAGAAATAAGGAAAAAATACTGAGTGCTCTCGATAAATTAAGGGCAGGAGGGTCAACCGCAGGAGGAGAAGGTATTGAATTGGCGTATAAACTGGCAGAAAAGCACTTTAAAAAGAACGGAAACAACAGGGTTATTTTAGCTACTGATGGCGATTTCAACGTTGGTGCTTCAAGCGATGAGGCCATGCAAAAACTTATAGAGGAGAAAAGGAAAACTGGAGTTTTTCTTTCGGTACTTGGATTTGGCTATGGTAATTACAAGGACTCAAAACTAGAAACGCTTGCAGATAAAGGTAACGGAAACCATGCGTATATAGATACAATGCAGGAAGCGCAAAAAGTGTTTGGAAAGGAATTTGGAGGCACTTTATTTACAATTGCCAAGGATGTAAAGATACAAGTAGAGTTCAATCCTAAGCACGTCCAAGCCTATAGACTCATTGGTTACGAAAACAGACTGTTGGCCGATGAAGACTTTTTGAACGATACGGTTGATGCTGGCGAGTTGGGTTCTGGCCATACGGTTACGGCCCTTTACGAAATCATTCCAGTAGGTGTTAAAAGTGATTTCCTCAAGTCTATACCAGACTTAAAATACACGGCGTCTAACACCTTGGACAAGAATTATAGCAATGAATTGTTTACAGTTAAATTCCGTTATAAGAAACCCGATGAGAATGAGAGTATTGAGATGATTCATGTACAGGATACTAGGGTTTCCGAAGCATCAGAAGATATGAACTTTGCCTCCGCTGTTGCCTTATTTGGTATGCAATTGAGAAGTTCTAAATACGCCAATAACTCAAAGCTTCCCATGGTTGTTGCCTTATCCAAACTAGGAAAAGGAGAGGATGTAAACGGTTACAGGGCAGAATTTATCAGATTGGTCAGTGCTTACGACTTTTTAAAATAGCATAAAAAAACCCAAGGTTAAACGCCTTGGGTTTTTAATTTTATGATTTTTAGATTAGTTACCTGCTGATAGATTTTTCATTTCTTCTTCAATCATTTCGTAAAACTCATCGATCTTAGGCAACACAATAATCCTTGTTCTTCTATTTTTAGCTCTATTTTCAGCCGTGTCGTTGGCAACCAATGGTACGTGGTAACTTCTACCAGCGGCAATAAGCTTCTGCGGATTAACATCTAAATCCTCTAATACCCTAACTACAGAGGTTGCTCTTTTTACACTGAGGTCCCAATTGTCTAATAGTGGTGGCTTGCTGTAAGGTACATTATCGGTATGAGACTCTACCATGGCCTCAAAGTTTGGCTTACCTTTTATTACCGTTGCTACTTTACCTAATATTTCTTTGGCTCTGTTGGTTACATTGTAGCTACCGCTCTTAAACAACAACTTGTCTGCAATAGAAATAAAAACGACACCTTTTTCTACATTGATTTCAATATCTGGATCGTCTATACCAACTTCTTTTTTAAGACTGGTTACTAGGGCCAAGGTAACGCTATCCTTTTTATTTAAAGCATCTTGGAGACGAGAAATTTTCAGATCCTTTTCTTTTAAGCTTTCCAAGGATTTTTCAAGGTTTTCAGCGCCTTTTTGCGTTAAGGTCGTTAAATTACCCTTAGTATCTATTAAATCTTGGTTAGCTTTTCTTAAGTCGGCTAACTGGTCTTTCATGGTTTCAACTCTAGCAGTTGCAGCAGCAGCATCAGAAAGACATTTGTTCAATTTTACGGTAGCGCTATTTAGTAAGTCTTGTGTTTCTTTTTGCTTTGCTTCTAATGCAGCATATTCTTTTTTAGATACACAAGAGGCGAGAAGCACCATTGCACAAACACTCAATACTCTCAATTTTTTCATAATTCAATTTAAGTTTAAGTTGTTAATTATAACCCTCCAAAGTTAGCCAAAAGAAAATTTCAGCCTACAGACGTTAACACTTT
Source organism: uncultured Winogradskyella sp. (assembly GCA_913055905.1). Lineage (GTDB taxonomy): Bacteria > Bacteroidota > Bacteroidia > Flavobacteriales > Flavobacteriaceae > Winogradskyella. The sequence continues at coordinate 147,913 of CAJXLB010000002.1, forward strand.
TTTTTAAACTTTTATAAACACCTAAAATTGAGTTTTTTTCAGTATAAAGTAAGACCAGACAATTGAACTTATCTTATAGTAGCCAGCTCTTTGAATTAGCCCTCTGCGTTGTTTTAGTAATCGCGGAAATTTAGAATAAAAACTAAAATGGGCTTTTAAAATAGAAAAGAAGTGTGAAATTTTTAATTGAAGCAAAAACCGTAAGCCAGCAATGCCATCGAGAATGAGCCTTACAAATAGACGCCCAAACAGATTTTTATCAGTGTTTTTTGTTAAGGCATAAAGGCTGTTTCTAAAGTTGAGATAGGTTTTTTTTGGATTTTGATTGCTGAGTGTGGCGCCTCCTATGTGATATACAGTAGAATAACCAGCGTACACTATTTTAAAATTCTGGTTAAAGGCACGCCAACACAAATCAATTTCTTCCATGTGTGCAAAAAATGAGTTGTCAAAACCACCAAGCTTTTTGTAAACCGAGCTTTTAATAAAAAAGCAAGCACCCGAAGCCCATAAAATCTCCTTTACATCATCATATTGACCAGTGTCTTTTTCTATATGATTAAAAATACGTCCTCTACAGTAGGGATAACCATATTTGTCGATGAAGCCACCAGCTGCACCAGCATATTCAAATGTGTCTCTTTTGTTGTAGTCTAGGATTTTAGGCTGTACAATAGCTAGGTTTTCTTGAGTGTTGTAAAGGTCTAAAATAGGTTCTAACCATTGTGGTGTTACCTCTGCATCATTATTAAGAAGGCAAAATAGAGGCTCTTTCACGGATGCTAAAGCTAAATTATAACCTTCGGCAAAACCAAGATTTTTACTGTTTTTAATAATGGTGATATTCGGATAATTCGTTTTTATAAAGGCAATGGAATCATCAGTAGATGCGTTGTCGGCAACGTATATTTGGGCGTTATTGGAATAGTTGACTACCGAAGGCAAGCATTGCTCTAACAGCGATTTTCCATTCCAGTTTAAAATTACTATGGCTATATCCTTGTAACTATACATTTAATCATTTTGATAGTTGGGAATATCCCTAAGGAAAACATAGCGTTCTCCTATTTTATCTATTTGGCAATAATAGTGATTTATTCCGTTGGTTACCATAAGAAATGAAGCGTCTAAAACAAGATTGTACTGTGCAATTTGATCAAAGGTTTGTTGACTAATTTCAACTGATGGAGCTTTGCACTCCACAATAATATTTAAGCTACCATCTTTATTGTAAACAACAATATCGTAGCGCTTCTTGAGGCCGTTAAGGTAGAGCTCTTTTTCAACATTAATAAGAGACTTAGGATAGTTTTTTTCAGTAATGAGATAATGAATACAATGTTGACGTACCCATTCCTCTGGCTGTAGCACAACAAATTTTTTGCGTATAACATCAAAAATGGCTGTGTTATTTTCTGTACTTTTGAAACGGTATTTAAAAGGAGGAAAATTTAGATTTTGCACAATTTTCGCGATTGTTCAATGTCAATAGTATGGCTTAAAATTACGATTAATAATTGTCACCTCTTATCAAAATATCTGTTAAAATCGTCTTTGGTTGGAAGAAGTAAAACAAATAGTAAACGATATAAAAAAAGGAAATGTTAAGCCCATTTACTTTTTAATGGGTGAGGAACCTTATTATATCGATAAAATTTCAGAATTTATTGAAGATACGGTGTTGGATGAGTCCGAAAAAGGGTTCAATCAAATGGTATTATATGGCAGGGACGTTAGCATTGAAGATATAGTAAGCAATGCCAAACGCTTTCCAATGATGGCCGAACGCCAAGTTATCATAGTAAAAGAAGCTCAAGACTTAAGTAGAACGATTGAAAAATTAACATCTTACGCCAAGCAGCCTCAGCCTACAACGGTTTTGGTGTTTAATTATAAATACAAGAAACTTGATAAGCGCAAAAGCCTTTACAAGGCTCTTGCCGATGCTGGTGTTGTGTTTGAGAGTAAGAAACTTTATGAAAATCAGGTTGGTGATTGGATAAGGCGTGTCTTGTCTGGTAAGAATTATGATATTTCACCAAAAGCTGCGCAAATGCTGGTAGAATTTCTGGGCACGGATTTGAGCAAAATAGACAATGAGCTTAATAAACTAAGAATTGTTTTACCAGAGGGAACACAAATAACTCCAGAGCATATTGAAGAAAATATAGGAATAAGTAAGGATTACAATAATTTTGAATTGAGGAAAGCGATTGGAGAGCGAAACATTTTAAAAGCGTACCGAATTGCAAAGTATTTTGGAGATAATCCCAAGGATAATCCATTTGTAGTAACCATGGCTTTGTTGTTTAATTTCTTTTCGCAATTACTGCACTTGCATGGTATGGTGGACAAATCACCTAGAAACGTTGCATCTGCCTTACGTATCAATCCTTATTTCGTAAATGAATATTTAACAGCCTCCCGAAACTATCCGATGAAAAAAGTCAGTGCGACTATTGCCTTACTTCGAGAGTACGATGTTAAGGGTAAAGGTGTTGGGTCCAATGCCGTATCCCAAGGCGATTTATTAAAGGAATTGCTTGTAAAGATTTTTAAATAAAATAAACTATCTAGCGATAATCAGTTGCTGCGATAAGATGTTAGACGGATTGGTCTTTTCAATGAGTTTCATTACATAAAAACCGTTGGAAATTCCAGAAATGTCCAAAACTCTGGAGTCATAGGATTTTACCAATTGTCCTGTAAGTGAGTAAATCTTTGAAAAATAATTATCAGAACTAATTTCTACAATGTTTTTGGCGGGATTTGGAAAGACCTTGACCAACCCATAATCCACCTTTTCATTACTTAAGGTGCTAAGATTAATACTATAAAGGCCTTGTGGGTCACCATTAGCCGCTTCAGCTGATACAAAATAGTCGCTAGTGGAAATGGGAGTTATGCCTTCAGTTTGAAAAGAGTAACCCGTTGGAGGTGCAATATTTGTTTTTATTACAGTACCATTGGAAAACAGACCAGCACTAAAATTACTAAGTTCAATTACGAAAGGGCCTAATCCATCATATCCGCAAAGTACAATTTTAGAATCGTCCATACTTTTAGTTGCTCCAGTGACCAAACCTTGGCTATTTACAACATCTATAATTGATAAACTATAGGTTCCTGGAATCTTGGGCAATTCATATATATTGGTATTGCCGTCTGCCCAATTTTTGGTAAAAATGAAAAGGCTATTGTCTATGTGCACAAGCGCTTCAGCATCGAAATTGGTAGTAAACTCTTGTACCGAAAAATCAGTTTGCTCATTGTAGCTGAAACTTATCACATCGGCTGTAACTTCCGTAGAACTAAAGTAGTCGCTTTTAGCTATTCGGTACACCCTAAGATTGGTTCTTGTGGCATCAAAATTTCCAAAATCACCGATGTAAATATAAGTTTCATCATGAGTTAGATCTTCCCAATCTGCATTAGAAGCATTAATCACCGTAACAACCCTTGAGACGTTTCCGGTTGTTAAATCAATTTCAAATAGCTGGTTGCTGTTGGCCGAATCATTGTGTGTAATAAGGGTGTTATTAATAAATAGGAGCCCAGATGTTTCACTGACGGCATTGTCTAGCGGTGATTCTAAAGTATAGGTTTGACCGTTTAAGACGGCAGATATAAAGCCTGTAAATAAAAAGGATAAAAGAAACTTCATTATTAATGTTATAGCTTTCTATTCATTTGAATAGACAACCTTTCCGTTAAATATGGTTTTGGCTATTGTTGTGTTTAGAATTTCAGACTCTGGGACCGTCATTAAATCCTGATTATAAATGGTGAAATCCGCAAGTTTTCCTTTAGTAATAGACCCTTTTATATCTTCTTCAAAAGCACCATAAGCAGCGTCTAGTGTGTAAGACTTTAAGGCTTGTTCACGTGTCATTTTTTGTTCAGGCTCATAACCTTCTTCTGGTGTGCCTTTTAGCGTTTTACGACTTACGCTAGCATAAAAGCTAGCAATAGGATTAATAGGCTCAACAGGAACATCTGTACCGTTTACAATAGGAACACCGCTTTGCAATAAAGTTTGCCACATGTAAGCACCTTCTTTAATTCGCTTTTCGCCAAGCCTATCGATGGCCCATGGTCTATCTGATGACATATGGATGGCTTGCATCGCAGGTATAACATTGAGCTCAGCAAATCTTGGAATATCTTCTGGGTGTAAGTGTTGGGCATGCTCAATTCTAAATCGATGGTTTTTGGCTTTTTCCGGTATTTTGTTGAAGGCAAGTTCATAACGGTCCAGAATTTCTCTGTTGGCCCTGTCTCCAATTGCGTGTGAGCAAACTTGAAAACCATGCTCTAGTCCTTTCAAGGCTGTTTCCCTCACAAATTCCATGGGCAAGGTTTCGTGACCAAAATGACCTGGACGGTCTGAGTAAGGTTCTAATAACCATGCACCTCGCGAGCCAAGAGCGCCATCACAGTTTAGTTTTATGGAACGAATGGTGAAACGATGATCTTTGTCTATCATGAGGCCCTTGTCATACCATTCGTTGAGCAATTCTTTGTCCCATCCCGTCAACATGGCATAAATCCTCACATCTAGCTTATTTTCAGCCTTCATTTTGGTGTAAAGCTCAATCGTTTCGCGAGGAATCCCTGCATCATGGAAAGAAGTTATGCCATTTTCATGGCATGCATTTACCGCGAGTTCAAATGCCATACGGTCACTAGCCTCGGTGCGCTCAGGGATGTGTTTGGTAATTAAATTCATGGCTGCTGGTTCGTTAAAAACGCCAGTGGGTCGTCCAGCAGCATCCACAATGACTTCCCCACCTTCAACTTTATAGGATTTAATACCGTCCTTACTAAGTGAAATAAGTCCGGCAATTTCCATGGCCTTCTCATTGGCAAAACCTGCATGGCCGCTAGCATGTCTCAAATAAACTGGGTTGTTTGGAGACACTTCGCTTAATCTATGATGGGTCTGAAAACCGTTAACCATATCATTAGGAAGCGAATCCCACTTGCTCTGGTGCCAACCTCTTCCTGTTATCCATTCTCCAGGTTCCGCAGATTTAACCCGTTCTGCTACAGCATCGATTATGTCCTGATAACTTTTTGTGCCCAGCAAGTCTAAGTTCAATTCATTATAACCAAGACCCATAAAGTGACCATGGCCCTCAATTAGGCCTGGGGTCATTGTTTTACCTTCTAAATCAATTAATTCTGTTTCTTTTGTTTTGTACTTCTCAGCTTCTTCTAAGGTTCCCGCAAAAAGAATAATGCTGTCTTTAACGGCAACGGCCTCTACGATTGGATTGGAATCGTCAACCGTGTAAATAGTGCCGCCGTAAATGAGCATCGTAGCTGTTTCTTCAGATTTGGGTGAACAGCTAAAAGCTAAAATCACAATGGAAACTAATAGTAATTGTAGGAATCGGTAGGATGTCATAGCAATAAGAATTTTAGAGGCATAAGTTACTATAAAAATAGAAATCATAAGACTCTTTTTAGGGAATTGAAGCAGACTATACGATAATTTTGTAGATGATTACTACCTTTAGACATATGCAATGGCTCGATGACTTATTGGCAAATTTTTCGTCCTTAGCTTGGGGTTTACCACTTTTGATTATACTTATTGGTGGTGGTACATATTTATTAATTCGCTCTAGGTTTTTGCCTTTTAGGTATTTAGGGCACGCAATTGATGTTCTTAGAGGAAAATATGACGATGCCAATGATTTAGGCGAGATTTCTCATTTCCAAGCGCTATCTACTGCTTTGTCTTCAACAATAGGTATGGGAAATATTGCAGGTGTTGCTGTCGCGATTGCCATTGGAGGTCCTGGCGCGGTATTTTGGATGTGGATAAGCGCTTTGATTGGCATGAATACCAAATTTTTCACGTCAACCTTAGCGGTGCTGTATCGAGGAAGAGATAGTGCAGGTGACATTCAGGGAGGTCCTATGTATTTTATAATTGAAGGTTTAGGCCAAAAATGGAAGCCCTTAGCCGTTGCGTTTAGCGCATTCGGATTAATTGGTGCATTGCCTGTTTTTAATGTAAACCAATTAACCCAAGCGATTAATGATATTCTATTAATCCCTCATGGAGTTGAGGTAACCTTCTCTAGCAATCTTTTTATTGGAGCTATACTAGTTGTGATAACAGGCTTAGTAATCATAGGGGGAATAACCAGGATTGGAAAGGTTGCTTCTAAGTTAGTCCCTTTCATGGTGGTTCTTTATTTTGTGTTGGTTGCTATTATTTTAGGCTACCATTTTAACGAATTGTGGTATTACTTAAAACTAATTTTTACGGATGCTTTTTCGGCGAATTATTATCCTGAGGATGATAAGTTTATGGGAGGTGTCCTTGGTGCCTTGATATTGCACGGCATTAAGCGAGGTGCATTTTCAAATGAAGCAGGGATAGGAACAGCACCCTTGGCGCATGGTGCGGCCAAAACGAACAAACCTGTAAGGGAAGGTCTTGTTGCCATGCTCGGGCCTGCTATTGATACCTTATTGGTCTGTACCTTAACCGCTCTGGCTATTTTGGTGACTGATGTATGGCAAACTACAGCCTACAATGGGGTAAGCCTAACGGCCTCTGCTTTTTCATCTGTGATGCCTAGTTTTGGTGTATATGGTCTCCTTCTTTGCATCGTAGTTTTTAGTATGAGCTCCTTGTTTTCATATTCATATTACGGTTCAAAGTGTATGGCGTTTTTATTCGGAGCTCACCGCAAGCCCTATTACATTTATGTTTATGTGTTTAGTATATTGATTGGTGCAACCACAACGCTGGATATGATGATAAATCTCATTGACGGTGTATTTGCCTTAATGGCCATTCCAACAATGACAGCGACCTTAATTTTGGCCCCAAAGGTCATCAATGAAGCCAAAACATATTTCAATTCTCTGAATGCGTGATGTTTGTTTAGGCTTATTAGAGAATTGCTCCAACAAAACTTTTTAAAATATAATATATTGCTAAATTGATATATTTATGCTAAATTAGTATATATGAAAATAGACAGTTGTCCCAATTGTGGGTCGGACCATTATATAAAGAGCGGAGTAATCAAAGACAGGCAGCGCTATAAGTGCAAGCATTGCAACTATTTCTTCACTGTAAATAAAATAGGGAAGAAAATAGATGACTACTACGTTAATAAGGCATTGCAACTGTATCTAGAGGGTTTGACCTATCGGGAAATTGAGCGGATTTTGGGCATTTCCCATGTAAGTATTATGAACTGGGTGCGCAAGTACAATATTAAACGTCCGTATAATTCCAAATACCATCCCACCTATAAAATCTTAAGTTCAGAGGAATTGACAAAATTCTTTTCTGAAACCAACAATCTTTCTGGAGCTGGTGTTGTGGTGACTGAACTTGGCGATAAGTTTATGCTCATTAAATGGGAGCGTTTTCGGGAATAAAACTATACTGTATTAGCAAAAAAATATATTAACTTTTTTTTAGGGAATAGTTTTTCAGAGTTTAGTGGTGCACACAAAACCAATGTACAACTAACTAAATTCTAAACTCTATGAAAAAAACAGCCTTTATACTGATGGGATTATTATTGTCCTGTCAGTTATTTTTTGCCCAAGGTATAGATGAATATACTGGTGGGTACAAGGTAAAATTTAACGAGGATGGTTCAAAATATCTTCGAATTATTGCTTGGGGCCAGTTCTGGGCCCAATACAATGACGACGCTCCAGATCGTGATAGTAAATTAGACCTTAGCGTAAGGCGTGCCAGGGTTTTAACCTACACTCAGCTCAATAAGAAATTTTTAATCCTTACACATTTTGGTTTAAACAATTTAAACGGTGATAATACATCTCCATTGGGCTATGGAGAAAACTCCCAACTTTTCTTCCATGATTTTTGGGGAGAATGGGCTTTAACGGATAATCATTCAGCTGGTTTTGGACTTCACTATTGGAACGGTATTTCAAGAGCCAATAACCAAAGTACGCTAAACATGATGACCCTTGATAACAACAGGCAGTCATGGGCAACGTTAGGATTGTCTGATCAATTTGCAAGGCATCTTGGGATCTATTTAAAGGGAAAAATTGGCAGACTGCAATACCGTGTAGCCTACAATGAAGCTAACGCCAGTACGCTGGACAACAGAGATCCTTTAACTGATGCCACAACCGTTTATGGCGGGAGAGCAATTTTAGGCTCTGGAGAGGCTGGTAAAGTCTTTCAAGGTTATTTTGATTACAATTTTTTAGATGAAGAATCAAACTTTCTGCCTTACAAGGTTGGAACATACCTTGGCAGTAAAAAGGTATTTAATATCGGAGCCGGTTTCTTTAATCATGCTAATGGTGTTGTAGAAGCCAATGGCGAGGGAGCAGATGTAACCATATTTGCCGTTGATGCTTTTTATGATGCACCTCTGAGTGGTAACAATGATGCCATAACCGCTTATGCTGTTTACCAAAACAATGATTATGGAGAAAACTTTTTATTAGGACCATATTCATCAGGGAGTATGTTTTATACTCACGTAGGATATCTTATTCCAGGTGATAAAACCAAAGCACGCTTTCAGCCTTATGTGTCCTATAACAACAGTCAAGTTGATGCCATAGATGATAGTTCCACACGATTAGGCATCGGCGGAAATATATTTTTAACCGGTCATCATTCAAAAATCAGTATAGAGTATGCCAATACCAAATTTGGCAACGCAGATGCTACCGGTCTATTAACGGTACAAGCAATGATATTCCTATAAAAACTTCAAAATTATGTCAGAAAAACAAAAACATGCAACAGCATATTGGAAGGAAAATGTCAAGTATCTTTCCATTCTTTTGGCCATTTGGTTCCTTGTGTCCTATGGCTGTGGAATCCTCTTTAAGGATGCCTTAAATGAGTTTAGATTAGGCGGCTTCAAGCTAGGCTTTTGGTTCGCGCAACAAGGATCTATTTACGTATTCGTGATTTTAATTTTCGTTTACGTACGGATTATGAATAAACTAGATAAAAAATACGGTTTTGACGAATAGTCAACCTCTAATAAAAAACTAAAATTATGAGTGTACAAGTATGGACATGGTTATTAGTAGGTGTGACATTCGCACTTTACTTCGGAATAGCAATTTGGGCTAGAGCAGGCTCAACAAAAGACTTTTATGTTGCTGGTGGTGGTGTTTCGCCATTGGCAAACGGTATGGCAACAGCAGCGGATTGGATGAGTGCTGCCTCGTTTATATCAATGGCTGGTATTATTTCCTTTACTGGTTATGATGGTTCGGTTTATCTCATGGGCTGGACAGGTGGTTATGTACTATTGGCTTTATTGTTAGCACCTTATCTCAGAAAATTTGGAAAATTTACGGTCCCTGATTTTATTGGAGACAGGTATTATTCCAATGTCGCAAGAACAGTAGCGGTAATCTGTGCGCTGATTGTATCTTTTACTTATGTCGCAGGGCAGATGCGCGGTGTTGGTGTGGTATTTTCACAATTCTTGCAGGTCGATATCACTTTAGGAGTAGTGATTGGTATGGCAGTTGTTCTGGTTTTTGCCTTTTTAGGTGGAATGAAAGGCATTACATACACCCAGGTAGCACAATACTGTGTTTTGATTTTCGCATTTATGGTGCCAGCATTTTTCATCTCCATTCAAATGACAGGTAATATAATTCCTCAAATTGGTATGGGAGGTACGGTCGAAGATGGTACTTTTTTACTTGACAAACTGGATGCACTGCATACCGAATTGGGCTTTAAGGAATACACCGATGGCACAAAATCTACTTGGGATGTTTTCGCAATTACACTAGCCCTTATGGTTGGTACTGCTGGGCTTCCTCATGTTATCGTTCGTTTCTTTACCGTGCCTAAAGTTAAGGATGCCAGAAAATCAGCAGGTTATGCCTTATTGCTTATTGCTATATTATATACTACGGCTCCAGCAATTGCAGTTTTTGCAAGAACAAATCTTATTGAAACAGTTAGGGACACTGAATATGCAGAAGTACCTGCATGGTTTAAAAACTGGGAAGATACAGGCCTAATCGCCTGGTCTGATAAAAATGGTGACGGTAAGATTCAGTATGTTGCCGGAGGAGCCATAGAAGGGAAGAAACCTGTTTATAGTGATGCCAGAGGTGAATACGGTCAGCGTTTAATAACCAATGCCAATGCCAATGCCAACGAATTATATGTAGATAGGGATATCATGGTATTGGCCAATCCAGAAATTGCAAAATTGCCAAATTGGGTGATTGCACTTGTGGCTGCCGGTGGTCTAGCCGCAGCACTATCTACTGCAGCAGGACTTTTACTGGTTATTTCAACGTCAATTTCACATGATTTAATCAAAAAACAAATCAAACCAGATATTTCCGATAAAGGGGAGTTGATGTGGGCAAGAATAGCCATAGTTGGTGCAGTTCTTATCGCCGGTTACTTTGGTATTAATCCACCAGGATTTGTCGCAGCTGTGGTGGCACTCGCTTTCGGTCTCGCAGCAGCTTCATTTTTCCCTGCAATCATTTTAGGAATCTTTGATAAACGGATGAACAAAGAAGGTGCTATTGCTGGTATGGTAGTCGGTATTACCTTGATGTTATTTTACATGATGAAATTTAAATTGGATTTCTTTGGAGGAGGTACTCAAGAGGATTGGTGGTTTGGTACTTCACCAGAAGGTTTTGGTACAATTGCAATGCTGGTTAATGTGGTTATTTCTGTTGTTGTGTCTAGAGCTACTGCCGCACCACCACAGCATGTGCAAGAAATAGTGGAAAACATTAGAATTCCATCTGGAGCAGGAGAAGCACAGTCTCATTAAAAATGATGATGGGATTGTTTGAATGATACATCAAAAACACCTATGAAATATTAATAGGTTTTAATTAGCTAAAAACAGTGCTGCAACAAAGCGACACTGTTTTTTGGTTATATTCTCAAGACATTGATTAACTTTTGGCCTATCTTTAGTTTATAGTTTGAATTATACTTTACCTTGAAAAAAAGACACGAACAGAAATTAGTGGTTTTAAGCCTGGGGCTTTTCCTTATTTTAAACATGCCATTCATTCTTATTTTTGATTTTGAAGGTATGGTGTTAGGTATCCCGACTCTTTATTTTGCCATATTCTGCATTTGGGCCCTATCTATAATTATTTCATACATAGTATTAAGGCGGCATTATGAGTAATTACTTATTGTTTTCCATAATTGTCCTGTATTTGGCAAGCCTTTTTGTCATAGCTTTTTTAGCCGAAAAAAACGCTAAAAGTAAGTGGGTAAATAATTCCGTGGTCTACACGCTGTCCCTTGGTGTCTATTGTACGGCATGGACCTATTATGGAAGCATTGGTATAGCAGCCAATTCAGGTGTTAATTTCTTGCCTATTTATTTGGGGCCGGTTATTGCGGCTCCCTTATGGATTGTACTTCTCAGAAAAATTATAAGAATTTCCAAACAGCATAAAATAAGTTCTATAGCTGATTTTTTAAGTTTAAGATATGGCAATAACAGGTTTTTAGGAGCGCTAGTAACGGTTGTTTGCTTATTAGGTATTGTACCTTATATATCGCTTCAGCTTAAGGCTGTTTCTGAAACCTTTCAACTATTATCGGACGATTCCAGTTATGTATCAACCACCGTTTATGACGATTCTACATTTTACATAGCAGTCTTGTTAGCTGTTTTTGCTACTTTTTTCGGAACCCAAACCACAGATGCCTCAGAAAAACACAAAGGGATTGTAATGACAGTGGCTATTGAGTCCGTTCTTAAATTGGTGTTTTTTATTTGTGTAGGTGCTTATGTGACCTATGTTCTTTTTGATGGTACAGGAGATATCTATAAAAAAATGGCAGAAGCGCCTAACTTTAGTGCCTTAACAAGTGTCAATGGTTTTGAAAATGGCTTTATATGGTTATACACTATTTTATTGTCGTTTTTTGCCATTTTTCTTTTACCACGACAATTTCAGGTTTCTGTGGTTGAAAATGTTAGGAGTAAGCATTTAAAGAATGCTATTTGGATGTTTCCGTTATACCTTTTGCTTTTCAATGTTTTTGTCATATTCGTGGCTTGGGCCGGAAACTTAAACATTGGCATTCCTGATCAGGCAGAATATTACGCACTCTTGTTGCCTTTGCAAAATGGGAATACATTCCTTGCTTCCCTTGTGTTTCTTGGCGGCTTGTCGGCTGTTATATCTATGGTAGTGGTTTCTACCTTGGCATTATCCGTGATGGTGAGTAATAATCTGGTTATTCCTTATGGGTTCTTAGACAGGTTTATTCAAAATCACCCAGAGCGTAATGCCAAGTATATTAAGAATATCAGGCGAATCTCCATATTTTCAATCATTATAATTGCTTATGCTTTTTATGTCAACTTTTCCTATGAATTGTCGTTGTATTCCATTGGTCTAATTGCATTTGTCATCATAGCACAATTGGCACCGTCATTTTTTGTTGGACTATTTTGGAATCGAGGATCTTCTAAAGGAGCCATTATTGGTATAATAGCTGGTTTTGCCATTACTTTTTACACCTTGATTCTGCCTTTTTCAATCCAAGCGTTTACAGGATCTAACGAATTTGTAGAGAATGGGTTTTTGGGAATTGAGTCTCTAAAGCCGCATGCACTTTTAGGTATCGATTTTTTAAGCCCACCGACTCATGCGTTTTTTTGGAGTATGTTGGCCAATGGCTTTTGTTACCTTTTGTTTTCTTTGCTGTACAAAGGGAATTACAGGGAACGCAATTATGCAGAGATGTTTGTAGACAGCCGTAATTATTCCGATTTGCAGGATGGGGCTTTAGTCTGGAAAGGTGAAGCTTATGTGGCTGAAATTAAAAAAGTGCTCAACAAATTTTTAGGTGAGGAGAGGACTGAGCGCGCATTAAGCTTGTTCTTCAGAAAATATAATCTTGCCCCAGATACTCAGATGGCCGATGCTAGATTAATCAATTTTTCTGAAAAGTTGCTTACAGGGAGTATTGGAAGTGCCTCTGCTAAGATTTTAATAGCAAGTGTCGTCAAGGAAGAGGAAGTAAGCCTAATCGAAGTGCTTAAAATTCTCGAAGAATCTAAAGAAACCATATCGCGAAACAAGCTACTGCGCGAAAAATCAGAGGAGTTGACCCAATTGACCTCTAAGCTTAAGGAGGCTAATGTGGAGTTGGTTGAAAAAGACAAACAAAAGGATGAATTCCTGGATACTGTAGCCCATGAGTTGAAAACACCTATAACAGGAATAAGAGCGGCCACAGAACTTTTGATGAGTGAATCTGATGAAATGCCTTCTGATCTGAGAAGCCAATTCTTAAAAAACATGATGCAGGATAGCGATCGGCTTTCCCGTCTTATTCATAATATCTTGGATTTTGAAAAGTTGTCCAAGGGAAGAGCGGATCTAAACATTGCGAAATTTAATATTAGAGATACGATTTTAAAAGCAATTCAGAATCTAGAGCCGATTGCGGCCAAAAAACAAGTTAGTATTATCAACTCCAATAACAGTGATCTATTTGCAGAATATGATGAGGACCGCATACTTCAAGTACTTACCAATTTAGTTTCCAATGCTATTAAGTTTTGCAGGTCTGAAGAAGGGGAAATAGTTTTGGACTACAAATTTGAAAAAGGGTTTCTTCAGGTTACCGTGAAGGACAATGGAAGCGGAATTCCAAAACAAGATATACCTCATATTTTCGATAAGTTTTACCAATCTAAAAATCAAAATATAATAAAACCAGAGGGTAGTGGTTTGGGCTTAGCAATCTCAAAAACCATCATTGAAAATCACAAGGGGGAGATTTGGGTAAAAAACAACAAGAAAAGTGGTGTAACCTTTGGTTTTCAACTACCTTTTAAGTAAATTGTAATTCAATTAAAGCAATGAAAAAGATTGTCATCGTTGACGATGAACCAAACATAGTGATGACATTGGAATATACCTTTAAAAAACAAAATTTTGAAGTGTATATCGCAAGGGATGGAAGTGAGGCTTTAGAGATTTTAAAGACCGTAATTCCAAATGTTATCTTGTTAGATGTTATGATGCCTAAAGTAGATGGTTATCAAACACTTAAGATAGTTAAAGAAAACAATAAGTTAAAAGACACTAAAGTGGTGTTTTTAACGGCAAAAAATAAAGCTTCAGATATTGAAAAAGGCTTAAAACTTGGAGCAGATAAATATTTAACAAAGCCATTTTCAGTAAAAAAAATAGTTTCAGAAATTAATGAATTAATCTCTTCTTGATTTCTGCTTTAATCACCATTGGTTTTGTGTGCAAACAAACAATGTGTAATTAAAGTAAAATAAAATGAAACGACTTCGATTAAATGGTACAACTTCTGATATTCTTATCAGTGCATATGTTGTTGTGACCTTATATTTCCGTTTTAAATTTGAGAATGCCTCCGCCACAGGTGTACTGGAATCCATTGTTATGGGTCTGTGCTTTGTGGTCATTTTATGGGTGCTGATTAAACTTAAATTTTTAAACCCCAATTGGTTTGGTTTGTTTAATTCCAAAACTTCAGAGCTATGAGTTATAATAAAATGTACGCTCAAAGTATTGATGCTAAAGAGGAATTCTGGAGAGAGCAAGCCAACGCATTAAGTTGGTATAAAAAACCAAAAACGATTTTAGGAAACGATGAGTATGGTTATCCGCAATGGTTTCAAGATGGAAAGCTTAACGTCAGTTATTTGTGTATAGATAAGCACATAGAGGACGGTTACGGAGATCAAAATGCCATAATATACGATTCGCCAGTGACCAATACCAAAACGTTTATTACATTTAATAAGCTGCATGAAGAAGTTTCAAAATTGGCAGGTGGTCTTCAAGCTCTCGGATTGTCTAAAGGTGATACGGTTATAATTTATATGCCAATGATTCCTCAGGCGCTCTATGCGATGTTAGCCTGCGCTCGGCTTGGTGTAATTCATTCTGTTGTCTTTGGTGGTTTTGCGCCACACGAACTGGCCATAAGAATTGATGACTGCAAACCCAAGGCCATTATCACAGCGTCTAACGGAATTGAAATTGAGAAAATTATTCCTTATAAACCTTTTGTAGATGAGGCCATTAGTACAGCCCAAAGCAAACCAGAGCATGTTATTGTTTTTGATAGGCAATTAGGTGTTCCCATACCGCACAAACCTTATGACGTAGATTATACCGATTTAGTATCAAAATCGGTTAGTATTGAACCCGTTCCTGTGGAATCTAATCATCCACTGTATATTTTATATACCTCAGGAACTACAGGAAAACCAAAGGGTATTATTAGGGATACTGGTGGTTATGCCACAGCTTTAAAATTCTCTATGAAACACGTTTACGGCGTAGAATCCGGAGAGGTGTATTGGGCTGCTAGTGATGTGGGTTGGGTCGTGGGCCATAGTTACATAGTCTATGGGCCTTTGCTCAATAGAAATACAACTATTATTTTTGAAGGCAAGCCCATTAAAACGCCAGATGCCTCGACTTTTTGGCGTGTCATCAGTGAGCACAAAGTTGCCGTTATGTTTACCGCACCCACTGCAATCCGTGCCATAAAAAAAGAAGACCCTTCAGGTTCCTTTATTGAAAAATACGATTTATCCACTCTGAAATATCAGTTTTTAGCTGGTGAACGTTGTGATGTAGCCACTTTGAATTGGGCCGAACAACATTTAAAGGTCCCGGTCATTGACCATTGGTGGCAAACAGAAAGCGGTTGGCCTATGGTGGCAAATATGGTTGGTGTTGAACTGTTACCTGTAAAGCCTGGCTCCGCATCTTTTCCTGTCTGTGGGTACGATATTCAAATTTTAAACGAAAATGGAGTGCAAGTTCCTGCCGATGTAGAGGGTTTTGTAGCCGTTAAACTGCCGCTGCCTCCAGGATGTCTTTTAAATTTATGGGGAAATCCTGAGCGTTTTAAAGCTGGCTATTTGAGTCGTTTTCCAGGTTACTATTTCTCAGGAGATGGTGGTTATGTAGACGAGGATGGCTATGTGTTTATAACAGGTCGAGTAGATGATATCATCAATGTCGCTGGGCATCGTTTATCTACGGCAGAAATGGAAGAAATTGTTTCGAGCCACAATGATGTTGCAGAATGTGCTGTTTTTGGTGTACACTGCGACTTAAAAGGTCAAAAGCCACTGGCTCTTGTTGTTTTAAAATCCGAAACAAGTTCAGGTCACGATGCCATCACTAAAGAAATAATTGCCGAAGTGCGGCACGAAATTGGAGCAGTAGCGTCACTTAAAGATGTTTTGGTAGTTCAACGATTACCGAAAACGCGATCTGGCAAAATTTTACGTAAATTACTTCGTCATATTTCGGATGATTTAGAATATAATGTCCCTTCAACTATTGACGATATAACTATTATTTCAGAAATAGAACAAGTATATAAGCAAAATCAAATAGGTATCCATAAAAACATAATCAATCATGAGTAATTATCATATCAAGCATTTTGAAGAATATTTTCAAGTGTATCGTAAATCTGTTAATAACCCAGAGTCTTTCTGGGAAGAAATAGCCGAAGAACATTTCGTTTGGCGCAAGAAATGGAATAACGTATTGCGTTGGGATTTTCAGAAACCAGAAATTAAATGGTTTGAAGGTGCTCAACTCAACATAACGGAAAATTGCCTCGACAGGCATTTGCATACAAGGGGTGACAAAACGGCTATTTTATTTGAGCCTAACGATCCTAACGAACCTGCGGAGCACATTACCTATAAACAGCTCTATGATAGAGTGTGTAAATTTGCTAATGTTCTTCACGATAAGGGAATTTCAAAAGGCGATCGTGTTTGTATTTATCTTCCAATGATTCCAGAATTGGCAGTAGCTGTATTGGCTTGTGCACGAATTGGAGCCATTCATTCCGTCGTATTTGCAGGTTTTTCATCTACCGCCTTATCCACACGTATTAATGACTGTGATGCTAAAATGGTTATCTGTGCAGATGGATCTTACAGAGGGTCCAAAACGATTGATTTAAAAGGTATAGTAGATGAGGCTTTAAAGGATTGTCCTGGTGTGGAATCCGTTTTGGTTGCTAAGCGCATTAACTCGGATATTGCAATGAAGGAAGGGCGTGACGAGTGGCTCCAGCCACTTTTAGATGAGGCTTACCGAGAGTATTCAGCGGTAATTATGGATGCCGAAGACCCACTTTTTATTTTGTATACTTCAGGTTCCACTGGAATGCCGAAGGGCATGCTTCATACCATCGGAGGTTATATGGTTTATACAGCTTATACCTTTAAGAATGTGTTTCAGTATAAAGAAGAGGACGTTTATTGGTGTACTGCGGATATAGGTTGGATTACAGGTCACAGTTACATCGTCTATGGTCCGTTATGCAATGGCGCCACAACCGTTATGTTTGAAGGTGTTCCTAGTTATCCTGATTTCGGTCGTTTCTGGGAAATTGTAGACAAGCACAAGGTTAACCAGTTTTACACGGCGCCAACAGCAATAAGGGCTTTGGCTAAGCACGGAACTGAATTAATCGAGAAATACGACTTGTCTTCACTGAAAGTACTTGGCTCCGTCGGTGAACCCATAAACGAAGAGGCTTGGCATTGGTATAACGATAATGTGGGAAAAAAGAAAAGTCCGATTGTAGATACCTGGTGGCAAACAGAAACAGGTGGTATTATGATAACGCCAATCCCATTTTCTACGCCCACCAAACCAACCTATGCAACCTTGCCATTCATTGGGATTCAACCAGCCTTAATGGATGAAAATGGACAAGAGATTAAGGGAAATCAAGTCGATGGACGTCTTTGTATTAAATTTCCTTGGCCGTCAATGGCGCGTACAATCTGGGGCAATCATCAGCGCTATAAGGATACTTATTTCTCGGCCTTCGAAAACATGTACTTCACAGGAGATGGCGCTTTGCGTGATGAGGTAGGGTATTACCGAATTACCGGGCGAGTAGATGATGTTATTATAGTTTCTGGCCATAACTTAGGTACTGCACCAATTGAAGATGCCATTAACGAGCATAATGCCGTTGCAGAGTCTGCCATTGTTGGTTTTCCTCATGATGTTAAAGGTAATGCGCTCTATGGATTTATCACCCTTAAAGACGTTGGGGAAACGAGACAGCACGACAATGTGAGAAAGGAAATTAATCAGCTCATTACAGATCG
Source organism: uncultured Winogradskyella sp. (assembly GCA_913055905.1). Taxonomy (GTDB): domain Bacteria; phylum Bacteroidota; class Bacteroidia; order Flavobacteriales; family Flavobacteriaceae; genus Winogradskyella. The sequence continues at coordinate 166,071 of CAJXLB010000002.1, forward strand.
AATTGGTCCTATAGCTAAATTGGATAAAATACAGTTTACTTCAGGATTGCCTAAAACACGTTCTGGTAAAATTATGAGACGAATATTAAGGAAAATAGCGTCCCACGAAACTGAAAATTTAGGTGACACAAGTACTTTGCTCAACCCTGAGGTGGTCCAAGAAATCATGGACAACGTCAAATAGCACCCTTTGATTAGTAGCTTCAATCCGAATTCGACTCATTTTCTTATGGGTTCGTAATTCGGATTTTTTTTTAATAGGTATATCATTGTTGTTTTTGGTTATATCTTCGGCCAAAATTACCCTATGTTAAAAGCTGTTTTATTTGATATGGATGGTGTTATTGTGGATACCGAACCTCTGCATTACAAGGCGTATCATCGCATGTTCAATGATGTTGGTATAAATGTAAGCGAAGAGCTATATGATTCTTTTACAGGCCAATCAACACTAAATATTTGCAGGCGACTGGTTAATCACTTTGAGTTGCGCAATCCTGCGGAGGAATTGATTCGTCTTAAGCGTCAACATTTTAAATATTTGTTTGATAATGATCAAGACCTTACACTCATCGATGGCGTTTTGGACATCATAAAAGAGTATTACAGTAACGGTATTACCTTGGTAGTGGCTTCCTCAGCTTCTATGCCCAATATCAATCGTATTTTCAATAGGTTTGATCTAAACCAATATTTCAGTGGAAAATTTAGTGGAGCCGATTTGAAACAGTCCAAGCCACATCCCGAAATTTTCTTAAAAGCGGCTGCCCATACAGGTTTTAACAAGTGTCAGTGTATGGTTATCGAAGATTCAACAAATGGGATTGCTGCCGCAAAGGCTGCCGGTATTTTTTGTGTTGGGTACAAAAGTTTGCATTCGCACGGCCAGGATTATTCAAAAGCGGATGTGGTTATTTCGGATTTTAATGAGATAGCTTATCCTAAGGTCAAAGTGTTATTTTGATAGATTGCTGTATTTTTTCTGAATCTCATCTACCACCTTAGCGGTGTCCATTTCTTTCTTTCGTTTTTCTAAAATCACAGGGTCAGCCTGCCTTACACTGCAATTTATAATGGAGCAGCGTTCACAAGTTACACCAACATCTACCGTTTTAAGGCTTTTGTGATTTAAAAAATTGGCTTTTCGTTTAAGCTGAGCGTTTAACTCAATCCCTATGGATATACTTCTGTATTGATTGGCTTTAAATGGGTCTGCTGTTGCCGAAGCTAAAACCAAATATTGACGTTCTTCAACCGGATAATTGGATATTTGTATGTCAAATTCATGGTCCGCTCCAGACTGGCCAATGGCTTTAAGGGTTTTTAAAGACACCCAGCGCTGGCAGTAATGTTCATTGGTTTCCCTCGCTCTGGGCGATTGCTTTTTTGTGAGATGGAGCTCTTTGTTCAACACAAATTTTTCAGAGCCCTTCTTGTGTGCAAATCTGAGAAAGAACAAATTTTTAAGACCAAAATCCTTTGGAAGGATATTTGTCAAGCGTTGGTAAACAGACTCTGGAGACGCATTGTAATGATTGAGTAACGACTGAAACTCCTTGGCATTAAAGCGTTTTTTGGCGAACAACTTTTTTAATTGTTCTACCAAACTTTGACGCGGAATGATTAGGGCTCCAGAAAAATAGGAAGCGTAAAAATTGTTGAGCACTTCATCAAAATTATCAAAAGCAATCCAAGAGAATGTGTATAAACGGTCTTTTATGTTGAGGTAGTTATAGGCGAGCTCCTTGCCATAAATGAAAGCACGTTGGGCATCATCTATATCTTTTGTTATTAGTAAGGTTTTAGACTTTGGTATAAAAATGGAGCGCAGTTTGTCTAGTTCGCTGTGTGTCTCCAATTCGTCATAATTAATGGTGTAGCCAAACTCTTCGACCAAAATTTCCTCTAATTCCTGTGCACTTATTTTTTTGGTTAAATCAATCTGATAGGTCTTGGCAAACTTAAGGACAGCTTCTTCTAGGTGGTCAAAATAGTTGTTATTGGCCTCTTGGAAGGAGCGTACCGAAGCAAGGTAGAAATTCTCTTTGCTGAAACTGTAATTCTTGGCAATTTCTATAATGGTGCTAATGAACGCTGTAATTTTTTGAGGGGCGTTGGAGATGATGTCTATCAAGGTATTTTCTTGAAGGCCCAATAATTCCAAAGGGATTTCCTTTAGGAGTTTAGACTGAAGAATTTCGCCAACAGGTGCCAGATTTTTGTCCAATTTTAGAGAGACCAAATCGTCATAAGGCACATCTAGGTGCTCTGATAAAGCAGCAATTTTATCTGGTTTGGGATATTTTTTTCCTTTTTCTATTTCATTGAGATAGGATTTTGAAAGGCCAGACAATTTAGAAAGCCCAAACAAAGACAAACCTCGCTCTGTGCGGATTTGCTTGAGTTTTAATCCAAAAATCAACTTAATATAATCCTGTTCCATAAGAACAAATATAACACTATTTGCGAACTATCATAAATAGCGAAAAATAAAAAATAGCGAACGTTCGCTTGTTTTTTTAAAAAATAGTTTATAACATTGTATCATAAAATCAAGCTATTATGAATTATACCGTTGCCACTCCAGATCAATTAACCTTCTCAGAAGAGGTTGTTCAGTTTTATCCCAACATATTAACAGAGGAAGCTTTAGAGTTTATTAAGCAGCTTCATAAGAACTTCAACAAAGAGCGTTTGGAGCTTTTAAATAAGCGGTTAAAGCAGCAAGAGTTTTTCGATAAGGGAAATTTCCCATCCTTCCCCGAAGAAACCAAGTCTATAAGAGAAAGTGACTGGCAAATAGAATCCATTCCGGACGATTTGTTGGATAGACGAGTTGAAATCACTGGGCCTGTGGACCGCAAGATGGTCATCAATGCCTTAAATTCTGGAGCCAAGACGTTCATGGCAGATTTTGAAGACAGTAATGCTCCTAGTTGGAAAAATACCCTTGAGGGTCAGCAAAACCTCTTTGATGCCAACAACAAGACCATAGAACTTATAGATGAGCAACGCGGTAAGCATTATAAGCTAAATGATAATACAGCCGTTTTATTGGTTAGGCCAAGAGGATTGCATCTTAATGAAAGGCATGTTTTGGTGGATGGCCACGAAGTTTCTGGTAGTTTGTTTGATTTTGGCCTTTACGTTTTCCATAACACCAAAATTCTGATGGAACAAGGTACGGCACCGTATTTTTACTTGCCTAAATTAGAACACTATCTAGAGGCTAGATGGTGGAATGCTGTATTTGAATATGCACAAGCCTATCTAGGTGTTCCTCAAGGCACGTTCAAGGCCACACTCCTTATTGAAACCATAACAGCCAGTTTTCAACTGAATGAATTTATCTATGAATTGAAAGACCATATCGTTGGCCTCAATTGTGGTAGATGGGATTATATTTTCTCATACATCAAAAAATTTAGAAACCATAAGAATTTCGTGGTACCAAACAGGGACCAAGTGACCATGACTACGCCTTTTATGGCGGCATATTCCAACTTGGTCATAAAAGTGTGCCATAAAAGAGGAATCCATGCTATGGGAGGAATGGCCGCACAAATACCAATTAAAAATAATCCAAAAGCAAATGCTGAGGCATTGGAAAAAGTGAGGTTGGATAAAGAGCGCGAGGCAAAAAATGGCCATGATGGTACTTGGGTAGCGCATCCTGCACTTGTTGAGGTGGCTATGAAAGAATTTGATAAGTACATGCCAACACCAAATCAAATTTTTAAGAAACGCGAAGATATTGAGGTTACTGAAGCCGATTTGGTAGAGCTGCCACAAGGCACTATAACAGAAGCAGGGATAAGAAAGAATATAAACGTGGGCATACTTTATATGGAAGCATGGCTTAGAGGTTATGGTGCTGTAGCCCTCTACCACCTGATGGAAGATGCTGCCACTGCCGAAATTTCAAGAACACAAGTATGGCAATGGTTAAAAGTTGAAGCACGTCTTGAGGACGGTCGTTCTTTTGATAGGGCTCTTTTTGATAATATATTTTCAGATGAAGTCGAAAAAATTATCACGGAGGTAGGTGAGGATAAAATTGAAGCTACCAAATTTCCGCAGGCCATAGAATTATTTAAGCGTCTTGTAACGCAAGAGGAATTTGAAGAGTTCTTAACTATATCAGCTTACAGACAATTGTAAAAAAATAATCCCGCTTATGCGGCAACATAATACGGGACTAATATTAAATCAATAATACAACTCAAAATTATGAAAAATCTACAACTAAACAATTACAGCTCGGCTTTAGAGACCGTAAAAAATCTTAAGAAAAAGTACGGAAGTACGTGGAATGCCATACAGCCAGAAAACGCGGCAAGAATGGCTTTTCAGAATAAATTTAAAACAGGTTTGGATATTGCTAAGTATACAGCGGCCATAATGCGTAAGGATATGGCCGAATATGATGCAAATCCAGAAAATTACACACAATCTTTAGGGTGCTGGCATGGTTTTGTGGCGCAGCAAAAAATGATTGCAGTTAAAAAACACCATAAGACAACCAGTAAAAGGTATCTCTATCTATCAGGATGGATGGTTGCAGCGTTGCGTTCTGAATTTGGACCTCTTCCAGACCAGTCCATGCATGAGAAAACAGCTGTACCTGCATTGATAGAAGAAATCTATGATTTTCTTAGACAAGCAGACGCAATTGAATTAAACGATCTTTTTAGACGTCTAGAAAAGGGTGAAGACGTACAAGACCAAATAGATAATTTTGAAACGCATATTGTACCCATTATTGCAGATATTGATGCTGGATTTGGAAATGAGGAAGCAACTTACCTCTTAGCAAAGAAAATGATTCAAGCCGGTGCTTGTGCTATACAAATTGAGAATCAGGTGTCAGATGCTAAGCAATGTGGCCACCAAGATGGCAAGGTTACGGTTCCGCATGAAGATTTTATAGCCAAGCTAAATGCAGTTCGTTATGCATTTCTTGAGCTAGGTGTTGAGGATGGTGTTATCGTGGCAAGAACAGATTCTGAAGGTGCTGGCCTCACTCAAAAACTTCCGGTAAGTCAAGAGCCTGGTGACTTGGCTTCTCAGTACCTCTCGTTTATAGATGCAGAGGAAATTAACATCGACGATGCCAAGGAAGATGACGTCTTATTAAAACGAGATGGAAAATTGATGCGTCCAAAGCGCTTGCCAAATGGATTATATAAATTTAAGGAAGGCTCCAATATAGATAGGGTAGTGCTCGATTGTATCACAAGTTTACGAAATGGTGCCGATTTACTATGGATAGAAACACCAACACCTAACGTAAAACAAATAGCCCACATGATCAATAGGGTTAAGGAAGTGGTGCCTAACGCTAAATTGGTATATAATAATTCGCCATCATTTAATTGGACCTTGAATTTCCGTAATCAAGTCTATGAAGATATGGTTGTAAACGGTGAAGACGTTTCGGCATACGACAAAAATAATCTTATGGATGTGAAGTACGATAACTCCGAGTTGAGTAAACGAGCCGACCAAAGAATTAAGACTTTTCAATTGGATGGTGCTACTCAGGCAAGTATTTTCCACCACTTGATTACGCTTCCTACCTATCATACAACGGCGCTTCATATGAACGATTTAACTGAAGGGTACTTTGGTGAGGAAGGCATGTTGGCTTATGTTAAGGGTGTACAGCGACAAGAAATAAGAAAAGGTGTGTCTTGCGTAAAACATCAAAGAATGGCTGGCTCTGATTTAGGAGATGACCATAAAACATTTTTCGCTGGAGAAAAAGCGCTTAAGGCAGGAGGTGCTAAAAACACTTCCAATCAATTTGAAGTGAAGGTGACTCCAAAGTCCGATGATAAGCCTTTAAGACCAGTGGCATAAAATAATGTTTAATAACGCATTGAAAGTGAAGAAATAAATTCGCAATCTATTATAATTGTTTATTAGTTTAGTTAGGAAAAGCATGCCCAAATTGGGTGTGCTTTTTTTATAATAAACCGATACGCCTATTGCTTTTTGAAAGTTCTCGAAGCGTTATATTTTTAGACTTTTGCATTTGGGCTACAAGCTTTAAAAACAAAAGGGCCGTAATGTAAGCATCTCCTGAAGCTGTATGCCTATCGTGTAGTTGGATGTTAAATTGATTAGCCAACTCATCCAAGCTAAAATGGGTCTTGCTGGTGTTTAACCTTGTCTTTTGAAATAAATGACCTGTATCCAAGGTTCTGTTCTTTAATTTAGGAAGATCGAGTCTTTGAAGTGCCGCGTTTATCATAGCCACATCAAATGCAGCATGATGTGCTACCAGAACAGCGTTTTCAATATAGCTTAAAAAATGTTGAATGGCGCTAGTTTCGCTTATTTTAGTGGCGGTCCCTTCCTTTAAAAGGCCATGTATTTTTACGGTGCTGGAATTAAATTGCTCTTGTTCAACATACGTTTCCAATTGATCGGAAACTTTAATTTTTAAATCTTGTATTCCAACGCAGCCAATAGATAATATTCTATCCGTTTTAATGTCTAGTCCCGTGGTTTCCGTATCGAATACAACAAATCGTATTTTAGAAATATCTTGCTCTTGACCATTTTTAAAATGATTTAGATAATCTTCCCAATATGCAGGATATGATTTTCGCTTAAACCAGGACATTACATTAATTGTGAGAGTTTAAATCGGGTTCTTATTAATTCTTGAATAGATTTAACAGCCTTAAAACAGCGCTTTAATTTTAGCCGATCGCCTTTATTTAATGATTTTAAATCTATAAATCTACCAGAGTCATTATGAGCTAAACCATGCTCAGTTCTAAACCGTAATAAATCTTTGTAGGATTGGATACAAAAAAGATAAGTATCCTTGTTTTGCGGTTCTAGCTTAACCAACTTTTCAAAGCGCTCCAAGGTGTTATTAATGGATTTAATGTTATGGGATAAAATGAGTAAGCGAGCAGCATCGACTAAGGGCATCATGGCTCTTGCCTTAATGTCAAACTGATCTTTATGTTCACCGCTCTCCTCAACTAAAAACTGTCTAAAAAAACTTAAAGGTGGTGGATTTTGAAGAGCATTTCTACCAAGATAAGTAAGAAAGATATCGTATTTCTCGATGCTTTCAAAAATACTATCCGAAAGTGATTCAACTAAGGCTTTTTGCCCATAGACATATTCATAATCAAAGAAAATTGTGCATAGCATTAAATTATCTTGGTCTGGTGTTGCAATCCAGCGGTAAAATTGATTCTTCCATTCCTTAAGGGACAAGCACCATTCAGGGTTACTTCCCATCATATTGGCAGGGCAAAGTTCAAAACCAACTTGCTCTAGCCCGTTGTTAATCTTATTGGCTAAGGTTAAAAAATAGTTTTTGACATTATCGTATTCATTTTTCTCAACATCTTCGAACACTAAGGCATTGTCTTGGTCCGTTAACAACAATTGTTCTTGCCTACCTTGGCTTCCAATAGAAAGCCAAGCGAATTGACAAGGTGGAGCTTGCTTCATCTCTGAAATAGCATCGGTAATTATTTTTTGGGTAATCGCATCGTTAAGAGCAGAAAGAAGTCTTGCCATAAAATCAATAGGGATATCTTGAGTCAAATAACGTTTAATCAAGTCTTCTGCTCGTTGTCTTACCGCCTTTAATTGTTCTGTAGACTTTGACCTTTTGATTTCTTTCAGTAGGCTAGAGGCATTATTTTCCCGTAAAACAATGATATCATGTTCAGATAGAATCCCTGTTAATTCTGAAGCTGTGGTGCCATCTTTGGTAATGCACAAATGTGTTATCTTGTTTTTGAGCATCGCAAGTTGGGCTTCCGCTACTGAAATTGTTTCTGGATAGGTCTTCACGGGTTGGGACATAATGGTTGTAACACTATCTGTAATTGCAAATTTTCCTGTGGCTATTTTTGTGCGTAAGTCTTTGTCGGTTATAATGCCTACTGGTTTTTTATTTTCAACAATTATGATGGAGCCTACATGATTGGAGGTCATTATAGTTGCTGCCTGTTGTATCGAGGTGTCTTTGGTACAGGTGATAGGATTTTTTGAGTAATCGGCAGTTTGAAGTTCCGATAGTTCATTATTTAACTTAACCGGACCAATCTGGCCAGAATTTCCAGCTGCCATGGGTCTGGTATTGGAGATAAAGCTAGACATTAAAAATTGGCTGGCTTCCGCATTGCTAGCAATAAATTTTTCAAATACGTCGTTTGAAATGCTGTATACAATACTTTCTTCAATAGCAGTGGCCTGGAGTCTATACTCTCCTTTGCGCAATAAGGCTCTTAGACCAAATATATCGCCTTCATCGCACTGGTCAACTAACACATTATTTTCTCTAAACAGTCCTATGGCGCCATCCTTTACAACATAAAATTGATTTTCAATTGCTTGTCCAATTTCAAATAAGGACTTGCCTTTTTCGAGGTAAACAACGTCGATGGTCTTACAGACTTCAAAAAGTTGCTCTCGGCTCAAAACGTCAAATGGTGGAAAATTTTTGAGAAAATCGTAAATGCGTTCTGCGATGGTGTTCATTGTTTAAAAATAGACAGAGTTTCTAGATTGAATTATGAGAAATGTCATAATCTTTATCTAAGTGATATTTAGTAACTTTAGGAAAATTTAATCTTATGCTGCGATACACTTTTTTCATTGTTTTATTGGTTTTCCTTGGCTGTAAAGAAAATCAAACATCCATTAAAGATACTGAATCTACCTCAGTTACACTTGAAAGTTATTTTGACTACAGCAACAAGGATGATCAATTTACAGGTGGTATTAAAATGATACCTATTTCGACACCTAAAGGCGAATTTAAAGTTTGGACAAAACGAGTAGGAAATAATCCTAAAATGAAAGTTTTGCTACTGCATGGAGGTCCTGGTTTTACCCACGAGGTTTATGAGTGTTTTGATGGTTATCTGCCACAAGAAGGCATAGAATATTATTACTACGATCAGTTAGGGTCTTATTATAGCGATCAGCCCAAGGACTTATCGTTGTGGGATTTAGATCGTTTTGTTGAAGAAGTAGAGCAGGTGAGGGTGGCGTTGGGCCTTAATAAGGATAATTTTTACTTGCTAGGTCAATCTTGGGGTGGAATTTTAGGGATGCAGTATGCATTAAAATATCAAGATAACTTAAAAGGATTGATCATCTCCAACATGGTATCTTCAATAGAAGACTACAATACTTACTCAGCAGAGGTTCTTGCGCCAAAATTGCCAGAGGATGTACTCGAAACTATCATGACCTACGAAGCAAATGAAGATTACACCAATGAGGAATACCTTTCACTTGTAATGGAACATTATTATCCAAAACATGTTCTAAGAATGCCTCTGGAGGAGTGGCCAGAACCAGTCAATAGGTCGGTTAAGCATATGAATCCAGATGTTTATGTTACCATGCAAGGACCAAGTGAATTTGGTTGTAAGGGTAATGCCAACTTATTGAATTGGAACGTAAAAGACCGTTTAAGTGAAATAAAAGTACCTACCTTAACCATTGGCGCTACCCATGACACTATGGACCCAAAACACATGGAATGGATATCGACTGAAGTTCAAAATGGACGATTTCTACTATGCCCAAATGGAAGCCACTTGTCTCAATTTGATGACCAAAAAACGTATTTTGAAGGTCTAATTAAGTTTATAAAAGACGTAGATGCAGGTGTTCTTTAATGTACGGCTGTAAAAGAAGTTCTGTTCCTCTTTAAATGTATTAAAATCCATAACCAATATGATAAATAGAAAGATTGCTTTAACCATATTAGGGTTTCTTTGTGCCTCTTTGGCTACCACGCAGGAAACTAATATTAAACCCGAGCTTAAAACTTACATTGAACAAAGGGTTAACAATGGAGTTAATCCCTCCATTGCCATGGCCACCTTAAAAGGGGATTCTGCCGAATTTTTTAATTATGGCACCACTGAGTTGAATGACGGCGAAGCGGTATCAAAATCTACTGTTTACGAAATAGGTTCTATATCTAAGGTTTTTACATGTATTCTGCTGGCAGAAGAAGTTGTGAAAGGCCAGATGTCACTAGACGATCCCATTGCAAAATATTTACCATCAGATGTAAAGGTGCCATCTAAAAACGGAAAGGAAATCACGCTAAAACATTTGGCCACCCATACGTCTGCACTTCCAAGGATGCCCACAAATTTTAATCCTGCGGATATGGAGAACCCCTTTGCAGATTACACAACTAAGGATTTATATGAATTTTTGAGTACCTATTCCTTGCCAAGGGATGTAGGATCCCAGTACGAGTATTCCAATATCGGGACGGGATTATTGGGTCATATCCTAGAAAGGCATACTGGTAAAACATATGAAGAATTAGTTGTGGAGCGCATTGCAATGCCGTTGCAAATGATGGATACAAAGGTTGAATTCTCTGAAAACATGCGTAAAAATCTGGCATTGGGATACAACGAGGAACTTAAGGCTACGAAGAACTGGGACATTCCAGTATTGGCAGGTGCGGGCGCTTTGCGCTCTACAACAAGCGATATGGTAAAATTTCTTAGGGCAAATATGTCAGATAACACTTCCGACTTACATAAAGCCATGAGACTGACTCATGAAGTTCATTTTGAATCAGAAGATGATAACTTTAAAATTGGGCTGGGATGGCATTACGCTAACGATAACGCCATAATTTGGCATAATGGTGGTACGGGTGGTTACAGAGCGTTTGCTGGATTTGTGGCTGAAACTAATGAAGCTGTAGTTGTTTTAACTAATTCTGCTTATAGTATTGATGGAATTGGCTTGGTGCAACTTGGGCAAGATTTAGACCTAAAAATGCCAAAGGTTAAGGTTTTTCCAAAAATTGTAGATGTTGCTGATGATATTCTCGAAACCTATGTTGGTAATTACCAATTGCTGCCTGCAGTTTTTATTGAAGTTTCAAAGGAAGAAAAGCAGCTTAGCGTTCAGGTCACTGGACAACCGAAAGTTGCCATCTATCCCTCTTCAACAAACGAATTTTTTTTCAAGGTTGTTGAGGCGAGCATTGTTTTTAATCAGAATGACAATGGCCAAATAGAGAGCTTAACTTTAAATCAAAATGGACAGAATTTACAAGCCAATAAAGTAGATTGAGAAAGACTTAATTAAAAAAGAAAAAGCTCTTCGGTAAGAAGAGCTTTGATTTAGTTTTTGTTCTTTTGTTTCCGCTTTCGTTTCTTTTTCTTTTCGCGAATAACCTCCTTCTCGTCAAAATCGCCCTTGATGAGTTCTTGAATTTTTTCCATATCACTTTCAGAAACCACACCTTCTAGTTCTTTAAAATGTGTTGAGTCCAGTTTTTTTATGGCGTCCATGCGCTCAACGGTTCTACTGTATTCAGTTGCGAAAATTTTCTCTTTTTCATCAAAATACGAATCAAGGTGTTGCTTGATTATCACTTGTTGAAATTCGCCAGCCTCCAATGTGGTGAGGAATGTATTGATGTATTCCTCAAGGCGCTCTTCCATTTTTTGCTTTTGACGTTCCATATCTTTTTCGGTTGGCTGTTGTGCCAAGCGAGAGCGATTGGGATTTCTACGAAACTGACTGTTGGCATTAAGGGCCATCATTAGCGTTAAAATCAATAAAGTAATTCTCATTTTTTTTTGCTTTATATAATGTCTAAAATAGATTCTGCTGGTCTTCCTATAACAGCTTTATTATTAGCGATGACAATAGGCCGTTCAATTAGTTTGGGATGTTCTACCATAGCTTTAATTAAGGCTTTGTCCGATAAGGTTTTTCCCTTGTATTTCTCTTTCCAGATGACCTCCGATTTTCTAACAAGTGCCATGGGTTCAATATCAAGTTTTTTAATGATGCCACTAAGTTCTTCCTCATCAACTTTGTCATCTAGATATTTTCTTACCTCAAAATCCTTACCAGAATTTTCGAGTATTGCAAGACCCTCTCTAGATTTTCTACATCTTGGGTTATGAAGTATTGTAATCATATTAATATAACATTTTTCACAATTATACCGAATCTTTTTGTCCCATCATCATAAGATAAGATTTTAAAAAAGGTTCTATATCACCATCCATGACGGCATCAACATTTCCTGTTTCATGGTTCGTCCTAACATCTTTGACTAGCTTGTAAGGATGCATAACATAATTTCTGATCTGGCTACCCCATTCAATTTTCATTTTGCCAGCTTCAATGTCATCGCGTTGCGCCATGCGTTTCTGAAGTTCTATTTCATAAAGTTGCGATTTAAGCATTTGAAGCGCCCTAGCTCTATTGTCGTGCTGGGAACGGGTTTCTGAGCATTGAATTTGAATTCCGCTGGGTTTGTGCACCAGTTGTACCTTGGTTTCTACCTTGTTTACATTTTGGCCACCTGCACCACTGGATCTTGCAGTTGTTATTTCTATATCTGCCGGATTTATTTCAATTTCTATGGAGTCATCTACCAAGGGATAGACATAGACCGATGCAAAACTCGTATGGCGTTTGGCATTGCTATCAAAAGGGGAGATGCGTACCAAGCGGTGGACACCATTTTCACCTTTTAACCAGCCAAAAGCATAATCACCTTCAATTTCCAATGTAACGGTTTTAATTCCTGCAACATCGCCTTCTTGTAAATTGAGTTCTTTTACTTTGAAGCCGTTCTTTTCTGCATACATGAGGTACATGCGCATGAGCATACTCGCCCAATCGCAACTTTCGGTACCACCAGCACCAGCTGTTATTTGCAAAACTGCGCTTAAGCTGTCGCCTTCTTCAGAAAGCATATTTTTAAACTCAAGTTTTTCTATAGCGTTAAGTGCTTTGTTGTAGCGCGCTTCTAGATTTTCTATTGGAGCTTCACCTTCTTTGTAGAATTCATAAATTACTTCTAAATCCTCGTAGAAGGTTTTTGCCGCTTCAAAATCATTTACCCAACTTTTCTTTTCGCGTATAGAGCGCATGACCTGTTCTGCTTTTTTGGAATCATTCCAAAAATTAGGGTCAAATGTTTGCTCTTCCTCGTTGGAAATTTCTATAAGCTTGGCATCTAAGTCAAAGATACTGCCTTAGCTTAGCTAGGCGGGTATTAAGGTTTTTTATCTGATCTGCTGTAATCATCAATCCATAAATTTCCACAAAGATAATATGATGTAGTGGTGTCACTGAAATTTTAGAACGTTTTTTTCATAATTTCCCTTAGCTTTAGAGTTTAAATTTATCAGTATGAAAAAACAGGTTCTCTTTTTAAGTTTTATACTTACAGTAAATTTTGTCTGGTCGCAAATCCTAGGAAAGAAAAATCTTAAATCCTATGAGGGGTTCTTCAATTTCTATTATGAAGAGGAGTCAGATAAAATTTATCTGCAGGTAAGACATTTAAACGAAGACTTTCTGTATATTAATTCATTGGCCACGGGAATAGGTAGCAATGACATAGGTTTAGATAGGGGTCAATTAGGTAAGCAGCGCCTAGTTCATTTTAAAAAAGCTGGAAATAAGCTGTTACTTATACAGCCAAATCTAAATTATCGTGCTAATACATCTAACGCCTTAGAGCAAAAAAGCATAGAACAGGCTTTTGCCAAATCTGTCTTATATGGTTTTAAAATTTTAGAAACCAAGAATAACACTTATGTTATCGATTTCACTCCATTTTTAATGCAAGATACGCATGGTGTGGCAACTACCTTGAAACGTAAAAAGGAGGGTACATTTAGTTTGGATAAATCCAAGAGCGCACTTTCCTTGGAACGCACAAAAGCCTTCCCCGAAAATGTAGAGTTTGAGGCCTTACTCACTTTTAAGGGTGAACCTACGGGGAAAAATTTGAGATCAGTGACACCTACACCATCATTGGTGTCAGTTATTCAACATCATTCTTTCATTCAGTTGCCAGATTCTGATTATAAGCCTAGGAAATTTGATCCGCGGAGTGGTGCTATTTCGATGTCCTATATGGATTACGCTGCACCCATTCAAGACCCGATTAAGAAGCAATTTATAATAAGACATAGACTGCAAAAGAAAAATCCGAAAGACTCAATTAGCGAACCGGTTGAGCCCATTGTTTATTATTTAGACCCTGGGACTCCAGAGCCTGTAAGATCGGCACTATTGAATGGTGCTCGATGGTGGAATGAGGCATTCGAGGCTATAGGCTTCAAAAATGCATTTAGGGTTGAGATGCTTCCTGAAGAGGCTGATCCAATGGATTGTAGATATAATGTAATTCAATGGGTGCATCGCAGCACTAGAGGCTGGAGTTACGGCGCTAGTGTTGTAGACCCTAGAACTGGCGAAATTATTAAAGGCCACGTTAGTTTGGGTAGTTTAAGGGTGCGGCAAGATTTTTTAATCGCTCAGGCTTTGATGAATAAACCCTTTGAATTGAGTGACGATGCTTATCAGCCGATGTTGGATATGGCCTTGGCAAGAATTCGGCAATTAAGTGCTCATGAAGTAGGGCATACTTTAGGTTTCACCCATAATTTTGCAGCAAGTTCGTTGGATAGAGCCTCCGTTATGGATTATCCGCATCCGAAGCTAAGCTTAAAGAATGGACAATTAAATTTAAGTGAGGCTTACGATGAAGGCATTGGCGAATGGGATAAGGTCACAGTGGCTTATAGTTATTCTCATTTTAAGGAGAGCACAAACGAAGAAAAGGCTTTACAAGGTATTTTGGATGAGGCTTTTTCTAAAGGTTTAAGGTTTATAACAGATTCTGATGCACGTGCTGAAGGCGGAGCGCATGTCTTTGCTCATTTATGGGATAATGGAAACTATCCACACGAGGAATTAGACGCTGTTTTAGCTTTAAGACACGACGCTATAGCCAATTTTTCAGAGCACAATATCCGATCATCGGAACCTTATTCTGTGCTGGAAGATGTGTTTGTTCCTTTATATTTCTTTCATAGATATCAAGCTGAAGCAGCAACCAAGGTCATTGGCGGATTAGACTATAATTATAAAATTAAGGGTGATTCACAAGTTGCTACCCAAGCTGTTGATGATGCTATACAACGAAAGGCGCTAGAATCAATATTGAAAACGCTATCAGCGAATACGCTTGCCATCCCAAAGAGCAAGCTTGGTCTGTTTCCGCCACGTTCCTATGGATTTAAGGGGTCAAGGGAATCGTTTAAAGGCAGAACAGGAGTAGCTTTTGACCCTTTATCGGCGGCTTCAACTGCTAGTAATCTAACCCTGGAATTTCTTCTGCATCCAGAACGTGCGAATAGATTGGTACTTCAAAAGAGTTTGGATGCTAATCAATTAGGTCTTCGTGAGGTGTTAGATGCTATCAATGAAGAATCAATACATAAAAAATACACTGACCTCTATTTAATCGAGGTTCAAGCTCAGATTACCTATAATTTTCTTAGTCACCTTATGAGTTTAGCGACTTCAGATAAGTCCTATTTTCAGGTAAAGGCGATAGTGAATAAATTTTTGTCGGATTTTGCAATGGCGATGTCATCATTGAACTTTCCAAAAGCCTATAAAACACAGTTTGGACTGATGATAAAGGAGTACTTTGATGAACCGCAAAAATTTAAAGTGGTTCCAGTTCCAAAAATTCCAGACGGATCTCCAATTGGTATGGATAGTTGTAGCTTTAATTATTGAAGTTTTAAGACTTAATTGAAAATTAAAGATTAGTATCTTAGCAAAAATACTGCTGACGATATGGTTATAGACCTTAGAAGCGATACTGTAACAAAACCTACAAAAGGAATGTTGGATGCCATGCTGAATGCTCAAGTAGGTGATGATGTGTACAAAGAAGACCCTTCGGTTAATGCTTTGGAGAAGCGACTGGCAGAAATGTTTGGTATGGACCAAGCGTTGTTCTTTCCAACAGGAAGTATGGCAAACCAAACGGCTCTTAAGTTGCACACACAACCTGGAGAACAGGTTATTTGCGATAAATATGCGCATATTTATAATTATGAAGGCGGAGGAGCTTCCTTTAATAGTGGTATTTCCTGCAAACTCCTAGACGGAAAACGAGGCATGTTTACAGCAAGCCAAGCCAAAGAGGCAATTAATCCACCAGATTTTTATCACAGTCCACTAACCACTTTAATTGAGGTCGAAAATACGACCAATAAAGGCGGTGGCGCGTGTTGGGATTTTAATGAACTTCAAAAGCTCAGAACTGTTGCCGATATCCATAATTTAGGCTATCACTTAGATGGTGCCAGACTATGGAACGCCCTTGTTGCCAAGAATGAAACACCACAACAATACGGAGAACTCTTTGATACGATATCGGTTTGTCTTAGTAAAGGTTTGGGCTGTCCTATGGGTTCAGTGCTTTTAGGTAAAGGGGAACTCATGGAAAATGCTATTAGGGTCCGAAAAATACTAGGTGGCGGAATGCGCCAGGTTGGCTTTGCTGCGGCAGCAGGTTTATATGCTTTAGATCACCATCTGAATCGGTTGGCAGAAGATCACCAAAAAGCACAAGAAATAGGAGAGGTCTTAGCGTCTAGAAGCAAGATAAAAAAAGTAGAGCCTATAGAAACCAATATCATTATTTTTGAATTGGATGATGGGGTTGATGAAAAAGAATTCCTGAACCACTTGGAATCTAAGGGTATCAAGATTATAGGAATGGGTAGTAATAAATTAAGAATGGTTACGCACTTGGATTATACCAGTGCGATGCACAGACATTTTTTATCGCTATTAAAAACTATTTAAACATATCCATCCCTGGGATATCAGGCATGCCTTCTTTAGCAACAGCCGCCAATTCTGTTTCATTGACTTTAGTAGCCTGCTCTATGGCTTTGTTCAAGGTAAGGATTAAATAATCTTCTAGCATTTCCTTATCTTCCAAGAGTTCGTCATCAATAGAAATTGATTTCACGTTGCGGTTTGCTGTGATGGTAACCTTAAGTTTTTTGTCTTGACTTGATTCTTCAAGAATTACGGTATCTAAACGTTTTTTAGTGTCTTCAACTTTTTTCTGGGCTTCCTTTAATTTATTCATCATGCCCATCATATCTCCAAACATATCTTTTAGCTTATAGATTTGACAGCAAAATTAGTAAATTGCGCTTCTTTTTTAGATTAATATTTCTTAAAATCGTATGAGTAAACAGTCTGCCATAAATCCTCCTATAGCAAAAAAAATACCGCACAAATTTGAACTTCACGGCGATACAAGAATAGACAACTATTTTTGGATGAAAGACAGGGATAACCCTGAAGTTATAGATTATATTAAAGCCGAAAATTCGTTTTACGAATCTGAAACAAAGGAAACAAAGGCCTTCCAGGAAAATCTATTCCAGGAAATTAAATCTAGAATAAAAGAGGACGATTCGTCCGTTCCTTACAAGTACAATGGATATTGGTACATCACTAAATTTGAGAAAGGAAAGGATTACCCTATTTACGTCAGGAAAAAAGAGACGTTAAAGGCTCCAGAAGAATTGTTGTTTGACTGCAATGAAATGGCCAAGGGTCTTCCTTACTTTAAGTTGGTAGGAATAAGCGTCAGCCCAGACAATAAAAAAGTTGCATTTGGGACAGATACCACTGGCAGACGTCAATATACCATACAAATAAAAGACCTCGAAACTCAAGAAATCTTTGGTGATACTATAGAAGATACAACTGGTTCGTCAGCATGGGCTAGCGATAGCAAAACCTTTTTTTATACAAAAAAGGACAGTGTAACGCTGCGGTCTTACCAAGTTTATAGACATAAAATTGGCGAGAATCAAGATACCTTGGTTTTTGAAGAAGGTGATGAAACCTTTGGTGTTACCGTTTACAAGTCAAAGTCTAAAAAGTACATTATTATAGCCTGTTACAGTACGGTTACTAATGAATACCATATTCTGGATTCAAGCAATCCTACGGGTAAATTTGAAGTGTTTTGCCCTAGAGTTAGAGGCATCGAGTACAGTATTTCGCACTATAAGAATCACTTTTATATCCTAACAAACAAGGATAAAGCCACTAATTTTAAACTGATGCGTACCTCAGAAGTGGAGAGGGATATGGACAAATGGGAAGTAGTTCTGCCACATAGAAAAGAGGTTTTGATTGAGGCCATTGACATTTTTAAGGATTTTTTGGTTGTAAGTGAACGTGAAAATGGATTGAATCAAATCAGAGTTAAGCGATGGGATGGAACTGAGGACTACTATCTACCTTTTGAAAGTGAGACTTACACCTGTTACACTAGCATAAATCCTGAGTTTGATACAGAATTGTTAAGGTTCAGTTATAATGCACTGACCACACCTCCTTCCGTCATTGAATTTAATATGGAAACCAAAACCAAAAAGGTATTAAAACAAAAAGAAGTTTTAGGAGGCCAGTTTAAACAAAGCAATTATGAATCCGAGCGTATTTGGGCTAAAGCTAGGGATGGAGAAAACATTCCAATATCACTGGTTTACAAAAAAGGTATTTCCTTAGATGGAACCAATCCATTACTACAATACGCTTACGGTAGTTATGGGCACACCGTAGATCCTCATTTTTCTTCGGTGCGTTTGAGCCTGATAGATAGAGGGTTTATTTTTGCCATAGCTCACGTCAGAGGTGGAGAATATCTTGGTAGGGAGTGGTACGAGAACGGAAAGCTACTCAAAAAAAAGAATACGTTTACAGACTTTATTGATTGCTCCATACATCTCATTAAAAAGAGATATACAAGTTCACAGCACCTTTATGCAATGGGAGGTAGCGCTGGCGGACTTTTAGTTGGAGCCGTAATTAATGAAGCTCCGGAGCTATACAATGGTGTAATAGCAGCTGTGCCTTTTGTAGATGTGGTGACTACTATGTTAGATAACTCCATACCACTGACGACAGGAGAATACGATGAATGGGGCAACCCAAATGATAAATTGTACTATGAGTACATGAAATCATACTCACCTTATGATAACGTCGCGGCCCAAGATTATCCTAATATGTTGGTTACTTCTGGTTTGCATGATTCGCAGGTTCAGTATTGGGAACCTACAAAATGGGTGGCAAAATTAAGAGCCGTAAAAACAGATTCTAAGCAATTATTTCTTAAAACCAATATGGATGCTGGGCATGGTGGTGCTTCTGGCCGTTTCGAGAGCTTGAGGGAGGACGCAGAGGAGTTTGCCTTTCTTTTGTCGCTAGAAGGAATAAGCAAATAAAAAAAAATATTACCTTTGCCACGTTTTAAAGGTCCAATTCATTAAATTGGTTACCGATAAATAGATTTTATGGACAAATCACAGAATGTATTTGATAATGTACTGCAGCTCATAGGTAGTACACCTTTAATCAAATTAAACAGAATTACTGCTGATATCGAAGGTGAATTCTATGCCAAGGTTGAAGCGTTTAACCCAGGACATTCTTCCAAAGACCGAATCGCATTGCACATTATCGAAGAAGCTGAAAGGCAAGGGATTTTATCTCCTGGAGACACTATCATAGAAACTACGTCTGGTAATACAGGCTTCAGCTTAGCCATGGTGAGCATTATCAAAGGATATGAATGTATTTTGGCAGTAAGCTCTAAATCATCTGCAGATAAAATAGACATGCTTAAATCAATGGGTGCTAAGGTTTATGTTTGCCCTGCCCACGTAAGTGCAGATGACCCAAGGTCTTATTATCAAGTGGCAAAAAGACTTCACGAGGAAATCAAGGGGTCTATTTATATCAACCAGTATTTTAATCAATTAAATATTGATGCGCACTACAATAGTACTGGTCCAGAAATTTGGCAGCAAACCAATGGAGAAATAACACATCTAGTGGCCTGTAGTGGTACAGGAGGAACCATTTCTGGGATTGCCAAGTACTTAAAGGAGCAAAATCCAGATATCAAAATAATCGGTGTTGATGCGTATGGCTCTGTTTTAAAGAAATACCACGAAACACGTGAGTTTGATGATAAAGAAATATATCCTTATCGCATAGAAGGCTTAGGTAAGAACTTAATACCAACAGCTACTGATTTTGACGCTATTGATAAGTTTGTAAAGGTAACCGATGAGGAAAGTGCACATTGTGCTAGGGAAATCTCTAATACAGAGGGTATGTTTGTTGGTTACACGAGCGGTGCCGCAATGCAGGCTATCAAGCAACTCGGTGCAGAAGGAGAATTTAAGGCCTCAGATAAGGTTGTAGTGGTTTTTCCAGACCATGGGTCGCGTTATATGAGTAAAGTGTACAGTGACAAATGGATGGAGGAGCAAGGCTTTTTTGATAGTAAGACTGAAGTACAGAGTACAATAGAATATATAAAGTAAGTTAAATAATCCAATAGAATTGGCCTGCAGATAATTCTTAAATGCAGGCTTTTTTATGGACCTGTGGCAGGTAAAATGGGTTCAGGCAAATAAATTATGCTGTCATAATATTATTACCTAATTTTGCAAGCACTAACAGAACTAAGTTAACTTTAAATTAATAGGTTGTAAACCTCCATTTAACAAAGTGGTTACAACGGTTAATAGCATTAAGATTGATGAAGGATTTATTTGATAAGATTTACAGGGACAAGGGACCATTGGGGAAATGGGCCTCTCAAGCAGAGGGCTATTTTGTGTTTCCTAAACTAGAGGGACAAATATCCAACCGGATGAAATTTCAAGGTAAGGAAGTCATTACCTGGAGTATCAATGACTATCTAGGATTAGCAAATCATCCTGAAGTTCGAAAAGTTGATGCCGAAGCGGCAGCTCAATATGGTTCTGCTTATCCTATGGGTGCTCGTATGATGTCTGGCCATACCGATTTGCACGAGAAGCTACAAAACGAATTAGCTGATTTTGTAAATAAAGAAGCGGCCTATCTTCTCAATTTTGGCTATCAGGGAATTATGTCAACTATTGATGCCTTGGTATCGAAAGATGATATTATTGTTTACGATGTAGATTCACATGCTTGTATTATAGATGGTGTAAGATTGCACATGGGTAAGAGGTTTACCTACAAGCACAATGATATAGAAAGTTTAGAAAAGAATTTAGAGCGGGCGACAAAAATGGCCGAGCAAACTGGAGGAGGCATCCTGGTCATTTCAGAAGGTGTTTTTGGTATGCGCGGTGAGCAAGGTAGATTGAAAGAAATCGTAGCTTTAAAAAAGAAGTTCAACTTTAGATTTTTGGTTGATGATGCACATGGCTTTGGCACTTTAGGTAAAACTGGAGCAGGAGCAGGTGAGGAGCAAGGTGTTCAGGATGATATCGATGTTTATTTTGCAACCTTCGCAAAGTCTATGGCTAGCACAGGAGCTTTTATTGCGGGTGATCAAGAAATAATAGATTATTTAAAATACAACTTGCGTTCCCAGATGTTTGCAAAATCCTTGCAAATGCAATTAACCGTAGGTGCGTTAAAGCGTTTAGAAATGCTGAGAACAATGCCAGAGTTAAAAGAGAACCTTTGGAAAATTGTTAATGCCTTACAATCTGGTTTAAGAGCGCGTGGCTTTGACCTCGGAACGACACAGAGTTGTGTGACGCCTGTATATTTAAAAGGTAGTATTCCAGAGGCCATGGCATTAGTAAGAGATTTAAGAGAGAATCACGGTATCTTTTGTTCTATTGTGGTTTATCCAGTAATACCAAAAGGTCTCATATTGTTAAGAATGATACCTACAGCGACACATACTTTAGAAGATGTCGAAGAAACTTTAGAAGCTTTTGATGCTATTAGAACGAGACTTCAAAATGGAACCTATAAGCGAATGTCTGCTTCTATCATGGCTTCTATGGAAGATTAATGAAACTAATTCATAATATTAAAATAAAAAAAGCTGCTCCAACAGAGCAGCTTTTTTATTTCATCAGATTTTTTCTATAGGTCTTACGTCTTTTGTATACTTCAGGTTTAAAGTGTTTCCATATTTTTTTAATGGCCTCGTTATCTTCGAGTTCCGCAGTTCTGTAACATTGCTCTATGCCTCTTTGTTTGAAGATATCATAGTATTCATTAAAAATAACGGCATGTACTCCCTTGTTTTGATATTCTGGATGAACGCCTATTAAATAAAAGATAACATTTTTGCTATTCTTTTTTGCCCTGAGAATATGTGTAAAACCAAAAGGTAAAAGTCTACCATTTGCTTTTTGTAAGGCTTCTGCAAAACTTGGCATTACTACGGCAAAAGCCACAAGGTTGTTATTTTTGTCAACAACAAATTTAATGTACTTAGGGTCAACGAATTTTATGAATTTCTTTTTAAAATAAGCTTTTTGTAAATCAGTGATTTCAACGAAAGAAGATAAAGACGCATAGGTTTTATTAAATAAATCAAACATCTCATCAACGTAAGGCATAACCTCTTGAGTAGTCTCAAAGCTTAAAGCGTTTAAGTTATACCTTTTTTTGATTAGGGCTTGTGCCTTTTTAAACGTTTCAGGATTAACGTTGGAAAATGCAAACCTGCTCTCAGAGAATTCTTTTTCAATGGTATAACCATGAGCTTCGTAGTGTTTAACGTAGTAAGGATAGTTATACCAGCTCACCATAAGGCCCAAAGTATCAAACCCTTCGGTCATTACGCCAACCTTATCTAGATTAGAAAATCCAACAGGACCTTCTACAAAATCCAGTTTTTTTTGTTGGCCAATTTCCTCTACCTTTTTTAGAAGAGCCTCACTCACTTCCATGTCATCTATAAAGTCAAACCATCCAAAACGCATTTTCCTAATGTTTTGGTTATTGATTTCTAAATGGTTTATGATTGCGGCGATGCGACCCACAACAGTATTGCCTTTATAGGCTAAAAAGAATTGGGCTTCGGCATCATTAAATATCGGGTTTTTGTCTTTATTAAAGGTCTCTAATTCTTGCTTGATTATAGGTGGTACCCAATACTTAGAATCCTTATATATTTTGAAAGGAAACTTAACAAAGGTCTTAAGTTCTTTTTTGGTAGTCGCTTCTTTAATGGTAATCATATACAGATAAACATCGTTACTAATTATTCATTGCACTTTTATTTCTTCGTGCCTTGCGCCCACCTGTATCCTTTATTGAATTACCATTATCTATTTTTTTGTCTTTGTGGAAGTCTAATCTATACGAGGCACCAAAGGCAATATTAAAAACAGAAGGCGTGTCTTTTGTGTTAAAAGCAATATTGGCATCTAGCTGAAAATCCTTATTCCATAAGTAAGCCCCTCCAACCCTAAAAATGTTATCGCCATACAAATCGCTGTTTATGCCCTGGGTTTCACCAAAAACTACCCATTGGTTCGTTAGGGCATGGGTCAACGTAAGCACATATTGAAAAATGGGATCTTCCGTACCAATTCTATCTTGACTGAAGTTCATTACAAAGACCCAACCTCCATTAAAATTGTGTTGTGTTAAGACCATGATTTTGGGGCTTATGCCTTCAGCATCTGGAGCTATAAATGGGTTGTCGGTAGTTCCAAAATTCGCCCCTGCATAAACAGATACGGCCGGAATAAGTGATTTCCACTGAAACTTTCTATTGGCATGGTAACTATATAAATTTGGTTTTGCCTCTTCTGCCGATTTATAGGGATCGTAAACAAGGTATTTAGCGCCAAGCGTTAAACTGGTAAAATTGGCACGGTCTCTTTCAAAAGGAATAGCACCACTGTTAAACGTCTGGGTGTCGTTTTGGTAAGCACCGTTTAATTGTAATTCCAGCTGTTCGAAGAACAGGCCATATCTCACAGCAAAGTCAACTCCAAATCCAGAAATTTCGTAATCCAAGGGCGTATGTTCTTCTTTAACTGTGAAGGCACCTGCCTCAAATTGCATAACGTTGGTCCCAACGGCGAAAGCGCTCTCTGAAGCTCCAGGTCTATTGCTATTAATAACTTCTGTGTATTGAGCATACCCCTTAAATGCAAATAGCATTAAAATTACTAGAAGGTAAGATTTTATGGCGTTCATACATAATAGGTTTAAAGTCAAATATAGATATTTTATACTTTTTTTAGGCTTAAAAGTCCGAATATAAACGCCCAGAATTGTATTTTTGATGAGAATAAGGATTTATGATTTACGAGGCTTCCGTTATGGGATTATTAAGGACCGTTCTAATACTATTGCTCATTTATTTTGGAGTTAAAATTTTAGCACGATTATTTGCTCCAATTCTTCTAAGGTTTGTGGCGAAAAAGGCTGAGAAAAAATTTGGTCAGCAATTTGGAGGATTTCAGCAGCCAAATGAAAAACAAGAGCGCCGAAGAAAGGAAGGTGAAACGGTCATAGACAAAATGCCAGAGAAACATAAAACGTCCAATGATGATGTTGGAGAATACATAGACTTCGAGGAGGTAGACTAACTTGTTCCATGGTTATAGCTTATAAAAAAAGTAGTAACTTTCCGCAAAAACAATAGCTTCCAATGGCAGAATCTTTCAAACGCTTAATTCCTCATATTGTTGTTATAATAGGATTTGTAATTGCGTCACTTACTTATTTTAGTCCAGTATTGCAGGGCAAAAAGATTTTTCAAAGTGACATCTTGCATTACATTGGCATGGCACAACAGCAGAAGGAGTTTGCCAAAACCACAGGAGAGGAAACCTATTGGACCAATAGTGCCTTTGGAGGTATGCCTACCTACCAATTAGGAGCTAAATATCCTCATAACTATATCAAAAAATTAGACCTCTCGTTACGGTTTTTACCTCGTCCGGCAGATTATCTATTCTTATATTTTATTGGATTTTATATTTTGATGCTGTCTCTAAAAGTAGACTATAAATTGGCAGCGTTAGGAGCCTTAGCTTTTGGGTTTTCAACCTATTTGATTATCATATTAGGCGTTGGACATAATTCCAAGGCGCATGCCATTGCTTATATGCCTTTGGTACTTTCAGGAATCATACTAACATTTAGAAAAAAATACGTTTTAGGTTTCCTCCTTACGACAGTTGCTCTGGGGCTGGAGCTCGTTGCTAATCATTATCAAATGACCTATTACTTGCTTTTGCTTGTCATAGTTATGGGTCTGGCCTATTTAGTGGATGCGTTACAAAAGAAAATTCTTCCAGAGTTTTTTAAAGCAGTGGGTTTATTGTCCATGGCAGCAATAATAGCGGTAGGACTTAATGCTACCAATATTATGGCTACTCAGCAGTATGTTAAGGAAAGTACTAGAGGAAAAAGTGAGCTTACGATTAACCCTAATGGGACGCCAAGGGAAGTATCCTCTGGTTTGGATAGAGACTACATAACGGAGTACAGTTATGGTTTAGTTGAAACCTTTAATTTATTTATCCCGAAATTCATGGGTGGTGGCAATTATGAGAATTTAGGTAAGGATTCCAATACTTATAAGGCTTACATAAATCTTGGAGCTTCACCTATGGAAGCACTTGAAGCGAGCAGAAATGCACCAATGTATTGGGGCGACCAGCCGATTGTTGAGGCTCCTGCTTATGTTGGTGCTGTTGTTATATTTCTCTTTGTTTTGGGTTTATTTCTGATAAAAGGAAGGGCCAAATGGTGGTTGGTAGGAGGGACGCTACTCTCACTTTTGTTGTCTTACGGTAAAAATCTTGGTTTTTTAACTGACTTCTTTATTGATTATGTACCACTTTATAACAAATTTAGAGCGGTTAGTTCCATTCAGGTTATCTTAGAGCTTTGTGTTCCGGTTTTAGGTATTTTGGGCTTGTGGCATTTGTTTAAGGATTCCAAAACCAAGGAAAAAAAATTAAAAGCCTTAAAGTATTCCGTATTTATTACGGCAGGACTATGTCTGGTTTTTTTACTTTTCAATTCAACTCTTTTTGATTTTGAAGGATTGCGCGACGATAGATATGCCCAAGCCTATGGTCCAAACTTCGTGGATGCGTTGATTGCAGATAGAAAGGCTCTTTTTACCTCAGATACTATTAGAACATTGATTTTAGTCCTTTTGTCTGCCAGCACGTTATATTTCTACCTGCAGCGAAAGGTGAACAAAAATGCTACTATTGTTATTCTTGCGATTTTGGCTGTATTTGATTTGGTTACTGTGAACAGAAATTATGTTAATAATGACGACTTTGTGCCAGCTGTTCAAGTAGATAAACCATACCAACCAACAGCGGCCGATAAGGAAATTCTTAAGGATAGCGGTCATTTCAGGGTTCTCGATATGTCTCAAGAGGGCCAGAGCAAACCAGCTCGAGCCGCGTACTTCCATAATTCCTTAATGGGCTATCATGCCGCAAAATTAGGCAGGTATAACGAACTCCTCGAATTTCATATTTATGATAATAATATGAATGTGCTAAATATGCTCAACACAAAGTATATTATTATTGAAGAACAAGGCAAGATTCTTCCTTACACAAATACCGAAGCGAATGGCAATGCATGGTTTGTGACAGAAATTAAAAAACTGAATTCGGCAAATGAGGAAATTAAAGCCTTGGATACACTTAATACTAAATCAAGGGCCGTGAGTACTTTAATAGAGTCATCCAAAAAATTTGACTTAGATTCAACAGCTTCCATCAAACTAGAGGAGTTTAAACCAAATTACCTTCGCTATGCCTCCAATAATACTCACGATGGTTTTGCTGTTTTCTCGGAAATCTATTATTCAAAAGGATGGCAATCTTATATAGATGGGCAATTGGTGCCACATACGCGAGCAAATTATATACTTAGAGGATTAGAAGTACCAAAAGGAAGTCATACTATCGAATTTAAGTTTGAATCACAGGTGGTTAAAACAGGCAGTACCATCACATTGGCAAGTTCAATTGTTTTGGCTATTTTAATTCTTTTTGGAGCCTACAAGCAGTTTGAGCATTATAAGTCAAAAGGATAATTTTGGCTATGGCTTTAAAGAAAGTACTCATTATCACTTACTATTGGCCACCAGCAGGAGGTCCAGGCGTGCAACGTTGGTTGAAATTTGTAAAATACCTACCAGAATTTGGGATTGAGCCGATTGTATATGGCCCAGAAAATCCCAGGTATCCAATAAAGGATCCTAGTTTATTGGAAGAAGTTTCAGACTCCATAACACTTTTAAAGCAACCTATCAGAGAACCTTATGGTATAGCTAGTGTTTTATCTAAAAATCAGACCAAAACTATAAGTTCTGGAGTAATTCCGAAGAGTGATGAGCAGTCCTTGTTGCAAAAATTAATGTTGTATATAAGAGGTAATTTCTTTATCCCGGACGCAAGGAAAAATTGGGTAAAACCATCCGTAAGGTTCCTTTCTAAATACTTGTCCTCAAACAAGGTTGAAGCGGTGATAACAACTGGTCCACCACACAGTTTACATCTCATTGGCCTAGGTCTTAAAGAAAAGTTAGGTGTTAAGTGGATTGCAGACTTTAGAGATCCTTGGACTACCATAGGTTATCACAAATCATTAAAGCTTACACCGCGATCAAAATCTAAACATTTAAAGCTGGAATCTAAAGTTTTAAATAGGGCTAATCATATTGTGGTTACTAGCGCTAACACCAAAAGAGAGTTTGAAGCAAAGACCGACAGACCTATATCATTAATTACCAATGGTTATGACAGCCATTCTGTCCAGATTGACAAAAAGGATGATTTGTTTACAATAGCGCACATTGGATCGTTATTATCAGAGCGTAATCCTACCTTGTTATGGCAAGTTTTATCTGAGCTTTTGACTGAAAATAAAGAGTTTGCAAGGCTGTTTCGTCTACGCCTAGTAGGAGTGGTAAGTTCTCATGTTCTGGAAAAAATAAAAGCATACAAGTTGGAGGACTACACGGAAATAATAGGATATGTGAGCCATGAGGATGCCATTAAATTCCAAATGAAATCTCAGGTGCTTCTACTTATCGAGATTGACTCTGAAGATACCAAAGCCATTATTCCAGGTAAATTGTTCGAGTATCTCGTTTCAGGAACACCTATTATTGCCATAGGACCTCAGCAATCGGATATTGAACAGATTATAGGCTCAACCAATACTGGTTCTTATTTTACTTATGCACAAAAAACTGAATTAAAAGCTCATATTCTTGATTTGTTTCATAAGTTTCAGAACGAAAGTTTAGAGGTACACCCAATAGGACTTGAGCCTTACAGCAGAAAAGAGCTTACTAAGCGATTAGCTTCATTGATCTGATATCGCTTATTTTTGAAATCTCTAATCAAAGGTATTTCGCAAAGCCATGGGAATTGTCATTGCACAATCTTTTAAAAACACCATTAGTACATACCTTGGCTTTGGCATAGGAGCCATAAATACCTTATTCCTATACACTAATTTTTTAAGTGATGCGTATTATGGTTTGGTGGCATTTGTGTTATCAGCAGCAAATATAATGATGCCTATCATGGCATTTGGTGTTCATAATGCCATCGTCAAATTTTATTCAACATACAAATCCAGACAAAGTTTGGATAGCTTTCTAACTTTGATGCTCATTTTGCCACTGATCGTAATCATTCCCGTAGGAATTATTGGTTGTATCTCTTACGATGCTATTTCCAGCTTTCTAGCGGCAAAAAATCAAATCGTAGAACCTTATATATGGCAAATGTTTGCCATTGCTATTGCCATGGCTTATTTCGAGATATTTTATGCCTGGAGCAAGGTTCAGTTGCAAACAGTTTTCGGAAACGTGATGAAGGAGATTTTTCATCGCGCACTAATTACAATGCTGTTGTGTGCTGTCTATTTCAATTGGCTTACAGCGAGCCAATTTGTACATGCATTGGTTGTTGTTTATGGCCTTCGAATGCTTCTAATGAAACTATATGCTTATGTTATTAGGGCACCGAGATTTCGATTTCAGAAAATTGCTAACCTCAATCAGATTTTAACTTATACCTCACTGATGATTATAGCGGGATCTGTAGCCATGATAATTTTAGATATTGATAAATTTATGATAGGTCTTTTGCTACCTCAAATCGAGAATGTAGCATACTATAGCGTAGCCATCTTTATTGCAACGGTTATTGCTGTGCCACAGCGCGCCATGCATCAAATAATGCTACCGTTAACAGCGCAATATTTAAATACTAAGGATTTTAAAAAGTTAGGGGATTTGTACCAAAGAAGTTCTATTAACCTTCTGGTGATAAGTGGTTTTATATTTCTGCTTATTATTCTAAATATCAATCAGCTTTATCAATTGCTACCGCAAAAATTTACAGGAGGTTTAATCGTGGTACTAGTTGTTAGTATCGCTAAGCTTTATGATAATGCCTTAGGGAACAATAATGCCATATTATTCAACAGTGACTATTACAAAATGGTATTGATTTTTGGTGTGTTTTTAACCTTTATCACTATTCTGCTTAATCTTATTTTTATCCCACTATTAGGTATCAATGGTGCCGCAATAGCAACATTTTTAGCCATTGCCTTGTATAATACTTTAAAGGTGATTTATGTAAAGCGCAAGTTCAACATGTTGCCATTTACAGTAGACTCCATAAAGGTGCTTATTATTATATTGGTGGTAATAGCCTTGTTATACTTCTGGGACTTTCCTTATCATCCTATAGTAAATATAGTACTGAAGTCTATTATTGCAACTCTCGTTTACGGAAGCACCATCTATTTGCTTAAAATTTCTGTAGAAATTACAGATTTGATGAAAAGAAACCTGCCCTTAAATTAAAGGACTTTCTGAAAATGAGAAGTCCCGCAAGGTGCTCTGAGGCATACATCAAGCGGGACTTCAATTAACCAACCAAAAAAATCATCTTTCTAATATCTACTTCGTCTTGAGTTTGTTCTTGTATTACTTTTATTATTATTTCTACTAATATTTGATTTCGCTCTTACCGATGGGGCTTTTCTGTCATTCCGAACAACACTTCGCTGATTTTTACTCATTGATGATGTTCTATTATATCTACGCTTTGAAGTGGCTTTTGGTTTTCTTACAGAAGCCGTTCTATTGTTAGATATGCGCGAATTAGTTCTAGCGACATTGGACCTTGTGGCTCTTTTAGGCGTTGTTACTCTCGTATTGGAACGTGTTCTTGAGTTGACAATACTTTGAGACCTCTCCAAGCTAGAATTTCTTCTAACAGTATTGGCTGTGGTTCGCGTAGCGTTCCTTGTAACAGCTGACCTATTATTTCTTGAGTTACGTGGTCTGTCTATGTTGGCATTATTAGCTAATCCAACACTTCTTGTTCTCCTTATTTCTGAATTACGCCTCTCAACACGTCTTCTTAAATCATAATCAGCTCTAGTTCTTGGCTGTTGCGCATAACGTTGATGTGCTCTGTTGGTGTTGCGTCTTCCAAAATCTGCGCTTCCACGTCTACGATTTATGTTAAAATGTCTTATGTTGTTTCTATAAGGTCTATACCAAACATGTCTAACAGGCGTATAAAATTGTCTATAAGGCCAAGTGTTTATAACACAGAAGTTTGCTGGAGGAAGAGCATAAAATCTGTGCCATGGTCGCCAAACATAAGCTCTGTTGTAAATATTGATAAACCCTGTGTGTCTCCAAAAAACATTATTTCTGTAAAACAGTTGTAGTCCGCCAATTCTGCTTACACGGCCAATGCCATTATAGTTTATAATTATATTACCAATTTGATTTACACGACCAAATGCATCATAGAATATTGGAGTGTTTTCAATTTGGATTATGGCACCAAAACTATCATATTGTACATAAGGATTGTAATTGAACCCAGTATTGAAGCTTAAAGCAAAGTTGGGACTATTGATACCTATGTTAACGTTTGGCCCATAATTAGGCATATAAAAGTCGAACTGTCCATCTGGAAATACCGCAAATTCAATGCCTCCTTCTATAAATATGAAAGAATTACCGTAACCTCTCACTAAGTTGTTTATAGAAGCGTCAGCTTCTGCAATTGTGTTGGTTTCCGCTTTTGCCGTAGTGCTAACCGTCACTAACAAAGCAAATAAATATAGTATCCGTTTCATAGTTATAGGGTTTTAAATTAAACTCATAATATATGAAGCAAACAGCGTGCCAAAAAATGTAAAGTGTTGATTATCAATATTAATAGTAGTTATATTAAAGAGTAGGATGTAATAAGCAGGCTGAAAACAAATTTTAAGTACCTTTAGATGTTATTTTTCTTCATTTATTAAATGTTTAGTATTGTAAGATAAACCCAGTTTCACGGCACAGAATATGGAACCAAAGGAAGTAAAATGTCAAAATTGCGAAAAGCCCTTCGAGGAAGGCTTTCAATTTTGTCCACATTGTGGTCAGAAAACTAATGATGAGTTAACCTTAGGCGTTTTATTTTACAATACGATAAGCAACTATTTTTCTTTTGATGCACGATTTTTTAAGAGTTTTTTGCCTTTAATGTTTAGGCCTGGTTATTTGGCAAAAGAATTTGTTAAGGGCAAGCGTTTGCTCTACTTACATCCCGCACAAATGTACCTTTTTGTTGCCGTTATCTTTTTTTTCATTTTTAATTTTTTCAATAGAGAGATACGTGAAAAGTTGGATAAAACAATGGAGGAAGTTGTAGCCAGCAGGGATGGTAATGGTTATGTTATCAATGAAAAATTCCCAGATAGTATAGATTTAGACTCTATTAAAAGAAGTGCTTTAGAGCCTTTAAAGATGAACAAGAAGGCACTTGGGCTAAAAGATGAGGATTTAAAACGTCTAGATTCAGTAACAACCATAAACCAAAATAATGGAGCCATTCAAGCAGATTTAAATTTTGATGACGCTAAAATAGATTCGCTTATAGCCACAGGCGCATCAAACGAACAAATCTATAAAGCTATGGGGATGAGTGAAAACCCAGGCTATTTTGAAAAAAAGATTTACGCACAAGGCCTGAAATTCTATAAAACGATGGGTTTAGGGCAAATCTACCAAACCTTTATAGACAGTATACCTTTGGCTATGTTTTTCTTGATGCCTTTGTTTGCTTTGTTCTTCAAGATATTCTTTTTCAAACGAGGGCCTTACGCACACCATTTGGTGTTTAGCTTCTATTATTTTTCATTTCTATTTACCCTTTTCAGTCTTTTATTTGCTATAAACAGATGGATTTGGGATATACCAGATTGGATAGATTGGTTGGTTGTGTTAAGTACATTTTTTTATCTCATCCTAGCGGTTATAAAGTTTTATGAGGAGCATTGGTTATTAAGCGTTATAAAAAGTGGCATTATCAGTTTTTTCTTTTCGATGCTAGTGGTACCGGTTTCCTTTGCAATACTCGGTTTTATCGCATTTCTATTTTATTGATTTGATTTTGGTTTTGCGTGCCATATAGGGATTTCCAAAAAATCACTTATGATATTGGCGTCATTAACAATGGCGCTTAAGTTTCCGTGATCGACGATGTTTTTACGCGACCCATTTTTAAGCACTAGGTTAAGCTCAAAACTATTGAAATTTGATTTTTCACCCTTAATGCGTTCTCCAATTACTTGCACCGCTGCTATTTCATCAAAAGGGATACTAAGGTTGGAATGAGATAATTTATGATTTTTGTATCCTGTTTTGAACATGCCTTGAGTTTTATCAAATACTATGGGTTTGTAAAATCCATAAAACATGAGTGCACCAACTAGCGCAAACAACAAACCAAATCCAAAAAGAAAAAACGTAGAAAAACTTAACGATTCATCATTTAAAAGAAATGAGCGTCCTCCAAAAAATAAAATACCCAGACCAATACTCAAGAATAGCCAACAGAAAAGAGCCGTGCCATAACTAGGTTTGTATGTGAGTATTCCTTCAGATGGATTACCTAATACGTGTGTTTTGAAATTGGACCCACCAGCTTTAAACGGCGTAACAGATACCGACGCTTTAAGTTTATCTAAGGAAAAATCATCAACACCAACAAGATCATTATTATCATGATTACTTGGATGTTGAGACTTCAGCATTACAGTTAAATTTTATCCTTAAGATACTTGCCAGTTATGGATTTCGGATTGTTAACAACCTCTTCTGGAGTGCCACAAGCTACTAAATTTCCACCATTTTTACCGCCTTCTGGCCCTAAATCAATCATATAATCAGCACATTTAATCAAATCTATATTATGCTCAATTACAATAATGGAGTGCCCTTTTTCTATCAAGGCACGAAACGATTTTAACAATTTCTGAATATCATGAAAATGAAGTCCTGTTGTAGGTTCATCAAATATGAACAAGGCATTGTTGGCATTGGCTCCTTTGCCCAAGAAGGTGGCTAACTTTATTCGTTGCGCTTCACCGCCAGATAGGGTAGAAGAAGACTGCCCAAGGGTTACATAGCCTAGGCCCACATCTTGTAAGGGTTGTAGCTTGTTTTTAATTTTTGTTTGTTTGTGCTTACTAAAGAAACTCACGGCATCGTCAATTGTGAGGTTTAATATATCATCGATAGACCTACCTTCAAAAGTAACCTCTAGAACTTCCTTTTTAAATCGTTTGCCTCCACAGGTGTCGCAAGTTAAGTGCACATCTGCCATAAATTGCATTTCTATGGTCACTTCGCCCTCACCTTTGCATGTTTCACAACGGCCGCCATCCACATTAAAACTGAAGTGTTTAGCTTTATAATTTCTAATCTTACTCAGCTTTTGGGATGCGAAAAGAGCTCTTATGTCATCATAAGCCTTAATATAAGTTACTGGATTAGATCGGGAGGAACGACCAATAGGATTTTGGTCTACAAATTCAATTTGTTTAATAATGTCAAAATTTCCTTTTAGCTCAGAAAATTGGCCTGGTTTATCACTAAAACCAGTTAGTTTTTTTTGTATCGCTGGATAGAGAATTTTTTTAACCAATGTACTTTTTCCACTACCTGAAACACCAGTAACTACAGTTAACGTTTGGAGGGGAAAATTGACGTTAATATTTTTTAGGTTGTTTTCTCTAGCGCCAATAATTTCAATATAGTGTTTAGATGACTTCCGTTTTTTAGGTACTTCAATAGCCAACTGTCCGTTTAAATATTTACCAGTTAAAGTATTAGAAGCCAAAATATCGGTGAACTCACCGTAAGCAACCACCTCACCACCGAATGTACCAGCTTCTGGGCCTATGTCTATAATGGTGTCTGCAGATTTCATTATATCTTCATCGTGTTCTACAACAATAACAGTATTACCTAAGTCCCTTAATGACTTTAAAACTTTTATAAGCCGTTCTGTATCTTTAGGATGAAGTCCTATGCTGGGTTCATCTAAAATATACATGGATCCCACAAGGCTACTTCCCAGTGAAGTGGCCAAATTAATGCGCTGACTTTCACCTCCGGATAAGGTGTTAGATCTTCTGTTTAGAGTGAGATAACTTAGTCCAACGTTGCTGAGAAATTCGAGTCTTGTATTAATTTCCTTGAGTAGACGCTTGGCAATACGTTGATCATGCTCAGTAAGCTCTAAACGCTTAAAATAATCTATGAGTTCCTCAATAGGAAGGTCTACCAAATCAGTAATGGTTGCACCTTTTATTTTTACATAATTGGCTTCTTTCCTCAGCCTTTTTCCCTTGCAGACATTACATTTTGTTTTTCCCCTGTACCTTGAGAGCATTACCCTATTTTGAATTTTATAGGCCTTGGATTCAAGTTCGTTGAAGAAGCTATCTAAGCCTTCAAAATAGTCGTTACCAGTCCAAATAAGAGCCTTTTGCTCCTCACTTAATTGAAAGTAAGGCTTATGGATAGGAAAATCGAACTTGTGCGAATTATTAACAAGTTGATCCCTATACCAGCTCATGCTTTCACCTCGCCAGGGAAAAATGGCATTTTCGTAAACAGATAATGCTGTGTTTGGAATGACCAAATCTTCGTCAATACCTATTACATCTCCATAACCTTCGCATTTGGGACAAGCACCATATGGATTGTTAAAACTGAACAAATGTGCGTTTGGCTCTAGAAAGCTCATTCCGTCCAGCTCAAATCTATTATTGAATTCCATTTGCTTATTTTCTTGCAGCGATTCAATAATGCAGGTACCAACGCCTTCAAAGAAGGCAGTTTCGATAGCGTCTGCCAGTCTGTTTAAAAAATCTTCGTCAGTTTTAACAACGACGCGGTCAACAACCAGAAATATGGTGTCCTCGTCATTAAGATCTAGCTTTAAAGCTTCAGAAATCCTTAAAACGTCGTCTTTCAATTTAACTCTCGAATAACCTTGTTGTTGGAGTGTTTTTAATTTGTTTTCAAGGGTTCTTCCTTCTTCTAGCTGAATAGGTGCGAGGAGGAGCAATTTACTACCTTCATTAAAGGTTGAAATGTAGTCTATAACATCACTAACATTATGCTTCTTTACCAAATTGCCAGAGATAGGTGAGTAGGTCTTTCCAATTCTTGCAAACAATAACTTTAAATAATCGTAAATC
Source organism: uncultured Winogradskyella sp. (assembly GCA_913055905.1). Taxonomy (GTDB): domain Bacteria; phylum Bacteroidota; class Bacteroidia; order Flavobacteriales; family Flavobacteriaceae; genus Winogradskyella. The sequence continues at coordinate 201,312 of CAJXLB010000002.1, forward strand.
TCAGTTGTTGTGCCAACAGTAGACCTTGGATTTGTAGAGTTTACTTTTTGCTCTATGGCGATGGCTGGTGCAATGCCTTTTATGTAATCTACCTTAGGTTTGTTAAGCCGGCCAAGAAATTGTCTGGCATAGCTTGATAAACTCTCAACATAACGTCTTTGGCCTTCCGCATACAATGTATCGAACGCTAAGCTAGATTTACCAGATCCGGAGAGCCCTGTTATAACAACAAGCTTATTTCTTGGGATTACTACATCTAAGTTCTTTAAATTGTGGAGTTTAGCTCCTTTTATAATGATGTTTTCCTTTGGGTTTACGTCTAAAATAGTGCTCTTCATAGGTTAGTTATGGTACCAGATTTTGCAAAGATACCACTTCTATTTGTCTCGATAAAATCTATAGAATATGCGATAAAATGTTAAAATTTCCGTGTAATTTTTGCTTTTTCGGAATCATTGTTGTTATATTTGGCTTCTAATCAATAAATAAAAACTGCGTATAGCATAATATTACTTTAAGAAAAGCTAGAACCCCAGACCTAAAGATATTTAGGCTTTAAAGTAATTATTATGAACAAAGAACTTATCCGCGACGCAGTATTAGTAAGCAATTATATTAATGGTGACGAAAATGCTTTAGCTATACTTATTGGCAGGCATAAACAGAAAATTTACAGTTTTATCTACTCCAAGGTATACGATAAAGATGTAACCGAAGACATATTTCAGGACACTTTTATTAAAGTCATCAGAACACTCAAACTGGGAAAATATAACGAAGAAGGTAAATTTTTACCTTGGGTTATGAGAATTGCCCATAATTTGGTCATTGACTACTTTAGAAAAAACAACCGTATGCCCAAATTTGATAATGCTGGTGAATTTAGCATCTTCTCCGTTTTGAGCGACTCTAGTTTAAATGCTGAAAAGGCAATGATTAAAAATCAAGTAGAGTCTGACGTTAGACGTATTATTGAAGAGCTTCCTGAAGATCAAAAGCAAGTCTTAAAAATGCGTATTTATCAAGATATGAGTTTTAAGGAAATATCAGAGCGTACTGGTGTTAGCATTAATACGGCTTTGGGAAGAATGCGTTATGCTTTGATAAATATGAGAAAGGTAATTGAGCAAAATAATATTGTTTTAACAAATTAATACAATAAAGATATTTCTGTTGCGTTTTAGTCATATAATGGATTTAAATTTATTAATATGGCAAACATTTACTCAGAAAAAACCCCAAAGAAAATCAACCTACAACCAAAAGATGAAACTGTTAGTTTCCTTTTGAATTACTCAAAGGCTTTAAGTGTTATAAATTATAAAAAATTGAAGTTTGAAGCACTTCTAAATTAAGTTGGTTAAAAATCCTGATTCTAAATCAGGATTTTTTGTTTTTATAATAGTTTTTTATTACCGAACGTCTTCCTATGGTTTTGGTAATAATATCTTTTTCAAGATTCCATCCTCGGGCAGGAGAGTACTCCCTGCCGTACCATATAATTTGAAGGTGTAGTTCATTCCAAAGTTCTTTTGGAAATAAGCGCTTTGCATCCTTTTCTGTTTGGACTACATTTTTTCCTGTACTAAATCCCCATCTATACATCAAACGGTGTATATGTGTATCAACTGGAAATGCTGGAATACCAAAGGCTTGTGACAGCACTACCGCAGCTGTTTTATGCCCAACTGCTGGCAAGGCTTCCAATTCTTCATAGGTTTTGGGTACTTTTCCACCATGCTGCTCTATGATTATCTTGGATAATCCGAAGATTCCCTTGCTTTTCATCGGCGATAAGCCAACGGGCTTTATAATTTCTCTTATTTCTTCAACGCTCAGTTTTACCATATCATAAGGATTATCCGCTCTTTCAAAAAGAAGAGGTGTAATTTGGTTAACGCGAACATCTGTACTTTGTGCAGATAGCAACACGGCAATAAGAAGTGTATAGGGGTCTTTATGGTCTAAAGGAATTGGGATTTCAGGATATATTTTGTTCAATGTGTTTATCGCAAAATTCACCTTCTCTTGTTTTTTCATCCTTAAAATTTGAGTTTAGTTTAAACTAATTTTTTAACCGTTCAACAAATAAAAAAATAACCAATATAAATTGATAAATAAATATTTAGCTTAGCTTTTAACAAATAATGCTACAATTTATATGAAAGTTGTATTTATAGCTAATTTAATAAATAGCCCTGGAGGTCTACAAAGAATGATATTGTACCAGGCTAATTATTTCATTAGTAAGTTCAATTATGATGTGGATATAATCTTGTTAGATCAAAAAAGTAATGATTCAAAAACAACATATGAAGTGAATAAAAACATAAAGCTACATTATCTGGATATATATAAAGAAGGTTTTTTTAGTTATTATGAAAAGGTAAAGAAGGTCAATAGAGTTTTAGGCCAACTAAAACCTGATATTGTTGTAGTTTGTTTTGATGAAGTTTTTGGACTGTATTTGGGTCGTTTTATAAAGAAGAAATACCCTTTAATTTATCAGAGACATACAACAAACAACCTAAATTTCATATCAGATTCAAAATCAAAAAGGGGTAGTATTCTAAAGTCTTTTAAGAAATTACTAATAGACAGGGCTGGAAGAGGGTATGATAAATTTGTGATACTTACAGAAGAGCATAAAAAAGATTGGCCTCACCTTAATAATCTTCATGTTATTAGTAATCCAATAACCATTGACACTGACTCTGATAAAGCACTACTTGAGAATAGGGTGGTAATTGCCGTTGGAAGACAGAATCCGGTTAAAGGTTATGACATGCTTTTAAAGTCTTGGCAAAGTGTAATTAAAAGACATCCCAATTGGAAATTAAAAATATATGGTAAGTTTAATAAAAAGCTCAATCTACAAAGTCAAGCTGAAAGACTTCATATTAATTCTAACGTTGAGTTTCATCAACACACTAATGATATCAAAACTACTTATTTAGATACTTCATTGTTGGTTTGCTCCTCTCGAATCGAAGGATTTCCCCTGGCAATCATAGAGGCCATGTCGCTTGGTGTGCCTTCGGTTTCTTTTGATTGTCCTTATGGCCCACGTGCGATTATTAAACATGGTGAGGATGGATTGTTAGTTGAACCAAATGACACTGAGAAACTAGCAGAGGCATTAATCACACTTATTGAAAACGAAGACTTAAGAAAGCAAATGGGGCAAAAGGCCCAAGTAAATATTCAACGTTATGCACCAGATAAAATTATGCAACAATGGAAAGCGCTATTCGAATCTGTCATTCAGGAATAATTGATTTAACGAATTTATAACAGAATCTCCCTTTAGTTCCTTTAGGATTGATTGTATTTTTACGTTAATTCAAAAAAATTACGACAATGACGCATTTAAAACCTGGTGATAAAGCACCGAATTTTGAAGGAATGGACGAGCAAGGGAACAAGGTTTCCTTAGCAGATTATAAAGGAAAAAAATTAGTGGTTTTCTTTTATCCAAAGGCAAGTACTCCTGGATGTACGGCTGAAGCATGTAACCTTAATGATAACTTTGAAAGATTTCAAGCTGCGGGCTACGACATCCTTGGTGTAAGCGCAGATAGTGCTAAGAGACAATCAAATTTTAAGAATAAATACGGATTTAAATATCCTTTAATTGCAGATGAGGATAAATCCGTTATAAATGCTTTTGGTGTTTGGGGTCCTAAAAAGTTTATGGGTAAGGAATATGATGGTATTCATAGGACAACGTTTGTAATCGATGAAAACGGCGTATTGGAAGACGTGATTACTAAAGTAAAAACAAAAGCTCATACCGAACAGATTCTAGATTAAGGTTTTAGGAATAAAAAAAGCGACCGGATATTTATTTTCTTTATTCTCTGGTCGCTTTTTTATTTGTTATAAATTCCAACAGGCTAATGCATAACTTCTTCTGCCTCATAGCCAAACAAACTCTTTTCTTTAATCAGTTTGGATACACCTTCAGGCAGCATTTTTTCCCAACCTTCGGTGCCTTCTGCTATCATTTTTAAGACTTCCCTCGAGAATATACGTAATATAGTGCTGTCGTAGTCTGTGATATCAACAACCTTACCATTATACTTAAAGAATTTATAGAGTTCTTTCATCCTTGGATGAACTTTAAGGTTTTCGCTTGTGGTTACCGTACCGTCACTATTTTCCATTGGGTAGAGGTAAACGCGTAAATCCTTATAGAACAATTTACCAAAGGCTTCCAATATGCCACCACTTAAATGACGATAATATTTCTCATCAAAAATATCTACTAGGTTATTCACACCCATCGCAAGGCCCATTCTACTTTTGGTATACTGGGAGAAATATTCAACCAATTTATAGTATTCCTGAAAGTTTGATATGAGTACGGTTTGCCCTAACGAACACAATAATCGTGCTCTGTCCATAAAATCTTGTTCGTCAATTTCACCTTCCGCTCTTAAGTTGGATAAGGTAATTTCAAAAATTACCTGTGTCTTATCCTTACTCACTTTATTCTCTTTGATAAACATTTCATATGATTTTTCAAACATATCCATGTTTACCTTGGTCACAGGTCTAAAGCTTCCTCTAAGTGCCAAAATATTTTTCTTATACAACACTGCAGCTGGTAGTACGTTGTTGCCATCTGGAGCAAACATAACGGCATCGGTCATACCATTTTTCACAAGCTGTAAGCTCATTAACCTATTGTCTATGTTCTTGTATACAGGTCCTGAAAAATTGATGGTATCAATTTCTAGCTGATCTTTATCTAGATGATCATAGAGATAGCGTAGCAGTTTCCTAGGCTGATTATACTTGTAAAAAGCACCGTATATAAGGTTAGTTCCTAATTTACCTAGAGTTTCCTGCTGTAAGCGCGCATCGTTTTCCTTGAACCTAATATGGAGTACGATATCATTGTACTCTTGGTCTGGTGCCACTTGGTACTTTATACCTACCCAACCGTGGCCTTTATATTTTTTTGCAAAATCTATGGTTGCTACTGTATTGGCATAAGCAAAGAATATTTTGTTAGGATGTTTTTCCCTAACTATCCTTTGTTCAATCAGGTTAACCTCGTGGTTGAGCATTTTTCTAAGACGTGCTTCAGTTACATAGCGCCTATCATCTTCAATACCATAAATGGCATCACTAAAATCCTTGTCATAAGCAGACATGGTTTTAGCGATGGTTCCCGACGCACCTCCTGCACGGAAAAACTGTCGCACGGTTTCCTGTCCTGCACCAATTTCGGCAAAAGTACCGTAGATATCCTTGTTGAGGTTAATGCGAAGTGCTTTGTCTTTAAGCGAAGGAATATTTTCAAATTTAGAATCGCCTTTATAGGTGATTTCTTCCATAGTATTCGGGATTACAAGTCTTTAGCAAAGGTAGTTAAATACAGATGTAAACAAAAAAATAAGCGTATTTTTGTCATAAATTTAAGACACTTGAAGGTAACGTTTTTAGGAACAGGAACATCGCAAGGAATACCTATCATAGGGAGTACGCATCCTGTTTGTTTAAGCGATAATCCTAAGGATAAAAGATTGCGCGTGTCTATTTTGGTGGAGTGGGACGACTATACCTTCGTCGTAGATTGCGGACCTGATTTTAGACAGCAAATGCTCAACGCTAAAGTCTCAAAAATTGATGGAATCTTATTTACGCACGAGCACGCAGATCATACTATGGGACTGGATGATATCCGTCCCTTTTTCTTTAGGCAGGGCGATATTCCATTATATGCACACAAGCGCGTTTTTAAAGCGCTGGAAAAAAGATTTGATTACATCTTCACCACAAAGGAAAAGTATCCTGGTGTTCCTAGTGTAAGGAAAATAACAATCAAAAATGAACCATTCAGTATTGGAGGAATAGATGTGGTTCCTATAGATGGACTTCATTATAAGCTTCAGGTTTTTGGTTTTAGGTTTAATAAGTTTGCTTACCTCACGGATATGAAAACCATTTCAAAAGAAGAAATCCAAAAACTGGTAGGAGTTGATGTTCTTGTGGTTAATGCTTTACGGCAAGAACCGCACATGTCTCATTTTAATTTAGAAGAAGCCTTGGAGTTTATAGAAAAAGTACGTCCCTCACGTGCCTATTTGACGCATATTAGCCATCACATGGGATTTCATAATGAGGTTCAAAGTAAATTACCGGCAAACGTATATTTAGCTTATGACAACCTAACCATAAATATTTAGTTATGAAGAGCAGAATTTTTATGTACCTATTTATCTTTTCGGTCTTAGTTATCATTTTTCAGTATGTGAATTCTAAGAACATTATCGATAAATATGAAAAGGACATTTCTTCGTATCAAGATGAGCTCGCTGAAAATGCCAAAACCATTGAGGTCTTAGAAGAAGAGAATTTTGAACTCAATTATTTTAATATCGATAGAAATCAGGAGGCCATAGATTATTTTGAATCGCAGGGCTATGACACCGATGAGCTCATACCAGCTATTAAAGAAGGGCTTTATGATATGAACGATTACGAAGGCGATGAGCATCCCATAGTGCCTTTTGTTTCACTTACTGGAAACAAACTAATCATCAATAAGGTTCGCATACTCAATCACAAATGGATAGTGGCCAATTTCACGGATGGAGAATATTGGGGCGAAATATTTTTAACTTATGAAGTCGATGACGGTGGTGTCGCCAAATTCGATTTGTCCGAATATTTTATGTATCCTAAACTTTAAGGCCACTTAAGCTTTGATTTTTTTAAGATTGAAAAATTCTCTGTTGCAATTTACTCTATAAAAACAATTTGAGTTTTTGATTAAATATGCTTTTCTAACCACCGTTTAAAGTCAAAGAAATTTTGAGGCGCTACACCATGGCCAACAGGATATTCGGAATAGACGTGTTTAATTTGATGTGCCTTTAAAAATTCAGGAGCTTTTCTGGCCCAGTCCACTGGAATCACTTGGTCTGCACTTCCATGCGAACAGTAAAAATTCAAATGTCGCACCGCCTCCTCATTAATATTTTTAGGAATGATATCTTCATTGATATAGCCACTAAGCGCAATAACGTTTTTTACCTTTTCGGGATAATTCAAGGCTACGGCATAACTTAATATAGTACCTTGACTAAAGCCTAGTAAAGTAACATTGTTTGCATCTACAGGATAAGTATTACAGGCATAATCAATAAACTTTGAGATTATTTTCACCGAACGCTTGGCCTGCTCATTATCGCTCCATTTGCCTTTTTCGGCATCAAAATTTATAGCATACCACGCATTACCAAAAGGATGCATTGCATATGGAGCACGTAAGGATATTATAAATAATTCGTCTGGCAATTCCGATGCAAATGAAAACAAATCGTTCTCATCACTACCATAGCCATGTGCCATAATCAATAAAGGTGCATTGGCCTTTAAGCTAGAAGGTCTTTTGATGTAGAATAGTTTAGAAGACATGGTTTGCTTAACCTAAAGATTTAAAAATTTTTTGAAATAGGTCGCCAACAAGAGGGACTTTATTGGCCTTACCAGAAATAGCGCCAACTATTCCATAGACAAACAAGACTGCAAATACAATCCAAAAGGAGTAGGTGAGTGTCCAATTGTCAAAACCACTTACTACATAACCAAAAATGAAATAAAGCAGCCATAAGCCTAGACCTTGTCTTACATGAAATGCTGTGAAACTATTTCGTTTTTCTTGGTTCATGAAGAATGCAATTAGAACTCCAATAATTGTAAGATAAGCAACAATAGCGAAGGTTTTACCTGAATTTACAGTTTCTTCATCAATCATTAGCAACACATATTTTGTTATTAGCAATAATACCGTACACCTTTCCCTTTAAAGTTTTTCCTAAGAATAGACTATTTTTTGATTTAGAATGGATGTTGGATTCAGAAAACTCATAACTCACTCCAGGGTTAAACAAGGTTATTTCTGCCTTTTCGCCTTCATTTATTGTGTGTGTGCCAATACCAAAGCGTTCCTTACCTTTTGTAAGCAGGTCGATGGTTTTTTTTGTGGTAAATATGTTTTGTAGGGCACCAAATGCAGATTCTAAACCAATGGTGCCATATTTGGCATAGTCGAATTCTATGTTTTTTCCTTCAATATCAATTGGGTTATGATCAGAGGTCACCATATCTATGGTGCCATCTTTCAGTCCCTCGATTAGCGCTTCTTTATCTGTGGTTGTTCTTAAAGGTGGCAACACCTTATAAACAGTGTTGAAATCAACTAGTTCATCATCCGTTAACAGCAGATTGTGGATAGCGACGCTACAGGAAACATCTAATTTTTTCGATTTAGCTTCTCGAATCAACTGCACTGATTTAGCCGTAGAAATGGTAGGGATGTGTAACCTGCCTTGAGTATATTCTAGTAGAAACAAATCTCTAGCAACTTGTAATTCCTCAGCTAGGGCAGGGTTTCCTTTAAGTCCTAATTTTGTGCTGTTAATATGCTCGTTGACTACTCCAAGTCCCGAAATTTTAGATTCTTGCGGAAATGAACAGACCAAGCCACCAAAATTGCTGGCATACTGCAATGCTATTTTTAAGAGATTTGGATTTTCAATAGGATGTTGATAGTCGTAAAAAGCAATGGCACCAGCTGTGTGCATATCATACAATTCGGCTAAATCTATACCATTACCGGATTGGGTCAACGCTCCTAAAGGAAAAAGGCTCGTAGCATTATTTGAACTTTTTGTTTTGATGAATGTGATGTCAGGAGCACTATCAACTACAGGATTGGTATTAGGGTTTAGGGCTACTACCGTAAAACCCGAAAGAGCGGCCGTATGTAAACCGTTTGCTATGGTTTCGCGTTCTTCGTAGCCTGGTTCTCCAAAAGATACGCTGCTATCAAACCAACCTTGAGATACGTGAAGGTTTTCAAGGCGTATTTCTTTATGGTTGTTGGTATTATTTATACGTTTAGAGATCTTGGCAATCCGCCCTTTTTCTATTAAGATATCAACTTTTTCATTGTGAAAATCACTTTTAGAATCGACGATGGTGGCAGATTTTATCAGTGCGTTCATTTAAGATACTTTAGTAGAAGTATTTCTATTAGCAGAAACACCAGTGCAAAAATAACAAACCATTTCCAGAGCGCATTAACATTTGCCTTACTTTTTATGGTTTCAATAGCTTGGTCTAAACTTGTGTCTACAGTTGCATTAGGAATTTCGTCTAGACTAAAATAGGACAGCTTGCTTTCTTCTCGAGGGTAGTTAAAACTCAATTTCTTGATTGTTTTTTCCTTATTCTTTACATCCAATATTCCCGCTTCTTCAGGAAATTCTCCTGTCTGAAGAACGACCCTGTTTTTATAGGTTTTTTGCAAAGGAATTGAGGAAGCATTAGAGGAGTTTAGGGACAATATCTCATCCTGCTCCAAGACGGTTTCAATAGCTATGGAGTTTTCTTTACCGAGGTAGTAAAAAAGTTTGGCCAAAGGTAAACTCCGTAATCCCATGTTATAAAAAACAGGTACGATTAATTGAGAACTTTTAAAGTTGGAATTATTTTTATTTAAAGGCGCTGTAAAGGTGTAAACATTTTTTCCACCTACTAGAAATGGACTGTCGTCCTCAAACCTAAGAACTGTATTGGATGCCATTGTTGAGCCATAACTCTGTTGTACTTCTGGATACTGAAAATTCGTCACTTTTGAGTAAAACGTGTTTGCCAATAAGGGATGGTCAAAATTTATTTGGGTAATTTTTTTAGTTCCTTGGTTAGAATTTAAAAGCGCAATACCATTAATTGAATTTAGTAGTTTATTGTAAGATTTTAAATCTGCTCTTGAATGAGGTATAATAGTGACGCTTCCGCCATTATTTATAAGCGCCAATAATGCTGAATATAGAGCGTCTGAAACTTCTGGAAGCTCATTTAAAACCACCAGGTTTTGATCAGGAATGAGGTTAAAGTTGAGTTCTTCTATGTTATAGCTTAAAAATTCAAATTCATCTTCCGTGTAGATTCGTCTTAAGAAATTGGAATCATTCTGTTCATGGATTGCTAGGACCTTAATTTTTGGTTTTTCACTACTATTAAAATAGAAGGTGTTATCATAATTTAAACCTAAATCCTCAATTACTATTTGTCCATCGATGGCTTTATTACTGGGAATTGTGAATAAAACTTCTGCCCTGTTATTTCTAAAGTCGGTAGCGTTCTTGGCCAACAATGTTTCGTTATTAAATAAAGAAACAGATACATTCTCAATAGGAGTACCAAAGGCGCTTAAAGTCACAGCAATATCCATAGTCTCAGCATTCTCCGATTTAACGTAAACACTGTCTATACTAATATTGTTTTTGCGAATTGGAAGTTGTTGCACCAAATTTAAGTTAATCAGGCTATCCTTAGGAAAGGACAAGACCTCACCGTTTTGTTGAAAATCAGAAACTAAGATTAAATTTTTGCTATAGGTTCCATTGTCTGAAAAGAGTTCCTTTCCCTTTAGATATGCGGCTTCATAATTAAGTTGCTCCTTTGAGTAAGTGAGTTGTATAAGGTCATTTTTAATGGCCTTTAAGGTGGTGTTTTTAAAAACCTTGTCATTGGTAAATACACTCAATTTATCAGTGTCTGGCAATGTTGTTAGTAGTTTTTGTATGGCTTCATTTAGCAAGGTTCCATTATTGCCTTCTGCTTGCATGCTAAAGGAATTGTCTAAGTAGATGACGGTTTCTTGAGCCTCATTGTAATCTTCTGTAGTAGGAATAAAAGGCTGCGCAAAAGCTAGTACGGTAAAGGCAACAATTAATAACCGTGTGAGTAAAACCAACCATTTTTTCAATGTCGAACTTTTTCGGGTCTGAAGGTCTATTTTCTGCAGCAGTTTAACATTAGTGAACTTAACCTTCTGAAATCGCCTTAGCTGAAAAAGATGAATGAGGATAGGAATGACAAGCAAGAAAAGCGCATATAATAATTCAGGGTGTTTAAATTGCATTCCTTCGGATTCGGTTATGGTTCAAATATAGAAAATGAAAAGGGATAGAAAATGACGGCTTTTGAGAAATTTAACAGAAAAAGAAATAGTCGGTCATAGAAACCATTTTTTTCTTTTTAAAGTATTCTGTAATATGGCGTTGTGCGTCTTCATTGGCAACGGTAACAATACTTTGCGGATTGTTTAGTTGAGATAAAAATTCAAAATTCAACAAGGGTTGCTTGTAAATTTTTTTACCAATTTTCTTTGGGTTATTGCAGATCCAATGAAACGGTACATTCGCTTCAATGAGAAGTTTAGCTACTGTTTTTCCTTTGTAACCTGCACCCCAAATGGTTAAAGGTCGTTGATTATCGTAATCTAATTCAATAAAATATTTGGTTTTGATATCTAAAAAATAGTTTTGTGCATAATGCTCGTGTGTTCGTGATGTCCTGGTTTCGTAATCGCGCCAATAGAGTAGAATATCGTCGCAAGGAATGCAAACCAGATTAGTCTTATAAAACCTAAAGGTTAAATCATAATCTTCGGGATATCTATTTGGTTTAAACGCGCCACAGGCCTCAAGGTCTTCTTTGTAGGTCATCCAACAAGGAGACGGAATGACACATTCCTTATAAATTTCAGAATAGTTTGTGCCATTCTGCGTGAGTCCATTGATCCATTGTTCATAGCGTGCATAGCCGTCGCTCACACCATCTGCTCTAAAATATTTCACTTTGCCAATGGCAATATGGCCTTTTCCGTAGCGATTTAGTTTAGTGACCATCCATTCCAATCGGTTTGCAGCCATGATATCATCACTATCCATTCGTGTTACAAAATTACCTTTGGCAATGTCGTAGGCCGTTCTTAAAGCGGCAATGATACCTTTACTTTTATTATTTACGACTTTAAACCGCGAGTCTTTGGATGCGGCAGCTTTTACGATATCATAACTGTTGTCAGTTGAAGCATCATTGACAAAAATGGCTTCCCAATGTTCATACGTTTGGTTTTGTATGGAAGCGATGCAGTCTTCAAGATATAAAGAGGTGTTTTTAAATGGAATCAGTATGCTTACGAAGTCGCTCATGATGCGAATATAATAATCTCATTTTAACATAAACTTTAGACATTCAGTAGTAACAGATTGTAGATTTGTGCGTCTTGTTAAAAAATTAAAATGATTACAATGAAAAAATATTTTGCCATATTGGGGTTAGGCTTAGTGCTTGTAGGTTGTGGTTCCGCCAAGCCTAAAGCAGATGATTTAGCCACTAATAATCCAATCGAAACCGCATTAGATCTTACAGCCGTGGTTGACGATAAAGTGCCTGTAACCATAAATCCAGGACGGTTCACTACTGAATCTGTAACCTATAGAATACCTAGGGTGGTACAAGGTACCTATTCCGTGAGCGATTTTGGAAAATACATCGATGACTTCAAAGCGGTGGATTACAATGGTAACGAGCTGGCAGTAGAAAAAATAGACACCAATAGTTGGACCATTTCAAACGCAACCCAACTCGATAAAATTGAATATTACGTCAATGACACTTTCGATATTGAAACCAATGGTGGCATAGGAGGCGAACAGCCTTTCTCTCCTGCAGGAACTAATATTGAACCAGAAAATTTTGTTCTGAACCTTCACGGATTTATTGGGTATTTTGACTCATTGAAATCCAATCAATATACATTGGATGTAACGGCACCAGCCTCTTTTGATAGAACGTCTGCTTTGCTTAGTACAGGTTCTAAAACAGTATCAGAAGACGTTGTAGTTACAAGCTATTTTGCACCACGTTATTTTGATATCACGGACAATCCTATGATGTACGGAAACCTCGATGTTGAGGAATTTATGGTAGGTGATATTAAAATAGTTTTGAGTGTTTACTCACCTAATAAAGTTCATACGGCAGCAAGTCTTAAGGAAACGGCTTTTGAGATGATGAAGGCCCAAAAGGAATATCTAGGCGACATCAACACTACGGCACGTTATGATATCTTTCTCTACCTTTCTGAAGGTAAAGAAGATTCCCCAAAGGGATTCGGCGCTTTAGAGCATCATACTTCTACGGTTGCCGTATTTCCAGAAAGTACGCCTTTGGAGGGATTAAAAAGCTCATTTATTGATGTCATTGCCCATGAGTTCTTCCACATTGTAACGCCTTTATCAGTGCATTCTGAAGACATTCACTATTTCGATTACCACCAACCAACATTCTCTAAGCATTTGTGGATGTATGAAGGCGTAACCGAATATTTTGCTCAGCATTTCCAAGTATATAAAGGTCTAATGTCCAATGAGGAGTTTTATAGCACCATGAATCAAAAAATATCTACCTCTAGAATGTTGGATGATACCATGAGCTTTACCATTATGAGTGAAAATGTCTTGGATGAGCCTTATGCGTCCAATTATTACAATGTATACATGAAAGGCGCTTTAATTGGTATGTGCATTGATATTTTAATGCGCAAAGAAAGCGATGGACAGCGCAGTATGTTATCTTTAATGAAAGAGTTGTCCATGAAATATGGTAAAAACAAACCTTTTGAAGACGATAAGATTATAGCGGAAATCACAGAAATGACCTACCCAAGTGTTGGCGAGTTTCTAAAAACTCATGTCGAAGGCGATGTACCAATCAATTACAATGAGTTTTTTGAAATGGTTGGTTTAACAATGGGGCAAACCGAGGTAGAGACCAATTACATTTTTGCGGGTGGACAAAATGTTATTTTTGATGCAGACCAACAAGCAGGTACAATATTCTTCTCAGAAATGGCCTTAAAAAATTCGTTTTGGGCATCACAAGGCGTTCAGGCAGGTGATGTCATTAAAAAAGTGAATGGCCAGGAATTAACGCTCCAAAATGCACAACAAGTGTTAGGAGGCATGTTTATGTGGCAAGAAGGGCAAGAGATAACCGTGGACTTAGAGCGAAATGGAGAACCTGTTCTAATTAAAGCAAAATTGACCAAACCCATGGCAGTTTCAGAGTCTATAGTAGAAAATGAAGATGCTACACCAGAGCAAATAGAATTGAGGAAGGCATGGCTTAAAGGTTAATTCAATACTTTTGATAATTATAAAAGGCTTCCAAAATTGGAAGCTTTTTTTATGCACTAATATTTGGCAGACTTGCCTTTTGCTAAGGCGCTTTCAATAAACTCCCTTAAATCTTCATTTGCCTTTATAAGGTCTTCATTTCTTAAATACATCATATGGCCGCTACGATAGCCTTTAAAAGAAAAACGGTCTTTAAATTTTCCGCTTGGGTCTATTTGCCACTGGGAGTATTTTGCCGAAAAATAAGTTGTGGCACCGTCGTAATAACCTGACTGTGTTAATACTTTGAGGTACGGATTTTGAGCCATAGCTTGCCTTAAATTGTCTCGCGTGTTATCGTTGCTTCTATCCCAATCACCTACATTTCCAAAAACATTGTATTTGACATCAGTCTTCAGCCCAAGTTCATTGGTCATATAATAGTTAATGGCAGGTGTAAAGGAGTGCAGCCAGGACGTAATCTCAGAATTATATTCAGGACTAGAGCCTGTTTCAACCTTGTCAATACCTAAATATCTAGAGTCTAAGCGACCAATGGTCATTCCAGATTTGTCACGCAGTAATTCTTTCCAGAAAAACCTATTAGGCACATTTAAATTTTGTTGAAGAATAACCTTTGTAGACAATCCTGAATAATAGCTCATCTTTTTAGCGATAGATTTGCGCTCTACTTCTTGGATAAAACCACCTTTGGCTAAAGCTGGCATTAATTCATTTAATGCAAATGATTCCGCTTCTGGAAGAATTTCCAGTAAATCCTTAGACTGTAATTCTTGGGGCAACATCTTGTGATACCATGCTGCTGCAGTATAATAAGGAAGATTCAAACTTGAAGATAATGGTCCACCTACGCGCAAGACTTTGTAGTCTGCTGGTGACACCATAATCACACCATTGAGGTACATCCATTGTTGGTTTTGCAGAGCTAATGCCAAGCCCATAACGCGCGTTCCGCCATAGCTTTCACCAATGATAAATTTAGGGGATTCCCAACGATTATGACGTGTTACAAACGTATTCATCCAACTAGCGAGATATTTAATATCTGCATTGATTCCGAAGAAGAGTTCATCATCCGGAAGTTTTCCGTCCTTGTCTGCTATTTTCCTAGAATAGCCAGTGTTTACAGGGTTAACGTAAACAATATCTGAAATATCCAAAATGGAGTTAGGGTTATCCTTTACACCATAAGGCTGTACTGGATAACCCTCATCATCGATATTTAAGATTTTAGGTCCAGTATATGCCAGATGCATCCAAACCGATGCAGAACCTGGCCCACCATTAAAAGAAAACAATAAGGGTCTTTCGCTGGACTTTGCATCATTTGTTCGTTTGTAATAAGTGTAGTTTAATGATGCGATTAATTTGCCGCTATCATCCCAAACAGGTTGAAAACCAGTTTCAGCAATGTAATCAATAGTTTTTCCTTTAATTTTCACCGAGTTTGTGGTGATATAAGCAGTATCAATTGGGATTTGAAGATTTTGCCCAGTACATATCGCGATTGTCAATAAAAATAAAAGTGTAGTCAATTTTTTCATAGTCAATTAAATTAAGGTTAAAGATACAGTCTAAGTCTTAAAACCCCTCAAAAACACCCAAACCAAAAAGTGCAAAATCATATTTTACGGGATCTAAGGAATCAAGTCGTCTCAGGGTTTTATCCAATTCCTGTAACGTCTTAGCATCATTTTGTTTTCGTTTTAAAAGCCCTAGTTTTCTAGCAACATTACCAGAATGCACATCTAAAGGACAACTGAGCTGAGATGGCGAGAGGCTTTTCCAAATACCAAAATCCACACCAGCATTATCGTTTCTAACCATCCAACGAAGGTACATGTTAATGCGCTTAGCCGCTGAATTTTTTAGAGGGTCTGAAACATGTTTAGTGCTTCGTTTTAAATGGTCAATTTCAAAAAAAGCCGATTTAAATTTATGGATACTGCGTTGCAATGATTCTTTCTCGGCATTTTTGGCGAAAATATGTTCCAGTCCGCCATGATGCGTATAAATGTGATTCAAACATTTGATGAATTGAATAAAATCCTGTCCATTAAAAGTTCTGTGCACAAAGGTTTCGAGTCGGTCTAAGTCTGTAGACTTATGATTGATGACAAAGTCGTACGGAGCATTATCCAGAAGCAGCATCATTTTTTGAGCATTATTGATGATGCTCTTGCGGTTTCCCCATGCGATGGTCGCTGTGAGAAAACCTGAGATTTCAATATCCTCTTTTTTTGAAAATTGATGTGGGATTTGAATAGGGTCGCTGTCCAAAAACTTTGGATTGTTGTAAAGGTCTACTTTACTGTCTAAAAATTCTTTAAGTTCTGATTTTTTAAGCTTCAAAAACGATTCCTTTTGTAGAGTCTTAGATAATAGCAATCATACTAATTTCTACTTTGACATATTTAGGCAGATTAGCCACTTCTACTGTTTCCCTAGCAGGAGCGGTTTCTTCGTTAAAATAAGTCGCATAAACAGCATTAATTTTTGAAAAATTTTCCATATCACTAATAAAAATGGAAGTCTTTACAACATTTTCAAACGTCATTCCGGCCTCAAACAAGACCGCTTTTAGGTTCTCCATAACCTGCTTAGTTTCTTGTTCTATAGTGGCATTTACCAATTCACCCGTTTCAGGATGTAGTGCAATTTGCCCAGAAGTATATAAGGTATTTCCTGTTAGGACGGCCTGATTGTAAGGGCCAATAGGTACAGGTGCCTTGGAAGTTGTGATAATGCGTTTCATGAATTGGAAATTTTATCCATTAAAAATAATTAAAAAGGTGCGATAACACGATGTTAAGTACATGACCTAATTACCCAACTGTAAATCGGGCTGACGTCTTTGGTCGTATTTTAAGTCTTTGAGTAGGTTAGAGCGAATTCCTATAAAAAAGTTCCACGACCTACGGTTTCCTGTTGGTATCCAAGTAAAATTCATACGCCAACTAAGCAAGTCCCGTTCAAAGCGCAATTGCGTAAAGGTAAATCCTTTGTTTAGAAAGTCGTAACCGGAGGAAACACCGACGGTCCACCGTGGTGAGAGCTCAATATCACCAGAAAACATTAAGGAATGGGAGGCAATTTCGTTTTGCCGTCTTGTATTAGCATAATTTACGGCATATGCCAATCTTAAATTCCAGGGTATTTTGTAAGTGTACAGTTCAGATGGCGTTTCTTCGGTTTCTTCTCTATCGGAATCAGTGAGGCGCTTATCGGCAAAATCTTCGGTCTTACCAAACAAACCATCTACGCGCGAATTGGACAAGGCCGCCTGTTCTTGGTTAATGTCTTCATCAATGTCACCACCTTTTCCTGAGAATGTATCGTTAGAAAGTGTATAGCTCACATTTAAATTGGCAGAGGTTAACCTAAAGAGGCTACCACCATTATCTACGTTAAATGTGTTAATGATGTTATTATTGCTATCTAAGGCATAAGGATTCAAGGTCATGCCAAAGTTGATATTCATTTGTTTGTTGAGAATTTGTGTTCCACCATTAATTGTTACAGGACTCCAGTTTAGGGAGTCTGCTGCAATGTCATAAGCAGTGCTAATGTTAAGGTTGTTCAACAAAAATATTTTTTTTGGTTCTGTATCCGTGGAGTCCTTTGACCTAACTTTTGCCTCGATATTATTTCCTATACCGATGCCTATACTACTAGAAAAGCGGTTACCTGGCCTGCCAAATATTGAGTTTTCAAAACGTGTATACTCTTCTGTCGTTGTACCGTTAGCGTCAATGACTTCATATGTTTCGTAGTATTGGTCGAAAGCTGGAGTGATATTATAGCTTAAATTTGGCCTAATCACATGCCTTATGGCTTTTATTTTAGGGTCTTTGCCTTCCTTTTCAAAATTAAATAACCCATAGAGGGTTGTACCTATACTTGCTCCTGCATTGTAAGTGAGAAATCTGTCAAAACCACTTTGGTCTACCGTGACCACTTCATCCAAGCCTTGGTCGTAAAATCGTCTAATGGTATTGAGGGTCCATGTCTCTTGCAAATTAGCACTGGCACTAACGCTAAAGTGATTAAAAACTTTAAAGTTGGTGGTTATAGGAATGCTGTGTTGCATTCCTGCCAAGGCATCATCAAACATTTCAGTTTTTCCAAAAATAGAGTCTGTAGTTTCAATACGATATTCACCTCTTGTGTTGACCTGGAAGTTAATATTCTGAATGGCTCCTTTCTTTACACCAGTCTTTGGTTCAAAAGGGAAAATCCTTGTCATCGAGGCCTGCAGTGTTGGCAACGTTAAATTGATAGCCTGGGTGTTGGTATTTTGGGTGTGGGTTGCTGTTAAATTCAGATTCACCTGTGGTTCGCCTTGAAACGTTTTGGAATATGATACCGAAGAAGCCAATGTATTATTAAGGAAATTGGCCTGGTTAACTTGGTTGATGGACTGTTGAAAATATTGGCTACTTCCAAGGTTTACTGATGCCGAAAACCTAGAGTTCGGATTGGCTTTAGCGTCCTGGGTATGCGACCAACGTATGTTGTAAATGGTAGTCTGTGCAAAATCTGGAAAACCACGTTCGCTATTCAGTAAATTTTCATATCTAAAACTTAATAAGCCTCTATATTTATAGCGCTTGGCATAATTGCTTTCTATTCTAAGACCATAACTCCCATTAGTGTAGTAATCTCCAAGAACTGCCAAATCAACATAATCACTTATGGCAAAATAGTATCCTCCATTTTGTAAAAAATAACCTCTGTCATTTCCTGTATCCTCACCAAAAGATGGAAAAATAATTCCTGAGGTTTGTTTTTTAGTGAGAGGAAAAAAGGCGAATGGTAATGCTATAGGTGTGGGCACACCGTAAATTTCCATATAGGTTGGACCAACAACGATTTTCTTGTCAGGAACCATTTTTAACTTAGAAGTTATGAACTGGTATTCTGGGTCATCCATGTTTTCTGCAGTGGTAAAACGTGCATTGGCCATGAAATAGGTAGAATCGTTTTCTCGTTTGGTATTGGGTGCAAAAACATTAAATCCTTGCTGTTCTGTTCTAGAATTAAAAACAACCGCTTTTTTGGTTTCGGTGTTAAAAATTATGGAATCCGGTTCAATAACATTGGCGCCCTGGGTAAATACAGGTTCTTGCGAGTAACCGGTTGAGTCTTTAAGGCGTCCAGCATAAATGGTGTTTTTACTGTAGTCAATGGTTATCTGTCCTGCAGTAATCTCCATATCTTGATACTTTACAACGGCTTGGTTGAAAAGGTAAATCTTTTGTTTTTTTTGATTTATGGAAACGTAGTCCTTGGCCTTATATGTAACGATGTCTTCTAAAAACTCCGTTTTTTGTAAACTATCTGTTTTAACAGAATCTACAAGCTTCGTGTTTACGGGTTTTCCTAGTAATGAATCTACAGCTATTGCGAGAGTATCTTTAACTTTTTCAGCTGGGATAGGTTTGGACTGCTCTGGGAGTTCTTGTGCCAAGCCCAAAGTGTTGATAAACATTGTAAAACTCAACGCAAAAAGTATGTTTAGGCTGTTTGTACGCAATCCTATTAAATGTATTTTTGTAAATGTATGGCTCGGTTTTTGAAACCCCAAAAGTACAGATATTTTTTTGTGTTTAATGGATTTATTATTCAAAGTTAAAAATAACAAGACCGCTTTGTCGTTAAAGGATAACATTGCTTTTCAACCCACTGAAACTTCTATGCAAACGAAGGTAAAATCTATTCTAGTATTTTGGGTGTTTGTATTTATGGGATATTTAACACCTAGTGCCTCATTGCTGGCACAAAATGACAAGTTCATCGTCGTGTTGGATGCTGGTCATGGTGGTGGCGACCCTGGGAATGTTGGTAATGGGTACAAAGAGAAACATATTGCTCTTAAGGTGGCTTTGGAAGTAGGTAAGGAGCTTGAAAAGAATCCAGATATAGAGGTCATTTACACCAGGAAAACCGATGTTTTTGTAGAGCTCTATAAACGAGCCGATATTGCCAACAAGGCAGATGCCGATTTATTTATCTCAATTCATTGTAATTCTGTTGGAAATCCGCGTCCTCACGGTACTGAAACTTGGGTGCTAGGTGAGAAAAACACAGGCCGAAATTTTGAGGTAGCCAAAAAAGAAAACGAAGTTATTTTTCTCGAGGAGAATTACGAAGAAAATTATTCAGGGTTTGATCCAAGTTCTCCAGAGTCTACAATTGCCATAGGTATTGAACAAGAGGTATATGTTGAGCAGAGCATCCTTTTGGCAAGAAAAATTGAGAACAACTTCGTTGATAAAGCCAAACGAAAGAGTCGAGGGCTTAAGCAGCATAGTCTTTTGGTCATAAGAAATACGTATATGCCTAGTATTCTTGTAGAATTAGGTTTTTTAACCAATAAAAGTGAAGGCGCTTTTTTAAATTCAAAACGCGGTCAGTCCATTATGGCCAAGGCTATACGTGATGCTGTTTTAGATTATAAGGCAGAATTAGATCAAAATATTGGGAGTAATATATTGGGACCTAGTGTTACATCCTCTGATGGCTTAAATGAGACTTCCAACATTTATAAAGACATAACCTTTAAGGTGCAGATTGCCGCTAGCTCTAAAGATTTAGCCACAAAACCCTATAATTTCAAAGGGCTCAACGATATATCTAAATTAAAATCGGGATCGCTTTACAAATATTATTTTGGGAGTACATCGGATTATGCTGAAATACTGCGACTACAAGAACAAGCCAAAAATAGTGGCTACGGATCTAGCTTTGTCGTGGCGTTCAAAAATGGCGAACAAATTAATCTCTCTGAAGCCCTTAAAAACACGGCGAATAAATAAGTGCTCTACACATCAAAGGAATTAAAATTTATTCCTAATTTTGTTTTTAACCAAAGCGCAAACGATTGAAAATTTCAAGAGAAGTTAAAACGGCAGTATTGGTACTTTCTGGTATTGCTCTCTTCATATATCTTTTTTCATATCTCAAGGGAGAAGATCTATTCACGAATACAGATACCTATTACACGGAATTTGATTACAATGCTTTAAGCATGTCTTCTTCCGTAACCATAAAAGGAAATAAGGTAGGGAAGGTTGAGGATATAAAATATGACTTTAAAACAGGCAAAACCATTGTTTCTTTTTCAGTAAATCCGCAATTGGAATTTTCTAAGAATAGCATCGTAAGACTTTATGAAACAGGAATAATGGGAGGTAACGCCCTTGCGCTTGTTAATGTAAATGATGGTGAAATTGCCAAACCAGGTGACTTTATACAATCTGAAGTCCAGCCTGGCTTGATTACCTCACTGAGAAAGAATTTTTCGGGATTAAGTTCGGATTTAGACAGCACGATAAGAACGGCAGACACGCTTATGACCAACATTAATGAAATGGTTGAAGACGAATCAAGCGAAGGGATAAAGGCCACTATAGCTGAATTAAACACAACATTAAGGGCTTTTAAAAGTCTATCAGGTACCATCGAAGGCATGGTTAAGCAAAACGAAAACAAAATTGCAGCGCTGCTAGAAAATTTTGAACAAACAAGTGCCAATCTCAATGCGCTGTCCATAGAGTTAAAGGAAGCAGGTTTAAGCAATACTTTGGCCAATGTAGACAATACGTTATTGTCACTTCAGGAAACACTGTCTAAGCTCGATAACCCAACAGGAACGGTGGGTAAACTTCTTAATGATGACGCCTTGTACAATAACTTAGAGTCGGCAACCAAGGAATTAGAGCTTCTTTTGTTAGACATAAAATTACATCCAGCGCGCTACAGAAGGATTTTGTCAAAAAAGGAAATACCTTACGAAAAGCCCACTGAAGACCAAATGAATTAGATTTTCAATATGGAATATTTACCAAATATACTATTTGCAATAGCCCTAATAGCAGGCATAGGTTACTTTGCTAGAAATGTTAAAAAGCTAATTAGAAACATTAAACTAGGCCGCGATGTTGATGCAAGTGATAACAAAGCACAACGTTGGCGTAATATGGCTCGAATTGCCTTGGGGCAAAGTAAAATGGTAAGAAGACCTATTGCTGGCTTGCTGCACGTTGTGGTTTATGTTGGCTTTGTCATCATAAATATCGAAGTATTGGAAATTATACTCGATGGACTTTTTGGAACACATCGTTTGTTCTTGGACATTATAGGCAAACAAGTTTATGGTTTTTTAATAGGAACCTTTGAAATTTTAGCTGTTTTGGTGCTTATCACGGTAGTTGCGTTTTGGATGCGAAGAAATGTCATAAAACTTAAGCGCTTTTTAAGTGCCGAAATGAAAGGTTGGCCCAAAAACGATGGTAATATTATCCTTTATTTCGAGGTGGTATTGATGTGCCTTTTTCTAACGATGAACGCTACAGATGTGCCATTTCAAGAATTGAATTCGGGTAACGTTATCTCTCAATTTATAGCACCTTGGTTTGAAGGAATTAACGAAAATACACTTCATATCATCGAGCGCACAGCGTGGTGGCTTCATATTTTGGGTATTCTGGTCTTTTTGAATTACCTCTACTTCTCGAAACACCTACATATATTATTGGCGTTCCCAAATACGTATTTCGGAAACCTTAATCCTAAAGGTCAATTCAATAATCTTGAGGCTGTTACTAAGGAAGTTAAACTAATGATGGACCCAAATGCCGATCCATTTGCGGCGCCAGCTGAAGGAGAAGAGGATGAAGAACCGGCGAAGTTTGGAGCAAGCGATGTGATGGATTTAAATCGCATTCAACTTCTAAATGCCTACACCTGCACGGAATGTGGACGTTGTACAAGTGAATGTCCGGCGAATCAAACTGGTAAAAAACTCTCTCCTCGAAAAATAATGATGGATACGAGAGATCGGTTGGAGGAAGTTGGTAAAAATATTGATGCAAATAATGGTGAATTTAAAGACGATGGTAAACAATTA
This sequence comes from uncultured Winogradskyella sp., assembly GCA_913055905.1. Lineage (GTDB taxonomy): Bacteria > Bacteroidota > Bacteroidia > Flavobacteriales > Flavobacteriaceae > Winogradskyella. The sequence goes on from CAJXLB010000002.1 coordinate 224,235, forward strand.
CTTAATGATTACATCACCGCAGAGGAGCTTTGGGCCTGTACGAGTTGCAATGCTTGCGTAGAAGCCTGTCCTGTTAGTATAGATCCCTTATCTATCATTATGGATATGCGTCGATACCTCGTTATGGAACAGAGTGCGGCACCTATGGAATTGAACAATATGATGACCAATATTGAAAATAATGGTGCGCCTTGGCCATACAATCAAATGGATCGATTAAACTGGGCAAACGAATAATATAACCTAATCAAAACAATACTATGAGCGAGCAAATAAAAGTGCCAACTATGGCAGAATGCATGGCAGAAGGAAAACAACCAGAAGTATTATTTTGGGTTGGCTGTGCCGGTAGTTTTGATGACCGAGCTAAGAAAATTACAAAAGCCTTCGTAAAATTATTAAATAAATCTAACGTAGATTTTGCGGTATTAGGAGCAGAGGAGAGCTGTACTGGCGATCCAGCGAAACGTGCAGGAAATGAATTTTTGTTTCAGATGCAAGCCGTGACTAACATTGAAGTTTTAAACGGTTACGAGATAAAGAAAATAGTAACGACCTGTCCGCATTGTTTCAATACCTTAAAGAATGAATATCCATCACTTGGCGGAAACTACAAGGTAGTACATCATACACAGTTTTTAAGAGATTTATTAAATGAAGGTCGGTTATCCATTGAAGGAGGTCAGTTTAAAGGGAAACGTATCACTTTTCACGACCCATGTTACTTAGGTCGTGCAAATAACGTGTACGAAGCTCCTCGCGATCTCATTCGTAAACTGGATGCAGAGTTGGTTGAAATGAAAAGTTGCAAGAGCAGAGGTCTTTGCTGTGGTGCAGGTGGTGCTCAGATGTTTAAAGATGCTGAGCCTGGTAATAAGGAAGTGAATATTGAACGTACAGAGCAAGCTTTAGATACCAAGCCAGAAATTATAGCAGCAGGTTGTCCATTTTGCAATACCATGATGACGGATGGTGTAAAAAATAAAGAAAAGGAAGGCGAAATCGCTGTAATGGACGTGGCAGAACTTATAGCAAACGCAGAGGACTTATAGTGGAAACCTCAGAAAAGAGAGCGATTTTGGTTTCTGCTCTCAAAAATGGAATATTTTGGTCCGTTGTTTTATTGGTACTCACATATTTTAGAAACGGACTTTTGAACTGGAATTTCTTTCCGCTTTGGTTTCTTTTTTTCGCAGCTACTGGAGCGATTCGGCGTTATTATCTCATCAAAAAAAGGAAATAAATGTTTACTAATGATCAAATAGATGTTGGTGCTTTGCCGCAACTTGAGAATTTAAATCTAAAGCCTATTGATTCTAAGTACTTATACATTATTCTTATTAATATCCTTTCGGTATTTTTTGGTCTCCTTGGAGGGTTGTTTATAGCGCGTTGGATTTCAAATGATCAAGGCTTTAGGTCTTTTGCTTTGGTTTTATTGGTTATCATTGGTCTTATAGGCGTTATGAGCCTCACAATATATTATCTTGGTTTTAAAAATCGCAAGTATGCCATAAGAGAGCAGGATATGACCTATACTCAGGGTTACATCGTAACAAAGATGGTTACCTTGCCGTATAACAGAATTCAGCATCTAGAAATAAAAAGGTCATTTCTGTCAAGAAAATTTGGATTATCTACCTTAAAAATATATTCGGCAGGCGAGTCTGGAGGAGACCTTTCTATAAAAGGGTTGCCTAAGGATGTTGCTGAAAGGCAATATGCCTATTTAACGCAAATCATTAATGAGCGAGTTTAATTTTGAAAATCCTTCGCGTCAGTCTGCCAAAGGTATTTTGGTCATTTTTGGTGTAAGTGTATTTAAGGTAGGTAAAGGTATTGTCATTGCAGGTGCTGCCCTGGTCTTAAAATATTTACAATCGGGAAAAGGACCAGACCTTACACAACCGATATTTATTATTTCAGTTTTGGCCATTGCAATTTTCTTTTTAATCATAGCAATCCTGCGATACCTCAACTTTAAGTTTTTTCTAAAAGAGGATTATTTTTTCCTTCAAAAAGGAATCATTAACAAAGAAGAGATTTCGGTATCCTTTGGGCGGATTCAAAATGTTTACATCAAACAAAACCTGCTTCAGCAACTTATCAACGTGGTATCATTAGCCATAGAAACCGCTGGTGACGATAAGACCGAAATAGAAATAAACGCTTTGTCCAAAACCAAGGCATTGGCTCTAAAGTCGAAATTGCTTGCAGAGGTAAAGGCGCAAAACACCAACAGTGATGAGTTGGATGCTGCCGAAACAGAAGAACTATATTTTAAGGCCTCAGTTAAAAAACTGCTTTTAGAGGGTATGAGTGAAAATCATCTAAAAAGTTTTGTGCTCATTTTTGCTTTTTTAGTTGGGATATATCAAGATATCAAAGAGTTTGTAAATAGCGTAGAATTTGCAGAGCGATTTAGAGGATGGTTTCAATTAAACAGCGAATCGGTGATGACCTTATTGCTATTTAATATTTCCTTGGTTGGTGCACTTTTAGTAGTGTCCTTTTTCTTCTCCATGATTAGAATGTTTGTGCAGAATTTTGATTTAACGGTTATACGAAAACCAAATGGTTTGGAAATTTCCAAGGGATTATTTAATAAAATAAGTCTAAGCTTAACCTCAAGTCGTATTCAGACGACTACTGTATCAACAAATAGATTAAAAAAGGCTTTAGGGCTTTACAAGCTTGCATTTACACAAGCTATGGCCAACAAAAAGCAGCAGCTTAGTTTTAGTGTGGTTGGTTTAAATCGTAATCAAATCTATGAACTGCTAGACCAATTTTACCCTAAGGTCTTAGATAAGATAACAAAGCATAAACCCAATATTTATATAGTTTATAGGAGATTGTGGTTAAATGTCTGGTTATTGATTGTGATTAATATTGGTCTCTATTTCCTTCCTATGGAGTTTTTGCTCCTCAATATTTTATTCGTACTGTACATAGGCTTTAATACCTATTACATGTACAAGAAAACCTATTACCATGTGGATGAGAATTATGTCGTATTAGGTGGTGGCGGACTCATAGATACCTTCTCTAAGTATTTGGAAATTCATAAAGCTCAGGCCGTAGAAATTACGCAAACCATATTTCAAAAAAGAAGGAAGTTAGCGTCATTAACTGTACATTCTGCGTCTAAATCCATAACAATTCCCCACATTGAAAAAACGGAAGCTTTAGCCATTTCAAATTTTATTCTTTATTTGGTGGAGTCTCAAAATAAAGATTGGATGTAAATCTTTATTTTTACCATAAATTTTGAATAGCGACCTATGTTAGTTGATTTTGAAAAATTACCTCTAGAATCTAGAGTGTGGATATACCAGTGCAACCGTTCATTTAGTGATGATGAAATCGCAGAGATACAGGCTCAACTAGATGATTTTATAACCTCTTGGACAGCTCACGGTAAGGGATTGGAGTCTGGCTATAAGATTGTATATAAGCGTTTTATAGTTATTGCATTAAATGAAAATTTAAACAGCGCGACAGGCTGTTCAATTGATGCCTCGGTTCGTTTTATGCAAGGTCTGGAAGAGAAATACAATGTAGATTTGATGGATAAAATGAATGTGTCTTATAAACAAGGCGATTTTATTGCCTACAAACCATTAAAGGATTTTAGAAAAATGGCTCGCGACAAAGCTGTTTCAAGAAACACCATAGTATTTAATAATCTTGTCACTAATATTGCCGAGTTTAACGAAAACTGGGAAGTTCCTGCCAGTGAAAGTTGGCATAACCGATTTTTAAATTAAGTTGAAACAGGCTGGTATAATCAATATACAGTTATAAACCTCTAAGATTGGGAACAGATATTTTTTTACTTAATATTTCAGGGCAAGACAAACCTGGACTTACGTCAGGTTTAACAAGTGTATTGGCGCAATATGGTGCTAAAGTTCTTGATATAGGTCAAGCCAATATCCACGATACCCTATCATTAGGAATACTCTTTGAAATCAAGTCGGGTAAAAAAGCGGCTTCCGTACTTAAGGATTTATTGTTTAAGGCCTACGAACTTGGCATAACGGCTAAATTTACGCCAATTACCCTGGAAGACTATGAAGATTGGGTAGATCTTCAAGGAAAAGATCGTTACATCATTACTATTTTGGGAGATCGCCTTACAGCAGAGCAAATCTCTGAAGTCACCAAAGTAGTCTCAGAAAAGAATCTTAACATTGATTCCATAAAGCGGCTAACAGGCCGACTTTCCTTAACCAAACCTGTGGAGTATCCAAGGGCTTCAATTCAATTGTCAATTCGTGGGAAAATAGATAACAAATCGTCTTTTACGGAACGCTTTGTGCAAATCTCTAAGGAACTCGATGTAGATATTGCCTTTCAAGAAGATAATATCTTTAGAAGAAATAGACGCTTGGTTTGTTTCGATATGGATTCTACCTTAATTCAGACAGAAGTAATTGATGAATTGGCAGAACTAGCTGGCGTAGGTAAGCAAGTTAAGGAGATTACGGAATTGGCCATGCAAGGCGAAATAGATTTTAATGAAAGCTTTAAAAGACGGATGAAGCTCCTTAAAGGGCTTAGTGAGGAGGCTTTGCATCAGGTAGCCGTTAACCTACCCATTACAAAAGGAGCACGACGCCTCATAGATACCTTGCATAATTATGGCTTTAAAACCGCGATACTTTCAGGAGGGTTTTCCTATTTTGGAAACTATTTAAAAGAAAAACTCGATATCGACTACGTATATGCCAACCAGTTGGAAATTAAGAATGGTGTTTTAACGGGTGGTTATCTTGGAGATATTGTCAATGGCGCCAAAAAGGCTGAATATCTTAAGCTTTTGGCAGAAAAGGAAGGTATTGATATTGCCCAAACCATTGCTGTGGGTGACGGTGCCAATGATTTAGAAATGCTGGACGTTGCTGGCCTCGGAATAGCGTTTCATGCCAAGCCTAAAGTAAAGGATAATGCTCAAAGTTCTATCTCAAGTATTGGTTTGGATGGAATTTTATACTTATTGGGCTACCATGATCGTCATATAGATTTATTATAATATAAATCAAGATTAATTCTTTATTGATTTTCAACTAATAAAACATTCTTAAAGGCTTTTTACTTCTTCATAAATATGCTAATTTGGCACAAGATTCGTTAACCTACGTATAAACGATAACTGAATGCGTTACCTAGCCCTTACCCTCATAGTTTTAATTTTTCAGAGTACTCCAGCTCAAGTCGAAAAAACCAATCCACTTCTTGCAGAGGATGTTGAAGCACAGCAAAAATGGGTAGATAGTATTTATTCGAGCCTTACACTTGAGGAGCGCATCGGGCAACTATTCATGGTACAAGCCTTTTCAAATAAAGGTGTGGCGCATCAAAACGAAATTGTAGACTTAGTAAAAAACCATCATATTGGTGGTATTATTTTTTCCAAAGGAGGACCGTACAGACAAGCGAAATTTAATAACGAATTACAAGCCATTTCCAAAGTAAAACTATTGGTTGGTATGGATGCAGAATGGGGTTTGAGTATGCGGCTTGACTCTACCTATGCCTTTCCATGGAATATGACCTTAGGTGCTGTAAGCAATAACAAGCTCATTGAAAAGACAGGTCAATATATTGGCGAACATTGTAAAAGGTTAGGAGTGCACTTTAATTTTGCGCCAGTAGTTGATATTAACACCAATCCAAAAAACCCAATAATCGGTAACCGTTCTTTTGGCGAGGATAAAGATAATGTCATAGAAAAGTCACTAGCTTTTATGCGTGGAATGCAAGGAGCTGGTGTATTGGCTAATGCCAAGCATTTTCCCGGACATGGGGATACTGAAGACGATTCGCACAAGACCCTACCAACGGTATCCTTTACTAAGGAACGGATTGATTCTATAGAATTAGCACCCTACAAAACTTTAATTTCCAAAGGGCTGTCCAGTGTTATGGTTGCTCATCTTAACGTGCCTAGTTTAGAGGAGCGCAGTGGTTTTCCTTCATCATTATCCCAACATATTGTCAGTGATATTTTAAAAGGGGATTTGGGGTTTAATGGACTTATTTTTACGGATGCACTCACGATGAAAGGTGCTGCAGACTTTATTGCTCAGGGTTCAAAAAGTACTGGTTCGCCATCCAATACGTCAGCAGGAGGGGAGATTGATGTAATGGCATTCATGGCAGGAAATGATGTGATGCTAATGTCCGAGAATCCCAAAAAAGGGATAAACGCTTTCGTAAGAGCTTTTGAAAAGGGCATAATTACTGAAGAACGCTTGGCTCATTCGGTCAAGAAGATTTTAATGGCTAAATACAAGGTTGGTCTTCAGGACTATACGCCAGTTGGTTTAGCAAACCTCAATACCGATTTGAATAGACTTAAGGACGATATTTTGTATGAAGAACTTATAGAAAATGCAATTACCGTCTTAAAAAATAAAAATGACCTTTTACCCTTGAGAAATTTAGAAACCAAAAATATCGCATATGTTTCTCTGGGTGATGATGAAGGCTCTCCGTTTTATAATGAGCTTAAAAAATATACGAAGGTCCATCACATTAAAGCCGATCAATTAGACGGCTTAATAAGTAAATTACAGAACTATAATACAGTGATAATTGGTTTTCATAAATCAAACGAAAGCCCTTGGAAATCCTATAAATTCAGTAGAAAAGAGCTGGGTTGGTTGTATGAAATAGCAAGAACAAACACGGTAGTACTCGATGTCTTTGCCAAGCCTTATGCCTTAAACGACGTACTATCTATAGAAAATATTGAAGGCATTGTAATGAGTTACCAAAACAGTATCATAGCTCAGCAGAAGTCGGCACAGCTTATTTTCGGAGCCATTGGAGCAAAAGGTACGCTCCCAGTAACTGCTGGAACTTATTTTCCCCAAGGCAGTGGTATCTCTTACACTGCTATTAATACTTTAGGCTATTCCCTGCCAGAACGTGTGGGTATGGATTCCAAGCTACTTTCAAGAATAGACTCAGTCGCAAAATATGCCGTAGAAAAAGAGATGACGCCTGGATTACAGCTTCTTGTGGCTAGAAAGGGTAAGGTTATTTACAATAAAAATTTTGGTTACCATACCTATGAAAAGAAAAACAAAGTAGATTTTGACGATGTTTACGATGTGGCATCGCTTACAAAAATATTAGCGACACTACCTGTCTTAATGGAGCTAGAACAGCAAGGTGTACTGTCTTTAAATTCTAAATTAGAATCATTGATATCTTCCTACAGATACAGTAATAAGGGTAAAATAACCCTTAAGGAAATGCTATCGCATTATGCGCGTCTAAAGCCGTGGATACCATTCTATTTTGCGACCTTAGACTCTGTTAGCAAAAAACCACACCCAAATTATTACAGAAGGTTGCCAGAGAAAAATTTCAATATCGAGGTTACCAATACATTATTCATGCGTAATGATTATCAAGATTCCATACAAAAGATCATCAAGGAAAGTGACCTTTTGTCAAGATTGCGCTATCGATACAGTGATTTGCCGTACTATATTTTAAAAAACTATATCGAATCTTATTATGGCAAATCCCTTCAAGACATAACCCAAGATCATTTTTATAAATCTTTAGGAGCAAATTACACCACTTACAATCCGCGCGAAAAATTTAGCTTAAGGGATATTGTTCCTACGGAAGAAGATAATTATTACCGTTACCAAAAGGTACATGGTTATGTTCATGATATGGGAGCTGCCATGCAAGGCGGAATTGGTGGTCATGCTGGTATTTTTAGTAATGCTAACGATGTGGCAAAAATTATGCAAATGTACTTGCAGAAAGGCTACTATGGTGGCAGACGCTTTTTAAAACCTGAAACCATAGATAAATTTAATCAATGTTATTATTGCGAGTCAGACAATAGAAGAGGAGTTGGTTTCGATAAGCCACAGCTTGGAGATGTGGGGCCAACTTGCGGTTGCCTATCTATGACCAGTTTTGGACACTCTGGTTTTACAGGCACCTATGCATGGGCAGATCCAGAGGAGGAAATCGTTTACGTGTTCCTTGCTAATAGAACCTATCCGGAAGCAGGGCAAAATTTATTGCTTAAGGAAAATATCAGAACCGAGATACAACGGCTTATTTATGAGGCTATCATAGAGTAGCCAATGAGAATTTTAAGTTAAAATTTACCCGATTAATAATCATTTAAATAACTTGGTACACTAATTTGTAGGGCATTATGAAAATAGGCATTGTTTGTTATCCAACTTTTGGCGGAAGTGGTGTGGTTGCTACGGAACTAGGGCTTGAGCTTTCTAAGCGCGGACACGAAATCCATTTCATTACTTACAGTCAACCCGTTCGTCTTGAGCTCTTAAGTAATAATGTTCACTTTCACGAAGTCCATGTTCCAGAATATCCGCTCTTTCATTATCAGCCTTACGAATTGGCACTATCCAGTAAATTGGTAGATATGGTTAAGCTGCACGGTATAGAACTTTTGCATGTTCACTATGCCATACCTCATGCTTACGCCGCATACATGGCACAGCAGATGCTGCTTGATGAAGATATTTTGGTTCCTATAGTTACTACGCTCCATGGTACAGATATCACCTTGGTGGGAAGCCATCCTTTTTATAAACCTGCGGTAACCTTTAGTATCAACAAATCGGATGCGGTCACTTCCGTTTCAGAAAGTCTTAGGGCAGATACCATGCGCTTATTTAATATTGAACGACCCATACATGTTGTGCCCAATTTTATTGATTTGGAAAAGCACGTTAACAATTTTACCGATTGCCAAAGGGCTATGATGGCCGAAGACCATGAACGTATCATTACGCACATCAGTAACTTTAGAGAGGTAAAACGAATTCCAGATGTCATTAAGGTATTTAACGAAATACAAAAACAACTACCTGCCAAGCTTATGATGGTAGGAGAGGGACCTGAAAAGGAGGCCGCTGAGTTATTGGTTGATGATTTAGGCTTGACCGATCGTGTGGTGTTCCTAGGGAATAGTACTGAGATTGACCGTATTCTATGTTTTAGTGATTTGTTTTTATTGCCTTCTGAAACTGAGAGTTTCGGTCTAGCGGCTTTAGAAGCAATGGCAAGCAGTACGCCAGTAATTTCATCAAATACAGGCGGTTTGCCTGAAGTTAATTTAGATGGCTTTTCTGGGTTTTTAAGCAATGTAGGCGATGTTGAAGATATGTCTGCAAATGCCGTTAAAATCTTAAAGGACTTAAAAACACTGGAGACCTTTAAGTCCAATGCAAAATCCCAATCTGCAAAATTTGATATTCATGCTATAGTTCCTAAGTATGAAGCTATATACGAAGAAACACTAAAAAGCTTTTTTGTGGTTTAACCTTTTAATAGAAAGGATTTTAAATCGTCGTATGATTTTATAGGTATGCTCTTCTTAGGTTTTTCCATGATGTCCTTAATTTGGTTAGGAATTGTTATTTCCTTACCTATTGTAGTTTCAACCACATCAAGGAATTTTGTCGGATGGGCAGTTTCTAGGATGACTACATGAGCCTCAGGTTCTTTTTTCAGAAAAGCTTTAGCACCTAAATACCCAACAGCGCCGTGTGGGTCAGCAATATAGTTATAGTTACGATAGAGTTCCAGAAGTGCTTGTTTCGTCTCTAAATCAGAAAAGCTGTAGGTTGATAAATTAGATTTTAAGTTGTCATATGAATTATCATACAATTCCTTAATTCTAATAAAATTACTTGGGTTACCAACGTCCATTGCGTTGCTTATCGTAGCAACCGAAGGTTTAGGATGATAGGATTTGGTTTCCATATACCTTACAACGGTATCGTTTGAGTTATTTGCGGCAATGAAGTGTTTCACGGGAAGACCTAATTTCTGAGCGACCATTCCAGCGCAGATATTACCGTAATTACCACTGGGTACACAAAACACCAAATTTTTATAGTTGTTTTTAAGTTCCTTATAGGCGAAAAGATAATACAAGAGTTGAGGAAGCCATCGTGCTATGTTTATAGAATTGGCAGAGGTTAACTTTATTTGCTTTGATAGCTCGTCGTCTACAAAAGCCCGCTTGACCATATCTTGGCAGTCGTCAAAAACACCAGCTACCTCTAAAGCCGTTATATTTTGACCAAGCGTCGTTAACTGCTTCTCTTGAATTTTACTCACCTTCCCACTAGGATAAAGAATGACTACCTCAACACCTTTTATTCCTAAAAAGCCATTGGCTACGGCACCACCAGTATCTCCTGAAGTGGCTACCAAAACAGTGACCTTTTGGGTATTATCTCGATTGAAATAACCCAAACAGCGCGCCATAAAACGAGCGCCTACATCTTTAAATGCCAAGGTTGGCCCGTGAAATAGTTCTAAAATGGATAGGTTTTTATTTAACTCAACTATAGGAAAATCAAAATTTAAAGTGTCTTCGATGATGTCCTTAAGCTTAGACTCTGGGATTTCATCACCCACAAATTGTTTTAGTGCCTCGTAGGCTATTTCAATTTTTGATTTATGGTCAATAGAGCTAAAAAAATCAGAAGCTAAAGGTCTTATGTTTTTTGGGAAGTACAAGCCTTTATCTGGAGCCAAACCATTAATTACAGCTTGTTCAAAGCTCGTATCTGGAGCAATTCTATTGAGTGAATAATAGGTCATTATTTAATTTTAATTCCTTCTGTATTAATTTTTGAAACATAGATTTCAAACGGTATGGTTGTGTCACTATAGATTTGGGTCATTACTTCTGCAATGGCTTTGGCCTTATCCTGGCCTTTACATAGTGTGTATATTGATGGTCCTGATCCAGAAATCCCACATCCTAGAGCTCCAGAAGCCATAACATTTTCTTTTAATGTGTCAAATTTTGGAATAAGCGCTTTGCGATGTGGCTCGATGATAACATCCTTTAAGCTCGATTCAATTAAATCGTAATCTGATGTATGCAATGCATGGACAAAACTCCCCATATTGGCCGTTTGAGTGATACAATTTTTCAAGCTCGTTTCTCTTGGTAAAATGGCTCTAGCATCTGCTGTTTTTATTTCTATTTGCGGATGAATAATAGCAGCAAATAAATCACTAGGAGTGGGCAACTGTAAAACCTGAAGGGGTTGAGTGGATTTGACCAAGGTAAATCCACCAAATAGTGCAGGAGCCAAATTATCAGCATGTTCAGCCTTGCTTGCATAGGCCTCTCCTTTCATGGCGAAGGAGGTTAATTCTGTTTTGTTTAGAGGATTGCCCAAAAGGTAATTTATACCAAAAACACTTCCTGCTGCACTGGCCGCACTACTGCCTATACCACTTCCTGGTTTGATGCGCTTATGTATTTCAATTTCAAAGCCACAGTTTGGTTTAAGATAGTCCATTAGGGCCAAAGCTGATATACCTGCGACATTTTCGGTCGTTGTAGTAGGCAAATCAAAACCTGTGATTTTGGTAATGGTGATGCCATGTCCTTCCGTTTTTCTAATAATCATGTCATCACCAATAGTGTCCAAACAAAAGCCAAGGATATCAAAGCCGCAAGATACATTTGCTACGGTCGCTGGCGTAAATAGTTTTACTTCTTTTTGTTCCATGGATTAATTATTAGCTACTCTGATGATATCTGCGAACAACCCAGAAGCGGTAACATCTGCACCTGCTCCGGCTCCTTTTATAATCATGGGTTGCTCAGGATAGCGGTCCGTGTAAAACATTACGATATTGTCTTTACCCTCTAAATTGTAGAAGGGATGACCTTCCTTTATTTCCTGAAGTCCAACTTTAGCTTTGCCGTCTTTCAATGCTGCAACAAATTTTAATTGTGCGTTTTTGCTTTGTGCCGATTTGTAAAGTGCCTGATAATGTTCTTCATCATCTATAAGTGTTTGGAAAAAGTCATCTACAGAATCAGCTTTCATGGCGTTTTCCGTTAAGAAATTTTCAGAAACTACATCTTCCAGTTCCATATCATAGCCACTTTCCCTAGCCAGAATCAATATTTTTCTTGCTACGTCAATACCACTTAGGTCAATACGAGGGTCAGGTTCGGTATAACCTTCATCTTTAGCCTGTTTAACAACCTTGTAAAACGTGTTGGAAGCATTAAAATGGTTGAAAACAAAATTTAAACTTCCAGATAATACGGCCTGTATTTCGCGAACCTTATCTCCGGAGGCTACAAGGTGATTTAGTGTGTCAATAACAGGAAGACCAGCTCCAACATTGGTTTCAAACAAAAAGGATGCATTGTATTTTAAAGCAAGCGCTTTAAGGTTTTTGTAATATTCCAACGTACCAGAACACGCAATTTTATTACATGCGATAACGGAAAAGCTTTTCTGTAAATAACCAGGATATATATGGGCGACTTCAGTATTGGCTGTAATATCAACAAATACAGAATTTCTAAGATTTAGCTGTGTAGCCTTATCCAAAAACCCTTGTAAACTAGCCGTATTACCATTTACCAATCTCTCTTTCCAGTCATTAAGGGCTATGCCGCCTTCGTCTATAAGCATGTTTTTGGAATTGGATAAACCAACCACACGAAGGTTGATTTTAAGGTTCTTCTTAACATAGCTATGCTGCTGGTGAATCTGGTTTATAAGGCGTTCACCAACATTGCCTACACCTGTTATAAATAGGTTGACTTGCTTTGTTTTTACTTCAAAGAACGTTTCGTGCAAACTGTTAAGGGCTTTTTTTACATCGTTCTTTTCTATAACTGCAGATATGTTTCGTTCTGAAGCACCCTGTGCAATAGCCCTTATATTAACATTGTTTTTGCCCAAAGTACTGAACATGCGGCCACTTATTCCTTGATGGTTTTTCATTTTATCACCAATTAAGGCAATTATGGACAAATTGGTTTCCACAATAATTGGTTCGAGCTTATTTAAGGCAATTTCATATTCGAAAGCTTCGTCAATGGATTGTTTTGCTTTTAGGGCGTCAGAATCTTTGATACCAAAGCATATGGAGTGTTCTGAAGATGACTGTGTTATTAAAATAACATTGATTTTTTCTTGCGCCAAAGTTTCGAACAAACGTTTACTAAAGCCAGGAACACCAACCATACCATTACCTTGAAGCGTTAATAGTGCAATATGGTCTATGTTGCTTATGCCTTTAACAGGCGAACTATCGTTATTGGCGTTGGTTGTTATAGTTGTACCATGATCCTTTGGTTTAAAGGTGTTTTTGATAAGTATGGGTATTTCTTTTTGAAGCACAGGCATTACTGTTGGTGGGTACAGAACTTTGGCTCCAAAATGCGACAGTTCAATCGCCTCTTGGTAAGACAACTCCTTTATAGGCCTTGCTTGTTTAACCAGTTTTGGGTTGGTGGTGTACATACCGCTAACGTCAGTCCAAATTTGTAATTCAGTAGCATTAATGGCAGCAGCGATAATCGCTGCCGTATAATCTGAACCGCCACGACCAAGCGTAGTACACTCTTTATGCACGGATTTGGAAATAAATCCAGGAATAAGTGTTACCCTATTGCTATTGGCTTTGAAGAAAAGCTCAATATTAAGGGTGGTAAGTTCAAAATCAACATTGGCATTGGTAAAATTATCGTCTGTAATGATGAGCTCTTGACCATTTTTTAAAATTATGTCTCTGCTATCTGACTTAAGAGCGTGGTAAATAATGGTGGAGGATAATAATTCACCAAAACTCAATAATTTGTCCGAAGTTTTTGGAGAGATTTCATTGATTAAAAAAATACCGTCAAGTAATTGCTTAAGCTCATCCAGTAGGGCAGTAGTAGATAATCTGATAGAATCTAGATTTTTGTCTGCATCTATAAACAACTGGTCTTCTATCTGATGATGAATTAGAGCAATCTCATCGAAATATTTGCTATAGGATTCATCTCCATCACAGGCTAACTCAGCTACTTTTACAAGCTTGTTGGTGACTCCGCCAATGGCAGATACGACAACCGTTATGTTGTCGGACTGACTTTCCGTATCTATTATAGATATAACCTTGTTAATACTTTCTGCAGAACCTACGGAGGTTCCACCAAATTTGAGAACTTTCATAAAAATGATTTAAAACAATGGAAATTAAAACGTATGACGAAAGCAATTTAGAACCTTGCCCTTAGGGTGGTCATGGTCGTCATAAAATACATCAAATCTATGGCGTAGTTTGATGTGGTAATGGTATTAAAGGTTATGGTTATTTTTTTCCTCATTACTTCTCAAATGTATTATTTTTACGAGAATAAAAAAATATTTCAGCGTTTAAAATTTTGACTTTTAAAGCATTTGATAAGGACCAGTTTTTTGTATGAAAGTATTCTCTAAAGAACAGATTTATGAAGGTGATCGCCTAACTACAGAACGCCAAAACATTTCCTCAACCGACCTAATGGAGCGTGCAGGAACCCAGATTTTTAATTGGATGCATTTAAGGATGCAGGGAGCACAAGTTCCTGTCCATGTGTTCTGTGGTATTGGGAATAATGGTGGGGACGGATTGGTTCTAAGTAGGCAACTTATTATACACGGTTACAATGTAAAGACCTATATAGTTAATTACAGCGAAAAACGATCTAAGGATTTTCTAGTCAATTATGATAGGATAAAAAACACTACTAAGGATTGGCCCACCATTTTAAATGGCGCTGATGAATTTCCAGATATTCATCAAGACGATATTATCGTAGATGCTGTTTTTGGCATTGGTTTAAACCGACCACCTGCAGAATGGGTAAAAGCGCTCTTTTTAAAATTTAGGGAATCGAAGGCTTTTACTTTATCTATTGATATTCCCTCTGGCCTGTATACAGATAAAGCAGTTGAGGACTCAGACGCAGTTGTTCATGCAAATTATACCTTAAGTTTTCAGGCACCCAAGCTAGTTTTCTTTCTACCAGAAACAGCACGTTTTACGATACAATGGGAAGTGTTGGACATAGGTATTGATCGCGATTATTTAGCACAAACGGAAACAGCTGTAGAGCTTATAGCAAGGCACGAAGTATTACCAATGTACAAACCAAGAGAAAAATTCTCGCACAAGGGTGATTTTGGACATGCTTTAGTGATAGGTGGTAGTTATGGTAAAATTGGAGCTCTAGTATTGGCTAGTCGCTCGGCTTTATTGTCTGGCGCAGGATTGGTAACGGCTTATTCACCTAGGTGTGGTTATACAATTTTACAAACCGCTCTGCCCGAGGTTATGGTATTGTGCGATAAAGGTGAAAATAATATAGAATCTATTGATTTTGATATAGAACCTTCAGTAATTGGCATAGGTGTTGGTCTTGGTACTTCTGATGAAACGTTACATGCTTTTGAGCAATTTTTAAAAGGGAATAAAACACCTTTGGTTTTGGATGCCGATGCCATCAATTTATTGGCAAAACAAAAAACGTTATTAAAACATCTTCCTGAGCAAACAGTATTAACACCACACCCAAAAGAACTCGAGCGCTTAATAGGCAATTGGTCCAATGATTTTGAGAAATTGAGTAAGGTCTCAAAGTTTTCTCTAAAGCATAATGTCATAGTAATTATCAAAGGTGCCCATAGTATCACGGTATATGGTGAAAAACACTACATTAACACCACTGGGAATCCAGGAATGGCCACTGCTGGTAGCGGTGATGTATTAACAGGTGTTATTACAGGTTTAATAGCACAAGGCTATGATCCACTGCCTGCGAGTCTCTTCGGTGTTTATTTACATGGGAAATCGGGCGATATTGCTGTAGAAAACCATGGCTATCAGAGTTTAATCGCAGGACACCTCATTGATAATTTAAGTCAAGCTTATCTAGATCTTTTCAAACAGCCAGAAGAACCTGTGGAATCCAACGAAAAGGCAGAAGAAGATTCAGACTAAATTAATTTGACAGACTAAATCAATCTATAAAATGGATCACATCCATCGTATTTCATCAGAGCCTTTAGATATTGTAACCATTTACAATATTTTTAATGACAATAAAAAACTACAATTATCGGACGAGCTGACAAAAAAGATTGAAGATTGCAAAGCTTATCTAGATAAAAAACTCGCTAACAATAAAGATCCAATGTATGGTATTAACACTGGTTTTGGTTCTTTATATAATGTAAAAATATCAAACACCGATCTTACTAAACTCCAAGAAAATCTTGTGATGTCTCATGCCTGTGGTACTGGCGATCGAGTTCCTGAATCTGTTGTTAAGGTAATGCTCCTCTTAAAAATTAGGTCCTTAAGTTTTGGGCATAGTGGTGTGCAATTGAAAACGGTTCATCGTTTAATCGATTTTTTTAATAACGATATTTTCCCTGTTGTATTTAAACAAGGGTCTCTTGGAGCTTCGGGTGATTTGGCACCGCTGGCTCATTTGGCCTTGCCACTACTTGGTAAGGGAAAAGTGGTGCATAAGGATGTTGTTTATGAAGCGTCAGAGATTCTAGAAAAATTTGGTTGGGAGCCAATAAAGCTGCAGGCCAAGGAAGGGTTGGCCCTTTTAAATGGGACTCAGTTTATGAGTGCCTACGGTGTATATCTGTTACTCATGTCCCATAAGACGTCATATTTAGCGGATATTGTTGCCAGTATTTCCTTGGATGCCTTTGATGGGAGGTTAGACCCATTTCATGATTTGGTTCATGCCATTAGACCGCATCCAGGACAACGCAAAGTAGCACGACGATTTAACGAGTTATTAAAAGGAAGTGAACTTGTATCCCGAGCAAAAGAGCATGTACAAGACCCTTATTCCTTTAGGTGTATTCCGCAGGTGCATGGCGCAACAAAGGATACTTTAGACTTTGTTGAGAAGATTATATTAACGGAGATTAATTCGGTTACGGACAACCCTAACATTTTTTCTGAGGAGGACTTAATCATTTCAGGAGGTAACTTCCATGGACAGCCTTTAGCACTTGTTTTAGATTACTTAAAGATTGCCATGGCGGAAATAGGAAACATATCTGAACGTAGAATTTTCCAATTAGTATCGGGTTTAAGGGGTTTACCGCCTTTTTTGGTTGATAATCCAGGATTAAACTCTGGGTTTATGATTCCGCAGTACACTGCTGCCAGTATAGTGAGTGCAAATAAACAGCTTGCTACGCCTGCTAGCGTTGATAGCATCGTGTCCAGTAACGGACAGGAGGATCATGTGAGCATGGGTGCCAATGCAGCAACTCAAGCTTATGATGTTATTAGAAATGTGGAGCGCATTATAGCTATTGAGCTGCTAAATGCCTCTCAGGCCATCGAGTTTAGAAGACCATTTAAAACTTCTCCTTTATTGGAATCGTTCTTAGCAGAATACCGAAAATCCGTGCCATTTATAAAAGAAGATGAAGTCTTACATGATGCCATAGAAGCCTCAATTCATTTTATGAAAACTTTGGAAATAGAAATTGAAGAATTGTTTCTTAACACTTATGGCTTGGATTGTTACTAAGCGTTTTTGTGGTCTTGTACCACTTGGTCCGCCCATGCCTTAGCTTCATCTAACTCTCCAAAGATTTCAAATGGTTTTTTGAAAAACATCTTCTCTAACTGGGCATTTATTTTAGCCTTATAGTCAGCTGAAACCACTGCGAAACCTACTAGAGATTTAACCTCAGCGGTTCTGTGATATATATTTGGATTTACGGAATAGGAGTTTATCCTGTGGGTTATGTAGACAAAAGGCTTGTCCTTATAATAATCCGTTGCATACTGAATTAGAACTTCATTTTCATCATCACTGATGTTGACACCCTCATTGATAACCGCTATCATATAGCGCTCAAAAAATGAAAGGACACAAAACCCAAGATCTAGTTCTTTTTCCATGACGTAGCTCATTAACGCAAACATAAGATACAAAAAAACTCCTTAAGTTGCCAAAAGGAGTTTTAAATCTAAATTCTGAGTCATTAGGATTCTGTTGGCTTTCCAGAGCTTTTAACCTTTATTTTTAGCTCTTCCGCCTTAGCATCAAAATCCATAGTAATGGTATCACCTTCTTGGATTTTTGAATTAATTATTTCTTCAGCTAAAGCATCTTCAATGTACTTCTGAATAGCACGTTTTAAAGGTCTTGCTCCGTATTGCTTGTCAAAGCCTTTGTCTGCGATGTAGTCCTTGGCTTTGGCCGTTAATTTTAAATCGTAGCCTAAGTCTTTAATACGTTTGATTAGTTTAACTAACTCTATATCAATAATTTTATTAATATCCTCTTTTTCTAGAGTATTAAAGACAATGACATCGTCTATACGGTTCAAAAACTCGGGAGCAAAGGCTTTTTTAAGTGCATTTTCTATAACGCCTTTGGCGTAATCGGCTTCTTGCGCTTCCCTTGCCGCCGTACCAAAACCTACGCCTGTTCCAAAGTCTTTCAATTTGCGAGCTCCAATATTGGAGGTCATGATAATAATAGTGTTCCTAAAATCAATCTTTCGACCTAAACTATCGGTAAGATAGCCGTCGTCCAACACTTGAAGCAGCATGTTAAATACGTCCGGATGTGCTTTTTCAATTTCATCTAAAAGCACCACAGCATAAGGCTTGCGTCTAATTTTCTCAGTTAACTGGCCACCTTCTTCGTAGCCTACATAGCCTGGAGGTGCACCAATCAATCTCGAAATGGCGAATTTCTCCATGTATTCACTCATGTCAATTCTAACAAGAGCATCATCACTATCAAACAATTCTTTGGCCAGTACTTTTGCCAACTGTGTTTTTCCAACACCAGTTTGACCTAAGAAAATAAAAGATCCTATAGGTTTGTTGGGGTCCTTGAGTCCAGCTCTATTTCTTTGAATGGCTTTTACAACCTTGGCAACTGCCGTATCTTGACCGATTACCTTACCTTTTATGAGTTCTGGTAACTTGGCCAGTTTATTTATTTCGGTTTGTGCAATTTTATTCACTGGAATTCCTGTCATCATTGAGATAACGTCGGCAACATTGTCCTCAGTAACGATTTCGCGGTGTTGTTTCGTCTCTTCCTCCCATTTTTCTTGGGCGGCTAGAAGTTCTTTTTCCAGTCGTTTTTCATCATCACGAAGTTTAGCAGCCTCTTCGTATTTCTGCTTTTTAACAACACTGTTTTTGGTTTCCTTTACTTCTTCCAGTTTTTTCTCAAGTTCAAGAATCTGATCTGGTACATCTATATTTGTGATATGAACTCTTGATCCTGCCTCGTCCAAAGCATCTATAGCTTTGTCTGGTAAAAAGCGGTCGGTCATGTATCTATTAGTAAGCTTAACACAAGCCTCAATAGCTTCATCTGTGTAATCTACATTATGATGCTCTTCGTAACGCGCTTTAATGTTATTGAGGATTTCTATGGTTTCTTCAACTGTAGTTGGTTCCACAATTACTTTTTGGAAACGA
This sequence comes from uncultured Winogradskyella sp., assembly GCA_913055905.1. Classification (GTDB taxonomy): domain Bacteria; phylum Bacteroidota; class Bacteroidia; order Flavobacteriales; family Flavobacteriaceae; genus Winogradskyella. The sequence goes on from CAJXLB010000002.1 coordinate 243,546, forward strand.
CGTTCTAAAGCACCATCTTTTTCAATGTATTGCCTGTATTCATCTAACGTTGTAGCGCCAATACATTGAATTTCGCCACGCGCCAGTGCTGGTTTAAACATGTTGGAGGCATCGAGACTACCTGTAGCTCCACCGGCTCCAACAATGGTATGAATCTCATCTATGAATAAAATGATATCATCATTTTTTTCAAGCTCATTCATGACGGCTTTCATGCGTTCCTCAAACTGTCCTCTATATTTTGTGCCCGCAACCAAGCTTGCTAAATCTAGCGTAACCACGCGTTTATTAAATAAGGTACGAGATACTTTGCGTTTTACGATTCGCAAGGCCAAACCTTCTGCAATAGCCGATTTCCCTACACCGGGTTCACCGATTAAAAGCGGATTGTTTTTTTTGCGTCTACTAAGGATTTGAGACACGCGTTGTATCTCTTTCTCTCTTCCTACAACAGGGTCTAGTTTGCCTTCTTCGGCCAGAATGGTTAAATCCCTACCGAAATTATCTAAAACTGGTGTTTTGGATTTTTTATTGGATTTGCCTGATTGACTTCCGCCAAATGGATTTTGTTTAGCCCCATCATCGCCATCGTTGATGTCATCATCCGAGTACGATTCAGCTTTTGGGCTGTCTAAATAATCATCATCACTTGTAATCATTGATTTGAATTCTTCTTTAACATTATCATAATCGACCCTAAGCTTGTTCAAAAGCTTTGTTGTTGGGTCATTTTCGTTGCGCAGTATACATAAAAGTAGGTGCGCTGTATTTATTGACGAGCTCTGAAATAATTTGGCCTCTAGAAATGTGGTCTTAAGAGCGCGTTCTGCTTGTCTGGTTAAGTGAAGGTTTTTCTTCTCATTGGAAGCTGTAACGATATTAGGGTTGGCAGGACTCAAAATCTCAACCTTTCTTCGAAGGTGATTTAGGTCCACGTCCAACGCACTTAAAATATCTATAGCCTTGCCATTGCCATCCCTTAGAAGTCCGAGCATTAAATGTTCGGTTCCTATGAAATCATGGCCTAGGCGTAGCGCTTCTTCTTTACTGTAAGCTATTACATCCTTAACTCTTGGGGAAAAATTATCATCCATAACTAATTGCCTTTCTGCATTAAAAATAATAAAACATCTCTAACATAACGACAAAAACCATACCTTAAATGTTAGGATATAACGAATAGACTAAAAAAGCCTTTATAATCAAAGAGAATTGACATTTACTTATTAACCAAAAAGATATTAATAATTGTTAATAAAAAGTCCTAAAAAGACCTGCTGAAATACCTTTAAACACTACTAAAAAAAGTATATTAGCACGTTATGAAAACCCATAAAAATTAATTTGATTTACATATGTCAGAAGGAGAAAAACTGATTCCGATTAACATTGAAGATGAAATGAAATCCGCCTACATTGATTATTCAATGTCGGTCATTGTGTCACGTGCCTTACCAGATGTAAGAGATGGTCTTAAACCTGTTCACAGACGCGTACTTTATGGTATGCACGAGTTGGGAGTTAGATCAAATACACCGCATAAAAAATCTGCCAGAATCGTAGGTGAGGTTTTGGGTAAATACCATCCGCACGGTGATACCTCTGTTTATGATACCATGGTGCGTATGGCGCAGGAGTGGAGTTTACGTTATATGCTCATTGATGGTCAAGGTAATTTTGGGTCTATTGATGGTGATAGTCCGGCCGCGATGCGATATACTGAGGCAAGGATGCGTAAGATATCTGAAGACATGTTGGCAGATATAGATAAGGAAACAGTAGACCATAGTTTAAATTTTGATGACACACTAGAGGAACCAACGGTCTTACCGACAAGGATTCCAGGGTTACTGGTTAATGGAGCTTCTGGTATTGCGGTTGGTATGGCAACAAACATGCCGCCTCACAACCTTTCAGAAGTTGTGGACGGTACCGTTGCGTTTATCGATAATCCAGATATTGAGGTTAACGAATTGATGCAGCACATTAAGGCACCTGATTTTCCAACTGGTGGCATTATCTATGGTTACGATGGCGTAAAAGAAGCCTTTGAGACTGGCCGAGGAAGAATTGTAATGCGTGGTAAGGCTAATATCGAGGAAGTTAAAGGCCGCGAGTGTATCATAGTTACCGAAATACCATATCAGGTCAATAAAGCCGATATGATTAAAAAAACGGCCGATCTTGTTAACGAGAAGAAGCTAGAAGGCATAGCTACAATTCGTGATGAGTCCGATAGAAAAGGTATGCGCATAGTTTATGTTCTTAAAAGAGACGCCATACCAAACATTGTACTAAACAAGTTGTACAAATATACAGCACTGCAGTCGTCGTTTAGTGTAAACAATATTGCACTTGTAAAGGGAAGGCCTGAGTTGCTCAACTTAAAAGATTTAATTCTTCATTTTGTAGACCATAGACATGACGTCGTAGTAAGACGCACAAAATACGAATTGCGCAAGGCCGAAGAACGAGCACACATTTTAGAAGGTTTAATTATAGCTTCTGACAATATAGATGAAGTTATTGCTTTAATTAGAGCGTCTTCCAATGCAGATGAAGCCAGGGAGAAATTGGTTGAACGCTTTAAGCTAACCGAAATTCAGGCCAAAGCAATTGTTGAGATGAGATTGAGACAATTGACCGGTCTTGAGCAAGATAAGCTAAGAAGCGAGTATGAAGAGCTAATGAAGACCATTGAAGACTTAAAGGATATTCTTGATAAGAAAGATCGTCGAATGGACATCATTAAGGAAGAGCTTCTAGAAATAAAAAATAAGTATGGTGATGAGCGTCGCTCAACAATAGAATACGCAGGAGGCGATCTTAGCATAGAGGATATGATTCCAGATGAAAAGGTTGTTATCACCATTTCTCATGCAGGTTACATTAAGCGTACGTCCTTGACAGAATATAAAACCCAGCATAGGGGCGGAGTAGGACAAAAAGCTTCAACCACACGAAATGAAGATTTCCTTGAAGATTTATTTGTCGGAACAAATCACCAGTACATGTTATTCTTTACCCAAAAAGGAAAATGTTTCTGGATGCGTGTTTATGAAATACCGGAAGGAACGCGAACCTCAAAGGGTAGAGCGATACAAAACCTTATTAATATTGAGCAAGACGATAAAGTCATGGCTTTTATATGTACTCAGGACCTAAAGGATGAGGAATACATCAACAGTCATTATGTAATCATGGCGACTAAAAAAGGTCAGGTAAAAAAGACCGCTTTAGAACAATATTCTAGACCGAGAACCAATGGAATAAACGCCATAACCATTAGGGAAGGTGATGAACTTCTTGAGGCTAAATTAACAACAGGTAATAGTCAAGTGATGTTAGCCTTAAAATCCGGTAAGGCTATTAGGTTTGAAGAAGCTAAAACAAGACCAATGGGTCGTAATGCTTCTGGAGTAAGGGGCATCACATTAGCAGATGACAATGATGAGGTCGTAGGAATGGTTGCCGTTGACGATATGGATAGTAATATCTTGGTCGTTTCAGAAAATGGCTACGGTAAACGATCTAGTTTAGATGATTACAGGATAACTAACAGAGGCGGTAAAGGTGTAAAAACCATTTCTATTACCGAAAAAACTGGTAACTTAGTGTCGATTAAGAATGTAACAGATGATGATGATCTCATGATTATCAATAAATCTGGTATAGCCATTAGGATGCAAGTCTCTGATTTAAGGGTTATGGGAAGAGCCACGCAAGGTGTTAAATTAATAAACCTAAAAGGCAAAGATTCCATCGCTGCCGTGGCTAAAGTGATGAAAGATGATGATGACGATGCTGTAGCTGAAGGAGATGTTGACAATTCGGCAACAGATAATGATGGCACGGCTATTGATAATAAAACAAATGAAAACTAAAACTAATATTGATTAAAAACTATTAAACGTGATGAAAAACTTAATGACATTAGTGTTACTCTTAGCTGTTTCGGCAATGTCGTTTGCACAAAAAAGTGAAGTAAGGGCCATTGAGAAAGCCATAAAGAAAATGAATTGGGCGGATGCCCAATCTGCAGTGGCTGCTGCAGAACAGCTACTAGGCAACATGGACGATAAGATGAAAGCTGAGTTTTACTACCTTAAGGCTCAGGCGCTATATGCCAATGGAGCCGGCTCCAGTGAAAAAGTAGATGAAGCTATTGCTAGTTTAGAAAAACTAAAAGACGTAGAGGCCGCCATGGGCAAATACAAGTATTCTAAGGATGCTAGCGAAATGAAAACCTCAATGATTAATAATTTCTTAACCAAAGCTAATAATGCAATAAGCAGTAAAGACTACGCTTCTGCTGCTTTAGGATTTGAAAAGGCTTATAAGTTGTCTCCAGAAGATACCACATATTTATACTACGCAGCATCATCTGCGGTCACTAACCAGGACTATGATACTGCATTGAAGTATTATTTAGAACTTCAGGATTTAAATTATACAGGTATTAAGATGAATTATTACGCTGTGAATAAAGAGACCGGTGAAGAAGAGGTCTTTGGTGACAAAAAGACACGTGATTTATCTGTAAAAATCGCCAAGACACATATTAACCCGAAGGATGAGATGTCTGAATCTAAAAGAGGGGAAATCACCAAAAATATAGCCTTAATTCATGTGGCCCAAGGTAACGATGAAAAAGCTCTTGCGGCAATGTCAGATGCTAGGGCAGAGAACCCAGACGATATGGGATTATTGCTTTCCGAGGCCAATGTATATCTTAAAATGGGCAACAAAGAGCGTTTTAAGGAATTAATGGAAGAGGCTACAGCAAAGGACCCCAATAATGCTGAGTTGCAGTATAACCTCGGTGTTTTGGCCGCAGAAGGTGGAGACCAAAAGGGAGCTATCAAATACTATGAGAAAGCTATTGAGCTTAATCCTAATTACGTGGACGCTTATAATAATATAGCGGTAAGCATTCTTGATGGAGAGGCTGCAATCGTAGAAGAAATGAATTCCTTAGGCATGAGCGCTGCTGATAACAAGCGTTATGATGAATTGAAAGAAAAAAGAACGCAGCTTTATAAAAATGCCATTCCTTACTTACAGAAAGCTCTGGAATTGAGGGAAACAAATATCGACGCTGCTAAGACACTAATGAATATTTATAGTGCCTTGGGAGAAACCGATAAATTTAAGGAAATGAAAGCCAAGGTAGAAGGTATGCAATCTGCAGCCGGAGGCAATTAATACTCATTAGTACATAAAAAAAAGCGACTTATTGAAGTCGCTTTTTTTGTTTCTAGACTATTTTCTTAATCACCCTGAGCTTATGAGTGTGGATCTGGCGTTCTGCGTTATATATGCCACTATGGTCTAAGCGGTCTATCCTAACTTTTCCATGGGCATGAATAATGTAATTGTTCTCCATGATTATACCTACATGGATAATTTCACCCTCTGCATTATCAAAAAAAGCAAGATCACCCGGTTCACTTTCCTCAATAAAACTTAAGGGTTCTCCTTGAGTAGCTTGCTGCGAGGCATCTCTTTTTAAGTTAATGCCATTTAATTTATAAACCATTTGAGTAAATCCCGAACAATCGACACCAAAAGGCGTCTTTCCGCCCCATAAATAGGGCGCATTCAGGTAAAGAAAGGCAGTAGCTACAATATTAGACTTATTTGGTGTAACGTTAATCTTGTTTCCGTCGTAGGTATGATTCAACAATGGCAATACGTTGAGATTACTCCCAATCGGGATGGGATATAAGCTATCGTTTTCATCCGCTACATATTGAATAAGGTCTTTTGCTAATACAAAGTCAGACTGAAGGAGATTATTATGGGTGTCCTCGTCAACTTCAAGATATTGTTTGTTGTCTATCCATCCCACATAGTTATCAAAAGCAATACGAATTCGGCTCCATTTTTTGCGATACTCCAGAACTTTGAATTGGTCACCATAGAGTACCTGTGTAACCATTTCAGAAGTGTCACTAGGCTCTAATCTAACCGGAACAATGCCCAAATTGCAAATACCGTACCGCATTTAAATGTTTAATTGCGTTCAATAACCATGGCTGAAGCACCGCCACCGCCATTACAAATGGCAGCTGCACCAAGTTTGGCATCATTTTGATGAAGCACATTAATTAATGTTACCAAGATTCTAGCTCCGGAGCAGCCGAGTGGATGTCCTAGAGAAACGGCTCCACCATTGACATTGACTTTGTCATCTGACAGGTTTAGAATTTTCATATTGGCCAGTCCTACTACAGAGAAAGCCTCATTGAATTCAAAATAATCAATATCATCTATTTTCACGCCTGCTTTATCCAAGGCCTTGGGTAATGCCTTTGCTGGAGCTGTTGTAAACCATTCTGGTTCTTGAGCTGCATCGGCGTAACTTCTTATGGTTGCTATAGGCTTTAACCCGAGTTCATCAGCTTTAGATTTACTCATAAGCACTAATGCGGCAGCTCCATCATTTATTGTTGATGCATTAGCAGCCGTAACTGTACCTTCTTTAGTAAAGGCAGGTCTTAGAGCTGGAATCTTTTCCATCTTAACATTTAAATATTCCTCATCCTTGCTCACTATTACTGGTGCACCACGTCTTTGAGGTACCTCAACAGGCACTACCTCGTTATCAAATTTTCCAGAATCCCAAGAGTTTTTAGACCGCGTATAAGACTGGATCGCAAACGCATCTTGTTGCTCCCTCGAGAACTCATGTTCTGTTGCGCACATGTCTGCGCAAACTCCCATAGCATTATTATCGTAAGCATCCACAAGACCATCTTTCTGCATGCCGTCTTCTAAAGTTGCTGGTCCGAATTTGGTTGCAGTGCGTGCATGATAATAGTGAGGTATTGCACTCATATTTTCCATTCCGCCAGCCACAACAATGTCGGCATCACCGAGCTTTATAGCTTGAGCGGCCTGCATCACAGCTTTCATCCCAGATGAGCACACTTTGTTAACGGTAGTACATGGAACTGTATTAGGAATACCGGCAAAAATAGCCGCTTGTCTTGCTGGTGCTTGTCCTGTTCCTGCTTGTACCACGTTGCCCATAAGAACTTCGTCAACTAATTCTGGATTAAGCTTTATTTTCTCCAGAGCTCCTTTAATAGCTACAGCTCCTAATTTTGGAGCAGGTATGCTTGATAAGCTTCCTAAAAAACTACCTATTGGTGTACGAACAGCGGATACAATTACTACCTCTTTATTCATCTTTTTTGTTTTTATTTAGTCTCGCGAAATTAATGATTTTTTAAGAGATTATAGCCCTATTTTTATGATTACCTATCCTATTTTTCATTTATTTGTTACATTTGATAGTCTATGAGTAAACTTCTAAATAAGTGGTATAAAAACCATGCTCTGGTTTATAAAATCCTTCTATTTGCGGTAACCACTTCCTTTATTGTTTATTTATTTCCAAAAACGGGCAAATTCCGCTATTCTTTTGAAAAAGGGAAACCTTGGCAGTCTGAGAATTTATATGCGCCTTTTGACTTTGCCATAAAAAAAAATCAAGCTGAAATCGATGCCGAAAAACAGGAAGTCAGTGAAAATACACCTGTTTTTTTTGATGTAGATTCTAATGTGAAGGATGAGGTGGTTCAAAATTACACTGAGCGATTCAATCTCATTTTCAACGATAGTCTTTTTTCTAAAAGCAAGTCGAGTTTGTTTCAAATAGGGCAGGACCTTATCGATAATCTTTATGATGTAGGAGTTACCGATTCAAAATACAACTTTGCTGACGACAGGCCTGTAAAAATTATAGAGTCAAACACGATAAAAAAAGAGGTGGTTTATGGAGCGCTTTTTGAAAGGTCGGAGCTTAAACCAAAACTTAATGAAGCCTATAATGACATAAAAAACAGTCAAAGTAAAAATAGGCTTATAGCATTATTCTTTGATATCATAAAACCTAATCTTTTTTTGAATAATAGACTGACTGAAAGTTCTTTAGAAGAAGCCATTGAAAATATAGCTTTAACTCGAGGTAGTGTTGAGAAAGGTACTTTAATAATTTCCAAGGGTCAAGTTGTAGAGGATGAGCAATACAATGTTTTAAATTCGCTAAAGTCCGAATTTGAATCGCAAGTCTGGAATTCTACAAACTACAATTTAGTTGTACTGGCTTATACGATGTTGGTGGCTTTAGCTTTGTTAATGCTGTTATTGTTTCTTCAAAAATACCGACGAGAAGTTTTTGATAATAACACCAAGGTCACCTTTATTTTCTTCAATATAGCGTCTGTTATTTTCCTAACTACAGTCGTTATTAATTTTAACTCGCAGTATCTTTATGTTGTTCCTTTGTGTATTTTACCACTTGTTTTAAAGGCATTTTTTGATGCGAGGTTGGGTCTTTTTTCCCATGTTCTTACCGTTTTGCTTTTGGGCTTCATTGTGCCCAATAGTTATGAATACATGTTTCTTCAGATTATAGCGGGTATCGTCACGATACTAACGGTTTCAGAATTGTATAAAAGGGCTAACCTATTTATTTCAGTAGGACAGATTACCTTGATTTACATAATTGCATATTTTGCCTTCTTCGTCATTCATGAAGGTCAGATCAGCAATTTAAAACTTGAAACCTTTGGATTGTTCATTTTATGTGGTTTGGCGACCTTGTTTGTGCAGCCGCTTATTTACATATACGAAAAGCTATTTGGACTTGTTTCTGATGTGTCTTTATTAGAACTTTCAGACACCAACACAAAACTTCTAAAAGAACTTTCCAATAAAGCACCAGGGACGTTTCATCATTCTTTAAACGTGGCCAACCTCGCCGAGGCCTCTGCCAATGAAATAGGCGCCAACGCCATGTTGGTTAGGGTTGGCGCACTCTATCACGATATAGGTAAGATGAAGAATCCAACCTATTTTACCGAAAACCAAAGCACAGGTATAAACCCACATGAAGAGCTATCCAGTAGAGAAAGTGCTACAATAATCATAGACCATGTAATCAATGGCGTAGAAATAGCCAAGAAATACAATTTACCAGATAGGGTAATAGATTTTATAAGAACCCACCATGGCACAAGTGCTGTCTATTATTTTTACAGAACCGAAAAGGCCAAAAACGAAGATATTGATATAAAGGATTTTTCTTATCCAGGTCCTAAGCCATTTAGCAAGGAAACAGCAATCTTAATGATGTGCGATTCGGTTGAGGCAGCTTCTAAAAGTCTCAAGGAGCCTACAAGTTCTAAGATTAATGATTTTGTGGAGAATATAGTAAACAAACAACTGGAAACAGGGCAATTTTTAAATGCCAATATTACGTTTAAGGAGATACAAGCCATAAAAAAAGTGCTAAAATTAAAATTATCAAATATCTATCATCTCAGAATAGAGTATCCAGAATAAGGGCTTTTTCCTTTTTGATTATTTCGCCTAAAAAACTGTTTAAATTGTTGCGTTCTTTAATATGATAAGTTACATTTGCATCCGCAAAATTTGCGAAACGTTCATCATAAATAAATGGGAGAGGTGCCAGAGTGGTAATGGAGCAGATTGCTAATCTGTCAACGCGTAAGTGTTGCCCGGGTTCGAATCCCGGTCTCTCCGCAAAAAGATAGCCAATTTTCCGGGTGTACCACGCTTAAGCGTGGCTAGTCTGTCCCGGCTTGTGACGCTTTTGCGTCATTATTGCGCCGCGTTTGGGACGCGGAGGTCGTCACGCTCAGAGCGTGACCACCCCTTATTAAAAAGGTAATATGATTGTATATATCCTTTTTAGTAAAGCAAAGAATCGATATTATGTTGGTCAAACCGCTGATATCGATGATAGATTGTCAAGGCACAACAAGGGTCTTGTAAAATCGACAGTTTATATGGTATACCATGGGAAATAGTGTATACCAAAGAAGTTCAGAATAGAAGCGAGGCATTACGTCTTGAGCGTAAGACTAAGAAACGAGGTGCTAAGCGATATATTGATAACCAATAATTCGGGGTGTAGCGTAGCCCGGTTATCGCGCCGCGTTTGGGACGCGGAGGTCGCAGGTTCGAATCCTGCCACCCCGACATAATTAATTTACTTTCATCTCGCGAAGGCGTGATTGAATGGTCGCGTAGCTCAGCTGGATAGAGCATCTGCCTTCTAAGCAGACGGTCACAGGTTCGAATCCTGTCGCGATCACTTTTTTATTTTCAGTATTTTTCACTTCCCCGCGTTACACCAGTAACGACGGGGATTTTTGTTTCTCTTGGTTTCGGTGGAGTTTGTTTAAAACCACTAAAATGTTTCACCAATGTTTCACCAAGAAGGCATGTTTCACCAAAAAGGTGAAACTGTTTCACCATTTCTTTATGTGGCGAAAGTTATTGCTACTACTGCTATTCGCAAGTTTAAAGTTAGATTCAATGTTTCACCAAAATATCTCAAACGTGTCTTTGGTGAATATTTGCGTGTCCATTTTTTCTTCCACACTGATCAAATCACTTTAATTACGTTTAACTAAATTTCAATAAACATGTCGATTACATTAAAATTCCTAATCATCACTCGCCGGGAAAATGCAAGAACCAAGAGAAGTCCAATGGGGCTTAGAATACTTAAAAACCGTCAGAAAGCGGAAGGGAAGATTAGTTTAGTGCCAGTTCCTCGTTCTGCAATAGAGTTTTGGGATGAAGAAACCCAGAGGTTCAAGAAACAATTTGAACAGCATAAATCATATAATTTGATGCTTAATACGCTGGAGAATAAATTCAATGACTTCCTTAGGGAGCATCACGACGAGTTAGATTCTATTAAACCTAAAGAAATTAGAGACCATTTACTATCAAGAAAAGAAGAGAAATATAATTCAAACCTTTTACAAGCCATAAATGACTACTATACTAATGATATTTTACCTGATAGGGATAAGGCTGATGGCACCAAAAAGAACTACAAAAAGTCGATAAACCACTTCTGTATGTTCTTGAAGACGCAAAACCTTGAGGATATTCGTATAGATGATTTTAGACGAAAGTATGCCAACCAGTTTCTGCATTATCTTAGACAACCTAATGAACAGACTGGTAAAGTTGGACTTAAGGGACAATCCGCGAATAGTATTATAAAAAATATTAAACCTTTTTTTGTTAAACTTCAGCAGGAGGAACGCATTATTAGTAATCCTTTTATGGGGGTTAGGGCCAAACCTAAAAAGACTTTTAAACCCAGACTGACAAATGAAGATTTTAGACGTATTGGGGAACTTGATTTAAGTCAAAAGTCCAAACTACAACCGTATAGAGACATATTTTTGTTTCTGTGCTATACAGGGCTAAGCCATTGTGACGCCATCAATTTGACTACAACTGACATTAAAAATGGTTATATTCAACTGTACAGGAAAAAATCAAATGTGAGTACGAAGCAATTTCTAACCAAACAGGCAAAGGCAATCGTAAAAAAATATTCTGGTGAAATTCCTGAAGATCGCATACTACCAAAGCGCAGTCTTGATAAAACCAACCTAAATTTGAAATTAATTGCCGTTTTAGCAGGTATAGACTATAACGTAACGACATATTCAGCAAGGCGATTCTTTAGACAGTCCATTCACGAGGCGGGAATTCGGGAAAGCCTTGTTATAAAGACATTAATGGGCCATACAAGATCTCAGGACATGGACAACCACTATTTATTTATTAATGATGATATATTAAAAGACGCCAAAAAGAAGCTACAGAAGCATTTTAAACACATAATGAAATGATTGAAGAAAGGTACATAAACAGAGGGATACAGCACATTAATTACATGACTGGCCTTTCTGGTTTCAACATAGCTTATTTAAACTTTAGGAGAAAGGAATTGATGAATTATTGGAAAGCCTTTAGGGATGATTATCTTAACCTTCTGCCTGGTGAAAAACTAATGCATTTAAATGCGGATATTATAATTTTTTCTGTGTTCAATGACACCGAAGTTCTTGATTTAATGTCCAAGCTTAAAGTAGGCAGTATAGTGACCGACTATTTTGTTGATGGAGAAAAAACCGCGGCTAATGTTAAACAATTAATTGGAGGTTCTGAATTCTTATGGGATTTTCACAATATCATGAGCATTTTTAACATCTATAGTTATGCCTTTTTGTCAAAAAAGCTGAGGGAGGATTCTGAAATTAGTGACACTGACTTTAATAACCACTTGCTTGGTATTCATAGACGTGAAATCAAAGGAAAACTGTCTGGAGAGGAACAGGTATTAAAAAATACCTTCAGCAAAATTGAAAGTGAAGCCAATGCTGAAAATGAAGACTATAAATTGTTAAGAACTAAAAACGGCCTGAGAAGTATGGCAAAAAAGGCATATAGTTTCCCTCATAAGTTACAATTTAATCAAATGTACATGCACAATTATGAACGGAATAGAACGACATTGGATAATAGCTTTAATGAATCCGACTATAAATGCGCGTTTTTTGATTTGGTAGACCTCTTAATTAGAGACAAGGAAATACTGTGGGGTAAAGAGGGTGATGATTTAGAACTTACCTATGGTGACCCTGGCAACAGAAGGTTCAAAATAAAACGTGTAGAGCAATTGTTTCTCAACTTGTCTGATTTTTATTCCATTTAAATCTAATTGGTTTAACAATCTTAGCATTAAAATTAATGTCATGAGAAAAAGTTATAATACACACAAAAATTTTGAGGATCTACCAATTATGGGCGAATGGATTCCACGTGAGGCAATTAAAAGGTTTTTTAACTACGGTAATACCAAAATGGCATCATTCGCTAAAGAACACCGTATAAGGGTATCTAAAATCGGGAAACGACTGTTTTACAACTACCTTGATATTGTTAAACTGCTCGATTCTTCAACGCTAAAGGAAAAAGATTTTTATGATGATGATGATGATTACGATGATGATTTAGAATAGCCAAATCTATTTTTAAGAAAATTCGTTCTTTATATTGGTTAAGAGTTAGGTGTTTATTAAATTAGTAGTCCCTTTAACTAATTCTTACAGACCCTTTAAATCAGTCAATTTCTCCAATTTTGGAGTCAATTATTTATGAAATTCAACGAGGACTCTAGAGTAAAGCTTCCAGCCATATTGCACCTAACCCAATTGGGTTATGACTACCTTTCTTTAAAGGAATCTGAATGGGACGAGGACACGAATATTTTCACAGATATCTTCAAAAACGCCATCCACAGGATAAATCCTGAATTATCAGAAAAAGATATTGATCGCTTGTATCAGGAAGTAAGCCTTGGTTTGGAAAATGAAGATTTAGGTAAAGCCTTTTTTGATAAGCTTACGGAGCGCTCTGGTGTCCGACTTATAGATTTCGAAGATTTTGACAACAATGATTTTCATGTGGTGACAGAACTCACCTATAAAAATGGAGAGGATGAATTTAGACCAGACGTTATTTGTTTGGTCAACGGAATGCCTTTGGTTTTTATAGAGGTTAAAAAGCCCAATAACAAAAATGGGGTGATTGCAGAGCGCGACCGCATTAATCGTCGTTTTCAGAATAAGAAATTCCGAAAGTTTGTTAATCTTACCCAGTTCATGATTTTTTCCAATAATATGGAATATGACGACAATGAGATTGAGCCCTGGCAGGGTGCCTATTATGCATCACCATCTTATGTCAAACCACAATTCAACTATTTTAGAGAAGAGCTTGGATTTAATTTAAAACAAGTTCTAAAACCTCTAGATTCAGAGGTAGAAACATTTCTGCTTAAGGACACCAACTATATCAGTATTAAGAACAGCCCAGAATACCAAACCAATAAAGACCCTCATTCACCAACCAATCGCATTTTAACATCGATGCTGTCAAAGGATAGGCTCAAGTTTATCTTACAGTATGCCTTTGCCTATGTTAAGGAACATGCCGGCTTGCAAAAACATATAATGCGCTATCCACAGTTATTTGCTACTAAGGCTATCGCTGCTAAATTAGATGAAGGTATACGCAAGGGTATCATTTGGCATACCCAAGGTTCTGGTAAAACGGCTTTGGCGTATTACAACACCCATTTTTTGACCGATTATTTTCAGAAAAAAAATATCGTCCCTAAATTCTATTTTATTGTCGACCGTTTGGATTTGTTGACTCAAGCCAGAGATGAATTTACCGCGCGAGGCTTAAAGGTGCATACGGTGAGCTCTAGAGATGAATTTGTAAAAGACCTTAAAAAGACCATAGCAGTCAATAATGACAAGGGCCAACGTGAAATAACAGTCGTCAATATCCATAAGTTTAAGGAAGATGCTGATGTGAGTACCACAACCGATTATAACATTAATATACAACGAGTATACTTTTTAGATGAGGTACATCGCAGTTACAATCCAGAGGGAAGCTTTTTGGCCAACCTGCAGGAGTCGGATAGAAACGCCATTAAAATAGGACTTACAGGTACACCGCTTATTGGCGGTGATGTGCGTTCTAAAGACCTGTTTGGGGATTATATCCACAAGTACTATTACAACAAGTCTATTGCGGATGGTTATACCTTAAAGTTGATTCGAGAGGAAATAGAAACCGAATACAAGATAAAATTCAAGAAGATTCTCGATGATTTAGAGATTAAAAAAGGTGATGCCGAAAAGAAACTCATTTATGCACATCCGTCTTTTGTGGCACCCATGCTGGATTACATCATTAATGACTTTCAAAATTTCAGGCAACTCAAAGGTGATGCTTCCTTAGGTGCTATGGTGATTTGTGATAGTAGTGACCAAGCCGAAGCTTTGTTTCAAATATTCAATGAGACTTATGCTAAAGAAGCAACTACAAATCAATCTTTACCACAGGCAGCCGAACCGCAACCAGACTATCTTAGAAAGCGACAGGACGACTATAAAGTAAAAAAAGCCGCACTCATTTTATATGATGCCGGCAGCAAAGACGAATTGGAACAATGGCGCGATGACTTTAAAGCGGGTAAAATAGACATTCTCTTTGTGTATAATATGCTATTGACCGGTTTTGACGCCAAGCATTTAAAGAAAATCTATCTGGGCCGTGTGATTAAAGCCCATAACCTATTGCAGGCCTTAACGCGGGTAAATAGACGTTATAAAGACCATCGTTTTGGGCATGTGGTAGACTTTGCCGATATCTCTAAAGAGTTCGATAAAACCAACCGTGCCTATTTTGAAGAACTGCAAGGTGTTTTAGGTGATGAAATGGAAAGTTATTCCAACCTCTTTTTATCGCGCGAAGAAATCGAAACCTCTATTGGGAATATTAAAGAAACCCTGGCGGATTACGATTTATTAAATGCCGAAAACTTTGCCTCGCAAATTTCGCAAATCAATGACCAGGAAGAAATGCGCCAGATTAAAAAGGCTTTAGAGGAAGCACGCTCATTGTACAATATGATACGTTTGGTGGGCGAATATGAGCTATTGGAGCGCATGGATTTTAAAAAGTTGAACCGACTGCGTATTGAAGCTACGAATCGTTTAGACCTAATCAATGCCAAAGAAGCCTTTGAAAATAGCGAAGAAGTGGGCAACTTGCTGAACATGGCATTGGAAGATGTGGTTTTTGGCTTTAAAAAGATTGGAGAGAGCGAATTGGTATTGGCTGGCGAACTTAAAGACACCCTTAAAAAAACTCGGGAAGCCTTGGGTGGTAATTTTGACCCTAAAGACCCAGAATGGATAAGTCTGTATGAAGAATTAAGACGCCTGTTTGATGATAAAAACCTCAATGAGGTTTCTCAAGAGGAAATGCAAGAAAACATCAAATCCCTTAAGTCTATTCATACTAGAATTAAAGAGCTTAATCGCCGCAATGAATTATTACGTGAAAAATATGAAGGCGATGCCAAATATGCACGCGTACAAAAACGACTGCTTGAAGCTGGCAAACCTTCAAAATTAAAAACGGTTATTATTGAAGCCCTGCAAAAAATAAAGGAGCAGACCGATTTAACGGTACTTAATAGAAATGATAGCTTAAACAATGAAAGTTATTTTGCACAGGTGGTCGCACGTTTGGTCTATGCAGAATTTAAGAATGCACCAGACACTAAAATAGATGTGCCCACCACCAAATTTATAACCCAACTTATAGTAGACGAATACCTTAACGAATACCACGGAAAAACCGCATGACAACACCTAATACCTTAGAATTTACCACACGTACCAAAGCGCTCATAGACGAATTAAAATCGGTCTGTGCCAGTTACGGCTTGGGTAACGATGGCAACGAGTTTAAAATTATCAGTCAGATATTTTTATATAAATTTTTAAACGACCGTTTTGCTTATGAGATAAAACAACTCAAACCAGAATTACAAGGTGCCGATGATTGGGAAAACCAATTGGCCAAACTATCTGAAGATGACTATGCCGCCTTGCAATTTGATATGAAAGCTTCTACGGCCTTTTTGCAACCGCACCAATTGATTGGCTATTTGTTCCAACGCCAAAACGAGCCGGATTTTGCCAAGTTACTGGACGATACCTTAATAGATATTGCCGCTAACAACAATGAGCTCTTTGCTGTAAAAACCGAAGATGGCCAAAAAGTACAGCTCTTTGACCGTATTACAGAATACGTGCGTAGCAAGCGCGATGGGTTTGCCAAGGCCTTACTGAACAAATTGGTGATTTTCAATTTTGAAAACATTATGGAGGAAGGCTTTGACTTTTTCTCAACCATTTTCGAATATTTAATTAAAGACTACAACAGTGATGCTGGAGGTAAGTATGCCGAATACTATACACCGCATGCGGTCTCTAAAATCATTGCTAACATATTGGTGCCAGAACCTGTGAGTAATGTAACCATATATGATCCTAGCGCAGGTTCTGGAACATTATTGATGAATTTGGCCCATGCCATTGGCCCAGATAAATGTACGGTCTACTCACAGGACATCTCACAAAAGTCATCCAACCTGTTGCGTCTCAATTTGGTGTTGAACCAATTGGTGCACAGTATTGAAAATGTGATACAAGGGAACACCATGACTGACCCTTATCATAGAAAGGATGGTGACTTACGCAAGTTTGATTACATCGTGAGTAATCCACCGTTTAAGTTGGATTTTAGTGGCGATGTGGATGTGTTGAAGAAAAAGGAAAACAAAACCCGCTTTTTTGCAGGTGTGCCCAATGTGCCTAAAAAGGCAAAAGACAAAATGGCAATTTACACTTTGTTTTTACAGCACATTATGTACAGCCTAAATAATACAGGAAAAGCCGCTATTGTAGTACCCACCGGATTCATTACCGCACAAAGTGGTATCGATAAAAAAATACGCCAAAAACTGGTAGACCACAAAATGCTAGCAGGTGTGGTAAGTATGCCATCTAACATATTTGCGACCACAGGCACCAATGTCTCTATTGTGTTTTTAAATAAGGAAAATAAAGAAGATGTGGTATTGATAGACGCCTCTAATTTAGGAACCACGGTTAAAGAGGGTAAAAACCAAAAAACGCTATTGAGCGAAGCCGAAGAAGACCAAATTATTGAAACCTTTACCAATAAAACCGAAGTAGAAGATTTCTCGGTCGTGGTAAAGTATGAGGATATAAAAGCAAAAAACTACTCCTTAAGTGCAGGACAATATTTTGAAGTAAAGATTGAATATGTTGACATTACTGCGGAAGAGTTTGATGCCAAAATAAAAGGCTTTGAAAGCAATTTAGATAAGTTATTTGCTGAAAGTGAATCTTTGGAAAAGAAAATAAAGTCGAATATTGGTAATATCACATTTTAATGAAATTTGATAGATTTAAAATAGGTGATTTAGCAGACAATGTAACAGACGGAGAACACGGTTCCGTTATAGACGATGCCAATGGAAAATATTATTTATTAAGTAATAAAAATATTAAAAATAGTAAGATTTCTTATGATGAATCAGATAGAAAGATTGCCAAGGTTTCTTTTGAAAAGATTAATAAGCGAACAAAGCTTGAGAAGAATGATGTTGTAATTTCAACTGTAGGAAGTATTGGAAGAACAGCAATTATTAAAGATGAAGATATTAAGTATGATTTTCAAAGAAGTGTAGGAATTATAAAAACAGACAAGAGTAAATTGCTACCTGAATATCTTCATTATTATTTTCAACTACCATATGTACAAAAGAGACTTAATTACTTGTCTTCTGGTGCTGTTCAGAAATGCTTATTTATTTCAGATTTAAGAAATATTGAAATAGATATTCCAGATAGATTTGAATATCAAAAACAAATCGCCAAAGTCTTATCCGATTTAGATGCCAAAATAGAAGTCAACAACAAAATCAACAAAGAGTTAGAGGCACTCGCCAAAACCATTTACGACTATTGGTTTGTCCAATTCGATTTCCCTGATGAAAATGGGAAACCTTATAAATCTTCTGGTGGTAAAATGGTGTATAACGAGGAATTAAAACGTGAGATTCCTGAGGGTTGGGAACAATCTACCATTGCAGATTGGATTGAAAATCATGCCAATGGTGATTGGGGCAAAAGCGAACCTGAAGGCAAATATACTGTTGAGGTCAACTGTATTAGAGGTGCTGATTTGCCTAGCCTTGATGGTTTTAAAAGTAATCAATCTCCAACTCGTTATATTCATGAAAACAAAACCCATAAAATATTAAAGTCAGATGATTTGATTGTTGAGATTTCTGGTGGTAGTCCAACACAGTCTACAGGTAGAATTTCATTTGTTACAGAGGAAACATTCAAGCGCTACGAAGCTCCTTTAATTTGTGCAAATTTCTGCAAAACTGTTCGTTTAAAAAATCCCAAAAACCTCTATAATTTCTATTATACATGGAAAGAAGCTTTTGACCAAGGTAATATGTTTAATTATGAGGGTAAAACAAGTGGAATTAGAAATCTTTTGTTTTCGTCTTTGGTAGAATCATTTAAAGTTCCTGTTCCGGATAGGAAATTGGTTGATGAGTTCTATGAATTTATGAAGCCAATTCAAAAACAGAAACAACAAAACCTTTTAGAAAACCAAAAACTTGCCGAGTTACGCGATTGGTTGTTGCCTATGCTTATGAATGGGCAGGTGCGCGTAGCGCAGTCCCTTGAAGAAGGGAATATAGGTGCGACTAAGGAAAATAATACAATATGAGTGCAGCAGATTGGATACAAACAATAGGGATTTTTATTGCATTTATAGGAATTTTAGTGGCAATTTACTTCAATAAAAAGCAACTTAAAGAGCTAAATAGGCACCTAAGGCTCCAATTTTTTGCAGACTATACCAAGAGATTTCAAGAAGTCATGTTAAACTTACCAGAAAATATTATGGATAACGACTTTGATATAGATGGTTTAAATCAAGAGGATTACTCAAAAACAATGCGCTATTTAAGATCGTATTTTGACCTCTGTAGTGAAGAGTTTGATCTATGGAAATCTGGTAATATTGAAAGACGTATTTGGATGAATTGGGAAGAAGGCATAAGAAGTAAAATGTCAAATAAAGCTTTCGTTTATGCTTGGAAAAAGTCTAATTATGATTCCTATTATTACCCAGAATTCAGTAAATGGATGAACCAAATAATAGAAGGCAATAAACCAAATAATTAAAACAATGGCAGTATTAGGCAAAATTATAAGAGAAAGACATGAGCATATCAATTTCCGTTCTGGAGAGGTTGTTGGTGATGTAATTATTGAGCGAGATTATTTTCAGTTGCGCACCTATGCCAAAGGAGACCTTGAAAGAGAAAATGGTTCAAAGCAGAATATCCAGTTAGATAGGGACAAGGCTATAGAGTTAAGAGATTTGTTGAATGAGTTTATAAATCAGTAGATATATGCCAAGGATAAGTTCAACTACGCTTTTCAATTTTACGGATAAACTCGAACATTTAATTGATAACCTAAATCATGGTTTTTATTGTCATAACACTTATGAAAAGCTACCAATAAAAAATAATGGTTATAGAGTGCCGATGGCTTGTTTTTGTGATATACCATTAAGCTTAATCAAAGAACATTTTGATTGGTATGGACGCTATGGTATTGGCATAAAACGGTCTTTCGCGAGATCACAAGGTGTAAAACCGGTATGGTATGTTACAAGAGAAAGCAATCTTGTTAGAAATCTTGTTAAAGACAAAGAATTAAAAGATTACGAACGTAAACATTTGTTGCCTTATTTAAAGCAATTCATGGGCAACCAGTTAGATAACAGACTTAATAGGGTGAGACGCAAGAAATTCTATGATGAGCGTGAATGGCGATATATTCCAAATAACTCCCTTGTGGAACCAATTTTTGGTTTAAAGGCAAAAAGGGAAATGGAGGAAGCAAAGCAAAATGGGGATCGTATGAATTTAGAGCTCGATAAAATAGAGTATATAATTATAGCGAAGGATATTGATTTTGAGCCATTACTTGAAGCTTTAAAAGAAATCTGTGAAGCTGCAGAAATGAGATTTGAAACCATGATTTCTAAAATCTTAACTGCTAAACAAATTGAACGTGATTTTTAGTTATGAGTTTTAAAATTTGCTACATATGGATTAGGGAATTTAGAAACTTTGAAAACTTCGGATTTAATCTTTCTAGTAGTGAAAAATTCGATTTCGATGTTCAAAAATTTAGACTTTCAAAAAAAGAAATTAGTGACGTTCCAAATAATTTTTTCGGCGACAATATTTCTGATGTAGCAGCTTTTATTGGTAAAAATGGTACAGGTAAAAGTAATCTACTCGAGTTAGTATGTAAGTTAGTTAAAGGTGGTAAAACTAGTGTAGATTCTGATTTTCTTATTATAACTAAAGATAATAACAAATATAAATGTCATTATAGATTTGAGAATTATCAACCAGTTGAATCAACTTTTTCAATTGAACTTCTACCATATTCTGGTGATATTGATAATTTAAAGGTGATTTACTTCTCAAATGTATATGATGAACGAAATCACGTATTTTCTTCAAAAGTTTCAGATTTATCTGCAAATAATCGCTATCCCAGAAGAATTAGAAGAGCCATGAAGCGCACTGCTTCTGATTTTGTAAAACAATTTCAATTTATTCGGAGTGAATCTTTTTTGAAATCTGAGATTCCAATGCCTAAAAAGGTTGTTTTGTCACCAAAGTTAAACACCCAAGTTGGTAGTTACTGGCAGCGAAATTATTTTTCCAATATTTCACTTAATGAAAGATTTAAAATTGAATATAAAAAATTCTTTACCGAATTACGGGCTCTAAAACCGTCTAAGAATAAATTATATTACTTCTTTATTTATGTTTTGATTAGTGAAACTTTAAGTGAGATAAATCAAAAAGTCAGAGATAATATGTCTTTCGAGTCTGAGGCGGAAATCTATACAAACTTTTTAATTGAAGAAATTGAAAAAATAAGTCTTACTTATAAGAGTAAGCTTGATATTGCCAATAAATGGAAAAAGTGGTGTGATGATATTCTTAATTTAATATTTAAACATCTAGAAAATAATTCAAAGAATATACGCAGAGTCTCCGATTTAAATACACTAAAAAATGGCTCAGCCTTATTGGAAAATTTTGAAGGGTTTATAGATGCTAAAGAAATAAAAATTAGTACAGAGGGTTCTAGAAATAGAAAAATAGAGAGTTATATTTTTGATTTTAACGATTCCAAGATAACTTTAGATAAAGAGTATTACAATTTCATCGACTGGACCAACAAATTTCATTTGGATTGGTTAGGGCTTAGTTCTGGGCAAAAAGCTTATTTAGATATTTTTTCATTGATTAGGCATGATTTAAGGAATTTGAGGGTAAGTAATGTTTTAATTTGTATAGATGAAGGTGATTTATACTTACACCCAAAATGGCAAGCAGACTTTTTTTATAAATTAGTCAATTTAGTACCGAAATTTAGAAACGCTAAATATCAATTAATACTCACATCGCATTCACCTTTTTTAGTTTCAGATTTACCAAAGCAAAATTTAGTCTTTCTAGGTAGAGATTCAGATAATCTTACTAGTGATATAAACAAAGATGATAATGTTAAAACATTTGCTGGAAATTTAGGGGAGCTCTATATAGACGCTTTTTTTATGGATGGTAATTTAATTAGTCGTTTCGCAGCTAATGAAATTCAAAAAGTAGTTGATAAAATCAATAGGAAAGAAAAATTAACTACTGATGATAAAAAAGTGGTCGAACTTATAGGTGAAGATTTAATAAGAATACAAATAAACAACTTATTGAATGATTCTAATTGATAGCCATTGTAATATTAATTTAGATAATCTTGCAAAATCACATTTTCAAGAACTTAAAAACCCGCAAAACAATGATGGGTCATATCATGCTACTCAATCATTGATTGGCCGTATTACACAACAACTTCAAAAAGACTTATTAATTCCTTCAAGGGTAAAGTTTTGGGACTTTTTTTTAAAAAATCATTACCATAATCTAGAAAGAGTCATTACTGGACGTCCAGATGAACTTTCACTAGTAATCTCTGAAATAGAAGTATTAATTGGGCACAATTTATTGTCGAATCATATTGATTATAATAGAGCGACTTTAACATCTTTTGGACATATTGTTAAATCTATATTTGGCTATGAAAATTATAGAGATAATGGTAATGCAAAAACTAATTTTGCAAAACTCAATCTCAATTATTGTCCTTATTGTAATAAGCAACCTCTAGAGCAAATAAAAAAAACAGATAATTTAACAGGAGCTTCTAGAATTTTGGCTTTGCATCAGTTAGATCATTTCTACCCTCGAGCAAGATACCCTTATTTAGCGGTTTCATTTTTTAATTTAATTCCAGGTTGTTCGCCTTGTAATACAGATCTTAAACTTGAGAAAGATTTTAATATTGTTTCGCATATTAATCCTTTTCATAAGAGCTTTAATGATTACTTTAGATTTAGATTGTCAAAAGTTGTAGTGAATACTTTCAATGAAGTGGAGTTAGAAATTGACAATAAAAAACCTCATAGTGACAATTCAATTGTTGATTTTGAATTACTGCAACGTTATAACCATGAAAATACTAAAAAAAGAATTTTTGATCAGTTAGTAGCGCTCAAAAATAGAAGTGAAGGTGTTCGGAAATCTTATAAATCTCAATTCATTGGTTTGTTTGGTCAAGCAGATATTTCGAATGTGAATCTATTAAAAAGTCAAGGTGTTCCAATTACAGTGAATCAAATTAGTAATTATGAAATGGGCAAGATGAAAAGAGATGTTTGTCTACAACTAGGATTATTGAAATAAATGAAGACCAAATTAGAAGAAATAATTTCAAAAATAAAATCAGAAGGTAAAGACTATTCAGACTTTAGGGTGCTTTTGTGAGAAATAAAATAGACCGCTAGCCCTAATGACTCAGTATAGTAAGACAATTAAATCTCATGCAAATGAAAGTAGGCCGAAACATCTTTGCTCTTGAAGGAGAATGGGACAATCGTTTAGATTCAAAGGACACAGTTAAATCTGCTTTAACTTTTTTAAATCAAATCTATGATATTGATATTATTTTTAGAAAGGTAAATACAGAAGAGGGCTTAATAGGGTATTTGAAAGAAGCATGCAGACCAAGTTATAAAAAATATGGTATTATTTTGTTAGCATTTCATGGAACAAAACAGGGGCTAGAATTATTCAAAAATAACTCCATAGAGCTGTTAGCTTTAGCTGAATATTGTAAAGGTTTATTTAATGATAAAATAATTCATTTTAGTTCCTGCTCAACTGCTGGAGATACAGAGAGATTTAAAGAGTTTAAAGCTATCACAGAGGCTAAAGCTGTTATGGGTTATTCAAAAAATGTCAGTTTTTTAGAAAGTACGTTATTTGATATTGCACTGCTTCAAAAACTGAATGAATTCTCCAGACCTGGCGATGTAAATAACTACATGAAAAGAGAGTTCAATTCACTTTGTAATACCTTAGGATTCAAAATGATATAGACACTAAAACCATGTTTGAAAAAGTAACAAAACAACATGTAATACAAGGAATCAAAGACTTTGAAGAAAAAGGCTATCCCAACGGATTCGGTCCCTCTTCAACATACGATTTAATACGTGACGGCAAACGCTATCCACCAAAAGCGATTATGGCCTATGCCAATTTTCATGCCACAGGAGAAACACCTACAAATAATTTTAGTGGAGGTCCAAGCCACGAGTGTTTTAAAGCCTTAGAAAGAGAAGGATTTGAAATCATAGATAAAGAACAACATATGGATATAGTTGATGTCAAAAAAGAATTTGCAGAGTGGTTACTAAAAAATGCACCAGAATCATACAAAAGCATGTTTTTGGGTTATTCAGTTAAATCTATAGAAGATAAATTGAATGAAATCAATTCTTATTTCAAGGATATAGACCTTTTTCTAGTGGATTTATCAAAAGTATCGGGAAAAATAGATGAAATAAAAAAGAGAATAAGTAGACAGGGGAGAAGTGAAAATCCTCAATTTGAAAAATATGATTCGTCACATGGTAGTGGTATACCAAAGGCTGTCTTGGGTAAGAAAAATTATTTTAAGTTTTTAGAAGAGAGGTATTTAAACCAAGAAACTTCTCAAATATCCTTGGAGAATCTTGCAATAGAGTTAAACAGTCTAAGTATCAAACGAAAGTTTTTTAATATAGTATGTATGGCTTTTGTTATAAATAAAGACCACCATTTATCATCTTCAGAGGCTATAGAACTTGTTAGAAATGTTAGAATGACTATAGGCATGAATAATCCTGGTGATTCCATAAGAGGAAGAATAGCTCAGGATTGTCAGTACTTTCCGGATGTAAGATTCTATGATAGTATTCAAGGTTTCGTAGATGCAGTAAAAGAAAGGCAGGTGGTAAAAAATTACATAGATAGTTTTGTTAGATTTCCATCTAAAAAATCAGAAATTGAATTCCTAATAGAATTATTAGAAAAGTATGTTTTTACGGATTCTTATATACAAGAAAAAGATACTAGGTACTGGATTTTTCAAGGAAACCCTAAAGTATTTGATTTTGAAGCTGCCATAGCTGATGGTTCTCTTGACAATTTTACAGTTACAGCGCATAGGGACAAAATTAAAATAGGGGACAAGGTTATTCTTTGGATAACAGGTCAGGATGCTGGTTGCTATGCATTAGCAGAAATCACTTCAGAGCCTAAAAAGGTTTCTGTCTTGAGAGATAATAAACATTGGAAGGTTGAAGATCCAAACGACATAAAAGCAGGAATTAGGATAACTCATAATTTTTATAAATCCCCAGTCCTATGGTCAAGAATAAAGCAGCGCGATGAATTCTCAAACTTCAAAGGCGGAAATCAAGGCTCAAATTTTAGTGCTACAGTTGAGGAATATAATACCATATTAGAGTTGGCACAGGCTAATGATAATGTTCCGTTTTTTGATTATTTAAAGAATTTCCCAGAAGAGGATCTTCAGATTTATTTCTCATTTTTATTTACGGTTATAAATCATTTTAACCTTCAAAAAGGAGATAAACGGCTTCAATTTAGCACAAAGCGTAATCGCTTGGTATTAACTATAGGTCAGAGATATTCTTGGATTCTTTTTAAGAATAACAAAAAGGGAAAGTTCGGTGTACTGTCTATTGATAAGATTAGATCAAATAGTGAACAATTCTCTGGAAATTTGCCTCATCCGTTCTTTACCCATATGGATAGTGTTGAGTTTACAGAACAGGAAAAAGATTCAATATTCAGAGGATTTAAGCAGGAATTGGATAGAACGAATAAATCTGGATTTAGAAAGCATAGTAATGAAGAATTTGAGGAGGCTGTATTTAATGATGAATTTCGCAGTAAGTACCAAAAACCAGGAGTCATGAATTTATCAAAACCAAAAAAGCCCAAAAATATTATTCTTTATGGACCTCCTGGAACAGGTAAAACCTATTATTTAAAGAATAAACTTTTTGATAATTATACCTCTAAGCAAACTTCTATAACAAGGGAAAAGTATTTAGAAACCGTTGTCAGTGAATGTTCCTGGTGGCAAGTTATAGCTATTGCTTTATTGGATTTTCAAAGAGCCAAAGTTGGTGACATACATCATCATGAATGGGTAAAAGTCAAAGAAAGTTTGTCTAACTCAAAAACGGTAAGACCAACAATATGGGGCCAATTACAAGCGCATACTATTGAAGAATGTGATTATGTGAATGTCACTAATAGGCAAACACCTCAGATATTCACAAAAACTGAAGATTCACACTGGGAAATTATTAATGAGCTGGTAGATGAGCTAGCACCAGAATTGAGGGAATTAAAAGATTCTGTTGATAACTATCAACCAGATTCTAACAAGGAAATAAAACGATATGAATTCGTGACCTTCCATCAGTCATTTGCCTATGAAGATTTTATAGAAGGTATTAAACCAATACTACCAAAGGAAGGAGAGGAGCTGAAAGATTTGGGATATACTATAGAGCCTGGTGTGTTCCAACGGCTTTGTAAACGTGCAGAGATAGATCAAGAAAACCGATACGCCATATTTATTGATGAAATAAATAGAGGTAATGTCTCCGCTATATTTGGAGAATTGATTACGCTAATTGAATTAGATAAAAGAAAAGGAGCGGAGAACGAACTCAGCATTACTTTACCTTATTCTAAAGAAAAGTTTTCCGTGCCATCCAATGTTGACATTTATGGAACCATGAATACGGCAGATAGGAGTGTAGAAGCCTTAGATACAGCTTTGAGACGTCGTTTTGAATTCAAGGAGATGATGCCTAATCTAAAGCTTTTAAAGGAAAAAGAAGTGGAAGGGGTACGCTTGTCTGAGATGTTAAAGAAAATAAATGAACGCATTGAGTTGTTGGTTGATCGAGACCATACAATTGGCCATTCCTATTTGATCAATGTAGATTCAAAGATTAAGTTGGCTAATGCCTTTAAGAATAAGATAATCCCATTACTGCAGGAATATTTTTACGGTGATTATGGTAAAATAGGTCTTGTTCTAGGTGAGGGTTTCATTGAGAAAAATAAAAATGACGCCATCCAATTTGCAGATTTTGAATATGAAAATGCTGAAGATTTCAAAACGCCGACTTTTAAACTGAGAAAGGTAAATAGTGACACTATCATAGAAGCAATCCAAATTTTGCTCAGAGCTGATGATGGAAATAAAGATTAAAAATTGATAAAATATAAAACCATATCTGTTTTTGAGCATCAACGATTAAAAGTTGGGGAAGAAGGTTTTAAAACCAGTCATTTAAATGCGTTATTACGGCTTAATGAATATCATGATGGTACTTACTTTGAGCCAATTGCCAATGGTATTAAATTCAATCAATACGTAGGTGTCATTCAAGTAGATGGTTTAACTATTGAGATTAATCCAAAGGCGGATAAAGATGATGATGAAAAACAATGGAAAGGTGTATTACTAAAAATGCTTCAAGCCTGCGGTAAGCTTAGGGCTGAATCTTCAGGCGCTGCTAATGTAAGACGTCAACATTTAAATTTACTGGAGGTTTATTTTGAGCTGTTTCTGAATGAAGTAGACGGCTTAATTCGGAAAGGACTAATAAAGCAGTATAGGAACGAAACAAAAAACACCAAAGCACTTAAAGGCAAGCTAGAATTTGCTGGTAACCTAAGACACAATTTGGTTCATAAAGAGCGATTCTACACTACACACCAAGTTTATGATACCAATCACCTAATCCATGAAATATTATTTAAAGCCCTAACTATTGTAGAGCAATTCACTCGAGGGTCGAGATTATACGATAGTAGTAAACGCGTTATATTAAATTTTCCTGAGGTAAAGATGTCGGTAATAAATGACAACCATTTCAAGAAAATTAAGCTTAATCGAAAATCTATCAGTTACTCGTATGCCCTAGAATTAGCACGACTCATTATATTGAATTATTCACCGGATATTTCTAGTGGTAAGGAACGAATGTTATCGCTTCTATTTGACATGAACGAATTATGGGAAGCCTATATTCTTAAACAGCTTCAAAAAGCGTGTTCAAAGAAGGATATAAAGGTTTCAGGACAGGAGCGCAAATCATTTTGGGGTTATAATAGTTTAAGGCCAGATGTTGTTTTGCGTCGCGATGATAAAACTTACATCATTGATACCAAATGGAAACGCCCTAAGAAAAGTTCAGCATCAGTCAATGATTTGAGACAGATGTATGCATACTGTCGTTTTTGGGATGCAGAGAAGGCCTTATTACTATATCCTGGTGAGTCTAATAAAAACAAATACAAATCCTATTTAACGGATGATTATTCCTTAAATACTGATAACGATTACCTGGAAATGGACCATCAATGTAAAATGGGTTTTGTGAGTGTTTTAAAAGATGGTGAATTAAATCTAGAATTGGGTGAAGAGATTTTGGAAATGGTATTTGAGGATAAACCCTAATTTTTCTTTTTAGTATTACTTCTTCAATTTCAGAGTAATAGCTTCGTTATATAATCTGGCTCGAATACCTAATTATCTTGATATATAACTTAAAATTTTGCTTAAGTGGATTATTTTAACAATTTTAGACGTCAATAGAGCCTAGAACCCCAAATTTAGATGCAAAATATCCTTTTCCTTGACATAGAAACTAATCCCAAAAGTAAAAGTATAGACTATGGTGCGATTTATAAAGGTCAGGAATTGCATGAAAGAAATACTTTGCGCCTTGAGAAATGGATTAAAGAGGCCCAATACATCTGCGGGCACAATATTCTTAAACATGATATTCCTGAGCTAAAGAAGAAACTTGGTGATACGCCGTTTGAAAACAAAAAATATATAGACACCTTATTATGGTCACCTATACTTTTTGTCAAACGTCCCAATCATAAGCTAACAAAAGGATACAGGCTAGTTAATCCTTCTGAAGTCAACAATCCACTTTCTGACTGTAAATTAACAGAGGATTATTTAATTAAAGAACTCAATGCCTTTAATTCCCTAAGCCATTCCGAAAGGAATGCTTTGTATGGCCTCTTAAAAGATGAACCTAATTTTAATGTATTTTTTGAATTAACTGGTTTTGATAATTCCAATTATGAAGATTTAAACATTAACTATCTGCTAAGTGAGGAGGTCTGTGCCAGCATAGACCTAAGTACATACGCCAAAACCTATCCTGTAGAAATGGCTTATGTATTTACACTTTTAAAATTAGGAGATAAAGATGCAGTTTTACCGCCATGGGTAAGATATGAATATCCGCATACCGAGAAGATTCTGAACACCATAAGATTTAATCTTTGTGATGATAGCACATGTTCTTATTGCGAAACTAAGTTGAATCCACGCAAGGCCTTGATGGAGTATTTTAACTATCCTGATTTCCGGAAGTTTGATTTAAACAGAAGTATGAGCTTACAAGAAGAAGCAGTCCGCGCAGGTTTACAAAAAACTTCTTTTGTTGCTGTATTTCCAACCGGTGGTGGAAAATCGCTAACCTTTCAATTACCAGCTCTAATGCGAGGAGCTTCCACTAGGGATCTCACCATAGTTATTTCCCCATTAATCTCCTTAATGAAGGATCAGGTGGATAACCTAAAAGATCGTTTTGGTATAACAAAAGCTATTGCAATCAATGGATTATTATCTCCTCTGGAACGCCAGGAAGCTTTTGAAATGGTTGAAGATGGAAGGGCAGATATCTTATATCTTTCTCCTGAATCATTGCGATCACCTTCAGTTTATAGGTTAATACTTTCAAGAACAATTGGAAGATTTGTGATTGATGAGGCCCACTGCTTTTCCAATTGGGGGCAGGATTTTCGTGTGGATTATCTTTTTATAGCGGATTTCATAAACAAAATCCAAAATGAGAAGAACCAATACAATATTCCTATATCATGCTTTACAGCTACGGCAAAACCTCAAGTTATTAAAGACATCAAATTATACTTTGAGGACCGCCTTGGTCTAGAATTAGACGAATTCATAACCAACAAAGGAAGGACCAATCTTTCTTACGAGGTTGTAAATGTTGAAGATGGTAATAGAAAAATGAGCTATCTATTGCCCATTCTTGAAGAGTGTGAAAAACCAGCAATTATATATGCTTCACGAACAAAACGAGTTGAAGAAGTTTGCGCACTAATTGAGCAGGCGGGCTTTAGCGCTACTTTTTTTCATGGCAAATTAGAATCTGATCAAAAAAAGGTCAACATGAATGCCTTTATGAATGGAGATAAGGACATTATTGTTGCAACTTCAGCATTTGGTATGGGTGTGGACAAGGATAATGTTAAAACCGTTATTCATTATAATATCTCGGATTCTTTAGAAAATTATATCCAAGAGGCAGGACGAGCAGGAAGGGATGAACGAATTAATGCTAAATGTTACATTTTATATAGCGATGACGATTTAAACAAGCATTTCAGTCTATTACAACAAACCAAGCTTAACCATAAAGAAATAAAAGATATCTGGCGGGCAATTAAAAGACAGGCTAAATACAGAACAAAGATTAGCCAATCGGCCCTAGAAATTGCTAAAAAATCAGGGTGGGACGCAGAAATGGTTGATTTAGAAACCAAAGTCAAAACGGCTATTTCAGCTTTAGAAGACCAGGGCTTTTTGAAACGAACTTTAAATACACCAAGGGTGTTTGCGGATAGTCTCTTAGTAAAAAGTTTTAGCAGCGGTCAAGAAATTATTAAAAAAAGTAACCGCATTTCAGATCAAGATAAAAAAGACAGCGCAACTGTATTGAAACGATTAATTACTGATGGTGAAACCAGAGTCGATTATTTAGCAACAACAACACAATTACATTCAAAACGAGTCCAAGATGTAATCAGAATTTTAAGAGACCACTCTATTCTGGGAGATGCCAAAGATTTGACGGCCTTTTTAAACTTAATGCGTTCAAAATATGGTTCTAGTAAAATCTTAAATGTCATACTCCAAATAGAGAAATCTATATTGGAAAATATAGTGCCTAGAAAAATCACGATTCCATTAAGAGAGCTAAATCAAAAACTCCTTGATGAAGGCTTATTGGTAGCAAATGTGGAGGATATTAGATTAATCCTGGCTTACTGGGATAAAAGACGTTTTGTAAAAAGAAGTAGAAAGGATAGGGAGAAAGACATTTATGAAATTGAGTTTTTAGATAGGAATTCACTTGAAGAAGATATTAAGTGGAGACACAATCTGACCTTATATACATTTGGATACCTAGAAGATTTAGCTAAGAATAATAAAGACCACCAAGGAAAAAAAGATGAGGTTCCTGTTTCTTTTAGCCTCTTGGAATTAAAGGAATCAAATCAATTTTTGGGCAAGACAGCAGAAGAGAACACCAAAAAATATGAACAATGCTTACTCTTTTTAAATGATGTGAAGGTTATTAAACTTGAAGGAGGGTTTATGGTTTCTTATAACAAGCTAAATATTTCGGATGTTGATACAAGTAAGCACCATTTTACCGTGGAAGATTATAATAAAATGCAATCCTTTTATTTACATCGAACCGAGCAAATTCACATCGTTGGTGAATATGCCAAGAAATGTGTAGAGAATTACGAATCTGCTTTGACCTATGTCAACGATTACTTTACCCTGGACTATGAAGAGTTCTTAGCTCGATACTTCCCTCGTAAAAAGCGACAAATACAACGAGCTATTACTCCCAAGCGATTTAGAGAAATTATTGCAGATCTAGACACTGACCAAAGCAATGTAATTCAAGATAACAAGTCTGATAAGATTCTTGTTTACGCTGGTCCAGGAAGTGGAAAGACCAAAGTCTTGGTTCATAAGATTGCCAGTTTATTGCTCATTGAGGATATTAAGCCTGAACAATTTTTAATGCTAACCTTTTCTAAAGCCGCCGCGTTGGAATTTAAGAATCGAGTGAGAAACCTTGTACCAGAATATGCTGGACTGATAAGAATAAATACCTTTCATGGCTTCTGTTTTCAACTAATGGGGCAATTGGGAGATCTCAATAAATCCCAAAATGTTATTCAAGATTGCATAAAAGCGATTAATAACGAAGAAATTGATATTTCAATTATTGAGAATAAAAATATATTGATGTTCGATGAGTTTCAGGATGTGAACAAAGTAGAGTGGGAGCTGATTCAATTGCTCATTAAAAAAGCAGAAAATCCAAGAGTGGTTGCAGTAGGTGATGATGATCAAAACATTTACGGTTTTAGAGGGTCTTCCAATATTTACATGAACCATTTTAGGAAATATTATGGAGCAACACTTTACACATTGCCTAAAAATTATAGAAGTTACCCTGATATCGTTGATTTCAACAATAAAGTACTTGTTTTTTTGAAAGACAGATTGAAATCCCAGGAATTAATTGCTGGAAGAAAAAGAGGAGGGGGGAGTGTCCACCTTACAAAATATAGAGGTAATTATTTAGAGCGCCCAATAGCAGACTATGTTAAAGATTTTAAATTATCGGGTACAAAGGCAGTACTCACTCGTACCAATATGGAAGCCTTACTTGTAAGTTCGCTATTAAAGAAAATGGGAATTTCAACTCGATTAATGGCGGGTTTTGAAGGTTTTCGAGTTTCAGATTTGTTCGAGATTAAATGTTTTGATTACCAACTCAGAGAAACTATTGGCGAATCGGGCATTATTTTGGAATCTAATTGGGAATCGGCCATTGATTGGTTTAAATCTAAATTTGAATCATCCCTGCATTATCATACCTGTATGGATTTAATCAGGAAGTTTGATTTTTCAAATCCTGAGAAGAAATTATTGGTTGATTGGAGAGAGTATTGTCGTGAGGTAAACATGGAAGATGCCATTAGGCCTGATGCTGAAAAAATTATAGTATCAACGATGCATAAGGCGAAAGGAAAAGAGTATGACCATGTATTTATGATGCTTGATAATTACAACTATTCTAGCCCAGAATCAAGAAGATTATTATATGTTGCGAGTTCAAGGGCTAAGAAAACCTTACATATTCATACCAATGTAGACTTCTATGATTCTATTAGGGCAGAGTATTTAGTAAATTCAGTATATGAAGGCAACTTAAGTGAACCCCAACATTATGAAATGATTCTTGGCCATAAGGACGTCAGCTTGAGCTCACAGAAATATCCTCGACCATTGTCGATACTTCGGAATATAAAAACCGGTGATAAACTTCAAAAAGATGAAATGAACTTTGGTGAAAACACTGCACCTGGATTAAAGAAATCAAATGAGGGAAATTTGTTGCTTTTTTCAAAAAAGTTTGTTGAAGAAAAATATAATCCAATGTTGGAAAAAGGATATGAATTGACCGAAGCTAGAGTTGAATATATAGTCTTTTGGTATGATAAAGACGATGCCAAGGAATATAAAATTGTTTTACCAAGATTGAAGTTTAAAAAAGAGTAAATCTCCAACTCTTAAAAAAATTGCGAATAGATATTTTCAGCTATAAGTTGATTATAGTCTGTTCAGAAAGCATATCATTTCAAATTCTGCAGCAACAATTAATAACAAGTCCCAGTGTTTGCAATTCGAAATGCATGTTTGATTGGACTTTAACTCTCATTAAATAATGAATAGTAAGTTGGTAAAATAAAGGTTGTTTTTTGGTATAATGATTTAGTTATATCCAAAATTTACCCTTTATAGAAATTCGTTTAATTATAAAATATTTATGTCTTTAGAGATAATTAGCACATTTGATGATTTTGTCCTTTTAGTATATGGTTTAATTTTTTTGCCTTTATCTCGAACGGAACACTATTGATTAAAAAGAACAATAATCTGTTTTGCGATTTAGCGTTTCATTTCAAAATTACAATGATCCGTTTTACAATTTAATGTTTCATTTCTAAATTACAATGATCCGTTTTGCGATTTAGCGTTTCATTTCAAAATTACAATGATCCGTTTTACGATTTAATGTTTCATTTCTAAATTACAATGATCTGTTTTACGATTTAACGTTTCATTTCAAAATTACAATGGTCCGTTTTACGATTTAATATTTCATTTCTAAATTACAATGATTCGTTTTACGATTTAATGTTTCATTTCTGAATAATAATCTTTCAGTTGAATATAACAAGGCTTGGGTAGTATAATAAAATGTTTCAGTAGTACGTAATAGCATTCGGTTTGCAACGAATTATATTTAATTGGAAATGAATATCTTTTTTTAAAACATAGTCAAATTCAAGTTTAATTAAATACAAAATATTCTATTTTGGCGGACTCATTTTCTGACTAGGCTCTAAAAAGCAGCGAATTATATACATCCTAATATTGTAAATTTTGTATTACATGTAACATCTCCAAAAAGAAAGGTTTGTTTAAAGAACGATTCATCTGTCTACCAGTAAAAAGATAAAAAGTCGCGAGGACTTTCATAGGTTGGCTGTAACCATTAATGAATTACACACATGGCTGCCCAAAGCTATTTTTTCATTCGACGTTGTCTATTTCGGTCAGTCTCAAACATCGTAATTTCAATAGCTCTTGTTGGATAAATATCATATTTGAAATTACGAGAAATCAAATCGTGCAATTTTCCGTAATTTTTATTTTCTGATATATTTTTAATTCCATTTAGGTATTCAAGATAGAGCTGTGGTTTATCAATTCCGTAACTACTTTTCTTTTCTGTTAAATATCTAAAAATACGGCTGTCCCAAATGGCATAATCTTTCGGATTTATAAAGTGCAAAAGTTTAGAAAGTCCAACCAAAGAATTATTTACCGACTTCTTTAAAATCTCCAATTCGTTGACCGTCAAAAAGTGTCCATTTTTAACAGTATTTAATAAAGACAAAACTTGGTCCTTTTGTTCCAAATTCAGGTGTATTATTGTCGGCATCCAACCATAAACGAAATGACTTGCAATTACCAAATTATGTTCATTTATATCTCCAGCGTTTATATTTTCAAAATATTTTAAAAATTCAGGATAAGTTTCGATATAAGGATCGTTTTCACTCAGAATTAATTCTTGAGCATCTCTTAATATCGTTTCAAAGTTCAGGTTTTTCAATTCAGCTCAGGTTTTCCTTTAATTGTGGGTAACGGTTTTGTGTATGGCTCGTTGCGGAAAATCAGCTATGATTTTCCGCCGTGAACGAAAGATAGCAAATTGCAATGAATTCCGATTAGGAATTCAGCCGCAATGAGCTATACACGTTGTTGCCACACGTTTTTATTTATTCAGCCAGTTAAATTTGCAAAAGGTCTTTTCCCAAATTCTTTCACAAATTCCGCTATTAATTTTTTTTCCAATTCTCTTGGTTCAATGTCAGTCAAAGTCAGCCAACAGAAAATCAAGTCAGAGTGATTTTTGAGTTGCCAAATCAGTCGTCCTCCATAATGTCCAACATTAAAACCTTGTCCAAATCTTAAATATTGTTTTAATCTGCTCCGCAAAGTTGCGTTTCGGTTTATTCCACCAGCTTTTCCGATATAAACAACTTTTGAGTTTTCCACCCAATTTTTATTTAAGTCAGAAATCGAGATATTTGGGTTTCTACCCTTAAAAAATCCGCCAACACCTTTTTCTAAAAATTCAGGTTTTTTATTTGTCGGATTAAGCACCAAATAAATTCCCATTTGAGTCGGCAAGATATTTGGTTCCGCTATTAATTCCGACACACTTTTGAAGCCTGAAAATCCATATTTTTTCAGCTTTGCAATATCGTTAAATTCTATTTCAGCAGTTTTTTTCAAATGTGTGGCAACGGTTTTGTGTATGGCTCGTTGCGGGAAATCCGCGAGGATTTTCCGCCGTAACCGAAAGATAGCAAATTGCAATGAATTCCGATTAGGAATTCAGCCGCAATGAGCTATACACGGTGTTGTAGCACGTTTTTACTTTTTCCATATGTTATTCCATTTGTCTTCATAAGGTTCTAGATATCTCAATGGAATTCCGACTGGATTTGTTTGTTTAACTGGTTTTTTTCTTGGTTTATTCAAATAGTCTTTGTCAGAAGTTTTGATTACGTTAATCAATTCTTTTCGTGAAACTATAAAATATCTCACATCATTATTTTTGTCAATATGCACAAAAACATAAGGACAGGTTATTTTATCTTTTGCCTTATCAATAGTTGCGTGAGTTAGTCCAATTGGATAGCTTTTTCCATTTCTTATAGTTTTCACTTGGATATTTACATTCATTCCAGTTTCTGGATTTAGTCCAAAAATGTCAACGTCAGGATAGTTTTTTAAAGTTAAACTCGCAACCCAACCATTTAAGCTCATCATTCCAGCTACAAAATATTCGCCAGTCAGTCCAATCAGATGTTTATTTAGATTTCCTTTGCTCATAAAGATAGTTTTCCCAATCTTGTTTTAATTTTTGAACGCTATCGGAAGCGTGTTCCCAATCGTTGAATTCCACTTCAATTGTTGTTCCGTTTGCATTGTCGAGAGTTACATAAACGTAATTACTCGGTTTTAATTCATTTTCAGTATTCGTATTGTGTTGGACTGCCAAAATTCTGTCTAATCGCAAAATTGTATCGCCCAACCAAAAGGTGTTTTCTGTGTCCATAGGGTTTTTCTTAAATGTGCTACAACGGCTTTGTATAACCGTCAGTTACGGATTTAAAGTTACTAATTTTCGGTTTAGTACTGACGATAGCAATTCCGAGTGGATTCGGACGTAGTCGAATCCGCCGTAATTGCGGTTATACCTTGTTATGTGCTGGCATTTTTTTCTTTTATTATTCTTTCAGCTGTTTCAGATAGAAAATTAGTTAGTTTGTCAATCAAAGTTTTTAAAAAGTCAATTGATTCCATTTTTACCTGTGATTTTTCTGTATCAAATGATATTCCGTTCGAGTTTTCAATAAATGTAAGTATATCATTTTTTGGTGATTTTATTATTCCATTGTTATGCGCTATGGAATTTCTAATCAATTGATATTTTTTAATTTCAGTCCATTCGGCATTTAAGCTGTCCAAGCTCACGTCCAAAACATTTGTTATATATTTTCTGCATTGACCAATATAACCTTGTCCATTAATATCTTTAGGTCCAATTTTTAAACTTTCCGCTTTTTGGCACCACTCACAAAGTTTAAAAAATTCATTTTCAAAGGTTGAGTAAATTGTTAGATAAATCGATTGGTTAAGAATGTTAGGAAATTCCGAACTATTCATAATTTCCATTTCGTAAATATCAAATGCATCTGGCATTTCAGGATTATTCGAGTGTTCTTTATTCCAAGCGTGATATTTTTCGTTTAGTTCCTTTTCTTGTTGAAGAATCATTCCTTGGGTACTTTCCAAGTATGCTTTAATTGGGTCAAATTTAAAGTCATACATAATTCTCGAATTCGCTAGAACCCAATATTTACTTCCTCTAAATTCGTTTCTTCTGGTTCTTGACATAGTTGGTTTGCTGCTTGCACATAACGGTATAGCTATGATTCGTTGCGGTTGGCGGTTTGCGAAGCGTTGCTAGTTTTTTCCACACGTGCGAAGCAAACAGCGTAACGAAATCATTCCTCTTTATGTTTAAGTATTAAAAGTAAGAAAAATTTTAAATTGAAGCAGGAGAGTAGCAATGAACTATAGCCGGTGTTAGCTTTTAGTGCTTTTATAATTTATTCCGTTTTTTTTTGTTTTTTCTGTCAGTTTTTTTAGTCAGGTTTGAGTGCGCAATTACAGCGTTGTTTTTCCAGTTCCGATTGCGCAAACAAGCTAAAAAGTCAACCGTAATTCAATTCAGAGATTGAGTGAGTAATTCAGACGTTGCTTTTTCAATTCCAATTCCACAATATAGCTAAAAAGTCCAACGTAATATTTTTAAGTCAAACTCGTTTTATTCGTTGCTGATAATTTTTGTTTTCTTCCAATAATAAAATATAGTAAAGCTCCTAAAAAGTTCCCAAGTAGAACTACCAAAAGCCAAACAATTTTATTATTTCCAGAAAATTCATTTTTCACAATATCAATTAGTGCTATAATCGTTGGTATAATTCCAAGAAATACAGTTGTCAATATTAAAATTATTTGCCAAGGTCCAATCATTAAAAATTCATTCATAGTTCTTTTGTTTTATTTTTATTCGTAATTTTTTTCAGCATTAAAGCTAACGGTTTGGGCTATGGTTTCGTTGCGGTTGGCGGTTTGCGAAGCGTTGCTAGTTTTTTCCACACGTGCGAAGCAAACAGCGTAACGAAATCATTCCTCTTTATGTTTAAGTATTAAAAGTAAGAAAAATTTTAAATTGAAGCAGTAGAGTAGTAATGAACTATAGCCGGTGTTACCTGCTGGCTTTTTTATCAGCTATCATATTCTGCTAGTTCAATTTCCTCGTCACTTGGCAACCAACCGTTATTTATTTTCTCAATTAATTCTTTTAAATGTCTTTTTACTTTTCGTTTGGTAAAGTCCAAGCAAACAATTGTGTCAATGTCCTTATCAGAGTCGTGAGCAGCTATGGCTGAAAACCAAAATCCTTCGCTAAAATTTTGATGACTAGTTGTAATAGGTGAATTTTCAAAATCAAATTCCTTTTTTGTCCTCATTTCATAGTCCAAAGCTCGAAAAGCTATTTCTTCGTCAAAATAATTTTCAGTCGAGAGTGCTAAAGTTCCAGCACTACAAGTGAAAGCTACATTTTTGTCCATACATATCTTTACGGTCGGCGGAACTAATTCCTCGTCCTCTTCGTCCGCAATTGTAAAAGCAACCCAATCATTTTTAGGTAACGAAAATTTCCATTCAGAGTTATTTCTAATCTGAACGTAATATATTTTTCTTCTATTAATTCTACCTATGAGTTCCATTTTTTTCAGCTTGCAGGTAACGGTTTGGGCTATGGTTTCGTTGCGGTTTGCGGTTTGCAAAGCGTTGCTAGTTTTTTCCACACGTGCGAAGCAAACAGCGTAACGAAATCATTCCTCTTTATGTTTAAGTATTAAAAGTAAGAAAAATTTTAAATTGAAGCAGGAGAGTAGCAATGAACTATAGCCGGTGTTGTAGTGCGTTTTTATATTCCGCTATATGATTTTAAATCTGTTATTAGTTGACTTTTTAATTTTCTAAGATTTTTTCTTGCCTTAAAAATTGGATATGTAAAGAACAGAATGAAAAAAGGTAAAATCATAACCAAAAGTCCCAATCCGTTTTCAACAGTAAACACTAAATATAGAAGAAATAAAAAAAATAAAAATCCAAATATTAAAATCAAAATTTGAATTGGGTGAAATGAACGGATTTTAAGAATTAAACAAGTTTTATTGTTTTTTTGGTGTAATTGACCTTTTGCATTTAAAAAATCAGTTCGCACACTAATTTTTGTCCTAATAGATATTAAATCAGAACGAATTGTTCCGTAATATTTAAAATTAGAAGTATCAAGGATATCAAACAAAAAAAAATGTTTTTCCGATGATACATTCCGTGTGAAATTCTGACTAAATTCTTCTAAAGAAACATTTAAATTTAATACTAAAATCTGTTCAATCCCTATTTTTTGATAAATATTACTCATTTTTTTCTAAATGCACTACAACGGTCTGGGCTATGGTTTCGTTGCGGTTGGTGGTTTGCGAAGCGTTGCTAGTTTTTTCCACACGTGCGAAGCAAACAGCGTAACGAAATCATTCCTCTTTATGTTTAAGTATTAAAAGTAAGAAAAATTTTAAATCGAAGCAGGAGAGTAGCAATGAACTATAGCCGTTGTTAGCAAACGTATTTATTTTTCCCAGTTTTTGATTATTTTAAATTCTCCGCAATTTTCCATTTCTGAAATCAGTCCTTCTTTATCATAATCCATTTTATATTTTTCAGGAACAAGTCCGTTTATTATTTCAATCGCTGGACTCAATTCAGGGTGATAGTAATTCTCTAAATGAATAGTTTTATTAACTCCATTTTTTTTAAAACTAATTGTCTTAATGTCTCCATCTTCAATGCACGCATTAGAGTACAATACATTTAAGCTATCAATGTTTATGTCCGCTAATTTTCTTATTTCTTTTTTTGGCAAGTCGGTTGTTGTATAAAGAACACTATCTTTTTCGTTTTCTAATTCTCCACGAAAAGTAATGGTCAGATTTTTGTCAGTCAAAGTATAAAGAATAGAATAGGCAAGAGAGTAATTATAATCCGCTACTGATA
Source organism: uncultured Winogradskyella sp. (assembly GCA_913055905.1). GTDB lineage: Bacteria > Bacteroidota > Bacteroidia > Flavobacteriales > Flavobacteriaceae > Winogradskyella. Next base: position 283,553 of record CAJXLB010000002.1, read on the forward strand.
ATTCAAAGGGTCCAATCGGTTTATTATTGCAAGAGGTTACAAAAACCAACGTTAGAGCTGTTATAAATCCGATTGCTTTTCTCATATGTTTGCTAACAATTGGATATACGTATTACGTATATACATATTATATGCCCAAGATAAAAAATCTTTTATTTTACCAAATTGTCTATTAGCGTCATTAGTGCAGATTTTAGTTGTCGGGAATAATTTATGTCCCAATAAAAGGTGTGCATCCCTTAAATCTGCCTTTCTCTTGTAGATGGGTAATGAAATTGTGTCTTGTCACCTAAAGTTTCACTTTTATGTTTCATTTTAATAGCGAAACTCAATCTTCTCTTCCGAAATAATTTTGATTAGAGGAGTGACTTCACCATAAATTCACCTAATTTCGAAGATAAAGGTAAAGCTGCTTAAAATAAATAACTTACAAACTAAGTTCAAATCCTTTTAGGATTGAGATTATTCTAACAATTTCGTAAATAAAGATTCTTAATATTTATATGTTGTTAGCCTCAGTTATTATCTTTAAAACTCCTTCGTTATGTTCAAGAAAGGCATTACTGGCCTCGAGAATGGTCTGCATTTTGTTCATAGAATTTCCCTGTATTGTACTACTAAAATCTTGTGCTCGACTAAGCATTCTAATGTAGGGTTTTGGATCCTGCTTTCTTGTTAGTCTTCTAAGAGCTCCCAAATAGTCATCTCTGTAAACTGTCGGGATGATTATTTTGCTGTGACCAGCACTGACAAGTTCTGAATTCATCATTACCCTTGCGATGCGACCATTTCCATCTAAAAATGGATGAACTTCGCTAACAACAAACATCATATAAGCAGCCTTGGCAAATGGATGCCTAAGGGCTTGATAAAGCTCAAAACTCTTGATTAATGTGCCATTAACTAAATTCATATCAACAAAGGCAGTGTTTCCGGCGAAATTGTTTTTTGTTTTAAAAAGTCCCGGGTTTTTATCTTCTCTTGCGTTTAAGATTATTTGATGCCTATACTTCAGGATATTTATGAAATCTTCACTGGAATCGGGAGTAATTTCCATTTCTTGTCTGTTGGAAACTATTTGATAGGTGCCTAATACATCATGCGAATCTTCATTTCTGGCAGGTAATGGTTTTTGCGTTCTGATAATTTCTTTTGCTTCTTCGATACTAAATACAGTTCCTTCAATATAATTGGAAAAGTAACTTTCATAAAAAGCAAAATTTCTGAAAGAATTTGAAGTTGTATTTCTATCAATTCTATTTTTAAACTCAGTTGTGTTAAGTTCCTGAAATAGAATCTGAAATAGTTCAAACCTTGCCGGGTCATACGGAAGCCCGAAGGCTCTTGCCGTAGCTAAATGTGATTTCAATATCTTAGAAGGATGTGTGTTTAAGAGCGCACTAATGATTTTATTTAGTTTCTGGAATTCCTTTTCCATCCCAAGTATAACTGAAATTCCCTTTGCTTTGTCTCTTAGAGCATTTAACTCATCTTCTCCATTAATTCTTATTATTTGTTCAAGTTTTTCTTCGATTTCGGGCAAAGTTAAGGTTTTAGATTCTGGTCCTGGTTTACGAGAAACTTGTAGATTTTCTAGAAAAGCACGAGCCCTTTGTGATACATAGAGATCACCAGAAAATGGATTGTCGCCTTGAATTGGCCCACTTCCTTTAAGAAAATTTATAGTTATTCCCGGAAGGCTTATCTTTTTAGTATACGTATAAGTAACAAATAGTTGTCCACTCGATGTTGGTTTAAATTCGAAGGCAGATCTGTGGCTGAGAACTGATTCTGGATATAGGTTACCTAGAATGGAAAAAATATTTCTTTTTATTATTTCTTCGGGAGGGTCATTTAAATTGGAAGTGTAAATTCTTGGTGCAATTTTCCGAATTTCTCCATTCTTTTCCAATTTTGATATTTTCTTCGAAATAGTAGAGACAGAGGAACCGAATATTATTTCTTTCAGATGTATCGGGATATTTTTTTCCATTATACTTTAATATTCAATGAAAATATGAAAATAATTTATATTATAAATACCAAAATAGAAAATATTTTCTATTAATAATTGAAAAAGAAAATAATTTAGATTAACACAATCAATACAGACTAACGAGGAAAATATTTTCCAATTAAATACGTATTTGGAAAATAAATTAGATTTTAGAGATATTCTAATGATGAATACTTAAGAGCAATGATATATGATAAAAGTAATTAAAACTTGAAATAGGAGATTTGTTTAAAGTATTCACTAATAATTCACTTAAATAAATTATCAAAGGCTAATTTATTAAATGTCATTCGATAATGTAGTAAAGTATAAATCCTATCTCGAAGGGCTTATTTTGGTGTGGAGGGGGATACCTCTACAGAGATTTCTTGTAAACATGGCCCATTTACTCAACAACCACTCTAAAAGTAGAATAATCGGTAAATACTCGCCCATATCTATCTTTCGCTCTAACTTCAATAATATGCCTGCCAATTGGAAAATTACTGCCAATATTAGCCTCCCAAAGGTGTGTGGATAAACTTGGTTTTGGCATAGATGATCCCGGAAGATTAACATTTGATCCAAATGTTTCTTCCCATTTATCTTTTAGATTAATTTCTTCAAATTGTTCCCAACGTTTATTGATTTTCAAATAATAGGGGTCATATTTATCTACTTTTACCATTTCCTTCCATTCTGAAATACCTTTTATACGATATTCCAACTTTGATTGCTCACTTCCATTAAAAAAATTGACGCTCAAAAGTACAGTATCAAGTTCATTTGCTATTATTTCTCTCGGTAGATGGATATTCATCTTATGATCTGAAGGACTTCCTGCAACTTTCCAATCAATGACATATTTTGTGCCATTAAAAGTTATAAAAGAATATCCATTTGGCGTACCGTCTCTCATCATAGTGTGAGGAACATCCAGCTCATTCCTCATGCCATTCCACCAGCTTCCTGATGTAGTGCCAACATTAAAATGATGGTGAGGTGTGGCTTGCTGCCAGTCTGTTGAATCCTGATGAAAAAATGTATTGTTATGAACATGGGTATGTGCAGAGATTGATAAAGTATTTGGAAAGTCATTTAATAGCTCAAATAACTTTTTTTGATCACTTTTTCTGAATGACTCCCCATGCTGTACTAATGGAATATGCATAGCCAGTACAATTAAATGGTTCTTAGGGACAATATTAAGATAGTTGGATACAAATTCAAGCTGATCTGATCTTAGTCCACCCACATACTTTCTTGAACCGGCAACGCCCTCGTGAATCACATCATCTACAACAATAAAATGAACGTCACCATAAACAAAAGCATAGGTTGAGGGTCCATAAATGTTTTCAAAAGTTTCATCCGAAAGTTCATCTGTAGGAGCCATATAGTTTATATCATGATTTCCTAAAACATTATACCACGGGATTCCAAGCTTTGAAACCGCTTGATTAAGGGGACTGAAAAGGTCAAGGTCATCTCCTACAATATCACCAAGAGTTATTCCAAATTTAAGGACTTGTTGCCCAATTAACTCACTTATAATATCATCTGAAAGAAAATCTATCTGTTCAATATTATAGGGTTGCGGATCTCCAAAAACAACCATTTTATAATTCTTGGAACTTTCTTCAGGATATAAAGGGAAATTGATTTCATCGGGTAAGTCTCCAGTAGGTTCTACACCCTTATATGTGAAATTTTCAGGATATCCGTTTGGCTTATGAAGGTAGTAGAATTGCGGTAGATTATCCTCATTCAAGGGTGTCATCCAATCTCTGGGTTTGATGACAAAAATTACGTTATCATCAGATACCGGAATTTCAAATGCCCCATTTTTATCTGTCAGTACAATGTCAACACCGTTAGAAACAGCTACTTCTGGGACCCCATTTTCAAAACTATTTTTGATACGATCCTCGTTAGTATCATGAAATACAAATCCTTTAGCCAAATTCTGAACTGAATTTTGGGTATGTCCAAAAAGAGTAAGAGATATTGCAAATAAAAAGGTAAAAATAGTTCTCATATTAAATTTATTGATTTATCCTCAATTTATTTTAACCTCACAAGATTGATATAAAGTAAAGATTAATTAATTATTAATCTTTACTTTTAAATGGTTAAGTGGATTGTATGAGTTTAAATCCTCCGTCATGGCAATCTATTTATAATTAAAAAAAAGCCTCGAGAACTGAGGCTTAAATTAAAACTAACTTTGCAACGGTAAGTTGTTGCTTTGTATGAAGGCTTTAAAGCTAACTTTTATTAAAACCTTGTTGATTATCAGAACGTTATTATAACATTAATATACTTCATGTCCTTATAGCCCTACGAATCCTTTACCAGCAATTTATTCAAAAACCGTTAACATAAATCTAATGCATTCTTAATTAAAAAGTCTCCCTCCAATTCTAATTAGAATTTAATTTTGAGAAAAAAAGATGAAATCGATTAAGAGTTATAAAAAAGAAATTTTGTTTCTATTACAGGTGGTGTTCTTGGGTATTTTATCCTTAACCATAGCAATTATTATCAATTAAAAATATGTTATTACTTATCGCTATAATTTACAGTACTTTCAATCATTCAGGTACATTTAATACGGATAATCCATTTAATAACATTGATATGGATTGGGACCTTTTCTAGATAAGATGAATAAATGCAAATAGTAATGAGCTATTCATTTATGTAATTCAGGTTAACACTTGAAATCCCTATTATTATGTAAACTCATTTCCATATGTGGGTGGCTTTTTAATTTCCTAAGATATCACAAGGAATCTAACTCATATTTTCACTTCACTTTTGTTTCACTACCAGAAGAAAGGAAAATCATCAATAAACCTTTGTTTACAACGTTGTATTAGCCAGGGTTCACCTTCTTTCAGAGTTGCCTCTAAAGAAAAATTAACAGGTTAAAGATTATAATTGATGCTAGAAGCTTTAAGGTCTATTTTTTGTGTTTCAGTTCTCCAAGATATTAATGCGGATAAATAAAACGCTAATAGAATTACCAGTTTAATTTTATAGCATGGTTGAAGATTAATTTAAGGTATAATGAAATCTTGAATAATTGTTGTTTTTTATGCTATTTATATTTCTCTATATTTTCAGATTTTAATTTGATTTGAGCCAGCCATTCATCATGGAGACGTTCTAATTTATTTGGGACAAAAACTTTCTGAAGAAAGGTCATAAAGCCATGTTGCGCTTCACTTGTAATCAGTTTGCAACCATTCTCAGTGGGAATAATAAGCCAAGCATGATACCCTCGAATGCTCTTTTTGTCGGACTCCCAACTGAGCCGATAAGGTGGCTCAAATTCCTTAATGGTAGAGGTAAAGTCCAGCCCCATCGTTTTCCAAGTGAATACGGAATTATTGGAAAGTTTCCCATCAGAATTATTTAGAAGCTTTAGGTCACTTGCACCTTCATAATAATCCTCCCATTCATCTGCTTGTATCAATACAGACCAAACGGTTTCAGGTGAAGCATTGATGTCTATTTCATTGTGAACAAAAAATTTAGATTCTTCAGGTTTGTAGTCCTCAGGCCAGTAAATCTCTTTCGAGTTTGGATAGCTTCGCTCGACAGATTTTTTGACCGAGTAACAGCCTGTTGTAGAAATGGTGATGAGACAAAGCAAGAATATTTGGGTTCTTGCTGTCGTAATTGATTTATTTCTGTTTTTCATAATTGTTAAGATTTTAAAAATGGTTGCCCATAAAGAGCTTGTATTAAAACATAAGCTGCTAGTAGCGTATAAATAATTGCTAACCCGAAGGTTAGTCTAATGTCTTTCAAGATGTAATAGGAAGCGATTGGTAGAACTTGAAGTGCATGCATCCCAATGAAGTGAGCAACTCTTGGATCGCCGTATTCTCTGCTCCAGTTCAAAAAAGGTATAACATTACCGCCTGAAGAAGCTCCTATGGTGTGTGATAGATTTGCTCCCATTACAAAACCCTCCAGTGAGAATATGAAGAAAAGAAGTAAGCCTATTCTAATAGACCATACGTAGTAGTCTGGTAGTTCAGGGAGAGGTGTCTGAAAGAAGCGAATAGCTAAAACCAGCGTGATGAAAGATACCACTGTTGCAGCAATAGCCATCAAAGCATAGAGTCCTCCATAAATTGGAGTAGACAAGTTATAGTGCGATAATTGCCCCCTTCCTGCTTGAAATCCAATGTAGATGATTTCAAAACCAAGCATTACAACAATAAGCCAACTCATGATTTGTAAACCCTTATCTTGTGGCAGATAACTCATGAACCAAGCAATAGTCCAGCTAAAGGTTCCAATGGAAAGAGCAAATTTTATAGGCTTAAACCATGCATTCGTTCCAGATACTTCTATCGAAGTAATTTGACTGAGTACTACAAAAAGTCCAGCTAACATAAAATTACCTAGTCCAAAAATAAAGAGCAGTTCATTTTTGGGTTTTAATTCGTGTATAAATTCCATCATGTGTGTTTATTATGAACAACACGACAAAAGTCCGGCTTACAGCTAGCTAAAAACGATAACAAATGTTAACGTTTTGGAATCTGTTGTACGCTGCAACCTGTAAAATAGAATTTCTAAAACCGATTTATCTTTTGGAAGCCTTTAAATATGGTAAGTAAACTAAAAAGCACAGTACCAGAAAAATTAAATCAGCAACAAAAATATATACAGGCCACGGCCCAAAATAATCTAGAACAGATGCTGTAGGTGGCTTTTCAATCAAGTAGATATAATTAGAACCGATTATTTTGTTAATGATAAATACAAATAACGCATAAACCTGAAGGCCTAGAAATACTGGCCAAATGTCCTTCAATTTAACTTTATAATCTAAGGTTACCGATATGAAAAGAATATAAACAATTAAGCCGCTGTGAAGAATCCAAAATTTCAAGAAAACAAAATTAGGAAAACCATTGAACAGGTGGGGTGCAAAAACCGGTTGTGTAGTTCCTGCCATGATGTAAAAATAGAAGAATGGAAAGTACTTTTGGCTGGGCTTCCACATTAGTATTGGTAGCAATAACCCTATAAGGTTACAGATATCAAGTGGCAAATCTGTTTGATGATTGAATTTACCTAAACAAAACAAAATAAAAACATATAGCACTACCCAGCCAGAAATTAACATTGCAAGACACCTACCTATCCACAGATTCTGAGTTTGGTTCAAGAATTTTTTTCCAAAAAGAGGTAAACCAATAGCCATAGCAACTGTAAGAAGTATAACTAACAGGTGTTGCCTACCATAAGGAATAAAGTCTGTATTAAAGTCTAGAAATGAAGACATTAGTCTTAAAATTTCACTAGAGAAATAAACCTACTATTCATAAGGAAACTCGTTTTAGTTACCTGGCTTTTTTAATCGGCTAAGGTGAACAGGGGTAATCCCAAGGTAAGAGGCAATCATGTGCTGAGGCACCCTGTTGTGGATATTGGGAAAGATTTGATTCATCAGTTTGTACCGCTGTAGAGGCGAAAGTGTATATAAATGTTCGATACGTCTGTCCAAATAGGTGAAGTAGTATTCGGCAATAAGTCTTCCGAGTTTTTCTCCTTTCCTCAAGTTAATGTATCCCCATTCGATGGCTTCTCTTGGTAAGACAATAACTTCAGTAGGCTCCATAGCTTCTAATAGATAGCTGGATTTTTCCCTTGTCAGAAAGGCTCGATAATCAGCGATGAACTGGTTTTCTATAGCAAAATGAACGGTATGCTCCGTTCCATTTAAATCAAAAATCTTTACTCTGAGTATGCCACGCTCTATAAAATATACTTCGTCAATAATCTTTTCGTCTTCACTTAAAATTTCCTTCTTCTTGAACTTTCTCCGATAGCACATGGACATAAACTCTCCTGCCTCACTTTCAGTGAGCTTAATCATCTGTGATATCGCATTCTTTAGTATTTCCATTTTCTAATTACTGCCAACGGGTTGAATATGGTGCGTTTGGCATTTAAACGCTTCAATATCTCAATTTACTACTATGTTAGTTAATTGCTATCACTTTCATTTTTGGAACTATCAGCCAAATGCACTATATTTTTTGTTGGCAAACGTTTTTAAGCTAAACTATCTAGAATAATCAATGGATTCCTTTAATGAGCCATCTTCATTGTAATACTTCCAAACACCTGTTTTTTCCTCCTCATTTGTATACTCACCTTTTTCCTTGAGCTTTCCATTCTCATAGTACAGCTCAAATGGGCCACTTCTAAAATTCCTTTCATATGTGGTTGTTACATTAGGTCCTGTTTCTTCTTCCCATCGTTTACAGCCTCCATAAAAATGACATACCATCCACTTATTGCCATTCGGATAGTAATATGTCCAGTTGCCTTGCTTAAAACCGTTTTCGTAGGAGCCTTCTGCATAAACTTGTCCATTTTGATAGTAATATTTCCAATTGCCATGATACACGGCATTGATTTCAAGGTTGAGGTATAGAAACCAAACAAAACTCATCCCACATTCCATGGGATTATTTTCTTTTGATGTAAATTTAATGGTTCCTTCCCCTTTAAATGGGTATGAATAATACGGATCCTTACCGTTTATGTCCTTATAATCTGTTCCGTAAGAATAACTGGTTATTGGAGAAGTTTTTCCTATTGCTTCAAAATCAAATTCGTTGGCTACTTTCCCTACTCTTTCATCTCTAGTATAATAACTGGTCCACTTACCTATTGGTATATCATCCTCATATTCTCCCTTAAATTCCGCATAACCAGAACTATAAAGGTCCATTTGGATATATACGCCATTTCGTTTGTCATTCTTAAAGTTTTCAATATACCATAATTTCCCGCCTACATAACCTTTCCAAACACTATCTTTTGCGCCTTCTATCCAAAAGCCTGTGGAAGATAAAACACCTTCTTTATTATAATATTCCCAATAACCATGTGGCTTCTCGTTGAGGACTTTTCCCTTACGCCATAAAACATCTGTGCCCTCATAGTATTCAACATAATCCCAGGCTTCCTGACCTAAGCAAAAAAATGGTACTGCAAAGATGAGTAGCAGTGAATAAAATTTTTTGTTCATATCTTGTTGTTTTTAATATTTGATTGTGTTAGTCAATATTCCAAATTCAAATTCTCTTTTTTCAATCAGTTTACCTTCTTGATCAAAAATGTTATCAGCCTCAGAATCCAATTCAACACTTATTATGCCATCACTATTGTACTCTTTTCTTGTAAGTACACCAGTTATGGGATTAAATGTAAAATGACCTGCAAGGGCACCAGAACTATAAAACCTTTTCCTCATGACTGCGACTTCATTCTCATCATAAATCAAAGTTTCAACTAATATGTTGGCAATGTATTCGTTTTTCTCTGTGAGCTTTCCTTCAGGGTTATAGTATTCCCAAATACCATATTTTTTACCGTCCTTAGTATTACCTACAGTTTTTAGATTTCCATTGTCATAGTAAGTTGGTTTTCGTCCCTGAAAACGAATGCCTGTTTCTGTAAGATCAGTTCTCGAAAATTCAACAAATCTGTTGTAATACAAGCCTTTAATGAATTCTTTATCAACAGGTTGATTATATACTTCTCCGTTGTTTTTGCCTTGAAACGAATCATAAGTATTTTCCAGCACATCTTCCGAATAAAACAAAAAATAATTCTCATCTAAAGCTCTTAGTGTTTTAAATTCTCCTAAATTTATATTATGCCTATTCGATTTATAATATTTAAATAGAAGACTTTTCGTATAATTACCAGCTTTATATTTGTAATAGTCACCTTTATCTTTTGCTATATTATTTATCCGGTTGTATTTCTTCTTTTCTAATAATTGATAATCTACTCTAAGGGCCGGATGTATAACCATTTTTTTTAAAGGAGAAAGCTTACAAACAATGCCGCCAGCCGATTCCCGGCTGTCAATTAATGGCAAATCTGCTACACCTTTATCTTTGAGTTTTTGCAATAGTTTTTTATCCTTAATATAGTCATATTCAATAAAAAACTGAACACGCCCTACTTCTACAATGGGCATCCAAATATCTGGACTTAACTTATCCGGTAAATTCAAATCCTTAACATGGGCATTTTTTGATTTGTAAAAAACAACATTTTGTGTAAAGTTGCTTTCTGAATCATTGTTTAACACTAAGTCCAGACCTATTCCTGAGGCAATAGCAGCTCTTGGATAAACTGTTGAATAGTACACCTCATCTTTTCTTTCGAGTGTATGCCACGATTCAAGCGGTTTCCCATAGCGACTGACTTTATTGGGGTGTACTTTGTCAAAAATGTCTTTACCGGGATAACTTAATAAAATGTATCTTGATTCACCATTTGAAGGAGACTTCCAAAAACGAATCATGACCCTTTCTTCCGGGTTGCTTGTTACTTTGGTTTTATCTAAGTACGAAGGCCCTTTATAATAAGGATCATCAAAACCATTTAAATCCTTTTGGGCTTTTGTTGCAACTAGGTTTGTAAACTCAATATTGTTTGATAGTTGAACTCTTTTTAGTTGTTTTTCGATCTCCCTTATCCGTCTTAGCCTCTTTCTGGCATAGACATTAATTACAGTTTTATCATAATTTGGAGGGGCATAAAGTGCCTTGTCAAAGTTTTTAACTTTTGTTCTGAAATTATTGCTTTCTTCAAACGCATTGGCAGCCGGATAATACCCTCTGCCCACCCAATGTATATTTCTGTAGGTTTTGGTTTGGGCGGTATTCAAATCGTACTCTATTTTGGTTTTTAGCGTATATTTTGCGGGCTGAGGGCTTACTTTTTTAATATTGCTTCGTTTTAAATTGTCTTTATCGTAAGAAGCCTCTAAACACTTTTTAGTTACCTGAATGAACAGCTTATCACCTTCAAAGTATGCATCATCAACGGTGGTTTGGGTTATTATTTTTCCATAACTCACCACGCTTCCCCATCCCGAAGGATACTCAAAAGAACTCACCCCATAACCACTCTGAACATTTTCAACATACCAAAGTACCTCCTGCATTAAATCAGGAATATTGTCGGACATTTCCTTGGTCATAGGCAGTTCTCTGATGGCTTTGTTTTTTTCGGTTGAGGCTTCCCTTATATTCTGTACTTTGTTCTCAAATGCATCTCTGTAGGCTTCAAATTTTGCCCAATTCTCCTTGTATTCCCTTTCCTTTTTATCGAATGCCGCATAAATAAGATCGGTGCCTATTTGTGCCACAGCATTGCTTACCGAAGTGCCCAGCTCATCCATAGCCTGAATTTTGGATTCATTTTGCGCCATTTTATGTGCGGTTTCCGAATTAAAACCCTGACTCTCCAGGTTCCTAACTTTGTTAAGGTACTGCCTTTGGGCATTCAACCTTTTAATTTCCTCTTGGTTCAGACGTGTTTTTTCCATTTTACGCTTGTTCTCATCGCGCTTTAATTCCGCTTTTAAATTATCTCTGCTTGCTTTATTTTTTTCTGCCGCATCATAATTATATCGAATACGCTGTACAAGGGATTCAAGGTATGCCTTCTCTTCTTTATTTTTGGTGTTTTTGATGAGTTCTTCAGTCTTTTTTATGCCGTTTTCGTAAAAGTCGGGGGTTTGTTTATTTGAGAATACCCTATAGGTATTTAAATAGTCATACTTTTTTTCAATAGCCTGTTCTTCAGCATAGGTAAGATAATCGTTTAGTTTTTCCAGGCGGTTTTCAATATCATTTTTTTGATATTTGTCCAGAGTTCCTGTATTAATGCCTTCAAGTTTAGAGATGGCCTTTTTGTACTCAGCCACACTGAGGTCATCAGAAAGATACTCTGCTGTTTCTTCCATCACTTCAGTAAACTTAAGTTGTTGTTCCAATTGTTTCTCCAACTTGTTTTTTAAATACAGGTGCAAACTTTGATCTTTGTAGCGCAGGTCTCCATCATGAACTTCAATGTAGCCTCCCTCCATTCTGCCAGCCAAATATGTGGCATTTGCTTTTAGATCCACACAACTTGAAATGTTTAGATGTTCTTTGAGCTTGGCTGTTTCCCCATCAGCAAATCTGAATTCATCAGCCATAAATTCATTGCCTTTACCACCTATTGAAGTGGATAGTGATGTTTTGTTCAGTTCGTATGTTCTTTGATCTTTGTGATATCCCATTGAAATTCTGGTTGATATAGAAAGATAGCCGGTCACTTCTATGGGAAAATCCACCCCCTGAATTTTATTTCCGTAATACTCTTCACCATTGTATGTAAAACGATCTACGGTTATGGAGTGCAAAGTTGCACGTATAAAAGGCGTTGCATGTTCACAATCAGGTGCATAATCAATTTTAGCACTAAACATCATGCCTTTGAGTTCTTCATTTATAATATCAACTGTTGCCCAGTCCTGAGCTATAACTGGTACATTCACTAAAATAGTTACAGCCCAAATTATTATTAGTTTTTTCATTGTTTTAAATGTTTGCCAACGTATTTGTGTATGATTAGTTGCGGGAAAATCAGCAAGATTTTTCCGCCGTAAACTAAAGATAATTAATAAGATTGAATTTCCGAGATGAAATTCAGCCGCAATTAATTATACACGGTGTTGTACACAGTTTTTATTTTTCCTTTTTTAATTAAATCAATTAATTCACACCTTTTTTCCGAATTGGTTTGTTCCGTGAAATTTTCTCCAATTCTAACAAAATCGTATGGAATATGGTTGTTTTCAGATTCATTTGTCTTTTCAAAACTACTTTCTCCATATGAGAGAAGTGTTGTCTTGTCAGAACTTTTAGAACTCAAAAAGATTCTTTTTAATTCTCCGTTTTTTTGCTTGGTAAAAACCCTAAATCGAGAGATTTGTAATTTCAATTCAGTTGGATAAAAAGCAATTCCATTTTCGTCAAAAATGATTTGCTCTCGTCTATTAACTTTTTCAAATGTTTGTCCGAAATCAGCGTTGTCAATAATTATTGCTGTTCCTTTGAAGTTTGCTGGTAAAATTAAATCCACTTTCTGAATGTCGGCGAAGTAAAAAGATATTTCATAAACTGCTTTTGAGGTTGGATAGAACAAAACCAAAGGTGTCAAAATCCATAATAACTTTTGCTTTAGTTTAAATGTTCCAAAGAGTAGGGAAATTATTCCGATGATAAAAATCGGAAGTCCGATTATAAATCCCATAAAGACAAACATTGGAATCAAAAATCCAATTATTATTAATCCAATTCCAATTTTGTCATATTTGTTCATTTCTCAAATTGTGTACAACAATTGGATATACGTAATACGTATATCCACATTATACGTCTAAGATAGCGAATCTTATATTTTAAGAAGGTTATATCAGCGACATGTGTCCAGATTTTAACTGTCTGAGTAGGTTTATATCCCAATAAAGTCCATGTTACTAACTTTAAACTATGGGCAGAACTTTGTCATAGCAAGTGCGGTGTTACTTTTTTGTTATATTTTTCATTTTAAAACTCAACCTTCTGTTACCACTTAAATTTGATTTGATGTCTCACTTCACTAGTTCTTCACCTCATTAAGAAGGACTATGTAAAGTATTGTATAAGAAAAGGGTATACCACAGGTTCGAACCCTACCTCGATTAAGAAAAGGCCAAATATCAATTAAAACATGATATGCGAACTAAGCGCTCATTGCCCTATTAGTTTCACGTTTTGAATTGACCTGGCAAATAACTGGATAGGCGAGGGGTTGCGGAGTGCTTTGCTCTATCTTTAAACTCCCTTTATTTTACTCTTTGGACACTCAATTTCTATAGTTTCATTACTCATAAATAACCAAAAAAGAGTAAAACCATTCAAGTCATTAATTCTTAGGAAGATCATTAGACTTATGGTCTGATTTATTTTCAAAATTTATTAAAAAAGGGGAAATTTCACCAAAAGGAATACTCTCTTTCAAAGTAACTCAATATCACTTTGATATATTACTTGTTAAAATTATAAAAATAAATAACTTTATCTCGCTATTAACTTACACAATTATGAAAAACTATTATCTCTCTTTCGCTTTAGTGATTTCTCTCCTGTCACTAAAAGCACAAGACAAAAAAATTATTGAATATCCATTCGCCGAGCCAGGCACAGATGTCTCGCGTGGTGTTTTTGGCACTGATGACCGAAAAGAAGTGAAAGATGCAGAGGGTTACGAAGATTTTGTGAGAGCCACTGCTGTTATGATACGTAAGGATAACATATACAACGATGAGTTCTACTCATGGTCACTCAGGGAAAAAATTCAGAATAAATACGGAAAAAACGTTAAAATTTCAGAAGAGGTTAGATTTTTAGACCAACCAGCCATTGGCTCATGTACAGGCTTTTTAATTGCACCAGATATTTTAGTCACTGCAGGACATTGCATCAATTCCATGGAACAAGCCAATCAATTTGTATGGGTTTTCGATTATACGTCTGAAAGTGAATTCATAAACAACAGAAAGCTACAGTTTAAAAAAGAAAATATATACGAAGTAGAGCAAGTCATTACCTCCATTCTTGACGACAATGACGATTATGCAGTTTTAAAGCTAAAACGACAATCCGACAGAGCTCCTTACAGATTTAGAACCAGTGGTGCCGTTCTTAAAGATGGAGCCATAAACACCATTGGCTCACCTAAAGGCCTGCCCTTAAAATTCTCTACCAATGCAACTGTTGTAGATGTATCTCAAAGTCAATGGTTTAAAAGTGATTTAGACTCTTTTCCTGGCAACTCAGGCGGACCTGTATTTGACCAAAACGGATTTATTGAGGGCATCTTGGTAAGAGGCGCAGTAACTTATGATGATGATTGGAGTTTAACAGGAGATTACTATTTAGACTCATCATGCAACTGTATTAAAACCGTAACTTGGGATAGCGTAAAATATACGGCTGGTTGCCAATCCCAACGAATTACAACAATTCCAGTAGATGTATTGATAAGGTCCATTTACAGTAATATAGAATACGCCATTAAAAATAATCTTGAAGACCGTTTTAATTCATGGAGCATTTATAGCTGGATTTTTAACCATAAATACACAAACCAGCAAGGTCGATTTGAAAATTTAGCTATCGAGCAAAACAACACCTATGCGCTAAAACAAATTCTAAAAATAACGGCTGAGAGCATTTCAGATCAGCAAGCTAGGCAACTCATTGATTTTGCAACTTCTAAGAACAACGACGATATTCTTCAGATCTTATTAGAAAGTGGACTTCTAGCAGATGCTGGTTTAAACTCAACTTATACCTCACTTCAAAATGCAGTTATTGCGGACAACCTTTCTATAGCTGAAACACTAATTTTTCATGGTGCAGACACTAAGGTAAAAACAAATTCTGGTGATAATCTGCTTCATTTGGCAGCTCGAAACGGCTCTTTTGAAATGGCAAAACTCCTAGTTAAAAACGGTGTTGATGCAGGTGCAAAAAACAACAATAAAAGACGACCAGAAAAAGTGGCGAAAAAATCTGGACACAAGAGTTTGGCGAAATATCTGAAAAAAGCTAGAAAAGGAAGACTCTAAAAAATGACTGACTCTAAATCCATTTGAAAAATGTTTAATAAGATTTCATCCTTTTTATTGTTTACTGTACTCTGCACGGTTGTTAGTATAGCGCAACTTAATGCACAGAACAATCAATACCTTATTTTAGAAGACGAAACTCTTGTGAAGGGAGATTCTTGCCTGTCTAACAGAAGTGACTACAGTAAATTTAGGCTGGCCTATGTTAACGATTCCACATTAGTGAAAAATCTTCAGATATTAGTTGGAGCCAATTACAAAAGTGAATCTTTTTCTAGCGTCGAACAGTTCAATAGTTTTGATTTTAAGTTTTGGTTACTTTCTAACGATAGCTATAAAACCGATGGTGACCTAGAACTAAAAATTACATATTCGGTCAATAACAATAACATAGAGCAGATATTTTCCTTCTGTCTTATTTATGTTGACCCAAATCCTGTCGATAGAGGCGCCAACACACCAGACTTTGTAAAATTACCAATCTATTTTGGTACCGACAGAAACTATGTCAAATCAAAAGATCTAAATGAGGCTTTTGGGATTAAACGTTCTAAACTCAAATATGGCATTGTGGAAGTCAGCATTCCACACGATCATCGCATAGGCGAAATAGAGAGTCCGTCCATTTGGAAGTTTGAATTTTCAGAAGATCCATCAAAACATGTGATGCTTCAAAGTATTACACTTTTGGACAAAAAACGTTTTTTTGACAAGTTAGCAACAGACATTAAAACCTCTAAAAAGAAGAGTACGTTTTTATTCGTTCATGGTTACAATACGTCATTTAGTGAAGCAGCTAAACGTACAGCTCAGATTTCCTATGACTTAAAATTTGATGGCAAAGCAGTATTTTATAGCTGGCCATCGCAAGCTTCAACATTTAGATATGGTAAAGATGAAGAAAATATTGAATGGTCTCAACAAAATATCGAGCGGTTTTTAAGAGATTATTTATCCAAGTCTGGTGCTGAAGAGATTTACCTAGTGGCCCACAGCATGGGCAACCGAGGATTGACAAGAGCTATCGTTGAAGTTATGAAGGATAAGCCCGAACTTCGTTCAAAAATTAAAGAAATCATTTTGGCAGCACCAGACATTGATGCCGACGTGTTTAAGAATGATATTGCACCACAAATGGTATCCAATACACAAAAACCTATTACACTTTATGTATCTTCGGATGACTTGGCCTTAAAAGCATCAAAACTAATCAATGGTAATGCAAGAGCTGGAGATGCTGGTGAAAAAATGGTTATCCTAGATGGTATTGAGACTATTGATGCTACAGGAATTGATACGAGTTTCCTTAGCCATTCTTATTTTGCGGATTCAAATTCCATCATATCAGATATATTTGAGATTATACAATCTGGACAACGTGCCCTGAACCGAAAACGCTTATTAATGGCAAAACTAAAAGAAAATGTTTACTGGAAGGTAAAGCAATAAAACACAATAAAATTAAGCTATCATGAAAACCATTTACTCAAAAATATTAATTCTAGTTCTAGTGACCTCGGGCATCGTCAATGCTCAAGAACGCTACAGAATTACCTATGATTATGCTACCGAAAAAGTCAATTACTTATTATTAGACAAGAATAGCAATGTTGTTGATACCTTAAGTAACCCAAAACTAAAACGGAATAGTTTAATAGAATTAAAACTAAAAAACGTTAACCCTTTTGCTGTCCAGGTAGAAACCGATGTAAAGGAAGAAAATTTAATCGCTTCTGGGCAAGGCTTTAACTTTAGCTCATTATTAGGTGGCATCAATTCTTTTACAGGAAATCAAATAGACCTAAACACTTCCGCCCTACCAGACACAGAGGTTTTTAAATCTGAAGCTGGTACAAGGGGAAGTGCAGCTGCTACAAGCAATTTTGAAGATTTAAATAATACCATTACAAATGTTTCAGCATTAAAGACTACATTTTTATCTAACCTACTAAATCCAAATTTAGATAAGGAAACCATAATGAAGAATTTAGTAGAAACTGCTGATGCAGAACAAGATGTACGCTTGCCAAGTGCCAAGGATAACTTCTATGTGTATTTGTCTAAGGTAGAAAAATCCATAAAGGACAGTCGTTCCCAGTTAGAAAGTAATATCAATACCATGTCAAATTCCATTGATATGGAAATAGAAAATAATAAGGACTTAACTCGTGGTGAATTGGTATCGCGTAACATTGCCATAGCAGATTTGCAACGTTTAATGTCTAACCTTAACCAATCCACCAATCAAAGTTTACAAAGTCTGGACGAGCTTAGGTCGCTATATACAGTTTTAGAAGCTTCAAATTTTGAACAGACCTATGATTACGAACTATCTGCAGATAAGGTTAATGTAGAACTTAAGTTTGTACAAAGTGAGTTTTCAAACGCAATTGACAACGATAATGAGCCAACCACTTTAAAAACAAGAAATATCACAATGCTTTCTAAAGGTGGTTTTAAGATTAATACCAGTATAGCCATGACCTTGAATAATTTTGGCTCAAATTCCAAAGATTATTTTATTGATGAAAATAGTGTCATTGGAGCCGATGAAAATGACTTCTTTGTACCTAATTTGAGTACAATGATTAATTTCTATCCTTTTATGGGAGAAAACTTCAACATTGGTGGCAGCTTTGGTTTGTCTATACCTATTTCGGGCAATGATAATGTGAATGGAATTAACTTTCTTTTTGGTCCTTCTATGTTTTTCGGAAGCAAGAGCCGCTTATCACTTTCAGGAGGATTGGCCTATGGACCCGTTCAAAAACTCACTAATGGTTTAGAGGTTGGCGATACAACGTCCTTTAGTAGTGTTGACAATTTTACCAAAAACGTTTATGACTTCGGATATTATTTCGGTATTTCCTTTAGTCTCTTTGATTTAAATTAAAATATTATGAAACACAGATTACTACTCTTATTGGCCCTAATGTTTAGCTTAAATGTTATGGCGGAAAAATATGCCATTATTATTGCCATTGGCGACTATCCGCCAAAAACAGGCTGGTCATCCATCAGTTCGGCAAACGATGTGCCTTTAATTAAAAATACCTTATTGAAGCAAAACTTTAAGGCTGAAAACATTACGGTGCTATCAAATGCAGAAGCAACAAGAGCCGGAATATTAAGTGCCATCGAAGACCTACAATCTAAGATTAAACCTGGCGATATTGTAGTGCTCCACTACTCTGGCCATGGTCAACAGATTTTTGACAACAATGGAGATGAAATTGATGATTTGGACGAAGCTATAGTGCCTTACGATGCTTTGGTACGTTATACCTCAAATTACAAAGGCGAAAATCATATCCGTGATGATGAACTGGCCAACATTTTTACAAATTTAAGAAATGCATTGGGTAAAGACGGACAACTATTAGTGTTGTTGGACAGTTGCCATTCTGGTTCTTCCACAAGAGGTGGAAAAGCGAGAGGTGGTGAACCAGAATTTACTCCACCAAACTGGACTCCAACTTCAGAGAAAAATACACCAGGCAGTGGACTGGTTGAAAAAATTCAGATTAATAGTGATGCTGCACCATTTATAATGTTATCTGGTGCTTCTGCCAATGAATTGAATTATGAATATGAGGGATATGGCTCTTTAAGTTTTGCGTTTTCAAAAGCCATGAACGAATTGGGCAGTGACTTCACCTATCGCAAATTGTTTTCTGCTATTGCTGCAAACATGAATGTGATTTCCCCAAAACAGACACCAACGATAGAAGGCGATGCCGATTACAAGCTTTTTAAAGGAGAATACGTAAAACAACAGCCCTATTTTGAAGTCACCAAAGTACCACGTGCCGATGTCATTAAAATCGGTGCCGGAAAACTTCAACGTCTTTTCGATGGTACAACAGTAAATATTTTACCTGCAGGAACTTCACAAGTAGAAGACAAAGACATCATCACCAAAGGTAAAATTACAAGGACAACATTTAATGAATCAATTATTAAATTAGATGCACCCTTAAATTCGAACAATGAGAAGGAATATTGGGTATTTATAGATAAGCAAACCTACGGTGATCTGGCCATTAACATTTATTTCGACAAATCATTAAAATCCAAAGGGATAAAAACCGATGTCGAAAATTTTCTGACCGAAAACAAACTTGGGGAAATTGTAAAGGATTCTACGCAAGCCGATTTGATAATTGAAGAATTAAATAATAATAAAGAGCTATCCATCATCACTGCAAACGGTGGAAACATGGTATACAAACAGACAAGAATCGATGGTGATTACAGTGGCAAATCAGTAACAGAAACGCTTTTTAACTACGCACAAGGCAGTTACCTTAAAAACTTAAAGTTAGATAATCTCAACTACGAGTTTGAGTTTAAACTTTTACCCGCTAAAGAAGATGACCTTACAGGGGAAATTACTGAATTAGAAGAAGATGCATTTTTTAATGAGGCCGGTAAATTTCAGGTAAACACAGAATACGACAGAGCCTACTTACAAGTTACAAACAAAAGTGATCGTCCGCTTTATTTTAGCATTATAGAGATTAACTCTAAGGGAGAAATTACACCTTTTATGCCTAATGATAATTGTACGTTAAATGACAACGAACGCCTCATTGCACCTGGTAAAACCATGACCTTTAAAAACTGCATTTACAGTTTTGGTGATCCTTATGAGACGTTAATTTTAAAAGGTTTTGCAACAACCTCACCTATTAACTTTAGACCAACTGTAACCTCGAGAGGTGCTCAATCTAGCACGCGTGGGTCATCTAACCCATTAGAGGGCTTTATTGGACAAACCTATTCTCAGTCTCGCGGTAGTAGTAGTTCTTCCGTTAGTGGACCAATTGATGGGTATAGTACAGAGTTTGTATATGAGATTGTGAGAAGAAAAGAGTAAAAATTATTTCTTTATATAAATAGGGATTTCAACTAAATACAAACCTGGCCCTTAAAAATGGGAGGCCTTTGTGATTTTAGAATAATTCAATACAGAGCCTTATGAAATTAAAGTTAACCTTCATACTGTTTTTATTACCATCTTATTTGTGTTTTGCCCAAGATTACAAAACCTATGATACGTGGCTAAAATTTTACAATGAAGGGTATGATTTATATTCTAAACAAAACTACACTGATGCTGTAGAAAAGTTAAAAAAAGCAGCTGAATATATAAACCAAATAAACTTTAACACCAACGATAAAACGCAGTACTACCCTATCTACAATTATGATTATTTGGGATTATCTTATCAAAGTCTGGGAGACTTTGAAAATGCAGCAGAGTCCTTTACCAAAGCCATGGAACTTTTAAGCAGTGTCGAAAACATGAATGTTGACTACGGTAAACAAATCCTAAACAGCCTTATATCTTGTTACGAAAAATACGACCTTAATAAAGCTTTAGAGTTCAGGCAGCAATACTTAAACGGTATAGCCAAAGAGAGCGGTAAAATATCCATACCTTATGCTGAACAACTTTTTGCAATATCTCTCATCAACAAAAATCTTCAAGAAACAAATGCTTTTATCGAAAATCTTGAGGAAGCCTATAGCATACATAAGGAATTAGAATCTACAGATCATATACACTACCCTTATATAGTCTTTAATTTAGCTTATACCTATTATCACAGACAAGATTATGCTAACGCTCTAATCTATTTTAAAAAGATGGAAACTAATTTAGAGCCTTATCAAAAAGACCCATATATCAATATTGGAAAGTTAAACTACGATTATGCCTTAAGTCTTTACAAACAAGGTTTTTTCGCGGAATCTGAATCTAAGTTTAAGGATTTACTCAATGATCCATGGTTAAAGAGTATAGAAAATGCTGAATTCTATCTCTACACTACAAATTATATTGGGCTTTCAGCCTACTATCAAAATAAAATTGAAGACGCAGAATTAGCTTACGAAACTAGTTTTCCTCATCTAGAAAATACTTTGGGTGCTACAAGTCCTTTATTTGCATTGCAAAAAACAAACTATATTAGATTACTTATTGATACGGCTAACTACGACCCTGCATTAAAACTAAGTGAAGAGGTTTATAAAACGCTTCAAGAAAACGGACATACCGATTCTAAAGCCTATCTAAATGTCGTCAACAATTTAGGTATGCTCTACATGCAAAAGTCCGACTTCGAAAAGGCAGAAACTTTTATTAAGACATCTATAGACCTAGCTGAATTAAGCTTTCACTACAATGCTTTGGATAAATCTCATCTTAAAAGCAATTTAGCTTACATCTATCAAAAACTAAGTAAATATGATGAAGCAAAATCTTTACATGAAGAAGTTTTAAAAACTAAAACAGAGTTATTAAATCCTAACAGTCAGGATTATGCCATAGCTTTAATGAATTTTGGTACGTACTTATTTGAAACTGGCGAACATATTAAAGCTGAGGACTATTTTCTTAAAAGTGAAGCTATCTTTAAGAATAACAATGATACTGGCAGTATTGCCTATACATCTCTACTACTAAATCTTGCTCAGCTATACGATACCAAAAGAAATCTCAAACAAAGTTTAGACAATTACGAAAAAGCCATTGATATTTATTCTAAAAGTGGTTTAGAAAAATCAGAGAACATGGCCCTTGCTTTACATGGAAAAGCCTCCGCACTTTTGGCTATAGGTGATATTAATGAAGCTACTAAAAGTGAAAAACAATCCTTTGAAATTGTAGAAAATAATTTTGATCATACCTCTTTACAATACGGCAATGCGGCTTTCAATTATGGCTCCTTTTACTACTATTTAGAAGATTACACAAACGCTCAAAACTATTTTACAGAAGCCTATAAGGTCTTTGAAAAGCATCTAGATTATGGATCACCTGAGTTTATAAAAATAGCTGAATATTACATTAAAGATTTAGTAGCTAATAAAGATTACGAAACTGCACTACAACTTATAGAGAAAATTGAAGAGAATGTTATCTCTAATTATGGGTTTGAAAGTTTTTATTATGCTAAAGTGTTGTATGATAAAGCAAAAATTTCCACATTAATGGGTAATTATGAATACGCATCAAGGTTATACCAATCCGTATCGACCGTTTTTCAAAAGACTGTAGATAAAAATAGCGATACATACACTAACATGCTTTTTAATTATGGGAGAACTTTAGATCAACTAGGTGAAACCGATCAAGCTATAGAAAAATATAAAGAACAGGCAGAAGGTATTAAAAACCAGTTAAAAGATCTTTTCACATACAGAAATGAAGAAGACAAGAAAAAATTTATGCAACAACTTTCAATTTATAATGATTGGTTGAATGCTTCAATTTTTAAAGATGATGAAAACTATAGCAACTTAATTAGTATAGGACTCAATAATCAATTAATGCTTAAAAGTTTACTTTTAAATACGTCTAAGGAAATTATTTCAAATTTATCAAAATCCAATGATCCTGAAATAAAGTCTAAAATTGATGATTACAGTAATTTAAAATATCAGCTCTCCGACCCAAAAATCTTAAGTAATGCTGAGAAGACTGCAAACTTGAGAAGTCGAATTAATGCTCTAGAAACAGAGCTGGTTAAGCTATATAATACTTCAGAAAACAGGAAGGGTACCGAAAATTTCGATAAAGATTGGCTATCCATAAAAAAGAATTTAACACCTAACGCTATTGCTATTGAGTTTGTAGAATTCGAAATGAGAGAGGGTAATTATCTCAGCGGCAAACGTGCTTGCGGAGCTTACTTAATGCATTCAACTTGGGACAAGCCAAAAGTTGTGCAACTTGTTACACTTGAAGACCTTAAAAAGGCACTCAAAAAACAAGATCCAAATTCACTATATCAAACCAGAGGTTCCAAAGCAAAAAACACTACCAACACAAAAGGACTTTACGAACTGCTTTGGGCACCTTTAGAACCCTATTTAGAAAATATAGAAACCATCTACTACTCGCCTAGCGGTTTACTTAACCAAATTCCCTTTGCGGCTTTAGACACCGAAGGAAAACCAATTTTAGCTAGTCAATTTAATCTAGTTCAATTAACTAATAGTTTTAATATAACGAGTCTTAAGAAATCTATTAATGATGAAAACACACTTTTTATAGGTGGAATCGATTATGATGGAATGCCAGCAAAAACTTCAGATAAAAGTGATATTGCCTATAAACTTTCCAGTTTAAAATCTGTATCAGGAACAAGAAGTTTAGGATCGTCGTGGAATTATTTACCAGGAACTTTAAACGAAGTTAATTCGCTTCAAAAATTATTTTCAAAAAACGGAAAATCAATCTCAGTTTTAACCGACAAAGAAGCTACCGAAAGTGCATTTAAATCCTTAAATGCAAATAGCCCAAACATTATTCACATCGCAACACATGGTTTCTTTTTTGAAAACAAAAATCATAACGATAATGATATGTTTAATTCACCTGAAACCATAGTATACAAAAAAGCCGATGATCCACTGTTGCGCTCTGGTCTGTTATTTGCGGGTGCTAATGTCACATGGCAAAATAGTGAAAATGCCAATTCTGAAAATGATGGTGTTTTAACCGCCTTGGAAATTTCAAACTTAGATCTATCCAATACGGACATGGTGGTGCTTTCAGCCTGCGAAACAGGATTGGGTGACATAGATGGAAGTGAAGGAGTTTACGGATTACAAAGAGCTTTTAAAATGGCTGGAGTAGATATAATAGTTATGAGCCTTTGGGAAGTACCAGATGTGGAAACCGCAGAATTTATGAATATCTTTTACACCAACTGGCTTAATGGAGAACCTATAAGAGAAGCATTTAGAAACACACAATTAGAAATGTCAAATACATACAAAGACAACCCAGAAAAATGGGCTGCTTTTGTGTTGATTGAATAATTTTCATATTCAGATTCCTATTTTTAACATGAAGAAACGCTACTTACTTTTTGTATTTACTCTTTTTATTATTTCAATATTTCAACCACTTTTTGGACAGAAATTTAATTTAGGATTACCTATTGGTCATTCTTCATCTGTATCAAGTTCCAAATTAATACAAAATGGTAAACTATTAGTTACAACTTCTGAAGATGGTAGTATTGGAATTTGGGATTTTAAATCTGAAAGATTGTTGTATCAATTATTTCATCGAGAAAGTGATAAAAGTTTCTATCTTAATTCTGAAATAAGTCCAGATGGAACTACTATTATCACTTGGGAATGGGGAAAAGATTTAATTAACGTTTGGAATATTAATGAAGGAATCCTACAAATTAAGATTGAGCTAAATGAAGATGATGACGCTAGTGAAGAAAACTATTTTCTTTTAGAGGATGACAACATCAACGTTCATAATATAAAATATTCTGCAGATGGAAAACACTTAATTTTATCAGATAATAACGGATTTGTTTCTCTTTGGAATATTGAAACTGGCTTAAAAGAAAAGGAAATTAAAACCAATATAGATTATATACAGTCAATTGGTGTTGCAAGAAATAATCAATTAGTTTATGTTGCTGGTGATACACTAACAGAAATTTGGAATCTAAAAAAAAGGAAACTAATACAATCTTTAACTTCTTCCTCTAAAGATACAAAGCCAGTTTTTAGTGCAGACAGTAAGTTTATTGCTCTTCAAAGTTTAGACAACACGATTCAAGTTTTTAATACTAAAAAAGGAAAACTAATACATGAGTTAGCAACAGGATTTGATGATAATAATTATGATGAAAAAATTATTAGAATAAGTCCAAATGGAAAGTATTTAGCCTGTTCAAGTAGTAACAATGAAGCGTTTAAGATATGGAATCTTAAGTCAGAGAAATTAGAATTTGTTTGTGACGCACACTTAAACACAATTTACTCATTAAACTTTAGTAATGATAGTAATTACATAGCTTCATCTTCTTCAGATAATACAGCAATAGTATGGAAATTAGACGATAAAGACTTATCTTGGAGAGTATTTAGTGAACATATTAATTCTGTAGATGATGTTAATTTTAGCGAAGATGATAATTATATAATTACATCTTCATATGATAACTCTTCAATAGTCTGGGACTATAAAAGTAAAAGAAAGCCAAAAATATTCAGAAACTTTACCAATCCTGTTTCTTCATTAGAATTGTATACGGATGATCAGAGCATCATTACAGGAATTAAAAACTATGCTTTATTCTGGGATTTAAAAACTGGAAAATTAAAACAAAGTTTAGAGAATGAGTATCCAGTTGTAAATACTGAACTAATAAAATCAGACAAAAAATTACTAGCTACTACTACAGAATATTTAACCTTTTGGGATTTAAAATCAAACACTAAAGAAAAAAGATTTCATTCAAAATTATATAGTAACATCTTAATGGGATCATCACACTTTTTAGATGGTGATTCAGAAGATTTTTCTAAGTTTTTTTATGGTTCTGATGATCATGTTTGGATTCGCTTTGGAGATGGAACAACAACTACTTGGAATGTTGTTACAGGTGAAGAAAATTATGTCTTGTTTGAACCTTCCTATGTTCTATGTTCATATTATATAAAACAGTATGATGTTAACATATTGGATTTATATCGTAAACGTAAAGACCCAACAAATTTTTATGAAAAAGATGTACTATTAAAGCGATTTTATGGTGATAATGGTTTTATAGACAAAAAAGAAGAATTGGTTGCAATATTAGATTTTAAAACTGTCTTAATCTGGAATATAAAAGAAGAAAAACAAGAAAGTCTAATAGAAAATAAGAGTAGTAGAATTACAAATGTTGAGTTTACTAATGATGGTAAATATATTATTACATCTTCAGAAGATGGTAGTCTTACTTATTGGAATATAAAAACTGGAGAGAAATTAATTACACTATATGTAATTGAAGGTAATGAACATATTTGGCAACTTCCCAACGGTTTTTACTATGCAACTAAAAAAGCCACTTCAAAGCTGTATTATAAAAATAAAACTAAAACCATTGGCTTTGAGCAATTAGATGTAAAATACAATCGTCCAGATAAGGTTTTAGGTGTTTTGGGCGATATCATAGGAGAGAGAAACACTGAACTAATAAATGCATACAAAAAAGCATGGGAAAAACGCATTAGAAAGTTAGATATAGATACCACAAGTTTTAGACAAGGTTTTTCTGTTCCAGAAAGTGATTTTAACAATCGTGATGCAATTACTTACGAACAAACAAATCAAGAACTTAAACTTCAAATTAAAGGTATAGATAGCACATATAGACTAGATCGTTTTAATGTTTGGATTAATGAAGTTCCTGTTTATGGTCGAAAAGGAATTTCTTTAAAATCTAAAAAAACACATTCAGTAGATACAACTCTTACAGTAAAATTATCAACAGGAAAGAACAAGATAGAAACTTCAGTATTAAATGTAAATGGTATTGAGAGTTATAGACAACCACTTTATGTTAACTACACACCAGAAGAAGAAGTTAAAGAAAAACTCTACTTTGTAGGTATAGGAGTGGATAAATACCAAGAAGAAGGTCATGATTTAAACTATTCGGTAAAAGACATAAAAGACTTATCAATTCAACTTAAAAAAAAGTATGGTAACCTATTAGAGATTGATACCTTATTTAACCAGAATGTTTCAGTATCTAATATTATAAAACTAAAAGAACGACTAAAAAACACGACAGTTGATGATAAAGTAATAATTAGCTTTTCAGGTCATGGATTGCTAAGTAAAGATTTGGATTATTATTTAGCTACTTATGATGTAAATTTCGATACACCAGAACAAAATGGTTTACCATATGAAGATCTAGAATATTTGTTAGATGGTATTCCATCTAGAAAGAAATTATTGCTAATAGATGCTTGCCATAGTGGTGAATTGGATAAAGAAGACGTTGAGTCAATACATCAAGTTGAACAACAAAAAGATGGCTTAAAAGGGTCTATTGGAGTAAGAGTCAAGAAACCAAAGATGGGAATGAAGAACAGTTTCGAGCTTATGAAAGAGCTATTTAATAACGTGGATAGAGCAACAGGAACAACAGTAATTTCTGCAGCAGCGGGAACACAATTTGCACAAGAACGAGGAGAATTAAAAAATGGTGTATTTACCTATTGTATACTCAATCAGTTAAGAGAAAAAGAAACGATCTCTGTTAGTGAACTAAAAACATTAGTAGGTAAACAAGTACAAGAAATTACCAATGGATTACAACAACCAACTAGCCGAAACGAAACTATTGAAAACAACTGGAAGGTTTGGTAAAAAAATTAAATAAATGAAAAATCGTAAATTGGTAGAAGTATAAACAAATTTATGAAACATCTTATTTTTTATATTTTCTTAATATTCACTGGTATCATACACGGGCAAGATAATGGTGAACGTGGCTCAAAACCAAAAGCAACTAACATCCAAATAGAAGGAACTAAAAGAGCTATTATTGTTGGTGTTTCCGATTATAAAGAAGAAGCCTTAAAACTAAATTATGCAGATAATGATGCCGCACTTTTTAAAAACTATCTAAGTGAAGTTGAAGGTCTAAAAGATGATAACATTAAGCTTCTTATTAACGAAGATGCTGTTGCACTAAACATTGTGCAAGAGCTAAAAAATCTATTTAATGCCTCACAAAAAGATGATGTCCTCTACCTCTATTTTGCTGGTCACGGTGACGTTGTAGATGATTTTGGGCAAAAGGAAGGTTTCTTATTAGCTTCTGATGCCAATGCACACCAAGAATATTACTCTGGTGGTGTACTTACCCTCAACTTACTAAACACCGTAATTAACAATCTTTCTACCAAAGGTGTAAAGGTGTATCTCGTATTAGATGCGTGCAGATCTGGTTTTGTATTTGAAGATGGTACCCAAAAAAATATGGGAACCATACAAGCCATGTTCGAGAATTCCTCTAAATTTCTAAGTTGCGGTTCTAATGAACTGTCCTACGAAAGTAGCGATTTAAAACATGGTTATTTTACTTATTATCTCGTAAAAGGATTAGCAGGAAACGCAGATAGCAATGCAGACCAATCCATTGTTTTTCGTGAAATAGATGATTATCTCTATGACAATGTAAATACTGCTGTTTCAAAAAAGCACAATAAAGCCCAAACACCTGTTGTTAGAACCAAAAATGACAGAGCTGTATTAAAAAATGTAAAGCCAAACGATAACCTCATCGCTTTTGAAACCCTTAGTAAATCTATAGAAAACACTAAAAAGCTAGCGGCTAGAGGTATTACAGAAACTGATTTAAAAGACAAAACTGCTGGTGCAACAATAAAGAAATTCAAGGATGCCATAGAACGGAAATCTTACTACGGTAAAAGTTCCAGTGCTTATGAAGTTTACAAAGCCTCGATCAATGACGCTTCAATACCAGATGCGGTTACCAATAAAATGAAAAGCACTTTACTGAAATTATTATCAAGTGAAGCGCAGGCTTTGATCAATTTATATATAGACGGGACCAAGACTTTACCCTATAGTAGAGAATTTTCAAGGCAATCAAAGCATCTTGAAATTTGCTTGGAACTAATGGGTGAAGATGGTTTTTTAAAAGACCGTATTAAAGCCTCACAATTACTTTTAGAAGCTTATGCTATTGTCCGCACTAATAATTATTCAAAATTTCCCAGAGCCAAACGTCAACTTCAGCAAGCCATAAAACTCGAACCTAGAGCTGCTTACATTCACAATGCATTAGGCGAGGTTTATAATGAGCTTAAGGTCTACGACAGCGCATTTTACCATTACAACAAGGCAAAAAGTTTAATTGCAAGTTGGGAGAAACCAGTTACTAGTATCAGTGATAATTTTATGGACCAATATCAGTTTGAAGACGCTAAAAACACTTTAAATCAAGCTCTAGGCGAAAAAGGAGTAAACGCGAATTTAAAACTAGGTGAAATTAATGAAAAGCAAGGAAAGCTCGCCGTTGCAGAGTCTTTCTACAAAAAAGTGCTGGAAACTAACCCGAATAATTCAGTAGCCTTACAAAGCTTAAGTCGTATTCAAAAATTAAAAGGAAACACTAAAGCTTCTATAGAGTGGTACAATAAAGCCGTAAAAACAGATTCCATCAATTCTGTGTTTGGGTATGGGCTTTTAAATTACATTAAAGACAACCAAATACCTGATGACAAAGCAGAACTGTTATTGCTAAATGCCATTGATTATGAGCCAGAAAATTCAGTAGTGTATTCTGAGTATGCAGATTTCTTAAGGTTGAAGAAATCTAAGCTTTCCCAATTACGCCTTGCGGATTCACTTTACAGAAAGTCCATAGGTTTAGACCCTTACAATGCAAAAGCTTATGCAGGTAGAGGTTGGTTATTAGCTACAATGCGAAAACCTTTAGATGCTAAAACATCTTTTGAAGCGGCAATTAAGGCAAACTCAAATAGTCCAGAACCTTATTTTTACTATGCCAATTACGCTAAAGATCAATTGAATGATACTGAAAAATCGGAAGTACTTTATCTTAAAGCACTAGACAAAAATCCATATTTCATTCCTGCCTATGAAGCTTTAATTTCGCTTTATAATTCTGAAAATCAACATGAGAAATCAATTGTTCTACTTAGCAAAGCCATTTCTAAAAATGAAGATATTCCAGATTTTTATCATCTTTTAGGACAAACCTATTTTGAAACCAAAGATTTTGATAATGCTATAAAAGCTTTTGAAAAAGCTGTTTCAATTGATGCAACATTTGTAAAAGGAAATAAAAGTTTAGGATTCAGCCAAATTGAAACTAATGAGACAGAAAAAGCAGCGTCTAATTTAATAAGTGCGTCTCAAAATTCGGCTGATAGCAATACAACTAACGAAATTATTGACTACTTACATACAAAGGCTAGGGATAAAAGCAAATTTGGTACTCCGGAAGACGTAACCAAGCTTTATAAACTAGCATACAATATTGAAAACAATGGAAACACTGCCTTAGTATATGCCAACCATTTATATCTAATAAATAATCCTGAGGAAGCGCTTAAGGTAGCTTTACCAAATATTAGTAAAACCAATTCTAAATCACTTAATGCAGATTTATTGCGCGTTTTAACAAAAGCAAGTATCGACCTCAACAACTCGGAAAACGCTGATTATTACTATAATTACCTAACTAAGATTGATAAGACCACAGATTACTTATTGGCTTCGGTCTATTTGAAATTTAAAGGCAATTTTTCTGAAGGTGAGGCTATGAGAAGAAAAGTAGATCAAACACTTTTTAGGTCCAATAAACTAAAGGAATTGTATAGCACAAACACCTTAATAAAGTATATTTTAAACTAAGCTTTCCTAATTCAGTCTATGAAGTCTTTTCTAGCATTTGTTTTACTGTCCTTTAACCTTTTCTCCTATTCTCAAGATAAAGTCTTACAGTTTGGCCATTCTGGTTGGATTAGTACTTTTAAAGTTAGTCATGATGAATTGTCGCTAGCAACAGGTGGATCTAATGATGGGCAAGTCATTTTATGGGATATTAATCTCAGAAAAGTAAAGTCCAAGTATCAAACATATGGCAATAGAATTGATGACATCGCTTTTAATCCAAATAATAAGCAAATAGCAGCCATAGACGGTCAAGGCAATATTTTTGTTTGGAATACAGAAACAAACAAATTAGAATATCAATTTCAACCTGGTGATTATGGGCCTATAGTTTATAATTCAGATTCTGAAACTTCAAAATACTTTTCTCCCAATAAGTCTGAAACTATAGGAGGTGGAGTTTTATTGTTTACTGATAACACCTTATACGTAGGAATGGGTTTTCCAAGGAGTGGGTTTCAGTCTTCTCTTTTTAAAATAGACCTAAACAGTAAAATTATTACCGCCTTAGATAATATGCCCAAGAATGACTACAATGAATTTATAGGCATAGGGTTAATAAAGCAGATAGACAAACAAAATGCAGTATTACAAATTGGTAAATTTTCTGATAAAACATCGGTAGTTTTATATAATCTCATAGAAGGTAAGATTGAAAAGTCTTTCATCAAGAACAAGTCTGATATAGAAAGTATTGCTATCAGTACTGATAAAAGAAAGATCGCTATTTCCTTAGACGAGAATTATGATACTATTACTTACATTTTCGATATTACAAATGGAAAAAAATTAGATAAAGTTCCATATGGTGGCGAGCTTACATGGCAGGACAATGGACTTTGGATGGGCGGAACGGATGATATTCGCTACTATGATACCAATAAAAAAGAATTTCAAAATTATTTTGAAGCTGGTCGTTATGGTGTTGTAAATCATGTTGAATATTTACAAAAACACAAGAAATTACTGATTAATTACGGTAAAAACACTTACTTAATTGAGCCTCTAAAACTTAATCTTATAGCTTCTACCAAGCGTTGGTTGGGTAAAAATTCTTCAAAAAGGATTATAAACTCTGAATTTTTGGATAACAAAAATGTCTTGATTCAGTACTTTAATTATAATTCAAATAAATCTTACACCGATTATGAAAAATACATTTGGAACGTTGAGACCAATACTATAACAGAAACACTACCACATAAAAAAACTTCGGCCATACAAGGTGTTAAAAACAATCTTATTTACGGCTTTGATCTAGATAGTACAAAAGTGCCCGTTACGTTTTTTGATGAGACAGAATACCAGGATCCATCCACATTTGACGTCTACAAGTTTAATGATGGTAAGTTTGAATTAGAAGAATCCTTCGAAAATCGAAACATTCTTAAAATAAATGAGAATGACCATTCAATGTTTTTATATGATAGTTCCAAAAACTTACATTTGGTTAATTACAAAACAAAAGACACCTTAAAAACCTTATACAACCAGTATAATGACCTGAGAAGTATTAAAGTGTATTATGATAAATCCTCTGGAATCATTGCTGTTTACAATGACAATTATCCTGAAGAGGACACGTTAAAATTTTATAGGATATCAGATGATTCCAATATTCCCTTTTATGAATACAAATCAGATAATTTAGAAATTCTGGGTTATGATGGCAAAAAACGAATATTAACAAACAGTGATGGCTATGAAGAACGTATCATAAACATTGCTAATCCTAAGAGATTCACCATTGTTGATGATAACTTTGGTGAAATAGTATGTTTTCACCCAACTGAACCATGGATTTTTTACATCAAAAAATATTCAAACAATAGCATCGTTTGCTATGACTACAATAAAGATATTACCGTTGGTGGATTTACGATTAATAATGATGATGATTATTACTCACAGATTAGCAACTTATCATTAAATGCTAAAGGCGATAAATTATTAGCTTGGTTAGAAGACAATCAACTCTTTGCGATATCTGTGAATGAATTTACCGATATTAAAACGATAACGGAATATAATCAACCGGTAGATCAGATATCAGATAGTGGTAATTATTTAAGTTTAAACGCTTCAATAATTAACCTTTCAAACTTACAAGTAGAAAAGAAATTTAATCGTAGTAGCTATACGAAAGTTTTTAAGAAATATGCTCTAAACTTTCATATAACAGACAACGGTTATAATGAAGACACACCTAATTATTTAATTAAAACCAGATACCTTTTTAACAACCAAAAAGTAAAAACGGATAGTCTGGATATTTCAAAAATTGGAATATCGAAGTATCATCAACCCATTTACCTTGCTTCAAACAAGTACTTATTTTTTACCAAACCTGGTGACCGTTATAATCCTGGTCTAATCATCGTTGATTTAGAAAAGAATAAAATCTTAGTCAATGAGCCCGAACTCTACTACAACCAAAATTTCATAGATGCCAATAACAGTATTACTTTCTCGTCGTCGGATGTTTATTATATCTGGGAGAAGGGATCTAACAAATTACAGCAAAAAGATATAAGTTCTAAAAATTTGTACTTGTTTAGACCAGAATCTGGAGTTGTAAACATTGGAAATGATCATATATTAAAGTCAGAATTAGACGCGCTCATTAAGTATGATCTAAAAAATAAAATATCTAACGACACCATCCTTATCCCAGAGCGTTTTTCGCGAGTTACACTGTTAACCAAAACTAATGATTCCCTTATATGGTCTACAGTATTTTCCAAAAATCAAAAAATGTTTGGTCTATCGGCATTCGATCCTAAAACTACAAAATGGAGTGATTTTATTCCTCTAAATTCGAGACCAACGAGAGTGACACTAACCAATTCTAAAGATTATTTGATTGTAGTACTTTCAAATGGTGAAGTACAATTACGAAATCCTTACAATGCGAGTTTACTTGCTAGTATGTATCAAGACTATAATAGTGAAGTTATCACCGTTAATAAAGAGGGATTTTATACATCTTCTGATGCTAATAAAGTCTCCTATCTAAGGGAAATTAAAGGTGAGCTTTTTTATGATAAATTATTAGACATTGAAAAAAACAGACCTGATAAAGTCTTAAAATCAATTGGAAAAACCACTCCAAGCGATCTGAAATTATACAAAAAGGCTTCCGAGTTAAGACGAAATTTTTTTGATATAAAAGACAATGTTCAAATTAATAGCAGCAATGAATTATTGAATATAGACTATCCTCAACAAAACTTAGTAGTAGATAACAATAAAGTTGACATAAAACTAAAAAATGGAAATACGGTTGCTAGTATTACCAAACTAATAAATGGACGTACTGTAAAAAGCTTGAATGAAAAAGATAATAGTTTAAACGATCTACCGCTATCTTACGGAGAAAATCATATTCAAATATTTGCTAATAATTCAACTCTTGGTAAAGAAATCAAGGTGTCCTCAAGATTGAAAGAAGCCAATAATAACTTAATAATATGTACCATTAGTGTATCAAAGTATCAGGATTCCATTTATAATCTTAAATATGCGGTCAAAGATGGACAAGATTTAATTAATGCTTTTAAAAAACAATCTGATGCTTATGACGCTGTGAAGACATTTGAGCTATACGATTCTAATGTTACTAAGGAAAATATAGAGCGAGTATTCCAAAATATGAAAACTAACCTGAATGATAAAATCATTGTTTTTCTTTCAGGACACGGACTATTAGATAGTAATAACGACTTCTATTTTGCAACACATGATATTGACTTTGAAAATCCAAGTGCACGTGGAATGGGACTAAACCAGCTTCAACAATTATTATCTAATCTCAATACACAAAAAAAGCTACTTTTTATTGATGCTTGCTATTCTGGGCTTGTAGACGATTCAGACAATGATATCGCAGAAGAAACTGAGGTAACAAAAAACAACTCGACCGTCTTAAAGAAACAATCGTTTAAAACTAAAGGGGCTATAGGTTCATCAACGAAACCAAAAAACAGTACAACCACCACGTCTGCCTTCGAACTTATGCAAAATGTATATTCCAGTTTTAGTTCCTCAACAGGTTTAGAGACTATTACTGCTGCTTCTGGTAACAGTGTCGCATTAGAATCATCACGGTGGCAAAATGGTTCTTTTACGTATGCTATTAAATTGGGGCTTTTAGATTATGAAGCAGATCTTAATACAAACGGTATTATCACTGTAAATGAATTAAAAAGTTATGTACTTAAAACTGTACCGGAAATTACAAATGGTGCACAAAAGCCTACTAGCAGGGAAACAAACAAATATCTCAATTGGGATTTGTGGTACTAAAATTTTACCTCAAAATCTTAAAATTATTTACAAATACCGTAAGTATTACATAGTGTCTCTTCAATTTCCAAACTTGATAGACCAATAGCCTCTAAATCTGAAATCAAATCATCAAATCGAGACTTAAGACTTTCATATTCTGACCTATTGATTAAGGTAAAAGAATAAAAAGGAATATTCTTAAGATTTGGAAATTCTTTAGTAGACACTGCCCATTCGAATGATTTTGAACCGGAAAAGACAGGATTATCCTTATATAGCGTAAGTTCATTGCCGTTAGTGGCAAATTTATGTACCTCGTCAGAGCTACTATTCCTTATAAAGACATAATACTGAGAAATGTTTTCATCTGTTGTCCAGGTTAACTTAATCTTTGAACTTGCAATTCTGGCACTATCTAATGGAAATTTCATAAGCACATCCCCTCTATACACGCCTCCAATTATGGTTTTACCAGCATCTTTATTTGTAAGTTCTTTCCAAATCATTTTGAAGTACCTAGAGGTTAAGCCTTTTTGGTTCTCTACAAATTCATTTTTTAGAATAGAGCTATAATTATACGCCCCTGTACTTTCAAGATTAAAGACTTTCCCTTCGGAATTAATTAGCGTTAAATTAGTAGTTGAGGAAAGATACACCGTGTTCTTTTCGTTCAAAATATCCCCTTTCTTTATTGGCTTTTTGGCTTTGTCGAATTTTAATAAGGCTACTCCTTTAATTTTAAAAACACATAGGCTATCCTGCGCATTGGTAACTAGTGCAAACAAGCTTATTAAAATTACAGTAAATGACTTTCCCATCCGTACTTTTTATTAAGTTGTATAACCAAGTGTTCATAGTAATCTATCATCTCTAATCCCAACAAGCACAGCAGAATTATTGGCACCACATTGATATAGATGTTAACCTGCAACAATACTAAAGCCAAATATAAAAACACTACCGATATGATCAGCTGCACTAGCTTTTCAGTAATATCAAAAACAAAACTATTGCGTTTATAAATTTTCATTCCAAAAAATACTGAAAAGAAGCAAAGTACAAACGCCAAAAGATATGTGGAAAAAACGGATATTCTGTACATTAAACTTTTTTGTGAAAGCATGTTTAGAATATTGGCATGGATGACTACTCCGTAAGTATCTGGAGTTGCCCTCCCAACCCATTCCGCATTTAATGGGGTAAAATGTTTATCCTCAATATCGTATGCTTCGTTACCATCACTTAGATAGCCAAGAAGTACAACAGCATCTTTAAAAGCAGGAATTTTGTCTGAATTGAGAACCTCTTCTATTTCAAAATTTAGAAACACATCCTTATTGCCAATATAATTAATAGGAATTGCTTTTTTAAGTTCATTTAAGGCATATTCTTCAGTAATCAAATCTGCTTCTAAAGCAATTTTAGTTGCAAACGAATATTCTTTTTCGTCATCTCCTTTTACGCCAATAAATTCTCTGATTACCGTGTTTTGACCTTGTAGGTTTAAATTGATAAATCCTTTTTTTTCGGCTTTAAGTTTGAAATAATCATGGTTATTAATAACAGAACCATTCTCATTAAAATAAGCCGTAACTATATTTTTATGTCGTTGTAAAGTATTCTTTAAAATAGAATCTATAAACCCTTGTTTACGCTCTTTAAAAATGATATCCAGACCTATTACTTTTGGGTTTTGTTCCGCTATAGTATTTATGGCCTCAGCAATTTGAAAACGATCTGAATGCTTAATGTTTACGATAATGATCTTATCATTACGTTGTTCTTTATTAAACCTTTTAGAGTAAAAGATATCTGTAAACTTAAAATCCTTGAACGCTTTTTCAAAAGGATCTAAAATTGAAAGGTTCACAAATGCAAAATAAAGTAAGCCCGCTACAACAAATGTCATTACGGTACATAGCAATGCATCTCTATACAACAATTTATTATGGAAAATTTTCTTCAACTAGTTTGATATTTTTTCAATAGCAGAAGCCCCATCAGAAATTATAGCATCTTTATTATCGCTAAGCATACTTGGTAATTTATTGATATACTTACTCTTATTACCTTCATACTCCTCTAGCCTCACATTTATTTTAACCACACCAAAATTGTCGTTATCATCCAATTGTGTTGTAATTGGGATGTCATAATACCAAGGCGATAATATGGGCTTATCAATTAAATTATCTGGTCCATATTTCAGGTTTTTAAAATCGTACTCTTGCTCAATTAAAGTGGCGCTTAACGGTGTACCATCATTTCCTCGCCATTGACCCTCAATTGAAATTGAAATTTTAGCATTTAAATCCTCATCCGTGTAAACTTTAGTTTTAGAAAAGAAAACCCTAAGCTCATTAAAACTCAATCTGGTAATACCAGGGTTTTGAGGATCACTAATTAATTCTATGACAGCAAAGAAATTCAACAGATCATCTTGTTCTATTCTTATAATATCATCCACACTTAAAGAAGCTGTATTACCTCTAGATTTTGGCATCGCGTTGAACTCATCCTTGACTATGGATGTTATCTGTTCTTTTTCCTGAGGGTTATTTGGTTTGGAATATTTCTTTATGTGTATTTCTTTATAGGTTTTTTCTACACTTCCTAAGTCCGTATTGTAGTAATTATTTAGAGAAAGTGACTGAGAATATCTACTCACCAAAGACTCTGATGTTTTATCAGCCAAGTAAGAGGCACCAAAAAACACACCTTGAAGAACAGTTTCAATCAATCCACCTCTTGTGTCGGCTCTTTTCATTTCTATAACAAATTCCTCATTAGATTGAATGTTGGATCTCTGGTGTACTTTACAAGAGCATAGTAATAGTAGTAGCAGTATTGAGGTAATTTTTTTCATTTGTTTCAACCTTAGGCTTTGTAATTTAAAAAATTAAATTTAACAATTACTAAATTTAGCATTTACAAGTTGTTTATATTTATTTTTTGATTGTATACACCAGTGTTTTTGATCATTAGAAATAATGATAATTCCTATTTTTATTTCCAAAAATTTTTAATTTTGGACAACGTAAAAAAGTTGTTTCACCATTGCTTCACCACGATTAAAGGGGAGATGTAAAATATTGAAAGTAAAGGGGTTGTAAATTAAGTTTGATTCCTGTCGCGATCACAGAAAGCCATTTCCATAAGGGAGTGGCTTTTTTGTTTCCTTAGGAATGAAAGTTTAAAATGAGTAATTGCTGCATAAAACTCAGATTCTATTTTATTTGATAGCTCTGGGCTTCCGGTAATTATCCTATTCAGTAGTGCTTTTTAAATTCAGTCTGACATTTATTTGATGGACCCTTGAACAATCACAGTATCTTTCTCCACAGTCACAAGCTCTAAATACGCACTTTCATAAATCTCATGACTGTTCATCACATAATCGCAGTAATCTTTATATAAATCCTTTGGGGTTGAATTGTTTATCTTCAAAAGGGTATCGCCAAGTTTTAAACCATGCTTCGCATTGGCAGACACACGATTGATTTGCCATCGATTGTCTGAAGTTGGTATAAACGAAATGGGTCGTTCCTTTGGTGTTTCAATCGTTCTTTGTGGTTCTAGAGTGATGACATCATCATCTGTATCGATGTAGAGCTTGAAATATTTTAAATATTCATTACCAATCAATCCTTTGCCCAATGCTGAAAACTGAATCGGGAACGTGGTTTTAAAATCATCCAAAGGCAAGGTTTTAATAACTAAAGTATCGGTACTAAATCCATAAATCCCGCTCACACTGCGGTCATAATAGGTTTGCGTTTCTGTAGATGTAAATGCGTTTTGCAAAGCACTCGGCAACCTAAACCCACCGTTGGAGCCGGTGTCTATAAGCAGATTTTCAACGGTTCTTCCGGCTATTTTGACATTTACTTTAGGCGTGGCTGATAAGGTTGGAGCATCATAATCTAGAACTATAGCCTTAGATGGATTATCAACGCTAAAAGGTTTATCCGAAAAGTAAATCATTTGCTTTTCATAATCTATTTTCCAGTTGGCCAGTTTAATCAGGTTTGCGCCTATGATGCCGTGTTCGGCAATGCAAGGCGAAGGTGATTCTTCAGCATATTTGACTTTTCCGGCACCGATTTTTGAAAATACGGTATGCCCTAACTGAACTTTCTCTAGCTGCGTTACTTCAATGATTTTGACGTTGCCATTGCTGTCTTCGTTTTCTTTTATGGCTTTGGTTTCCAGATTATAGGCCTCTGTCAGTGTATGATTGATTTTAGAATTGAAAGCACCTGTATCGAAAATAAAATCTAACATGTTGTCTTTTCCATTAATTTGGGCCTTTACAATCACCAAGTCTTTTTTCATTTCAAAAGAAATACTATCGGTAAAATTTTCCCTGTCTAAATCCCCTGATGTTAGTAGATTAACGTTTTTAACGTAATTGCAAGAAGAGAGGCCAATGGTGCATAGGCAAAAAATGAATATTCTTTTCATGAATCAAATGATTTAGACCTGAAGTGGTCGTGCACTTTAAGCAAGATAGGAATCAGTAAATAATTCAAACTGGCATACAGAAATCCTTTATGTCCAAAAATTAATACGATTAAAATGGACAACGAGGTGACACATACGAGTATCAAAAATTCTTGAATGGAAGATTGTGTTTTATACATTTCCAATTTATTGAGACCAAGGTCATTTCTCTTTTTCTTAGCGTTGATATATAGGAATAAAAAGATGAGATAAATAGCAAAAAGTCCTAAGCTGAAGCGCAGCATAATATCGGCCCATTGTTCTTTTTCTAAATCCGCTTCTACCAGCTTTGAAATTGCCAGTTGCAAACCTTCAGAGTTATCACCTAAGGCTTGTTTAATTTTTACATATAAAACTGTACCCAAGTAGGAAAACAAATATTTCATGGGATAGATGTAATAGAGCATGACGAATACCAATGTAAAATTTAGCAGGTTGGTTTTTTTGTCTTCCAATCCATAGCGTAAGAAGAAGGTTTTATGGTCGTTCCAGATGCTAAACAACAATATGGCACAGAAAATAAAACCTATAAAACTATACATAGAAGCCTGCAGCTCTACATACGTTTTAGGAACTTCGGATGAAATGACCAACAGTGTGATGGAAAAACCAAAAATAATATCTGTTAAGGTTTCAAATCTGGAACCCTTAATACCTCTTGCTTTAAATCCGTCTTTAAGTATTTTATTCATATTTGATTATTTGCAGTTGAAGTATGGCCATTTGCAAAAGTTAATTTGAAAGACATGGTTCTACGGAATCTTATTTTGTTGGCAACCTTTGATTTTGCGTGCAAAATTAATAAGAGCGTTTCTGCAGAAGGCCTATTTATCGGATCTTGTGAAGAAAGGCACGTATGAGTGATGTTTGGGAAGGTTACTTTTTAAAAATAGCATAAAAAGCCTTTACCTTGGACCTGGAAACAGGGATCACTGCTTGGCTGTTTTCAAGGTCTAGATACAAGCCTCTGGCATTGCCATTTACTTTGGTGATGCATTTGGTATTTACAATATAACGCTTATGGCATCTGAAAAAGTTATCTTGAGGTAATTGTTCCTCTATAGCTTTGATTCTGTTTCGTATAAGTTTTTTCTGAAGTTTATCCTGATTGATGTAATTAATTTCTACATAGTTTCCATCAGATTGAATAAAAATCACATCAGAAGCATCGATTTGAAGCGCTATGTCTTTTTTGTCTGATGAAAATATCAGTTTGTCTTTTTTGTTGCCTTTAGGTGCTATGGTTTTGAGTTGATTTTGAAGTAAAGCGGACAGTCGTTGGGCTTTTTGATATTGCTTTTTTTGATGGTTATACTGTTCCAACAAAATGATCACTAGCACCGGAAGTATACTCAGCCCAAAAGTGATATAAGCGGTATTCAAAAATAGCTTGAGGGCTTTGCTTGTAGTTAGAACAGCTCCATTTTGGATAAGATTCATTGTTAATAAAACCAATGTTATCGAAATTGTAATAATTAACAATACAAACAGAAAAAGTGAAATTTCCTTACCTACCGTCCATTGGTCTTCATTCATATAACTTGGCGCAAATTTTTTAATCAATCTCACACCTAGAATTATGGAGAAACCTATTATTGCTGAAATCACCAAGGCAATGACAAAGCGTTCTAGCAATTCAATTTCTGAAAATCCAAGTGGCTTTAGAACTAAGATTAAAATAAACGTTACAACAGATGGCACCAACACACTGTTTGTGCTGAAAATAAAAGGGTAAGGTTTTTTAAGTAAACTTAAAATCATAGGTCACAAAAGTAGGGAAAGTGATGATTTTGTAAATGGTTTAAACTTACCATTGAAATTTTCGACGGCTTAGGTTATGATTTTGATAGGTTGAAAAATCCAAGCGATACAATCTAGTGATATTAACTTCTCAAATAGCTTGC
Source organism: uncultured Winogradskyella sp. (assembly GCA_913055905.1). Classification (GTDB taxonomy): domain Bacteria; phylum Bacteroidota; class Bacteroidia; order Flavobacteriales; family Flavobacteriaceae; genus Winogradskyella. Next base: position 325,021 of record CAJXLB010000002.1, read on the forward strand.
TCCGTTAACATCGATAATAGCACCCGAGGAATAACTGGCTTCGTCAGAGGCTAAGAATAGAACGGCATGGGCAACTTCAGCTGGTTTTGCCATGCGTTTAAATGGTGACTCACGAAGCAGATTTTCACGCTCGCTAGCAGTCAGGGTTTTTGCTCCCATATCTGTTTTTGTAAAACCTGGAGCAACTGCTCCTACATAAATGTTATAGGATGCCAGACGTTTCGCCAAGGATTGGCTCAAGGCATTCAACGCTGCCTTACTCGCTCCGTAAGCAGGTTTGGTGGGTTCGCCTCTGAACGCTCCGCGAGAAGAAATGTTAACTATATTTCCGCCACCATTTGTTATCATAGCTTTAGCCGCTAGATAACTAAGGTTGGCTGCAGCAAACAAATTGGTGGTAATGGTTTGTTCCCAAGCATCGGACCATTCTTCGAATTCGACCTCGTCAATGTCATGAGGAATCGAAATTCCTGCATTATTCACGAGGATATCAATATGGCCATAGATTTTTAAAAAGTCTTCAATAAGTTCTTGCTGCGCCTTTTTATTTGCAATGTCATATTGAAATAACTGATGGCCTTTGCCTTCCAATGCATTTAGTGTTTCTTGGGCCTTGTCGGTATTTGTTCTGTAGTTTATGCCCACCTTTGCACCGGCTTTGGCAAAGGCTAATGCGGTTGCCTTCCCAATACCTCTTGAGCCACCTGTGATAAGAACGGTTTTGTCATTAAATGTCATAATGTTAGTATTTTAATCTATAGTTATAAAAGTTGATTATTTGGTCTGTCGATTTAGAATTGAATTTTTTTTAATCATAAAAGGGTAAATAAAAAGACACATAACATTTCCTTTTATTCGGTACAATTCTATCCAAGCTTTAAGATACTCTAAATTAATGGGACCCATAAACTTTTAATTCTTTAAAAGATTGCATAAAGCGATTTTAAAGGCTTTACTAGTTACTCTGAGAAATTAACTCCCGAGGAATTGGTAAAAACCGTAAGCTATTATTTTTCAAAGTTTGATGAGATTTTAGACAAGCATGGATTGGAAAGGATTAAAACCATAGGAGATGCCTACATGTGCGTTGGTGGTATTCACGATGATAAAGAAAACCATCCACAGCGAATGGTGGCAGCTGCCTTAGAAATTTCGGAGTTTGTAGCACAAACAAAAAAGGACACAGAAACAGATTTAACATTTGATATAAGGATAGGAATACACACTGGACCAGTGGTAGCTGGTGTAGTAGGAACCAAGAAGTTTGCCTACGATATTTGGGGCGATACTGTTAATGTGGCATCACGTATGGAATCAATGTCTGAATCCGGACGAATTAATATCTCAGAAAACACCTTTTTAAAAATTAAGGATGAATTTGATTGCGAACCACGTGGTGAAATCAGTGTAAAGAATAGGGGGAAATTAAATATGTACTTTGTAAACGGAAGTAATGACATGGGATAAACTAAAAATCGCGATGGTTGAATTTAACTATAAACGCATACCAATGCCTAGTCCAATATTCCAAGTATTATAGCCATCAAATCTCTGGTCTAGAAACAAGTTTGGTAGTAGATAGAAGGATTTACTTATGTCTTTTTCATATTCGATACCAAATCGAAATAAATAAAACGATTCTTCTTTTTCCAATTCAACACCTGGGCCTAGGGTAATTACAAACCCATTACCAAATTGGTACAAGGCATCTAGAGTTAAAACAAGAGGATTAACACGTTCTATTTCGTCATTTTCAGCATTTCTAATTACAAAAGTTTCGATTTCAACATCATTGTGCAATCCAATTCCCCAGCGTTCATTAAACCAATATTCAAAGTCCAATCCCCAAGATGGCACAAAAACATTGTCTAATCCTTCGTTATTTACCAGAGTATGGCCAATGACGCCAACTATCCTGAAACCACGGCCATCATGCTCCTTTTCGTTATGATGCTCATGTTCTTGGGCCTGTAAAATGCAAATGTTTGCCACTATTAAAAAAAATGCAATTGTTATATTTTTCACGCTGATGTGTTTTTCTTCATCACTCTGTAGGTATAAACCGCAAAGCATGAACTAAAATAGTAAATATTGTAAATGAAAATTACTAAAGGCGGTAAATAATGAAGTGCTAAAATTTAATAGAATTCATATCTATTTGTAAAATCTAAACGATTCATTATATGCGACTAAAAGTGATTTCGGAATCCAAAGATGTTCTGAATTGATGCTTATAAAAGGTCTTCCAAAAAGAATTCGTTTCAGTATTCTGTGCCTTTCCAACTATTATTTCTAAAAATATACGTTTCGAAATTGAAGTCAGACCCAATCAAATTTTAAGGAGCCTATTGAAAATCACCCTGTTTATCCAGAGTTATGGAAAATATGGAACAGCAAGTAACCAGAGGTGTTTTTTCTGCTAATGACGTGATGAGGCAACTCAAAAATAGTTGTTATTTTAGGGCGATGAATTTGAAAGAAAAATTAATTCTCCAGTGTCTTGCTTTTTCAGTGGTTTTTTATTTGAGTGCCACCATATCCTATGCCCAGAAATCAACGGATAGCTTATCGTTTTACTCAAATCTTGTGATGCAGCCGCAGAATGCTAGCGATTTAGAGGTGTCGTATGTTTACTTTGATGGCAAATACAAGGAGGCCATAAGAAAAAACCAAAATGAGCACGCCATAAACTATCTCTATTACCTCTCTAGCATTGCTTACAAGCGAGGACGCTATGAGGAATCAGAACTTAAGGCGGTTAATGCGCTGAAGCTTATCGATAAATTGCCTCAATCCGAATATGTAATGGCCGTTCGTAAGAGTTTTTACAATCTATTAGGTATTATTTACGAAGAACAGCAAAATGAAGAGAAAGCCCTAGAACTTTATAAGGTCGCCTTGGGTTTTGCCCAAACCACCTCCGACAGTGCCATAATTTACAATAATATTTCTAATGTTTATAAACGATATGGGGACACCTTGCTAGCAAAAAAGAGTTTGGCCACGGCATTTGGATTAACCAGTAGAGTAGAAGATAACTTAACTAGGGCTCTCATTTACGATAACTATGGTGTGCTTAAAAATGAACTGCAAGAAAATGGTTTACCCTTCATGCAGCAAGCCCTTGACATCCGCAAAAAGCAAGGCGATTCATCCAAGATATATATCAGCTATACCAACCTCGCCGAGTATTATTACAAAAGAGGAGATAGCACCCTCTCTAAAACATATGCCAAAAGTGCTTTGGAAATAGCGCGAGAATTAAAATCGCCTACCTATATAAATTATGCCTTAGGGATTCTAACCGGTTTAAGTAAAGATTCCTATGCAGTTTGGTACAAAAAGCTCAACGATAGTCTGATTAAAGCAGAACGCGATAATGAAAATAAGTTTGCCTTGATACGCTATGACGTTGCTAAGAAAGACAAAGCACTATTGCAAAGCCAAAGAGACAATGAGCGTATGATTTTGGTAATGATAATTGTTGTAGTGTCGGCTATTGCTCTGTTCATCTTTTTGCGCATTAAGCATAATAAGGACAAACTACAACACATATTGAAAACCGAATCTAAAATTTCCAAACAAATCCACGATGAAGTAGCTAATAGTGTGTTTCAAGTTATGACACGGCTAGAGCAAAATGGAGAAAAAGATGGGTCGATCTTGGATGATTTAGACAGCTTGTACAAAAAGACACGAGATATTTCCAAGGAATACGCCCAGATTGATGATCCAAAGGCCTTTGATGGTATGCTACGCGATTTAATAGGCTATTTTAAGGACGAAGATACCAATATATTGGTCAAAGGATTGTCAAACATTAATTGGCATAAGGTTCCTGGATACAAGCTTAACGCCATTTACAAGGTACTTCAGGAATTGCTGGTAAATATGAAAAAGCATAGCGAGGCTAGCTTAGTTATATTGAGTTTTAATCAAAACAAAGGCAAGCTTTCAATTGAGTATACGGATAATGGTGTAGGTGGGTCTGGAAAAAAGGGCAGAGGACTTCAAAATGCGGAAAACCGTATTTCTGCTATTGGCGGACGTTTTAACTTTGAATCAAGACCTGAGAAGGGATTTAAAGTACAATTCTATGTATAATCGTGTTTTAGTTGTTGATGATCATGATGCTATCCTGCACAGTATTGGTAAGATATTGGACGTGCTAGGGGTAAATGCTGTTGACGCTGCACAATATTGTGATGAAGCTTACCTAAAATATAAAAGGGCCAAATTGGATGAGGCGCCTTACGATTTAATTATTACCGATTTATCCTTCAAAAAAGACCATCGGACGACAAAGTTAGAGTCGGGAGAGGATCTCATAGAAGCCATCAGACCGCACGATGATACTATCAAGATTATAGTCTATTCCATGAACGACCATTTGCAAAAGGTACGTTACCTTATCGATCGCTTAGGCGTCAATGGCTACGTCTGTAAAGACCGAAAAGGGTCTAAAGAACTGTTAGAAGCTCTTAAACTAGTGAAATCTTCAAATATTTATCTGTCGCCACAGATAAGAGAGGCCAGACATAACACAAATAATCTTGAAATAGAAGATTATGATATCACCTTACTAAAGTTATTGTCAAAAGGGAAATCCCAAGAAGAAATAAGCCAAATGTTCAAATCTAAATCCATAAAACCAAGTAGTTTAAGTTCTGTTGAAAAACGCCTGAACCGTTTAAGGATTCAATTTAGGGCAGAGAACGTAGTACATCTGGTTGCTCAAGCAAAAGACTTGGGCCTAATTTAAATTACAGTGTCATCTACGGAAAACCGTAAGACTTTTTATCTAGCTCGATTTATTTTTACGTGTATTAATTAGTTCCTCTAGGGTTAAAACTTAGAGGCTAAGGGGGTGGCGCATCGTAAAGGTGCGCCTTTTTTTGTGCCTTTTATCTTGCTAGAAATGGCAAAAACAGATACACATCTCTAAAAGTATCGTTATGCCATAAATCCCTTAATGCTTTGGCCCTTAGGTCGTACACAAATAATACTTGGGCTCGATTTGTTTTAATTGGTTAATCCAAAAACCAATCGCTTCAGAATTCAATCGAATACCTCTATCTTGCACTTGTATTAAAATCTGCATAAATGAAGGAGAATACAATTCAAAAATACATAACGTCTGTTGTAGAAAATATTCCCGAAGACTGGTTAAACCTAACAACGCACAGACTGGATATTTACAATGAGGACCTGGCCAAAATCGAATTTTTATCGGCTTTTGAAAATCTGTTTGAAGCAGATAGGTTCAATACAGAAGACTTAAAGGACTTACCTACAGCTTATGATTATATTCGTTTAGGGCATCCCTTGTCTTCCGTTTTAGAATGGACCATAGCTAAACTTAACAACTTAAAACCAGAACGTGTAATCAGCTTTTCGTCCAAGACAATGCCAATATTGGCCATCTTGAGAAAAAATTTATGTGACGGAAAACCAACACATATAGTTTACGACGAAAAATTACCATTGAATCTTAAAACGGAAACTTTGGAACGCGTTTACGGCTATGATTTTGAATTGAACCACGTTGATTCCATAAATTCTGTTCTTGAATTGGATGGGAGTACCGTTTTTATATCATACCAACAAGACCTTAGTAAATTACCTTACAATCCTAATATTGATTTTTACATAGTTATCCATCCAGAATTAGGCAGTGTACTTGTGGCGCAAGGTAGTGACAATGATAATTACATTGCGGATATACAGCATGTTCGCAGACGCGAAACCATTGCCATGACTCCGCACGATTGCTATACGGCCCTAAAACAAATAATCAATGCGCCTGTTAGAGTTGAAAATGAAGATAAGGAAGCGTATAAGGCCAAGGTTGTGGCTGAAGTTAATAATATAACCGGAACTTCTTCAAATGTACTTTTGGGATCATCAGGCTTATCAGTACAGTATGCTATTATGATGGGATTAATTGATGACGCTTTGGAAAAATATCCCAATAAGGCTATTAAAATTATTGTACCGCCTAATTGCTACGGTGGTACCAATGACCAAGCAAGACGTGTTGCTGCCATTAAAGAAAACGTAGAGATTTTAGATTTACTGGTAGATAGGGACCATGACATGGCTCAAAGCACAAACCAAATTCTTGACCAGGTAGCTGCAGAAGATGCCATTCCACTAATTATTGCAGAAATACCCACTAATCCAAGGGTAGAGGTGCCAGATTTAGAAGAGCTAAGGGACGCTTTAGTTAAACAGCGTAACACTAAAAAGGGAACCTTGGCCGTTGACCCTATTTTTATCTTAGATCAAACATTTTGTCCTAACGTACAGTTCTGTGCTGATGACAGTATCCTCTCTTCTGTAAGAACCATTTCATATGTCAGTGGCTCTAAATTTCCTAGTGGTGGTAAATGTACCGCTGGCTATTGCGTCGCTAATTCTAAAGCGAAATCATTACTGAATAAAATACAGGCTCATCTTTTGATATGCGATAATGAGGCGACAGATTTACAGGTTAAAATTCTTGCCGAACAATTACCATCAATGATTAAAAGAATTGAAAAGGCCTATAAAAACACTTTGGAATTCGTGAGATATATCGAAAAAACACTGCCAAGCGCCAAAATTAATTTTGTGTCAGAGGAATTAGCAAATGAAGGTTTTATGCCATCGGTTTTTTCATTAGACCTTCCAACAAAAGGGGATACCATGGAAGCGCGTGAAATGTATAAACGAAAGCTCAATAAAAAACTGATTACAAAAATGATTACGGAAATACCTGAAGAAAGTAAATATTGTGTCAGTTATGGCCAATTAAATGGTTGTTATTGGACCATTCCGGCAACATCAACACAAGGAACCACTAAAGAAGCGGATAAGGATTACATTGCCCGCGTGTCGGTATCACCTAATTTAGACTTAGAACATCACAAGCAAGTGTTTGCCGATTTTGCCTCAAAAATTGAAAAATAATTCAGATACAAGTTTTAATTTTTAAACTTATTGAAATCTAATCATTAACTTGTAATCTCCGTAGATATTACCCTAAAGCGTTTCTGGGTCGATAGTGATCAAATTAACTGGGATATGTTTATTTTGTCATAGCACAATGATATAAAAACTAAATATTCTAGCTTTATCTAAAGCCGATTATTACAGCTTTTTGGTAAACTCTTGAGCTACGTTTAATGCCCTAAGTTCATTTTTATTCTTGAAAGATTGCCCTTCTACACGATGCAAAATATTCTTTAAAACCTGAATGGCATTGAGAATATAATCTCCCTTATTGAGCATTACACATTCTGCTTGGGCAGATAAAACCACATCACTGATTTCAGCCCGTGTTGGAATACCTGTTTTGGCTAAATTTTCCAATACTTGTGTAGCCCATATGGCAGGTATGTGAGCAGCTTCACAAATCAATAAAATTTGATTTTGTACCTCTGAAATACGTTCAAATCCAATTTCAACAGCCAAATCACCACGAGCTATCATAACACCAATATTGTTGCGTTCCATACCTTTAATTAAAATTCCCGGAAGGTTTTTAAACGCTTGTTCGTTTTCAATTTTAAATACTATACCTAGGTCTCTGGCTTTGTTTTTATCTAGTTGCCTGTAAAGGGTATTCACATCTTCCGGTGTCCTCACAAAGGAGTAACCAATGAGGTCGGCATACTTACATGCAAATGGTAAGTCCTCGATATCTTTCTCTGTTAAAGCTGGAAGATTTAATTGAGTGTTTGGCAAGTTTATACCTTTGTGGGAGCCTATCTTTTCCTTATAGCACGCGGTTATTTCTAATTCGAGGTAGTCCTTGTTCTTATCAACAATTGTGGACCTTATCATACCATCATCAAATAGTACCTTTTCACCAATTTGTGCGTCTTCTATAACTTCGTGCAACATTACCTCAACAACTTTTTTCTTGTGTTTTTTCTTGTTTTGGGATGCTGTGTCGCTGTAACCATTTAAATCCTTGGCAAGAATGATATGTTCACCAACCTTAACGCGAATACTGTTTTTAACTTTGCCTCTTCTGCCAATGAGATTAATTTCTGAAGTTCTAAGCTTAGGACCAGATAAGTCCATGTAGATTTTTATTTTTTTTCCAATTTCTTGTTCTAATTCCTTAATGGAATTAACCATACTTTGCCACATCTTATAATCTCCATGACTTAGGTTAATTCGGGCAATATCCATTCCACTTTCAATCATGGATTTGATTAGATTTATATCGGAAGCCGCCTCGTTTGGTAGGGTGACCATTATTTCCGTAGAATTGTCGTTTTCTAATTTGCTAAATAGCGTACGTGCATGTGTTCTAATTAATTGCTGGCTTCCAGTAAATCCCACGAGCTCAACATTGGGATTTAAATCAAAAACCTTACCCTGTAACAGATAAAGGTGCTTAACCACATTAAAAAGATTAGCGAACACATAGCCTTCTGCAGATCTTAAGGAAGAAACACCAAGGTCCGATAGGGTACCGTGGTAGCTCCTTAAGTCAGTACTGCGAAGTACAAGATAGCGAAGCAAGTTTTTTGCGCTTAATTTGTAATCGGCATGGACGTTTTTAGTTATGTTGTCAAAGGTTTTCTCTTTTTCAATAAGAGTTTTTAATAGCGTGTCTAAATCATTAATGAGCGCTTCAATCTTCATGTTTCAGGATTTGCCATGAAAATAGAACTTAAAATGTTACGCTAGCATTAAATATTTATAAATAAATTCTTTCCAGTGGTTTTAATAAGCTGTCGTTTAAGAATTTTTCCCTTTAGTAAAAATACCGATGGTATGAGCTCATAAATTAGATATAATAGGACAGTAAATGAATTTTAATTAATCTTACAAATAGCTGACAGAATTGTTGGCTTTTCATGTCGCATTTGTTCAAAAAAATAGTACTTTTACGCCTCATTTTCGGGATGTAGCGCAGCCTGGTAGCGTACTAGCATGGGGTGCTAGGGGTCGCTGGTTCAAATCCAGTCATCCCGACTAAATACAAGCTTTGGTTTTCGTTGAAAGTTTATTTTCATGAGAAAATTAGAGCTTTTGTTTTTAATAAAGCAAAGCTTTAGTTGCAATGAGGGTTTTGTTGGATTCTGTAAACCCATTATTCAACCATGCTTTATTTTGCAACAATAACATGGTAATTGGATTCTTGAAAATCAATTTCAGCTCAATGCCTTAAGCATTCCAAAACCTAAAAAAATTAAAAAGAATTTTTATTAGTCCTTCAGATACCTGGTAGGATCGGTATTTCTATAATTGGTATTCCAAAATTTAACAATCCCTTACCAACGAATAACAGCCTTTTTCAATAGTTTCGTTTTGCTATGTCTAAGGAATCTCAGCTTATTAAATTCACAAAAAAAGGTATTTATTGTCCTCAAGGGAAATTTTATCTCGACCCTTGGTATCCCGTAGATTATGCAATAATATCTCATGGCCACGCAGATCACGCGCGTTGGGGCATGAAACGCTACTTGTGTACCGATGATTCCAAAGCGATTTTACAACATCGGTTAGGAGCAGATATTAAAGTTGAAAGCATCCCTTACCACAAAACGTTAACCATTAACGGTGTAAAAGTAAGTTTTCATCCGGCTGGCCATGTTATTGGTTCGGCACAGATTCGTTTGGAATACAAAGGCTATGTTGTGGTGTTTTCGGGCGATTACAAAACACAACCGGATTTTATTACCACACCATTCGAACCTGTTACATGTCATACCTTCATTACTGAGAGCACTTTTGGATTACCTATTTACAACTGGCAAAGTGAAGATAGACTTCGGGAGCAGTTACATTCTTGGGTAACAGCGAATCAAGCTAACAATAGAACATCGGTTTTTTTCGGCTATTCTTTAGGTAAAGCCCAGCGCTTAATGTCTTTATTAGATGGTTGTGATGAAATTTACGTGCATCGGGCTATTCACAATTTAAACGAAGCCATTACTAATTCAGGAATCCAATTGCCAAAGACAAAATTATGGTCGGCAGACCTCGACAAAAAAACACTTCAGAATAAAATTATCATAGCACCACCTGCCTTGTTGGGTTCGCGCATGTTAAAGCGTGTCCCTAATGCCGCTAAAGCCTTGTGTTCTGGCTGGATGCAAATTCGCGGCAATAGACGCTGGCAAGCTGTAGATGCAGGTTTTGTGGTCAGTGACCATGCAGATTGGAATGGTCTTATATCCGCAGTAAAAGCTACAGAAGCCGAACAGGTTTATGTTACCCACGGTTCACAAGCCGTATTTTCAAAATATTTGAATGAGATTGGCATCCAAGCCAAGGAATTGAAAACCGAATATGGTGATGAAGCGCTCGCAGCGGCCGAATCAGAAACTGAAAAACTTGAATCCAAATGAAGCAGTTTTCAGAACTCATCAGTGCTATAGAAATCACCAATAAAACCAATGCCAAGATTGATGCTTTGGTTCATTACTTCGGTACAGCACCAGATAAGGATAAGTTATGGCTTATTGCCTTATTTACGGGAAAACGACCAAAACGGCCCGTAAAAACGACTTTAATGAAAGAATGGTGCATGGAATTAACCAACATTCCGGAATGGCTGTTTTTAGAAAGCTATAGTACCGTTGGCGACTTAGGGGAAACCTTGGCCTTGCTGTTGCCCAAACCTACGCATCATTTGGATTTAAGCCTTAACGAATGGATGATGGAACTAAAGGCTTTAAATTCAAAATCCGATGAAGCGAAAAAAGCTTTTGTTTTAGAGGCTTGGACAGGTTTGGACCAACAAGAACGGCTTATTTTTAATAAACTCATTGGTGGCAGTTTTAGAATTGGTGTATCCAAAAAAACATTAGTCAATGCTTTGGCTAAACTTACTGGAATTGATGCTAACCAACTCATGCACAGTATTATTGGTCATTGGGAGGTTGAGACCATGTCCTTTGAAGCCCTTATAAATGGCAGTCATATAAATTACGACAACTCTAAACCTTACCCGTTTTGTCTGGCCTATGCTTTGGAAAAGGATTTAGAGGAATTGGGAGAGCCCAATGAATGGATGGTAGAGCAAAAATGGGACGGGATAAGAGGACAGATTGTAAAGCGGAATAACGAAATTTATATTTGGTCTCGAGGTGAAGAGTTGGTGACCAAACAATTTCCGGAATTGGTAGAGGCGATATCCAATTTTCAGGATGATTTTGTGATTGATGGGGAAATTCTAGCCATGAAGGATAACGACGTGTTGCTATTTAACGATTTACAGAAACGTCTAAATCGAAAACATGTCACCAAAAAATTATTGCAAGATGTACCAGTAGGCTTCAAGGCTTACGATATTTTAGAGTTGAATGGTGATGATATTAGGGCTATTCCTTTTGAAAAACGACTTCAACGTTTAGAAACTATATTTAAAAGTGTCACTTTACCTAAAATACTTCAACTATCTTTTATTGTGGAATTTAATGAATGGAAAGAACTTCATGCTATTAGAGAAAATAGCAGGGCCATCAATAGTGAGGGTTTAATGTTGAAGCAAAAAAAATCACCCTACCATACAGGTCGCAAAAAAGGCGATTGGTGGAAATGGAAAGTCGACCCATTAACCATAGACGCGGTCATGATTTATGCACAAAAGGGTAGTGGTAGACGTAGTTCAAAATATACAGATTATACGTTTGCGGTTAAAAAGGATGATGGACTGGTAACAGTAGCGAAAGCCTATTCTGGACTTACAGACAAAGAAATCACCGAAATATCACGTTGGGTCAATCAAAATGCCATTGAGAAATTTGGTCCGGTGAGAACCGTAAAACCTGAATTGGTTTTCGAGATTGCTTTTGAAGGTATTGCCTTGAGCAATAGGCACAAATCTGGTGTAGCCTTGCGGTTTCCGAGAATTGCTCGTTGGCGAAAGGATAAACCTGTAGATGACATTGACACTATTGAATCCGTAAAACAATTAATTACAGTACCTTGAGCTCATTCAAAGACAGCGACGGCCTTCGTATCATAAAGAACTGGATGGCAGAAAAGGGTCAGGCACCTTTTACCTTTCAGGAGCAAACCTGGCAGCGCTATGCTAATGGATATTCTGGTATGGTAGTGGCGCCAACGGGTTATGGTAAGACCTTTTCGGTATTTTTGGCCGTAGTTATCGATTATCTTAATCATCCTGAGAACTATGGCAAAGGATTAAAATTACTCTGGATTAGTCCGTTGCGCTCTCTAGCTAAAGATTTGGCTAAAGCCATGACCGAGGCTGTTGAGGATATAGGATTGGATTGGTCGGTACAAGTGAGAAATGGTGATACGCCAACCGCAGTAAGGCGCAAACAAGAGCGTCTCATGCCAGATGTTTTACTTACCACACCAGAAACCATGCATCTGCTCTTTTCCCAAAAGAAAAATTCTAAATGGTTTAAAGGCGTTAAATGTGTGGCTATTGACGAATGGCACGAACTTCTAGGAAATAAACGTGGCGTGCTTACCGAATTGGCGCTCTCTCAATTGAGACAGTATGCACCAAAACTGCGCATTTGGGGCATAACGGCCACAATCGGCAATCTAGAAGAAGCCAAACAGGTCTTGTTGCCTTATCCCGATTTAAAAGTCACTCAGATTACCGCGAAGCATAGAAAGAAATTAGATATTATTTCGGTTTTACCAGATGAGATTGAAGTATTGCCTTGGGCTGGTCATTTAGGTGCTAAAATGGCTGATAAAATCCTACCTATCATAGCAGCGCATACCACGACTTTAATCTTTACCAACACCAGAGGTCAAGCTGAATTATGGTATCAGGTGCTTTTAAACGCTCAACCCGATTTGGCAGGCCTTTTGGCCATTCATCATGGGTCTATAGATAAAAAACTACGAAATTGGATTGAGGATAATATTGCTTCGGGCTATTTAAAGGCTGTCGTTTGCACCTCATCATTGGATTTGGGTGTCGATTTTAAACCTGTGGATTGTGTGATTCAAATTGGTTCGGTAAAAGGTATAGCTCGGTTTATGCAGCGCGCAGGACGCAGTGGTCATTCACCGTTTGAACGCTCTAAAATTTACTTTGTTCCTACCCATTCTCTAGAATTGGTAGAAGTTTCAGCCTTAAAAGAAGCGATTAAAAACAAGCAGGTGGAAGCGCGCGACCCTATGGTGTTAACCTTTGATGTGCTGGTACAATTCATGGTCACTTTGGCGGTTGGTGAAGGGTTTGATGCTGATAAATTATTTGAGCAAATACAACAAGTACATGCGTTTCAATACATTACTAAAGACGATTGGTTGTGGTGTCTTCAATTTATTACACAAGGTGGTCAAACACTTAAATCCTATGAAGAATTTCATAAGGTAATTTTGGATGACGACGGTAAGTACAAAGTAAAAAGTCGGCGAATAAGTATGTTGCACCGCATGAATATTGGTGCTATTGTGAGTGAAGCCCATATGATGGTTAAGTTCATTTCTGGTGGTTATATTGGTATGATTGAGGAATTTTTTATTTCGAAATTAAAACCTGGCGACAGCTTTATTCTCGCCGGCAGAATTTTAGAATTGGTACAAATTAAGGATATGACTGCGCTTGTGAGAAAGAGTAAAGCTAAAAAAGCTGTATCACCTAGCTGGCTCGGTGGCCGACTGCCTTTAACCTCGCACTTAAGTCATTTTTTAAGATTGCAATTATCACATGCTTTAGAACCAAGCCGATTGGAAAAAGAATTACGATTTTTAAATCCATTGGTGAGTCGGCAACATGAGCATTCCCATATCCCAAAAGCTGATGAATTTTTAGTGGAACTCATAGAAACCAGGGATGGACATCATTTGTTTATGTATCCGTTTGAAGGGCGTTTGGTGCATGAAGTCTTTTCGGCATTAATTGCCTATCGAATCAGTAAAATCAAACCGATTACATTTACCATTGCGATGAACGATTACGGTTTCGAATTGTTGAGTGACCAGCCTATCCCTGTTGATGACACAACTATTGAGGACCTTTTAAGTAAGGAAAATTTGATGGATGATGTCATTGCCAGTATTAATGCTTCAGAAATGGCATCCAGAAAGTTTAGGGATATTGCGGTTATTGCTGGACTAGTAGTGCAATCGCAACCAGGAACACGAATAAACAACAAAAGCTTACAATCGTCATCTGGGTTGATTTTTAGAGTTTTGGAAGACTACGAGCCTGATAATCTATTGCTTCGTCAGGCGTATTCCGAAGTGTTCAATCAGCAGTTAGAAGAAGCGCGTTTACAGCAGGCTTTTGAACGTATTGGCAAAAGCAAAATAATCGTGAAGCAAGCCAAGTCGTTTACACCATTGAGTTTTCCTTTAAAAGTCGATAGCCTAAGAGGTACCATGAGTAATGAGAATTTGGACAAACGCATTCAGCGCATTAAAGAACAAGCTTTTAAGATTGATTAATTGAATCTAGTCACTGAAGATATTACCATAGCTAATGAATGGTTAACCTTGACCAACCAACGAGCCGTCTATTGGCCTGCCGAAAAGGCTTTAATCCTATCGGACCTTCATATTGGAAAAACGGCCCATTTTCGTAAACACGGCATACCAGTGCCTGACGACATTCTGCAAAAAGATTTGGAACGTTTAGAGCAGTTAATATGCCACTTTAAAGTACAGCAACTCATTATTGTTGGTGATTTATTTCACGCTGAGAATAATTCCAATATATTAACTTTTGAGGCTTGGCTAAGCCAATTTGAAAATCTACATATAATTTTAATAAAAGGAAATCACGATAGGCAATCAAATCGGTTAATAAATCAGCTTGGGATAACCGTAAAGTCTCAGTTGTTCATTGAGCCATTTAATTTTATACATGAGCCCAAGAATAATACTTTGCACGAATTTACCATTTCTGGCCATATCCATCCAGGTGTTGTCATCAAAGGTAAAGGGAAGCAAAAATTGAAATTACCGTGCTACCACGTCACAGAACAACAGCTTGTTTTACCTGCTTTTAGTCTTTTCACAGGCTTAAATACCAATTATAATTCTGTAAATGCCCAGCAGTATGTGTTTACAGAAACGTCTATAGTCAGGCTTTAACATTTCTTACATATTCTTAACATTATTTTTTGAAATCGTCCTGTAACTGACTATTTTTGAGCAAAATTTACTGTAATGCGTCAACAATTGCTATTATTTTTTGTTTTGATAGGTCTGTCGAGCTGTGAGGATAAATCAAGTCCATCTGCTGCTATGGCGCCTAAAGTTCAAGTGGTAGAACTTCAAACACAGGAAGTTAGTGTTTATAAAGATTTTGTGGGTCAGGTGTATGGCTACAAAGATATTCCCATAAGAACACGGGTTGAGGGTTATCTCGAAGGCATGTATTTTCAAGAAGGTAATTTAGTTTCCCAAGGAGATTTACTTTATGTGGTAGACCCAAATCCATTAAAGGAAGCAGTTGCGGCAGCTCAAAGTGAGTTGGCACGCGCTGAAATCAATAGAGATAAGGCCATAAGCGACTTTAACCGGATTGAGCCTCTTGCCAAAATAAGTGCAGTAAGCCAGCGCGACTTAGATGCGGCTGTGGCACAGAAAGATGGGACACAACAGGTAGTTGAAGCTGCCAAAGCACAATTACGTCTTGCTCAGATCAATTTGGGATACTCAAGTATTGAAGCTCCAGTTGATGGTGTTATAGGTAAAACACAAGCTCAGGTAGGCGAATTTGTTGGCCGCTCACCAAATCCTGTTATTCTAAATACCGTATCTACCATAGATTCGTTAAGAGTTGAATTTTTTATCACTGAAGGTGATTATCTTGCATGGACCAAAAGGAGCAAAAGTACTTCTGATTTGAATAATGAATTACAACTCGTACTGTCCGATGGGAGTATTTTTCCTCATAAAGGAAAAGTGAA
This sequence comes from uncultured Winogradskyella sp., assembly GCA_913055905.1. Classification (GTDB taxonomy): domain Bacteria; phylum Bacteroidota; class Bacteroidia; order Flavobacteriales; family Flavobacteriaceae; genus Winogradskyella. The sequence goes on from CAJXLB010000002.1 coordinate 340,878, forward strand.
ATTCATCAATAGGGAAGTCGATGCCGTTACAGGGACATTATTAATCCAGTCTATATTTCCTAATCCAGACCGAGTTGTTCGTCCCGGGCAATTTGCCAGAGTGAGGGCAGAGGTTAATACCATTTCTGATGCCTTACTAGTACCTCAACGCTGTGTGAGTGAAATTCAAGGCGTATTTAACGTAATGCGCGTTAATAACGAAGGAAAAGCGGAGCGCGTTAATGTTGAACTAGGTGAGCCTTACATGGATTATTTCATTGTTAAAACAGGGCTCTCTAAAAATGATAAGGTGATTTTTGAAGGCTTACAGAGAGCCAAAAGCGGTGCTCAGGTCGATGCCGAAGTTGTTGATTTCAAATCGCAAGTTAAAGCTCAGTAATTATGAAAGATCAACAACAAGATATTTTCTTTGTTAGAAGACCTATCGTTGCCATTGTTATTGCCATTTTTATGGTCATTATCGGTGGCGTTTCTATTTTGGGTTTAGCCGTTGAGCAATATCCAGATATTACACCACCAAACGTACGGGTAAGCACGGTGTTTCCTGGAGCTAATTCCAGTACCGTAGAGCGTTCTGTGGCAACACCATTAGAACAGGAGATTAATGGTGTTGAGAACATGCTTTACATGAAGTCTACTAATGCCAACGATGGCAGTATGACGTTGCAAATTACGTTTGATCTAGGGACTGATCCGGACATGAATACCGTTTTTACACAGACGCGTGCTGCTACTGCAACTCCTAAACTGCCTGAAGAAGTGAAGCGACTTGGTGTAAAAACACAGAAGTCCATGACTAGTATCTTAATGTTGCTTTCCATTTCTTCACCAAATGCCACTTACGACAGTGATTTTCTAGGGAATTATTCCATAATTAATATACAAGACCAATTAGCTAGGATTAAAGGTGTTGGTCGTGTGCAAGTCTTTGGTGCTAGTGATTATTCCATGCGAATTTGGATAAAGCCAGACCGTCTTGCCAAGCTAGGTATTACCGTTCCAGAAATTGTTAATGCCATACGACAACAAAATGTGGTGGCACCAGGAGGTAAGTTTGGGGCTGAACCTGCGCCACCTGGTACAGAATTTACCTATACCGTAAGACTGCCAGAACAGTTGGTCAATGAAAAAGAGTTTGAAGACATTGTTATTAGAACCCAAGCCGATGGTAGCCAGTTAAAGCTTAAAGATATTGCCGAGATAAGGCTTGGAGCTGAGAACTACAATTCATTATCGCGAACTAATGGCAAAGACGCTGCTGCGATTGCCATCTACCAATCACCTGGTACTAATGCTGTGGCCTTGGCTGATGAGGTTAGAGCTGCTATGGATGAGTTGTCCCTATCCTTTCCAGAGGACTTAAAATACGAAGTGTCCTTAGACGCTACGGAACCAATTATAGCAGGAATTGACGAAATTATTGAAACGCTCATCATTGCGCTTGTGTTGGTAATCCTAGTAGTATATATCTTTATTCAAGACTTTAGAGCAACATTAATTCCAACATTGGCCATTCCAGTGTCTTTGGTGGCCGCCTTTATGTTTTTCCCGATATTGGATTTTACCGTTAATTCAATGTCGCTTCTTGGCTTAGTTTTGGCTATTGGAATTGTTGTTGATGATGCTATTGTTGTGGTAGAAGCCGTGCAGGTGAATATTGAAAAAGGAATGTCGCCAAAAGCGGCTACTTCTGCAGCCATGCGTGAAGTAACAGGACCAATTATAGCTACTACCTTGGTCATGATTGCCGTATTTATCCCAGTGGCAGCTATGGCTGGAATTACTGGGAAACTCTATCAGCAATTTGCGATTACCATAGCCGTGTCTGTCATCTTTTCTTCAATTAACGCCTTGAGTTTGAGTCCTGCGTTATGCTCAATCCTCATGAAAAAGCCCACTGAAACCAAAGGTCTTTTAGGTCGGTTCTTTAAAAAATTCAATACCATGTTTGACCGTGGTACGGAATCCTATGGTAAGGCTACGGCAGGTGTTGCCAGAAAATTAAGCCGAGGCGTAATATATTTGCTTATTACGGTGGTTATTGCAGGCATATTCGGAAAGATAGTGCCTGGTGGTTTTTTACCTGAAGAGGACCAAGGGTACTTTTTTGTAAACGTTCAACTCCCTAATGCGGCTTCTTTACAGCGTACCGATGCTGTGGTTAAAAAAATAGAAGAATTACTCTTAAGTGACGAGAATATAGAATATACGACTGCCATTTCAGGATACAGTTTATTGTCTGGGGCTATGATACCAAATAATGCGTTTCTATTTGTGAAGCTAAAAAATTGGGATAATAGAATGGCTACCGCTAATGAAATTATTGCGAAAACTAATGGTGTTCTCTACAAGGGTATTTTAGAGGCTCAGGCTTATGCTTTTGGTCCACCTGCCATTCCAGGATTGGGAAGTGGTTCTGGATTTAGCATTATGATTCAGGATAAAAGTGGACAATCAGCACAGTATCTGGCAGAGCAGACTTATAATTTCATAGCCGAAGCTCAAAAACGGCCAGAAATCGCTTCTGCCTTTACGACCTTTCAAGCCAACGTACCGCAACGTCGCATGGTTTTAAATCGTGACAAGATATTACAAGCTAATGTTGCCTTAAGTGATGTATACAACACCTTTGCTGCATTTCTAGGAGGCACTTACGTGAATGATTTTACAAAATATGGACGTCTTTACAAGGCTTACGTCCAAGCTGAACCAGAATATAGACAAAACGAAAAAGGGCTTGAGCTATTTTTTGTGCAAAACCGAGATGGCGTATCCGTACCTCTATCAACTTTTGTAGATGTGGTGCCTGATGCCGGTCCGGATTATACAGTACGTTTCAATTTATATCGTGCAGCCGAAGTTACTGGTGCACCGGCTTCTGGATATAGTTCGGCTGAAGCCTTGGACGCTCTTGAAGAGGTTGCCAATGAGGTGCTACCTGCAGACATGACCTATAGTTGGAATGCAATGAGTTATCAAGAGAAAAAATCGTCGGGACAATTATCGACCATATTTTTGTTTTCATTATTATTTGTATTTCTCATCCTTGCGGCTCAATATGAAAGTTGGAGTATGCCTTTGGCTATTTTATTGGGTACACCATTTGCCTTGATGGGTGCTTTTGGGTCCTTGTATCTGGCGCGTTTGTTTAGCGAGAGTTATCTTACCAATTTGTTTGCACAGGTTTCCCTGATAATGCTCATTGCAATGGCGGCTAAAAATGCGATTCTAATTGTAGAATTTGCCAAAATTAAATTTGACGAAGGCCTAAGTCTTTTCGATGCTGCAGTAGCAGCGGCAAAACTACGTTTTAGACCTATTCTTATGACATCCTTTGCATTTGTTCTTGGGGTTTTACCACTTATTTTAGCAAGTGGTGCTGGTGCCGAAGCACGAAAGGTGATGGGTGTGGCGCTATTGGGTGGCATGAGTGTGGCAACAGCGCTTGGTGTATTAATGTACCCAATGCTATTTGTGCTTATAGGCAAATGGGCTGGTTATGAAAAAAATAGAACAAATACCATTAAAAACGATTAAGTATGTACAGTAGAATTGTTATAGTTCTTATCGTCTTTGTTTCCGCCGTAAGCTGCAAGGTTGGTAAAAATTACAAAGGAGCGGACATTAGTGTACCAGACCGTTTTTATTTTGCTAAGGAAGACAGCCTGCCCAAAACCATTGAAATCAACACCAAGGATTTAAGTAGCGATAGTGTCGCTGATCTCGATTTCTTCAGTTATTTTAAAGATCCTATTTTAGATACGCTAATACAGAAGTCGCTTCAATACAATCAAGATTTGAATATTGCTGCAGAAACTATTTTACAAGCACAGGATGGTCTTATAGTGCAACGAGCAGCCATGTTGCCCAGTATTGGTGTCGAAGGAAGAGCAAGCCGTGGTAATTTTCAAGGGTTTTTGTTCCCTGGTGTACAAAACACCTTTTCTGCCACAGCTTTTGCTAACTGGGAAATTGATTTTTGGGGAAAATTTAGGCGTCTCAATGAGGCGGCAAGAGCACGGTTGTTACAGAGTGAAGAAGCGTACAGAGCTACTAAATTAAGCTTGGTTACCTCTGTAGCGTCTAATTACTTTTTACTATTGGATTATAAAAGTCGATTGGAGATTTCAGAGCGCAATCTTGCTTTAAGGGACAGTGTATTAAATATCATTCAACAGCGTTTTGATAAAGGTATTGTTGCAGAAATAGACGTAAATCAAGCTCAAATTAAGCGTGCGGTTGCTGCTGAAGCGGTTCCACTGTGGAAACGTTTAATTGCACAGACGGAACATCGTATCAGTTTGTTAACCGGAGCTAATCCAGGAAGAATTGTTACTCAAACCCAGTTATTAGACATAGATAACGCCATTGAAATTCCTGAAGGATTGCCTAGCGATTTACTTCTAAGACGACCAGATGTAGCAGCTGCCGAACAAAATCTTATAGCACAAAATGCGATAACTGGTGCTGCTAAAGGGAACATGTTACCAAACATTAGTTTAACGGGCTTAATGGGATTTGCATCTAATGACCTTTCTACCTTAACAGACGGACCGTTAGCTTGGAATGTAGGTGGTTCTATACTTGGACCCATTTTCAATTTTGGACGATTACAACGCCAGGTCAATATTGAGGAAAGTAAAACAAGGCAAGCATTTTTGGCTTATGAGCGAACCGTTTTGGACGCCTTTAGGTCAGTTGAAGATGCCTTAGTTGAAATAAAAACACTTAAGGAAGAACTTAAAGCACGGCAAGACCGTTTGAAAGCTTCCTTGAATGCTCAATTTTTATCTGGCGAACGCTATGATAAGGGTGTAACAAGTTATTTGGAATATCTAGAATCCCAACGTCAGGCCTTTGAATCTGAATTAAATTATACCGAAACACGTCGACTCTTATTAGATGCCTATGTCAATCTCTATAGAGCGCTTGGTGGTGGTTGGGAAAACCAAAATAACGACTAGTTTTCGCTAGGTTGGGACTATTATCAAATCCTAAATCTTTTTACAGATCAGAATTATTTTTTTGTCCGATGCATCTGTAGTGAAAAACAAATAGGTGTCACCTCCATCTTTCAGTTTAAGTTTTTTTCGAATGTCTGCTACTTTTAGTGGAAAGTTTCTGGTACTTACATTGGCTTTAGCTATGTTTTCCTTGGCAAAACGTTTTTTGTTATAGGATATCGCCTTTTCGATTTTAAATCGCCTTCCGGGAAAATCAACTAGCTCACTGGATGTGTACAGATGAGAATGCTTATGGAGCTTAGCAATATCAAGTTTGCTGGAAATGGTATTAAATGCGCCAGCTTTTAAAATAGCTGCATTTGGTTCGTACAGGTATGTGAGAGGCTCATAGTATTCTGCAATTATATTTGATTCGTCATTATGGCTAAACTCAAAAATCTCATTTTCATTTTTTGTAATGTTAATGGTTTTGATTCTAAAGTCTGCTTCAAAATTAGGTTCTAAAATCCAAAGTAGTTCTTTAACTTCATTATTTACAGCTACAACATGAAGTTCTTTTACATGTTTTAACTCATTTTTTGTTGCTGTGATGTCTAACAATGGTGATGTTTTAATCATCACGTTTTTAGCATATTTTAAAAACAATCCTTGAAATGTTTTGACATTGGGCGTACAATTTGAAAGTAGGAAGACCTTACTTTTGGTGTCATCCCGTCGGGATGGATCTACATAGACCAAATCAAATGGTTTATCGATTCGTTTTAAGGCTTCAATTCCGTTTTCGTTTAAACAGATAATATTTGATGCTTTTAAGGTTTTGAAATTATGTTCGGCAATGCGGGAAACCTCGCTATTAATTTCACAATGAATAACGTAGCTAAAATGTTTAGAAAAATAATAAGTATCTACACCTAAGCCTCCCGTAATGTCAATAAGGTTCTCCCCAGAAATTAAATTGGCTTTGTACTGGGCTGTAGTTTCTGAAGAAGTTTGCTCAATGTTCAGTTTATTTGGATAATAGATGTTTTTGGTCGTGTACCATTGTGGTAATTTGGTTTTACATCGCTTTTTAGCTTCAATTTGGTCTATAATCTCTTTGGATGTTGCGCCTTCAAAGTCAAAACCTTTTAGCAATAATTTAGTGGTGTCGGTTTGAAGATTTTTATTGATAAAATCTTGAATGTCCTTATGCAACAGAATTGTGTTCAAGGCTTAAATGGGTTTTTTAGAGTACAATAATCCAAAAGACGTTATATCAGAGATTTTTAGTCAATTTTTGAACAACATTGTACTCTGAAAGAAACTCTTTTAAAACCACCTTAAGTGCTGTGTAAGCTGGCACAGCTACTATCATGCCAACAATACCGAACAAAATGCCAGCGATGATTATAACGAGAAAAATCTCTAAGGGATGGGATTTTACACTTTTAGAAAAAATGAAGGGCTGACTAAAAAAATTATCTACCAATTGGGCAAAAATAAAGCCAATCATAACGTAAATCGTTTTTGGTAAAATGACATCACTAAAGCTTTCACCTAAGTTACTGGACATGGTAAGCAAGAGCATTAAAAAACCGCTGATAAGTGGGCCAACATAGGGAACTAAGTTCAGAAGCGCACACAAAAAGGCAATAACAACGGCATTATCAATTCCAAAAATAAGAAGGACTACGGTATAGATTACAAACAAGATTAAAATTTGAAAAATAAGTCCAACAAAATACCGTGACAACAAATCTTTTATGGACTTAAACGAACGTTGTGTTTTAGTTTCCTTATCGCTAGGTACAAAGGTTAAGAACCCATTTTCAAACAGATGGCTGTCTTTTAAAAAAAAGAATGATATAAAAAGTACTGAAAAAAGGCCTATGCTGAAACTCCCTAGACCACTGACAAGGTTGTTAAGGAATTCTGGAATGTAGGCAAAATCCAACTTAGATAAGAGCCCAGAATCCTTTATGGATTGTTCCACATCGATATGGCTAAATTCAAAATAAAGTACAATCTGGTTATAGAGGTTTTGTATGTTTTCTTGTAGTTGTTCAATATCCAGCAAGGCTAAATTGCGACCCTGTTCAGCAATTAATGGTATAAACAATCCAATAAGACCAATAAAAATACCCACAAACAAAACCATAGTAACTATTACGGCTATCGTATTGTTGAACTTTAAGCGGTTTCTTAAGAAAAAAACTATTGGCCTGCCAATCAATGAAATAACACCAGCTACCAAAACGTATACAATGACAGATTGTATTTTGTATAGAAAATAAAGCAATACTACAATTGCAACTAGGACACCAACAGCTCTTAGTATTCCTTGTGAAATAGTTTTAGAGTCCATAAGAAAGATTTAATCAAAGATGCTTAAATTAATTAAGCAAGGCAAATTTAATTCTTTAGTTGCTTAGATATTTCATAGAGTGCTATTGATGCCGCTTGTACCACATTCATACTACTATTTTGGCCGTACATTTCTATATGCAAAACATCATGGCATTGGTTTAAAACAGTTTTGGAAAGTCCAAAGTTTTCATTTCCTATGATTAAGGCAATAGGTTTATCGTTTTGTATTTGATAAGCGGTGAGTGGTCTACTGTCCGTTGTGATTTCTAGCGCAATCAAACGGTGCGATTCTCTATGCTGGCGCAAAACGTTTTCAATACTAGGCTCAATGTCATAGGAGACGTAATTTTCTGTAGAACGTGATGTTCGTTTCATTTTCTTACCCAAAGGGATATCCTCGCCGCAAAATATAAGTTTTTCTATGCCGAACGCATCTGCGGTTCTAAACAAGCTACCAACATTAGCTGCATTGCTTATGTTATCACATATTAATACGACAGGAAATTGTTTGGGCTTAAATTTGGAATTGTAGTGGGTGAGTTGCACGATTGAACGTTATGAAGCTATTACATATGGTGTTCACTGAAATTGGATGCTATTAAATGCCACCTAGCTAATTTAAAAAGACATACTTAACTATATTAGCTCCCATTTTCAGCGCTTTCTCTCTAACATCCTCTGGGTCGTTATGAACCTCGGCATCTTCCCAGCCATCGCCAAGATCGCTCTCAAAAGTAAATAAAAGTATAAGTCTGTTGTCTTCAAAAATACCAAGGGCTTTTGGTGCTTTTCCATCGTGCTCGTGGATTTTTGGAAGTCCATTCGGAAAATCGAAAGCCGCAGAAAAAATTGGGTGTGATTTTGGGATTTCAATTAAATCCTTGTTAGGAAATACCTTTTTAAGCTCCTTAGTTATGTAAGGCTCCATGCCATAGTTATCGTCTATGTGAAGGAATCCGCCTGAAAGCAGATAATTTCTTAGGTTTTCGGCATCATCGACATCAAAAAAAACATTGCCGTGCCCTGTCATATGCAGAAATGGATATTGAAAGATATCCACACTACCCACCTCAACGGTAGCTATAGCCTCATTGATATTGGTATCAATGTTATCGTTACAAAATTTTACCAAATTAGGGAGAGCCGTAGGGTTAGAGTACCAATCGCCACCACCTTTATATTTTAAAACGGCAACTTCCTGAGCCTTCACGCTCAATGCTAACAGGCTTAAAAGAATAATCATTAAGGGTTTCATCCTACTAATTAATTAACGCTATAGTATGACACGCTACAATACCTGCAGTCTCAGTCCTAAGACGCGTATCTCCCAAAGTTACGGGAATAAAGTTATGTTTGATGGCAGTTTCAATTTCTTTAACAGAAAAGTCACCTTCGGGTCCAATAAGGATAACACAATCCTGCTGTGGTTTCGCAACGGATTTTAACGGTATTTTTTTGGTGTCTTCACAATGGGCAATAAATTTTTGTCCTTCAAAGCTATCTTGCATAAAATCACTAAAGCTTTGAACAGGATGCAATTTAGGAAGAAAGCAACTTAAGGATTGCTTCATAGCTGCCTGTAAAATTTTTTCGTAGCGTTCCGCTTTAATAGTCTTGCGTTCGCTATGGTCACAAATGATAGGTGTTATGTCTTCAATTCCTATTTCGGTTGCTTTTTCCAAAAACCATTCATAACGATCGTTCATTTTTGTTGGCGCAATGGCAACGTGGAGGCTGAAAGGGCGTTTCTGCTTCAATTCATAAGACTTGATGCTAACCTCACAATGTTTAGGATTGGCAACAATGAGCTCTGTAAGGAACAAATAGCCTTTACCGTTGGTTATGTGCAACACATCACCAGGTTGCTTTCTTAAGACTTTTGAAATATGTCTGCTCTCATCCTTGTCGAAGGCAAAATGCTCATCTTTTATGCTGATATTTGGACTGTAAAATAATTGCACTAGCGGGCTGTTTCAGAAAATTTTAAAACGGTTATTTCATCAATGTTTTTTGCTTCATGTGTTTTTAAAATTACATAATAGGCCTTGGCCTCCGGAATGTCAAGCTTAAAAATATCGTTTAGCTGATGCGACGCAACAGCAGTTTGAAATTGAATAGGCATAGCACCTTCAGCAAACCAACCAGAATCACCACCTTTATTGGCATTGATATCCATGGAATAGTATTTTGCAAGGGTCTTAAAATCATAACCGTTTTGAAATTTGGAAACAATGTCATTACGCCTGTCTTCAATATCCTGTAGGCTCATGGTGTTGCCATCCAACAAAATATAATGGACTCTGTTGTGCAAGGTTTTGCTCTTGTCAATTATTTTATAAACGGTTGTTTTAAATTCAGTTCTAATTACTTTCTTTCCGCCTTTAGATAACTTAAACAAATCCGTAGCAAGTCTCGTCTTATGCTTTTCCTCATTAAAAACATATAGCTTACCGCTATTGTATGAATTAATGAAATTCTCAGCTTCTTCTGCGGTTGAAATAGAATCAATTTGCGTTTCAAAACTTACTTGTGCAAAATTTATCAGTGGTACTAGGAAAAAGTAAAAGGCTATCCTACTCATATTTGAAATAGTCTTATAGTGAATTACAAAACAAATAAATTTTCGAGTGATTTGAATATGATTGCCAAGGGCTTATTAACAGTTATTTTAACAGGTTAGATTTTTAATCGTGCACTTGCAATAACATTAAAATCGGAAAAATCCCCCTCCAAGTACTTTAAATATCCCACAATTCCTATCATGGCCGCATTATCGGTAGTAAATTCGAACTTTGGAATGTAAGTTTTCCATCCAAATTTTTGCTCCCTAGTTTTTAAAGCTTCCCTGATTCCTGAATTTGCCGAGACGCCACCACCAATAGCAATATGCTTTATGCCTGTTTGTTTTACGGCTAATTTCAGCTTATCCATTAAAATACCAATTATGGTATATTGTATGGAGGCGCAGATATCGTTAAGGTTTTCTTTAACAAAATCTGGATTTTCTTTTGTTTCCCTTTGAATAAAATAGAGGATAGCTGTCTTCAATCCCGAAAAGCTAAAATCTAATCCAGCCACTTTTGGTTTGGTAAATTTAAAGGCTTTGGGATTGCCAAGTTTTGCGCGCCTATCAATTTCTGGGCCTGCTGGATACCCAAGGCCCAAAATTTTTCCACTTTTATCATAGGCTTCTCCCACCGCGTCATCAATAGTTTCGCCTAAAACTTCCATGTCAAAGTAATTGCTCACCTTTACTATTTGCGTATGTCCACCAGAAATGGTAAGTGCCAAAAACGGAAACGGTGGCACTTCTTGTTGTTTGTCCTTTATAAAATGAGCGAGAATGTGCGCTTGCATGTGATTGACATCTATGAGCGGGATTTTCAGGCCAAAGGCTAGCGATTTGGCAAAAGATGTACCCACTAAGAGCGATCCCATAAGACCTGGGCCACGGGTAAATGCAATAGCATGCAATTGCCCTTTTGTGATTCCTGCTTTTTTCAGGGCTAAATCAACCACGGGAACAATGTTTTGCTGGTGTGCTCTAGATGCTAATTCGGGCACTACGCCACCATACTCGGAATGAATATCTTGGTTGGCTACGACATTGCTAAGAACGGTATTGTTGCACAGCACGGCAGCCGATGTGTCATCACAAGAAGATTCTATACCTAGTATATAAATATTTTCTTTTTTCATAGTAAGTATTAGGCACAATAATTGTTAATTTTGATAACGAAAGTCTTATATAGAGCCTTTTATCGTATAATAAACAAAGGTAATGAGATTTTATTCATAACTAAGGGGCAGTTTTTATCAAAAAAGTAGTACAAATAGTAACCAAAATAGCAGGAATCATTCTGCTCATATTTATTATCTGTTTTCTCATTTTAGGTATCCCTGCCGTACAAACTGCCTTAGGTAAATATGCTACAAAACGCCTTAATGAAGCGTTTAAAACCGATATCAATATTGGGAAAGTTGGATTGCAACTTAATGGAGATGTAGAATTAAAGAACGTACTTGTAAGAGACCACAAAAACGACACTTTATTTGCCATTGGCGAATTAAATACGTCTATTATTAGCTTTAAGAATTTATATAACTCTAAGCTCAATTTTGGTGATATAGACATTCAAAAGCTAAAATTCAATCTAAAAACCTACGAGGGTGATACTGACACCAACCTAGATTATTTTGTGGCTAAGTTTGATGATGATAATCCTAGGGACGGTCCAAGTGAATTTCTTTTTTCTTCCAGTGATATAACCATTGAAGAAGGGAGATTTGCTCTTATTGATGAAAATAATGACACGCCCGAGATTTTTGTGCTCAACGACATAAATGCAAATACTACCAATTTTTTGATATATGGCCCTAATGTTTCCTCTCGGATAAACAAATTTAGCTTTACAGATAGCAGAGGTGTTCGTATAGAAAATCTGATGGCTGATTTTGAATATGCCCTAGATCACATGACCTTCGGAAACTTAAATATCTCAACCGAGGGCTCAGAGCTTAAGGGTGATTTGAGGTTTAATTATAAGCGTGAGGATTTAAAGGAATTTACGGATAAAGTAAACATTGAAGCGTCTTTTAGGGATTCGAAACTTTCGCTTACGGAATTGAATGCTTTCTTTGATGAGTTTGGTGTAAACCAAACCGCCCGTTTAAATATGGATTTATCGGGTACTTTAAATGATTTAAAGGCATCCAATCTAAATATTAGTACCACTAGGAATACCGAAATCATCGGTGACTTGGATTTTAAAAATATGTTTAGTGCTGAGCAGGAAAGTTTCGTTCTAAGTGGGCGCTTTCAGAAGCTTTCCTCTAATTATAAGGACTTGGTTGCTCTGCTACCACGAATTTTAGGACGTTCAATTCCAACAGTACTTGATAAAGTAGGTAATTTTAGAATCAATGGAACCACAGTAATTACCCAACAAGACATCGATGCAGATATAAAAGTAGAAACAGATATAGGTCTTTTGGAATCTAACCTTCAAATTACTGATGTTGATAACATAGACAAAGCTAAATATGTTGGTAATGTTGTTTTTGATGAATTTAATATTGGCGCTGTCATTAATGACTCACTGGCCAAAAATGTGTCTTTAAACCTAGACGTTAACGGAAAGGGCTTTACCATGGATGAGCTAAAGTCTGAAGTTACTGGTGAGGTTTTCAGTTTGGATTACAACAATTACACGTATAAAAATATAAACGTATCGGGAATCCTCGGGAATAGGATTTTCAATGGTATCCTAAAGGCAGATGACCCTAACTTTCAATTGACTTTCAACGGTCTTGCAGATTTATCGGAAGATATACGAACTTTTGATTTTAAGGCCGATGTAAAATATGCCAATCTAAGACTATTAAATTTTGTATCACGAGACACAATATCAGAATTTAGGGGCTTTGTTAATATTTCTGCCAGCGGCTCTAGTTATGAAAATGCAGACGGTAGAATACAAATAAAGAATACAACTTATACCAACCAAGATGATGAGTATAGATTTGAAGATTTTGACATTGTATCAGAATTCAAAGGAAAACAGCGTACCATAACCGTAAATTCCCCGGACATAGTTGAGGGAGAAATTAAAGGGGAATTTAAAATAAAGGATATTCCCAAGCTCATTGAAAATTCCATAGGAAGTATTTATGCCAATTATGAGCCCTATGAGATTGCTGAAAATCAATACTTGGACTTTAGATTTAATATCTACTCTAAGATAGCAGCAGTATTTTTCAAAGACCTTTTTCTTTCTGAAAACACTGTCATAGAAGGTAGAATGGAGTCTAAGGACGAAGGATTTAACCTAAATCTTAAATCACCAGAAATACGCTACCAAGATAATTTTGTTCAGGATTTTAGTTTTACAATCGATAATTCTAACCCTATTTACAACACTTACTTGGAGATAGACAGTATTAATGCTGTTGGTTATCAGGCTTCAAAATTTAGACTACTAAATGTAACCAAGCGCGATACCTTGCTTATCAAAACCCAATTTAATGGTGGCACCAACAATAGAGATCGATTTGATTTAAACATGTTCTACACTATAGACAAGGAGAATATGTCGGTAATTGGGTTTAGAAAATCCGATTTTACCTTTAAGGAGTTCGACTGGTACATTAACTCAGAAAAGGATACATTGAATAAAATCCGGTTTGATAGGCAGTTTAAGAGCTTTGACATAAACCCCATTAAAATAGACCAAGGCAACGAGGAGATTGTGGTTTCAGGGAAGATTAAGGACAGCTTAAACAAGAATATAAAAGTAAGCTTTAGCGACGTGGAACTTGAGAAAATCACGCCGCGTGTCGATAGCTTGGATCTTCAGGGCGTTGTTAATGGTTATTTGGATTTGGGGCAAACTGATGGTGTATATCTTCCAAAATCTAACATAAATATCAGTACCTTATTTGTCAACGATTATGACATGGGTGACTTGTCTGCCAAGGTGATTGGTAATAATTCTTTAACGGAGTACAAGGTTGACATTGGTTTGGTCAATGACAATCTTACGTCTCTAGCAGCAACAGGCTTGGTTGACGTTAATCGTGAGAATCCTAACTTAAGGGTTAATGTAGCCTTTGATGAGTTTTTGTTAAATCCCTTTAATCCATTGGGAGAAGGTGTCATTAGTAACATTAGAGGTCTTGTTTCAGGACAAGCATTGGTGTCCGGAAGTTTAAATCAACCCAGTATTGATGGTGAATTATTTTTGGATAGGGCAGGACTGTCCATACCTTATCTAAATGTAGATTATGGCTTTGATTTCGACTCTAAAGTAACCTTGTCCGGTCAAAGGTTTATCTTCAATAATGTGGCGATGACAGATTCTAAGTTCTTTTCCCAAGGCTATTTAAACGGCTTTATAGAACACAATAATTTTTCTGATTGGACTTTAGGTCTGGATCTAAACACGGATAGATTACTCGTTTTAAATACCGAAGAAACCGAAGAGTCCTTATACTATGGCGATGGTTTTGTGTCGGGAGAAGCTTCAATAACAGGGCCAACCGATCAGTTGACCATACAAGTTAATGGTAGCACCGCAAAAGGCACTGTTTTTAACATACCGCTTAATGATTCAGAAAGTTTTGGGGATAATTCCTTCATTAACTTCTTAAGTCCCGAAGAAAAACAGGCTAGGATAGAAGGTGTGGTAGAAGAAAATATCGAGGTAAAAGGGCTTGAATTGAATTTTGACCTTGATGTTAACGAAAATGCACTAATTGAAATTGTTATAGATAAGGAGGCTGGAAGCACCATAAAAGGTCGCGGGCAGGGAACCTTGGCGTTTCTGATCAACACCAATGGAACCTTTAATATGTGGGGTGATTTTTCAGTTTTTGAAGGTATTTATAATTTTAAATATGGTGGTATCGTTCAAAAACGATTTGAAGTAGAACAAGGCGGAAGTATAGTCTGGGAAGGAGACCCCATGAAAGCTGAAATTAACCTCAAAGCTGTTTATAAGACTACTGCCAATCCATCGGTATTACTAGATAATCCTATAAGTCAAAGAATTCCTGTGGAAGTAGAAATTCAACTTACAGGGCAGTTAGAACAACCAAACCCTAATTTCGATTTGAGATTTCCAAACGTAAATTCAACCCTAAAGGCAGAGTTGGATTACAGGTTGTCTTCAAAAGACGAAAGAGACTTACAGGCCTTAACCCTTCTGGGAACAGGTGGATTTACAGGAGGTGCTGGTGGCCCTGATTTTACTGGTACTATTTCAGAGCGTTTGAGTGGTATAGTGAATAATATTCTGGGTGATGACAATGAAAACCTCAATATTGGTGTGGATTTAGAACTGGGACAAGACACTCCTGAATTGCAAACAGATAATCGGGTAGGGTTCACCGTTCAAACAAAGATTAGCGAAAAGATTCTCGTTAATGGGCGCTTCGGTGTACCATTTGGCAGTGCCCAGCAAACAACGATTACCGGAGATGTTCAGATAGATTGGCTATTAAATGATGATGGCTCGTTAAGGGCAAAGGTGTTTAACCGAGAAAATGTAATTAGAAACTTTGGAGAGGAAATCGGTTATACCCAAGGGCTTGGCCTGTCTTACACGGTAGAATTTGATACATTTAAAGAACTACTACGAATTATTTTCAAAGGAAAAAACAACGTGGATAAGCAGAAATCAGGGAATAAAGATGAATCTGCAGAATCCGATAAAGATGAAAACCTCCCTGAATACATGAAAATGAAGCGGAAAAATTCAAAACCAAAATCCTAAAACTTCCGATTTAACCTTCCTTAGAAAAATAGTTATTAACGAAAACGTTTGAATTGCCTCAAGACTTCTATTTTATGATAAAGGTCACTAAATTGAGGCTTAAGTTTATTAAATTTACTCAAAAATCAAAAGAATGACCAAAACCATAAAAAAAGTTGCTGTGTTTACTTCAGGTGGTGATGCTCCTGGTATGAATGCAGCAATACGTTCTGTAGTGAGAACTTGTGTATTTCACGGCTTGGAGTGCTATGGAGTTTATCGTGGATACCAGGGTTTGATAGAAGGCGATTTCGAGTTTATGGATGCACGTAGTGTAAAAGGAATCATAAATAAAGGAGGCACCATGCTAAAATCTGCTCGTTCTAAAGAGTTTAGGACCAAAGAGGGCAGGCAAAAAGCCTACGATGCACTATGTAAGGCTGGTATTGATGCCTTTGTTGTCATTGGAGGGGATGGTAGTTTTACAGGTGCCATGATATTTAATCAGGAATTTGGTTTTCCGGTTATGGGAATTCCAGGAACCATTGACAATGATATCGTTGGAACAACGCACACCTTGGGGTACGATACGGCTTTAAATACCGCTGTTGAAGCAATAGATAAAATTAGGGACACGGCAAGTTCTCATAACCGCTTATTCTTTATTGAAGTAATGGGAAGGGATGTTGGTCATATTGCCCTAAACGTTGGAGTTGGAGCAGGAGCAGAAGAAATTCTAATACCCGAAGAAGATTTAGGCCTCGATCGCTTATTGGATTCTTTAAGACGAAGTAAAGCCTCTGGAAAGTCTTCAAGCGTAGTCGTTGTTGCCGAAGGCGATAGAATTGGTAAAAATGTATTTGAATTAGCAGATTATGTAGAAGAGAATATGACGGAATATGAAGTGCGAGTATCTGTTTTAGGCCATATGCAACGCGGTGGTAGCCCATCATGTTTCGATCGGGTCCTTGCGAGTAGAATGGGAGTAAAAGCCGTAGAAAGCTTGATTTCAGGTAAAAGTAATTACATGGTTGGCTTAAAAAACGACATCATAGACTTAACACCATTTGACCAAGCGGTTAAAGGAAAATCAAAAATAAATATGGAACTGATTAGAGTTTCAGATATAATGACAATTTAAAAGAACACTTAAACTAAAAAACATGTCAAATTTAAAATTAGGAATCAACGGATTCGGTAGAATAGGAAGAATAGTTTTTAGAGCAACTGTAAAACGACCAGATGTCGATGTAGTTGCCATAAACGATTTATTGGATGTAGAACATTTAGCATATTTATTAAAGTACGACTCAGTTCATGGACGTTTTGATGGCACGGTAGAAGTAAAAGATGGCCACCTCGTTGTTGATGGCAAGACCATTAGAGTTACGGCTGAGCGCGACCCTAAAAACCTTAAATGGGATGAAGTAGGTACTGATGTAGTAGCAGAGTGTACTGGTATATTTACTACGTTGGAAACAGCGCAATATCATATCGATGCAGGAGCTAAAAAAGTGGCTATTTCAGCACCAAGTAAAGATGCGCCTATGTTTGTTATGGGTGTAAACGATGACGAATTAACTGCTGATCATAAGATTGTCTCTAATGCGTCTTGTACAACTAACTGTCTAGCGCCAGTAGCCAAGGTTTTAGATGATAATTTTGGTATAGAGGAGGCTTTAATGACCACCATACACGCTTCTACAGCAACACAGTTGACGGTAGACGGACCATCACGTAAAAACTACAGATTAGGACGATCTGCGTTAACCAATATTATTCCGTCAACCACGGGAGCGGCAAAAGCGGTTGGTAAAGTAATCCCTAAGCTTAATGGTAAATTAACAGGAATGGCCTTTAGGGTACCAACTGCAAATGTTTCTGTTGTAGACCTTACAGTAAGACTTCAGAAGGATACCTCTTATGAAGATATTAAAAAGGCGTTTAAAGCAGCTTCCGAAGGTGCTATGAAAGGTGTCTTAGGTTATACGGAAGATGGCGTTGTATCTCAAGACTTTGTTAGCGATACTAGAACAAGTATTTTCGATGCAAGCGCGGGAATAGAATTGAATTCTAAATTTTTCAAGGTGGTTTCTTGGTATGATAATGAGTTCGCTTATTCCAATAAACTAGTAGATTTAGCGCAGAAGATTAATTCTCTATAATAGAATATGTAATAGCGAAAATTCCGTGAGATGTGCTGTCTTTCGGAATTTTCATTTTTATAATTTAAGGTATGATTTTAGTAACGGACGGTGGGTCTACAAAATGCGATTGGATAGCTATTGATGATACAGGAAAACGGCTCGCAGAAAAAATAAGGACAAAAGGATTAAACCCTGCAATTTTAACTGAGAAAAAACTAAAGAAAATAATAAGCAGCAACGAAGAGTTGATGCGTTACAAATCTGACGTTACGCATATCTTTTTCTACGGTGCAGGTTGTGGTACTGAAAAACCAAGAACCATGCTTACCCACGTACTTCAGTTTTTGTTTTTAAATGCTCATATTGAAGTAAAGGAGGATACTATGGCAGCTGTAAGAGCATCACTTAATCATAATGACGAAAAGGCCGTTGTTTGTATTATGGGAACAGGTTCTAATTGTAGCTATTTTAATGGTAGTACTTTAGAGCAACGTGTTGTGAGCTTAGGTTATACGTTAATGGATGATGCCAGCGGAAATTATTATGGAAAACAGCTCATTAGGGATTATTACTTTAAAAAAATGCCCGAAACCATTAGGTTGGCGTTTGAGCACAAGTATAATTTAGAAGCAGATTACATCAAATACAATCTCTATAAACAAGCTAATCCTAATGCCTATTTAGCAGGATTTGCAGAATTTATGTTTTTGAATAAGGATTCTGATTACATTAAGGAACTTATTAAAAGTGGGTTCAGACTCTTTACGGAAAATATGATCATGCAGTTTAAGGAGGAACTAAAAAGTTGTCCTGTGCATTTTGCAGGTTCCATTGCCTATTTCTCCAAAGAGGAGATTTTGGAAGTGGCAGAAGAATATGGCTTTAAGGTTGGAAATTTTATTCGTAGACCAATTGATGGCTTGGTAGAATATCACGTTAAAAATCTATAGGTGGAAATTGCATTAATCGCACACGACGGTAAAAAAGCTGAGATGGTTCAGTTTTTAAATGCCCATAGAGACATTCTTGAACAAAAAAAGGTCCAATTAGTGTCAACTGGCACTACTGGGAAAAATGTAAAAAAAGCGGGATTTGAAGTCAATGCACTACTTTCTGGTCCAATGGGAGGGGATGCCCAGATTGCTGCACGTGTAGCAGAAGGTCTGTGCCATATGGTGTTGTTTTTTAGGGACCCTTTGGATAAACATCCGCACGAGCCCGATATTTTAATGCTTATGCGTTTATGTGATGTCCATAACGTACCTCTGGCCACAAATCCGGCTACAGCCGAACTATTAATTAGGGCGGTATAAATGTTAATTGGCATGTTAATAAATGTGCTCCTGCTTGTTGTATAACTTATATTTTGGTTTTATCTTTGTGTCATAAATAAGAAAACGCATGTTCGAATTTGATCAATACTTAGGATTTTTAGCTTTTTTAACCATTCTTACTATTGGATTTTGGTTAATGATTTTTCTTTTAACCTTCGTAATCCCTTACTGGGTCTTTGGAGCATCCATTGAGCGTTTTAAAGAGATAAAAGCAGAGAAAAAAGCCAAGCGCGAAGCTGGTTTATAAGCAAAGAACATATATTATAGATAAGAGCACCAATGGTGCTCTTTTTTTTTTAAGCAAAATCGCTTGAGATGTTTTGTTTAGGTTTTTATCTTATTGTTGAAACAGGCGAAACGCATCATTTTCTATCACTTTTAATTCAACTATAAAACTATACTTTTAAACGATAAAGTAGGTTTGAATTCTAACCATTTACTGTCTTATTTCTATCTTTAAGTGCTATTAATCAACAATATAAAAATGAGAATTGGTCGGATTTATTTCTCAGTATATTCTTCTGACTAATTTGAAATTTTGCTGTAGTATCTTAATTATCATTTAATATTTTTTGATTGTAGCCATTTGCTAACAATTCCTGCCTTGTACATTTTGTGCCTTCAAAACTTAATTACACACTTGAAGGAAATAATGTAGGTTGGATATAACGTATTTATATTATGAAAAGCTTAATGGTTTCAAGTTTTAAAGCACTTATTTTTTTATTAGTTGCACTGGCCTCTTTGCAAAATTTTCACGCCCAAAGTCCAGTTATAGACATTTGGTATGGAGACACTCAAGAATATGGTAATAATGGTGAGCCGCAAGTATGGTGTAATATTCTGGGTAATGTATCCGATACTGATGCTGGAAGTATTACATCCCTTAATTACAGTTTGAATGGTGGCTCAACTGTTGATTTAGAAATTGGCCCAGACAATAGACGTCTTGAGAATATTGGCGATTTTAATGTGGACTTAAATGTCAATGATCTAGTTCCAGGTTCAAATACCGTAGAAATAACTGCTATAGACAATGACTCAAATACTACTACTAAGACCGTGACTATTAACTACACGGATGGTAATCTTTGGCCGATTCCATATACTATTGATTGGAGTTCATTAAATGATATCACAGAAATAAATAATGTAAGCCATGTGGTTGACGGAAAGTTTGAACTAACTGCTAACGGCATAAGGACAGCCGAACCTGGATATGATCGCTTGATTGCCTTAGGCGATAAAACATCAACCAATTATGAAGTTTTGGTGCCCATAACCATTCATAGTATGCCAGGTGATGGTGGTGTAGGTGTTTTATTGCGTTGGAAAGGGCATACAGCCGCACCAGTTTCCTGTGATCAACCACAATGTGGTTGGGTGCCCAATGGCGCAATTTCTTGGTTTCGTGCAAATCGATTAGAATTTTATCAAGGAAACAGCGAGAGCTTTACGCCTCAACTAGAGGTAACTTATATGTTCCGGACTTCTGTAGACACAGATGCAGCAACAGGTAGTACCAATTATCGCATTAAATTTTGGGAACAGGGCACACCAGAACCAACAGCTTGGAATTTAGAACAAACTGAGGGATCTTCAAATTTGCAAGAAGGCTCGTTAATGTTAATAGCACATAAAGCCGATGTAACGTTTGGTGATGTTATAGTGACACCTGGTTCACTTTCTATTACTAATGTCCAGACCCAATTAGCAAATAACAATACGGAAGCCACGATTACGTGGACGACTAACCAGCCGACTACAAGCCGAATTGATTATGGAATTACTGAGTCCTACGTAAATTTTGTTGAAGACTTAAATTTAGTGACATCACATTCGGTCACCCTAACAGGTTTAACACCAGAGACCATCTATCAATACCAGATTTCTGGTTTAAATGCTGCTTCAGAATCAATAGCGACCTCAAACCGTGTGCTTTCAACTTTTACTTCAGGGATAGTCTCAGATGATTTTTGTGACAACACCCTAAATCCTGCTTGGACCTTCGATAACCCTTTAGGTGATGCCAATTATCAATTGACAGGTTCAGGTACGTCGGATGCCTTTTTAGAAATTTCCGTACCTGCAGGAACTGAACATGAAATCTATGATACAGGAATTCAAGCGCCCAATCTCATGCAGACGATGAGTAACACTGACTTTGAAGTAGAAGTGAAATTTGAATCGGGTGTCGTAGCCCCACAATACCAAGAACAGGGCATTCTCGTAAAGGAAAGTGACACACGCTACTTGCGTTTTGAGTTTTATAGTAAAAATGACAATCAGACTTATGTATATTCACAGGCATTTAATCTACCTACTTTTGAAGACTATTATGTTAATACTCCTATTTATATAGAGGGAACAGCACCGCTCTACATGCGAGTTAAACGGGAGGGAAATCAATGGACATTAAGCTATTCCGATGATGGTACTAACTTTACGGTAGGAGCTTCATTTGTTAATGACTTGGTACCCACAGAAATAGGGCCTTATGCAGGTAATGCTATTGGTAACAATTCACCAGCGCATACCGCAAAAATTGATTATTTTTTAAACTTAGATGATCCAATCATTACTGAAGATGGATGCAATGCACCGCAATCTCCTGTCCTTGCTGAAATTGGTAACCAATCGATTATAGAAGGAAGTAGCTTACCATTGACATTAAGTGCAACCGATGGCGATGGCAATGATGCCGACATCGTGTTTTCAGAATCAGGGTTACCAAGTTTTGCGACTTTGACCAACAATAATGACGGAACAGCTACATTAAGCATAGATCCACAACTTGGGGATTTTGGTACGTATACCGTTACAATTACAGTAACAGATAGTGATGGTCTTACGGATGAAGAGACCTTTGATATAATTGTCAGTTCAGGAACGATTTCAAGTCTTGTGTCTGATGATTTCTGCGATGATGAACTTAACCCTGTTTGGACTTTTGTAGATCCTCAATTGGATGGATCCTTTGCGCTTAGTGGCTCAGGTACTTCAGATGCTTATTTGGAAATTTCTGTTCCAGGAGGGTCTGAACATCAAATGTGGACAGCCGGAATTCAGGCGCCTCATGTCATACAGGCTTGTAACAATACCGATTTTGAGATAGAAGTTAAATTGGATTCTGGTGTAAATGCGCCTCAATATCAAGAACAGGGGATTTTAATAAAACAAGATGAATCCAATTTTTTACGGTTTGAATTTTATAGTACAAATTCCAATACAATTATTTATGCAGCAGTTTTGGCGGGTGCAACTGTTGATGAGATAGTAGCTACTCAAACAGAAGCTAATACAATTGGATCTACGAACATTTTTCCGCTATACATGCGTGTTAAACGCGAGGGTGATCTATGGACGCAAACCTATTCTTTTGACGGACAGAATTGGTTACAACCGAATCCGACCGATCCAAACAGTGGAGTATTTACACATGCAATGACGGTAACTAGTGTTGGTCTTTACAGTGGGAATGCCTTAAGTAACGGGTCTCCTGCTCATATGGCTCAGTTTGATTATTTTAAAAATCTAGCCGACCCTATAGTGAATGAGGATAGTTGTTGTATTACAACAACAGCCGCAACATGGAATGGTTCGGTATCTTCAGATTGGAATGACCAAAACAACTGGACACCAGCAGTTGTACCTTCCATTTGTTCTGAGTTAACCATACCAACAACCACTAATGCTCCTGAAATTTCAGGGGATGTTACAGTAAAAGATGCAGTTCTTAATAGTGGTGCCAACATGGTCGTTCCTGCAGGAACTACGTTAACAATTACTGGCGATTTAACCATGTTTTCTGATTCCGATACCTTTTCAGGATTGGTAGTCTATGGAGACGCAACTATAGAAGGAACAACCAAATACCATCGTTATACGAATGCAAATCTTAGTGGTAACGGTAACGATTTAATAGCACCACCACTTGCAGGTCAAACTTGGTCATCATTTTTAACAAATGATAGTAATCATAACGCAAACACCCTTTTAAATGATGGTGTGGCAGTACCAAATACGCAATATTTATTCGGACCTTTTGAAAAAGGAGCGACAGATGACTATATCATCTATAATCACAGTGACGATGTTACGTTACTTTCAGGAATAGGTTATCGTGCGGGAACAAATACAGCCCAAGGTGGAGGAAACGGAGACCGCTTGATTTTTACAGGACAATTATTGACAACTGCTCTCGAAGTTGATATTACAGATGAACTCACAGGTGCCTTTCATCAGTGGAATTTAATAGGTAATCCTTATCCCGCTTATTTAGATGTTGAAGCATTTTTAAATCATGAGGTAAGCCCAGGAGTAACCAATTTAAGTTTGTTAACGGACCCTGAGGCTGCCATCTATGGTTATAATTCGAGTGAGAATGGAAGTATATGGAGTGTTGTAAATTTAGTGGATGGTCCGCGTCTTATTGCACCAGGACAAGGCTTTTTTGTTTCATCTAAAAACCAGATCGGACAAATTGAATTCACCAAGGATATGCAGGTTTCGGGAGATTCAGATGATTTTATTGCGGGACGATCCACTCAGGAACTGAATTTTATGAAATTAAAGGCTTCGGCTAGTTCTGCAAGTTCTATTATATCAATCTATTTTCATGAAAACGGGACGTCAGGGTTAGATGCTGGCTATGATGCAGCAGCATTTGGAGGAATAGTACCAGATTTTTCACTGTTTTCTCAATTAGTAGATGATAATGAAGGCCTCCCGATGGTAGTCCAAACCTTAAATGCTGGTGATGTTGGTAACGCTATTATTCCATTAGCGTTTTATGCATCTCAAGGTCAACAAGTGAATTTTAGTATCGAAGAGATTCAGCTTCCACCCAACATAGAGGTGTATCTAGAAGATAATGTTAACAATACATTCACGTTACTTAACACTTCAGATTATATATGGACTACAGAAAGCGAGATAAATGGGGCGGGACGATTCTTTTTACATTTCTCCTCAGGAGCCCTATCAATAGAAGAGGCCTTATTTGAAAGTCTCAATATTTATGTGAATCAGAATGAGCGTAACATAATTATTGAAGGTGAAGTACCAAATAAAACCAGTGTCTCAGTTTACGATTTGTTAGGAAGGGAGGTCTTGACCCAAGACCTTGATTCTAGTCTTAATAAACAAAGCTTAGATGTAAGCACAATTAGCTCAAGTGTTTACATTGTAAAACTTAATAATAACGGCCAAGAATTGAGAAGAAAGGTTATATTGAGATAAGCAGATGATTAAATCTATAGTTTTTAAACGTGGTCTATTATCACGTTTCAAAGTCATAGACCTTAGTAGCTAATTCTATTTGTGAATGTCAGTTTTAGTTTACATAGAATAAAAAAGGTGGTTAATCTTAAAATTTACCACCTTTTCTTTAATTTTAAATCGTGTAAATTTAATTACCCTAACAATTCCAGTTCATGAAGAAATATTTACTGCTATTAAGCCTATTGACCTTTTGTTTAAGTCAAGCCCAACAAATCCTTCCACAGCGCCAACGTGCAGAAGTAATTGATAATATTTTAAAAGACCGTTTTGACAATCTCTTGCCCACATTGATGGATAATTCTGGTTTTGATATGTGGATTTTAATTTCACGGGAATATAATGAAGACCCAGTACTTAAAACTATGCTGCCTGCTACATGGTTAAATGCAAGGCGGCGCACCATCCTCGTTTTTTATAGGGATAAAGACAATAATACTCTAGAAAAGCTTGCCGTGGCGCGTTATAATTTTGGAGAAAATATTATGTCGGCATGGGACAAGGATAAGCAGCCAGACCAATGGAAGAGACTCATGGAGATTATAGAAGAGCGACAACCTAAATCCATAGGTTTAAATTATTCAGACCACTTTAATATCTGTGATGGTATCGTTAAAACGGATTATGAAGCTTTTATGGACTATCTACCTCAAAAATATAAGTCAAGAGTCCAATCCGCTGAAAAATTGGCCATCTCATGGATCGAAACGCGAACAGAGAAAGAAATGATTATTTACAATCAGTTGGTTGATATAACCCATGATATTATTGCAGAGGCATTTTCGGAAAAAGTGATTACTCCAGGTGTGACCACAACCACAGACGTAGAGTGGTGGATGCGCGATAAAATAACAGCTTTAGGATTAAAAACTTGGTTTCATCCTACGGTTGATGTACAGCGAACCGCAGAAGAATTGGGTAACCATTTATATGCTTTTTCCAATAGGCCTGAAAATATGGTCATTCTTCCTGGAGATTTATTGCATTGCGATATTGGGATTACCTACCTTAGATTAAATACAGACTGTCAAGAGCTCGCTTATGTTCTAAAACCAACGGAAACGGAAGCTCCAGATTTCTTGGTGGAAGCCCTTAAAAAAGGAAATAGGGTTCAGGATATTTTTACATCAAACTTTAAAACAGGAAAAACAGGCAATACCATTTTAAAGGAATCTCTCGAACAGGCTAAAGCCGAAGGTCTACGACCAGCCATATACACACACCCTTTGGGCTCTTATGGCCATTCTTCGGGAACGACCTTAGGTATGTGGGACGCTCAAAATGGTGTGCCTGTCAATGGTGATTATCCGTTACTTGAGAATACGGTTTACGCCATTGAATTGAATACCACGGTTAATTTACCGGAGTGGAAACGAGATATTCGGGTCATGCTCGAAGAAGCCGGGTTTTGGGGACCCAATGGCTTCAGATATGTGAATGGAAGGCAAACGAAATTGTTAACCGTTCCAAGAGTTAAATCACATCAGGGAAATTAAACCTGAAGCACACCCATATTAAAAGGCTTTTCAATAGGAGCGTGGTTTGCCGCTTCAATACCCATACTGATCCAAGTTCTGGTATCTAGCGGGTCTATAACAGCATCGGTCCATAATCGTGCAGCAGCATAATATGGAGACACCTGATTATCGTAACGTGACTTTATTTTATTGAAAAGCTCTTCTTCCTTTTCTTTTGTAATGGTTTCACCTTTCTTTTTTAATGAAGCCGTTTCAATTTGCAGAAGTACCTTTGCTGCAGAATTTCCGCTCATTACGGCTAGTTCTGCACTAGGCCAGGCTACGATTAACCTCGGGTCATAAGCTTTACCACACATGGCGTAATTCCCAGCTCCATAGCTGTTGCCAACTACAATCGTGAATTTAGGGACGACGGAATTACTCACAGCGTTAACCATTTTGGCACCATCCTTTATAATTCCTGCGTGTTCAGACTTGCTTCCAACCATGAAACCAGTGACATCTTGTAAAAACACCAAGGGGATTTTTTTCTGATTACAATTGGCAATAAAACGTGTGGCCTTATCTGCCGAATCATTATAGATAACGCCTCCAAACTGCATTTCACTAGGTTTGGTCTTGGCTCCTGTGGATTTTACAATCTGTCTTTGGTTCGCTACAATTCCAACTGCCCAACCATCAATACGTGCATAAGCTGTTATAATGGTTTTGCCATAGCCTTCCTTGTATTCTTCAAATTCAGAATTATCCACAAGGCGCTTGATAATTTCCTTCATGTCGTACTGGTCTGCTCGACTTTTTGGAAGGATGCCATAAATATCTTCTTGCTTTTCTTTTGGCTTTACCGATTTGATTCTATTGAAACCGGCTTTATCAAATTCACCGATTTTATCCACAATATTTTTAATGGTGTCTAAGGCATCTTTATCATCCTTGGCCTTATAATCTGTAACACCCGAAATCTCACAATGAGTTGTGGCACCGCCTAATGTTTCGTTATCGATAGATTCTCCAATGGCAGCTTTTACTAAGTAGCTTCCGGCTAGGAAAATACTACCTGTTTTATCTACAATTAAGGCTTCATCACTCATTATGGGCAAGTAGGCACCACCAGCAACACAGCTTCCCATGACGGCAGCTATTTGAGTGATACCCATACTGCTCATTATGGCATTGTTTCTAAAAATACGGCCAAAATGTTCCTTGTCTGGGAATATTTCATCCTGCATGGGGAGAAATACACCAGCACTATCAACAAGATAGATAATAGGCAATCTATTTTCAATAGCTATTTCTTGTGCTCTTAAATTCTTTTTTCCTGTTATGGGAAACCAGGCACCGGCTTTTACCGTAGCATCATTGGCTACAACAATACATTGCTTACCTTTCACATAACCAATTTTTACAACAACACCGCCAGAAGGGCATCCGCCATAATCCTCATACATAGCATCACCAGCAAAAGCACCAATTTCAATAGATGCTGCCTTAGGATCTAAAAGATAGTCTATACGCTCTCTTGCTGTCATTTTTCCTTTGCTGTGATGCTTCTCTATACTTTTAGTGCCACCGCCCATTTTAATTTTGGCTAGACGTCTTTTTAATTCAGACACCAACAATTTGTTATGGTCTTCGTTCTTGTTGAATTTTAAATCCATTGAAATGTATTTGTGCACGAATTTACAAAACATTAGGCTTGCGCAATTATCAATTTATCTAAATGAAACGTTAAAAATATATTACATGGTATTATATTCCATGGAATATATTATCTTTGTCACAACTAAAAACAAAACATATGAAGACCATAATAGCTTTAGCAGGAAGTAACAGTAGTACATCGATTAATCGGCAATTGGCAAATTATGCAGCATCATTAATTCGTAGTGTAGACGTTAAGCATCTTGATTTAAACGATTTTGAAATGCCGATTTATAGTTCGGATAGAGAGAAAGAAAGCGGATTTCCAGAAGAAGCCGTCAATTTCGTCAATGAAATAAGAAATTCGGATGGTATCGTGCTTTCACTTGCCGAATATAATGGCGCCTATTCAAGTGCGTTTAAGAATGTCTTTGATTGGGCGTCTCGAGTAGAGGGTAAGACCTTCTTAGGCAAACCAATGCTTTTAATGGCTACATCTCCTGGTCAACGTGGAGGAATCTCCGTTTTGGAAATGGCCGCCGCAAGATTTCCATGGCACGATGCTAACATTGTGGGGAAATTTTCATTGCCTTCTTTCCATAATAATTTTGAAAATGGAGAAATAACCAATCAAGAGTTGAAGGATGAACTACTGGTTGAAGTTAAACAATTTCAAAATAGTCTTTTGTAATGACAATAGATCACAACAGTACAGATAGCAAAGGCGAATTCTTTATAGCGAAGGATAATATAACCGTGGCCCAAATAACCTACAGTAATGCAGGAGATGACAAATTAATAATAGACCATACTGAAGTAGATGAATCATTAAAAGGAAAGGGTATAGGATATAATTTGGTTGATTCGGTTGTTGATTATGCTAGAGCCAAAGGACTCAAAATAATACCACTTTGTCCTTTCGCTAAAGCTGTATTCAAAAAGAGGAAGGAATATTCAGATGTCCTGTATTAAGGATTAAAATAAGTAAAACCACAATCATGGGTGATTTAGCAAAAGATATTAATTCTAAATTCAAGAATAACAGAATAAAAGCATTATTGAACATCATTTATACGGCAAATTGGATAAATAATTGCCAAAATGAATTCTTCAAGCCTTTTGGAATATCGCCTCAGCAGTACAATATATTAAGAATCCTTAATGGTGCTAATGAAGCGCTCAACGTTCAGACTATAAAAGATAGAATGCTAGAACGTTCCCCAAATGCCACGCGATTAATGGATAAGTTATGTGCAAAAAATTACATTCAACGTTTGCCATCTGAGCATGACCGACGTGTGGTAGAAATAAAAATAACTCAAGAGGGTAAAAATCTTTTAAAATCAATACCAAATAATTTAAACAACGATTTACTAAAAAATATTTCAGAAGCAGAGGCTAAACAATTAAGCGATTTATTAGATAAACTAAGATAAATACTAAAGAAAGGACGAATAAGATGAAAACAATAATTCACAGAGCAGAAGAAAGAGGATATGCTAACCATGGCTGGTTGCAGGCCAATCATTCATTTAGTTTTGCAGGTTGGTATAATCCAGAAAAAGTGCATTTTGGTGCTTTAAGAGTGTTAAATGATGATGTTATTGCGCCAAAAATGGGATTTGGGACACATCCACATGATAATATGGAAATCATAACAATACCGTTAAAAGGTGTGTTGAAACATCGTGATAATATGGGTGATGAATGGATACCAGTTGTCCCAGGAGAAGTACAGGTCATGTCTGCAGGAACTGGTGTACAGCACTCTGAGATTAATGGTTCTGTAGACGAACACTTAAGCTTGTTTCAAATCTGGATTATACCAGAGGAACGAAGTGTGAAGCCACGTTACGACCAAAAAATGTTTAATGCCGAGGACAGGAATGGAAAATTGCAAACTTTGGTTACGTCATTTAAAGATAACGATGATAATAGTTTGAAAATTCATCAAGATGCTAGATTGTCACGGATAGATTTAAAAGGTGGCGAATCATTTACTTATG
The DNA here is from genome assembly GCA_913055905.1 of uncultured Winogradskyella sp. Lineage (GTDB taxonomy): Bacteria > Bacteroidota > Bacteroidia > Flavobacteriales > Flavobacteriaceae > Winogradskyella. Next base: position 370,326 of record CAJXLB010000002.1, read on the forward strand.
ACTTAAAAAGTAAAGATCACGGTGTTTATGTAATGAACATAAGTGGCGGAGTTTCAATTGCAGACACTCAATTAAATTCAAGAGATGCCTTAGGGATTTCAGAAACAGCTAACTTTGATATAAATGCAACGGAAGACTCTGAATTGCTGTTTATTGAAGTGCCAATGATTAATCTCTGAAAGTAAGTTTTATTTGGAATAAGGCACCACAAGTAGTGGTGCTTTTTTATTTTAAAATACCGATATTTGTCTTTAACTAACTATCAAAAATTAAGATTACGATTATGGCAATGAATAAAAACACAGTCCTTGCCTGGGCAACTTGGATAATGATATTTGTAGGATTAGGTTTAATCGCTTTAGGCGCTTTTCGCTACGATGAAGTTGCAGGCTGGGGTTTTGCAGCTGTTGGATTTGGATTCTTTTGTATTTCTTGGGTGTTTAATGCTTTAAAAGGCCGTGTATAATGAGTAGCGATAAGAAAGTAATTTTTTCAATGTCCGGTGTAACCAAGACCTTTAAAGGGGCTAATACACCTGTGCTAAATAATATATACTTGAGTTTCTTTTATGGTGCTAAAATTGGCATCTTAGGACTCAATGGCTCTGGTAAATCCACACTCCTTAAAATTATTGCTGGAGTGGACAAAAACTATCAAGGTAATGTGGTGTTTTCCCAGGATTATACCGTGGGATATTTAGAACAGGAGCCACAGTTAGATGATGAAAAGACCGTTCTGGATGTTGTGAAGGAAGGTGTGGCGGAAACCGTAGCCATATTGGACGAATACAATTCCATCAATGATCAATTTGGATTGGAAGAGGTCTACAGTGATCCTGATAAAATGGAGAAACTCATGAATAGGCAAGCAGAGCTTCAAGATCAAATTGATGCCAAAAATGCCTGGGAGCTAGATACCAAGCTTGAAATTGCCATGGATGCCCTAAGAACACCTGAAAGTGATAAGAAAATTGGTGTGCTTTCTGGAGGAGAAAGACGTAGAGTGGCACTGTGCAGATTATTGTTACAGGAACCGGATGTGTTGTTGTTAGATGAGCCTACAAACCACTTGGATGCCGAATCTGTTCACTGGTTAGAGCATCATTTGGCCAATTATAAAGGGACGTTAATCGCTGTGACGCACGATAGATATTTCTTGGACAATGTAGCAGGCTGGATTTTAGAATTGGATAGAGGAGAGGGTATTCCGTGGAAGGGAAACTATTCCTCTTGGTTAGACCAAAAGTCTAAACGATTGGCCCAAGAAAGTAAGGCGGCCTCAAAACGGCAAAAGACCTTGGAGCGCGAATTGGAGTGGGTGAAACAAGGCGCTAAGGGAAGACAGACCAAACAAAAAGCCCGTTTAAAGAATTACGACAAACTGCTCAATCAAGATCAAAAACAGCTCGACGAAAAACTGGAAATATACATTCCAAATGGTCCTAGATTGGGAACCAACGTCATCGAGGCTAAAGGTGTCAGTAAAGCCTTTGGGGATAAATTATTATATGAAGACTTAAACTTTAAGCTTCCACAAGCTGGGATTGTTGGTATTATTGGCCCTAATGGTGCTGGTAAAACGACAATATTTAAAATGATTATGGGTGAAGAAGAACCTGATAAAGGTAGCTTTGAGGTTGGTGAGACGGCTAAAATTGCCTATGTAGATCAAAGTCATTCGAACATAGACCCAGAAAAGACCATCTGGCAAAATTTTAGTGATGAGCAAGAGCTTATCATGATGGGTAATAGACAAGTTAATTCAAGAGCATATTTAAGTCGATTCAATTTTTCTGGTAGTGAACAAAACAAGAAGGTAAAATTGCTCTCGGGCGGAGAACGCAACCGATTGCACCTTGCCATGACCCTTAAAGAAGAAGGGAATGTATTACTTTTAGATGAGCCAACCAATGACCTTGATGTCAACACCTTAAGAGCCTTGGAAGAAGGGCTTGAAAATTTCGCCGGCTGTGCTGTTATTATAAGTCATGATCGCTGGTTCCTCGATAGAATTTGTACACATATTCTAGCATTTGAAGGAAATTCCCAGGTTTATTTCTTTGAAGGTGGATTTTCGGATTATGAAGAAAACAAAAAGAAACGTTTGGGTGCAGACGTTATGCCTAAACGGATAAAGTATAAGAAGCTAGTAAGATAAAAAATAAGCCAGCTCCTAAGCTGGCTTTTATATTTTAATTATCACCGTAAAGGTGACCTCCTGTAAAATCTTTGTAAGATTCATCAAGGTCCTTAAATGCGTTGGTGTCCATCAATTTCTTATTCTCAGCTTTCAGCTTATACATTTTTACAATAGCTATTAAAATAAAAACTAAGAAAATCGCGGCAACTGCGATTAAAATCATGGTCAACTGTGCGGTGGTGACCAGAAGTGCTATGGAGGGCAGATGGTTAAGCATGGTTACTTTTGGTGTTAGATTTGGTTTCTACATGGCTAATATAGAAAAAAATCAAATATGCAACACGCTAAGTTTAAATTATTTACGAAAAATACCACTAAAAAACACCGATTAAACGATAGATAGTATCGTTAAAACACACTATTTTAAAGGTCTTTCGCACATTTAGATGTATGCAAGAGAAAGTTATTAACACATAAAAGTTAATACCACTTTAAAAGTGAAACTTCTATGGATGCATCTTCTTCTTCCACTAAAGACTTAAACTTATTGACATCACTTAGACCTTCAGTTCCTCTGTAATGATAGGGGAATACTTGCTTTGGCTTGAAGTCCAAAACGGCACTAGCTGCACTCTCCACAGGCATGGTATACGGTAAGTTCATGCAAACAAAAGCTTTGTCTATGTTTTTTAGATTTCGCATCTCAGGAATATCTTCAGTATCTCCAGAAATATAAACGCGCTCATCACCGAGCGTGAGTAAATAGCCGTTTCCCCTTCCTTTTTCATGAAATTTCAATGCTTCTTCTCGTAGATTATACATTGGAATTGCCTCAATATTAATTCCTGAAACTGTCTTAACTTCTCCATTGGACATTACTGTTGGGCTGTCGTGAATCTCGCTTGGAATTTTGTCCACAACGGCTTGGGGCGCAACCAATGGAATAGCCTTGATGTTAAGCGCTTCCAGTGTTTCGGTATTTAAGTGATCGCCATGAATGTCGGTGATTAAAACCAGTGTAGGTCTCTTTTGACCTTCAAATGCTTTGGTACCACCAACAGGGTCTACATAGATGACATTTTCACGATACTCTAAAACTAGCGTACCATGATTAATGGGAATAACCTTTACATTGGCATCAGTAGTTTCAACTGTTTTTTCAGTCTCTTCGGAATTGGTTGCTGTCTCTTTGGCTTCATTCTTACAGCTTGAAAAAAGCGTTAATACAACAAGTAGGGTAAATAGTTTGTAATTTTTCATAAGGTTAGTTTTAGTCAAAATTACTTAACTCTTTTCTGTATCGCGCAGTTGTAACATTTTTATAACATTTACTACCTATATTTTACAGGATAAATTTTTATTCTCATTTAAAAATACCGACATTGTATATCCATTTTTTTAAACTTTAACACCTTATCATATGTCCGAAGAATTTGATTTGCTAGAGACCAACTCTAACGAAAAACCAGAAAAGGTTGATGTCAATTGGGGAAAAGCCATTGACCAAATGAAATCTAAATTGGCCCAGGAAGACGACCCGGAAAGTCGACAGAAAATACTAAATGCAACTTTAGATAGTGTCGTAGAAATGGCAGAAAAAGACCGTTCTACGCTATTAGATGCCATTAAGGATTTAACGGACTATCAAGACGAAGTGGGAATCATGTTCGAAGGTTTTTCTGCTTTAAACGAAGAAGAACAAAAAGTTATAAATGATGCCGTAAAACGTTTAGAGCGTGCCAAAGTCGAACTGGAAGATGCTCAAAATAAACCGGATACTTGGTGGAATAATCTCTGGGGCCGTAAGTCTAAAATAAAGCGTGCCGAAGATGAGTTAAAAGCAGCCCAAAAAGAACGCGATTCAGCTGACAATAGAGCCAAAGCTATGTTTCAACAGCGCATTGAGAATGCAGACGTGCAAACCTTGCTCAACGAGCTGTCCTTTAAGAGCCAAGCGGCCATTAAACGTTTAAAGGACCGTGAGCTCGAAATAAAGGAAGTTGAGGAAAACCTTAAAACGGCTATTGTTGAGGCTAGTAACAACCATACAAAGGCTCTTGAGAAAAAGGCAGAGGTAGAATCTCAATTAGAAGAGCAGTATGCACTCCTAAAGCAAGCAAGGCAAGCACTGGATGAAGTAGCAGATAAACAGTCTACGGAATATTCAGAGGCCTTAGAGCGCGTAACGAAATTAGAGCAAAAGGTTGAGGAGCTAGAAGGACTTAAAAATGCTTATACCACACTAGCGGCTTCTAAAGATAGCTTTGTACACAAGCACAACCTTACCATTAAAGTACTAACATCACTTAGAAGTAATCTGCAAACGCATAGGGCAAAGCTTAAAAGTGATACGGATGAAAGATTGAAATATTACGATGGCTATGTTGTGGCACTAAAAGCACGTACAGATCAAGAATTTGCAGCTATTTTAGAGCACTTAGGAGTGAAAACCGATGAGCACATTGGTGAGACCCTTGCGGCAATGCACACGGCTAGTGCCAAGGCAAGACAGGAAATGATGGATAACATTCCGGTGCACGAAAAAGTGATGCAAGGTGTTTACAGCAGTTATGCAGAAGCGCTTAAGGAAATTAGAAATAAGGATGGCGAGATTCAAAAGAATTTTGCCGATCGCTACGGAATAGATATGAAGGAAATCTTTGATGCCTATTACAATGCTGAAGAAACCGCACCAGATGGTAATGATGCAGAAGTACCTTCAAAGAAATCTGAACCCAAAGAAGACGACTTACTCTCGTAACAGCTAATATTAAAATTCAATTTAGGCTCTACCATGAATAGTTTCATCGGATAAAGCATCGATATCAATGATTGTAACACCATTAGATTCAGCAGTATTAGACTCTAAGGAACAATATGTGTTCTATCACAGAATGATAGATTTTACACTTAAGGAGCTCGTGGTGGCAGTACAAGCAAATGGGCTCTGTAACTCTCAAGAAGTGCAATTATTTAAACAGTATTGTGATTTGTTGCTCTATTCCATTGAGGCTATGCGTGTAAAATACATGTATGATGATGAGGAAAACATGAAAGTAGACCTTACAGATTCTGGCTTCCCAAATTACCTGGAGTTTCGATATTTGTTCAATGATTTGGGTCTACGAGAAGAGTTTCTGGGAAAGCTAACACCTATTGCTGATTTAAAAGCTGAATTTTTAGATACATTAATGCGACAGAAACAGCCTATCTCTAAGCGAAAGTTATTTCAAGCGGCTTCGATTGTATATTATTCTTCGGCAAAGAAGGAATATATCTTTAATAGGTTTGTTCAAGGTAAAATATTAAGAAATCCTGAAGGTAATGAAGGTGATTATTTAGTGAGTTGGAGTTTTTACGATGTTACGCATAATAGACCTTTTATGTGCTTTATGTATTTCAATTATAATGGCTCAGAGGTAATGGATTATAAGGACCAAATTTATAAGGTGCTAAAGAATGTAGCCGACAGGGATATGAATTTAGACACGATGGCCTATGCCATTGATAAAAGGTTGCCAAAATTGCTTCCAAAGCGCATAAAACGTGTCGATTTAGGGCCAATTCACAATGTATTTGCAAAAGACAAGAATGAGATGACCCACGCCATTTTAGAAGGTATAGCCAAAAAAACCATATCAATTGAGGCTTTTGCCATATCGCTTAAAATAGATGAGTTAAACTCTGAAAGTGAATTCAAGGAAGGTGGAATTTTTAACAAGCAAACCTTTCAGAAATGGGATAAGGTTTTTAAGCAAACCTACATATTGGCGCCACATAGAATCATCCAACTTCTTTACAACAAAACACCGGAGTTAATCCATACATTGACACAACCACCTATAGAAGTGGCTGGACTAAAATAAACCTTACCGAAAAATGGTTTTGACCAAATAAGGATGGATTAAGATTAACAACACTAAGCACATGGAACATAATTCTACATTTCCAATTAAACAAAAAGAACTAGACATGCTTAGGGACGAAGCTTCGTCCTACCTTAAGTCGGTACAATGGGAACAGTCACAAAGGGCTAAATCTAAGAGTAATGACAATAAGGATGAGTCTATTTTGTTGTTCTTGTCTAGAGCCAACAACGGAACTAATGTCACATCGACCTCTGTTTCTAAAACCATTTTGGCCCTTAAAAAGAAACTTTTACCTGAGTCCATAGCCATACCTATTCATTTAAATCAAGCCTTATTTGCAGTGCAAGAAGGCATTGTTTTAGGGCAATGGATTAAAGATAATTACTACGACTCGTCCGGCTTATCAACCCTTGCAGAAAATAAAGCTGCTTTGGACCAAAAGGAAAGACGAGAGTACGACAGTAAAATGCAAACCGCAACGGCATACATGCTCTTTGCTACCGCCTACAAAATAGTGCACGATTTAATGCCTTACGCCTCCGATGATTTAACCGTGATGAAGCACAAATTTGCAGGTATACCTGAGGTGGCTTTGCTTACACCGGTTAAAGGCATGTCTTGTCAATTATTTTATTACGATAAATATTTGAGCCATCCTGAAATTATCCATTCAGATAAAGATGTGGTGGATTTCACCATGGTTTATTTTCAAGCCTTGATAGATGAAATTCAACTTCGTAAAAGTGCTTTGGAATATACCGAGACCATTCTGGATAGAACGTATAAATTAGAGCATTCGGATTTTGCAATTTCTGGTTGGGAAAATGTATTTCAAGGAACGGCCAAAAGTGTCGAATTCAATAAAGTTAAGTTTGAAGAAATTGTAGGGAATAAGGATGCAAAACACTTTGCCAGAAGACTAACAGAACGAATCTTAAGCTATGACTTCCAAGCACAGAAAAACCCATTTCAAGAATTGGGAGGATTTATGCCTGTTTTTATGGGTTACGGAATTCCTGGCACAGGTAAGAGTATGCTTATTGCAGCTATAGCGACGCGTTTAAAGGAGTATACAGATCAATTGGAAATCCCATTTTTGTTTCATCCAATGCCAGACACCTTAATATCAACCTTTCAAGGTGGCTCGGCAGAAAAAATGGTAGAATGGATGAAACCCTTGCAAGATCCAACTCGACTGATTTTTGCACCTATTGACGATGCAGAGAACAACTTGCAAGAACGCACGGCGCAAGGAGTTTCAGCTGGTGTAAAGGAAGTAATTGGTGTGTTCTTGAGATATACTGAAGGTGCCTATGCCATAAACTATGGCAATAGTGCAATAGGTCTTTTTACCAACTTGCCCGAGATGTTGGATAAAGCCGTTATTTCTAGAGTACAAGGTCGGTTTAAAATAGATGGTGCACGCACAGCAAATGATTTCTTGGATCAGGATTATTTATGGTGGCGAAAGTTTGAAAAAACACTGCCACAATTTGTAAATATGAATGGACCGGAGAATTATGACTATTTACAAGACCAAGGCTTGGCAAAATCCTTGGGAGAGATTTTAAAGGCGGTCGAGAAACCATCAGAAGATCGCGTAAATGAAATATTTGAGAAAGTAGAGCAGGCACATGGGCACCAGAACCATATGTTCTATGCCAATCTGTACAAAGAAATACAGGCTGTCTTTCCATTTTTCTCGTCTAGGGACGTGAGAAATATTCAATCGGCTATTTCACTACGATTGACGGATTTTGACCTTGAAGATGACTGGTTTGACAATCCGGAATTATATTTTAAAAAGGATTACGACACCAAGTTGAATATGCTAAAGGAACTTATGAAGGCTAACATGAAAGGACTCAATTTTTCTGATATTCGCCGTCAAGAAGTTATTCGCTACTTGGATAATGTTGCAACTATTGCCGATACGGATTTTAAACGCAAGGTAGACCAACGTATCAAACAAATGAATATAGAATTAGAAGCTCGAGAGCAATTTAACAACGGTTCAAATTCATGAAGAAAATAAAAGATATTGAACCAATTACCTTGTCGAGTGCTTGGGCAACCTTAAAACGAATAGATTTCGATTATAGGTTTAAGAATGGGCAGTGGAAGCGCTTATCAAGAGAAACCTACGATAGAGGAGATGGTGCTGCAATCTTACTCTATAATACTCAAAAGCAATCTGTAATTTTAACGAAGCAATTTCGTATGCCCATTTATGTGAATGCACCTTCAGAATCTTATTCTATCGAGGTGTGTGCTGGTGCTATCGATAACAACGAAGATCCCTTAGAAACTATATTGCGTGAAGTTGAAGAAGAGACAGGTTATCGCATAAAATCTGCACAGCAAGTATTAGCTGCCTACACATCACCTGGAGCGTTGACTGAAAAGATGTTTCTTTTTGTTGCTGAGTATCATGATGACCTTAAGAAAAGCAGTGGTGGAGGCTGTGAAGATGAAAACGAAGAACTAGAAGTTATTGAGTTATCATTTGAAGATGCCATGACTATGATAAAAGAAGGGAGCATAAGGGATGCAAAGACGATTATGCTGCTGCAATATGCCAAAATCGAAAAGTTATTTGAATAATTATTATTTATAAATGGACAAACTCAAGCAGGCCAACTTGTATCGTAGCGACCTCATTTCTGTAGGTGGTAAGCTCGTAGAGCGGTATAACAAGTGTTTAGAAACGCTTGGTTTCCCAAGAACTAAATTAACCTCATTTTCTATAGATGGAATGGGTTGGAGCCCAGAAGTAGCAGAAGAGCGAAAAGATATGCACTATCTAAACCATGGCGATGCCAATCCGCACGGCATTATTATCTCTCCATTGCAAAAGGGAAAACCGGTTTATTTGCCTTTTCATTCTTTTGATAAGGAAATGATGCAACACATTTTTAGAACGCATGGACGTAAAATAAATGACATTACTAGGGATTCTGCTATTTGTATAGATTTTGACCAAGATATTGATGTCTTTTACGAACCTCTGGATATTTTAAAGTATAAAGATGTAAGTATAACATTTAGATTGATTGATAATTTAGAAGAAAAGCAAAAGCAGCAGCAGCTATTAATTGATAAATTCAATCATGGTAATAATTTCATTGACGAAGATATTCACCAAGAACTTCTAGAATCGGCAAAGACCTTTGGTGATCTGAGAAATCGCGATTTAACCTTGCATTCCATCCACTACTCAACAAAATCATTTTTTACCAGAGCCTTTAATGGTGTTTATCTCTTAAGGGATTTTATCAAACCTATCGTGGTTTTTGAAGATTTAAAATATTACAAGGAAGCCATAAAAGACACCATCCACGATGTATTAATCTATCATATTTCTCAACCGGAACTCATCGAAAAACTAAAAAGTCATCTCATAATTGAGTGCGATTTAGATCGTATTGTAAATACACCAATTTACGACCGCGTTAAAAAGTTTATGTTGTATTCCGTTTTGGAAAATCCTGAGCATCCAATAAGAGACATCCTTAATAACAAGGTATTGCTAAAGAGCTATCTTAATAAAATAGAGGTGTCAAAACGTAAAAAAGTAATGGGTGTAGAGCTTTACTTGGAACGATTGGCGAGAAGCAATGCCTATAAGTTGGAAGATATGGTGGATGAGTCTTTTTATTTTGCCTTACACCAGCCACATTCCTCATTAATGCCAGATCAACGGGATTTAATTCATAAGTTGCTTATAAACATTGCACCAAAGGATGTTTTATTCTTGTATTGGTATGATAAAGAACAGTTTTACAAAAACTACGAGACTTGGGACGATTCGTTTCGGGAATGGGTAATAGAGCAGATTAGTAACAATATTTAACTTTAATAGACTAACTTTATAAGAAACTAAGTAGCAATCATGGGCATAGAATTGGTTATTTTTTTAGTGGCAATATTATTTGGGGTTTTCTTGTACTGGAGAGAATCTAATGGTAATGGCGCCTATCGTTTCTTAAACAAAATCGTGAATAGTAAAGAACTTCAAATGAGTCCAGATAATCCTAAAGGCTTTGTTTACAAACAGGCTTTTATTCCAAGATTGATTTTTGTGGTAGCCCTGGTTCTGGTTGCTGCACTCATTTTAGAGTTTTTAACACCAATTTCTGTGTTTGCCAGCTATAACGGTGTGTCTGCTTTTGCATCCTTTGCCGTTGGAGCGCTATTAGGTACGTATCTAGCGAGTTTTGTTATTAAAACAAGTGAGGTTGTTGAAGAAAAGAGTGGTAGCATAGGAGACTTAGTTGAAGACGCGGTTGATAAAGGAAAAGATTTTCTAGACGATTTAAAGAATTCAGATAATAAATCTGTTGAAAGAGCCAAGGAAGAAATTGAACCTAGGCCTTCCTCAGAGCAAGATAAGAAAAGTGCTCGTGAGCGTCTCAAAGACAAAGGCTTAATGTAATATGCTCGAATAAAATATATGATAAAAAGGTATTGGAATAAAGGTAAGCGACAAAAGCGAACAACCATATTAGCGGCTTTGGGCCTCCTTTTGGTGTTGTTCTTTTTTAGGTATGATTATCAACCAGCGCTATTGTTTCTCAGAAAATTCTTTTTCGTAATTGCTGTTAGCACCATTTTTCTTGTGTTAGGACTGAGACGATTCAGAAGAACACCTAGTACAGGAAAACGATTGGGAATATTAGGTATGCTAATCGCTTTTTTTGGCTTTTTATATTGGGTTGGTTGGCATTTGCAACTTTATGATTATATGAAAACCTACAACGTTTTTAACGATTTGAATAAAGTTGAAATTAACGAATTACCATTGACCCAGAATGAGCGCATTCAACCTTTAAGAAATATATTTTCTATGGCCAATGAAAGTGTTGGTGAGACCAAGGATGTTTCACTGCCGCATTTGGTAAGAATTGACCGAGAAAATAAGTGGACTATGGCTATTCAGCCTAGTGAAAAATATATCATGCAGCGCATTAGCGATAATACGGAAGAAGTTTTTTCCGTAAGCAGTACAACTCCCTTTCCAAGATTCTCTAATGAAAATCGAATTCCTGTGGTGTTTTCTATAGGTGAATCTCTAAAATTTAGCCGAAACACATACAATGCAGTGGTTCAGCGTTTTAATCCATGGATGCTTTTTAACTATGAGCCTAGTGATACGTTTTACATGAAGAATGATAATGGTGAGTGGGTTCAGGTTGTAAGCCTTATAAAATGGAAAGGATTCTTTTTTCCTTATCCCACTTTTGGTGGTGTTATGATTATTGAAAACGGACCTCACGATTTTAAAGATTACCTGGAACGGGTTTTGATTGGTAAGGGTACTTTTGTGAGTCCAGAGGATATTAAGAATTATCCATTTTTAACCAAGCAAAACACATTATCCGAGAAAGTATCTCAATTACAGGCAGAATCCCTTAAATTCCTTGGAGGTTTTAGTGATCCCTTACCATGGAATATGGAAACTGCCGTTAAAATACCTGCGATGCCAAAAGATCAAAACCAGCAGCCTTATGTCACAGATTTTGATTTTTCCGGAACTAATACAAATGCTTACAGTGGGCTTTACCATTGGTTTGGTTTAGAACCCGTAGGCGAGGAGCGCACTAGCTTGAGCTTTAGTGTTTTTGTCCCTGCTGATGGAAGTAAGGTCTTATATTATTATGACCATGCATCAAAAAAGCAGGGTTACGCAGGCGTATCGGCAATGCCTTTAAAGGTTAAGGAGTCTAGAAAAGAATATGATTGGGAAGCTAACTCTCCTGTAGAGTTTAGGCCTTATATAAAGGATATAGCAGGCCGTAAGCGCATGTTTTTCTTAGGAACCGTTTCTACAATTAGTAGAACCAATGCACAACAATTTGATGGTTCTGCAACACCAGACTTAGTCCTAATTGATAGTGAATACAGAGATGTGATTTGGATTGATGTAAAGCACCCTAGCCAATGGGATAAAACCGTTTATGACCAATTAAACGAAGCCTGGCGTGCCAGTGAAGGCATAGGTTATTACTATCAAGAAGAACCTAAAGACCCAGACCTAAGGAGTAGAATTACAGATTCATTAAAGTCAGTTCCAAACCAAGATGATAAATCAAAAATGATAGAAACGCTTCAGCGTAAGCTAGATTCACTTAAATCGCTTGAAAATTAAAATGCGTTCTACGAATTAGTTCATTCTAGACAAAGCACTTACAATCTTAAAATTGCGTTAAATTTTAGTTTTGACTTTTCAAATAATTTGATTTCCAAGCAATGGGCGTTATTTTTAGTCAGCTATTAACAACTTTAAAACACTCAGATACCATGGCTAAACATTCAAAATTAACGTATTCACCAGACAAAGGAAGCGATATTGAGATAAGACCGCTTGTAGAAAAAGTTTTAACTGCAGAGGAACAAGCAAAACTCACACCAGACGATGTCATTAAAAGCTTAAAAGAAGGTAATCAAAGGTTTGTCAACAATGATTTAACGGCTAGAGACCATACAGCTCAAATAAGAAAAGCCACAAACGGACAGTATCCTAAAGCTGTTGTGCTGTCTTGTTTAGATAGTAGAATTCCGGTTGAGGATGTTTTTGATAAAGGTATTGGAGATTTATTTGTGGCACGCGTCGCAGGTAACTTTGTAAATGAAGATATTTTGGGTAGTATGGAATTTGGATGCAAAGTCGCAGGCTCTAAATTAATTTTGGTTCTTGGTCACGAGCACTGTGGTGCTGTAAAGGCAGCGGTTGATGATGTAAAGCTCGGTAATATCACTGCCATGCTCACTAAAATTAGACCTGTTGTAGAAGAATTAAGTGACTATGAAGGTGATAAATCCTCTAAAAACCCTGAATTTGTTCATATGGTATGCGAGCAAAATGTGAAGAAGACGATTCAAGACATTAGAAACAACAGTCCTATTTTGAAGGAAATGGAAGATAATGGTGAGATCAAAATCATCGGAGGGGTTTATGACATGGACACCGGAGAGGTAGAATTCTTATAATCTTCATAACTCTCTAAATTTATTTTATGGTGACTAAATTTTATGATCTCAAATACTTAAAGGGAGATCTTACAGGAGGACTTGTAGCTGGTGTGGTGGCACTTCCCTTGGCACTAGCATTTGGTGTTCAATCTGGGTTAGGTGCAATTGCTGGTTTATATGGTGCAATTGCGGTAGGAATATTTGCAGCAATTTTTGGTGGTACAGCTACTCAAGCTAGTGGTCCTACTGGCCCAATGACCGTGGTATCAGCTGCTTTAGTGGCGAGCGCTGTAGAAATGACAGGAAGTTTAGAAAGTGCCATGGCAATTATCGTGGCCACCTTTTTATTAGGAGGACTATTTCAGATTGTTTTTGGTCTTATCAATATTGCAGGATATGTTAAATATTTTCCATACCCAGTGGTTTCTGGGTTTATGAGTGGTGTAGGCCTTATAATAGTTATTCTCCAAATTTTTCCTTTCGTTGGGTTGACATCGGCCAAATCCACTTGGTTGGTAATGCAAGATTTACCAAGGCTCTTTTCTGAGTTTAACTGGCAAGCCCTTGCCTTGGGAGGCTTAACTGTGCTCATTTATTATGTATTCCCATACATTACTAAGGTTATACCAAGTGCCTTGGTAGCCTTGATAATTGCTACCCTTGTTGGCTATTTCCTTAGTTGGGATGTTCCTATAATCGGAGAAATACCATCTGGTTTACCAAGCTTGCAATTAGACGGCATTTTTTCTATAGATTCAAGTGCTTTTATTCTAATCGGTGAATATGCCACCATCCTAGCTGTTCTTGGCTCTATTGATTCGTTACTCACATCTGTTATAGCAGACAATATGACGAAGACAAAACACAACAGTAATCGTGAACTTATTGGACAAGGTATAGGTAACGCAATTGCAGCGATTTTCGGCGGTATTCCTGGCGCTGGTGCCACAAAAGGTACAGTTGTTAATATCAATTCTGGTGGTAGAACGCGTGTCTCAGGTACTATCCATGGTCTTGTTCTTTTAGCTGTTTTATTAGGATTAGGAAAATTGGCAGGGTATATTCCTTTATCTGTTTTAGCTGGTTTGCTTATTCCAATCGGATTTAAAATTGTAGATACTAAAGGTTTAAAACACCTATTAAGAGTGCCCAGAGCGGATGCAATAGTTTTGATCATTGTTTTACTTATGACCACCTTTGGTAGCCTTATCCAAGCAGTAGGCGTTGGTTTGTTATTGGCATCCCTTTTGTTTATGAAGCGTTCTAGCGATATTAGTGAAGAAGGTCTTAACGTTGGAACATTAGCCGGTTTTGATGGTGAAAAACCATGGCAAGACGAAAAAGAATTCTATGAGGCCTATAAGGACAAAGTGTATATTAAACATCTGTACGGACCTTTATTTTTTGGCTTTACCTCTCATTTTCAAGATGAAATAAAGAATATTCCTGATGATGTAAAAGCGCTTATCATTAGGATGGACAGAGTTCCATATATAGATCAATCAGGTCTTTATGCTTTAGAGAATGCTGTTTTGGATTTGGAGAAAAGAGGTATAAAAGTTGTCCTTACATGTGTGCAACAGCAGCCCTTGGATAAATTGATTTCCATAGATATTGTGCCGGATTTAATTCCGAAAACACAAATTTTTGATTCCATTGATGAAAGTTTTGCCTATTTAAAATCTGAGTTTAAAATCTAATATGTTCACTTGTTATTGGCCCTCATAAAATCAGTTATAAAGTAACTGTGAAGTTTTCCTATGGCCTGTATTGATTTTTTCTTTGCGATGGCTTCGCAGATGTGAAAATAAACCACAGTATTTTGTCTGGCAAAGAAAGTAATAAACTGTCGTGCTTGTAATGTGGTAAACCCAGAAGGAGTAGCTGCCGAGCTAGGAATGTTGGCGATAGCATCACAATCTAGTTCAAGTCCAAAATACCTGTCGCAGACGTGTTTTTCAGCTTCAGTAAGCGCTTGGGTAAACGTTGTTTTTTGTCTAACCTCTAAATCTTCATAAGTGATATATTGTATATCCTTTAACTTATTTATGGTTTTAAAAAGTTTGTCGGACGTATAATTCTCATGAAGCCCAAAAACAAAATAGCGCTTTAAGAATCCTTCAGCATAAGCATAACTGAAACCATTTCCGCTATGACGGCCTTCTTCTGGCCTAAAGTCTGAATGCGCATCAAAATTCACGGCACTTATTTTTTTATTCAGTGCTAAAGAAGCGCCTTTGATATTGCCGTAACTATTATTATGTCCACCACCTATAACGATAGGAATTTTTCCGGCCTTTACAATAATACTTACCAAATAGGATACATCTTTGTCTATCTCTTCAACAAAACTACGTGCTTTTGCAATTTGCTTTTTAGCGGATTTATTCGACTTAAGTATATTTTGAAAGACATCTGTATAATCTAAATGACCTAATATTGCCACCTTTTTTGCTTTGGTAGATGCATTAGACTGTACATTTAACAAATATTTTATTGCAACATCCCAAGTACCAGAAGTCCCTGTTTTTCCGTGGTTTGCAAAGACTCCAATATCATCTTTAATTCCAAAAATCACATAGCTAACATCTAAATCTTCTAAAGAATCGTATATGTTATTGAGGTTAGGTAATAATTGAATATGTTCTCCAAATTTTGATTCTCCTTTACGCGCTTTTACAATGGTATCGCGATCTTGTGAAGTGAATAAATTGAGATATTGCATTTGGTTACAGATTTAAAGTAAAATTAGGTTTTATTTTCTAACCCTTAGAAAAACAGAAATTAAAAATTTATTTAAAACACTCATTATGGAAGATTCAAAGAACTCAAATATCGGCTTAAAGGTAGGGCTCGGTATTCTATTGGTCTTATTTTTAGGTACTGCTTTTTATGCATCAAAACTTTACAGCGATAAACAGGAAACTGAGCGTGTGTTGGTTAATGAAAAACAACAGGTCATGAATGACCTTAACAACATGGCCAAACAGTATGACGAGGCTATCGCACAAAACGAAGTTGCCAATCAGGACTTAATCGAAGCAAGAGAACGCATTCAAGGATTAATGGACTCTCTTAAGATATCTCAAAACAGTGTCAATAGTTTATGGCGTTACAAGAAAAAGTATTTAGCGCTACAAGAAGAGATGGATGAGTTGTTAGCAGAAAATGATAGACTTAAAGTAGAAAATGAACTTTTGGCAACTACTTTAGATAGTACTCAAGTTCAACTTGAAGAACGTACTATGTTTACAGATTCCTTATTGGTGCAGAACACCGAATTAGCCAATGTGGTCGAAGATGCCGCTACTTTACAAACTGTAGGCCTAAAAGGCATGGGTGTTATAGAAAGGAGCAGCGGCAAACAAATCCCAACGGAGCGCGCGAGACGAAGCGATAAAATAAAAGTGTGCTTTACGGTTGCAAAAAATAACTTAGCCGAAGCGGGAGATAAGGAGCTTTATGTCCAAGTTATTGATCCAAAAAACAATGTGTTAGGAACCAACAACCAAATTCAATTTGACGATCAGGTTCTTAACTATAGTTTGATTAGTAGGTTCAATTATGAAAACAGGAATCTTAATATTTGTGAGTACATTTCTAGAGGTGACGAAAAATTCGAAAAAGGGCGCTATACAGTTAACGTATTTAATGAAAAAGAACTCATATCAACTTCAGAATTTGAATTGAGATAAATTTCTCTGATAGAATTTAGAACAAAAGCCGTGGGCAATAGCTCACGGTTTTTTTATGGCCATAATTGACCGTTAACAATCACTTGTTCTATAGGATTATGGGCAAAGTAATACGGAATGTCACGGTAATCATTTAAGGGTTTGGTGATTAAGACATTAGCTTTTTTACCTCTTGTTATACTCCCGTACATATTACTAATTCCCATGGCATAAGCACCATTTATGGTTGCAGCATTAATAGCCTCTTCTGGCGTTAACCTTAGTTTAATACATGCTGTACTTACTACAAAAGACATATTACCGCTTGGTGCAGAACCTGGATTAAAATCTGAGGCAATGGCTAGTGGTAGTCCGCTATCAATTATATCTCTTGCAGGCGTGTATGGTATACCAAGGAAATACGAACAGTTGGGTAATGCTACTGGCATGGTCTCACTACCTTTCAAGGCTTTTATGTCTTCTTTATTGAGTAACTCCAAATGATCTACCGATTTTGCATTGTAATTTACACCAAGAGCTACGCCTCCAAGAATATTAAATTGATTTACATGTATTTTTGGCACCAAACTATAAACCTCTGCTGCTTTTAGTATGCGCTCTGTTTCTTCTATATTAAAATACCCTTTTTCACAGAAAACATCAATGTACTTGGTAATTTTCAGTTTGGCTGCTTTAGGGATGAGCTCATCGGTAATTAATTTAAGGTATGCAGCCTTGTTGGTTTTGTATTCTTCTGGTACGGCATGGGCAGCCAAAAGGGTAGGCGTTACTTTAATAAGGCTCTCTCGTTTGAGACGATTAATAACCCTTAGCATTTTTAATTCTGCCTCAACGGTGAGTCCATACCCTGTTTTTATTTCTATAGCGCCTGTTCCCATGGCAATGAGGTCGTTCAAGCGATTAAGGGACTGTTCATAGATGATATCTTCAGAAGTATTTTGCAGGGTTTTAGCTGAATTCAAAATACCTCCACCTTTCTTGGCGATGTCTTCATAGCTGAGTCCATTTATGCGATCCACAAATTCCCCGACGCGATTTCCAGAATAGACCAAATGCGTATGGGAATCGCACCAAGAAGGCAAAACGACTTTACCTGTGGCATCAATTATAGTTTCAGGCTCAAATCCTTCACAGTTGTCCATAGTACCATATTCAATAATGGTATCATTTTCAATATAGAGGTAAGCATTTTCCAGTATTGGCAATTGCTTCATGGCGTCGCCCTTTACAATGGTTACATTGGTTTCATGAACCTGAAGCAATTGCTTAATGTTTTTTATAAGTATGGACATGACTCAGCGTTTACGTAAATATTGTACTTTTTTTGAATAAAAAAAAGCGCTAACACAAAATGTATAAGCGCTTTTTGGATTATTATCAATTTCTATTATTTCAAACTTCCCACCATATCTTCAGGTTTTACCCATTCGTCATATTCCTCTGGCGTAACGTAGCCCAAGTTTATGGCTTCTTCTCGCAGTGTTGTTCCATTTTTGTGTGCCGTGTTGGCTATTTCAGCGGCTTTGTAATAACCGATTTTTGTGTTGAGAGCCGTGACCAACATTAATGAGTTGTTCAATAACTGCTTAATTACGTCGTGGTTTGGTTCTATGCCAACGGCACAGTTGACATCAAAACTAACACAGGCATCGCCCAATAGCTGCGCAGATTGTAATAGGTTGGCGGCCATAACGGGTTTAAATACATTAAGCTCGTAGTGTCCTTGCGTACCACCAACAGAAATGGCGACGTCGTTACCCATGACTTGGGCACAGACCATCGTTAGGGCTTCGCATTGTGTTGGGTTTACCTTTCCTGGCATTATCGAACTACCAGGCTCATTGGCAGGAATAATAATTTCACCAATTCCAGACCGAGGACCAGAAGCCATCATTCTAATGTCGTTAGCTATTTTATTGAGTGATACAGCAAGTTGCTTCAATGCACCGTGGGTCTCAACTATGGCATCGTGGGCTGCTAAGGCTTCGAATTTGTTCTGGGCTGTTACAAAGGGAAGTTCTGTAAATTCACTTATGTATTTGGCAACCAATACATCATAACCTACTGGAGTGTTTAGGCCAGTACCTACGGCCGTGCCACCTAAGGCCAACTCACTTAGATGAGCCAAAGTCGACTCTAAGGCCTTTAAACCGTGATCGAGCTGCGACACGTATCCAGAAAATTCTTGACCTAATGTTAACGGTGTTGCGTCCATAAGATGCGTGCGTCCTATTTTAACAACGTCTCTAAATTCTAAGGATTTTTTATGAAGCGTATTACGCAATTGGATAATTCCAGGAATGGTCGTTTCCACAATTTTTTTGTAGGCCGCAATGTGCATTCCCGTTGGGAAGGTATCATTAGAAGATTGGGATTTGTTTACATCATCATTGGGTTGTATTGTTTTTTCACCTTCGCCAATAACTTTTCCAGCTATTTGATGTGCTCTATTGGCAATAACTTCATTAACATTCATATTGCTCTGCGTACCAGAACCTGTTTGCCAAATCACCAACGGAAATTGATCATCGTGTTTACCATCAAGAATTTCATCACAAACAGTTGCTATAAGGTCTCGTTTATCCTTGTCCAAAACGCCTAATTCACAATTGGCGTAGGCTGCAGCTTTTTTAAGATATGCAAAACCATACACTATTTCCAAAGGCATTGAAGCTGGTGCTCCTATCTTGAAATTATTGCGAGATCGTTCTGTCTGGGCGCCCCATAATTTATCCGAGGGTACCTTTACTTCGCCCATGGTATCCTTTTCTATTCTATATGACATTGTTTTTGATTTACAGTGAACACAAATTTAAGGAAATCCTGTGGTGTATAATATTTGTTGAAGGGTAAATTTTGAGATATGGCTATTACAATTAAAAGCCAAATGTGTCTTCAAACCATCCGAAAAATTTACGCATTGGTTTGTTATCATTAAATCGGTAACCCAGGTGAACACTGAAAAAGGAAAAGTTTCTACTTAATTGGTTGGATTCGTTGTTGTTGTTATTGTAATTTCTGAAATTTCCCGATAAGCCAAAAAACCAACGATAAGCATTATAGCCCAGAGCTGCTTCTGTTTCCGCCGAAAAGAACAAGGCGTCAAAAGTCTCATTTTCAATACCAGGTCTAACATAGGTTGAGTTATTGTACCCAGCGCCAAAGTGCAAGCCAATGGTTGCAAACCACTTGCTTTTATATACAAAGGTATGCATGTAGCCCAGCTGGCCAATGACATCAAAACTCTGAATTTTTGAGAGCGATGGTCCTTGCAGATTTGCAATATCCAAATTGGGCTGTGTAATGCCATAGGAGTACATAAGCCTAGGTATGAGGCTACCTGCGCTTTTGAGTTGTCGTTCTGTTTGGGCATAATACGCTCTAAAAGAAAAGTTGGGATTAACGATAAAAAAAGTACTTCCGCGAAATAAGTTTAATTCCGTATTGCTAAAATCTATACCTTCCGTTAATTCATTTGAGACGTTATTTCTAAAACCTTTTACATACGTGTATTCCAGTTCTTGTCGCCACTGATCGGAATAGAAAAAATTTAGGCTAGTACTTAGTGAGGAGGCATTTTCGGCAATCTGGTCACTTGCGTTAATTAAAAAACTTGGAGACCATGACACTTCCAAAGCAATCCATTTATAGTCGAATGAAACGCCCAAAAAATATTCTCCCAAAGGTTCTAATTCCAGAAGCGTCTCACCACTTGGAGATTGGGCTTGAAAGCGGTTGGTGTTAGCAGTGAAAAATGATTTTATAATTATATTTTCAAAATAATTGACTCTATAGGTAGAATCGTACCCTTTAAGTCGAGCATGTTGAATTTGCTTTTCCTTATCATAGGGTCTCATTTTTTGGGCGAAAGACCAATTGGCACCAAAAATGAAAAAAATTATAACGACTATAACGGAGAGTCTGATCTTTTGACCAATAAAAAGTTTAGTGTGAAATCTTACCATCGATCATGGTCAATTTTTTGTCTGCCATATCGGCTAACTCCCTATTGTGGGTAACGATAACGAAGGTTTGTTTAAACTCATCACGAAGTTTAAAAAATAACCTATGTAATTGTTCTGCAGATTCGCTATCCAAGTTGCCAGAGGGCTCATCGGCAAAAATGATTTTGGGGTCATTCATAAGGGCTCTTGCTACGGCAACGCGTTGCTGTTCTCCTCCAGACAAACTATTCGGTTTATGGTGATAGCGTTTAGATAAGCCCAAATAATCTAAAAGTTCCTTAGCTTTTTTCTCTGCCTTTGAAACGGAAGATTTATTTATAAAAGCTGGTATGCATACATTTTCTAAAGCTGTAAATTCAGGTAGTAACTGATGGAATTGAAATATAAAACCAATTTTCTGATTTCTGAATTTTGCCAAGGCCTTGTCGTTCATTTTTTTGACGGAAACACCATCAATCACTAACTCTGTGTTCGGCGCATTATCAGGTTTGTCCAAAGTTCCCAAAATCTGTAGGAGGGTGGTTTTCCCCGCTCCGGAGGGCCCTACAATTGAGATGATATCACTTTCTGAAATAGTGATATCTACGCCTTTTAAGACTTCTAAGTCTCCGTAAGACTTATGAATATTTTTTGCTTCTATGATTACTCCCATCAGGAAGTGAAAATAGTATTAAAAGTGTTAATGCGCAATTAGGATGACCTTTTATTTCCCTTGAATATAGAACTTATACCTCGCCAATCTATAAAATACTGCAAACGAACAGATATGGTGTGTTGCACGGGTTGTGCAAAGAGCAGGTCTAGACTTTCATTAAAATTGTCATCTATATTTTCGTCATTATTGAATAGCTGATTTCTATAAAGAACGGTAAGAAAACTACCTTGGACAAATTGCCAAGAATAGCTCAAATCAATATTCCAGGTACTGAAATTAATATTTGGATTATCGCTTACATTGGAAACGGTATAACCAGAATCTGTGGTTAAGCGTCCATTATCCAAAAGCGTAAAAAGTTGTTCATCATATTTAACAGTATCCCAATAATGCCTAAAGGTTAAAGAGAGGGAGTGAAAAGGGTTAAAATTATAGTTCCCTGACAAGGTGTTGGTAACGCGCTGCCTATTGCGTTCTCCAAAGATAGGTTCATCGTTCTCTTGTGTAGCATAACCGCGATCACCGTTTCTGAAATCAAAATTAAAACCGTATCTCAATAACAGTTTGTCACTGGCTCTAACCCGTGGTTCAATTTCAAAATCATAGCCAAAATAATCCCGTCCTTGTTCAAACAATGTTTCAACATTTGCCCGTAAATCTATAGCAAATATGCGGTTATAGTTGGAAGAAATCCAACCACCTGTACTTACCGTGTTCTCAAATATGAATGGTCTTCCATCTCTCGACTCAAAAAAATCATATTGTTTTCCTGGCTCTATATTAAGTCTTAGCCCGTAGGAGTCTAGTTTTGTAGTTGTTGCTCTGTAACCACCACCGATATTGAATCGGGCAAATCTATTAGGGTCTACTAAACGTCTGTAATTTATAAAAGCATTTACTCTGTAGCTATTAAGCTTTCCCTGAGGCTCAAAGATTTGATAGGAAATATCTGCACCAAAATCATTTTGATTATTTCTGAGATTTAAGCCCAAATCATTTATGTTGTATTTGGTATCTGCAAAGCGGTGGTCAAAACTGTAGCGTAGATTACCATGAACCTTGCCAACTCTTAAGAAACTACTAAAGCCAGTTTCCCAACCAGAGTCAACATAATTTACATTACTCATTCTTAGCTCCGTATCAATACGGTAAGTGTTTCTTCGATTTACGATATTGGCAACCAAAGCTGTGGCGTTTCCATCTCTAAAACCACCTTCACGGGTTACGTTGGTATTGATTAAACTCACTGCCGAATTTCCATTAAACTGCTGATCGACAACGAGAATATTGTAATTGGCAAAAGGCTCTACAACTTGCTGGCGCTGCTCTCCTGTGATGGTATCCGTAATAACAGCATTGGTCTTTTCAGTGATGGCATTAAAGAATCCAACTCCCAATCCTTTTTTGGTACGTCCAGAAACTTTGACGGCATTAAGAACCTTGACTTCATCTGGTACATTGGCCACCTCATTGTCATTCAGGTCTACATCGCCAGTTGGACCATTACCGACACGTCGGGAAAAGAAAAGGCCACCTTTGGAAAATAAATCGACACCCTCAGTAAAAAATTGACGTTGTTCTCTAAAGGTTTGTTCAAAGGGACCTAAATTGAGTACAATGTTATCAAAACCCGCCTGACTGAAATCTGGCACGAGCGTAGCATCTAGAGTGAAGTTATCGCTTATACCATATTTTACATCCATACCAAAGGTAAGGTCTGTTGTGGTTTCGTTGTCAAAATTATCTACAATCCCAGTAGAGAAGGGGTAAAGGTTTAATCGAACAGGTGGTTTTAAATTATTAAGACCTGTTAACTCTCCATGGTAAAGTCCAACATTTCCTTTGGTGGGATCAATGGCATTCCAGCTGTATTGGGACCGTTCTCTTCTAAAGTTTCTATGAAGTTGTAAACCCCAAATAGGTCTTTCCTGTTCCGGGAACCGCAAAGTTCTATAGGGAATTTCCATTTCTACTATCCAACCGTCTTCAACAATTTTAACGGCACTGCGCCAAACGGCATTCCAACTTCTGTCCGTGCCTATACTAGGGTTTGCAATAGCATCCACTTGTTGTCCAGAACTAAAGACCGTAAACTGAGTGTCGTTTTGCGAATCATTGTTGGGATTAAGCACCACCATGAAAAAATCAGCCTGCCCAAAATTATCTCTGGCCGTAAGCTGTTTCATAATGCTCTTGGGGTCATCATAGAGGTAGGCACCAACATAAATGGCTTTATCGTCGAAACTAATCTTTACTTCGGTACGCTCTTCAAATGGTCTCGTATTTCCTATGTCTGGCTCAAACTGAATGAAACCAGTAGCTATATCTGCATTTTGCCAAGCCTCATCATTAAGTATGCCATCAATTTTTGGAGGTGTTTGTGTTCTTTTGGCTTCCAATGTCTTTTTCTCTTGCCCATGTGAAGAAATGCCACAGCAGAAAAAGATAAGACAGCAAAACATGATTTTATGCCATACTTTGGAATCTATTAGTAACGTTATGATAGAAAACGGGTAAATTGGAGTTCGTTTTTTTCCTCGTGCAAAACTACATTGAAGAACTAAAGCCCGCTCTTAACTAAACGTTAAAACTAAATGTATCTTTGCAGTGTAAACAAAAGAGGCTTTTCTTAACTTCGTTATGAAAGAAATATCTTTTTATGAGTAAATACAAAAAATTAGCCATAAGCTTGCTGTGCGACGCCCTAGGTTACGTTTCTTTTTTGTTTCCTGCTTTTGATTTTGTATGGGCTCCTTTATCCGCCTACGTTATGACAAAGCTTTACAAAGGCAAAGAAGGCAAAGTTGCTGCGGTAATTTCTTTTATTGAAGAGGCGTTGCCTATGCTAGATGTTATACCAACATTCACTTTTATGTGGTTGTATACTTATGTTTTTAAGACTGAACAGACAGTGCCTAAAACGTAAAATAGCCCTCAAAACGAGGGCTATTTTACATAAATAATGACTTAAACAATATTAAATAACTGCAAAATTGAAAGTTACTTCGATATCCGTTTCTCCGCCTGCGTTTGTAGGGTCGCCATCGCTTACTCCTGGTGCATCTTTGTCTGGCTCATGCAATAATGTAACGGTTAAAGTATTGGTAGACCCATTAGCACCTGTAGTTAAGGTAATATCCAAACCTACAGGGTTTCCATTATCGTCCTGATCGTTATAAACTATAGTTGGACCAACTCCTCCTGTATATTGGAAGAAGAATTGATGCTCATCATCTTCTTCGGCAATTTCAGTGGTTTTGTCTTCGATTGGGTCTTCCAATTCGTTCAATACTTCAACACTTCCATTATAAACGGTATTCACGTTTAATGTCCCTGTTGTAACTATTGGTGCATCCGGACCATCACCATCGAGGTCTCTAGACTCAAAAACAACTGGGTTTCCGCCACCTTGAGGTGTTAAGGTTAACCTTAACGTTGTAATAACCTCTTCCTCATTTACTGGAATTGGTGCGTCATCGTCATCTGAACATGATGTAAAGGCAATACTAAAAAGCAAAGCTAAACTGAGTAATTTAATTGTTTTCATGGTATTAATTGTTTTTACTTGGTTATTTAAATAATTATTGAGATTCATATAAGACATTAATTGTATTAATAATTAAATTGTATTTGTAATAAGATGTTTCTTCCTACATCATCAGCAAAATAGCGCAGTCTATTAAGATAAGATCGGTACTGCGTATCAAATATATTATTCACGCTCAATGCTACTTTTATATCAGAAGTTTTGAAAGCGTTAAAGGTCATTTCGCCATAAAGGTGCATAAGGTGATAGGCTGGTGGCGGTGTGCTTATGTCTACTAGTACAGTTTCATTTCTAGAAGGTATAAACACATTAAAATTGTTATCAGGGAAACGGGTTTGTTCCAAAACCAATTGACTCGTAAGTCCGATGGTAAAATCTTTCCAATTAGAGTTGGTATAGCTTAGTGTATTCTCGGTTGTAAATGCAGGAATATCAATAAGCGGACGATTTCGGTCTAAATCATTACCAATTATAAAGGCTGACTTATTTCGTAAGTTCCAGTTCTCTGTAATATTATAAGCTGCATTTAAATCTATGCCATATAGCTCTGAATCGGATTGGACATAATTCCATACAGGAAAGGCACCACGTATGGTTTGCTCTACGCCAAAAGGTTCAATGTAAATAAAGTCATTGATTCGATTGTAAAAACCCTCTAATAGCATGTTAAAGTTGCTGTCTTTATAGGAATAGCTCAATGCCACACGGTGTGATAGTTCTTGCCCAAGCCTTAAATCACCCAATTCTATACGAGCAGCAGAGTGGTGGAGCCCTTCACTAAACAATTCTGACGGATTGGGAGGTCTTCTCGCTAAACTATAATTACCAATAATGTAGCTATGCTCATTTAGGTTGGCCTTTATTCCAGCAGAAGCTGAAATATTATGAAAATTAAACACAGGATTTGTGAGTAACTGCGTGCCAATATCCTCAATAACAATGTCAGCAAAATCGATATCATAGCCACGTTCTTCCCAACGGCTCGTTCTATAAAACTTTAAAGCATCTATGCGGTTAAAATCATACCGAATACCAGCATCTAATAACAGATTTTCATTTACCGAATAAGATGACGTAACATAAGCCCCAAAATCGTATTTGTCGTAATCAGGGATTAAACGTCTTACTCCAGTTTCTGGATTGGCAAAATTGTTCTGATATCTGCCCATGACACCGAAGTCAATACTATAATCTTGATTGGAATCCAGATTCACATCAAACAAAACCGTATGCGTTTGTAGATTTAGGTCTATGGCAGGTTTGTTTCGGTCATCACCAACACGAACATCAAATTCAAACCGTTGATTATTCTGATAATCATACTGCACATTAACCTTACCAAATTTTTTAAAACGTTTATAATATTGCGCCTTTACCAAATGGTGTGTTATCTCTTGTCTTGGTGAGACAATGTCATAGGTAAAATCATTAATTACAGCTGGCTGCTGGCTGTTTATTGCATCGACCAAGTCGGTAATATTTCCTATATGAGCAGCCCTTAATATCCCTATTGTATTATTGAGATAACTGTAGAATACCTCAAAACCAGATTCAAATTTGCGCTTACCACCTTTAAAAGTGAAACCTCCGGACTGCAACCCAGTATTACTCAAATTATAATCTGGTGCTTCAAAATCGCCGTTCTGCTTGTAAGAGCCTTGCGCATTGACATACCAACCTCCTTTAAAGCTTTTGTTTAGACTAGAGCTAAAATTAAAACCTCTTCCGTTGGTTTGGCCACCAATTATGGTTTGTCCATATAGTGTGTCTGTAAGAATCGTTGGCCTTGGATTAATGACAATAACACCACCTACAGCATCACCACCAAAAGCTAAAGCTCCAGCACCTTTTATGACTGAAATTTGATCTGCAGAATTGATATCTACGCTAGGAGCATGTTCAATTCCCCATTCTTGATCTTGCAAGCGTACATTATTATTTAAAACAAGTAAACGACTGCTGTGCATACCGTTAATCATTGGTTTAACTATTGTATTTCCTGTATTTATCGATGATACTCCCGGAACTTCCTTAAGG
Source organism: uncultured Winogradskyella sp. (assembly GCA_913055905.1). GTDB lineage: Bacteria > Bacteroidota > Bacteroidia > Flavobacteriales > Flavobacteriaceae > Winogradskyella. The sequence goes on from CAJXLB010000002.1 coordinate 397,205, forward strand.
GCATCACCAAGGCTTAAGGCACTGTATTTGGATAAGGTTTCAGCTTTGATTACAGTCTCTTGAGCTGTTTCCGTGACATTTCGCTGTATTTTTCCACTTACAGATACTTCGCTTAATTCTTCGATATGGTGCTCCAGGGCAATGGACTTAAAAGTATCACCATTGATGTTATAGGATACGGTTTTTGTCTCGCATCCAATGTGTGATATCGTAAGTGTTAATGGGCCTTTACAAAGATTCTCTATTTTGAATTTACCATCAAAATCTGAGGTGGTGTATCGATCTCTTTCCTTAATGTATATGGTTGCAGAGATGATAGGCGTTCCATCATGAAAATCTGTAAGTTCCCCTAAAAATGTGTAATTACAGTCTTGGCTATAACTAAAACTAGTTATCACCAAAAACAGGAGTCCTATATATCGGAACATATTTAAAGGTTAAATTAGCGAAATGAACTTGTGTGCACTAAGCTAACATAGGCGGACCTCGCAAATAAGAGACTAATTGCTGATGCGGAAGAAAATATAAATAACAAGCGTCTTCTAATTCAGATTTAAAATTTTGAACGACAACTTGTTTTTCCTTAGGAATGAAAAAATGTGAATTAGTGAGTTTAAATTTGTAAAACTCACAATCCACGTCAAGTTCGTGGAGATGAGTCTTTGATGCGTCATTGCTCTCACAAACCTGATGCTTGTGATGGGTAAAAACGTGTGCCAGTTTTACAGCGGAGGGCGCAAATACAGCCATTACTAACACGAGCGCTAGTCCTTGTAGGTAAGATTTGTAAGTAGTTTTGCGCATTAATCTAAAAAACGTTTAAATCCCATTCGTTTCAACATTTTCTTCTCAAATTCCCAGAAAAATTTGAATTGACCAAAAAGCCAACCGAAGGTTACCAAAAGAATTTGATAAAAAATTAGCCCAATGATAACAAATAAAATCCAGTATAGAACAGGGTTTAAGTTTTCTTTAGTAATTCCAATAAGTTTTATAATTGGTCTTCCAATATATAACGACGAACTTCCAGTTACTGCAAAGACTATAAAAACGCGTATCATTTCCCAGCGGTAGGTGAGTACCCATTTGTTTTCCAGTTTTTTAAAGAGAAAAAGTGTGAATTTCAGCAATACAAAACCTATGACAATAGCAAAGGCTATTACGAAGAAAAGTCCATAATTGTTGAAAAGCAGTGAGCTAAATTTAAATGCCGAGTATCCTAATCCTAAAATACCGAGTAAGGGAAAAATCAATTGCCAGTTTCTCTCAATATCCCAATCTTCTTTAAATTTTTTCATAGCAGCAGTTTGAGGCTGCAAAATTACATCAAATTCTAGGAATAAAACTAGACAAACGTTGACCGTAGGTTAATTGAAAGTAAATGAAATAATTATACAATAAATAGTTGACTTCGTAACCGTAATCAGTTCTCGGGTCATAATCTATTGGTAGCATATATAGATTAGGGTCAAATTCTGAGGGCTGATAGTGTCTTAAATTCCAATTTTGTACCAAAATAGCATTGCGACCCTCTAAAAATTGTTGCGAATAGTATCCTCTAGGCCGCGCTGTACTTAAGAGCCATTGATTAAATCCTGGTTCAATGATTATGATTTCGTAATCCGTTTCTTCACTGCTTATCCTTACGGTATCGGTTTTAACTAGTGGATTAGGTTTGTCATGATTAATGACTTGGGTTGATTGATAGGACTTGCAAGACAGCAAGACGATGGCAATGATTACAATTTGTGCGTAAAAATATTTCATAATATAAAGGTATTAAATTAATAAGTTCTAAATCTCAGCATATAGTTGCTCCACCAAAGGAACAACTAAAAACACTGTTTTGAAATCAGGAACTAGTGAACACACCTTTCCAATGAGTTTGCGAAACAATTCACAAAAAAAAGCAGCTCCGTGATCAGAACTGCTTTTATCATTTATAGTAGCATTAGTTATTTTCCAAATAATCCGCCTAGCATACCGCCTAAACCACCACCTTTTTTAGAACCTCCGAGCAACATACCTGCTACGTCATCTACAACGCTGCCGTCACCATCGGCATCAAGTACTTGTTCTAAGAAACTTTGTTCCTGGGCAGCACTGCTACCTCCAAGCATGCCGCCTAACAGATTGCTTATATCGTTTTGTGAACTCAAATTATTTTGACGTGCCTCTTTTCCTAACACACCCATTAGAATTGGCGCTGCAACCTCCATGATACTGGCTACGGTATTAGCATCCAAACCTGCCTTTTGCCCAATGACTTGTTGCACACCTTGTTGTTTTGAGCCCAACACATGATTTAAAATTTTGGAGCCATCCGTTTTAACGTCGCTATCAACACCACCATCAAAAAGCCCACTTAAGTTGTCTAAAATACTGCCATCGTGTTTACTGGTTAAAGCTCGCATAAGGCCTTGTGCTCCCTCTGGTGTTGCCGCATTACGCTCCATGGCTTTCATTAAAACGGGTAAGGCCATGGTTAAAACACTACTTGTTTTACTTTGCTCAGCGCCTGTGGTTCCAGAAACACCATTGATTATGGATTTGCCCATATCACTGTTTAAAAGATCTAAAATTCCTTTCATTTTTTTACAAAATAAGATTAATAATTCAGGGAAAAGATACAAAAAAAGTCCTCATTTTATTAAGGACTTTTCTATTAAAAATTTTAATACTTAATTGTTGTAATTCTAACCCAGTATGTCATTAATTTGCTCGGCAAGTTCAACACCTATACGGTCTTGAGCTTCATTTGTAGCCGCACCAGTATGTGGTGTAAGCGATAATGCCGAATTCATTAAAAGTTGAACTTCCGGTTGCGGTTCTTTTTCAAAAACATCTAACGCAGCTCTTGCTACTTTACCACTTTCAATAGCTTTAACCAAAGCAACTTCATTAATAACACCACCACGTGCTGCATTGGCGATAATAACACCATCCTTCATTGTTTTGAAGTCGTTTTCATCAATGATATATTCCTTTTGCGCCGGAACATGAAGTGTTAAGAAATCGGCTTGTTTTAATACCTCTTCCTTTGAGACCGTATCTATCTTAAAAGAAACAGACTGGCCGTCGAAGAAATCTAAGGTTAAGTCTGCAGTTTCTATATAAGGATCGTAGGCTACAACGTTCATTCCAGCACCTAGGCCTATTTTTGCCGTAGCCTGGCCGATTCTACCAAAACCTATAACACCAAGTGTTTTACCTTTAAGCTCAACACCCTTGGCATAGGCTTTTTTGAGACCTTTAAAGTTTTTATCGCCTTCTAATGGCATGTCCCTGTTGGAATTATGTAAAAATCGTGCTAAACCATAAAAGTGGGCAAAAACCAACTCTGCAACCGAATGTGAAGATGCGGCTGGTGTGTTTATAACTTTGATTCCCTTGCTGCGTGCGTACTCAACGTCTATGTTGTCCATGCCAACGCCACCACGCCCAATAATCTTTAGGTTAGGGCAGTTGTCTATAATATCCTTGCGCACTTTGGTAGCGCTTCGTACTAAAAGCACAGCGATATCTTTATCATTTATATAATTTTGAAGTTGCTCTTGAGCCACTTTAGTTGTAATAACTTCGTGTCCGGCCGCTTCTAAAGCAGTAATTCCACTTTGCGAAATTCCGTCGTTTGCTAATATTTTCATTTCAAAAAATCGATTTAAATTCTTTTGAGTCCTTGGCTTACGCTTTTCGTTCTAATTCACTCATAACTTCTACCAATGTTTTTACACTGTCTAAGGAGAGCGCATTATACATGGAAGCTCTATAACCACCAACACTTCTATGACCGTTGAGACCATTTATTCCTGCTTCTTTCCACATGGCATCAAAGGTTTCCTTTAGATTTTCGTTTTCCAAGGTAAATGTGGCGTTCATTGTAGAACGATCTTCTTTAACAGCAAAGCCTTTAAACAGTGGATTGAGGTCAATTTCCGAATAAATCATTTGTGCCTTCTTTTCATTTTCTTCCTCAATAGCGGCAATACCGCCTAGGTCCTTTAACCACTCAAGTGTAAGCATGGACACATACACCGCAAAAACAGGTGGCGTGTTAAACATGCTACTTTTACTTATGTGAACCTTATAATCCATCATAGAAGGTATCTTGCGAGAGACCTTTCCTAAAATGTCTTCTTTTACCACAACAAGGGTCGTACCAGCTGGACCCATGTTTTTCTGAGCTCCAGCGTATATTAAATCAAATTGTGTAAAATCTAATTGACGTGAAAAAATATCGCTACTCATATCACATACCATTGGAATAGGGCAATTTGGAAAACTTTTCATCTGTGTTCCAAAAATGGTGTTGTTGGATGTGCAGTGAAAATAGTCGTATTCTTCAGGAATATCGTAACCCTTAGGGATATAGTTATAATTAGCGCTTTTGGATGACGCTACTTCGTAGATGTCGTCATAAATGCGTGCTTCTTTTATGGCTTTGTCAGACCAAGTTCCTGTATTTAAGTAGCCTGCACGCTTTTCCAATAAGTTTAGTGCAACCATTAAAAATTGTGTACTCGCACCGCCTTGTAAAAACAATGCTTTGTAGCCTTTTCCTTCTAAGCCAAGTAGTTCCAGGGCCAAAGCTCTTGCTTTTTCCATAACATCTACAAAAGGTTTACTTCGGTGTGAGATTTCCAATAGTGAAAGGCCATCATCAAAATTGAGTATTGCCTCTGAAGCTTTTTGCATTACCGATTTGGGCAAAACGCAAGGACCGGCACTAAAATTGTGTATTTTCATCTTATACTGACTTTGGTTTTCAGAATCTACATACGACTCCGAGTTTATTTTCAAACGATTACAAAGGTGGTAAATTCAATTGATTTTCGTATTACCGAATCGATAAATTTTGCCTTATATTTTCAACAAGAATTCAACAGTATCTACATCATCTGCATAGTCCGATAATTCTGGGAGCTGGGTTTTTCCAAACGGGATATCATTTTCTGAAAACCCTTCAGCCACGACGCACTGAATATGCTCTTTGTCACGTTCTAGTTTTTCCCTTAAGGACGTTGTATCGTTGTATGTTTCATAAAATAAGGTAGCTATTGGAGAGGCATAGCTGGTATCTTCCTTTAGCATTAAGAATCCGTTTTCCAAAAGGTCAAATTCGCTCATGAGGTAGACTGCTTTGTTGTAGTCATAATTATTGGCGTATTTGGTTTCGTGAATGACCTCGTGCCACGGATAAACGGATTTAAAAAAAGCATCAAAATTATAAGATTCGGGAACAAAAAGTTTGGATACACTTCTACAACCCAAACCATAATATCTGAAAATATCGTCTGCCAATGCCTCTAATTGCTCTTGGCTTTCCGTGCCTGTTAAAACGGCAACGGAATTTCTGTTTTTTCTTATGATAGAAGGTTTGTCCTTAAAATAATATTCAAAATAGCGCGCTGTATTATTGCTGCCAGTGGCAATTACGGCGTCGAAATTATCTAATTTGTCGTTTGTGAATAAAATTTTACCCTTAAAATTAGGCTCTATGGCTTCCAAATATTTTGCTAAAAAGGGGAGGAGATGTCTATCGTTGGAGCTTTGCTTAACGAGTACCTTATGGCCTAAGAGTAGAACGGACAAAAAATCATGAAATCCTACTAAAGGAATGTTTCCCGCCATAATAATACCAATAGTTTTGGGCTTTAGAATTATATTAAAGTTATACTTTGATATCCAATGCTTAATATTACTTTCTGTCAATTGTTTAGACCATGTATCGAAAGCAAAATTTAGATTTTTCGTGGTAAACCAACCGTTGTGTTCTTGGGCTAGTTTTATTTGATGTTTAAACCCGTCGAAAAAAAGGTCATTTGCTTCAACAGAAGGATTTTTAGTGTAGGGTGTTTTGGCAAATTGCCCTAAAAAGGCTCCTAATTTTGAAAATGCGTTAATTCTTTCTTGTATTTCCATGTATGATTTGGTAAAACGTCTTACAGCCCTTAACTTTGCAAGTGCAAAAGTAGGCAATAAAATCAGAAACATAAATGAAGTTTAGCCTTGGTTTTTGCCGTGAAAAAGATTTAGGTCGCTTCATAATAAAGAAAAAGAAAAGTTATGGCAATTATTATAACAGACGAATGTATTAATTGTGGTGCTTGCGAGCCCGAGTGCCCAAATACAGCGATATATGAAGGTGCCGATGATTGGCGCTACAAAGATGGTACAAGCCTTACAGGAAAGGTAGTTTTACCTAACGGAAAAGAGGTTGATGCAGATGAGCCTCAGAAGCCAATAAGTGACGAAGTATACTACATAGCACCAGATAAATGTACTGAATGCATGGGCTTCCATGAAGAGCCACAATGCGCAGCGGTATGTCCTGTAGATTGCTGTGTGCCTGATGAAAATCACGTAGAGACGGAAGAAGAGTTGTTAGGAAAACAACGCTTTATGCATCCTGAAGGATAATTAAAAGGTGAAAATTAAATAGAATATCCCAAGCCAATAGGTTTGGGATTTTTTGTTTTAAATAGGCTTGTTTTTGCATGCTCATTACAAGTTTTGGAAAATCCCTATTTTAGAGGAATTTTTGAATCTAACTAACTAAACCAATTAAATTAATCGTTATACATGATTAGAAAAACAGTACGAAAAGTACTCTCTACACTAAACAAAGAACAAAAAGTTTCGCTACTCTCTAAAGACTATGTTCTAGAAGAAAAAGTACCAGACGCCCAAGTTATTGATCTCATTAAAAAGTTAAGACCCTATAATATTGGAAAACCCTTAATCCGGATGGGGCCTAAACGCGATGGTGGTTATTTAGTACCTGATGATTTAGAGGGTGTTGTAGCTTGTTTTTCGCCAGGTGTAAATAAAATCAGTGAATTTGAGATGGATTGCTATAACAAAGGCATGAAAATTTTCCTGGCTGACAAATCGGTAGAAAAACCAAGACTCAGTTTACCGGAAACCGAGTATAGTTTCTTAAAAAAATTTATTGGGTGCTACAATAATGAGGACTTTATTACACTAGACAAATGGGTTGAAAACAATAGCATGAAGAAAAAGGAAGACCTTATGTTGCAGATGGATATTGAAGGAGCAGAGTATATGAGCTTATTGAACACGTCGGAAGACTTATTAAAATCCTTTAGAATCATAGTGCTAGAAATTCACAACCTACATAAGTTTTGGAACAAGGAGTTTTTTAAATTGGCTTCTACGGCATTTGATAAATTACTTCAAAATCATGTCTGTGTTCATATTCACCCGAATAATAGGAGTAGGTTGGAAGTGCATAACGGTATTGAGATACCATCAGTTGCAGAGATTACTTTTATACGTAATGATAGAGTTAAGGAGAAGACTCCACAAACCACTTTTCCGCATCCTCTGGATGTAGACAATGCGACGGATAGGGAACCAATAGTTTTATCCGAATTATGGTATGCTGATTAGTCGAATTTTTCAACTTGTTATTTGGGTTTAATAGTTACGCAATGTTACGCATTGCCTTAATTATAAAAAGTTTCACCTTAACTTATTGATAGATAAAAAACTATTAAAACAGTTATTTATCATGACGATAAGCACACATAAAATTTCTCTAAGTATTCCAGCTATTTTTTCATTTAAAGACAACATAGAATTACCTACATTTGCAGTCGCAAAAAATAATCAACTATGAAAGCTGGTATTGTAGGGTTGCCCAATGTAGGAAAGTCCACTTTGTTTAACTGTTTATCTAACGCCAAAGCGCAAAGTGCCAACTTTCCGTTTTGTACCATAGAACCCAATATTGGTGTGGTTAATGTACCAGACCCAAGATTGGCAAAGTTGGAGGAATTGGTAAAACCGGAAAAGGTGGTGCCAGCTACCGTAGAAATTGTTGACATAGCGGGTTTGGTCAAAGGCGCCAGTAAAGGTGAGGGACTAGGTAACCAGTTTTTAGCCAATATTCGTGAAACGGATGCTATATTACACGTCTTACGCTGCTTTGATAATGATAATGTGGTGCATGTTGATGGTTCCGTAGATCCCATACGCGATAAGGAAACTATAGACATGGAGCTTCAATTGAAGGACCTCGAGACTGTTGAAAAGAAACTGGATAAGGTGAAGCGTGCTGCCAAAACTGGTAATAAGGAAGCCCAAGCCGAGGAAGCGGTACTCAACAAGATAAAAACTGGACTTGAGGCAGGTAGTTCCGTACGTGCTTTAGAATTTTCAGAGGAGGATTATGAAGACTATGTAAAACCCTTGCAGTTGATTACCGAAAAACCTGTAATGTATGTCTGTAATGTGGATGAGGGTTCAGCTACGACTGGTAATGCCTACGTAGAGCAGGTACGTGAAGCCGTTAAGCATGAGCAGGCGGAAGTCTTGGTGCTGGCCGTTGGTACAGAGGCCGACATCAATGAACTTGAGGACTATGAAGAGCGCCAAATGTTTTTGGAGGATATTGGGTTGGACGAACCTGGTTCAGCCAAGTTGATTAGAGCGGCATACAAACTCCTAAAACAACAAACTTATTTCACTGCTGGACCAAAGGAAGTGAGGGCATGGACCGTAACCGTTGGCGCAACAGCACCTCAAGCGGCAGGTGTTATTCATACCGACTTTGAAAAAGGCTTTATCCGAGCAGAAGTGATTGCTTTTGATGATTACGTCAGCTATGGCAGTGAAGCCAAGGTAAAGGAAGCTGGTAAAATGCGTGGAGAGGGTAAAAATTATATCGTTAAGGATGGCGATGTGATGCATTTCCTTTTCAATATCTAAGAGCTGCATTTAAGCTTAGTGGTTATCTTCTGTCCAAGACGTCTAAAATCGTTAGAAATAGCACATGAATATTTACCGAGAGTTTTTTGGTGGAATATTCTTACAAAATAGGCTATCTTGTCAACAATACTGCGGTTTTATTGTTAATTACTTTAGTGAATGTATATTTCATTTTTTGAGGTATAGGCTTATCTTAGCGTTTCATCCTTACAAACTTTATTGTCTCAAATTTTATGGCACAGTCTAATTACACTGAAGAAAATATTCGCTCGCTCGATTGGAAAGAACACATCCGAATGCGTCCCGGGATGTACATCGGAAAATTAGGTGATGGTTCTTCTCCTGATGATGGCATTTATATTCTTCTTAAAGAAGTGTTGGACAACTCCATTGACGAATTTGTTATGGGTGCTGGTAAGACCATAGAAGTGTCTATTCAAGGCGATCGTGTAACGGTTAGGGATTACGGTCGTGGTATTCCATTAGGAAAGGTTGTAGATGTGGTCTCTAAAATGAACACTGGTGGTAAGTACGATACAAAAGCCTTTAAAAAATCCGTAGGACTTAATGGTGTGGGTACTAAGGCCGTGAATGCCTTGTCTACCTACTTTAGGGTAGAATCTACAAGGGATAGTAAATCGGCATCGGCAGAATTTGAGCTGGGAGAACTCACCAATCAAGAGATGCTGGAAGAAACATCTCGACGTAAAGGGACTAAAGTCACCTTCGTGCCGGATTCCAATATTTTCAAAAATTATAAATACAGAAGTGAATACATAGTTCGCATGCTAAAGAACTATGTCTACCTTAACCCAGGATTGACTATCGTTTTTAATGGTGAAAAGTTCTATTCTGAAAACGGCCTAAAAGACTTGTTGTCTGAAAATATTTCAGATTCCGATTTGTTATATCCAATTATTCACCTTCGTGGCGATGATATTGAGGTGGCCTTAACCCATAGTAAAACGCAATACAGTGAGGAATACCATTCCTTTGTTAACGGACAAAATACCACTCAGGGTGGAACCCACTTATCAGCCTTTAGGGAAGCTATTGTAAAGACCATTCGAGAGTTTTTTGGTAAGAATTATGATGCCTCAGACATCCGTAAGTCGGTAGTGGCAGCCATAGCTATTAAGGTGATGGAGCCTGTGTTTGAAAGTCAGACCAAGACTAAGTTAGGTTCAACAGATATGGGAGGCGACCTACCAACGGTGCGCACCTACATCAACGATTTTGTAAAGCGTAATCTGGATAACTATTTACATAAAAATCCAGATACTGCAGAAAAAATCCAGCGTAAAATTCTTCAGGCAGAGCGCGAGCGCAAGGAATTATCTGGAATTAGGAAGTTGGCTAAGGAGCGCGCAAAAAAAGCCAGTCTTCACAACAAAAAATTACGCGATTGCCGTATTCATTTTGGTGATACTAAAAGCGATAGAAGCTTAGAAACTACCTTGTTCATCACTGAGGGTGATTCGGCATCCGGAAGCATAACGAAATCGCGCGATGTTAATACGCAAGCAGTATTCAGCCTAAAAGGAAAGCCCTTAAATTCTTATGGTCTTTCTAAAAAGATAGTGTATGAGAATGAGGAGTTTAACCTTTTGCAGGCTGCTCTAAATATTGAAGAATCCATTGAGGATTTACGTTACAACAACATTGTAATCGCCACTGATGCTGATGTAGACGGGATGCATATTCGCTTATTGTTGATTACCTTCTTCCTGCAATTTTTCCCTGAAGTCATAAAGGAAGGGCATTTGTACATTTTACAAACACCATTGTTTAGAGTCCGAAATAAGAAGGAAACGATTTATTGCTATTCCGAAGAAGAGCGAAGGGCAGCCATAGAAAAACTAAAGCCAAAACCAGAAATCACTAGATTTAAAGGATTGGGTGAGATTTCACCTGATGAATTCAAACACTTTATTGGTGATGATATGCGCTTAGATCCAGTAATGCTAGACAAAGACATGTCCATTGAGGAGCTATTGTCCTTCTATATGGGAAAAAACACACCATCGCGACAAGAATTTATCATCGAAAATTTGAAGGTTGAACTAGATTTGGTTGAAGACAACGTATGAGAACCGACAATAGGCAGGTAAAAAATACGGTAATATCGATATATTTCATCCTTATTGTTTTTGCCATTCTGCTATTTACGGTATTTAGGTCTATAGATTTATTTTCAGAACATACAATCTATATTTTTCTGGTTGCCTTTGTACTAATGGTGTTATTTCATGCGGTAGCCAGCTATTTTGAATATGATAGTGATGGCGAAAAGATTTCGGTAATCAATAAAGGGTTAATTTTAACAGAATACATCAATTATCGCGAAAAGCAAGTTGAGTTTTTACGATCGCAATTATTGGGATTTAAGATTCGTGATTTTGTGGTGTATAAAAGCTTAATCTTAATATTAAGGTCCAGTGACGGTAACGTACGTCAAGAACGTTTTAATATTACCTTGCTAAAGCGACGGAAACGGCGATACGTAAGACAATCACTGGGGAAAATTATTAAACAAAACAAAAAGAACAAACAAGGGAAATAGAGGATGTCAGAAGAACTTGAGGATTCATTACATGAGGAGAATGGCAGCCAGGAGACCATTACTAAGGTCACTGGTATGTATAAAGATTGGTTTTTAGATTATGCATCGTATGTTATTTTAGAGCGTGCGGTGCCTGCTATAGAAGATGGATTTAAGCCGGTTCAGCGGCGTATTATGCATTCCATGAAGGATTTGGATGATGGTCGGTATAACAAGGTTGCCAATATCGTAGGGCATACCATGCAGTATCACCCTCATGGTGATGCTAGCATTGCGGATGCCATGGTTCAGATAGGTCAGAAAGATTTGCTTATTGATACCCAAGGGAACTGGGGAAATATACTAACAGGTGATAGTGCGGCCGCATCACGTTACATTGAGGCGCGTCTCTCTAAGTTTGCCTTAGACGTAGTTTATAACCCAAAAATTACCGAATGGCAAGCTTCCTATGACGGTAGACGCAAGGAGCCTGTTAACCTTCCGGTAATGTTTCCGTTGCTATTGGCTCAAGGTGGAGAGGGTATTGCCGTTGGGCTCTCGACAAAGATATTGCCCCATAATTTCATTGAGCTTATAGATGCTTCCATAAAACACCTCAAAGGCAAGCGTTTTACACTTGTGCCAGATTTTCCAACAGGAGGAATTGCCGATATTACAAACTATAATGATGGTATGCGCGGTGGGAAAGTACGTGTGAGAGCTCGGATTTCACAGTACGATAAAAATACCTTAGTCATTACTGAAATTCCTTTTGGCACCACGACATCCTCCCTAATTGATTCTATTCTTAAGGCCAACGACAAAGGGAAAATTAAAATAAAACGCATCGAAGACAATACGGCAGCAGAAGTTGAGATTTTGGTCCACTTACCTTCAGGGATTTCGCCCGATAAGACTATTGATGCCTTATATGCCTTTACAAATTGCGAAGTTTCCATATCGCCATTGGGCTGTGTTATTGAAGATAATAAACCATTGTTTATTGGTGTTGCTGAAATGTTGCGTCGTTCTACGGATAATACAGTGCAGCTTCTTAAACAAGAACTTGAGATAAAGCTTGGGGAGTTTGAGGAGCAGTGGCATTTTGCTTCGTTGGAGCGCATTTTTATAGAAAACCGCATTTATCGCGACATTGAGGAGGAAGAAACTTGGGATGGCGTTATTAGTGCTATTGACAAAGGACTTCAGCCACATATTAAACATTTGAAACGCGAGGTTACGGAAGATGATATTGTGAGATTAACCGAAATTCGGATTAAGCGTATTTCCAAATTCGATATTGATAAGGCCCAGCAAAAAATTGAAGCTCTAGAAGACCAAATTGCTGAAGTTAAAAACCACCTTGCTAATCTTATAGAGTATGCGATTGCTTATTTTGAGCGTTTAAAGAAAGACTATGGTGAAGGTAAGGAACGCAAAACAGAAATTCGGGTATTTGATGATGTAGATGCTACTAAAGTAGTAATCAGAAATACAAAATTATACGTTAATAGGGAAGAAGGTTTCGTTGGAACAGCACTGCGCAGAGACGAATACGTCTGTGATTGTAGTGATATAGATGATATCATCGTGTTTACCAACGAAGGTAAAATGATGGTGACCAAGGTAGACTCCAAGACCTTTGTTGGCAAAAACATTATTCATGTTGCTGTCTTTAAGAAAAAAGACAAACGCACCATCTATAATATGATATATCGCGATGGCAAGAAAGGGCCATCCTATATAAAGCGTTTTGCTGTTACCAGTATAACTCGCGACAGGGAATACGATTTAACTAATGGGAATAAAGGCTCTGTGGTTTGGTATTTTTCGGCTAATCCTAATGGAGAAGCAGAAGTGGTAACTGTTTTATTGCGTCAATCCGGTAGCATTAAAAAGCTAAAGTGGGATTTAGATTTTGCTGATATTAGAATTAAAGGGCGTGGCTCTAAAGGTAATTTGGTAACCAAGTATGCCATAAAACGTGTGGAGCTCAAAGAGAAAGGTGTTTCTACCTTGAAACCACGTAAAATTTGGTTTGATGATACGGTACAGCGCTTAAATGTTGATGGTAGAGGTGAACTTATTGGCGAATTTAGGGGAGAAGACCGTTTATTAATCATTACACAATCCGGAATTGCAAAGACGATTATTCCTGAACTAACAACCCATTTTGATAGCGATATGATTGTCTTGGAAAAGTGGATTCCTAAAAAGCCCATTTCAGCCATCTATTTTGATGGAGAGAAGGAACGCTATTATGTAAAACGCTTTTTAATTGAAAATGAAGGTAAGGAGGAGTGCTTTATTTCAGACCATCCTAACTCACAATTAGAGATAGTGTCTACGGATTGGCGACCAATGGCAGAGGTGGAGTTTACCAAAGAACGTGGTAAAGACCGAAAGCCCAATATGGAAGTAAATCTTGAAGAATTTATTGCAATAAAAGGTATTAATGCATTAGGAAATCAATTAACTAGAGATAAAATAAATCAAATAAGTCTTTTAGACCCATTGCCTTATGAAGCTCCAGAGGAAGTCCATGCAGATGACCTGGAAGTTGTAGATGAAGAGACGGTGTCTTCAACAGAGAAATCAAAATCAGAGACTGAAGATTCAAAGGATTCATCTGGCTCAGATAAAGACCCGGAAGTGGATGGGTCGGGTCAAGCGACTTTATTTTAATACTTGGCTAACAATTTCATTAGCACAGTTTTTTGGCCAAAGTCAGTCTCCTTTAGTTCTTGGTAATAGTTCTTTTGGCCATCTTGTGGTTTAAGAACTCCACAAATAATGAAAAGGCTATGGCAAAATAAAGATAGCCTTTAGGGATGGCACCTACGGTTTGACCAAAAATTTCTGTATCCGACAAATGAGCAGCCTCCGTAATTAGCATAAAACCAATTAAAATAAGAAAGGCCAACCCTAGGACTTGCATACTCGGATGTGTATCTATAAACTTACGGATTGGATTGGCGAAACCGATCATTACAATAATTGAGATTACAACAGCAATGATCATAAGTATTAGGGTGTAATTGGTGTTTGGGTGAAGACCATTGGTCATTCCAACCGCAGTAAGAATAGAATCTACAGAAAAAATAAAATCTATAATAAGAATTTGGGTGATTGCTTGTCCTAATGACTTTATTACTTTCGATTTAAGGTTTGCTTCATCATGCTGCGGGGTTTCAACCTTTTCCCTAATTTCAGAGGTGCTTTTGTAAATTAAAAACAACCCACCAGCAAAGAGAATCAAAGCTTGCCAACTGACGGCCACATGGACCCACTCCTTATTTATAACGAAAAAGGGTTCGCTTAAGCTGATTAAAAATGAGACGAAAAACAATAAGAGTATCCGCTGGACCATAGCGAGCAATAGCCCAATATTAGTTGCTCTACTTCTTTGATGTTCAGGGAGCTTGTTGGCTGCAATTGAGATAAATACAATGTTGTCTATTCCCAGAATAATCTCCAAGAAGGTCAAGGTCAAAAGCGCCATTATGGACTCCGAAGACAATAAAAACTCTAACATTGGAACTAATCTATTTTTGTAGCTATACCTTTTTCCACCCTCAAGGGCCTGTTCGGTTTTTTAACGGCTAGTTTATATTCAAAGGTATAAGAATCGCCAGAGGTAGACAGTATTTTCATGTGAATAGCTTCTTTTTCTGAATTGCTTTGAGGATTGAGTTTGGTTAAAATAAACTCGCAATCATTTATCCATCGAACAGAAGAAGTATCTACTTTTCCCTCGTAAAAATCGATATTATACTTGTCTGTGCGCTTAAATTGTCCTACTTTCTCAACACCGTCCAGGGTGTATTTAAACTCAAACATACCTGTTTTAAAGTCTGAACAATGACGTTCCACCTCATAACAACCAAACGTCAGAAAACATATAAAAAGAATAGCGAAATAACGCATACCAAATTTTCTTGCAAAGGTAAGAAATAGGTGGCTTAATCAAGGCTCGTAGCTCTTAAAAGTACCGTCCTTGTAAAATATAACTATCTTTTCAATTGCGTTATTATCTCGCTTAATGCGCTCTTGGCCTGTGTTTAAATCTTCTGTAGAATCAGAAGGACTGGAGAGGGCAGTTGCGGTTTCGTTTTTTGGAAACTTTCCCTTGCCGTTGAGTAGCCAATACAATTCCACTTCTGGATAGGCGTGAAGCACCTTCATTACAAAATCTAAGCTTGGTTTGTTTCTTCCAGAAAGAATGTGGGAAATACTAGAACGTTGTACGCCTATTTTCTCGGCAAAGCTAGAGGCAGTTTCGTCGTAATAATCTATTACATTTTGAAGCCGTTTGGAAAATTCACTGATGTTTATCATTGTAAACAGTTAATTCTAGTCTTAATGAGTTACAAATGTAAACAATTGTAGTTACGCGTATAAAAAATAATTTAAATATTACTACTTTAAATTAAAGTAAATTCTAGATAAATAAATTTAAAATACTGAAATTAAATATTATATATTTATTTTATTCGAGGTGTTAAGAATTTTTCAAAGTCTTAAGTATTGTAATCTCCAAAATAAATTCAGGCGTATACAAAAGTGAAAACTATAGGCGACATTTATGTTTACAAATGTAAAATACTTATTGATTACATTTGTGTACTGTTCACTAAGTCTCATGGAAATTCATCAATTACTCAGCTTGTTTAATTCGGTAAAATCAGAACAGCTTTATGGTAGATATGTAACCAATTCTCATATCGAAGGATGCTTTTCGGGCTTACCGGATTCTTGCATTTCAGTGATAGGCTATTCTGTAGAAAGACGACCGATTTATTCCATAACGATGGGAGAAGGTCCAAATCGTATTTTGATGTGGTCCCAGATGCACGGAAATGAGTCGACAACAACAAAGGCTCTTTTTGATTGTTTCAACCTTCTACTAAGAGACGACAACTATTTCAGGACAATCCTGAAGCAATGCACATTGTGCGTTATTCCGATATTAAATCCGGACGGTGCTGAAAAGTACACACGTTTTAACGCTAACTCTGTTGATTTAAATAGGGACGCTCAAAATCTATCACAACCGGAAAGCAGGCTACTGCGTGAAGTTTACGAGAATTTCAATCCTGATTATTGTTTCAATCTTCATGGTCAACGCAGTATTTTTGGCGCTGGCCATAATGGGAGTGTGGCTACATTGTCATTCCTTTCGCCGTCCCAAGACGAAGAACGGAGCCTTACACCAAACCGCAAGAAGGCAATGGCCCTTATTTCGAGAATTGCATTGGAGTTAAAGGATGTATTGCCTCATGGCATTGGCCGCTATGATGACGGATTTAATATAAATTGCGTTGGTGATACATTTCAAAGTCTCGGTACACCAACGTTACTTTACGAAGCTGGTCATTTTCAGGAAGACTATGACCGCGAAGAGGTTAGGCGTTTTGTGTTTTTAGCCTTAGTTAAAGGCATCGAAGCCATAGCTAATAGTTATGAGGTTGATTTATTCAAATCCTACTTCGAAATTCCAAATAATGTTAAAAACTACAGGGATTTGGCCATAACAAACGCTATTACAGCAAAAGACCAGGTTGAAACCCTGACGATTGTATTTCAGTTTAAAGAAGTTCTAAAAAGGGGCAAAATTGAATTTAAGCCTGTTGTTGAATCTATTTTTGAATCAACAGATTTAAAATTTCATAAGACCATAAATGCAAATGGACAATTGGTAAGAACAATTGATAATAAAGAAATCCAAGTTGGTTACGAAAACGATTTCGTTTTGATAAATAATAAGAAAACCGCATTAAATCCCTGAAATAATTCAATTTTAGTAAGACATCCTTAATTTTTTTCTTCTATTTTTGCATATAATTTAATAATTATCAAAAATGGGGAAATTTAAATTAGACGAAATCGACCATCAAATTCTTGATATGTTAATTGACAATACGCGTATTCCGTTTACGGATATCGCTAAAAAACTTTTGATTTCTGCGGGTACGGTACATGTAAGGGTGAAAAAAATGGAAGAGGCTGGTATCATCAAAGGTTCGTCATTGACTTTAGATTATAAAAAACTTGGATACTCCTTTATTGCCTATGTTGGTGTATTTCTTCAGAACACGTCCCAAACAAAATTCGTTTTAGAACGCATTAATAATATTCCTTTCGTAACCGTAGCACACATTACCACTGGAAAATTTAATATCTTTTGTAAAATACGAGCTAAAGATACCATGCATGCTAAGGAAATTATCTTTAAGTTAGACGATATAGATGGTGTTTACAGAACCGAAACCATGATTTCGCTGGAAGAGAGCATTAACGACAAAAAACGATTAATGCATACTATTTTTAATGAATTATAAATAATATAGTCTAAGACTAATAATGAAAAAACCTTAGCAGTTGTTGCTAAGGTTTTTTCTTTAATACAGATTGCATTAAATATTTATCTAAATCTTGTCATAGTACGAAAATGCTTCCAGTATGAGGTTGCTGCTCACTTCACAATCTAACACTGGTTTACCTATATCTTCTAGCAAAACAAAGTTAATCTTTCCGTGGCTATTTTTCTTATCGTGCTTTAGTAAGTCCATGATTACTTCTATATCACGCGAACTCAAGCGTACCTTTTTAAATGAAGCTAGTATAACGTTAGTTATGTTGGAAAGCTTAGATTGACTTAGCCCACATATTTTGTGGGAAAGATAAGTTTCCAAAATCATACCAACAGCAATAGCCTCACCATGCAGTAAGGGAGTTTTATCACCGTTGTCTAGGAAATAACTTTCTATCGCATGTCCAAGAGTATGGCCATAGTTTAGAATTTTTCTAAGGCCTTTTTCGGTTGGATCTTCTGCAACAATGGTATTCTTAATTTTAATAGACTCATAAATCATACTGTCGAGCTCAGAAAAATCTAAATTCTGAAGGTTACTTAATTTGTTATAGTAAGCCTCATCAAAAATCAACCCATGCTTAAGCATTTCGGCATAACCGGAAACCATATGGTTTTGAGGTAGAGTTTCTAAAAAGGAGGTGTCAACAAGCACCATACTGCCTTCATTTATAACGCCAACCAAATTTTTTAGATGGCCCAAATCAACGCCCGTTTTTCCACCAACAGAAGCGTCTACCATGGCCAATAGGGAAGTAGGGACATTTATATAATCAATTCCTCTCATGTAAGTGCTAGCCACAAAACCTCCCAAGTCAGTGACAACTCCTCCGCCGAGATTTATCAATAAGCTTTTTCTATCTGCATAGTATTCTGCCAAAGCTTCCCAAACGCCAGTGCAGATATCTATGGTCTTGTTGTCCTCACCATAAGGCATTTCCATAACTTCCACAATGATGTCCCCAGAATCCATTTGGGACAAAAACTTTGGTAAGCAATGGTCGTGAGTATTGGTATCTACAAGAATGAATATTTTGGAAGGATTAGTCTGTTTAATGTATAAATTCAATTGCTCATAAACTAGAGAATTAAAGTGAACAATGGACTTACTGGTTTTTATGGATTCCATAACATAAAATTAGGCATTGAAAGCGTGAAATTACTCAGATTTTACGAATTAACTAAACCCAAGAATAAATATATTTGTAGTACTATTTTTAACATTCATGATTAATCGTTCGTTATTTGAAGATACGGCCACAGCCTTTGCGCTAAAAACAGATTCGCAACTAGAGCGTGCCTATTTTCTGTTTAAAATGATATCCTCACAACCATTAGTTCGCATAGGTACGGCAGCTACCAATTTCGCACTTAAGGCTCATTTGCCTGTTGAAGGTCTTATTAGGTCCACGGTATTTGATCATTTTTGTGGTGGTGTTAATGAGGAGGACTGTTTGCCAGTAATTGATAACCTCTATACTAAAGGCGTCAGTTCGGTACTGGATTATTCGGTAGAGGGTAAAGAAACAGAAGACCAATTTGACAATGCAGTAGAAAAGATATTAAAGATAATTGAATTTTGTGACAAACGCGATGCAATGCCTATTGCTGTTTTTAAACCAACAGGATTCGGTCGTTTTAAATTGTACCAGAAAATTACTGAGAAGAAATCCTTGACAGCAGAAGAAAAGGATGAATGGAATAGGGTGGAGGAACGATTTAATAAAGTCTGTAAACTGGCCAAGGAGCGCGATGTTGAAGTGTTGATTGATGCTGAGGAAAGTTGGATGCAAGATGCCGCTGACATGTTGTGCGAAAAAATGATGCGCATTTACAATACCGAAAAACCAATTGTCTACAATACCTTACAGTGCTATCGATGGGATCGCTTGGACTATTTAAAATCACTTCATGCAAGAGCTAAGTCAGAAAACTTCAAAATTGGGATGAAAATTGTACGTGGCGCCTATATGGAAAAGGAACGGATAAGAGCAGTAGAGAAGGGGTATCCATCTCCAATTTGCGAAACAAAGCAAGCTACCGATGACATGTTTAATGCCACGTTAAGGTATATTCTTGACCATTTGGAAGATATTGCTGTATTTATTGGAACGCACAATGAAGAGAGCAGTTATCTTGCCATGGAACTTATGGCACAAAAAGGTATAGATAAATCCAATAATAACGTTTGGTTCGGCCAACTTTATGGTATGAGTGACCACATTAGTTTTAATCTAGCCAAGGAAGGTTACAACGTGGCAAAGTATATCCCTTTTGGCCCTGTTAAGGATGTTATGCCTTATCTGATACGAAGGGCAGAGGAGAACACATCGGTTGCTGGGCAGACTAGCAGGGAACTCTCGCTTTTACAAAGGGAAAAGAAGAGACGGAGACTTTAGTTCTAAGAGAGTTGTTAGTTTACCTGAATTGATACCATTTCTTCTTTTTACCAGGGCTATTTCCATAACCGTAGCCGTAGCCGTAGCCATACCCCTTTTTTCCAGTTTTGGTACCGTTAAGTAGTAGTGTCATGTTAGGCAATCTATTTTGATCGTAAAGCGGCTGAGCTACATGCTTAAGCAAACGCTTATCTATGCCATCTGCACTAACCACATAAATGAACATATCTGCGAATTTAGAGATCAAGAGGGTATCGCTTACTATACCAACGGCAGAAGTATCAACTACAATGTAATCGTATTTATTTTCAAAATAGTTAAAGAGTTCTGGAACTCTGTCGCTCATTAATAGTTCGGATGGGTTAGGAGGAATCGTTCCTGAAGGAATGATATCCAAATTTTTGTTTTCTGGGTGTTTTACGACGATATCTTGTGGCTTGACAGATTTATCGGCAATGTAATCTGAGAGCCCAATTTTTTTTGACGTTTCTATTTCTAAATAATCCAAAATTTTAGGTACTCTAATATCCATTTCTATTAATAGTACTTTTTTATCTGAAAAAGAAATAGAGGAAGCCAAGTTTGTGCTTGTATGGGATTTTCCTTCTTGTGCTCTTGTTGAAGTTATAAATAATTTTTTGGTGCCTTCCTTTAAGCTGCTTAACTTAAAGTCAATATTGGATCTTAATATTCTAAAAGCTTCTGCTTTTGGTGAATAATCTACTTTACTTATTAGCTTTGACTTCTTTGATGTTTTTGGAATATCGCCAATATATGGGATATCCGTTATTCTTTGCAAATCATCTTTTGTGTATATTTTGGTGTCTAATAAATCTATGGCATAAATAACCCCAAGTGGAATTGTTAGACCAAAAATAAATGAAGCTAAATATACAATCATATGATTTGGGGCGACCGGAATAGACGAAGCATATGCATAGTCTACAACTTTGGCAATAGGTGTGTACATTCCCAATTTTATAGCCGATTCTTCCCTTCGTTGAAGCAGGTATAGATACAATGATTCTTTGATGTCTTGCTGTCTTTTAATGTCTCTAAATTCTCTAGCTTTTGTTGGTGCCGCATATAATTGACCGCTAATTCGGTTCCGCTCATTATTTAGATTGTTAAGTGTAAGCTGAGTGGATTGTTTCATATTTTGGAGAGAACTGCTTAAATTTTGCTTTAATGCATTAATCTGGTCATTTAAATTTATGATTACAGGGTTTCTCTCGCTTGATGTTCTTAAAAGTCGGTTTCTTTGCGCTACTAATTCATTATGGCTTTTTATAATTTGAGACGTGTTAGAGTCTCCTATTCCTAAATCAGCAGGAAGCATATCACTTGTCTTATTTTCTTTATCTAGCTCTTCTTCTAAATAAGAAATCAATTGAATGTTGTTAGCCGCATTAGATATTTCATCTTCAAGTTGGCGTTTGCTTTGCAGGTTAAGGTTTTGCTGTGAATTAAGGTTTGTTAAGTTTTTGTCCTTTTGAAGCTGCTCGGCAGTGTAGTCCACTTCTTCGAGCTCTTTGGAAACCCTTTGAAGCCTATTATCTATAAAATCAGAAGTGATTTTTACAACTTCTTCTTTATCAATTAAGGCATCCTCATTATATTCTAAAACTAGTTCATTCAAGTAATCTACAGCTTTTTCCCGGACGGGTAATAGCATTTCCAAGTTAAGAACACTTGAACCTTTTTGAGTTGAAATAGCCAAGCTAGATTGATAACTTTTAATTAAACTGGCAACAGGTGAAATATTAATTCTTAAATTACTTCCTGGTTTGGGTTTGTAATTTCCTACACTAGGGGTTAAAACAATGCCCCCGTATCCAGTTTCAATCTTTTCGCCAAATGAATATTTTTCACCCTCACTATCGTCTCTTTCTCCAAATGTTTTACCATCATTATCAAATAATATGAATTCATTATCTGAAATAACTTTTATAAATAAATTAGTTTTAATCTTGCTGATAACGGAGTCATTAGCAAAAAAATTAACTTTTATCGGTGACTTCTTATATAATTCCTTTTCTTTTATTCTGCCTTGTTCATAGCAGCTAATGTTCAAGCCAAGATTTTTAATTACATTTTCGTTTAGCCTTCTAGATTGTAAAACTTGGATTTCATCTTTAATTTTATCACTCCCTGAAGCAAAAAGCCCTTCACTTTTTAATTGGTCAATGCTTGGCAATTTTGCAGCCTCTTCTTCCTCTTTTATCTTAATTACCATGGTAGCCTTATATTGTTCTTTGGCATACCTCAAGTAGGTAAATCCTATTGATAAAGCAATTACTAAAGATAATAGAATCCATTTCCAATACGATAAATAGAAATCAACTTTTTGTTTAATATCTACCGTAGAAATCCGTTCATTACTCTTCATAAATAGTTCTATTGTTAACTCCTAACTTAATTATTATCTGTATTAGCTAAAATTACAGCTACAATCGTTGTAACTGTCCCAATTGCACTAAGTATCAAAAAGTTATTTTGATTCACGGTTGATGACCTAACACGTGCATTGTTGGGTGCTACATAAATAACATCATTCTGCTGTAAATAATAGACCGGGGAATTGATTGCATTAATTGATCGTAAATCTACCTTAGCGAATTTCTTTTCTCCATCTACCTCTCTAATAACTAATATGTCCTTTCGTTCTCCGTATATTGTTAAATCATTTGCAAGTCCTAAGGCTTCTAATAAGGTAATACGCTCATCTTGAATAGTAAAAGAACCGGGTCTATTCACTTCACCTATAACTGTAATAGTAAAATTAACTAGTCTTACATTTACAATAGGATTATTTACGTATATGCTAATTCTCTCTGTTAAAAGAGCTGTAAGTTGAGGACGTGTTAAACCAGCAACCTTAATTTTACCTAATACAGGGAAATCAATATTACCATCGTAATCAATGAGATATGTCTGTAATATCTGTTGACCCATAAGTCTACTTGCGTCATTCACATTGTTTGAGGGCACAGTTAGATTAAAGGGTCTAACAGATTCAGGTTCTTCCGCTGCGATAGTTATAGATAAAATATCATCTGTTTTATAGATTAGCTCTTTTGGCTGTGAAAGGCTTAATCCTTCCTTCATGGGTTCATCTTGAAAATAAACGATATCTCGTCTTGAGCCACAGGAATACATTAAAGCAATAGCTAAAACTGGGATGAGAATTTTTCGAAGTTTCATAAAGATTGATTTATTTAAAATTAGAGCTTATTTTTTTCATCTAACACTTCAAAAGTGGAGTTGTTAGAAATGTATTCTGGCACAAGGCTTTTAATAAGAGAAACCATCTCAAGAGGTTGTGTTAATGAAGTCATTTTTGTTAGTTTCAATATTTCTCCTTCAACATGACTGGAGTCAATTAGCTTTGATTTTGCAATCATTATCTTTTCATGATACGTTTTTCTGGTATTCTCGCCATCAGCAAGTAGTTCTTCATAAATCTTTTCACCAGGACGTAGCCCGGTTATTTTAATATCAATATCGTCTGGATAGCGCAATCCGGATAAAACAATCATGTTTGTGGCTAAATTAAAAATCTTGATGGGTTCTCCCATATCAAACACAAATATTTCACCGCCATTACCCATTGCAGCCGCTTCAAGTACAAGTTGACAGGCTTCTGGGATAGTCATAAAATACCTTGTAATATCTTTATGGGTTACTGTCAAAGGCCCGCCATTTTCAATTTGTTTTTTAAAGAGTGGTATAACAGAGCCATTTGAACCTAATACATTACCAAATCTAGTTGTAATAAATTTAGTGTGTCCTTTGCCTTTTAAGCAGGTCACATAAAGCTCTGCAATACGCTTGGTTGCACCCATAACATTAGTTGGGTTCACCGCCTTATCTGTAGAAATCAAAACAAATTTGTCCACGCTATGTTTAACAGCAATATCCGCTACATTTTTAGTTCCTCCCACATTGACACTAATGGCCTCATAAGGATTGTTTTCCATTAGCGGTACGTGTTTGTAGGCTGCCGCGTGAAAAATGATTTTTGGCTTATGTAGATTGAAGATTTGATCGATTCTTGTTTTGTTTCTTACATCCGCGACTATAGCTTCTATGTTTTTTAGACCACGTTGATTAAATTCTTGTTGGATATCATACAGCGCAGATTCAGCATTATCAACTAAAATTAATTTTTTATAGTTATAAAGACTAACTTTTCTTGATATTTCACTACCTATAGATCCAGCAGCTCCAGTGATTAAAATCACCTTGTTATCATATTGTTCCTCTAAATCTGGATTCTTTATGTTTATAGGGTCTCTTCCAAGAAGATCCTCAATTTTTACCTCCTTGATTTGACCTACACTTAAATCGCCATCTATCCAATTTTGAACTGGAGGAACAATTTTCACCTTTAAACCTAATCCAAATAAACCGCTAGTTATTTGAAGTAAGCGTGTTGGTTCAATATTTTGAATGGAGATAATAACATCTTCAACACCATGCTTTTTAATAAATTTCTCATCTATTGATGATAAACCATATACCTCAATTAGATTTATTTTTTTCCCAATTTTTCGCTCATCATCGTCTATAAAACCAACGACTTCAAAACCACTCTTTGCATCGTTTTGTATGGCATCATAGGTTAACATACCAGAACTTCCGGCTCCAAAAATTAAAACATTTGAAATGTTTTTTTCTTCTTGTATTATATAGTTATACAAGGATTTTATAAATAACTTAGAACCGATAAGGAATAATATATTCAATAACAAGTGAATATAAATAATAGAGCCTGATATATTAAAAACACTATCTTCTGTTAAAAACTTGCGGCTCAAAA
The DNA here is from genome assembly GCA_913055905.1 of uncultured Winogradskyella sp. Taxonomy (GTDB): domain Bacteria; phylum Bacteroidota; class Bacteroidia; order Flavobacteriales; family Flavobacteriaceae; genus Winogradskyella. The sequence goes on from CAJXLB010000002.1 coordinate 422,074, forward strand.
ACGTACAACATATTAATATAGTAGCTAATATGTTGGCTCCAATAATTATGTTTATAATGTCCTTAAATCCAGTAAAACGAACCACACCCTTATAAGACCCAACTGCTATGAAGCTAATTGCGGCAACTATTGCTATATAAGGAATTTGTTGAAGAAAGTCTTCAAGGCTAAAATCTAATTGAAAATTATATCTAATTAAGTAAGCCCCAAAAAAGGTTAAAAGGATGATACTCACATCAAATAACAGCACTAGCCACTTTGAGGCGTATTTCTCTGATATTTTATGTAAATATTTAATTAACATGTTGCAAAATAATCATTTATAGCTGAAACTACACGTTCTAATTGCGGTTCAGTTAAATTAGAGCCACTAGGAAGACAGAGGCCTCTTTCAAATAAATCATCCGAAACACCATTAAGATAACTTGGAGCATCTTTGAATACAGGTTGCGAATGCATAGGCTTCCATAATGGACGAGATTCTATGTTGTCTTTTTCTAGAGTCAGTCTAATTTCTTCTCTCATTTTGTAATTAGGTAAAAGTATACATGTTAGCCACCTATTTGAGAAAAACCCGTCCGGTTCCTCTAGAAAAACAATTTCCTCACAGTTTTTAAAGACATCCTTGTAAAACTCATAGTTGTTTCTACGCTTTGACACATGACTATCTAAAACAGTCATTTGCCCGCGTCCAATTCCTGCTACGATATTAGACATCCTGTAGTTGTATCCTATTTCAGAATGTTGATAATGCGGTGCATTATCCCTAGCTTGTGTTGATAAAAATACTGCCTTGTCTTTAACTTCCTTGGATTTAGCCACTAATGCACCTCCACCAGAGGTTGTAATAATTTTATTTCCATTAAATGAAAGAATTGATAAGTCGCCAAAGGTTCCACATTTGATATTATTAAATGAACTGCCAAAAGCTTCTGCACTATCCTCAATAATAGGAATCTCAAATCTATTTGCTATTTCTCTAATTTTATTGACTTTATAAGGCATTCCATACAGGTGGACTGCAATAATAGCTTTAGGCTTCTTTCCACGAGAAATCCTATCTTTTATAGCATATTCCAGTTGTTCTGGACATATATTCCATGTATCAGATTCACTATCAACAAAAATTGGTGTGGCACCTTGATAAACGATAGGATTAGCCGAAGCGGAAAATGTTTTACTTTGACACAACACCTCATCATCTTTTTCTACACCTAGTAATATGAGCGCTAAGTGTAACGCTGCGGTTCCCGAAGAAAGTGCAGCTACTTCTATGTTATTATCAAGATATTTTTGAATATCGGTTTCAAAGCCATTGACGTTAGGGCCTAACGGAGCCACCCAATTGGAATCGAAAGCTTCCTTTATGTAGAATTGTTCATTTCCACTCATATGTGGAGAGGACAACCATATTTTTTCGTTCATAGGTTATAGCTTTAATACAAAACCTAATGGTTTTAATTTAAGGTGTTTGGGACCTGATTACTAGTTTTAATATCAATGCTAATATAACTCCTAACTCTTCAAAAATTAAAACAAAAAACACATATTACGTTGAAAGGTTCAAATTAAACGATGTATATGTAATATATAAATTTGAAGCGCAAATATATTAGACGAAAAACAAATTGAATAAACCCAATCTAAAATCTCCCTTATTTTATTACAAGTTTTTTTCTCCCTTTTTTTTGCTCATTAAATCAAATCCCGGCATTTCACTCGTTTCTGAATAATTGACATCGTCTCTCTTAATAAGCTTATGAAATGTACCCCATAATATTTTTAAATCGAAAAAAAACGAAACATGGTCAACGTAATAAACATCATAATCAAACCTTTTTTCCCATGTTATTGTGTTTCTGCCGTTGATTTGTGCCCAACCAGTAATTCCAGGCATAACCTCATGTCTTCTGTTTTGCTCTTTAGAATAATAGGGCAAATACCTTGGCAACAATGGTCTAGGCCCAATCAGGCTCATATCTCCTTTTAGGATGTTAATAAGTTGTGGAATTTCATCTAGAGAAAACTTCCGACAAATGTTTCCAATTGTTGTGATTCGTTCCATTTCTGGTAATAAGACGCCTTGGTCGTCGGTCTTATCAGTCATGGTTTTTAATTTGAGTATGGTAAATATCTTGCCGTTTTTTCCTGTTCTTTTTTGTTTAAAGAAAGGTTCTCCCTTGTTAGTAACTGTTAGGATTATTATTAAGGATAAAAAAACTGGAGATAACATCAACAGTCCTACTAGAGCAGCTAAAAAGTCAAAAGTTGGTTTAATGATTTTCAAGTAAAAATTCAAAGCCTCAAGATTTATGTAATGATTAATTTAGTCTAATATTGAATCTATGATTTTAATTAAGTTGGCATTAATTATGTTAACGTCAAACCTTTCTTCTGCATATTTTCTACTATTCTTGCCCATTTCATTTATAAGTTCTGGATGTTTGATGAAATGTTCCATTGGTTCTATTAATGCCATTAGATTTCGAGGTTCAATTAAGTAGCCATTAATTCCATCTTTTACTGCCTCCCTGCATCCAACAGAGTCCGTGGAAATAATTGGATTGCCACATGCTAAAGCTTCAAGGGATGTTCTAGGTAATCCTTCTCTATAATAGCTTGGTAAAACGAAAACATCTGTTTTGTGAAAGTATTCTTGAACATTCATTTGTTTCCCATGAAAGATAATAACCCCTTCTTTATGTAATTCATTTATTTCAGCTTCATCTATTGCAGTTGGTGAAGTTTCGGGAGATCCTATTAAATGAAATTCAGTCTTGGGAAACTTTGCCTTAAGGTGTTTGGCAGCTTCCATATATAAGCTTATACCTTTTTCCTTAATCAGCCTTGCAATAAGCAAGAAACTCACCTTGTCTTTTGGATTTTTGGCCTTGAACGAGAACTCATTTAAATTTACACCAGAGCCCGATACAAATTCCACTCTTTGCTTTTTTGATATTACGCCTCTGTTCAATAAAAGTTGATAATCGTCCTTATTCTGAAAAACAATAGCTTTATTTTTTCTAACCGTCAATTTATATAGGACTTCATTAAATCGTTGCAATAGTTTTGTTTTAAACGAAATTCCAGAGAAAGCATAACCTAATCCTGTAATAAGCGAAATTACTGGAACTTTACATAAATTGGCTGCCAGAGAGCCATAAATTACAGGTTTAATAGTATAAGGGAATACAAGGTCAATGTCATTTTCCTTTATGATTGCCTTTAAAGCTTTAATTGACCGTATATCATTTAAAGGATTTAATCCTGTACGCTGCAGATAGAATTCTTTGGTTGTAACACCAATTTTGGAGAGTAGCTTGCGGTTTTTTTCACTGTATTCTGGAGCTGCCGTTATGACTTCATAACCTTCAGCTAGAAGGTTTTTTATAAAATCCCCTCTGAACCTTAACAGAGATCCATCAAAAGAGGCAATTACAAGAATTCGTTTGTTTTTCATATTTAGATTAAACTTATTGCAGATAATTGTATTTGTACCATTTTTGAAAACAGTAATAAGACCACACTCTAAAGGTACTGTCTTTTTTGCTGCTAAGATGGTCCTTTACTAAACGCGTAATGTAATCTACATTAAAAATCCCTTGATCTTCGAGCAGCTTTGGTTCTATATAACTTTCAAGTTCTTTTCTTAAGCTTTGACGCAACCAATCTCCTGTTGGTGAGCCAAAACCACTTTTGCTTTTTTCTAGAAAATTTTCTGGAAAATCCTCTCTAAAGGCTTCCTTGAGAATATACTTTTTATTCCAGCCTTTCATAAGGTATGATTCCGGTAGTGTATTGGTAAATTCCCAAATGCTCTTGTTCAAGAAAGGCGCTCTACATTCAAGCGATGTCATCATACTTGTGCGATCTACTTTTGCGAGCATTCCGCCTTCAAGACTTAATATTTTGTCAACTAGTCTAAAATCCGTAAGGCTTTCAATTTTGCGATTACCTAAAACTTCACTGAACTCTTTAAAAAGATTAGGCTCGTAAGATTCTGAAACCAATAGCTCCTGTATCTGTTTATTCGTATTGGCCAATGAAATGATATCCCAATAAAATTCACCGTTATAATTAATGGCATTGAGTAGTTTATTAATTCTAAATTTCAAACCACGATTATCGTCTTTATTCACCAAGTATTTATTACTCAAATTCGTTATGGAATTATGAAGAAATTCAGGAACAACACTTGTATATCTCTTATTCATTTTGCCAATATAGTACTTGTTGTAACCACCAAAAACTTCGTCTCCTCCATCTCCTGTGAGGGCCACTGTTACATGTTCACGAGTTTTTTTGGAAAGTAGGTGAGTAGGTAAGGCAGCCGTATCAGAAAAAGGTTCATCAAAATTTACCAATATATCGTGAATACTGTGTTTTAAATCATCTTCATCAATTATAAATTCATGATGATTGCTGTTTATTAAATTGGCAACAACGCGCGACTTATCAGTTTCGTCGTAAGATGCTTTTTTAAAGCCAATAGAAAAGGTTTCAATTTTTTTGGATGAGGATTGGGATAAACAAAGTGACACTATTGAGGAATCTACACCTCCGGAAAGAAAAGTGCCTAGCCCAACATCTGCAATAGATCTACTTTCTACACTATTGAAAACTAATTCTTTGGTCTTTTTTTTGGCATCGTTAAATGAAATAGTGCTTGTCTTGGGTTCAGGCTCATGATTTATTCTATGAATTGTAGATTGATGGGAATTTAAATCGTACTCGAGGTAGTGATTGGCTTCTAGTTTTTTGATGCCTTCATATATAGTATATGGCGCAGGTATATAGGTTAGTCTAAAATATAAGTTGAGGCCTTTTCTTGAAATTTTTGGTTTCTTATCTAAGTTTTTAATGATAGATTTTAATTCTGAAGCCCATATAAACCCCTTGTCATTGTCCGTATAGTAAAGTGGTTTTTCACCAAAAAAATCTCTTGCAATAAAAACCTTATTTTTCTTTTTATCAAAAATGCTAAAGCCATACATACCATCTAGCCATTTAAATGACTCAACGCCATGTTTTTCATAGGCTTTAAGAATAACTTCTGTGTCACTTGTCGTTGAAAAATCTACACCTTCCTGCTGTAACCTGTTTTTTAAGCTTAAAAAATTATAAATCTCTCCATTGAATACAATAACAATTTGCTTGTCACTTGAATATATGGGCTGTTTTCCTGAAGATAAGTCTATTATCGATAGTCGACGCATACCCATGCCTAGCGAGAAGTCATCATATTGCTCAGCAAATACACCATCCTCATCCGGACCTCTATGAATAATAAGGTCATTCATTGCGTGAATGGAGGCGATTATATCACTTTCGCTTTCGTGTTGTTTACTGATTATACCATTAATGCCACACATTGATTAATCTTGAATAAAATGTTTAAACTTAGCATATACCTGTTCGAGTGAATATGTTTTAGATCGTTTTAAGCTTAATTGGCTAAACCGTTCTCGCTCTTGAGGGTTATTGTGAAGATAATCTAGTGCTTTGCTAAGCCCTATATGATCATCGTTATTAACTAAAACACCATATTTACCAACATAAAAATCGCCATTTTCAATTGATATGGGTTCATTTTCATTTAACAGCTCTAGAGGTCCTGAAAGACAATTTGTTGAAATACACGGTAAACCGGAAGCCATGGCTTCTAACAAGGCATTAGGAAAGCCTTCTGTAAATGATGATAGAATAAAGCATTGGCTTTTCACAAAGTATGAATTAACGTCTTTGACCACTCCTTTTAAAGTGACACTATCAACTAAGTCTAGGGTACTTATCTGGTCATTTAGATAATTTTCAAGTTCTCCACCTCCAAGTATCAAGAAATTATAATTTAGGTTAGATTCTTTAATAGCCCTTATTACCATTATTTGGTTTTTTCTTATTATGAGTGAGCCGGCTGTAATTATTTCCAACTTATCCGTTACCTTAGTTAAAAGACTCGATTCAACCGTTTTATCTGGCATTTCAATTGGGTTATAGATCACTTCCATTGGAATTCTAACACCAAAATTGTCTTTAAGATCATTATTGATATGAATAGAATTGGAGAATAGTTTATCGCATTTATTGTAGAGAATTGGATAAAAAACTTTTGAAATTAAATGGGATGTTTTACTTGTTGTATTATCTGATGGGTAACCTCTCTCGCTGATTATTGTTTTGACATGGCTATTAAACATTGAAACAAAACCATTTATAAGGTTTGGAAAAGCCAAAAATGATATCGATATATCAATATTGTTTTTTCTAACAAATCTCAAATATTTAAAAACGAAACGGACCGAATCATAAACTTTAAGAAGGAAAGGCCTAATAGACTTTGAACTAGAAAATACCTTTAAATTCACATCTTCAGGAATAGGGAAGTGGATATCCCTGTAAAAAATCACCAATGTTACGTTGTAATCTTTCTTCAATTCCTTTAAGAGAAGACTAATTACTTTTTCAGCACCACCACTACCAAGAGTAATGCTTAAAATTGTGATGTTTTTTTTATTTGGGGACATGAAGCTTTTAATTCTAAAACCTCAGAAATTATATGATTTCATTGGTCATTACTAGTATCTTTATAAAGTATAGTATCTCAAAGTAGGTCTTTTAATTTATGCGGATAAAAGTAGGATAAAATATCAGTAATACTGCATTTCTTCGATTTCATGATAGATTTTAATGATAAATAGCTGAATATTTAAACATTAATTCTACATTTTGAATATGTTATTTGTATTCAATTATGCCAATGTAACGAGGCAATGTATTGATTTTCCAATAATTTTTAAACTAGTGTTTATATATTAAATTTCAATGCCTAAGATTTTCCCAATTTAAACCAGTAAAACAAGGACCTTGCACCATTTCGTTAAAGGTGATTCCATTATGGCCACCATTTAGTTCAATTATTACAACTTCTTCATTTTCATCAACTATTATATCCCATCCTATACAACGGATAAATGGGATCAAGCTATGTTTTTTCTTAATTTCAGAAATACATTTATCAAAAAAAGGAAGTTTCATCCCAGGAAAATCTATGTCATTGTCAGGTAGTTTCTTTGTAAATTCTGATTTAGGATAGAAAGCTAATTGCTTATTCCAAAGTGTGCCTTTTGTAATATCTATAGGGATTCTCATTTGACGGCTCGATATAACGTGTGTATCATTGGTACGGCCAAATCTAAAATAACCAGCTCTTACTTCAACATCTCCATTATCCTTGCACACAGAAGTTAATCTAATTGTTGCTACTGCGGAATCGTTAAATTTGTTGAAAAAAGGGTGTTGTTTAATGAATTTTTGAAAAACTCCATTGCCCAAAGATTGTATCTTTTTAAGATTAAATGTTTGCTTATCAAAAAAATAGATTCCTTTTCCTTGCAATGAATTCTCAACTTTGAAAACTATCCTGTCATGGTGTTGAAAGATTAAGTCTCTAAAGCTTTTACTATCAAATATCTTATTATTTGTATCGAGAAATAATTGATTGATGTAATAACCTAAATCTGTAGAATTGTTGTCTTTTAATAATTTTGATATTACTGGCGACCTATCACAAATCTTCCCGTAATCCCCTTTTAATTTTGAAACCACATATTCTCCATAATAATTATCGGGAATCCAACCTTCCTTAAATTCATGAGAAAAAACGCAGTAGGACATTAGCCATGGTGCATATTTTTTGTGACCAAAAATATCCAGGGCGTATTCAATACAAAGGTTTTTATTCTTTGTGCTAAGTTTGCCAGTTTCATTTTCAACCAGGTTTTGCATTCGCTTAGCTTCTTGGTTTTGCTCTTTGTGATAAACGTAATTTTTTCCTTTTAGCAGAGTATCTTTAGCAATTTGTTTTAGAGCACTCATAATTATTCTTTTTCGTTAAGTCTAAGGTAAATGTATGTTATTGGAATTATACTAATTCGGCAAAAAGCTTTTCATAATCTCTTGCAATTTTGTGTGTATTGAATTTTTTATAAACAGACTCTCGAACTATTCTCGGGTCCCACTGTTTTTCAACATTCAATTTTTGGATAAATTCATTTTCGTTAGAGACAAGGAAACCATTAACCCCGTTTTCAATAATTTCATTTAGGCCACCGGGAGCTTCAAAAGCAATTACCGGCGTACCTACTGAACAACTCTCTAATAGACAATTCGGAAATCCTTCAGCGTATGAGCCCATAATATAATAATCACTTTTAGAGAGGTATTTCGCGACTTCATTTGTATATGGCACATGTTCAACTTTATCCTCAAGTCCTAGATCAGCGACTTGTTTGAAAATATTCTCCCTTTCTGAGCCATCTCCTACAATAGAATAATGAAATGGTATTTGAAGTTTAGATAGCATATTCAGAAGCCTACTGTGACCTTTAACTTTAACCAATCTTGACACGGTAATCAATCGTAGTGGTCTGTTATGCGTGCCATCAAGTGATTTTAAATCGAAATTATCTCTAATCGGATTATTAATGACCCTCAATTTATGTTTAGGAACCTTAAAGTTATTGGTTAACATGTCATTGCGCATATCGACAGACTGACATAATACTATATCTAAAAATTTATAACCCAATTTTGTTCTTAGTCTCGCTAATTTACTTAATAAACTTTCACTTCGTTTTATATATTTGTTTGCTGCACGACTAACAATACAATGCCTGCCAATAAACTTAATCTTTGGAAAAATTATAGACATGAATCCCATTAATGAATTTAAATGGGTCAACGTGCTCAGCACTACTTGTGGCTTTTCTTTTTTAAATAATTTAATTAAAGCTAGTGGCGCTTTTAAGACTCTTGTTTTATTCAAAAAAATAATTGGCACTCCTGAAACATTAAAAGTGCTATCCTTTTCAAACCCAATAATAATGAGGCTAACATCAAATTTATCCTTATCTATATATTGTGGTATATATGAGGTTATTCTTTCAGCACCACCTCCATATAACGTAGGTACAATAAAAAAGACTTTAATTCTGTCCATTTGAGTTAATGATATTTATTTAATTCTTTCTTTCTGTAGATGGGATATATCTAGCATTTTACCAAAATTTTCATCGCATTCTTTTTGATAGAATGCCTGTAACCCAGAAGCATGATAAAAGGTAAGTTCGCCAAAATAGATTGAATTTTTCACTAAATATAAATCTACTCTGACATAGGTAAAATCTTTGGCTAGTTTTTCTGCTACCTCAATCATCTCCTCAAGGTTGTCTGGTTTTTTTAATTCTTTACCATATGGTCGTCCCCAATTGCATTCAATCAAATTCCAATTCCTGTCATATAAATTTCTCGTTCTTATTGCTCCAAAACGATCAAAATCAATCATGATAAATGCCAGTTTGCCATTAAAGCAATGGAATTTGTAATCTTCAGGAATACTGCCATCTTCATAAGTCAATAGTTTTTCAACTATAATCCTTGGTTCTATATTTTTATATTGCCACTCTATTGTGGTATAGTAGTGGTTTTCTCTTAATAACCGTCTAAACCTTTTTTTCGCCTGTTTCCAATCCACCTTGTCTTTGTCCCTTACAATAAGACCTCCTGAGCTATCATGATTGGTTTTGATTATAAAAGGAGAATCTGGTAAATTTTCAGGGCTGATATCATTAGGATTACTTGTATGATAGAGCAGTGGTATCAAATACTTATCACCAACCTTTTCCTTTACATAGGGCCTTACCTTAAACTTATCTGCAACAACCGTATGAATAGATTTTCGATTGTATAGCTTTAGCCAATTGATCTTTTCGTTTAATGTCTTTGGATTATCCAAATCCAATTTATAGCCCATATGTTTTTTAAAACTATTTTTAATAATTAGCTTGTCTGGTATTAGTCTTAGTCCTATTTCATAGAGCTTGTAAAAAGGTCTTAAGAACGAATAGCCGAGGTCAGATGTCCTGTAGATATCGGATATGAACTTTCTAATTCTTAATGAGAGGTTACCAGAGTTTTGATACATCTATATGTGTTTTATAATTTTCTTTATATCGACATCTCCAATAACCTTAGCTGGCACACCTGCTAAAACAGTATTTTCATCTTTGAACGATTTATTTACAACCGCATTGGCACCAATGGCAGTATTACTTGCAATTGAGATGTCGCCATATATTTTGGCTCCTGGTGCTATATATACATTATCACCGATTTGTGGTGCTAAAATCGATCCGCCCGAAGCACCTATATTAACACAGGCATGCATTCTACAATTGGCACCAACCTTTGATCTTCTGTTTACAACAATAGTTCCGTAATGCACAATGGATAAACCTGGACCAAATACATTAATAGGAATAGAAAACCCAAGCTTAATAGATATTTTTTTAAATCTATATCTTAGGTAAGCAATGAACAATTTGTTTAGGCCTTTGCTTCTGCAGTTATTATAATATTCCAATTTCCGCATGGTTTTTTGAAAAACCCATATTGGGTTTGGAGATAAATAGTGAATCAATTTGGCTTCAAAACCTACAGGGTTTATTCCTAAAGCTTTTTTATCTTGCTTAAGATAGTATATGTAGTCTTTTTTAGATTGAATCATGGTCTTTAGGTTATAAGTCAATTTCTTTTAAAGATTCTTCTTTAGGCTGACTCAATTTGTAGATTTGATATTGTATCCACATCGCAGTAAATACCATATAATAAAAGGTAAAAAAATTATGATTAGCCAAAAGAAATACAGCCAATGCAATTGTTTGCATTATGAGAAAAGGTGCCTCGTCAAAGAGCCTGAAGCTTTTGTAAAAAAGGTATCCAATATAAGTAAGGAAAAGCAGAAAAGGTAAAATACCTGCCTCGCCTATTATCATTAAATAAGTATTATGTGCGCCTAATGGTCTTGTTGGCAATTTACCAGAAAATTGACCATAGCCATTACCAAACAAAGGAGCATTTAATACGTCATCATAAAATAACGCCCAAGTTTCAGTTCGTGAATCCTGGCTTATCTCTTCTGTAGAAACATTATTTTCTTTACTTACAATATTTTTTAATTGTTGAAAGCGCGGATTATTAAGACCAACAACTTGGTCAATTAATAACATTGTAGAAAAAATCAAAAATCCTAGTCCAAAAATCCGTATATTCTTAAAACTTATTTTTAATGAAATTAAGTTTAGCAACAACCAAATTACTATAAAGGTTCTTGAAAAAGTAAGCAATCCCATCAACGTAAATACAAATTGCCCTAGTAATTTTAAAGAGGTATTTTTTAGAGAAAACACTATGGCATAACTATATATGCATATGAAACCAGCAACATTTGGATTAATATAAAAGCCTGCATATCTGCCAAAATCACTGGGTAAGAATAATGCCTCAAGGCCAATACTTAAAGAACCAATGAGCAAGAATACAAAAAGCTCATTTTTGTTGATGTTTTTTGCCAGTTCATAGCCAGCTATAAGAAAGGTGAAAAATTTTATTATTTCATATATAAAAAATGTAGTTAATCCAGTGAATTGAAGCCCAGAAATCATAAAATAGAGTATCGCAATAGATATAATCCACCAATTCGGAGCCGTTTTTTCCACAAGTGCGTAGTAAAATAGTAGCATCAAAAGCGTAAGTAGACTCAATCCTGAACCCATTCCTGGACCAAACGCAGCCAGACCTACTGCAGGCAGGTTTAAAATAATCAAGGCAAAGGTGATGTACTTAATTATTTTCATTTTAATTGTTTATAAGTGAGATTTAATGAGTTGTTCCCACTGATTTACGACATTTTTGGCCACATATTTTCTGGTGGATTCTACCGCGTTTCTTGAAAATTTTTGCCTTAATGTTTCATCATCCATTAACTCTGCCAATCGGTCGATAAGCTCTTCCCGTCCATCTACATCTATAAGAAATCCATTTTCACCATTTTCGATTATGTCAGCTGGGCCAAATTCACAATCTGTAGATATGGTTGCTAAACCAAAATGCATAGCCTCCAATAATGCATTAGGAAAGCCTTCATTTCTGGAGGAAAGGACAAATATTGATGACTTATTATAATACTCATGTATATTTTTTACCTTGGAAATAATTTCAATTTTATCTGTAAGTTTATTTTGTTCGATTAAGTCTTCCAGTTCTTTACGTTCTTCTCCATAACCTACGATTAATAGCTTCCAGCCCTTGGTATTGAGTTTTGCAAAAGCTCTAATTATCATATCTTGCCGTTTTTGAAAATGTAATCGGCCTACCGTTAAAATAATCTTTTCCCTGTTTTTCTGTTCTAAATCTTTTTTTAAGGCTGTTAGTTCTCTTGAGATTGGGTTTGGTAAGATCACTAACTTCTTTGGACTTATCCGCTTTTCATAAAGGGCTTTTACTCCTTTAGTCTGAAGAACTAAAGTATTAGCCCTAGGATATAAAAAATGCCTTAAAACCCTCCAAAATTTAGGGACATACTCAACTTTAGGATTGTTTCTCTCACTAATTATGGCAGGAATTCCTGTAATTTTAGAGGCAATAACGGTTAACACGTTGGCAGAGGTAATAAAACCTATTAAAACTTCAATCTTTTCTTCCTTGGTAATTTTTGAAATTTGCCTTGCCAACTTATAATTTAATTGAACTGACTCCAGGAACGATTTTGGTTTTTTGGACTTATCTGAGCACGAAATAACCTTAATACGTTCGTCTAGAGGATAAAAAGGTTTTGATTTGGTAAGAGTTATGATAGTTATCTCAAATTTTTCAATAAGATCATTGCTAAGTGTAGAAATTACCCTTTCTGCGCCACCAGAAGTTAACCCTCCAATTACAAAACCGATTTTCCTTTTATTATTTTTCACAATAAAATAATTATTTACCTATTTTTCTTATTGCCATAACCTTCACTCTGAAAACAAAATTCTTAAACCCAGTATTAAATAAAAATAAAGAAAGGCCGTAAATACCTGTAACCACAAAAGTTATGAAGATAGCATAAATTACCCAGTCCCATAAGTCTGCAGACTCTCTATCGTAGGTAAAGCTATGAGCAATGAAATTAACCGCGAATGCAGAGACACAAAATAGAATCACGAGCGGAAGAACTCCCTTCCAATAGTACCATACACTTTTTTTGAAACCTTTTTTAAATAAATAATAGGGCTTCCATATAACAACTAATAATATAAGACTAACTAATGTTCCTAATACAACACCATCTATTCCCCAGATACGGCCGCAAAAAAAAGATATCCCAAGATTAAGTAATGCTTCGGTTCCTGCAGCCCAAGTATCGCCATAAAGACCATACGCGTTCTTAAAACGCTCGACTGTAGAGCTTATTTGGAAAATAAAAAAATTGGCTATTAATAAAATCAAGGTGGTTTTAGCCAAAACATACTTTTCGCCCAACCAAAGAATTATAAAAGGTTCCATTGTGTAAAAAAGAATTAAACTAAAAAAACCTGCCACGAAAAACTGTATGGCCATTAACTCCCAAAAAACTTTTTTAATGTTTTCTTTATCATCCTCTGCAATCAAATTTCCAACAGCTGAGCCTGTTCCCGCAAAAGCCATTTTAACAAGACCTGCTAATTTGGTGATGATTAATTGGTAATTGCCAAAAAAAGCAACACTTTGGACATTTACTAATGCGAAAATTAGAATATTATCGGTACTGTTCTTCACAAAGGTGCTCATTTTATGCACAAAAACCTGTTTTATTTTTTTTATAATTTCTGGGTAAGCCTTTATCACTTCACCCTTTTCTTTAGAATTGATAATTAACCAAGGGTATTCTTTTCTTATCTTCTGTCTTAGGACAATACTATATAGTATACTGAAAAGAAGCTCTAATGTTATGTACAGATAAAAATCTTGTAGATAAATGGCTACAAAACACTGAATTATAACCCTAACAATTATAAGTGTTTGAAAATACCCCTGTATGATATAACCCTTTTGATCGGCACCTAAAAGGCTCTGATGATAATTAGCGAAATAACTCAATAAAGAAGAGAATAGAAGCGCGTAAAAAATAAAATAGACCAGTAGCAAAGAAAACTGGCCATCATCAAAAATTATTGGAAAGAAAAGTGATGTGACAATGCCAGCAGCTATGATGAAGTAACCTATCCTAGCATAAAGTACTCCAAGAAGTGCTATTATTTTGTTAATTTCCTTATGGTCTTCATTAAAAATTGGCTTATATAATGTGAATCCGATTGCTGTTCCAATTCCTAACTCTGCAAGGTTCAAAAATCCCAGTACACTTCTTAAAGTGGTTTCTAATCCTATAAATTCGTCACCAAGGTTATCTAAAAATATTTTTCTAGAAAAAAATTGAACAAATATTGATGCAATGAAAAAAAAGACACCAACTTTTGCATTTTTCAAAGATTTACTAACTCTAGACATCCTCAGGAATTATTTTTTGTTGAAAATCAAAATAATGATAGCTGAATTTCATTTCATTTAATAGATTAAGTCCTAAATTATTCATGCCAATGTCTAAAGCTATTACACTTGATATATTTATCAATCGATAAGATTGAACATTAAATGTAAATATTATCCCTTTTTAATTAGAATCATTTCAATACAGCTAAATTCTAATCAAAGACAATCTCGTTAAAAGTATGAAGTCTTTTAAGGTTAAGAAAATTTGAAGAAAAGTTTCCATAATAACATAAATAATAAGACAAAATAGATTTGGTTTTATTCAAATATCTAAAATCATCTGCATCAAACCTTTTTTTTTTGATAAAGAACATAATTTCACGACTAAAAAGCATTATCTTAAAACTTAATTTTTATCAATTAATTTTTTGTTATCATCTTTTATTAAATGTCATTAATCTCCAAGACTAAATCAAGAGCGTTATTAATAGTTTTTTTCGTGATGACTTGCATTGAATTTTATCCTTTGCAGGCACAATCCATTAAATTATCTAGTTATGGCTTTAAACCAGATGATAACAGAGCAAACTTCTATAATGCTCTCAAAAATAACGATACTTTAATTGTCGATAGACAGAATACCGAATGGTTGGTTTCTCCAATGACCTTTAGAGGTCTAAACAATAAGACCATAATTTTTGAAGAAGGGACGACACTTAGAGCTAAGCCAGGAGCTTTTCCAAAAACAAATCATTGTTTGATGAGATTTGTTCAATGTGAAAACATTGAAATAATCGGTAATAACGCCTTGTTAAAAATGAATAAGGAAGAATACATCGATGGCGAATGGCGAATGGGCATAAGCCTAGTAGGCTGCAAAAATATTAAAGTAAACAACCTCACAGTCTCTAGTTCTGGCGGAGATGGAATATACATTGACGGATATAAGACTCAGCCCTATTCTGAAAATATCTACATAGATAACGTTATTTCGACTAATAACAAACGCCAAGGCATGAGTATTATCAGTGCTAAAAATGTTTGGGTTAAAAATAGTATTTTCACCAAAACCAACGGAACATTACCCGAAGCCGGTGTAGATATTGAACCCGACAAAGACACAAACGTCATTATAAATGTGAACTTTGAGCACTGTTCTTTTATAGATAATAATCATGCTGGTATTGTACTTGGCTTGAATAATCTCAACGAGGATTCTGTTCCAGTCAGTATTACATTTAAAGATTGTTACTTAAGCATGAATCATGATAGTTCCAATCGTTACCCAGCTGCAGAAATTATAGTTTCTTCTAGTTCAGAACAACCGGTAAAAGGGGAGGTTATTTTTGAAAATATTATGATCGACGGCAGTGAATGGGGACTAATGTACACAAGAAAACCAAGTGATGCCTATAGCGTTATATTCAAAGACTTGAATGCAATAAATATTTGCCAACGAAATGAGCAATCATCTGTAATTTATATGGAGGTACCAGACTATTATAAAACATCAGGCCCAATCGGTGGTTTCTCTCTCAATGATTGTTATTTTGAATATGACAAGGAGGGACCTTTTCTTACGGTTAAAGGATCTAGTTTGGGAACCTTGGCAGGAGCTAAGGATATCACAGGAAATGTTACAATATCTAACCCAAAACTCACTGAGTTTATTAAGTATGTAAAATATAATCCTCAGAAAAATATCAATCTCAATATTGATTTTTCAGTAAAGGAATAGTGATTTAAAACCTAATCAAATCCAAATTCCTTATACCATTTACTAAGCACATAGAGTTTCCAAACATTTGGTGTATGCATTTCCTTACCACTCATGTGCTCTTCGAGAATGGTCTTAAATTTTTTAACGTTTAAGTTTGGAACTTTATTAAGGAAATCATCATTTAGAGCCGACATAAATTCATCCTTCAATTCATGTCTTATCCACTTTCCAATGGGCACTGCAAATCCTTTTTTAGGTACATCAAACATTTCTTCAGGGATGTATTCTTTAAGTATATCTCTAAGGATTTTTTTCTGCCTACCTTTTTCATATTTATAATGCATAGGAAGGGTTCTCGCATACTCAACAACCCTGTAATCAAGAAAAGGACTCCTTACCTCAACAGAATACGCCATACTCGCTCTATCAACCTTTACATTGCTGTCGTTCTCAAGCCATAACTTTATGTTAAGGTCAGCTGCTTTCTGGAGGAAGCTATTTGACCACGTTTTATATCCCTGGTAATGCTTCATCCAATCTTGCTTTTTTTCCTTGAGCAAGAAGCCTTTACGCGAAAAAATATTTTCTATAAAATCATTCCTAGTATTTGTGTTAAGTGCATTTCTCACCCTATAGGAGTTTAGACCAAATAGCTTAAGCAAGCTAGGATGCGCAAGAGCTTTTCTTATTGGATACGGTATGTCAATGATAAATTTATGCCTGATCAAAGAATCAAAATAAGGATAACCAATAAAACTCTCATCACCACCATCACCCGACAAGGCAACGGTTACATACTGCTTTGTAACTTTATTCAGTAATAAAGAGGGTAGGGCTGAAGTGTCGGCAAAAGGCTCATCATAAACCTCGGTAAGTTTTGGAACAAGATGTAATATGTCATCCGGACTACAAATTATGGTGCGATGATTAGAATTTATCACTTTAGCGTACTGTTCTGCAATTTTGCTCTCATCATATTTTGGGTCGTTAGAGCCAATTGAAAAGGTATTGACCTGAGTTGAGGAAACATTAGCAGCAATACTAGAAACCAAAGCTGAATCGATGCCTCCAGATAGAAAAGACCCAATTGGCACATCTGATTGCAATCTGATTTTAACGGCATCAACTAGAAGGTCATGAAGCTCTTTTTTAGCTTGGTCATAGGATATAGACTTGATTTCAGCTGGTTTTAGATTCCAATATTCATGAATTGTCAGTTGATTTGAATTAAAATCAACTTCCATATAATTCCCAGGAGGAAGCTTGAAGATGTCTTTAGCAATAGTATACGGACTAGGAACAAACATGCAATCTAGAAACATTGAAATAGCATCTTCATTAATTTCCTTTCCCTTTAGCATTGGTCTAATTTGACTGCATATTTCAAGTTGATTGTCCTTCCAGTAGTAATAAAATGGTTTCACTCCAATTCTATCTCTTGCAGAGAAAAGTCTGTTGGTTTGCGAGTTATAAATACTAAAGGCAAACATGCCATTAATTTTGTCAAGAATTGCTTTATCCCAGTGATAATAGCCAATCAATAAAACCTCTGTATCACTTTCAGTTTTAAATTTATAACCTAACTGAATTAACTCTTTTTTGATTTCTAAATAATTATAAATCTCTCCATTAAATACTATTGTCAAGTGTTCATATTCCATTGGTTGATTAGACCGTGAGTCTAAATCTAGAATCGATAATCTCAAATGACCAAAAGTAAGGTTATGGATTTTTTTATAACCCGTAAAATCGGGCCCTCTAAATGAAATGGAATTCAGTTTGGCCATTACCTCATCCTTTTCAAATGGGATATTGGAAAAATATATGCCACACATAGATTAAGTTTTTGTAAAAAAAAGGAATTCTTATTAAACAGAGCACATTTTAATTCAAATTCCGTTTAAATACTTAATATTAATGTATACGGTAATAATCATGGTTATTCTAAGTATAAACAGGGGCTAAAGGGATTAATCAAAAGTGTATTAGTTAAAAAAAGAATTTAACAAATCTTAAAGTGTGTTAAAATTAGCGTGTGAAACATCCAACAGGATAATTTCATCGTATAAAAGTGTAGTATATCGTTTGTTTTGAATTCTAATTCTGTGAACTACCTTTATATAAGTAAATTCCTATAAATATATGTATTTCATCGATTTTTTAAGTATTTTATCTTTTTTGTTTAACTAAATAAATATATTGCCCACACAAATAAACTTTTAAAAAGTTATGAAAGCCCCAAACCTTAAATTTACTAAGACAATTCTTGGTATTCTCCTACTTATATTAAGTCAACAAATTATCGGTCAAATTCCCGCTTTTCCCGGTGCAGAAGGTTTTGGTAAATACACTGTTGGCGGTCGAGGCGGACAGGTGTATTTTGTAGAACATCTAAAAGACCACCACATTGTATCTCAATGGAGGGATGACAGTGAGCCCTCAGGTCAAAGGGTTAAAGATTTTACAAATACCGCTGGAGATAATTTACCAGATATCTGGAAACAATCTGTGGGCCTTGATATTAATACATTTTATAATTTATACGATTCGGATGTTCCAGGTGAAACTAAACTTAACATCGAATTATGCCAAGAGCAAATAAATGATGTTTTAGTAGCTTCCACAGGAGATAATAATGATTATGCCTATTTTGAGCCAGATTTAAATTCGCCTTATTATGATGGAAGTTTTAGAAAAGCTTGTCTATCAACGGGACCAAGAACTGTGATTTTCAGAGTAGGAGGTAGACTAGAATTATTTTCACCTATTAATATAAGTAACCCAAATATTACCATTGCAGGTCAAACTGCACCTGGTGACGGTATAATGTTAACTGGAGAACTTGCTCAACCAAGCAGATTACTTCAGATTAGCACAAATCAAGTTATTGTAAGATTTATAACCCTCAGAAGAAGTCAATCTTCTACAGGTTATAATGCAGGAGATTGTTTATATATAAGTAATGGTGAAAATATAATTATTGACCATGTCTCATCATCTTGGTCAAGTGATGGCAATATAGATATTGCGAATTATGACCGTAACCTTAATAATCGTGGTACTGATAATGTAACGGTACAATATTGCCTTATGACAAATTCTTATGGTGGAAGTAACAAATCGATGTTAATAACTGGTGATCCACCAAATGTATCATTATTTAGAAATGCTTTTATAAATTCTAACTCAAGAAATCCTGCCTTATCTTCTGATGCAGGCTATAATTATACTTATGATGGTAATTATGAATTGGTGAATAATTTATGGTTTGATTGTTTAAATGGTGCAACTTGTGGTAATGTTAGTCAGACCAATAAGTACAATGTAAATTTTGTAAATAACTGGAGAAAGGCTGCTAATGGTGGCACTCATTCTAGGCGTATGCTCAGAATAGGTAATGGATCCGCAACTGATAGAGAAAGAGCGTATGTTTCAGGAAACTTGGCACATTCTTTAATAGATTCAGGTATTGAAAATGATCCAGAATGGCGCATGGTACAATATGGAGCAGGAATGGGTAATGCAAACAATATAGTACCTGCTTCGATGAGAAGTGACACTCCTTTTGATACACCAATATTATCTGAAGGAGTACCTATATGGAGCGGTGCAGATGTGAGAAATAATTTGTTGAATGTAGTAGGGAATTATATACAAGGCAGAGATGCTGAGGATCAAAGAGCCATCAATGATGTATTAAATGAGACATCTTCATATAACAATGCCACAAATACCTTTCCAGTATACAATGGTGGTACTCCACTTCCAGATACGGATAACGACGGAATGGCAGATTCATGGGAAATAGATCAATTCGGAGATTTAAGTAGTGATGGGGTCATAGATACAGATGGTGATGGCTACACCGATTTAGAAGAATATTTAAATCAAACAGCTAATGATGGTATTGATGATGTTCCTGCCCAAAGTGTTGAAGTCAATCCAGCTGAAGCAACGGTAAATATTCCTGACGCCATTGAACTTGAAGCAATCTTTACTCCTGCCTACACAACAAATCAATCAGGAGAATGGACAAGTAGTGACGAAAGCATTGCAACTGTTGATGCGACTGGACTTGTTACACCAGTAAGTGAAGGCGTTGCCATCATTACATTCACTTCAAATGATGGTAATTTTTCAGATTCGTCAACAATAACAGTGACAAATGAGGTTATTGCAGCAGAATCACTTGTTTTGAATCCAAACCAATTAGTTTTAGGTATTGGTCAAACAGAAACTGTTGAAGTTATTTTTACGCCTAGTAATACCACAAATCAAGATGGAGTATGGAGTTCTGAGAATCCTTCAGTTGCGGATGTAAATGAAAATGGTGTTATCACGGGAGTATCAGAAGGAGTTACAAGTATTTCATTCACCTCTGAAGATGGCAGTCTTACAGATTCTGTAGAGGTAACTGTAGAGGATATACTATATGGCACATATGAATTGTATAATGCTGATACAGATGCATTGATACAGTTAGTAGAAGGAGGTGAAAGTTTTGATTTGGCTATAATTGGAAACCAAATTAACCTAAGAAGCATCCCAAGAAATGGAGACGACAACCCAGAAGTTGAAAGTGTAAATGTTAGTTGGGTGGGTCCAAATTCTGGAAGCTATACAGAAAGCACTCCTCTTTATGCTGGTATGGCTGAGCACGTAGGTTCAGACTTTTTGCCTTACACCGTCCAAGAAGGTGTCTATGAATTTACCATAACTTACTTCAATCAAGATAATGCCCAAGGAAATGTTGTTGCAATAGATAACTTTACTTTAACCTTTTTTTTAGGTAACGGCGTCATCGCTAATGCTGGCAATGACGTCTCAATTTGCGAAGGCGAAGCAGTAACATTAACAGCAACAGGTGGTACAAGTTATTTATGGAGCACAGGTGAGACAACGTCCTCAATAACTGTAAGTCCAAATACAACAACGACTTATTCTGTTACGGTATCGAATAACTCGGGAGATACAGATTCCGACGAAGTGATAGTTACTGTTAATCCAATACCTGTACCACAAGTTACAGAAAATCAGACCATATGCTCTGGAGAATCGGTAACACTAACTGCTTCAGGCGGCGACATCTATCTCTGGAGTAGTGGTGAAACTTCAGCTTCAATTACCGTTAGCCCCACTGAGGATACAGAATATACTGTTGAAGTAATTTCTAATGGATGTTCTTCAACAGCCAATACAACCGTGACGGTTAACGAATCACCACAATTGAGCGTAAGTAACGATATTACAATTGTCACAGGCGATAGTGTCACACTGACAGCAAGTGGTGCGGATAACTACGAATGGAATACTGGAGATTTAGCCTCCTCTATAACTGTAAGTCCAAGCGAAACAACAACTTATTTGGTAACAGGCTTTATAGGAAACTGTTCAGCAACTGCAGAGGTTACTGTATCCGTAGAAGAGGTATTTGTTGCTTCAGCCGGCGAAGATCAAAGAATTTGTCAGAATTCAGGGAGCAATGTGGAGTTAACAGCTTCTGCTGGAGATAGCTATTTATGGAATACAGGAGAAACAACCCAAACGATTTATGTTAGTCCTCTATCAACAACAACCTATAGCGTTACGGTAACCTCGGGAATTCAACAATTTAGCGATGAGGTAATGGTTTTTGTTGACCCTAACCCTAACGTTGTCATATCTAATGGAGATTCTGTAGATATTTTAGATGGTGATTTCATTACTTTATCTGCTTCAGGTGCCAATAGCTATGAATGGAGTAATGGTGCAACCCAACCAAATATTGCGGTGAGCCCATCACAGACTACTACTTACGAAGTGAGAGGATATATAAATGATTGCTATGACGAAAAGCAAGTAACGGTAAATGTGTATCCAGAGGTAGTCGCTAATGCGGGAGAAGATCAGGCGGTGTGTGTAGGGGAATCTGTAGTTCTTACAGCTACAGGTGGTGATGACTACTTATGGAGCAATGGGGAAACAACCGCTTCAATAGAAGTAGCTCCTAATGTAACGACAGATTATACAGTCACCGTATTTAACGCTATGGATTTTGATGAAGACACCGTTAGAGTCGAGGTTTCTCCATGTGATGTTAATGCTGAGCTTCCTGGTGACGATGTTTCCAATGCTTCATTTAGTCTTGATATTTTTCCAAATCCAGCCCAAAATATTGTTAATGTTAGAATCAACGGTGCGGTACAGGCGACAAATATTCAAATATTTGATGTCATGGGAAAGATGGTTATATCTAGGCAGATTGAGAACACTAACCTTAGCCCATCACTAACCAGAGAAATCAACATTAACAATCTCCTATCTGGAATATATTTTGTTAAAATGAATTATGGCGACAACGAAATAGTAAAAAAGCTTATTGTCCAATAGAATAATATTCAAATCCAATTTCTTCCATCTTGGATTTATCAAGAATATTTCTACCATCAAAAACAAAAGCTGGTTTTTTCATGTTGTCATAAATAGATCTCCAGTCATAGGTCTTAAATTCATCCCATTCTGTCATTATTGCAACGGCATGGGCATCCTTTAAGGCCTCATAAGGATTATCATGAACACTCACAAGTTCTCTATTTTCCTGTTCTGGTCGTGAATTGAGATAATTTAAGTCGTTTAAAACCTTAAAATCCTCAACCTTTGGATCGTAAACCGCTACATTTGCCTGCTCACTCAACAAATGATCAGCGACATAGATTGCGGCAGACTCTCTGGTATCGTTTGTATCTTTCTTAAAAGCCCAGCCAAGCATTGCGATTTTCTTTCCAGAGACTGTATTGTATAATGTTTTAATAAGATGATCAGAGAATCTTCTTTTCTGATGGTCATTTAACACGATTACTTGCTCCCAATAATCTGCAACTTCATGAAGATTGTAACTCCTTGCTATATAAACTAGGTTTAAAATATCTTTCTGGAAACAAGACCCACCAAAACCTATTGAAGCATTCAAGAATTTTGAGCCTATTCTAGAATCCATTCCAATAGCCCTCGCTACTTCATTTACATTAGCCTCTGTTTTTTCACACAATTCCGAAATAGCATTGATAGACGAAATTCTTTGCGCTAAAAATGCATTTGCAGTAAGTTTGGATAATTCAGAAGACCAAACATTAGTGCGCAAAATTTTGTCATCATCAACCCAGCTACCGTAGACCTTTGCTAGACTCTCAATCGCATCTTCAGATTCACCTCCAATGAGAACGCGATCTGGACTAAGGAGATCTTGTATAGCTGTACCCTCCGCCAGAAACTCTGGATTGGATAAAACATCAAAATTAACAGAGTTTCCAGTATTGTGTAAAATGCTCTTTATCGCTTGCGCTGTCCTTACCGGTAGTGTAGATTTTTCCACTACTATCTTGTCTGTAGTTGCTACTTCTGCGATATTTCGTGCACAAAGTTCGACATATTTTAAATCAGCAGCCATTCCTTTGCCTTTACCGTAAGTTTTTGTCGGTGTGTTCACAGATATAAAGATCATTTCAGACTCATCAATAGCCTTATTTATATCTGTGGAAAAGAATAGATTTTTTCCTCTAGTTTTCTCTACTATTTCAGCTAAACCTGGCTCGTAGATAGGAAGGTTAGACAAATCTTCGTCATTCCATGCTGCAATTCTATCAGCATTTATATCAACTATATTTACCTCTATATCAGGGTTTTTATAGGCAATTACCGCCATTGTAGGGCCTCCTACGTAACCTGCACCGATACAACATATCTTCTTAATAGTCATTCTTAAAAAATTTAAAATCTATTGAATTATTAATCGCATTTTTATTAAGCACAGATAAATGAAGTTGAATTTAATTTCGTTGATTCGGATATTTATATCCAAACTTTGGAGAGTCATTTAATCTGGGGTCTTAAAATTTACAGACAAATGTGGGGCATAAAAATCAATTAAATTAATATTTTATGTAAAAGTTATGTTTTTCACGATAAAATTCAATATAGGTTCACTGTCACTAATGAATTTATCGTATCGAAACTAATTATTCATTGTTGAACTTGATGTTATTGATAACAGCCCTAAATTCACAATTGCTAATTTTAAGATAAAGCTCCTTGTTCTTGTAAGAGTTATTAATATGATACAACTTGCAAGAATCCAGCGATGTATCGCTTTTAGAAAAATCCACGTTACCATACTTTATCAGATTTCGTACAGTGGTGGAGTCCAAATTATTAGTATTCACAAAAGCTTCAACCTCTTCAGAATAAACAAGAGATTTTGACGCTATATTCTTAACTGTTCTAGCGTTAGGGCCGTAGTCACACGAGGCATTTTTACCACTGAGAAAGTAAGCCAGTATAATAAGTCCCACTGCAAAACCTCCAAGGTAATAGCCTAGGCGCTGAATAAACTTCATCTTTAAATTTTAAAAAATCAACAAATTTACATCGCTATAATCTAGGCCATACCATTCTGCAACAGATCTATTGGTAAGAATCCCATGATACAGATACAATCCATTTTTTAAGCCACGATCGAACCTTAGGGCATTTTCTAGACCACCTTGTTCACCGATTTGCAATAAGTAAGGTGTAAAAATATTGCTTATTGAAACAGAAGCTGTTCTGGAATACCGAGCCGGAATATTAGGGACACAATAATGAATGACTCCATTATAATCGAATGTTGGGTTATTGTGGGTTGTCACTTCACTAGTTTCAAAACAGCCACCCATATCAATACTGACATCTATGACCACCGCGCCACGCTTCATCTGATTAACCATAGCCTCTGTCACGACAACCGGTGAACGATTAGACCCTCTAACTGCACCAATAGCCACATCACAGCGTTTTAAGGCCTTTACCAAGTTCTTAGGTTGCATTGTAGATGTATAAACAGATCTTCCTAGGTTATTTTGAATACACCTGAGCTTGGTTATGGAGCTATCAAAAATCTTAACATTTGCTCCTAATCCTATGGCCGATTTAGCAGCGAATTCGCCGACCGTTCCTGCACCGATAATAACAACAGAAGTAGGAGGAACGCCGTTAATATTACCCATCATAAGACCATTCCCTCCATTAACATTTGACAGCAATTCCGAAGCAACTAAAATAGAAGCAGTACCTGCAATTTCGCTAAGAGACCTCACGGCAGGGTAATCACCATCATCATCCTTAATAAACTCAAAGGCTAAAGCTGTGATACGCTTTTTGGCCAAAGCTTCAAAATACGATTTGCTTTGTGTTTTAATTTGTAAGGCAGATATAAGTATGGTTTGCGGATTAATAAGCTCAATTTCGTCTAGCGCTGGTGGTTCTACTTTTAATATAATAGGGCAGGAGTAAACCTTTGCTTTGTCTTTTGTGATTTCAGCTCCAGCTTCACTATACTCATTGTCTTTGAAATTGGAACCTTCTCCAGCTCCAGCCTCCAACAACACCCTGTGACCATTAGCAGTTAAGGCCGAAATAGCATCTGGTGTAAGACAGACCCGTTTTTCCTGGAAATGAGTTTCTTTTGGTATGCCTATGAATAACTCACCTTTTTGTTTCAGGATTTCTAAAGTTTCCTCTTGAGGTAGCAGCTGTGCCTTGGTAAAGGGTGATAAGGATTTGCTCATTTAAGTTAGTAATTAGCAATTGCAAGATAAGCAATACCAATAAATTAATTGCTGAATTATCTAACTTCCGAGATGAAATAGTAAGCAAAAGGGTTTTACACCATTAAAAATATTGACTGACTTTGCCCCAAAACGTTTTAGGCTTAATCATAAATTCCTCCTCGAGCTCCTCCATCGTTTTATCGTGGTCATTAATTTTATTAAACATCTTGGCTCTTATCAAATAAATTGAAGGAATAACAATAGCCATGAATGGTAACAACCAAATAATATGAAGTTCATCAATGAAAATCACATCATCATTTAGAGCACTCAAAGTTTGAAAGGAAAACATGATTATTGGAATTAGTAGTGCATGATACCACCAATGACGACAAGTGAAAAACCAAATCAAAGACAATAACAAAGGAATAAACTTCATTGTAAGCACCCACATGCCTGTCTTTGCGTTTTCGTAATAATTACTATTATAGGTAAATAAAAAAGTGTCCCAAATCTTTTCATCTGGAACATATTCATATAAATAAAATAAAAAGGGAGTTGCAGCTATTAATGTAGCCAGCAAACTCCCTTTAAGAATTTTTTTGTTATAAAAACTCTTATCCTCTCGTAGGGATTTTAATTGTTCTTTTGTCGACTTGTGTTGTAGCTTGTCCATCTAAATCGATAATGTTAGTCGCTTGAACGGTGAATAACATTCCTCCGAAGATGGCAATTGCTAGTACTAGTTTTTTAGCTTTCATAATTTAAGGGATTTAATTAATTAATTCGCTACAAATTTAAAGTGCATCTAACGCCTTTAAAAATCAGCTAATGTTAAAATCCGATAAAAATTATGATTTCAATTACGGTTTTTCCGTAATCTGCCATCCATGACGAATGAATGTTGTCAATTTAATGACCTTATTCTAGAGTGTGTCCATTGCGTTTATTTCGGTTAAACTTTGTTTTTCTATGGTTAATTTGAGGGATCTTTTATTGTTTTCTGTGTGCTCTATAGAAATGGCCTGTACCTTATCGGGCAAAATATCACTGATTCTATCTGGCCATTCTATAAATAACCAGTTGCCAGAATTAACATACTCATCTACACCAAAACTTAAAGCTTCTTCGAGAGATTCAATTCTATACAAATCAAAATGAAAAACCTTGTCATCTTTAGTATGGTATTCATTTATTATGGAAAAGGTAGGGCTAGACACATTATCAGTGCTTCCCATCGCCTTTAACAATGAAGCTACAAAAGTGGTTTTCCCAGAGCCCATATCGCCATTAAGAAGTACCGTCCCCTTATTTAGAAGACTGAGCACTTTTTCCGCTATGGTATCTATATCGCTTAAATGATATGTAAAAATGAATGAATTCAACTAATTCTACCATTCGTTTAGAGTACAATAGTAGGTATAATTCTTTAAAAATCCTAGAAAAATATGTATTTCATCGGATTTTTATGCATTTTAAAGAGTTACTTCGGCTGTAAAACTACAAATGGAATAATCATTTCCTCCAATGAAACACCACCATGCTGGTACGTATTTCTGTAATAACTAACGTAATGGTTAAAATTATTAGGATAGGCCAAAAACAAATCACCCTTCGCAAAAATAAACGAACTACTCATTGTTAAAGCTGGCAAGTGATAGCTCTTGGGGTCTTTCACTGCAACAACATCTTTTTCCTGGTAAGTTAAACTTCTACCCGTTTTATATCTCAAATTTAAACTAGTGTCCCTGTCACCTATAACTTTGGTTGGTGATTTCACGTTAATCGTTCCGTGATCTGTGGTAAGAATCAATTTGAATCCTAGCTGTTGGGATAACTGTATCATTTCTAACAAAGGCGAGTTCTTAAACCAACTCAATGTTAAAGATCTGTAGGCCTTATCGTTTGATGCTAACTCCTTAACAACTTCCATTTCCGTTTTGGAGTGTGACAACATATCAACAAAATTGTAAACTACCACGTTTAAATCATTCTGCTTTAAGGATTTAAAGTTTTCAACCAACTTCTTGCCCGATTTTAAATTGGTTATTTTGTGATATTCATATTTAATATGCGTTAAACCCAATCGCTTTAATTGTTCTCTTAAAAAGTCATCCTCATGAAGATTTTTTCCGCCTTCGTCGGTGTCGTTTTTCCAATACTGAGGATATAATTTTTCCATATCTGCCGGCATGAGGCCAGAAAATATGGCATTTCTGGCATATTGTGTCGCTGTTGGCAATATGCTGAAGAACGATACTTCAGAACTTTTCTTGTAGTAAGTGTTAACTATAGGTTCAAAGGCTTTCCATTGATCATATCTGAGGTTATCTATAACCACTAAAAGTGTGGGCTGTTTGTCACTCAACTCTGGCACCACCTTGTCTTTGAACAAAGTGTGGGACATTACTGGTGCTTTATTATTTGGCGAAAACCAGTCCTGATAATTTTTTTCTATAAATTTTCCAAATTGTAAATTGGCTTCTGTTTTTTGCGATTCTAAGATGTCTGTCATACCAACATCCTCGATATCCTCTAGTTGGAGCTCCCAATAGATTAATTTTTGATACAAGTCTACCCATTCCTCAAAGGTATTTACCATAGCCAAATCCATGGCTATTTTTCTAAATTCTTGCTGATAATTGGATGTTGTCTTTTCTGAAACCAACCTAGAATGATCTAAGTTTTTCTTCAGACTCAATAATATCTGATTTGGATTGACCGGTTTTATAAGATAGTCTGCTATTTTACGGCCAATGGCTTCTTCCATTATATATTCTTCCTCACTTTTGGTAATCATAACAACAGGAAGATTTGCGCGGCGTTCCTTTATTTCGTTTAAGGTTTCCAATCCTGTTAATCCAGGCATATTTTCGTCTAAAAATACAATATCAAAAGTGTTATCATTTAAAGCCTCCAAAGCTTCCATACCACTTTGGCAAGTGGTTACTTTATATTGTCGCTGTTCCAAAAACAGGATATGTGGTTTTAACAAATCGATTTCATCATCTACCCAGAGAATATTTATCATGCTTCGTGTATATTTGTTTTAAATTAAAGAAAACTTTTGGCCAGTAACAAACTTAAAATATTTAACGATCCTATTTATGGTTTTATTACGATGCCTAACTCTTTGGTGTTTGATTTAATCGAGCATCCTTTCTTTCAGAGATTGCGGAGAATAAGTCAAATGGGACTTTCATACTTGGTCTATCCAGGCGCCCATCATACGAGGTTTCATCACGCACTGGGAAGTATGCATCTTATGCAAAAAGCAATACAAGTGCTTCGGTTTAAGGGTATTGAAATTTCTGTAGAAGAAGAAAATGCACTTCTTATTGCTATTTTACTCCATGATATTGGCCATGGCCCCTTTTCTCATGCCATGGAGCATAGTCTTGTTAGTGGTATTTCCCATGAGGAAATATCGTTGCATTTTATGGAGCAACTCAATGCGGAATTTAGCGGAAATTTAACTATGGCCATCGCCATTTTTAAAGGCGATTACCCTCGTACCTTTATGTGTCAGCTTATATCAAGTCAGTTGGATATGGATAGGGCAGATTATCTAAAACGGGACAGTTTCTATACTGGCGTGGCAGAAGGTAATATTAACAGTGAGCGTTTAATTACGATGCTTAATGTCGTTGATGACAGGTTAGTTATCGAGGAAAAAGGAATTTATAGTGTTGAGAAATTTTTGGTAGCACGTCGTTTTATGTATTGGCAAGTCTATTTGCATAAAACAGGCTTGGTTGCAGAGCAGCTCCTAACCAGAATCTTAAAACGTGCCAAAGAATTAGTGAGTGAAGGAGCGACCTTAGCTTGTAGTGAAGCGTTATTCTTCTTTCTTGAAAATGAAATTTCAAAATCTAATTTTGACAAAGCTACGCTCGAGGTGTTTTCTAAATTAGATGATGTCGATGTATTATCGGCAATTAAAACATGGCAAGATGACGATGATTTTGTGTTGAGCAATCTTTGCAAGATGGTTATTAATAGGGAACTTCTAAAAATAAAGATTAAAAATAAGCCTATAAAACCAAAAGCACTAGAAGAGCATATTGATAGACTGAAATCTACCTATAATATAAACGAAGCCCAGGCAAGATATTTTGTCTTCGTTGGGGAAATTACAAATCAGGCTTACAAACAAAAAAAGGAGCACATAGATATATTATTAAAATCTGGGAAAGTAAAGGATGTCGTTAAGGTGTCTGACCATTTAAATATTAAAGCTTTGAGCAAACCCGTAACCAAATATTATATGTGCTATCCTAAAATTAGAATGTGATACATTTTTTCTATTTTTGCCAAAACCGTCACCAAAAACTAAATAATTGAAATTTACAGCAGAACAAATTGCAGGCATTTTAGAAGGGACCGTTGTAGGTGATCCGCAGGTTAAGGTCTCAAAGCTTGCTAAAATTGAAGAAGGGGTAAAGGGGTCTTTAACCTTTCTTGCCAATCCAAAATATAAACCTTTCATATACAAGACTAAAGCGTCCATTACTATAGTAAATTTAGATTTTGAACCAGAACATGAGGTTGAAACGACACTGATAAAGGTCGAAGATGCCTACGGTGCATTCACTAAATTATTAGAGTATTACAATGAGATAAAACTTAATAAGTCAGGTATAGAGCAACCTAGCTATATTTCAGAATCTTCTACAATAGGTTCTGATATCTACATAGGTGCTTTCACTTACATTGGTGAGAACGTCAAAATAGGTAATAACGTTAAAATATTTCCTAATTCTTATGTAAGTGACAATGTTGTCATTGGTGATAACACCTTAGTTTTTTCGGGCGCTAAAATTTATTCAGATTGTATCATTGGCAACAATTGTGTAATAAACTCTGGAGCCATAATAGGTGCTGATGGTTTTGGTTTTGCTCCTAATGAAAAAGGGGAATATTCAAAAGTCCCACAAATAGGTAATGTCATTATAGAAGATAATGTTGATATTGGCGCCGGAACGACCATAGATCGCGCAACTCTAGGATCTACTATCATTAGAAAAGGCGTGAAGCTAGACAACCAAATCCAAATAGCCCATAACGTAGAGATAGGAAAAAATACCGTAATTGCTGCTCAGACAGGAGTTGCAGGATCCACAAAGATTGGTGAGAATTGTCAGATTGGTGGTCAGGTTGGTATCGTTGGTCACATTACTATTGGTAATAATGTGAAGATTCAAGCGCAATCTGGGATTGGACGAAATGTTAAGGACAACGAAGTATTACAGGGTTCACCTGCACTTACTTATGGTGATTATAATAAATCCTACGTTCACTTTAAGAATTTACCAAAAATTGTCAAAAATATAAACGAAATTGAAAAGCGAGTAGATGGCAATAATTAAAACCGAAATAAAACAACGAACCATTGGCAAACCGGTCTCCCTTTCTGGTGTTGGACTGCATACAGGAGATGAGGTCATACTTACGTTTAAACCAGGTAAAGAAAATTCTGGTTTTATTTTTGAGCGTTCAGACCTTGAAGGTAGTCCAAAGATAGAAGCAGACGCTAATTATGTAACCAATACACAACGCGGCACATGTTTAGAAAAAAATGGTGTCACCATTCAAACCTGTGAACATGTTTTAGCAGCACTAGTAGGTTTAGACTTGGATAATGTGATTATTGAACTTAATGCCTCTGAACCACCAATTATGGACGGGTCTTCCAAATTTTTTGTTGAAGAATTGGAAAAGGCTGGCATAGTAGAGCAGGAGGCTTTTAGGGAAGAGTATGAGGTTTCACAAATTGTTTCATATGCTGATGAAGAGTCTGGAAGCGAAATAATTGTAATGCCTTCCAACTCCTACCAAGTTACCACAATGGTAGATTTTGGGACTAAGGTGCTTGGAACTCAAAATGCGACTTTGACAAATGTTGCTGATTTCAAGACGGAAATAGCCAATGCCAGAACCTTTAGCTTTTTACATGAAATAGAGATGCTTTTAGAGCACGGATTGATTAAAGGTGGCGATTTAAATAATGCCATAGTCTATGTAGATAAGGAACTCTCTCCCAAAACCATGGAAAAGCTTAGGGAAGCCTTTAACAAAGACAATATAGCGGTAAAACCAAATGGCATTTTAGATAATCTTACACTTCATTATCCAAATGAAGCTGCAAGACATAAGTTATTGGACGTGGTTGGTGATTTAGCCTTAATAGGGACGCGTATTCGTGGTAAAGTAATTGCAAATAAACCTGGTCATTTCGTAAATACTCAATTTGCGAAGAAAATGTCTAAACTCATTAAAAATGAAAGACGTAATTATGTTCCAGAGGTAGATTTACACGCCAAGCCTGTAAAGGATGTCAATCAAATTATGGACATGTTACCACATAGGCCACCGTTCCTATTGGTTGATAAAATCATGGAGTTAACTGATAAATGCGTTGTCGGAGTTAAAAACGTTACAATGAATGAGCCTTTCTTCGTAGGCCATTTTCCTGGAGCTCCAGTTATGCCAGGAGTTTTACAGATAGAAGCCATGGCGCAAACAGGAGGTATCTTGGTTTTAAGCACGGTTCCGGATCCAGAAAATTATCTAACATACTTGCTTAAAATAGACAATGTAAGATACAAACATCAAGTAGTGCCAGGAGATACCCTGATATTTAAATTAGACCTAATATCTCCAATACGAAGAGGAATTTGCCAAATGCAAGGTAGAGCTTATGCCAATGGCAAGTTGGTTTCCGAGGCTGAAATAATGGCACAAATCACTAAAGTAAAATAATATGAACCAACCGCTAGCATATGTGCATCCTGGTGCCAAGATTGCAAAAAATGTTGTAATAGAACCTTTTACTACAATACATAATAATGTAAAAATTGGTGAAGGGACATGGATTGGGAGTAATGTTACCATCATGGAAGGCGCCAGAATTGGTAAAAACTGTAACATATTTCCTGGTGCAGTCATTTCTGCCGTCCCACAGGATTTAAAATACGATGACGAGGAAACCACCGTAGAAATTGGTGATAATGTTACTATAAGGGAATGCGTAACCATTAACCGTGGCACTTCAGACAAAATGAAAACCGTTATCGGTAACAATTGCCTTATTATGGCTTACTGCCATATAGCACACGATTGTATCGTTGGCGATAACTGTATTTTTTCTAATAACAGTACGCTTGCTGGGCACATTACTGTTGGTGATTATGTTGTTCTTGCGGGAATGACGGCCGTGCATCAATTCTGTTCTATAGGTAACCATGCCTTTGTTACAGGTGGTTCCCTAGTAAGAAAAGATGTTCCTCCGTATGTTAAGGCGGCAAGGGAGCCATTGTCTTATGTAGGAATTAATTCCGTAGGATTAAGACGTCGTGGTTTCTCAACTGAAAAAATAAGGGAGATTCAAAGTATCTATAGAATTTTATATCAAAAAAGCTATAACAACACACAGGCTTCCGAAATTATAGAAGCGGAAATGGAAGCAACTCCAGAACGAGATGAAATTCTTCAATTTATCAAGAATTCTCATCGTGGAATCATGAAAGGATATTTCAAATCAAATTAAAAGCAACAACATGGCAACTACATCAGATATAAGAAACGGATTATGCATTAGATATAATCATGATATTTATAAAATCATAGAGTTTTTACATGTGAAACCAGGAAAAGGCCCTGCATTTGTAAGAACGAAATTAAAAAGTGTTACGACAGGAAAAGTAATAGATAACACCTTCTCTGCTGGTCATAAAATTGATGACGTTAGGGTTGAGACGCACAAATTTCAATATTTGTATAACGATGGTCAGGCGTATCATTTTATGAATACAGAAGACTATACACAGATAGCACTTCAAGAAGCAGCTTTAGATAGACCAGACCTTTTGAAAGAAGGCGAAGTGGTTACTGTAATTATAAATACAGAAGACAACATGCCACTGTCTGTAGAAATGCCTGCTAGTGTTATTTTAGAGGTTACCCATACAGAACCAGGCGTTAAAGGCAATACAGCAACCAATGCCACCAAACCTGCTACTGTGGAAACTGGCGCATCAGTTAATGTGCCTCTATTTATCAATGAAGGTGATAAAATAAGGGTCGAAACAGAAAAAGGTACCTACAAAGAAAGGATTAAAGAGTAGTGCTAGAACTAAGTATGGCTCTTGACCAAAATAAGGCACAATAACTATGAAATTTCCTGTTCCTCAAACCATTGAACAAATCGCTAGTTTAATAAATGCAGACTATATTGGGAAATCGGACTTTCCAGTTTTAGGTATGAATGAAATTCATGTTGTAGAACCTGGAGATATCGTATTTGTAGACCACCCAAAATATTACGATAAAGCCTTGCGTTCAAAGGCAACCGTGGTTCTAATCAATAAAAAAGTAGATTGTCCTGATGGTAAGGCATTATTAATATCTGATGACCCATTCAGGGATTTCAATAAGTTGACCTCGCACTTCAAACCGTTTAAACCAGCTACATCTGCCATTTCAGATAGTGTAAAAATAGGTAATAACACTATAATCCAACCCAATTGTTTTATCGGTCACAATGTGGTTATAGGAGAAAATTGTACCATTCATTCTAATGTTAGTATCTATGATGACACCATTATTGGAGATAATGTGGAAATCCATGCCGGAACAATTTTGGGCGCAAGTGCTTTTTACTACAAGAATAGACCTCAAGGTTACGACCAGTTAAAATCCGGAGGTCGTGTAGTAATAGAAGATAATGTGCATATAGGTGCCTGTTGTACCATAGATAAAGGTGTTTCAGGTGATACCACCATAAAAGAAGGAAGCAAATTAGATAATCAAATTCAAATAGGACATGATACCGTTATAGGTAAGAAATGTTTAATTGCCTCACAAGTAGGTATTGCTGGGTGCGTGGTAATCGAGGATGAAGTCACCATTTGGGGACAAGTTGGTATTGCCAGTAGCGTTACTATTGGAGAAAAAACTATCATCCTTGCTCAATCCGGGATTAGTAAATCATTGGAAGGCGGAAAAACCTATTTCGGATATCCAGCAGAGGATATTAGAAGCAAATACAAGGAGTTGGCCTCTATAAGAAAGATACCAGAAATATTAGAGAAACTGAAAAGCATAAATGTCGATAAAAAAGATTAAATACAGCTTCGACTTAACGTCTTAAAAACACTATTTTTGCATCGATTTAAAACCTATATAACAAGCTTAAGAAATGAGTGTACTAGTTAATAAGAATTCAAAAATAATCGTCCAAGGATTTACAGGTAGTGAAGGCACCTTCCACGCTGGTCAAATGATAGAATATGGTACCAATGTCGTTGGTGGCGTTACACCAGGTAAAGGCGGGCAGACCCATTTAGGAAAACCTGTTTTTAATACGGTATCGGAAGCTGTCGAAAAGGTAGGTGCAGATACAACCATTATTTTTGTACCACCAGCATTTGCAGCAGATGCCATTATGGAAGCAGCAGATGCAGGCATAAAAGTAATTATAACGATTACTGAGGGCATACCAGTAGCTGACATGATTAAAGCTTATGACTATATTAAGGATAAAAACTGTCGCCTAATAGGTCCTAATTGTCCAGGAGTAATAACTCCAGAGGAAGCTAAAGTGGGAATTATGCCTGGCTTCGTGTTTAAAAAAGGTAATGTTGGTATTGTTTCAAAATCTGGGACCCTAACCTATGAAGCGGCCGACCAAGTTGTTAAACAAGGTCTTGGAATAACTACTGCCATAGGAATTGGAGG
Source organism: uncultured Winogradskyella sp. (assembly GCA_913055905.1). Taxonomy (GTDB): domain Bacteria; phylum Bacteroidota; class Bacteroidia; order Flavobacteriales; family Flavobacteriaceae; genus Winogradskyella. The sequence continues at coordinate 457,438 of CAJXLB010000002.1, forward strand.
TGATCCAATTATAGGAACAACAACAAAAGAGGCTGTGGAATTGCTCATTAACGATCCAGAAACGGAAGCTGTAGTAATGATTGGTGAAATTGGAGGCCAATTAGAACCTGACGCAGCGAAGTGGTATAAAGAAAGCGGTAGCACTAAACCTATAATAGGATTTATAGCAGGTGAAACGGCTCCTGCCGGAAGAACTATGGGCCATGCAGGTGCTATTGTTGGTGGTAGCGATGATACTGCACAGGCAAAAAAGAAAATTATGAGATCGTGTGGCATTCATGTTGTTGACTCACCAGCAGAAATTGGCATGAAGGTAAAAGAAGTATTGGGTTAATACCATAATAATATAACTGTTAAAAACCTCTCAAAATCTTGTGAGGTTTTTTTATTTCATGCAATTTGTATCAACTATATTTGAGTTGTTAATGCAAGATAATTACTAACTAACAGGAATATAATCATGAAATTATTAGAAGGAAAAACCGCAATTATAACAGGTGCAAGTAGGGGAATCGGAAAAGGTATTGCCCAAGTGTTTGCACAACATGGTGCCAATGTTGCCTTTACCTACAGTTCTTCTGTAAATGCCGCTAACGAATTGGAGAAAGAACTCAAGTCCCTTGGTGTTAAGGCCAAAGGGTATCAAAGTAACGCTGCAAGTTTTGATGAAGCTCAGAAATTGGCTGAAGATGTTCTGTCTGAATTCGGTAGTATTGACGTCCTTGTCAATAATGCAGGCATCACAAAGGACAACCTATTGATGCGCATGGGAGAAGAAGATTTTGATAAGGTCATTGAGGTTAACCTAAAGTCTGTTTTTAACATGACCAAAGCAGTACAGCGTACAATGCTTAAGCAACGTAAAGGTTCAATTATAAGTATGAGTTCGGTAGTAGGTGTAAAGGGTAATGCTGGACAAACAAATTATGCGGCATCCAAGGCTGGTATCATAGGATTTTCAAAATCAGTAGCATTGGAGCTTGGATCTAGAAATATTCGAAGTAATGTTATTGCGCCAGGTTTTATTGAAACTGAAATGACAGCTAAACTCGACGAAGAAACTGTAAAAGGATGGCGAGCTGCCATACCATTAAAACGAGGCGGTACGCCTGAGGATATTGCGAATGCTTGTGTCTTTCTGGCAAGTGATATGAGTGCTTACATTACAGGTCAAACTTTAAATGTAGATGGTGGAATGTTAACCTAATAGCATTTCTCATTTATGCAATTAGAAACTATAATATACATATGTGTAGCTGGAATAACAGCGCTTTTAATAGCGCTGTTTCAGTATGTATATAAGTCTAAATTAAATCCAAAACTTAAGTACGCCTTATTCGTTGCAAGAGCCTTAACACTGTTTGCTATTGGGTTGCTCCTTGTAAATCCAAAATTTGAATCCATAACCGTTACAAAGGAGAAACCAAATCTCGTGCTCGCCGTTGACAACTCTCAATCCATAGAATATCTAGAGCAGTCAAATAAAGCTCAAAAAACTGTAAATAAGTTAATAAACAATCCGAGCCTAAATAAAAACTTTAATATAGATGTCTACACGTTTGGTAAAACCCTGCGGTTGAGCGACAGCATTAATTTTTCTGAGCGCCAATCAAATATTTCAAATTCTCTAGAAAACCTGAACGATGTTTATAAGGAAACGGTTGCACCAATTGTGTTAATTTCTGATGGTAACCAAACTCTTGGAGAGGATTACGGCTACGCAAGCTCAAAAATAAACCAGCCTGTTTATCCGATTATCTTAGGGGATACCACTGTCTATAAAGATTTACGCATCACCCAACTAAATGTTAATCGATTTGCTTTCCTAAAAAATCGCTTTCCTGTTGAAGCGATACTTAATTACTCTGGAAATGAAGCGGTGACTACTGAATTCAGAATTAAATCTGGAGATCAAATACTTTTTAAAAAGACCCTTCAATTTGATTCCGAAAAGTCTTCTGAAATTATTTCTACTGAACTATTGGCCAATACTGTTGGTGTTCGATCTTATGTCGCCGAACTAATGCCATTGAAACAAGAACGAAATACTGTAAATAATAAAAAGAACTTTGGTGTAGAAATCATAGACCAAAAAACGAATATCGCCTTGATAACAGAGCGTATGCATCCAGATATTGGTGCGCTAAAAAAATCTATTGAGAGCAATAAACAAAGGCAGGTAACTATTTTATCACCTTCAGATTTCTTGTCAAAGGAAGTTGATTACCAATTAGCAATAATTTATCAACCAACAAGGTCGTTCAAAGAGGCATTAGAGACTTTAACTTCACAAAACACGAACTTGTTTTATATCACTGGGACCACCACAGATTGGGTTTTCTTAAATGAGATTCAGGATAATTTCAAACAAGCCATAACCAACCAAACCGAAAATTTTCAGCCTTATCTTAACCGAAACTACAGTAATTTTATCGTTGAGGACTTAAGTTTTAGTGATTTCCCACCTTTAAAGTCAGAACTTGGAGTTTTTGGTATAGATGCTCCTAATGACGTGCTTTTTTATAAAATGGTCAATGGTATTACCACTGATTTTGTTCTACTGGCCACTTTGGAGACGAAAAATTCCAAACAAGCCATTTTAAATGGTGAAGGTATCTGGAGGTGGAGAGCTCATAGTTATTTGGTTACCAAAAGCTTTGAGGGCTTTGATAATCTCATCAACAAGTTGGTACAATTCATAAGTTCCAATAAACGAAGGAAACGACTTCAGGTTGACTATAATTCCTTCTACAACGGCAATGAATCCGTAACAGTCAGTGCACAATACTTCAATAAAAGCTATGAGTTTGATGACAGTGCGGCCTTAACGCTAGAGCTTAAACCCGAAAACGAAGACCTTGAAACAAGACAATATCCGCTATTGCTGTCTAACGGCAATTATAAGGTAGATTTAAGCGGGTTGGCATCTGGGCGATATAATTTTACCGTAAAACATAACTCAGAGGCTGTGGCATCTTCTGGAGAATTTGAAGTTTTGGATTATAATGTAGAGCAACAGTTTCTTAATCCAGACCAAACAAAATTGAATCAATTAGCAGAAATTACTTCTGGCAAGAGCTATTTCGCCGAAGAAACTGAGGACTTAATTAACAATTTATTAGGAGATACTCGCTACCGTATTGTTCAAAAAAGCACTAAAAATATTGTACCTTTGATAGACTTTGAATATTTGCTCCGATTAATAGCGCTTAGCCTATTTTTCGAGTGGTTCATAAGAAAATATCACGGATTAATTTAAAAACATAAACATGGAAAAATTACCAAAAATTGGATTACCTATTTTAGTAGTAATCATTTTTTTAATTATAGTAATAGCTAAATCTGCCGTTACGGTAGGCTCTGGTGAAGCTGGAGTTTTATACAAAACATTTGGAGGTGGAGTTGTGACCGATGAACCACCTTTAGGTGAAGGTTTCCATATCGTTGCACCATGGAATAAGGTTTACATTTATGAGGTTAGACGCCAAGAGATCTTTGAAAAAATGAAAGTATTGTCCTCTAACGGTTTGGATATTCAACTCGATGCTTCAGCTTGGTACAAACCAGACTACAATGATTTAGGTAAATTGCACCAAGAGATTGGAGAAAATTATCTCAATAGAATTATTCTACCTACCATTCGTTCGGCAGCAAGAAGCGTCGTTGGTCGTTATACACCAGAACAGTTGTATTCCAGTAAGCGTGACGCTATTCAAAAAGAAATCTTTGAAGAAACTAAAAAAATCGTTGATGATCAATACATTATACTGGATGAAATCCTTGTACGCGACGTAACCTTGCCACCTACAATAAAGGAAGCTATTGAGAGAAAATTAAAGCAAGAGCAACAATCCTTAGAATATGAATTTAGATTGGTTACGGCACAAAAAGAAGCCGAACGTCAACGAATCGAAGCTCAAGGTAAAGCTGATGCCAACCGAATTTTAAGTGCTTCGCTTACCGATAAGATTCTTCAAGACAAAGGTATTGAGGCTACTAATAAATTAGCAGAATCTCCAAATAGCAAGGTAGTAATCATTGGTTCTGGAGAGTCTGGCATGCCTATTATTTTGGGCAATCAATAAAAGTTTGTTAAAGACTTGCTTTTATAATTTATTTTTTTGAAAATTTGTTTAAATAAATATAGCACATGACTATTCAATTACATCATCATTTAGAAACTTGTCCTCAAGCGAGCTAATGGTGTATTGAATGAAATCAAAACATAATGAAACCCGTTTGAGAATATCAAATGGGTTTTTTTATTGAGCTCATTCTATTCTCAAACCAACCAAACTAAAAAAATGAGTAGATTAAAAATTGCAGTTCAAAAATCAGGTCGCCTAAATGAAGATTCCTTAAAAATCCTAAAGGCTATTGGCATATCCATAGACAATGGCAAAGACCAGCTAAAGGCAGCTTCTAGCAACTTTCCCTTAGAAGTATTTTACCTTAGGAATGGTGATATCCCTCAGTATTTAAGGGATGGTGTAGTAGACGCTGCCATAATAGGGGAGAACGTCTTATTTGAAAAAGGTAAGGACCTTAAGATTGTGGAACGCCTTGGCTTTTCTAAGTGCAGGGTGTCTATTGCAGTACCTAAATCTAGCGCGGCTAAATCCTTAAAGGATCTCGAAGGACTAAGAATTGCCACCTCTTATCCTAATACAGTAAATCACTTCCTAAATGAGCAAGGCATAACAGCAAATCTTCATATTATTAATGGCTCTGTTGAAATTGCTCCAAATATTGGCCTCGCAGATGGCATTTGTGATATTGTATCAAGTGGTAGTACCTTATTTAAAAATGGACTTAAGGAAATTGAAGTGCTTTTGAAATCCCAAGCTGTATTAGCCACTTCACCAAAGATATCTAAACAAAATCAGGAGATAATCGACAAGATTCAATTTAGACTGCAATCCGTTTTAAAAGGAAGGGAAAATAAATATGTATTGCTTAATGTCCCTAATGACAAGCTGGACAATATTGTGTCCATTTTACCGGGCATGAATAGTCCAACGATTTTACCTCTAGCCAAAGAGGGCTGGAGCTCTCTGCACTCCGTAATTAACAAAAATGATTTTTGGAACGTCATAGATGAGCTAAAAGCTAATGGTGCCGAAGGCATCCTAGTTTGTCCAATTGAAAATATGGTGCTGTAATCAGTCTTATTGTGAATACCGATTTGTCATTATTGAAATACAAGGAATAGAAGAAGTATAAACTAAAAACCAAACACTCTGGCAGCTATAAAATGAAAACGTACATAAACCCCATAAAATCTGAATGGCAGGACATCTTAAAACGTCCAACAAAAACAGTGGAAGATATTGAGCAAACTGTGCTAAAGGTTTTTAACGATGTTATTGTAAATGGCGACAGCGCTGTAAACAACTACACAAAAATCTATGACAATGTTGTGATAGATGAGCTTGTGGTATCGAGTAAAGAGATAAAAGAAGCACGCAACCATTTGTCCGAGGATTTAAAAAAGGCTATAAAAATGGCCAAATCCAACATCAAGCAATTCCATAAGGCGCAAAAGACATCTAAAGTTTTTGTCAAGACCATGAAAGGTGTAAAATGTTGGCAGGAGAAAAGACCTATTGAAAAAGTAGGACTTTATATTCCTGGTGGGACAGCGCCTTTATTTTCTACGGTTTTAATGTTGGCTATTCCAGCTAAAATTGCAGGATGCAAAGAAATAGTACTCTGCTCACCTCCAAATAAAGAGGGTAAAATACCAAACGAAGTCCTTTACACCGCAGACCTCTGTGGCGTGACTAAAATTATTAAGGCTGGTGGCATTCAGGCTGTTGCTGGATTAACATTTGGCACTGCTTCCATTCCTAAGGTTTATAAAATTTTTGGACCTGGTAATCAATTTGTGACCGTTGCCAAACAATTAGCCACAAAATATGGCGTAGCCATAGATATGCCAGCAGGACCAAGTGAGCTATTGGTTATGGCAGATGAATCAGCGCATCCAGCCTATGTGGCTTCTGATTTGTTAAGTCAGGCAGAACATGGTATGGACAGTCAAGTGATTTTAGTGACTACATCCGAAAAGTTTGCTACTCAAGTCACAGAACAAGTGGCTTCTCAACTACAGGAGTTACCGCGAAAGGATATTGCTACGGCTGCGATTAACAATTCAAGAGCTATTGTGGTCGAGGATTTCAAGACAGCATTGGATCTCATAAATGAATATGGACCAGAGCATTTTATAGTAGCGACGGAAAGAGATGATTATTTTGTAAAAAAGATTGCAAACGCAGGATCAGTATTCATAGGAAATTACACGCCGGAGAGTGCTGGCGATTATGCTTCTGGAACTAATCACACCTTGCCGACAAATGGATTTTCTAAGGCTTATTCTGGTGTAAACCTGGACAGTTTTATGAAAAGTATGACCTTTCAAAAAATCTCCCAGAAAGGCCTTAAGAATATTGGTAAAGCTGTAGAAATTATGGCGGAAGCCGAAGGGCTTCAAGCCCATAAAAATGCGGTGACAATACGCTTAAAAGATATTGAATAATGAATATAGAACGTCTTTTACGCAAAAACATAAAATCCATAAAGGCCTATTCATCAGCAAGGGATGAGTACCAAGAGGCTTCTGATGACATGGTATTTCTTGACGCCAATGAAAATCCGTTTCAAACGAGTGTCAATCGTTATCCAGACCCACAACAAACCTTGGTTAAGGAACGCTTATCAAAAATAAAAGGTGTTACATCCTCACAGATTTTATTAGGTAATGGAAGTGATGAAGTCCTTGACCTTATCTTTAGGGCTTTTTGCGAACCTGGAAAAGACAACGTCATCACACTACCGCCAACCTATGGCATGTATAAGGTTTTAGCCGATTTAAATGCTGTAGATATCTATAATGTTATGCTTGACTCTAATTTTGAGCCTCAAGTGGAAGACATTTTGAAAACTCAGGATAAAAATTCTAAGCTATTATTCCTTTGCTCACCCAATAATCCGTCTGCCAACAGTTTTAAAGCTAAAAGTGTTGAGGGACTTATAAATGAATTTAATGGTATTGTGGTTATAGATGAAGCTTATATAGATTTTTCAAATCAGAAGAGCTGGTTGAGCAGACTTAATGAATTTCCCAACCTTATTGTCACACAAACTTTTTCCAAGGCTTATGGACTTGCTGGGATTCGACTAGGTATATGTTATGCTTCAGAATTTATTACTTCAATATTACATAAAATAAAACCGCCATATAACGTCAATCAACTTACCCAAACCAAAGCCCTAGAACGATTAAGTGCTCTTGAAGAGGTAAATGAGCAAATCAAAATCATAGTTAAAGAACGAGATACGCTCACTTCGGCATTAAATGAAATTTCATTTATAAAGCAAGTGTATCCTTCAGATGCAAATTTTGTTTTGGTAAAGGTCGATGATGCCAATCTGCGTTACGAGCAGTTGATTAAAAAAGGGATTGTGGTGAGAAACAGGACGAATCAACCCTTGTGCGAAAACTGTCTTCGTTTTACTGTAGGCACACCAGAAGAAAACAAACAATTAATTGAGACTTTAAATCAACTACCATGAAACCCGTATTGTTTATAGATAGAGATGGCACCTTGGCCATAGAGCCACCTGTGGATTACCAGTTGGACAGCTTTGAAAAACTTGAATTCTTCCCAGGTGTATTTCAATACTTAAGCAAGATTGCAAATGAGCTTAATTTCGAATTGGTCATGGTGACCAATCAAGATGGTTTGGGTACCGATTCTTTTCCTGAAGAAACATTTTGGCCTGTTCATAATTTTCTTATTCAATCCCTAAAAAATGAGGGTATAGAATTTTCTGAGCAGATTATCGACAGAACCTTTGAGCATGAAAAAGCACCAACACGGAAACCAAGAACAGGTCTATTAAAGTCATATATGAACGGTTCTTGTGATTTAGAAAATTCATACGTGATTGGAGACAGATTGACTGATATAGAATTGGCAAAAAATCTAGGTTGTAAAGGGATATTGCTCAATGCCTTAGGACAAGACGGCATTGATGCGTCTAAAAAGGCAGAACTTAAAAATTCCATTGCGCTAGAGACATCTAGCTGGAAGTCGATATACGAATTTCTAAAGGCAACCGAACGCATAGGACAGATAGAGCGTAATACCAACGAAACCAAAATTAAAATCGCCCTAAACTTAGATGGTACAGGACAAAGCAACATAAATACTGGTATTGCCTTTTTTGATCATATGCTAGACCAAATTGCACGTCACGGTCAGATGGACTTAAACATTAAAGTCGATGGTGATTTAGAAGTGGACGAACATCATACTATTGAAGACACGGCCATCGCTCTCGGCGAGGTTTTTGCCAAAACTCTAGGTGATAAATTAGGCATAGAACGTTACGGTTTTTGTCTACCTATGGACGATTGTTTAGCTCAGGTAGCTATAGATTTTGGCGGCAGAAATTGGTTGGTTTGGGAAGCGGATTTTAAACGTGAAATGATAGGAAAAATGCCCACCGAAATGTTTTACCACTTTTTTAAATCCTTTTCTGATGGTGCCAAATGTAATCTCAATATAAAAGCAGAAGGCACCAATGAACATCATAAGATTGAGGCTATATTCAAGGCCTTTGCAAAAGCCATAAAAATGGCCGTAAAACGCGATGTGAATAAAATGATTTTACCATCAACCAAAGGTACACTGTAATGAATTTAAGAATTGTCAACTACGGTGCAGGAAATATAAAAAGTATTCAGTTTGCATTTCAGCGTTTGGGCTACGAGGCCAAATTAACATCAGATGCTGAGGACTTGTTAAAGGCGGATAAAGTCATTTTTCCTGGCGTTGGTGAGGCTAGTTCTGCTATGTACAAATTAAGAGAAAGTGGCTTAGATGAACTGATTCCACAATTAAAACAACCCGTGCTTGGCATTTGTTTAGGTATGCAACTGATGTGTAAACATACTGAGGAAGGCAATACTAAAGGGCTTGGAATTTTTCAAACTAACGTCAAACGATTTTCAAATCAGGTTAAAGTTCCCCAAATGGGATGGAATACCATAACACAGCTTAAATCTAATCTGTTTAAAGGCATTGAACCTGGTGATTTTATGTATCTGGTTCACAGTTACTACGCAGAAGATTGTAATGAGAAAATTGCGAACACCCACTACGAATTAGATTATGCTTCAGCTCTTGAACATGAAAATTTTTTTGGCGTTCAATTTCACCCAGAAAAAAGCGGTAAAAAAGGTGAGCAAATTTTAAAAAACTTCTTGAAGTTGTAAGTACGCTATTAAATGTTAGAAGTATGAAGAATGAGTTAATTAATAGAACCAAACAATTTACAATAGACTGTTGGAATTTTTGTTTTAAAGTGCCGAAATCAAAAAAAATAACTTCTAACTTCTAACTTCTAACCTCGAATATTCAATATGAGAATTATCCCAGCTATAGATATTATTAACGGTCAATGTGTTAGACTGACCAAAGGTGATTATGATACCAAAAAAGTATATAACGAAAATCCTGTTGAAGTAGCCAAGGCGTTTGAAGATGCCGGAATTCAACATTTACACGTTGTAGATTTAGATGGTGCCAAAGCCAGTCATATTATAAATTATAAGGTTCTTGAAAAAATCGCTACCAAAACTAACTTAAAGATTGATTTTGGTGGTGGGCTAAAATCAGATGATGATTTGAGAGTGGCTTTTGAATCTGGTGCGAGTCAGATTACTGGTGGAAGTATAGCTGTTAAAAATCCAGACGTGTTTGAAAATTGGATTCGTACTTATGGTTCAGATAAAATTATTCTTGGTGCCGATTGTAAAAACGAGAAAATAGCAGTTTCAGGTTGGTACGAAGAAAGTGATTTAGAAGTAGTTCCCTTTATAAAAGATTATCACGGTAAAGGTATTAGCTATGTGATTTGTACTGATATTTCAAAGGACGGAATGCTTCAAGGACCATCTTTTGATTTGTATGAAAAAATATTGCAAGAGGCTGGTGGCATTAAACTAGTCGCTTCTGGTGGAATTTCAAAATATGATGAACTACCACAATTAGCCGAAATAGGTTGTGAAGGTGTTATCATTGGCAAGGCCATTTATGAAAATAAAATTACGCTTAAGCAACTCGAACACTTCATCTTAAATCAATAATAGATGCTTACGAAAAGAATTGTACCTTGTTTGGATATTAAAGATGGTCGCACTGTAAAAGGTGTGAACTTTGTTGATTTAAGAGATGCTGGCGACCCTGTTGTCTTGGCGAAGCAGTATGCGGAATTGGGTGCAGACGAGCTGGTATTTCTAGATATATCAGCCACCCAAGAGAAACGTAGAACCTTGCATGATATGGTTTTAAAGGTTGCCGAGCATGTCAATATTCCTTTTACTGTTGGTGGTGGTATTTCTTCAGTGGAAGATGTAGATGACTTATTGCATTGCGGTGCCGATAAAGTGTCTATTAATTCATCGGCTGTTAAACGTCCTGAGCTCATAAATGAGTTATCTGAAAAATTTGGAAGCCAGTGTGTGGTTGTTGCTATTGATGCCAAAGAAATTGAAGGGGAATGGTTTGTGCATTTGGCAGGTGGTACTATTCCAACAGATTTAAAACTATTCGAATGGGCAAAAGAAGTGGAAGCGCGTGGTGCTGGTGAAATTTTGTTCACCTCAATGAATCACGATGGTACCAAAGCGGGTTATGCGAATGAAGCCTTGGCAAAACTTTCAGACCTTGTGAATATTCCTATAATTGCTTCAGGTGGTGCGGGAACCATTCAACATTTTGTCGATACGTTTACATTGGGAAAAGCAGATGCAGCTTTAGCAGCTAGTGTTTTTCATTTTGGCGAGATACCTATTTTAGAGTTAAAAAAAGAATTAAAAGAAAAAGGCATACCGGTAAGATTATGACAATAGATTTCAATAAAAATAAAGACGGATTAGTTCCTGCCATAATTCAAGATGCAAAAACAAAGAATGTACTAATGCTGGGCTATATGAATTCCGAAGCTCTCAAAAAAACAAAAGAAACCGGCATGGTAACGTTTTTCAGCAGAACTAAGAAAAGACTATGGACCAAGGGTGAAGAAAGCGGTAATGTTTTAAAGCTTGTAGACATTAAACTCGATTGTGATAATGATGCACTGCTGATTGCCGTAAATCCGAAGGGACCTACTTGCCATAAAGGAACGGATACCTGTTGGAATGAAGACAATGTGCAATCCTATGGCTTTTTAAGCCATTTGGAACAAATTATAAGCTCTAGAGTTGAAAATGCCGATTCGAACAAATCCTATGTAGCGTCACTGTTTGAAAAAGGGATTAATAAAATAGCCCAAAAAGTAGGAGAGGAGGCCGTAGAGGTCGTGATTGAAGCCAAGGACAATAACGATGATTTGTTCTTGAACGAAAGTGCCGATTTACTATTTCATTATTTAATGCTGCTGAAGGCTAAAGGATTTCAACTTCAGGACGTTGTTGATGTTTTAGAAGACAGACACAAATAAAACTGTCGCCAATCTAGCAAGGTTGACGACAGTCGCTCTAATGTAGTTTAGAAAGTTTAATCGCGCATTAGAACCACGTATCTACTTTTTGGTATCATTTTCGATGATTTGCATCGTTTGCTCTATCCAATCTTCATCAAAATTTAATGGTATATCAGGTGTAATGCCATGACCTTCATAAGCAATGTACTTGTGATAATTCATATCAGTAGGCATAATGGTAAACTTATCTGATGGTGTATTATACGTATAACTATAATTTATTCCATAGGCGATGACACCAAACGTGGTCTGCCCTAAGTGGACGGCGTTTAATTTGTCCTTTAACTTTAATGTGAACTGTTCGCCATTACTTCCTGTAAATTGGTTGGTGATGACATAAATTTTGGCTTTACTTTTTCTTAATACCTTAAGAAAAGGGTCGGACCATTTGCTATTACCACCACCGTTACTTCTTAAATCAATAATAATGTTTGGTGCTGTAAAACTGTTCTTATATTTTGAATGAAAAGCTTTAAAGGCTTTGATGTTATCCGTTGCATTGCTAAAACTTCCAAAATAAATGTATTGTACCTTATCGTATAGCTGCTTAAATTCCCAGTTGGACGTTTTGTCTAGCTTAAACTCAAAATTATGTTCAAATCCTTTCTTTTTAAAACTTACCAAACGACCATTTTCAAAACGTATGTTTCTATTCATTTTAATTTGTCGGGTAACTATATCATACTGAAGTAAATTATATCTGTCAAAAGAATTCTTAGACACATAAACTAATACTTGTCCTGGTTTCCAAAGTGGATGTTCTGAATGTATTACGACGCCTTCAAATTGGTTCTCTGAACTTTCAATTAGCCCTACCTCAATAGAGGTTGAACCGAATTTATAAATCCCCTCAATAGTCTCAGATGGTTTATGAGATAATGACTGTCTTAAACTATCCAAATCCCTATGATATTTTGGATGTTTCTTGAATACAGGATTTTTTAAAAATTCCTCAATTTTTTCGGTATCATCAAGTGCTTCACTTGAAAAATATGTGGTATTGGAATATAGGTTGATGTGAAAATCGTCTATAACATCAAGTTGTTGTTGAAGAAATTTATAACAGGTATTAATATCTGTTGAATCCGTTAGTTTTGAAACAATAGTGTTATAGGTATTTTCAAATTCCAATAATTTATCACCTTTAATTTGTTTCTTGTAAGATGGTGTGCTCTTTAATTTCTCAACAATAAAATCTAAATCAGATTTACAATCACAATTGGGAATTTGAGACCATAAGGACTTAACTGTTGCTAAAATTAAAACGAGTAAAACGACTAAATTTTTCATGATTCTATAATTTTTTGGATTAAACTTTCTGAAGCAAATATATTTCAGAAGTTTCCCTAGAATCTAATAATAACAGGCGTTTGGGGCGAAATAAACTTAGTTTGTGGTAGAATTCAAAGCAGCTTTTACTTCCTTTAGGTAAGTTTTGGAAACAGGAATGCCTATGTCGTAATTAAGCAATACAGAATGCTTGCCGTTTTCTATTTGCCACTGCCTAAAATGGAAAGGATTTATAAGATACGATCGATGTGTTCGCAGCAGTTCGGAAAACTCTTCGTCAATTACGGACAGCTTGTTTCTAATAAGTGTTTTTTTCAAGTCATTTCCAGAGCGGTAATGAATTTCTATATAATTATCTGAGGAATTAATGCTTATCAAATCATTTATATGCAATCGTAACCCTTCATAATTGCCTTCACCTTGAATTGTGATTTTTTGGTCATTGAGTCGCTTTTCGTGATACTTACCAAAAGCGTATCTCGCCACAATAATAATAGGTAAAATAATAGCAACGGCTGGCAAGTAGATGTTTTTTAGCGCGTAGCCCAAAGTATAAGGATTGGGCTCATAGGGCACAATAACCCATAGGTAATAGATTCTAGCAACGATGATGGAAACAGTACAAAAACCGAATAACAATAAACCTTCACTTAAAAGAGACCAAGTTCGGTTGTTCTTTTGATAAATAAGGTGTTGAAAAGGAAGCAACAACAAATAACAAATTAAACCAGCTGCACCATAGCCTGGTAAATAGATCAGTTTTTCTTTAGGGCTAAATTCACTGACGTCTAAAGGTTCAGTGAGATAAAGAAAAGCAAAAATCCAGAGCCCAAGCAATACACCAATTAAAAAATGGTGTTTTATGTTTGGGTCAAAAGGATAGGATAACTTCAAATTTTTAGATTTGGATTAAAAATAAGTATAGAATTTAAATTTCAATACTTTTGGCATTATAAACTATGCAAAGAAAACGCTTTTACTATCTTATAAAACTCCAATATTTAGGTTATCGGTTTCATGGATGGCAAAAACAGCCCAACTTAAAAACCTTACATCTTATGATTGACCGAACCCTAAAATATGTATTCGAAGACAAGGAATTTAAAACCCTAGTAGCTGGGCGCACAGACGCCATGGTATCAGCTAATGAAACGGCCTTTGAGTTGTTTACATTCCATGAGATAACAGACCAATCCTATTTTCTTAAATGGTTTAATTACAACCTCCCACAAGATATAAGAGCCTTGAGTATAAAAGAGGTCGATAAAGACTTTAATATAATTCAGCATCCCAAGACCAAAGAATATATATATGTGTTTGCCTTTGGCGGTAAATTTCATCCCTTTTGCGCACCTATTTTGAGTACCATTCAAGATGATTTGGACATTGAAACCATGAAGATTGGTGCACAGCTCTTTGAAGGGACGCACAATTTTAAGAATTATTGCTATAAGGCTAGCGACAATGGCTTATATAAACGTACAATAGATGTTTGCAGGATAGAAGATAACACCTTAATTACAGCCAGTTTCTTTCCTGAAAAAAGTTATGTTTTGAAGGTACAAGGTCAAGGGTTTGGCCGAAATCAAATTCGGCTTATGATGGGTACGTTAATTAGGTTGGGAAAAGGGGAGGTCGATTTGGATTTTATCAAGAATAGCCTAAAAGAGAATGTAGAATCACATCAAAGTTATATAGCTCCAGCCTCAGGACTCATTTTAAATAAGATCGATTTCAAATAAAAAAGGGTGAACTTTCGTCCACCCTTTTGTTTTGTTATTCTACGACATGTAGTTTAGGTTCTTTGTCAACAAACTTTCCGTTTATCGATTCCCCTAAAATAAGGACTTCCTTTGAGCGCTCGTACATTTTTATTGCACGGTGCATTTGTAATTTTGTAGCACTGTAAAGCTTTACTCCAGATTTAGATCCTTTATTTCTAATCTCAATGTAATAACCGTCCTTTAATTTGGTTGGTCTTGTTGCTGGTCTACCCATATATATTAAGAATGTTTTATTTCTCGTGCATTATAATGAAAATTCTTTCAAAATACAAGAATATCTTTCATATTTCTTGAAGATAATGCAATGAATCAAGTTTCCTTTAACATACTTGATTCAATTTAACACAACATTATGTTAATAAGGTGGTAGAAGGGTTAAAGCCTGTTAAGCCGTTTTAATATAAACACGATAATTATATCTTAATACTGAATGAAATAATAATTAGAAAAACAGAACAAATATTATGAATTACCTAAACATGAATGATGAAAAATTATTGCCAACAGTTATAGAACTGAATACACTATTGGCAGATTATCATATTTACTATCAAAACTTAAGAAATTTCCATTGGAATATCCTAGGAGAAAACTTCTTTGAACTTCATGAAAAATTCGAAGAACTTTATACGGATGCTAGAGAAAAGATAGATGAAATTGCTGAACGCATTCTCACCTTGAGATATCATCCAATGAGTAATCTTAAAGATTATTTAAAAGCCTCATCCATAGAAGAAGTATCGTCGGACAAGACAGATGTTGAAATGGTAAAGGAAATTTTAAAGAATCATGCCATTCTACTAGAACAAATGTCTAAAGTCGTAGATAAGGCCGAAAAAATTAAAGATGAAGGTACCATTGATTTAATCGGTGCTTATATCAGGGAATTAGAAAAGACGAGTTGGATGTTAGATGCCTTTACACAAGATTCAGCGTCACAGTTGAATAAAAGCAAAATGGTATCATTCTCAAGCAACTAATACCTGTTAAAATATATACAATCAAATACCATCTTAGCGGATGGTATTTTATTTTTATAAAAAATAGGCTATGAACAAAGTCATTCCAAAAGACGCACTAGTATTTTTAAAAGAACTTAAGGTCAATAACAATAGAGATTGGTTTAATGAACACAAAAGGGAATTTAAATCCATTGAGGCAGAAATAAAGGAAAGCTACAATTACCTTGGGCAACTACTTAACATGCACGATAAAATTGACAAGGTAAAACTTTTTAGGATTTATCGTGATGTTAGGTTTTCTAAGAATAAACTCCCATACAAGACTCATTTTGGAGGCTCCTTTCACCGTGTTAAGCCAGAATTACGTGGTGGTTATTACCTGCATATTCAGCCTAACGATGCGTCTTTTATAGGTATTGGGTTTTGGAATCCTGATAAAGAGGACCTCTTTAGAATCCGTAAAGAATTTGAAATGGATGATACAGAGATAAGGGAAATCCTCAATGACAAAACCTTTAAAACAGTCTGGGGAAATTTTGTAGGAGAGGAGTTAAAAACTGCTCCGAAGGGCTTTGATCGTAATCATGCTGCCATTGATTTGATAAGAAGAAAGCAATATATTTTTACCAAATCTTTTACAGACGAAGTGGTGTTAGACCAAGATTTTATCCCAGCTGTTAATGAAGCTTTCGAAATTGCAAGGCCTTATCTGGATTTAATGAGCGACATTCTCACTACAAATCTCAATGGAGAACCACTGGTTTAAATAGCCTTGCGTAAATCCGGCTTGTCAAATACCTGAATACTACTGATTAACCTTTCCTTTACAATGTTCATCATTCGTTTGTTTAAAGCGGAGGAATTTTCAATGTAAATCGCATATTCTTCAATGGTGAATTGACCAATAATCATGCCTTTTATAGAGTTTCTAAATTTCATATCCTTATGGACCGCATGCTCTATGTACGATAAGCGCTTCGGTAAGGAAAGATCGTAAAACACATTTTTACGCTTAGCAATGTAATTCTTGAAAACTGCAATGAAGAGGTTGTGCTGCATTTTTATTATTGGGCGCAAGGTTGCATTTTGAAAACGCTCTTCATCACTCATAGAATCGTGGATTTTAGCAGATAAAATTGTAGGTCTTGAAGCGAGTAGGTTTTTACATCGGTCTTCCATGATAGTACGTTTTTAGATTAAGTCAGTTGAAAGGTAAACATTAACAATTGGCATAAGCCTAGAAGTAACATTTGTTGTAAACAGGGTTATCAACAACCTTAAATCATTGATTTAATAACTTAAAATTCTATTCAGAAACAGACAGCCCTAACTCGTAGATTTCCAGGTTAAAGTAGCCCACGGAAGCCAGCACGTGGTCAAATATGTCTCCCATGATATACTCGTAATTTTGCCACCTTATATCGGCACTGAACGCATAAATTTCCATAGGAATACCTTGAGGCGTTGGTTCTAATTGCCGCACCATAAGCGTCATGTCCTTATTGATTGCAGAATGGTTTTCTATATAGGTTTGTAGATACTTTCTAAACACACCAAAATTGGTTAGGTTTCTACCGTTGATCAATTCTGATTTATCAATTTGATTGGCCTCATTGAATTGTTTGATTTCCTTGGAGCGTGTTTCTACGTAATTTGTAATTAACTGTATTTTTTTAAATCGCTCAATTTCTTCTTCGGTTAAAAAATGAATAGATGATGTTCTTATTATAACGGATCGTTTAATTCGCCGTCCACCAGAAGCCATCATACCTCTCCAGTTCTTAAATGAATCTGAAATTAGGGCATAGGTCGGTATCGTAGTAATGGTTTTATCCCAGTTTTGAACCTTAACGGTGGCTAGGGTAATTTCAATGACATTACCATCTGCTCCATATTTTTCAAAAGTAATCCAATCGCCAATGCGTACCATGTCATTTATGGCTACTTGGATACTTGCCACGAAACCAAGGATGGTGTCCTTAAAAATCAACAATATAACGGCCGAAGCGGTACCGAGGGAAATGGCGAAATTATAGAACGAAATACCAAAGACCACTGCAAAGGCACCATAAACACCCAGCAAGGTTGCAAAAATCATAAAAACCTGAGAGTAGCTATCCAAAGGTTTGTCTTTGTACCTAGGTAAGGTTCTCAGATAGTCTTTTACGGAATTAAAAAAACTTCTAATAATGCGCAGTGTGAGGAGAATGGCAAAAACCTTCAAGGTTTTTTCTATCACATTTTCTGTGGTGGGAAAATCAGAAAAAACATCGGGAACAAATT
This sequence comes from uncultured Winogradskyella sp., assembly GCA_913055905.1. Lineage (GTDB taxonomy): Bacteria > Bacteroidota > Bacteroidia > Flavobacteriales > Flavobacteriaceae > Winogradskyella. The sequence continues at coordinate 475,310 of CAJXLB010000002.1, forward strand.
CAATAAGAATAATCAGTGGAATAATATGTGCTATATTCCTGGGTAACTTATTGTGTATTAATATATCATCGAAATTGGTTTTAGTACGTTCTGCAATACCCTCTGAAAAACGCCATAAGACGCGTTTTGTCACATAGTCAATAATAAAGGCAATGAACAGTAGAGCAAGTAACAAAACCAACATGTTAATGTAGGTAGCTGTTTGCTCACCAACTCCTTTGTTAACAAGCATTTCAAAAACGTAGTGTTTAAAATCCTTAGTTGTCATGTTTTAAATATTTTTTATCAATGTAAAAGGTACCAAAAGGAATTATGGCAGCCAATAAAACAATGTACAATGTTCTCTTGGACCATTTAAAGTCATTCCAAAACCAAATGGCCATAACGATGTAAGCAATAAATAATAGACCATGAGGCATCCCTAAAAGTTTTACATACTGCGGATCTCCATAGAAGTATTTTAATGGAACCGCCACAAACAATAACAATATATATGAAAGGCCTTCTAAAAAAGCGACAACTCTAAAAATATTTAATGTTTTTGTCATATAAATTTTTTTGCAAAATTAGTTGAAGAATAAACGTAAGCACTACATTTTAACAGCTTTTAAGAACCTCAAAAGATTTATATTGATTGAATTAATAGTATCTTAGACCCACAAATTCACAAGCCACTATGCGTTACGTTATTTTTTTACTCCTTTTAACCATAACATCAGTTGGAATTGGCCAAAGTAGGCTAGATAAGTTTGAGCCTACATATCAGAAGTCTAAATCTCTGGTTATGGCCAAAAACTATACTGTGAACTTCACTATGGTCTATGATAACAGTAGAAGAGAACAAATAAATTCCAATACTAATTCTATAAGTATCAATCAGTTTAATTCCTCAGGAAGATTAGCTTCATTTTCAAATCGTGGAATCATTTTCGATTTTAATGGAGCTATTAGTAATTACAAAGTTAACTTTGATGACAATAGAAAATTAATCAATATATCCTACGACCTTATCAACAACGGCAAAAGTAAGTTCATTGAGTTAGCAATAAAACCTAGTGGTAATGTAATTTTGTTGTTGAAAAAGGATTCTGGAAAATCTACCTCTTGGATAGGAAATTTGGCTGACTAGGGTAACGTGTCTACTTTCAATGATTTGGCACTATATTTGAAGTGTCTTGAGTAAGAACAAAACAAATATGGTTATGAAAAAACTATATTTACTTTCGATTGTTTTTTTGGCATTTACGACCACCAATGCCCAAAAAAATGAACTATCGAATAAAGAAGCAAAGAACTTACAGCAAGAAAAGTGCTTTAATGCCTCAAAATCAATGTTGCTCTCTAAACGTTACAAATTTTCTGTACAAGATTTTGTCAATGGCCACTCCATTCCAGGTAACATAACCATTAATGGCAGCACCGCTTTTATTAACATGCGCGATTGGCCAATGCAGTTCAGTTCAAAAGGATATGGTGGTAAAAATCTCGCATTGTATTACAAAAGCGACATAACTGATTATAAATTTAAAATCAATGAAATAGAACAAAAGTTCGATTTGGAGTTCGTAACCAATTTTGATGGTGAGCGCATACAATTCAGTTTTGATATAGACGCGTGTAGTGTGGCATATGTTGCGGTGCAATCCGATAGAAGAGTAGATGGAGGACCAATAGGTGGTTTTATTAGGCCGCTAGACTAGATAAAACTGCAGAGAAAATTTAAAAATAAAAAAAGATGAAAAGAGGTATTGTATTAGTAATGGCTTTACTCACTATTTCGGCTGGGTTAGCACAGGAAGAAAAACCAACCAAGAGAGAATTAAAGGATTCTTTGAAGGACAAATGTTTCGACATTTCAAGGTCCATGCTATTGTCCAAACGCTTTAAATTTACAGCTTCATTAATGAATACCGACAATAATGTTGTATGGCATGGTATTTTGCTCAATGGAGATTATGCTGAAATCGATCTACCATTTATGGGCCAAGAGTTCACTGGGTCAGGTTATGGCGCTAGGAATACGAGCATCTCCTTTAAGGGCGAGATTTCAAACTATAAGCTAAAGATTAATCAGAAAAAGAAAAAGTTTCAACTTGGGTTTACAACTAAACTTGATGGAGAGCGTATAAAATATAGCTTTGATGTCGATGCCTGCGGCTTTGCCTACGTCAATGTGCAGTCAGATAAAAGATCTTATGTTATTTTTGATGGACCGATAAGACCATTGCAATAGATATAAATGCAGAAAAAAGACTATAAAATCCATATTGTCGGAGCTGGAATTAGCGGTCTAGTAGCAGCTAAAACACTAGAAGAATCTGGCTACAGTCCTGTTATTTTAGAAAGCTCTGATAGAGTAGGAGGCCGCGTAAAAACTGATATTGTAAATGGCTATCAATTAGATCAGGGATTTCAGGTATTGTTAGATGCGTATCCGCAAGCTCAAAAACACTTGGACTTTAGAAAACTGGAATTACAGCGTTTCCTTCCAGGTGCACTTATTTATAATAATGGAAAAGAGTTTACAATTGGCGACCCATTAAGGCATCTGGGCTTTTTATGGCATACCATATTTGCACCAGTTGGTTCAATATCAGACAAGTTGAAGATTTTTAAACTCAACAGAAAACTCAAAAACAAATCCATAGAATCTATTTTTGAATCAGAATCTAAAACCACGCTTCAGTATTTAAGGGATTTCGGTTTTTCACAAAGAATAATCGAGCGCTTCTTTAGACCATTTTTTTCAGGAATATTTCTTGAGCCCAATTTAGAAACGTCTAGTAGAATGTTTGAGTTTGTGTATAAAATGTTTGGAGACGGATTGGCTACTTTACCTAAAGCTGGTATTGGTGAAATTTCAAATCAATTAAAATCACAGTTGCAACACACTGAAATTCGTTACAACTGTAAAGTAAAACAAGTAGAAGACCGTTTCATTGTCTTAGAAAATGACGAGAAAATAGAAACGCATTTTAGTATCATTGCAACACCTGGCGACCATTTAGTGCCCAATTTAAATAATCAAAAGACTGCGTGGCGCTCGTGTTACAATCTGTATTTTGAAACCAAGGCACAAAGCATTAAAAAACCTTTAATAGGCCTAATTACAGATAAAAATGCTCTGATCAATAACATATTCTTTACCACTACTTTAGAAACTTCAAAAAAAGGTGCAAATTACTTACTATCGGTTACCGTTGTAAAACAAACCGATTTGCCAGAGGACAGCCTTATTGAAAGTGTTAAACAGGAGCTTAAAACGTATTGTAATATTTCAGATGCAAAATTCATAAAATTATACCACATACCACGAGCCCTGCCCAACATACAAGAGTTACAGGGAGATATTTCACCTACAGAGACGCAATTAAAACCTACCATTTATTTAGCTGGTGACTATCTTCTCAATGGATCCCTAAACGCAGCAATGCTTTCAGGAGAACGCGCAGCTCAAGGTGTTATTATGAGCCTAGAGGATGGTCTTATAGTTGATGAATTAACTTCGGAATATATTTAAGACCAATATTCCGAATCATTCAAAGCACCTATGAATTGTTAAAGCGTCTGGTTGAGACGTTAAGTTTTCTTAATTACTTGAATTCACGGTTGTTATCCTGTATCTTTTAAATAAAAGATATATCATGAAAAAAGTACTATTTATTTTATTAATAACAAGTTTAGCTCTGTGCTGTAAAAATAACACCAAATCTACAGACAGTAGGGATGCTTACAGGGAAATGGAATCGGTAAGTAGCGCGGTGGAAGTCGCACCTTCTATTTTTCAGCTCATAGAGCAGCAATCATCATTTAATAATCTATTTAAATTATCCAAACAGGCACAACTGGTTCCTGAAATTCAGAATTTAGAGAATGTAACTTTTTTTGCACCGACCAATGCTGCCATAAATAAATTATCCGATGAAGCGTACGCAGATTTAAGGTTACCTCAAAACTTAGAAAAACTTCAGGCCATTTTAACCTATCATATTGTCGAAGGCACCATGGATAGCGAGTTTTTAATCAGTACGATCAAAGCTAATAACAACCAACCTTATAGGTTACAGACCCTTCAAGGTGGCTACATCTCGTTGACCTTAGAGAATGGAGCATTAGTTATCACTGACGAAAATGCAGATAGGTCTGTGATTTCCAAAAAAGACATCAAGGCTTCCAACGGCATCATGCACGGTATAGATACGATTCTCAGGCCAGTGAATATGAAACAGTATTAAAAGGCGTCTAATCTGAATTAACCCTGCTATTTTTTAACCATAAAATGAATTGAGGCAGTCTAAGGTTCAATAATCAACTTTTGGCCAATACGTAAAGTCGCATTACGTCTAATGGAATTGCTTTGGCAAATAGAAGCAATCGTAACATTATTCCGTTTTGAAATTCTAGAAAGCGTATCGCCGCGTTTCACAATATAAATTTTTCGTTGTGCTTCCGCAGCGGCTATGGCTTCCTCCTTTGTAGTATGTACGGCCAATTTACTCTGTCTTCTGGCGCTGTGATAAGCTGGTCTAGTCCATTTTTTTGTGACCCAAATTTCTTGTGACCGCACGGCATTGGATTCAGAAAAATCGAACAAATATTCTGGATGGATGTAATGTCCATTAAAACTTGTGACCAAATGCAAATGACTACCAAAAGAGCGACCAGTATTACCACCTTTTCCTATATATTGTCCTTTTGCCACGGTGTCGTTTACCTTTACTCCAATTTTAGATAAATGAGCATAAGTTGTCTCTAGGCCATTAAAATGCCTCACCACAACAGCTCTACCATGTCCACCATTATATTGCGCAAATCTAACGATACCACTTAAAATGGCAAATACAGAATCTCCAGTAACTAAGTCTATATCTATGCCCTTATGTGGTCTGCCTCTTCGCCAACCATATCTGGATGTTATCACTTTTTCACGATTTACGGGCGAATGAAACGTAGAATCTTTGAAATTAATCTGGAAGGGAAAAGAAGTTCCAGTATCGTCTTTATAGGGGTTATAAACAGTTGTATCCCAGTACTTGGCTTTGATATCTATAGCTTCTTTGCTTTTTGTGCTTGAAACTAAGGGAATTTCTATTTCTTGAGGCGCTATGTTTGGTTTTAAAATAGTAGAAGGGACCATAATTTTGATAGGCTCCGTCGCTTCATCCGACTGTGCAAACGAACTGATTATCCCTATAAATAAAGCCCCAACAAAGAGGATATATTTCATATGTGCTATTAATCTAAACATGAAATCAACGCGAAATTAAATCAAATATTATTTTACACAAATCACTTTAACAACATCACAAGAATTAAAAAACAACTTGAAACCAGCGTTTGCTAGGTTATCAGAAAAATATTATCTAATTTTAACATAACCTTATCAGCTGAAATCACCTAGATTTTTGTTATCCCTAATTTACCACCTATTTCAATAGCCCAATTTAGCTCTATTGAGCACTATCCTATCTAATGTTTATGTAATGTGCCTATTAATTTTGATATGATAAGTTAGATGGAATTAAGTGTATCTAGAGTCCAAGATGAGATTACAGATGAAGACCTTTCATATGTTCTAAAAAATCCATGGAAATTTTCAATCTATGAATGGAAGCTTTACAATATTCACAATGAAAAAACGGCATTTGACACTTTGATGGAGCAGTTTAAATTATCTCGAAATGGCGGATTTAGTAAAGTATTTAGGACCGCAGATAATTTACCATTGCTTATACTCATGGCAGTTAAAATTAGTGAAACGGCATTACACTGTTATTTAGTGGCCAGTAAGCATATGGAAGAGAATAACCAAGCTTTAAAGGTAACTTTTGAAATGCGAAAAATTTTGGAAGAGCAATCTTGTAATTATGAGGGCTGCAAGCTTGTGGTGTACTCTCAATCTAGGGAGACAGAGAAACAAATGTCTTGGCTGCGTTTTATTGGATTAAAATATAAGCCAGAAGGCAATTTGGGTGACGCCAAATATTTTGAATATGAATCAAGGGAAAACGTCTGAAAATTTAGATTAGCTATTTTGATTGAATCGTAGTATCTGTAACCAAAAAAATAAATCAATAAATAATTTTAACTTAAAACACACTAATTATGGGCGGAGGAAAACCAGGTAACACAGTCATTACATTAACTGTTGATACAGAAAACATTCAAAACAACGAACAAAGCATTAAGGACAATGTTGTTTTTTCGGACAATCAAAGTGACCCAGCTGAAAACCCAGGGCATCCAGAAACTTATGTATCAACGGTTATCAAGGGTTCAACATGTACTTGGCAAGGGGCTGCAAAAAATAAAAGAGATAAAGTAAACATTACCTTAGTAGCAAAAAAGCCTGTAGGAGGTGGCGCAGATATTTTAGAAGAAATCACTTTAGGAGATCCAATAAATGACCCTAAAGTAACAGCTACTGTAAAAAACGCGGATATTAACGATCCTGAGTCTTACAACGTTAGTTTCATAATAAACGATAATACAAATCAGGTTTATACAGTAGATCCAAAACTACAAATTAGAAAAAGCTAGTAAATTATATATTTATTCAGAACAACAGATGAATTTTACTTTTAGTAAAACTATTGTTAAAAAGCATGCAATGGCCATTGTATGCTTTTCTTTTTCAATGGTATGGCCGTATATATGGGCTCAAGATTATGGATACAGTATCTACGAATGGGAAAATCAGGAAACTGTTGATGAACTTAAGACCCAATACAATACTGGTTTCTCATCCGGAGAAAGCAAGATAATTCTACTAATTAAAATTGCACAGAACGAAACCAATCCTGATGAAAAATTATACTATTCAAACCAGCTTATAGAAGCGGTAGGAGAAGATGAAAACTTAAGTCACTATGCTGCTGTTGGCTATTTGCAAAAAGGGAATGCATTACAGCTTTTAGGTGAATTTCATGAAGCCATTGAAGCTTATTTTATATCTAAGGACTTATTCCAAAATGTTGCTGATGAAAAAAGTTCAAACGGGTCATTGGTATCAATTGCTGATACGTATTCCATGTTAGGTAATTCTGAAAGAGCTGAATTATATTACGATGAAGCCATTACATTACTTCGCGAGCAAGACGATCCCGTAACATTAGCCACTGCCTTATTAAATGCAGGTGATGAATATTATAAAACTGAACAATACGAAAAGGCATTATCTTATTTTGGCGAATCAGGAAAAATATTTGAAGAAATCGATTATCCAATAGGGAAGGCTTATAACAAAGGAAATATTGGAATGGTCTATGCCAAACAGGGTAAAAACCAATTGGCCGAAGACTATATGAATGAAGCAATAGAAATATTGGAAGTGAACGAAGAATATTATCCAATTGCTGAATACTTGAATTATATGTCGGAGTTATACCAAGATAAGAATGATATAGAAAATGCCACACTTTATGCAAATAGGAGTTTGGATCTGGCAAAAAAATATCATTTAAAAGATCAAATAAGTGATGCGAATTTGCAGCTTTCCAAACTGCTAGAAACTTCGGGTGATATTACCAAAGCCTTTGAGCTATATAAAAGGCATATTGTCTACAGAGATAGCGTGATGAATTTAGAAAATATCGAAAAAATTTCCAATCTTGAGTTGGCGCAAAACGAGGCCGAAGTTAAAATCCTTGAACAAAAAAGAAAAAACCAGCGCATTGTTATCTGGTCCACTGTTGGTGTGCTGTTTCTTACTTCTTTATTGACCTATGGCTTATTCAGACGAAATAAATTTGTTAAGGCAACAAACAAGATTATTGCTGCGGAAAAAGACCGTTCAGATAAATTATTATTAAACATTCTACCTGAAGACACTGCACAAGAACTTAAAGACAAAGGAAAAGTAGCCGCAAAAAAGTTTCCTTCAACAACGGTTCTATTTTCAGATTTTGTTGGTTTTACCAGCTATGCCGAAAACCTATCACCAGAAAAATTGGTTACAACAATTGACCATTACTTTTCAGAATTCGACAAAATAATGGATAAATACAACCTGGAAAAAATAAAAACTATTGGAGATGCTTACATGGCTGTGGGAGGACTAAGTATTGATCATGCAGACCAAGCACAAGAAATTGTTTTAGCTGCGAAAGAAATGGTTGCTTATGTTGCTAAAGCTAAGAATGATGAGTTAAACGATGCCACTTTCGATATAAGAATTGGCATAAATACAGGCCCAGTAGTAGCAGGAGTGGTGGGTTTCAAAAAATTTGCTTATGACATTTGGGGCGATACCGTTAATGTTGCTGCACGAATGGAGAGTAATTCAGAACCTGGACGTATTAATATTTCAGAGGATACCTACCATTTGGTAAAATCTGAATTTAAATGTGAGTACAGAGGAGAAATTCCAGTTAAAAACCGTGGCAAAATGAAAATGTACTTTGTAATGTAAGTATTGCTTGTGTTGTCCGATTTAGTTTTTATAATCAAATGTTAAACGACACCCTACAACGTTAAGCCCTCTTAAATTAATTGACATTACCTGTTTTATTTGTTACATTATAGTAAAACAATACACAATGAAATTTTTCACATACGTTATCATTAGCCTTTTATGTCTCTCCATTAATGCTCAAGACCCTATTCTACAGAAAAGCAATGAAACATTGGAAGAGGTCGCTCAAAGAATTACAAAATCTTATGATGACTATATTGCCTTGGATGGCAATCAGTTTATTTTATTTAGAAAAAAAGTAGAGGAGTTTTTGATTAGAGAAGAGCGCATTCATGCTCAGTTTACAGGAAAGGAAAAACTAGACGAGCTAGCAAAACTAAGAGCCGCAGAGACTTTGGAGATGCGAAATATCCTAACCCAACCACAATTAACGGTTTATAAAAAGGTGAAACCTGAAATTCAGCCATTGGCTGTAATAGAAGAAAGGTAGAGCCACTTACAATTTAAAACACCTTACGCTAGAATGCTTTCGTGGCCAGAATCTTTTATAAACAAACACGAGCTATGCGTTTTGTTCCACATATCCTTTATAAAATCATAAGGAAGGGCATCGTCCATTCCAAAAATATTTAAGTCTGCAGATGGAGCCGAAGCAACGATTGACTTAAAGTCCCCAATATAAACTTGGGTTTGTGTTTCTGGAAGCCTCGCTAACTGTATCAGTTGATTTAAAAAATGTCGCGCATTTGATTCTTCTTCAGCATCATTTATTACGGTTACTAATCTAATCTTAGCGCCCCAATTAAGTTTTAACTTATAGGCAATGAGAATGGATAAATCGAGATTTCCAATGTCCCAACCAAGTGCCCAATTGCCAGTACGATCACTAACCCAAACGTTAATGGTATTCCGTTCTCCAAAAAGTGCAGTTGGATGTGCCAAAAACAATGCAATACCTATTTCTAAGCGAATTGCTTCCTTCATAACCGGTTTAAGCTCTTGCTCGTAATCATCACCACCCTGAAGATTTAAAAAAATGATGTTAGGTCTAAAAAAGGCGCCTTGTAAAGCTTGATTTCCATAGTTAATTCCTTTGGCAAATTCATCGGCATGAATTACGGCAGATGAAGAAAACACACCGTTGGCCCTAAACGAAGATGCTATGGCTTCCAATTGTTGGGCCAATTTGCTCTGTTCTGTAAAAGGTTCTATACCTAAAAGTTTAATGGATCCTTTGGGCATTGCAATGTGACGAAGAAAATCAAAATTACCTCTTAAGCCATGAATATCCCTTACAGGAACCATTAGATTAGCTTTCCAAGCTCTTTGCTGCATCTTCTTCATGCCCCAAGTATGCTTTGCTGCCCACTCCGCAAAAGAAACAAACAAACCGGATCTTACATCTTCAAATGGTGTATCTAAGTTCTGCTTGGATAAATAAAAGTAAACCACGAAAACAATAGCAACAGACAAGAGGCTCACCGTTGGATTTATAATGAACATCGTAAAAATGGATGATACCAAACCTAGGTATGGTATCCATTTGGGAATCCTAAATAAGGGTCTGTAGCTAATTAACCCCAGACGCTGCTCAATAATTACCACAATATTTATCATGGCGTAAGTAATTAAAAAGAATAAGGTTACCAAAGGCGCAACGGCATTCAGGTTTCGTAACAATAAGGTTAAAAAAATAAAGAGGCCCGTAATTATCATAGCATTTCTAGGCTGACCATTTGCACTTTGGATAGCCAATTTATCTGAAAAGGGAAGCACCTTATGTTCTCCCATAGCAAATAAAATTCGGGAGGAACCAACAATAGATGCCAGGGCAGAGGAGAAGGTGGCTCCTAAAACTCCTGCTATGATAAGAGGCCCAAAATAGGCCTTATCTACCATGATATAGTAGTTGTTGAGCAATTCACTCTCCGAAGCACTACGAGATATCCAGAAGGCCAAAAGCATATACACCATAAAGCTAACACCAATGGCCCAAAGCGTTCCTTTGGGAATGCTTCGCTTAGGATCTTTAAGCTCACCAGACATATTGGCACCTGCCATAATTCCAGTAGCTGCCGGAAAAAAAACAGCAAATACAATCCAAAAATCACTTCCTGAAAAATTATTTTCTATAGACCCTTTAAATGTTCCCCAACGCAATGCATTATTCAAAGGTATTTCCATAGAACCAGTATAAGCCGCAACAATAACGGAAATCAAGGAAAGTATAATGATTCCCATAATTAAGTATTGGGTCTTAATGGCAAGGTTGGCGCTGATATAAGCAATGGTGAAGAGAAGTCCAAAGACAACAACATCAACCAAAAACGCATTGTGTTCAGGAAATATATGGAGCCATCCCTCCCTAAAACCAAAAATATACATAGTTACTGCTAAACCCTGAGAAACGTAGCGCGGAATACCCAGACTACCACCAACTTCAAGTCCTAATGCTTGTGAGACTATAGCATAGGCTCCTCCGGCACCAATCCTGATATTCGTGGTAATAGCAGACATGGACAGAGCCGTGCATAAGGTAATTAAAAACGAAATAATTATAATTAGCCAGGCACCTAGAAGACCTGCATTACCAACCACCCAGCCAAGGCGCAAGTACATTATTACACCTAATATAGTGAGAAAGGTAGGTGTAAAAACACCGCCAAAAGTGCCAAACTTTCTTATTCTAGTTGCTGGTTGTTTCAATGCTTGAAGACTTAAAACAAGAGTAAAGTACGAATTTTAATGCTTTGGCATAACGTTATAGCTGCATTTTAAGGCTAGCTAACCTTATTACTCCCCTGGATGATACTGTTTTACAGCATTAGCCTCCACGTCTGAACGATAATATAAAACATCTTTAAAATCTTTATTGATGTAGCGTTCTATCTGATCATCAAAATGAGGTGAATCAGGGTCACTGCTTTGTCCACCAGCCAATATACTCTTTGCTTTTACGCGATGACCAAACTCCACAACAGCGACAAAACTATTACCTCTAGTCCCATAGATTTTTTTAGCGCCTTCAGTTCTATAACTTACACCGTATGCCGCAAGAGCGCCCCAGCGACCTGAAGCAAAACCTACTGGCAAACTAGGTTCGGCATCACTAAATTTTTGGCGAATGTCTCCGTTTAAACGTTGATAACGATTAACGTCTCCCCAAGGCAATTCCCAAGTCCCAAAATCTGACGTAAGTTGGTCTAATACTTCTGAAAATATTTTAAGACGTTCCAATTGTGGCGATGCCGTACCAAAATAAGTCATGGCTTCCATTGAACTCATTGGACCAGGTCTTTCACCTCTTCGGTTTATAGCAGTGCCATAATAATGGGCCAGAGTCATGGCCTTAGAATCAGCTGCTGTCTTAAAATCCCATTGTCTTAAAATGTCTATGGCGTTCTTTAGATTAGGAAATGCGGTTGGATTATTATCATAAGCTTCAACTAAACCTGGAATCAATTCTTTAAAAGCAGGAAGAAAAGGGTCGTGGGCCAAAGTTATGACATCGTCAATCGTATAATCCGTTTTTCCTTCAGATAGAAGTGATATAGCGTGTACACCTCTGAAATTCTCCCTATCCAAGGACATATAATTAGGGTAATCACCACGTTTTGGGCTAAATTCTCCCGCTGCTGTGTAAGGTGTTGAATTACAATTCTGTATCCATCCATTTTCAGGATTTAGCAAGGTAATCGCCTCATCAACTTCATGAAGGCCTTTCCAATCGGTTTCAGGATTACTACCATCAACAGGCAGACGATAGTTAAATTTATCATTTCGCTTTGGAATAAAGTTACCATGGAAATAGGCAATATTTCCTTCGGCATCAGCATATACCGTATTATTAGAGGAATTGGTTTTCATATCCATCATATCACGAAAACCCTTGTAACTAGACTGCTTCGTACGAATATAAGACTGCTGCAGGGCTTTAACGGGTTCCCACATCAAAGCTGTTGAAGTCCATTGACCATCCACAGCATGCGTAATTGGTCCATGATGGGTATGATAGGCATCAAATGTTTTCACTTTAATGGCATCACCATCTTTATAAGATAAGGTGATTTTGGAAGTCTCAACAGGTCGTAACTCCTCACCATAATTGTAAAATAACTTATTATCAATATTAACAATATCTTCCTTAAATTCATCTATAACATCAGTATAAGTAGAGGTATGCATCCAACCCGTTTTCTCATTAAAACCTTGATATACAAAAAACTGTCCCCAAGTCACAGCACCATAGGCATTAAGGCCTTCTTCACTTACGACGTGCACTTCACCTCTAAAGAAAAATGATGTGTGCGGATTGATTAAGAGAATTGGATTCCCTGATGCCGTTAAATCGCCTGATAAAGCTATGCCATTAGACCCTTGGGGTTCTAATTCTTCATTTTCCATAACTTCTAATTCTGACATTACAGGTATATCTGGTTTGTTCTCGTAGAACGCCTTCATTCTTCTCAAGGAAATTCGCTCAATATCTCCACCAATAGAACCTTCCGAGAAATACATGGGCATCCAGGGCTCAAATTTCTTGAGCAATTTAGGTGTGACTTCAGGATGAGTGTAGAGATAATAATTGATACCGTCTGCAAAAGCATTACAGAGGTCCTTCAACCAGTCTGGACTGTTCTGATAGTTTGCTTTTGCTTCTTCCTCTGTCATAAAAAGTTTAGCCCTTAAATCACTGTAAAGCGCGTCTTCTCCTTCAACTTCTGCCAAACGACCAGTGGCCCAAATATAATTTTGCTCAACCCTGTTGAAATCATCTTCACATTGAGCGTACAGAAGGCCAAAAACAGCATCAGCATCTGTTTTACCATAAATATGGGGCACTCCAAAGCTATCTCTAATAATAGTTACATTCTTGGCATGTTTCTCCCAGCGTTCGAGGTCATTGTTCAAATTAGATTCGGATTTGCAACCGTTTAGTATAATGAAAGTAAGAAGTAGAAGATATCTCATAATGCTATTTTTTTGTGAAAATAAGACTTAATCGGCAAAGGTTAAAACTCTAATGATAAAGGTAAATTTTGATTATCTTGTGTCTTTTTCAAACTAGCAATAAACATTTATATGAAATCAACCAAAGCCTTGTATGCGCTGCTTTTTATACTCTTTTGCACTTATATTTCTAAGGCTCAAGGAGATATAATTGAAAGACTCGAAGAAATTGCAATTATCGATGAAAAAGTTATGATGCCAATGCGAGATGGCATTCGATTGGCTACTGACATCTATCGCCCAAAAACGGACGAGAAAGTACCAATTATTTTTTCTAGAACTCCTTATAATTTTAATTCTTGGGGCGATGGAGAACGACGAACTCGAACCGCTCAACGTGCTTATGAAGCCGTAAAACGAGGATACGCTTATGTGGTTCAGAATGAAAGAGGTCGCTACTATTCAGAAGGGGAGTGGGATATTCTAGGCGTGCCCTTAACAGATGGCTTCGATGCTTTTACTTGGATGAAAGATCAGTCATGGTCCAATGGTAAAATAGGTACCATAGGTTGTTCCTCGACGGCAGAATGGCAAATGGCAGTTGCAGCCTTGGACCATCCCTCTCATGCTGCTATGGTGCCACAGGCTTATGGAGCTGGTGTTGGGCGTGTAGGTAATTATTTTGAACAAGGCAACTGGTATCGCGGCGGCGTAGAACAAATGTTGTTCTTTGCTTGGCTCTATGGTGTGGAGCATGATAAATTTAAGCCGAGAATACCAGCTGGAGCAACTCAAGAAGATTTAATACGTATTTCCAGATTTTATGATTTGGCACCGGAAAATCCTAGAGTAGATATGGCCGAAGCGCTAAAGCATTTACCAATCCAGGACATTCTTAAGAATATTAATGGAAAACGAGAGATTTTTGACAAAATGGTTAGACGCAAGCCTAATGACCCTGAATGGTATGAAGGTGGCCTGTACCATGACGATATGGGCTTTGGTGTGCCTAGCTTTTGGTTTGCCTCTTGGTATGACGTGTCTATAAGTCCTAATCTGGCTTTATTCAATCATGTAAGAAATAATGCTGAAGATCCTGAAGTAAGAGACAACCAATATATGGTCATTGCTCCAGTGCTTCACTGCCGCTACACAAGAGCCACTGAAAACACTATGGTTGGCGATCGTAATGTTGGTGATGCCAGACTAAATTACGACGAACAAATATATGCTTGGTTCGATTGGTGGCTTAAGGGTGAAGACACCGATTTTAAGGAAAAAACACCACGAGTGCAGTACTATACCATGGGAAGTAATAAATGGCAAGCAGCAGAACAGTGGCCACCTGAAAATACCAAGTTAGTCACATACTATTTAAATAGTGGAGGAGATGCTAATACCATGTATGGCAATGGTGTTTTAACCACCAAAATGCCTAATAAAGACAATCCTGATTCCTTTGTATACGACCCAATGAATCCTGTAAAATCCTATGGTGGCAATGTGTGCTGTACAGGAAATGCGGTTCAAGGTGGTGCTTTTGACCAGCGTGTTATGGAAACCAGAAACGATATTTTGGTCTATACCACAGATGCGCTCGAGGAAGGTGTTGAAGTTACTGGCTTTATTGAAAGCACGCTTTATGTCTCTTCTGATGTGAAGGATACGGATTTCACCATAAAGCTTATTGATGTGTATCCAGACGGTACTGCTTACAATTTGGACGAAACTATTCAGCGTGCGCGTTATAGAGAAGGCTACGACAAAGAGGTGTTTATGAAAGAAGGTGAAGTTTATAAAATTGACCTTACGCCAATGGCCACAAGTAACTACTTTAAAAAAGGCCATCGTATTAGAATAGAAGTGTCGAGCAGTAACTTCCCAAGATTTGCTCGAAATCTAAATACTGGAGGTAATAATTATGATGAATCTGAAGGTGTCATAGCGAATAATACCATTCACCATTCAAAAAAATACCCATCTAACATTAAACTTCCTATTAAACAAGACTAATTAACAAACCACTATAAAGCATAATTATGAAAAAATCACTTATACTAATACTTGGCCTCTGTTTGAGTCTGAGCCAAGTTTGTGATGCCCAAAAAAAATCGAAAAAGAAAACAGATGATAAAACGCCACTAGAAGCCATAAGCATTTCTGGTCTTAAATGGCGTAACGTTGGTCCTGCATTGACCTCTGGTCGTATTTCTGATTTTGCGTTTAATCCAAACAACCCATTCGAATACTACGTGGCAACTTCCTCTGGTGGCGTTTGGAAAACTATAAATTCTGGAGTGACCTATGAACCCATTTTCGATTCGCAAGGCTCATACTCCATAGGTTGCGTAACTATGGACCCAAACAATCCCAATGTGATTTGGGTCGGCACGGGAGAAAACAATAACCAACGTTCTGTAGCATATGGTGATGGTGTTTATAAATCCTTAGATGGTGGAAAGTCTTGGGAACATATGGGACTTAAAAATTCAGAGCATATTGGAAAGATTATCGTACATCCTGAGAATTCAGATGTGGTTTATGTGGCAGCTATTGGACCGTTATGGAGCAAAGGTGGAGATAGAGGCTTGTATAAAACAGAGGATGGCGGAAAGACATGGACCTCCATTATTGATGTTGACGAGCATACTGGAGTAAACGATGTGGTTATGGACCCTAGAGATCCTAATGTTCTGTACGCTTCCACATTACAAAGACGACGCCATGTGTTCACCTACGTTGGTGGTGGTCCTGGGTCTGGTTTACATAAAAGTGTCGATGGTGGTGCAACATGGACAAAAATTCAAAAAGGACTTCCAAATGAAGAATTAGGTCGCATAGGATTAGCCATTTCACCAGCAAACCCTGAGATTATTTATGCCATTGTAGAAGCTGCTAATGGCAAGGGAGGATTTTTCGCATCGACCAATAGAGGTGCGAGTTGGGAGAAACGCAGTTCGCATGTTACCAGTGGTAATTACTACCAAGAAATTATTGCAGACCCAGTAGATGAACATACGGTGTATTCCATGGATACGTGGATGTCCGTAACCCATGATGGCGGTAAAACCTTTAAAATGGTCGGAGAGGACACAAAGCATGTCGATAACCATTGTATGTGGATAAACCCTAACAATAATCAACATTGGGTTGTTGGCTGTGATGGTGGTATCTATGAAACTTTTGATGCGGCCAAAACTTGGGACTTTAAAAAGAATTTACCTGTAACCCAATTTTATAAGGTGGCTGTAGATAATGATTATCCATTTTATAATATTTATGGTGGTACCCAAGATAATTTTAGTTTGGGTGGGCCTTCACGTGTGTTAACAAATCATGGTATTCGAAATTCTGAGTGGTTTATAACCAATGGAGGCGATGGCTTTGAATCGCAAATAGACCCAAATAATCCCAACATTGTTTATGCACAATCACAGTACGGTGGTTTGGTGCGTTTTGATAAGAAAAGTGGTGAAACGGTTGGCATAAAGCCAAAAGCTAGAAAAGGGGAGAACGCCTATCGTTTTAATTGGGATGCACCACTTGTTGTAAGTCGTCATGTGCCAGGCCGTCTTTATTTTGCTGCCAATAAGGTATTCCGCTCAGATGATTATGGTAACAGTTGGGATGTGATTAGCGAAGACCTTTCGCAGCAAATAGATCGTAATACCTTGAAAGTTTATGACCGTGTGGTAAGCATTGATGCTGTTATGAAAAATGGTTCAACATCACCTTACGGTGCTGTGGTAGCCTTTTCAGAATCGCCAATAAATAAGAATCTTTTGGCGGCCGGTACAGATGATGGTCTTGTTCATATTTCTGAAGATGGCGGACAAAATTGGCGTAAAATCGCAACTATTTCAGGAGCACCTGAACAATCCTATGTCAATAGCGTGCTCTTATCTAAACACGACGAGAATGTGATGTATGTGGCATTTAACCATCATAAATTTGGGGATTTCAAACCATATATTTTTAAATCTACCAATAAAGGCAGAAGCTGGACAGCAATTCAGAATCATTTACCAGAGCGCGGTAGCGTATATGCTATAGAAGAAGATCATGTAGACGAAGATTTAATATTTGTGGGAACTGAGTTTGGTGTGTTCTTTTCACCTGATCAAGGTCAGAACTGGAAACAGCTTAAAAATGGGCTCCCTACTATTGCAGTAAGGGATATAGCCATCCAAGAGCGTGAAAACGACTTGGTTTTAGGAACTTTTGGGCGTGGTTTTTATGTCATGGACGATTATTCGGTGCTCAGAACTATCGAGAATTCCGAACCAGAGGAAGAGGCAAAGATTTTCCCGATCAGAACGGCACTAATGTGGGAGCAGAGTAGTCCGCTTGGACTACCCGGAAAATCGTTCCAAGGAGATAATTTTTATACAGCGACTAATCTTGGTCCTGAGGCTTTAATAACCTATTACTACGGTAATGAATTTGAGTCGTTAAAGGATAAGCGCCAAAAAGCAGAAAAAGAACGTATTAAAGCTGGTGAGGATACACCATATCCTAGTTATGCCGACCTCAAGGCCGAAACAGATGAAGCCAATGAAGAATTGGTATTTAGTATAAAGGATTCAGAAGGAAACGTAGTTAAAAAAGTGTTTCAACCCGCTAAAAAGGGAGTCCAGCGTTTTCATTGGAATTTGCGTTATACCTTACAAGACCCTATTGATTTGGGCACACCTTCATTTTACAATCCTTTTGGAGGGCGCGACGAAGGTACTTTGGTGGCTCCTGGAACCTATTCCGTAGAAATGGCTTTATTAAAAGACGGAGAGCTTAAATCCTTGACAAGTCCCATTAGCTTTGAGGTGAAAGCATTGGATACCGTTGAGATGCCAGCAGAAAATCGTGCTGAGAAAGTGGCTTTCCAAAAGGCTCTTGCCAAGCTTCAGGCCGATTTTGGTATTGCTCAAGAACTGATGTCCGAATCACGCAATAAACTAAAATATATCAAAGCAGCCATTAAACGTTCTGAACAACCGTTGGGCAATCTATCATCTGAGGTTACGGCTATAGAAAAACAATTACAGGAGGTCCAAGAAGCCATGTATGGCGACCCTGTTAAACGTCGTTTGGATATAGACCAACCCTTGTCAACTGCAAGTCGACTTGGTGCCATTGGATACGAGCAAAAGTATTCTACGGCAACACCAACCCAAACACATCGCGACAGCTACGCCATAGCCAAGGATGAGGTTATGGTTATTAAAGCTAAAATGGAGCGCATTTTTAATGAGGACTTAAAAGCCTTAGAGAAGAAACTGATTGCTTCCGGTGCACCATACACACCAGGACGAGGATATAATAATAGAGATTAAATTGAGAAATGCTATGAGAATTACATTGCTTTTGGGGTTTCTGTGCTTGACCCTTACAACAACAGCACAAAAGAAAATTATGCAACACGAGGATAAAGCCTTGTGGAACAGAATTAGAAATGTAGAAATCTCAAATTCTGGAGACTATATGCTTTATAGTCTTGGTCCAGAAGAGAAAGATCAAACGCTTCACCTTCAAGAGATTAATGGCAAAAAAATCATGTCTCATGAGCGCAGTAATGGTGGACAATTTTCGTACGACTCCAAGTATGTTGCATTTACGGTCAATGCCTTTAAGGATAGCATTAAAGAAATGAAAAGGCGTAAGGTGAAAAAGGATAAAATGCCAAAGGATACCCTTGTGATTTATGATATCAATGGTTCATCTGTGCAGAAAGTCCCAAATGTAAAATCCTATAGAATGCCCGAAAAGTGGTCTGGTATCATAGCATATATGCTAGAACCTATTAAAAAAGAGAAGGACACTAGCAAGTCTAAAGAAACAGACTCTTTAAAAACCAAAGCAACCGATAGCGTAAAGACAAATAAGAAGAAAATGAAAAAAGTGTCAAAAGACAACGGCTTTCATTTGGTAATCAGAGGTTTGGAAGACGCTAAGGAAGACACCATAAAATATGTGCTTAACTATGCCATGGCAGAAAAAGGAAAGCATTTAATCTATGCTACTTCAGGTGAAGTGGATAGTCTCGGAGGTGGTGTGTACCATTATGATGTAGATAAAGGTGCTAGAACCTTATTACTATCAAGCCACCACAAAACAAAATACCCACAACTCGGCATTTCAGAATCTGGTAAACGTGTGGCTTTCGTCGTGGATGCCGATTCCACCAAGATCCTTATTAAAAAACCAAATCTTTATGCTTGGAATTTAGGGGAAGGGGAAGCAACACGTATCGTAACATCAGAAGAAAACGACAGTAAGCTATTGGTTTCAGAAGACGAATCACTAAGATTTTCAAAAAATGAAGAACGCCTGTTCTTTGGCTTACGACCAACACCAATTGTTCAAGACACTACATTATTGGATGAAGAAATTGTAAATGTCGAAGTGTGGACCTATGACGAGCCTCGACTTTATACCGTTCAGGAATTGGATGTAAAGGACGATAAGAAAAAAGCTTTCCTGTCCTTATATGATTTCAATACCAATAAAATGGTTCAAGTGGCTGATGAAACTTATGATTTAGCCCGTTATGGCGATGAAGGAAACAGTACTTATGCTGTTATAGGGAACCAAACGCCTTATTTATTGCAAAGTCAGTGGACAGCGCAAAGACCTATGGATATGCAACGTGTTGATTTGAGCACAGGCGAGCGAAAGGACATCGCCTCAAAGGTGTATGGAGGCTCTTCCATAAGTCCGAAGGGAAAATACCTCTATGGCTATAGTCGCAAGGACAGCACTTGGTTTACCTACAACCTAAAAACCCTAAAATATACCGCATTGACCAAAGGCCGTCAATTCTATAATGAATTGCACGACTATCCAGATGACCCTTACAGCTATGGTGCTGCAGGATGGACGGAAAACGACGAAAAATTTCTAATTTATGATCGATTTGATATTTGGGCCTTTGACCCAGAAACGGGAGCGTCAGAGAATCTAACTAATGGAAGAGCGTCTAAAATGCGTTATCGTTACGTGAGATTGGATGAAGAAGAGCGCTCCATTCCAAATGACGAATCCTGGATGCTCAGCACCTTTAACGAAGATAACAAATATGGTGGCGCTGCATCATTCAATCCAAAACGCAAAACCATTAAGCAGTTAATCGAAGGACCTTATTCCTTCGGCGGTTTTACCATGGCTCAAAACGATGATAAGGAGCGTCTGTTGTTTACTAGAGAGTCTTTTTCTGAGTTCCCAGACCTGTGGAGCACAACGACCAAGTTTAAATCACCAAAGAAAATCACAGATGCTAATCCGCAGCAAGCAGATTATAACTGGGGAACGGCCGAATTGGTAGAGTGGACCTCTCTTGATGGTAAGCCACTAAAAGGTATGCTTATTAAGCCTGAAGATTTTGACCCGAATAAAAAATATCCAATGATTGTAAACTTCTATGAGAAGAGTTCGGATGGTTTGTACCGTCATCGTGCACCTTCTTATGGCAGGAGTACTATCAACTATCCATTTTATGCAAGTCGTGGCTATTTAATTTTTAATCCAGATGTATATTACCGCGATGGCTATCCAGGCGAAAGTGCCTTTAATTGCGTTATTCCTGGAATTACGACACTTATAGAAAAAGGTTTTGTAGATAAAGATAATATTGGCGTACAGGGTCACAGTTGGGGCGGTTACCAAATTGCTTATTTGGTGACTAAAACCGATATTTTCAAAGCTGCCGAATCTGGAGCGCCTGTGGCCAATATGATTAGTGCTTATGGCGGAATACGCTGGTGGACAGGCTTAAGCCGTCAGTTTCAATACGAGCACACGCAGAGTAGGATAGGAGGGACACCATGGGAATATCCACAGCGTTATATCGAGAATTCACCCATTTTCAATATTGATAAAATCAATACGCCTTTATTAATTATGCATAATGACGAAGACGGTCATGTACCTTGGTACCAAGGTATTGAGTTCTTTGTGAGTTTAAGGCGCTTAGGAAAGCCAGCCTGGTTCCTTAACTACAACGGCGAGCCACATTGGCCATTAAAAATGCAAAACCGTATCGACTTTAATATTCGTATGGCACAGTTTTTTGATTATTACCTAAAAGGTGCACCCAAACCTGAATGGATGGAGCGCGGTGTTCCTGCACTAGAAAAAGGCATAAATCAAGGGTACGATTATATAGAAGCCGATGGTGACTAAGGCAC
Organism: uncultured Winogradskyella sp.; assembly: GCA_913055905.1. Classification (GTDB taxonomy): domain Bacteria; phylum Bacteroidota; class Bacteroidia; order Flavobacteriales; family Flavobacteriaceae; genus Winogradskyella. The sequence goes on from CAJXLB010000002.1 coordinate 496,853, forward strand.
TTTAAATCCTAAGAGGCTTTTTTGGAGTGATCTTGTACGCTTTTCTTAATTTCCAAAAGATGCATGACGATTGAAGACAATTCAAAATTCAAGAATCGTGCATCTTTTTTGTTAAAGTCCTCTATATGATGCTTATAGATTGAGGTGTAACCCTCTTTAATCGAAATAAAGAAGCTGTCATCACTAGCATCTAGAGTTACAGAGCATTTAAATTGACTTTCTTTAAGTAGCCAATAGGATAAGCTATTGATTTGTGTGAATAAGGATAGATTCTTGTCCATAATACAGTAGGTTAAAAAATTAATGAGGGCTCAATGGGTAATTAGGTAGTTACAAGATAGACATGGTGCTTAAATTTTCATAGAAATTAAGTTAAACGGCTGTATTTATTCCACAAAAGACAACTCAAAGCCTAAGCAATCGACCAAAGTAAGTTTAACCGCCTGTTAGTATGTTTTAGAAATAAGAGGTGATATGTGGGCTAAAAGTCGGCATTTATGAGTACCTTCGATGCGCCTTCCAAAGGACAATCTCAGTAAGATTGATAGGGCTATGTCTTAGTAGCCTGTATGTGTTTTAGTTATCAATAGGTAAATTTTCGCAATTTCCGCTTAGTTAAATCTCTTCTTTTTAAGGTCAAAGCAGTAATAGTAATTTAATATCAGTACATGGGTAGATCACAACAGACCTTTCAAAAAAGTGAAAAAGAAAAAAAAAGTTTAAAAAAGCGCGAAGACAAACGTAAAAAAATGGAAGCGCGCAAAGCTGAAAAAGAAGCTAATGGCACGTCGGGTATTCCGCTGGCATATGTAGATTATAATGGTAACCTTACCGATACACCACCGGATCCTTCAAATAAAGTGAAGGTAGAAGCCGAAAATATTGAGGTTAGCATCCCTAAAAAAGAAGATGTTGAAGACGACTTCGACCCCATACGCCAAGGCAAAGTGTCATTCTACGATTCTTCAAAAGGCTTCGGTTTCATCATAGATACCGAAACTAACGAAAAGCATTTTACGCATGTTAGCAATATCGAGGACGACATTGCTGAAGATGATAAAGTTACTTTTGAATTAGCTAAAGGCAAACAAGGTATGGATGCCATAAAGGTTAAGTTAAGCTAGGAATTTCTCAAGCAGTTATTAGAGTGGTGGTGAAAGAATAGACCATGGAACGTCGTGGGTCATCTTTTTTAACTTAGGAAAGGACTTACATAACATTGTAATTTTAGTATCTTGCAGATAGAGAATTAGTCCAATGCGTATTCTAAATTCATTGCGAAGAACCATGTTGCGAAAATCGCGTTTTACACAATATCTGCTTTATGCCCTTGGTGAAATTATTCTTGTAGTCATAGGTATTCTAATCGCACTTTGGGTAAACCGAAGTAATGAAGAACGTAAATTAATTGAAAAGACACAGCGCATTGGCACTCAAGTTTTGCAACAGTTGCAAAAAGATGTAAAGGAAATAGATAGTATAAGGCGAGATTGGGACTATGACCAAAAAGTGGCCGATACCATTTTACGGCTCACCAAAAAAGATGAATCCATTACGCTTACATGTATGGCTTGTCCGATTTTAATAACAGGCGCATCCATACCAACCATTACCGACCGGATTCCAAAAAGTATTGGTGACAATGAACTCCATGAAGGGGAATTACGGAATCTGCTCACGGAAATTGAATTTCATTATCTCGAAGGCCTTAAAATGACTGCATTGTATGAAAAATCCATAGTAGATTTTACCACAACGACGTTAAAACATTGGATGGACACTTACCAGTGGTTTTCTGATTATTCTGCTAATGGCAACTGTGATGACGATTGTATAGATTATTTTTTCAAGAGTACTGACTATAGAAATCGCGTCGCTTATTACGAATTGATTTTGTTGAATGGCTATTATTACGAGATTCAACGATTTGAGAATCGAAACAACAAGTTTATTGCACAACTTAAGGAATTACTATAATTTAAAACTGATATGGGATTGAAGTCGCGTAAACGTTGGTTATGGTCTGGTGGATTGGGTTCAATTTTATTTGGCTCAGGTATTTCTTTGGCCATTGAAGCGAGCCATTGGAAACATGCCGAAGCTGATTTATGGCTTTGGGCTGGAGCTGGAACCGTTGGCATAGCTTTGATGATTGCAGGTATTAGTGTGCTGGTTAGTACTGGACAGATGGATAAGAACGGTTGAATTAGAAATAGTAGTGGTACTCAATTAGAAAAATACTATTTTACATAATATAAATTATAGTGCATTTATAAAATATGCGTAATAGCGCTATGAGCGATATTCAACATAATTACAGAAATAGCTACAGTTGTCTGTAATATATCGGTAGTCATTATGTTGAGCAAGGTTCAATCAATACCTAGTGTTCCATAACGGGTGTAATTATGTAAAAAGCAATTTGTGGATTAGTTTAGTTATTGTAAGCGAACAATTCCCAGCGGCTTGCCAGCGCATTGCTTTGGTTTAAAATTACTCAGGACATGTTTATTTATTAATAAGGTCTTCGTGAATACAAATCACAGATTTGCATTTCTCGTATTCGAAAAAATATACGTCACAAAAAAATTTACGCGATTCTCAAGTCAGCAATATCATTTTAAAATTGCCCAAAAATGATTTGTGGTTTTCGTTAAGTTGAATTGCATTTAAGTAAATAAATATTAAAACAAAAAAAGCCCATCACTATGGATGGGCTCTGGTTTAAAAACTTGATAGTATATAAAAATTAAATAACTTTTACGTTTACTGCGTTTAATCCTCGTTTGCCTTCTTGTAAGTCATACTCAACATTATCGCCTTCGCGAACTTCGTCAATCAAACCTGAGATGTGTACAAAATGGTCTCTGTCTTGTCCTTCTTCTGTGATAAATCCATATCCTTTGGATTCGTTAAAGAACTTTACTGTTCCTGTATTCATTATATATTAAATTAAATTATGATGCAAAGGTGAGGCTAATAATTGAATAAACACCATTTTAATGACTTTATTTTCAATTTATTAGTCTTAACGAATCTTTCAAATGCCTAAGGTACGATAAATTGGCCTTGCCAGCCGACCGTTGTATTGGTATATAACGCTCTCATATGATTTGGCCGTTTTAACTGTAATATTTCGATAGTGTTTGGAATAATTTTTATCATACAGAAATAATTCTTGTCGGTATAATATGTGGTGTGGTCTGGATTGTCAATTGGTGAACCTGGCGGTAGTTTGGTGATATAATCCTTTTTGGAATTCTCTGGAATGGACTTCCAATACGAATCCAAATGGCTTTTATCCGACACTATTTCTGCGTTTCCCTCTACTTTTACTTGGATTAGTTTTTTAGGATGATAAAATAAGGCACTAACTGTTGGGCATTCCTTAATGTCAGCCACCTTTTGCGACCTAGAATCTGTATACAGTACCAAAGTAAAATCGTCTTGTAGTTTCCTTAAAATGACTGTGCGCTGCCTAGGAGCGCCATTGTGCATGGTTGCCAAGGTAAAATATCTAAAAGGATGCCGTTTTTTGGCATAGCCATTAATCAATTCACGCTTAATCTTATCTAAAAACTCTTGTTTCAAAATGATACAATTTTAATTACCACTCTGCTATTACAATAATCAAAAACGTCCCTTTAATGAGAGAGACGCTTTTGCTTTTTATATGAATGGATTGGATTAAAGAATTTCAACCACTTCCAAGTCGAAGGTTAAATCCTGTCCTGCCAGTGGATGGTTGGCATCTACGATAATATGGTCATCATTTACCGCTGCAACCCTGAATTGTTGCTGTGCACCTTGGGCGTTAGAGCCTACCAAGCCCATACCTACTTCTGGTTTTAAATCTTCTGGCAATTGTGTTTTGGCTACTTTTTGAAATAATTCCTCATTTACTTCACCATACGCTTCTGCTTTGGCTATAGTAATGGTTTTCTTTTCGTTAACCTCCATATCGATAAGGCCTTTTTCAAATCCTGGAATCAACTGTCCCTGGCCTAATTTTACTTCTAGTGGTTCTCTGTCTACCGAACTGTCAAAAACTTGTCCGTTATCCAATTTTCCTGTGTAATGAACTTTAACCGTATCATTGTCTTTCACTTTACTCATAAATCTGTACTTAATATTAAAAATAAAGTGCAAAGGTAAGGACCATAAAATGGTTTAAAGAATATTTTCAAGAAACCTACTATTTAACTTTAGGAGTTAACTCTGCCTCCTCCTCTACTTTGATAAAGGCATTGTAGTGCTCGTAGCGTTCAAATATCTGGTTGACGTAATTTACGGGCTCAGAACCTCGCACGTAACCGTACTTTATAAAAGGTTTATTGTAATATTCCCTGTAGCGCAATTTTAGTAGCATCTCCGAGATGTTACTCCAAGCGTTGCGATTAAGTCCCTCTGCGTCTGCCAAGCGTTGCGCATCGCGCACATGGCCCAAGCCACAGTTATAAGCTGCTAATGTTAGTTTCAACCGGCTCAAGGAATCTTCAACCTTATCAAATTCTTCATAAATCTGCTTTAGATAGGTAGTCCCTCCTCTAAGGCTTTCTTTTGGGTCCGAAATATCCTTAATATTCAAGGATTCAGCCGTGGCTGGCATGACTTGCATAAGGCCTTGTGCTCCTGCCCAAGAACTGGCTTCTGGGTCGAACTTTGATTCCTGATAGACCTGTGAGGCCAACAAACGCCAATCCCAATTCAATTCTTTGGCATAGGTCTTAATTAAATCGTCATAAGCGCTTATCTGATTATTTTTTAGACTGTAATAATCGCTTTTTGTACGCCTCCTAAAGGAGCGTTTATTCTTGAAATATTTGTTGTAGATAACATTATAGTGTTTTTTCTTCCGTTGGGACACTATCCATTCGTTGACGCGTTTCCTGAATTCTTTAGACTTTTTTCGAGTGACCCACGCGATGCGTTGTGAAAACGAAATGGGTACACTAATATCTAGTATGGGTCTACTAGATGCATTGATTCTGGCCAGGTTTTCATCAGCTATGGTATATTTTATTTTGCCATCAGCGACCATATTTATGATTTCCCCTGTGCTTAACTTGCTATCTAAAGTGTCAATGTGTATGGTCCCTCCTATTTCATTGGACAGGCTCATGATGCGCTCATAATAAGCGGAGTTGCGTCTTATGGAAACCGTATCGTTGATAAGCTCTATGGGATCATGAATAAGCGCATTGTGTAGACTTTTCCAAGATAAGCGTCGGAAATTATCTGGTTTTTTTTGCACCAGCACCTGTTTGGTAAGGTACAAGTATTCCGTAAAGTCAACCTCCCACTTGCGTTGGTTGGTAACGGTCATCCCGTGTGCAATGAGGTCTACTTCTCCACTATTGAGTACTTCAAATTGTGTGTCTAAATTATCAGAAACTACGAGTTCCAACTCAAGATTTAAGTCTTTAGCAAGTTGCTTGAGGAGTTCGTATTCGAAGCCCATTGCTTGACCCTTATACAAAAAGTAGCTTGTACTGCTATAAACCACAAGGGCACGCAATACGCCTTCTTTCTTAATATCTTTCCAATCCCTATCCGAAGAATTAGCCACAATTTCATTGTAGGCATCAGCTGTAGCGGAGTCTGCCGAAGAACGCTGCTTACAATTCCAAAGCATTAACAATGCACAAACTAATAGGGCTTGTATGGGTTTCATCATAGCTGAAATTAAAGATACTAATTCTAATTAAAACCCGATGTGTTATTTTGAAGCTATTCTTCGGCTTCGGTAACGAGAAGCTCTTGCGGTAGACCCAAATCGGAAAGCTTTTCTTCCAAGGCTTCCATCATGGCCGGTGGACCACATAGATATACAGGTTTTGAGGTATCGAGATTATGCGTTTTCAAGAAGTTTTCATCTAAATAGCCATGGGCAAAGTTAGGATGGTCTTCTTGTGAGAGCATGACATGGAAATCATCACCCAACCAATTTTTAAGCTGGTCTTTATAGATAATGTCACGTTCTTTATCATTAGCAAAGAACAATTTGTTTCCGTTAAGCTCGTTTTTTGTTTTGAGGTCTTTTAAAATAGCAATGAAAGGTGTAATCCCTGCTCCACCAGCAATAAAACTGCCTTCTCCTTTATAATTTATGGCGCCCCATGCATCACCGATTATTAAGGTATCACCGACCTCTAAAGTATCTAATTGCTTGGTTACACCATCATGGGAAGGATATATCTTAATTACAAACTCCAAATTAGATTCTTCAGGTAAACTGGTGAACGTAAATGGCCTTTTCTCGTCACGCCATTCTTCAGAATTTATAGCAACTTCCGTAGCTTGGCCAGGTGTAAACGTATAGCCTTCTGGTTTATCCGTTATTAAATGGATAACGTTATGATTAATGTGTTCAATTTTTTGAATAGTTATCTTGTGTTCCATGAAATTTTGATTTTCAATAAGATAACCATCCTATCATCTTTTTTCCTTAAAAATCTTATAAATCCTGGGTGACCTAACCGTTGGTTTCTCTTAAAATAGTATTAAAACCCTTTGGATTGCATGAAATTACCTTAGTTTAAGAAAGCTAGATTAAGGCATTCTTCAATAAGGAGAAACTAAACTTGAAAACCACATGCTATGAAAGTAAAAAAAGACCAAATTACATGCATCTTTGCATCCAACTCTGACCTAGGGCAAAAGTTGAAAGCTTTTTTAAGTTCTTCAAACCGAAAGACCCTAATGATAGATATCTGCAAAACCATGCCATCGGATACCCAGTGGCACGATATTTCCATACGTTTGAATAAAAGTCTTAGCGAACTTATGGACCTATCCAGAATTAAACCTATCGAGAACACCCAAGATTTTAGCGAAGAGAGTTGGGTTAAAATTTTAGCTAATAATCCTAAAACACTCATTGGTGCGATTATTATTGAAGATGGCACTGTAATGCATATTACCAATTACACTGAAATTCTCAAGTTTTATAATGTGGATTCTGCCGGTCTAAGCAAAAAACAGCAAGGTGAAAAACCTTTAACCAAGCGCCAATCGGATAACGACCGTTTTATTTGATTGTTTAAATATGTTGCTTAAGATAGGTCGATGGTCTTATCCCATATTTTCTTAAGAAACACTCAGAAAAATACGAAAGACTGCTAAATCCTGTTTTCTTGGCTATTTCGGTAATCGTCCATTGATGTGTATATAAGAGGTCTAAAGCTTTATGTAACTTGTAGTCGTTTATAAACTTTAAAGGCGTTTTTCCATTAAGTTTAAGCATTCTTCTGTATAAATTTGAATACGACATGTCCAAGCCTTCCGTAAGGCTTTTAACATTTAGGTCTGGGCGCTCCCAGTGTTTAACCATAAATTTGGTAAGCTCAGAAAGAAATGTTTCTTCACTAGGACTTAAGGTCTTAATTAGGGTATCATCAATTAGAGCATTGGAGTTTTTGCTTTTATAAAGGTCTCTTACAGGCGTGGAAATCACAATCTGTACATTGGTCATCTCACAAATTTGTTCGGTGTGTTCAAATAGGTCTTCCGTGGCCTTACTAGAAGTTGTCAAAGCTATGTTTAATCGTCGTTGGAACGATTCGTGTTTTGGCGTTACGTATTTAAATTTGTGCTGTATGTCTAAAGCGCACTGAATGGCATCATTTACAGATTTAAAATTTATCCAATAGCTATTATTATCTGATTTATGTTGAATTGCATTATACTTAGATAATGTTTTATGAACACTCGCATGAAATTTTTGGGTAAATATGGTATACTGGGCAGCTTCTACCCTTGAAAGATAATCACTGATTTCAACAACCATAAATATCATACAGCCTTAATTTATATGAATTTACGGATTTTATTTAAAATGTCTGTGCCCTACTCTATCCAGTAGGATTAAACTTCCCGTCTTAATATTTCTAAGGGAGAACTACTAATTACAGACCTAATATTGCTCAACCCAATTAAAATTACAAGTAAGGTAATTCCTGGAATAAATATGAGAAAAGGAATATATGAAGGCAGAAATGGCTCCTTAAAGACAAACAAGGCCAAGGCCTGGCTACTTATTATGGCCAGTACCACGCCAACGGTACTTCCAATAAGCCCTAAAAATGTATATTCTAAAGCTGAAATTTTAAGTAATTCTGAGCCTTTGGCTCCAAGTGTTCTTAATAGTACACTCTCTTTTATACGTTGGTATTTACTGGTTCTAACTGAACCGATTAACACGATAAATCCAGTGATAATACTAAAAAAGGCCATGAAATTAATAACCCAAGAGACCTTATCCAGGATATCTTCCACAACCGTGTAAACCTGCCTTAAATCAATAATGGTAACATTAGGGAATTCTGCCACCAGCTGTTGCTGAAGCTGCGCAGAAACTTGTTCATTCTCAGCTCTTGTCGTAAGGACATTAAATTGAGGGGCTTTTTCTAAAACACCTTTAGGGAAAACTATAGAAAAGTTGAGTTGCAATCGTCCCCAATCTACTTGTCTAATACTTCCAACAACAGTTTTCATCAATACACCTTGCACATTGAAGACTATGGTATCACCAATACCAACTTTTGCATCCTCAGCAAGATTGTCCGATATTGAAATCTTTACTGTCTGCTTGGCATCCTGCTCAGCAACCCATTCGCCTTTCATCAATACTTCTGAAGCGATAAGACTGTCCCTGTAGGTAGTTCTAAACTCATGATTTAAAATCCAACGTCGTACCTGTCTTGCAGTATCCTTGCGCATTTCGTTGACAAGTCTGTCTTTTATCTTGTGCATACGCATGGTAACCAATGGAATATTATCAATAATAGGGACATCATTTTGTTGTAATTGTTCTATTGCCGCTTCCTTTTGGTCACTTTGGACATCAAGAATAATGAGGTTAGCATTCTGGGCTGTAGGACCAACTTCTGTTTTTGCCAAGAGAATATCCTTGGTAAAATAAAGCGTACTTATCAGAAAAGTACCTAGCCCAATAGCGGAAACCAAAACAATGGTCTGATTGTTTGGCCTAAATAGATTGAGAAGGCCTTGCCTTAAAGAGAAACTCCAGGTTTTTGGAAAATTACGCCTTAGCGCTGTCATAAACAGCTTGGCTATATAAGCTAGGACAACAAAGGTCACAACCGCTCCACCTACAAAACCCAGGGCATATGTAAAATCCCTAATCAACCAAAACGAAAAAGCCAACAAAAACAGTAATATTATTAAAAAGATAATCGTTCTGCTCTTCTTGGGTTCGTTGGGCTCTTCTGTAACCCGCAAAACCTTCAAGGGAGAAACATACCAAGTGTGCATTAACGGCAACAATGCAAACAATACGGACATAAACAAACCTAAAAACACACCAATAAATAGTGGTTTAAACGAAAGAGCCATATCTAGCTCGAAAGGTAAAAATGCTTTGAGCACATACGGAAAAATACCTTGAATGGCTGCACCTACTGCAGTTCCTATTATTCCACCTAGAAGACCTATTCCCGCAATTTGAATTAAAAAAATAACAAAACTCTGTTTGCGGCTAGCTCCAAGGCATTTTAATACTGCGATAGCGCGTAATTTTTCCTTAATATATATTTGAACAGAACTAGCGATACCAAGGCACCCTAACAACAAAGCTATAAACGCTGCCAGATTTAAAAACTTACCTACATTCTCATAACGCCTGCCCAAACGGCGACTTGTACTTGTATGCGTATCTAAATCTGCATTTTCAGCGTCTAGTATAGGATCTATTTCATCATCAAGCTTTTCTAGGTCTAAGGTGTCTGGTGCTTTAAAAAAAAATTGATATTCCTTTCTGCTTCCAAACTGCAGCAGTTCTGTTGCTTCAATAGTGCTGTATGGAATTACCACAGGAGGCGCCACCGATGTGGACACTGCTGTGCTACCCGGAATCGAATTTAGCACACCTAAAATAGGAAGCGTAACCTTCCCTACTTTTATGGAGTCGCCGACTTCTATTCCAAATTGTAATAATAAGGTGGCATCCACGAGAGCGCCATTTTTGTCTTGATATGATAAGGCGGCGTTTTCAGGATTTGTTTCCATTTGACCATAGAGGGGAAAATCACCTTCAATACCTCGAACCCTGACCAATTTAGTACCATCATTTTTTGGAAACGCAATCATAGATACAAAATTGACTTCCTTAGCCTTTGGTTGGAGGGAATCAATTATCGCCTGCACACGCTCCGTAGGCTCCTGCCGTGTATCTATAATAAAATCTGCACCCATAAGATTTTTTGACTGCTGCTTTACATTTTTGGTAAGGTTTTCACTGAACAATTGTATAGCTACTACCGCAGAAATCCCAAGGATGATGGATGACATAAACAGAAGCAATCGGATTTTGCTTGCTTTGGCGTCTCGCCATGCCATTTTAAATAGCCATGACGTCTTCGTCTTTATAACAGGTGGTTTAGCTTCCAAATTATGTGGTAGGTTCATTAGTAAGGATTTGCCCTCCTTTAAGTCTTAAAATTTGTTGCGTACGATTGGCCAAATCCAAATCATGGGAAATCATGACCAAAGTGGTACCAGCTTCCTTATTTAAATCAAATAACAATTGAATGACCTTTTCTCCAGTTTCCTCATCCAAGTTACCCGTTGGTTCGTCTGCAAAAAGTATAGATGGTGAGTTGGCAAACGCTCTTGCCAGGGCCACACGTTGTTGCTCTCCTCCAGACAACTGGGAAGGATAATGATCTAAACGGTCTGCCAAGCCTACTTTGGTTAAAAGTTCTATTGCTTTGGGCATGGCATTCTTATCCCCTTGAAGCTCTAAGGGCACACTAACATTCTCTAGTGAAGTCAATGTTGGTAGAAGCTGAAAATTCTGAAATATAAACCCAACTTCCTTATTTCTCAATTGAGCACGCTCATCCTCATTTAAATTATTGAGATTATAGCCACAGAGCTCTACACTACCAGAATTGGGATCATCCAATCCAGCACATAAGCCAAGTAAGGTTGTTTTACCACTTCCAGATGGTCCTACAATTGAAAAAGTTTGACCCTTTTCTACCTCAAAGGTAATATCCTTTAATACCGTTAATTGTTTTTGGCCCGTCGTATAGGTTTTCCCCAAGCCATTTATCTTTAATATCTTTGACATTATATACTAACAATTTTTGCGCGTTTTACGCTATGACGAAAAATACACATTTGCAGGCAATCCTGCCAATCAGGAAAGGCATTAAACTCATAAAGTTTTGTTATTTTCTAAGTATAATATTATGTTTTAATTGTGCCGATTCCAAACAATCCAAATCGACTGAAGAGACTGCTGTATCTGAATCCACAGAAGAAGCTAATACCGAGGAAATTAATAATAATAAAACCATACTCTGTTTTGGAGACAGCATTACTGCTGGATATGGCTTGGATGACACAAGCGAGGCATATCCTGCGCTTCTGCAACAAAAAATAGATAGCCTTGATCTAAATTACACCGTAATTAATTCTGGATTAAGTGGCGAAACCTCTGCTGGTGGCCTCAGTCGTATCGATTGGGTTATGCAACAAGACATAGACATATTTTTATTGGAGCTTGGCGGGAATGATGGATTACGTGGCATTCCATTGACTGAAACCAAAAATAATCTTGAGCAAATCATTGAAAAAGTAAGGACCAAAAATCCTGAAACAGAAATAATTCTCGCTGGTATGGAGTTACCGCCTAATATGGGGCAAGACTACACGTCTGAATTTAGAGCTGTTTTTGCCGATATTGCCAAAACGCAAGATGTAAAGTTCATTCCTTTTATCTTAAAGGATGTTGGTGGCATCAAAGAGCTCAACCAATCAGATGGCATACATCCAACAGCTGAAGGCCATGAAATTGTAGCCCAAACCGTTTGGCAAACCCTAAAGCCGATGATTAATCAATAATTTAATCCCTTTTATTTAAGTGATGACATATCAATGACAAAACGGTATTTCACGTCACTTTTGAGCATTCGCTTATAGGCTGTATTGATGTCTTGCATTTTTATCATTTCAACATCAGAGGTAATATTATGTTTCCCACAAAAATCAAGTAATTCTTGGGTTTCAGCAATTCCTCCAATAAGTGAACCAGCAACAGATTTTCGGCCCATAATCATAGGAACGGTAACCAAAGGTGGTTCTAAAACACCAAGAAAACCTAATATGACCAGAGTTCCATTAACATTGAGTGTGTTGATATAAGGATTAAAATCATGCTCGTATGGCACAGTGTCCAAAATTAAATCGAAACGTCCCATAGCAGCTTCCATCTGGCTCTCATCAGTAGATATAACAACTTCGTGTGCACCTAAGGCCTTGGCATCTTCTATTTTATTAGGTGACCTAGAAAATAAAGTGACGTGTGCACCTAGGGCATTTGCTAATTTTAAGGCCATGTGTCCCAATCCACCTAATCCAACAACAGCCACTTTGGTTCCTTCTCCAACATTCCAGTAACGTAATGGAGACCAAGTTGTTATCCCAGCGCATAATACTGGTGCTACGCCTGCCAAATCTAAATTACTAGGAACACTTAGTACAAAAGCTTCATCTACCACTATGGATTGTGAATAGCCGCCATGTGTATTGGTTTCTAGGTGCTTATCATAACCACCATAAGTACCAACCCATTCTGGACAATACTGTTCCAAATCATTTTTACAATTCTGACATGTCCTACATGAATCCACCAAGCAACCAACTGCAACAATATCTCCAACCTTGTGTTTAGAAACATTGTCTCCAATTTGTTTGACACGACCAACAATCTCATGTCCTGGCACCACGGGATATTCAGTCATACCCCAATCATTTTTGGCAAAGTGTAAATCCGAATGGCAGACGCCACAGTATAGAATATCAATTTCCACATCATCTGGAAGAACTGTTCTTCTTTCGATTTGAATTTGTTTTAAATCTGCGTCTGGGGCTTCTGTGCCAAAGGCTTGAATTGGTTTGGTTGTCATTAGTCTTGAATTTTGGTATTTAGCTCTTAAGGTACGAATCTTTGACCGATATCCCTCTTCCATTACAATAATTATGGAATAAATAGGTCGTTTATGTTAAACTGATAGTAAGATAATGTTAAGAATGCTGTAATCGTCTCGTATTACAATAAACTCAATGTAACTTGCACAAAAAAACGATGCGCATATTTGTAGATATGGATGATGTGTTGGCAGATACCTATGGTAAACACATTGAATGGTATAATAAGGAGCATAAAGCCAATCTCTCTCTTGAACAAATAGAACATGGTGAAGTCTGGCAAAATGTACCTGACATACATCAAGACGGTATTCGTCGTCATGTTACAAGTCCTGGCTTCTTTAGGGAGTTGCAACCAATAGAAAACAGCCAAGACGTAATGAAGGCGTTAAGCCAAACCCATGATGTCTATATTGCTACGGCAGCATCTCAATTTCCAAACTCTTTAAAAGAAAAAAGTGATTGGCTAGATGAGCACTTCCCTTTTATAAGCTGGCACTATCGCATATACTGCGGTTACAAATTTATGCTAAACGGTGATTTACTTATTGACGACCGTAGTTACAACCTTAAAGACTTCGAGGGAGATACCTTATTGTTTAGTTCGCCTCATAATGTTAACGAACGTGGTTTTACACGTGTTGACAATTGGCTGGAAATTGCAGAACGCTTACTCTAGCCTTAAAATACACCTCGGCAATTATCCTTGAGCGAAACTGATATGCGATCTATTTCAGTAGCACCGGTTGGGATTTCTTGTAATTCCAAGCCAACGTAATCGTTGTTCGATTTCCATTCTGCTATTGTTTCACTAAAAAACGCGCTAGCAGCCTCATCAGTTTCATAAACAATTAGCTCATAAGCTTCGCCTTTATCGCCACCAAACCGCGTAACCACCTGCCATTCTCCGTTAAGTTTGAAAGAGGTATTCGTATTGTCGGATTGTGGATAGTACTTATCGTCAGAAGGTTTCAATAAAACCCAAATATCTTTAGTGTGCGATTCTGGATAAACCCCTAGCGTTAGGATCCTACATTTGACGGAGTCTCCTTCTACAGGCGATAAGACTTGAACTTTTTCTATAGGGTAAGTCACCTGCAGTTTGTTTCCTGTATCAAACGTCTCGATATGTGGCATTGGCTCTATATTTCCGTAAGTGTAACCACCATAAATCAACAAAATGGCACCAATAATCCCAACGGCAACCCTTAGTGTTGAATTTTTAGAATAAAACAAACCAAACAAAATGCATAGAATACCAGCTAGGGTAATAAAAATTCCAGAAGACATAATATTAATTTTTTAAGTTAGAGTTAGTCAAACCTTAGGCTAATAACTACTAAAGATATGATTTTTATGTATGATATCAAATAAGTATCTGGGATACGTGTTAAGCACTTTTAGTTAAAAAAGAAAGCCCTTGTCTAAAATAGACAAGAGCCAACCACTAACTTAAACACTAAAATTAACTTATTTTATATCGGACAGTTCTTGTTTTAAAATGATGTCGCGTTCTGCCACTAAAATCCCATCAACCATTTTTGGTTTTAGAATTCGGGTAATATCACCTTTCTTAGCTAAGCGCTTTCGGCAATACTTAGATACTAATGGATCATCATCAAATAAAAATGTTTCTATTTCGTATGCTTCTCTAGACGGTTCTTTAACAACGGGAAATAGTTGCTTGTATTGCTGATATCTCCTATCGTTTCCTGGGACGAAGGTATAAATGGTATAACGACCTTCGCTATCCGTTTTTACCCAAACTCTATGATGGACATATCTTTTACCGTTGTCTTCCCTTAAATCAAAATTCCCGTATTCATCGGGTTGCTCTACGTATAAAATAACATCCTTTGCAGGTGTTTTACCGTCGGATTGATAAATAACTCCTGTGAGTTTGAGTTTTTGATTCTTTAAATTATAGTCAGGAACACTATCAACACTACTTAAATTCCTAGACCCATAATCGTAAATCGGGTTCAGGTCTTTGGACGCTTCGGAATTGTTCTGGGAATTTACAATAGAGATGGTGCTATAAAAACACACCAACATCAGAAGATTCATTATTTTTTTCATGGGGCATTAACGATTTGGTAATCAAAGTTCTTAGATTACCTCTTGTAATGCCAATTAATTACATAAACCGGTAAATTTGTTCGATGTTCTGTCTGAAAATGCAAAAACTGCCGATGAACTGAATACATTTCGTATCGATTTCATTTTGAACGAGTGACATAACACCTCAATTGTTTTTGATATAAAAAACCTAAAACCTAACACTTTTTATGAGCACCTAAAGACGTCATTTTAAGAGCTATTATAGCTTTAAAACAGGTTTGTATTTTATCGATAAAAAATGTTTTTTGTCCGGTATTTTCGCACTTTATCTATGAAATATGCATTTAAAGTGTTAAATATTTTTAATGATTTTTCTTGTTTTTAAGTATAATTTGTATAGATTTGCTTCACCAGATGAATTAAAAGAACTCAAAAATGAAACCCAAAACTACCCTACTTTGTTCCATTTTCGTTTTAATGATTAGTTTTTCTTATGCGCAGAAAAACAAGTCTTCCCAAAGTATTATTAGCGGAAAAGTAAACATCTCTAAATACCACAGCCGTGAAGAACTGGATAAGCTGCCTAAAGGTGCCTTGTTGGATCTATACATTGAGCGAATTGAGGTTATTGTAAACATATTGCCCAATATAGCTTTTGCTACTAAACCTGGAGTTACCATGGCATCTTTAGGTATTCCTGAAACAAAAGATAATAAAAGGGCGCTAAAGGAAAATATCGAAGCCTCTTCAACCTATTTTGACAAGGCTGTAGAATTCCAAAGAAAAATATTGCCATACTCTGATACATCAGATTTGATTGCAGCCATTTTATTTTATGAGGAAACTTTAAAATCGCTTCACACCTACGATGATTTTAATAGAGAGTAATTGTTGATTATTTTAGTTAGTAAAGCCCTAGAAAACCTAGGGCTTTTTTTATGTTTCTAACTCAATCTGCCATTACCAAAAAAAGAAAATAAAAGCGTTCTCTGTTAAAAATCGAGTCGTTATTCTTTGTTTTTGTAGGTATTTTCAACTTTATATTTATTTTTTGTGTATTTCATCGATATTTTTTGTATTTGGTAGGTATTCTTAATATGTTTGATTCTTATTGATACAGAGCCCAAAACTGACATAAAATTGAATTAACCTACTATGAAAACAATACTTAAAATCACGTTATTTTTCGTTTGTGCATCTTCTTTACTTTCTGCGCAACAAGAAAAAGGAATAATTGGTTACAATAATTGGTTAAATAATTGGACTGATTTTAGTCCAAGTCAAAAAGACTATGGTGAGCCTACCCAAATATTGAGTGGCGACATTACAGAAGACACAAAACTTACAAAGAACAATGTCTACCTTCTGTTGGGAGATGTTTATGTTGTAAATAATGCCAATCTCATCATTGAGCCGGGAACAGTAATCCTTGGAGATTTTAAAACCAAAGGATCTTTAATCATTAGTAAAGGCTCTAAGATTATTGCAGAAGGTACTCAGACCGATCCCATTATCTTTACCTCAAGCCGCAGTGCAAAGAAAGCAGGAGACTGGGGCGGATTGTTTGTTTTAGGCAATGCACCTACTAATATGTTCGGTAATGCTGCCTCTTTGGAGTTTGGTCTACAACCCACTTCTTTTCAAACGATAAGCTATGGTGGCGATGATGTAGACAGTAATTCTGGTGTGCTCAGATATGTAAGAATTGAATTTGCCGGAAAGAAAACAAAGAATTTTGGAAATTTTAACGGCCTTACACTAGCTGGCGTTGGCCATGAAACAGTCCTAGAAAATGTTATGGTAAGCTATTGCGAGGGCAACGCTGTCGCTGTACTTGGTGGCAAACCTTTTATGATGAAAATGGTGTCCTTTAGAGCTAACCAAAATGACTATGTTTTCAATTATGGTGCGCAAGCAGATATTTTGAACTCCTTAGCTGTGCGTTCACCATATGTATCTAGTCCTTATGGGTCTAGATGTTTGGTCGTAAAATCTTATAATGAAAACGAAAGTTTAAACTCAACCAAAGCAGAAACCATAGTCAATGCAGAAAACCTTACACTGATCAATGTGTCAGATAATTTGAAATCTGATATCGAAGTTGGCCTAGTAAAAGAGGCAATCTTTATAGATAAGAATACATCCTTCGCTATTGATAGAAGTGTTATCTCTGGATTCTACCCTGCTGTGTATCTCGATGAGACCATTAAAATCAATAACGAAAACTTAGAAAAAATACAGTTTACCAGTACCTATTTCAATAATTGTAAAGGAAACATATTTGTTAAAAACTATTCCAATAACGATGATTTAGAAAATTGGTACGGAAGCAGAGTTTTTAATAATGTGTATTCCCGAGGACCAGATAGCGAAACCTTTATCGATGCTCACAGTCTGAAGCGTCCTGATTACAGGTTGCGAATAAACAAAATCATTGCGTCTAACGATAATGATGACGACTAAATCTTGAGAATACAATTTTTATAATACCTATAAAACCATTAGCGTATAGATAAACAACTACAACCTTAACTTTCATGCTCCCAAACTTAACCGCAAAATTACTTTTCCTATGGATTGGCTTTTCAGTGCTAACACTTACGGTTAGCGCTCAGGTTGTAATTGGTGCACCAAATCTCGGGTTTAGTCAGGCTTGCGCAAGTGCTCAATTTAACACCTACAGTGCCACTTTTATATTCTCGCCAGAATCTGGTTTGCAACCCACCAATCAATTCACGGTGGAAATGTCTGACGCCTCGGGTGATTTCTCAGAACCTACCCTATTATTTACATCACAACCAGGTGAAATTACCGTTTCACCAGCAACAGTGAGTTTTAGTATTCCTGAAACGACTACAGGAGAGAATTATCGTATTAGAATAAAAAGTAGTGCTCCGGTGGCAACAAGCAGTGGTTCCGTTCCGTTTGCAGCTTACTTTAAGCAGCAAGATTCACCATTTACAATCAATAATTTAGTAGCTTCTGCTGCATTTTGTTCTGGCGGAAGTTACTTGCTAACGATAGACAACCCAGGTACTGGAGATAATGATTCACCATTAAACTATCCTTCCTTAACCTTCAATTGGTTTAGAGAAACAGGACCAACAACATCAGAGTTTATAGCCCAAGGGGAAAGCTTGGAAGTCAGTACTCCAGGGACATACTTTGTAGAAACCAACTATGGTAGCTGTACTTCCAATTCATTCTCAAACAGAGTAACCGTAATTGAAGTATCCAGTGGTGAAGCTACAGCGAGCATTGTATCTAGCTTAGGTAATCCCTATTGCCCTGAGCAAGGAATGACCACTCTTAGCACGCTTGGAGGTAATTCTTATCAATGGTTTAAAGATGGTGTTATTATTCCTGGTGCTACGGAGCAGATGTATCAGACCAATGAATCCGGTACATTTTCAGTTCAGGTAGATTTAGGCACCTGTTCGGCTTCTGGTTCAATTGTACTTGAGAGTTTATTATTTGAAAGTTCCATAAATGTAGATGATATAAACACTATTGAAGATGGTGAAAGCTTAACGGTAATGGTAAGTACAACCGCTGTACAACCGATTTTTGAATGGTATTTCAATAACACTTTAATCCCTGATGCAACCTCAGACACATTGGCTGTTTCTGAATTTGGAGATTATTCTGTAGTCATAACAGAGACTCAAGGTTGCGAAGGCTCAGTGGCTTATGATTTTTCCTTAGAAGAGGCCATCGACCCTTTTCCTGAGCTTTCTAAAATACCTAATGTCATTAGCCCAAATGGCGACAACATTAATGACACATGGATAATCCCACAACAATATGTGAGCGGTACAAATACAGAAGTTGAAATTTACAGCAATCGCGGCCAATTGGTTTTTAAAACCAATAACTACCAAAACGATTGGCCTCAAACCGATTTGGGATTAAATAGCATAAACCAAGTTTACTATTACGTCATAACAACAAGCAACAACAAAACCGAAAAAGGTTCAATAACAATAATTAGATAAGGTGAAAGTGCAACTCCTCATATTATTTGTGTTTCTTTGCCTACTTCAAGCCGTATGTGCTCAAGAGGGAGACGGTGTTGTTGCCTTAAATTTGCCTATTCGAAATTCTTTAACCTTCAATAGATACCTCATAAATCCTACGTTCAGTTTCGTGAGGGAACAGACTAAGTTCATCAGCATCACAAACAAAAGGGAATGGGTACAATTCAATGATGCACCACAGTCCTACATTGCCAATTATGGCGGACGTTTTAAAGAAAATATTGGTGCAGGTCTTAGTTTATTTCAACAAAATTACGGTGTGCTCACAACCTTTGGAGGCGTTTTAAATTTTGCTTACAATGTGCAGGTATCAAGGGGCTCAAATCTAACGTTTGGTCTAAATGTTGGTGCTTATCAAAGTGGTATAAACACATCTAATGTCGTAGTCAATTTTGAAGATCCTGCATTACAGAATGTGCCACAGAACTTTTTATTAACGGTAAATCCAGGTATTAACTTTGGTACTGAATTTTTTGATTTTGGAGTAGCTGTAAACAACTTGGCCCTTTACAATTTTGAATCTTCGGAATTGCTACAAGATAACCCTGAGCAGGGTATCCAAGCACATGTAATGTACACTGGATATATGCAAAGTCGAGGATTTTTTGACAACAGCAAATTTTCTGGATTGCTTCGGTCGGAGTTTTATAAAGATGAGACTATTTTATCTGGTATTGCTATGCTCACAGTTCCAAAAGGAATTTGGGCTCAAGTAGGGTACAACTCGGTTTTTGGAGCATCTGCTGGTGTAGGTCTCAATATTACAGAACACATTGCTGCCGAATATAATTATGAGCGCGCCATAGGAGACCTTAGTGCTTTTGGACCCTCTCATGAAATCACCTTGGCTTATCGTTTCAGTCCAAACAGACGACTTAGATATAGTAACGACGATGAAGTTGCCGGATTAATCTCTACGGATAAGAGACGAGGCTATAGACGTCGCGCCAATACCTCAAAAACATCAAGAACTGCACAAAAATCAACACCTCAACCAAATTCCCAAAAAGTTGAACCTAAAAAGGTTAGTGTAGCAGCGGCGAATACGGAGGCAGAAGCCAAGGCAGCGGAGGAATTAAAAAGAGCGCAAGCAGCACAAGAAAAAGCAAAACAAGAAGCTGAAGCCAAAGCACAAGCAGAAGCGAGACAAAAAGCCGAAGCCCAAGCCCAAGCAGAAGCACAACGATTGGCCGAAGAAAAAGCAAGACAAGAAGCTGAAGCCAAAGCACAAGCAGAAGTGCAACGCCTAGCCGAAGAAAAAGCGAGACAAGAAGCCGAAGCCAAAGCCCAAGCAGAAGCGCAACGCCTAGCCGAAGAAAAAGCGAGACAAGAAGCCGAAGCCAAAGCCCAAGCAGAAGCGCAACGCCTAGCTGAGGAAAAAGCTAGAAAAGACGCAGAAGCTAAAGCCCTAGCTGCAGCGGAACTGCAACAAGACTCAACTACCAAAAAAGATTCCATAGTTGTTGACGTAGCAACATTAATTGAGGAATCAAGCGATGAGCGCACTAAGCAGATGCTGAATATTGAGACAGAAACTAAAGCGTCTTCAGTAGAACAGGCCAGCTTATTAAGGGAGTTGGATAGTATGGTCATGGTCAAGGATGCAGACCTCAAAGCGTTAAAACAAGAGAATGACCTCTCTGAACAGGGCATTGCTGTTCAACCAAGACCATTTAAAAGCATCACTGCCGAAAATCAAAGACTACAGGCAATTCAAACAGATTTAGATGCTCTTATAGAATCCAGAAGTCAAAAAATCGAAGAATTAGAAGAACTGTACGAAGAGACAATAATTGGAGACACCTTAACTAACGACGTGGTTCTACTGTATTATAAAAAGGAAATAAGACGACTCAAGTCTGAACAGCTCAAAGCTCTAGACACTAAGGCGCGATTAGAGAGTCAACTAAAAGATATCCGTGTTGCCACAGAGTTTGAAAGAAGACGTCGAATTAAGCGTGCGGCCTTTGACAATGAGGAAGAACGTTACAGACAAGATCGTGCAGCATTGAAGAACATTAAGGAAACTACCACAGTGAGCAATTCGGGTGTTAGCATCAATGAGTTTGATTTTGGAGAAGAGCTAGGTAACAACATAAAGATCTTAAAGAATATAAGCAATACACCAGATGGTTATTATTTAATTCTTGCTGTTCATAGCGACGTTGAAAAACGAAATGAATTTGTTACAAAAGTAGTTGCCTCGGGCAATAAGAATATAGATTTCTTTTACGATGTAAATACGTCCAAATATTATATCTATAGCAAAAAAGTAAACGACATAAACAATGCAAGACAAGAGCTGAATACAAGAGGTAATCAACCTTATAATTCTAAGATGTCCATTGTTAAAATTGAAAATTAATAGTTAAGCACGTCTACACTTGTTTAGCCCCTCGAACACGTGTAGATAAAAAAAGAAAAACCATGAAAAGACCTACTAACCAGAAATCAATTAGATTTATAATAGATTTCATTTCAAAATGTTATGGTGTCTTATCTAAACAAAAAAATAAGATAGGGCTTCAGTTTAATTCGCTACAGCGCGCTTTTAGCATTGCCATGTTGGTACTTATTTTAGGTACCAATACCGAAGCATTTGCACAGCTTCCTGTACCGTTTACACCACGATTAGAGGGCGGAAGCATAAAAGTAAAAGGGGACATCGTTTTTATAGGAAATAGTATTGTTACAGGTGCTGGACTTCCGCAGCCTTACAACGGTACACAAATAAACAACAACCAAGAAGGTGTTTACATCAATGTTGAAAGTGGCGGCGACCCCGACATTTTTAGTTCAAGTAGTGCGAATCTAGTTACGGACAACTCTTGTAAACGTATCCTGTATGCTGGTTTGTATTGGGCTTCTGTTTATCCTTTGGAAGTAGCTAACAACCCTTCGGTTCAATTTGAAGGGACACCAAGGCTTGAGGATTGGAACCAAATTAAGTTTAGACTACCAACTGGTGACTTTATAGATTTGGTCGCAGACAATGACCCAGATGCACCTGGAGAGGAAGATGACATCATATTTGATGGCTATGAATACTATGGCCCTGGTGTAGAAAATTCATTTAAGGATTCACCCATAATCTGCTATAAGAATGTTACAAATTTATTGCAAGGTTTGGCAGAGGCCGATGGCGAATATACTGTAGCAAATTTAAGAGCTACAAGAGGTAGAAGATTAGGAGGTTGTTCTGCTGGATGGACACTTGTTGTCATCTACGAAAGTCCTGTGCTTCCAAGCAAGTATATTGCGCTTTTTGATGGTTACGCAGGCGTTCAAGGTGGATCTGAATTGGATATTCCTGTATCAGGATTTCAAACCTTACCTGCACCCTACCCTGTTAATGCAAATATTGGTGTGGCTGCCCTAGAAGGAGACATTGGTATTACTGGAGATTCATTTCAATTTAGGGCAAGCACGAACCCAAATTTTACGGTGATATCAGATGCCATAAATCAAGAATTCAACTTTTTTAACTCAACGATTACCAGAAATGGAGTTCACAATGTAGATAGAAACCCTCCCAGCTTAAATACGCTCGGAATGGATATAAACAATGTAGATATTCCAAATCCAGGTAACACAGTACTGCCCAATGATGCGACGGCTGGTGATTTAAAATTAACAACAAATGGAGATGGTTACGGTGCTTTTGCAACAGCCTTTTCTGTGGAAATTATTGAACCAGATATTGTTTTGACTAAAATCGTCGAAGATGAATTTGGCAATGATATTGGTGGTCAGGTTGTGGATTTAGGACAGGAGCTTACTTACGTTATCGGTTTTCAAAATACTGGTAATGATGATGCCATTAACTTTACCATAAGGGATATACTTCCAATAAATACGATTTTGGATTACCCTTCTGGTTTAACGCTCCCACCTGGTGTTACCGTTCAAAGCTATGACCCTGATACAAGGGAAATAGTTTTTGCAATTGATGATTCTTTAGTGGAAGAATTTGACCCAGCTTATGAAATAAGAATACAAGTTACAGTGGTTGAAAGTTGCCAGCAATTGGTTGATGTGTGCTCAGACCTTATTCAAAACCAAGCTTTTGCAACGTATAGCAGCGAGACCAATCCAACATTCCAAATTACGGATGACCCAAGTTATAGTAGTAATACAGGATGTTTATTATCACCACAGACAACAAACTTTCTAGCCGATCTAGACGATTGTGTTTTTCAGGAAACGGTCACCCTTTGTGGAGACTCCGTTGATATAACAGCAGCCGAAGGCTATGATTCCTATATTTGGTCCACTAGTCCATCCTTTACTCCTGTTATTGGAACGACACAAACCATTACGGTTGATGCCTCAGGTACGTATTATGTGCGTAACATCGCGGCGGCTCCATGTCAATCCATCGATCAAATATTCGAAGTTCAGTTGTTTGGAAATAATATTACTAATCCAGTTATTCCATACGCTGATGAGGTTGTCACCTGCCCTAATGATGGTAAATTACTACCAAATATATTCTTATGTGGCGCCAATGATTCAAGATTTATTCAAACAAATATTTCAGATTCGTCTTCAATTATATGGGAGCAATTGGACGAGTCTAGTTGTCCAGCTGTAACTGATCCAGATTGTGCTAACGAGGATGATTCCTGTGTATGGAATGAGGTTGAAACCGGTCCTGACTTTCTTGCCGACACGGCTGGGCAATTCCGTTTAACCATAAACTACGAAGGTGGTTGCTTTTTGCAATTCTATTTCAATGTTTATGAGAATTTACTGGAACCAACAGTAACCGCAACGGATATCATCTGTACAACTCCTGGAAGTATTACGGTAAATAATGTGCCGTCTGGTTATGAGTATAGCCTTGATAATGCAAATTGGCAAGCGAGCAATGTATTCTTGGTAAATACACCTGGTTTTTACACGGTTTACATCAGACAGGTTGGTGTAAATACCAATCCATGTATTTTTACCGTGCCAGACGTTCAAATTAGAGCAAGGGATTTCAATGTAAGCTCTACAGTAGTACAGCCGTTCTGTCATGGTGGCTTGGGTAATATCCAATTAGCAGCGAATGATGCCGATCCGCAGTACTTTTTTACTTTAACCAGTGGAGGTAATCCGGTTAACAGTGTTGGTCCTACAATGGATAACAGCTATACCTTTGAAAATCTGAATCCAGGCACCTATACGGCAACGGTTGAAACAGAAGATGGTTGTATCTATTCTGAAGACATTACTATAGTTGAGCCGCCACTACTTACGGTTACAGCAGCTGTTACTTCTCCACTTAATTGTACCGATGGAGAAATCACTATTTATCCAGATGGTGGTACACCGCCATACTTTTATTTCGTAAATAGTACTGTAGACTTCCAAACGGTTCCTGTATTTACGGTTACAGCACCTGGTACTTATAACATTTTAGTTATAGATAGTAATAATTGTGAAGCTACAACTACGATTGAAGTGGGTGAAATACCTGAACCAGATTTCACCATTAATACCATAGATATTGTTTGTGGTGCATCTGGTGATACAGGTTCTATTGATATAAACGTTACCAACCCAAACGGAAACAGTTTGGCCTACAGTATCGATGGTGGTGCAACATTTGTTTCGTCATCTGTTTTCACTGGACTAAGTGCTGGCGATTATGATGTTGTTGTAGAATACACGTCTGGCACATCGGTTTGTAATACACTTGCACAAACCGTAACTATTACGACCAACCCAGAGATTACAGGGCTTGCAGAATTAACAGCACCTTATTCCTGTTTATCCACAGGAACTATTACTGTTACTGGAGTTACTGGAGGGACTCCTCCATATCAGTACAGTCTTGATGGTGTAAACTTCCAGCCAAGTAACATTTTCAATGGATTGACAGATGGCAACTATACCGTAACAATTCAAGATGCTTCTGGTTGTTTCATAGCGACGAATGAAATAGTTGTCGCTCCATTAAACCCTATCACTGATATTGACATTACCAGTACGGCAGTTACTTGTCCAGACAACACCGCAGATGTTACCATAACTAATGTTATTGGCGGGACTGGTGCTATAGAATACCAAATAGTCGCACCAGCTGCCGCAGCTACACCTTATCAAACAGATAACAATTTCTTTGGTTTAAGCCCAGGTACTTATACATTCCAAGTAAGGGATGAGAATAGCTGTACATATAGCGAAACCTTTACTATCGACCCAATTCCAAGTCCTACCGTAAATGTTATTCTCACTGAAGGCTTAGATTGTACGGCAAGTCCGGATGCAGTTATAACAGGAAGCATTACCGGTACAGCTCCTTTTACTTATGCCGTATCATTTAATGGTGGTGCTTTTACCGACTTAGGCAGTACAGGTTCTCCTTTCACTTATACTACAACACAGGAAGGTACGTACCAATTTGAAATAACTGATGGAAACGGCTGTACGGCACTATCCTCAGAAATTGTTGTCAATCCTGTTGTCCCTCCATCCATAACTTCCGTTGTTCAAGTTCAGGATATTTTATGTAATGGTGACGCTACAGGCGTTTTGGATATCTCTATAGACAATACCGCAGGAACACCACCATTCACTGTAAATGTATTTAATAGTACTACGAGTACGGACTTTGGGTCACAGACTGCAGGCTTGCCAGCCGGAGATTATATAGTAACCGTTAGCGATGCCAATGCATGTACTGCAACAGCACCTGTAACTATATTGGAACCAGACCCAATTACCTTGGACTACAGCACTGTAGATATAACTTGTACGGCTAGTGGTGTATCTCAAGGTTCAATCATCATAAATAGTGTTACTGGTGGAACAGCTCCTTACAACTATTTTGTAACGGGTACCAATGGCTATTCCAATTCAGAATTTAATCTTGCAGGAACAACCTCAGTTAGTTTTGATGTTGTCGATTTTGGCTTATACCAAATCAATATTGTCGACGCCAATGGTTGCTCTGTACTCCAACAAGATGTCTTAGTGGCTTCACCTCCAACTGATTTAGATATTAATATTGACACTTCTGTTGATTGTACAACTGGCGGGCAAGCAGTGGTTAGCGTTGGCTCATCACTAAGTAGTACCGGTCCATTCTTCTTTAGCATTTATCAAGGTCCTATTTCAGTATACCCTAACCCTCCCGGATCTTGGTTGCCAGAAGACGTTCCAGGAAGTCAATCTGCAACATTTACGGGACTTACTCCTGGTGTGAGCTATACCTTCATCGTATACGACCAGTCCACGAATTGTAGCTATTATGAGCCTGCAACCGCTCCTATACCTACAAATTCAACCCTTTCCATAACTGCGGTAGCAGCCGATAATATTAGCTGTACCGGAAGTGCAGATGGAAATGTGTCATTCGAAATAAATAGTATCTATGGAAGCGCGGTAGATGTTTCGTATGAAATTTTTGATTCGCTATCTCAAGCTTCAACAGGTATAAGCGGTACTGGCTCGGTCCCAGCCAATGGCACATTGAATGTAACAAATTTAGGCCCACTACCCTTTGGAAATTACTATGTGCTGATTTCTGAAACTTCTGGGCCGAACGCTGGTTGTGGTGTTGTTAGCATACCGTTTAACATTACGGAATCTCAATTCCCATTGGATTTAACCGTATTAATAAACAACAATGCCAATTGTAATCCTAATTCCGGACAGATAAGTGGTGTGGCCCAAAACGGAACGCCTCCATACTTATACCAAGTTACAACCACTGCTGCACCACCAGCGGAATCTGATCCAAATTGGGCACCTAACAACGTCTTTGATTTAGATGCTGGAAACTATTATGTTCATACTATTGATGCTTACGGATGTGTTGTTAGTGAGCTTGTGGCTCTTCCAGAGGACCCTTCCCCTACTATATCAGCCACATTAACCGACTCTTGTATCCTTACGGATGGAGAATTCTCAATTGACGTGACTTTAGATAGTCCGGGAATTCCGCCATATAGTTATAGTATTGACGGTGGAGCATTCCAGACTTTTAATGCGCCATTTACCATAAATAACTTATTTTCAGGTACGCATACCATTGAGATACAAGATGCTAATGGTTGTGGAAATTTGGTGTCGGTTGATATTCTTCCGCCATTGACCGTTACTCCTAGTCTGGTGGCAAATGCTTCATGTAATGACAATGATGGTGAGGTGAGTATAGCCACAACTGGTGGTTCTGGAAATTATACCTACAGTATCAATCCGTTACCCGCTTCGGTAAGTATTGTTTCAAATACCATAACTGGCATTCCTTCGGGAACCTATACAATTACGGTTCTGGATAATATAACGGGATGTTCCGAAGATGTTGACATAACCATACCTTCAGCTACACCGCCGAGCATTTCGGTCACCCCAAATACGATAACCTGTTTTGGGGACAATTCAGGGTCATTGGAGTTTAGTGTCAATGGCTACTCAGGAAACTACGCATACGAAGTTTTTGATGCCATGGGAGTTAGCATGACAGGCCTTGTAAACACCAATACCTCTTCAGGCCCAGTGACCGTCAACGGATTGACGGCAGGAGCCTATGACATCTCTATTACACAAACCGATATGCCTTTCTGTACGGCAGCAGCCAACGTTATTATTGTTTCTCCACCAGAACCTTTGGCTCTAAATGTTTCAGAAACATC
Organism: uncultured Winogradskyella sp.; assembly: GCA_913055905.1. Classification (GTDB taxonomy): domain Bacteria; phylum Bacteroidota; class Bacteroidia; order Flavobacteriales; family Flavobacteriaceae; genus Winogradskyella. Next base: position 524,535 of record CAJXLB010000002.1, read on the forward strand.
AAATGTCACATGTTCCAATTCAGAAGGAACCATTACCGCACAAGCAGATGGCGGATGGGGTTCTTATGAGTATGAATTGACAGGGCCCATATCTATCCCTTATTCTCCAAACAATACCTTTGAGAATCTTTCAGCAGGAATTTATACTGTAAATGTGAGGGATGCTGAAGGTTGTGTGGCTTCAACAAATATCACGTTAGACGAACCAGCACCTATTGATGCGACCTTCACTGTTAGCGCTTCAACATTAGCGTGTTTTGGTGATCAAAATGCATCAATTACAGTTAATAATGTAACAGGTGGGCAAGGCCTTAATTACACCTATACATTAAACACCATAAGTCCAACACCTAGCAGTTCTGGTCCACAAACTTCTAATGTATTTAGCAATTTAGGTCAGGGAACCTATAACATCACCATTACCGATGGGTTTGGATGTACATTCAACTCCTTGGATATTACGATTACTGAACCTGCACCAGTTGAAGCGAACTTAATTGCCGCCAATGGACCAACGTGTACCACTGATGCATCACTTACCTTAAGTGCTTCAGGCGGTACCGGACCTTACACTTACAGTACCGACAGCTCGTTTGCAACGGTTTTGGGTACATTTACCAATTCAATAAGCTTTGATGTTTCCCCTGGAACATACAGTTATTTTGTACGGGATGCTAATGGTTGTATCACTTCAGCATCCAATGAAATTACTATTGAAGAAATTCCTTCATTGGTAATAAATCTAGAATCCGTTAATCCTACAATAAATTGTGCGGGAGACAATACCGGTTCTATAATCGCAAGTGCACAAGGTGGTTTAGGGTCTTATGTTTACATATTGCAGGATGGACTTGGAAACACAATCCCTGCAACACAAAATAGCCCTGGAATTTTTACGGAATTAACGGCTGGAGATTATTTGGTTACCGTTGAAAGTGCAGACTGTGTGGCAACATCTTTGCCCATAAGTATTACGGAACCAAGCACCATATTAGACGCAACCATAGCAGTTAATGATGTTACTTGTACAGGAACGGATAATGGTTTTGTTGAGATTACAGCATCAGGAGGAAGCGGAATCATAAAATATGCTATTTCCCCACAACTGAATCAGTTTTTTGAAGACAATGTATTCGACAACCTTGCACCTGGTAATTATCAAGCAATCGCACAAGACGAGTTAGGTTGTTTTGTCACATTTGATTTTACGATTTCGGAGCCGGAACCAGTGATATTGAGCATTGTTCCAAATTCGTTATTCCCAGAATTATGCGACGGCGATGCCAATGGTGAATTCAGTATAGATATTTCGGGCGGTAATTTGCCATACAGCGTGAGCCTGGATAACTACGATGGCCCTTACACGACAGGTGGCGCATCACAAACAGAATTTGATTTTACAAATCTTTCTGGAGGTGACCACATCGTTTATGTGAGAGACGCTGAAGGTTGTGAGTCTGAATGGAACATTACTTTCCCGGAATCAGTTGCCATTTCCCCTAGCCTTTTGTTAGAGTATACTTGTGAAAATAATGCTCAAGGCAATATGGTTACCGTCATAGTAGATGAAACCGCAACCGACCCTTCAGAACTGGATTACTCCCTTAATGGTGGACCATTTCAATTGAGCAATGTCTTTACTAATGTTCCTGAAGGTCTAGACAATTACATCGAAGTAAGGCATACAAATGGTTGTATTACAATGACGGAATTCTTTGATATTGACCCTTACATACCGCTTGCCTTAACATTGAGTGAAGGTGGGCTAAATGAAATCATTGCTACGGCCACTGGCGGAAATGGAGACTACACCTTTACGCTCAATGGTGAAGATTATGGTGACCAAAATACATTTATAATTACGGAATCTGGAAATTATGAAGTTACTGTAACAGATGCCAGCGGTTGTATCGCAATTGCCAATATTGAGCTTGAATTCATAGAAATATGTATCCCAAATTGGTTTACACCTAATGGTGATGGTCAGTATGACACTTGGGCTCCTGGATGTACTGAAAATTACCCTAATCTAACCTTCGACATTTTTGACAGATATGGACGCATGGTAGCGACGTATAAGGTTGGTGAAGTCTGGGATGGTCGATATAATGGATTTGAACTACCAACCGGTGACTACTGGTTCGTGGTAAAAACGAACGACCCAAATGTAGATAAAGAATTTGTTGGACATTTTACACTGTACAGATAAAAGGTGCAATGCAAACTAATATTATTATGAAAAAACTAGCGCTATATATAATTCTCCTTTTAACCGCCAATACATTTGGACAAGAGTTGAATTTACCTGTTTTTACCCAATATCTTGCAGATAACGATTTTGTGGTTTCGCCGACCTATGCAGGGATTGGAGATAACCTCAAGATAAGGGCTAACGGACTTACCCAGTGGGTTGGTATTAAAGGTGCACCAGACAATCAATCTATTTATGCAGATTTCCGTATTTCCAATCGTTCTGGACTTGGTGTCTCTGCCTATAACGACAAAAATGGAAACACTAGACAAAAGGGAATTAAATTCTCTTTTGCGCACCACCTCACTTTGGATTACAAGACCAAACAATATCTGTCTTTTGGTATTTCTTACAACATCAATAGTTTTAGAATTGATGTAGAAAATTTTAATACCACCTACGAGATTCCTATTCTAGACCCGAGTATAGATGGAGATAGAGCAATTTCAAACAACAACTTTGATGCAGGACTACTTTACCGATTCGGTGGATTTTTCCTCAGTTTCAATGCTAATAACCTTATTGACAAAGACACCGATCCATTTACAGGACTAGAGCCAAGCCGACTTCTTAACTTTCAATTATACTCAGGAATGGTAATTAGAAGTAAAACCAATAAAAGCGTAGAGTTTGAGCCTTCGGTTTTTATGCAATTGTTTAATAGCGACAGGCGTTCTAGCACCGATATCAATTTTAAGTACAGAAAACTACAGCGAAATGGTGATTACTATTGGATAGGTGCCTCTTATAGATTTTTAAATGACCAGTTTTTTGACCCTCTTAATATTGGGCCAATGGCAGGTATTCAAAAAGGGAAAATTTATTTTGCCTATTCGTATCAACTTACAGTGAATGAATTATCGGGTTATAATTCGGGAACCCACATGGTAACTATCGGCTTAGACTTTCTACAAGGTATTAGCAATTGTGCTTGTACTAAGGGCTCTAGTAGAAGTTATTATAGGTAATAAGAGTTGTAGGAAATTTAATCCTCTTCAATCGCTTGGACTGACTCATAGAAGGTCACATTACCCATGTAACGCATCTGAGTGCGTTTAGTGCCTGTAATTGTTAGGTTTGCCGACTTGTTAGGATATACTTCCAGCATAACGTCGTAAGAATCATCATGGGCTTCTACATCAAACTTAAGAATAATACGCTTACCTTTCTTATTTGTTATGCTAAAGTCCGAATAGGCATTTTCAAACGTAATACTGCTCTCTTTTCCATAATTATAATCTGCCACTCTAATTTCACCATAAAACGGCAACTTAGCAATAGCAGAATCGCCTACTATTTTTAAGTTGTCCTTACCACTGAGCATTATTCTGGATGGACTGTCTCCCCTTCTAGTGAGCAACGCACTGTTTACTTGCATCGTGGCTGTGCTAAGAAGAGGCAATGCTGATTCAGCCTTAAAAATCATTAATTTTTTAGACACCTTATTTTCCAATTCAGTTATTGAAAGGTCATCAATTCCTGTCTTTGTGCTTTTACAAGAAAAGAAAAGAGTCATTAGTAAAATGTATACAATGCTACGACGAATGTAATTAATCATAAGTATAAAATTATAAAAATTTAAATTTTAAAGTCATAATTAGTTGAGCAAAAACTTGATACAAATGCAACCTTTAACTCCGTTAATGTTTCTAATTTAACTTCTGGTGTTTACATTATC
>CAJXLB010000003.1 GCA_913055905.1 uncultured Winogradskyella sp.
TTCAATGATGTTGAATGTAGATGGGAAGTTTCCGGAACACAACCAGCTGAGCCAGCTACCGAATGTTGGGAAACAGCTACCTTCAACAGCGCAACTTGTTCTTGGGAAGTGACCGGAACACAACCAGCGGAACCAGCTACGGAGTGTTGGGAAACGGCTACCTTCAATGATGTTGAATGTAGATGGGAAGTTTCCGGAACACAACCAGCTGAGCCAGCTACCGAATGTTGGGAAACAGCAACCTTCAATAGTGCGACCTGTTCATGGGAAGTGACCGGAACACAACCAGCTGAACCAGCTACCGAATGTTGGGAAACGGCTACTTTCAATAACGCAACCTGTTCTTGGGAAGTGACTGGAACGCAACCAGCTGAGCCAGCAACGGAATGTTGGGAAACGGCTACTTTTAATAGCGCAACCTGTTCTTGGGAAGTGACTGGAACACAACCAGCGGAACCAGCTACCGAATGTTGGGAAACGGCCACCTTCAACAGTGCGACATGCTCTTGGGAGGTGACCGGAACACAACCAGCTGCTCCAGCTACCGAATGTTGGGAAACGGCTACTTTCAATAACGCAACCTGTTCTTGGGAAGTGACCGGAACGCAACCAGCTGAGCCAGCAACGGAATGTTGGGAAACGGCAACCTTTAACAGTGCGACATGCTCTTGGGATATCACCGGAACGCAACCAGCTGAGCCAGCAACGGAATGTTGGGAAACGGCTACGTTCAACGGTGCAACATGTTCTTGGGAGGTGACTGGAACACAACCAGCTGCTCCAGCTACGGAATGTTGGGAAACGGCTACCTTTAACAGTGCAACCTGTTCTTGGGAGGTGACCGGAACACAACCAGCTGAACCAGCTACTGAATGTTGGGAAACGGCTACCTTTAACAGTGCGACCTGTTCTTGGGAAGTGACCGGAACACAACCAGTTGAACCAGCTACCGAATGTTGGGAAACAGCTACGTTCAACAGTGCGACCTGTTCTTGGGATGTCGTTGACAATGGATCTGGCGTTACCTATTACGCAGACTCAGACAGTGATGGCTTTGGTGATTCTGATAATTCAATTATTGACTGCACGCAACCAGCAGGCTATGTCTTAGACAATTCAGATTGTGATGACACTAATAATGCTATACACCCTGGTGCGATTGAAATTCCGGATAATGGCATTGATGAAGATTGTAATGGTGAAGATGAAAATACTCTAACTACGGCAGAAGTTACGGAAAGACATCTTTCTATAAAACCGAATCCATTTAGAACATCTATTACCATAACAGTACCTCTTAGCCTTAATGGAACCGCTCTAGAAATTAATATAGTTGACATGAATGGTAGAGTAGTTTATAAAAGAATAAAAGCTGCTGTAGACGGTCAAATAATTTTAAATGAACTAGATCGATTGGAAGAAGCTCCTTACTTTATAAAAATCTCTGATCGAGATAATGGAATTATGGTGACTAGAAAATTGATTAAACATTAATTAATTCTTTATTAGATGAGCTTAAAAAAGCCGAACTAAAGAGTTCGGCTTTTTTATAATTCACTATTAATCAAGAAAGTATTAAAAGCTAACTTGTGTTAAAATCTAAAAATTTTATTAATTTTAAGTATTTGTTTTTCAGCACTATAGAATATTTGAAATGCATTTCATCGATTTTTTTTGCATTTTGTGGAATAGAGAAGTACATTTGAACCATATTTAGTCCCAAACTAAATTTAACCGCTTATGAAAACTATTACCCAAATCTCAATGGGATGGTTAGTATTTTTTGCTGCCGTTCTTTTTTCTTGTAATTTGCAATCGCAGACTACCATTGCTTTCTATGATTTTGAAACTGGCCGTCAGGGTTGGTTAGATGGTGGCGATGACGCCGGTACAATAGCAGGGGGCTGGGGTTGTACAGGAACGGCCATTTATTCTAAAGATGATGATACCAGCCAGAACTATATGACTTCACCTGCTTTGGATTTGACGCCCTTTACAGAAATAGAATTCTCTTTCTGTCATAAATCAGCAAATATTGACAGTGGTGAAGGATTTGACTTGGAGTTCTTCGATGGAACTTCATGGGTTACTGTTAGATCATTCACAAAACCAGGAGACTTTAATAATAATGGTTCCGGTGCATCAAATTCATTTACAGTTTCACTTGATTCAGCAACGTATACCTTTGCCATTGATTCGCGATTTCGTTTAACTGGAACGGCCAATAGTAATTGGGAATGGAATATGTTCGATAACATTTTAATTGCAACTCCTGGTTATTGTATTGCCGCAGCAGCCAACGATAGTTTTGAGTGGATAGGAAATGTTACACTTGGTACAATAAACAATACTTCTGGTGCAGGATCTACGTTTACTGGATACTCTGATTTTACAGCACAATCCACCGACTTAACCCAAGGAACAAGCGAACCAATTTCCATCACACCTGTATGGTTTGGTACTCAATTTAATGAAGCTTTTGCTGTTTATATAGATTTTAATCAAGATTTAGACTTTGACGACACAGGAGAATTGGTATTTACCGCTGGGCCAGACCAAGCAACACCACAAACTGGAAATATTGCTATTCCATTAACAGCAACCCTTGGCTCGACAAGAATGCGCGTTATTATGGACGATATCAACCCTGTCTCAGGACCTTGTGATAGTCCAAATTTTGGTGAAGTAGAAGATTACACGGTTAATATAATACCTGGATCTCCCCTAGCAGAAATTAACATAACTGGAAATGGTAACGATATAACAAATGGTGATGTAACACCAAGCTTAACCGATGGTACAGACTTTGGGAACGTGGCAATTGCAGGAGGCACTAATGCCAACAGTTTTGTAATTGAGAATCTAGGTGGAGTGAATACTTTAAACCTAACAGGACCTTCACCATATGTTTCGATTGGCGGAGCTCACGCCGGAGATTTTACTGTAACTACCGTCCCTAGCAATACTGTAGTGGCTGGTTCGTCAACAGCATTTGCTATCACATTTGATCCAAGTGCAACTGGACTTAGAACAGCTACTGTATCTATTGCCAATGATGATTCAGACGAAAATCCATATACGTTTTCTATACAGGGTACCGGATTTGTACCTCCACCTTGTGGCTCATATATAACATATACCGCAGATTTTGAGAGTGGAAACGATGGCTGGGTATTGAGTGGCTCCGATGCGACACGTCTTAACAATGGAGCACGAGCCTATGAGAACAATCATAGTATAAGGTTGAGAAATACTGGTGCAATGACCTACACTGGACTCGATTTTACCGGATACGAAAAAATAGACATTGAATTCTTCTTTTATTCCGAGGGTATGGAATTAAACGAAAGTTTTATTCTAGAATACAGGGAAAATTCTAGCGCCACATGGCAGAACGTAGTACTATATAATTCCAATGGAAATGCTTACAGCTCTAATGACGGTGATTTTATCAATAACAATTTTCACGCAAGAACTGCAATTTTAACCAATTCGGACTTCACATTTCCTGCCGCGGCCACCGCAGAACTCAGATTCACCAACCAAGGTAACGATACTACAGACATAATCTATATAGATAAAATAACTATTTCAGGAACAACGTACTGTGTTCCAACCTTGGCACCAGGAGGTATCAACTCGGGACTAACCCTATGGTTAAAGGCTGATGAAGTCACCGGATCAACGGTCCAGGCAGACGATAGTGATGTAAATACTTGGGTAGATAATGGACAAGGACATAATGCAAAGGTTGCTGATGCAGCTAGTACTGTCATTGGTAAACCTAGATTCAAGAATAACCTAACAGATAATGTTAATTTCAATCCAGTTATAGCCTTTGATAATGACCCCTTTACGGCACCTAAGAGCATGACCTATTTGGAAAATAATAGACATGCGCTACATGGAACCGGAGGCTTTAATACGCAAGAATTGTATGTCGTCGTAGTACCTGACATTACTGTAAATAGTTCTTTGTTTCCACCAATGGATTTGCTGTGTGCGCAAAATGATAGTACCAATGTATGGGATGAAGATGTTACGGGATATGGGTTTGGAGATTACTCTGCGCGATTTAGTAATGAAATGGTCGCCTATGCCAATGGAACTAATCCCACACCTACTCCATCTGATGTAAACTTAAGAGGATACGGTATTGCCGAAACTGGAGCCACGGTATATGATTCAAATAGTGTTTTGGTATTAAGTGCCCGCAATACAACTGCCGGAACGTCTCAAGAACTCTATATGAACGGAAATAATATTGGGATTACGGAAGTAGGTGTACCTCAATTTTTTAACTCTACCAACCGACGTTTCTGGCTAGGACGAAGTCAAGCTTTTGCTGGCAGTTTCAACGGACGCATTGCAGAAGTTATTAGTTATAACGCACGAGTAGACGATGTCGCAGAACGACCAAGGATAGAAAGTTACCTAGCTGTAAAATACGGGATTACACAAGGTGTTAACGGTGTATCGCAAGATTATGTAGATAGTGATGGTACTGTTATCTGGGACCAATCTTCAAACGTTGGTTATAATTATGACATTGCTGGAATAGGACGCGATGATGCTTCAACTTTAGACCAAAAGCAATCAAGAAGTATTAATTATGAAACTGATGTTGATGGACGAACTAGAGGAATCCTTACCATGGGACTCACCGATATCTACGATACCAATTACGACAACAAAACATTAAACGCCACTACGTTAAACGATAAAGAATTTTTGATGTGGGGTAATAACGGAGCAGACTTAAATTTAGCAGCCTCTACAGTTACCGTGAACATGAGTGCTGGTATCACTCCTGCCCTAGCCACAAATGTATCGTTTACGGCAATGCAACGAGTCTGGAAAGTAGTAGAAACAGGTGGTGATATTCCTGAAGTAAAAGTTAGAATTCCACAGGATGCCATTAGAAATATTAGCCCTCCTGGAAGCTATTATATGTTCATATCCGATACAGGAGTGTTTGATCCTACAGCAGATTACAGAGTTATGACACCTGATGGCAGCGGTAATCTCGAAACCGTTTATGATTTTGATAACACAAAGTATATCACCTTCGGATATGCCCCTCAAATTATTGTAGAACGTTCTGTTTATTTTGATGGCTCGGTAGATTATATTGACATGGAGGACAACCTAGATGTTGATCCAACTGGATTTACACTTTCGGCTTGGATAAAAAGAGACGCTTCTGATAGTGGAACCAAATCTATCCTCTCTAAACGTGACGCTGCTTTTACAGAGGGCTATGATTTTAGAATACTAAACGACAATAGAATCCAAATTTTCTGGAAAAATGGTAGCGATCAAATTGTAACCTCAAATACACGTATTCCTGATGACGAGTGGCATCACGTTGCTGTAGTGTACAACGGCGCTTTGGCCAGAATATATATAGATGGTGTAGAGGACAATTCAGCAGCGAGATCTGCTCCAGTAGCCACGGATGAATCTTTTTACATTGCTGCCGCTGGAAAAAATACGCCAGTACAACACTTTAGAGGTAACATAGATGAAGTAAGGGTTTGGAATACGGCACTATCTCCTGACCAACTCAGATTTGTAATGAACCAAGAGATTTCAGACAATGCAGGTCAAGTAATGGGTAATGAACTACCAACCTCAATTAGCAGGAATGATATCAATGCGGTGCCATGGTCAGACCTTGCCGGTTATTATCCTATGTCTGTTTATACTTATACTAATACGGATGATGCGTCAGGCAATGGAAATCAAGGAGCACTAAGAAATTTAGATACGGTAGATAGGCAGACAGCGCCTCTTCCATATGAATCTACACAAAATGGTAATTGGGATACCAACAGTACTTGGGCCAATGGAAATGTACAATACATCCCTGGTTCAACCTCAATCGTCGATCCGACCCAAACCATTGATTGGAACATCGTAAGGACATCCCATAATGTAACGATGGATAACACGTCTTTACCGGCTTCTAGTTTAGAGAACAGAAGGATACTAGGTCTTTATGTAGATGCCAACGAGCTTACCCTTACCGGAGATAATGCTACCAACGCAGGAAATGGCATCACTGTTTCCCACTATTTGGAACTAACTGGAAAAATTGATCTAGAAGGGGAATCTCAATTGATTCAAGAGATTAATAGTGATTTGGTCGTGGGCATCAATGGAGAACTCGAAAGAGACCAGCAAGGAACTTCAGATACCTATACCTATAACTATTGGTCTGCTCCAGTAGGTGCTGTTGATATGGGTACAAACAATTATAGCTATACTGTAGAAGATATTATGCTAGATGGTACCAACCCAATTAACTTTTCATCTTCAGGATATAATGGCGCACCAACGTCTCCTGTAACGATTGCAGATTATTGGATATGGAAATTTGCCAATTTAGCGAGCGGAGATTATTCTGCATGGCAACATGTGAGGAGAACAGGAACTATTCTTGCTGGTGAAGGGTTTACCATGAAAGGTCCTGGTACAGGCTCTATACTCACAGACCAGAACTATGTGTTCCTTGGAAAACCAAATAACGGTGATGTCAACCTCACCATCAATGCTGGTAACGACTATCTTGTTGGAAACCCATACCCATCAGCCCTAGACGCAAATCAGTTTATTCTCGATAATGGGCCTGAATTAGTCTACGATGACACTCCGGACAGCACACCATTACTCAGTGGTACACTGTATTTCTGGGAACATTGGGGTGGAGGATCTCATATCCTAGCCGAATATCAAGGTGGATATGCAACATATAATTTCTCGGGAGCAGTTGCTGCTGCATCTTATGGTACCAATGACCCAGATGTTGGAACCGGAGGAACACCGACCAAGCTGCCTGGACGCTATATTCCTGTAGGACAAGGTTTCTTCGTCTCTGGAGAAAACACAGGTACCATCAATTTTAACAACGGCCAGCGTGTCTTTGTTAAGGAAGGGAGTGCAAGTTCTGTATTTGTTAGAAACTCGGAATATGCACAAAATGGCAATAGCCCGTCTTTTGAAGATGACAGATTAAAAATTAGACTAGGCTTCAATTCGGTGAATACCTTGTACAGACAATTACTGCTCACCATTGATGAAAAAGCGACCTCAGGAATCGACTGGGCTTACGATGGTGGATTGAATGAATCTCAAATGGATGACATGTTCTGGATAATCGAGGATGGAGAATTCGTCATCCAAGGTAGTAATATCTTGGAAGAAGAAACAATCTTCCCTATAGGTGTTAGAACGGATACCGATGGTAATATTACTATTAGTTTGGATGAATTGGAAAACGTTCCTAGCGATGTTGAAATTTACATCCATGACAAGACCTTGGACACTTATCACGACGTAAGAGCAAGCGACTATACGATATTCTTAGGTTCTGGAGAATACTTAGATCGCTTTGAACTAACGTTTAGAAATGCCAACGAATCTCTTGGTCTAGACGAGGAGTCTTTTGATCAGATTGACATCTTGTATTCAAACGACAAAGAAAAATTAATATTGATCAATCCTAATTATATAGAAATAGATAGCATTGAACTATTCAATGTACTAGGTCAATCTGTTTATGCCTTAGAACATATTTCAGTAAGCGGTTACTCTGAATATGACGTTAAGAATTTAAGTACTGGAACTTACATTGTAAAACTGTATGCCGCGAGCGGTTCGGTTTCAACAAAAAAGGTTTTAGTTAAATAATTTTTTGCCCCAAATCTTAATTCTTAACCTTAGTTGGCCCTGATTTACGTCAGGGCTTTCTTTTTATACCTTCAAAAGATATGAGTGAGTTCCGTATGAAAGAAAACCATTCCTCACTACAACCTATTTCTTAAATGGAATTTTCTGGTAAAATATTAGTGTGCTAAGGCCTCAATTAATTCAGTATAGCTAACATTCCGTTGTTCTCCCGAAGACATGTTTTTCAGGGTAAAGCTTTTGTCTTCTAGCTCCTTCTCTCCTACCAAAACCACGAATGGAATATTTCTTCGGTTGGCATAGGTCATTTGCTTTTTCATTTTTACATCGTCTGGATAGAGTTCTGCCGAAATACCTTTTTGCCTTAAGTCTGTAATTGCTGGCAGACAACTTTGCGCTTCAAGATTGCCGAAATTTAGAAAAAGAACTTTTGTGGAGTCAGCAATGGTTTCAGGAAATAAACCTAATTCCTCTAGCACCAAATAAATACGATCTAACCCAAAACTAATACCAACGCCGCTAACGTCCTTAAGACCAAATATTCCTGTAAGGTCATCGTAACGACCACCACCACCTATTGAGCCCATTTTTACTTTAGCTGGAGCAGCCACTTCAAAAATTGCACCTGTGTAGTAGTTTAAGCCTCTAGCTAAGGTAACATCCAATTCTAAGGATGCCGTTTTTAATCCTAAAGTTGAAATATTATCATTGATAAACTCCAATTCTTCAATTCCTTTCAGGCCTACTTCAGACGATTTTAAAATCGATTTTAATTTATCTATTTGTTCTGAAAATTTCCCGCTCAAATCAAACAGAGGTTGTAGTTTGGAAATGCCTTCTTCCGAAATCCCCTTAGCTCTCATCTCTGCCTTCACCTTTTCTTCACCTATCTTATCTAATTTGTCCAAAGCCACTGTAAAATCAATGAGTTTGTCCTGTGCTCCTATAAGCTCTGCTATACCCGAAAGAATTTTACGGTTATTGATTTTTATAATAACACCTTCTAACTTCAAGTTTTTAAAGACGTCATCGTATAACTGAATCAATTCCACTTCTTGAAACAGGGACTTAGACCCTACAACATCGGCATCACATTGATAAAACTCCCTAAACCGTCCTTTCTGCGGACGATCGGCTCGCCAAACTGGCTGAATTTGATAGCGCTTAAAGGGAAAATCAATCTCGTTTTGATGCTGTACCACATAGCGCGCAAAAGGCACGGTTAGGTCGTAGCGCAATGCTTTTTCAGATATTTTTGGCGTTAAAACAGCTTCAGATTTAGAGCTATAATCGTTATCGGATAACTTTTTTAAATATTCTCCAGAATTCAATATCTTAAAAATCAAACGGTCGCCTTCATCACCATATTTTCCCATAAGCGTGTCTGAATTCTCAAAACTTGGCGTCTCAATTGGCTGAAAGCCATAGCGCCTAAATTGCTCCTTTATGGTATCCATAATGTATGAGCGCTTAGCGACTTCTTCTGCATTAAAATCTCTCGTTCCTTTAGAAATTGTTGGTTTTTGGGCCATAATATTGCTTTAATCTGTAGAATTTTCGTGACCTTTCGGCTCTTTGGAGTCACAAAAATATTATAATTTTTAAAGGGTAACTGAAGTTATTTTGTTTTTATAGTAACTTTAGCACTGTAATGTAGTCTTATACATAGCTAAAGCCGAAAAACCCTAAAGCTCCATGTTTTCATTAGTTCGAGAAAATATAAAAATAGCTGTAGATTCAATAAAAAGCCAGTTGCTTAGAACCATACTAACGGTTTTAATCATTGCCATTGGCATCATGGCCCTTGTTGGGATTTTAAGTGGAATTTCCGCCTTGGAAAACACGATTTCCAGCGACTTCTCTTCGATGGGTGCCAATACATTTAATCTTCAGCGCTACGATTTTAATGTACAACGGCAAAGCGGTAGGGAACGAAAAAAAATAAATCCTGTGATAGATTATGTAGATGTCAAGGATTTTCTGGACAAATATAACTTTCCGTTTACCACGGTATCCGTATCATTTTTTGGGACTACAGCGGCAGAAGTAAAATATGAAAATAAAAAAACAGACCCGGAAGTCGCGGTCATAGGTGCCAATGAATATTTTTTAGAAAATTCCGGATTGGAAATAGACTTGGGACGAGGACTCAATGTTTTTGATGTCCAAAACAACAATGCCGTCTGTGTTATAGGCAGTGATTTAAGGAAAGCGCTCTTTCCTGATGACTATCCCATAAATAAAACCATAAGTGTTAGAGGTGCGAAATTGAAAGTCATAGGGCTTTTAAAGGAAAAGGGTTCTACTTTTGGAAACAATCAAGACCTAAGGGTGATCATGCCAATCCAAAAAGCAAGGTCCATTTTCACCAACCCAAACATAAACTACAATCTAAGTGTTAAAGTTGGAAAAAAAGACATGTTGGAAGGCGCTCAGGATGACGCTATACAAACGTTTAGAAACATAAGAAAGTTAAGACCTACCGAAGAGAATAATTTTGGTGTGGTGCGTAGCGACGACTTAATTAACAGAATAGCTTCGATATCAAGTTATCTGTATGTCGCGGCTTGGATTATTAGTATCATAACCATATTTGGCTCCACAATTGCCTTGATGAACATTATGCTAGTTTCCGTAACCGAGCGTACCAGAGAAATCGGTGTACGCAAAGCACTTGGCGCGAAGCGAAAGACCATAGCATTTCAATTTTTTATGGAAACGGTAATCATTGGTCAATTGGGTGGTCTCCTGGGAATTATTCTAGGAATTTTAATCGGCTGGGGCATTTCAAAGGCTTTTGAACTCGACTTTTCCACACCTTGGTTAGCTATGATATGGGCTACTAGTATTGCATTTGTCGTAGCATTGGTTTCTGGTGTTTATCCTGCAACAAAGGCAGCCAAGTTGGACCCCATAGAATCCCTTCGTTACGAATAAACCGCAGCTAGCCTATCAGTTTTTCAAAATACTGAAATAATTCTCCCTTTGTGATTTGAGCACCTTGCTGAATAAGCTTGAAAATATCTTGATGCTTATCTTCAGAATAGTCCTTTCTAGCATTATAAAATTGCACATGATCCGAAAGTAAATTATCCCTAAGCCATTGATAACCCTTTTTAGAGGTGAGATCAACATCCTCCTTTTCAACTTTTAAAGCGATTAAGCGCATGTATTTTTTACCACAATAAAACAGATGGATTTGATTGGGTGAGATGTGCTCGAGATACTTTACTTTTTTTAACACACCGTACCAGACCAAATCACTAAAGACATCGAGTTCTTGCTCGGCAGCTTCCGGTTTATTCTTTTTTATGGCCTCCCACTCCTCTGCCGTAATAGACTGCGTTGCTAAAAAATTGATGAATTCCTGATGTAATTCTTCAAACTGTTCCTTGGTTAATCGTGCAAATTTCATTCGTAATCTTTTTGATTTAAAACTCTGTAAACTTCAAACGGACGGTCGGTTGCAATAATATCCACGCCTAAAGATTTCCACTTTAGATAAAGTTCATCGCCGCGAGCTTTGGCTTGTTTATCAAGGTTCCCCAAAGTTCCTAGGATACATAACATATTTTTATCATGTATAGCTTTATATAGATCAGGAGACGATAATCGCGTACCAGTAAAGGCAACCATGTTCTCAACGGGAATTATGGAATTGAGCAAACGCTCAAACTCGGTACTGTTTCTAGCAGCTACGGACAAAAGTAGCTCAGGTGCTAATTTATATGCAGATACAGCTTGTTCTAAATCGTAGGTTATTAAAATACAATTGCTGGTAGCTTTTGCCTTTTTTATGGTTTCAATCACTTCCTTTTGGCTTACACTGCGTTTAACATCTACGGTTAAAACAACCTTATTTTTTTTACTCCATTCCAAGACCTCTTCGAAAAGAGGTGCCTTAAATGGCGTGACCTTACCAAAGTCGTCTTTTAAATTGTATTTGGATAGTTCACTGTAAGTCATTTTTCGTAAGAGCCCTTCTCCTGTCGTGGTTCTATTAATGGAATTATCGTGCATAAGCACTAACTTGCCATCTCTTGTCTGGGCTACATCAACTTCAAATATAGCCTGCATGCGACCATTGATGTAGTCCATAGTCTCCAAACAGTTTTCTGGAAAACCTGCGAGGCCTTTACCTCCTCTATGCACACTTATTTGAGGGACGCTATCGGCATTGGAATATCTAAAATAGTCTAGATCTGCAGTAGCCTGGGATTTTTTGCACGACAAGGTTAAACCCAGAACTGCAATCCCTACTAAAACACCTAAATTGAATACGCTTTTTTTCATTCGAGTTGTATTTTATTCTTCACCATGTCTTACTTCATTAAATGGTAGGTTTTTATTTTTTCTAAAGTCGAAACTACCATAAAAGAATAGGCGAAGGGTATGATTGAGATTATAAACGTTTCCTGCTGCCAGTTGCTGATATACCATCATGTAACCAAAGTCTACCTTCCACTGTTTACTTAGTTTATGTTTGATTCCGATGGTAAACCTGTTTTGGTTAAAAGTGTTGAAAACAACATCCTTTCCAAAGTTTAAATGGGTCTCGTTAGCTAGTATAAACTCGGTATTACCACCTTTTTTAAACGGAAAACCGGCACTGACCAAAAACCTTATTCGGTTCACATAGAAATCATCGTTCAGGGATTGTCCATCCTCCACATTATTGAAAAACCGTTGCTCTAATCGTATCCTAAACAGGGCGTTCATCTTTTCATAACGTCTAGAAATACTAAGCTGCTGATAAATCCTATTTTCGTTTTGATACGTGTCCCAATCACCAGTGGCCGTGAGCCACAAATGGGCGTAGCCACCAGCTAATCGGATATTTGAATTTAAATAATACTGCCCACCAACGCGTAGAAAGTAGAAGTTTGGGTCGGAAATAAAATTTGTTCTTCTAATGTGTATATCATTTAGGACGGCCCAGCGGTCAGCCACTCGAAATACATTATTTGTAGATATCCAAAACTGAGCATTTTCATTTATAACCTTTTCTGGTAATTCTTGACCAAAACCAAGACCTATTTGAAAAATTGAAAACAATACGACCGAAGTAATCTTTAGGAATCTCATGTTTGTGCAGTTTGACTTTTGATTTATAAGCACGATGCGATAGGTATAACTACCTTCTGAAAATTATAAATAAAAAAACCACCATAAAGGTGGTTTTCCTAATAATTTCAACAAAGGTTTAATTTTCCGCGATTACTTCAAAAATTAAATCTACGGTAACAGATCTATGAAGTCTTACTGCAGCTTCATATTGTCCTAAACGCTTAATATTTCCACCTTGAATAGAAATAAATTTCTTTTCTATCTCATGGCCTTCATTTCTTAAGGCGTTTGCCAAATCCATATTTGTAACAGATCCAAACAACTTATCTCCAGCTGTAGCACCTGTACCTGCTTTAGCAGTTATTTTAAGGTCTAGAAGTTTAATGGCTTCAGCTGTTTTGTTAGCCTCTTCTATAAGCGCTTTTTCCTTATGCTCTCTTTGTTTAAGGGTTTCGGCTAGTACCTTTTTTGCAGAAGGTGTTGCCAAAATAGCGTGCCCCTGAGGAATTAAATAATTTCTACCATAACCGTTCTTAACTGTTACAATATCGTCTTTAAATCCTAAATTCTCAACGTCTTGTTTTAATATAAGTTCCATTGTTATGATATTTTATTTTAATAAATCCGTCACGTATGGCATAAGAGCCAAGTGTCTAGCTCTCTTTACGGCCACAGATACTTTTCTTTGGTACTTTAACGAGGTTCCTGTTAAACGTCTTGGTAAAAGTTTACCTTGCTCGTTAACAAAACTCAATAAAAAGTCTGGATCTTTATAGTCTACATATTTGATTCCCGACTTCTTAAAGCGACAATATTTTTTCGCTTTAGTCGTCTCTATATTAAGCGGAGTTAAATATCTGATTTCTCCGTCTTTTTTTCCTTTAGCTTGTTGTTCTATTGATGACATGGTTACGCTTTTTGATTATTTCTTTCTCTTCTTTTCTTAGCCCAAGCAATAGCATGCTTATCTAGTTTTACAGTTAAATAACGCATAAAACGCTCGTCACGTCTAAACTCTAATTCTAAAGGCTCGATGACCTCTCCTGCTACTTGATACTCAAATAAGTGGTAGAATCCACTTTTCTTGTTCTGGATTGGATAGGCTAACTTTTTTAGTCCCCAATCTTCTTTGGCTATCATCTTTGCTCCTTTAGAAACGAGAAAATCCTCATATTTCTTAACTGTCTCCTTTATCTGTTCTTCAGATAAAACGGGATTTAAGATGAAAACAGTTTCATAATGATTCATAAGTAATTCTTAGTTTATTGTTAAAACGGCTGCAAAAATACATATTTATTCTAATTCTAACAACGATTTCAACCTCAAAGTTTTACACAAGTTCTTTACTAAAGATTTTGTTAAATTTTACAGTTTGTCGGTAAAATTTGTTTTTTAACCGAATTTATCGTACTATTGTCGATATCTTAACCTAATAAAAAGTAATGTTATGACTTTAAACTGTGTAGTTGTTGATGATTCTGCGATTCAGCGCCTCTCCATAGTTAAGTTAATTGAGAATCACTCCTCACTTAATTTAATTGCAGAGTACAGCAGCGCATTAGAGACTAAAAACGGTCTTAATACACATAAGGTAGATCTCATATTCTTAGATATAGAGATGCCTGTATTAAACGGTTTTGAACTCTTAGATGTCCTCAACAACAAACCCCAAATTATCTTTGTTACCGGTAAGCAAGAGTATGCTTTCAAAGCATTTAATTACGATGCTACGGATTACCTTCAAAAACCTATCACCAAAGAACGTTTTAATACGGCTGTAGAAAAAGCTATTGAGCAGCACAAATTGAAACTCGATTTCAATGAAACGGATGGTGAACACATCTTTGTAAAAAGTAACCTTAAGAAACGTAAGGTGTACATTAAAGATATCAAATGGATTGAAGCTCTTGGCGATTACGTAAAGGTAGTCACCGAAGAAAACAGTCTTGTTGTATTATCAACTATGAAGGCATTTGAAAAAGAATTACCAGAAGGTAAGTTTTTGAGAATACACAAATCTTACATCGTGAACTTGGATAAAATAGACCGATTTAACAGTAAAAACGTTGAAGTCGGAGCCTATGAAATTCC
This sequence comes from uncultured Winogradskyella sp., assembly GCA_913055905.1. GTDB lineage: Bacteria > Bacteroidota > Bacteroidia > Flavobacteriales > Flavobacteriaceae > Winogradskyella. Next base: position 14,848 of record CAJXLB010000003.1, read on the forward strand.
TTTGAGTCGAAACAAAAAGACCCAATTGGTTGATGCCCTCAATAATATGTAAAAACTTTACATTTGGCGAGGCTGTGTTCTCAACATACTACAGTATTAAATCCCATCCTTACGATGGGATTTTACTTTTAGTAGTTATCTACGTTTATAATTACACGAACTGGCCTAAAATCTGCAACCGCCTTAAAACTGCTATCAATTTTAGCTATCGCTTCCTTGGTTTTATTTAAGTTTTGCTTCGGCGGAATTTTTATCAGGATATTTTTTATAAACTGATTTCGTATTCGCGCTATTGGCGGAAATTCTGGGCCAAGAATATATGAACCGAACACTTGTCTAAGCGACTTCGCATACCAATCTGCCGCGAGATTCACTCTGTTATAATCCTTATGCTTTAAGGTTACTTTTATAATTCTAAAAATAGGAGGATACTTATAATTAAAACGCTCATTGAGCTGTTCTACATACATATCTTCATAGGAATTGGTAGAAACCTGTTGCAAAATCTTATGATGTGGATTATAGGTTTGAATCAAGACCTTTCCCCTTATATCCGTGCGACCAGCCCTACCTGAAACCTGCGCCATCAATTGATAGCTTCTCTCATGCGCTCTAAAGTCGGGAAAATTTAAAAGGTTGTCTGCATTCATTATTCCCACAAGTTTCACATACCTAAAATCCAAACCCTTTGTTAGCATTTGCGTGCCTACAAGGATATCGATTTCCCTATTTTCAAAACGATGAATGATTTTTTCAAAAGCAAATTTTCCGCGAGTGGTATCTAAATCCATCCGGGCTACATTGGCCTCAGGGTATAATTGTTTCACCTCTTCCTCTATCTGTTCGGTACCAAACCCCTTGGTATCCAATGTCGCATTGCCACATGCCTCACAGCTCTTGATCATTACGGTATTATAACCGCAATAATGACATCGTAATTGGTCTCTGTATTGATGATATGTTAAGCTGACGTCACAATTAGGGCATTGTGGAGAATGTCCGCATGTTAAGCACTCCACTATAGGTGAAAACCCTCGCCTGTTTTGAAATAAAATAATCTGGTAGCCTTCTTTAAGGGTTTCAGTGATTTCTTCAATAAGTCTATCGCTAAAATGTCCCTTCATTCGCTTCCGCTTGTATTTATCCGCTAGGTCCACCAATTCAATATCAGGAAGTAAAACATTATTGTAACGCGCTTTAAGTTCTACAAGGCCATATTTATTTTGCTTAGCATTATAATAACTTTCTAGACTGGGTGTTGCAGAACCTAGAAGTGTAAGTGCTCCGTGCATATTGGCAAGGACAATGGCTGCATCTCTGGCATGATATCGTGGCGCTGGGTCAAATTGCTTGTAAGACTGCTCATGCTCTTCGTCTACAATGACCAAGCCTAAGTTAGAAAAAGGCAACAATAACGCTGAGCGCGCTCCTATGATTATTTTGGCTGACTTATTTATATCCAGAAGATTTTTCCAGACTTCAACTCGCTCATTACTAGAGTATCTCGAATGAAAAACGGCAACATTTTTGCCAAAATAAGCTTGTAAGCGCTGTACCAATTGTGTGGTTAAGGCGATTTCTGGAAGCAGATACAGAACCTGCTTGTTAAGCTCTAATTGCTTTTTAATGAGTTTTACATAAATTTCCGTTTTACCAGAAGACGTAACACCATGCAGTAAAATGACATTCTTGGTTTTAAATTGGTCTTCAATAGCTTCCAAAGCGCTAGACTGATCATCACTTAGTTCAACGGCTTTATCTTGTTTTTCCTTGGCTGAAACACGATCTACCTGTAGGTGGTAATCCTCTAAAATTCCTTTATCGATTAAAGCCTTTATAATTTGGGAAGAAGACTGGCTTTTCTTTGCTAATTCCGAAATACTTATAGGTTTCTGTGTTCCAGATTTCATGGCAAAATAAGACAGCAAAGCGTTGCGCTGCTTAGGAGCTCTGCTTAATTCCTCCAGCACCTTTTCTAGGTTTACCTCTGTGTTATATTGATCTGCAAGCCGTACATAACGCACTAATTTGGGCTGGTATTTTTCATACAATTCTTCATGCAACTGCAACACGCCTTTTTCTACCAAGCTATTGATGACAGGCAATACGCGTTTTTTATCTAGAATATTACTAACCTCATCAATCTTAAGAGATGATTGATGCTGTAGTGCCTCATAAATAAGAAACTCGTCATCTGTAAACGTATTTTCAGAAACGTCCTCTGTTTCAATCTTAGTTATAATTGTCTCGCTTTCCAGAATAAAAGCATTAGGCATGGCAGCACGCATAACTTCCCCAAGACTGCACATGTAATAATTGGCAATCCAATTCCAATGCTGAATTTGCCTATCTGTAACGATAGGAGATTCGTCTAAAATTTGGTGAATGGTTTTAGGCTCATAAGCTACCGGCGCATTATTATGAACCTTTTGGGCCAAAGCCGTATAAATCTTGTTTTTACCAAAAGGAACGGCTATTCGCATGCCTGGCTTGATAAAGACAGCTTCCGCTTCGGTAATGTGGTAAGTGAAGGCTTTTTTTAATGGTATAGGTAATATGACATCTAAAAAATACGTCACTACTTTACCCTTTGCCAATATTGGGTTTTATAAAAAAATGCCACGTAGCCTCTAACCTGTAGGGTATCTGGGTCGTCCTCTATTTTGAGTCGGCATTTGTAAACCTTTCCGTTACTCGGGTTTAAAATTGTACCGCCTTCATAAACATCGTCATCTGGTTCTAATCCGTCAATAATTTTCATTCCTAAAATCGGTTTATTTTTTTGATCGCCATCACACTTGTCGCAAACGGCATTTTTCTTTTTAGGATTTAGGATTTCTACAATTTTGCCATAGACTTTTCCATCGGATTGGTAAATCTCAACGATTGATTTTTCTTCTCCGGTTTCATCGTCAATGGTTTTCCATTTGCCTAAAACGGACTGAGCGGTTAAGGTGACCGAACACAAGAAAAAAAACGGTAAAACACGTAATAACTTCATAGCTTAAACTTTATTTTTTAGTTGTCTTAACGTGGCATTTAATTCATAACCTAACAACAAAATGTTACTGTTTAACCAAAGGTAAAACAATAAAATAAGTAGTGCTCCAATAGAGCCAAACAACTCATTGTAACGCGAAAAATTCTCAATATAAAGGCCAAATAGATAAGATGATAAAATAATAAGCAATGTAGTTAACAAAGCACCTATTGAAAAAAATCGGGTTTGTCTCCCCTCTTTTGTGCCGAAATAATATAAGGTCGCTGTTGCCAGATAAACCATTAAAACCGAGAAAATATATTTAGCGATATAAATCCAAATAGTTTCTGTCTCTGTTATAACTTCTCCGGTAATACCTTCGTAAATTGGACTTAAAATATAAATCTGAAAATACCCAAACACAGCTACAGTTAACAGCACCAAAAACGCTAAAATTAGTGATACGCCAAGCGCGTAAAGATATTGCTGAAAAATATTTCTTGCCAATTGTTCATGATACGAATATTCAAAACCAGAAAACACGGCATTAACACCGTTGGCCATCAAAAAAATTGACAACAAAAAAACGGAAGAAATCAAACCTGCCGATCCCTTACCGCTGATATTTTCAAAAATTGTGGTCATAAAAAAATCAGAGGTCTGTGGTGGCAAAAACGAATTTAAAAACGCTAAGAAATCGTCCTGAAACCCTTCTATAGGTATATGCGGAATAATGATAATAACAAATAACAAAAACGGGAATATAGCCGTAAAGAAATTGAAGGCTATTGCACTTGCCCTCGTTGTTAAGGCTCCTTTCACAATGCCCATTACATAAAGTTCAAGCAAATCATAGATAGATAACCCTTCAAACCCAGGGAGTTTAATTTTCTTAAAAAAGCGGACAAACCAATTTATTACCGGAATCTGATCGAGTTTATCTTCAATTGATTTAGACATTTAAACCGCCTTTAAACTTAGGTCCATATTATAAACGGAATGTGTCAAAGCTCCAGAAGAAATATAATCGACACCACATTCTGCGTATTTCCTCAAGGTTTGTTCGTTTATACCTCCAGACGACTCCGTAAGACATTGGTCTCCTATAAGCGCAACGGCTTTTTTGGTGTCTTCGTAATTAAAATTATCTATGAGGATTCTATAGACACCACCACATTCTAGAATCTCCTTAATTTCCTTTAAGTTACGTGCCTCTACAATGATTTTCAAATCCCTTTTGGTATCTTTTAAATATTGCTTGGTTTTGTTAATAGCCTTGGCAACTCCACCTGCAAAGTCAATATGATTATCCTTAAGCATAATCATATCGTACAAGGCAAACCTGTGGTTTTCACCACCTCCTATTTTCACCGCCCATTTTTCTAGGGCTCTAATGCCTGGTGTGGTTTTTCTAGTATCTAGGATTTTGGTTTTAGTACCTTCGAGCAAATCAACATAGGTTTTGGTTTTGGTGGCTATCGCACTCATGCGCTGCATGGCATTAAGAACCAAACGCTCAGCTTTTAATATGGATTGCGAAGCCCCTTTTACATAAAATACGATATCACCATGTTTTACAGCACTACCATCTTTTATTAAGGTTTCTACCTTAATTGATTCATCTACATAAGCAAACACTTGTTTGGCAAACTCCACACCAGCTATTATGCCTTCATCTTTAACCAATAGCTTGGCCTTTCCCTCTGCTGAAGATGGAATACATGCTAAGGAACTATGGTCACCATCACCTACATCTTCCCTTATGGCATTAGCTATGATAATATCTATTTCGTTTTGAAATTGGGCTTTGGATATCATTTTAAGTTATATTTATATCAGAATCTAAGGACAAAAAATACAATGAAATTATTATTATTGATTTTAATGCTCATTGGAATGCATGGCTACAGTCAAGACAAAAATAAAACTAATTTATATCTTGATGCCAATCTCAATAAAATATCAGAACAAGAATTTTTAGAAAAAAAACAATCCTGGGTTTTTTATCCAAAAGAAGTTGTTTTAGACGGTCATGTGTACCAAATGCTTGATTATACATTTGAGATGGGACGACTTGATTCAATTAATACTAATAAACTAAGACAAGATTTTGCAGAATTTTATAAAATCCCGAATGATAAAGATGAAACACTTTTTATCCATTATAGAAAAAATTTATTGGGCTACTCAAAAACACGAGAAAGATTTGGCCCTGTAAGGGTCGTTGTGCCGTATTCTTATGATACGATACAATACAAAATGACAAAAGCTCATTATCTCAAAAGAAAAACTTCATATGATGAGTCTGTTAAAAAATGTCATAAATTCAACTCCAAACATAAAATCACCCACATACATCTTTATGGAAAAAATCACGGTTATGAATTCGATAACATGAATTTTAGTTGGCACCCAATAAAAAGAAACTTCCAGAACCAATTTTTCCAATATGACGATTGGGCCTTTCTAATTATAAAACCTAACGGTGAGTTTGCTAAATTTTTAGAATTTCCAAATTCAAAAATTAAGCAGCTTCTTAAAAAACAAAATTGGTCTTCGATAAAGAAGACATATGAAAAAGCCACTGCAAATTTAGAAGAGGAAAGAAAAGGCTTCTTTTTCAATAAATGGTTTTTGAAAGATCAGGAAAAATTAAAGATCAACAAGAAAGTTAGTAAAAATGAATACAGAAAACTTTATGAAGAATACCGTATAAATATGACAGAGACAGATTGTTTCTATTTAGGTTTCTAGTACAAGTTGAATTCATCATTAAATTATATAGATATTGACAATAAGACTTATCGCCATAGGCAAAACCGATAATAAAAACCTGCAAGTGCTTATTGAGGATTACAAGAAGCGCTTAAAGCACTACGTAAAATTTCAACTGGAAATTTTACCTGATATTAAAAACACAAAGCACTTATCTGAAATCCAGCAAAAAGAAAAAGAAGGCGACCTTATTCTGTCTAAAGTAGAACATTCTGAAGTCCTAATACTTTTAGACGAAAACGGAAAACAAATGCACTCCTTGGCATTTTCAAATTATTTGCAAAAGCATATGAATTCTGGCCTCAAGTCGTTAGTGTTTGTGATAGGAGGGCCTTATGGTTTTTCAGAAGCTGTTTATAAACGTGCTAACGGGAAATTAGGACTATCTAAAATGACGTTTTCGCACCAGATGGTGCGCTTGTTCTTTATAGAACAACTATACAGAGGGTTTACTATCTTAAGAAATGAACCCTATCATCATAGATAAAGAAAGATAGCAAACCCTCTGGTATAAAACGTCGAAACGTTTTTTGGGTGATTATTGTCTTTTAATAGGTTTTAAAAGTTTGTTTGCGTTTTTTGAGCTGCCGTGTTAAATCGGCAATAGTCTCATTAACCGCAAGTTCATACGTACGCTCATTAGATGTAGCAAAAATACGCGGTCCTGGCAGGCTCAATTCTATATTACAAATTTTACCTGCGTCATGCTCATTATCATTATGTTTGATGTATACCTGTGCTGAAATAATAAACTCAAATTTCTCACCTAATTTATCTAATCGTTTTTGGATAAAATCAGATAAAGTTTCGCTTACATCAGTGTTTACGTATTGAAAGTTTACAGTCATAATCGTTTTTGTTTTTATTTATATTTTACTTTTCTAAGATAAGACATAACCGTGGATTTCTTACTGATAATTATCATAAAAATACTGTAAGAAAACGGTATGAACATCTATAAAATTGTTACTCAAATTTTACCTCATCGATATAAATATCATGCGCAAAGCCATCAGCTGCCGCAAAAAGCACCAATCCAGACCGAATAGCACTTAAATCCTCGCGTTTTACTTTAATGCGGTACTCTTTCCATTGCGTGGTTAATTCAAAATCTTCTAAAACTTTTACAGAATCAGGGAACGGTTTATCGTCTCCTATGAGACCAAATCCAATTTGTGCCTTTAGACCATTATAACTACCCTTAGCCCAAAAACTAAAAACTCTTGCACCAGAGATATCATAGCCGCCTAAAATATCGCCCCAATCATTAGCGGGATCAACGAGGGCAAAACCATACCAATCCTGGCTTGAGGTGTAACTTATTTTAAGTGCCGAATTTCCAGCATATACATTCTTATCATGATTTACATCAACAACCATGGCTTCATGATTTCCCATATATGCTGAAGGCGTATAAGGTATATTGTAGCCATCTTTATAAACATAAAAGGGCAGCTCTACTTTGGGTAGCAAGAAAGCTCGGTCACGTTCTTCCTCATCTAAAACCTTTATGGCATCTGAACTTATGGCCAAATTATCTTTAGCATAAGTCAAATAGGCGTATACCTTAATACCACCATCCACCTTAGGCAACTTAATTTCAAAACCATTTTCAAAGTCGCCACGGCTGTCGAGTTGTGTTATGGCATCTCGCCGACGCCTACTGCCATAACGATGATTATAATAAAAATTAACCTCTACTATACTATCAGCTGGTTGCTTTACATCCAATGTCACAGGAATCCAAGTACCGCTATCAAAAGCACCTTCAGGCAATTCTATCTGAAAATTAAGCAAGTTATGATTGGGCTTTTTTCCAGTATAAGCTTCTCTTATGGCCCAGTATTGAGGTCGTTTTAAACCGTTCACATGCGTGAGTAACCATGGTGCTAAAAATTTATTGCCATTACCATAATGAAAAATGTAAACGCCCAAACAAGATGGTTTAGACTTAATCCAATTTGTGTAGCCTTTAGTCATGGCTTCATATTTTTCCAAATCCGAAGGCTCCTTTTTCACACCATACGTTTCATTTTTTATATCCCATTCACCAGTTACGCCAAATTCGGTAATCACATAAGGTTTGTTTATATTACGTTTATCGAGTTCATCTTGCAAAAAATCTGCACCTGCACCGTATATGTTAAGGCCGTAAATATCCAAACTTGGCACATATTTTTCCCACCAATCAAGCCCAAAGGTCCAAGCTTCTACAGATAAAATAGGATGTATTTTATCCATAGTCTTTATGTCCTTGCAAATACGTTCCAATAATTTAGAGTAGGCTACTTTTTCTTCGTCAGTAGCGGTATTGAGGTAAACTTCGTTTCCTATGCCCCAAGCCAAAACAGCTGGATGCCCTTTAAATCGTCTAACAACATCAATGGCATTATTATACATGGCTTCCATGCCCTCTTTATCGTTGAGATAATCAAATTTGTCATCGTCTTCCATTCCAGGACGGCCGTGTCGCATCCAAATACCCATTAAAACCTTGATATCATTACGTTCAGCCGCCTCTAGTAATAAAGCGGTATTTGGTCCTGTGGCCCATGTCCTAATAGTGTTAACCCCTAAAGATTTCAACTCCTTAAAACGGTCCATATACATGGCCACATGATCTGTATAACCAAAGGTTACGCCTTTTATTTCAAAGGGTTCTCCATCTACGTTCAGTTGCCATTTTTCATTTGTTTTTTGAATGGTCACCTGGGAAAATGACCATAGTGGAAGTATGAGAATAAGCCATAAATAGCGCATGGGTTTTCTTTTTATTTTAAAATTAATTCATTTTTATACTTTAGTCGAATATTAAGCTATATTTAGCAAAACTGTAACGTATGCAACTTGTTTTTGCCACAAACAACCAGAACAAACTCAAGGAAGTCCAAGCTTTAGTTCCAAAACATATAACACTATTAAGTCTAGCGGACATAAATTGTAATGAGGACATCCCTGAAACACAAGCTACTATTGAGGGCAATGCCAAGCAAAAGGCCGATTATATCAAAACGCAATATGGCTATGACTGTTTTGCTGACGATACCGGACTTGAAGTTGATGCTCTAGATGGTGCGCCTGGTATATACAGTGCTCGCTACGCTGGCCCGGAGCGAGATGCCACTGCCAATATGGATAAGTTGCTAAAAGAACTTTCCAACAAAGACAATAGAGCAGCCCAATTTAAAACTGTGATTGCCTTACATCTCAATGGCGCTTTCCATGAATTTACAGGACTATGCCGTGGCAAAATCATAAATGAAAAACGAGGTGACCAAGGCTTTGGTTATGATCCTATTTTTCAACCAGAAGGCTACGAAAGCACCTTTGCCCAAATGGACCTATCGCTTAAAAATCAAATTGGCCATCGCGGAAAAGCAATCCGAAAACTGATAGATTTTTTAAAGTCCAATAGGATGTAAAAGTTATATCATTAGATAACATTAGGTTTTGTTAGGCTATGTATTTTCTAGATTTCACTGAATTAAAGGCATTCTTTGAAATATTACATTATCTTTGCCGCGAATTCCTCAAGGTGAGGCCGTGTTACCAGAAGTTTAGGTTTAAGTATGTCGATTAACTTCTTATGTAGCACTACATAACATAATCGCATACTTAAGAGTAACAATGAGTACATTTCAAGATTTAGGTCTAAATCCAGACCTATTACAAGCTATTTCAGATTTAGGATTTACAGAACCTAGTGAAGTTCAACAAAAAGCTATTCCTACATTATTAAATGAGGAAAGAGACCTCGTAGCCCTGGCACAAACCGGTACGGGAAAAACAGCAGCATTTGGTTTTCCTATGCTTCAACAGATAGATATTAACAGCCGCACGACGCAAGGCCTTATACTTTCTCCCACACGCGAACTCTGTTTACAGATTACCAATGAAATGAAATTATACGGCAAATACTGCAAGGGCCTTAATGTCGTAGCTATTTACGGTGGTGCAAGTATTACCGAACAAGCCAAACAGATTAAAAAGGGAGCCCAAATTGTTGTTGCTACGCCAGGCAGAATGAAAGACATGATTAGACGGAATTTAGTGGATATTTCCAAAATTCAGTACAGCGTATTGGACGAAGCAGACGAAATGCTCAATATGGGTTTTTACGAGGATATTACAGATATTCTGTCGCACACGCCAAAAGATAAAAGCACGTGGTTGTTTTCGGCAACAATGCCTAAGGAAGTGGCTAAGATAGCCAAGGACTTTATGCATACACCAATAGAAATCGTTGTTGGCAACAGGAACGAGAGTACTTCGCAGGTATCGCACGAATATTATTTAGTTAATGGTCGTGATCGTTACTTGGCGCTAAAGCGTTTGGCAGATGCCCATCCAGATATTTTCTCGGTTGTTTTTTGCAGAACCAAACGCGATACCCAGAAAGTAGCAGAAAAACTTGTTGCCGATGGCTATAGTGCAGGTGCCTTGCACGGCGACCTTAGTCAAAATCAGCGCGACTTGGTAATGAAAGCTTTCAGAAATAAACAAATTCAGATGTTGGTTGCTACAGATGTGGCTGCTAGAGGTATTGATGTAGATGATATCACCCATGTGATAAACTATCAATTACCAGATGAGATTGAAACCTACACGCATAGATCTGGCCGAACAGGTAGAGCCGGTAAAACCGGAATCTCCATGGTCATCGTGGCTAAAAGTGAATTACGTAAAATCAAAGCCATAGAGCGCATCATTAAGAAAGAATTTGAACAAAAGGATATTCCTTCAGGTATGGAAATTTGCCAAGTGCAACTGATGAATTTGGCCAATAATGTACATCAAACCAAAATAAATCATGAGATAGACCCGTTCCTAGATGATATCAATAGCCTATTCGAGGATACTGATAAGGACGAACTTATTAAAAAATTCTTCTCAGTAGAATTTTCAAGATTTCATGATTATTACAAAAACGCTAAAGACCTTGGTGTTTCTAGCAGCAATGACAGTGCAGCAAGAATCAGTGCAGATGAAACCCGTTTTTTTATCAATGTAGGTAAAAAGGATGGATTCGACTGGATGTCATTAAAGGATTTTCTTAAAGCTGTTCTAGAACTTGGTAAGGATGAAGTATTTAAAGTTGATGTGATGCCTAGCTTTTCATTCTTTAATACGGACAAGACCATGGAAGGCAAAGTTCTGGATTTCTTCAAGGATTTTACCTATCAAGGCCGTTATATTAATGTTGAAATTACAGAGAATAAAGGGCAAGGTCGCAGCGCAAAAGGCAACCGTGGCCGAAAACGTAATGACCGAAACAGCAGAAGTAGAAAAAAAGGTTTTGAAGGTGCTAAAGGAAGTAGAAGCAAACGCTCTAAATCAGACCGACCAAGACGTTCTAGAAGACGCTAAAAGAAGTCAGCATTACCTCATTACACTGGTTTAGACCTTGTTAATATTACGTCAAATGTTCTTAGGACATTCTCTAAAATACCGTAAGTTTAGTAACTTTACACCGTAATCAGGGTATATGCGCTACTTACTTATTTTGGTCCTCTGTCTATTTACCACTTTTACTTATGGTCAAGAAACAGAAAACCAGTCCGAGCCTACACGTGTTAAGGGTACTATTATTAGTACCACCACCAATGGGCCGTTAAGTGAAGTAAATATTGTAAACATAAATCAAGTTGTCGGTACCTCAACCAATGATGATGGTGAGTTTGAAATAAGGGCCAATGCCAACGACACACTGCATCTCTCCTATCTAGGCTATAAATCCATTAAAGTAAGAGTCACTAACGATTGGATTAAGTTTGGCAACACCAAAATTGAAATGACCGAATTAGCACTAGCGCTTGAAGAGGTCACGGTTAATCAGCTACGCCTTACTGGGTATTTAAAAGTGGACATGGCCCAAGTTCCTATAAGGTCTAACGAACGTTATAGAATTTCAGGACTACCAGGACAAGGTTATGAAGCGAGACGACCCAATGTAGCGTCCAAGGTATTAGGTGCTATTTTTAATCCGGCAGACTTTCTCTACAATATGTTTGGCAAAAAACCCAATGAAATGCGCAAACTGCGTAAAATGAAAGAGGATGATGAAATAAGAAACACGCTTGCCAAACGCTATGATCGTGAGATGCTCATGGTTTTGCTTCAAGTGAATAAATTTGATTTGGATGAAATTGTGAATCAATGCAATTATTCCAAAGATTTCATTAATACGGCAAATGACCTTCAAATTCTAGATGCTATAAGTCAATGTTATGAGGAATATAAAGTCATTACACGTAACAAAAAACGAAAGTAGACGTCATCAGTCCTCGTGTTTAACAGTTAATTCTCGGAATAATACCGTTCCACAATGGCATCATAATTTTTAATCGTCTTTTTTATCCAATCGAATCGTTTTTCAATTGTTTCGGCTTCAGTGAGCTGCCAGTCTATTGTGGATTTCCTGAGTCGCGTCGTCATGTGTTGTAAGATAATGGCAGCAGAAACAGAAATATTTAAACTTTCGGTAAATCCAACCATAGGAATCTTTATAAATTCATCGGCTTCATTAAGCACCATATCAGATAGTCCTTCACTCTCCTTTCCGAAGAAAAAACAGGCCTTTTTTGTGATATCAAAATGGTCTAAATCGCTATCGTTGGTATGAGGCGTTGTAGCTATGATTCGATATCCCTTTCGCTTTAAGTCATCAATACAAGCTTTAGACGTGTTATAACGATTTAAATCGACCCATTTCTGCGCACCCATAGCAATTTCTCGGTCAATACGTTTACGATTTCTTTCCTCAATAATGTTCACTTCTTGAATACCAAATACATCGCACGACCGTATGACAGCACTGGTGTTGTGCAATTGATAAACATCTTCTACCGCAACGGTAAAATGCTTGGTCCTTTGAGACAATACAGTCTCAAACCGTTCTTTGCGATGCGGTGTTAGATACGTTTCCAAATACTCTAATAGCTGTAAATCGTGCATGGGCCAAAAATACATAATGTGCTAATATTTTCTAATTTTATAACATGAAACACATTGTAGTACTAACTGGAGCTGGCATGAGTGCCGAAAGTGGTGTTAAAACCTTTAGAGACCATGATGGGCTTTGGGAAGGCCATGATGTTATGCAAGTAGCGTCACCTCAAGGCTTTGAAGCCAATCCAGAGTTGGTATTGGACTTTTACAACCAGAGACGCCGACAACTTAAAGACGTACAACCCAATGCGGCGCATTTGGCCTTGGCCCAATTGGAGCAGGATTACAAGGTGTCCATTGTGACCCAGAATGTAGATGATTTGCACGAACGCGCTGGCAGTTCTAACGTTTTGCACTTGCATGGCGAACTCAAAAAAGTACGGAGTACTGGTAATCCCAATGACATCAAAGATTGGACAGACGATTTGTCCTTGGGTGACACCTGTGAGAAAGGGTATCAATTACGACCGCATGTGGTTTGGTTTGGCGAAGCTGTTCCTATGATGGAAAAAGCGGTAGAGGTCTGCTACACGGCAGATGTCTTGGTCATTATTGGCACCAGCATGCAAGTCTATCCAGCGGCAAGCCTCATGCATTACGTCCCGAGTAGCATCCCAAAATTTTACATCGACCCTAAACCCGCATTATCAACTAGCGAAAATATCACGGTAATTGCCAAAACGGCGACAGAAGGCATAAGAGACTTACTTGAACGGCTTCCTTAGTTTGAATTAGATAAAATAATCGCCTTTAGCCTAATTTTGATTTTTTATTCTTTTCCTCGATCCAGCGGCTCATGTATTTGGTACTTTGGAGGGTGTGATGTTGCAACACTTGACCAATAAAATTTTGTTGGCGATGCTCCTTTAGACCTTGTGTAAGTTTGTTCAACGCCGTATGAAAGCTTTTGGCGTGCTCCTTTTTGTCAAATCTCGATTTCAACACAGCAAACCCGTTTTTGGACATTTGCTCCCATAAATCAGCATCCGTGTAGAGCTCTATAGAAGCCTTTGCAAATGCTGAAGCTTCATCAACGATTATTCCGTTCGGCGGCAATGTTCCAAACATACCTTCTGCAGCTATGGAAGTCATTACACATGGTGTTCCATTTTGCATGGCATCCATCAATTTACCTTTAAGTCCAGCACCAAAGCGCAATGGCGCTAAACAGACTCGTGCCTTTTGCATGACTTCATTGACATCCTCAGCAAATCCTTTGATAAGAAAACCCTCTTGGTCATCTTGTAGTTGTTCTACTCTTTTATTCGCATAAGCCCCATAAATGTGCAACACTGCTTCAGGCAATGTCTTCCTAATCCTTGGCCAAATGTCCTCCTTTAAATAAACAACAGCATCAAAATTTGGTGGATGCCTAAAATTTCCGATAGTGACAAAATGCTGTCGCTCATTAAATTGAGGTAATTCTTTTCGATTTATTACACTATTAGCATCCAGTACAAAAGGTAAGTAATGAAGCAATCGTTTGTCAACATTTAAATCTTGAGTTAAAATATCTATTTCGGCTTGTGAAATCATTAGACTAAAATCACAACGATATATACTAGCCACTTCCCGTTTGGTGGTATCTTTCTGTAGCTGCGCCAAACCAAATTCCTCCTTCTGCTCGAAAGCGGTTTGCCGTCCCTTTCTTAAACCATGGAAATCCTCAGTATCAAGAATTCTAACTGCTGACGGACAGTATTGGCCTACGCGCCAACCAAACTGTTCTTCGGTCATAAACCGATCGAACAAAACCACATCTGGCTTTAAATTAATGATAAAGTCGTCAAACGAGGAATCGTTTAGAGCTACGGAATCCGTAGCAACACCTATAGATTCTAAATCAAAGGTCTTTTCAGTCCTTTTAGCTGAGGACACAAAATGAACGTTGTAATCGAAATTTTGAAAAAGCTCTATAAGTTGAAGCATACGGCTACCTGCTGCCGAACTTTTAGGTTCTGGCCATACAAAACCAATAATCAAAAGTTGCTTTTTCACTCAGCCTCCTTTAAAAACGCATATTTTATCCGCGCTATTTTCACCCAAGATAAGATGGCGTCAATTTGGTCTTGACTCAAATCGGCATCACCATGGGTCCAAGTGTAGCTGGGCAGAGGCATCTCTTTTTCTTCAACTTCCTCAGCTAGCTCTTCTAGTTTATAGTCTTTCTTTTTGTCTGAATACTCGTCCCATTGAGAGACGTTAAAATGTTTTTTTCCATCCTTGATATGATCATTTAACCAATAGTTCACTGGTGTTATCGTGTTGTACCAAGGGTAGCGCGTATGGTCGCTATGACAGTCAAAACAAGAACTTTTAAGAATGGCTTTCACATCCTCAGGAGGATTTGTATCCACTAAAAATGGTTCTACACTAGCTATATCGCCATCATTTTTAGGTGGACCAAAAAATTGAGCTACCAATAAGACCAAAATAACGGCAAATGCCAACTTCTTTAAGAGTTCTTTTTTCATGATATTTTAACTAATTTCAACCACCTAAAAGTAATAAACCTTTTGACAACAGACCAATTTTATGAACATTTAAAAAATGTGAATGCTACTAGGACAAAACGATTGGAGTGTGCTGATTTAATCTTAAATAATCCAGAGTTATTTAAACCCTTAATGAAGCTTATTTTTAAAGAAAATACCGCGTTATCTCACAAAGCAGCATGGGTTTTTGAATTTGTTTGTGCTCAAGATTTGGGCTTATTGGAGCAGCATCTCAATGATTTTACAACATCCCTTATGAAAGTTAAGGATGATTCCGCCATAAGACCTGTGGCTAAAGTGTGTTTGTTTTTGGTTGAAAATAACTATCGCCAAAATCCATGTACAAGAGATTCAGTGTTAAATGATGACCATAAAGAAGCAATTACCGAGGCTTGTTTTAACTGGCTTATCACCAAAGGCAAGGTGGCTCCTAAAGCTTATGCCATGACATGCCTATATCTTTTGGGTAAGGATTTTGATTGGATCCATCCTGAATTGCGTTTGGTTTTAGAAAAAGACTATGCACAGCAATCTGCTGGATATAAAGCCAAAGCAAGGCATATTATGGAAGCTTTAAACGCCAAAACCTAAGGCTTAAACCCATAAAACAAAGATGCAGGCGAGGCTTCCAACTTAAAAATGACTTCCGTATCTTTGCTGCTTAAATTTTTTAATTCAATGGTCTTATCGGCATTAAACGCAATTTCTCCTATTGACGGAAGGTACCGTTCTAAGGTTGAAGCACTCTCCAACTATTTTTCAGAAGAAGCTTTAATTAAATACAGAGTTCTTGTTGAGATTGAATATTTCATCGCGCTATGCGAATTGCCTCTACCTCAATTATCAGAAATTCCTAAGGAAATTTTTGGCGATTTAAGAGCTATTTATAAGAATTTTACACCAATTGATGCAGCAGCCATAAAGGACATTGAAAAAGTAACCAATCATGATGTAAAAGCTGTTGAATACTTTATCAAGGAGAAGTTTGATGCTTTAAAACTTTCTGACTACAAAGAATTTATCCATTTTGGTCTTACCTCGCAGGACATCAATAATACAGCAATTCCTTTAAGTATTAAGGAGGCGATGAACGATCTTTATGTGCCGGAATATCTTAAGGTCCTAGAAGCCCTAGAAAAGCTCGCAAAAGAATGGGCTGATGTACCAATGTTGGCACGGACACATGGCCAGCCTGCTTCACCAACGCGTTTGGGAAAAGAGATTGACGTATTTGTAGTGCGATTGAAAGAGCAATTTAACTTATTGAATGATATACCAAGTGCTGCAAAATTTGGTGGCGCTACCGGAAATTTCAACGCTCATAAAGTAGCCTATCCAAATATAGACTGGAAGGCTTTTGGCACCCAGTTTGTACAGGAGAAATTAGGTCTGCAGCACTCCTTCCCTACGACTCAAATTGAGCACTACGACCATATGGCAGCCCTTTTTGATGCTATGAAGCGGATAAATACCATAATTATAGATTTAGATCGCGATGTATGGACCTACGTTTCCATGGATTACTTCAAACAGAAAATTAAAAAAGGTGAGGTTGGCAGCTCTGCCATGCCACATAAGGTAAATCCTATTGATTTTGAAAACAGTGAAGGTAACCTTGGCATTGCGAATGCCGTTTTTGAACATTTAGCGGCAAAACTTCCTGTTTCAAGGCTTCAACGTGATTTAACAGATAGTACGGTTCTAAGAAACGTAGGTGTTCCTTTTGCCCATACGTTGATTGGTTTTAAATCGACATTAAAAGGTTTGGGAAAACTACTTCTAAATCGTTCTAAATTCGAGGAGGACCTTGAAAAAAATTGGGCTGTGGTTGCGGAAGCCATTCAGACCATTTTGAGACGGGAAAATTATCCTAACCCTTACGAAGCGCTAAAAGGCTTAACGCGAACCAATGAAGCCATTACCCAAAAATCCATTGCAGATTTCATTGACGGCTTAGAGGTTTCGGAAGACCTCAAAAAAGAACTTAAAGCTATATCACCAAGCAATTATACTGGAATATGAGTTTTATTCCAATAAACCGAAATACAATAGCATTAATTACTGTTGCCCTTATTGGTCTTGGCTTTTTTGCGGCAGGACTCACCAAAACCTTGGATTACTTCATAATAAAGGCACTACTCTTTTTGTCTTTTACAGTACTTATCGCTCTTGCCATATTTTACGGCATAAAAAATCGTCCTAGCGAAAACCAGGACGATTAATAGTAACATTTTGATATTTTACAGATTATTTAAAAAATTCTGTCAGCTCTTTAAGTTGTGAATCCTCAAAGTTTGCTTTCTGCAATACCGATTGCAGTGAGAGCAATTTTTTAGCGTTCATATCGTCTCCCAGAATACGAGCGATAACAAAGCCTTTATCCTTTGCATTTCCAAATAAAATGAGCTCGTCTATTCGCTCTACATCACCTAGAAACTTTACAACAAACCTACCGTCGGTACTGTTACCACCTCGCATTAACTCTTCATACTTGGTGTCTTTAAGGATATCCTTAACTTGGTTAAGTTCAATATTAAAGTCTTCTAAATTGGACTCATCAACACGATAAGCCAAGATATTCAATTTATCCACAGAATCGTAGGCTTCTCTTTGCTCGTCTGTCATTTCTATACCCTCTACGTCGATAAAGCTCGTGGGTACATCAAATGACATAAATCCTGGTTGCATTTCGTTATCTACGTAGTAGGTCTGTAGTGTTGGTCCCTGATTGCAGCTGGTTAAGGCTGCAACCAAGACCACTACTGCTGTTAGTTTTTTGATTGATTGTATCATGGCTACTTAGTCTTCTTTATTTTCCTTACCGGCTTTTTCCAATTGTTTTCCGCCAGGAATATTCATCTGATTGGTAAGCCTAGAGATTTGTCTTAAGTCTATATCTCCTGTAAGGGACAATATCACAGTTTCTATTTCACGCTTTTGACCGTTGATTTCAATATTCTGTCCTTTGGTCATTTCCTTAAGGCCATTGATAAACATAAGCAACTCTTTTACGTGGTTCTCATCCTTTCCTTCCTTGACATAGAAGTTCACCGTTTGGTCACCGTCCTTGATGCGCATAAGTTCTTCTAAATCAGATTTCTTTAGATACTTCTGTACCGTAGCATTCATATCTGCCGATATAGTTTGATCTCCAGTTGTAAACACTTTAAATCCTGTGATATTGTTAGCCATATTTACATATTCCTGAGCTTCTGGGTCTTCAATATCTACACCCATGGTGGCTAACATCTTAAACATTTTTTGATTGACCACTACTGAGGTTACTCCATCAAGGTCTTCGAATTTATCAAAGATACCTTGAGCCATTGATGCCGATGTAGTGATAAGAAACGCTACTATTAAAATTAAATTTTTCATGATTACTTGTTTTTAGTCTATTGTTTTAAAAATTCATTTGTTTTTTTTCCGAACTGTGTCACAAAACTTGCTTTGTAAAGCCCAGCATTGAAATTGTCTGAAGCCATTTCCAAGACATTCATACTCGAAGCGCCTTCATTAAAATTTGATGATAGCAAGGCCAACGCGCTTTTGGTTTTGTTATACAATTCTTGTTCTTCTGGCGTATAATCTGCCAAAGTTTTTGGACCTGATTCCCTTAACGTTGGAATTAAAAGTCCGAGCATTAGAACTGTTACTGCTGCGACAGAAATCCACTGATATAGTCGTATTGTTTTTCTAGGTTTTAATGGAACGTCTTTAGTAAATTGTTCTTCTTGCGCTTTAGAAAAATATTGAAACAACGGTTTGTAGTGATCTAAATGCGGCGCAACGTTGTCACTGGTGAAGTAGTCCCTTAAGGTTTCTTCTTCCTGCAATGTGGTTTCCGCCTTGTTATATTTTTCTATTAGTTTTTCTATATTATTTAATACCATAACGATGTGTATTAGTTAATTCTTCCCTTATTTTTTTACGTGCTCTGGAGAGTGCCACACGGATTGCTGTTTCGTTCATGTCTAACATTTTGGAAATCTCGGCAAACTCGTATTGTTCTATATCTCGCAATTGCACTATTATTTTTTGTTGTTCTGGCAGGTCTTCCATTATTTTAGAAACCCAATCCATACTATCTCTTGCTTCTACTTGTTTTTGTAATGAGGCATTAGAATCTGTATAATTACTGTGAACAATTTTAAGATTTTGGGCTTGCTTGGATTTTAATCGGTCCAAACAGAAATTCTTGGTCATTGTCATAGAAAAGGCTTCAACATTGTTGTATTCGCCAATCTTTTCTTTATTGTTCCATAATTTCAACAGTATCTCCTGCGTTGCATCTTCTGCCTCTTCACGCGATACCAACAATCTTTTGGCTAGCCGAAAGACCTTATCCTTAAATGGCATTACTAATGTGACAAAATCTGCCTGTTTCATTACTACTTTTGATTGGTTGTTGAAAGCGTTTTAATGCGCTTTCAATGTTACGACGATATACATTACATTTTGTTACAATTTTTTTTTACTAACAATATTGTAGTAATTTTAAAGTTTTAAAATAGTCGCCCAAGCGATTAAAAAAAGTAATGATGAAAAAGACGACATACCTCCTAGTCCTGCTTATGCTCTCTTTGGTATTTACAGGATGTTTTGATGACCTAGACGATGACCTTTCAACAACGACAAATATCAACGATTTTGTATGGAAAGCCATGAACCTCACGTATCTGTATAAATCGGAAATTCCAGATTTAGCTGATGATAGGTTTACTTCCGATGAGGGCTATGCAGACTATTTAAATTCTTTTTCTACACCTGAGTCTATATTTAACTCACTGCTGTATTTGCCAGAAACCGTAGATAAATTCAGTAGAATCTATGACAATTATTTCGACATTTTAAATGCTCAAGAAGGCACAACATTAACCAAAGGCTTTGAATTCAACTTATATATCGTTCCTGGAACTGAAAATGACGTCTTTGGTGCCGTAACCTTGGTACTGAATAATAGTCCCGCTGATAATGCCGGCGTAGAAAGAGGAATGATTTTTAGGGCCGTAGACGATACTCCGCTAACCCGTTCTAACCTAACCACTCTTCTTAGCAGAACCACCTATACCTTGAATCTAGCAGCTTACAATACCAATGGCACATTCGATTTTGTTGATGATGACACCATTTCATTAACTGGAGACAACATAAATCTAACGAGTACCACCTACACTGAAAATCCAGTACATATTGCTGAAACCATAACGTCTGGCGGCATTAACATTGGCTATCTCATGTACAATTCTTTTAATAATAGTTTTGAAGCGGAACTCAACAATGCATTTGCAGACTTTGCCTCCTCTGGCGTTACAGAGCTTGTTGTAGACTTGCGCTACAATGGTGGTGGCTCAGTACAAACAGCGGCATATCTTGCCAGTATGATTACTGGCCAATTTAATGGTGATGTGTTCTCGAGCCTATTTTATAACGAAAATCTATCTAACAACGATAGGGACTTTAACTTCACCTCTACTATAGAAGGCGTCGGAGCTATCAATAGTTTAAATCTCAACCGTGTTTATGTATTAACCACAAATAACAGAACGGCATCCGCTAGTGAATTATTGATTAATAGTTTAGAACCTTATATCGATGTGGTTGTTATTGGAGAGAATACGGTGGGTAAAACCCAAGCTTCGATTTTAATGTTCGATTCTCCTGGTTTGTTCACCTTAGATGATGTCAATCCAACCCATACTTATGCTATTCAACCTTTAGTAGCCAACTCCGTTAATGTAAATGGTATTGCTGTACCTGCAGATGGCTTGGCTCCTGATATTCCACTGAGGGAAGTTGCCTTTAATTTGGGAACTTTAGGAGACGTCAATGAACCATTATTGGCTGAAGCTATTGCAAACATAACGGGAATAGGAAGAGGTTTCAGTAATCCTGTTGATTTAATCAGCTTGCCTATTGAACCTCTTCTAGGCCCGATAGAACAAACGATGTTTATAGATTAAAAACAGCAGCGAATGCGGCTTTTTTTATAGGTTCAAATTAAATCCTAAACTTACATTTCTACCCAAGGTTGAATACCCTAAAATTTCTTCATAGTCCTCATTGAAGATATTATCTAAGTTGATAAAAAGTTTCAATTTATCACTCAAAATCTTATGACTGAATTGTAGGTTCACCAATGAAAAGGCATTAAGTGTAACAGGCGAAAAGGTTGTAAAATCAGTATCTGGGCGTTCGCCCACATATTGATACTGCAGATTGGCATTTGTAGTCTTGGAAAAGCTATAGCCTAAATTCAAGTTGGCTTTATGCTTAGGTACACGAAGCCTAAGACCATCCCTGACCTCAGTAAAGGTATAATTGGCGCTTAGTGACAAATTTTTAAGTGTGTTCCATTCGGCTTCAAGCTCTACGCCTTGCACCGTAGCACCGTCTTGGGCATTTACATATGCTGTGGTGAAGACTATAGTGTTTTCTTCATTTCTATTAAAATAAACACCACTCAAACGGAGTCCTTTATTTGAATTGTACTCAAAACCTCCTTCTATTGTTGTATTCTCTTCTGGCTCTAAATTGGGATTAGGTCCAAAAAACCCAAACAATTGCGACAAGTTAGGCGCAATAAAAGAGGTGGCATAGGAGCCAAATATTTTAGCATAACCTTCATTGACGTCTATAGCGTAAGAAGGATTTAAATTATAAACGAATTTTGAACTATATTCACTATGATTATTGAAGCGTCCGCCAGCATTCATGGTTAAACCAGATTTGGTCACATACACGACATTGAGATAAGGGTCTGTTGTGGTAAAACTTTCCTCAGTTGAAAATTCGCTTCTATAGTCACCATAATTCAAGCCCACAATGGTAAAGATATTATCATTAAACGTATATCTATTAAAAGCATCGATAACAACACTTTGAGCATTGTTTTCAGTAGAAAATGTAGCTATCGTTTCTCGTTTTATATCAGTAAACGCTGCATTCACTTCTATGCTTCCTTTTTCATATGTAAATTTTGGCGCTATCCCAATACGCATCTGTTCAGAAAAGAATTGATCATCTGTATCTGCCAGTGTGAAATTTGGTGGTGGAAATCCATCTATACCTGTTTTAAAGTTATCGTAGCTCGCATAAGCGCTGACATCAAATCTCTCTGAAGCTTTATAGCCTAATTTTAGATTGGTATTATATCTAGAAAAGGGATCGGTCTCTGGGTTTGCCGATTGCGCTGCCGATAAACCATCACTAAATTGATTACCAAAACTGGCGACAAAATTAAACTTGTTCATAGTACCGTTTAGTGAAACACTATTGACGAAATTTGCAATATTATAATTTTGGTCATCAGCTGTTTGGTTGGTACCCAAAACACTAAGAAAACTTCCTGATAACGGTTTTTCAGACGCTTTTTTCGTTGTGATATTAATTACAGCCGTGGCCGCTGCATTACCATAAAGGGTACTGGAAGCACCTTTTATGATTTCTATGGATTCAATGGTATTTAAATCTAAAAGACGTAAATCAAAATCGTTACTTACCAACGATGGATCATTGACCTGAACACCATCGATTAAGACCAACACCTGACGGTTGTTTCCACCTCTAACCAAATAACCGAGATTCTGTCCAGCCACACTGCGAGAACCATTAATCTCAATACCACTTTTGGTGTTAATCAATTGGGCTACGGTCCTGCCTTGATTTTGTTCAATTTCCTGGCCGGTAATTTTGATTACGGTCTTACCGGAATTTTCCCGTTTTAGTTCAAACTTAGAATCTGAAACAACAACTTCCTTAAGTTGTTGCAGATTTAAAGTGTCGGAAGGCTGTTGCGCCAATCCAATTTTGAGCATACCTATACCTAGGATGCTACAAAACAGCAGTGCTTTGTTCATTATAACAATAATGTTCGAGAGTGTACAGCGAACTATACGTAAACTTTTATCCCGAAAGTTTGACTTCTATGTTGAAATTGGCAGGTCTCCTGACTTGTTATTTATGACCTTACCTTCCCATTCCTAAGAACGGAACAGTGGTTTTGAAGATGGTCACAACTCAATAATGAGATGCTGAAATTACACTTCGACTGCGCTCATTGTGACATTTCTGCATAAACTTACAGTTGCGGGAACAGCTCTGGAATTGCACCAGATTCCCTTTTAATCCATAATGGTAACCATTACGGAACCAGATTTCGCAGTAAAACTAGTTTAATTTTTTTGATTCCATCCTTCTTATTTATCCTTTTTCTTTTGCATTTTATAAATCAGATAGATGAAGCCAACCAAAAAATGAAGCAAGATAACGCCTGCAACGATATATAATGTTAAATTTGAATCGCCTCTCATAACTAAGAATTTCAATAAAAATAATTACGTCTTTGGAGGTATCGTGTTACTAAGGTTACATATGCTACAAGTTAGAATCATAATTATTGCTTTACTATTTATTTCCTGCGGTGAAAAAACCAAGAAATCACCACTTGCAAGTTCAGAAGGAAAGACCTTAGACCTCAAATATGCTACTGGATTTTCGGTTGTGGATTATGACACCTATAAAATAATAACTGTAACCCAACCTTGGCCAGGAGCTGATAAAACCTACAAATATGTTCTCTTTAGTGACAATGAAACAGCAAATCACTTTTCTTTAGACGCTGTTGACGCTGTCATAAATGGCAGCATTGAAAAAGTGGTTGTTACGTCAACCACACATATTCCGCATCTGGAATTGTTGGGTGAAGAGCAGACCTTAGTTGGTTTTCCTGGTACCGATTATATTTCATCAAAAAAAACAAGAGCTTTAATTGATAAAGGCCTTATCAGAGAACTTGGAAAAAATGAAAGCATCAATACTGAAGTATTATTGGAATTAGACCCAGATATAGTTGTTGGATTTGGTGTAGAAGGAGTTAACAAAACTTTTCAAACGGTAAGTAAATCTGGAATACCAGTGGTATACAATGGTGATTGGGTAGAATCATCTCCCCTAGCCAAAGCAGAATGGATAAAATTTTTTGGTGTTCTTTATAATAAAGAGAAAGAAGCTGATTCTATTTTCAGAAAAATAGAACAAGATTATAAAACGGCGAAAGCCATTGCACAAAACTCAAAAAAGGGGCCAACTGTGTTAAGCGGAGCAATGCATAAAGACGTGTGGTACCTCCCAAATGGCTCTAGTCCAGAGGCCATGCTTATGCAAGACGCCAACCTTAATTATTTATGGGAAGACACAGGAGGAAACGGTAGTTTAGCGCTTAGCTTTGAAGTGGTCTTTGATAAAGCGAAGGATGCTGACTTATGGTTGAGCCCTTCCTATTATACATCCCTATCGCAACTTGAAGCAGCCAATGAATTATATACTAATTTTAAAGCCTTCAAAACGCAACATATATTTAGTTTTTCTGTAACTACAGGTGCTACGGGAGGTGTGCTCTATTATGAAATGGGATCTGCAAGGCCAGATTTAGTCTTAAAGGACCTTATAAAAATTGGTCATCCAGAATTGTTAAAAAACTATACACCAACATTTTTTAAAAGGCTTAAATAATTTGACTGAAGAATCGAACTATAGAATCCAATTTGTAATCATGATTTTGATTCTTTTTCTGTGCTTTATTATCAACATAAGCTTAGGTTCGCTTAGTATACCTTTGAAACATATTTTTGCCAGCCTTATTGGGAGTGAACCAAATTCTACCTTCAGTGTCATAATTACAGATTATAGGTTACCAAAAGCCATAACTGCTGTTCTAGTAGGCTCAGGTCTAGGCATATCAGGGTTATTGATGCAAACTCTTTTTAGGAATCCTCTAGCCGGTCCCTTTGTTCTTGGTATAAGTTCTGGAGCTAGTTTAGGTGTTGCCTTGGTGATTTTAGGCTCAGGGCTCTTTGGCGGTGTTATTGTTGGGAGTTTAGTCTCTAAATGGAGTATTGTTGTCGCGGCAAGTTTAGGAAGCTTTTTGGTTCTCATAGCTGTTTTGGCTGTATCCAATAACGTTAGGGACACTATGGCCATTCTAATTATAGGACTAATGTTTGGTAGCATCACAGCTGCGGTTGTGAGTGTGCTCTCCTTTTTTAGTTCTGCGGAACAATTACAACAATATGTGTTTTGGGGATTTGGCAGCCTCAGTAATTTATCTTGGAATGAGGTCCTTACCTTTTTTATAGTGTATATTTTAGGATTAATCATAAGTATTGTCTCAATTAAAGGACTCAATAGTTTGCTGTTAGGTGATAATTATGCCCAAAGCCTGGGATTAAATGTTAAGCACAGTCGTTTTATTATTATTATATCTACCAGTCTAATTGCAGGAGCCGTTACGGCCTTTGCTGGACCCGTTGCCTTTATTGGGTTGGCTATTCCGCATCTCACTAGGCAGATTTTTAAAACTTCAAACCATAAAATTTTGGTTCCTTCGGTTTTTTTAATGGGTGCCATTGTTATGCTTATATGTGACAGTATAGCTCAAGTACCTGGAACGGACTATACGCTTCCTATCAACGCCATAACCGCTTTGGTTGGTGCTCCCGTCGTTATTTGGCTACTTGTTAGACAGCGAAAAATGATGTTTTAATGGAAAGGCAAAACCGAAATATAATTTTAGAGACCAAACAATTGGCCATAGGTTATAAAGCAAGAACAGGAGCTACCTCTATTGCGTCTGGCATTAGCATTAAATTAGAAAAAGGACAACTTATCGGGCTCGTTGGAGCCAATGGCATTGGCAAATCAACGCTATTAAGAACTTTAATAAAAGTACAGCCACCATTAGAAGGTGAAATTTTGCTAAATGGACATTCCTTATCCGATCTAAGTGCCGCTGCATTGGCACAACAACTGAGCATTGTATTAACGGAACAGCTCATATCTAAAAATCTATCTGTTTACGATTTAGTAGCGTTAGGCAGATACCCTTACACCGATTGGATAGGAACTTTGCAACCTAATGATAGGGCGATTATAGACAATGCCATCGAAATGGTACGGATTTCTGATTTAAGACACCGTAAATGCTACGAATTAAGTGACGGTCAATTACAAAAAGTCATGATAGCTAGGGCCTTGGCTCAAGACACCGATATCATTATATTAGACGAGCCCACCACCCATTTAGACATGTATCATAAGGCTTACATACTTAAACTTCTACAGCGTCTAACAAAGGAAACCAATAAGACCATTTTATTTTCGTCCCATGAAATTGATCTCGCCATTCAGCTTTGTGATGAAATGGTGGTAATGCGCAAAACCGATGTAGTGCAGGACCAACCGTGCAATTTAATTTCAAAACAGATTTTTGATTCGTTATTTCCTCCAGATTTAATTTCTTTTGATAGTCGCACAGGATCTTTTAAAGTGAGTAAATAATTTGCCGCCCTTATCTTTAAATGCCCTTGGTTTTAAACATTATAATTTATCTTTGATAAAAACCTAAAATAACAGATGGGAGACTCTTTAATCCTTTTTATTGCAGTAATTATTTCTGCTGGCATAGGTGTTTTTATTGGGCTAAAATTTGCTCAACTAAAAAGCAAAGTGGACAAAAGCACAATGGATGAACGCCAGCATCAACTTAACAGTACGATTTCTGAATTAAAGCAGACCATTCAGAAAGTAGAAGATGAACGCGAACAGATAAGAGCCGATAAGGACTTTTTAATTTCGGAATTATCCCGACGTAATGCTGAATTGGAAAACCTTCAACAGCTTAATCAAAAGCGCGATGAAGAACTTGCCAAACAACAAGAACAATTACGCAAGGATTTTGAGCTTATGGCTTCAAAAATTTTAGATGAAAAATCCGAAAAATTCACCCTTCAAAATAAGGAGAACATTAAAAACATACTCAACCCTTTAGAGGAAAAAATAAAAACTTTTGAAAAGAAGGTTGAGGACACCCAAAAGGAAAACATCAGTATGCATTCTGCATTGAAGCAACAACTTTTAGGCCTTAAAGATCTTAACCAACAGATGGCCAAAGAAGCAACCAATCTTACAAAAGCACTTAAGGGCGATAGTAAAACTCAAGGTAATTGGGGAGAATTGGTTTTAGAACGTGTCCTTGAAAAATCCGGTCTGGAAAAAGATCGAGAATACTTTGTACAACAAAATTTTCAAAGACCAGATGGCTCCAGAGTGATGCCTGATGTTGTCTTGCATTTACCGGATTCAAAGAAAATGATAATTGACTCCAAGGTGTCCCTCACGGACTACGAACGATTGGTAAACTGCGAAGAAGAAGAGCGTCCAATCTACCTAAAAGCGCATGTAAATTCAATAAAAAAGCATGTGGACCAGCTTTCGGCTAAAAATTATCAGGATTTATATGATATAGAATCTCCTGATTTTGTTTTAATGTTCATCCCTATTGAGCCAGCATTTGCAGTGGCTATAAATGAAGACAATACACTTTACAATAAAGCCTTCGAGCAAAATATTGTAATCGTAACGCCTTCTACCCTATTAGCTACTTTGCGCACTATTGACACCATGTGGAACAATGAAAAGCAGCAACAAAATGCTATTGAAATTGCCAAGCAGGCTGGAGCCTTATACGATAAGTTTGAAGGTCTTATTTCTGATCTCACTGGAGTGGGTAAAAAAATAGATGCTGCAAAAAGTGACTACTCTGCAGCCATGAATAAATTGGTTGAAGGCAAGGGTAATCTTATATCCAGAATTGAGAAAATAAAGAAAATGGGCGCTAAGGCTAAAAAGGCTTTACCTGAAACGATTGTAAAAAGGGCCTCTGAAGATGACTAATAATTCCTTCTTTGATGTATAAAACGGTAGAAGAATCTAAAATTCAAATTTCGGAACTGATGTTGCCTTCCTATAAAAACTTTGGTGGCAAAATCCATGGTGGCTACATTCTAAATCTCATGGACCAAATTGCTTTTGCCTGTGCCTCTAAACACTCTGGAAGTTATTGTGTAACAGCCTCAGTTGATAAAGTTGATTTTCTGAATCCAATTGAAGTTGGTGAATTGGTTACCATGAAAGCTTCAATAAACTATATAGGAAATTCGTCCATGGTTGTTGGTATCAGAGTAGAATCAGAAAATATCCATTCCGGCCAAAAGAAACATTGCAATTCCTCTTATTTCACCATGGTTGCGGTTAATGACCAAGGCGATACGGTAAAAGTACCTGGCCTTGTGCTAAAATCTAAGATTGAAGCGAAACGCTTTATTAAAGCCATAAAGCGCCGTGAAAGTGATAATAAAAAAACAAAAACCTTAAATGAAGTCTACAAAAACGTTGGTGCTTATTTGGATGACATAAAAAATCATCGTGTAAAAATCAACTTCTAAAAAAGGCCAAATCATAAAATGACCTGGCCTTGCACTTAATTTAAAGGGCTTTCTATTGTTTAATAAAACGTTTGGTTTGGGTAGATTGCCCATCTGTAACTTTTACCAAATAAATACCGCTTCTCCACTGAGACACATCCACAGAAGAACGTAACTGGTTGATTTCATTTTGGTATATTTTTTTTCCAAGGACATCGTAAACAGTGACCACCATATTAGATTGTACCTGTGGAACTTTAAGATTCAATGTATTTCGACCAGGATTTGGAGAAATAACAAATTTTGTATTGCCTTGGCTAAATTCATCCAGGCTTAGAGCAGCGAGCGCTGTAATATTGTCCAAATGCATTTCTGCGTCTATAACCTCACCTCGCCATGCTGGTGTAGGGCTGCTTAAAATTCTCATTTCAGTGACATCTGCTAACGTCGCAGCAATATCAAATCCAGCAACGCCACCATCATTACCATCAGAAACAGAGGTGAAATCAGAAGCTGCAATTGGAATTCCTATTTCTGTCCATGGACCACCTGCTCGAACACTTACTCCATTGGTCGTAGAAAATTTTCCTCCAGGTCCTGTAACCGATATCCTTACTGTGATATCATTTGTTAGAGACCTTACATCCATACTCATAGCAAAAACTCCGGCACTTGTAAAATTACCAGACCATTGATTGCCTATACTTCTAATTATCATTCTAGAGCCAGCGCCTCCTGGACTTCCAGAAGTGATATCCCTTAAATAATTATCATCAGCACCATTTGGTCCTCCAGAGCTAACATTAGTAGCTGCAAAGCCTAACGCTGCTGAGGCAGCAGCTTCTTCCCAATTCTGCTCAGTTCCGTCCTCAAAATCATCTACTTGGTTGAGCACAACCTGCCCATAAGAGAACGTTGTAAAAATAAAAACTAAGTAAAAGAGTAAAGTTTGTTTCATAAACATAACCACATGTTAGTGCAATTTAACAATAAATATGATACTGCCGATTAAAAAATTCGTAAAAGTAGGCGCTTACTTACTTAAGTACATTTTACGCCTTGCATATAAATCGTAAAACTCATCATCTTTTAAACTCTCAATGAATAAGATGCTTTCTCCTGTACTCTTCATTTCGGGTCCTAATTGTTTATTCACATTAGGAAACTTATTAAATGAGAACACAGGTTGTTTAATAGCATAGCCCTTTAAGTGAGGTTTAAAATCAAAATCAGATAATTTTTTGTCGCCGAGCATCACCTTTGTGGCGTAATTAACATAAGGTTCGCCATAAGCTTTAGCAATAAAAGGTACTGTTCTAGAAGCACGCGGATTGGCCTCAATGATATACACCGTATCGTCCTTAATAGCAAACTGAATATTAATTAATCCTACTGTATTTAAAGCTAGCGCAATCTTTTTGGTATGATCTTTTATTTGCTGCATGACAAATTCACCGAGATTGAAAGGTGGCAAGGTGGCATTGCTATCTCCAGAATGAATACCGCATGGCTCTATATGTTCCATTATCCCAAT
This sequence comes from uncultured Winogradskyella sp., assembly GCA_913055905.1. Classification (GTDB taxonomy): domain Bacteria; phylum Bacteroidota; class Bacteroidia; order Flavobacteriales; family Flavobacteriaceae; genus Winogradskyella. The sequence goes on from CAJXLB010000003.1 coordinate 44,842, forward strand.
AATATAGACATTTTCGCCATCACAAATGGCATCAGCTTCGGCCTCAATGGCACCGTCTAAATAATGATCCAACAACAATTTATTGCCTGGTATAGATTTTAACAAATCTATCACATGCTCTTCCAAGTCTTTTTTATTGATCACAATTTTCATGCCCTGACCACCAAGAACATATGACGGTCTTACCAATATTGGGAACTTAAGTTCATCAGCAACCTTTAAGGCTTCTTCTGCCGTTTCTGCCGTATCAAATTGCGGATAAGGAATGTTATTTTCTTTAAGTAAGGTTGAGAAACTACCTCTATCCTCAGCTAAATCCAAAGATTCATAGCTCGTCCCCATAATCTTAATGCCATAACGGTCTAACTTTTCGGCTAGTTTTAAGGCTGTTTGCCCTCCAAGTTGCACGATAACCCCTTCTGGCTTTTCATGCTGAATGATGTCGTAAATATGCTCCCAAAAAACAGGTTCAAAGTAGAGCTTATCAGCAATATCAAAGTCTGTAGAAACGGTCTCTGGATTACAGTTAATCATGATGGTCTCGTAACCACATTCCGCAGCGGCTAAGACACCATGTACGCAGCAGTAATCAAATTCAATACCTTGACCAATTCGGTTAGGACCAGAACCTAAAACTATAATTTTCTTTTTATCGGAGACAACGCTCTCGTTGCCAACGGTCACCGTTCCGTCCGGATATTGGACTTCACTTTCAAACGTAGAATAATAATATGGTGTTTGCGCTTCAAATTCGGCAGCACAAGTGTCGACTAATTTATAAACCCTATTGATTTTAAACTCCCGTCTTTTATTGTAAACCTGGCTTTCTAGGCAACCTAACATATGTGCTATTTGCCTATCTCCATAACCTTTTTGTTTCGCTTCCAGTAATAGTTCACGTTCTATATTTTCTATTTTGTAGGTAGAAATTTCCCTTTCTAAATGGAATAGCTCTTCATATTGCTTTAAAAACCACATATCAATTTTGGTGATATCGTGGATGCGGCTTAAAGGTATTCCCATTGCTATAGCATCGTAAATCACAAACACGCGATCCCAGCTCGCATAGGTCAACTTTTGGATAATTTGATCGTAATTTCGATATCCTTTACCATCAGCACCTAAGCCGTTTCGCTTTATTTCTAAGGATTGGGTAGCCTTATGAAGCGCTTCTTGGAACGAGCGGCCAATAGCCATAACTTCTCCAACTGCTTTCATCTGAAGGCCTAAAGTTCTATCGGAACCTTCGAATTTGTCGAAATTCCAACGCGGTATTTTTACGATAACATAGTCTAAGGTTGGTTCAAATAATGCCGATGTGGATTTCGTAATCTGATTACTTAACTCGTCTAGAGTATAGCCCAAGGCCAATTTCGCTGCAATTTTTGCGATAGGATATCCTGTGGCTTTACTGGCCAAGGCTGATGAGCGCGAAACACGAGGGTTTATCTCTATGGCAATGATCTCCTCTTCTTCATCCGGACTAACCGCAAACTGTACGTTACAACCGCCAGCAAAATCACCAATGCTTCGCATCATGTGAATGGCCATATCTCTCATTTTCTGAAAGGTCTTATCGGATAAGGTCATGGCTGGTGCGACAGTTATAGAATCTCCCGTATGAATTCCCATTGGGTCCATGTTTTCAATGGTACAGATAATTACGACGTTATCGTTCTTGTCGCGAAGCAACTCTAACTCGTACTCTTTCCAACCAATGAGCGCCTTATCGATCATCACCTCATGAATAGGAGAAATCTCCAATCCCCTTGTTAGGGATTCATCAAACTCCGTCTCATTATAAACAATTGAAGCCCCTGCGCCACCTAATGTAAATGACGCCCTAATACATAATGGAAAACCGAACTCCTGAGCTATTTCCTTTCCTTTAAGGTATGAGGTGGCCGTAGCCTGCGGTGCCATGCCAACACCTATTTTTGTCATTAAATCCCTAAACTGCTCCCTATCTTCTGTAATATTAATGGCATCTATATCTACACCTATTATCTTCACGCCAAAATCTTCCCAAATCCCTTTTTCATCCGCTTCGATACAAAGGTTAAGTGCTGTTTGGCCTCCCATAGTTGGGAGTACCGCATCAATCTGTGGATGCTCCTTTAAAATTTTTAAAATAGATTTTGTAGTTAATGGCAGAAGATAGACATGATCTGCCATGGTTGGATCCGTCATAATGGTAGCCGGATTGGAATTGATTAAAATGGTCTCAATACCATCCTCACGCAATGAGCGCAAGGCTTGAGAACCTGAATAATCAAACTCACAGGCTTGACCGATGATTATAGGACCAGACCCAATTAGAAGTATGGATTTTAAGTTTTTATCTTTTGGCATGAAGGTGAATTTTTTGCTGCGTAAAAATAGTTATCAATAGGGTACAAAAAAAGGCGTTACACCTAAGTAACACCTTTTAATATTAACAATTGTTAATCATTATTTTTTATGTCTTGCTTCAGTAGATACAGACAATTTCTTTCTTCCTTTAGCTCTTCTTCGTGCTAAAACTTTTCTTCCATTAACAGATGCCATTCTTTCTCTGAAACCGTGCTTGTTTCTTCTTTTGCGCTTCGAAGGCTGAAATGTTCTTTTACTCATTGTCTTATATCTTTATTCTGCTATTCGTATTTAATGTATGGTCCTCTTTAAAACCGCGTGCAAATATACAACAAGTTTTTACTTTAGCAAGAGGTCAAATAAAATATTTTTAATAGTTTTTCATACCTTTGCCCACTCTTAAAACACAGGATATGTTCAATAAAAATATAAAATTAATTATCGCTGCATTAATCATTGGTTATGCCATTTATCAATTTGTAGAAGGCTATATAGGCAATGGTATTATGTACATTTTATTATCAACCATATTCATTTTTCTTTATTTTAAAAATGAAATGATCTTATTGGCATTTTTGAGATTGCGCAAGCAAGATTTCGAAGGCGCTAAGAAATGGTTGGATAAAATTAAGAACCCGAAAGCAGCGTTGGTTAAAAAACAACAAGGTTACCTTAACTACCTCAACGGCATCATGGTATCACAGACTAATATGAATGAAGCCGAAAAATACTTCAAAAACGCCATTAAGTTGGGTTTATCCATGAATCATGATCTTGCCATGGCCAAATTAAATCTAGCAGGGATTGCTTTTACGAAAAGACGGAAGCAAGAGGCTAAAAAGTTGCTTGCTGAAGCAGAAAAGCTAGATAAACGCGATATGCTAGCCGATCAAATTAAAATGATGAAACAACAGATGAAAAAGGCGTCCATTCCTAGGCAACAGTATGGGCAACCCACTTCGGCAAGGCAGAATAGAAGAAGTAGACGCTAACTCGCTCTACAATAGTGGTGCTAATAATTTTGATGTAGACTCTACAAAACGCGCCGTAATTGGCCGTTTTTCCCACTGATCGAGGTGTACCTGTTCAGAATCCTCTAAATCCAAAAGAAACTGTTCCTTTAGAACGCTGCTGGTTTCTTTGTCATAGATGAAGGCATTCACTTCGAAATTGATATCAAAGCTTCGGTAATCCATATTGGCTGTGCCGATGGAGCAAATTTCATCATCCAGAACCATGGTTTTTGCATGTATAAAGCCCTTTTTATAGCGAAAAACCTTGACACCAGCCTCTAGAATATGTTGTAAGTACGATGATGTCGCAGAACCCGAAATCCAAGAATCGGATTTTTCTGGTATTAGAAGTTGAACATCAACACCACTGCGTGTTGCAATTTGTAACGCAGCTAGAATTTCGTCATTAGGAATAAAATAGGGCGTTGTAATATACACGTAATGCCGTGCTGTCATTATAGCAGTGAAAATCGCTTCCATGATATCTGGCCAATCTGTATCTGGTCCGCTAGATACAATCTGTACACCTGCCCTATTTTGAACTTGCGTATTGGGAAAATAACGGTCTGATAGTTTTACTGGTGCCTCTTGCACAAAATCCCAAGTTGTAAAGAACAAAATCTGCAACGGTTTAACCGCTTCGCCTTCGATTCTTAGATGCGTATCGCGCCAGTACCTCCCATTATCAGGATTAATGTAATGATCAGCAATATTAACGCCACCAACATAACCTACCTTACCATCAACAACCAAGATTTTTCTATGATCGCGATAATTCATTTTTCCGGTTAGACCAGAAAATAAAACAGGCATAAATGGATAATGCAACACACCTGCTCCGCTTAGACGTTTTTTATTGCTTCGAGAAATATCGCTCCCTACGTCGTCATAAACAAGTCTTACCTCAATGCCTTCTTTAGCCTTTTTGCACAGCAAATCAATAACCTTATTACCAATAGTATCATCCTCTAAGATGTAATATTCCATATGTATGTGATGCTGAGCAGCTTCTATATCCTTTAAAAAATATTCAAACTTTTCTTCGCCATTGACAAGGACCTTAAGCTCATTGTACGTGGTAAGTTTGGATTTTTCGGTATTATGGATGAGCTTATAAAGTTTTGTTTTTTCTTGAAGAATTTCTTCAACGGCATCTTCTTCCTTCTCTTCGAGACTAAGCTCGTTCAATATTTTTTTCACTACCTGTTGGTCCAAAACATTTTTTCGGTTAAATATTTTGGACTTACGATAATCTTGGCCGAACAACACATAGACGACCAAGCCTAAGAAGGGCAGTAGAAGCAACACCAAGATGTAACTCATGGTTTTGCTGGGACTCAACTGTTTAAATAGAATGATAAAAATTAGAACTATAGCCAAAATATAGTTCGCAGCTACTAGGAAGGTGCCTATGTGATCCCTAATAAAGTCCAAATTCTAGGGCGCTACAGAATAATATCCCTTTTCGGGTATCTCAATAAAATATTCCTTTCTGCTTTTATTGTTAAGGTGCTTTTCCCTTAACCAAGGATTGTGCAGTTTTAAAATCTTATAGTTGATGCCAAAGGTACTGGCGAACTGCGTAAAATCAGTAACTGCAGTATCTACTTTAACACTGTAAGTAGGAACGGCATGATACAAATCGTTAGTGTTGAAATTAAATCCATATCGTGATGGATGTGACAAGATTTCCTTTAAAGCTACAATTCTAAAAATATAGCGACCGGTTTCTTCACCAAGTAACAAATCGTAATAATCCGTTACATTCTGATCTTCCAATCGTCGAGCGATACCTGCCATTCCCGCATTATACGAGGCGGCTGCAAGGGTCCATGTCCCGAAACGCTCCTTTGCCTCTTTAAGATATTTACACGCCACCTCAGTAGCCTTTTCCAAATTATAACGCTCATCTACATTAGAGTTAATTTCCAGACCATTTTCTTGACCTGTAGCGCTCATAATTTGCCATATTCCCCTGGCACCTGCCGGAGACACGGCATTGGTTAAACCGCTCTCAATTACAGCGAGGTATTTAAAATCATCTGGAATCCCATTCTTTTTCAAAATAGGTTCAATTATGGGAAAGTATTTTTTAGCGCGCTTAAACATGAGCAAACCGTTGGATTGCCAATAGGTATTTACCAATAATTCACGATCCATGCGCTCATAAATATCCGGATTGCCAATAGGCAACTCTTCACCGGCAAAATTTAGGCCCATGGGCATCTCCAAGGCGTAAACATTGTAATCGTTTATATAGGGCTTTTCTTTTCCAATGGTCTCATCAGATGGTGCTTTTTGCATCGAAAAAATCAATAATCCGAATATAGAGACCAGCCCAATCGCAGCCAGTAAATTTTTAAGTAAATGCATGGTATTCAATTTTTTTTAAAAGTAAGTAAACTATTTTTTCTTTCAAATTTAAGACTCAATTAACTTAGGTAAGTTCTCATTGAACCATTTATATTTATTTAGAATCATAATATGCGTACCTCCCTTTACAACGATACAGTCTCCCTGACAAGAATGCGGAAAGACCAAATCATTATCACCATGGATATAGATGGCCTTTGGGTTGGGTTTATCTTGTTTCCAGCATACGATTTGTTCTATAGACCAATCTAGGTAAGTCTTGTCTGTAACGGACAAATATTTCTTGTACAGATCCACCCGTTTTTTAATCGTCTCTCCAAAAGCGTACTTGGCCAACAAATCTATATTACTGAGCCATTGGGTTGGTAAAACCTTATAAGCCTTGGTATATTTTAAAATCTTTAACCGTTTGGGCAATTCGTGATAGCTTTTTACACTTGATACCACAAACAGTTTTTTTAGATTTAAAAATTTAGACATCTCCTGCACCAACATTCCACCAAAAGAGACGCCTAGGAGTACAGCATTCTCATGCTCTATAAATTTGCACATGCGTTGCGCATAGGAGTCAAAAGTTTCCTCTCTTTTTGGAATTTGCCATTCCAGAAAATGCAGACAATAGCGTTGAGGTGGTAATTCTATATACTCAAAAATCTTTGGGCTCGCCGCCAAACCAGGCATAAGGTAAATGTGTGTAATTGATTGACTCATATTTTCCAAATAATGGATGGTTGTGCTCTAACCGTATATTTTAGAAAGCTAACACTGAGCTAAGGTATAGTGTTTTAACACTTGAAAACTAGTGTTTTGCTTATTTTTTTGTACTTTTGCGTAGCAAAACTATATAATTATATAGTATCTACACGCCAACCGCAAACTTAAATACAGTAATTATGACAGAAACTGCCGAACTAATTGACAATGATTTTTTACGTCAATTTGAATTAAAGGTTGAAGATGACATGGCCGTTATCGAGTATTCCCTCCAAGAACGAAAAATTTTCCTAACCAAAATGATTATTCCAGATGCCATAAATTCTGAAGAATTTGAAAAAGATTTTCTGGCTATGGTCTTTGATAACATTAAAGAAAGAAATATAAGCGTAGTTCCTACGAGCCCTCAAATTGCTAAGTTTGTTAGACGAAACAGAAAATATAAAAGAATGCTTCCTGTAGGTATTCGAATCTAATTTTTATACAAAAGAAAATAGACCCAAAACAATTTAGTTTTGGGTTTTTTGTTTTAAGCTACCGCTACCTCCACAAATTCAAAACGTACTAAACCGTCATCGTCTATTTGGGTTAGCTCTACTTTGTGCAAGGTATTAACCAATGAAGGGTTCCATGGAGTTTTTACCTTGACGTAATTTTCGGTAAAACCATGAATATAGCCTTCTTTATTTTCACCTTCAAAAAGGACCGTTCGTTCTTTTCCTAACTGGCTTTCGTAAAATGCTCGTCTCTTTTTGGCAGAGAGTCCCCTTAACATTTTACTCCTTTTTGCTCTTACCTTTTTAGGTATGGCTCCATCCATTGTTGCCGCTTCTGTGTTATCGCGTTCTGAATAAGTAAACACATGTAGGTATGATATATCTAATCCGTTCAGAAAATTATAGGTTTCTAAAAAGTGTTCCTCGGTCTCGCCAGGAAATCCAACAATGACGTCAACTCCAATACAGGCATGCGGCATAACCTCTTTTATCCTAGCAACTCTATCGGCGTATAGCTCGCGCAAATAGCGACGCTTCATTTTTTTCAGTATGGCATTGCTTCCGCTTTGCAAGGGTATGTGAAAATGAGGTACAAAGGCTCTTGAGCTAGATACCAAGTCTATGGTCTCATTTTTTAATAAGTTGGGTTCTATAGACGAAATTCTAAGTCGCTCAATACCTTCTACCTTATCCAAATTTGTCACAAGATCTAGGAAGGTGTGCTCGTGCTTTTTATTACCAAACTCTCCTTTGCCGTAATCACCAATATTTACACCGGTAAGTACAATTTCCTTTATACCTTGATCAGAAATTTCACGAGCATTGTTAAGCACATTTTCCATAGTATCACTGCGGGAAATACCTCTAGCCAATGGAATGGTGCAATAGGTACACTTGTAATCACAGCCATCTTGAACCTTCAAAAAAGCTCTAGTGCGATCACCAATTGAATAACTGCCTACATAAAAATCAGCTTCTTCAATTTCACAAGAATGAATTTGTCCGCCCTGCTTATTCCGCTCGGGATTATTGAGCAATTCATTGATGTAATAATTTACATTGAATTTCTCTTTGGCTCCAAGAACTAAATCCACACCATTCACGTCTGCTAATTCTTCCGGCTTTAGTTGGGCATAACAACCAATGGCCGCCACAAAAGCCTCTGGATTAAATTTTTGAGCTTGCTTAACTATGGTCTTAAAGCGTTTATCAGCGTTTTCGGTAACAGAACAGGTGTTTATAACGTAGATATCTGCCTTTTCTTTAAAATCTACACGGTTGTAGCCTTCATCCTCAAACTTCCTTGCAATAGTGGAAGTTTCAGAGAAGTTAAGTTTGCAACCTAAGGTATAAAATGCAACTTTTTTTGTTGACTTCATTCTTGTATTTTTACCAAGGTGGCAAAGTTACAATATATTGCTTATATGCTAAAACGTAGAAGGTTCTTAATCAATGTCTTTATAGGTATCGGATTCTTGCTATTTAGTTTTTCATGCAGTTCTAATTCCAAAAACAAAAGAAATCATCTTGTTTTTAAATACAACGAACACAAAAACATCGGTTCTTTAGATCCTGCCTTTGCCAAAGATCTTTCAGATATATGGGCCACTCATCAGTTGTTCAACGGACTGGTACAAATGGATGAGAAGCTAAACATAAAACCTTGTATTGCTAAAAATTGGTCCATAACTGATAGTGCTAAGACCTACACTTTTCATCTACGCAATGATGTAACCTTTCATAAGCACGAGGCGTTTGGTGCCGATTCTACAAGATTTGTGAAAGCTAGTGACTTTGTTTATAGCTTTAATCGGTTGGCTGATCCGTTATTGGCATCACCAGGAAGTTGGGTCTTAAACAAGGTAAAAGGATTTTCCGCGCTTAATGACTCGACATTCCAGATTCAATTAAAACAGCCATTCCCCGGGTTTCTGGGATTATTAACCATGAAGTACTGCTCTGTGGTGCCAAGAGAAATTGTAGAGCTCCGCGGCAGTGACTTTAGATCATATCCTATTGGTACTGGGCCATTTCAATTTAAACGTTGGGAAGAAAATATTAAGCTGGTCTTTAGAAAAAACCCGAATTATTTTGAAGTGGACAGCCTTGGCATCCAATTGCCCTATTTAGAAGCTGTAGCCATAACATTTTTGCCAGATAAACAAAGTGAATTTCTGCAATTTGCCCAAGGAAATATCGATTTTGTCTCAGGATTGGATACGTCCTACAAAGACGAAATACTTACCGCTCAGGGCAATTTACAACCTCAGTATAAGGATAAGGTCAATATGATTAGAGGGCCATACTTAAATACGGAGTATTTAGCCTTCTTAATGGATTCCAAATTAGACGCAATACAGTCCCTGAAACTGAGAAAAGCAGTAAATATGGGTTTTGATAGAACAAAGATGATTATCTACTTGCGCAATGGTGTTGGTTTCCCTGCCAATGGTGGTTTTATTCCCAAGGGTTTACCTGGTTTTAACGCTACAGCGGGATATACCTATGATCCAGAACGAGCAATAGCCCTAATCAACGCTTTTAAAACCGAAACTGGTATTGAAACTCCTGAAGTGACCCTCACCACAACAAGCAATTACATTGACTTGTGCGAATTTATTCAAAGGGAACTTCAAAAAATTGGTCTAAACGTGACTATTGATGTTGTACCGCCTTCTACTCTAAAGGATGCGAAAGCTACTGGTCAACTGGATTTTTTCAGAGCTAGTTGGATAGCGGATTATCCTGATGCCGAAAACTATCTTTCCCTATTTTACAGTAAAAACTTTGCTCCTAACGGCCCTAATTACAGCCATTACAACAATCCTGAATTTGATGAACTTTATGAGGCTTCTTTTATTGAAACCGAGACCAAAAAACGACAGGCATTATACAGCAAAATGGATTCTTTGGTACTATCCGCTGCTCCTGTAGTTCCACTATTTTATGATGAAGTGATCAGGTTTACACAAAAAGATATAGAAGGTTTGGGTATAAATCCAACAAATTTGCTTGAATTAAAGCAGGTAAGAAAGTCTAAAAATTAAAAAAATAATATAGGTCGTCTCCGCCTTCGCCTTTATAGCGCCTCGATGACAAATACCCTGTGGTTAAATCATCATTCAAGAAAAAGGAAAAGTCATCACCATAACTATTTATAGGTTCATCTAGGGAAACAGGTTCTTGATTATCTGCGGAAGAATTCAAATCAAAACTATAAATGTCCAAACCTCCTTTACCTCCTCGTCTATCGGAAGAGAAATATAGGGTATTATCCGCACTTACAAACGGAAAGATTTCAGTTCTAGACGAATTAATGGCATTATCGAGCCGAACGACATCACCGTAACTTGTATGTCCGGCAGACACTGAAACCTTATATAAGTCAGATTTACCTTTTGTACCTTTAATATCAGCTATAAAATACAGCGTTTTTCCATCTGGACTTAAGGCAGGATGGGCAAAATTATGATCAGGATCGCAAAATGGAAGCGTGGTGAAATTGGTCCAGCCTTTGCCTTCCACGAATTCTGCGCGCTGAATCAACAGATTATACGTTGTCATTCCCTTTAGCTTATTGATTCCCTTACCTCTGTGGTTTGAGGTAAAGTACATGAACTTACCATCTTTGGAAAAGGTCGCTGCAGACATGTTAAATGATCCGACCTGTGTCTTTTCAATTGGTTTAACCTCTAACAATTGGCCATCGTCGATCGGTCTAGCAGTATACATGGTATAGACAAAACCAGAATACTTATCCTTGATGGCTCTTCCACGTTTCGTAGTGAGATTATGACTAAAATAAACGATATCTCCAACACGCCTCGCCGCAAAATGATCCAATTCGGAATTTAGGTCCAATTTTACGACTTCAACATCTTTTTGCTGCGAAAAACAAAAAGACATGAAGCACACAAATAATAGGTTTAATCTGATCATTTTCATTCGTCTCTTCTGTAGGATTTAGTAAGTTCAAACACATGCTCCAAAATTGCCTTATCTACAGCTGTAAAAGCTTCATTACGTCTTGCCATAACCACCTCGGCAACCTCAAAAGCTTTATTTGTCTTATAGGTTACAAAGCCTTTACTGCCGCCCCAGGAAAAACTTGGCACAAAATTTCTAGGAAACCCACTACCAAAAATGTTAGCACTAACACCAACAACGGTCCCAGTATTAAACATGGTGTTAATTCCACATTTACTGTGATCGCCCATCATGAGTCCACAGAATTGCAATCCTGTTTTGGCAAAACCTCCGGTTTGGTAGTCCCATAATCGTACCTCGGCATAATTATTCTTAAGATTACTATTATTGGTATCTGCACCTAGATTACACCATTCACCGAGAACAGAATTTCCAAGGAAACCGTCATGCCCTTTATTGGAATAGCCAAACAGTACGGAGTTATTCACTTCCCCTCCTACCTTGCAATAAGGGCCAACAGTGGTTGGTCCATAAATTTTTGAACCTAATTTAATGGTAGCATGGTCACACAAGGCAAAAGGTCCTCGAATAAGAGAGCCTTCCATGATTTCAGAATCCTTTCCAATATAAATTGGACCGTTACTTGCATTAAGGGTTACAAAATTCAATTTGGCTCCTTTTTCTATAAATATATGCTCTGGGTTTATAACATTGACATTAGATGGTATTGGTTCTGATTGCCTTCCTTCCGTCAACAATTTGTAATCATCGACTATAGCTTCACCATTTTTTGAAAAGATATCCCAAGTATGCTCTATTTTTAAAATTTCACCTTCAAATTCAATGGCCTCAAAATTGGAAAAATCGGATACTTCTTCACCTTCCTTGACAAAAAATGCGATAACATCTTCATCTTTAAAAACCGCCTGATTGGCCTTTAAATCCTTAATTATTTGAACTACTTCTGGATTAGGAAGAAAAGATGCATTTATCATAACGTTTTCTTCCATTTCTACCATAGGAAACTTTTCAGAAAGATAATCTTCCGTTACCGTGGTTGTGGTATATTCTAGATAAGACTCCCATTTTTGACGGATAGTTAAAATACCTACTCTTATGTCTGCGACAGGCCGCGTAAATGTAAACGGCAATAGATTATGACGGTATGGTCCGTCAAATAAAATATAGTTCATAAGGCTAAAACTAAATACGGTTACTCAAAAGTAGGTGAATTGCCTAAAACAAAAAAGCCTTTCAGTTGAGTGAAAGGCTTTTTCGATAATCAGATACAATCGATTATTATTTTTTGAACTTAGCGTATTTGTTTTTAAACTTATCTATACGTCCTGCTGTATCTACCAATTTAGATTTACCAGTGTAATAAGGATGTGATGTTCTAGAAATCTCCAATTTAACTAATGGATATTCAACACCATCTACGTCTATAGTTTCATTAGTTTGTGCAGTAGATTTTGCTAAAAACACGTCATCATTAGACATATCCTTGAACGCTACTACTCTAAAATTTTCTGGATGTATTCCTGCTTTCATCACTAAAGGCTTTAAATATATTCGATTTTTTCGAGGTGCAAATTTAAATATTTTTTGTTAATCGACAATTATTTATCGTGAATTTATTTGCTATTAGTTCTGTAACAAATGCGTATCTTTAGTTACTAACTAAACAGTAAACTAAAATCAACTACAAAAATGGAAAAATCTTTACGCTCCTCGGCTGTGCAATACGGGCTATACATAGGCCTTATTCTATCGACTTTTACAATTGTTTCTTATGCCATTAATTTAGAGCTACTCACTAAATGGTGGTTAGGAATAATTTTATTCCTGATTATTGTTATCATGGGAATTGTTTCAACAGCAAAAGCTAAAAGTCTTTTAGGCGGATTCATTTCTTTCAAGCAGGCTTTTTCAGCTTGGTTCATCACCATTGTTGTGGGAATAGGCATAAGCACTGCCGTAAATATACTCTTGTTCAATGTTATAGATCCAGAAGCTGCTGAAATGATTAAACAAGCTACCATTGAGGCCACTGTGTCTATGATGGAAAATTTTGGCACGCCACAGGAAGCCATTGACCAAGCTATTGCCGAAATTGAAAACACCAACCAGTTTGCCATAGGAAACCTTTTGCAATCTTTGGCCTTTCAATTTATATTTTATGCTGTAATCGGTCTAATAGTAGCCTTGGTGATGAAAAAATCCGACCCAGACGCAGCTTAAAATTTATTGGTTATTTTTGAGGTCGAATAGTTTTTGACATCAAAGCATGGACATATCAGTAGTAATACCACTACTTAATGAGGAGGAATCCTTAAAGGAACTTTACGATTGGATTGCATCTGTGATGCAGTCCAATTCGTTTTCGTATGAAGTACTTTTCATCGACGATGGCAGTACCGACAATTCTTGGAACACTATTGAGGAACTGTGTCAAAAACATAAAGAGGTTAAAGGCATTCGGTTTTTAAAGAACTTTGGCAAATCCCAAGCCCTTCACGCTGGTTTTGAACAAGCCTCTGGAGACGTGGTCATAACCATGGATGCAGACCTTCAGGACAACCCAGAGGAAATTCCCGAACTGTTCAATATGATAACACATGAGAATTTCGACTTGGTCTCTGGATGGAAGAAGAAACGCTTTGATTCCCTAATTACTAAAAACCTACCTTCAAAATTATTTAATTGGGCCGCACGGCGTACTTCTGGAGTAAAACTTCATGATTTTAATTGCGGATTAAAGGCCTACAAGCAGTCTTTAGTCAAACAAATAGAAGTTTATGGCGAAATGCACCGTTACATCCCAGTATTGGCCAAAAATGCAGGTTATAATAATATAGGTGAAAAAATTGTGAAACACCAGGCACGCAAATACGGAAAAACAAAATTTGGTATGAGCCGATTTATCAATGGGTTTCTAGATTTAATAACGATATGGTTTATATCACGATTTGGCCGCAGACCAATGCACTTGTTTGGAGCCCTTGGCGTATTGATGTTTATAATAGGTTTCGGATTTGCGCTTTATTTAGGAATAGACAAGCTATTTATTAATCCTGCCGGACGCTTAATAACGCAGCGACCGCAATTTTACATAGCCCTTTCTACTATGATTATTGGATCACAATTTTTTATTGCTGGATTTTTAGGAGAACTCATTTTGCGATCAAAAAAACAACAAAAACGCTACCATATTAAAGAATCCATAAATTTATCTTGATGTTTACGAGATATTAATCTTAAGCTAAAGGTCAGTAGTCTTATTTGATTAATTTTACACTACAATTTTATGAGCATGATTTATATAAAGCCAGAAATCTTAGAACGTGTTAACGCTTGGTTAACGCCAACGTTCGATGAAAAAACACAAAACGATATTAAACATCTTATCGCCTCTAATCCCAAAGAACTTGAGGAAAGCTTTTATAAGGATTTAGAGTTTGGCACAGGTGGAATGCGAGGTATAATGGGCATTGGCACTAACAGGATTAATAAATATACCTTGGGCAAGAATACTCAGGGCTTAAGTAATTATTTAAAAAAATCCTTTCCAGATGCCAACTTAAAAGTAGCGATTGCCTATGATTGCAGACATAACAGTAAAGCCTTCGGCAAGGTTGTCGCTGATGTTTTCTCGGCCAATGGAATAAAAGTATATTTATTTGAAGACTTACGACCTACACCAGAGCTTTCGTTCACATTAAAGCACCTTAACTGCCATTGCGGAATCGTTCTAACAGCTTCACACAACCCGCCAGAATATAACGGCTATAAAGTATATTGGCAGGACGGCGGACAGTTGGTACCACCACAAGACAAAGAAATAATAGAAGAAATCAATGCTTTGGATTATGCTGAAATTTCGTTTGAGTCTAATAACAATTTAATAGAATACATTGGTAAGGATATAGATGACATTTTTATTGAAGCCTCCATTAAAAACGGAAGTGCAAACACGCCAGAAACGGCTAAACAGAATTTAAACATCGTGTTTACCTCCTTACACGGAACCTCAATAATGGCTGTACCGGAAACCTTAAAACGTGCAGGATACACCAACGTACAGATTGTTGAAGAACAACGTGAACCCAATGGTGATTTCCCGACTGTGGTATCGCCAAATCCGGAGGAGCCAGAGGCTCTTAAAATGGCCATAGCCCTTGCTGAGAAAACCCAAGGCGACATTGTAATTGGCACCGATCCCGATTGCGACCGTCTCGGTGTCGTGGTTAGAAACTTGGATAATGAATTGGTCATTCTCAACGGTAATCAAACTATGATTTTAATGACCGACTTTTTATTGAAGCAATGGCAAAAGACCGGAAAAATCAAAGGAAAGGAATTTGTAGGGTCTACCATTGTTTCTACGCCTATGATGTCTGTTCTTGCTGAGTCCTATGGTGTAGAATGTAAAATTGGATTAACCGGATTTAAGTGGATTGCCAAAATGATAAAGGACTTTCCCGAACTCGATTTCATCGGTGGTGGTGAAGAGAGTTTTGGTTTTATGGTAGGAGATTTTGTTAGGGATAAGGATGCTGTAACTTCTACTCTACTGGCCTGTGAAATTGCGGCTCAAGCCAAAGCAAAAGGAAAAACCATGTATGAAGAGTTAATCGACCTCTACATTAAACACGGATTCTACAAAGAGCGACTCGTCTCACTTACAAAAAAAGGTATTGAAGGCGCCCTTGCCATTCAAAAGATGATGGTTGAAGCACGCGAAAATCCATTAACTGTAGTAAACGGCTCTAAAGTGTTGAGAATAGAGGATTATTTATCGTCAATAGCAAAAAATATAGTCACTGGAGAAGAAGAGTCTATTACAATTCCCAAATCCAATGTATTGATTTATTACACAGAAGACGGTAGCAAGATTGCCTTGAGACCAAGTGGTACCGAACCAAAAATTAAGTTTTACGTCAGTGTAAACAGTAAACTGGACAATGTGTCCGAATTCAAAAAAACGGAGCAATTATTGGAAGACCGCATAGATGCTATCCTAGAGGATATGAATTTATAAGGCATGAATTATTTTAAACAAATTATTGGCTTTGCCAAACCTTACAAAAGCTATGCGATTTTAAATATTATCAGCAATATCTTTTATGCGCTGTTCGGTACGCTGGCGATGGTGTCGCTTTTTCCAATGCTTAATGTTTTATTTGACAAAACAAAGCAAATAAACACCAAACCAACTTGGGAAGGTATCGCTAACGTGAAAGACTACTTAGAGAATTACCTCAACTATTTTGTAACCCAAAAAGCTAATGAAGGGCACGATGACGTCCTTATTTTCATGGTTGTACTCGTAGTAAGCATGTTTTTACTTAAAAACCTGTTCAGTTATCTAGCCATGTATTTTATTACGTTTTTAAGAAATGGTGTTCTCAAGGATATTCGGAATGCGCTTTATGAAAAAGTTGTTGACTTACCGATAGCTTATTTTTCTGAAAAACGAAAAGGAGACACCATTGCAAGAATCACCACAGATGTTCAGGAAATTCAAGTCTCCTTCCTATCTATTTTAGAACTCATAGTAAGGGAGCCCTTGATGATTATCTTTACCATAGTCACTATGTTCCTTATCAGTGCCAAGCTTACTATTTTCGTGTTTATATTCATTCCTGTATCTGGTTTTATCATTTCAAGAATAGGAAAAAGTTTAAAAAAGCGTTCCGATCGCGTTCAAAGTGAACAAGGCCAACTACTGTCCATTATCGAAGAAAGCTTAGGCGGACTTAAGGTTATTAAAGGTTTTAATGCTCAAAAAATCTTTGGTAATAAGTTTAAGGATTCTACCAGCCGCTTCAATAAATTCTCCAATAACCTAATCCATCGTCAGAATTTGGCATCGCCTACAAGCGAATTTTTAGGAATTTTGGTTATTTCCGTTTTACTGTGGTATGGAGGTCGAATGGTTTTAAATGATGGCGATTTAGAAGCTGGTCTTTTCATTGTTTATATGGGATTAGCCTACAACATTTTAACGCCTGCGAAAGCGATAAGCAAAGCCAGTTATAGCGTTAAAAAGGGAAATGCAGCCGCTGAGCGCGTCTTACAAATTTTGAATACGGTATCACCTTTAACTGATGCACCAGATGCCAAAGCCAAAATCAACTTCACAACAGAAATCCATATCGATAATATTTCCTTTAAATACGAAGATGACCTTGTACTAAAAAACTTCTCCTTAAAAGTGCCCAAAGGAAAAAGTGTGGCTTTGGTCGGCCAATCTGGAAGCGGAAAAAGCACCATTGCCAATTTGGTAACACGTTTTTACGACGTTAACGAAGGCAGCATTTCTATTGATGGGGAAAATATAAAAGGGCTAACCAAACACTCCTTAAGAAACTTAATGGGAATTGTAACACAAGATTCCATCTTGTTTAATGACACCATTAAGAATAATGTGCTTTTGGGTAAAGAAGATGCAACTGACGAAGAAATCATTGAGGCCTTAAAAATTGCTAATGCTTGGGAGTTTGTAAAAGAGTTACCTCAAGGCATCAATACCAATATTGGCGACTCTGGTAATAAACTTTCAGGCGGACAGAAACAGCGATTAAGTATTGCCAGAGCAGTTTTAAAAAATCCTCCAATTATGATTTTGGACGAAGCCACCTCTGCCCTGGATACCGAAAGCGAACGCTTGGTGCAAGATGCTCTCGAAAATATGATGAGAAACAGAACGTCTATTGTTATTGCCCACCGATTATCTACGATACAAAATGCAGATCTTATTGTTGTGATGCAAAAGGGTGAAATTGTTGAGCAAGGTACCCATACAGATTTGTTAGCTAAAAACGGTGCCTATAAGAGGCTCGTAGACATGCAGAGCTTCGATTAACGGATGCGTTGTATTTCAAAATAAGTTTTACCTGTAAAACTATCAATTTCTACCCCATTGGTTCCATTGGTACCATCATTAATTTGAAAGTTCACGACATAAATTTCTACGAAATCACCAGCGTTTAAGTTTACCATACAATTGATAGATCGTGCTACATCTCCATTTGAATGGTGATTATAAGTAGATTCTTGATAGATGGAACCATTAATATAAACAGCTATCCCATACAATTGATCATTATCCTGAAAACTTGTATGAAAACCAGCGTTTATCTTATAAAAGCCGGCATTTGCCGCTACAAATCTATTTTGTGCAATGTCAAACTCGGTATTTGTATCGAATGCTACATTATTAAAAACTACTTTCTGCCAACCTCCAGTACCAAGTACTTGATTAGCACTCAAATTAGCACGAACTAATGAAAAATTAGCAGAATCTTTATCCACCCAATCCACATTACCTGCACCATCGGTTTGCATAATTTGGCCAGCCGTGCCATCTGAATCTGGTAATATATAATTATCAACTCCATTAGTACCTATAGAAACATCACCCAAAAAGTATCCAGCATAACTACCTGATTTTAAAACATTTGAATAAACTCCGTAATGTGTACCGCCACTTGTCTGACTTATTTCGTTCCAACTTCCATATTTATCGCCATTTCCAGATCCAACTAATAAATTAAATGTTCCATAATGGTTTCCATTACCGCCTGATGTTATATTATTATACACTCCATACCCTTGGGCATCGGAATTATGAGCAAGAGTATTCCAAATGCCGTATTTTTCCGATGGTGATGTACCTCTTAACCAATTCCATATACCTCGTTCTGAATTACCGGCAGAACTATAATTTAATTCGTTTCTTATTCCGATACGTAAATTTCCTACTTGATCGCCATTCATAATATTACTCACACCATAGTGATTTCCTGTACCCTGTGTAATCAAATTGGAAACACCTATCTTATCAGATGTGTAATTTCCTACAAGACGATTTCGTACACCAAAAACAACCCTACCCCCACCGGCATCCATATCATTATAAAGTCCAGTTATACTATTTGCAACACCTGGATTTTGTGTTCCATTAATGAAATTATTTTGTGCAATGCGCTCCCCATCAATATTTCCAAATAAATTAATATCAATAACTCTAAGGGCTGTATTTTCGGTTATATCCAATTTGTAATCCGCAGTGGTCTGACCAATACCAATATTCCCTTGGGTATACATATCATCAGTAATATCGTTTGGTGCTGTCGTTGTCCCCTCCTCAAAAAAATCGGCATCATCAACCTGTGCTTGTTGTATGGCTACCCATTGTGCGCCATTAAAAAAGTAGAAGCCTACACCGTTGCCACCAGTAACTGCTGCATTTGTATTCCAAACCAATAAGCCTGTTGCAGGCGCATTAACAGGTGCTGTCGCATCAGCAACATCCGTTAGACTAACACGAGGAACCAAAACCCCTTGGTTAGTGGCCGTAATGTCTAATACTGCCGAAGGGTCTGGAGTTGTAGTACCAACACCAACCTGGGGATAAATACAGACCGTAAAAAACAGTGAAAATAGTAAAGCTGAAATTTTCATTGTATACAATTTTTAAATAAGGCTAGGGTAAGATACTGTTTTTATAAATATTCTAAAAAAAAATATCGCGATGATTTTAAATACATCAGTCTACTAGAAGATTGAAGCGCATTAAAAAAGGGTGCACATTTGTACACCCTTCTCATAAATGTTACCAGATTTGGGGACACTGGTAACGGTTAATAGGTTAAGCAGTTCAAACATATAACAAAAAAACATACCAAGCAAGAAAAAATTGCATTTTATCGATATTTTTTTACATTTTATCGATATTTTAAAACTTAAAGTGCTGGTTTTATGGTATTTATATTATTTGAAAAAATATGTGTTTTTTGGATTAAACCTTATCTTTAAATCACGGTCTAAATCAAAAATGATTAGCATTTGAATAAGGAAGCTGAATTTATAGCGCAATTGCAAAACCCGGCCACAAAAGAAAGTGCCTTTAGGGAATTAGTGCACCTCTATAAAGAGCGATTATATTGGCACATACGAAAAATTGTCATTAGACATGAAGATGCTGATGACGTCCTTCAAAATACCTTTATCAAAGTATATCGCAGTATAGAAAAGTTTAAAGGTGAAAGCAAATTGTATTCTTGGCTTTACCGCATTGCCACCAACGAAGCCATTACACACATTAACAAACAAGCCAAACGTCTACAGATAAACAATGAAGAGCATAAAGCGAACCTTATAAATAACTTGCAAGCCGATGTTTACTTTGATGGTGAAGAGATTCAAATTAAATTGCAACAAGCCATCGCAGCACTGCCAGAGAAACAACAATTGGTATTCAACATGAAATACTTTGATGACATAAAGTACAAGGATATGGCCAACATCCTAGATACTAGCGAAGGTGCGCTTAAAGCCTCTTATCATATCGCAGTAAAGAAAATTGAAAGTTATTTACTGGAGCATTAAACCAAAACCAACATTTTAAGTCTAAGAACTAGATACATTACGAATGATGAAACCAAACAAACTAAAAGATATAAAAACAACCGGTTTTAAGGTCCCAAAGGATTACTTTGAAGATTTTGACCAGGGCATGCTCAATAAGCTCAATGAAACTAAAGTACTGGATGAGGCCAAAATAACAGGCTTCAGCGTTCCTAATGATTATTTTGAAAGCGTTGAAAAGCAAATTATTGAAAATGTAGAAAAGGACAAAGCCCCTGTAATTAAATTAGCATGGCGCAGAAAACTATATTATGTCGCTGGAGTTGCCGCTGCATTGGTTATTGCACTATCCGTTTTTTTAAATAAAAATACAGCGTCAAGTATTTCACCAGAAATGGTTGAGACTTACTTTCAAGATTGTGGATTAAATAGTTATGAACTTGCAGAACTGTTAAACGAAGCTGATTTCCTCGACGACAATTTTAATGTCGTAGAACCAGATTATAATGAAGATAATTTAGAATCCTATTTGTTAGAACATGTAGATTTAGAAACCATAATTGAATAAAAATAATACCATGAAAAAATTAATCCTTATAACACTCTCACTTTTCTGCATGGCAGCAAGTTTTGCCCAAAATGGTGAAAGGATGAGAGAACGCGTTAAAGCACAAAAGATTGCTTTCATTACCGATAAATTAGACCTCACACCAGAAGAAGCCACTAAATTTTGGCCTATTTACAACGCTGCCGAAGAACGTATTGAAGCGGTTAGGACTAAAGACATGAGAAGTATTAAATCTAAAATTAGACAAAATCCAGAAATGTCTGATGACGAAGCAAACAAGCTTCTTCAAGATTTAATCACTGCCGAGGATGAGATGTATAAGGCAAAAGTAGATTTAATCAATAATCTAAAGGGTGTAATTCCCGCGAAGAAAATTATTAGGTTAAAACGTGCCGAAGATGAATTTAACCAAAAGCTTTTAGAGCGGTTAAGGGAAATGCGGAAAAAACGAGGAAAACCAAGAAATTAAAATAAAAAGAAGTCGAAAGGCTTCTTTTTTATTTAAAGGTAATTTTACTAATCCTACCTTTACCTGCGGCATACGCTGTACTTTCATCTATAAACCTGATGGTATAATAAGGCTCGTCGCTTAAATGAATCCAAGTATCTCCAGCGTCATTGCTATAATCAATTCCTTTAAATCCAACTGCAACTAAAGCCTCCGCTTTACTATTGGGCACATACTGCACGCAACTTCTGTAGCCAGGGCCCTTGCCATCTGCCACAACGTGCCATGTCTGACCGCCATCCTTAGTTCTTAATTTATTTTTTGAACTAGCATCAGGTTGGGTGTAATCGCCACCAATGGCAAACCCATTTTTTTCATCATAAAAGTCAATGGAATAAAGTCTGGTCGTGGTTTTACCCTGAATAATTGGCACCGAAACAGACTCCCAGGTTTTGCCCTCATCTCCCGAATATAAAATCCGACTTGTTTTTCCGCCTGTAGCCACCCAAGTTTTATCTCCTGCTATTGCAATGTTTGTATCACTTGCCGCAAATGCACCTTCGCCCTCTTTTGCCTCAGGTATTACCTCACAAGGTATTTTAGTCCAAGTTTCGCCTCCATCTCGTGTTATAATAATACTCATGCAAGTCTCAACTGGGTCACCAATGGCAATACCTTCCTTGTCATTCCAAAAAGCCATGGCATCATAAAACACCTTCTCACCTATCTCTTCATAAACCAATTTTGGACGGTTAGATTTTCTTCTAAGCCTGTAAAGTCTGGCCGGATTTTCTATGGATATAGCAAAGAAATCACCATTGACCTCTTCTATGGCTCTAAAATGAAGCGTATCGTTTTTATAAGTGATGTAATGCTTAAAGTGGTGTTTCCTTTTGTTTGCGGACATTTCATCCAAATCAATCTTAAATTGGGAGGTCAAAGCACGTTTGCCAATATGATCAGCACTGCCATAAAACAGATACTCGTCGTTAAAATCCAGTGCTCTTACGCTCAATGTAGAATCTTGAAATATATGCTCAAACTCCACACGAGTAATACCCTTAGAACCTTCATAAGCACCTTCACAAGAGAATATGAACAACGTAAGAATCAACAATGGTATAATCAATCTCATTATAAACTGGATTTTTTCAAATGTAGAAAGAAATAAATCCAAAACTACGCATCATTATTACATTTGTTTACCTTTGCACGCTATCTAAAATTAATCATGCGACTACACAGAAATTTATGCTTTGCCGTAATTGATGGACTTCACAAAATCTTCAATGAAAATGAATATGCCGACAAGGTAGTTCAATCCTTACTAAAGCGGGATAAACGCTGGGGAAGTCGCGATAGAGGTTTTATTGCAGAAACGGTTTACGAAATTGTAAGGTATAAAAGGCTATATGCAGAAATTGCAGACGTTAAGGCTCCTTACGACCGAGATAATCTATGGCGCCTGTTTGCTGTTTGGGCCACACTTAAAGGAATTAAACTTCCGGATTGGAAGTATTTTGAGCACACGCCATCGCGAAAAATAAAGGGACGTTTTGATGAACTTTCAAAAATTAGAAAGTTTTCAGAATCCATCCCAGATTGGATGGATGAGCTCGGTGTCGCAGAGTTAGGTGAAGACCTTTGGACTGAGGAAATCGCCAAACAGAACGAACAAGCAGACGTTATAATAAGAACCAACACGCTTAAAACCACGAAAGCAAAACTTCAGAAAACCCTAGCTGATGAGGGTATTGTGACCGAATATATTAAAGGTTATCCGTCTGCTCTTAAACTCACGGAAAGAGCCAATGTCTTTAAAACCGAAGCCTTTAAATTAGGATTGTTCGAGGTACAAGACGCATCATCGCAATTGGTTGCTGAATATCTAGAGGTCGCACCAGGAATGAAAGTGGTCGATGCCTGTGCAGGTGCAGGTGGAAAGACATTGCACCTTGCTTCCCTAATGAAAAATAAAGGTCAAATCTTTGCCATGGATATTTACGAGAGTAAATTAAAAAAACTCAAATTACGAGCAAGACGAAACGGTGTCCATAATGTAGAATTCAAGGTTATCGAATCTACCAAACCAATAAAAAAGTTACACGGCAAAGCAGATCGCCTACTTATTGATGCACCATGCTCAGGTCTTGGTGTACTCAGACGAAATCCTGATGCCAAATGGAAGTTGCAACCAGACTTCATCGAGAACATTAAAAACACACAGAAAGAGATCTTAGCCCAATATTCTAAAATGGTAAAACCTGGTGGAAAACTAGTCTATGCTACCTGCTCTATATTACCATCCGAAAACGAAAAGCAAATTGAAAATTTCTTAACTTCGGAAGCAGGAAAGGATTTCACCTTTGAAAAAGATAAAAAAATACTGGCACATCAATCTGGTTTTGATGGCTTTTACATGGCGCTGCTCTCACGTAAAAAATAATTGAAGATAATCTTATGAAACAATTCTACTTCCTAACATTTTTTGTTTTAGTTGTTACAACTGGGTTTTCTCAGATCCCAGCAAATTATTATGATTCGGCCAATGGCCTATCTGGTTACGCTCTAAAATCGCAACTAAAACGCATAATAAACGATGCCAATGATGGTCTTGCTCCGGAATTTATTCATAATGATCAAGGCGATAACTTGGATGGCCTCTATGGCACAAGTGATTTAGATTTGTATTACGAAAATGATGGGTCTATTCTAGATATTTATTCTGAAAACCCAACTGGACCAGACCCTTATAATTACTTCTTTCCTGCAGATGAATGTGCTGGTAATTTCAGTAGTGAGGGCGAATGCTACAATAAAGAGCATATCATCCCACGCTCTACATACAATGAAGCCAGTCCAATGGTAGATGATGGCCACACCGTTATCCCAACGGATGGTAGGGTTAATGGACTGCGAGGTAGCTTTCCTTTTGGCGTGGTTGATGATAATCAATTGATATCTCAAGGTGGTGTAAGCAATCCAACCCTAAACGGCTCTAAAGCTGGTGGGAATTTAAATAGCGGTTATTCTGCTGGCTATACAGGAACCGTTTTTGAACCTATTGATGAATTTAAAGGTGATGTCGCAAGAATGTATTTCTATTTCGTTACACGATACGAAGATCAGGTTGATAATTGGAGTTCCTATCCAATGTTCGACGGTAGTAATGATAAGGTTTTGGCAGACCCTTTCTTAAATATCTTGTTGACTTGGCATGCCAATGATCCTGTTTCGCAAAAGGAAATCGATAGAAACAATGTGGTATTTAACTATCAAAACAATAGAAATCCTTTCGTTGATAATCCTAACTATGCTAACTTGATATGGTCTGGTGCTACTGATAATGAAAACCCTGATGCTATTACCGACCTTGTCGCTTCTAATCCTACGGATAATTCCATAGAGCTAAACTGGACCGAGCCCTCGGATAATGTCGGTGTCACCTCTTATGACATTTATATTGATGGTAGTTTTTCGGTGAACACCACATTAACACAATTCACAGTAACAGGACTTGTACCAGATACCAACTATTGTTTCACTATTAAAGCAAAGGATGCGGCAGGTAACGAATCAGATTTTAGTAATCAAGCCTGTGAAACCACAACCAATAACGGCTCCGGCACAACCGAATGTGCTTCTGAGGATTTTGAAAATATGCCTGCCAATGATTCGCAGTACACAACCCGCTCATGGGCTGGTGCAAATGGGACGTGGAACGCCAATGAAGCGCGAACAGACCAAACCATCTCGGGAAGTAGAGCCATAACTATTGATTTTAGAGGTGGTGATACAGGTTTATTAACATCACCTACCGTTGCTGGCGGAATTGGCAATCTAACGGTTACCACACAGCGCATTTTTTCTGGCACTAATGGTACTTTGGATGTTTTGGCCAATGGAACGGTCGTTGGCACTATCGCCTATGGGGATGCGGCCCAAACGGTAACAGTAGAAAACATAAATATTGAAGGATCAATTCAAGTTGTAATTCAAGATAACGACTCAGGAAATGCGCGCGTAGGCCTTGATAATTTATCTTGGACCTGCTTTTCTAACCTCTCTGTAAATGAA
Organism: uncultured Winogradskyella sp.; assembly: GCA_913055905.1. Classification (GTDB taxonomy): domain Bacteria; phylum Bacteroidota; class Bacteroidia; order Flavobacteriales; family Flavobacteriaceae; genus Winogradskyella. The sequence goes on from CAJXLB010000003.1 coordinate 70,186, forward strand.
AACGATGTTGAGGCGTTGGTAATGCGTCCGAATCCCGTTAGTGGCAATATGGTATATTTTAACTCGAGCGAAACCATAGAATACGACTTATACTCCATTTTAGGTCAAAAGGTAAGTAGTGGCCTTATTTTCAATGGAGCTTTCAACGTGAGTAGCCTTAAAAAAGGAATTTATATTATTAAACTTACCATAGCTAACAAAAGCAAAACTTACCGATTAATAAAACAATAATTAGTTGCAATGGAGGTTTTGACATCACATTTAGAAGATATCCTCAACACCTCCATTGTTTCTTACAGACCACTATCTGGTGGTGATATTTCTGCTGTTTTTAAAATTGAAACAAAAACAGGTGCTTATGTCCTGAAATGTGGCGCTAAAGAAAAGACCTCCTTGTTTGAAGCCGAAGCTCAAGGTCTCAATCTAATTGCTAAGACCCAAACTATTGCTACACCAAAAGTCATTGCAGTAGGTGCTCACCATGAAACACCATACCTGTTAATGGAATTCATTGCCTCCAAAACTCCTGAAAAAGAAGATTATAATAAATTAGGAAACCAACTCGCTCAATTTCATAATTGTTATGCCGAACAATTTGGGCTATCCTCGGATAATTTCATCGGCTCCTTATTTCAAAAGAATACACCTTCAAAAAATTGGATAGATTTTTACAGTATCAACCGTCTTGGTGTTCAGTTTGAGTTGGCTGTTTCTCAAGGATTATTGAACCCTAAGGAAATACCATCTCAAAAAGAAATTAAAAACGTTCTTAAATCATTGTGCAGCGATGTAAAACCCTCACTACTTCATGGCGATTTATGGAGTGGGAATTATATAATTGCAAAAGATGGTACGCCTTACCTTATTGACCCTGCAACCTATTATGGACATGCCGAAGTAGATATTGCCATGACTAAGCTGTTTGGAGGATTCGGTTCCCATTTTTATGAGGCTTATCACGACGTTATTCCCATTTCCAATCATTATAATGAGCGGATCGACCTATATCAATTGTATTATTTATTAGTACATCTCAATCTTTTTGGGAGATCTTATTACAATTCAGTTCAGCGCATTTTAAAGCGCTATTTTTAATGTCAATTAACGGTGAATAACTTCACCTCTGCTCTGCCTATTCCGACATAAAAATCCCATAAAAAAGCGTAAATTTGCGCTTTATTAATCGCATCAATTCCTGCATCTAATGATTCACTTCTTTGGAAACCAAAACAGCAAAGTTTTTGCCGTTCAAGCCACAAAAGAATTATCTACTGAAACTGTTTCAAAATTAACATGGTTATTTGGAAACCAGCCAAAAATAGAACAAGCATCGATTGATGCTTTTTTTGTTGGACCAAGAGCTGCCATGATTACGCCGTGGAGTACCAATGCGGTGGAAATTACCCAAAATATGGGCATTAGCGGCATTATAAGAATTGAAGAGTTTGTTGCCGTAAATGAAAATGACAGCTCTTACGACCCCATGATTTCTGAAAAATACAAGGGTCTTAACCAGGTTATTTTTGATATTGATATTGAACCAGAAGCTATTAAGGAGATTGATGACATTGCTGCCTACAACGAACAAGAAGGATTGGCACTAAGCGATGAGGAAATAAAATATCTGGAAGAGGTTTCCGAACGAATTGGAAGACCACTTACAGACTCAGAAGTTTTCGGCTTTTCTCAAGTGAATTCAGAACATTGTCGGCATAAAATTTTTAACGGCACCTTTATCATTGATGGAAAGGAAATGCCGTCATCACTATTTAAACTTATAAAAAAGACCTCTCAAGAGAACCCTAACGATATTGTTTCGGCTTACAAAGACAACGTCGCTTTTATCAAAGGACCTGTGGTAGAGCAATTTGCTCCAAAACGTGCTGATATCCCGGATTTTTACACGACCCAGGATTTTGAGTCGGTTATATCCTTGAAAGCAGAAACCCATAATTTTCCAACAACGGTGGAGCCTTTTAACGGTGCAGCTACAGGATCAGGTGGTGAAATCAGAGACAGACTTGCAGGTGGAAAAGGTGCACTTCCCTTAGCTGGAACAGCCGTTTACATGACCTCATATTCGCGTTTAGAAGAGAATCGCCCTTGGGAAAAAGCCTTTCCCGAGCGCAAATGGTTATACCAAACGCCAATGGACATTCTCATCAAAGCGAGTAATGGCGCTTCGGATTTCGGTAACAAATTCGGACAACCTTTAATAGCGGGTTCCGTGCTCACTTTTGAGCATAAGGAAGATGCTGAAAAAATTGGCTTCGACAAGGTGATTATGCTCGCTGGTGGAATAGGTTATGGCAAAGCAGAACAAGCCCTAAAAGATACACCAAAAAAAGGGGACAAAATCGTTATTCTAGGCGGTGACAACTATCGCATTGGTATGGGAGGAGCGGCCGTATCCTCAGCCGATACAGGTGAATTTGATACAGGTATTGAATTGAATGCCGTACAACGTTCCAACCCAGAAATGCAAAAGCGCGCTGCCAATGCCATCAGAGGTTTGGTAGAGAGCGAACACAACCCTATTGTATCCATACACGACCATGGTGCAGGAGGCCACCTAAATTGCCTGTCGGAATTGGTAGAGGACACAGGAGGAATAATTGATTTAGATAAGCTGCCAATTGGCGACCCAACCCTATCGGCCAAGGAAATCATTGGAAATGAATCCCAAGAGCGCATGGGCTTGGTTATTGGTCAAGATAACTTGGAGACACTGCATAAGATTGCGGATAGAGAACGGTCGCCCATATACGATGTGGGTGATGTTACAGGCGACCATCGTTTTACCTTTAAATCGAAATCGAAAGGTGATGCACCAATGGACTTGGCACTTTCTGACATGTTTGGGAGTTCTCCCAAAACCATCATGTCCGATAGGACTGTAGTCAAAAAATACGCAGATGTCGCTTACAATACAGATAATTTCTATGACTATCTGGATGCCGTGCTTCAACTTGAAGCTGTAGCTTGCAAGGATTGGTTGGTCAACAAAGTTGACCGCTGCGTTGGTGGCCGTGTGGCCAAGCAACAATGTGCTGGGCCTTTGCAATTACCTTTAAATAATGTCGGTGTTATGGCACTGGATTTTAAAGGTAAAGAAGGTGTGGCAACCTCAATAGGCCACTCGCCTATTTCCGGTCTCATAGATCCCGTTGCTGGGAGCAGAAATTCAATTACAGAGGCCTTGACCAACATCATTTGGGCACCTCTTAAAGATGGTCTTAAAAGTGTATCACTCTCAGCAAATTGGATGTGGCCATGTAAAAATGAAGGTGAAGATGCACGACTTTACGAAGCCGTTGAAGCGGTTTCTGAATTCGCTATTAATTTAGGAATCAATGTTCCTACTGGTAAGGACTCGCTATCTATGAAACAAAAGTATCCAGATGGTGATGTTATTGCTCCTGGAACAGTTATTATCTCAGCAGGTGCAAATTGTAGCGATATCACCAAGGTCGTTGAACCTGTATTTAAGCGCAATGCTGGCGCCATTTACTACATAAATATTTCACAGGATAATTTTGAATTAGGAGGCAGTTCCTTTGCACAAGTCAACAATAAGATTGGAACTAAAGCGCCAACAGTGAAAAGTGCAGACTATGTAAAAACCGTATTTAATACAATCCAAAATTTAATAAAAGCCGATAAAATTGTTGCTGGGCATGATGTGGCTTCTGGCGGATTAATCACAACGCTTTTAGAATTGTGTTTTGCAGACAACAACCTAGGTGCAGAATTAGATTTGACCACTCTTGGCGAAAAAGATTCCTTTAAACTTCTATTTGCCGAAAATGCAGCAATCGTTATTCAGGCCGTGGATGACTCCATAGAAGAGGCGTTATCAAAGGCGGAAGTTGAATTCCATAAGATTGGGAAAGTCACAAATTCTGATGTCTTAGGAATAATTAATGGCAACGATGTCTTTACCATGACTGTCTCAAGACTAAGAGACATGTGGTACAAGACGTCGTATTTATTGGACAAAAAACAAACGGCAAATAACCTGGCCGACGAGCGTTATAATAACTATAAAAACCAACCACTAACCTATAAATTTCCTAGTCACTTTACAGGGAAATTAAAAGATATGTTGTCAGTTAGAGAGCAGTCGAGACCTCTTGACAACCTTTCGACTGCGCTCAAGGAGACAAAACGCCCTAAAGCAGCTATTTTAAGAGAAAAAGGAAGCAACTCCGAACGTGAAATGGCCAATGCGATGTATTTAGCTGGTTTTGATGTTAAGGATGTTCACATGACCGACTTAATTTCTGGCCGTGAGACTTTGGAGGATATTCAATTTTTAGGCGCTGTAGGTGGCTTCAGTAATTCGGATGTCCTAGGCTCTGCTAAAGGCTGGGCTGGTGCAATCAAATACAATGAAAAAGCCAATAAGGCCATTCAGGATTTCTTTAAACGTGAAGACACCCTTTCTGTTGGTATTTGTAATGGTTGTCAGTTGTTTATGGAATTGGACGAGATTTATCCAGAACATGAAGTGCATGGGAAAATGGTTCATAACGACTCCCACAAGCATGAAAGCAGCTTTACCTCTGTTAAAATTCAGGATAATAATTCGGTAATGCTATCAAGCCTAGCTGGGACAACATTGGGTGTATGGATTTCCCATGGTGAAGGTAAATTTAGTTTACCTTATGCTGAAGATAAATATCATATTGTGGCTAAGTACGGTTACGAAGGTTACCCAGCAAACCCAAATGGTTCTGATTTTAATACGGCTATGTTATGTGATAAAACTGGTAGACACTTGGTGACCATGCCACATATTGAACGCTCTACCTTTCAGTGGAATTGGGCGCATTATCCTGAAGGCCGAAAAGATGAAGTCTCACCCTGGCTAGAAGCCTTTGTAAATGCTAGGAAGTGGGTTGAAAATCATAACTAAAGAATTTAGTTTTTCGAGAATAGGATTATAATATCCAAGAAAAGATGCTATTTAAAATGATGGGAGAATTTCCAAATATCAAGAAACCAACCCTCCTCCTTGATAAAACCAAATGCTTAGCGAATATCAAAAGAATGGCGTCCAAAGCTAAAAAACACCATTTACAGTTTCGGCCACATTTTAAAACGCATCAGTCCTTGGAAATCGGTCGTTGGTTTAAGGATTTTGGTGTTGATAAGATTGCGGTATCCTCCTTAAGCATGGCCAACTATTTCTCTAAGGAATGGAATGATATTACCGTGGCCTTCCCTACCAATATTCTTGAAATTGACACTATTAATTCCCTCGCTTCAAACATCACATTAAACCTAACCGTTGAAAATACAGAAAGTGTTGAGTATTTAAAAAAACACCTCACGCATAAGGTCAATCTGTTTATTCAAATCGACGTGGGATATGGAAGAACTGGTATTGACCCTTCCAATACCACATACACAAATGACATCCTTCATGTTATTGATGATAGTAAGATGATGGAGTTCGTTGGATTTCTATACCATGCTGGACATACTTACAGCTGTAGATCCAAAGACTGTATAGAAAACATACACCATCACGGCTTAAAGGTAATCAATGAGCTAAAAAACCAGTATCTAAAATCTTATCCTAATCTTATTGTATCCCTTGGTGACACACCAAGCTGTAGTATTTCAGAAGATTTCCAAAGTATTGATGAAATACGTCCCGGAAATTTTGTGTTTTACGACCTCATGCAACATCAAATTGGCTCTAATGCTATAGAAGACATCGCTGTGGCTATGGCCTGCCCAATTGTTGCTAAACATAAAGATCGTTCTGAAATAGTTATTTATGGTGGTGGGATTCACTTTTCGAAGGACCGAATTATTGAAAACGGCACCACTATTTATGGAAAGGTGGTTGAGAAAACGGCTTCAGGCTGGGGAAAAGTAGTAAAAGACACTTATTTAAAACGTGTATCTCAAGAACATGGTATTGTTAAAGTTCCTTCTGAGGATTTTGACCATTATGCAATAGGCGATTATCTCTTAATTCTTCCTGTACATTCCTGTATGACCGTTGATGTTATGACGAATTATTTAACGCTTGAAGGACAAGAAATTTCAACATTAAATAGTTTGTAAAAGAATGGTTTTTCGTTTATCTTAGGACTAATGAATCCTCAACTAGACCCTAAGATACCAGAAGGGCCATTGGAAAAAAAATGGCAAAACTATCAGTTGAAATCCCAACTGATAAATCCTGCAAACAAAAAGAAACTCAACGTTATTGTCGTAGGCTCAGGCCTTAGTGGTGCTGGTGCAGCCGCAACCTTAGCAGAATTAGGTTACGATGTTAAATGTTTCTGCTATCAAGATTCCGCACGTCGCGCACACTCCGTAGCAGCACAAGGTGGTATCAATGCCGCTAAAAATTACCAGCATGATGGTGATAGTGTGTATCGTATGTTTTATGATACACTCAAGGGTGGCGACTTCCGCTCTAGGGAAGCCAATACGTATCGTCTAGCTGAATTATCCGCGCCTTTGATTGATCATTTTGTACAACAAGGCGTACCGTTTGCTCGGGAGTATGGTGGCACTTTAGTTAACCGAAGCTTTGGTGGTGTGCAAGTGCAACGTACCTTTTATGCCAGAGGACAAACAGGACAGCAATTGTTATTGGCCGCTTATTCCCAACTCTATAAAATGATTAGGGCCAAAAAGGTAACCATGTATCCACGAAGTGAGATGATGGATCTTGTGGTTATCAATGGTAAGGCCAAAGGTATCGTGGTACGCAACTTGGTAACCGGAAAATTGGAACGCTATGCTGCTGATGCTGTGGTTTTGGCTACAGGTGGTTATTCTAGGGTATTCCGTCTATCTACTTTGGCTATTGGATGTAACGGTAGTGCCATTTGGAAAGCACATAAGAAAGGTGCCTTTTTTGCAGCGCCTAGCTTTACTCAAATTCATCCGACAGCTTTACCACAATCTAGCGAGGCACAATCTAAGCTAACGTTAATGTCCGAGTCATTGCGAAACGATGGACGCATTTGGGTACCAAAACAAAAAGATGATACCAGAGCGCCCAAAGATATTCCAGAGGAGGAGCGCGATTATTACTTAGAGCGACGTTATCCCAGTTTTGGAAACTTAGCACCGCGTGATATTGCTTCGAGAGCTGCGAAGGAACGTATTGATGCTGGCTATGGCGTTGGACGATTGAAAAATGCTGTGTATCTCGATTTTAAACATGCCATTGAAAAGTTTGGTCTTGAAACGATTAAGGACCGTTATGGCAACCTCTTCAAAATGTATAAAAAAATCACGGGAATTGACGCTTACACTACTCCGATGCTCATTTCTCCTGCTGCACATTTCTCCATGGGTGGTCTTTGGGTAGATTACGAATTAATGACAACGATACCAGGACTTTATGCGGTTGGTGAATGCAATTTTTCCGACCATGGTGCAAACAGATTGGGCGCTAATTCCCTTTTGCAAGCCAGTGTAGACGGCTACTTCATTTTACCCAATACCATAAATAATTATTTGGCCGACGAAATAAAAAATGAACAGGTCTCAACGGAACATCCCGAATTTGAAAAAACGGAGCATGAGGTTGAAGCATCCATAAAAAGAATTCTATCCATTAAGGGAACCAAGACGGTAGACCATTTCCATAGGGAATTAGGAAAAATCATGTGGCAGGAATGTGCCATGAGTCGAAATAAAACGGGACTTGAAAATGCCATCTCACAAATAAAACAGCTTAAGGAAGACTTTTGGACCGATGTAAAAGTTACAGGTAACCAAAACGAAATGAATACCGAATTGGAAAAAGCCTACCGTTTAGCAGATTTTATAGAATTAGGAATTTTAATGTGTGAAGATGCGCTTCAGCGTGAGGAGTCCTGTGGTGCCCATTTCAGGGAAGAATATCAAACTAAAGATGGAGAGGCCTTACGTGTGGACGACGACTATTCCTATGTGTCAGCATGGGAATATAACAATGGTGATTTCAAACTGCATAAAGAGGAACTTAAATTTGAGTTTGTAAAACCAACGGTGAGAAGCTACAAATAAGATTGAAAGATGAAGGTAACTTTTAAAATATGGCGACAAGATAATCCAGATGCCAAAGGCGAATTTAAAACCTATGAAGTGGATGGCTTAACAGACGATATGTCTTTCCTTGAAGCTTTGGACCAATTAAATGAGGAATTGGTATTAAAAGATGAAAAAGTCATTGCTTACGAGTATGACTGTCGCGAAGGTATTTGTGGTCAATGTGGTGTCTTTATCAATGGTAGAGCGCATGGTCCACATCCCAATATGACCACCTGCCAATTACATATGCGCAGTTTTGAAGATGGTGAAACCATAACCGTAGAGCCTTGGCGCGCTAAGGCCTTTCCTATAATAAAGGACTTGGTAGTAGACCGTTCTGCCTTTGACCGTATTATTGAAGCTGGTGCTTACATCAGCTCCAAAACAGGAACCGCTCCAGAGGCCAACGCCATTCCAATCCCTAAAGCCATTGCAGATAAGGCTATGGATGCAGCAGCTTGTATTGGCTGTGGTGCTTGTGTAGCCACTTGTAAAAATGCTTCAGCAGCCTTGTTTACCTCAGCAAAAATCAATCACCTCAATAGCTTACCTCAAGGGAAAGCAGAAGCTTCCGAACGTTTAGAGCAAATGACTTACCAAATGGATTTGGAAGGTTTCGGCAACTGCACCAATACAGGTGCATGTGAGGTAGAATGTCCAGAAGGCATTTCCATTAAAAACATTGCTGAGATGAATTCGGCTTGGATGAAACAAAAACTATTTGGGTAAAACCTAATCCTGGACCCATCAGGTTTAAATAACCTAGGAATGATTCACTATCCTGGCAATCCAGTCATCGTAAATATCATAACGAAAAGTGCCACGGTTTCAACCACACCGATTATCATAATGTACTTCGCCGTATCATTGGCACCAGCAGCAATAGCATCACACGCTCGCGCACCTGCCTTTCCTTGAAAAATGGCAGAACCGGCCATAGCAGCTCCTGCAAACAAACCTATTATGATTTGCCAGACATAAGAATCCGGATTTAGATTCGCGTCGGAAATGGCGTTTTTAAGTATCATCCCGTAGATTACTTGAGATAGTGGTGCTCCAACAAAAATAAGTAGTGCTGTAGCCGCCTTTTGTCCGTTGGTTATCATTTTCTTCCAAGCACCAATAGCCGCCATGCCTGCGATACCAGTTCCTATGGCAGAACCAATAGCAGCAATACTTAATGACATGCCCATATCGCCAAGTCCTTCAACTGATGTTTGTATAAATGTTAAAAATCCCATAGTTCGTCTAATTTAAATAGTTTATTTCTTTTTGTATTGTTTTAAATATGCTTGTCCTCTGTTGTTAATTTAAATGGTTTGTAGGCTTCGCCCGAAAATTGAACACCCAAATGTCCAGCAAACTCCAACATGTTAAGCCTTATACCGTGTACCATTACAGCCATTAATGCTAAAGCAATGTTCAAGGTATGCCCAAGAAGTAAGGCTACAGCTGCCATGATTAGGTCCAAGAATCCCATTCCAGAAATGCCATCGGGTAAAGCCATATTGTTAAAGCTTGCTGCTACAGCGGCTGTTGCCATTCCAACGGCGAACAGTCTTACGTAAGACACAATATCCGAGAATCCACTGATAAGGCTCAGTGGCAAATTGGCAATGGATGCGCCCATACTTTTAAAGAAATTTGTGCTTTCCTTTGAAAACAAAATCACCAAAAGTGCTCCTGCAATAAACAACCACATGTACCAACTTGGCGCCGGTTTTCCTAAAACCAATTGCTCTGTGATAAAGAATAAGCCCCAGACTAAACTGATCCAACCGACCTCACTTAACGCCTTTATTGAATTTATAAATTGGAACACACGAATTCCATGAGCAACGGTGAGATGCAGAGCACCAATCAAAAACGAAAGATGCATCATAAAATTGATGTTGTCTACACCGAAACTTGCAATATTGGGAATCACTAAATCTTTTAAAAAAGGTAATTGGGCAATTTGCTCCGCACCAAAATAGGTTCCGCTCAAAACACCCCAAACGATTGTGGAACCACTCAACACATAAATCAAGGTACGTAGTTGCGCAGGTATCTTTTTACGTAACAAAATAGTTAATATTAAAAAAATAAGGCCGTATCCGGCATCACCAACTAACATGGCAAAAAATAGGGCAAAAGCGATGAGAAAATATATGGACACGTCAATTTCCTTATAACCAGGAACAATGTCTATAAATTTCATCATGGGATTAATGATGCTTATCCATTTTGGATTTTTGATATAGACTGGGACATCATCTATATTCTTAGGTTCTGTTATGGAAAATCCCCAATTTTGAGCATGGGCTAAAGTTTTGAATTCTTCCTCATGTTGCTTTGGAATGTAGCCTTTAAGATATTTTACCTTTCCCTCAATGTGCCCCATACTACCAAGCGCCTTTTCAGCATTAAGCCTATCGGTTAAAACATCAAGATAAGTTTTTAAGATTGGTAAATAATCTTTTTGCTGGTTTAGAAACGATGTAATCTGATTGAACTGTCGCTCTTTCCTTTTATAAACCTGTGTAAGATCATTGAATGAAAGTTCTGGTAATGTATCTTCCTTAAACACCAATTTTTCCTTAGGGTCTTGAGTAAAAAGAGCAATTGGCAACTGACCGTCCTTTTCTGAAAACGCCACCACATGGGCCTTTTTTGGTATGAGGTCTCTAAGGGAATTGTCTATACGATAGAGACGCACATAAATATTTTTTTTTGCCAAATAGGCAATATCCTGTTTTTTGAAGTTGCTACCCCAAACCTCATAAAACCTTAGCTGATCCCGAAGATTATCTAAAGTTTGGACTAAGCTAAATTCTATTTCCTGAGATTTCAGTACCCTATCGATTATTCGTTTAGGATCTTTGCCATTACTGTCTTTGGGAGCTGAGTTCTTATCCTTACTATCAGAATTGTGGTTTTCCAATATTGATATCGTCTTTTCGGCTGCTTCCAAATTCTGTTGGCAACGCAATACATCATCATTACTTGGAGTAACCACCTCTTTAATGTCCACTACGCCAATTTCACCAAGTTTCTGAACCGTATCTTCAACGTCACTGGCGCTTGTAAATAGCAATATTTCCTTCATCCGCACTATCATGACACCTGTGATTTACGTTCTTTTTTCTTTTTTACCAATTTGGCACAACCGATAGCAAGGCGTTCCACATCGCCCAAATAAATTTCAATCTTTCTAATGTTCGCTTTTGTTTCAGGAATAAAGACTTCCTTCAAGGCATTCTTCATACGTCTGGCTTCTGCCAGTTCCTCGCGTACACGGTCTAAATTGCCCTGCTCCAATCGTAACATTTCAAGGTTGGTTTTCTGGTCTTTTAAGACTTCCATCGCGGCATCCAGCCATAAGGGTGTTTCTAGGTAATCAATCTCTTGGGATGTAAAATCAATCGTTTCCAATTGTTCAACGATAACACCGGCTATTTCCCTGGTTTTGGTTTCTAGTGTACTTATTTCAATTATGTCATCCAATGCCACCGCAGGTTCTGCCATGACAGCTGCCCAGTCCTTAACCTCGTTGTTGGTGTTTTCAATAGCTATTTTTAAACGCTCAACAGCATTTTCAATGCTTTGTATAACCTCCTTTAGTTTTTGCTCTTTCATCTCAAAAACTGGCAAAGCGGTTCGGTACCCTTTTAATTCGTTTTTGAGGGTAGCCAAGGTATTTTTATTCATTAAAATCTTATCAGCCATACACCTCCATTTTTAGGGTTTGCTTAAAGATATTTAATCCTACTTCTTCATTAAAGCTCCACCACCTCACAAGCAGTTCTAACTTCAATTTGTAAATAAAAAGTGCAGCCAAATCTGAATAATGTCCAATGGAGAGCTCCTCCAATTTATCCCATTGTAGCTTTAGCAATTGTTCTTCTGCCTTTAACGGATTATTGCTCAACTCTGGCAGGATATCGAAATTAAGTTTATTAGCATTGAGATCTTCATTCTTTCTATGCTCTCTAAACCTTTGTACTTCCCTTTTCATTTGATGGTTGAATCTTGAAAATGAAGCAATCACATGCTGCGAGTTATTCTGAAAACGCTCCTGGTGAATAGCTTTCAAGCTAAGAGCTTTTAAGTCGTTGAACTCTTTTGTAGATAGAAATTTTTCTGCTTCGGCATGAAGCATAAGCACTAAATCTTGAGAAGCTTCATCAGCAGAATTGTAGGTTTTAAAGAGCTTGGAAACCTCTTTTTGATACGTCTCAGAATTGTCAAACATCAAATCTGGAAGACTACTCATTAAATATTCGAGATTCCCTGATAACATCTATTTATGCTTTAAAATGTCTATCCACTTCTGACTCAAATGTTGACTCAGCAAATCTGAAATGGCTTCTGCGGTTATGTCGTAACTCCAGCCTTCATCAACTTTAGAAATGGAAAGACCTGATAATAATTTATCGTTCTTTATCACCTCTAGAGCTAATTTAGAGTCCTTCACTTGCTTTCTAATGGACTCAACCACTTTATCGCTAATAGACTCTGGCAATTCTATTTGCGTATTCTCTCCAATTTTAGTGACCACCAGCTTCACTATCTCGGTGTACAATTCTGGCGTAAAGGACGCTTCTATGTTATTCTTGAATACCGCATTGAACAATTTGATAAAATCATTCTTTACTGAAATCTCTAAGTCTCTTCCCGCCTGCCCTAAGGCAACTTTACCTTTTTCCAAAGTTTGGTTGGCCTCTTCATTTGCCCTAGCAAGAAGCTCTTCTTTTTCGGACTCAGCATTTTTAATGAGCTGTGATGCTTTTTCCTCAGCATCTCTGATAATTTGCTTTGCTTCTTCCTCGGCTTTATCAATAGCTTCGGATTTTACTTTAGCAATTAAACCGTCTAAGCTGTTCTCACTCATGCGTTCTGGATTTTTAATATCTTAAAGTCTTCCTTATTTGGCCAATAGCTCTCTACAAGGTCTGATGATAACCCTACCTCTTCTTTTTTGAAATGCGTAGCCAATATTTCCCAGCACAGGTCTAAGGCATCTTCTAGCTCGAGATATCTAAACGGGTCCATTAATTCTTTCTGAAAGGTCTTACGGTAATCTAAAAGCCGCAGGGAATAATCATCTTTAACGGAGCCAAATTTCTGTGCTTTTACGCGTTCTTCGGCTTCTGAAAGAAGTCTCGCCATAGCATTCATAATACTGCGATGATCGTCGCGTGTTTTGTTGTTTACCTGTTGCTTCAGTCGACTCAAAGACCCAAATAATTCGAGATAACCATCCTTCATGAAAAATTGACCTTCCGTAATGTAACCTGTGTTATCTGGTACAGGGTGCGTAACATCGTCCATGGTTGTTACCCCTAAAATCGTTAAGCTTCCAGAACCCTCAATATCAGCAGCCTTTTCGTATCGGCTTGCCAACTGTGAGTATAAATCACCTGGATACCCTTGATTCGCTGGAATTTGGTCTTGAGCATTGGCGACTTGTCTTAAATAATCTGACCATTGGGTCATATCGGAAAGCAACACAAATACATTCTTGCCCTGTAGCGCAAATTGTTCTCCCACGGCAAGAGCTAAATCGGGAACCATAAGACCCTCTACGATTGAATCTCTGTGCGTATGGACAAACATTATGGTCTTGCTTTTACTTCCAGCGTCTTCTATGCGTTCTTTAAAATAATGGTATTCATCGTATTTTAATCCTACACCACCTATAATAATTACGTCAGCATCGGTTTGGGTAGCGATATTGGCCAGTAGCCTGTTATACGGTTCTCCTGCTCTAGCAAAAATTGGAATCTTTTGGGAACGCACCAAGGTGTTAAACACATCAATCATGGGCACTCCTGTTCTAATCATATTCTTTGGAATAAGGCGCTTAACAGGATTAATAGACGGCCCAGCCACTCTTATCATATCAGAAACCAATTGCGGACCACCATCGATAGGCTGTCCGTTGCCAGAGTACACTCGTCCCAACATTTGATCCGAAAAGCCAACTTGTACTGGATGCCCTAAAAAACGAATTTTACAATCTGTGGAGACGCCAAAACCACCGCCAAAGAGCTGCAGTGTTACCTTACTACCGTTCAAGGCAATAACTTGTGCAAATGCCTTTTGGCCGTTTGGATAGATAACCTCAGCTAGTTCCTTATTGTGAGCGTCTTTGGCCTCAATGGTAAGGATAGCTCTTCCGATACTATCAATATTCTCATACGTTTTCCTTAACATTCGCTTTTTGTTTTACCAGATTTATAATTTTGGTCTTTTGCTTTTCGAATTTAGGGTCGTCAAGTTTTAAATAATTCCAATCTAAAAAGGCTTGTCTTAAAAAATTGAAATGAGACCTGATATCATCTTTGGTTTCTATGTGAAGTGGTGCATCTATTATATACTTTATTAAGTCGAACATGATGCGCAAACGTTCGGGATTTGTAACGCCATCCACATCATGAAAACTATTCTGTTGAAGAAAAACAGCATCCAATAATTCTGATTTTTGGTAGGCGATATAAGCCTCGTTGGTGATACCGCGTTCTCCCATAAGCAAAAGGTTGGAAGCTATGGATTTTCCTTCTTTGAGCACATCCTTTAAATACTTTACCTCCTCTTCTGAAATTAATGAAGGGTATTTAGAATTACTATCCAAACGATCAATAGCTGGATATTTTCGTGCATCGGACAACTCACGTGATAGGCCCAAAAAAGCACCTGTACTCAATAATGTAGCCTGTGTTACGGGCTCATCGAAATTACCACCAGCTGGCGATACCGTACCAATTATACTCAAGGAACTTTTTTGGCCATTTGGTAATATTTCTACACCAGCCCTATCATAAAAAGCCGAAATTAAAGTTGATATATACATAGGAAAGGCTTCCGGTCCAGGTATTTCTTCCTTACGACCAGAGGTTTCCCGAAGCGCTTGCGCCCAGCGTGAGGTGGAGTCTGCCAAAATCAAAACATCAAGCCCTTGTTTTCTGTAGTATTCTCCAACGGCCGTAGCCAAATAAACAGAAGCTTCTCTCGCAGCAACAGGCATCGAAGAGGTATTACCAACGATATAAGTTCTGTCCATCAATGATTTTCCAGTTCTTGGATCAATAAGCTCAGGAAAATCCTTGAATACTTCTACCGCTTCACCAGCACGCTCACCACATGCCGCAATTATAACAACATCTGCCCTAGAATGCTTGGCTATACTATGCTGTAACACCGTTTTTCCCGCTCCGAATGGACCTGGACTACAAGCGGTACCACCATAGGCTATTGGAAAAAGCGCATCTAAAATTCGCATTCCTGTGGGCAAGGTCTCCTTGGGAACAGAACGCTTATGAAAAGGCATCGGTTGTTTCACAGGCCAATCGAAAGTCATGTTTAAGGACTTTGTCTGACCTTTACCATCTTTAATGACAGCTATAGTATCGGTAATGGTGTAGTCGCCTTCCGAGACAATAGATTCTACAATGTAATCTTCGGTAAGGCTAAA
This sequence comes from uncultured Winogradskyella sp., assembly GCA_913055905.1. Taxonomy (GTDB): domain Bacteria; phylum Bacteroidota; class Bacteroidia; order Flavobacteriales; family Flavobacteriaceae; genus Winogradskyella. Next base: position 85,694 of record CAJXLB010000003.1, read on the forward strand.
CGGCACAAAAATTTTGTGTTCAAACATTTTTTCTGGAACCGTGCCCAATACGGAAGCACCACTGACCGTATCTCCCGTTTTAACTTTAGGCGTAAAGTGCCATTTTTTAGATTCATCCAATGGCGCAACCACCATGCCGCGTTCTAAAAACCACTCTTTTTTTACTAATTCGTATAAAGGGTTTTGAAGACCGTCAGTTACCGTACCTAAAATTCCAGGACCCAATCTCACGGACAAAGGAAGACCTGTAAATTCCACTTCATCGCCGATTTTCATCCAAGAGGTATCTTCAAAAACTTGAAGGAATACTCGTTTTCCAGGTTTTACGTCAATAACCTCAGCTTTCAGGCGCTTTCCATCTTCAAGCACAATATAGGCAACCTCTCCATTCATAACAGCCCCTTTGGTGTTTTCTACACCTACCAAGGATTCATTGACACTGATAACTTTTCCTTTTGCTTTTTCCAAATGTCTAAGCTTTTTCCTTTTTTAAAATTACTGCCCTCTAAGTTTTCTGGCTTCTTCTTCAATTTTAGAATACCATAGGCGCTCCTTGATTTCATTAGCACTCTTACGATATAATGATGCTTTTTCTGGCTCTCCAATTTTATCGAACAACTTGGCAATGGCACGATACGCCGGCACATGCATGGTATTAATACCTAAACTGGCCTTATACTGTTCTATTGCAACCTCATATAAACCATCTTTTTCGAGTTGTTCACCAGCTTCATAGAGCGCTTCAAAATCTTTAATATCTGTTTGCAGTTGAAGGCTTATTACATCTTGGGATTTTAAGGTAAGAAATGAACACGGCACCTCGCGAATCACTTTTTCCGTAACGCTTCCAACAATAAGCCTATTTAGGCCAGAACGGCCAGAAGTACCCATGATGAGTAAATCTATATGCTTATCCGAGATGGTATTCAATATTTCTTTAGCTGGATTTCCCGAGCGCTCTTCACGCGACCAATTGACGCCTTCTAAATTTAATTTGTCCAAAAAGGCATCAAACTCTTTGGTGTGAGCTTGCAGGCGTTCTTCATTTTCTTTCTCCAATTCCTCCTTGGAACTAAACCAGGAAGAGGTTGTTGCTTCGGATACACTTAAAATTATAAGTTCAGCATTGAATCGTCTGGCAAAAATCAAGGCATTTTTGAGTGCTCGCTCCGAGGGGCTAGAAAAGTCTACAGGACATAAAATTTTAGCTATACTTAAGCTACTGTTTTCCTTTATAACCATAACAGGCTTTTCACTCCTTTGAATAATACGCTCAGTTGTGGTGCCAAGTTTGAATTTTTCACCTGCATTAGTCTCCCCAGAACCAACCAATATCATGTTGGCATGAACCGATGATGCTGCCATTACAATTTGATCATGAGCCACACCATATTTTATTAGAGGTGCTTCTACTTTTACACCGCTGTCGCGCAGAGTTTGTGCCGTTGCCTCCAGTCTTGATTTAGCAGTATCATCCAAAAGGTCTTTAACTTTTGGGTTAACTATATCGTTAGGCAATACGTGCATTGGCACAATGGTAGATTTGAATGAAGACGCCAAGGACGCAGCTACCGACTCCAATTGTTTTGAAGTGGAGGCGAAATCCTGGGCAAACAAAATTTTGTCTAAGATTGTCATATATGATTGAAGTTTAGTTTTTTTAAAATGAGAAAAATAAACACAGTTTTATAGCGTGAATAATGTTAATTCATGAAAAATTATGCTCATAGGATGTACTTCAAATTTAAGATAAATCTTTCAAAAAGTCATGAAAAATCATGTTTAATAATTGTAAAATATTAAGTTATTGTATGATTTATGGAACTGTTGTTATTTTTGGATACCTAAATAAATTAAAACTAAAATTTCCTCAAAAATCTGTAGGTAAAATTCATCCAAAATTTTGTACCTTAGATACCATTGAAATTCAGCATAAAAAGGCATGGATTTTAAGACTGTTTAACCTAAAAAACCATTTTACAAAACCATGGTAAAAATTCTCGTTCCTATAGATTTTTCAGATACATCAAAAAATGCCTTGCGCTATGCCTTATCATTATTTGAAGGGAATAAAATTGAAATTACGATAGTGCATATATATGGCGCGCATTCTACAGCTCTAATGATGAAATCTATAGATGGTATTCTTATAAGGGATGCCGAAAACAAATTGAACGATTTAATTAAAGATATGCAAACCGAAGCTCCTGATGTAGTATTTAAAACCAAACTAGCAAAAAATTATGCTGTTTCTACAATTGCGACAATGGGAGATAGTGGACATTTTGATTTTATTGTTATGGGCACCAAAGGAGTTAGCGGGCTAAAAGAAGTCTTCATGGGTAGTGTGGCTGGCGGCGTAATTTCTAAAACTTCAGCGCCAGTTATCGTAGTACCCTTAGATTACAAATTTACCAACTTGGAAAATGTGGTTTTTGCTCTTGGCGACACTAACATCTCATCAAATTCTACCCTTGCGCCTTTGCGCAAGATTGTAGAAGCTCATAAGTCCAAGCTTGAAGTCGTGCATATTTCTAATTCTAGTGAGCCCGATTTAAATCCAACCTTGGAGTCCCTCGCTGACTTAAATCCAAAAATTTCCAACAAAAAGGGTGACGGTGATTTAAACCAACAGCTTAACGTCCACATTCAAAATCAAGATACCGATTTGCTGTGCTTGCTTCGTACAAAAAAGGATTTTTTTGATAGAATTTTCAGCAATAGTGTAACCTTAAAACAAACCTTTAACAGTCCGGTGCCTTTACTTGTTTTACATAATTAGAATAAGACAAATCAAATCTTCTACATTTAGAATTACAATAAAAAAAGCCTGGAAAAAATTCCAGGCTTTCTTGAATCAATAATACATATTACATAGTTGATTTTACAGCTGCTTGCGCAGATACCAACCGTGCAATAGGCACTCGATATGGAGAACAACTCACATAATCCATTCCTGTGTTGTAACAGAACTCCACAGAGGAAGGTTCACCTCCATGCTCACCACAGATACCAACTTTTAGATTAGGTTTAATACTGCGGCCACGTTCTGTTCCAATCTTAACCAATTGTCCAACGCCTTCTTCGTCAATAACTTCAAAAGGATCTACTTTTAGTATACCTTTCTCAATGTAAATTGGGAGGAATTTACTGGCATCGTCTCTAGAATAACCAAAGGTCATTTGCGTGAGGTCATTTGTACCGAAGGAGAAGAAATCTGCCTTTTCTGCAATAAGATCTGCTATAAGTGCAGCTCTTGGCACTTCAATCATCGTTCCTACAAGAAATTCGATACGATCATTACGTTCTACAAAAATTGTTTCAGCAGTAGACCTAATGATACCAGCTTGCATTTCAAATTCCTTAACCGTTCCTACTAAAGGCACCATAATTTCAGGTTTACAGATGATACCGCGTTCCTTTAAGTTAAGTGCTGCTTCAATGATAGCTCTTGTCTGCATCTCCGTAATTTCAGGATAGGTATTACCTAAGCGACATCCTCTATGACCGAGCATTGGATTGAACTCTTCCAGCTCTGCCACTTTATTCTTAACGGCTTGTAAAGGAATGTGCATATCCTCAGCTAGTTCTTTTTGAGTGGCTAATTGGTGTGGCACAAATTCGTGCAACGGTGGATCTAACAATCTAATAGTTACCGCAAGACCATCCATAGCTTCAAAAATCCCTTCGAAATCAGAACGCTGCATTGGAAGAAGCTCATCCAAGGCTTGTTTACGACCTTTAAGGGTATCTGCTAGAATCATTTCACGCATAGCCTTAATCCTATCAACCTCAAAGAACATATGCTCAGTTCTGGTTAAACCGATGCCCTGAGCTCCAAAATTACGTGCAATTTGAGCGTCTTTTGGTGTATCTGCATTGGTACGGACTTTCATTTCGCCATATTTATCAGCTAACAACATGAGTTCGGCAAATTCTCCACTCAGTTCAGGTTCCATGGTAGCCACTTTACCTTCGATAATATTACCAGTAGAGCCATTTAATGAAATCCAATCCCCTTCATGATACTCATGACCATCGACAGTTAAGGTTCTATTCTTATAATCGATTTTTAATGCTCCAGCACCAGAAATACAGCATTTACCCATGCCTCGAGCTACAACAGCAGCATGTGAGGTCATACCACCACGAGCCGTTAAAATACCCTTGGCAATGTTCATACCTTCCAAATCCTCTGGCGATGTTTCTATTCTAACAAGAATACTACTCTTGAATTTGTTAGCTTCATCTGCAAAAAAGACAATTTTACCTGTTGCGGCACCAGGAGATGCTGGCAAACCTTGAGCGATAACTTTAGCACGTTTTAAGGCTTTTGGCTCAAATATTGGGTGTAATAATTCGTCCAATTTATTAGGCTCGATAAGCAATAAGGCTTCTTTTTCGTTTATCATTCCTTCTTTGAGCAAGTCCATGGCAATTTTAACCATAGCGGCACCTGTTCTTTTACCATTTCTCGTTTGTAAAATCCACAGTTTGCCATCTTGAATGGTGAACTCCATATCTTGCATGTCGCGGTAATGCTTCTCTAAAATATCTTGATATTCATTCAATTCTGCGAAGATTTTAGGCATAAGCTCCTCTAATGACGGATAATTTTCCGCACGATCATTTTCTTCTATCATGGCAAGCTCTGCCCAACGTTGGGACCCTAACTTAGTAATCTGTTGTGGTGTACGTACACCAGCTACAACATCTTCACCTTGAGCGTTAATAAGGTACTCTCCGTTGAATATATTTTCTCCAGTACCAGCATCACGGGTAAAACAAACACCTGTTCCAGAATTTTCGCCCATATTACCGTAAACCATAGCCTGAACATTTACAGCGGTTCCCCAATCTGCAGGATATCCATGCATGTTGCGGTAATAAACAGCCCTATCGCCATTCCAGCTATTAAATACGGCTATAATCGCGCCCCAAAGTTGATCCCATGGATTGGTAGGAAAATCGTGTCCTGTTCTCTTTTTTACAGCGTCTTTAAAATCATAGACCAAGTCCTTTAAATCCTGAACCGTAAATTCAGTATCCAACTCAATACCGCGTTTATGTTTGAGATGCTCCATAATTTCCTCAAAAGGATCAATGTCATCTTTAGATTCTGGCTTCATGCCCAAGACAACACCACCATACATTTGGATAAATCTACGATAGGAGTCCCACGCAAACTGTTCATTATTTGTGCGCTTGGCCAAACCAAGCACCACCTCATCGTTTAATCCTAAATTGAGAACCGTGTCCATCATTCCTGGCATAGAAACGCGGGCTCCGGAACGTACGGAAATGAGAAGTGGGTTTTCCTTATCGCCAAACACAGCTCCCATTTGGGATTCAATATTGGCAATAGAGTCTTCTACTTCCTTTTTAATAAGTTCTATAACGGCCTCTTTTCCTAGGCTATTATATTCTGTACAAACTTCTGTAGTGATTGTAAAACCTGGTGGAACGGGAATTCCAATTGCGCTCATTTCTGCTAGATTAGCGCCTTTTCCTCCAAGCAAATTCTTCATTTTGCTATTTCCGTCTGCAGTTTTGTTTCCAAACCTGTAAACTCGAGTCTTAGTTTCTTCGAGTACTTCCATTTTATTATGTATTTATGATTCGTATTGTTTAAATTGTTTTTCTAAAAACATAGTGTAAAGTTATAGGCTGAGACTAAGAAATAAGCTGACAATTATCAGCTAATACTAATATTTTTAGGTAATGATAAGTGGTTCAAATATCCAGAAGTACTATTTGTTTGCGATTAGTATGTGCCAATATTTTTTCTGATTCAGTTTCAGATAAACAAAATCTAAAAGGTCAATTTTAAAGAGCCAATAAAATCTACCATTCTAAAACTGTGAAATAGTAATCTCTAAATCAGATTTAAGTGAAAATAGACTAAACTGTTATGAGCAAATGTGTGTCACTATAAAAGAAGAAAAGCAGGAATAATCGGCTATTTATCCAGATTCCTTTTTCGGGTTGAATTACGGATGCTCAATTAGGATTCATAGACATTAACATGCCTGAGCCGTATCCTCTATGGACGACTTCCTACTTTTTGCATAGGCCAAATTCACAGAGCGTTTCATAAGTAACGACACTACAAATGCGATCATAAATAAACCTGAAAACACCTTTAAGGTAATACCCAATGACCCTGTGGCACTTTTAACCATATCGTAAATTGTAGGACCAATAACTCCTGCCAAAGCCCAGCCTGCGAGTACCAAACCATGGATTGCACCAAGTTGTTTGGTTCCGAATAAGTCTCCCAAAAATGCTGGTAAGGTAGCAAAACCACCACCATACATGGTAATTACGGTAAACAGCACCACTAAAAACAACAGCTCCATTGTAATTTGCGGCAAGAAATAAAAGGCTAAAATCTGAAAGGCGAAGAAAATCACATAGGTATTGGGACGACCTAAATAATCCGAAAGACTAGACCAGAGTATCCTTCCCAATCCATTGAAAACACCAATGAGTCCGACCACACCAGCAGCTTGCATAGGTGTATAATTCAATTTTTCTTGCATCATAGGACTTGCAGCTGCGATGATAGCAATACCACAAGTAATGTTAATAAACATCATAATCCAGATGTAATAAAAGCGCCTTGAGCCCAGTGCCTCTTTCGCTGTTATATTGGAAATGTCAGCTTTGACGGTTACGGATTCCTCAGTATTGAAGCCAGTAGGTGCATAGCCTTTTGGTGGACGTTCAATATATCTTGAAGAAGCCAAAATTAAGACCATATAAATGCCACCTAAAAGATAAAAGGCGTTAGAAATGCCAACGGTTTCAAAAAATGATTGCATGATTGGACCAAACAGTAATGCCGAAAAACCAAAACCCATGATGGCCATACCTGTGGCTAAGCCGCGCTTATCGGGAAACCACTTCACCAATGTGCTTACAGGTGTAATATAACCTAGCCCTAATCCGATACCACCAATTACTCCGTAGCATAGATAAAACAAAACGAGAGATTCTAGATGCACTGCCAGACCAGAACCCAAAATTCCGACACCATAAAATATACCAGCTGTAGTCCCGCTTACTTTAGGACCTACTTTTTCTACCCAAGGTCCCAGAAACGCTGCAGAAAAACCAAGAAATAATATGGCAAGTTTGAAGGCCCATTTAATAGTACTGCCTTCAACATCAAAAACCTCTTTAACGGGATTTGTAATTACAGAATAGGCATATACAGAACCAATAGCAATATGAATCCCTATTGCCGATAATGCTATGAGCCAACGATTTTTAAGTTTTGCAGTTGCCATGATTTTGAGTTTTTAGGAATTGAGATTAGTTAATGCTAATTTGTTTAAAATAGGGTTCAAGTATGGTTTGGGCCTTGTGCAGTTCTTCCTTTGTATTTTCCCTGGCGTCTTTGAGTTGGTATTCCCAACCTAAAGCTTCCCATTTATGAACGCCCAATTTATGATAGGGCTGAATTTCCAATTTTTCTACTGTTTTGTAGTCTTTGAAATAAGCACCCAAGGATTCTAACAAATTTGGTTTGTCCGTTAAACCAGGAATTAACACATAGCGCAACCACATAGGCTTACCAGATTTTTCACGATACTCAGAAAAATTGAAGGTGGTTTGATTATTCTTCTGGCCAGTGATGTGCTCATAGCCTTCTTCCGTCATGTGCTTAATGTCCAGCATCACCAAATCCGTATACTTATCCATCAATTCCATAGCAAAATGATTTAAAATTCGGCCATTGGTATCCAGTGCGGTGTGGATGCCTTCGGCTTTGAGTTTTTTAAACAAAGGAATCAAAGCCTTGGCTTGTAATAGTGGTTCACCTCCAGATATGGTAACACCTCCTTTTTTGCCAAAATACGGCTTGGACTTCATTATGATGTCAAACAAGGCATCAGTGGTGTAGGCTTTACCGCCTTCCATAGCAATGGTGTCTGGGTTATGACAATAAAGACATTTTAATTTGCAACCTTGCAAAAAAATGACACATCTTACACCAGGACCATCGTGCGTTCCAAAGGTTTCAATGGAATGAACTTGTAATATGTTATCTTGAGTTTTAATGCGCTTTTGAATTAAAAAAGCACCTAGAACCTTAAAACCCTAGGTGCTTTTACTGACTAATTACATAGACTCATGGAAGGACCTTGAAATCACTTCCAATTGCTGCTCTCTTGTTAAACGAACGAAGTTAACGGCATATCCAGATACCCTTATGGTCAATTGAGGATATTCTTCCGGATGCTCCATAGCATCTAGAAGCGTCTCCTTATCCAACACATTTATATTGACATGCTGGGCATTATTGTGGAAATAGCCATCTAAAATACTGGTTAAATTATCTACACGTGTTTCTATATCTGAGCCTAAGGATTTAGGTACTATAGAAAACGTATTGGAGATACCATCTTGTGCATCTTCATAATTAATCTTTGCTACCGAATTTAATGAAGCGATGGCTCCCATTTCGTCACGACCGTGCATGGGATTAGCACCTGGTGCAAAAGGTACACCTAGGGCTCGTCCATCTGGAGTAGCACCTGTCTTCTTACCATAGACCACATTAGATGTAATGGTTAAAACAGATAAACTTGGCTCAGCTTCCTTATATATTGGGAATTGCTTTAATTCATAATTGAAATCGGCAACAGCCTGAGCTGCTAAGCTATCCACTCTATCGTCATCATTACCATATTTTGGGAATTCACCTTCTATCTCAAAATCTATTGTTAGACCATCTTCATTCCTAATTGGTTTTACTTTGGCATATTTTATAGCCGACAAGGAATCAGCCACAATTGATAAACCGGCAATACCATAAGCAATATTTATGTGCGGATTGGTATCGATTAAGGCCATCTGTGCTTTTTCATAATAGTACTTATCGTGCATATAGTGAATAATATTCATAGAATCACTGTAGACACGTGCAATTTCTTGCATGGCTATTTTAAAGTTGGTCATTACGGTATCAAAATCGAGATACTCATCCTTATATTCCGGAACACCGTCAAATATTTGCTCTCCCGTTAACTCACATCGTCCACCATTAATGGCTAAAAGTAGTGTTTTGGCCAAGTTTGTACGAGCACCAAAGAATTGAATGGACTTACCTAAATCTTGATGGGATACACAACAAGCGATACCATAATCATCAGAACCTCTACTATTTCGCATCAAGGTATCGTTCTCAAATTGTAGTGAAGACGTTTCTATAGCTACCTTTGCACAGAACTTTTTGAAATTCTCTGGTAAATCTTCAGACCAGAGAACCGTCATATTTGGTTCTGGTGAAGGTCCTAAATTATAGAGCGTATTTAAGAATCGGTAAGACGTTTTGGTCACCTTGGTACGGCCATCGCTAAACATACCACCAATAGCTTCAGTTACCCAAGTTGGGTCACCTGCAAAAATTTCGTCATAGGCTTGCATTCTTAAATGCCTTACCACGCGAAGCTTCATTACAAACTGATCTATATATTCTTGAGCTTCTTCTTCGGTAATTAGCCCTTCTCGTAGATCGTTTTCAATAAAAATATCCAAGAAGGTTGAAACGTTACCAAGTGACATGGCCGCACCATCCTGCTCTTTTACGGCTGCGAGATAAGCCATATACGTCCACTGAACAGCTTCTTGAGCGTTTTCCGCTGGTCTAGATAAATCTAAACCGTACTTAGATCCTAAAATCTTCATTGATTTTAGAGCTTTGATTTGCTCAGAGACTTCCTCTCGTAAACGAATGACCTCATCAGTCATTGGTCCGGTAATTGCCTCTAAATCCTCTTTCTTTTGCTCAATTAAAAAATCAAGACCATAAAGGGCTAAACGACGATAATCTCCAATAATACGTCCTCTTGCATAATTGTCTGGCAAACCAGTAAGAATACCCAAGGAGCGGTATTTTTTAATTTCGGCATTGTAAGCATCAAAAACACCATCGTTATGGGTTTTAACATACTTAGAAAACAATTCGGTTATTTTCTCATTTGGCGCTACGCCATGCTCGGATAGTGCTTTTTCTACCACCTTGAACCCACCAAAAGGTTTCATGGCACGTTTTAAAAGCTCGTCGGTCTGCAATCCCACAATGACTTCGTTGCCCTTATCAATATAACCAGGTCCAAAGGCCTCGACCGTAGAGATCGTATCCGTATCTAAGGAGTGAACACCGTTATTGGCGCGTTCTTCTTCCATGGCCTTAAGGCAAATGTCCCAAATGGCCTTGGTCCGCTCTGTTGGTCCAACCAAAAAAGAAGATGGTCCTGTGTATGGTGTAATATTCTTAAACACAAAATCCCTTACGTCAACGGTTTTTGTCCAATTTCCACCTATGAATTCTTTTACTTCCATGATTTAATGTATTTAGTAGTCATAAAAAGAAAATTTCTCATTTTCTCGTTTACAAAATTAAAGGCCGGCTTGTCCAATTTTGATGATATTTATCATGTTTGAACTTTAGAAAGGCATTCATTCTAAAGGGATTGCCCACGAAAACGTTTGAAATAAGACTCCGATTGCAAAACGTTGATAAGGAATTTTTTCAAATTATTTTTTCGATTGGGTTTGAAACACAAAAGCTCTAAATTTTTGTTAAAAAAACAGCCTTGATTTTTAACACTTCTTAATAAAAGGGTTTATTTTCCTATTTTCGTAACAACCCAACTAATTTTTTGCTAATTTGATTATGACTGAAATAACCCGTCTTTTCGATTTCCCTTACTACCAATTAGAGCACAAACCAAACGATACATGTTTGGTTACCAAGTACGATGGTAAATGGACGCCAATGTCTACCAAGGAATATTTAGATAAAGCCAATGCTGTGAGCAGGGCCCTCCTTAGAATGGGAGTAAAAAAGAATGATAAGATTGCGGTTATTTCTACGACAAACAGAACGGAATGGAATATTATGGATATTGGCGTTCTTCAGGTGGGTGCTCAAAATATTCCTATTTACCCGACAATCTCAGCAGAAGATTACAAATATGTTCTTAACCATAGCGAATCTATTTATTGCTTTGTCTCTGACGAAGAAGTATTGGAAAAAGTAAGACAAGTACAATCAGAAACAAGCCTTAAGGAAGTATATTCCTTTAACCACATCAAAGGTTGCAAGCACTACTCAGAACTTTTTGAACTGGGGAAAGACGATAGTAATCAGGCCGAAGTTCAGGAAAGAATGGATGCGGTGAAGCCAGATGATTTGGCTACTATTATCTATACTTCAGGAACCACAGGAAAACCTAAAGGCGTTATGCTAACGCATTGGAACATTACTAGCAATGTCTTAGATAGCTCGCCAAGGGTACCACTGCCACCTTCTGGTGAGACCCGCGTTCTTAGTTTTTTACCAATTTGCCACATTTTTGAAAGAGTACTTATTTATGTCTATCAATATGCAGGAACCTCTATTTATTTTGCCGAAGCTCTAGATAAAATTGGTGATAATGCCAAGGAAATTAAACCCAACCTTATGAGTGTGGTACCAAGACTTCTAGAAAAAGTATTTGATAAAATAATGCTTAAAGGAGAAGAGCTCACTGGTATAAAAAAAGCCCTTTTCTTTTGGGCCGTAAGACTCGGTGAAAAGTGGGAACCGTACGGCAAAAATGGTAGTTGGTACGAGTTTAAACTTAAAATTGCCAATAAACTTATTTTTAGCAAATGGCGTGAAGCCCTGGGTGGAGAATTAGGTACTATGGTTTCAGGTAGTGCGGCACTGCAACCAAGACTTGCGCGTATATTCGGCGCTGCCAATATGAGAGTTATGGAAGGTTACGGTCTCACTGAAACATCGCCAGTGGTCTCTGTTGGTCTTTATGAAAATAACATGTATAAGGTTGGCACTGTTGGTAAACCTATACCAAATGTAGAGGTTAAAATCGCTGATGATGGTGAGATTCTCATCAAAGGACCTAATGTAATGAAAGGGTATTACAAAGACCCTGAAAAAACAGCTAGTGTCATGACTGGTGAGTATTTTCATACTGGCGATAAAGGAGAATTGGATACAGATGGCTTTTTAAAAATTACTGGTCGTAAAAAAGAGATGTTTAAAACATCTGGAGGTAAATATATCATACCTACCTTATTAGAAAATGACCTAAAACAATCCTTGTTTATAGAGCAGGTTATGGTAATCGGTGAAGGTGAAAAAATGCCAGCGGCCATTATTCAACCCAATTTTGAGTTCATTAGGGATTGGATTGACCATAAGGAATATAATGATATAGGCAAATCTGAAAAAGAGATAGCCAATTCTGAAAAAGTGATAAACCGTATCCAAAAAGAGGTTGATAAGTACAATCAAAACTTTGGAAAGTGGGAACAGATAAAACGATTTGAACTCACTGAAGATGTCTGGAGCATAGATGAAGGACAACTTACACCCACTATGAAAATGAAGCGAAGTGTGATTAGGGAAAAATATAACGACCTCTACGAAAAAATCTACAGATCATAGAACTAGGCCATTTTTAGTCCCTGTTTAGGTCGTTTTTCAGTCCAATTGAATTTTTCTAAAGACGAAGTAGGCCTTAGTTTTGTGTTGTTAACTTAAAAATTTAGACTCCTAATGAAAACAATTCAAAACCAAATGACCTTACCGTTCGTTCTAGCATTTTCCTATATAGGTTTTGCACAAGACTCAACATTTAACCTTCGCAGAGAAATTCAGTTAAATAATAATGACAAGGAGGTGAAGCTCCTCCTGCAAACTCTATCTGTTCAAAACTAAAAATTAAGTCTAGAAAAGAGGTCTTCAGTCTATAAATATACGATTTCTGTAATACTTTACTTACTGAAATACAGCTATTTACGTTTTATTTGTTTACATTTAGATTACTAACTAAATCTTTCAATTATGAAAACAAAAACGTTTATTGTCTCCGGATTAGTCGGTGGTGTTGTAGATTTTCTACTGGGCTGGGTCTTTTATGGACTTCTGTTTGCTGATTTTTTTCCTCAACCTGAGGAATCAAGCACCATGATGGTCATTATTTTCTTAGGGTGTCTAACTTTCGGTTTTTTTGTGTCTTACATTTACAACCATTGGGCACAAATAGCTACGGCTGCCACTGGTGCTAAAGCAGGAATTATTATTGGGTTCTTTATGGGAGTCTATTTTAATTTGTTCAATCTTGCCATGGAACCCGAAACAACCTATGAAATGGCTGCCTTGGATGTAGCCATTAGTATCGTAATGACAGGGATTATTGGAGCTGTAATTGGCGCAATAAATGGTAAAATGAACAAATAAAACGTTTTAGAATTTACGAAAACAAACCCTACCGACATGGTGGGGTTTTTTTATTCTTTCCCTTAATTACTATGCGTGCATAATTTTTATAAATTTACTATGCGTGCATAGTATTTTTTATTATATTTGATTTCAATTTTTAAAGGATGAAAGACAAAACCATAGATTATGTTCTGAGAACCACGTGGTTGGCCGTAAATAAAATGTACAATGAAGAAGCTGCCAAGTTTGATACTACCATGGCCACAGGTTTTGCCTTATTAAGCATCGACCCTGAACATGGGACACCTTCCACTTCCTTGGGTCCAAAAATGGGAATGGAGGCCACAAGCCTATCCCGAACACTTAAAACCATGGAAGAAAAAGGACTCATTGAGCGTAAACCAAACCCCGAAGATGGACGCGGTGTTTTAATTCATCTCACGGATTTTGGAAAGGAAAAAAGAGAGTATTCCAAAGAGCGCGTGTTAATTTTTAATGAGGCCGTTAGAGCCAATGTTGACCAAAAAAAACTCGAACATTTTTTTGAAGTCACAGAGGCCATAAGCAATATGATTTCAAATAAAAAAATATATAACCAAAACGAACACATTTTAAAATACGATGAGTAAACGTAGAATAAAAAAAATAGCCATTATAGGTTCGGGTATCATGGGTAGCGGTATCGCTTGCCATTTTGCCAATATTGGTGTAGAGGTATTACTACTAGATATAGTGCCTCGCGAATTAACCGATAAAGAAAAAGCAGCAGGATTAACCCTAGAGGATAAGGTTGTAAGGAATAGACTTGTCAACGATGCTCTAGCCACTGCCCTTAAATCCAAACCCTCTCCTATTTATCACAAAAAATTTGCAGACAGAATTACCACAGGAAATCTCGAAGATGATATTGCCAAGGTAAAGGATGTCGATTGGATTATGGAAGTTGTTGTAGAGCGGTTAGACATCAAAAAGCAGGTTTTTGAAAAGTTGGAAAAGCACAGAACGCCAGGAACCCTTATAACTTCGAACACCTCAGGAATACCTATTAAATTTATGAGTGAAGGCAGAAGTGAGGACTTCCAGAAACATTTCTGTGGAACACACTTCTTTAACCCTGCACGTTACTTGAGACTTTTTGAGGTCATTCCAGGACCTAAAACCGATCAAGCTGTATTAGACTTTTTAAACGGCTACGGCGAGCAGTTCCTTGGTAAAACATCTGTTGTTGCAAAAGATACACCAGCTTTTATTGGAAACCGTATCGGTATTTTCAGCATTATGAACGTGTTTCATATTGTCAAGGAACTTGGCATGACCATAGAAGAGGTGGATAAATTATCTGGTCCAGTTATAGGAAGACCTAAATCGGCAACCTTCCGAACTATTGATGTTGTTGGGTTAGATACCTTAGTTCATGTGGCCAACGGAATTAAAGATAATTGTCCTGATGATGAACGTCAAGATTTATTTAATATTCCGGACTTTATAAACACGATGTTAGAGAATAACTGGCTTGGAAGTAAAACTGGACAAGGGTTTTACAAAAAGACCAAAAATGCAGAGGGTAAAAGTGAAATTCTGTCCTTAGACCTAGATACTTTAGAATATCGCCAGAAGAAGTTGGCCAAGTTTGCTACCCTAGAACTTACAAAGTCCATAGATAATGTTGTGGACAGATTTGAAGTTTTGGTCAATGGTAAAGATAAGGCGGGAGATTTCTACAGAAAGCACTTTGCGGCTTTGATGGCCTATGTGTCCCACAGAATTCCTGAAATTACCGAAGAGCTTTATAAAATCGATGATGCCATGAAGGCAGGTTTTGGATGGGGCCACGGACCATTCCAGATTTGGGATGCCATCGGTGTTGAAAAAGGTATCGAATTTATAAAAGCCGAAGGTCTGGAACCTAATGCTTGGGTCACAGAGATGTTGGCCTCAGGAAGCACATCCTTTTATTCTGTTAAAGATGGTGCCACCTATGCTTACGATATCAAGAAAAAATCCCACGAGAAGATTCCAGGACAGGATAGCTTCATCATTCTAGATAACATCAGAAAATCCAATGAAGTCTTTAAAAACTCAGGCGTTGTTGTTGAAGATTTGGGCGATGGCATCCTAAATTGTGAATTCCGTTCTAAGATGAATACCATAGGTGGTGATGTGTTGGCCGGACTGAATAAAGCGGTCGATTTAGCCGAAAAGGATTTTGATGGATTGGTCATAGGAAACCAAGGAGCCAATTTCTCTGTTGGTGCCAACATCGGAATGATTTTTATGATGGCCGTCGAGCAAGAGTATGATGAGCTTAACATGGCCATTAAGTACTTCCAGGATACTATGATGCGCATGCGCTATTCTGCCATACCAACAGTTGCAGCACCGCATGGCATGTCCTTAGGTGGCGCTTGTGAATTGTCCATGCATGCCGATAAAGTTGTAGCCGCTGCGGAAACTTATATCGGACTCGTGGAGTTTGGTGTAGGCGTTATTCCAGGCGGTGCAGGTTCTAAGGAAATGGCTTTAAGGGCATCTGACACCTTCCACAAAGGTGATGTAGAATTAAACGTTCTTCAAGAGTATTTCTTAACAATTGGTATGGCCAAGGTAGCCACTTCAGCTTACGAAGCTTTTGATATGGGAGTACTTCAAAAAGGAAAAGATATTGTTGTAGTAAACAAAGACCGACAAATTGCAACAGCAAAAGCTCACGCACGATTGATGGCCGATGCTGGTTACACCCAACCAGTGAAGCGTAAAGACGTAAAAGTATTAGGTAAGCAAGCCCTTGGTATGTTCTTAGTAGGAACCGATTCTATGGAAGCTAGCCACTACATTAGCGAGCATGACCAAAAAATAGCTAACAAATTGGCGTACGTTATGGCTGGTGGTGATTTATCCGAACCAACATTAGTTACTGAGCAATACTTATTGGATTTAGAGCGTGAAGCCTTCTTAAGCCTTTGTACAGAGCGCAAAACGCTTGAACGTATTCAACACATGTTAAAAACTGGTAAACCGCTTAGAAACTAGTTACGAAAGTATTGAGATATTAGAATTGAGTAGTTAGATATGCACAAAGTAGAAGATTTAAAGATATGGCAAAAGTCAATGAAATTGACTAAAGCTGTTTATATGCTCACATCTCAATTACCTTCTGATGAAAAATACGGATTAGGCTCTCAAATTAAAAGGAGTTCTATTTCAATACCTTCAAATATAGCTGAAGGTGCGGGAAGAAACTCAAATAAAGAATTTAAATATTTCTTGAGTATTGCAAATGGTTCTGCTTATGAACTTCAAACGCAACTTCTTTTATTGACAGAATTGAATTTAATTAATAAAGATAAAGTACAACCGAATATTGAGTCGTGTATTGAAATACAAAAGATGATTTATGTCTTTCAGACTAAGATATAATTCTCAATACTCACGTCTCAATACTCAATACTAAAACAGAATGAAAACAGCATATATAGTTAAAGGATACAGAACCGCCGTAGGAAAATCAAAAAAAGGTGGTTTTAGATTTAAAAGAGCAGACGAATTAGCTGCCGAGACCATTCAGTATATGATGGGGAAACTTCCAAACCTTGACGTTAATCGTGTAGACGATGTCATCGTTGGGAACGCCATGCCAGAAGGATCACAAGGTCTTAATATGGCACGTATCATTTCGCTCATTGGATTGAATACCGTGGATGTTCCAGGAGTAACCGTTAACCGTTTTTGCTCTTCAGGATTGGAAACCATTGCAATGGCCGTGGCTAAAATTCAATCTGGAATGGCAGAATGCATTATTGCAGGTGGATCAGAAAGTATGAGTTCTGTCCCCATGACAGGTTTTAAACCCGAACTCAATTACGATATCGTTAACTCTGGCCATGAGGATTATTACTGGGGAATGGGTAACACCGCAGAAGCTGTGGCTGAGAAGTTCAATGTTTCGAGGGAAGATCAAGATGAGTTTGCATACAATTCCCACATGAAAGCTTTAAAAGCGTTGGACGAAGATAGATTTCAAGATCAAATCGTTCCTATTGACGTAGAAGAAACTTATGTAGATGACAATGGTAAAAAAGCGACCAGAACATTTACCGTTAAAAAAGATGAAGGGCCAAGACGTGGCACCAGCAAAGAAGCCTTAGCTAAATTACGTCCCGTTTTTGCCCAAGGTGGTAGTGTTACCGCTGGAAATTCCTCCCAAACAAGTGATGGTGCAGCTTTTGTCTTAGTTATGAGCGAAGACATGGTTAAGGAATTAAACCTGGAGCCAATAGCACGTCTTGTAAGTTATGCCGCTGCTGGTGTGCCACCACGAATCATGGGTATAGGGCCAGTTGCCGCTGTGCCTAAAGCATTGAAGCAAGGTGGCTTATCCCAAAGCGATATAGACTTGATAGAACTTAATGAAGCCTTTGCGTCGCAATCAATAGCCGTAATACGAGAACTAAACCTTAATCCAGATATAGTTAATGTTAATGGCGGTGCCATTGCGTTAGGTCATCCTCTAGGATGTACAGGTGCAAAACTATCGGTTCAGCTTTTTGATGAAATGCGAAAACGTGAGATGAAAAATAAATACGGCATGGTAACCATGTGTGTAGGTACAGGTCAAGGTGCTGCAGGTATATTCGAATTTTTAAACTAAATAAAAACATATCAAACTATAAAAGTGATGGAAACAATAGAAAAAGAATTATTACGAGGTGGTCAGTTCTTGGTTAAGGAGACCAAATGCGACGATGTCTTTACGCCAGAGGATTTTAACGAAGAACAAACCATGATGAAGGAAGCGGTTATCGAATTTAATGACCGTGAAATCATAGCACATAGAGAACGTTTTGAGAAAAAGGATTTTGCCTTTACAGAAGAGTGCATGAAAAAGGCTGGAGACTTAGGATTTTTAGGTGTTGCCGTACCTGAAGAATATGGTGGCATGGGAATGGGATTTGTTTCAACCATGTTAGTCTGTGATTATATCTCAAGTGGTACAGGCTCCTTCAGTACAGCATTTGGTGCCCATACTGGTATTGGAACCATGCCAATAACCCTTTACGGCACAGAAGAACAGAAACAAAAATATGTCCCAAAATTAGCGACTGGTGAATGGTTTGGTGCCTATTGTCTTACAGAGCCCGGTGCTGGTAGTGATGCAAACTCAGGTAAAACAACCGCTGAGCTCACAGAAGACGGTAAACACTACAAAATCAATGGCCAAAAAATGTGGATATCCAACGCAGGCTTTTGTAAACTATTTATTGTGTTTGCCAGAATTGAGGATGATAAAAATATCACGGGATTCATCGTAGAGAACGACCCCGAAAATGGCATCACCTTAGGTGAGGAAGAACACAAACTAGGTATTAGAGCAAGTTCTACCAGACAAGTATTCTTTAATGACTGCATGGTGCCTGTTGAAAATATGCTAGCAGGTCGTGGTGAAGGCTTTAAAATTGCCATGAATGCCCTTAACGTGGGGCGCATAAAATTAGCGGCAGCTTGTTTAGACTCACAAAGACGTATTACCACTACTGCCGTACAATATGCTAATGAGCGTAAGCAATTTAAAACTGCTATTGCAGATTTTGGCGCCATCAAAGCTAAGATTGCAGAAATGGCAACAAGTGCGTACGCTGGTGAATCTGCCTCTTACAGAGCGGCAAAAAATATTGAAGATCGCATTGCATTGCGAATAGAAGCCGGTAACTCACACCAAGAAGCTGAGCTTAAAGGCGTAGAGGAATATGCTATTGAATGCTCAATTTTAAAAGTGGCCGTTTCAGAAGACGTACAAAATTGTGCGGATGAAGGTATCCAGATTTTTGGTGGTATGGGCTTCTCTGAAGAAACACCGATGGAAGCTGCCTGGCGCGATGCTCGTATTGCACGAATCTATGAAGGCACCAATGAAATTAACCGTATGCTCTCTGTTGGTATGCTGGTTAAAAAAGCGATGAAAGGTCATGTAGATTTATTAGGGCCTGCCATGGCTGTTGCGGATGAGCTAATGGGAATTCCATCATTTGATGTTCCTGATTATTCAGAATTATTTTCTGAGGAAAAGGATATGATTGCCAAACTTAAGAAGGTCTTCTTAATGGTTGCAGGTTCAGCTGTACAGAAATTTGGTCCTGATTTAGAAAAACACCAGCAATTATTGTTGAATGCCTCCAATATCCTTATTGAAATTTACATGGCAGAATCGGCTATATTAAGAGCTGAGAAAAATGCAAAACGATTTGGCGAAGAGGCTCAAAAAGAGCAAATAGCCATGGCTAAGTTGTATTTATTCAATGCTGTGGAAATTATTAAGAAAAACGGTATGGAAGGTATTGTTTCTTTCGCTGAAGGTGATGAGCAAAAAATGATGCTCATGGGCTTAAAGCGTTTTACCAAATACACCAACTTCCCAAATGTTGTTGAACTGAGAAATACAATAGCCGAAAAAGTGAAAGCAGAGAACAAATACTGTTTCTAAATGTTTAAATCTTTATTGAAAAGCCGATTCATTAGTTTGAATCGGCTTTTTTATTTTACTATTTTTAGGACAGAAAACCCTCACTAAGATGAAATCTTTAATCCAACTTGCTATTCTTTTCGCTATTTGCTTCAGCTCTGCCCAAACAAATACCGAAGTTGTTCTTTTTGACCTAGAGATCAGACCGAGACTGGCTTTATCAAATTTCAAAAATATATCCACTAATGAGGGTTACGACAATCAGCCTTCTTTTCTAAGTGAAACCCGTATCCTTTTTGCATCTACACGGAATGGCCAAACCGATATTGCTCAATATTTTGCCGATTATGATTCTAAAACTTGGGTTAATTCATCCTCTGGCAGTGAGTACTCTCCACAGAAAAGACCTGCGAAAAATGAAGTGTCCGCAGTTCGCTTAGACTCAGATGGTAAACAAGCTCTATATGCTTATAATTTGGACAATGGCGAAGCTTCATTACTTATAGACGATTTAGTCGTTGCCTATTATGTTTGGGTTAATGAGACGACTATTGCTTCAGCCGTTATCGAAGATGAACAACTAAATCTTTATGTGAGCAACCTACAAACAGGAACGCATACAAAATATGCCGAAAACGTAGGACGCTCCATACATTTGATTCCCGATTCAGAAATAGTAAGTTTTATCTCAAAAACCAACGAAAAGCAATGGGAGATCAAGTCTCTAAATCCAAAAACGGGAGCAACTAGGTTACTAGCCAATACTATAATTGGAGTTGAAGATATGTGTTGGCTAAACCAAAACACCATACTTGCCGGCAAAGACGCTATCCTTTATAAATTGACACTAAAAAGCGACTATAATTGGCGCAAGGTGGCCGATTTATCCCAATATGATGTATCTAATATTTCGCGCCTCGCCGTCAATATAACTACAACAAAGCTTGCTATGGCTGTAGAATTGAAACCAGGTGATAAAACAGGTATAGGCACCACTGACCCTTCCGTAGCCGAAAGTATAGTACAAAAGCAGCTCGATGCCTACAACAAACGTGATATTGATGCATTTATGGCTACCTATTCAGATAATATTAAGCTTTACACCTATCCCAATACACTAAGAACAGGTGATAGACGTCAAATGAAGGCTTCTTATGAATATCTTTTTGCCAACACGCCGGATTTAAAGGCAGAAATTAAGAACCGTATTGTTTTAGGCAATACCGTTATCGATGAAGAACACGTTATCATGAATGGGCAAAAATTTAAAGCCGTTGCCATATATGAGGTTGAAAATGGACTAATCACTAAGGTCACTTTTATACAATAAGTGCCGTTTTATTTAAAAAAGTATTCAGTCTCTAGCTTCATTTTACCATATTTGACGAAACTTGCATTTTAAAACCACATCAACATGGGACTATTTTGGGATTTAATCCAACAAAGCCAACTCGACGAACAACAAGGAAAGGCGGAATCACTTGAAGAGCGGGTAAAACTGCTCGAAGCTGAACTGGACAAAACCAAAGCGCTTTTGTTACAGACATTAAAAGTTTTGGAGCAACGCTCGGGCAAAGACATTAATAACGATGGTGTTATAGGTTAGCAAGTATTCGTATCATCTAAGTTGAATTCACTTGAGTTTTTTGAAACTAAAGAAACCTGTTGTACTTTACAAACATAAATACATGTAGCCATGGAGGCCAATCAAAAAATCAACCTAAAAACCAACTTAACCAACCATACCGAAGATTTAATTGACCACTATTGGTACACGATAAGCTATTTATCGGCATTGATAAAAGCTTCAGAATTAAAGGCAGGACTTATTCTATCATTTTACGGTATAGTACTCAACTTCGTTTACCAAGGTGCCCAGACCATAGGCCGTGAAGTCATAGAAGACAGAATCCTTTTAAGTTTTGTTATCATCTGGATGCTAATCACCGGACTTTCCATTTTCTTCTGCATTCGATGTTTTATTCCCAAAATAGAAGGCAATTACAGTAAAAACATGTTCTTCTTCAAAGATATTATCAGTCATTTTGGACCGATAAAAGAATTCTCTAAATCCTTTTTTAAAATGAGCATTAACGAGGACGAGCTATTCCTACAGTTAGGAGAACAGGTATTTATCGTCTCAAAAATTGCCGACTGGAAGTTTAAAAATGTAAAGCGTGCCATAAACTTTTTAGCTATTGGCTTAGTGGTTTTTGCCTTGGGCGGACTTTATGTGTTCTTTCTTTTTGTCTAAAATTCCCATTTGATAGCTTTAAATTGCTATTCTTAGTCTCAAATAGCATATAAAAATAAGTACAGGATCCAATTTTTACCCAAACTTACCTATCTTTAAAGTATCCTAGACCCTACCCTACTGACCCTTATTGGTAAAAGCTACTAACCAAAACCATATTACATATGCTGTCTCAACCTAACCAATGGGATAAATCAGATTTACAACTCTACATTTTATTGCTGTGCGCCAACGCCGATAATAAGGAAACCGAGAAAGAACTTAATATTATTAAATCTAAGGTCAACGGTGCAAAATTTAATTCGATTTACAGCGAATTTAAACGAGATAAGCCTGAAAATCGCCTTGGAAAAATTGAAAAATCCATAAATGCCCACCACTTTACAACCATGGAGCTCAGTGCCTTTAGAACCGAAATCCATGAGATTTTTATGTCGGATGGCCACCTGAGCCTTTATGAAGGACGCTTGGATAAAATTTTAGACAACATCCTCTATTAAGAATAACGATTGTTTTTTTAAAATGCTGTGCAATCGTTAAATTCCAATTCTTTTTTCCATGTTTAAAATCTTTAGGCAAATACGTTATAAGCTAATGAGTGAAAATAAAATATCGCGCTACCTAAAGTATGCGGTTGGTGAAATTATCCTTGTAGTTATTGGAATCTTGATTGCACTCCAAATCAATAACTGGAATGAAGCCAGAAAGGACATAAACCTTAAAAACAACTACTTAAATCAGCTTCTAAATGACTTGGAAAATGACACACGCGCAATTAACTTTCAAATTAATCGCATTACACGAAATATGGCCGACTATGAGAATTACCTAGAGGAATTAGAAGCTCCAAACCTTCCCATTGACAGCATACTAAATCATTTGAAAAAGATCAACTTCACCTTTCAATCTGCCAATTTTAATATGCAGACCTTTAATGTATTAGAAAGTACGGGCGATTTAAGATTGTTTGATGAGACGCTTAGAAATAATTTGATGGCCCTAAATACGGCCCAATTATCCTTTAAGGAAACACAAAATACCAACTTTGGACTTTACGGAGATATTTCAAAGGATATCTATCTGATTTTCAAAAATGATTATTTAAAGGAAATGACAACCCAAAAACTACTGTACCAAAATTTAGAATCAAATCATCAGCTTCCTAATGAGATTATAAAATTAAATCATGCACTAAGATTTAAAAATTTTAGCCAACGCAATATGATAATGCTCCTAAATAATATTCTTAATCAAACAGAAGAGTTAATAGCACTTATTAAAGAGACCCCAGGGCTAAATCATTAGGTTATGTTAGGTAAACTATAATTTGAATGATTTGCTTGCAATCAAAATCAAGTCCTCTTGAGGTTCAATTAAATATTCAGCGCCATCTTCGTTTACAACAGCCATCTCTTCAACAGATATCGTTTTAGTGCCTCCATTTGGTAATGTCCATGCATGAAAACCATCAAAAGCAAAGGTCATTCCAGCTTTTAATTCTTTTTGCGAGGCTGGCCTTACATGAGAGGCTTGAGAGCCGCCTAGATTAGGACCCACATCATGCGCCACATAACCTACTGGGTGCCCTGTACTCCACATCACATAATCCGAGCCTGCCTCTTCCATGAGTACACGTTGCGCTCTATCAACATCAACACCTTTTACGCCAGGCTTCATGGCTGCCAAAGCGGCACGATTTCCTGCCTTGCCACTTTCCCAATAATGCAAGATATCTTTTGGCGCTTCCGTTTCACCTTCTTTTAAGACATAGGCAAAGCGTTGGATATCGCTGCACCAGCGGTCAAAAACTTTAATTCCAAAATCAATCTGAATCACATCACCAGGCATAATCACTTTGTTGGTAGCGTGAGAGTGGCCTCGATCAGGTCCAGAATTGACGTTAGGGTTTTGGTCTGGTGCCCAGGCATCCGTAACACCGTATTCTGCCATTTTCTTCTTCAAGAATTTAGCAATATCTGCATCTGTAGATTTTCCTGGCACTACTTGCTTATAGGCTTCAATTTGCCAATCGGCCGTTAACTGTGCCGCTTTTCGTAATATCGCAACTTCTTCTGGTAATTTTATAGACAACCATTCATAAACCAATTCGGTAGAAGGGACTAACCTTTCGGAAAATTCACCAAGCTTAGCTTCCAGGTCTTGCCGTTGGGTATAACTCAAACCATCTGCCATGGAATTACTAGTAGAAGAGTTTACAGCAATGGTTTCAAAATCCTGTTCCTTAATAAACTCTGCTGCCATACCCACGGCAGACGTACCGCGTTCTACAGAGACCACCTTATCATGGATATCCAAATCGTCTAAAGCCGCACTCTCTCCCGAAGGCGAAAATACCAAGGAGTGGAAACCAACGCCATCATTATAAAATAAAAATACCGCGGTACCACCAGCGTTTTCGCCTCCAATATGGTCTGCAATAGGGTCGTTGTTATTTTCACGGCAAATCACCAGCCAGCAATCCACTCCAGCGGCTCGCAATGCCTTAGGCAGCAATTTATTGATACGCTTTTTTCTAATCTCCGGCCAAGGGTTTTCGCCCCAAAAGGCTTCAGCATTAAAGGCAGTTTTGGGAGTGATGTCCTTTTCTTTTTGTTGACAACCATTTAAGGCAACTATTATAGTTAGTAGTAGTGCAATTTTTGTAACTTTCATTGACTTTAAAATTGAATCTTATGGTAAGATAGTCATAAGCCTACCAATTCCGCAAGTCTATTAACACTATGAAAACATTACTACGGCTATTTTTATTTTTTCCGTTATTGGCATCGGGACAAGACACACTGCAACCAAAGCTAGAAAATATAGCCTGGATTTCTGGGACATGGCATGGTGAAGCCTTTGGCGGCCAAGTCGAGGAAATCTGGAGCAACCCGTCTGGAGACTCCATGATGGCCACGTTCAAACTTACTGTGGATGGAAAAGTTCAATTCTATGAGATTGAAATCATTAGGGAAATTGAAAACAATTTAATCTTACAACTCAAGCATTTCAATAATGATCTTAAAGGGTGGGAAACCAAGGACGAAACCGTTGATTTTCCATTAAAATATATCACCAAAACCAAAGCGGTTTTTGAGGGCATGACGTTTGAAAAAATTTCTGACCGTCAAATGAATGTCTATGTCGATATTGAAACTGAAGATGGGAAAGTGGAAACGATGGCGTTTAACTATTTTAGAAACACAAAACCCTTTAAAATACCAACTGAAATTGCTAAAACCACAACCAAAATAACTATTGATGGTAAAGCGAATGAACCAATATGGCAGAACGTTGATTGGCTGCCCATAGATCAATTGTGGCTAGGCGAGCCTTTTTCAGAAGATGATTTCTCTGGAAGATATAAATTAACATGGGCTGAGGATGCCCTATACCTTTTAGCGGAAATTACCGATGATGTTTTATTGGACAAGGAAAGCGACCATTTAAAATCGTGGTGGGATGACGATTGCCTTGAAATCTTCATAGATGAAAATAACAGTGGCGGTGACCACCAGTACAATCACAATGCGTTTGCCTACCATGTGGCGCTTGATGGCAATGTTGTGGATATGGCCACGGATAAAACTGGTAAATTATACAATAGCCATGTAACGTCTAAGCGCATAACCACAGGTAATGTGAGTCTTTGGGAAGTAAAAATCTTGTTATATGACGATTCCTATTCAGATGAATCTGGAGGAAAACCGGTAAAACTAGTACCTCACAAAAAAATAGGTTTTGCCCTAGCCTACTGCGATAATGATAGCAGTGCGCATCGAGAAAACTTCATAGGTTCTTCCCAAAATGAAGGATTTAAACAAGATTTAGGGTGGAAAAATGCTGATGTTTTTGACACGATTATTCTAAAGGATTGACATTATCTGATCACACTTTTCAATTTCTCCTTCTTAACTCCAGAAGAAAAGTTAATTGCCGTTTCTATCAATGCTAAATGCGAATAAGCCTGAGGGAAATTCCCGAGTAAACGCTTGGATTTAAAATCGATATCCTCACTAAATAGCCCAAGGTGATTGCTGTAGCTCAACAACTCTTCAAACATTTTTTTGGCGCGTTCCTCCTCTCCTATTTTGTACAAACTATTTATAAACCAGAAGGTACAGATTGTAAACGATGACGATGGCAGACCAAAGTCATCCTTATTTTTGTAGCGATATAGCAATCCTTCATAGCACAGCTCACGCTCAATAGCCTTTACGGTACTTATATATTTTGGGTGCTTGGCATCTATAAAACCATAGGACTCCATCAATAAAACCGATGCGTCCAAATCCTCTGACCCATAAGCTTGCGTAAAGGCTTGTACCTCTTCGTTCCAAGCATTCTCCATGATATCTTCCCTAATGTTCTCTTCTAGCAATTGCCAGCGTGCAATTTTAGATGTTTTATTTAAAAGTCCAGCTACTTTTAGGGCCTTATCCACAGCTGTCCAACACAAAACCTTAGAAAAGGTAAAATGTTTGTCCTCATTTCTAAATTCCCAAATCCCTTTATCGGGTTCGGTCCAGTGCCTATTTACTACCCATACGATTCCTTTGGTAATGGTCCATAATTCCTCCCTATGATCAACGTCACTTCTAAAATTGAGAAGAAGCTGGTAAATCACATCCATTAAAATACCGTAGATATCATTTTGCCTTTGTTTATAAGCTGCATTACCTATGCGCACGGGCTTTGAATTTTGATACCCTGAAAGATGGTCTAGAGTATACTCGGTAAGTCGTTTTTCCCTATCTATACCATACATAATTTGGAGTTTCTCATCCTTATCGGGAATAAGGTCAATGATAAAATTGAGGTAGCGCTTACTGATATTCTTATGGCCTAATTGATTCATGACCTTTATAACCATGGACGCATCTCTTATCCAACAGAAACGATAATCCCAATTTCTAACTTCACCAATAGTTTCTGGCAAGCTCGTTGTCGCAGCCGCCAATACCGCTCCCGTTTTATCATAGCTAAGAAGTTTTAGAGTAATAGCACTGCGGGAAATGATGTCATTATAATATTCAAATTCAGACGTGCGCTCCATCCAATTTAGCCAATACACCTTGGTACGCTCATATTCTAATTGAACTTCCTTAACATCGGGTTTTACCAATTTCTCATTATAACTAAACCATAAAAAATAATCTCTGTCCAGATGAATTTCGGTTCCTTTGACTACAGCATCATAGTTGAAATCGGTATATAAAAAAAGTGTATCATATACTTCTTCATCATTTATGCTTACAATGAAGTCGTGCTTAATGTAAGTGGTCGTCTTCCCTATACCGTATTCCAATCTAGGATCGTATTTAATTTTAAAACTTGGTTTTCCAGAGGTTAACCTTATCAAACGTAAAACCTCAGGAGGCTTATGGTATTTATTTTGTGCCTTGTAGTAGCGTGGCATAAAATCGTGCACCTCAAAAGAATCAAGACCATTACTAAATCGTGTGACCAAAATAGCGGTATCAGGGAGGTATTTTTGGGTGATATTGTAACTTTCATCAACTTCGAATCCAAAATAGCCACCTTCTTTTTCGTCTAAAATACGTGCAAAAACTGAAGGCGAATCAAACTTGGGCAAGCAACACCAATCTATAGAACCGCCTTTAGAAACAAGTGCGGCACTCTGGCAATTTCCTATGATACCGTAGTGTAAATTATTCATTAATTCTTCTTTATTCATAAGGGAAAGCAATCATTTTTGCTTAAATTAACGAAATAAGAATAGCATTACAAAATATGAGCAACCCTAAAACGATTATTGTTTCAAATAGACTACCATTACAAATTTCAATTGAAGATGACAAACTAGAGGTATCACCCAGTGTAGGAGGCTTGGCAACAGGCATGAAATCAGTACATTCTGAAGGCAACGGTGTTTGGGTAGGTTGGACAGGCATTACCGACGAAGAGCTTAACCCCAAATTAAGAGACAAGGTAGAAAAACGGATTGCTGAAGAACAATGCGTCGCCGTAAATCTTACCGAAAATGATATCGAAGAATACTATCTAGGATTCAGCAATAAAACGCTTTGGCCCTTATTTCATTATTTTATGGAGTATACGGTTTTTGAGACCAAGGAATGGGAAACTTACGTTCAGGTTAACCAGAAATTTGCTGATGCTGTTATAGAGCAGATAAATGAAGGCGATACCGTTTGGGTTCATGATTATCAATTACTTTTGGTCCCACAAATGATAAAGGCCAAAAAGCCCAATATTACTATTGGCTTTTTTCTTCATATCCCATTTCCATCGTATGAAATCTTTAGGACATTCCCTTGGCGGAGTGAGGTTTTGGAAGGTATGCTAGGTGCAGACCTTATTGGTTTTCATACCTACGATTACGAACGTCATTTCCTGAGTTCTATTAAACGTATTCTCCGATTGGATGTTAATTTCAATGAAATCAGTTATCACAATAGAGTCATTAAAGTTGATTCCTTCCCTATGGGTATTGACTATCAAAAGTTTTGGGAGGCCGCTTTAAAGCATAACAATGAAACAGAAGAAAAATCCGATTTACAGAAACGTTTAGATGAACACATCGACCCTAAACAAAACAAAAAATTAATTCTTTCCATAGACCGGATGGATTATACCAAAGGCATACCCAACCGCATTAAGGCCTTTGAATATTTTTTGAACACCTACCCAGAGTATAAAGAAAAAGTTCGGCTGGTAATGTTGGCCGTGCCTTCAAGGTCCAATGTACCTCAGTACATAAAGTTAAAACGTGAGACTGACGAACTCGTTGGACGTATCAATGGGCAATTTGCCACGGTGAGCTGGACACCTATTTGGTATTTTTATAGGTCTTTACCTTTTGACAATCTTATAGATTTATACACATCGGCAGACGTAGCGCTCATAACACCTGTAAGGGATGGTATGAATCTGGTTGCCAAGGAATACGTAGCCACGAGAACCAATACCGATGGCGTGCTTATTCTCAGCGAGATGGCTGGTGCAGCTAAAGAAATGAATGAAGCCTTGCTCATTAACCCAAATAGTTATGACGATTTTGCCGATACGCTGAAACGTGCCCTACAAATGCCTTTGGCCGAACAGAAAACACGAATGAAATTTTTACAGAAACGCCTAAAGCGATATGACGTAGAAAAGTGGGCCAAGGAATTTCTTAATGCGCTAAATGCCACTAAAGAATTACAAGAGGTCATTGTAGCGAAGGAATTGACCGAAGCAGATGCCTCAAAAATTAAATCTGATTACGAGAAAGCTCAAAAAAGATTGGTTCTCCTTGACTACGACGGTACACTAACTACCTTTACAGACAACCCACAAGACGCCAAACCTGATAATGAACTCTTTCAATTACTAGACACGTTGGAAGTTGATAGTAAAAATAATCTGGTATTAATAAGTGGGCGCGATAAAGAAACGTTTAAAAAGTGGTTTAAAAATAAACCGTACAACTTAGTCACAGACCATGGTGTTTGGCTTAGACATAACAATGAATGGGTAGAGTTAGAACGACTCAAAACCGATTGGATGACTCGTTTGTTACCTATCTTAGAAACCTTTGTAGACCGTACTCCAGGAACCTTTATTGAACGAAAAAATTACTCCTTAGCATGGCACTACAGAACTGCAGACCCTGAGCTGGCACAAATTAGAACCACAGAACTTAAAACTGTAGTTACGAGCATGATTGCAAATAATGACCTCTCTCTATTGGAAGGAAATAAGGTCATGGAGATTAAGAGCAGTAATGTTAATAAAGGCCGTGCCACAAATAAGCTCCTAATGGAAGCCGATTACGATTTTGTTATGATTTTTGGTGACGATTGGACCGATGAATATATGTTTGAGGAAGCACCAAGCGATGCTTATACCGTTAAAGTGGGCTATAAAAAAACAAAAGCTAGATATCAAATAAAATCTCCTATTCAAGTAAGAGCGTTCCTAAAAGAATTAGATTAGAGATAAACTCGGCGAATAGCGTGAAATAGATATAGCGTTGGTCTTTATTAAGGTGTTAACAGTTCTTTATACAAATACAATTTGTAAAAGTTTAATTTTACCTACAACTAACAATATTCTCTTTATGAAACTTTTTTTCTCCCTCGTGATGTTGGCATGTTTTGGTGTCGCGTCTTCCCAAACCGATACAAAACTTTATGATATTATTGATGCTGTTTCTGAGGAACGCCTTAGAAAAGATGTTAAAACCCTTGCTGATTTTGGTACAAGACATACACTTAGCGACACAGTTTCAGAAACAAGAGGGATTGGTGCTGCAAGACGCTGGATAAAAAAAGAATTTGATAACATTTCTTCCCAATGCAACAATTGTCTTGAAGTCTTCTACCAAAATAATTTTTACGAAAAAGGAACTAATCAGCGCATTATAAAAGACGTTAATATCGTAAACGTTGTTGCTATTCAACGCGGGACAAAATATCCAAACCGCTTTGTTATAATGAGTGGTGATATAGACTCAAGAGTTTCCGACCCAACAGATTTTACCTCAGACTCCCCTGGAGCCAATGATAATGCCACAGGAATGGCAGGTGCTATTGAAGCTGCTCGCGTCCTTTCAAAATATAAATTTGAAAACAGTATTATCTACGTTGGACTATCTGGAGAAGAACAAGGATTATTTGGTGGACAAGGTCTGGCCAAATACGCCAAAGACAATAATTGGGATATCATCGGCGTACTCAACAACGATATGATTGGTAACATCGAAGGTGTTGATGGCGTCATAGATAATAGAACCTTTAGGATTTTCTCCGAACCCATCACTACAGATGTTACGGACCCAAATGTTTTGGCAAGGCAGGCAAGAGCAAGACGCTTTTATGGTGGTGAAGTTGATGGCACTTCTAGGCAATTAGCGCGATATGTCTACAAAACTACTAAAACCTATATGCCCGAAATGAACCCTATGATGGTCTATCGTCTAGACCGCTTTGGACGTGGAGGACATCATAGACCTTTTAATGACTTGGGGTTTGCAGGGATAAGAATAATGGAAGCCCATGAAAATTACACCCAACAACATCAAGACATAAGGACCGAAAATGGCATCGCTTATGGTGATACTTTTGAGCACGTCAACTTTCCATACTGTAAAAAATTGACTGCTGTTAATGCCATTACGCTTGCAAGCTTAGCCTCTGCGCCACCAGCACCAGAAGATGTTAGTATTGGTGGTATCGTTGAACCCTCTGCAAAACTAAAATGGAGCAAGGTAGAAGGTGCTAAAGGCTATAAAATTTATTGGAGAGCAACGACATCACCAACCTGGGACCATAGTAGATACGTAGGAGATATAACTGAATTTACGCTAGAAGGAATTGTAATCGATAACTTCTTTTTTGGGGTAGCTGCAGTAGGTGAAAATGGACACGAAAGTCTAGTCGTTTTCCCTAACCGTATCATGAGATAAATGTATGAAGGTTCAGTTAATCATCATTTTAGCTTTATTCACTTTAGGGCCTTGTGCGGCTCAGACCGTAACATCAACCAAAGTCAAATTCAACAGGCAAGACACGCTTAGAGGGAGCATAACGCCAGAACGCGCTTGGTGGGATTTAACATATTACCATCTCGACATTGAGGTGAAACCAGACGAAAAATTCATCTTCGGAAAAAACACGATCCAATACCAAGTATTAGAACCTTACCAAATACTTCAGGTTGATCTACAAAATCCTATGACTATAAAAAAGGTAATGCAAAATGGAACGGCCTTGGATTTTAAAACAGAAGGGAATGCCCATTTTATTACCTTAAAAGAGAACCAAAGAATCGGCGAAATTAATACAATCGAAGTATACTACGAAGGTTATCCTCGCGAAGCAAAACGCGCTCCTTGGGATGGTGGATTTTCATGGAAAAGGGACGAAAATGGCAAGCATTTCATTGCGACCTCCTGTCAGGGTCTAGGTGCTAGTGTCTGGTGGCCGAATAAAGACCATATGTATGATGAAGTGGACAGTATGCTCATTAGTGTAACCATTCCCAAAGGATTGACCAATGTTTCTAATGGCAGACTAAGAAAGCTTGAAGAATACAATGATAAAGTAACCTCACATTGGTTCGTTTCTAATCCCATAAACAATTATGGGGTAAATATTAACATTGGTGACTACGTTAATTTTTCAGAAGTGTATGAAGGCGAAAATGGGCCATTGGATATGGACTACTGGGTGCT
Organism: uncultured Winogradskyella sp.; assembly: GCA_913055905.1. Classification (GTDB taxonomy): domain Bacteria; phylum Bacteroidota; class Bacteroidia; order Flavobacteriales; family Flavobacteriaceae; genus Winogradskyella. The sequence goes on from CAJXLB010000003.1 coordinate 117,846, forward strand.
TTCCTATAATCTTGATAAAGCTAAGGAACACTTTAAAGATGCGCCAAAAATGATGAAAGCCTTTGAGCATTGGTTTGGACCCTATCCTTTTTATGAAGATAGCTTCAAACTTGTAGAAGTGCCTTACCTCGGCATGGAACACCAAAGCTCTGTCGCTTATGGAAATCAATATAAAAAAGGATATTTAGGAAATGATTTATCCAGAACGGGATGGGGCTTAAAATTCGATTTTATTATCATACATGAAGCTGGCCATGAATGGTTTGCCAATAATATCACCAACAGAGACATTGCCGATATGTGGATACATGAAGGTTTCACAGCCTATTCCGAAAATCTATTCTTAGACTATTATTACGGTGAACAAGCTGCGGCCGACTATGTCATAGGAACTCGTGCCAATATTAGAAATAACAAACCCATTATTGGCCAATACAATGTAAACAATGAAGGTTCGGGAGACATGTACTACAAAGGTGCCAATATGTTGCACACATTAAGGCAGCTCATCGAAGATGACAAAAAATGGCGTGCCATACTTCGTGGTTTAAATGAAACATTTTATCACCAAACGGTAACTACAAAACAAATTGAAGACTACATAAGCCGCGAAACCAATAAAGATTTATCTACCTTTTTTAACCAATATCTAAGGGATACACGCATACCTACACTGGAATACAAAATTGAAGAAGGTAAACTATCTTACAGATATGTTGATATTGTAGAAGGTTTTGATATGCCAATTGAAATTGTGATTGATGGTAAGTCCCAATGGATATTCCCAAATTCATCATGGCAGTCTATGCCTTATTCAGGTTCAACGTTTAAAGTGGACGAGGATTACTATATTTATTCCAAGCAATTGTAAAAGCATTGAAAATTTCAGAATTACAAGTTAACGGCAGTATAAAATGCTTTCGGTGGTTTGTGCCATATCACAATCAGCGAAATGTATGTAATCTCTTGAGCTATTTCTTTAAGCATAAACCGATAACAACAGTCATAATTGTTGCGCTTTTATTCAAAGCTCCAATTAATGGCCAGTCCTATGATTTAAAACGAATAAATACATCTGAACTTTGGACTGATATGACTTTGAATAAATCCATCGCTGAAAAATGGGAAATAGGCGGTGATTTTGGACTTAGGACGGCACTTAGTGACACCAAATTCTGGCTATTCTATTTAAGACCAAATGTAAATTACAAACCTGCGCATCATCTTAAATTTACCCTTGGTCTGGGCAGCTTCAATGCGTTTAGTGATGAACTCTTTAACAGCTATGAGATAAGAGTTTACCAAGATGCTCTTTTACACTGGCCCAAACTTGGGCTGTTCAACTTTTCGCATCGTTTACGGTTCGAAGAACGCTTTTTATCATTTAGCGAAGCCTCTATTGATAACGATTTTAGATTTCGAGGACGATACCTTCTTGGTGTTCGTACCGATAGATTTAGTTTGGGCGGAGCTCCTAATTGGGCAGTTTTTGGAAGTATAGAACCGTTTTTTAGGCTCAACGGAAAAGATAACTTTGTGGCCAATAATTTCCGCTGGGATACGGCCTTGTCTTATCAGGCTACCCAACATCTCAGAATAGAACTGCATTATATACTACAATCCTCAGAATTCTTTTTCGACAATAGGCAAACTCTCGAAAATATTTTCAGAATACGTGTCTTTCAAGACCTTTAAATCCCTTTGATAAAACTGCCATAGGGATCCTGGAACTTCATACCTTCAGAATAACGATATTTACTTAGCTTTTTAAACTGTACAAGTCCCCAAAGGATAAACTCTTTTTCAAAATGAATATCGCGTTCATCAATATCTGGTTGATATTCCTTAACCAATTCGTCCAATGGTGCGATTTCATCTAATTTGGCTTTGTAGGTGGCATCGTCGTAATCGTCTAATAACTGAAAACCATCATTGTTAAAAAACCAAGAAATAAGGTCGTCATAAGGTGTTTCTTCATCCTGTTTTTGAAGCTTCTCAATTTTAGGGAAATATTGCGGAAATAGGGTTTTAATGGCATTATCCATTAAGGTCTGCGCCACAAAATCGGCACCTTCTTGTTCACCTTCATAAACCAATTCCACCTTTCCTGTTATACTTGGAATGACACCGACAAAGTCTGAAAGCCTCACTGTAGTATCTGCTTCTCCAGCAAGGAGGGCTCGACGCTCGGCTGTACTCAACAGGTTTTCATAGGCCGTAATACTCATGCGCGCACTTACACCACTCTTTACATCAATGAATTCACTTTCTCTAGCCTCAAAACTTATTTGTTCTAAAAGGTCTTTTGCTAAATCCGGAACGTAAATATGGTCTTTCTGATCTTTACCGGAATTGGCTTCTTGCGCTGTAATAATGCGAGCTGTTTCTATGGTCTCCGGATAATGCGTTAAAATTTGGGAACCTATTCTATCCTTTAATGGTGTAACTATACTTCCGCGATTAGTATAGTCCTCTGGATTGGCTGTAAACACAAACTGCATATCCAAAGGCAACCTAAGCTTAAATCCACGAATCTGGATATCCCCTTCTTGCAAGATATTGAATAAAGCCACCTGTATCCTAGCCTGTAAATCAGGTAATTCATTTATAACAAAAATACAACGATTGGCACGTGGTATCATTCCATAGTGAATGACTCTATCATCGGCATAACTCAGTTTTAAATTTGCAGCCTTTATAGGGTCTACATCTCCTATGATATCTGCCACAGTGACATCTGGTGTAGCTAATTTTTCTGCAAAGCGTTCACTTCTATGTAACCAAGCAATTGGCGTTTTGTCTCCTTTCTCTTTGATAAGCTCTAAGGCATAACGCGATATAGGGTTAAACGGATCATCATTTATTTCTGAACCTTCAACATACGGCACGTATTCATCTAATAAATTTACCATCATTCGGGCCAAGCGTGTTTTTGCCTGTCCTCTCAATCCTAATAAATTAATATTATGGCGTGATAGTATAGCTCTCTCCAATTCAGGGATTACAGTATGTTGGTATCCATGTATGCCTTCGAAAGAATTGACCTTGTTTTTTATATTTCCAATCAAGTTATCTCGTAACTCATCTTTAATACTTTTACTTTGATAACCTGACTTTTTTAATTCGCCTAGTGTATTAATACTATTCATTTCCATTCTTATCCTTTAATTCTTCTTTTTCTATTGTTTTCGTAGTCTTCAAAAATCATTTCACCTAATCCTTTTAATCCTGTATAGAAGGCTTTACCTCTATTTGCTTTGGTAAACTCCCTAATAAACCGCATTAGATAAGGGTCCTCTGCAATCATAAACGTTGTAATAGGTATGTGCAATCGTCTAGCCTGCTGTGCCATGGCATAGCATTTATTGGTAATGAACGGGTCTAGACCATTACTATTCTTGTAATATTGACCATCTGGCATGCGCAAACAGCTGGGTTTACCATCCGTAATCATGAATATTTGCTTATTGGTGTTTCGTTTGCGACGCAACATGTCCATTGCCAATTGTAGTCCTGCCACTGTATTGGTATGATAAGGGCCTACCTTGAGATAAGGCAAATCCTTTATCTTGATGGGCCAAGCATCATTACCAAAAACTAAAATATCCAAGGTATCTTTAGGATAGCGCGTCATAATCAATTCAGATAAAGCCATGGCCACTTTCTTGGCAGGCGTGATACGATCTTCTCCATATAGAATCATACTGTGACTTATGTCTATCATAAGTACAGTACTCATTTGACTTTTATGAAGCGTTTCTTCAACAACCAAGTCATCTTCGGTGAGATTAAAATCCCCTACACCATGATTGATTTGTGCGTTTCTCAAGCTTTCCGTCATTGAAACTTTTTCCAAAGCATCCCCAAAATGATAACTTCTAAACTCTCCTGTATGCTCATCGCCTATCCCAACACCCTTACTCCTGTGGTTGCCAGCACCGCTGCGCTTTATTTTGCCAAAGATTTGTTCAAGTGCCTGTTTTCTAATGGCACGCTCTGTCTTTTCTGTAATTGTTAAACGTCCCTTACCGTCACCTTGTCCATCAACATTAGGGTCAAGCTCTTCCCGAATGTAACCCTTGTTTTTAAGATCTTCAATAAAGTCATCAATGGTGTAATCTGGCGTTGTCAGATTGTATTCTTGGTCGAGTTGTTTCAACCACTCAATGGCCTCATCAAAATCACCTGACGTATACGTAATGAGTTCCTTGAAGATTTCAAACAGTTTTTCAAAAGGCGATTGGTCCGGTGCCTCGTATGATGTAAATACAAAACCTGATTTTCTCTTTTCCTGTTTCATTGCAGTACTAAAATAATGCTTTTAAAGCTGCGATTCATAGCAATTCTTGTTTCTAACATTTTATTAACTTTACCTAAGAAATTTATATCCCATGGCAGAGAACGAGGAAACCGAACAACCCAAACCTAAACGCAAAATAGATTGGAACACCGAAAAGATTATGAGTTCATCTGCGCTTTTTATTAGCGTTATTTCCTTAATTGCCTTATTATATCAATCCTACTTAGCAAGGGAAGAAAACAAACTCATTCAAATGCAGCAAAGTGCCTCGGTTTTGCCTCACCTAAATCAGTGGTATAGCGACTATAATAACTTATTTACATTCGTGGTAGGCAATAAAGGGGTTGGACCTGCTTTTATTGAAGATGTAGATATCACTTTAGAGGATACCTACGAGTTCAACAATACGAACGATTTGTTCCATCATATTTTTAGCACAACTAAAGCATTAGACACCATACCCTATATTACAAGTACGCTAATAGAAGGGTTTGTATTGCCAGCCAATGAGAAAATTGATATCCTTGAAGTTAGAGGATCAAACAATATAAAAGTCCTAAAAGAGGTCCTTGACACTAAATCTATTGTTTATAAAATAAAATATAGAGATGTCTATGGATCGGAGTGGCTACTTTCCAATGAAAATTATAATAATCGTAGCGAGACCATACCTGTTTCAGTCAAAGAATAAACGGCACCTTAACATCTCTTTTAGATTTGGCATGTGATATTTCATTATTTTTAGCCATCACTAAACTAACCCTGTATAAAATGACACGATTTTTCTCTATGGTTATGCTCTTCTGCATAACACTTCTTTCTGCACAAGACTTTTCAATGGATATGATTAAAAACATGGCTCCGAGAAATATTGGCCCTGCCGGTATGTCTGGACGTGTTACGGCTATTGATGTTGTTTTAAACAACCCAGACGTAATGTACGTTGGCACTGCATCGGGCGGTCTATGGAAGTCTACTTCGGGAGGAATTAAATGGGAGCCTATTTTTGATAATGAATTAACGGCATCTATAGGTGCGGTTGAAATACAACAGTCTAACCCTAGCGTAATTTGGGTCGGAACCGGTGAAGGTAACCCTAGAAACTCATTAAATGGAGGTTACGGCGTTTACAAATCCTTGGATGGAGGAAAAACATGGAAATGCATGGGTCTTGAAAAAACAAGACATATCCATAGAATCATCGTAGACCCAACAAATCCAGATGTCGTTTACGTCGGTGCCATAGGGTCGCCGTGGGGCGAGCACCCAGAGCGTGGTGTTTTCAAAACCACTGACGGTGGAGAAACCTGGAATAAAATACTATTTGCAAATAATAAAACAGGTGTTGCAGATATGGTGATGGACCCAACCAATCCTAATAAACTAATTGTGGCTATGTGGGAACATAAACGCGAGCCTTGGTTTTTTAATTCGGGCGGTGAAGGTTCTGGTTTGCACATGACACACGATGGCGGTAAAACATGGAAAAAACTTACCGATGAAGACGGTTTACCAAAAGGGGATTTAGGACGAATAGGAATCGCCATTGCTGCTGGAAAACCCAATATCGTATATGCCTTAATAGAAGCTAAAAAAAATGCCCTTTATAAAAGTGAAGACGGTGGCTTCAATTGGAAAAAGATTAATGACAAGAGTGACATTGGTAATAGACCGTTTTATTATTCTGAAATCTACGTCGATCCCCAAAATGAAAATCGCGTGTATTCTGTATTTACCTATGTAAATGTTTCCGAAGATGGTGGTAAGAATTTTGATGGCTTAATGCCTGCTTACGGTGTGAGCAATGGTGTTCATCCAGACCATCATGCATGGTGGATACATCCAGAAGATGGAAGCTTTATGATAGACGGTAACGACGGTGGTATGAATATTACACGAGATGGTGGTAAAACATGGCGTTTTATAGGTAACATTCCCGTGGCACAGTTCTATCATATCGCAGTTGATAATGAAATCCCTTACAATGTCTATGGTGGTATGCAGGATAATGGGTCATGGCGAGGGCCGGCTTATGTTTGGAAATATCAAGGAATTAGGAACAGCTATTGGCAGGAGATTAGTTTTGGCGACGGCTTCGACGTTGTACCAGATAGAGACGATTCGCGTTATGGCTGGTCCATGAGCCAACAAGGCTATGTAAGTCGTTATGATTGGAAAACAGGAAACAATTATAGCGTTAGACCAACGCATCCAGACCCTGATGTGCAATTGCGCTTTAATTGGAACTCGGCCATTAATATCGATCCTTTTGACAATAGCACCATTTATTTTGGAAGTCAATTTGTTCATAAATCCACAGACAAAGGTGAAACGTGGACCGTTATTTCTCCCGATCTTACGACTAACGACCCAGAGAAACAAAAACAATCAGAAAGTGGCGGACTTACCATGGATGCCACAGGTGCTGAAAACCACACCACAATTCTAGTAATAGAACCTTCTCCTGTCGAGAAGGATATGCTCTGGGTTGGCACAGATGATGGACGTGTGCATTACACTACCAATGGTGGTGGAGAATGGATTGATGTGTCTAAAAATCTCAAAGGCTTGCCTGAAGGTAGTTGGATTGCTCAAATAAAGGCTTCAAACAAAAATAAAGGCGAGGCTCTTTTAATTGCCAACGACTACAGACGTTTTAACTACACACCTTACGCATATAGGACCAAGAACTACGGAAAATCTTGGGAACGAATTGTTGATGAAGACGACGTACAAAGCTATACACTAGCCATAGTTGAAGATTTAGAAGAGCCCAACCTCATGTTTTTAGGTACCGATGATGGCCTTTACATTTCCATCGATGCGGGAGAAACATGGACCAAATGGACAGAGGGTTTCCCAACAACTTCCGTTAAGGATTTGGTTATTCATCCTAGAGAACATGATTTGGTAATTGGTACTTTTGGACGTGCCGCTTGGGTGCTGGACGATATCAGACCTCTCAGGGAAATTGCCAAGAATAAAGCCGTAATGACTTCTAATATTACTTTATTTGAACCGCCTACTGCCTATCAAGCGGCCTATCAGCAACCTACAGGAAGCCGTTTTGGAGCTGATGCCATGTACCACGGTGAAAATCGCAGTGGAGGTGCACGATTCACTTATATGTTCAACAAAAAGGATATGCCTAAAAAAGAAGAAAAGGAAGAAAATGAGGAAGACAAAGAAGACATGGCATCTGAAAAAGCGGAATCTAAAGTAAATTGGGACTCGCTAACCTTGAAGATTTATGATGGTGATCGGCTAATTAGAACCCTAAAGCGAAAAGCACCCAAGGATAATGGCCTTCATAAATGGACGTGGTATATGGATGAAAAAGGTGTTGATTATCCTTCAAGACGAATTCGAGAGCGAAATAGAGAACCTGGAGGCGTAGACGTTAAACCTGGAACGTACAAGGCTGTTTTACATTATGGAGATATGATGTCCGAAACCATGGTAAAAGTAGAATCTGATCCAAGGCTAGATGTGTCGCAAAAGAATATCAACGAAGTCTATGCAGCCCTCAAAGGTTTAGAAAAATTGCAACAGACCTCAGCAGATGCTGTTAAACAACTCATTGAAAGCAAAACGATAGCTGAAAATTACAGCGAACAACTAAGCAAACTCGATAAGGAGAGCTATAAGGACCAAATAAAGGCATCAAAAGAAATGGTTAAATCTATTGACAGTATAGTTGACAAATATCTTGGAAAAAGAGACAGACGTCAAGGGATAACTAGAAGTCCAGAAGTGACACCTCTACAGCGTTTAGGAACGGCGCGCAGTTATGTAAGTAACAGTCAAACGGGATTAACCTCGACGGAAACCACATTAATCAAACAGGCAAAAGATGCCCTGAACGCCTTATTTGAGGAAACAAATACCTTTTTCAATAAGGACTGGACGGAGTATAAAAACAAGATGAGCACTTTGAAGCTAGACCCTTTTAAACCGACTGAAACTTTCAGTATCGATTAAGTTTAAAACAACAAATAACGACCGTCTAACATCACTACAAGTGATATAGGCGGTTTTTTTATTTATATGCCTTAAGTTCTGAAATAGAAGCTACGCCAAGTTGTACCATATTGTTTTTAAAGTCATCACTTAAAATATTTATGACGTGGTCTGCCCCATATTTCCCTATGGCGGCAATACCATATAAAAACGGCCGACCGAGCATAACAAAATCAGCACCGAGATAAAGGGCTTTCATAATATCCAGACCTGTTCGTACACCGCTATCAAAAATAATTGGGACTTGGCCACCCACCATAGCAGCTATGTCTGGTAATGCCACAATGGATGCTGGGGCACCGTTGAATTGTCTTCCGCCATGGTTGGACACCCAAATTCCGTCCAACCCAATATCAATGGCTTTTTGTGCATCATCAGGGTGTAAAACCCCTTTAATCACCGTTGGACCGTCCCATATGGATTTCAACTGTTCGCAATAATCCCAATCTAATGTTCCTCCCAACCGATTACCCACAAAACCACTTACAAACTTAAAATCGGTGTTTTCTGTGTAAGATTCAACCGTTCTTAGCCTAGGTAATCCATGTCGAAGCGTGTCGTAGGACCAAACAGGATGCGTAAGTCCTTGCCATATTAGTTTTGGTGTTATTTTTGGTGGCATTGTCAATCCAGCGCGCTTCGTTCGTTCCCTTCTGCTTGCCATAGGCACATCTGCGGTGATAACCAAAGTGTGAAACCCTGCTGACTTGGCTCTAGACAAAATCGACGCTGCCAACTCCATTTCTTTTGGCGGGTACAGTTGAAACCATCCGTTAGAACCTACTAAAGGGCCTATCGTTTCCGGTGTTTCTGTAGCTACTGTACTTAGACAGAACGGAATGTTATTACTGTTTGCAGAAGCAGCCAAATAATGTTCTGATTTTGGCCAAATCAATCCCGTTAGCCCAACAGGAGCAATACCTATTGGGCAGGCATAGGAACGACCAAACAAGTTTGTATTAATGTCCGCCTCTAGGTTTCCCTTACAAAATCTTGGTGTAAAGGTTATAGTTTCAAAAGCATTTCTATTGCGCTGAAGTAATCTTTCTGTACCTGTACCAGATTCCAAATACTCCCACGAGACATGAGGCAATCTGCTCTTGGCCTTCTTCGCCAAATCGTCAATTGCAGGAAATCTGTTGGAATAGTACGCTTTATAGTTATGGTAAGACATTAAAATGACATTATTCCATCCACTTTAATGCTACATAGTCTTCAATCTTAATCTGTTTACCTTTTGTGGAAATAATACCTTCTTTCTTAAACTGGGATAAAATCCGTATGGCAGATTCTGTAGCCGTACCAACAATGCTGGCATAATCTTCCCTTGAAATAACAATACTAAGGTAGCCATCATCATCAGTGCCAAAATTGTCATGAATATACATAAGAATCTCCGCCATGCGACGTTTCACGGACTTTTGTGCCATACTTACCAAGGACTGATCGGATTCCTTTAAATCCTCTGCCATGGTTTTTAGTACATCCATCGTAAATTTTGGATTCTTATTAAGATCATCCATTATTTCACTCTTTGGAATAAAACACATTTCCATGTCGTTTAACGCCACCGCACTAAGATTGGTCTTTTGTTCGGTAACTAAAGAGCGTTTACCTAAAAGTCCACCTTTAACCACAAGCTTTACAACCTGATCTTTACCATTTTCACTAAGCTTTGTGAGTTTACAGACACCGGATTTAACACAGTATACACCGTTTAGAGTTTCTCCTTCTTCAAAAATTACCTGACCTTTTTTGAAGATTTTACCAGTTTTGCACGCCGAAACGCGCATTAATTCTTCCCTTGACAAAGATTTTAACGAATTAAATTCTCTGACAATGCAAGATTCGCATTTGCTCATACCTAATTGATTTAGTTGTTATAAATATAACTAAAAGATGACAAATATCATATTTTAATTTTACACAAAGGACAACATTTGCACTTAGGTATATTAGAGCAAATTGTTATATGAAAGATTCCACTTGTTTTCATTGTGGAGATAAATGTGGTGAAAATCCCATTCGTTTTCAAGAAAAATCCTTCTGCTGTAATGGTTGTAAAACGGTTTTCGAAATATTTAGCGAAAATGATTTAACCTGTTATTACGACCTGCAAAATGCTCCTGGTTCCGTCCCAAAAGAAATTGAAGGTAAATACGACTTTTTATCCCAAGACAATATTGTTGATAAATTAACTGAATTTAGGAGTGAGTCTGTTGAAATCGCCACTTTATACATTCCTCATATTCACTGTAGTTCTTGTATCTGGATTTTAGAGAACCTCAACAAGCTTAATCCAAATATTAGTGACTCCATTGTCAATTTTGGCAAAAAAACAGTCAGGGTTACTTATGATCCGGCTAAAACAAGCCTAAAGGAAGTTGTTCTTCTATTGAGCTCAATAGGTTATGAACCCTACATTAGCCTCGATGATTTTAAGTCTGTTCAAAAACAAGTTAATCGTTCTTTAATTTATAAACTAGGTGTTGCAGGTTTTGGCTTTGGAAATATTATGTTCTTGTCCTTTCCAGAATATTTTGAGGTGAATGAATTCTGGCTAGAACAGTATAAGCATATGTTCCGTTGGATCATGTTTGCTTTGTCAGTACCTATTGTATTTTATTCGGCGCAAGATTATTTCGTTTCGGCATATAAAGGTTTAAAAGCGCGCTTGTTAAACATTGATGTTCCGATAGCTCTGGGTATAAGTGTATTATTTATTCGAAGTACTGCTGAAATCGCCTTCGATTTGGGTTCAGGTTTTTTTGACAGCTTGGCGGGTCTGGTATTTTTTCTTTTGGTAGGTAAATTTTTTCAGCAAAAAACTTATGCTTTTCTATCTTTTGAACGCGACTACAAATCGTACTTCCCTATTGCGATAACAAAAATCAACAAAGACGGAAGCGAAGAATCCATTCAAGTTTACGATATCAAAAAGGGAGACCGATTGTTAATTAGGAATGAAGAACTCATTCCCGTAGATGGAGTGCTCATAAACGGAAGAGGAAAAATAGACTACAGTTTTGTAACTGGAGAATCTCAAGCCGTGACCAAAAAATCTGGTGATAAGGTTTTTGCGGGAGGTAAACAAACCAATGGCATTATAGAGTTAGAAGCTTTAAAATCAGTAGAGCAAAGTTACCTTACCCAATTATGGTCCAATGATGTTTTCAACAAAGAAAAAGATGAGGGCTTTACCAACATAACCAACGCTATAAGTAAGCATTTTACCCTTATTGTCCTTGGTATTGCACTCGTTTCTACAACGTATTGGTTACTCACCGATGCCTCCAAGGCTATGAATGTATTTACAGCAGTTTTAATTATTGCATGCCCTTGTGCTATTGCACTTTCTGCGCCTTTTACCTTTGGAAATTTGCTAAGAATATTCGGCAAACTCAAATTCTACATAAAAAACGCTAGTGTCATAGAGAGGTTAGCCCATATCAATACAATTGTTTTCGATAAAACGGGCACACTTACATCCAATAAAAAAAGTCAGGCCGTTTACGATGGTGAAGAACTCAACACTACCGAAGCCTTGGTACTCAAAAACACATTAAGAGGGTCTAATCATCCCTTAAGCCGCACTTTATATGACATTTTAGAAGAACATGATATCATAACACTCGATACATTTGAAGAGTACGTTGGTAAAGGAATAGAAGCCAAACATAACAATACAGCTCTTAAGATTGGATCAGCTGATTTTGTGGGAGGTGAGCGTGAACAAAACGCTTTAAACACAACGGTTCACATCAGTAGTAATAATAATTACAAAGGAAAATACACCTTTTACAACAGCTATAGAAAAGGCGTAGCGAAGTTATTCAATACGTTGAAAAATCATTTTGATTTGGTAATACTTTCGGGCGATAATGAAGGAGAACGCAACAATCTAAAGAAACTATTGCCTGGGAAAACCAAGCTTATATTCAACCAAAAACCAGAGGATAAGTTAGATTATATTCAATACCACCAGTCTGAAGGTGCAAAAGTCCTTATGGTAGGCGATGGTCTAAATGACGCTGGTGCTTTAGCTCAGAGTGATGTAGGCATTGCCATATCCGAAGACATCAATGTTTTTTCGCCAGCTTGTGATGCCATTCTTGACGCTTCAAAACTTAAATATTTAGATAGATATCTAGGCGCTGCAAAAACTGCTATTAAAATCATTAAATGGAGTTTTGCCCTGTCGTTTATATATAATGTGGTAGGGCTCTATTTTGCGGTTACGGGACAATTAGCTCCTGTAATAGCGGCTATTCTAATGCCTTTAAGCTCCATTAGCATTGTAATTTTTACCACTGTTTGCACCAATATTTTGGGACGAAGATTAAAATAAATAAAGTGATATGACAAATGTCATGTTTTAGATATGAACACAAGAGTATTTTTGAACCATAACTTCAATTAGGTATGAGCGTTATATACATTGTTTTAACGGTAAGTGTTATCGTTGGTGTAGGTTTTTTTATTGTTTTTTTACTGGCCGTAAAGTCTGGACAATACGATGACAGCTACACACCATCGGTGCGCGTTCTTTTTGAAGACGAACTCGTAAAGGATAAAACTAAACAATCGATAAAATCAAAAACTGACTAATTTTTTTAATATGGAAATGCAACAATTTTACTACGATAATAAAATCGTAAAAAAATTCCTCTACGCCACCATACTATGGGGAGTCGTTGGGATGCTCGTTGGCTTACTGCTAGCGTACATGTTTTTATTCCCCAATGTAACGGATGGAATATCCTGGCTAAGTTTTGGCCGTCTTAGACCGCTTCATACAAATGCTGTCATTTTCGCCTTTGTTGGAAACGCCATTTTTGCAGGTGTCTATTATTCACTACAGCGTTTGCTCAAAGCAAGAATGTTCAGTGATTTTTTAAGTAACCTAAATTTTTGGGGCTGGCAATTAATTATCGTAGGCGCAGCGCTCACGCTTCCTCTAGGATATACAACCTCAAAGGAATATGCCGAGTTGGAATGGCCTTTTGATATTGCAATCGCATTGATTTGGGTCGCTTTTGGCGTTAATATGATAGGTACAATTCTTAAGCGTCGCCAGCGCCATTTGTATGTTGCTATTTGGTTCTATATCGCCACGTTTGTAACCGTTGCAGTACTCCATATTTTTAACAGCTTGGAACTTCCAGTAAGCGGACTTAAGAGTTATTCCGTCTATGCTGGTGTTCAAGATGCCTTAGTCCAATGGTGGTATGGGCATAATGCCGTGGCATTTTTCTTAACCACACCATTCCTAGGTCTAATGTATTACTTTGTGCCTAAAGCAGCTAATAGACCCGTTTACTCTTACAGACTGTCTATAGTTCACTTTTGGTCGCTCATATTTATTTACATCTGGGCAGGACCGCACCACTTACTATATACAGCCTTACCAGAATGGGCTCAGCACCTAGGTGTTGCATTCTCTGTAATGCTTATTGCACCATCTTGGGGTGGTATGATAAACGGTTTGTTAACCTTACGAGGCGCTTGGGATAAAGTGAGAACAGACCCAGTTCTCAAGTTCATGGTTGTAGCCATTACGGGTTACGGTATGGCAACTTTTGAGGGCCCAATGTTATCACTGAAAAATGTAAATGCCATTGCCCACTTTACCGATTGGATTATTGCTCACGTTCACGTAGGCGCTTTAGCTTGGAACGGGTTCTTGGCCTTTGGTATGATCTATTGGCTAATACCGCGATTATTTAAAACTAAACTACATTCCGTAGGTCTTGCAAATCTGCATTTCTGGGTAGGAACACTCGGTATAATTTTATATGCACTACCAATGTACGTTGCTGGTTTCACCCAAGCTAGTATGTGGAAGCAGTTTAACCCAGACGGTACTTTAGTTTACGGTAACTTCCTAGAAACCGTAACTGAAATTATACCTATGTATTGGATGAGAGCCATTGGAGGTACCTTGTACATTACGGGTATGCTTGTGCTTGTGTACAACGTCATAATGACAATTGTTAAGTCCGATTCTAAAGTAACCGATGAGCTTGCTGAGGCACCAGCACTTAAGCGTGTTTCTAAATCTCGGGTTGCCGGTGAAGGATGGCACACATGGTTGGAGAGAAAACCAGTATTGTTAACCATATATGCAACGATTGCCATATTGATAGGTGGAATTGTTCAAATTATACCAACCTTGGTGGTTGAGTCTAATATCCCTACCATAAGCAGTGTGAAACCTTATACACCATTAGAACTTGAAGGTCGTGACATTTACATCCGAGAAGGCTGTGTAGGTTGTCATTCGCAAATGATAAGACCTTTTAGAAGTGAGGTTGAACGTTACGACTGGACTTCGGACAAGCAGTACTCCAAAGCTGGGGAGTATGTCTATGACCATCCATTCCTTTGGGGCAGCAAGCGTACAGGACCAGACTTGCACCGAGTTGGAGGTAAATATTCCGATAACTGGCATTTTAACCATATGTACGATCCTCAGAGCACCTCTAGTGGTTCCATTATGCCATCTTACAAGTGGCTCATCGTTGGAAAAGGTGCGGAACTTGATAAGTCTATGACCGAAAAGAAAATGGAGACCATGGTTAAGCTTGGTGTACCATACACGGAAGAAGACATAGCCAACGCCCAAGCCTCAATGCTTGAGCAAGGTACACAGATAGAGAAAAATCTATATAGCGATCCTGACTTTGTTGCGTCTTATGAAGCCGATAAAGCAGCAGGTGGTGAAGATTTTGTTGAAATGCGAAACCGAGAAATCGTTGCAATTATTGCTTACCTACAACGACTGGGTACAGACATTAAAGTGAAGGATGACGAAAATATAACCGCTCAAAATTAAATCGCCATGCTAAAATTTGTAAAACATCATATGGAGAGTATAACTGGGATAGAAATATACCCTATAATCTCCTTGCTCATATTTTTCATCTTCTTTGTAGTTCTATTCTACTGGGTAATTACTGCGAAAAAAGACTATATCAATAAAGTGAGCCAAATACCATTAGAAAACCAACAAAACGACACACTATCATGAGAAAGTTAATTCCATCATATATAAGAGTGCCTGTTATATTCTTTGCTATCGCAGGCTTAGTTGAATACTTCATAGATTCAGGAGAGCAACCTGCATTTATGCAACCCGTAGTCTTACTGTTTCTTGTCTTAGTTTTTTTAATTCTTGTGGCTATAGAAGGTATCGTAAGCTCTATGGACAATATCCTGTTCCAAAGTTTGGATGAAGAGGCCAAGGAGCGCTACCTAGCAAAACAGGGAGAAATACCACTATTCAACAAAATCAAAGCCATATACAAAAAACTGGCAGGTGGTAAACCTATTGAAGAGGAAGGCGAAATTATTTTAGATCATAATTACGACGGCATAAAAGAGCTAGATAACAATCTACCACCATGGTGGTTGTACGGGTTCTATGCGACCATCCTTTTTGGAGTGATTTATATGGTACGTTATCATGTCCTTGGGGCCGACGATCAATTCGTAGAATATGAAATTGAATATGCCGAGGCACAGCGCGCCATCGAAGAATACAAAAAAACGGCCAAAAATCTTGTGGATGTAAATACGGTTGAAGTTCTAACGGATGCTGCCGATTTAAATGCGGGTAAAAAGATTTTTGAAGCCAACTGCGTCGTCTGTCATATGGCTGATGGTGGCGGTGGAATTGGTCCTAACCTAACCGATGAAAACTGGATTTTAGGTGGTGGTATCAAAAATGTTTTCAATACTATTTCCGAAGGTGGTAGAGCCGGGAAAGGAATGGTATCCTGGAAAACGGACCTAAAACCTATTGAAATGGCGCAAGTAGCCAGTTACGTACTGCAATTTCAAGGTACAACACCTGCCAATCCAAAAGCCCCAGAAGGTGAGATTTGGATAGATGCGTCTTTAAAAGACACCGAAACAGGTGACGAAGTGCACGATGTAGATATTAAAGTTGATACCGAAGATACTACTGAAGAGACCGAAGCAGCAGCTGATGAAGAAGCTACTAACATGGAAAGCACAACCATAGCGTCTAATAATTAAAATGTAGCACAGCTACCCTACCATGGAAGCACCACAAAATGAAGTTTTTAGAGATTCTATTGCCACCATCAATGAAGAAGGGAAGCGCAATTGGATTTTCCCTAAAAAACCTTCAGGGCCATATTATGAGAAACGTAAAATAGTTAGCTATGTTCTCTTAGCTTTCTTATTTGCTGCACCATTCATTAAAGTTAATGGTAACCAATTTTTAATGTTTAACGTTTTAGAACGACGTTTCAATATTTTTGGTTTTCCATTTTGGCCGCAGGACTTTCATCTGTTTGTGATTTCCATGATTATTGGAGTGGTATTTGTCACTCTATTTACTGTTGGCTTTGGGCGTATTTTCTGTGGGTGGATCTGTCCGCAAACTATTTTCATGGAAATGGTTTTCAGACGCATTGAGTATTGGATCGATGGCGATCGTAACAAACAAATGCGTCTAGCTAGACAAAAATGGGATGCAGAAAAAATCAAAAAACGTGTCTTTAAGTGGTTCATATTTTTGGTGATTTCGTTTTTAATAGCCAATGTGTTCCTAGCCTATCTCATCGGTAGCGATAAGCTCATACAATACATTGTTGATGGCCCTATGGCACATCTTGGTACTTTGGTGCCCTTATTGATTTTTACAGGAGTATTCTATTTCATCTTTGCCTGGTTTAGGGAGCAAGTTTGCATCATTGCGTGTCCTTATGGGCGCTTGCAAGGCGTTTTACTCGACAATAAGTCTATTGTAGTCGCGTACGACCATAAACGTGGTGAAGGCGAAAACGGAAGAAAGAAATTCAGAAAAAATGAAGATAGAGAAGCCCTAGGTCACGGTGATTGTATTGACTGTTTTCAATGTGTGCACGTCTGCCCAACAGGCATAGACATTAGAAATGGCACCCAACTGGAATGCGTGAATTGTACGGCCTGTATTGATGAGTGCGATACCATCATGGAAAAAGTAGGCTTACCAAAAGGACTCATACGTTATGCCAGTGAAGAAAATATAGAGAAAAAAGTACCTTTTAAATTAACCGCTAGGATGAAGGGCTATATTGCCGTTCTAGTAATTCTCATTGGTGTATTGTTAGGAATGTTGGCCCTGAGAAATGATGTTGAAGCTAGGGTTTTAAGACTTCCAGGACAACTATATGAGAAAAAAGAGAACAACATTATAAGTAACGTCTACACCTATAAACTCGTAAATAAAACTACAAAAGACATTGAAGATGTCAGTTTCAAACTTAGAGGTGTTGATGGCACTATTAAACTTGTATCCACAGAAGATAGTTTTGTGGTTGAATCTCAAGGATTGGCAGAAGGCACCTTGTTTATAGAACTGAATCAAAATGATCTTTCTGGTGATAAAAATGAACTTATGATCGAGGTTTACAGTAAAGACGAGCTCATTGAAACAACAACAGTAAGTTTCTTGGGACCACGAACCTTTAATTAATAAAGTGTTATGAAAATAAATTGGGGAACAGCAATCGTATTAGCCATAATCGGATTCATATCGTTTATCATGTTTTTCGTAATAAAAATGAGCACTAACGATAAGTATGATCATGATTTGGTAGTTGAGGATTATTATCAAAAAGAATTGAATTTTCAAACTGATATTAATAAGGAATCCAAGTCAAAAGAACTGAAAACCAATGTTTCCTATAAAAAAACAGAAGAGGGGATTTTAATTAGCTTCCCTCCAGAGTTAGACTATAATAAAATTGATGGTAAAGTGTTCCTATATAGACCATCTAATAAACAATTAGATTTTGAAATTTCCATTTCTTTATCTAACCACAATTTGCTCATACCTGACAAACGTTTATTGGATGGTCGCTGGAACATTTCTATCGATTGGGCCTATGAAGGAGAGTCTTACCTTTTCAAGGAAGCCATTACCTATTAAACATGCTATTATCTGCACTCATATTAGGGCTTTTAGGCAGCTTACATTGTGTAGGTATGTGTGGCCCTATTGCATTTATGCTGCCTGTAGACCGCACAAATTCCTTTAAAAGGATTACTCAAATTACGGTTTACCATATTGGTAGGATTTTGGCGTATAGCATACTCGGGCTTTTATTTGGCCTTATTGGCAAGAGCTTATATCTCTTTGGCTTTCAGCAACAACTTTCCATAATCGTTGGAGTACTAATGATAGTTCTTGTTATTATTCCTTACAAAACCCTTGGGAAATACAATTTGTCTCGTCCAATAAACCGTATCATTTCAAAAGTGAAGTCTGGACTTGGTAAAGCCCTTAAAAAAAAGACAGCAGACACGTTTGTAACAATTGGATTCCTTAATGGTTTTTTACCATGTGGACTGGTGTACATGGCTGTTTTTGGTGCAGTTGCAACAGGTAGTATTTTAGAAGGAAGTTTATATATGATTCTATTTGGTATAGGAACCATTCCCTTAATGACCTCTGCTATCTATCTTGGAAAATTTTTAAACAGCAATATCAAGCAACGCATACAAAAAGCCGTACCGGTTTTTGTTGTTATCATTGGCGCCTTATTTATTCTTCGAGGATTAGGTTTGGGGATTCCCTACTTATCACCTGCTCCAGTTGTCGAAATGGCAAACAGTACTATTGAGTGTCATTAAAATTACTATGATAAAATCAAATCAGCTCCAATTAAGACTGTCAACTATTTTTGTAGGTCTTCTTCTAGTATGGTCCCTTAAATCACAAGCTCAGGATATTAGCGTGGAGAAATCCACTTTTGGCATACAAACAGGATTCTTAGGGGTTTGGGTGCATAATGAATCGCGACTTACCAACAGAATTGCCTTGAGAAGTGAATTTGGGCTTGATGCAGCAATTTCCTCCAATAGCTTTGTAGGAACTAGGGTCTTTATTATGGTGCCAGCCATAACTTTAGAACCACGTTGGTATTATAATTTGGGTAGACGAGTATCCAAATCCAAGCGTATAGATGGCAATACAGGGAATTTTATTTCCTTAAAAATAACCTATCATCCAGATATCGTAGTTGGAAATTTACCAGCTAACGCCAATTTAATCAGTGATGTCTCCATTATTCCTACCTACGGTGTGCGGCGCAATGTAGGCAAACATTTTACCTATGAGGTGGGCTTCGGTATTGGTTATGTCGATTATTTCTTAGAGGAGAATGTCTTTGGTGTCGAAGATGATGGCGTAGGAGTTAATCTGCACTTACGATTAGGCTATAGATTTTAAAAAAACGCCAGGGATTAACCCCTGGCGCTTACTTGATATCAAACATTACTAACAAAAACATCAAGAACTATATCTTAAACGTCATAACCGGCAAGGTAGAATGATTTGCAATATCTTCAGAAATACTTCCTTCAAAGAAATGAGCCAAGCCCTTGCGACCGTGCGTAGCCACAGCAATTAGATCTGCACCAATGACGTTAGCATAATTTAAAATTCCTTTTTCAATGGAATAATCACAAACAACATGAACATTTGGCAAGTTATCCAAACTTCCGTCAGCCTTCTTTAAGAATAAGGAAACCTTTTTATCAATTTCCATGGAGCTTCTAAAGTTACCGTCTGGTGAATTGACGTAGACTAAATGCATGTTAACGCCTAACTTTTCAAATGTTTTTTTGGCATTTATGTACGGTGTTATGGCTTCATCAGAAAAATCGCTTGCAAACACACCATTTTCAAAATCCAATAAAATAGGATTGTGCTTAATGACCAATACTGGGATATCTGAGTGCCTAACCACCTTCTCTGTATTAGATCCCACAAGGACCTCCTTAACGCCACTTACACCATGCGAACCCATCACGATGAGGTTGGCATCGTACTCGTTGGCCACATCGTTTACTTCACTAAATACTTTAAAGTGTTTTACAATAGGCGTTACTTTAATTCCTTCTAAATAAGGCTTATCTAAAAAGGCTTCAAACTTTTGTTCTGCAAGTTTGAGATAAAATACAGCCTCTTCGTTTATACTGTTTCCATTTGAAGTTAGAATGGCATTGGAAAGCTCTAACATATGTAAAACAAATAACTCTGAGCCGTATTTCTCAGCCAAATTAGCTGCAGCTTCGAGAGCATATTCAGAATGCTCAGAAAAATCAATTGGTACTATTATTCGTTTCATGGCTGTAGTTTTATATGGTCATTGAAAATAATTGTGTGTTTGGCTTTTTGCGCTGTAGTAACAGATCAAAAGCCATACAGATGTTTCTTATAAAAGGTCGTCCTTTTTCAGTAACAATGACTTGCTTTCGTTCAAATTCCAGCAAACCATCGCGTTCAAATTCTTTAAGTTTTATGAGTACCTCAGGTAATTCTTCAAACATCATAGATGGTTCAAGCCACGATGTTTTTAAATGGCACATGAGGTTTAAAATATGCTTTCTAATGATTAAATCTTCGGTATTGAGGATATGCCCACGATAAACCGGTATAATGCCTTCATTAACCAAATGATAATATTCTTCAATAGACTTCACATTCTGGGCAAATCCATACCAGCTGTCACTTATAGCTGAAACGCCTAGACCAATCATGCTCTGTGTTTTTGAAGCGGTATAGCCCATAAAATTCCGATGTAGCTTCTCGTGCTTCATGGCTCTGTAAAGGCTATCTGTAGGCAGGGCAAAATGGTCCATACCAATTTCTACATAGCCAACTTTCTCTAGCATCTTCTTGCCAATTTCGTATTGTTGTCGCTTAGATTCTGGTGTTGGCAAATCTGCATCTTTAAAGCCGCGTTGGCCGTTACCCTTAATCCATGGCACATGAGCATAACTATAGAAAGCGATACGATCTGGTTTCAATTCTTCGGTATAAGCTATAGTCTTAACAATATCATCTTCGGTTTGAAATGGTAAACCAAAAATAATGTCGTGGCCAACCGAAGTATATCCTATTTCCCTAGCAAGTGCTGTAACTTCCTTGACCTTATCAAAGGTTTGTATCCTGTTAATGGCCGTCTGGACCTTGGGGTTATAATCTTGAACACCAAACGATACGCGCGTAAACCCTAAATCGAACAAGGTTTGAAGATGTTCCCTCGTGGTGTTGTTGGGGTGCCCTTCAAAACTAAATTCGTAGTCCGGTGCAAGATCTGCTCCAGTCAATAATTCCGAAATAAGAAATTTGAGATTTTCTGGTGCAAAGAAAGTGGGTGTACCGCCACCTAAATGTAATTCCTTTATTCTAGGCTTGTGGTTAAATAAGTCCAGATAAAGATTCCATTCCCTCAGAAGTGCCTTAAGATATGGCAACTCTACATCATGCCTTTTGGTTATTCGTTTATGGCAACCACAAAACGTGCATAAACTTTCACAGAATGGCAGATGAATGTAAATAGACAAGCCTTCGGTCTCATTAGTCTCTTCAAAAGATCGCTTAATCGATTGTTTCCATTTTTTCATGGAAAACGTTAAGAAATCCCAGTAAGGAACCGTAGGATAACTAGTGTAGCGTGGTCCCGCTACATTGTATTTATGAATTAAGTCTTGGCACATAACGATTAGTGATGCTCAAAATTAAGCCGAGCAATCCTTAAATTATATGATATTTGTCATGTAGGTCCTTTATTTACAAAGGGCTACCAAATATGAGTGATTCAGAAGGAAATACTAATCATTCAGCACCACTTAGGGAGCTCGAATCAATTGGCTTAATAATAATATGAATTATAACCGAAGAGGACTTCTTAAATTAAAGACGCGGTTATTGTTTGCATTGAAGCATAGAGTTAATTAACTTTACAAGAGTAACAACAAAACAAAAAAACATGAAAATTAAATTATACGCTACCTTAGGAATGGGTTTATTGCTAATGGTAGCTTGCAAAGACAACAAAAAAGCAGAAGAACAAACTATTGAAACAGAAGTGGAGGAAGTTGTCAATGAAACCGAAGAACAAACAAAAACATTAACCATAACACTTAATCCCAAAAGTGATAGCAACGTCTCTGGAACCGTTACATTTACAGAAAAAGACGGACAGGTAATGATGACCGCCAACATGACAGGACTTAGTGAAGGTACACATGCCATTCACATCCACGAAACGGCAGATTGTAGCTCTCCAGACGGTAAATCAACAGGTGGACACTGGAATCCTACGGCAGAACCTCATGGAAAATGGGGAGATGAAGGCGGATATCATAAAGGTGATATTGGTAATTTTGAAGTTGGCCCTGACGGTATTGGTACCATATCCATGACAACAGATAAATGGTGCCTCAGTTGTGATGACGCCACTAAAAATATTATGGGAAAAGCCATTATAGTTCACCAAGGTGCAGATGACTTTACCTCTCAACCTTCTGGCGCTGCTGGTGCTCGTATTAGTTGTGCGGGAATTATTGAATAAAAAAACAAAAGACTACAGCGTAAAGCCATCACTAATATGATGGCTTTTTTTATGGCGCGATGTCATTTAAAATTAAAATCTATCTTTATATCACCAAATGCTTTTCTATGAATCCATCTGCAAGTGGTTGGATAAAAAAATTACTTAATGATGAGGCCTTAGATGATTTTACAAAAAAAGGTCCGCTAGACTATTACTATGCTTTACGGGCCACAGGTTTTATATATGGTACCAATATTAAACTTGCCGCTGAAGTAGTGCAACCGTTTGAACTGTCTGAAGAAGAACGATGCAAGGTTAATTTGCTGCTTAGCTTTTTTTACATCTACAAAAATTCCGATTCCAATGCTGGCTTTATTACAAGCCTTATTGATTTTTATAAGACTATTAGCGAACAAAAGCGCTCCTTTTTTGAAGATATCTTCATTAGAAAATCGACATATGGATTGTTAGAGGATACCATTCACAAACGCATTCACATAGACGATAGCTTTTTAGCCAAAAGTTTTAATTATTTCTTAATCAATGCCCTGCTATTTGTTGATGTCCTGGGATATAAACATTATCTCAGCCATAATAGCAATACCAAGGCTTATGTTAATTTTTTAGAATCTGCTATTGAAACAATAGTCTTTTCGGTTATTGAAACAAAACATCAGAAATCTGAGTACGATGAAAACCTCGTTAAATTATTTAAAAGCTCGATAAGACATAAAACGACTTCAGCATTGTCAGATAAAGAAGCTATAAGCTTTATTAAAGACCCTTTAGAAAAACAGTATGTCATAGATCTTGTGTGTATGGCCTCTTGGAGCGACAAGATTATAGACAGTGACGAAGTAGATTTTTTGAAGATGTTACAAAGGGAATTTGATCTTGACCCTAAACAAGTAACAGATTCTATTGAAGACATCAACAGATTTTATGAAAGGTACAAAGATGACGTCGCATTTTTAAGCTCTAAGAATCTAGCTCAAAGTTTGTACGACAACAGCAGTAAAGTAGTTGTTAAGCTTATTAAGCGAAACAGCAAAAGGCTTATAAATGAACTTTCTGAAAGTAAGGAAGCCCTTGCCCTTCTGGCAAAATCGACCCAACGTAATCTAACGGACGATGAGCAGAAAAAAGTTCAAATGCAGCTTATGGATATTTTTAAGTCCATTCCTAGTTTAGCCATTTTTATGCTGCCCGGAGGAATGTTATTGATGCCACTTTTTGTAAAGTTTATTCCAAAATTATTACCCTCTGCCTTTGATGAGAATAGAATTGACAATGACAAAAAAAACTAATTCTTCTATTCAGCTATTACTCTAACCAATTTTTAAAATCCTTAACTCGCTCGCGAGCGACGATAATGTCCAAATCCTTAAACCGATTGAGTTTTACTTGCAAACGTGAATTGGTATAACTAATAATATCCTTTATCGCATTGATATTAACATAGAATTTACGGCTAACCCTGAAAAATGTATGCGGCTCAAGTTCATCCTCCAACTGATCTAAAGTCATATCTAAAAGATAATTACGTCCATCTTTGGTAAAAGCGTAGGTACCTTTATTTTCGCTATAAATGCATTCAATATCATCAACATTGATCAACTTAATGTGTTGACCCACCTTTACCGAAAACCGTTTTTTATATTCGCGCTCAATGGGATTTACCAACAATTTCTTTATCTCGTTAAAATCTAAGGTAACAGCTTGGCTTTGGGATTTTTGCTTTGTGTACTGTTGCACTGCTTTCTTCAATTCGTCTTCATCAATTGGTTTGAGCAAATAATCTATGCTATTGAGTTTAAAGGCCTGCAGGGCATATTCATCATAGGCCGTTGTAAAAATTACCGCAGACTGAATTTCTATGGACTCAAAAATTTCAAAAGACAGGCCATCACTGAGCTGTATATCTAAAAAAATGATATCTGGATGTGGATTATTCTGAAACCACTCTAACGACTCCTCAACGGAGTGCAGCATAGTCTCGGCATTTAAATCTAGCGCCTTTAGCATACGCTGTAAACGTCGTGCAGAAGGCTTTTCATCTTCAATAATAATTACGTTCATCTTATATTTTAAATTTTTTAGCTTTTGTGTGAATAATGGCGCCGCCAACTGCAGCTGTCAAGGCCGTAGCTAGCATAACCATCCACCAGAATTCCTTCATATTTCCAACGAAACGCGTTCCTATTTCTGACCAAAAAGCACAATACAAGCCAACTACAGACCAGCTCATAAAATAATAATGGTAAGACAGCCAATTCTCTTTCTTTTGTAGGGTTGGCAGCATGCCACCAGCAATACTAACCAAACTAACTATGGCAAAAAAATGAAATAAACTAAACCCTCCAAAATTCACGATAAAAAAGGAACTTACATTTAGGGAGAGCATAGAGACCACATAGATATAGCCTATTCTTTTATGAAACAATGTTCCTTTTGGGTTTAAGATTACCACTAACCCAGTTATCAAGGCTACTACAGATGTTATAAAATGGAACCATCCTATTCCGTTTTGTATGATTTCGTTTAAGTAATTCATAAGTTATTCATCTTCATTTTCACTCATTCTACATTTACTTTAATACCTTTTTTCCAAATCTGTTCTATATTTTCCAATACGGCAATATCCTTGGTAACATCGCCGTCGATTAGGATTAAATCAGCATAAAACCCAGGTTTTATATAACCTAATTTTTCTAGTCCAAAAACCTGAGCTACATTACTCGTCGCCGTTTTAAGCACTTCCTTAGGGGACAGTCCAGCCTCACTAAGCAACTGTAATTCGCTGTAGATATCCGTGCCGTAGTTGATACCTAAATTCGGTGGATCTGTACCTGCTAGGATTGTTACTCCGGCATCAAATAACTTTTTTATTTCGGCGAGCAACTGTTCTTTGTTCATAAATTTTTCGGCATTGGCACCCATGCTTTCAAAAGCCTTTAATGTTGTTAGGAGTGTTGGAATAACAAAGAACGCATTGTTTGTAACCAAGGACTCAAGTTGTTCTTTTTCCATAGGCTTATCCCACCAAATATGAGCCAATCCGTCGGCATTTTTTGAGAGAACATTTATAGCATCTGCTAATCGGCTCACATGGACTACAGTAACTTTATCTGCTTTTTGTGCTTCTTCTATAATAGCGGCAACTGTTTCTATGCTCAGGGTTTTCTTCCAGGGCTCTACAATAATTTTAATATGGTCTACATTAGACTTTAAACGGCCATCAACAAAAGATTTGGCATCCTCAGGGCCTTTTAGGGTTGGCACCGGAAATCCAAATTGTGTTCCATGACCTTCTGGAGCCGTGGCCGCATAGCCAGCGACAAAAAACCTGGCATAGTTGGTAGAATCTTTTAATTGCCGCATGGCCATCTGAAACGGTTCTACGCCGTGCATATCCATAACATTTAAAACACCTGCTTTTGCAGCCTGTTGAAGCGATTGCGGTGACCAAGCATGCACATGAGCATTACTTAAAGCTGGAATGACCGTTTTACCGTTTCCCTCTATAATGCTATCGCCTTCTTCTATAGCTATCGCACTTCCAATATTTGTTATAAGTCCGTTTGAAATTCGCAATGAGGTGTTTTCAATAACGTTTTCACCATCAAAAACTTTGACATTTTTAATAACAAAACTATTCTGAGCGTCCATTTGCCATGCAAGGCAGAGTAGAGCTGCAGTAACCAGTATCTTAATTTTATTTGCTACCAAACGCATTATCATTTCCAGTTTTGCTCCTCTTTATCCATAAATTCCTTAATCTTTCGTTTTTCCCAATCTTTTCCGAAAATGAAGTCGGGACCAAAAACACCTAAAAAGTGAAAAAGCAAACCTATTCCCCAGAAAATAGCCGTGGCATAGGTTCCAAATCCTCTAAAACCATCTCCAGAATAAAAACCGATCAGTAAAATTAAAAAGGCATTAACTATAATATATACAGCAAGATGCCAGTAGAAGCCTACTAAGGTTTCTACCTTCTTTTTTGCTCTTAAGTAAGCTTCTTCCCTTCTAAAATCTGAGGGTTCATTATTTTCCTCATAAGGCTTGATACTATATTTTTCCATGATGACATTTCTATTTATTGGACAATTCCTTGTCCATATATTCGTTGATTTTTTTCTCTTCCCATTGGCTGCCTACGCGGAACATAAAAAAGTGAAATAGTAAAATAGCTCCCCAAACAATCCAATTGCTTAATACATTAATGCTCACTAATTCATTTGTAAAATCCTCCCAACTTGACAAATTATCATAGACCTTAAAGGCTGTAATTCCACTATTCACGAGGATAAAAACAACCAAATGGTTATAAAACCCCTTTTCACGCTGCACGCGGTGCTTTGCTCTTATATATTTTAAATTTCTACTCTCTTCCATTTTTAAAACTTATTTCCAACGGTTATCATCTTCTTTACGCATATATTCTTCTATTTTGCGCTGTTCCCATCGGGCTCCCAATGCTCCATTATCTATAAATACGCGGTAAGCTTGAAAAACTAAACTAAGGCCCCAACCTACCATTGGAAACCAAAACCACTGTATAGTGTAAGGTGTAAACTTGTACCAAATAAATATTAAAAATGGAATGATGACGAAATAGGAGATTAGACTGTAATAAAAGCCCTTAAGCTCTTCTACCTTCTTGCGCGCACGCACATAGTCGTCGTTTAGCTTTTCTGGACTTGGTAATGTTCTTTTCATAATTGATACTTGTTTTGTGAGCATTGGAATGCCTACGGCAAAATCCTTCTCTCGTTGATTGATGACTACTTTTTTATTGGACAACAAATTATAACGTTGCTTAATGTTCTCTAATCCCACTCCACTACTTTTCTTTACAATTTGCTTTGGTTGAAGATTGTTCATTACCACGAGATAATCGCCATCTTCATAAATCTTAATATGTAGCGGTTTACTCGAGGTTACCATATTGTGCTTCACGGCATTTTCGAGTAGCAATTGTAATGACAAGGGAACGACTTTACTTTCTGGATTTGTTGCCTTATCTGGGATTTCAAAAATGATACTATCCTCAAAACGCATTTTAAGCAAAGACATGTAAGTTCTAGCAAAATTCAGCTCTTCATCCACCGTAACCAACTCCTTATTCTTTTGTTCCAATACATATCTATAAACCTTTGATAATGCGGTAGTAAATTTCTGTGCACTATCAGGATTCTCCTCAATAAGACTTGTCAATACATTAAGACTGTTAAAAAGAAAATGAGGGTCTAATTGATTTTTTAGGGCATCAAACTTGGCACTCGCTGTGCCTGCGATTACTTTTTGTTCCTTAACCTTGGTTTTCTGCAGTTCCTTGTAATAATAGAGCGCATGAAAAAACAGAGATATAATTAAAGTTATAAATAGAGCACTCACATAGAATTCTGCGCGCTCACTCTTCCAAAACTCTACCGCACTTTCACCTTCAATTACTATCTCAATAAAGGCTCTAACAAAAAATATGGTTATTAAGGTAATAGCTACAGAACCGATAAAACCTATAGGCATTCTGTATTTGGCATATTTACGCCATACTACTTTATGGTTGAGGTAATCAAAGAATTCTGAATTTACCAGAGTCAATGGTATGGAATAAATGAGATAATATAGAAACGATCTTAAGAAGCTTTTGTTAAACGCAATTTCCAATCCTGAAAAATAGCGTATAACCTGGTCTACAGCCATTATGGCCACGGCAACTATTATTCCTGAAAGTAGGGTTTTAAAAAATCGTTTCATTGTGTTAAAAAGTTTCCTTATTTACATTCTGCGATAACCTGCTTGGCTCGTTTTTCGCCCCAATCAGGATGAAATTCTGACTCCGCTTTAAATTTTTTAAAAAGTTCCAAAGTTTCTTCAAACTTTTTGCAAAATGGTGCTGTATCCTGGCCAAAATATTTGGCGCTACCCATTTCCCACTCCACCTTCGCGAAAGCTACTCTTGGGTTTTCTGGTGCAATGGCTTTCGCTTTGTTGTAAATTTCCGTGATTTTTCCGGAATACTTCATGCCATAAGTCATGCCATCGAAGGCAATCCAATTGGTTAGCACTTGAGCCTGAATTACCATAAGTTCTGGATTATTTTCACTCAGTCCCATGGCAATGTCTAAATGTTTTTGTGCCTTATCAAGTTGGGCTTTAAGAACAGCCTCGTCGGTGACATCCCAACTTTTCAAACTGTTGATCTGCGCGATGTAATAATGAGGCAGCCAGTTGTCTTTTTCGGCCGTTGCTATGCGTTCAAACATATTTTCGGCCTTATCTAAATGGCCAGCTTCCCATAATTCGAAAGCTTTTGTCATGCCTTTCTCAAAATTACCTTGAGCCATACCCAATGCTGATAAAGCTACCATAACTAATGTAAATATCTGCTTCATAATAATTGGTTTATAAGTTAATAGTTATTGTTGTATCACTGGTTAATTCGAATTTAGCATCCTTCCATTTCGGTGGTCCCATAAAGCCTGAGGCGTTATTGGAGCATCCGTAATCTTCCTTTGGAATACCCATAAAGTTGGTATCCATTTTACCATTATCATTTTCGTCATGAAAAATGGAAATAGCATAAATACCTTTAGGAATATTTTCAAAAACCACCTCACAGGTCTTATCGGCAATAGAACTCGTAGTTCCTTTAAAAGTATTTTCCAAAAAATCCTCTTCTGTATCGTAAATGGCTAAGAACACTTTCCCCTCATTGCTACTCAAACCGTTAACTTTAACTGTTATGTTATATTCCTCTTGAGATTGTATCTGTGAGGTAAATATGTGTACAAGAACAATAATTAATAATCGTAATAAGGTACTCATGATGTTTCTTTTTTTGAATGTGATACAAATATCTAACACGTATAAAGATATTTAAAAGAAGCCTTACTGAATTGTATTTTTTTATTGATGAATTGTAAACAAGTGATTTGTTACAGTATTATTTAGCGTAATTCACGTCGGTTTCAGTACATATTAGTTTAGCAATTAGATGAAATATGGAGTACTTCCATCTCCGATAAAGTCATTTACTTTTTTTAACTTTAGCTATACTTGTTCTCATTATGGACAAAAAAGCTGGACTTACAAAAGATGCTGGGTGGCAATTTGGAATACGGCGGACAATTCCTGTTAGTCTAGAGAAGACATGGGATTACCTGTTTTCAGAAAAATGTGCATCTATTTGGTTAAGAGATGCAGAAACTGAGTTCTCCACAATCAAAACGCATTCTCACATAAGAACAAAATGGAAGCTTAGTCCTTGGCCCAATAAGGCGAACTTGCAAATGAGAGTCATTCCCCGTAAAAATAAAACAACCATTGCGTTTCATATCGATAGACTGGAAAGTGAGCAGCAGAGAAACGCTTCTAAAATATATTGGACCAACGTTATCACTGACCTCATAAAGACACTGCAAGACGATAACTAAAAGCCTTTTTACGGCATAAGCCAAATACAATTATTCGAATTGCCAACTGCATGTCTTCTAAATCACTTATCTTTATGAGCATAGCATTACTTAAATTCGTAAAATACCATGAGACGTCAGCTTTTAATACCTTTTATAATCGTAGGATTACTATTATCCTGTAATTCCTCAGATAAAAAAACAGCAGCAGAGTTAGAATCAGATAACCAAACGGACTCCACCGCTGTAAAAAAAATTAAAGACAAAACTTTTGTTGCTATAGATTCGGACGAAGCCCTTGTTGCCACGGCTCTTATGGCAGCACCTAAGGCCAGTAGAGAACGGTGTAAGGTAATCGGTTATAATATGAATGGTGAATTTGTGACCTTTAGAGAAGGTGATAATGAATTTATAGTACTTGTTGACGACCCAAAGAAACCAGGTTTTAATGCCGCCTGTTACCACAAGAATCTAGAGCCATTTATGGCAAGGGGTCGCGAATTAAGAGCCCAAGGAAAAACGGCAACCGAAATTTTTGATATAAGGGAAGCAGAGGCTAAATCAGGTAAGCTAGATATGGGAAAGCCAGGTTCTACCTTACATATTTATTTTGGCCCTAATGAAACATATGATCCCGAAACCTTTGAAGTTGAGGGTGCGCACTACCGTTACGTGGTTTACATGCCTTTTGCAACCGCAGAATCTACAGGTTTGCCCGAAGTACCGATAGCGGCAAATCATCCTTGGATCATGAATCCTGGCACGCATAGGGCTCATATTATGATTTCGCCAGTAGCAGAAGATTAATAGATTCCGGTTTATCTTGTAATTATCAAGATGTAGAGCCTTTTTAAACTAAAGGGCGTCTTACATCTTACTGACATTGGTCATTTCTTCTTCGAAATTGATTCTTTATTTTTATTTAGATTCAAACGTGAATTATTATGAAGAATCTTCAAAACATATTGCAGGAAATCACGCAGCTTACCACGGATATTGAAACCAATTATCCGGAACTTTATCGCTATTTGGATGAAAATCCGTTAACGCTACCCACAATGGATAAGCCACATATGGACAAACAGGTGTTAGAATCCTATTTAAAAAGCTTAGAGCAACTACTAAGGCATCATCTAGAAACACACCAAAACAAGAACAATTAATAATTTGGGAATCATGGGAGAAATAGCCACCTCAAAACGACAAATTACACTTTTTTACAGTTCTAAATCGAGAAGAGCAAAACAGACTTTGGCCTATGCCCAAACGAAGGGTTTGCCCATTCAGGAAATCGATATTTTAAAAACTCCTCTTACTGGCACCCAAATTATGGAAATAGCCAACCGTCTACAACTAAAGGTAAAGGACTTAGTCAACCAAGAACATCCTTCATATTCGTCAACAATGGAGCATCACAATTTTTCTGATGAAGATTGGATTAAAACCATACAGCACAATCCTGCCATTTTAAAGCAACCCATTGCTATACACGATGAGAAAATCATTCTTGTGGAAACACCAACGGATATAATTAGAATTTAATTACTGCTCACCTTTTAAAACCTTTAAATAAGCAGCGATCTGGCCTCTATGATAGGTCTCATGTTCCAAGACCTTACGCATAATAAACCACCAATAGGTCATTTGGTTTCCTTCGCTATCGTGTAAAACATCGTTGATTGTTTTATCATCGAACTCTGAAATTAAAGTCGATCTTTTTTTGCCATAGCGTTTTAAGGTTTGAAGCATCGTTTTGTAGGTGGAAGCATCGACATTAATAGGAACTTCATCAGAGCCCAGCTGCCATTTAAATTCTCTTGCGTTGGTCGTTGAAAGTTTAAAAAACAAATCATCAACATCGATAAGGTGCTGTACCAAGTGAGCAAAGCTCATGGCAGAATTATTTAATCGCCAATTCATAAATCCATCTGGAAGCTCTTTTAGTCTTTTAAGGGTCAATCCTCTTATTTGCTCTGATAAAAGAGCGAGTTCTTCTATTTTATTACCAGTAACCATAAGAATTTATTTTAAAACATTTAAACGTATAGGATTACGGCAAACTTCGCAATGACAGTCATCAGATTTAATATTTAGAATCAAAATTAAAAGTGTTAAAATAAACGCCTTTTCAATCCATTGAAAAGTATTAACTTAGGCTTTAAATAACAGAAACCAATCGTCTTAAGTCATAAAAAAAATATTTTTTTACTTACAGCCATCTTTTCTTTAGCCCTGTTATCGTGCTCATCATCAAAAGTAGTATCGGATTACGATGACACCATAAACTTTAGTGAATATAAAACATACGGATTTTCAAATAAGGCCAAGCAAATCCCTGTAGATGATATGGTAAAAACCAGACTTTTAAACAGCATCTCTTCAAACCTAACCTCTAAGGGATTAACCGAGTCGCCTAATCCAGATTTACTTGTAGATTTAGCAATTAAAACAGAAAAGAAAAAGGACTACTCCAATACGAACGTAAATTTAAGTACGGTATGGGGTAAAAAATGGAGATTTCGCACAGGTGTTGGAAAACCCTATTCCAAACAAATCAATTATACCGAAGGCACTTTAATCATCCATCTTGTAGATAGAGCAAAGGACGTGTTGGTATGGAAGGGCTCTGGCTCTGGCATTGTAAAGGAAGAAAGTCTAAAAAAGGAAAATATAGCAATGGGCATCAATAAGATATTGGAAAGTTATCCACCACAATAATTGATTTTCATTTCACTAACCATAAAAAAAAGACCATCATGACGATGGTCTTTTATTAGTTTATGTTTGTTTTCTTTTTTAGAACATTTCACGTCCCGAAAAATGAAAAGCACCTTCTATCAATGCATTTTCATCACTATCACTGCCATGCACGGCATTTTCGCCAATAGATGCAGCATATAATTTACGGATAGTACCCTCAGCTGCCTCTGCAGGATTGGTAGCACCAATTAAGGTTCTAAAATCCTCTACAGCATTGTCTTTTTCCAATATTGCCGCCACAATTGGTCCTCGAGTCATATATTCTACCAACTCTGGAAAAAACGGACGCTCTTTGTGAATTGCATAAAACGTCTCAGCGTCTGCTTTAGTCATTTGCGTAAGCTTCATTGCTACGATTCTAAAACCTGAAGCGGTAATTTTTTCTAATATTGCGCCAATGTGTCCCTTTTCAACAGCATCCGGCTTTAACATTGTAAATGTTCTGTTAGTTGCCATGTAATTATTTTTAATTTTTTTAATCTTCGCCTTATATGGTCTGGCGAAATTCGATGCAAAAGTAATGTATTTCTTTAATTTATCAAGAGCTGTAAACATTAAAAAATTGTATCTTCGTCCACTATGATTTTAGGACAAATAAGCGACATTAAACAAATTTTAAACAGCCCAAAGGATATTGTAATTGTGCCTCACAGAAATCCCGATGGAGATGCAATGGGATCATCCTTAGGACTATACCACTTCCTTAACCAAAATGAGCATAACGTTGATGTTATTGCACCAAACGATTATCCAGAATTTTTAAAATGGCTTCCAGGCAATGATGTTGTTTTAAAATACGAAGAGCAAATGTCCATATGCCAAGAAAAGATTGACAGGGCCGACCTCATTTTCACCCTAGATTTTAATGCTTTGCATCGTGCAGGAGACGAACTCGGAAAGGCCATAGAAACATCAAAGGCAGATAAAATAATGATAGATCATCACCAACAACCCGATGATTATGCTGCATTTACCTATTCGGATGTAAGTATGTCCTCTACTTGTGAGATGGTCTACAATTTTATTGAAATGCTGGACCAATTAGATAAAATTACTCCAGAGGTAGCTACTTGCCTATATACTGGAATTATGACAGACACAGGCTCATTTCGTTTTCAATCTACCACAAGCAGGACCCATCGGGTTACGGCAGATCTTATGGACAAAGGCGCTGTGAATTTTCAAATTCATAATGCCGTATACGATACCAATTCCTATTCGCGTTTACAGCTTTTAGGAAGAGCCATGCAAAATCTAAAAGTGCTACCAGAATACAAAACCGCCTACATCACGTTATCTCAAGAAGAGCTTGATACGTTTCAATTCAAAAAAGGAGATACAGAAGGTTTTGTTAATTACGGTCTATCTTTAAAGGATGTTATTTTTGCGGCAATTTTTATCGAAAACCAACAGGACGCCATAATTAAGGTCTCTCTAAGAAGCAAAGGGAATTTTTCTGTAAACGAGTTCTCAAGGGCTCATTTCAATGGTGGTGGTCATACAAATGCAGCTGGAGGGCGTTCGCATCTAACACTAAAAGAGACGGTTGATAAATTTATTAGTATCTTGCCTCATTATAAAGCGCAATTGTCCCAATGATTAAAAAGCTAATTACCTTACTGACTATTACAGCTGTCCTGTTTAGTTGTAAATCTCCTGAAGCTAGAATGCCAGAATCCGTGAAGACAGGATCGTTCCTAAAGGAATCTGCAGAACGCAATAAAAAACTTAATGCGAAGGAACAGGAGGAAATTGAAAAAATCATAGCCAATAATCCTGCCATAGATTATATAGCCTCTGAAAGCGGATTTTGGTATTTCTACACCAATAAAGTGGAAAAAGATTCGCTACAACCAGAGTTTGGAGATGTCATTGATTTCGATTTTAACGTTTCTAATTTAAAAGGAGAAGAAATCTATGCTACTTCCAACAAGACGTATGTTATGGATAAAGAAGAATTGTTCACAGGTTTGCGAGAAGGATTAAAACTCATGAAGCCTAGTGAGCAAGTGACCTTTATTTTTCCTTCCCAAAAAGCCTTTGGTTATTATGGCGATGACAATAAAATAGGAACCAACATTCCGCTAATTTGCGAAGTAACCCTAAATACAATAATTAAAAACAATGATTAAAAGAACAATTTTATCAATTTGTATACTTGCGGCACTGTTAAGCAGTTCTTGCCAGGAACGTTATCCCGACCTAGAAGATGGTTTATACGCAGAAATTGTAACCAATAAAGGCACAATGGTCGCAGAACTTTATTACGACAAAGTCCCTGTTACCGTGGCTAACTTTGTGGCCTTGGCCGAAGGCAATCATCCTATGGTCGAAGAACAATATAAGGATAAGCCCTTTTTTGATAGCCTCACGTTTCATCGTGTCATCAACAATTTTATGATTCAAGGTGGTGACCCAACAGGCACAGGTTCTGGGACACCAGGCTATAGGTTTGCGGCAGATTTTGATAAAGATTTAAAACATGATCAACCCGGAATACTGTCCATGGCCAATGCTGGTGGCATAAATACCAATGGTAGCCAATTTTTCATTACCGAAGTCCCTTACCCTAGCTTAGACTTTTACGATGCCCAAGGCAATTTAAAGGCATGTGACCAGCCTGGAGTAAGCTGTCACTCTGTTTTTGGTAAGCTTGTGAAAGGAATAGAAGTGCAAGATTCGATTTCTAACGTGAAAGTTGTTAATCCTATGGCTAGAAACCATAAACCTGTTGAGGATGTCATAATGACCGAGGTTAATATTATAAGAAAAGGTAAGGACGCTAAACTTTTTGATGCTCCAAAAGTATTTGAAGAACAAATGCCTGAAGTTGAAGTTACGTTCAATACCTTAAGGGAAGAAGCGAAGCAAAAAGCTCAAGAATTGGCACAGCAAGCAAAAACAGAATGGCTTAAGAAAAATGAAGAGCTGGAAGGACGACGTATTGAATCGCCAACTGGAATGGCCATGATCTTTACGCACGAAGGCAACGGAGAACAACCTAACTCATCACAACGTGTAAGTATTGATTGTGCAGGCTATTTTGAAAATGGCGAATTGTTTTGGACGACCTGGAAAGATGTAGCCCAAAAATATGGTAAGTACGACCAACGACAAGATGATGCAGGTCGCTATGCGCCATTTGATATGCCATACAATGAAACGGCAAGTTTAGTAGCGGGTTTCAGGGAAGCCATGTTAAACATGAAAGTTGGTGATAAGGCTAGAGTTTTTATTCCTTATTATCTAGGTTACGGAGAAGCTGGAAGAGCTCCTGTGATTCCACCAAAAACCAACCTTGTCTTCGATATAGAATTGGTAGGTATAAAATAAGACCTTTAGTAATATTTAAAAAGCTGGTTAGTCAATAGATATAACCAGCTTTTTTTATTTATGCTTCTGGAATATTTTTTAAGATCTCAAGAACAAATTCCCAGTATTTTTGAGCCGAAGAAATCTGCGCACGTTCATCTGGAGAATGTGCTCCTTTAATATTAGGTCCAAAGCTAATCATGTCCATCTCAGGATAATGCTGACCCAAAATACCGCATTCTAAACCTGCATGACAGGCAGCAACATGTGGCTCTTCCCCATTATTTAAACGTTTGTAAATTGGGACTATGATTTTTAGAATTTCAGAGTCCATATTTGGTGCCCAGCCTGGATAATCACCTGAAAAAGTAACATCACACTCCATAAGCTCAAAGGCCGCTTTTAAGGCGAAGGCCAGGTCCCATTTAGAGCTTTCAACAGAGCTTCTTGTTAAGCACCCTATTTTAATATTCCCATCTTTAACAATTACCCGAGCAATATTGTTAGACGTTTCAACCAAATCTGGAATATCTGGACTCATTCTATAAACGCCATTGTGCGCTGTGTAGAGTGCTCGCGTCAATTGTTTTTGAATGGTAACAGGCAATAAGTTTGATGGTAATTCACATTCGGTACAAGAAATGACCATGTTTGGTTCCAAGGTTTTAAACTCATGCTTAATGGTCGTTGCCAGTTCATCAAATGCTGCTTTAAAATCAGCTATTTTAGACGTATCTACAATGACTACGGCCCTACTCTCTCGTGGAATAGCATTTCTTAAGCTTCCGCCATCTATCTCCGCAATACGCAATCCAAATTTATCATAACCACCATAAAGCAAACGATTCATTAGCTTGTTGGCATTGGCTAGTCCTTCATGTATTTGCATTCCAGAGTGTCCACCTTGAAGACCTTTGACGTCTATTACATAAGCTTGGGAAGTCCCTGGGATTCGTTCCACTGCATAACGGCGTGTCGCGGTAATATCTACACCTCCCGCACAGCCAACACCAATTTCATCGTCCTCCTCTGTATCAAGGTTCAGTAATATTTCACCTTTTAACAAGCCTCCTTTTAAACCCTTGGCACCTGTCATTCCAGTTTCCTCATCGATCGTAAATAGTGCCTCTAGAGGCGGGTGTGCTATGGAATCACTCTCTAGAATAGCCATGATGGTTGCCACACCCAAACCATTATCTGCTCCAAGTGTGGTGCCTTTGGCTTTTACCCAATCACCATCTACAAACATGTCTATTCCCTGATTTTCAAAATCGAAAACAGTATCATTGTTTTTTTGGTGTACCATATCCAAGTGGGACTGCATCACCACAGGTTTGCGGTTTTCCATTCCAGGTGAAGCAGGTTTTCTAATAATAACGTTACCTGTCTCATCCTCTATGGTTTCAAGTCCCAGACTTTTGCCAAAATCCTTCATGAATTTTATAACACGTTCTTCTTTTTTTGAGGGTCTTGGCACTGCATTTAAGTCGGCAAATTTATTCCACAGAACCTTAGGTTCTAATGCTCTTATGTCTGAGTTCATCTTGTAATTTTATTAGTTTATACAAAGTTACAAAACCACTTCCGTTCAGTGTAAAGACTTAAAAAGTATTCCAACAAAAATCCCAAGAAGTGCAATTCACTATTTTAATTTTCCTTAAACTTTTACCATAGGGTTTTTCTCTATATTTGAACTTAAATGAAACGTAACAGACTATTCTTAATCGCATTTCTTGGCATTCAGTTGATCGTAATTTACAGCCTTAAACGCGCTCCTGATGTCGTTGAAACGGTCTACAGTACTGCTGTTTATCCAATACTATCACAAGCTATGCGCTACGTTTTTGGTTGGATACCCTTTTCTGTAGGTGATATTTTCTATACCATCGCTTCAGTCTATATTCTAAGATGGTTGGTTGTGAATAGGAGACGAATCTACAAGGATACCCTGAATTGGATTTTAGATATTACAGCGGTTTTCTCAGTTATTTATTTTGCATTTCATGTATTGTGGGCTTATAATTATTACAGACCGCCTCTGTACAAATCGTTGAATATTTCCGCGGATTACTCCACCGAAGCCTTATTTGAATTTACCTCAAGACTTATAGATAAATCCAACCAAATTCACAATCAACTATCTCGAGAAGATTCAATAAAAATAGAACTCCCATACAGCAAAACAGACATCTTCAATTTAGCCAAGAATGGCTATGATAATCTTGAAAAAGCTTACCCTAAGTGGCATTATGCGCCTAAAAGCTTAAAAAAATCAATATATAGCTTACCGCTCACGTACATGGGTTTCTCCGGCTACCTCAACCCTTTTACGAACGAAGCCCAAGTAGACGGACTTTTACCTACTTATAAATTCCCAACCACAACTTGTCACGAAATTGCGCATCAAATCGGTTATGCGGCAGAGAACGAAGCCAATTTTATAGGATGCCTAGCAGCCATTAATAATGACGACCTATACTTTAAGTATTCAGGATACACCTTTGCGTTGCGGTATTGCATTTATGAATTACATCGACGAAATGCCGACCTATATTATGAACTGCTTCCAAGAATTAACAAAGGTATATTGGCCAACTACATGGAGGTGGAAGAATTTTGGAAGTCTTATGAAAATCCATTAGAACCTGTTTTTAAAACTACTTTTGATAGTTTCTTAAAAGCTAATAATCAAGTTGATGGAATGAAAAGTTATAATTACGTCGTGGCGCTTCTGGTAAATTACTACAAGACCAACGCACTGTAAACGTTAAAAAGTCTTAACAGGACTCTAGCAAATGGCCTATATCCTTATCTTTAGGCATCAAATTTTAAACTAACCCTAATTTTATGATGAAGTTCTTTTTAAAGCTGCTCATGCTAATGTGCAGTGTTTCACTATTCTCGCAAGATTATTTCCCGAGCAATTCGGGAGTAATTGCAAAGAATTCCAACTACACCGCATTTATTAACGCTACCATCCATGTATCTCCGACCGAAATTATTTCCAATGGAACCTTGTTAATTAGGAAAGGAAAAGTGGTAAATGTTGGTAAGTCCGTAAAAATCCCGGACAACACGACTGTGATAGATTTAAGCGGCAAAACTATCTATCCTTCCTTTATTGATTTATACACCACATTTGGCGTTGAAAAACCCAAACGAAGCGGTGATGGCCCTAGGTACGGCCCTGGACGCAGCGGTTATTATTGGAATGATCATGTTATGCCTGAGCAAGACGTTATGGCAAGTTTTAAATACAATGAAAAAGACGCCTCCGAAATGCATAAACTTGGCTTTGGAGTAGTCAACACCCATATGCCAGATGGTATTGTCCGTGGAACAGGAGCTTTAATTGCTTTAAATAATGATGCAGACAATTCGCTACGAGTAGTTGATGGTGAAGTGTCCCAACACTTCTCATTTAGCAAAAGTGTAAGGTCTAGACAATCCTATCCAAGCTCAATTATGGGAAGTATGGCTCTTCTGAGACAAATGTATAATGATGCAAAGTGGTATGCCGCCGGAAATATAGATACGCGGGATTTATCCCTTGAAGCCTTAAATAAAAACAAGGAACTCCTTCAAATTTTCGAAGCGAATAGCAGGGCAAATCTCATGCGTGCCGATAAAGTGGGTGACGAATCAGAAGTTCAATACGTCATTGTTGGTGGTGGTGATGAGTATGAACGTATTGACGATGTAAAAAATACCAAAGCGGTATTAATTCTACCAATAGATTTTCAGGCAGCCTATGATGTTGAAGATCCATTTTTAGCTCACTCGTTATCCTTAAGTGATATGAGAGCTTGGAATCAAGAACCACACAACCCAAGGCTTTTAGCAGAAAATGGTATCCCGTTTGTATTAACTACCCACGGATTAAAATCAAAAAAGAGCTTTAAATCGAATCTTATGAAGGCCATAGAAAGTGGGCTCTCTAAGGAAAAGGCACTAGAAGCTCTTACCACTCTGCCTGCGAGTTTACTAGGTAAAACAGACCTCTTGGGAACTCTAAAAGCTGGAAGCTATGCTAATTTTTTAATTACAGATGGCGATATTTTCGATAAGAAAACCAAACTATACGAAAACTGGGTTCAGGGAACACCGCATGTCATTGAAGACATGACATCGACAGATATAGATGGAGACTACACTTTCAATCTTGGAGGAAAGGATTACACGCTTTCCATCAAGAACAGTTTAAGCAAACCAAATGCAAAGCTCGAAAGTGATTCCATTAGCTATTCAACTAAAATGAATTATTCTAATGATTGGGTTAATCTTACCTTTAAAACGGCAGATAGCACCAATAAGGAATATATTAGGATTGCGGCCAATGCAAGTTCAGCAAATAGTCTTAACGGCAAAGCCATAATGCCGAATGGCAATACTCTAAGCTTTTACGCCCTAAAAAAGAAAGAAGAGGCCGAAGACAAAAAACAAAAAGATAAAGATGAAGAAGCATCTCAGCCTTTTTTCAGTCCCATCACTTATCCTAACCTCGCCTTTGGTTTTGAAGAAAAACCAAAATCCGAAAACTTGCTTTTTAAAAATGCAACGATATGGACCAACGAGGCCGAAGGTGTTCTAGAGAAAGCAGACCTTCTTATTAAAGATGGTAAAATTGCCAAAATAGGCAATAACCTCTCTGATAGAAATGCAAAGGTTATAGATGCCACAGGAAAGCACATTACAGCTGGTATTATCGATGAGCATTCACACATTGCGGCTGCATCGATAAATGAAGGTGGCCAAAACTCTTCTGCTGAAGTTACCATTGAAGATGTTATTGATGATGAAGACATCGATTTATATCGTAATTTGGCTGGAGGTGTTACTTCCATTCAAATTCTGCATGGCTCTGCCAATCCTATTGGTGGACGTTCGGCAATCATAAAATTGAAATGGGGAGAATCTGCCGATAATTTAGTTTACGACAACTCACCAAAGTTCATCAAATTCGCACTAGGTGAAAACGTAAAGCAATCGCGTTCTACGACCAATATGCGTTTCCCAAAATCCAGAATGGGTGTCGAGCAAGTTTTTATCGACTATTTTACGCGCGCTAAGGCTTACGACGACAAGAAGAAAAGCGGGCAACCATATCGTAAGGATACCGAAATGGAAGTTCTAGCCGAAATTTTAAATGGAGAACGCTTTATTT
Source organism: uncultured Winogradskyella sp. (assembly GCA_913055905.1). Classification (GTDB taxonomy): domain Bacteria; phylum Bacteroidota; class Bacteroidia; order Flavobacteriales; family Flavobacteriaceae; genus Winogradskyella. The sequence goes on from CAJXLB010000003.1 coordinate 159,180, forward strand.
CGTGCCATTCCTATGTGCAAAGCGAAATAAATATGCTCATGAAGGTTGCGGAAAAATTCAATTTCCGTGTCAATACATTTACACACATTCTGGAAGGTTACAAGGTGGCGGACAAAATGAAAGAACATGGTGTAGGAGGTTCTACCTTTAGCGATTGGTGGGCTTATAAATACGAAGTTAATGACGCCATTCCTTACAACGCGGCAATTATGCACAAGGTGGGCGTAACCACAGCAATCAATAGTGACGATGCCGAAATGGCACGTCGTCTAAATCAAGAAGCCGCAAAAGCAGTAAAATATGGTGGCGTAAGTGAAGAAGAAGCACTTAAAATGGTAACTCTAAACCCTGCTAAACTCTTACATCTAGATGATAGGGTTGGTAGCCTTAAGACCGGTAAAGATGCAGATATCGTGCTATGGTCTGACCATCCTTTATCCATTTATGCCAAGGCAGAAAAAACAATCATTGAAGGTGTAACCTATTTTGACATAGAACGCGACAAGCAAATGCGTGAGGCCATTAAAAAAGAAAAAAGCGAATTAATTAATTTAATGCTTCAAGACAAAAACAAGGGCTTAAAAACACAGCCCGTTGTTAAAAAAGAAAAGGAACTGTTGCACTGCGACTCTATGGACTAACCACTTAAATAAAAAGAAATGAAAAATTCAAAATACATATATACACTTTTAACCCTTGTTTGCTTTAGTTTAGGCATAGCCCAGCAAACTCCCGCGCCAGAGCAAACTAGAGACATTGCAATTGTAGGAGCAACGGCTCACATTGGCGACGGCACAGTTGTTGAAAATAGCATGATTATCCTCAGCAATGGAAAAATTAGTCGTGTATTGGAAGGAAACAACAATGATGGGTTAGGGCTACAATCCATGGACGTCATTGAAGCTAAAGGAAAGCATGTCTACCCTGGTTTTATTGTAGCCAACGGTACTTTAGGTTTGGTAGAGGTCGATGCTGTAAAAGCGTCAAATGACTTATCAGAGCTTGGTGCCTTTAATCCTCATATTAGAAGTATTATAGCCTACAATGCCGAATCTAAAGTAGTGGAATCTATGCGCCCTAATGGTGTTTTATTAGGTCAAGTCGTACCACGTGGTGGCCGAATTACCGGAACCTCTTCTGTAGTACAATATGATGCGTGGAATTGGGAAGATGCGGTCGTTAAAATGGACGATGGCATCCATATTAATTGGCCTAACAGCTTTAGACGAGGACGTTGGTGGCTAGGAGAAGATCCTGGCTTAAAACCTAATAAGGATTATGCCAAAGAAGTTAAGGAACTTACCGATTATTTTAACGAATCCAAAAGCTATAATAAAGGAAATAAACCAGAGGTGCATTTGCCTTTTGAAGCTATGGCAGGTTTATTCGACGGTACAAAACGTTTGTATATCAATGTAGATGATGAAAAGGGCATAACAGACGCTGTTAATTTCGCGAAGTCACAAGGTGTTGAGCACGTTACCATTGTAGGTGCCTATGAAGCTCACAAAGTAGCTGATTTCTTAAAAAATAATAACATTTCTGTTTTCTTGAGGCGTGTACATTCGCGACCAAATAATGAAGATGATGACTATGACACGCCTTTTAAGCTTGCCAAACACCTTGTGGATGCAGGCGTATTGGTAGCACTAGAGCCTAGTGGTCAAATGGAGCGCATGAATTCTAGAAATCTTCCGTTTTATGCAGGGACAACGGTTGCTTACGGATTATCAAAGGAGCAAGCACTCCAATTGATTACGTCCAATCCAGCAAAAATTTTGGGAATAGATGACAGGTTTGGAACCCTAGAAGAAGGAAAAAGCGCAACGCTATTCATAAGCGAAGGAGATGCTTTGGATATGCGCACCAACAAAGTAACCCATGCATTTATAGATGGTAGGCAACTTAGCTTGGAAACCCATCAAACCGAATTGGCAAAACGCTATTCTGATAAATATAATATCGAATTAAAAGATTAGATAAAAGCGAGCTCAGGCTCGCTTTTGTTTTAGGCGGGCCTATCATTTCGAGGCCACTACATTTTTAAGCTTTCAACTTATTTTATTGCAGTAACTTTGCAACTACTATGATAAAAACTATTTCGAGCACACAAAACGTCCTAGTGAAACAACTGGTCGTATTAAAGGAAAAATCCCGTGAGCGAAAAAAACAAGGGCTTTTTGTACTGGAAGGCAAACGGGAATTGTCCTTAGCCATTAAAGGTGGCTACACCGTTAAGTCGTTATTATTTTTCCCAGATCTATTCTCCACTAGCGAGGCTAAGGCCCTAGGACAATATGGTATAGAAATTATTGAAATTTCAAAAGAGGTCTTTACAAAATTAGCCCACCGAGAAACGACGGAAGGCGTTATAGCTGTTGTTAAAGCCAAAAACCACCATTTGGAAGATTTGAAACTACAGACTAAAAACCCTCTGATTTTGGTTGCTGAAGCACCTGAAAAACCTGGGAACATTGGAGCGTTACTCCGTACCGCTGATGCTGCAGATGTTGATGCCGTTATAATAGCTAATCCAAAATCTGATCTTTACAATCCAAATATCATTCGGTCTAGTGTAGGCTGTGTATTTTCGTCACAAATTGCACTGGCGTCAACAGAAGAGGCTATTGACTATCTCAAACACTATAATTTCAATATTTTCTCGGCTATTCTTCAAGAGTCAGAACCTTATCATCATCAAGATTACACACAACCAACGGCTATCGTTGTTGGTACAGAAGCAAGCGGATTATCTCAAGAATGGCGCAGAGCAGCAACAAAAAACATTCATATTCCTATGCAAGGTCAAATCGATTCCATGAATGTTTCGGTAGCAGCAGGAATTCTTATTTTTGAAGCCAAAAGACAACGCGATTTTAAATAATGATGACATCCACTACCCTATTCTACATTATAATTGCCATTATCCTAATTAATTTCTTTAAAGATAAAATCATAAACGCTCTTAATGCCAAACACTATAACGACCCAATACCTTCAGAACTTGATGATGTGTTTGATGAGGACGAGTACAAAAAATCCCAAGCTTACAAATTAGCGAATTACAACTTTGGTCTGTGGTCATCTGCGTTTAGCTTAATTTTAACCCTTGGTTTTTTAATTTTTGATGGATTTGAGTATGTAGACGATTTCGCTCGCCAATACGCTAATAATGAGATTGTAGTTGGTCTAATATTCTTTGGTATAATTATGATAGCGAGCGATATCTTAACCACTCCTTTTTCCTATTACAAAACCTTTGTTATTGAAGAGCGATTCGGATTTAATAAGACCACCAAAAAAACCTTTATTCTAGACAAAGTTAAAGGGTTATTTATGATGGCCATAATTGGAGGTGGTTTAATGGCCGCAGTAATTTGGTTCTATCAATTTACAGGACAGTACTTTTGGGTTTATACATGGGCAATTATTACAGTATTCACCATTTTTATGAATATGTTCTACTCCAGATTGATAGTACCGCTTTTCAATAAACAAAAGCCCTTGGAGGATGGCACTTTACGAGATAAAATCTCAGATTATGCCAAATCTGTTGGGTTTAGCCTTAATAAGATTTTTGTCATAGATGGCTCTAAACGCAGTACAAAAGCCAATGCGTATTTCTCTGGTTTCGGCAGGGAAAAACGTGTCACTCTTTACGACACCTTAGTAGAGGACTTAAACGATGAAGAGATTGTTGCCGTTTTGGCCCATGAGGTAGGACACTATAAAAAGCATCATATCATTTTCAACTTAATATTTTCTGTTTTATTGACAGGTATAACACTTTTCATTCTTTCTGTTTTTATTTCAAATCCATTACTGTCACAGGCTATTGGAGTGCAAAAGCCAAGTTTTCATGTAGGTTTAGTGGCGTTTGGCCTATTGTATGCACCAATATCTGAATTAACGGGATTGGTAATGAATTACATATCACGACTTTTTGAATATCAAGCAGATAATTATGCCAAAACAACTTATGCCGCCAAGCCATTGATTACCTCTTTGAAAAAACTTTCTAAAAATAGTCTTAGTAATCTCACCCCTCATAAGGCCTATGTCTTTATGCATTATTCCCACCCTACATTACTGAATCGTGTAAAAAACCTGAAAGGCTAATTTTATTTTAATAGACGAGATTTTCTGGTGAATAAGATATTGCTTATTCCCCTAGTTTTAGTACTTTAGTTCTATGACTGAAGTTGATATTGAAAAAGAAAATGCAGCAATTGCCAAAGCTTACAAGGAACTCCTTAAAGTAAGCTATCAAACCTTGAGTCGTGCCGATAAAAAATTAATTCGTCAAGCATTCGAGGTCGCCTTGGATGCACATAAGGATCAACGACGTAAATCTGGCGAAGCTTACATTTTTCACCCTATTGCCGTAGCTAAAATAGTCGCCCAGGAAATTGGTCTAGATGCTACTTCCATCGCCTCTGCCCTGTTACACGATGTAGTTGAGGATAATCCCAATTACACCATAGCAGACATAGAACAATTGTTTGGAGAAACCGTTGCAAGAATTGTTGATGGCCTAACCAAAATATCGTCATTAGACACGGAAATGGATGTTTCGCTTCAGGCGGAAAACTTCAGGAAAATGCTTCTCACCCTTAATGAAGATGTTAGGGTAATTATTATAAAAATTGCCGATCGCTTGCACAACATGCAGACCATGGAATCCATGCGTGCCGATAAGCAAGTAAAAATCGCCTCCGAAACGCTCTACATTTATGCGCCATTAGCTCATAGAATAGGACTTTATAACATTAAAACAGAACTCGAAGATTTAGGCTTAAAATATACCGAACCAGAAGTTTATAATGACATTCTGGAAAAAATGAAAGAGAGTAAAGAAGAGCAAGACGCTTATATTAAATCATTTTCTAAGGTAATTGAAGAGTCGTTGAATAAGGAAGGTATTAATTACGAAATTAAGGGCAGACCAAAATCCATATTTAGCATAAGGCGTAAGATGGTGAAACAAGGAATCTCTTTTGAGGAAGTCTATGACAAGTTCGCCGTTAGAATTATATATAAGTCCGATTTAGCTAATGAAAAATTCCTAGCGTGGAAGATTTACTCCATTGTTACCGATCATTTTACACCTAACCCAATTCGATTACGCGATTGGATTTCATCGCCTAAATCAACCGGTTATGAAGCGCTACATATCACAGTTGTTGGACCAAAAAGTCGCTTCGTGGAAGTTCAAATCCGAAGTGAGCGCATGAACGAAATAGCAGAAAAAGGTTACGCGGCGCATTACAAATACAAAAATGAAACTGATAAAGATGACAGTTTAGACCTTTGGATAAATCGCTTGCAAGAAGCCCTAGAGAGCAATGAAGTGGATGCTGTGGATTTTGTTGAGCAGTTTAAACTCAACCTCTACTCCAAAGAAATTTTTGTATTCTCGCCAAAAGGAGATTTAAAATCCTTACCAAAAGGTGCCACACCTTTAGATTTTGCCTTTAGCATACACACTGAGATTGGCATGAAAACACGTGGTGCCAAGGTCAATGGTAAACTTGTGCCGTTAAGCCACGAACTGCAGAGTGGTGATCGCGTTGAGATTTTAACTTCAGAGAATGCCAAGCCCAATGCCAACTGGTTGGATTATGCAACAACAGCTAGAGCACGGAGTAAAATTAAATCAGCCTTAAGGGAAGACACCAAACGCATAGCAGAAGAAGGGAAAGAGATTTTAAGGCGTAAACTAAAGCAACTTAAAATCACACTAAACGAAAGCTCAGTAAATGACCTTGTCAATTATTTCAACCTTAATACCTCATTAGATCTTTTTTACCGTGTAGGCATAGGAAGTATCGATAATACGAAGTTAAAGGCTTTTGCCGCCTCAAGAAGCAGTTCTATCGTGAGCTACTTTAAAAAGAAAATACGTAAACCAGAACCGCCAAAGGACATCAATAAAGAGGAAATTACTTCTAAGTACGACATGTTGGTCTTTGGCAAAGAGGAAGAGAAACTGAATTATACACTGGCCAATTGCTGCAATCCCATTCCTGGAGATAAGGTCTTTGGTTTTTTAACCATCAATGACGGAATTAAGGTTCATAAAAAAAATTGTCCTAATGCCGTTAGCCTTCAGTCTAACTACGCCTACAGAATCATGCCCGCGAAGTGGATAGACTCGTCACAGCAAGTGTACACCTCGCAAATAGAACTATCTGGCATCGACAACCTTGGCCTCGTTAACGATATTACTAATCTTATCTCCCAAAACATGCATGTAAACATGAAAAGCATAAGTTTTTCTAGTGAAGACGGTGTGTTCTCGGGAAAAATAACCGTACAGGTACAAAATCAGGCTATACTCAAGAAACTCATGGATAAGCTCAAAAAAATTAATGGTATCGATAAGGTTAAGAGAGTCTAAAATTATGTAAATTTGCAGCCTAATTATGAATGCAACCACAGAAGAAAGTAATCAGGAAATTGTAAAACGTGTTTTTACACAATTTCTAGAAGAAAAAGGACACAGAAAGACGCCTGAACGCTATGCTATATTGCAAGAAATATACGATAGCGAAGAGCATTTTGATATAGAGTCGCTCTACATTAAAATGAAGAATAAAAACTACCGAGTTAGTCGTGCCACGCTTTATAACACAATAGAACTGCTTCTCGACTGTGGTTTGGTTAGAAAGCACCAATTTGGCCAAAGTCAGGCCCATTACGAAAAATCGTATTTCGATAAACAACACGACCACGTCATTCTTACCGATACAGGCGAGGTTATCGAGTTTTGCGACCCACGCATTCAATCCATACAAAAAACCATAGAAGAGGTTTTTAATATTAACATAACTAATCACTCACTCTATTTTTACGGTATTCGTAAAAATGACGACTAACTAAAATATACCATGGCAGTAGATTTACTACTAGGACTTCAATGGGGAGATGAAGGTAAAGGAAAAATCGTTGACGTTTTTACATCAAAATATGATATCATAGCGAGGTTTCAAGGTGGCCCAAACGCAGGCCATACCTTGGTTTTTAATGGAAGAAAACACGTTCTCCATACTATTCCCTCTGGCATTTTCCACGATAATACCATTAACTTGGTAGGAAATGGCGTAGTCATTGATCCTGTGATTTTTAAGAAAGAGCTTGATAAGCTAGATGAACAAAATGTAGACTACAAAAAGTCTTTATGTATCTCTAGAAAAGCCCATATTATTCTTCCAACGCACAGGTTATTGGACGCTGCAAGCGAAGCGTCTAAAGGGAAGGCAAAAATTGGTTCTACATTAAAAGGCATTGGCCCAACCTATATGGACAAAACCGGCCGTAATGGAATCAGGGTTGGAGATATTGAAATGGCAGACTGGAAAAAGAAATATAGAGCTCTAGCTGACAAGCATGAAGCCATGATCTCTTTTTACAATGTAGATATTGAATACAATTTGAACGAACTAGAATCAGAATTTTTTAAGGCAATAGACACCTTAAAATCACTTCAGTTTATAGATTCTGAAGATTATATACACAAAGCCCAAGTTGAGGGTAAGTCCATATTAGCTGAAGGCGCCCAAGGATCTTTACTAGATATAGATTTTGGGACGTATCCTTATGTAACATCATCGAATACTACTGCCGCAGGAGCATGTACTGGTTTGGGTGTAGCTCCTAGTAAAATTGGCGATGTATTCGGTATTTTTAAAGCCTATACAACGAGAGTTGGGTCGGGACCTTTTCCTACCGAATTGTTTGATGAAGATGGTGAGACCATGGGACGCGTTGGTCACGAATTTGGTGCCACTACAGGTAGACCAAGACGCTGTGGCTGGTTAGATTTAGTGGCATTGCGATATGCTTGCCAAGTTAATGGTGTGACACAACTCATTATGATGAAAGGTGATGTTCTTTCAGGTTTCGAAAGACTTAAAGTCTGCACGGCATATGATTATAAGGGAAAAACCATCTCTCATTTACCATACAACATTGAATCCGAAAATGTAAAACCAATTTATACTGAACTTAAAGGGTGGTCCGCTGACTTAACGGAAATGACAAAGGCCTCGGAATTACCTCAAGAATTTAACGACTACGTGACATTCTTAGAAAATGAGCTAGAAATTCCAATAACCATCGTTTCCGTAGGGCCTGACAGGAAACAGACCATTATAAGAAAAGAAGTTTAGCACAATTGGCTTCGTTAAAAAAACTGTAAATCATACTAAAAAAATCGTTTTACAGGTTAAACAGTCATAGACCTATGACAATGGACACAAGGAGAATTTGGCCTCTACTCATAATACTATTTTATGGGCTAACAGCAGTATCCCAACAAACTGAGGTTATTACCATAGAATATGCTGGCACAGGATACACAGACCCTGAAATCGAGGACGGTGCAAAGGTCTTTCTAAGAGATAAGTCCCAGCAAGTTCATTTTATCCATAAAGGTGTGGATATGTGGTGCGATAAAGCCATCTATTACGAAGATCAAGATTTTATAGAGGCGTTTAGCAATGTCTTGGTAAAACAAGGTGATTCCATAAACATGGTGGCGAAATACGTAGAATACAGTGGCAAAACCCAAATAGCCATAGCGAGTGGAAACGTTGTCCTTACAGAACCTAAATCTGTATTGAGCACAGATACCCTATATTTTGATCGTGTTAAACAGCAAGCATTCTATAAAACACGCGGCAAGGTCGTAAGAGACACCTCTGGTACCATTACGAGTCAAATTGGTCGGTATTACCTCAACGCGCGCAAATACCAATTCATTCAGGATGTAGAGCTTGTTAATCCAGAATATGTACTAAATACAGAGCGCCTTGATTTTTTTCCAGATAACGGTTATGCCTATCTATTTGGCCCATCGACCATAGTGGGTGAAGGAAGTAAAGTTTACACGGAGCGTGGATTTTATGACACGAACAATGATACTGGACATTTTCAACGTAATGCTCGTGTAGATTATGACAATAGAACGGTAGAAGGTGATAGCATTTATTTTAATAGAAATAGAAATTTTGCATCGGCCACGAATAATATTACCGTTACAGATACCATTAACAATAGCATCGTAAAAGGCCACTATGCCGAAGTATGGCGCGACAAGGATTCGGTTTTTATAACAAAGCGAGCCTTAGCCATTACTGTTCAAGATAAGGATTCCGTGTATGTGCACGCCGATACCTTAATGGTTACAGGCAAGGAAAACAATAGAATAACGAGGGCTTATTACAATGTTAGGCTTTATAAAAGCGATTTAGCAGGTAAAGCCGATTCTATTCACATTAATCATAAAACCGGACTTACCAAAATGATCAATCTAAGCCGCTTTAGCTCTAGCGATGCCTTTGCAATTGATCGTAAGCCCGTACTTTGGAATATGGGAAATCAAATGACAGGAGATACCATTCATCTTATCTCTAATGTTAAAACCGAAAAACTAGATTCCCTAAAAGTCTTCAACAATGCTTTTTTGGTAAGTAGAGATAGCTTAAGTGATGATGGTTACAACCAGATAAAGGGACAACGGCTTATTGGATTATTCCGTGATAACGAGCTATACAATGTTGATATTATTAAGAATGCAGAAGTCATTTACTACTCTAGAAACTCCGAAAATGAATTAGTTGGCATCAACAAATCCAAGTCTGGCAGTATCAATATTCAAATAGAAAATCAGGAGATACAAGAAATTAGACTGATCAATCAAATTGATGGACAATTGTTTCCCGAATCTCAATTTCCGAGAAGTGGAAAGCGTTTAAGAGGGTTCGACTGGCGCGGTGAAGAACAGCCAAAATCCGTGGAGGATTTATTTATAGGAGATCCGCCTTTAGATTTACCCATAATAAGTGGCTTAAAAGACTATGTGCCTCCAGAGGAGTTTGTTGATGAAAGCGTCCAGGAACGTGTGGAGTCAGCAGGAAAAAGCACACCTAACAAAACCAATAAAGCTGCTCGAAATTTACCAACGAATTCAGCAGCCCAAGGCACTAAAAGCATGTCAAAAACACCTGTTCTCAAGACAACGAAAGAAGGCGAAGACCGATCTAAGACTGAAGAGCAATAGGTTTTAGTATGGATAAGGACTTCTTTAAATATCAAGCACAGACCACACCGCACCCATTGGCTATAGAGGTCAGTCATGCCAAAGGCTCATACATATGCGATACTAACGGAAAGGCCTATTTGGATTTTGTGGCAGGGGTTTCTGCCTGCAGTTTGGGTCACTGCCATCCAAAAGTAATTGCTGCAACCAAAGCCCAACTTGATTCTTATCTGCATGTTATGGTGTACGGCGAGTTTATTCAACAACCTGCTGTAGAACTGGCTAAATTTCTTGCAGAAGAACTTCCAGACCCATTGGATACCACTTATTTGGTCAATTCTGGCACTGAAGCTATCGAAGGCAGTATTAAACTCGCAAGACGTTACACAGGTCGAAGTGAAATTATCGCGGCGAATAATGCTTATCACGGCAACACCATGGGCTCCTTGAGCTTAATGGACTACAATGAGCGGAAGCGTCCTTTTTTACCTCTTATTCCAGATATAAGGCACATCGCCTTTAATTGTGAATGGTGTCTTAACCAAATCACGGAAAAAACAGCTGCCGTGATTTTAGAAACCATACAGGGTGGTGCCGGATTTATTGAACCCATTAACGACTATCTCATTAAAGTACAAAGACGCTGCCAGGAGGTTGGAGCGCTATTGATTCTTGATGAAATCCAACCTGGAATAGGCAGAACAGGAAAACTCTTCGGCTTTGAAAATTATAATTGTGTTCCAGATATAGTAGTTACTGGTAAAGGTCTTGGAGGAGGTCTACCAATCGGAGCATTTACGGCCTCACAAAAAATCATGTCCTGCTTAAAGGACAATCCTAAGCTTGGGCATATTACAACCTTTGGAGGCAACCCTGTTATTGCTGCTGCTGCTTTGGCGACCTTAAAAGAGATATGTAACTCTGATTTGATGGAACAAGCCTTGGAGAAGGAACAATTAATCCGTAAACATTTAGTACATAAACACATTTTAACCATCAGAGGTCGTGGTCTTATGCTAGCAGCGCTAACTAGACATGAGAACATTACCAATGCCTTAGTTTTAGAAGCAAAAAATCGAGGGCTAATTCTTTTTTGGCTACTTTTTGAACCTCGAGCAATAAGAATTACACCTCCATTGACTATTTCTAATGAAGAAATAGTCGAAGGTTGCCGCATTATTTGTGAGATTCTCGACACTCTGGATGACTAGTTTATTTTGCATAACTCTGGTTATCAGATTATAACCGAACGCCTTCTAAAGTATTACATGTGTTAATTAATTTGTTAAAAACAATCAGCAAAGACATTTGATTAAGCAAAGGATACTCCTAATTTTAGTTTGTGAATTATTAATCCGCCTATGCAATACAGTCACAACGACGAAAACTTCTCACTTACCCGATTTGAATCAATGCTAAAGACGAACGATATCCTTTTCTTTGATTCAAATGAATTCGAAAACATTATACACCACTATTTAGAAAACGGTAAAATTGCTTTAGCCAAAAGAGCTATAAAACTCGGATTAGAACAACATCCTTCATCAATAAACTTAAGATTATTTCAAGTTGAAATTTTAGTCATTGAAAATAAGTTCAAAGAAGCAGATGATATTTTGGAAATGCTTCATGAGCTAGAACCCAATAATGAAGAAATTTACATACAAAAGGCCAACGTGCTGTCCAAACAAGATAAACACTTAGAGGCCATTCGTACGCTCATAAGCGCAATTGATTTGTCTGGAATTCCCGAAGATAATGCCGACCTATTTGCGTTAATTGGTATGGAATATTTATTCTTGGATGATTTTCAAAATGCCATAATCTATTTTAAAAAATGCCTAGAGGCTGATATGACGGATTATGGAGCACTGCATAACATCATCTATTGTTACGATTTCTTAAACAAAAACGAGGAAGCGATAGAATACCTCAATTGGTTTATTGACTTAAATCCGTATTGTGAAGTTGCATGGCATCAATTAGGACGACAATATTTTGCTATCAAGGATTACCCAAGGGCAAACACGGCCTTTGATTTTGCGATCATATCAGACGATACTTTTGTAGGCGCTTATATTGAAAAGGGAAAAGTCCTTGAAAAACTAAAGTTATACAAGGAAGCTATTGAGAATTATAAAATTACGCTAGCGATAGATGAGCCTACATCATTTGCCCTACTTCGCATTGGTCATTGTTATGAAAAGTTAGGTCAGGATAATTTAGCAGTACAATTCTTCCAAAAAACCATAGATGACGATGCACTTCTTGATAAAGGCTGGATTGCAATCACAAAATTTTACATGAAGCGCCTAGACTATCAAAAAGCCCTTTATTACATTAAAAGTGCCGTGAATATTGATAGCGAAAATGTACTCTACTGGAAACTTTATGCCACCATTAACAAACGACTCAATTTTTTAGAAGAGGCAGAATACGGCTATAAACGCTCCTTAGAGTTAGGGAATTACGAGTTGGATACTTGGCTGGACCGTGCTGATATTTTAACCTCGCTTGGAGAAAGGGAAGCTGCTATCACTACCCTGAAAGATGCTCAAGCTTTCTACCCTGAAAATGCTGAAATAGAATACCGTTTGGCAGGCCTTTATTTTTCTGAACTAGATGAGTCTAAAGGACGTTTTCATCTTAAGAATGCCCTAAAGCTCAACGAGGAGTTTAGCTTTATCATTTCAGAGTTATTTCCTAAAGTAGATAATATGCCTTTGGTAAAGGCCATTATTTTCGAAAACAAAAAAACTTCCAATTAAAAAATCCATACCTTAGCCCTTCAATAAAAATTTGAAATGCAAAGACGTGTTTTAGATTATCTTCTTGTTACGCTTAAAGGTATGGCCATGGGTGCTGCAGATGTGGTTCCTGGCGTTTCTGGTGGTACAATCGCCTTTATATCCGGCATTTATGAAGAACTTATAGAAAGCATTGATAACCTGAGCCTAAAAGTCTTTAAAATCTGGAAAAAAGAAGGCTTTGCAAAAGCTTGGAAATCGATAAACGGAACCTTTCTTTTGGCCTTATTCTCCGGAATCGCCATAAGCATTCTCTCTTTGGCTAAACTTATTAAATGGCTTCTTCATAACGAACCGATCCTACTTTGGTCTTTCTTTTTTGGCCTAGTATTGGCCAGTATACTGTATGTAGCCAAGCAGATTCAAAAATGGAATCTCGCCATTCTACTTGCTGTACTAATTACTTCGGTCATATCTTATTACATAACGTTGGCCGAGCCTTTTGCATCACCGGACAGTTATTTGTATCTCCTTTTTTGTGGTTTCATAGCCATTATAGCAATGATATTACCAGGCGTTTCCGGTGCCTTTATTCTCTTGATATTGGGAGCCTATCAAACAGCTATTGACACTATCAATAATTTGGTAGAAGGTCTAACTACGGGAAATATGGATGTATTCAAGGATGCTTTTATAAAATTTGCCTTACTGGGTATTGGAGCTGTTTTAGGTCTCAAGGTATTCTCAAAAGCTTTAAACTGGATGTTTAAGCACAAAAAAAATCTTACGCTCGCCATTCTTACAGGATTCATGGTAGGTTCACTCAATAAAATATGGCCCTGGAAAGAAGTTCTCAAAACACGTATTAATTCCAAAGGAGAGGTTGTTACCCTTTTAGATAAAAGTATTTTACCGTCTTCGTATAACGGTAACAGTCAAATTTTAATGGCTCTAATCCTTATCGTTGTAGGTTTTGCCACAATTCTTATTTTGGAATATCTAGGAAGAGAAAGAACAAAAGCTTAACAGAAAGACACAGCGAAAGTGGAAAGCACACGACATTTTAAAGACCGCTTTTTTCTTGTTATCAAGGGCTTGGCCATGGGAGCTGCCAATAAAGTCCCAGGTGTTTCTGGCGGTGTGGTTGCCTTTGTAGCTGGCTTCTACGAGGAATTTATTTACTCACTGCAACGGATAAATAAAACGGCCTTTAAATTACTTTTTAACGGGAGGTTCAAGAGCTTTTTCAGATATGTGAATGGTAAATTTCTGGGCTTGCTTTTTTTTGGAATGATTGTCAGCTATTTTAGTGTTTCAAAAATATTGGACTATCTCATTGTTCATTACGAACTCTACGTGTGGTCTACGTTCTTCGGAATGATTTTAGGCTCAATTTACTACATAAGCAAAGATTTTGAAGACTGGAACACCAAGACAATTTTGGCCTTAATATTAGGTGCTGCCGCTGGGCTAAGTATTAGCTTTTTGGATCCTGCTACAGAAAATGATAATTTGTTTTTTGTTTTTTTCTGCGGAATCATAAGCGTCTCAGGCATGACGCTTCCCGGTTTTTCTGGGTCTTTCATACTCATCCTACTAGGAAACTACGTGTTGTTATTAGTGGACGCGGTTAATGCTCTTTTTGATACGCTTTACGACATTGCTGGTGGTAATTTTGAATTCTTACAAAATGCTGTTAGGATTAGATTATTGAAGGTCCTAGCCGTCTTTACATTGGGCTCAGTCACAGGGTTGGTCACCTTTTCCCATATCCTTAACTACATACTCAAGCATTATAAAAATATCACTTTGGCGACAATCGTTGGCTTTATCATTGGATCTTTGGGTGTGGTTTGGCCGTGGAAAAAAACACTGTATAAGAAAAACTCAGATGGCGCGTTTATTTTAGATTCTACTGGAAAACAGATTGTTGCAAATTACGAGCGCTATTTACCTGAATTTAATACGGAAACGTATATGGCGATTGCTTATATTGTTTTAGGAATTTTAATAGTGCTAGCTTTAGAATGGTATGGAGAACGAACAAGACAAGTCAAAGCTTAAATTCGGACTAATAGGAAAAGACATAGACTATTCTTTTTCCAGGAGTTACTTTGCCAAAAAATTCAAAACCGAAAATCTGCCTTATTCTTACGTCAACTATGATATTGACGACATTCATAAATTGGATGAAATCATAGCGAATACCCCAAATCTCAAAGGGCTTAATGTAACCATTCCGTATAAAGAAAGTGTCATGCCGTTATTAGATGACATCAACAAAAAAGCTAAAAAAATTGGTGCTGTAAACACCATAAAAATAACGAGATACCAGAAGCTCATAGGTTACAATACTGATTTTTATGGGTTTAAAACTTCCCTAAAACCGCATTTAAAACCTTATCACAAACGTGCCCTTATACTTGGGACTGGTGGTGCTTCCAAAGCGATTGCCTATGCCTTAAAGAAACTTCATATCGATTATGACTATGTTTCCAGAAACGAAAAGAAAGGCGTTAAATTTTTATACTCAGATTTAACAAACGCCATTATAAGTAGCTATACTATCATTATTAACTGTACTCCTATTGGCACTTATCCTAATGTTAATGCTTGTCCTGATATCCCTTACGAAGCCATTACAGAAAAACACATTTTATACGATTTGGTATACAACCCTGAACAAACAAAATTTCTGAGCTGCGGCGATGTTAAAGGCGCAACGACCATCAATGGGTTAGAAATGTTAAAACTTCAAGCCGAAAAGGCCTGGGAGATATGGAATAAGTGATAACACGGAGCAAAGCCCTTATTTCCTTTGTAGTTCTTGGAGTTGTTAGTATCTTTAGCATTCTAAAAATTTACAGACATGTCTGAGAATGATAACCTGCAAGAAGCAGAAGGAAATATTGAAAAAAAACCAAATACTGTGGTATCTGAAACGGAACTAGCGTCGGAAGCGGATGACCTTAAAAAAGAGAATCCAGCCGAAACTACTAGTGAAGAAACTCAAGCTGCTGCTCCAAAAAAAACCGAGGAAGAGCCATCATCTACCGATAAAGAAACAGCACCAGAAAAGGCAAAGGATAAACACGTAGAAGATATTGAGGCCTCAAATGCAGAAGATGCCGAGGATGAATCCAATGCCGAAAGACATGATGTAGAGGAAAAGGATTATGAGTCCATGAGCATGGATAAACTTGTAGTGGAGCTCAATTATTTGCTCAAGCATCACAAAATTCAAACCATATCAAAGCAGGTTAATAAAATTAAGCGTGAATTCAATTCTAAATTTAACGACCTCCTTGAAGAAAAGAAAGAAGAATTTTTAGCAGATGGTGGCAATGAAATAGATTTCTACTACACTAATGACAACAAGAAGTTGTTCAACCAACTGTATAAAGACTATAAAAAAGGAATTAGCGCATATTACAAGGAGCGCGAGCAGACCTTAAAACAAAATCTTGAAAATAGGCTTGCTATCATCGAGGAAATTAAAGGTCTCATCAACGTAGAAGAAAACATCCATACAACCTACAAGCATTTTAAAGAGCTCCAAGAAAAATGGCGCAATGCTGGCCCTATTCCTAGAGACAAATACAATAATGCTTGGAATACGTACCATCATCATGTAGAACGTTTTTACGACTTTCTGCACCTCAACAACGAATTACGTGATATGGATTTTAAGCATAATTACGAGCAAAAGCTTAAAATTATAGAACGTGCAGAGGAATTAGCCAAAGATGATAATGTCAATAGGGCCTTTAGAGAATTACAGGTTTTACACAAAATGTGGAAGGAAGAGTTGGGACCTGTTGCAAAAGAACACAGGGAAGCCATCTGGGAACGTTTTAGTGAAGCCACCAAAACTATTCACGATAAACGCCAAGCCTATTACGCCGATTTAGACAAGGCTTATGAGAAAAATCTTGACCGTAAAAACGATATTATTGCGAAAATTCAGGAGATAGCTGATAACAAAGCAAATAGTCATGGCGCCTGGCAAAAGAAAATAAAGGAAGTAGAAGCGCTTCGCGAAGCATTTTTTAATGCAGGTAAGGTACCACTAAAGTTAAATGAAGCAACCTGGGCCAGATTTAAGGATGCGGTAAGGCAATTTAATCGTGGCAAAAACCAGTTCTATAAAAACCTAAAGAAGGAGCAATACGAGAATCTTCAAAAAAAGAAAGAGCTTATAAAAATTGCTGAAGAAAATAAGGACAGTGACGACTTTGATGTGGTGACTCCCCTTATGAAAAAAATTCAGAATGACTGGAAGAAGATTGGCCATGTACCTAGAAAGGATAGCGACAAGGTATGGAAGCAATTTAAAGCTGCCTGTAATCACTATTTTGATCGTATCCATGCTAAAAGACGCAAGGAAAATGAGCATTTGTACGAAGCTTTTGACCAGAAAACGAAAATACTTGACACCGTAAAGAATTTAGATTTTGGATCTGATAACAAAGCAAATGTTCAACTTTTAAAAGAAAAAATTGCCGAGTGGAAATCAGTTGGCTATGTCCCTCAAAATAAGCGCTATATCGACGGTAAATTTTATAAAGCTATCGATAATGCCTTTGACCAGTTAAACATGGATAAGGCCAAATTAGAGATGGTTAAGTTTGAGAGTAAATTAGAGAATTTAGCCAATAACAAGGACGATAATCGTTTACTCGATAATGAGCAAAACTTTATAAGAAAGAAAATTACTGAGGTTAAAGCAGAAATCAACCAATTAGAGAATAACCTGCTTTTCTTTTCCAATGTAGACGATAGCAATCCTCTGGTGAAGGATGTTCACAAAAATATAGATAGACATAAGAAGGAATTGGAAACTTGGAAAACCAAATTATCCAAACTCAAGGATATGTATTCCTAAGCGTTTTTTATTTCTAATAAAATCAAAACCCATCTGCTTTTTTTAACAGATGGGTTTTGCCCTAACTAAACTAAATTAACCTTAATTACAACCGCTTCTAATAATTAAGATTACCTACTAAGATTATAAAAACATAACTGATAACTGCTTTTATACTTTAGTTACGTATAGAAATAAGTTCTTAGATGTTTAAAACAGGAAATTGCGAAAAATTTAACAATTTCAGTGAGCTGATATTGCTCTAGAGATGCTTGGCTTCTTCCCAAAACACATCCATCTCTTGCAACGACATATCCTTAAGGGATTTATTGAGTTCTTTGGCCTTGGATTCCAAATACTGAAAACGCTTAATGAACTTCTTATTGGTTTTTTCGAGGGCATTTTCTGGATTCACCTTCAAAAAACGCGCATAGTTAATCATTGAAAACAAGACATCACCAAATTCGTTTTCAATTGCTTTAACATCACCTTTCTTAACTTCTGCCCTTAATTCTGCCAGCTCCTCCTCTACTTTTTGAAACACTTGTTCGGGCCGTTCCCAATCAAAGCCAACACCAGCAACCTTATCTTGTATTCGATTCGCTTTAACTAAAGCGGGTAAGCTTCTTGGCACACCCTCTAATACACTTTTCTTGCCTTCTTTAAGTTTGAGCTGTTCCCAGTTACGCTTAACATCCTCTTCATTTTCCACTTTTACATCACCGTAAATGTGAGGGTGACGCTTTATAAGCTTATCGCAAATGGCATTGCAGACATCTGCAATGTCAAAGACGTTGGTCTCGCTTCCTATTTTAGAATAAAAGACAATATGAAGTAAAACATCACCTAATTCCTTCTTGACTTCGATAAGATCATTATCCAATATAGCATCACCTAATTCATAAACCTCCTCAATGGTAAGATGCCTAAGCGATTGCATCGTTTGCTTCTTATCCCATGGACACTGCTCGCGCAGTTCATCCATAATAACAAGTAGTCGTTCAAAGGCCTTTAGCTGATTTTTTTTATCTGACATGTTTATTCTTCCTCAGAGGTATCATTTTCTTCATCAGATTCTAAGTAATGTAGTAAGTCTTTAGCCTGCAAAAGATTGTACCACTGTATAATTTTTTTGATATCTGAGGCGTAGACACGATCTTCATCATATTCTGGTAAAACATCGAAGAAATATTCTTCCAAGGCATCTTTTCCATCTTTGTGGCTTATGCTTGTTTTTTCGCCATTTTCTTTGGTTTTTACTTTTTTGAGAACATCTCGCAACGGCACTTCCTCTGTTAGCGTATAGATAGCAATCTCACTTAAAACACTGATATTGCTGTGTGCGCGTACCGTAATGCGCTTACCATCAACTAAAGATTCAACAATAGCTCCAGTTCGCGTCTGTGTTACTATCTTAAATAGACCGGGTTTACCCGAAATGGATAATATTTTATCTAAACTCATAGCATTTTTTTATTAGCGCTTTCTGCTCATTGCAGGAAAGCGCATTTTATAGTCAATTTTTATTTTTCCTTTTGAAATGTTGGTTAGCTTTCCTTTTATCAACCGTTTTTTAAAGGACGATAATTTATCCGTGAATAATATACCCTCAATATGGTCGTACTCATGCTGTATCACACGTGCGATGAGCCCATCATAAGTCTCTACATGAGTATCAAAATTTTCATCTTGATATTGAATTTTTATCTGCGGTTTTCTAAATACGTCTTCCCTCACATCGGGAATGCTTAAACAACCTTCATTAAATGCCCATTCATCACCAACTTCTTCAATAATTTTAGCATTGATAAAAGTCTTTTTAAATCCTTTGAGCTGAGCCTTTTCTTCTTCAGAAAAACTGTCGTCCTCGGCAAAAGGCTCTGTATCTACCAAAAACAACCTAATGGACAAGCCTACTTGTGGTGCTGCCAATCCCACACCGTACGCACCATACATAGTATCGTACATATTTTCGATAAGTGTACTCAGGTCTGGATAGTTCTTATCTATTTCTTTTGCCTTTTTCTTAAGAACGGCATCGCCATAAGCCACGATAGGTAATATCATATCACTTTAATTTCAGGTGCAAAAGTACAATACTTATTTAAGATTTTGAAGCCAAATAACTTTGTAAAATCAGCGTAGCGCTTATCTCATCTACAAGAGCCTTATTTCGTCTTTGCTTTTTCTTTAGCCCACTATCAATCATGGTTTGAAATGCCATTTTAGATGTAAATCTTTCATCGACTCGCTCCACAGGGATTTCAGGCAATATCTTGTTTAAGCTTTTTAGAAACTTTAAGATGTGCACTTCGCTTTCCGAAGCCGTATTATCCATTTGTTTTGGCAACCCCACAACGAAGAGCTCCACATTTTCAGCCTTAGCATAATCCTGGAGAAACCTAATCAAGTCCTTAGTTTCAACCGTTGTTAAGCCCGAAGCTATAAGTTGCAGCTCGTCGGTTACTGCAATCCCTGTACGCTTAGTACCATAATCAATAGCGAGAATTCGTCCCATAGTGGCAAAGTTACAACTACTTCACCAATAGGTTGTAATTTTTGACGGGAAGTCTTCAACAGGAGACTGAACTAAACCCTTTTTTTCCTGTCTAAGACCTGATGTTGAAATTATCAATGTGATGCTCATTGGAAAGATGCTATAAAAATTTTGATAATTTCTTCTTTCGACCCTAAGCAACCTATTATCTTTGACGAAGAAAAATACTTATCCCTATGGAACACTTACAATCGGTCATAGAAAAAGCTTGGGAAGACCGTTCTTTACTATCGAATACAGAAACTATTGAAGCCATAAGAAAGGTTGTGGATTTAATTGACGAAGGCCAACTCAGGGTTGCTGAACCTCTAAAAACAGGTTGGAAGGTTAATGAATGGGTTAAAAAGGCAGTGGTCTTGTATTTTCCTATTCAGAAAATGGAAACCTTTGAGGTAGGTATTTTTGAATATCATGATAAGATTCCTTTAAAGAAAAATTATAAAGAAAAAGGAATTAGAGTGGTTCCTCATGCCGTGGCGAGACATGGTGCTTATATTTCCAAAGGCGTTATTATGATGCCTAGCTATGTAAATATAGGAGCCTACGTCGATGAAGGTACTATGGTAGATACTTGGGCTACTGTTGGTAGTTGTGCCCAGATTGGCAAAAACGTCCACCTCTCTGGAGGCGTTGGTATTGGCGGTGTTTTAGAACCTTTACAAGCCGCTCCCGTAATTATAGAAGATGGTGCTTTTATCGGTTCTAGATGTATTGTCGTAGAAGGTGTACATGTTGAAAAAGAGGCCGTTCTAGGGGCTAACGTAGTTTTAACCATGAGCACAAAGATCATTGATGTAACTGAAGAACAACCCATAGAAATGAAAGGCCGTGTTCCTGCGAGATCGGTTGTAATTCCAGGTAGTTACACCAAAAAATTTGCCGCAGGAGAATATCAAGTACCATGCGCCTTAATCATTGGTAAGCGCAAGGAAAGCACAGATAAGAAGACATCGCTTAACGATGCCCTACGTGAATACGACGTTGCCGTCTAAAAATAAATATGAAGGTTTTAATAATTCAGCAAAAAATGATTGGAGATGTATTGACCTCCAGCATACTTTGTGAAGCCATTAAAAACAAATATCCAGATTCTGAACTTCATTATCTAATTAACACTCATACGTATCCAGTTGTTGAGCACAATCCTTATGTAGATGCATTTATCTTCTTTTCACCCGAGATTGAAAACAGCAAGTTAAAGTTCTATACATTTCTAAAGGAAATAAGGCATTCCAAATACGATGTGGTTATAGATGCCTACTCCAAATTATCCAGTAATCTAATAACATGGTTTTCTAGAGCGAAAGTGAAAATTTCAAAATATAAAAGTTATACCGCTTTCCTTTACGACCACCCTGTAATTTATAAAGATACACCACAAACCAATGCAGGATTGGCCATCGAAAATAGATTACAGCTTTTAGAGCCTCTAGGAATAACTCTCGAAAAACCTTTAAAACCAAAAATCTATTTAACTACAGAGGAGAAGGAAAAAGCCAAAAACTATTTGATCTCTAATGGTATTGATATTGCAGAGCCACTATATATGATAAGTGTTCTAGGAAGTGGCATACTAAAGACGTATCCATTTGATTATATGGCCAAACTATTGGACTATATCGTAGAATTCAATCCCAAATCCCAAATTCTTTTTAATTATATCCCGAAACAAAAGGACGATGCCAAAACGATTTATGATCTCTGTGTCCCTAAAACACAATCCCAAATTTTCCTGGATGTCTTTGGTAACAGCCTAAGAGATTTTATGGCCCTGACTACCTATTGCGATGCTCTTATAGGTAATGAAGGTGGTGCAGTAAATATGGCTAAAGCCTTAAATATCCCAACATTTACTATATTTTCGCCTTGGATAGATAAAAACACTTGGAATATTTTTGATGATGCCAAGACAAATGTCTCCGTCCATCTCAAGGATTATAAGCCAGGGATTTACAAAAAACCGGAAAAGGCTTATAAAAAGCAAGCGCTTTCATTATACGAGGAATTTAATCCTGAATTATTCAAAGAAGCGTTGCTAACTTTTATAGAAGGTTTGAACGAAAAATAACCCTTTTTAGATTTTTGCTTTTAAGTCTAAGGTCGTGAAGCTTTAACGTTGATTACATCCCTAAAAAATTTTGGTTGTGCTAGTACTCGTGTCACTAAAAAGCCTACATCAACTTTAATTTTAAAGATATTTTAAAATTGTATTTTTGGCGCACATACACACAGCTATGCTAAAATTTTCAGGTGTCGTCATTACGTTTAACGAAGAACGCTACATAGAAAAGTGCCTTGAATCGCTGCACAATGTTGTGGATGAAATTGTAGTGGTAGATTCCTATTCTACCGATAAGACCAAAGCCATATGCGAAAAATTTAAGGTGAAATTTATTGAACAAAAATTCTTGGGCTACATTGAGCAAAAGAACTTTGCCTTAAGCCAAGCCAAATACAACCATGTGGTTTCATTAGACGGAGACGAATCATTATCTGAAGAATTGCAACAATCCATAAAACGCTTAAAATCATCTTGGCAATACGATGGATATTACTGCAACAGACGCAATAATTTCTGTGGGCAGTGGATAAATTATTCGGATTGGTACCCTAATAAAAAACTCCGAGTATTCGATAAGACAAAGGCCGAATGGCGTGGCCTTAACCCGCATGACCACATAGAATTATTCGATAATCGAGCTAAAACCGGACACCTTAAAGGCGACATTCTTCACAAAACTTACCAGACTTATTCGGAGTTTAACAAAAAGATGGAACATTTTTCGACCATAGCATCTAAAGCTTACTACAACAAAGGAATCTCGGCACCCTTGTGGAAAATTTTTTGGAACCCTACATGGGCATTTTTTAAAGCTTACGTGCTGCGTTTGGGGTTTTTAGATGGCTTTAATGGCTTTGTTATATGTTATCAAACTGGCCATCTTACCTTTTTAAAATATTCAAAGTTGAGGGAATTGTATCGGTCTAAGAACTAATTCATTATTTTTATCTCCAGAAAAACACCTTGTTCTTAATGCGTCTTCGTCTCCAAAAGCGCTCTTGAAACTTCTGTGTGGCCAACCACATTAAGTCATAAACTTTGTCAGAGTCTTCTCCGCACAATTTTGCATATTCATCGCTCATGGTCTTAATCATGGATTTGTGCGTTGTGAGCTTGGCGAAGTTTTTGATTCGAGTTTCAAAATCCATGGATTTAAATTCCATCCGGTTTAAGTCGACCAGAAAGAATTTATAGTCCTCTCCTACTTTCTGTATTAAAGTATTCCCTGGTGAATGGTCCAAAAAATTGACACCCTTCTCATGAAGTTGAAATGTAAACCGCGTAAAGGCCCTAAGTATTTTTTCGTGATCCGGATAATCTAAGTCTGTTGTAAGTTCTCTATAGGTAAGTTGGCAATCTAATTGCTCGGAAATATAATAACTGTTCTTAAATAAAAATGGCGTTGTAAATTCGTAATAGGCAATAGGCTGGGGCGTACCTATACCAAGATGAAGTAACTTTTGGGCATATTCAAAAGAGCGCTGCGCTTTACTTTTTCTAAAAAACCGATAGGTAATTTGATTGACTATGTTTGGAACTCTAAAGGATTTAATATTTAGGGTTTGGCCGTTAAGCTTAAATAATTTTAAAGTGTTCCGTTCTTGATTCCCGAAAGGTTCTCCTTCAATTTCAAAGTTATCAATGATATGGTCTAAAAAAGATTCGTGACTTTTATAAGACGTATGGATATATTTGGTTTTCCGCACTTATATTTTTTTAATTCCGAAAAGGCTACAATCTAAAATGTCATGCGCCTTTAAAGGACTCGACCTACCAATTCATAAGCCAGTGCCTTCGTTAGGGTACAAAAATATAACTATTTTAGCATTCTAATTATGCCAAGATCAATGAAAACAAAAGGACTATTTGTAGTAACTTCCGTGTACCACATCCTTTTGTCTATCCTGCATATAGAAGAGCGTAAATTAAAGCCAGGTATACTGGTCATCGTTGAAATTACTCCCAATATAGAATCGCTTATCAAGGGCCTAAAACAAACCAGATGGTTTACCGACGTCATTTTAATGCCAGGCCGGAAAAAACAAAAACGAATGGCCGGAAAAATAACCTATACCTTAAATAGGAAAAAAATTGTGTCTCTCATTGATGCAGAGGATGATCAGATGCTCAATTTATTAAAGGACGATTCCGAATATGATATATACATCTGTTCTCCAGACTCCGCCAAAAACTATTTTATCTACAAATACAAAGACCATAGCATCTTTATGATAGAGGATGGTCTTAAAACATACGTAACTACTGCTCCAACTACCACCAAACAGCTATCGAATAAATTGGTAAACAGACCTATACCTAATGGTTTTGACAAAAGGATTACCAAGGTTTTTGCCTCTAAACCCGATGACCTACCCAAAGAACTTAAACTAAAATCGGAACGCTTAAATTGGAAGGCAACACTGGCCCAATTAAGTTCAGATAAACAAGAGGAACTAACACAAGCCTTCTTCCATGACAGCACCTTAAAAGATATTAGTGTTTTTCCAAAAGATAAGACCAAAAGCCTAATTATTACGCAGACTTTAAATGAAGATGGTATTGTAGCAGATGAGAGCACCAAACTGAAATACTATGACGATTTTGTAAATCAAGCCCAAACGGAACTCATCTATATAAAACCACATCCTAGAGAACTTACAAACTACGCTGAGCATTACAAGTCCGATAAGCGCGTTATTGTTCTACCACAGTTGTTTCCGGCCGAGTTATTGACCTTACTTCCTAGCCTAAAATTTGAAAAAGCGTTTACCGCCTATTCTACGGCTATTGATGCCTTGACCAATGTGAAAGAAAAAATTGTTTTAGGTCATGCGTTATTCAAGCGCTAATAGCCTATTTGACCCTCTAATTTCAAAGACACAATTTTATTACCTAGAGGCTAAATCGTATCTTTGTCATGTATTTTTGGTGCTACTATCGTACTAAAGCTTACTAGTTTTTATGAATTACAAACAAGCCTTAAATCACGATATTTTTAAGTCTATATCACAATCAGCTCAAGACCTAGGAGTTGACTGTTATGTCATTGGTGGTTTTGTAAGGGACCTATTGTTAGAAAGAGAGAATTCTAAGGATATCGATATCGTGGCTGTAGGTAGCGGAATTGAATTAGCTTCACATGTTTCCCAATCCTTACCCAATTCACCCAAAGTACAGATATTTAAAACCTATGGCACTGCCATGTTGAGATATAATGATATAGATGTAGAATTTGTAGGCGCCAGAAAAGAAAGCTACACAAAGGACAGTAGAAATCCAGTGGTAGAAACCGGGACATTGGAAGACGACCAAAACCGTCGCGATTTCACCATTAATGCGTTGGCACTAAGTCTTAATGAAGTCAATTATGGCGACCTCATCGACCCGTTTAATGGCTTGTCGGATTTAGAAAAAGGCATCATAAAAACACCATTAGACCCAGACATTACCTTTAGCGATGATCCATTGCGCATGCTGCGTGCCATTCGGTTTGCAACACAATTAAATTTTAAAATAGAGAAGGCCTCTTTTGAAGCCATAGAGCGCAACAAAGACCGAATTAAAATTATTACCAAGGAGCGCATCGTTGTAGAACTGAATAAAATTCTTGAAACGTCGAAACCTTCCACAGGGTTTAAGCTCTTGGAAAAAACAGGACTTTTAGAATATATCCTCCCGGAACTTACAGCCTTAAAAGGTATTGAAGAAATTGAAGGCCAACGGCATAAAGACAATTTTTACCACACGCTGGAGGTCGTAGATAATATTTGCAAAACGACAGATAATCTATGGCTTAGATGGGCGGCATTATTACATGATATAGGCAAAGCACCAACAAAAAAATTTACTAAAAAGAATGGCTGGACCTTCCATGCGCATGAATTTGTAGGGTCTAAAATGGTGTACAAATTATTCAAACGGCTTAAAATGCCCTTGAATGATAAAATGAAGTTTGTTCAAAAAATGGTATTGATGAGCTCGAGACCTATAGCCTTGGC
The DNA here is from genome assembly GCA_913055905.1 of uncultured Winogradskyella sp. Classification (GTDB taxonomy): domain Bacteria; phylum Bacteroidota; class Bacteroidia; order Flavobacteriales; family Flavobacteriaceae; genus Winogradskyella. The sequence continues at coordinate 185,450 of CAJXLB010000003.1, forward strand.
TTCTGAGGTTACGGACTCTGCCGTGAGACGCCTTATTTTTGATGCAGGTGAGCACGTTGAGGATTTAATGACACTTTGCGAGGCAGATATTACAACCAAAAACCCAAAACGATTCAGAAAATACCACAACAATTTTAAATTGGTTCGTGAGAAAATATCTGAAGTTGAAGAACGTGATCGCATAAGAAATTTTCAACCACCTGTGACTGGTGAAGAAATTATGAGAACCTTTAATCTTGGTCCCTCACGTGAAATAGGAATGATCAAGGAAACCATAAAAGAAGCCATTTTAGATGGGAAGATTCCCAACGAACATGAAGCGGCATATGAGTTAATGCTAGAAAAAGGAAAGAAATTAGGCTTAACAATAAGCAATGAAAAAGAGATTTAGAAAAACGGCAAAGGTAGCCCTTGTATTAATCTATTTGGTTATTGCGGCAGGTGCCATTGTAAGGATGACAGGCTCTGGAATGGGCTGCCCAGATTGGCCAAAGTGCTTTGGGTATTACATCCCTCCTACAGATATTGCGGATTTACAATTCAAACCTAATCACGATTACAAGAAAGGCGTGGTTATCATTGTAGATGAAGCCTTGCAGGTAGCCAAAACAGATTTTGTCTCTGATGACGAACTTAACCTCAACAATTGGGAACCCTACACCGCTCATGATTATGCTATTTTTAATCCCGTGCATACGTGGGTGGAATATATAAATCGCTTACTCGGCGCACTTTCTGGTTTACCTATTTTGCTATTTACCATTATGGCTATTTGGTTGTGGAAAGACAAAAAGCGATTTCTTATGCTTTCACTACTTACTGTATTTGGGATGGGATTTCAGGCGTGGTTGGGTAAGACCGTTGTAGATTCTAATCTGGCGCCTTACAAGATTACCACGCATATGGTTATGGCCTTGGTCATTGTGGCCCTTATCCTATATCTTATCTATACGGCAAAAACAACCTTTAAAAATCAGATTTATGATGCGCGATTTCGTATCATACTTATTGTAGCGACAGTAATTAGTCTCATTCAAATTATACTTGGCACGCAGGTGCGCCAATTTGTTGATGTTCAAAATAAATTGAATGGTTATCTCAATTGGGATTTTACAGCCATTGCGCCAAATGATTTTTATATCCATAGAACCTTATCCATACTCATTTTGGTGCTCAATCTTACACTGTTCCTTAGAAATAGAACGCTTAATTTGGGCTACTCTAAAATCAATTTAGTACTGGTGTGCATTGGACTTGAAATTGCTACTGGTATTGCTATGTACTATTTTAATTTTCCATTTTCAACACAGCCAATACATTTACTTATTGCCGCAATTATGATTGGCATTCAGTTTTATATTATTTTAGAAAGCAGCAATAAGAAGGTTTTGAAACCAGTTGCAAGTGCTAGTTAAATTGTATATTTAGTATAGATTTACACTTATGATTTACCGCTTTAGAGTCATTTTAGACAACGATACAGAAGATGATGTGTTTCGTGATTTAGAAATCAGGGAAACCGACACCATGGAAGACCTCCATAATATCATCACGCAATCCTTTGGTTTTGATGGTATGGAAATGGCTTCGTTTTACATTAGTGATGACGATTGGAATCAAGGCGAAGAAATTGCTATGTTTGATATGAGCGAGGGCTCCAATAAAGTTAAGGTGATGGCAACAACCACAATTAAGGACGTGGTACATGAAGCCTCACCAAAATTAATTTACGTCTACGATTTCCTTAGCATGTGGACGTTTTATGTGGAATTAGCAGAGATTGTTGAGGAAGCTCAAGGTACCGATTATCCCAACCTTATGTTTGTCCATGGCCAAATTCCAGACAACGCACCAGAGAAATCATTTGAAGCCGAAAGTTTTGACGATTTTAATGAGTTTGATGATGATTTGGATATGGACGATTATGAAAGTTTGGATTTTGATGAAAATTGGAATTAACCAATTTCAGTTTTATTACAACTCTAAATCTTCTTCCGCTTTGTTATCTTGAGGTGCAGTGGCCAATAATACACCAGCAAGAGGTACTAAAAACAACCATTTGTTGTAGCCTGCGTCATTGAGTCTTCTAAAGCCTAAAGTAATTAAGGGCAAGCTCAGTAATATCCGTACCCAGAAATTCAATTCCCTGTTAAATTCAAACTGACCTCTAAATGCGACCCAGAGCGGATACAGTACTAACCAAGTAAACAAAAAGAAATACCAAAATTCCTTTAAGCTGGCTTTGCCGTTGATGTCAAAAATCTGTTTAAATGGATTTAGTATATATCTCATTTTATGCACTTTGACCTAAAGATAAAAAAATTCCATCTTAAATTACAAAAGGTTTTGTTACTTGGCTTTAACAACATGTCGCTAACGGCAAAGCATAAAACCTGTAACAAAAAATTACTTCACTCGTCTTATCAATAACTAATCAAAAAAAACCAATCCATTTTGGAGCCAATCCTTACAATTAACAATCTCACCAAAAAATTTGGGTACCTCACTGCTGTTAAAGATTTAAGCTTTACCATTAATAAAGGCAATGTCTACGGCATTTTAGGACCCAATGGAAGTGGTAAATCCACAACACTAGGTATAGTTCTTAATGTGGTTAATAAAACTTCTGGCGATTTTCATTGGTTCGATGGCAATATCTCAACCCATGATGCCCTAAAACAAGTTGGCGCCATCATAGAACGCCCCAACTTTTACCCTTACATGACGGCAGAGCAAAATCTCAAACTGGTCTGTAAAATAAAAGGTGTAGATCACAGTAAAATCGACGAAAAATTGGAAATCGTTGGTCTTTTAGACCGCAAGCATCATAAATTCAGGACCTATTCCTTGGGTATGAAACAACGTTTGGCCATTGCGTCTGCATTGCTAAATGACCCAGAAATCCTTATCCTTGATGAGCCTACAAATGGTTTGGATCCTCAAGGGATTCATCAAATTAGGCAAATCATTAAGGAGATTGCTGCCAACGGAACCACAATTTTATTGGCATCTCACCTCCTGGATGAAGTTGAGAAAGTCTGTACGCATGTTGTGGTATTGCGTAAGGGTGAAAAACTCTATTCTGGGAGAGTTGATGAAATGATTAGCAGTCATGGCTTCTTTGAGCTTAAAGCCGAAAAGCAAGATGAACTTGTAGCGCTTTTAAACAACCATCCCAATTTTGGAAAGGTAAAAGTAGATGGCGACCTCATTACAGGCTTCCTTACAGAACCTATGTCGGCACCAGAATTCAATAAGCTCATGTTCGACAAAGGTATTATTCTCTCGCACCTTGTGAAGCGCAAAGAAAGCCTTGAAGAGCAATTCTTACAATTGACCGACGAGTTAAAATCGAATCAAAAAACTGCATAATCCAAATTTTGGATTAGCCTAATCAATCATAATTATGCTGCGTCTTATACAATTAGAACTACAGAAACTCTGGCTCAATAAGGTTAGTAGAGCCTTGATTTTTGTTTCCTTTATATTACCATTTACCGTTTTGGTATTATCCTCAATAAAAATTAACTTTTTTGGATTTTTCACATTGGAACTTGGTGAGCTCGGGATATTCAATTTTCCCATAATCTGGCACATTACAACCTTCTTTGCCTCCTATTTTAAATTCTTCTTTGCCATTGTTGTGGTGAGCATGATAGGCAATGAATACTCCAACAAAACCTTAAAGCAGAATCTTATAGATGGGTTGAGCAAAAAGGAATTCATTCTTTCTAAATTCTACACCATTGTTTTCTTTTCGCTTTGTGCCACTATTTTAATTGGGTTAGCCACATTTTTTATTGGTATGTATTACTCCAGCTATACGGAAGCATCCATTGTCGTTAGGGAAATAGAGTTTCTTTTGGCGTATTTTGTTAAACTTGTTGGGTTCTTTAGCCTCTGTTTGTTTTTCGGGATGTTGGTAAAACGCTCGGCTTTTGCCCTGGCTTTTCTTGTGGTTTTATACATTGTGGAATGGTTGGTGTTTTGGGGTGCGTATAAAATCTTCGGAAATGGAGATGACGCTTTCAAGGTAAAGAACTTTATGCCTTTGGAATCCATGTATAAACTTATAGACCAACCCATTCAGCGTATCGTGATGACCAAGTTTCCAGAAAAAACCGAAATGGCTTATGACTATGCGGTTCATTGGTACGAAATAGCCATTGTTGTTGGCTGGTCTGCACTTTTTATCTTTTTGTCTTATCGATTGCTAAAAAAGAGAGATTTGTAATATCTTTGAAATCGTTGCTATGAAAATCCTAAATATTCTCTAAACCATCGTTTAAAGAATACTATAGCCAGCGCCATTTTAAAAGATATTATGAAAAGGATTTATTTTCTTCTTACCTTTTGTATGCTAGGCCTGTTGGCTCAGAGCCAAAATGAGGCCTCGTTCTGGTACTTTGGTCAGAATGCAGGCGTCCGTTTTGATGCTGAAGCTGGTACTGTGACAGGTATAACCAATGGTGCCCTTAATACCCTAGAAGGCTGCACAACAATTTCTGATGAAAATGGAAACCTTTTGTTCTATTCCGATGGCAGTACAGTCTGGAATCGCAACCACCAAATCATGCTCAACGGAACCGGTTTACGCGGAGACGACTCAAGTACCTCATCAGGTGTCATCGTTCCCAAACCTCAAGACCCTGATTTCTATTATATTTTCACCGTTGACGAACCACATCACCTGAATTCATCTGCATTTCCAAATGATGCGGCCAATGATGGCGTTAATGACGGCTTAATGTATTCACTAGTCAACATAAATGACGATGGTGGTCTTGGCGCTATAGATAATGTGGAGAAAAACGTCCCACTGGTAACCTATGACCCTAGTGTACCGATTCAAAACGACTTTAAATGTTCTGAAAAAATAACAGCAGTTGGTGCAGATGACTGTACGTCTATTTGGGTGCTTACACATTTTGGTGATAAATTCTATGCCTTCAAAGTTGATGAAAATGGTGTGAATACAACACCTGTGATTTCTACCGTTGGACCTTATATTCCATATGAAGGCTACAGAAGAAATGCTCTCGGTTATCTCAAAGCCTCACCTGATGGTTCTAAATTATTGGTGGCTCACTACGGCGAATCTACTGTATTGGCAAGTGATGCAGGTGGTAGCGTTTGGTTGTTCGATTTTAATAATGATACTGGTGAAGTTACAAATGGCCTTGAATTATACAGTGCCCAGAATAACAACAGTCCTTATGGTGTTGAATTTTCAGCAGAGAACAGAAAAGCCTATGCGACGATTGGGATTGGACCTGATGGCAATGGTGCAAGCCAGGTGTTACAATGGGACCTGGAGAGCTCAGATATTCCAAATTCCCTGGAAGTAATTCATACCTCAAATACACTCAGTGCTGGCGCTTTACAACTAGGAATTGATAGACGAATTTACAGAGCTCAAGTAGAGTTTAGTAATTTCAATAATACAGGTAGGTTTTTAGGTGTAATAAATAACCCGGAAGCCAATGGTCTGGCAGCAAACTATCAAGAGCAAGGCGTTTTACTGGACATCAACGGTAACTCTCAAAACCTGAGTAGAATAGGTTTGCCACCTTTTATTCAATCCCTCTTTAACTCTCAAATAGACATTATTAGAAATGGTGAAAGCACGACGGAACTAAAATTGTGTGCAGGTGAAACCTATACCTTAAGAGCCGATGATTTGCCAGGTGCGGACTATGTTTGGTCCTTTAATGGTAATCCCTTACCCGAAACAGGATTCGAGCTTTTTGTGGATACACCTGGGTTTTACGAAGTCTTTATAGAACCTAATAATGGCGATTGTCCAATTGAAGGCAGTGCTGTAGTTGGCATCTTTGATATTCCTGTGGCTAATCCATTAAGCGATGTTGTTTTTTGTGATGATTTAGGTAACGATGGTCAGGCCACTTTTGATTTTACGACAAAAAATTCAGAGGTGCTGCTTGCTCAAGACCCAAATCAGTTTAATGTAAGCTATTATGAAAGGCTTGCCGATGCCAACAACAAAGAAAATCCCATCACCTTTCCTTTTGTTAACACGTCAAATCCTCAAACCATTTATGTGCGTGTAGACAATGTAGATAATGCCACATGTTTTGATGTCAGTTCCTTTCAGCTTGAAGTTTTTGATACGCCAGAAGTAGCCCAAAATGATCCTGTAGAATTCTGTGACAACCTTGGTGATATTACAGATGGTATAGCTCAAATTGATTTTAATGAGATTATTCCACTTGTTAGAGGCTCCCAGAATGAAACTGAAACTGCAGTAAGTTTTCATGCAAACCAAGCAGATGCAGATGCCAATGCTAACCCTCTTGCATTCCTATACACAAATACAGGTGCTGCAAATGAAACCATTTTTGTGCGCATTGAAAATACATTGAATCCCGACTGCTACACCACGGATAGTTTTGATCTCATCGTAAACAGTGCTCCAATTGCTAATAATGCAAGCTTGTTTCAATGTGACGAAGACGGAATCCCTGAAGGATTTACCAGCTTTAACTTAAACGAAATCGTTGATGATATTATTGCTGGTGCCACGAATGTCTCTGTCAATTTCTATTTATCTGAAATGGATGCAGACACCAACACAAATCCTGTAAATGCAGATAATTTTGAGAATTTTGAGAATCCACAATTGCTATTTGCCAAAGTTACCGATAACCTCACGGGTTGTACCAACACCAGCGAAGTGCTTCTCGAGGTAAGTGCAACTCAAACCAATAATGCAAGTCTTAGCGCGTGTGATAATGACGGTAATGAAGACGGATTTACAACTTTTAACCTTGCAGATGCCAACGACACTATTTTAGCTGGTGCGCCTGGAGGTTTGGAAATCGCCTACTATGAAACCTACTCAGATGCTTTATTAGAAAATAACCCCTTAAATTCAACCTTTACCAATACAGAGGCTTACAACCAAACCGTTTATGCCAGAGTAGAAAATGCAAATGCCTGCTATGGCATAAGTGAAATCGAATTAACGGTTTTTGAACTACCAAATATTGAAACAGAACTAGAAACGTTATACTGCCTAAACTTTTTTCCTGAAACCATTGTCCTAGATGGCGGCGTTATTGATGATATTCCCAACAATTATTTGTACGATTGGTCCACCGGAGAAAATACCATAGAAATAGAAATTAATGAGCCAGGTACTTACACCGTAACCGTTACCAATACCAACGGTTGTTCTAAAAACAGAACCATAACTGTAGTACCATCTAACATTGCTACGGTCACAGATGTTGAAATTAAAGATGCCTCAGATAACAATGTGGTAACTGTATTTGTCACTGGTGAAGGGGATTATGAGTATGCCATTCAGGGAATAAGCGGCCCTTATCAAGACAGTAATACGTTTGAAAATTTAAGCCCTGGTATCTACACGGTTTACATTAGGGACAAGAATAACTGCGGTATTGTAGAAGAAGACGTGTCTGTGATTGGCTTTCCAAAATTTTTCACTCCGAACAATGACAACTATAATGATTTTTGGCAAATCAAAGGTGTTTCTGAGCAATTTCAACCCAACTCCAAAGTTTTTATCTTCGATAGATATGGAAAGTTATTAAAAGAACTGAATCCTCTTGGTCCAGGTTGGGACGGCACTTACAACGGTGAAAAAATGCCAACCAGTGATTATTGGTTTAGTGTGACTTTGGAAGATGGACGTACCTTTACCAGCCACTTCACACTAAAGCGATAGGTAATTTTTATGTATTTTTAAGACTAACCAATGCCTTAGACTTTGAAGAAGATACTTCATTCACTCTATTATCTTTTTCTTGCTTTTAGCTTCCCTCTTTTTGCGCAGGATATTACTTTATTTGAACAATTCAATGGCAGGTATGATTATTTGGCCATAGGAAATACACTCAATCCCATAGAAAATAATGGCAATACCTTCTGTACCATTTTAGAGAGTTCTGAGGCTGATTTAAATTTAGATGAAAACCAAAATATCGTAAAGGCTTACTTATACTGGGCAGGCTCTGGACCAGGTGACCCTAATGTGACGTTAAATGGAACCGAAGTTATAGCTGACAATACATATAACGTTGGTTATACAACAGTAGACAATAATGAATTGATTTATTTCTCTTCCTATGCTGATATTACAGATTTTGTCCTTGAAAATGGTAACGGCAGCTATAATCTGTCTGATTTGGATATTAACACCATTTTATTGTCAGAGCCAGGCTATTGTGATAACCGCACTAATTTTGGAGGTTGGGCCATTTACGTCATCTACGAAGATTTATCGCTTCCTTTAAATCAAGTGAGCCTATTTCAGGGTTTACAAATCATTAATCGAAATGTAGGTGAGCTCGAAATTAGCCTCAACAATATCAATGTTTTTGATAACCAAGGTGCTAAAATTGGTTTTTTGGCTTGGGAAGGTGATGATGCTCTTAATTTTGGTGAATCACTCGCCATAAATGGAAACATTATTTCAAATCCGCCTTTGAACTTAGCTGATAATGCCTTTAACGGTACCAATACATTTACAAATTCAACCCAATTTTATAATGGCGATTTAGATGTGTATAGCATAGAAAACAATATTTCAATAGGTGATACCTCAGCCTCAATAACAATGACTACAGGCGCTTTCGATGATGTTGGCATCTTTAGAGCCGATCTAATTATACTCAATAATATTATTACGGTATTAAATAGCAGGTTACCTGACGCAACAATCAATTTAGATAACGCCTTAGTAGAATGCAATGACAATTCTGTGACTCTTGAATATACAGTATTCAACTTAAATAGTACCGAAGTTCTTCCTGCCAATACGCCAATAGCATTTTATGCTGATGACAATCTCATAGGACAAACTGAAACAAATATTGCTATTCCCATCGGTGGAAGTGAAAGCGGAACAATAACCGTTGAGCTAGCCTCAACCGAAAATCCAGAAATTACCATTTTGGCTAGGGTTGATGACATTGGGAATATGACAGGTATCGTTGATGAAACTAATGAAACCAATAATTCCAATGAAATGGTAATAGAATTATTGCGCAGTCCGGAAATCGAAGTTTTGCCGCCACTTGATGCTTGTAATGAAGGATTTGAAACAGCAACGTTTGATTTATCAAACATACTTAATGATAATCCTAACCCTTCAGCAGAGTTTTATGAATCCTTAGACGATTTAATAACTGATCAAAATGTTATTTTGGATGTTACGAACTACACAAATCTTAGTGCGCCGCAAACGATTTATGTAAAAATTCCAGAAACACCCTGTTATAGAATCCTTCAATTCGATTTGCTCATAGAGAATTGTCCTCCACGAATTCCACAAGGATTTTCACCAAATAATGACGACACTAACGATTGGTTCAATATCCAAGGCCTTTATGATGTCTTCACAGACCACGAACTAAAAATATTCAACAGACATGGTGTATTAATTTTTGAAGGAGATAATGCGAAACCATGGACAGGAGAAATAAATAGAGGCATTAATGGTATTGGCAATTTGGTTCCTGTTGGGACCTATTATTACGTGCTTTATCTCAATGATCCGGACTTTCGACCAATGGCAGGCTGGGTGTACGTAAATTATTAATTTTGTTAAGGTTTTATGCATTTCGTCTTATTAATTTGACATTAAATTGTTAAAGCAGTAATTTCAGATTATTGAGTTTAGGTTAAGAGATACTTAGTATTTTAATACTATATCTTAGCAATTCAATTTGGGAAAAAAGGCCTCTGAATGAGGCCTTTTTGTTGTTTTAACTTCAGATTGAGTTATAAATGTTAACATTTTAAGTATTTGGTCGTATTTTTTTGTATTTCGTCTAATTAAAATCTATTTTTCCGCGCAGAAAAGAGTATCAAAGTCTGCATAGTCCCAAATTCAGCTTTGAACTTATCCTAAACTTAACCAAACTAATGAATAGACAAAGTTTTGCTTATGTTCTTTTAGCCTGGCTATTTTTTTGTGCTGGCCATGCGCAACAAGTGTCTATCAACTCTTCAATTTCAGTCGAAGATTTAGTACAAAACAACCTCATTCAAGGTTGCGTTGAAGTTTCGGATATTTCCTCTCCTGTTAACGGTTCTGCTTCAGGACTGAACAGCTTTGGTTATTTCGAGCGCAGTAATTCCAACTTCCCGTTTGAGAACGGAATTGTTTTAAGTACAGGTAACGCAGATTCTGCAGGTAATGGTGAAATCCCTTCCATCTTAAATGATGGCGACGATAGCTGGGGCACCGACACTGATTTAGAAACTGCCTTAGGCATTTCTGGAACGTTGAACGCTACATCAATCGAGTTTAATTTTACGTCCATTTCAAACCAAATTCAATTTAATTATATATTGGCTTCTGAGGAGTACTTCGCTAATTTTCCTTGTGAGTATTCCGATGGTTTTGCCTTTTTAATTAGAGAAGCCAATAGCGGTAATCCCTACACAAATATTGCATTGGTACCAGGAACTAGTATTCCTGTTAACACCACTACCGTTCATGATGAAATCGTAGGCTTCTGTGAAGCGTCCAATGAACAATATTTTGAAGGATATAATTTAGGAGACACCAATTATAACGGTAGAACAACGGTACTCTCTGCTACAGCAACTATTCAGCCCAATGTGGCCTACCAAATCAAACTCATTATTGCAGACCAAACGGATGAAAATTACGACTCGGCAGTGTTTATCCAAGGTAATAGTTTTGATGCTACTGTTGATCTGGGTGAAGATTTCTCAACCTGTGCAGCCGAGGTGACATTAGATGCCGATATTAACAATCCTAACGCTAGTTATGCGTGGTATCTCGATGGCAGTTTGATCAATGGTGCAACTGCTCCTAACCTTACGGCAATTGTGTCCGGTAATTACAGGGTAGAGATAGAAATCCCATTGGCTGGGAGCACGTGTATCATTGAAGATGACGTCAATATTGTGCTGAGTTCAACCCAAACTTCTGATCCGATTTCCGATTTTGAATTATGTGATGATGCTAGCAACGACGGCGTGGAATTTTTCGACCTTACAACAAAAGACGCAGAAGTCTTGGCCTCAGTACCTCCTTCGAGCTACACTATTTCATACCACCTAAGTCAAGATGAGGCTAACAATGGGTCCAACGCTATCCCAGGTTCCATACAAAATTCAATTAATCCTCAACCGATTTATGTGAGGATTGAAGACAATTCTAACGGTTGTTTAGCCTTTTCTAATTTTAATCTTATTGTCAATTCACTTCCTTCAATCGTTGACCCAGCACCTCTCGTGGTATGTGATGACCAAAACACCGATGGTGTAACTACTATAGACCTAACGGTGAAAGATGATGAAATCACCAATGGACAAAGCGATTTAGTTGTAAATTACCATCTCACCTTGAGCGATGCACAATCGGGAATTAATGCTCTGCCCATGCCGTACGTCAACACAAACCCTAACGAGCAACTGTTTGTCTCTATTGTTGATCCGTTGACAGGATGTAGGTCTACCACAACCTTGGATATTTCAGTTTTAGACTTACCAATTATTAACCGAGATGAGCATTATATAGATGCTTGTGACACCGATCATGACGGCTTTGCTCAATTCGATTTAACAAGCATAATTCCAGATGTTTTAGAGGGTTTAACTGGTGTAAACGTCACCTTTCACGAAAGCTTTGATGATGCTGAAAATGGTATTAATGCGATAGCCAATGATACAAACTACGCCAATACCGTTATAAATGAGCAAGTTTTGTTTATCCGGGTTGAAGACAACGTTACAGGTTGTGCAGCAGTAACACCTATAGAGATTCACACGAATTTACTATTAACGGCTACTAACCTCAACGATATATTACGCTGTGATGCAGATAATGACGGCACAGAAGACTTCGACTTACAAGCAATTGCCGGTGCAATCATGAATGAAATACCAGATATTTCTATAGATTTCTATGAAACAGAGGAAGATAGGGATAATCAGGTTAATCCCATGGACCAAACAGTGCCATTAGTGGTTACAAATAATCCCTACACCTTATACTTAACACTTGCTAGTCCAACTTGTTTTGAGGTTTCAAGTATTGAAATTATTCTAAATCCAATCACGGAATTTGACTCTATTGGAGCAACAACCGTTTGTGATGAAGACCAAGATGGTCTAACTCAAATAGACTTATCGAGTTTTGACGATTTGGTTACCCAAGGTCAAAGTGGATTTACGGTAACTTATTTCTTATCGCAAAGCGATGCAGAAGCTAATATTAATGCGTTACCAAATTTATATACCAATGCCAACAACCCGTTTACCCTATTTCCGAGGATAAGTTCAGTGGATACAGGTTGTGCGGATATTAATTCCTTTGATGTCGAAGTTCTACTTGCACCAGAAAGCAATACACCAAACGATATTGTAATCTGCGATGCCGACAGAGATGGCATTTCCACCATTGATTTAACAGCTAGCATTCCTGAAATTGTTACTTCTACCGTAGACCGTTCCATAACTTTTCACAACACCTTTCAAGACGCGAGCCTTGACCAGAGCAGCATCACTAACACAACCAGTTATCTGGCCCACACGGAAGCGGTTTTTGTACGTGTTGAAAATACGGTGACCGGATGTTTTTCGGTTGAGGAACTAGAAATTATTGTAAATACTTTGCCCTACGTGGGCAATCTTAATAATGAGCTAAGCCCATACAATATTTGTGAAAATGAAAGCGATGGTATAGGAAATTTTCTGTTTGAAACAAAAGATGTTGAAGCGCTTAATGGACAAACCGGCAAAACGGTCTCCTACTTTTTAAGCCTAAGCGATGCTGAGAACAAGTTAAACCCGATTGACAAGAACGCTCCTTACCAAAATATTAGTAATCCTCAGACGATTTTTTGCAGGGTGGAAAACTTAACCGATGAATCCTGCTCTGCAATAACTTCTTTCACTATTGCTGTTGGAACAAATCCAGAATTTAATGAACCTGAGGATTTATTTGTATGCGATGACAGCTCCAATGACGGAATCGAAACCATTAACCTAACTAACGTTGCGGCTGCCGTAACAAATGGTATCAGTGGTATTGAAAATGTTAGCTTTTATCTGTCGGAACAAGACGCCATAAACAGTGCCAATCCATTACCTCTTAATTTTACCAACACAGCGAATCCGCAAGAAATTTTTGTACAAATTGATAATGGTACTATTTGTAATTCCATAACATCCTTTATCGTTAACATCATCCAAGTACCTGAAGCTAATCCAGCTCCTCCAATCGTTGTTTGTGATAACGATAATGATGGTATTGTCACGATTGATCTAACGGAGGCCGTTTTGGATATTTTGGACGTTAGGCAAGACGATATAGAAATTGCCTACTATGAGAGTATCTCTGATGCTGAGTCGAATTCAAATCCTATTGCCGATCCAGAACATTTTACTAACAGTTCTAATCCTGAAACGGTTTACATTAAAATCACCAATACGGTTTCCAATTGTTACAGTTTAGTGCCCTTGGATATTATAGTAAACCTCCCGCCTGTTATTAACGATTTTCAGGTCTATGAGATATGTGCCAACGTAACTAATCAAGTAGACCTCAATTCAATTAATTCCTTGGCTATAGATGACACCTCAGGTATAGCCATCACCTATCATTTAAATGAAGCAGATGCACTTAGCAATATTAATGCCTTAGATAGCACATATACGTACTCCACAAATTTTGATACCTTATATCTTCGAGCGACAAATACAGAAACCAATTGTTACAGTGTTTACGAATTCAATATTAACGTAAACCCACTCCCTGAGGCTAACCAACCGAACAATCTCGAAGCATGTGATGACGACTTTGATGGCATTTTGGAGTTTGATTTGAGCTCACAGACCAATACTATTCTAGGTACTCAAAGTGCAACCGAGTACAGTGTTACGTATTACAATGATAATTTCAATGCCCAAAACGGTGTTGCCATGCTTGACACCTATTATTTTGCCTATGATGGTGAAACCATTTGGGCTCGGGTAGAAAATAATACAACAGGTTGTTTTAGCCTTACTCAATTCAACACCATTATACATCCACGACCAGTTTTAGATATTGGCGACCAAGTTATCTGTTTAGATAATCTACCATTACTTGTGTCAGCAAACACCAATAATCCTAACGATCAATATTTATGGTCTACTGGAGCTACAACACCAGAGATAGAAATAACAGACATTGGTGAGTATTGGGTTGAAGTCATTACAGAATTTGGCTGTGAAAGCATGGAAATATTCAATGTTACCGAATCTGAAGCAGCAACAATTGAAACAACTGAAACAATCGACTTCTCTGACCCAAATAATATCACAATAACCGTTAGTGGCATTGGTAACTATCTATACCAACTAGATGGTGGTTTACCACAAGAATCCAATGTTTTCGAAAACGTACAACTTGGTGCCCATACGATAACCATTATAGATTTAAATGGCTGTGCACAAGTGACTCGAGACGTTATAGTGGTTGACTTTCCAAAACACATGACACCCAATGGCGATGGCCAGTTTGATACTTGGCATCTTATTGGCGTAGAAACCTTACCAGGAACGGTGATACAAATATTCAATCGTTATGGTAAACTCCTTAAAGTACTAACCTCCGAGACATCGGGTTGGGATGGCACTTATCAAGGCTCTAAAATGCCTTCAAGTGATTATTGGTTCGTCGCCAATATTAAGAGAGGCAATGAATCGTTCCAGTTAAAAGGACATTTTGCCTTAAAACGTTAAGAGTTTATTGTATAAAATTATACTGAATTTATGAATTTCATCACTTTCAAAAGTTGATAAGCGCACATCTTTATCTTAACTTTGTAAGATGCGTTTTAAAATAAAATCAGACTTTAAACCTACCGGAGACCAACCAGAAGCCATAGCACAATTAGCGAATGGTATAAAATCCAATGAACGTTACCAAACCCTCTTGGGCGTCACAGGTTCCGGTAAAACTTTTACGGTTGCCAATGTTATTGAAGAAGTACAAAGACCAACATTGGTTTTAGCTCATAACAAAACGCTTGCCGCACAATTATATTCAGAGTTTAAACAGTTTTTTCCCAATAATGCAGTAGAATATTTTGTATCGTATTATGATTACTATCAACCCGAGGCTTACATTCCGGTTTCTGGAGTGTATATAGAGAAAGACCTCTCCATTAATGAGGAGATTGAAAAAATGCGCTTAAGCACCACTTCGTCATTGCTCTCTGGTCGTCGGGATGTTCTAGTGGTTGCTTCGGTATCGTGCTTATATGGTATAGGAAATCCTGTGGAATTTCAAAAGAATGTTATTAGTATTGAATGTGATCAGGTTATATCAAGGACCAAGTTCCTCCATCAACTTGTTCAAAGCCTATACTCCAGAACCGAAGCCGATTTTAAAAACGGTAATTTTAGAATTAAAGGCGATACGGTCGATGTTTTTCCGGGATATGCCAACAATGCCTACAGAATCCACTTTTTTGGTGACGAAATTGAAGAGATAGAAGCCTTTGATGTTCATACCAATGAGGTTTTGGAACGCTATGAGCGCCTTAATATCTATCCTGCCAACATGTTTGTAACCTCTCCAGAAGTTTTGCAAAATGCCATAAAATCCATTCAGGATGATTTGGTCAAACAATACGATTATTTCAAGGACATAGGCAAACATCTCGAAGCCAAGAGACTTAAAGAACGGACCGAGTTCGATTTAGAGATGATAAGAGAACTTGGCTACTGTTCTGGAATTGAAAATTACTCAAGGTATTTGGATGGTAGGGCACCAGGAACAAGACCTTTTTGTCTTTTAGACTATTTTCCTGATGACTATTTAATGGTCGTGGATGAGAGTCATGTGACAATTTCGCAAGTCCACGCTATGTACGGCGGCGATCGAAGCCGAAAGGAAAACTTGGTGGAATACGGATTTAGGTTACCTGCAGCTATGGATAACAGACCACTTAAATTTGAGGAGTTTGAGGCCCTTCAAAATCAGGTCATTTACGTCAGTGCTACGCCTGCAGACTACGAGATGGAAAAATCTGGTGGTGTTTATGTAGAACAGGTTATTAGGCCCACGGGCTTACTGGATCCTATTATTGAGGTTAGACCAAGCCTTAACCAAATTGATGATTTAATAGAAGAAATACAGCAGCGTGTAGAGAAAGATGAGCGTACTTTGGTAACGACCTTAACCAAACGCATGGCTGAGGAATTGGTAAAGTATTTAACGAGAATTTCCATTAGATGTCGGTACATTCATAGCGATGTTGACACCTTGGAACGTGTAGAAATTATGCAAGATCTTCGCAAAGGCTTATTTGATGTACTCGTTGGTGTTAACCTTTTACGAGAAGGATTAGACTTGCCAGAAGTTTCCCTTGTGGCTATTTTGGACGCGGATAAAGAAGGCTTTCTGAGATCTAACCGTTCTTTGACGCAAACCGTTGGTAGGGCCGCACGTAATCTTAACGGTATGGCCATCATGTATGCAGACACCATTACCAGTAGCATGCAACGCACCATTGATGAAACCAACTACAGACGCGAAAAACAAATCGCCTATAATACAGAAAATAACATCACGCCAAAAGCACTTAAGAAAAACTTAGACAGTGCTTTGGCCAAAAATTCGGTAAGCACTTATAAGACAGAACTTGAGGCTAAAATTGCCGCTGAACCGGAAAGCAAATACCTAACCAAGGGTGAGCTTGAAAAGAAAATAAGGGAAAAACGAAAACAAATGGAGCAGGCAGCTAAAGCTTTAGATTTTATGGAAGCTGCAAAATTTAGAGATGAAATTACGGCCTACCAAGAACGCCTTGAGAAACTCAAGGTTAAATAGACGATACACTTCCTAAAAAGGAATTTATTTTAAGCCTAATTATACTGAATTTTAAAGATGTCTATTAAAAAGTCTGGTGGTACAATTTTGTTGGGAAAACTATCCATTAAATCTAAAACTCTATTTATAGATTCATGACTTAGACCCATTCTTAAACCAAAATTATGAATTTTAACGAGTTGCTTAGGTGATACTTTATGGTCTAAATTCATGAGAAGAACCAACCTATGAAACTGTACGATGCGTTCACTATGTGATTTTAAATGTACATAGGTCACAGGATGCTTAAACAAGTATTCAAAATCCTCTCTGGATACATCTAATTGCTTCGCTATACTTAATAGGAAATTATATTCAATGGATTTTATATGGTCATCAGTTTGAGCGAACGCAATCATCTCGGAAAGCAAGCTCAATTTTTCGGCGCGGTTAATCATTTAATGAGGGATTTAGTTATGACGTAAAGTTAAGACGATGTAAAATTTTATTGTCGTTATAATAATGTAACTTGTCGAAAAATAATCTGTAATTGGTCGGAATTTTTAAACATTCATCTTCGGAAAAGCCCAGTGTCACAAGGCTTTTAAAGCCTTTTTTAATCTGTTTAACCGTAGTTATATTCGCAAAAACAGAAGCTCAAAGTACTGCATCTAAACAGGTTACAAAATTTAGCATTGAAGCCACAGAACTTGCCACGACAAAGCAAATTTGGGTGTATTTACCAAAATCATATGCATCTTCTAGAAAACGCTATCCAGTGCTGTATATGCACGACGCCCAGAACCTATTCGATGCCTCGACTTCTTATGCTGGTGAATGGGAAATAGATGAATATTTAGATCGCATAGAGTCACCCGAATCCATAATTGTTGGAATAGAGCACGGCAATGAAAAACGCATAGACGAACTCACTCCTTTTAGACATAAAGAATATGGCGGTGGCAATGGAGATAATTATTTAAAGTTTATAAAAAACACATTAAAACCTTACATAGACAAAACATATAGAACCAAGCCGAGAGTAGAGTGGACAGGTATTTTTGGCTCCTCTTTGGGAGGTTTAATATCTTTTTATGCTATGCTTAAGTATCCTGAGACCTTTGGACGAGCCGGTGTATTCTCACCAGCCTTTTGGATAAATCCTGAAATCTATCAAATAGCAACAAATGCGACGTTACCAAAGTCTTCAAAATTTTATTTCCTAGCCGGAAGAACAGAAAGTGAAACTATGGTAACTAACATAGAGCGCATGGTAGACCTGCTTAAGCAAAAAGGAGTGCCTACTACGAATACTGTGGTTGACATTGTTGAAAATGGACAGCATAACGAACAGTTTTGGGGTTCTCAATTCGGGAAAGCCTATCAATGGCTCAACAAAAAATAAACTAAAAAAAAGCGCCAAATCATAGCGCTTAATCTTTACATTTAATCTAGTTCTGAAAACTTGATCAAAACTTTAAAATGACTCTTTGTCTTTACCAAATCTTCGTTCACTTTTTCATGGTTTAAACGAAACGTGATAAACCGTTTTAGAAAATAGTCGTCCGTTTCTACAGACAATACCTCAATTTGATTTTTAGCGTTGACCTTAAAGGCAACAGTTACGAATTGATCAGAAGATAAATCAAGATTAGGGTAACTTAACATTTCGGCTACGGCTTCACCGATGGATTCCGGTTTGTCTTTTTCTGCAGGATTTGCACCTGCGAAGGCCAAGCTGCATATGAAAAATGCAATGGCAAAAGCCTTGGTTTTTAATTGTTGCATAACTTTTCGATTTAATGATTGATACTTTTAAGACGACTCTATCCAAAAGTTGTTACACCAAAAGCTCCTCAGGCTAGACCTAACATTGATATCATGAAATAAAAAAGCCCTCTTAACTAGAGGGCCTTTTTCAATAAATTATTAATTTTTTAACTCAACACTTCCTGTACCTTATCAGCGGCTTCCTTGAACTCGGTAGCGCTGAGCACATCCAACCCTGAGTTGTCTATCAAATCTTTTGCGATATCTGCATTGGTTCCTTGTAAACGCACGATGATAGGCACATTGATGTTACCAATATTTTTATAGGCATCGATGACACCCTGTGCTACACGATCGCAACGAACAATACCACCAAAAATATTTATCAAAATAGCTTTCACATTTGGGTCTTTGAGGATAATGTTAAACGCAGCCTCTACTCTAGCGGCATCCGCAGTACCACCAACATCAAGGAAGTTAGCAGGTTCTCCTCCAGCTTGCTTAATAAGGTCCATAGTAGCCATGGCCAAACCAGCTCCATTAACCATACAGCCAACGTTACCGTCCAAGTCTACATAATTTAAACCTAATTCACCAGCTTCAACCTCGATTGGGTTTTCTTCGCGCTTATCACGTAATGCTGCCAAGTCCTTATGTCTAAACAGTGCATTGTCATCTAGAGTTACTTTTGAATCAACCGCTAAAATTTTATCATCACTAGTTTTTAAAACCGGGTTGATTTCAAACAAAGACGAGTCTGATTTAATGTATGCAGTATATAAGGCAGTTACAAATTTTGTCATTTCCTTAAAAGCTGTTCCAGATAAGCCTAAGTTAAAGGCAACTCGGCGCGCTTGAAAAGGTAAAAGTCCCAAAGCTGGATCAATTTCCTCCGTAAAAATCAAATGAGGTGTTTCTTCTGCGACCTGCTCGATATCCATTCCACCTTCAGTAGAATACATGATCATATTTTTCCCGGTTCCTCTATTCAACAGCACAGACATGTAATATTCTTCTGGTTCATTATCTCCAGGATAATAAACATCTTCTGCTATTAAAACTTGATGCACCTTTTTACCTTCGGCTGAGGTTTGAGGTGTTACCAGATTCATACCGATTATCTCATCTGCGATGGTCTTAACCTCATCTAGATTTTTGGCGAGTTTAACGCCTCCTCCTTTTCCACGGCCTCCGGCATGAACTTGGGCCTTTATAACATGCCAACCTGTACCGGTTTCTTCGGTTAATTGTTTAGCTGCGGTAACCGCTTCATCTGCTGTAGACGCAACAATACCACGCTGAATTCTAACGCCAAAACTATTGAGTAATTCTTTTCCTTGATATTCGTGTAAATTCATTTGTTATAGGTGCTAATTTAAGGTGCAAAAATAAGCATACTAATAGAGTCTCTCAAAATAAATTTAACTGAAGTTATTTAAAACAGATACATCAGGTTTAAAATGTTATATATTTAACATTATGTAAAAAAGTGATAAAACCTTTAAGAATTTATAGCTAACAAAAACATGTCATCTAATTTTACAAATAAAAAATCTTGGAAAACCAGCTTCTTAAAATTGTTAATGATTACGGCAGCCCTGTTTATGTTTATGACGCAGATGTTATTACCAGTCAATATAAACGACTTAAAAAGGCATTCAGTGGCGTTGAGAATTTAAAAATTCACTATGCCGTAAAGGCACTTTCAAATATCTCGGTTTTAAAACTTTTTCATAAACTAGGAGCTGGTTTGGACACCGTTTCCATACAAGAAGCACAGTTAGGCCTCAAAGCAGGCTTTGACCCTTCTTCCATTATTTACACACCAAATGGTGTAGCCCTGCAAGAAATCCAAGAAGCAGCTGAACTTGGTATCCAAATCAACATTGATAACCTTTCCATTTTAGAACAGTTTGGAAGCTTACATCCAGAAGTACCTGTCTGTATACGAATTAACCCTCATGTCATGGCTGGAGGCAATACCAATATTTCTGTTGGTCATATAGATAGCAAGTTTGGCATTTCCATCCATCAAATACCGCATTTGCTGCGTATTGTAAAAAATACGGGTATGCGTATCAATGGTATACACATGCACACAGGCAGTGATATCTTAGACATCGACGTATTTCTCTATGCGAGCGAAATTCTATTTGATACGGCGAAACACTTTCCAGATTTGGAGTTTATGGATTTTGGATCAGGCTTTAAAGTGCCATACAAGGATGGAGACATAGAAACCAATATAGAAGAGCTCGGCAAAAAGCTAACGCACCGATTTAACGACTTTTGTAAAGAGTACGGTAAAGAACTAACTCTTGCTTTTGAACCTGGAAAATTTCTCGTCAGTCAAGCAGGTGTTTTTCTTACAAAAGTAAACGCTGTAAAACAGACGACATCTACGGTATTTGCACAGGTAGATTCTGGATTCAATCACCTTATTAGGCCTATGCTCTATGGGTCGCAACACGAAATTATTAATATTTCCAACCCAGACGGAAGAGAACGCTTTTATTCGGTGGTGGGCTATATTTGCGAAACAGACACCTTTGCCAATAATAGACGTATTTCAGAAATTAGGGAAGGTGATATACTGTGTTTTAAAAATGCCGGAGCCTATTGTTTTACTATGGCTAGCAACTATAACTCAAGGTATAGACCAGCTGAAGTTCTGGTGCACAATGGTGAGGCACATCTCATTAGAAAACGCGAAACGTTTCAAGACCTGCTACACAATCAGGTTGAGATAGCGCTTTAAATCTTACCCAAAAGTGCCCACTGCCTTTTTATTATTTTCATTTAAAAGGGTCTTCTTTAGTTTAATTTGTGTATATTAGAGTAAATAACCATCTTATTATCAACTAGTTGTAGTAAGAAACCCTTTACAATAACACTGCCCTAACAGTGAATTTAATCTTACTCTAATCCTAGAACATTTTCTCGGCTTTATATGTTTTGGTGCTATTAACTAACCAATTAAACCTTTACATTATGAAAAAGCTAAGTTTCTTAGTTGCCCTTGTTCCATTTTTCTTACTGGGACAAATCCCCGAACACATTATCAACCTAACACACATCGAAGTAAAGATGGGCCATGAGGCGCAATTTGCAGAAGGTGTTAAAATGTACAAAAAATGCTATACCGAAGCTGGAGGTGAAGATCAGTGGAACTTCTGGATGCGAGTCCAAGGGAGTAACTCCGTGTACGCCGTTACTACCAATATGGAAAATTGGGCCGAGATGGACCAAGAGGGTGATGAAGCAAGCAAAACATGCCGATCAATGTTTCCCACATTTATACTCCCACACATGAAAAGTACCCACAACATGATAACGGAGTTTATGCCAGAAATCAGTAAGGATGTTTCCCTGAAATTCGAAAAAGGATGGGTCACCTACTTTAGGGTAAACAGATCCATGGACTTTATGACCATGGTAAAAGAACTTTCAGGAGAAATTAAAAAAGCTGAGGGCGATGAACGCGGCTACTGGTATAGCGTAGCAGGTGGGTCTTCCAAAGACGCAGATTATATGGTAGTCTGGCCATTTGACAAATATGCCGACCTAGATAAGTCCCAAGACGGTGTATGGAAGGTCTACGAAAAAGCGCACGGCAAAAAGAAAGCTGATGAAATGCGAAAGCAATGGAACATGACAGTTGCTGATTCTTGGTCCTATATCTATGACCGTAGTGAAAGTATGTCATATTCTGAATAGGTTTCAACCAGCATGCTACCTTATCAAAGGTAGGGTAGCATGTTCATTTTTTTCACACAACTATTAACTAAACAATCAGAATAAAATCAATATAAACATGAAAAAACTAATCGTACTTATTTGCGCATTAACTGTAGCAACAGCATGCCAACAAAAAGAAACCCGTTACACACAGCAATCGCCAGAAATAGATGCTGTAAAAAAGCTCATTGCAGATTATAATGCCATGGACTATTCCATGGAAATAATGGCAGATACAGCTAAAACGTATTTTAATTCAAAAGAACCCATCTCAAATGAAGATCTTATGGCTTATCATAAACAAAACGATGCCAATTACTCTAAGAGGGCATTCTTAGATGAAGATCAAGAATATGAAATGGTGGTAACCGATGATGGTGAAACCTGGGTAAACTGCTGGCTTGATTGGGAATGCACTATCGCCAAAACAGGGAAAGTAGTTAAAATGCCAGTTCATTTGACCTATCGCTTTGTAGATGGAATGATTGTGCGCCAATTAGGTTATTGGGATCCCACAGAAATTGTTTTGGAATTACAAGCCATTGAACAAAAGGAAAGTGAAGCTGCAGCAGAAGAGGCAATGGACGACGCTGAATCCTAATTCTGAGAAATTTTCTTCTAGACATTAAGATAAAACTAACCAACCAATTTTTATTAAAAGGTGTTGCTTTTGAAGCAATGCCTTTTTTTATGTCCTTATGAATAAATCCAAAACCTTTTTTAGTTATTGTCCAATCCTAGAGTTGAGAGCTGACCGCACCTAAAAGTTCACAGCAATTATTCCAAGACCAATGGATTATTATCCACTAGATATTTGTAAATTGAAGCTTTGATTAATCCTATGATATAATTATGAATCTTACCACTCTTTTATCACTAAAAAATTCAATTTTTTTCTTAGCTTTTAGTTTACTTACCATTTCTTCCTTTTCTCAGGGTACACGTCTGTTGCGACAACCGGATATCAGCGACACCCATATCGTATTTACATATGGAAGCGATATTTGGATTGCCGATAGAAATGGCTCGAATGTAAAACGTATCACAAGCACTTCAGCTGTTGAATCGCACCCTTATTTTTCTCCTGATGGAAATTGGCTTGCATTCACATCAAATAGATCTGGAAGAGAACAAGTTTATATTGTTCCTAAAGAAGGTGGAACACCCAAGCAGCTTACCTGGCATCCCTCAGGCGCTACCGTAAGAGGATGGAGTCCTGATGGCGAATCAGTATTAATGGCTAGCTCTAGAGACACAGCGCCTAGACCTTATAACCGTCTATACACCGTAAATGTAGCAGGTGGTGCGCCTAATCTTTTAACTAAGCAATGGAGTCATGATGGTGCATTTTCTCCCAATGGAAAAAAGCTCATCGTGGATAAGATGGACCGCTGGGATGTAGAATGGCGCGCCTACAGAGGTGGCCAAAACACTCCTTTAATTATTTTAGACCTTGCAACACAAGAGGAAGAGCTTTTGCCAAACGACAAGACGACAGATATCAAACCTTTATGGCTAGACACTACTGTTTATTTTCTGTCTGATCGTGATTTGGTTGCTAACATTTGGGCTTACAACACCGAGACCAAAGCGCTGGAGCAGGTAACCAACTACGAAGGCTCTGATGTGAAGTGGTTATCCGCCCATGATACAACCCTAATTTACGAACGTGAAGGCTATTTGCACACGTTGGATTTAAACTCTGGCAATAAAAATCAACTTAATATTACTGTTACAGGCGACTTCCCTTGGGCAGAACCTCAGTGGGAAGACGTGAGCGATGCAGCACGATATGCCTCGCTTTCACCTAACGGCAAAAGGGCTATAATGCAAGCAAGAGGAGATATTTTTACGGTTCCCGTGGAATTTGGCAATTCGCGCAATATTACAGAAAGTTCAGAGACCGCAGACCGAAGACCACTATGGTCGCCAAAAGGTGATAAAATTGCATGGTTCTCCGATGCTGACAAAAAGGGTTATGCTCTTATGATTTCCTCGCAAGATGGACTTACTCAACCAGAAGCCATATCCATCGGCGAGTCTAAATTAGCTTGGAATCCTTCTTGGTCACCAGATGGCAAGTACATTGCTTTTGTTGATGACGATGTTAGATTGCGACTTGTCAATCTTGACACTAAAAAAATCTCAACCTTTGATGTTGGTACTACCAATCTAGACCGTGGCAGAATAGAACTACGCTGGTCGCCAGATTCAAAATGGATTGCCTATGAAAAGTCAAGCACCAATAATTTTAGACAAATTCTTATCTATTCCATAGAGACTAAAACATCTAAACCAATAACAGATAAATTCGCGGATTCATTTTCTCCAGCTTGGGATTTAAACAAAAAACAACTGTATTTCCTAGCCAGTACCAACGTGGCATTGGGCTCCGGCTGGGCTAACACGAGCGCCATTACATCCGACCCTTCTTATGCGGCTTATGTCATTAATTTGGATGCTAATGACCCATCGCCTTTCAAACCAAAAAGCGATGAAGAAGAAGTAGAACAAGATTCAGCAAATGAAGACGAAAAGGATGCTAAAAAGGAAAAAGAAACCGAGAACGACCAGGACGTAATTATTGATTTTGAAGCCATTGGTCGCAGAACCATAGCCCTACCAATTCCGACGCGCAATTATGGTAGTATTTTGGCCGGTCCTAAGGGCTCCGTGTTTATAGCTGAGTATGTACCCAACAGCCGTGGCGCTACATTGCATAAATTCACCCTTAAAGACCAAGAATTAAAAGAGTTTGCAACTAATGTTAGGTCGGTTTATGTAACACCTAATGGCGAACATCTATTAGCTAGGTTTGGTAGTACTTGGAAGGTAGCTAAAACATCCGGAAGTAATGCAAAAGGCGCCAAACAGTTAAAGGTTAATTTACAGATGAACTTGGACCGATCTGCAGAATGGGTACAGATTTTTGAAGAGACCATTCGTTATGAAAAAGATTACTTCTACGACCCTAATTTGCACGGAAGAGACTGGTCTACGGTTTACAAGCGCTATAAACCACTGATCCCCTTTGTAAAACATCGAGCAGACCTTACGTATATCCTAGACCAAATAAACGGTGAGCTCTCGGTAGGCCATAGTTTTGTTGGTGGTGGCGATTATCCAGAGACAGAACGTAATCGAGTTGGTTTATTGGGAGCAGACCTTAGTGTTGATAATGGACGATGGAAAATAAATAGAATTTATACCACCGAAAGTTGGAATCCAGGCCTTAACGGCCCACTAGACAGTCCAGGCTTAAATATAAAAGAAGGCTACTATATTGTTGGTGTAAATGGTAAAGAATTGAAGGGTACGGATAATATTTACCAATTCCTCGATGGCACCGTAAATAAACAAACCGTTATCCATATTAATGATAAACCTCGTTTCAAGGACCATTGGACAGAAATTGTTAAACCTATCTCTAGCGAAAACTCTTTGAGACAGCGAACTTGGGTAGAAGATAATAGACGTCTTGTTGATAAACTTTCCAATGGAAGGTTAGGTTATGTATGGGTGCCAAATACGGGAGGTCCTGGCTTTGTCTCGTTTAATCGTTATTTCTTTGCTCAGCAGGACAGAGAAGGTGCCGTCATTGATGAACGATTTAATGGTGGTGGACTTTTAGACGACTACATGGTAGATCTTATGACACGGAGTTTAAGAGCCGCCCTCACAAATGAAGTACCTAACGGCAAACCCATGACCTTACCCGCAGGGATTTTAGGCCCTAAGGTGCTTTTAATAAACGAACTGGCTGGGTCAGGTGGTGATTTTTTTCCGTGGGTATTTAGGCAACAAAAAGCCGGAAAACTAATTGGTATGACTACCTGGGGCGGACTTGTTAAATCTTCAACACACTATCCGCTCATAGATGGTGGACGTGTTACGTCTCCTGATAATGCTGTTTTTGACCCGATAAATAATGAGTGGATTGGAGAAAACAAAGGTATTGCTCCAGATATCGAAGTGCGGCAAGATGCTAAAGCGTTACAGAACGGAAACGACCCACAACTAGAACGCGCCGTTTCTGAACTTATGAAGCAACTCGGACCAAAACGCAGCATTACACCTCCGAATTTTTCAGAACCAGCTAAAGGCAATTAAATTAAACTTCAACTAAAGCATGATCACTAAATTAAATTCATTATTAACCATTGTATTGGTAGTTGTTAACACTACGATTTTTGCTCAAGACAAAACAGACCCTTCACGATGGGAACCAGAGCATATAATAAATAGGGAAGCCATGTCTTCAGTATCTTTTTCACCCGATAATTCAATGGTGGTTTGGACGAAAAGGAAAAGCGTTAAAAAAGAAGATAAGTTTGTTTCCAATATCTATTTAACACGCCTAAACATTAAAGATGAAGACGGTAACTACAAGACGATTCCTTTAACTAATGGTGATGAAAATGACTCCAACCCTATTTTTTCCAAAGATGGAGAATATGTTTATTTCCTATCCTCTAGAGACAAGGGTAAAAAACTTTGGAAACTTAGCATCTATGGTGGAGAAGCGATTGAGGTGAACGAATTTAAAAATGGAATTTCAGGTATTGCCTGGAAAGATGAGCACACTTTAATTTACAGCTCCAATGACGGAAAATCCCTGTTTGAACAAGAAGCTGAAGAACGAAAAGACAATGTCATCGTAGTAGAAGATTCCCTTCATTGGAAGCCTAATCACGTTTACAGCTATTCGCTCGAGAACAAAACGGTTACGCGCCTTACCGAAAACAAAAAACCACTTACGGGTTATGCCATTTCTAAAGATGGTAAATGGCTTATTTATGGCGTACAACGTAGTCGTAGTTATGCTTCAGATGCCCAAAAAAAACCATTCCAATATCTTAAAAACTTAGAGACTGGAAAAACTGCTCAAATCCTAACAGAATTTGAATACCCAACCTATGGCTTTCAATTTACCGAAGACCATAAAGGATTTTATTTTTCTTCAGAATATGGCAACAATCCAAAATACAATGGACCTGGCATCAATAAACTCTATTATTTCGATATCGCGTCCATGACCTCCACTGAAATCGATTTAGACTGGGATTTAGGACATGCTGGTGGTTATAGGGTTGTAGGCAATGATGTCATAGTTTCCCTTGCCAATAGGGCAACACGACGATTAGCCTACTACAAGAAAAAAGACAATTCCTGGAAAAAGAAGGCGATAGACCTGGATGAAAAAAATGACCACGTTAGAGTCTTGGACATTTCAGAGGATGGCGAACATATCATCTATGAATATTCTACAGCATCGAGCTTGCCAACATATCATCTGGCTGATTTGAACGAACATAAAGTTTCAAACGAAAGTGTATTAATTGAATTGAATACTGCTTTAGGTAAAAAACCGATAACCAAAAGCGAAGTAATGGTATGGAAAGGGTATAATGATGAGGAAGTAACTGGGATTCTGTACTATCCGGAGAACTATGAAGAAGGCAAACGCTATCCTCTAATGTTATCTATTCATGGTGGACCTTCTGGTGTAGACTTAGATTCATGGTCTGAGCGCTGGAGCACTTATCCCAATATTTTGGCTCAACGTGGCATGTTCGTCTTAAAACCAAACTACCATGGATCGAGCAATCACGGTTTGGAATTTGTAGAAAGTATACGCGAAAATTATTACGAGCCTGAAATGGAGGATATCATAAAGGCCATTGATATCTTGCATGAGGAAGGCAAAATTGATAAGGACAAACTCGGAACCATGGGCTGGTCTAATGGCGCAATACTTACCACTATGCTTACCGTAAAATATCCAGACTTATTTAAGGTAGCAGCAGCTGGAGCAGGCGATGTAAACTGGACTTCAGATTATGGTACCTGTAGGTTTGGCGTAAGTTTTGACCAACATTATTTCGGAGGCGCACCATGGGATGACCGCAACGGCAAACCTTACAATGAGAATTATATTTTAAAATCGCCCTTATTTGAAATTGAAAAAATAAAAACGCCGACCATTATTTTCCACGGAAGTGAAGACCGTGCTGTCCCAAGGGACCAAGGCTGGGAATACTATAGAGGACTGCAGCAAGTTGGACAAGCGCCCGTAAAATTCCTTTGGTTTCCCGGACAACCACACGGATTGGGAAAAATCACCCATCAACTTCGAAAGATGAAAGAAGAATTGGCCTGGATAGACACCTATTTGTTAGGCAAACCCTCAACTGTTAATGAAGCCTTTAAAAAAGATAGTCCATTGGCCCATTTAATGGCTCTGGACAGTGTTGATCAGACAAGTGGTCTTTATGGAAAACTACATAACTATTATCTGATTCCTGAAACGGTTTACATTGAATCGGACAGCATGACGATAGGACGCTTTGAAGTTACCAATGCTCAATTCAAAAGTTTTGATAAGACATTTTCCTATACGCAAGGTCATGATAATTTTCCTGCCATCGTAGAAAAATCAAAAGCGAAGGCTTACTCGAAATGGCTATCTGAAATAACTGGCGAACCATACAGACTGCCCAACGAAAAAGAGGCTAAGGCTTTGCACCGTTATGCGCACAAAGCTGCCAAAAATGAGAATATATTAAATGCATGGGCTGGTTATGACATTGTTCCTCGTGACGCAAAGAAGCTTATGGAAAAAGTCAAAACTATTAATTCAACACTCTTAAAACCTGTGGGAAGTTCTAAAGGGTATAAAATTAAGTCCACCATGATCTATGATTTAGGAGGTAATGCTGCCGAACATTATAGCAACGGTGTTTATGGATACAGTGCTTACGACTATTACGATAAGAACGACCAAAGTATGATTGCTTCTACTACTGTTGGTTTTAGAATTGTAAAGGAATAATTTCAAAAGGAGCCAACATAAATTAATGGAGTCAAATGGATAATATGTCTGGTTTTGATGTCGTATTGATAATTGCGATTATCCTTTTTGCCCGTCTAGGTGTGAGGTTAGTTACAAGGTTCATTAAAATGAAAAAGAACGATGCCCAAGACAATCAAAAAAACAACTAAAAATGCTTAATTTTTTAAGGAAGATTCGGAAATCGTATTTACTCAATAATAAAGCAAAATCGTATCTCCTTTATGCGCTTGGAGAAATAATTCTTGTCATGGCCGGTATTTTATTGGCCCTTTATGTGAACAATCTCAACGAAGCCAGTAAGCAAAACCGCCAACTTAGAAATATTTTTGAAACTGTGCGTGCCGATTTGGTAACGGACACTTTGGGTGCCACAGAAATTGTTTCATTCTACGACTCCATCAATAAATATAGCCGAAAAGTAATTAATAAGGAATATAATGCTAGCACTATTGATAACTGCGTTTGGTGCAGAAGTTTACTTACAGTCTACAAACCTTACACAATCCAGGACAAAGGATATAACATGCTTAAAAATTTTGGGAAAATAGATGCCGAGGAACAAGATAGTTTACAAATCACCATATTACAATTTTACAAGTCTATGACAGACATCATTGACCAGAGCAATGAATTTGTAAAATCTGAAACCCTCAGTAACTTAGAGTATTTTGCGAATCAACCATGGTTTATAGATTGGATGCAAGGGCGTTTTACCAATGAGATGAAAACCTATTTTGGTAATTCCGAAGCGTTTAAAAATAGGGTGGCAAAAAACTATATTTTAGCTACCCAAAATCATGCAAACTTTATAAACACCCATAAAAGAGGTGCTCGAGAAATTATTAAAAGTATTGATAGCAGGTTAAAGTTTAATGACTAGAATGATTTTTACCTAAGCGATGAAAAAACACATCTTAATCTTATTTATTCTATGTGCAACGCTTCAACACATTTGGGCCCAAACCATAGAACGTCATACGACATTTAAAAATGATAGCATCTACATCGATCTCATCAATCCGTTTTTGGCTCCCATCGAACTGAATTTATCGGCTCTGGATTCTACCAAGAGCTTTATCAAAGTCAATTCATATGGTGTATTGCATCATCAAGACACACTTAAAAATGCTTTGACTATACCCATACAAAGCGTAAAAGATACTGCTGCTATTCAGATAAGTAAATTTGTGAGTTTTAAAGGGACGTATGGAGACCCAAAAAGTCAAATAGACTATAAGTATAGATATTCCTTGCCTTATCCCAGAGGTAAAAGCTACAAAATAATTCAATCTTTCGGTGGTAAGTTTTCCCATAACAAAACGCACTCAAGGTACGCTATCGATATTGGCACTCAAATAGGAGATACTATTACAGCTGCTAGACCAGGCACCGTGGTTTTTGTAAAACAAGACTCTAAAGAACATTGTAGAACTAGCAAATGTGCAGATAAAGGAAACAAAATTATCATTTTACATGATGATGGTAGTCTTGCCCATTACGTCCATTTAGATTTTGAAGGGTCTTTGGTAGAGGTGGGAGACCAGGTCAATGATAGTCAGCCAATAGCGATATCAGGTATGACCGGTTTTACTACAACACCTCATTTGCACTTTGTACTCTTCAAAGCAGGTAGCGTTTCCATCCCATTCAAATTTAAAGGACAGAAACGAAAACGATTAAAAAAGGGGCGACACTACAAACGTGTTCACTAAAAAGCACTTTTCACGTTGACGAACACCTGAACGAAATTTCAAAACTTTCTTAATAAGAAATTAACGGTTTTTGTCAGGATGTTTGGTTATCTTTTAAAGAAAAAAAAAAATGAAATCCAAAAAACAACAACATCCCATGCCACATAGAACACCAGCCGATATGCACTGTGATGGCGTATACTTTAGTGAACAACTATTGGCTCAAATAGAGCATAGAAAACACCAATTGAAGCAACTCGAGGATATAAAGGAAAATTAGTCCTTAATTTCAGTGTTTGTAGAAATGGTATCCGTACCATATTTATCAATCAGATACACGAGTGCTGTCATCGTAGCTGCACCAAGTTCCAATTCGCGCTTATTAACGTGCTCAAAAGTATCGTTAGCCGCATGATGATGGTCAAAGTACCGCTGCGAATCTGGTCTAAGACCTGCTAAAACAACATTACCATCTTTTAACGGACTTATGTCTGCACCACTTCCACCCTTTTCAAAATAATGAATCAAATACGGTTTAAAAAGGGGTTGCCATTCTAAAATTTTACTGAACATAACATCGCTGCAATCAAAACTGAATCCTCGTGGTGTAAAGCCTCCAGCATCGCTTTCTAGGGCAAAAATGTGCTTTTCGTTATTAGCTTTGGCCTCTTCGGCATACTTTCTACCTCCGCGAAGTCCATTTTCCTCATTCATAAAAAGTACAACGCGTATGGTGCGTTTGGTTTTAATACCGCTTTCCTTTAATAATCTCAATACATCCATGGACTGAACTACGCCAGCACCATCATCATGAGCACCATCGCCGAGGTCCCAGGAATCAAGATGTCCCCCTACAATAATATATTCATCTGGAAACTCACTCCCTCGCATTTCGCCAATGACATTATACGAAAGTACATCATCATATTTTTGACAATTCTGCTCAAAGTAAAAGTCTAAATCTGGGTCTTTTTTTAGGGCATCGCTTAGAACAACGGCATCATTGGTACTAATTGCTGCTGAGGGAATTCTTTCGTCAACAGGTAAATCTCCATAACTCATACTTCCGGTATGTGGATAGTCATCTTGCCTTGAACTAAGGGAGCGCACAATAGTACCTACTGCACCATATTTTGCCGCTTCCGCAGCGCCTCGATAACGTTCGGATGAGCATCCGCCATAAGCTTCAAACGTGTTGATGAGCTCTGGCTGCAGTGCTCTGTTTATAAATACAATTTTACCTTTGATTTTAGCTTCACCCAAATCGGCCAATTCTTTGTAACTGCCCACCTCGATGACCTTAGCTTTTAGTCCGCCGTTAGGTGTCGCGACAGAGCCTCCAAGGGCACAAATATTTACCTTCTTCAATTGGCCTTTAGTTGTAAAATAGGCCATTTCCTTATTTCCCCTAACCCATTTAGGTACCATCACAGGTTGTAGCCATACCTTATCCAAACCCAATTTTTCGAGTTCGGATTTTGTATATTCTACGGCGAGTTCGGCATTCTTAGAACCCGACAAGCGGCCGCCAATAGTATTAGACAGATAGTCTAACCAATTATAGCTCATGCCGTTAGTTAAGGAGGTATCGTAAAAAGATTTTATGGCTTCCTCATCAGACTGTGCACTCAGGCTTTTAAAAGAAAGCATTGGAGCGATTAGCAGACTTAATAGTACAATTTTGAAATTCGGTAGGACTTTATTCATTATTCAGTTGTTCTTTATAATAATTGATTTTGGCTTTTTCCTCTGGTGGCAATTCAGGATTTTGAATATCCTCATACGTTTTTAAGGTATCATACAAAATCTTAGCAACCAAGTATCTTGCCGTGGGTTTGTCGTCTGCTGGAATATTAAACCAAGGCGCATAAGGCTTGGAACTTCTGTTCAAAACATCTTCATAGCATCTATGGTAATCATCCCATAATTTCCGTTCGTCCAAGTCATCACCAGAGAACTTCCAGTGTTTGTTTGGTTTATTCAGGCGACGCAGCAATCTGTATTTTTGTTCCTCCTTGGAAAGATTAAGGAAAAACTTAAATATGATTGTACCATTAGCGGCAATGTGCTTCTCAAAATTATTGATTTCATCAAAGCGCCTATCCCAAAAGGATTCATCTACATCATCAACGCTAAGAACATCTGGCATGTTCTCGTAAAGAAGATACTCTGGATGAACTCTTGTTACCAGGACATTCTCATAATGTGTTCTATTGAAAATCCCAAACTTACCTCGAGCAGGCAATCGTTTGTAATGGCGCCATAGATAATCGTGCTTAAGTTCTAGTGGCGAAGGTTTTTTAAAACTATGGGCAACTATTCCTCGTACATTAAATTCCTTAAACACTTCACGGATGAGACTGTCCTTTCCTGCTGTATCCATGCCTTGTATGCACATTAAAACGGCATACTTGCCATGAGCGTACATGGTGTTTTGAATTTCAGCAAGCTTCTTACTTACCTTTCTTAACTTCTTTTCAATTTTGTCTTCATCAGCTTTTAAATCATAACGTGTGGGCAATTCTGAAATATTAACTGGAGCCGTGATACGAAAATCGTCTATATTTATTTTTTTCATTGTATTTCTATTTTGAAGCAAAGGCTTTAACGTCGCTCTCGGTAACTTCGTTTCCACCTAAAATAATTAAACGTTCTACCACATTGCGCAACTCTCTTATGTTTCCTGTCCAATCATAATTTTGCAGCAATTTAATGGCCTTATCGGAAAATAACTTTTTTGGATTACCATGTTCGGTACAAATTTTATCTGAAAAGTGGTTGACCAAAAGGGGAATGTCTTCGCGCCTATTGTTTAAGGCAGGCACCTCAATTAAAATGACCGCTAGCCGATGATACAGGTCTTCCCTAAATTTACCTTTTTCAATTTCTTCTTTAAGATTTTTATTTGTGGCGGCAATTACCCTCACATCAACTTTAATATCCTTATCGCTCCCAACGCGCTGAATACGACTTTCTTGCAATGCTCTGAGCACTTTAGCTTGTGCCGAAAGGCTCATATCTCCTACTTCATCTAAAAAAATAGTTCCGCCATTTGCTGCTTCAAATTTACCGGCTCTGTCCTTATTAGCCGATGTAAAAGCTCCTTTTACATGACCAAACAACTCGCTCTCTATAAGCTCTGAAGGAATCGCGGCACAATTGACCTCTATCATGGGTCCTTTGCTGCGATCACTTTTTTGATGAAGCCAATGGGCTACCAGTTCCTTACCTGTTCCATTTGGACCTGTAATAAGAACCCTGGCATCAGTAGGCGCAACTTTATCAATCATGGTTTTTATTTGCTCAATAGCCTTGCTCTCCCCTATCATTTCGTAATTTTTGCTTACTTTTTTCTTGAGCATTTTGTTCTCCACAACGAGCTTATTTCGGTCTAGAGCAATCCTTACGGTGTTAAGTAAACGATTTAAATCTGGTGGTTTAGAGATATAATCAAACGCTCCAAGCCTCATGGTATTGACGGCAGTATCTAAATCGCCATGGCCAGATATCATCACTATTGGAATTTCTGGTTTTAATTTTTTAACGGCTTCTAGGACCTCCACACCATCCATTTTTGGCATTTTAATGTCGCACAATATGAGGTCGTAATCTTCCTTTTTAATTTTTTCTACACCTACCAAGCCGTCCTCAGCTTCATCAACATTATAAGTATCATTTTCTTCTGATAGAATTTTAACTAGGACGCGGCGTATAGCAGCTTCATCTTCAATGATTAAAATCTTTGGCATTTTAAATTTTAAATTTTATTCCTGTTCTTAAATAAAACGCGTTGAGATTATCCAACCTAAATATTTCATCTCTATTGTTATTTCTCAACACATTGTCTAACCGAAACGTAAACCCAGAGTAAGTATAAGCCACAAGATGTTTAGTGAGCAAATATTCAAATCCCAAGCCAGCGACGGCAACGGATAACGAGATATTCTCGGCAGTTTTCCCATTTACCGTAATCGGTTGTTGCAAGTTAGCAAAATAACCGTCTAACAGAGCAAATCCTTGCAGAATAGCTTTGTCGCTAAAAAAATATTTCAAATTAGATTTGGGAATACCTGCAGAATAAGACCACTTGTCGTTTATCTTTCTGTAGTAGCTAATAAAGGGTAATGGAAAAGGCACTCCTACTGTAGTGTTATATGTTAATCCAAGTATTAACCGATTTGGTTTTGAGCCATCGGCTGACTTGGTTCTATCTTTTATGGCATAAATACCTCCATTGAAGAAAATATCGTTTGCTGTAATACCTCGAGTTAAGGTGGACGCAATCCTTGGATTGAATTGAAATCCTAAGCGCCAGTCGCCTCTGGTCTCAAAGGTATAGCCCAAATTAAGGTCAATGACGTGGAGCCTGTCAAGGACACCAGTATCAAATGGGTAAGGTTCTTCTAAATTTAGGATAATCCTATTGTATTCGGCCCCAACAATAACATAGTTTTCATTCTTGATTTTAATTGGATAATTGAGTATAGCTCGCAGCCTGGTGTATTGATCTTCTGAGCGACTACTGGGAATAAATGAGTATTCCAACCTTGCCAAATCAGTCAATTGGGCATAGATTTGACAGCCGCCCAATACAAATACCACAATGGCGAATAACAGTTTTAATCTAAAACAAAGTCTCATTATGTCGCTTCCTATTTTGGTTGTATAAGATGCACATCGCGCTGCGGAAATGGAATGGTAATATTATTGTCGCGAAAGAGTTTATCAATTTTAAAGCGTATATCACTTTTTGGAAATGGTGCTTTAAAGCTATCATCTAATGTAAAGATGACTTTAAAATTTAACGAACTATCACCAAAATCCGTAAATAGAACGGTTGGCTCCGGTACTTTTATTACAGCTGGATGTTCGTCTGCCGCTTGCAGCAACAGTTTTTTTACAAGCTCAACATCACTGCCGTATGCCACACCAACCTCAACAGATTCTCGTGTTTCCGTCCCATTTTGTGTCCAGTTGAAAAGTGAGTTTGTTAAATAAAGATGGTTGGGTAAAATAAGCACCTTATTATCAATGGTTACAGCCCTTGTGGTCCGGAGTTTTATTTCTTCAACACGTCCAATTTTTCCATCAATTTCAATAATATCTCCGACATGTACGGTTTGGTCGAGTAGAATAAAAATACCTGAAATTATATCCTGAAAGAAGGTCTGAAGTGCCAAACCTATACCTATCAATAGAGCAGCTGAAGCCGCTAAAACGCTATTCACATTAACGCCAATAGTATTCAAGGTTATCAGGAAAATAATGAGGTAAATCACCCATTTGCCATACGAAAATAAGGTTACAAATTTTGCTTTATCTTCTCTGGGAAGGTTTCTTGTAATCAACCGTCTCAAACCCTTTACAACAAAAGAGGTAATAAGTATGACAAATAGAACAAATAAAATGCCCTTGACACTTATGGAGATATCTTCTGAAAAATGAAATGTGTAATTGAGTATATCCTTTACTTCTTGCATTCTTAAAATTAATCAATTTTTAATGAGTGATGAATTAACACTGTGTTTATCAATATTTCATCCACTTAAAGAGTTCTTTATAAGAGGGTTTTTTGCCATACATTAAAATACCAACTCTATAAATTTTGGCACCAATCCAAACCGTAAACATAAAGGTTGCTATGAGCAATAGTAAAGACAATCCTTGTTGCCATAACGGCACTCCAAAAGGAATGCGCATCAGCATCACGACAGGCGATGTAAATGGAATAAAGGAGAATACAGTTGACACTGTGCCGTGAGGATCTTCAATTACTGTAAAAAATCCAACATAAACAGCCAAAATCAAGGGCATTATAATGGGTAGCATAAACTGCTGGGTATCTGTTTCATTATCAACGGCGGCTCCAATGGCAGCGTACAACGAACTGTAAAGCAAATAGCCTCCAAGAAAGAAAAACACAAAGGCCACTATTAGGTTGGCTATAGGTAGGTTGCCAATGGCAATGAGAAGATTTTCTGCGATCATCTGAGCGTCTTGACTCTGGATACTTTGACGAACCATGTCTTGTTGTGGTGTTTGCAATTGAGAGACATCAATGCCAAAAATAGCAGTGACTACTATAATTAAAACACCTCCTAAGAGAATCCATATTACAAATTGGGTTACACCAGCAAGGGATGTCCCTATAATTTTCCCTAGCATTAACTGTACAGGTTTAACCGAAGAGATAATTATTTCAATGATTCGGCTAGTTTTTTCTTCAATGACACTTCGCATTATCATATTACCGTAAATAATGATGAACATAAACAACAAGTATCCAGCCATACCGCCAAATGCAAGCTTTACGATATTGTCTATTTTAGAACTTTTTTCTCCTTCAAAACTTTCCTGACCAATATTTACTTGGGTTTTGGAACTTTGAATTTGCTCTAAAGACACACCATCCGCTTGGAGTTTCATTTCGCGCAATCGCCTTTCAATTTTAGATTCTAAGCTTGAAATAACTGTTATGGAAGGGGAGTCTTTGGAATAAAATTTAAAATGAACTGGTGTATTATCTGATGACAAAGCATCACCAATATGAAGAAGCCCATAGTCCTCTCTTTCCTTAACTAGAGCAATGGCTGTTTCTAAATCGATATCAGCCAAATAATTATAAGTCGTTGTCTCTGTATTTTGAAATAAATCCGTTAAATAGCCCGATTCATCAAGAACAGAGATGCTACGCTGTTTATCGTTATTAAGCTGCGACAAATAAGCGACTACAGCAATAAGCCCAATCATGATCAATGGACTTAAAAAGGTCATTACCACAAAGGACTTATTTCTAACCTTGGTAAGGTACTCACGCTTAATTATTAAAGGTAAGTGGTTCATTCTTAGTTGTTTTTAACGGTTTCTATGAAAATATCATTAGCGGTTGGCAACACCTCCACAAAGTGATGTATCTCTGCCTTTGACATTAAATAGGAAAGCAAATCATTAGGAGAGGTTTTTGCATCAATCTTTATATTGATTTTAATGTCATCATGTAGATTTTTAAATGTAGCGGGCAAAACCTCAAAATTTTCCTTTAGTTGAGCCATTATTCTTTCGGCATTGTCCGCCTGCATGCCAACTTCAAAGGTATTTGTTTTAAACTGGCGTTTGATATCATTTAACTTGCCATCCAATACTTTATTGGATTTATGAATAAGCGCAATATGATCACAGAGTTCCTCAACAGACTCCATCCGATGCGTAGAAAAAATAACGGTAGCTCCTTGATCTCTCAATTGCAGGATTTCATCCTTTATTAAATTGGCATTTATGGGATCAAAGCCTGAGAAGGGTTCATCGAAAATAAGCAATTTCGGCTGGTGCAGCACAGTAACAACAAATTGGATTTTTTGAGCCTGGCCCTTACTCAGCTCTTGTATTTTTTTGTTCCACCAATCTCCAATTTCAAGCTTCTCGAACCAATATTTCAATCGTTTTTTGGCCTCAGTTTTAGAAAGTCCTTTTAATTGTGCGAGATACAGTGCTTGTTCGCCAACCTTCATAGATTTATAAAGTCCGCGTTCTTCCGGAAGATAGCCAATATCCTTAATATGTTCAGGCCTTAGAGGTTCATTGTCTAAGGTAACACTACCTTCATCAGGCATAGTGATTTGATTAATAATTCTAATTAAGGTTGTTTTTCCCGCTCCGTTAGGCCCAAGGAGACCAAAAATACTTCCCTGAGGCACGGCAATTGACACCTTATTTAGCGCTGTAAAGTTTCCATAGCGTTTTGTTACGGAATTAGCAACCAATAAGTCCTTCATGTATTTAGAAATTTGCGTTGGTTAATCTGTAAAGATATTAAAGTTATAAGGTTTCTTGTAAAAATCCTCCCTAAATATCACCTTGGAAAATGGACTGTAGAGCACGCCAGAAATAAGACTACTTAAACAGACTGCCCTTGGTTGTAAATAAGGTTTTTTAAAAAAACAAAACCCACCCTTATACAAAGATAAGGATGGGAAAAAATTGCTATGAAAAAGAAAAATTACCGCTAATTAGCATTAGCGATAAGTCAAAGATACTATTTTTTATTAAACAGAAGCTTTTTAAGAGAACATATCTTTAACCTTTTCAAAAAATGATTTATCTGAACTTTCTGGTTTTGGCTCAAAATGTTCGTCATTTCTCATGTTCTCAAAAAAGTCCTTTTGTTTTTTGCTTAAAGTCTTTGGCGTCCAAACATTTACATGTACGAGTAAATCTCCTTTACCGTAGCCATTTATACTTGGAATACCTTTACCTCTTAATCTCAGGATTTTTCCTGATTGTACACCTGCTTCAATTTTAATTCTAACCTTTCCAGAAACCGTGTCGATTTCCTTTGATGTTCCCAACACAGCATCGGGCAGGCTCACATACATATCGTAATGCAGATTATCGCCCTCTCGTTTTAAGGTTGGATGCTCCTGTTCTTGTATAGCAACTAAAAGGTCTCCAGCAATACCATTTCCAGGTGCATCATTCCCTTTTCCAGTTACTTTGAGTTGCATACCATCTACAACGCCTGCAGGTATTTTAACCGATACGGTTTCTTCTGAAACGATAAGGCCATTGGCATCAGCTCCGTCGGGTCGTTTATCTATAGTCTGCCCTGCTCCACCACATGTTTGGCATGGAGAAGCCGTTTGCATTCGTCCTAAAATGGTATTGGTGATTCTGGTAACTTGACCTGTACCATTACACGTACCACAAGTTTTGTAGGTGGTCCCAGGTGCTTGGACCTTACGCTTTACTTTTATTTTTTTCTCAACGCCATTGGCAACTTCCTCTATCGTGAGTTTAACACGGATCCTAAGGTTACTTCCTTTTGGTACGCGCTGTCTGCCGCCGCCAAAACCACTGAAGCCTCCACCACCGAAAGCACCTCCAAAAATATCACCAAATTGACTGAATATGTCTTCCATATTCATACCGCCACCGCCAAAGCCTCCTGCGCCATCAAAGGCTTGATGGCCAAATCTGTCGTAACGCGCTTTCTTGTCTGGATTGCTCAATACCTCGTAAGCTTCGGCCGCCTTCTTAAATTTGTCCTCAGCTTCTTTATCTCCAGGGTTTTTATCGGGATGGTACTTAAGGGCCATCTTCCGATACGCCTTTTTTATTTCTGATTCGGAGGCATTTTTGCTAATACCCAATACGTCGTAATAATCTTCTTTCATAATAAATCCGCGTGACTAGCGTTCGTTTGTTTTTATTGTCCTATAACTACCTTTGGAAAACGAATGACCTTATCTCCCAACTTATAACCACCTTCAACAATATCAATTATTTTTCCTTTTAGGTCGTCGCTTGGTGCAGGAATTTGTGTAACGGCCTCGTGGTCATCTGCGTTAAAGTTGTCCCCTTTCTGAACTTCAATTTTTGATAGCCCTTTTTGCTCTAGGGTTTTCATTAATTTATTGTAAATCAGGTGGACTCCTTTTCCCAAGTCCTCAGCAGCCTTATCCTCATCAATATGCTTTATGGCCCTTTCAAAATCATCGAGAATGGGTAGCATGGCCACCATGACCTCTTCATTTGCAGTCTTAAAAAGGTCCATACGCTCTTTGGACGTACGCTTCTTGTAATTTTCAAATTCAGCAAATAAGCGCATGAACTTATCTTTCTCATCTGCCAGTTGTTCCTCTAGTTTTTCTTCGGCACTTTTAGTGGTGCCAGAAGACTGAGTTTCTTCGTCTGCAGTAGCAGTTGCAGTATCTTCTACTTGTGGCTCTTCAACCTTATTATCTTTATCTTTTTTACTCATTTTTGAGTTCTTTTTATTTATCACGATTTACAAGTGGCAAAAGTACTGCCATTATTATAAAAATGTCAAAATGTCATTAACATTTTTTTATAAGTGCTATGCCTTACTAATAGTTACCTTTGTGACTCAAACCAAAACAAAAACATTGATATGAAAACATCACTCTTAAAAACAATGGCCTTAGTTGCCGTTATTTCTTTATCCAGCTGCAAGGACAAGGCTAAGGAAGCTGAAACGAAGGCAGCTGAAGAAGCAGCAGTTGCAGAAGCTACGGCTATCTCCTATACCGCATTAACCGACCAGTCCATGATAGAATGGAAAGGCTTTAAACCAACCGGAACCCATAACGGTACCATTAGTGTAGCGCAAGGAGAGGTTAGTGTCTCTGATGGTGCTATTGAAAGTGGAACTTTTGTTATTGATATGGGAAGTATAGAAGTACTGGATATTCCTAAGGATAATGAAAAAAATGCCGATTTAAGAGGTCATTTAATCAGTGCCGATTTTTTTGATGTTGAAACTTATCCCAACGCAACTTTTGAGGTGACAGGTCTTTCTACCGTTGATGGCAAAACAATGCTTTCTGGTAATTTAACCATGAAGGATGCTACAAATAACATTAGTTTCCCTGTAACAACCTCCATGGATGGTGATATGATGACACTTACAAGTGAAACATTTACTATAGATAGATCCAAGTGGAATGTACGCTATGGTTCTAAATCATTTTTTGATGACTTAGGAGATAAATTTATCAATGATGATATTGAACTTAAAGTAACCTTAGTTGCTAAAAAGGCCTAAGGCTAATATTTTATTCAAGAAGCAAAAGCACTGGTAACCAACCAGTGCTTTTTTTGTGGATATCCACTGAGGGTCTAAATACTCTAACGCTATGCATTTACAATTTCTTAAAATTTATAAGTAATACATCTCACGATTTTTAATAATTTTATAGAATGAGATGAGACGGATTTTAATTTAAATTCAAAGTACCTCTCAACTAGTGTTTCTCCCTAACATGCACCACATAAAATGGCCTTTAGCATTAAACAAAAAAAATATTGGATAATAGGAACCGTTTTAATCCTCCTACTCATTACCCTGTTATTATTGCCGACTCTCATTAAAAATTATACCACAAAAAACAGTAAAGAACTTTTTGGCAGGCAAATAAATGTAGAAAAACTTAACTATAATTACTTTACAAGTACGGCCAAAATTATAGACTTCAAGATGTTGGAGTCCAATGATAGCGACACCTTTATTAGTTTTGACACTTTGATTGTCAATTTAGAGCCGTTCCGTTTACTTTTTGGCGAAAAAAATGTTGAGCAATTTTACATTAAGGGTCTCGATGTGAATATTAAGATGAAAGATTCAAGCTTTAATTTTGATGATTTAATCGCATTTTATTCAAAATCTGCTGACACTGTAAACGAAACGGAAGAAGACGCTTTTAAATACGACTTATCCAAACTAGAGTTAAAAGAGGCCAATTTCTATTTTGATGACCAAAATGTGGGTAAAGAAACCCATATTGAAAACTTTTCATTCTTCATACCACAAATTGTCTGGAATCAAGGCGAAAAAAGCAAAGCCGATTTAGCATTTAATTTTAAAAACGGAGGCTATTTTAAGAGCGATTTAAACATAAATCCGGTCAATGGCGATTTTGACGCCACCATTGAAGTGAATAGATTAAACCTTAATTCTTTTTATGAGTACGTTGCTCAATATGCCGAAATCAATGACTTTAATGGGAGCGTAAAT
The DNA here is from genome assembly GCA_913055905.1 of uncultured Winogradskyella sp. Lineage (GTDB taxonomy): Bacteria > Bacteroidota > Bacteroidia > Flavobacteriales > Flavobacteriaceae > Winogradskyella. The sequence goes on from CAJXLB010000003.1 coordinate 227,857, forward strand.
TCTATCATAAGAATTGTTGGAAATACCCAAGCGCCGGAAAAATCCCTGCTGTCTGGTGAAGTAGAGGTCAGTGAATTCAACATGACGGACAAAAATGATAAGGCGTTCTTAAAAACAGACCTAGCCAAAATAGGATTAAATGAAATTGACAGCTATAACAGTGCTTATAAAATTGGTACTATAGAGCTGCAAAGGCCCTATATTTATTTTGAAATGGATTCCATTACCAATAATTTCTTCAAAATCTTTAAGATTGAAGACGATAGCATAGAATCCCAAACCAATGAGTCAAATAACGCTACAGCATCAATCTATTACGAAATTGAAAAGCTCAAGGTTAATTCTGGTCTTATGGACTACAGCGATAACCTAACAGGACAACGTTTTGACTACCATCTTAATGATATTGCCATTGATACCGATAAGATTGTAAGCACAGCGGAATGGATAACCATTTATTCAGATATGTTGCTGAACAACCGAGGAACCCTCAAATCTAAATTAGGGATTAATCCAAAAGCCTACGATAATTTAAATCTGGATATAGTCATTGAGAACTTTTTGCTTTCCGATATTAATATTTATGCCAACTATTATACAGGCCACAATGTTCTCAAAGGCGATTTTTATTACTATTCAAAATCCAAGCTAACCAATGGTGCTATCAATAGCGAGAATCAATTGTTGGTTAAGAATGTTTCCGTAGAAAACCAAAAAGGAGGTCTCTATACGTTGCCTCTTAAATTCGCATTGTTTTTATTAAAGGATAAAAATGGTGATGTAAATCTAACGGTTCCCGTAAGGGGAGACCTTAACGACCCTGAGATTAATGTTGGTAAACTAGTTTGGACAACCATTAAGAATAAAATTACTGGAGCAGCATCTGACCCAATTGGTGCCTTAGCAGGTCTTGTAAACGTAAAACCTGAGGATTACAAAGCGCTAGAATTTAGTTATACCGATACCATTCCTAACGAAGAGCAGTATACGAAATTGGATAAGCTCCTTGAAATGGAAACGGCCAAAGAAGGTCTAAAAATAAAGCTAGAGCATTTTATAGATACGGAACTTCAGTCTAAAGCATTGGCTGTGGAAGCCTTAGGGCAAAAATTTTATACCGATAAACAAAAAGATTATAGAAAAGATGAAAAGGCCTTTAAAAGGTACATCAGAAGAGCAACTAAAAATGATACGATTAGCATAGAAGATGCCGCCCTAATGCTTGTTCCCGAAGCCGAACTGAATGCATTGGCATTGAAATATCAAGCTGTGTTGCGACGAAATACAAGTGCGTATCTCAAAAGCAAAAAGCCAAATACCAATATAGAAGTGGTTGCAGCACCTGCCGCTGAGCCTGAACAAACGGGATCACAAAATAAATTAAAGATAACATTTGATATGCTCAGTGTTTTGGCCGATGACCCTGAAACGGCAGCTACAGCTGAGAACCCTAGATCAAGCGATTAGTTTATTCAATAATTTGGCCTAGAGGTAATTCTTTTTTATTGAAATAAAAAACACCAAACAAAAAGCACCCAAATAATATTGGGTGCTTTCCTTTTTCATAGCAATTTAAAAATAAATTGCTACTGCTATTAATCAATAACCATCAACCACAATTTGATTAATAGCGCTGCAGTAATACGCATAAAACTATCAATACACTAAAACTTATTTAGGCATTACTACAGTATCAATTACATGAATCACTCCATTACTTCCTTTTACATCAGTCGCTGTGATTTCACTGTAATTGCCGTTTTGATCTTTTAACCAAATCTTGTTGTCTTTTTGCATTACCGTTAATACTTGTCCGTTTAATGCTTTAACCTCTACGGTACCATTACCTTTCTTTAAAGCAGCAACAACATCGCTAGCCATTAATTTAGATGGCACAACGTGGTAGGTTAAAACATTTGCCAATGCTTTTTTATTTTCTGGTTGAAGTAAACTATTTAGGGCATTTTTATCAACCTTTGCAAAAGCTTCATTGGTTGGAGCGAATACCGTAAAAGGTCCTTCTCCTTGTAGTGCGCCTACTAGGTCAGCTGCTTTTAAAGCTGTTACCAGAGTAGAAAAATTATCATTGCTTACAGCAACATCTACAATTGTCTTTTGTGCATTTACTTTTTGTCCGAATGTAAGCGCTGCAAACGTGGCTAAAACTAGAATAAATTTTTTCATGATTTTTTTAATTTATGGTTAAACTATGAGCACTTATTTTTTTTTGAAGTGCTTTCATTTATATTTACACATGCTCACCACCTTTGGATGAGTGTTTAACCTTTTTTGGGAAATCTTTAACACTAATGCAAGACGATTCAACGCTTATATCTCGATTACAACAACGCGATGAGCAGGCCTTGTCAGCACTTTACGATAAATACTCTGGTGCTATATACGGTGTAATTCTAAAAATGACCAAAGATGAAACCAGGGCAAAAGACCTTCTACAAGAGACCTTTATTACGGTTTGGGAAAAGTCTTATCAATACGACCCTAAAAAAGGAAGGTTCTACACATGGGTCTACAGAATTGCCAAAAACAAGGTGTTAAATTTTCTGAGAAAACCTGTAAAACTCATCCAAACAGATGATTTTAGTGTATATAAACAAAAAGAAGCACCTATTTCATTTGAAGCTGAACATTTAGAATTAAAAGGAGCTTTGACAACATTAAAGGAACACCATAAGACAGCCATAGAAATGGTTTACTTTAAAGGATTAACCCATAGAGAGGCGCATGAAGAAATGGGAGTGCCTTTGGGAACATTTAAGTCTTATGTGAGACAGGCATTAAAAGAACTAAGAGCCTCTTATGGAAAAATGATGCTATTAATAATGTTCCTTATCATATACGGTATATGAAAATGATGGACAAGAAAAAAATAATAGAAGATGGCATCTTGGAGCAATATATCCTTGGGGAATTGCATCCAAGCGATGAGCGCTATATTGAACAATTATTGGCTTCTGACCCTGAACTAAAACAGCATTTCGATACACTTGAAGCAGATTTTGAAACCTTAGGATTAGAAAATGCCGTAGTTCCGCCTCCAATGGTAAAAAATGAATTACTGTCCAGGGCCACAGCTTTAAAATCAGAGGGCGTAAAGCAACCAACAGCATCGAAAGCTAGTCGATTTAAATTTTATTTTGCCGTAGCGGCCAGTTTTTCGGCCTTGTTCTTGGCCACATCCATTTGGTTGTATTCCCAATTAAATAAGCTGGAAAGCGACGTTAAAATGGTTGAAACTGAAAAACAAGACCTTAAAAAAGAACTCAACCAGCTTAGCGAAAGCTATGACACAACGGCCAAACTTTATGCGACACTTTCACATCCAGATACCAAACAATATGTTTTAGAGGGCAATACTTTAATGCCTCAAGGAAAGGTCATTAGTTTTGTAAACCATGATTTAAAATCGGTTGTGATAAACACTGAAAGACTTCCCGAATTGGACGAGGCGCATAATTACCAAATGTGGGCAGATGTAGAAGGTGAAATGATTGATATGGGTGTCATTGACACTTCGCAATCCCTTGTGGCCATGAATTACATTGATGCGTCCGAATCGCTAAACATCACCATAGAACCTCGTGGCGGAAGCGAACATCCAACTGTAGAACGATTAGTTACCAATGTCTATCTTTAAGGTTGTGGTTTATTCCTCCCAATTACTCCAATAACAAATCTTCAAGGGCTGGTTTTAAATTTGCAAACTTGAATTGAAACCCTTCGTCTTCGATTTTTTTAGAGCAAACGCGCTGACTTTCAAATAAAAGTATATGCATTTCACCCAAAAAGAGTTTCATGGCAAACTTTGGAATATTGGGTAATATTAAAGGTTTTTCAAGTACTTCAGCTACTGATTTTGTAAGGTCCTTATTGGTCACAGGGTTTGGTGCCACACCGTTAAAAATTCCTTCAAGATTATTTTCCAGCGTGTACAAAAACAGACTTGCCAAATCCCTGAGATGAATCCAACTTTGCCATTGATCTCCGCTACCAAAAGCAGCTCCTGCACCAAGTTTTACAGGCTTAACAATTTCTGGAAGTGCACCTCCATCATTAGCCAAAACTAGACCTATCCTAATTTTAGTAAGCTTACAACCTAAGTCTTTAAAACCATCAACGGCAGACTCCCAAGCCACCACAACATCGCCCAAGAAAGATTTTGAAATTTCCTGGGATTCCTCATCGTAATATTTGGTAAGATTAGAAGGATAAATACCTATAGCACTGGCCGACACAACATGTTCAATGTTGTAATCGTTAAAACGTATGGTATGTTGCAGCAGTTCGGCAGATTTGGTACGACTTTCCAAGATTTCCTTTTTGTAACTCGCTGTCCACCGTTTGGAAATGGACGCACCTACAAGGTTGATAATAGCATCGACACCTTCAAGACAGGTTTTATCAATTTCGCCTTTGGTTGGGTTCCAATAAAACCCTTTATAATTATTATCCTGGGATAGTTTGGATTTTGAAGTCGTGAGGTAATTTACATCTATGCCAAGGTTGTGGCATTGCCTAACAATCTCTTGTCCTATTAAACCAGTGGCTCCTGTTATTAAAACCCTATTATATTTCATAAGGCAAAGATACTGAAGGCAAGAGGCTGGTTTGGAGACTTTAAATTGGATTTAACGTTTGCTGAAAGGAAAACAACTAAAGCCTTAAAATAATTAACAGTAATCTCAATGCGATTAATGAGATTACTCAGGATGGAACAGGACTAATTGCTTGTAGATAATTTGCGCGCTCGTAACATTTCTCGTTTTCCAGGAGGTCCAGGTAAACGCTCTACCTTAAAACCAACAGCTTCCATAGCGCGTCTTACACTTCCTTTTGCCGAATAGGTAACCAACATGCCGCTTTCCTGAAGTGCCTCGTACATTTTAGAAAAAATACGTTCTGTCCATAATTCTGGTTGTACGCGCGCTCCAAAAGCGTCGAAATATATGATATGGAATTGATTGGAAATGGCAATATCCTGAAACTTCATTTGACGTTTTGTCAATGTAAAATCAGAACTTAGATGCTGTTGGCCTTCCCATTCACAAGCGTGTAAGGTTTTAAACACATCGGCATGCGCAGAGGATATTAATTCAGGATAATTCAATTGGTTTATTTCGTCCCATTGCACAGGAAAAGCCTCAATACCAGTGTAGACGATTGGAATTTGAAGACTTTCGGCTTTTACGAACGTCAAAAAGGCATTTAATCCGGTGCCAAAACCAATTTCAAGAATATTAATTGCAGATTCTGAAGTAGTCCGTCTAATCTCTGAATCAAAAAAAAGCAAACCGTGTTTTATAAAAACATGATTTGCTTCTTGTATGGCACCATGGACGGAATGGTATTGCTCGTTCCATTCTTCAATTTGAATGGTTTTAGAACCGTCTTTGGTTGTGATAATCTTTCGTTTCAAAAAAACTTATTGAATCAGAAGTTTTTTAATACGCGGTATTGGGCCTGTACATTCAGTCTTATGACAGGACAGACAATTATTGATTGCCGCATTGTAACGCAATTTTAAATCTTCACTCGAGAGGGAGTCTGTGACTTGCTTCTGGGATTCGATGAAAACATCAACAACTTTTTGCCAAGCCTCACTCCTATGCTTGCCCTTTGTCATTTCTGCCGTATGCATAGTCATTAAGTCCAAAGGCATTTGGGTTGGGATTTCGCCATTTTCAATCTGCGATTTTATGCCTTCGTTGTAGGCATATAACGCATTCATGAAATTAGCCATCTCAGAAGGTTGGTACATAATGTATTCCTTTGGTTCTGAAACAACCTCTTCGTGTTCTGTCTTGTTGTCTTTACAAGCTGAGGTCAAAAAGACAACCACAAGAAGAATCCTGGCGAATTTATTGTTTAAGAAGAACGCCATCGGCTTCAAATCTGTATTCTAATTTAGGCTCAGTAATGGCAGCTATCTCTTCTTCAGATTTTCCAGCATCTTCGGCATAATGTCTTAATTCATCAACAGACGTTTCTGTGACGAAAGCTTTTCCGTTAATAACTACTTCACCTTCAGCATTTAAAGGCATAAAGAATCCATAATCTTTAAACTTCACCATGACTTGATGCTCTTCGTCTAAATCAAGGGTCATCCAGCATCCTTTCATCGAACAAACTTCCTTAATCTGACCACGCATTTTTGTCATTATGGTATCGCCTTCTTTAAGGTTGTTGTATTTTTCAAGCATACCTTTTGCGTCCAAGGCATCGGCATCATTTATTTCGTCACCAAATGAGGCATAAGCGATGTCTTGTTTTACCTCTGTCTTTGTTTCTTCTGTCTCTTTGTTATTGTCTTTACAAGCAAAAGTCAGTGTTATCACAAATAGAATTAGAACTAATTTCTTCATTTTTATAGTGTTTAATATCGATTTAATTGTGGATGCAAACTTACGGAATATTAAGATAATATTACCTTTTTTTAACGCTAATGATTTCTTACTTTTGCACGGCATTTAAATCGTAAATTGATGAGTCAACCTAGCCTTAACGAAATCGTTGTAGTAAAATCAGAAACGTCTAAAATAAATGATGTAGATTTTGATAATCTCATCTTTGGCCGCGTATTTACAGACCATATGTTTGTATGCGATTTTGAGAACGGCAAGTGGCAAACGCCACAGATTATGCCTTATCAGCCTATGACTATTGAGCCCTCGGCTAGGGTATTTCACTATGGGCAGGCTGTTTTTGAAGGTATGAAAGCCTACAAAGATGACGATGGTAAAATCTTTTTGTTTAGGCCTGACCAAAACTTTAAACGTATTAATAGATCGGCAGCGCGCTTGGCGATTCCAGAATTTCCAGAAGGTTATTTCTTCAAAGGTTTGGAAACCTTATTGAAATTAGATAGCGATTGGATAAAACCTGGCGTGGGCAATTCCATGTACATTAGACCCTTTGTTATTGCCACGGAACCTGCGATTTCGGCATCTCCAGCGAACGCTTATCGCTTTATGATAATTCTTTCTCCTGCTAAAGCTTACTACAATGAGCCTGTACGTGTTCTATTTGCTGAAAAGTACAGTAGATCGGCAGATGGTGGTGTAGGATTCGCCAAAGCAGCAGGAAACTACGCGGCTCAATTTTACCCAACAAGTTTGGCACAGAAGAAAGGATTTCAACAGATTATATGGACGGATGCCAATACGCACGAATATCTCGAGGAAGCCGGTACCATGAATATATTCTTTAGGGTTAATGACAAGTTGATTACCGCGCCTAATAACGATAGGATTTTAGATGGTGTTACTCGAAAAAGTGTCATTACATTGGCCAAAGATTTAGGCATTGAATGCGAAGTGAGACGCGTTAGCGTTAAGGAGATAAAGCAAGCTGCAAAAGATGGCAGCCTCAAAGAAATTTTTGGAGCAGGTACTGCGGCAGTTATTAGTCCGGTTTCTGCCTTTGAGCATGCCGATGAGGTTTTTGAGCTCGAACAACTGGATAATTCTTACGCCTCTCTATTCAAGGAGAAATTGATGAACATACAGCATAACATTGCTGATGATCCTTATGGGTGGCGCTACGAAATAAAATAAAATTGAAAATCCGCTTAAAGCGGATTTTTTTATGATTTAAGTATGGCCTCAATATTGGGTTTAAAGTAATTAGGCCCTTTCAAGACTTTTCCGTCTTCACGATAAATGGGTTCTCCATCTTCTCCAAGTTTACTCATATTGCTACGCTGAATCTCTTCGAACACCTCTTCTATTTTATGTTGTAGGCCGTGTTCAATAATGGTTCCGCAAAGTATATAAAGCATATCTCCTAGGGCATCGGCAACTTCGACCAGATCACCATCGTTGGCAGCCTCAAGGTATTCTTCATTTTCCTCACGCATTAACTTATAGCGCAGCATATTTTTTTCCAGGCCCAGATTGGCCTTGGGTGTTTCTCGATGCCCTATCTTAAAAGCAGTATGAAAGGCCTTAACCGCATTGATTTTATCTTGCATTGTTGGGATTGTTTTAACAAGGATTATACGTAAATTTGCATAAAAATACAGCAATGTTTACAACTGGTCAATTGATTTTTGCGTTATTATTCTTTATCTCCTTTGTGGTTGTATTGGCCATTCAATATCGCAAAGACCGTAAACTGCATCGCCGTTACTATAAAGGCACCGTTTGGATATTAATTGCTTTTATCGGTTTTATTGCCATGCTGGCTACCGTGAAGTTTTTGTTTATGTAAAACAAAAAATAGACTTAATCGTAATTCCAGTGTTTTTATCGAAAATCTCGTAAAATTTTATGCAATGGCCATTACCTTGTTTTTGTATTAAGCTATTTGTTATGAGACATAATTTATTTTATTTAGTTTTTATATTCACTTCTTTATATGGATATTCGCAAAGCTACATCGGTCATACGGTAGATAATTATGCTGGTGTCCACGGTGTCATTTACAATCCAGCCAATATTGTTGAATCCAATTTAAGAGCTGATATCAATTTAATATCGGGAAGTGTTTTTATAGACAATGACTACATTGGAATAGGCTTTAATGAGCTTTTTAATTCTGATGGGGATTTAGATGCTAGCCTAGAACGTTTTCCTAGCTCAGCAAATAATTTTGACATTAATATTGATGTACTAGGGCCATCCTTCATGTTCAATCTAAATAAGAAAAGTAGCATAGGACTATCCACTCGTGTTAGGGTGATGACTAACCTAAACGAAATAGATGGAACTCTCTTTGAAACCATAGAAGATGGTTTTGATGACAATAGTGACTTTAATTTTAACCAACAGAATTTTACAGGAACAGCACACGCTTGGGCAGAAATTGGCCTAACCTATGGGCGCATTTTACTTGGCAAACAAAACCACTTGCTCACTGGTGCGGTAACCCTTAAGTATCTTCAAGGTGCTGGAAGTGCCTTTACAAGTGCTAGAAACCTAGAAGGCACTTATGTTGATGCTACTGAAACATTAACCACAGATGGTGAGTTGGTCTATGGTACCTCAAATGATTTTGATAATGATAATATTGAATTTAGTGACTTAACCGGAGGCTTTGGTTTTGATATCGGTTTTGTTTATGAATGGCATCCAAACCGAGAGAGTGAAGATATTAGATATTTCCAAGACCCCTACAAATTAAAAATTGGGATTTCGGTTACAGATATAGGTTCGTTAAAATATGACGAAGCCGATGTTACTTTATATGATATGACGGCCACCGTAAATACAGCAACATTTGAGGATGATGTCCAGGAGTTCTTGGATAACAACTACAACGCAACGGCTCAAAATCAAAATGTAACAATGCAATTACCAACAGCTTTACATCTGTTAGTAGACTATAGAGTAGCTAAAAAATGGCTCATTAGTGCACAGGCTGATTTGTCAATGGTAGCTGTTAATGAGCAATTTAACAATACCATTTCCAATATGGTTACGTTAATGCCTAGGTTTGAAAGTAAATGGTTAAGTGTCTTTGCTCCACTTAGCCTAAGGCAGTATGGTGGTTTTACAGCTGGAGCTGGATTACGGTTTGGCCCTTTAAGTGTAGGATCTGGTTCTATATTAAGTAAACTCTTATCGGATTCTACCCAATCGGCTGATGTGTTTTTTGGGCTTAAAATTCCACTTTATAGAAAATAGGTTTTGTCAAAAATTCATGGTCTAACCAGATAAAAAAATAAAAAAAGCAACCAAACCGGTTGCTTTTTTTATCTCTCTATTCTAGATATTTAGTTTACGTCTGGTAAATTGTTGTATTTACTACTGTATTCTAACATTTGTTCTGGGAATCCTACGGGCTGTGTCACCTTTATTGCGGTAATTTCTCCGTTATCATCTAGTTCTGGTACTAAAACAGGATTTACAAACCCGCTGTAAGGTGCAGAAGTGAATTGTTTGTTACGTTCCAAAACTTCGGCATGGAGTTCTTGATCTACTTTGACACCATAGCCTTCAACCAAGGCCTCCACCGCCTCGTAATCGCCTTCAGATTTAATACGTTGTGTTTCTCTTAATAATTGACCAAACAAGTCATGCAATTTATCGTAATCGTTGATATTGAAATAGGTCTTACCGTCTCGGGTCACCTTTTCGATAACGTTGTCTTCCTTGCCTTTCTCAAATACCCAAGCGCTCACCCATTGCCTATTTCGCATGTGGGCTTCTTCTACATCATCGCCTAAATTCAATCGAATCAATTGGGTCATAAGACCATTTCGTATGTAGCCATCATAAGCAGCCATCCCAACTTTCTTCCAGTCGTCAACCAATCCTAATTCCTGAAGTTTAGAATCGTATAAATAGTACAAACCTACCAAGTCGGCACGACCTTCCTCTAATGTAGACGCATAATTCTTTAAGGTTTCTTTGGTTTCACCTACTCCAGGGTTAAGTTGACCAGAAGCGTGACCAATAACTTCATGAAGTGCCGTGTGCAACTTATCTGCCAATTGGCCGTATTCTTTTTCTAGTTGGTACTCTTCATCATCATGAACAAATTCCTTTAAGCGTCCAGAACTGCCTGCATTATTATAGGCGTTGATGATATTACCTAAAGAAACCGACTTACTACCAACTTCTTTTCGGATCCAGTTAGAGTTTGGCAAATTTACTCCTATTGGTGTACTTGGTGAGGCATCACCAGCCTCTCCTGCTACGGTGACTACTTTGTAAGTCACTCCGACAACGTTCTCCTTTTTATGCTCGTCCATTAAAGGTGAATTATCTTCAAACCATTGTGCGTTATCTGACAATACCTTCATTTTTTGGGACATATCAAAATCATTGATTTGAACGATATTCTCATAAGAACCTCTGTAACCTAAGGGATCGTTATAAACTTCAATAAAACTATTGATATAATCAACATTACCTTCTGTTGCCTTGGTCCATGCCACATTATAATCATCCCAAGTTTGAAGGTCTCCAGTCTTGTAATAATCGATCAAAAGTCCTATTGCGTCTCCTTGCGCTTGGTTTTCTGCGACACCTTGTGCCTTTTCTAACCAAGTGACTATCTTGTCTATGGCTGCACCATATAATCCGCCAGACTTATAAACACGTTCTTTTAAAACTCCATTTTCCTTGACGAGTTGGGAGTTTAAACCAAAAGCCAATGGCCTATCGGCATCTGGAGATGTTTTATTCTTGTAAAAATTGATAACATCATCATTCGTAACATTGGGTCCATAAAAATTAACGGCTGAGAGCGCGACATTATCCACCCCTTTAGCTTGGTTGACCTTCTTGCTGTCCTTATCGTTAAAAATAACATCGAAAGCTTCTTGTTCCAACTCTGTATTGGTGGCCTCAAAAAGTTCTGTAAGATAAGCCTCGGAAAAATCTGGCTTGAGCTTGTCGTTGGAGTAATGGTGGTGAATACCATTGCTAAACCAAACACGCTTTAAATACACCTCGAAAGCTTTCCAGTCTTCTGTGTTTTTGTCTCCGGAAAAGTTCACATAAACATTTTCTAAGGCACGTCTTATTTTAAGATTATGTCTGTAGTTTTGGTCCCACATAATATCGCGTCCCTCGAGACCTGCTTCAACAAGATAATAGACCAGTTTTTGTTCCTTGAGGCTAAGGTTGTCCCAACCTGGGATTTGATACCTAAGTATCTTTACATCCGCAAACTGCTCGACATTATAATCAAATTCAGTTTCGGTCATTGATGGCTCTTGCACATCAACTTCAGCCTTCTTGTTGTCTTGGCATGCCGAAAAAAGCAAGACAAAAATCAAGAAGTACATAAGGCTTTTTAATTTCATTCGTATTGTTGATTTTATGTTATACACAAATGTAATACTAATATCACATTTCATAAAATTGCTATCTTTGATTAAAGACTAAATCAATTCACTTCATGAAATTCCTTAAATATTTTCTATTGCTCCTATTGGTTGCCATTATTGGGTTCTCAATCTATGTCGCAGTGCAGCCCAATGAATACAGCTTTAGCCGCAGCCGAATCATTGAAGCACCCAAAAGCTTGCTCTACGACAAGGTCAATGATTACAAGAATTGGCCAGAGTTTTCCCCTTGGTTGGAACAAGAACCGAACGCCTCCATAACCTATGGTTCTAAAACCATTGGAGAAGGCGGAACTTACTCATGGGAAGGTGAAATTCTTGGAAAAGGTAGCATGACAACCCTTGAAACTGTTGAAAATAAAAGCATATCACAGAACATAGAATTTATTGAACCTTTTGAAGCGTCATCTCTTATTGGTTGGGATTTTGAAACGGCTGAAAATGGAACAAAAGTGACTTGGTCCATGCAAGGCAAACAAGATTTTATAACTAAGCTTTTTACGGTATTTATGGGCTCTATAGAAGAGCAAACAGGTCCTGATTATGAACGTGGCCTTTTTAAATTAGACAGCGTTGTTAATGCTGATATGAAAGTGTATTCCATCACTGTTAATGGAGTAACCCAGCACAGTGGCGGATTTTACCTCTATAAAACCGCGTCAGGAAAGCTTTCGGAGTTTCAGCCTAAAATGAATACCATGTTAGGTGAAGTTGGCAGCTATGCACTAACCCATAATATCAGTAGAGCTGGTGCACCTTTTATACTTTACCATAAATGGGATGAAGCTAATGATGCGGTCATATTTTCAACATGTTATCCAACAAACTCTAGAATAGTAACCGATAATCCTGATATTCTTACGGGACAACTAGAATCCTTTAAATCGGTTAAAACCACTTTAAAAGGAGACTACACAAACCTTAAAGAAGCATGGAACGAGACTATGAGCTACATTGAAACTGCAGGATTAACCGTGAAACCAGACGGTCCTATGCTGGAAACCTATATCACAGACCCTATGCTAATACCGAATCCTGCAGATTGGATTACGGAAATTTATGTGGCCGTAGAATAAATGAAACAAGTCCTTTTAGTTTTTATTGGTGGTGGTATAGGAAGCGTACTTCGTTTTCTAGTCGGAAAATGGCTAAATAGCTCAACGGACGGCATCCCTTATGGTACGTTTGCAGCAAATATTGCTGGAAGTTTATTAATTGGTATCATCTTCGGTTTGGCCGCTAAAAGCGAAAGTCTTTCCCCTTCCCAAACCTTGTTTTTAGCCACAGGATTTTGCGGCGGATTTACAACCTTTTCTACGTTTGCCTATGAAAACCACGTGTTTTTAAAAGCTGGAGATTTCACAAGTTTTGCTATTTACACCATAGCAAGCTTTATCATAGGGTTTCTTGCGGTATTTCTAGGTATGTATCTTGTAAAGTAACTGAAGTTTATCGCACAACCAAATCCCTCTAAAAAGTTATTTTTCAAACATTTTAAGACCAGCTTCCACTTTGAGGTTGATGTAATTGTCCCTAGGAACTATTGGGCAGGAGTACTTATCGTTGTAAACACAATATGGGTTATAGGCTCTATTGAAGTCTATTTCCATACTATCGCCTTTAGGTATTCTTAAATCAATATAGCGTCCGCCACCATAAGTCGTTTCGCCATTGGTTTCATCTAAAAAAGGTAGAAATAAATAATCCTCAAGGCCTTCGGTATTCATATTCTCCTCGCCTTGATAAACCTTTAATTTGAAGGGTTTGCCTTTAAGCTGAAACGACAAAATACCATAGACGCGCTCTTTAGATAATCTGTCTGTTGTGGTCTTCATTTTAAACCATTCGGACTCAGGAGTGCGTTCTAATTTGGCTTTAACTACAAAATCTTCATCAAATGGAAAGAAATCCAGACCCTTGAATGTTTTTAAATCCTTGGGTTTTAATGGCGATTTGGATGCGTCTTTAAAATCGGCATTCATTTTTACCTGAAAGGGCGTTTCACCTCTTGCAGCAGGTTGCTTTCCTGAGCAACTAAATAGTAATGTGCATATGAGAATAATCGCGTATCGCATGGTTTCATTTCGTAATACCAAAAATACAATTTCTAAATCGTTCAGAAAATAACCCGTTCAACACCTAATTGCTGAGATGAAAATAACTTGTTACAATACCTCTATGTGGTGAAATAATGTTAATTAGGCCGTAAACAATAAAGCACTTAGTATTTTTGACCTAATCATTGGAAAAAGAACTGTAAAGCGATGGCACATTTAGCTTCAAAAGAAACCGATATTCTAGAATATGATGTCGTAATCATAGGTGCAGGACCAATTGGTATTGCTTGTGCTTTGGAGTGTAAAAAACACGATTGGAATTATGTGGTATTGGAAAAGGGAACACTTACCAACTCCCTATATCATTATCCCTTAAACATGACATTTTTTTCGACCTCAGAGAAGTTGGAAATAGATGACATTCCTTTTATAAGCAACAATCCCAAACCAACCAGAAACGAAGCTTTAGAATATTACAGGCGCGTTGTCACTTCCAATGAACTTAGCATTAAGTTGTATGAAGAAGTGAAATCCTTGAAAACCGTAGACCAACACTTTATCATACATAGCACTAAACAAAATTACAAAGCTCATAAAGTTATTATTGCTACAGGATTTTATGATATACCCAACTATTTGAACATTCCTGGCGAAGACTTACCCAAAGTGTTTCATTACTACAAAGAAGCACACCCTTTTGTTTTGCAAGATGTTGTAGTTGTAGGTGCCAGTAATTCTGCAGTTGATGCAGCTCTCGATATTTACAGGAAAGGTGGACGTGTGACCATGGTGGTAAGGGATGCTCACGTAGGCGAACGTGTGAAATATTGGGTTAGGCCAGATATCATTAATCGGATTGAAGAAGGAAGTATAAAGGCTTTTTTTAATTCTGAACTCACAGAAATAACTGAAACTAGTGTAAACATTACAACACCTGAGGGTGATGTAACGCTGAAAAATGACTTCGTGATTGCCTTAACGGGATATAAACCTAATTTCAGGTTTTTGGAAGATGTGGGTATCGAATTTAGTCATGACGAGAAGCATATTCCTCATTACAATCCAGATACCATGGAGTCCAATGTTAAGGGTCTTTACCTTGCTGGTGTTATCTGTGGCGGCATGGAAACCCATAAATGGTTTATCGAAAATTCTAGGATACATGCAAAGCAAATTGCCAGGCATATTTCAAGACAGGAGAACTAGAAAAACTCTTCACTTGTTTTGCAAATACCTTCGCACATTAATCTACAATCTACTTTATAGGTTTTATGGCGCTGTTTTTTACCACATGCGATAGTACAATCTGGGTTTTGGTTTCACCATAGGTAATCAACCTATCTATAAAAGACTCAAGATGTTTTTGGTTCTTGAGCACAACTTCCATTACGATATTTTCATTTCCAGTAATCCGATAACAATTTACAACCTCATCAAAGGACTTGACTTTTTCCAAAAATGGCTTGAGCATTCCCATAAATGCCCTTAAAGTAATGATAGCCTTTAGTTGATAACCCGCTTCCAAAGGAGAAACCAACGTTGCATAACCTTGAATGATTTCTGTGTCTTCCATTTTTTTTATGCGTTCTGCCACGGCTGGAGAACTCACACCAACGCGCCTACCGATTTCGGCATTGCTCATCCTGGCGTTGGCTTGTAAACAGTTGAGAATTTGCCAATTTAAAGCGTCAATTTTCATCTTAAATTAAATTGTTTTAATTAACATATAAATTAAAGTAAAAATACACATTTACCTTAATTATTAAATTAATTACTGCTTTTTCATGCGTAATTTCGTATTCCTTGCTATTAAAAGAATGAATTATAACCTACCATCCCATTTGTCGGAATTGCCTATCTATAAAAAGGCCTTGGACATTATTATGCTCAGCCGAAGCATCTCTACCTACATCAATCATGACTTGTCTTACCTTAAGCCTGATGGGTCGGAAGATAATGATATATACTTCTCGGGAGATATCGTACAGCAATCGGTAAATCTTGCGCCTGAAATTATAAGTGCAGAGCGCGAATCTACTCCTGAAAAGAGAAGAAAGCACGTAGAGCGCTTAGACCGACTTGTAAATTTACTTCACAGAACTTGCAAGCGCCTAGAAAAAGCGAACAGTAATGGGCGGGATTACCTCCCACTTTTAAAAGGCGAACTAAAAACCTTTAGGAAACTGCAGCGCACTTGGATGATGACGCTTTAAGTTTGATTCAATATATCTTGTTCTATATAGAAATCTAGGACTTATAAGGATTGGTAATTAGCACTTGTTAACACTTTTTAAATCTTGTTAACCTCAATTAAGATTAAAAAATACAATCTTGCCAACCAAAACATAAGTCTTGTGCATTATGAAAAGGTTAATCACTCTTTTGGCACTTTTAGCCTTTAAAAGTCATTTTGGTCAGAAGCCAAATCACTATACCTTAAATTTTGAGATTTCGCCTTATAATCTGATGTTTACAGAGGTTATAATTCAAGACAAAACTTATAAGGCACTAATAGACTTTGGTGATTTTGCCCAGGTCCAGCTGTCCAGCGCTCTCATCAAAGAATTGAAGTTGCCAACACAGCCATCGGACATAATGATGGCAGATGTTAATGGGAATGCCTATTATTTACAAACAGGTAAGCTCAATGAAATAACTGTTGGTGACACGACTCATAAAGACATCACCTTTTATTCCGCAGACAACGAAATTGACACGGTGAGCCAGCAAGTAGGAACAGAATTTCAAGTGGTACTGGGTTTTGGGTTTTTTAAATCGGAAAACTTTATATTAGATTTCACAGCAAACAAAATCGAAGTTGGCATTACGCCTAAAAAGCTTCTTGCCCATAGTGTACCCGTAACTACAGCATATGGTTATCTAATTGGGCAGTTTGAGAGTGCAAATGCTTCAAACTTAGCTCTGCTTTTTGATACGGGAACTCCCATCTCCCAAATTGATACCTCTGCTGTTGACCCAGCATTTAAAGACGCAACGGTAAGCTTTCAAGGACATCAATTTCCGAGCAAACAGGTACCTATCTCTACTGGTAAAACCGATATAGTCTTAAACATGGAAGTGACAGACCTCTCCCAACTCAAACCCCTAGCTGTATCA
Source organism: uncultured Winogradskyella sp. (assembly GCA_913055905.1). Lineage (GTDB taxonomy): Bacteria > Bacteroidota > Bacteroidia > Flavobacteriales > Flavobacteriaceae > Winogradskyella. Next base: position 244,843 of record CAJXLB010000003.1, read on the forward strand.
GGAATTTATGGGTTAAACGATATGAAAGGGAAATGCTTTTTTTATAACGCTCTAGCTAATACCTTAAATATCGTACAAGTGGATTAAAAGCAATTGTTGGCATAACCTAAGATGACACTTAGCCTATCTCAGAAATGGTTCATGAACCAAAAGAATTTCTTAGCCCAAATACAACAGGTCCAGTACTTCTCAATTTACATATTGCGACGGTACTGCCCACCAACTTCAAACAAGGCCTTTGTAATCTGACCAAGTGAGCATACTTTACACACTTCCATTAAAGCTTCAAAAATGTTCTGATTGTTAATGGCCTTGTGCTGAAGGTCTTTTAAAAGTTCATCTGTGTCATTGGCCTTATGAAGATTTTCCAACGTTTTAATCTGAAACTCCTTTTCCTCCGTCGTTGCTCGAATAACCTCGGCAGGCTGGACAGTTGGAGACCCTTTGCTGCTTAAAAAGGTATTTACACCAATAATTGGGAATTCTCCGTTATGCTTCAACGTTTCGTAATATAAACTCTCCTCCTGAATTTTAGATCGTTGGTACATGGTTTCCATTGCACCAAGGACACCGCCACGCTCGGTAATTCTATCAAACTCCAGTAAAACAGCTTCCTCAACTAAATCGGTTAATTCTTCAATAATAAAAGACCCTTGGATTGGATTTTCATTTTTAGCCAAGCCTAGCTCTTTATTAATGATCAGTTGTATAGCCATGGCACGTCTTACAGATTCCTCAGTAGGTGTGGTAATGGCTTCATCATAAGCATTGGTATGCAATGAATTGCAATTATCATAGATAGCATAAAGCGCCTGAAGCGTTGTTCTTATATCATTAAAGTCTATTTCCTGCGCATGCAAACTGCGACCAGACGTTTGAATATGATATTTAAGCATCTGTGCCCTCGGATTAGCACCATATTTGTGCTTTAAAGCCTTTGCCCAGATACGACGCGCCACTCTACCAATCACCGCATACTCTGGGTCTATACCATTGGAGAAAAAGAAGGACAGGTTAGGACCAAATTTATTAATGTCCATTCCTCGACTTAAATAATATTCTACATAAGTAAAGCCATTGGATAACGTCAGTGCGAGTTGCGTAATAGGGTTGGCTCCCGCTTCGGCAATGTGATAACCTGATATAGATACCGAATAGAAATTGCGAACGTTATGCTCTATAAAATACTCTTGCACATCACCCATTAAGCGCAGGGCAAATTCAGTTGAAAAAATACAGGTGTTTTGGGCTTGGTCCTCTTTTAAAATATCTGCCTGAACGGTTCCCCTAACCTGTGCAATGGTCTTTGCCTTAATCTCCTGATAGACCGCTTTTGGCAATACCTTGTCTCCAGTAACACCCAATAGCATTAATCCAAGTCCATCGTTACCTTCCGGTAGTTCACCTCGATAGATAGGACGCTCAACACCTTTGTCCTTATAGATTTTTGCTATCTTGGCCTCGACCTCTTTTTCCAGACCATTTTCCTTAATGTACAACTCACATTGCTGGTCTATGGCAGCATTCATAAAAAAGCCAAGCAGCATTGGAGCAGGACCATTTATAGTCATACTTACGGAAGTCATTGGGTCTGCCAAATTAAAACCTGAGTATAATTTCTTGGCATCATCCAAGCAGCAGATGGATACACCTGCGTTTCCTATTTTACCATAAATATCTGGCCTGTAATCCGGGTCATTCCCGTAAAGCGTTACACTATCAAACGCTGTAGATAAACGCTTTGCTGGCATACCAAGGCTTACATAATGAAACCTTCGATTGGTACGTTCTGGCCCTCCTTCTCCAGCAAACATACGGGTTGGATCTTCACCTGTTCGTTTAAACGGATAAAGCCCTGAGGTATACGGAAATTCTCCTGGTACATTCTCTTGTAAACTCCACCTTAGGATATCGCCCCAAGCCTTGTATTTTGGCAGTGCCACTTTTGGTATTTGGGTATGGCTTAAGGATTCCGTGTGTGTCTCTATCTTAATTTCCTTGTCCCTAACTTTAAAGGAATAAATCGGTGCCTTATAACGATTAACTTTCTCGTCCCAGCCCAAAATAACTTCCCAATTGTAAGGGTCAAGGTCCATTTTAACGCGGTCGAATTCTGCAATTAGCAGTTTTATAAAATCTTTTTTGTCATTTTGAACTTGTTTCAGAATCTCATCTTGATCTAAGCCCTGTTTTCCTAATAACGATTGTTCGACGTCCTCAGAGGAAACTTCTCCCACGGAACATATGGTCTTAAAAATCCCATATAACTTTTGGGCCACGTCAACTTGCTCCTCAGCCTTTTTGTCGTAAGTTCTGTTATTCTCGGAAATTTCCGATAAGTAACGCGTACGATTAGGCGGAATCACATAAATCTTTTCGCTCATTTCTTTCGAAATTTCGAAAGTGGATTTAAGATCGGTATCCGTTTTTTCAACCAGCTTATCCATTATGGCCTTGTAAAGCGTGTTCATTCCTGGATCATTGAACTGCGATGCAATCGTTCCGAATACCGGAAGTTCATCTTGAGGGATATCCCAAAGATTGTTGTTGCGCATATACTGTTTCTTAACATCGCGCAAGGCATCTAAGGCACCTCGCTTATCAAATTTGTTTATAGCTACTAAATCGGCAAAGTCGAGCATATCGATTTTTTCCAATTGCGTTGCTGCTCCAAACTCAGGTGTCATCACATAAAGCGCCACATCACTGTGCTCCATGATTTCCGTATCGGACTGACCGATACCTGAAGTCTCCAATATGATTAAATCGAACTCAGCCGCTTTGAGTACCTCGATGGCTTCGCTAACATATTTAGATAACGCCAAATTAGATTGTCTTGTAGCTAAACTGCGCATGTACACACGCGGATTATTAATCGCATTCATTCGAATACGATCGCCTAACAACGCGCCACCTGTTTTACGTTTTGAGGGATCAACCGATATGAGCCCTATGGTTCTTTCTGGAAAGTCGATTAAAAACCGACGAACGAGCTCGTCTACTAATGAGGATTTACCAGCACCACCAGTCCCAGTAATACCGAGAACAGGAGTTTTTGATGTCTCATTTTTCTTGCTAATTTCTTTTAGTGCATCCTTAGCTACCTCTGGAAAATTCTCTGCTGACGAAATAACCCTTGCGATATCTTTTGGATTTTTTTTATTAAGCGCTTTAGCTTCACCATTGAGAACATCTCCAATGGCAAAATCGGATTTTTGAACCAAATCGTTAATCATTCCCTGAAGACCCATCTCACGACCATCGTCCGGAGAATAGATTCTCGTGATGCCATAATCCATGAGCTCCTTAATCTCTTCTGGAAGGATGACACCGCCTCCTCCACCAAAAATCTTGATGTGTCCTGCACCCTTTTCCTTCAACAAATCATACATATACTTGAAATACTCATTATGCCCACCTTGGTAGGAGGTCATAGCTATGGCGTTAGCATCTTCTTGAATAGCTGTATTTACAACTTCTTCAACACTTCTGTCATGTCCTAAGTGTATAACTTCTACACCTGTAGATTGAATGATACGACGCATAATGTTGATAGCGGCATCATGGCCATCAAATAATGAGGCGGCAGTAACAATACGTACTTTATGTTTGGGTTTATAAGGTGCAACTTGTTCCATTCGTAAATAACTTGCGATTTAGTGGTGCAAATTTATAGATTATTGAAAATTATATGCTATATATTAAGAATTATATAAGGATCAGAACTTAAAATAGTGCAAAAATTGGGCAAGCCGTGCCTAGGTTCTGTTGCACTTAAATAATTATGACCATCTTGTTTATGAACAATTTAAATTTTATTAGGTCTTGTATCCGAAAAATCATTACCTTGATAACAAGTTATCCGAAAAGTGAACTACACAGAGAAATTATTGACAAAAAAGCGTAAGCTTAAATCACAATACGCCAGCCTTGTAGAATACGCCTACAATCTGCGTGAAAGTGATGATGCCTTGAGTGATTTTGCTGCATTTAGGGCCATGCTCTTGCTCAACAAAATCAACAAATTAAAATTTGTGGTTGAGGATAATACCACCCTACCTTAGCTTATAGCTTTTAAACAAGACTTAATTAATTGCTAATGTTAGCATAACATTCATACTGAATAAAATAAGCATCTTTGTACTGCAAAAGAATAGTTAGATAAGTCTTTAAAGAGATTACAGAAGTTAGTTAGATTGGTAAAGTCGGTACGAAGTATCGACTTTTCTATTTTTAAACATGTAACGACTTAAAGTATTCAAAGGCATATTGCATTCGGCTGCCGTACCACGAGAATGGTTCGCCGTCAACAATTTTAACCGCTTTGGATGGAAATTGCTGTTTTATAAATTCAACATCTTCTGTTTTGAACGGAAAAGGTTCGGTGGAGAGAAAAATGTAGTCTGCATTTTTAAGCAGGTCATCCTCAAGCTGAATTTCGGGATAGCGGTCGTATGCAGCAAAAACATTTTCAAATCCAGCTTCATAAAGCATGCTATTGATAAATGTTTTTGATCCTACTACCATATAAGGATTTTTCCATATGAAGTAAGCCACTTTTTTGGTTGTCCCTTCCTTTCTAAGCCAGTTCTTAAACTTATCATCTTCATTTAAGATATTATCCAATAAAATCTTAGCCTCATATTCAACGGAAAAAATATCAGCATATAACGCTATTAATTCCAAGGCATCCATCATGGTATAAATATCACTGACGTGTACGGGAGCAATTTTTTCCAATTGATGAATCATGTCCTTGGTGTTTTCTTCCTTATTACAGAGAATAATATCTGGTTTTAAGTCTTGGATACGTTTCATTTTAACGGACTTTGTACCGCCAACAACTGTTTTTCTATGCCTGAGATCTGAGGGATGCACACAGAATTTTGTAATACCAACTAAACTATCTTCCAGCCCTAGGTCTACAATTAATTCTGTGATTGACGGCACTAAGGAGACTATGCGCTTTGGAACGCCTTTAAGTTCAACCTTACGTTGCATTTGGTCTTTAACAATCATTAGACTGGAATTTAAAATACATTTTTAAGACTTCGCTAAAGCAGGTACGCTAGCTCTAGTTTGACAAAATGGCCTGCATTTGCTGTTGAAGGGCTTCCGCCTTTTGGGCGGCTGCTTGAGCAAAATCCTCCCTTTGTGACGCATAAATAATTCCTCTGGATGAATTTATAAGTAAGCCTACATCTTTAGTGATGCCATATTTACAGACGTCCTGCAAATTGCCACCTTGTGCTCCAACTCCAGGAACAAGCAAAAAGCTATCTGGAATAATTTGCCGAATTTCCTTGAGATACTCGGCCTTGGTTGCGCCAATAACGTACATTAAATTTTGAGAATTTTTCCAGGTCTTTGACGTGGCAAGCACATGCTTATACAGTTCCGTTTTGTCAATCTGTTTGGTTTGAAAGTCGAAGGCACCTTCATTTGAAGTCAATGCCAAGAGAATGGTATGTTTATTTTCAAACTCCAAAAAAGGTTCTACGGAATCCTTGCCCATGTAAGGTGCCACCGTAACACTATCGAAGCCTAAATCCTCAAAAAAGGCCTTGGCATACATAGCGCTTGTATTTCCTATATCGCCGCGCTTGGCGTCTGCAATGGTATACTGCTCTGGATAATGCTCATTGAGATAGTCAATGGTCTTTTTTAAAGCTTCCCAACCCTCAATACCATAAGCCTCATAAAAGGCTGTATTGGGCTTGTAGGCCACACAAAGATGCTGGGTAGCATCAATGATAGCTTTATTAAAAGCGAAAATAGGGTCGTCTTCCTTCAACAGGTGTTTTGGGATTTTATTCAAATCCACATCTAGGCCTATACAGAGGAAGGACTGTTTTTTTTGTATTTGATTTATTAATTGGTCTTGGGTCATTGGTTTTGGATCTTAGTAGTTGGTCTTAGAATATTTTATCAGTGCATTGATTCGCTTTTGTAATTTGTGAATATCTGCCAGTAAATCGGTATCCAATTCAAAAAAGGATAAATCCGAACTAATGATTAAATGAGTTTCCAATTCAAATGCTGAGCCCAAACTTATTTGAAGAAATCTTACAAAGTCTTTTTGCGAGTCTCTAGAACAACCTTCGGCAATATTTGCTGGAATCGAAATAGCACATCTTGACATTTGAGGCTTTAAACCAAATTTTTCAGACTCTGGAAGTTGCTCAATTAGGGCATATACTGCCTTGACTAATTCTATTGCATCCTGCCATATCTCTAATTCCCTAAAATTTCGCATCAATCTTTCAGCTAAAACCTAACATCCAATACCTAAAACCCAACACCCAACACCCAACACCTAAATTATATCATCACTAGCTTTTAAAAGCTCGGTGTTCTCCGCTAACATCAATTCGTCAATAATTTTTTGAATGTCACCGTTAATAATATTTGACAAATCGTAAAGTGTGAGTCCAATTCTATGATCGGTAACACGCCCTTGTGGGTAGTTATAGGTTCTGATCTTAGCGCTTCTATCACCAGAACTTACCATGCTTTTTCGTTTTTCGGAATCTGCTTGGCGTTGTTTTTCCAATTCAAGGTCGTACAACCTAGAGCGTAAGACTTTAATGGCTTTCTCCAAATTTTTATGCGATGATTTTTGGTCTTGGCAACTCACAATCATTCCGGTAGGCTCATGGTGCAATTTGATGGCCGAATAGGTGGTATTTACAGATTGTCCTCCTGGACCCGTGGAGGTCGTGCGTTCTATGCGTACCTCGTTCATATCGAGTTCAAAATCTATTTCCTCTGCTTCGGGCAGTACCATAACGGTTGCGGCACTGGTGTGCACACGTCCTTGGGTTTCGGTTTGAGGCACACGTTGCACACGATGCACACCAGCTTCAAACTTCATGGTGCCATAGACATCCTCGCCAGAAACTTCAAAAATGATTTCCTTAAATCCTCCAGACGTTCCTTCACTGCTGCTTACTACCTCAACATTCCAGCCTTTGTCACTACAGAATTTAGAATACATCCTGAACAAATCTCCAGCAAAAATACTCGCCTCGTCACCACCAGTTCCAGCTCTCACTTCGACAACCACATTCTTAGCATCATCTGGGTCTTTAGGAATAAGAAGGTATCGGATTTCCTCTTCAATTTTTGGTAAGGCTTCCTTGGCTTCTTCGAGTTGCATCTTGGCCATTTCTACCATCTCCTCATCAGAACCATCGGCAATGATGTCTTCTGCTTCCCTAATATTGGCCATCAACTCCTTATAAATAGTGCCCTTATCTACAATTTGCTTTAGGTCCTTATACTCTTTGTTTAGTTTTATGTACCGCTTTTGGTCCGCAATAATATCGGGTTGGATGATAAGGTCATTGACCTCATCAAAACGCTGCTCAACTATCTTTAGTTTCTCTTCCATCTCTCATCTAAAATAGACCTCAAAAATACGATATTTTATGAATTGGAATAACCTGAAGACACAACTATAAAATGTCTTAGAAATAAAAACGTGACACCTTGATTTAATAAAAGTTACACCTGTAGCATCTTATTTCCCATCTAAAGGAAAGGCTTCTACACCTATCCAAAAAACACCTCATCTATTTAAGGCATGTGTTCCTACAAACCTTTTTAAAGCACATAGAAAAAACTTACAATTAGACAAGCATGAAACGTAGGATTTAAAATAGGAACAACAATTTAATTTGAAAATTTCCCTACTGCCTAAATCTAAATATTACCGCTTTGTTAACATTAAATACAGATTTTAAAAAATTTAGAATTTCATAATTTAAAGGCCTTTCTATTAGATTTTTACAAAATAATCAATCCTTTTTTTAATAGGATACTAAATTCAACGATAAAATGAGCCCACGGAATGATTTTGGCTAAAATATGTGCCGTTTACCGAAAAGCGATTGTATAACAGTATATTAAGTCGTATATTTAAGTCAGTTTTATAGGACAATTTTATGTCCGCCCTCCTTTTGATTAATAGCACAATTTTAGACCCAAATCTAGTCATATACCTAATCGATTATGGTATGCTATTAACATATGTATTAATCTAAAACTATTAATTAATTCTAAATTTTTTTTAACATGAAAAGAATGTATTTATGTGCTGCGGCACTAATTTTTAGCGGATTTATGTTTGCTCAAACAAATAACAAGAGTGACGTAAACCAAAATGGAAATTCAAACGATGCTAGTGTAACTCAGCAGAAACTCAACAATGACTCTAAAATTGACCAGGATGGTAATTCCAACCGAGGAGTGGCAAGAATGTTTAGCAGTGACAACAGAACCCGCACCATCCAAGATGGTAATAACAACAATGCTGTAACAGAGATAACAGCTCTTCCAGGTTCTGGCGGCGCAGGGGACAATAGGGCTTTTGTGACCCAAGAAGGAAACGAAAACAAAGGTATTGTTGATATTGCCGGTTCAATGAACCAAGTTGATTGGTTACAAGACGGTAACAGAAACAACATTCCTTCTACTTTCGCAGACGGGCCAAAAGTAGATATTGAAGGTGTTGGAAACAGAGCTGTAGTTGAGCAAATAGGAAACGACAACGAGATGAATATGGGTCTCTACGGTGATGATAACCAAGCAAGATCGTTTAGCACAGGAAATGAGAACAGAAGTATTACTAGAGTTTTTGGAGATAACAACTTTACTCGCATTGATCAAGATGGTCATAGAAATAACACTGTCGTTGAAGTGGCAGGATTAGGATCATCGGATTATAACGATGCGCGTGTCACTCAAGATGGTAATGATAACAGTGCGTTAGGAGATATCGCTGGAGATCATAATGATGTTGATATAGAACAGTTAGGAAATCGCAATAATGCCTTGGACGACTTTTTGCCTGGTGATGGTGCTACAATTGTAGGTGATTGGAACAGAATCGATATATTCCAAGACGGAAATGATAACGAAGGCTATTCGTTTGCCGCAGGAAATGACAACAGATCATTTACTGACCAGCTTGGTAATGATAACTATTCCTTTGTAACTCAGGGAAAAAGAGATATGAGTGGGGTAGTTACTGATCATAGTTTTAACTCAAGAAGTTTCGTAACGCAACATGGAAACTCCAACACGAATAATGTATTACAAGTTGGCAGTAATCAATTGAGTACTGTTGTACAAATGGGCAACGGTAATACATCAGCTGTTAGTCAGACGTCTAACAACTAAGAGTAATAATGTTTTTGTCTAAGGTTTTATGACTTAAAACTTTTATAAAAATTATCATGATAAAATGCCGTTCTTTTCAGGACGGCATTTTTCTTTTCCTTTTTATTAGAATAAATTACGCCCTAAGATAAATAGCGCTTAGACTGATAACAGACAGTTGCCCCATTCTATGAGTAGTATCAAATTCTTTTAAGATAAGCTTACTAAAGACAAGTAATTTGTAAATCCATTGTTTTAATATTACCTCCTTTTTTTAAATTCATTTATTTTTTTCTTCTTGCTCATTAGAATACCTGTGAGCTTATAATAATTATCGAAGCACTAAGCACGTAAAGTTTAGCCTTTAGGGAACCCTTTTAAATATAGTATAGTAACTAGCTGCGAATTAGGATCAAAGTAAATATATATACTAGGATGTGCATCTAATCATGTTGTTTGATTAAATACTCACGGCGTTGCCATTAAGACAATTACTTTCCTTAATTAATTAGCATGGAACCAAAAGAAGGCTGTCCTTTAAGAGTAATAAAAAAAAGCATCCAACTACCATTGGATGCTTGTAACCTTTTATAAATCTATGTGTTATTCGTAATCCGGCATTTTACCATTCTCTATAAATACTTCTCGTTGAGAAGCACCATCAATTTCGCCAGGGCTTGTGTCTGCAATGACAATATTCTTTTGAGATACGCCATCGTTAGAGGTATTGGTAAATATAATATCGGCCTCGTTAGGGGTAAACCTACAATCAAAGTCGTTGGTGCCGTTTGGTTTGTCGTCAGATAGGTCAAGAACCGTTGACGTAGTGCGATTATACAGAAATATTCTGGAATTTAACTGACGGTAAGTACTACTACTTTCAAAACCAGAAACATCATACCAATATAGGATGAATTGGTTATTAACGGAAATATCCAATCCTCCGGCAGCTCCTGAGACTCCAGATAAAATAGTGTCAATTTCGTTGCCTGTATTTGGATTTATAGTAAAGATATTGACATTATAGCCATTAACGTCATTCGTTTTTAGCACAATAATACTTTCATCTTGACTTACAGCTACCTCACTGATAAGACTACCATCCGGTGTTTCATAAATTTGCTGTAACCCTTCGCCATTTAAATTTATACTGTATAGGCGATTAAAATTTGAATATATGAGTTGCTCACCATTCTGGGTCCAAGCAAAATCCATTTCCTCGAGCTTAAAGCCATTAACAGGAACATCCTGTGTTACCTGCGTAATGTTAGAACCGTCCTCATCCATTATAAAAATATGGGTTTCGGACCCTGAGTTGGACAAAAAGGCAATTTTATCGACAACATTATTTTGACGTGGCCTAAAACTATTGGACGAAGGTGATGTTAACATTAATTCATTTCCTTCTTCATCTGCAGAAAAAATAACATTATTGCCTTCTATTTCACGCACGAAAACATATCTATTATCTGGAAATGGAATGGTATTAAAGGCACTCACTTCACTCTGGATAACATCGTTGTTAATATCATCTGCGGCGCCTACTTGCCAAAAATATTTTAATCCGAAACGCAGGCCAGACACTTCAACCACGGTATCATTGACCGTAGAAAAGGATAAAACCTCTTCATCGACATCGTTACGCAATTCTATGGTATAGGTGATATCATCGCCATCAGGGTCGCTTCCAGACCACACCAGAGTTGTAGTCAATGGTATATCAACAGCATTATCTGTTGGAGTTACCAATGTTGGTGTTACTGGAGGTCTGTTATTAGCTGTTTCTTCATTAAGCTCAAAAATTACATTTATGGAAGACCCAGGCGTAATTTCTGCACCCTCAAAAGCGGTTAAGAAGCCTTCCAATTCTGCCTGCACCGAGTAGTCTTCAACTGGAATGTCTTCAATAATAAATTGCCCTTCTTCATCTGTAAACACGGTACTCGTATTAGGGTTTGTAGAAATCTTTACATTCTCTAGAGGCAAATTGGTACCACTTTCTACAACTGTTCCTGTAAGCGTTCCTGTATCAAAATTCTCTAAGGTCTCTTCATTACAACCCAAGAGGACGAAGGCAAAACAGATAATTACTACTAGTTTATTTATAGTCTGATTCATTTCATTAGATTTAATCCCACAATCGCACTTAATATTATTCTTTTTCTTTGATCATCCCTGATCCCAAAGAATTAACTTCTTCTTGGGAAATCTGCCGGGACTTTGATTTAAACTTCGGAGAATTGAGATAAAAATTTAAACCGATACCAAAATTATAATAGAAGTCATCTCGTGTACCATTTATAACGCCATCCAACTCATCGCTAAAGGTAAAGTTGGGTTCTGCAAAGGCCGTTATTCCTAAACTATTGGACACCATATATTCTAATCCAATACCAAGTTGCACCTTAGTAAGTGATTCTGCCTCGTCTTGTCGGAGATGAAAACCAACACCAGAATAAATGTAGGGTGTGAAATCATCGAAAGGCAATACCGTAAATTCTGCATTAAGGTTAATGGACAAAAAGGAATTTTCAAATAAGTCCTTATTTCTAAGTCTGAACTGATTTACGAAAAGGTTTAAGTTTAAATGTGGGCTGAGATATTGCTTATACCCAAAGCGGCCTAAAATATCTGGAGTGGAATTAGGCAAATCACCGTCAATGACACCTATGCCTCCAGACATTGTAAAAACACTGCTTCCTCTTCGCCTCTTATAATATCTATCGTATAGCTTGGTATCTGCCGCAACATCCTTTTCACTGTAATATTTATCTATTAATTCTTGAGCTTTGGTTTCATCTTCCTGAATCGGACTCCATAGATTGTCCTCGATTCCCTCTAGCACCAAGCTATGCACAGCCTTTTCAACAGCTTCAGATACAGCCAACTGTATAGGTTCATTTCTGGTAAACCCAGTTTCTGCCTCTAAAAGTCTTTGAAAACTGACAAATCTGAAGTAATTAGCATCCAGCGCTTGGGATAAAATGGTTTTAGACACATAAACGGTCTTAAGAATCTCGCCCGTAGAGGTTGAAACCGCTCTTAAATAAATTGTTATTCTGTCTTGCCTGTATTTTGCAGAGCCACCGATGCCAAAATATCTCGCGCCAATACCTCCAGTTACAATATTGGTATCATAAGACACTATGCCTCCTTCTAACAAAATACCAGCAAATAACAATGGTCGTAATCGCTCAGGTGTTGTCCCATTGGCTTTGGCAAATTCTTGACGTGTTGAAATGATAATCTGACGTTCGTTGAGTAGGTTATTCAAATTCTCACGTTCTGTAGGTATAAACCACTTGGAGTCTTCAAGGGCTTTGATCAAAATCGCAGTAGACCCTTGAGTTACGGCCGTACTAAAGGTACTACCATTTTCCGTTGGTTTAAATTGACCTGTTTGGTCCTTGAAATTATAAACTCCTACTACTACTTTTTGTTGCGGTTCAGGAAGTTCAGCTAGCACCTTACTAACGTTAGTTGATTCTCCCATACGAGCACTGCCTTGTGAAATAGGCTGGTTAAAGTATGTCCCGCAGTTCGTAAAAAGTAGAAACACAACAATGAATAATAATACGGTTAAATGTCTCATAGCTTGGGGTTAGAAAGTATTTTTTGTTTAGTTATTATTTGGAAGAATAATTTGTGTTCGGTCACCATTACTCGTGTCTAAAATATCTACTACCAAGCCTTCGGTAGATTCAAAAATTTCCAATGACAGTGACCCAAATGAAAATGTTCCAGGTCTTAATTCTCCTGAAACTCCAAACTGTGCAGTAAACAAATTCCTTGAAAGCTGACTTAACAATTGTCTGTTTAAACTTTCTGCAAATCGCTCAATTTCGCTTTGATCATTAAAACGATCAAAATCATTGGCAGCAGTAAAGGAGTTTTGAGCTTGAGCGCTTTGAAGTAAGAATTGATAATTGAACGTATCGCCTCCAAACATTGGATTTACAGGTCTATAAACCAATTGTTGTGAAAACAAGTCGGCAGACCCTATAAAGAACACTAAACAAAAACACAAGAAAGCCTTTTTCATAATGTATAAATTAGTATTGTCTAATCAAGTTTTTTTGATTTTCTAACGCCATTAGTTGACGTGCAACAGCAATAATAGCTTGTTGGGATTGTTTTTTAATATAATCAGAGGTAGGTTGCACGAAAAATCGATAAACGACCTTACCACCCACACTGACCTCCATAATGGTATTAACCCCAAAACTAAACTGCTCGGTTATCTTAACCACTTCCTTTCCGTTTATTCCTCGTAGCCTGTAGTTAGAGTAAAAATCGATATAAAAATCTCTGCCTGGTTTCGTTTTAGTTTCCTCCATTACAATGCCACGCAGTCCAATATATTCTCGTTCTTGCTCCGCTAACTGTTTTACTTCAGGTTTTTCCTTTTCTTCATCATCATTCAATATCACAGAGCGTGCTTTAGCCACCAATTTATCATCTAGATCATAAATCATAAGAAGTACAGTAACTTTGTCCTTTATGGTTTTATTTATCGTAGTTTTTGAAAGCTCTTTACTCGCATTAGGGTCCAACACAACCCTACCGCTTTGTTCATTTTTACTAACATTGGACGTTTCCAAATTCTCTCTATAGACATACATCACATAACGAAGACTTTCTATAATCTCGGTTTTGCTTTTAACAACACCTGTAACCGTGATTAAATCCAAAACTTCCTCTGTTTTTATTTCCGCTACGATTTCTTGATTGGTGATTTGTGCTGATAAGATATTGCACAGTAAGGCACAAAAAATTATTTGTATGTTCTTTTTGGATATCAAATATCTAAAATTGATTTAGGGAGAATATGCTAGTTGCTTCGCACGATTACCGTCCGCTCTTGACCTGACATGCGCACCGTCATGTCCCTAGTTTGACTATTAGAGCCAACTTTCTGGAAATTTAAGTTGTTTCCTGTTTGAATGATATTTAGTCCGGAGGAGGTAATATTACCAAATGAATCGTGAATATATTCGTTGTTAATACCTAATTGAATCACCTGTTCTGAAAAATTATTGATGGTATTAATACTTTCAATATTATTATTAATGCCTACTTGAAGGTGTCTTATGTCACTTGTTTCAGAATTCGACTCAATAGTGGCAGTATTTCCAACACCAACCTGCCTGATAATTGCAACATTTTGTGCGTCTTGCGGAATATTTAAATTGCCAAATCCTTCTATTTGTGCAATCTGTAGAAAACTGGTAACATCTTGACTATATCTATAAATATCTGAAACTGCTGTAGTTTTAGAATTATCTATGTCGCGCTTCTCTTGAGCAGAACCTGCAACTGTAACCAACAAGAAAAACATTAATACAAAAATAGATTCTTTTTTCATTTTTTGTGATAATTATATTATACCTAAGGTATTAACGTGGGGGAATAAGCTATAAAAAACTTATGCTAATATACATATTTTGAGGCACATAATGAAGCAAATTGTCGAGTATTTGTATGGTTCATCGAAAAAACTTGATAGCTCCATCCCAACAAGAAAGGTTTGCTCTTTTTAATTGAAAAAAAGTTCACAAATCCTTAGTATGTGTTGTTTTATCTTTTTCAAATTAACGGTAGAGAAAGGACCAGCCGTTTAGATTATTTTCTAGATTTATTTTTCTCCAAAATTTAGAAAATGTTCACATAGCCGAAAGCGCATTTTGCAACCATCCATACAACAACCTAAGACCCAAAACGTTTAAGTATTATGCAGCGCCTCCTAGCAATACTTGTTTTTTACAGATCTTTTGTGGTTTGGTCTTTTTTTGTCAATGCCATTGTAGCGTTTTTTAACCCGCAATTGCTCCCTGCAATTGTTACTAAGTTATTTTTAACCGTATTTGCATGGTATTATGTCCATGAAACCAACCAAAGGCGAAAATTGACCTTTTATAAAAACATAGGGATTTCGCCTATCCTACTCTTTTCAACAATGTTTTTGCTCGATTGTGTCTTAACAATCGCTTTCCTTGTTATCTTTAAGGAGTTTACTTAACAAGCAAATGATTTTTGAAATAGACAATGTTGAACTTTCATTTAAAACCAAACGCATTTTAAATGGCATTTACTTAAAGGCCGAGACAGGTCAAATAACGGCTATTCTCGGACGCAATGGCTCAGGAAAATCCTGTTTAATGGATATTATTTTTGGGGATTTAAAACCCAAATACAAACTTATACGCATTAATGGGCAACCAATACTAAAAGACCTCTATATAACAGGCTTCGTAAAATATTTGCCGCAAGGAGATTTTGTTTTAAATGCTTTAAAATTAACGTCAGCCTTGAAATTATTTGGTTTGGATTGGTCTCGTTTTGTAAAACATTACCCTGAATTTAAAACCCACAAAAAAGGAAGGTTTGGCAACCTGTCAAGCGGTGAGAAACGCATTTTTCAAATTTACCTTGTTCTTTACTCGAAATCTAAAATTGTATTATTGGATGAGCCTTTTAATGGGCTTTCCCCACTCATGATTGAACGGGTTAAAGCAGCCATTCTTAAAGCGAAAACCAAGAAGTTAGTGATTTTAACTGACCATAGATATGATGAGGTCCTGGATATTTCAGATCGTATTTACTTGCTAGCAAACGGTGCAACAAAATACATTACAAAACTCACGGATTTGGAAGACTATCGCTATTTAAATGAAGGGACTTTGTCTACTTAGTTAACTCTTCGTCATCTAAAAATTCTGCTAGATCTACCACCACACCAATACCCAATATTTGTTTCCACTGCAGCTTAGGACCAGTAACAACTCTGTCTATATTAGTGATTTCTTCCCTAATGACCTCTGTCTTAATATCATTATCGTAACGTAAATGGGAACCAAACATGGCACTAACATATTTATTGACCTTAAAATCAAAATTCACCTCCCATTCAATATCAATATTACCAAAGCTATTAATGTAGTCGGTGTATAAACTTAAGAGGCTATTTACCTTAACATTATCCATTATCGTGGCTTGGTACTGGTTTGTGATTAAAATCCCAAATTCGGCACGTACCCGATCACCTGAGCTCAATAAATTTCCGTTTACATCATAAATAGCTGGGTTCACACCAAAAGCGCCTTGGTTTGCTAAATCTTCGTCCAATACAAATGTAGCTTTCAGCGTTAAAGGCGACGCATATACCGAAAATTGTTCTATATGCCTTCCATATTCAACTCCCGCACCCAAAAACAGGTATCCAGGTGCCATAAAGCGTGAAATTGGCGGGTCGTCCGGATTATTGAATCCATTGGCAAACTGCGTATTAAAACTAAATCTTGCCGAATAAAACCAGTTGCTGTTTTTATTGAATTCATAACCGAAATTTGAAATCAACGAAATAACGTCTTCCGTCTTCCGTATAGGTTCCCCATCCTGTTTGTTTATACCATAGCGAAGTAGTAATGAAGAGTTCCAAAACAACCTAGCATTTTTATAATTGGCCTCTGCCTTGCCATTGAAACTCGCTGATATGGAATTAACCCCTCCTGCGTTCCAGTTGGTAAATGAGGTCTGGTTAAAATAGGCACCGACCTCCTTCACTGTGGTCCATCCATAATCTTTGGTCTCATCAGGAATTAGGAACAAAGAACTGGGCTGAGCGTAACTGTTTAAAAATGCAAGCAACAGCAGCACAAGAACTGCTCTCCTTTTAAGCATATTCATAGTTTAGTATTCAAAGGTACCGTAGTCGCTAGTGATTGTTAGTTTTCTTGAAGGTTGTGAGGAAGTATCTACATCAAGGTTTTCAACACGACCGATTATCTGCGCATCCACATTATAAGATTTTGAAATTTTAATAATGTCATCTGCCACTTTTGGCGCGACGTAAAGCTCCATTCTATGGCCGCAGTTAAAGACTTGATACATTTCTCTCCAATCGGTTTTAGATTGTTCCTGTATAAGTTTAAATAACGGTGGTATTTCAAATAAATTATCTTTAATAATATGAAGGTTATCTACAAAGTGTAACACTTTAGTTTGGGCGCCTCCACTACAATGTACCATACCGTGAAGAACATCACTCTTGTGATTTTTCAATATATCCTTAATAATTGGAGCATAGGTTCGAGTAGGTGATAAAACAAGCTTTCCGGCATCAATAGGCGAACCTTCTACCGAAGACGTTAATGAGGTATTACCTGAATAAATAAGAGCGTCTGGCACTTTAGGATCAAAGCTTTCTGGATACTTTTCTGCGAGATACTTACTAAAAACATCGTGTCTTGCAGAAGTAAGACCATTACTTCCCATGCCGCCATTGTATTCATTCTCATAGGTTGCTTGGCCATAAGACGCCAAACCAACGATGACATCACCCGCTTCAATATTTGCATTATCAATGACATCCGAACGTTTCATTCTGGCTGTTACCGTCGAATCAACGATTATAGTTCTAACTAAATCGCCAACATCAGCGGTTTCCCCACCTGTTGAATGGATTGTAACGCCATGTTTCTTTAAATCATCAATCAGCTCTTCGGTTCCGTTGATTATAGCAGAGATTACTTCACCTGGAATTAAGTTTTTGTTTCGGCCAATAGTAGAGGACAACATAATATTATCCGTTGCGCCTACACATAGCAGATCATCAACATTCATTATGAGCGCATCTTGTGCAATTCCTTTCCATACCGACAAGTCTCCCGTTTCCTTCCAGTACATGTAGGCCAAGGATGATTTTGTACCTGCACCATCCGCGTGCATAATTAGACAGTAGTCATCATCATTTGTAAGGTAGTCTGGCACTATTTTACAAAAGGCTTTAGGAAACAAGCCTTTATCTATGTGCTTTATGGCGTTATGCACATCTTCCTTTGAGGCAGAAACTCCTCTTTGGGCGTATCGTTTACTTGCAGAACCACTCATTTAGATTTCTTTTGTTGGTTCTGCAAAAGTAAGCATTGGGATTAATTATCTAAAAGGTTAGAATTAATTATTGTTTCCATTTCTTGGACGCGCTTTTCTCGTTCCTTTGTGCCTCCAAAGTAAAAATTAAGGCCAAGACCAAATCTTAGGAATTTGTCATTTCGGTCATCCACAATAAGAGGTTGCAATTCGTCCTCGAAACTATAGTTGTATTCGTAGTAAAGCTTAATACCTACTTGTTCTACAACCATATATTCCACGCCTATACCTATTTGTGTCTTAACAGCATTGGCATCGACATCACTTGACGTGTTAATACCGAAGCCACCATATACAATTGGTGAGAAGCGATCATAAGGCAACAACAACAGTTCCATACTAAAATCAAAGGACATTAGATTAAAATCAGTGTCCTCGGCACCAATAGTATAGCCATTTGCCGTTAGGCCCACAAAAATGTTAGGAGTTATAAAACGTTTATAGCCTACCCTGTAGTAAAACCCAAAGCTCTTATCTTCATAATCACCAAATATTGTACTACCTCCCAGACCTATATCGGCAACATTGGTACCTCTTAAATCGAAAAATTTGAATGAATTATCAACTCTTAAAGAATCTTGCTCACGTTGGGCTTGTACGAAAGCTACACACAATGTTAGGGCAAACCAAAAGAATTTTGCGCTTTTTGGTATCGTCATAATTTATAAACATATAGTTTTAAGGTTATAACGATTTGAGGCGCTGCAATATAGAAAAATATTGCACAAATTCTAATAAAAGAGCCCAATTAGTGCAAAGAAAAGGTACACCCACAATGTGGATATACCTTAAATTTTAGAAAGACGTTAAGTCTTTTGGGTTTATTTAAATTTTGAATCTGCCTGCAGCTTAGTCTGCATTGTAACAACCTCTTGCTTAGAAACTTTCTCTAAATTGTCTGAGTTGTCTTGAGTAAGAATTAAGGTCGCCCCTACGAGAATAGCTACACTTAATAGTAACTTTTTCATCTTTAACGAATATTGATTAATAGCATGTCAAAAATACGAAATTATGAGGCTCGATAAAGTGCTATCTTTAGGTTTTTCGGCGTTTTTAAGACTATTTTCGACAACTCGCAACTTGTTATCGACAAACGACATAAAATCGCACCGTACCCATAAAAAATATACGTAAGGTTACTATTTATTTAACTTTAGATTTACATTAAACCCTTCATTATGTTTAAGATTCCGGATTTATTTCGTAAACAAAAGCTCCCTATATTTGGTCAAAGGCCATAGCTCATCATCAATCATTAATTCCAACTTATCGCAATGGTATCTTATCTCATCAAAAAGTGGTTTAACAACCTCGCAATACCCTTTTGCCTTTTTATCAATTTTAGGTTCTTTATTATACTTCTTTCTAAATTCCGTCATATTGGTAACGAGAGAATTGATGGCCTCAATATGTCCTGAAATGGCTTCAATAAGCATCAATTGCTCCTTTGCCAAGGCCTTAAACTCATCACCATATATGGTTTTTAGTCCAGTAACGTTCTCAATTAATATGTTTTGGTATCGCACTGCTGTTGGCACAACATGATTACGAGCGATGTCTCCTATAACACGGCTTTCTATTTGAATATGCATCACATACTCCTCCATCTCTACTTCATAGCGCGCTTCAGATTCAATTTTATTCATGACGCCCAACTCTTGAAACAAAGCGATGGCTTTATTTGAAAGCTTTACCTTTAAGGCATCTGGTGTGGTTTCGTTATTGCTAAGCCCTCTCTTTTTCGCTTCTTTTTTCCAATCGTCACTATAGCCATTACCTTCAAATAAGATAGACTTGGATGTTTTTATGTATTCCCTTAAGACATTAAAAATGGCATCATCCTTTTTCATGCCCTTTTTGTCAATTAAGGCATCTACCTCAATTTTAAAATCACGAAGTTGTTTGGCCACAATAGAATTAAGTACCATCATAGGATTAGCACAATTGGCTTTGGAGCCAACTGCCCTGAACTCAAATTTATTTCCTGTAAAGGCAAAGGGCGATGTTCTATTCCTATCGGTATTATCAAGTAAAATCTCAGGGATTTTGCCCACCACATTAAGTTTTAAATCTGTTTTTTCCTTTGGAGAGAGCTTGCCTTTGGTAACTGTCTCCAATTCCGTGAGAACTTTTGTCAGTTGCTTCCCTATAAAAACCGAAATTATTGCTGGTGGTGCTTCATTGGCACCTAACCTATGGTCGTTACTAGCTGAGGCAATAGATCCCCTTAAAAGTTCTTCATAAGCCTCAACAGCTTTAATCGTATTTATAAAGAAGGTTAAAAACTGTAAATTACTCATTGGAGTTTTACCAGGAGACAAAAGGTTGACACCTGTGTCTGTTCTTAAGCTCCAGTTATTGTGCTTACCCGAGCCATTGACGCCTGCAAAAGGCTTCTCGTGAAGTAATACCTTGAAATCATGTCTCTTGGCAACTTTTTGCATCACATCCATAAGTAGGGAATTATGATCAACCGCTAAATTGGCTTCCTCAAAAATTGGAGCCAACTCAAACTGATTTGGCGCTACCTCATTATGCCTGGTTTTCACTGGTATTCCCAAAAGCATACATTCATTTTCCAAATCGCGCATATACGACATCACCCTGGCTGGAATACTCCCAAAATAATGGTCGTCTAGTTGCTGGCCTTTGGCAGGTGAATGGCCCAAAAGGGTTCTTCCGGTTAAAACAATATCTGGTCTTGATGTAGCAAGAGCATGGTCTATTAGAAAGTATTCTTGTTCCCAGCCCAAAGATGCACTTACCTTCCTCACGTTTTTATCGAAATACTTACAAACGGCCACAGCTGCATTATCTATGGCATGAAGAGCTCTAAGCAAAGGGGTTTTGTAATCTAAGGCCTCACCAGTATACGACACAAAAACAGTTGGTATACACAATGTAGACCCATACACAAAAGCCGGTGAACTAGGGTCCCAAGCCGTATATCCCCTAGCTTCAAAAGTGTTTCTGATACCTCCACTAGGAAAGCTTGAAGCATCAGGTTCTTGTTGCACAAGCTGGCTGCCATCAAATTTTTCAATCGCAGATTCCTCATCCATGGTTTCAAAAAAAGCATCGTGCTTTTCTGCTGTTGAACCTGTTAGAGGTTGGAACCAATGGGTGTAATGGGTGGCACCCTTAGATATTGCCCATTCCTTCATCCCGGTTGCAACGTGTTCAGCGGTCATCCTATCTATTTTACTCCCTTTTTCTATAGCTTCTGTGATGGCATCTAAGGCATTTTTTGTAAGATATTGCCTCATCGCCAGTTTATTAAAGACATTTTTACCAAAAATATCTGAACGCCTAGCTG
Organism: uncultured Winogradskyella sp.; assembly: GCA_913055905.1. Taxonomy (GTDB): domain Bacteria; phylum Bacteroidota; class Bacteroidia; order Flavobacteriales; family Flavobacteriaceae; genus Winogradskyella. Next base: position 266,249 of record CAJXLB010000003.1, read on the forward strand.
GTTCTGTTACACGAACAGCCTCTCTGTTCAATGAGGCCTTAACTGCATGGAATCTCAATGTTGACATAGGTATTATTATTTTGGGGCAAAAATAAGACAAATACGCATTTTTATTTCACCACCCTTAAAAAAATAGGGTTATTAACAGTTATTAATAACATTTCATCTAAATACCCCTATTTTTTTTGAGTAATCTAAAAAAATAATAATCTTTGCACCGTCTATTTCTAAACATTAATAAACGATGAGCAAATCGAAATTAGAGTACATATGGCTAGATGGCTATAAGCCTACTCAAAACATGAGAAGTAAAACAAAAATTGAAGAAAATTTCAGTGGTAAATTGGAAGATTGTCCAATTTGGTCTTTTGACGGAAGTTCAACAAGGCAAGCTACTGGAAATAATTCGGACTGTTTGTTAAAACCTGTTGCTATTTACCCAGACCCAGCTAGAAAGGACGGTTATTTAGTAATGACAGAAGTTCTTAATCCTGATGGGACACCACACGAATCAAATGGTAGAGCGACTATTGACGATGACGATAATGATTTCTGGTTTGGGTTTGAGCAAGAATACTTTATTATGAACAGAAAAACCCAACTGCCTCTTGGATTCCCAGTTGGTGGTTACCCAGCTCCTCAAGGGCTGTATTATTGCTCTGTGGGTGGAAGAAACACACATGGCAGGGATATTGTAGAAGAACATGCCGACCAATGCATTAAAGCTGGTCTTAACTTTGAAGGAATCAACCAAGAAGTGGCTTGCGGTCAATGGGAATTTCAATTATTTGCCAAGGGTGCAAAAAAGGCAGGAGACGAAATCTGGGTTGCACGCTACCTTTTAGACCGACTAACTGAAAAATATGGATATTACATAGAATACCATCCTAAACCATTAGGCAAAGAAATGGACTGGAATGGTTCTGGCATGCATGCCAACTTCTCCAATTCGGTATTGAGAACTTGTGGAAGCAAGGAAATTTACGAGAAAATCTGTGAAGCGTTTAGACCAGTGGTGAAAGAGCATATCGATGTATATGGCGAGTTTAACGAACAACGTTTAACAGGTGAGCATGAAACCCAATCTATCGACGAATTCAGCTATGGTATCTCGGATAGAGGTGCTTCCATTAGAATTCCTATCATTACAGTTGAAAAAGGCTGGAAAGGTTGGTTAGAGGACAGACGACCTGCTTCTAATGCAGACCCTTATAAGGTTGCAGGACGTATTGTTAAGACGGTAAAAAGTGCAAACGTACAAGCTTAATTAACGTACAGATAAAATCCTTGAAAAGCCTACCTATTTGGTGGGCTTTTTTTATGTGAACGCCTGAACAATAAAAATTATGTAGGCCACAAATAGAATAACGCCATTGCCTCGAGTAATTTGAAAACGTTTTGGCCACAACATAAGTGGAATTAGTATGGCCGCAAAACCAATCATCCAAAAAATATTGGTCGATAAAATTTCAGGAGTATCAGGATTCACTGGAATTGGTGTTATAATCGCTGTTAAACCAAGAACAGAAGCAATATTAAAAATGTTTGAACCAATTAAATTACCCAAGGAAATAGCCTTTTCCTGTTTTAAAGCTGCAATAACCGATGCTGCCAATTCAGGTACGCTGGTACCAATGGCTATGACCGTAACAGAAATAGCATAATCACTTATACCAACAGAGCTCGCTAGATTCTTCGCGCCTTTGACCAGCCACTCCGAACCAAAATAGAGCCCAAGGCCTCCGATTAGTAGCCAAATCAAAATTCTAAATGTAGATACAACGGCGAGGGTTTCATCCACTTCTTCACCTGCATTAACAGCAGTAAGGGAATTCCTGGAATTTCTTATGAGAACAACCAAAAATACACATAGCGCCACAAAAAATACCACACCCTCAAACCGACTTAACACCAAATCGTTTTTAAGGAAAATATAGAGCCCAATGGACAGTAACATCATCATAGGCCAATTGAGCCTGTAGAAATCTCGGTCTACAACAAGTGGCGATATAATGGCTGTAATACCTAAAACCAAGCCGATATTAGCAATATTTGACCCAATAACATTTCCTAAGGAAATATCGGACACACCATCGAGGGCCGCCTGTAAACTCACTAAAAGTTCCGGAGCGGAAGTCGCAAAGGACACCACTGTCATACCAATGACCAACTTAGACAGCTTAAGCTTAAAGGACAAGGCTACCGACGATCGCACTAGAAACTCCCCTCCTATTACCAATAGCACCAATCCACCAAGAACCAATAGCAAACTTATTATCATAAAAATAATGGACTCATATTCAAAATGCGAAGATAAGACATCAAGATAAGAGATGTGTATAACTATATTTTTCGTTATTTAACTATTTTTATAGTTATAAAACTAAAAAAGTCGTTATATTTGAAACCATATTTAATAAATCAGTAAATAAAAATGCAAAAACTAACCAATAAGGAAGAGGAGGTCATGCACATTTTGTGGCATCTAGAGAAAGGTTTTGTTAAAGATGTCCTTGCCGAAATAAAGCAAGACAAACCGCACTATAATACCTTGTCCACGATTATACGCAATTTAGAAGATAAAGGTTATGTCAGTCACATAGCCTATGGCAAGACGCATCAGTACTACCCTATCGTTTCTAAAGAGGATTATAAAAAACGATTTATGAACTCGGCCATTGAAAATTATTTCAATAACTCTTACAAAAATGTGGTGTCTTTTTTCGCTAAAGAGGAAAAAATCAGTGTAGACGAATTGAAAGAAATCATTGCTTTAATAGAGAAAAAACAGTAACCATGGCGTATCTTTTAAAGGCTAGTATCGTTATTGCCGTATTCTTCTGTATTTATGCTGTATTTCTTAAACGGGAAACCTTTTTTCAGCAAAACAGATGGTTTTTACTATTGGGACTGCTGGTTGGGACAACGCTACCGCTTGTGGTAATCCCAATTGAAGTGCCAGTAGAACCCGTAAATTTTAATGAAAGTTTTACGGTGGTTGAAACACCAACTGTCATTGACCAGACCGAACCCGCCGAACAACCCATAAACTGGCTATCCCTTTTATCTCTGTTATATGGTTTAGGCTTACTTTTCTTTATTGGTCAATTCCTTCTTCAATTTGGTTCTTTAGTGCTATTGCTACTTAAAAATCCAAAACTGAAAGATGGCATCTACACTTATGTGATTGTAAAAAACAACATTTCGCCCTTTTCATTCTTTAAATGGATTGTTTACAACCCAGAACAAATGGATAATGAGGAGGTTCAACTTATGTTAACCCATGAAAAGGTTCATGTAAATCAACTACATTCTATAGATATTATCTTGTCGCAACTTGCTTGCACCCTATTTTGGTTTAATCCTTTAATGTGGTTGTACCGTAATTACATTCGGCAAAATTTAGAGTATATAGCCGATTATGAAACACAATTCGCCACCACGGATTCAAAAACCTACCAAAAACTTTTACTTAAAACCAGTATTGCAAATCAACACGAATTTCTCACTACAAATTTTTATAATTCATTAATCAAAGAACGAATAGTTATGTTACAAAAATCAAGATCACAAACTAAAAAGCAATGGCGCTATTTTCTTATTCTACCACTCTTAGGTGTCGTACTCCTGAGTATGAACACCAAAGAAGTCTATGTAGAAAAGGAGCCTATTGAAAAAGTTGAAACCTCAACAACCTATCAAAATCCTGAGATTGAAATCATCTTCACAAAATCTACCACAGATACTCAGCTCGATGAGATTGAAGACGAACTCAAAGCCAATGACATTTCGATGAAGATCAAAACACTTGAGCGAAATGACAAGGGCCTAATAACCTCCATAGATGTCGATTTTAAAACGCCAAACGGTTCAGCTAATTATGTCATTATGAATGAGGATGGCATTTCGGACTTTTATTTTAGAACGTCTAAAGACGGTAGTTTTGGTGTTGGCGCAGTCAATACTAAAGAAAAAATTATCATTACATCTATTGACTCAGGCTATAGAGATTCAAATGAAAAAGAATCATCGGACACAATCCAGCCCAAATCATCCAATGCTATTATTTTTAAAGAAGAAGGTGAAAAGATGCATAAAATTATCATGAAGGAGGGCTTTAATGGTAATGTGGAAATAGTCAAGGGTAAAGTCCTTTTCAGTGGTGATGACGATACAAACGTTATTATAAAAACAGATACCTTTTTCGTTGAAACGGATAAAAATGCAACTAAGCAATTGCAAAACAAATTCAAATTTCAATTAGATGACGCCCAAAAAGGAGAAGATTATGATATTAAATTTATTGAACGTAATTCTGGCAAACGCCCATTATTCATAATCAATGGTAAGGAAAAAGACGAAAGCACTTTCAAAAGCCTAGGTTCAAAAAATATTAAAAGTATGACCGTGCTTAAAGATGAATCGGCAATGACATTATACGGTGAAAAGGGTAAGAATGGTGTCATTATAATAGAAACCATAGAACCTATAGATGACAAACAAAAATCTAAATGGATCGTAAGAACAGAAGTAAATAGTATTTCATTTACGGATGATGAAGATGATAGTAAAAATGCAACCTTAGCTTACATCTCAAAGTATACCTCAGATGATATCCTAAAGAAAAACAGAGCGCTTCTCGAAGAGGTTGGACTAAACGTAAAATACTCTAAAATAAGACGAAACATAAAAGGTGAAATCACCAGAATAAAAATTAGTATTGAAGATGGTAAAGGGGCAGAAAGTTCGGCCACATGGAAAAACAATGATGGTATTCCCGGTCTTGAGTATGGAAAATCCGAAGGTGTTTTAATTGCCAGAACAAGCAAACAGAGTTTTAGTCAAAATTAATACTAAAGGTGACCTTGTAATGAGGTCACCTTTTTTCTATTCAATAATCAACTTTCTTATCACGAACGAATTACCATCTTTGATTTTTAAAAGATAGAGACCTTTGGTCAGTGATAACGGTAAAGGTTGAGGAATACTATCGTAACGAGCCACTTGTCTTCCATCCGTAGACATGATGTACAATTCAGCATTATCACTTAAATTAGAGATGAAGACATTATCTTTTGCCGGATTAGGGTAAAGACTGATCTTAGACTCCATATTTTCTGGAATACTTAGTGATTGCAACCAGGTTTCCCCAACATTATCGCCCCAAATATATTCCACTAGCAAAGGCTGGTCTATAAACGGATTCCTATTTCGTTGCCATTCATAAACGATATTATTTCTATTCATCTCAAAATCGTCTGGTGGATCATTACGATGCCAGTCCAAAATAGTAGCCAAATCTCCAAGCTGCCCAACCGTATCGGGAAACCCATTGACCACTTCCAGACCATTGTAGCGTATTTCCATGTAAAGCACACTTCTTGCAACATCGCCTCTAAAGCTTCCTAAGGTTCCGGTTGGCCCGACATATTCTCCATAATGTTGGTTTCCCCTAGAACTATTTTCTGCGGCATCGGCTGCTCTAAGCGCATGTGCATCAGAATTACCGTGACGTAACGAATCGGCTTCAGTGGTCCAAAAAATATCGATACCATCTGCTATTTCGTCTTCTTCAATATCATCAAAACCTCCTCTAGACCTTGGGAAGGTGTGCTCCCTATTCCATTTTCCTGCACTATTGCTTCCGGTTTGCAAATCGAGCTTAGGACGACCTTCTTCTGTATAAACCAACCAAACCTGATTGCTGTTTTCAGGGTTTTGGTCGGCCTCTAGTAAAATATCAATAACATCTGCATAAGTCTGCGCTCTTACCTCATTAGGATCGGCGATAATATCTTGAAGAGCCTGCCTCAAAGCCACATCCGAAAGCCCATCTAGACTATCGTAATAACCGTTGGGCTGCGTGCTTTGCACTTGTCCAAAGGTCGGGTTTATTGGCGTACCCCAAGGTGCAACGGTAAAATCGTCATCTATTACCCTAATTTGAACATTATTGTTCCCAGGCACTACAGGTTCAACCAGATTCACAAATCTAATCTCAAGCACCTCATCCCCTTCATCATTGGTATCATTAATCAAAGTTATGGTCGTGGTAGCCGAATTTTGGCCACTTGGAATAATCAGTGTTGTATTTCCACTGAAATCTGAAGTATTAAATCCGCCATTGTTTAAGCTAATTTCAACATTTAAATCTGACGGTACATTAGACGCCGCAGTTACGGTAATATCAAAGGTATCACCCTCGTTATAGGCGATATTATCCACAGAAATGGTTAGCGGATTAATGGGAATTCCCGAACCGTCATTTTCTTCTCTTGGTGTTGGAGGTCCAGATGCGTAGGATTCGTTATTACTCCCATCTAAGAACCGCTGTATAGATCTTGGATTGGCGTTAGTACCATCATCATTATATTGCACCGTTTCACCCATTAAGGCTAAAAGCTGTGTGTCGTCACTGTCATTCGTGCCATAGACCAAAGCATCAACTAAATTTGTGGTTGTCGCCAGAGTTCCTTCAGGAAAGTCTTCAACCTGAGCTTGATAAATACCAACAGCATCTGCGCCGTTTTGTATGATGTTATCTGCAAGTAAGACTTGAGGAAACGGAAAAACCTCCGACCCGCCAAGCACGAGCAGCCCGTTGTTATCTGTGTTGTAGCCATCTAAATCTATAACTAAATAGCTAGAATCACCTCCACTGCTCGATCCATTGAAAAAAACCAGAATATAGCCATCTGTTGAGAAATTAGGAATGGCCGATTTTAATTCTATAAATTCTGCCGTATCTGTACTCGGTGTATCGGGATCGAGTTCGTTTATGACCAACTGTTGCGACCAGGCTGCTGAGCCTATTACAAACAATAGTATGAGGTAAAGTGATTTCATAGGATAAATTTTAAACAAATATAACCGTTATACAGTGGCTTAAGGTTAAGCTATGTTAATTTTATCAACTTCAGCATTTCTAAAAAGATCCGGTCTTGACACTATTCACAAAAGATGAAATTCTCAAAATCAAGGGTTTTGAGCAAAAAAATCCTCTAGGATTTAAAAAAGCCCTTAAAAAACACCCTTCATTTATGACTTTTTAAAATAATAAAAGTCTATAATAGTTACATATATTAACTTTTTTGAAGATTAAATGTAATTTTTTGATATATATTTCATTTTTTTAGTTATAAATATGAATTTAATTTCACAGATTTTTTTGAAATCGTTTGGAGGTGACTTGAGCCCTATGATATATTGAAAACTCAATCAAACAAAAACTCAAATTATTAACCTTTAAACCAAAAAAATTATGATGACTCTAGCGAGACTTATTATCGACTTTGTTCTGTCGTTTTAAACCAACAATAATGTTGCCTTAACCACCAATACCAAGTAAAACTTAGTTCTAGAATAAGTTTTACTACTTTTGCTCAAGATTCTTAAAATCATTTTTTGATGAAACGCCGCGTGTTTAGAATGTTAGCAAAGATAAATAAGGCCATTCTTCCATCGTATTCCAAAAAAAATTTAGACTTAAGTAAAGCGTCAAAATTGCAGCTCGCCATCATTGGATGGAGGGCTTATGTGACCAAAAACGCTCTGGGCTAAGAGAGAGACTAAAGATTTAGCGATATCATCTAAGTCATAGTAAAACTGTATTTAACGACTATATTATTGAAACCTGACGATTGTCATTGAAATTTCCTTGATATAATAATAACTTCAAGGTCAAATTGATTAGGATGATCACAACTCTAAACAAACAACAGTGCTCAGATGTATTAGAGCGCAATTATATTGGGTACTTGTCGTACATAAGCAACAATAGTCCGTATACAGTTCCAATCACTTACTTCTATAATCCCAAGGAAAATTACATTATCTGTTATTCTGGTATGGGCCATAAAATAAAAGCCATGCGCAAGAGTATTGACGTATCTCTCGCTGTGGCGGATATTTATAGGGCAAATAAATGGGAGTCTGTATTAGTTCATGGCAAATACGATGAAATTGGAGGCACAACGGCAAAGCATTATCTCCATGAATTTTCAATTGGAATCAAGGACATTGTATTGGCAAGGGAGAATAAGGATTTAGATTACATCAGTGAGTTTTCCAGTAAAATATACGCCGATGATATTCCCATTGTTTTCTTAATAAGGGTTGAAGCCCTAACCGGTAAAATGAGGTCATAGAACCTACACTATTCAGCCTATTCTTTAATTAGACTACGCGCAAAATCAATATAAAAAAAGAGCAAGTTAATTTACTAACTTGCTCTTTTACTATTTTAGTGACCTCGACAGGATTCAAACCTGTAACCTTCTGAGCCGTAATCAGATGCGCTATTCAGTTGCGCCACGAGGCCGTTTTTTAGTGGGTGCAAATATAATATAAAACTTAAAATATCCCCAAACTATTTATTCCAAATCTGGAATTCATTATTTTTGATCTATGGTTTCAACAGAGCACTTACAAACTTTCAGCTACCTCTTTGACGAGGACATCCTCAAGGCCATAGAAAAGGTCGCCAAGGTTAAGACGTTCAAAAAAAATGACATTATCATAGACATAGGTCAAGAACTACAATACATTCCTCTTCTTATAAAAGGAAATATAAAAGTGTTAAGGGAGGATGAAAATGGGCACGAACTATTACTATATGTCTTGGAAGCTGGTGATACTTGCGCCATGTCCTTAACATGCTGTATGGGCAAATCTGCGAGTAAGATCAGGGCCATTGCAGATGAAGCAGTCGAAGTTATCATGATTCCTATCAACGAAATGCAAAAATGGTTTCACTCTAACGATAGTTGGCGCAATTTTATATTGCAAAGCTATCAGATAAGGTTTGATGAGATGCTAGAAACCATAGATACACTCGCTTTTATGAAAATGGACGAAAGGCTCTACAAATATCTCATAGACCATGTAAAATTATCTGGTTCCACGACACTAGAAATGACCCACCAACATATAGCAGAGGATTTAAATACCTCAAGAGTAGTTGTCTCAAGACTCCTAAAACAACTCGAAAAAGAGAAGAAAATAGAACTTGGGCGTAACAAAATAATTATTCTTGACTTTTAGCAAATTTGCTATCAAAAAAATATCATATCAATTAATTTTGAAAAAAACTGACTATGGATTTTATATTACAGCCATGGCCATGGTACATTAGTGGCCCATGTATTGCTATCGTGATGTTTCTTCTACTTTACTTTGGAAGAACATTCGGCATGTCTTCCAATCTTAGAACAATGTGCGCCATGGGTGGTGCAGGAAAACGCGTTAAATTCTTTGACTTTGATTGGCGACAGTACCAATGGAATCTTATCGTTATCTGCGGTGCTTTTGTTGGTGGGTATATCGCCCATAACTTTTTGTCCAACCCAATAGATATTGACCTCAGCGAAGCCACACGAGCCGACTTAAACGCTCTTGGCTTTGAACACGTAGGCAAAAGCCTTTTACCTCCTGAGCTGTTTAGTTGGGATGCATTTTTTAGCTTAAAGGGATTTCTAATTTTGATTATTGGTGGTTTTCTTGTGGGCTTTGGGACCCGCTACGCTGGTGGATGCACGTCTGGACACGCCATTACAGGCCTTAGCAGTCTCCAACTGCCATCGTTTATTGCAGTAATAGGCTTTTTTATTGGCGGTTTAATAATGATTCATCTTATTTATCCAATTCTATTTTAGTTATGGGAAAGTATCTTAAGTTCTTCTTAGTCGGTATATTTTTTGGTATCGTTCTGGTAAAATCCGAAGCCGTATCATGGTACCGTATTTACGAAATGTTCAAGTTCCAGTCATTTCATATGTACGGCATCATAGGAAGTGCCGTTACAACGGGAATAATCTTACTCTTGGTGTCCAAGCAGCTTAAGTTAAAAACTACGGAAGGCACGTATTTAAGGGTACCGTTAAAAGATAGAGGATTGGTGCGCTATATTTTGGGCGGCAGTATATTTGGCCTAGGTTGGGCCCTTTGCGGTGCATGTCCTGGGCCTATGTATATTTTGGTGGGAACTGGAGTAATAACCATGCTTGTAGTTATTGCAGCTGCAATTGTTGGCACCTATGCCTATGGCGTCTTGCGCTCCAAATTACCACATTAGTCGCTACGCGCCATCGACGATTAGAACGCCTCGGATAAGATTATTTTAAAACACCCTTTTGAAAGGATGTCTTTCTGTAACCGACTACTAAAAAACAAGATGATTCGGTTGTAAATAGAATTTTAAGTGTCACAATTGTAACACAATGAAAATCGAACTTTATTAATTTTGTGCAACTAAAAAAATTGAATGACTTATGAAAATAGAACAATTATACACAGGATGCTTGGCTCAAGGCGCCTATTATATAGAATCCGATGGTGAGGTTGCCATCATAGATCCACTGCGCGAAACACAACAATATATTGATAAGGCCAAGGCCAACAATGCAAAAATTAAGTACATACTTGAAACTCATTTTCATGCAGATTTTGTTTCAGGACATATAGATTTAGCAAGGAAAACAGGTGCTACCATTGTTTTTGGATCTGCTGCACAAACGGATTATGATATTCATAAGGCAGAAGATGGCGAGATATTAAGGTTAGGAAAAGTTAGTATAAAAGTGCTGCACACGCCTGGACACACTTTAGAATCCGTCACCTATCTACTTCGCGACGAGAATGGTAAGGACCACGCTATTTTCTCTGGAGACACCCTGTTTTTAGGTGATGTTGGAAGACCAGACTTGGCTATTAAATCCGATCTTACAAAGGAAGATTTAGCGGGAATGTTATACGACTCACTCAGAACCAAAATTATGCCCTTAGCAGATGACGTCATCGTTTACCCAGCCCACGGAGCGGGCTCTGCTTGCGGAAAAAATCTAAGTAAAGAAACTGTAGGTGTACTAGGAGAACAGAAAAAAACGAACTACGCTTTACGTGAGGATATGACTAAAGCCGAATTTGTAAAAGAAGTATTGGAGGGCATTGCGCCACCACCTCAGTATTTTGCAAAAAATGCCTTGATGAATAAAATGGGTTACGAAGCTTTTGATAGCATATTAAAAACAGGCGACAATCCTCTAGACCCAGAAACATTCGAAGCGATTGCCAACCATGAGTCGGCCTTAGTTTTAGATGTAAGACCACAGTCAGATTACGTCAAAGAGCACATCCCTAATTCTATATTTATTGGGTTAAATGGTCAGTTTGCACCATGGGTCGGTGCTTTGATTACAGATATTAAACAACCCATTTTATTGGTGGTACCTGAAGGTAAATCTGCCGAAGCGGTGACGCGTTTATCTCGAGTAGGTTATGATAACACCTTAGGATATCTTGAAGGAGGTATCGACGCCTGGAAGAAAGCAGGTAAAGAGATTGACAGTTTAGAATCTATTTCAGCAGAGGAATTTGCAGAGAGGGCAAAGGCCAACAACATTAATATCCTAGATGTGAGAAAGGATGGGGAATATAAGTCAATGCACCTAGAAAATGCACAGCATTTTGCTTTAGATTATATCAATGAGCAGATGAATACGATAGATAAGGATAAAAAGTATTATATTCATTGTGCTGGAGGATATAGGTCTGTAATTGCCGCGTCTATTCTAAAAGCTAGAGGATTTAACAATCTTGTTGATATTGCAGGAGGTTTCGGCGCTATTAAAAAGACTGATCTACCTACTACGGAATTTGTATGTCCATCAACACTTTAAAATTTAATATTATGACTAAAAACATGAGCAACACGGATAAGGGAATACGTGTGGTTGCAGCTGGAGCAGTAGCCCTATTGTATTACTTTGATATTATCGATGGTACATTGGCCTATATATTAATGGCTGTAGCTATTATTTTTCTACTTACTAGCCTAATTAGCTTTTGTCCGTTGTACACGGTTTTTGGCATCAGTACATGTAAAATAAAAGAACAAAAGAAATGAGAACAGCCACGATAGAAGTTCAAAATTTAAAATGTCACGGTTGTGCGAATACCATAAGGACAAATCTTGAAAAGTTAGAGGGCATCGAAGAGATTTCAGTAGATAATGAGAAGCATCACGTTAGCTTCACCTATTCTAATGACAAATTATTTAACGTTGTTAAGGAAAAATTATCTGCTCTTGGCTATCCTTCTGTGGACGACCATAATCCTATAACCAAGAAAGCCAAATCGTTCGTAAGCTGTGCTGTTGGTAGAATGAACAGTTAGTCATTTATGAACTAAAAAATAAAAGCCTGCAAATGCAGGCTTTTTTTATACTATTTCGGCACTTAAGCCGGCTTGCAGCAACTTTGAACACCTTGGTTTTAAATCCTCATAAGGCCCTGTTTTAACTGTGCATTTTCCTTTATAGTGTACAATTATAGAGCATTGCTCTGCTTGCTCTGGAGTGTGGTCACAAGCATAGATCAAGGTATCTATAACATGGTCAAACGTATTAACATCGTCATTAAATAAGACAATCTCGTTCTGTTTAACCGTTTCTTCTTCAATTAATAATTCTTCTAGCTGTTTTTCCTTAGTACTCATAGCAAATTTTTTATTCATGTATCTATATAGGATACAACAATTTACATTAAAAATTCTATACTAATTTATAAATTTTAATGAAACCCATTCCCCTCTTTTCAGAGTTTCGTCCAATTTTAACATACATTTTTCACAATTCTCATTAATGGCCTTTATGTCCTGCTCGTAAAAGCCACTGAGAAACAAAGCTCCGTTTTCATTTAGCGCCTTGGCATAAATTGGTATGTCCTTTAGTAAAATATTCCGATTGATATTAGCCATGATAATATCATAAGATTTACCCTTAATTAACTGGCTATCTCCTTCATAGGCCTTAATATAACTACAGTTATTGCGTTCTATGTTTTCTTTGCTGTTGAGATAACACCAATTGTCAATATCTATAGCGTCAATAGCTTTCGCGCCAGCTTTTTCAGCCATGATCGATAAAACACCCGTACCCGAACCCATATCCAAAACTGATTTATCTTTAAAATCATTCTTTAAAATATGTTGAATCATCATGTGCGTGGTTTCGTGATGGCCTGTACCAAAACTCATCTTTGGCTCTATAATAATATCAAATTGCGTATTTGGCTTTTCATGAAAAGGAGCCCTTACCGTAACCCGTTCATCTACTGTAATTGGATTAAAGCTTCGCTCCCATTCTTCATTCCAGTTGGTTTGCTCTATTTCCTTAAACTCATACGTTATTTTGAACTCGAAAGATTTTAAAATTTCAATTCCGTTTAAAATGAAGGCATTCCAATTTGCTTTCGGAATATAAGCCATAACGCCGTCATCCGTTTCAACAAAACTTTCAAAACCAGCGAACCCAAGCTCAGCAATCAATATTTCTGAACCCGGCTGAAGCGGTTCTACCTTAAAGTCATAACCTATGTAAATATTTTGGGCCACTAAAATGAATTTACGATGGCGAAAAAATCTTCTGCCTTAAGAGAGGCGCCTCCAATTAAGCCGCCATCAACGTCGGGTTTTGAAAAGATTTCTCTGGCATTATTGGGCTTAACACTACCTCCATAAAGTATAGACACTGATTCTGCAGTCTCGTTTCCATATTTTTGAGCCAACGTTTTTCTAATAAAAGCATGCATCTCTTGTGCCTGCTCTGGTGTTGCAGTTTCACCTGTTCCTATTGCCCAAACAGGCTCGTAAGCTAAAATAATATCCTTGTAAGCAGCATCATTGAGATGGAAAAGGGCGTTTTTGATTTGGCTTTCAACCACAGCTTGTTCATTACCAGCTTTACGATCAGATAATTCTTCGCCAAAACAGAAAATAACACGCATGTCGTGCGCTAATGCGGCATCAACTTTCTTGGCTAAGGCTTCATCCGTCTCATTAAAATAGGCTCTGCGTTCACTATGGCCAAGAATAACGGTTTGTATTCCAATACTTTTTAACATACCTGCGCTGATTTCACCCGTGTAGGCTCCATTCTCTGCATAATGCATGTTTTGGGCAATAACTTCAATTTCTGTTTGTTTGGTCGATTGAAAGGCATGCCACAAGTTGGTATATGTAGGCGCTATCATAACTTCTGCATTTGAGACTTTTGTCTGCCGTTTTAAGTCTGCTATTAAAGATTCTGTTTGAATAAGTCCGTTATTCATTTTCCAGTTACCTGCAACAATCTGCTTTCTCATAATTATGTAGTTATTGGGTTGAATTAAAATTTGTTTACAAAAATAAGGTAATAAAAACCAATTGAAATTGATAAAAGTCAGGTGCGTTTAAACAAGTTTTACCCTTGGGTCTAGCCAGGCATAAACAAAATCAACTAAAATATTAATGGTTATAAATATTATGGCTACAACCAACACGGCACCCATGATTACCGGTAAGTCTAAGGTGTTTAATGCATTAACGATTTCTTTGCCCAAGCCGTTCCAACCAAATATGTACTCCACAAAAACGGCACCTGCCAGCATGGAGGCAAACCAACCAGAAATAGCTGTTACAACTGGGTTTAACGCATTTTTTATAGCATGCCGCCACAATATATTAAATTCACTTAGGCCTTTGGCTCGTGCTGTCCTTATGTAATCCTCGCTCAAAACATCCAATAACGAATTGCGCATTAATTGAATGATAACAGCCAACGGTCGTATTCCTAATACAACGGCAGGAAGGATAAGGTTCTTCCATTGTAGCGTCATCTGCTCTCCAAAATCATCCAATTCATATAAACTACCTGTCATTTCAAGATTTGTAAATTCGTGAAGTACAAAGCCAAACAGCCATGCAAATAAAATGGCACTAAAAAAGGATGGCACGCTCATGCCAAAAGTACTGAAGACTTGTATGGTCTTATCCACCCAAGAGTCTTTTTGTAGTGCCGAAATAATTCCGAATAAAACACCTAATATTACCGCTATGACAATGGCCGCTATCGCCAATACAAATGTATTAGGTAGTGTTTCTCCAATGACCTCGGTTACCTTTTTACCTTGCTTTGTAAACGATTCCCTGAGGTATGGTGCTTTTATTACGACTTCGGTCGCTCCTATGGAAAATAACCGACGAGCTGTATATTTATTTGAGCCTAAGGACGTGTAGTGCCCATCAACGTCTAGATGAACTGAAAGTGGTGATAAATCGTTGAGATAATAAAAATATTGGGTAATTACGGGTTTATCAAATCCATATTTTTTCTTCACGGCCTCAACTTGGGCCGCTGTTTGGTTTTGCCCTAACATCATTTTAGCAGGATCGCCGGGCAATACATTGAATAAAAAGAAAATAACGGTTACCACTCCAAATAGAGTGAGCAAGGCGTAAAATAATTTATGTAATAAATATCCTAAAATAACACGTTGACTATTTGGATTCGCTGATTGAGCATGGCGCTATAATTTGATTTCATCAATATCGTTCCAGTGTTTCTTTTGCATTACAGTACCCTCCTGAAGCAGAACAATACCAGGATTAGATCTAACTATGGTCTTTATAACTTTTTCATCACAGAGGTAAAAATCAAAATTAAGGTCATAGTCCAATTTCAATTGACGCTTATCTTGTTCGCCAGAGGAGGTTAAACCAATTACGGTGTAGCCATTTTCTCGGGCCTCATCTGTGAATGCCTTGAGCTTAGCCACTCCATCTAACTCTGCATCTGGAATACTATAAATAGCCACTATAATCAATCGAGGCTCGTTTAAAAATGTTGATGTTAGATCTTCATCATTCGCTTCAATTGAAAAATCTTGAATTGGAGGTACGTAACCTTCGTCAATCAATTTTGTTTCTACACCTACATAGTCGCCATCGACATTTGGATAGCTTCCGTTGGTTACGAAGGTTTGTTCTTCTCCGTTCACCATGAATGTCCACGTGTATTCTGTCACAGGTTTGGGAGCATCTTCTGGAATTTCCATTTGCTCTTGGATATTTTTTCCTATAGCGTATGCCCTAAAATCTATGGCCGGAAGATGCATCAATACGTGGTAGGCAAACCACAGCGACAGCACAAAACTTACTAGCGCAATAAGCGTGTTAGGAAGTTTAGAGAAAATAGGTTTAATATACGATATGCCTCTAACGAGAATGAGTATAAAGAAGAGGAGCACGACATCCTTGGTAAAACTTTCCCAAGGTGTTAGTTTAAGTGCATCTCCAAAACAGCCGCAGTCCTTAACCTTATCAAAGTAAGCCGAGTAAAAGGTTAAAAATGTAAAAAACACTATCATGGCCAAAAGGCTATAGACCGTAAACTTGACCTGATAACCAAGGAGCAAAAACACACCTAAAACCACCTCAAACACCACCACAAATACTGAAATGGCCAACGCATACGGAATTAGAAACTCTAAGTTTAGAACATCGGCCCCGAAATACTCCTGTAGCTTATAGGAAAACCCTAACGGATCGTTGAGTTTAATAAAACCAGATATAATAAATAATACACCAACAAAAATTCTACTGAGCTGTACGAATAGGTTCATTATATTGAATTAGAGTTTTGAATTAGTCTTCATTAAGATGTATTAGGGCAAAAACCGCATAATTTATGATGTCCTGGTAATTAGCGTCTATACCTTCACTAACCATGGTCTTCCCGGCGTTATCCTCAATCTGTTTTACTCTCAACAATTTTTGAAGAATCAAATCCGTTAAGGAGCTTACTCGCATATCTCGCCAAGCTTCACCATAATCGTGATTTTTATCCAACATAAGCTTCTTGGTCAAGGCAATCTTTTCATCATATAATGCTGTTGCTTCCTTTGCCTCTAAATCTGGCTGCTCTACCACACCTTTATCAATTTGAATGAGTCCCATGACACAGTAATTGATTATGCCTATAAATTCACTCCTTTCGTCTTCGTCCACTTTTCTAACCTCATTTTCCTGTAGACTCCTTATGCGTTGTGCCTTTATAAAAATTTGGTCGGTCAGAGATGGTAACCTTAAAATACGCCAAGCACAGCCATAATCGCTCATTTTTTTGATAAAAAGTTTGCGGCACCGATCTATCACGGCATCATATTGAGCAGAAGTATTTTGCATCTAATCCATTAAAATTTGCGTAAATTTCGCATAAATAAATTAGAAGTTCAAAGTTTAAGGTTTAAAGTTTATGACCTTAAATCCCTAAATAGATTATGACTATAAACTGCAACGGTCAACTTATAGATTTATCCCAACCCAAGGTTATGGGTATTCTTAATGTAACGCCAGATTCATTTTATGATGGAGGCTCCTATAAAAACGAATCGGATATTTTAGCCCAAGTGGAGAACATGCTTAATGAAGGTGCTACATTTATAGATATTGGAGGATACAGCTCTAGGCCTGGTGCAGACTTTGTATCGGAAGATGAAGAATTACAACGCGTCATTCCCATTACAGAGCTTATCCTTAAGCATTTTCCGCATGCCATAATTTCAATAGACACGTTTAGGAGCAAGGTGGCTGAGGCTTCTATTGCTGCTGGTGCGGCACTAATTAACGATATATCTGGAGGACATTTAGATAAAGAAATGCTTACTACCGTTGGGCAATTGAGCGTCCCTTATATTATGATGCATATGAGGGGAACCCCTAAGACCATGCAAAAATTAACGGTTTATGAGGATTTGACTAAAGAGGTTTTATCTTATTTTGGAGAGCGTATCGCTCAAGCGCATAATGCCCAAATTAAGGATATCATTATTGATCCTGGATTTGGTTTTGCAAAGACACTTGAGCAGAATTACGAACTTTTGAATAAGCTAGAGTTGCTGCAAATTACAGAAAAACCCATTCTAAGTGGTGTTTCTAGAAAATCGATGATTTATAAACCTTTAAAAACAAATGCTCAGAATGCACTTAATGGTACAACTGCAATTCATATGGTCTGCCTGCAAAAAGGGTCTTCCATTTTAAGGGTACATGATGTTAAAGAAGCCATGGAGTGTGTTACATTATTTAACCAAATCAATCCCCAGAACCCATGAAACCCTACTTCTGCCTAATTTTGTGTTTCATTCTTTTCACTTGTAACAATGAGCGCAGCGTGCTTCTACCCGAAATCCAAAGTGCTACCACCGCTGAAGTTCTCGATGTGTCTGCAGCCTATATTTTTTATGATGAAACACAAGAAGATTCTACGCTCTTAAATCGCAAAAACTTAATTAGCACTACCAATTGGTTAGTAAATGTTGATAAGCGACTAAGTCTAAGACAAGTTATTCCGCACCTTAAGTTCCTCCTCAACAAAAAAAGAAATGCAAAAATGCATAAAAA
This sequence comes from uncultured Winogradskyella sp., assembly GCA_913055905.1. Taxonomy (GTDB): domain Bacteria; phylum Bacteroidota; class Bacteroidia; order Flavobacteriales; family Flavobacteriaceae; genus Winogradskyella. The sequence goes on from CAJXLB010000003.1 coordinate 284,465, forward strand.
TGAAAATGCCAAGAACTATTTTACATGCAACAATTTAGAGACGAATACCCTTGGATTTATTGAATTTACCAAGGTGAATTACAAAAAGGAAAATCCTGATTTCATAGAGTCAAGTAAAAATAATCTAGACCAATACCTCATCTTAAAAATTAAGGAGGACAAAACAATAATCTTAATCAAGGTTGTGCAGGACATCAAAACTGAAATTGCCGAAGGTCCATTTCTTAACAACCTCACCGAATTTAAATCAGAACTATTAGCTGCAGAGGAGGATGAGATAATTCTATTTTTTGATGAAGACCTAAGCTTCCAAGATTATATAGATGTAAAACACTTTTTCAGTCTTCCGGCCAATAATCAATTTAAGGTTTCTGAAAACGAATACCTATTTCCTTAATAGGCCTATACCCATTTATTTTTTTAAATTAGCAAAAAGCCTAGACCTTGGACAACTTACAACTTTGGGATTTTAGATTCATCGATTTTGTTGATGTCTTTCTGGTGGCCATTCTTCTCTATTACATCTACCGATTGGTACGAGGTACAGTTGCCGTTAATATTTTTATTGGTATTCTCATTATCTACTTTGCCTGGAGACTCACCGATTACCTTAACATGTACATGCTCTATAGCATTTTTGATGGTTTTATGAAGGTTGGTATCATTGCGTTGATTGTTGTCTTTCAGCCAGAAATACGGAAATTCCTTCTCTTGGTTGGGTCGACGAATATTGCCTCCAAAAAGGGACTTTTTAAAAACTTTAAGTTCTTAAAAAACGAAGACCAGACCTCAACAGATGTAGAAGCTATTGTGAAAGCTTGCACTAAAATGGCTGCCTCGAATACAGGAGCATTAATTGTCATTGAGCGGAACAATAACCTCGATTTCTTGACCAATACAGGAGATGAAATGAATATTCTTGTTTCCCAGCCCATAATAGAAAGTATCTTTTTTAAAAATAGCCCACTACATGACGGCGCCATTATTGTTGATAACAACATCGTTAAGGCCACTCGAGTAATTCTTCCTGTTAACAATGAAAAGAATATCCCAGCCCGTTTTGGATTGCGCCACCGAGCCGCTGTTGGCATCACTGAAAAAACGGATGCCTTGGCTTTGGTTGTAAGTGAAGAATCTGGTCAAATTTCTTACTTAAAAAATGGCGAATTTGTGATTTTTAAAGATACGGATGAGCTGATAGAAAAAATTAAAGAGGACTTAGCCTAAATGCCATGCACTGCAAAAATTGCCAAAACCAGCTCAGTGACAAACAGCATTATTGCGATGAATGCGGTGCTAAGGTCATTGTAAATAGGCTGACAATGAAAGCAATAGCTCTTCAGGTTAATGAGGAGTTTTTTTCATTAGACAATAAATTATTAAAAACATTCTTAACCCTTTTTACCAATCCAGAGGATGTTATTTTAGGCTATATTCAAGGAATTAGAAAAAAATATATCCATGTAATCCAATACTTCGCTTTCTCGCTAACACTGGCAGGTTTACAAGTATTTATAATGTCTGTTTTTTTCAAAGATCTCATGGAGCTTAATATGTACGAAGGGATAGAAACCCTTCCAGGTCAAGAGAATAACCCTTTTAAGGATGTGAATTTTGAGTTCTTTAATAATTATCAGGGTTTGATTTATATTTTAGGTGTTCCTATCTCGGCGTTTTCGACCTGGTTTGTGTATTATTTTCTTAGGGACCGTAGACTAAATTTTACCGAACACCTCGTACTCAATCTTTACTACTCTGCACAGGTTATAATTATTACCGCAATTCTGAGTATTACTTTCTTGGTATTAGGTCTTAATTACTTCATCGTTTCCTCGATAATAATTTTACCCATTTTCTGGTACCTTTATTTTGTTCTAAGACGTGTTTTCAAGGATTCGTTCTGGGAAACAGCAGCTAAGTTTTTATTGGTTTGCATAATCTATGGGTTCTTATATATCCTGTTAATGTTTATCTTAGCTATTGTTCTTGTGTTATATATGTACCTTACTAAACCATAAAAGTTGAACTGTAAAAATTGCCATGCCCAATTACTTGAAGAAGATGACTACTGCAATAAGTGCGGGGCAAAAGTCATTAGAAAGCGTTTGACCTTAAGAAATTTGTTTGAGCACCTTAGTGAGACCTTTTTTAATTATGACAACAAACTTCTTAGAACTATAATAGATTTATGTGTTAGGCCAGAAGAGGTCATAGCACCTTATATCAATGGTGTTAGGAAGCGCCACGTTAATCCCATTAGCTTTTTTGGGTTGTCCTTGACGCTTTCAGGGCTATCGGTATTTTTAATCCAAAAGTTTTATATAGAGTACTTTGATATCGTGGCTTGGTTTTCCAATCTAGAAATTTTTAATAATCCAGGCTCAAAACAAGCTCTAGCAAATTACTCCACTAATGATTCCTTAGAATACAGTTCGCTAATTTATTCTGCTATAGTACCGGTTTTTGCGTTGATATCCTGGATTATTTTCTGGGACAAAAAGTACAATTTTACAGAGCATATTGTTATCTATTTGTACAGTATGTCCCTGGTTTCCATTTTCTCTGTTCTAGTTGGGCAGGTTGTTCTGTTCATTAGCCCAACCTCCTACATACCTTTTGTTTTCTTAACTTATCCTGTAATACTAGTTTACCACTGCTATTTATTAAAGCGTATTTTTAATCTTAGCCCTTTGGAATTGCTGGCGAGAACCCTCTTGTTTTTAATCGTGTTCTTCATCTTATACATCATAATAGGCATTTTGTCCTTTATTCTCGGACTACTTTTGGGCCAATATAATGTAGGGGATTTTAAGCCTAAATAATTCTTTAAACCGCCTCAGCCTTTAGAAACTGAACTTCATAAAGATTTTTGTAGTAACCGTCTTTCTTTTTCAGAAGCGATTTGTGCGTACCCATTTCAACGATTTGGCCACTGTCCATAACTATGATTTTATCGGCTTGTTGAACGGTAGCTAAACGATGCGCAATTACAATGGACGTTCTACCTTTGGTTATGGTATCTGTAGCATCTTGAATCAGTTGCTCGGAGTAAGAATCTACAGATGATGTGGCTTCATCTAGAATGAGAATACTTGGATTGGTAACATAAGCCCTTAAAAACGAAATAAGCTGACGCTGCCCTGAAGATAACATCACACCCCTTTCTTTTACGTTATAGTGATAGCCTCCTGGCAAACTAGATATAAAATCATGGATGCCAATAGCTTTGGCAGCGGTTATGACGTCTTCTTCGGTTATATATTCATTATTCAAGGTAATGTTGTTTAAAATGGTATCCGCAAATAAGAATACATCCTGTAAAACAACAGCAATTTGGTGCCTTAATGAACTTAATGTCATGGACCTGATATCAACACCATCAATTTTTATAGCTCCAGAATTTATATCGTAAAAACGATTAAGCAAGTTAATTATGGTTGATTTTCCGGCACCAGTAGCACCAACGATAGCAACGGTCTGTCCCGCTTCAACATTAAAGGACACACCTTTTAAAACTTCTTCATCCTTTACGTAAGAAAACCTTACGTTTTCAAAAGCCAACTGGCCTTTAAAATGATTGGCTTCAATAGTTCCTGAATCATCTATGTTAGATTGAGTATCCAATACCTTAAAGACCCTATCTGCAGCAACCATACCCATCTGCAGGGTATTAAACTTGTTGGCTATTTGATTCAACGGTCTAAATAGCATGGGAATGAACATAGTAAAGGCAATTAAGTCTCCTAAACTAGCCGTCTGGCCAATAACGGTGTTAATTCCGCCTATCCAAATTACGGCACCCATGGTCAACGAAGAAACGAATTCCGCTATAGGAAAGAAAATAGAGTTATACCAAACGGTCTTTAACCAGCCCTTTTTATGTCTTTCATTAATGGCTTTGAACTTTTTGAACTCAATGGCTTCTCGCGTAAAAAGTTGTAATATTTTCATGCCAGTAACACGCTCCTGCACGAACGAATTGAGATTGGACACCTCTGTTCTAACATCCTCAAAAGCGCGTTTCATGTACTTCTGAAATATCTTGGTAGCAAAAATGATTATTGGCAGTGTTACAAATACAATAAGGCTCAGTTTCCAGTTCATATACAGCATAAAACCTGCTACTACCACCATTTTTAGAATATCACTAAAAATCATGAAGAGGCCCTGACCAAAAATATCGGCAATACGCTCCATATCGGTTACAGCTCGTGTAATCAAAATACCTACAGAGGACTTATCAAAATAGGTCATTTTAAATTTAAGCATATGCCTAAACAACCTCACTCTGATATCCTTAACCACAGATTGGCCCAACCAACTCGCATAATATATAAAGAGCAATTGCGCTATGACCTCTAATAAAAGAAGCGCTAACATAAATACGATGTAAATAATAAAACCATCGTACTTTTTTTGAGCAATTTGAGTATCTATAGCCTGCTGAAGCACATAAGGACGTAAAGCACCAAAAACAGACAAGCCAATAACACAAACCAAAGAGAGCACAAAAATAGACTGGTAAGGTTCTATGTACTTTAAGAGCCTTTTGAATAAAGAAACGTCAAATATTTTTTTTTGCTTATCTGCCATATAAATTTTTCAGTCTAAAAGAATTGCTTAATCCTTTAAAAAAATATCATCGGGATATTTAACTTCTGTAAGATATAGACCATGCGCCGGAACTGAAAACCCTGCCTCACTCCTATCCTTCGATTTAATAATGCGGTGCAATTCTTCCACTTCCATTTTACCCAATCCAATATTTATTAAAGTACCAACAATAGCCCTAACCATATTCCTAAGAAAACGATCGGCCGTAATTGTAAAAATTATTTCGTCATCTTCCTTTCTCAATTGAGCCGCCTTTATATTACAATAATACGTCTTTACATCGGTATGTGTTTTTGAAAAGCATTGAAAATCATTATACATTAATAATATGTTGCAAGCCTTATTCATAGCCTCTAAATCCAGAGGCAAAAAAACACTGTAGGCAAATTTATAATTAAAGGCATTTTTAGAGGTAGAGATTCTGTAGTTATAAGTTCTGCTCGTAGCATCAAACCGAGCATGGGCATCATGCTTTACCTTGATTATGTCATAAATGACAATATCTTTAGGAAGAAACGAATTTAGCTTGTAGACCAAGTCGTTTCTTGCAATGTCACCTTCAAAATCAAAATGTGCAAACATTTGTTTGGCATGCACTCCGGTATCTGTTCGACCAGCACCAACTATAGACACTGGTGACTTTAAAATAGTACTTAGGGCTTTTTCTAATACTTCCTGCACTGAAATGGCATTAGGTTGTACCTGCCAGCCATGATAAGCACTCCCATTATATGAAAGCTCTACAAAATATCTCAACAGTTTCCTTTAAATTTGCTTCAATAGCTACAAATATACTTAGAATAGCTAGGTAAAATCACAATATTATCTTAATGCAAAACATCCTGCTCCTTTCTGACACCCATAGTTATATTGATAGTGACATACTCAAATATGTGAGACAAGCCGATGAAGTTTGGCATGCAGGAGATATTGGCGATTTAAGCGTTACTGACCAGATTAAAGCTCTTAAACCTTTAAAGGCTGTTTATGGCAATATTGATGATGCCAAAGCTCGATTGGAATTCCCTTTGCACCAAAGATTTTATTGCGAAGATGTAGATGTTTGGATGACCCACATTGGTGGCTATCCACCGAAGTATAATCCAAAAGTAAGAGAGGAATTAAAGGTCAACCCTCCTGATCTTTTTATCTGTGGACATTCCCATATACTCAAAGTGATGCCTGACAAAAAGCTGAATCTGCTTCATATGAATCCTGGTGCTGCAGGCAAACATGGCTTTCATAAAGTGAGGACGATGCTCAGATTTACAATTGATAAGAAGGAAATTAAGAACTTAGAAGTCATAGAATTCAATAAAAGGTATTAAAAAAACCCAGACGGCAGTGTCTGGGTTTTTTCTCACTAATACTACTAAGATTTTAGGCTCATCGTAATCGGTCTACAGATTTTACAAGATCTTCATCCTTTTTAATCGCCTTGTTAGCCAAGACTAAACACACAATAGAAAAAATAGGAAGAAGCATCCCAATACCTTTCTCAGAAACATTGGTTTCTCCAGATAAATTTAGAGACTGATACACAAAGACTCCTAGTAAAATAAAGTTTAATATTATATTAAGGCGTCCCAACACAAATTGGAACTTTCTATTTTTATAGCTAAAAATTGCAATCAACGACAACAATACAGAACCCAAAAAAAGACCCAGATAAAGATAATTATCCAAAGCGTATATTTTGGCACCATCAGTATCAATCCACAAATAAAATAGGAAACTCAATCCTCCCATTATAATTACGGACAAAAACAAATAAAGTGTCTGAATGCGTTGTATCATAACTTTTTTTCAAAAGCACTGCAAAATTAGGAGTTTATTTTTTAAAAAGATAGAATTTATTTTAAAATAAAGTTGTATTATTGCAATAGAATTGTACAAAGCAAAACGCTTTATAAATTCAATCTTCCAAATTAATTTCACTTGTTTTCTTTTTATTTCATTTAGAAAATCTTGAATTAATTACATCAAAGTTATTATACAATATATTACATACTAATGTTCGAAATTTCTCAGTTAAAGGCTAAAAAGCTTCCTGAATTGCAGGATATTGCCAAACAACTAAAAGTCCCAAAGTACCGAAGTTTAAAAAAATTAGATTTAGTCTATCAAATTTTAGATTATCAAGCAGCTAACCCAGAAGCGGTTAAAGCTACTGTAGGCTCGGATACCAATAAACAGACCGATCAAAAGCCAAAGCAACAACAGCGCTCTAGAAGTCAAAAAACACAAACCGACTCCAACGCATCAAAATCTCAAGAGAGCAAAGGACCGCAAGATAAGACCAAAAAGAGCCAGAACGACTCTCAGAAAAACCAAGGTCAGAACTCAAAGGACAACAAGTCCAACAACCGCAATAGCGGCAGCAAACGTTCTAACCAAAGTAATGACAATAGACAGCAAAATAAATCCAAGGATAACTCTAACAAGAGTAAATCCAACAATAACGGCAACCGAGATAACCGAAACAGATACAAGGAGCCCGATTTTGAATTCGATGCTATTATTGAAAGTGAAGGTGTTTTAGATATTATGCAAGACGGTTACGGATTTTTACGATCGTCTGACTATAATTATCTCACCTCACCAGATGATATTTATGTCTCGCAATCTCAAATTCGCTTGTTCGGCTTAAAAACAGGTGACACGGTGCTTGGACATGTACGCCCTCCTAAAGAAGGCGAAAAATATTTTCCTCTCATTAAGGTAAGCAAGATTAATGGCCAAAGCCCTCAAGTTGTCCGCGATAGAGTAGCTTTTGAGCATTTAACACCTTTGTTCCCAAGGGAAAAATTCAATATTGCCGAAAGACAGTCCACGATATCAACACGTATAATGGACTTGTTCGCTCCTATTGGTAAAGGCCAGCGTGGAATGATAGTTTCCCAACCTAAAACAGGGAAAACAATGCTATTAAAGGATGTAGCCAATGCCATTGCGGCTAACCATCCAGAGGTGTACCAAATGATACTTCTTATTGATGAACGTCCAGAAGAGGTAACGGATATGCAACGTAATGTAAATGGTGAAGTGATTGCTTCTACATTTGATAAGGAAGCACACGAGCATGTAAAAATTGCTAACATCGTTTTAGAAAAGGCCAAGCGCTTAGTCGAATGTGGCCATGACGTTGTTATTCTCCTAGACTCAATAACGCGATTAGCCAGAGCTTACAATACGGTACAACCAGCTTCAGGTAAAATTTTGTCTGGTGGTGTTGATGCCAATGCACTCCACAAGCCTAAACGATTTTTTGGGGCTGCACGTAATATAGAAAATGGTGGCTCACTTACCATTATAGCAACTGCATTGACAGAGACAGGGTCTAAAATGGATGAGGTTATTTTTGAAGAATTCAAGGGTACAGGAAACATGGAACTTCAATTAGACCGTAAAATCTCTAACAGACGTATATTCCCAGCAATAGACTTAATGTCTTCGAGTACGAGACGAGACGATCTACTTTTGGATGATAATACCGTTCAACGCATGTGGGTGATGAGAAAATATCTAGCCGATATGAATCCGGTTGAAGCTATGGAATTCATCATAGATAAATTTAAACAAACTCGTAACAACGAGGAGTTCTTAATATCAATGAACGGCTAACAAGACAAACCGTTAACACTAAATCAAGACCTTAAGCTTTAATAGTTAAGGTCTTTTTTTTGGGGAATAAAAAAACCTCCCGAAAATCGAGAGGTTTTTTTATAAGTTTTAGCAAACTAGCCTACATTACAATGCTGCAACGTGCTTTGTTAATTTAGATTTTAAGTTAGATGCTTTATTCGTATGAATAATATTCTTTTTTGCTAACTTATCAATCATACTAATAACAGAAGGTAACATTTGTTGTGCTTCTTTAGCATCAGTAATTTCACGTAACTTTTTTATAGCGTTACGCGTTGTTTTGTGCTGATATCTATTAAGAACACGTCTTTTTTCGTTTCTTCTTATTCTCTTTAAAGCAGACTTATGATTTGCCATTTTTAGTTTCTTAAATATTGTAGCCCGTAGGGGAATCGAACCCCTCTTACCAGGATGAAAACCTGGCGTCCTAGCCGATAGACGAACGGGCCATTTAGTTTATTTCATTATTCAATGAACTACAATGTTTCCATTGCGGATGCAAAAATACAACTATTTTTAAATGTTGCAACACCTATGAAATATTTTTTAAAATTTTTAATAGGCCTTCGCAAATAATACGCGCTGGTTAGAAGGTTTACCAGAATAAACACATTTCCCCTTTTCTGAACTATTATTCTCAGGTATGCATCTAATCGTAGCTTTAGTTTCTTCTTTAATCTTTTGCTCTGTTTCTGCTGAGCCATCCCAATGTGCACTTATAAATCCACCTTTACTCTCTAAAACAGACTTAAAGTCTTCAAAAGTATCCACTTCTGTAGTGTGCTCTTCTCTAAAGGTTAAGGCTTTTGAGAACAAAGCAGTTTGCATGTCTTTTAGCGTGTCTCTTACTTCTATAATCAAACGATCCAATAAGACCGTTCTTTTAGACAAGGTATCTCTTCGGGCAAGTTCTATGGTTTCGTCCTTGAGATCTTTTGGCCCAATGGCTAGACGTATAGGCACACCCTGTAATTCATGCTGGGCAAATTTAGCACCTGGACGCAGTGTGTCCCTATCATCAAATTTCACGGAAATATTCATCTCTCTTAAGTCTTCCATAATAGTATGCGCTAATTTTGAGATTTCTTCGAGTTGCTCTTGTCCCTTATAAATAGGCACAATTACAACCTGATACGGCGCTAGATTAGGAGGAAGCACTAGACCTTGATCATCGCTGTGGGTCATGATTAAGGCGCCCATTAATCGCGTTGATACACCCCAAGACGTAGCCCAAACATAATCCAATTGCCCTTCTTTATTAGCAAATCTAACATCAAAGGCTTTAGCAAAATTTTGTCCTAAAAAATGAGAAGTCCCTGCTTGTAAAGCTTTTCCGTCCTGCATTAAAGCCTCAATACAGTAGGTTTCTACAGCACCTGCAAAACGTTCGCTTTCCGTCTTAACACCTTTAATAACGGGAATTGCCATAAACTCTTCAGCAAACTTTGCATAAATTGTGTTCATCAACTCCGCTTCTTGTATGGCCTCTTCTTTTGTGGCGTGAGCTGTATGTCCCTCCTGCCAAAGAAATTCAGCCGTTCTTAAGAATAAACGCGTACGCATTTCCCAGCGAACGACATTCGCCCATTGATTAACTAAAATTGGTAAATCTCTGTAGCTTTGAATCCAGTTTTTATAGGTGTTCCAGATTATAGCCTCACTTGTTGGTCTAACAACCAACTCCTCCTCCAACCTTGCTTCTGGGTCCACTCTTAATTTTCCCTCATTGTCAGGATCGTTCTGAAGTCTATAATGAGTAACTACGGCACACTCTTTAGCAAAGCCCTCAGCATTCTTCTCTTCGGCTTCAAACAAACTTTTTGGGACAAATAAAGGAAAATACGCATTTTGGTGACCCGTTTCCTTAAACATTCTGTCCAACTCGGCCTGCATCTTTTCCCAAATAGCATAACCATATGGTTTTATGACCATGCAACCTCTAACCGCAGAGTTTTCTGCTAAATCGGCTTTAACCACCAATTCGTTGTACCATTTAGAATAATCTTGGGCCCTACTTGTAAGATTTTTACTCATTATCGACTGTTTGGCACAAATGTTGTGCTTATGTTAAATAAAAAAATAGTAGGGCAAAACTAACTATTTTTGTTATGTTCAACAATTAAATAAAAGAGTTATGCAATTTAAGTTTAAATCAAATAGAAAATTGCCATTCTTTGTTGTAATGGGCCTAGCTCTGATGATAACCTCTTGTGGTTCTTATCAGTATGTTGGCTATGATGATGATGGCATTTATTCAAGCGGAAGTGAAAGAGGTAATGAAGAAGTAATTGTTGAACAACAGCCTGTAACAACTACTACAGACAACAATTATTTTGAAAATTATTTCCAAGAAAACAAAGCGCAATTGGATGCTATTACAGCGTCTCAGGAAGACGTATTCACAGATGTAGATAGCTACCAATCCGAAAATCAAGCGGTTCAACAAGATACCCTTGTGGATAGAGCTCCCTATGGTGGTTGGGGCCAAACAAACGAAAACATCACAATTAACTACATCGACAACGGTTGGAACTGGGGTTGGTGGAATGACCCATGGATGTGGGGCATTAACTCTGGCTGGGGCTGGGGAACATGGAATGCCCGCTTCGGTTGGGGTTGGGCTAGACCTTGGAACTGGGGCTGGGGCTGGAACGCTGGCTGGGGCTGGAATGCTGGCTGGGGCTGGGGTGGCTTCGGACCTGGATGGGGTTGGGGCTGGAATGCTGGCTGGGGCTGGGGCTATCCCGGATATGGCTGGGGCTGGGGTCCTGCTTATGGTAATGACCTAGCCTTTGTTAGAGGAAGACGCGGATCACTTCTTTATAATAATAACCTGAGTAGAATAGGTCGCAGTAATGCCGCTATCTCAAGAAGAGGAAACTCGGTAACTAGACGTTCTTACAATTCAAATTATACGAATAGAAGATATTCAGGTCAAACCATTAGATCAAATACAACACGTCGCAATTCTAGCCGAGTCACTAGACCTAATCGATCTATTAGAAATTCTAGTTCTACACGCTCAAGACCTAACACTAGAGTTACGAGACCATCTAGAAGATCTAGTTCTTCTGGAAGTGTGCGCCGTTCTTCTGGCGGTAGTGTGAGATCTTCAGGAGGTTCAAGATCATCATCTAGAGGAGGTTCTTCCGGTGGTGGCAGACGTGGTAGAGGATAATAAAGAGTAGTACATCTTATTTAAAAAACTTATGAAAAAAGTAATTCTAATCTTCATAGGCTTAATAGTAACGTCTACTATTAAAGCTCAGGACATTGCAGATGCCTTACGGTATTCAACGGACGATATTCAAGGAACAGCAAGGTTTAGGGCCATGAGCGGAGCTTTTGGAGCGCTCGGAGGCGATATGTCTGCCGTTAATATAAATCCTGCAGGTTCTGCCATATTTAGTACGAGCTACGCATCTTTGTCTCTAGGAGTTTTTGACACCAACAGAGATGTATCCTATTTTGGAACTACCAATTCGTCTTCAAATACTAATTTTGATTTAAACCAACTCGGAGCCGTGTTTGTTCTGAAAAATATGAACAGTAGTTCCGATTGGAAAGGCTTTACATTTGGTATTGCTTACGATAGAATGGCAGATTTCGATGAAGACTGGCTGGCAACAGGTGTCAATCCTAATAACAGTATTGGCGATTATTTTCTAGAGTATGCACAGGGCAGACGCTTAGATGAAATTTCTGCTTTACAGGGAGAATCATTATCAGAGGCATACAATGTCATTGGTTCTCTTTATGGGTTTGGCAATCAACAGGCTTTTCTTGGTTTTGAAGGGTTTATCATAGATCCCGTCGCAAACACAGATGACAACACTTCCTATACCAGTAATATTAATGGAAACAATTTTTCACAACAATATGCTTATTCCAGTCGAGGATATAATGGTAAACTTGCATTTAATTTTGCTACCAACTATAACGACAAAATTTATTTTGGTATAAATCTGAATGCTCATTTTATAAATTATGAACGTTCTACATTTTTAAATGAATCAAACGCAAATCCTGGCTCTACAGTGACCAGAGTCAATTTTGGTAATGATTTATTTGTTACAGGCAGTGGATTTTCCCTCCAATTAGGAACCATCGCCAAACTTACTGAGGAGTTAAGGGTAGGAATTTCCTACAATACGCCTACATGGTTCAGAATTTCAGAAGAAACCGCTCAATTTTTATCATCCACTCGGATAGAGGATGGATCTAATGTTAATCAGATCGTTAGTCCTAATGTCATCAATTTTTTTCCTGAATACCGTTTACAATCACCCAGTAGACTCACAGGAAGTATAGCATATGTATTTGGCCAAAAAGGTCTTATAAGTTTTGATTATTCTATCAGAGACTATAGCAATGCTCAGTTCAGACCGACTTCTGATGCTTTTTTCTCTGTTTTAAACAATCAAATTTCCAACACGCTAGGAAATTCTTCAACCTATAGAATCGGTGGTGAATATAGAATTAATAGGTTTAGCCTAAGAGGTGGCTATCGTTTTGAGGAAAGTCCCTATCAAAATGATACTTTTTTCGGAGATTTAACCGGATACTCTGCTGGTCTTGGATATAGATTTGGAAACATGAATATCGATTTAGCTTTTAGTCAGTCACAAAGAGATATTGGGTACCAACTTTATAATGTTGGACTTACTGACAGTGCTAATTTAGATTCTACATTTACTGACGTTATTTTAACCTTCTCCCTAGCTCTGTAAATATAAATCTCAAAATATAAATCATTAAAAAGGCCCGATTTCAATCAGGCCTTTCTTTTTCTTTATAATTTTCTAATTATCGTTTCAAGGTAAAATGGGCCCTGAACTCCCTGGGCTCTCCGGTCAGGGGCTCTTGATAGGCCAGGGTGAACCAGTAGTCGCTCGTGGGCATCCTGTT
>CAJXLB010000004.1 GCA_913055905.1 uncultured Winogradskyella sp.
TGATGCAGTGATGCGGTGATAAGGTTATAAGGTTATGAGGTGAAAGGGTGTATGGTCATAGGTCATGGGTCTTTGGTCTTTAGGGATAAACTGCTGCTGGAAATGGTGAAATCGAGACTTTAGTGAGGCGCAGCACTTTATAACAGGTTAGGAGGTATAAGTCATTAAAAAATGAACCCACGGTAATCAGCCGTGGGTTCTTTCATCAATCAAAAAACGAACAGTTATGTTTTGTAACTGTTGCTACCTTTATAAGGTTAGATGGTAAAGATACAAAAAACTAACCTAAATATGTTTTTAAGATCTTGCTTCGTGAGGTGTGCTTTAACCTACGAATGGCTTTTTCTTTTATTTGTCTTACGCGCTCACGCGTTAAATCGAACGTTTCTCCAATTTCTTCTAGGGTCATTGGGTGTTGGTTGCCCAGACCAAAATATAAGCGAATAACATCGGCTTCACGCGGTGTAAGCGTTTCAAGGGCACGTTCTATTTCCGTACGTAAGGACTCGTGTAAGAGGTCCTTGTCCGGATTTGGCGATTCGCCACTGCGCAATACATCGTAAAGGTTGGAGTCTTCGCCTTCGACCAAAGGTGCATCCATACTCACGTGGCGTCCTGAGTTTTTCATGGACTCCTTAACATCGTTAATGGTCATATCCAATTCCTTGGCAATCTCTTCTGCCGATGGTGGGCGTTCATGGCTTTGCTCCAAAAAGGCAAAGGTTTTATTGATCTTATTGATCGACCCAATTTTATTCAGCGGTAAACGTACGATTCTAGATTGTTCTGCTAATGCTTGCAAGATGGACTGTCTGATCCACCAAACCGCATAGGAGATAAATTTAAATCCTCGGGTTTCATCAAAACGCTGCGCTGCTTTAATGAGTCCCAAATTACCTTCATTAATTAAATCAGGAAGCGTTAAACCTTGATTTTGGTACTGTTTGGCCACAGAGACGACGAAACGCAAGTTAGCTTTGGTTAATTTCTCCAAAGCGACTTGGTCACCCGCTTTAATGCGCTGTGCCAGTTCCACTTCCTCATCTGCCGTGATAAGGTCAACCTTTCCAATTTCTTGTAGGTACTTGTCTAATGATGCGGTCTCCCTGTTGGTGACCTGTTTGGTGATTTTAAGCTGTCTCATCTAAAAATTTGGATTTGTACAATATTATAGCAAACACAAAGGTTGCTGTAATTATACGTTAAACATCCAAAAAATGTTACAAAAGCCTTAAAAAAATTTAAATTTTTATCAATTTTTTGTTGGTAAGATTGATATCGTCCAACATTTCATTGGTAAATTTAAAGTGTCCCTTTGTGGTAATGAGCCTAAATCGTCTTGATTTGAGCGTACTTAAGGTGTTGAGAAAAAGCCATTTTGATTTGAGTAAGTTAGGCTTTTCACTTTTTAGACTAATATCAAAATAATGTTGCGTCCCGTTTTTATCCGCCACGATATCTGGAGTAACACTGACGTCACTCCCTTTTTTTAAGAAGGACTTCGGGGTGTCATAGCCTTCTAGATCGGCTTTAATGTTTTCGAATCCGTGTTGCTCTAAATACTGTACGGAATTTTCTAAAATGCTTTTATACTTGTCTTTATCTGCTTGAATCATAGCCCTTAATATAATGATTTTTCCGTAACAAGTCAAGTTAAATCCCTATGAGCTTCGTATGTACCTCTATTTTAGGCCATTTTAAGAACCATAAAAGAACTACTCTAAAAATGACCGAGATCAGTGTTTAATGGTCTGATTCTATTTAAGTTTATAGGTGCTATAAACAACACTTTAAACGTTTTATCATGAAACATCTATTAAAATTTGCAGCATTCGTATTACTCAGCTTAAGTTTTATAGCGTGTGACGAGGTTGATGAGCTTACCGAAATCGATTTTAACACTACCCTAAATGAGTCCCTTGCTGTTACTGTGCCTGCTGGTGAGGCCTTGGTGTTAAATGAAACAACCCTCATCAACATCAGTAATAACGACACCCAAGACTATTTAGACGACTTGCAGGATGTTAGTATTACAAGTTTTACCTATCGTTTGGTTGACTTCACCGGTGACCCTGAAGGTACCGTTATGGGACAGTTCCAAGCTGATGGTATTACCCTGGTAAATCATAACATGATTGTAAAAGACGAAGTTGACGCTGGTACCGTATTTGAAGTCACCGATCCTGCCTTATTGAATACCTTAGCCAACAAACTAAGAAGTGGAAACGATGTAGCTGTAGGTATTTCAGGGACTTCAACTTGTGCTGAGGCTATGAACTTTACCATCGTGATGACCATTGAGCTGGCCGTTACGGCAGATGTGCTCTAAGCACTTACGTCATAAAAAAACCGCTTCAAAACTGAAGCGGTTTCTTGTTGTGTAGTGAGGATTAATCTTCTTTATTATTATCCCTATTGCGGTTATCCTGTCCTCGGTTGCGATTGTCCCGATTTCGATTGTCGCGTCCGCGATTATTGCCACCACGATTCTTATCACGAGGTGGACGTGGCTGCCAGCCTTCTGGTTTAGGTAGAATGGCTTTTCGGGACACCTTTTCACGCTTCGTTTTTGGGTCGAACCCAAAGTACTTCACATCAAAGACATCACCCATATTTACCACGTCTGTCACGTTTTCGGTACGTTCCCAGGCTAATTCACTCACGTGGAGCAAGGTTTCGTTACCAGGTGCTTCGGTATATTCGACCACAGCTCCGAAATCGAGTATCTTCACCACTTTAACCTCGTAAATGCTACCAGGTTCTGGTTTAAACATCAGGGCATCAATGGTTGCAATCACTTTATCAATGCCTTCCTGATCCGTTCCGAGGATTTCTACGATGCCCTCTTCCGTAACCGGATCTTCGTTGATGACTATAGTGGTGTTGGTGTCTTTTTGTAGTTCTTGAATCACTTTACCACCAGAACCGATGACGGCACCAATGTATTCGCCAGGAATGATTTTGGTCACCATTTTTGGCGCATGTGGTTTTACGTCTGGATTTGGTTGTGCAATGGTATCCGTTAGCTTTTCAAGAATATGTAAACGACCATCACGGGCTTGCTTTAAGGCTTTAACCAGCACTTCATAAGACAATCCCTTGATTTTGATATCCATTTGACAGGCTGTAATCCCATCTGCTGTACCAGTTACTTTAAAATCCATATCACCTAAGTGGTCTTCATCACCAAGGATGTCTGAAAGTACGGCGTACTTTCCAGTATCGGCATCTGAAATTAAGCCCATCGCAATACCGGAAACCGGTTTAATCATTTGAACCCCAGCATCCATAAGTGCCATGGTTCCGGCACAAACCGTTGCCATAGATGACGAGCCATTAGACTCCAATACTTCAGATACCACACGCACCGTATAGGGGCAGTCGTCTGGTACCATACCTTTAAGCGCACGCTGCGCAAGGTTTCCGTGTCCTATTTCCCGACGTGAGGTACCACGAATTGGTCGTGCTTCGCCAGTAGAAAATGGTGGGAAATTATAGTGTAAGTAGAAGCGCTCCTCACCTTCGTAAGATGGCATATCAATCACATTGGATTCCCTAGAGGTTCCTAAGGTAACGGTAGCCAATGCTTGGGTTTCACCACGTGTAAAAATAGAAGATCCGTGGGTAGAGGGAAGGTAATCTACCTCGCACCATATAGGTCTTATGTCTTCAGTTTTACGGCCATCCAAACGTAAGCCTTCGTTTAGGGTTAAGTCCCTAACCGCTTTCTTTTGCGCTTTTGCGAAATATTTGTGAATGAGCTTGCCTAACTCCTCTTGTTCCTCTTCCGAAAAGGCTGCAAAGACTTCTTCTTTAATATCGCTAAAGGCTTGTCCGCGCTCGTGTTTGGAGGATCCTGCCTTGGCCACTTCATAGGTCTTGTCATAGACCATATCGTGGATTTTTTGTTCTAAGGCCTCGTCTTCTGCTTCAGGCTCATACTCACGGGTTTCTTTTTTACCAAAGGCTTCCGCTAGTCTTAGCTGTGCCTCACACTGTACCTTAATGGCTTCATGCGCTGCTTTTATAGCTTCGGTCATTTCTTCCTCTGAGATTTCCTTCATTTCACCCTCAACCATCATAACGGAGTCTGCGGAAGCACCGACCATCATATCAATATCGGACTCCTCTAATTGCGCTTGGGACGGATTGATGATAAACTCACCATTAATGCGTCCTACGCGTACTTCTGAAATCGCAGTCTCAAACGGGATGTCTGATAATTGAATAGCAGCAGATGCTGCCAAGCCGGCCATAGCATCGGGCATAACGTTTTCGTCATGGGACATCAATTGGATCATCACTTGTGTCTCTGCATGGTAATCTTTTGGGAATAATGGTCGTAATACACGATCCACTAAACGCATGGTAAGCACCTCGCCATCACTTGGTCTGGCTTCACGCTTAAAGAAACCGCCAGGATAACGTCCTGCGGCAGCAAATTTTTCCCTGTAATCTACGGTTAACGGTAGAAAGTCTACATCCGATTGATGGTAATTGGATACAACGGTACACAAGAGCATACAGTTGCCAGATTTTACCACTACAGAACCGTGGGCTTGTTTGGCTAATTTTCCGGTTTCGATAGAAATTTCCCTACCGTCACCAAGGTCTATGACCTCTTTGAATGTGTTTGGAATCATAAAATTTTAATTCTTGTTTTTGATACGTTCGGTTTTCACGTTTATTTTTTGAAAACACCTTAAATCATCAAAAACCTTATGTTAAACAATGGTCGCCGCCTAACGTGACGGACTGTGTTGTGTTGTTGTGTAGTTGTTATGACCAATGAAAAACTATGGGTAGCTTCTTCAATTTCGAATTTTAGACGCTTTCGATTGCGTTATGCTAAAATAAAAAAACCACGCCAAAAGCGTGGTCTTTTTAGAGGATTATTTACGTAATCCTAATTCTTTTACTATGGCGCGGTATCTTAAGATATCCTTTTTGATTAAATAATCGAGTAAGGCACGACGCTTACCTACCATTTTTACCAATGAACGCTCAGAGTTGTAATCTTTTTGATTCTTTTTTAAGTGTTCGGTTAGGTGATTGATCCTGTGTGTAAACAGGGCAATTTGACCTTCTGCAGAACCGGTATCATTTTTTCCTTTACCGTATTTTGCGAAGATTTCTTCTTTCTTTTCTTTAGTTAAATACATGCTAATATTATTGTAAATGATTGTTATGTACTTTGAAAGATTTTCTTTCAAGCGGCAAATATAGGTAAAATAACTGATTTGGAATTCTTTTGAGCTAAATTTTGTGTTTTCGACAAACGGAATTAAACGTTTTGCCATCAGCATAGTCTTAGAAGCATAGTAACACAAAACAATCACTCATGAAAACCTTTAATGTAATGAAAAAAAGTATCCTAGCCCTAAGTGTGGTAGGGTTGCTGTTGGTCTCTTGTTCAGATAGCAATGATGATATTACCAACTTAGAAACAAGCGCAGAAGATATCGTTGCCTTGCAACAGGTCGCAGAAATCGATCAAATAGATAATGTCTTGGGCGATATTATCATAGATGTTTATGAGCAGCAAGAAAATGAGGCTGTAGGACGTTCAGCCAATGCTAGTTTTATTCCAGATTGTGTGACCATAACCGTTGAGGTTCAACAAAATTTTAGAGCGGTCACCATTGACTTCGGAACTACCGGTTGCCTTGTGCAAGGTCATATCCTTAGAGGACAGATTCTAATGGATTATACGCGCGACCCAGAAGTACAGCAAGTGACGATTAATTATAGTTTGGTTGATTTCTTTGTGGATGCCAAAAGTGTTATGGGCAGTCGTTCCATTTTACGGGAGCTGGCCAATGCCAATGGCAACCCACAATTCACCCATAATTTGGATTTAACGGTTATTTGGCCCAATGGTGTTGAGGCATCTCGGGAAGGCACACGCATCAGGGAATGGGTAGAAGGATTTGGAAGTGGTACCTTCAGTGATAATGTTTTTGAAATTACTGGAGATTGGACGGCTACTTTTGTCAATGGAAATACCCATAATTATGAGGTGATGCTACCGTTGCGCCGCGAGATTGGTTGTATGCATTTTGTTAGCGGTACCGTAGATGTTACTCGTACCAACTTTGGTGGTGTGTTTGATTTTGGAGAGGGAACCTGTGATGCTGTAGCGACATTTACTTTTGATAACGGTACCGAAATCGAGGTACAGCTTTAGTGCACTAGAGGCTGAAGCAACACAATTCTTAACTAAAAGCGAGCTCTTAGCTCGCTTTTTCTAATCTCTTAAGGGTTGATTCAAAATTAAATCCAGATAAAGATTAATTTTCTTTTTAAGGTCTTTACGGTGTGTGATAAAATCGAGGAAGCCATGTTCCAATAAAAACTCGGAGGTTTGAAAGCCTTCTGGGAGCTCCTTACCTGTGGTGTCTCTAACGACCCGCGGTCCGGCAAAACCAATTAAGGCTCCTGGTTCCGCGATATTGATATCGCCAAGCATGGCAAAAGACGCTGTAGTCCCTCCTGTGGTTGGGTCCGTACACAAGGAAATGTAAGGAATCTTGGCTTCTGCCAATTGGGCTAATTTGGCTGAGGTTTTTGCCAATTGCATTAAGGATAGTGCAGCTTCCATCATCCTTGCCCCTCCAGATTTACTTATAATAAGGAATGGCGTTTTCTTTTTAAGGGCATAATCTGCCGCACGAGCAATCTTTTCACCTACCACACTTCCCATAGAACCACCAATAAACGTGAAGTCCATACAAGCTATAACAAGGTCTTTACCATTGGATTTTCCTACTGCCGTGCGTACGGCATCATTAAGTCCTGTTTTGGCTTTGGCCGTTTTTAAACGCTCTGGATATTTTTTGGTGTCCACGAATCTCAGTGGGTCCTTGGAGGTGAGATTGGCATCCAATTCCTTGAATTTATTATCATCGAATAGAATCTCGAAATATTCCTTACTTCCTATTCTAACGTGGTAGCCATCTTCTGGACTGACATAGAAATTTTGTTCTAATTCCTTGGTGTCTATGATTTTTCCGGTCGGTGATTTATACCACAGCCCTTTTGGTATATCCTTTTTCTCCTCTGTTGCGGTTTGGATCCCTTTATCTTTTCGTTTAAACCATGCCATAGTTGTTGTCTGTTTCGTCTAAGTTGTTAAGAAAGACTCTAAAGTGGTATCTAAGTTATAAAACTTTTGGCACTTTATGCTGTTTTAAGTTGTATTGAAGGGGACAAAACTACATTAATAAACTGTGACGTCAAAACAGTTTTGTCCTAATAACCCAACGATTTCCATATTATAAGCAAAGCCCATTGCTACTAAGAGAATTAACAATGGGCTTCGCAATGATGTGCATTTCTATCTTAAAGGGTATCCACGTTATTCAGGTCTTCAAAGGCCTTTTTTAATCTTGTAACAAAGGCGTCTTCCCCTTTGCGCAGCCATACGCGTGGATCATAATATTTTTTATTTGGCACGTCGTCGCCATCTGGATTGCCAATCTGTGCTTGCAGATAGTCTTTTTTATCGGCCATGTAGTCTCTTACACCACTCATGAAGGCGTATTGCATATCGGTATCGATGTTCATTTTAATAACGCCGTAACCTATAGCTTCCCTTATTTCCTCAACGGTAGAACCTGACCCGCCATGGAATACAAAATCAATATGGTTATGACCTACACCATACTTTTTAGAGACGTATTCTTGGGAGTTCTTAAGGATTTTCGGCGTGAGTTTTACATTACCTGGCTTGTAAACACCGTGTACGTTACCAAAGGCTGCCGCCACAGTAAACTGATCGCTCACTTTGCTTAATTCCTCATAGGCATAGGCTACTTCTTCTGGTTGGGTGTACAATTTTGAATCGTCTACATCAGTATTGTCTACACCGTCTTCTTCACCACCGGTAACACCTAATTCTATTTCCAAGGTCATGCCCATTTTACTCATTCTAGACAGGTACTGTTTACAGATGTCTATATTTTCTTCAATAGGTTCTTCAGACAGGTCAATCATATGTGAGCTGTAAAGCGGTTTGCCCGTTTCCTTGAAGTGCTGTTCGCTCGCCTCTAGGAGACCATCAATCCAAGGGAGTAATTTTTTGGCGCAGTGGTCTGTATGCAAAATTACTGGAACGCCATACGCTTCCGCCATGTGATGTACATGCCTTGCTCCGGCGATAGCGCCAGCAATTGCTGCTTTTTGATTTTCATTGCTCAGTCCTTTGCCTGCATTGAACTGTGCACCACCATTTGAAAATTGTATAATGACTGGCGAATTTAAGGCCTTAGCCGTTTCTAACACGCCGTTAATGCTATTTGATCCAATAACATTGACCGCTGGTAAGGCAAATCCTTTTTCCTTGGCTAGTTTAAATATCTCTTGAACTTCTCTTCCTGTAGCAACGCCAGGCTTGATATTATGACTCATAATTCTTGATTGAAAATTAGATATCAAAAATACGGAAAATTTGGATATTACGAAGGGATAAATTGGAGTAATGAAGCCTAATAACACTATGGTAACAGACCAAAACCCCATAAGGCAGTTCTGTATATTTACACGCTTGGATTAATTCTTGGTTTAAAAGGGGTAGTTGATACCGATATTGTAAACTGCTTTGCCAAAATTGTAGTTTTTAAACCAGCGGTCTCCTAAAGGCAGGGATGGTTCGTAGGTTTTAAATCCGGTATCAAAACGAAGGACAAAAAAACCAAAATCGTAACGTAAACCAAAGCCAGAGCCTACGGCAATATCCCTAAGGGATTTGAAACCTTCGAAGGTAGCAGCTGGATCTTGTACGTTGTCGAGTACGTTCCAAATATTACCTACATCGACAAAAACCGCACCTTTTAAGTCGCCAAATAATGTAAAGCGTTGTTCTGCCGATAGGTGGATTTTAAAATTAGCTTCATTGAATTCATCCGCGGTATCCGAGCTGCCTGGTCCCAGATCATAAGCGACCCAGGCTCTATTATCGTTAGGACCACCACCGAAAAAACTCTCTACAAACGGTATACTGTTGGAGTTACCGTAGGGTATGGCAATACCCACATAGGTCCTAAAGGCAAATACTTCATCTTTGCCTAAATCAAAATATTTCACATAATCGACTTCAGTTTTAAAATACTGTGAGAAGGCTACATTGGAAATTTCGTATTGTCCATTTGCATTTTTCTCGGCACCAAACCAATTAGAGAGTGTTGACAGCACATTTCCGGCAAGCTCAACGCGCCATTTAAAAATGGAGAAATCATTATCAAAGAGGTTGGTGCGATTGTTTTTAATGTAATCAAAGCTCGTTGTCGGAATAAGGTTGTTTTCGGTGAGGCGCTGTTTGCGTTCCTCAATATTATTGACCGTTACAAAATCCTCATCATTTTGATTTAAACTTGTATTGCCGGTTAGGACATCGTTTATGAATTGATCGGCTTCCTCGGGAAAGCCTAGGTTATCATCACTAGGGATATAGTTGATGTCTTGGGCAATACTGTTAAGCCTGTCGTAAGAGGTGGTGTAAACACCAAAGTAATTATCTGTATTGAGGTTTCTTACGTATTGAATATTGAAGAATTCTAGGATATTGGTCACGGTAGTGGACGGTTTCCAATTATAGCTCAATATTCCTGAAAAGGTCTGGCGATCGAGACCGATGTTACGCTGGCTGGTTGCCGCCAAATTAATTGCCGTACTTGGCGACATATACTTAGGGATGATTTTATCGGTATTAATAGGTGTAAATAGTCGTGGGATGGTTAGTCTAAGATTGGCTCCAAACTCACTAATGTCAAAAAACTGACTTTCTGAACGCGCTCCATCCTTCGAAGCACCTACAGAGGCGATACCACTGATCTCTAGTCGTTCAGCTCCTCTAAATACATTTCTAATATTGAGACCCGTACTGAAGGACAGCCCTATGGTTTGAATATTACTTTGACTAATTTCTGGGGCGAAGCTCAATTCATATTTTTTTCTTGGCTCTAAATAGACGTTGGCGGTTAGGGTAGAATCATCCTCATTCTCTACATATTCAATACTTGGATACCTGAACATCTGTAAATCATTAAGGTATTTCGAAGTTCTGCTTCGAGCTAAATCTGAATACAAGTCTCCTTTCTTTATAAATACAGCGTCTGTTAGGGCTTTGGGTCTAAATTTTAATTTGTCTTTACTGTATAGATTGATGCCGTCATAAACCGTGGTATCCGAAACGGCCTTAAAGCGATTGTCAAAATTATCGTCCGTGTAAATATTCACTTCCTTTATGGTGTAAGTTTTGAAAGGCCTAACGGTGGTAGAATCATCACCTCTGATGGTTCTATCCGTGATAATGAGCTCGGTGTTTATTTTTTGTCCCGTACCTATGGTATCCAAAACAAAGGAAATGTAGTCCTGACCGAAATGATAGAAACCTGAATTTCTCAAAAATGTATTAATACGAGAGCGCTCCCGTTCAAAATTGCTTTCAACGTATTGTTCTCCTTTTACCAAAAAGGAATTTTTACTAAACGTGTCATATAAACTATCAATGGCTGGAGAGCTTATTATAGGTTTTATGGAATCTAAAAGGTATGGTTTTTTTGTGGTGACGCGGTAAGTTACCTTAGCGCGTTTGGTACTGTCCTTTTCTATGTCATAGGTAACCTCATTGTCTAACCAACCTTGTGTATAGAAGTATTTTCTAAGGTTGTTTACGGTTTTTTCTGTTTTTTCCTCGTCTAGAACGGTAGGAGGTTCTCCCGTGCGTTTAAGCCAGCGGTTAAAATTGCGTTTTGTGTTGAGCCATTTATCAAACTGCTTCGTAGACAATAAGGCCATTTTTCGTTTTACTTTTAGGGAATCACTTAAAATATTGGCTTCAATAATGGAATCGATATTAGGTCTGGCCAAATTGTAGATATGTAGTTTCAGAGGAAAGCCCAAAAAACTGCCCATTCCTGAATTTTCCTGCTGAATGATGATATTGTTAACGCGTTCGTTGTTATTCTTTTTGCCATCTACAAGGATTTGGTTATCAGTGATGAGGTAATCTCCGCTTTTTACACGTTTTACCACGTTACAGGAAAAGAGTACAGCCATGGCAACTAACATGAAGAGCCCCCTCAAGAGTCTACCTTGATTAAGGGTAAAAGAAAAAGCATGCATTTGCCAGTTCAAGCGAAAAGTAGTTTTAATATGGTTTCCCCTAAACAAAAATTAGTCCAAAAAAGGTTTACTTTGTACTAGGTCTAACAAATGTAAAGACATTTTAATGTTATCAAAGAACCAAATTAAGTTAATTAGGAGATTGCGTCAAAAAAAATACAGGCAAGAATTGGGCTTGTTTGTGGTTGAAGGTGTTAAGAGCGTCACAGAATTTTTAAACTCTGATTATCAGTTGTATGCTCTGTTTTCAACTGAAGGTGATTTTGGTAGCTCCCAAACGGAATGTTATCTTATTACGGAAACCGAACTGAAAAGTATTTCTTCATTGAAATCACCAAACACGGTTTTGGCCGTATTTAAGATGCCACCTGCAACAAGCGCACCTAACTCGGGCTTGATCGTAGCATTGGATGATTTACGGGACCCTGGAAATTTAGGGACTATTATACGGCTTTGCGATTGGTATGGCGTCAGGGATTTGGTTTGTAGTGAAGCCACAGTGGATTGCTATAATCCTAAGGTGGTGCAGGCCAGTATGGGCTCTTTGACGCGTGTTAACGTCCATTATCTGAATCTAATATCTTATCTCCGCTCTCAATCACTTGCGGTCTTTGGGGCATATATGGAAGGAGAATCCGTATATCAAATGGAATTACCAACAGATGGCATTATCGTTTTAGGCAATGAGGCCAATGGTATTTCTCAAGATTTAACAGCTGTTATTCAGCATAGATTAAGCATTCCGCAATTTGGGTCACAGCAAGACACAGAAAGTTTGAATGTGGCTAATGCCACGGCCATTATTCTCAGTGAATTTAGACGGCGTACTATTGAAAGGTAAAATTAATAAACACACCTCTGGTTTGCATGCGTGCCACATTGCCTGTCCAAGGGCTGTTTGGGTCGGCATCCCTTACAATTTCGTCATTTAAGGCAAAAACACCGCGGATAGATGGTGTAAATTTAAAGTAGAGCAGGTAGAAATCAATACCGAATCCAATCTCATAGAAATAGGTGCTTCCCGTCATTCTAAATTGGCCTGCACTGTTATCATCTGGGTTGTTTTCATTACTGGATAGATTGATTGCAGCTGAGACACCACCAAGAATGAAGGGCTTAAAATTATTGATGCGCTTGGTTGAAAACTTCAGCAGTAATGGAATATGAACATAGGTAGACTTTACTTCGCGCAAGAGATCGGCATCGTTGAATTCCATGCCATCAAAATAGCTTTCGTCATAGCGTAAGTTTCGGGTGGTGAAAAAGACACCTGGCTCCAAGCGCAAGTTAAGATGGTTGTTAATACGCATGTCACCTACAAGCCCTAGGTGAAAGCCAAACGAATTATCTACCAGAATATCTTCGAGGTCTTCGTTATAATCAAATTTAAAGTCGTAACTGTTAAAGCCTAAAAAATAGCCCCAGGATAAGAATTTTTGATCGATGTTATCCACGCTATTGGTTACCCGTTCTTTAGAAAAAAGCTGTGCATGCCCTAGGTGACCTCCTATTAAAACGATGATGATACAAAAGATTTGTTTCATATTATGCTTTGGATGCTTTGTAAATTGTTGCGACGCCCATGGTTTGCGGATGGTCTTCGACACTTATAAACCCAATTTTCCTTAAAATATTGTTTAAGGCTTCGCCATAAGGAAATACTGAGGCTGATTCACTCAAATATCTATAGGCGACCTTATCCTTAGAAAAGAGTTTGCCAATGGCAGGAAGCATATATTTTGAATACATAGTATACCCAAATTTATATACAGGATTTGTTGGCACGGACGTCTCTAAAATGACAAAAATCCCATTGGGCTTCAACACCCGTAGAATTTCGGCCAGTCCTTTTTCTAGATTTTCAAAATTCCTAATCCCAAAGGCTACGGTAATGGCGTCAAAAGTGTTGTCCTCAAAGGGTAATTCCTCAGAATCGCCAATGACCATAGAAATCTTATCATCCAGGTCTTGGGCTTTAATTTTCTTTCGGCCTACCTCCAACATGCCGTCACTAATATCCAATCCAATGATTTTTTTTGCTTGGGTGGCGCTCAGACTTATAGCTAGGTCACCCGTTCCTGTAGCGATATCTAGAATGGACTCGGGTTGATGCTGTGCCACAAGTTCTACCACTTTATTTCGCCATTTAATGTCAATTCCAAAGGATATTACACGGTTTAGACCGTCGTACTCTTGGGAAATGGTATCAAACATCTGGGTTACTTGGGCCTTTTTGGTAGCGTCACTATCTTTATATGGTTTAACCTTCTGGGACATTCAATTTTTTGGCAAATATACGGTATTAAAAGACTTCTGACACACCCTAGTGATGATTTGTAGCCTTGGGAAATTCAATTGCTGCACCGATAATATATGTATATTTGTACTCTGATTTCAACTACAATCAATGAAAATAATTATTGCAGGTGCTGGAGAGGTCGGTTTCCATTTGGCCAAATTATTGTCATACGAATCACAAGAGATAACCCTTATTGATACTAAAAAGGACAGTTTGACCTATGCTGGTGAGCATTTAGATATACGTACCATTAAGGGTGATGCCACATCCATTGCTATACTCAAGGAAGCAAGGATTGAGTCGGCCTCCTTGTTCATAGCCGTTACCTCCTCAGAAACAACGAATATTACGGCCAGTGTGCTCGCCAAGGAGCTTGGGGCGCAACGTACTATTGCACGTATTTCCAATACTGAATTTATTGAGAATAAGGCCATAATTGATTTTTCGAAATTAGGTATAGACGAGCTTATATCACCAGAGTCATTGGCCGCCTATGAAATTCAGTTGCTACTTAATCAATATGGTTTTAATGATACCTATGAATTTGAGGACGGTGCCCTTACCATGTTGAGTTTGCGGTTGTCACGCACGGCAGCCTTTGTGGGAAAATCCGTTAAGGAGGCCGCAGAATTGTATTCAGACTTGCACTTCATCCCAATAGCCATACAGCGCTACGGTACGCAATACACTATAATTCCGCGCGGAGATACGCAATTTAAGGAAGGCGATAATGTGGTATTTATGACATCGACCGGTGGCGATGACGAATTGTTTCAATTGTCTGGAAAGGTGAAGGTGGGCATAAAAAATGTGATGATTCTTGGTGGAAGTAAAATTGGTTATAAAACAGCTAAAGATTTGTGTGCCAGTAAGTTTAATGTAAAACTTGTTGAAAGCAAAAAATCCAATGCTGAAGATTTGGCCGATGAATTACCCAATGCCTTGGTCATTTGCGGCGATGGTAGAAATGTTGAAATTTTGGAAGAAGAAAATATATCGGATATGGATGCCTTTATATCTGTTACCGGAAATTCCGAGACCAACATAATGTCGTGCCTATTGGCCAAATCCAAAGGTGTACGTAAGACCATTGCCTTGGTGGAAAATATGGATTACTATCAATTATCGCAGTCCATTGGTATAGATACGCTGATAAACAAAAAGCTTTTAGCAGCCAATAATATTTTTAGACATATTAGAAAGGGCGAGGTTGTTGCCATGACCAAACTCACCAATATGAACGCTGAGCTTTTGGAGTTCGTTGTAAAACCAAAATCCAAGATTACAAATCAGCAGATAAAAGATTTAAATTTCCCAAAATCCGCTATTTTTGGTGGTGTTATACGAAATGGAAAGGGTTTAATCCCTTTGGGAAGTTTTAAAATAGAAGCAGGTGATCGTGTCGTGGTCTGCTGTTTGCCGCGCTCTATTTCTGAGGTAGAAGCCTTTTTCTCATAACCTATGTCCAGAATTCATCTCAACTATAAGATTATTTTCCATTTTTTTGGACTGCTGCTATTGTTCAACGGTGGATTTATGCTCATAGCCACTCTCATTAGCCTTATCTATAAGGATGGCGTTACGCTAGAGTTGCTATTAGCTGGTATGGCCACTTTACTTATTGGTTCCTTTGCCATGGTACGGACTCGGAACCACAGAAAGGAAATGAACAAGCGCGAGGGCTACATTGTCGTTGCTTTTGGTTGGATCGTGATGTCGCTGACAGGCACCTTGCCTTATTTGGTTACTGGCGCTATTCCAACCTTTACAGAAGCTTTTTTTGAGACCATGTCTGGTTATACCACAACTGGAGCAAGCATATTGAATGATATTGAAATTTTACCAAAGGGTGTGCTGTTTTGGCGCAGTACCACCCATTGGATCGGTGGTATGGGAATTATCGTTTTGGCAATAGCCATTTTACCATTGCTGGGTGTAGGAGGAATGCAGTTGTTTGCTGCCGAGGCACCTGGTCCTGGTGGTGATAAGCTCCATCCGAGGATTACCGATACCGCTAAACGCTTGTGGCTTATCTATTTTGGGTATACCGCTGCAGAAACCTTATTGCTACAATTGGCAGGCATGTCCTTTTTTGATGCTATTAATCACGCTTTGAGCACCTTATCAACAGGTGGTTTCTCCACAAAGAATGCCAGTATTGCGCATTGGAATGATAATCCCGCTATACAATACATTATAATGTTCTTTATGTTCCTGGCCGGAACCAATTTTGTATTGAGTTATTATTTGTTTAAGGGCAAGGTTTCCAAGATTGTCAGGGATGACGAATTTAAACTCTATTTTCAATTTATTGCAGCGTTTACCCTCGTTGCAGCACTTTTGATTTACTTTAGAGCCGATGTGTCCCAGTCTTCTATTGCCCATCCTATGGTTCTTGGTGCAGGGGAAAGCGCCTTCAGGCACGGTTTGTTTCAGGTATTGGCCATTGTTACGACTACGGGATTCGTTACGGCCGATTATACCATGTGGACGCCATTTTTAACCGTGTTCTTTTTTGGCTTAATGTTCTTGGGTGGCTCTGCTGGGAGTACCGCTGGTGGTGTAAAAGTGGTACGTCACCTCATATTAATTAAAAATGGGTTTTTGGAGTTTAAGCGTGCTTTACATCCTAATGCCATTCTTCCTGTACGCTACAATAAAAAGTCCATTTCAGGCGATATCGTATTTAATATTCTTGGATTTTTTATTCTTTATATGCTGTCCTTTATTATTGGAGGCCTCGGATTCTCCATGTTTCAAATGGACTTTGAGTCGGCCATTGGTTTATCGGCATCAAGTCTAGGTAACGTAGGTCCGGCGTTGGGTGATTTTGGTCCTGTAAATAATTATGCTGGTTTACCACCACTCGGAAAATGGTGGGCCTCCTTTTTAATGCTATTGGGGCGTTTGGAACTATTTACAATTCTTATTCTGCTCACGCCTTTTTTCTGGCGTAATCGCTAAAGAACATAAATTTTTTTCTGTTATGTGCTGCTAGGCCTAGCCTATATGTTAACTGATATTTCGATTATTTTCAGATTCTTCAGTTTTAAGTTGTTGTGCTTGAGGATGTAACATTTTTTTGGTCTCTTCGTCTTATAAGCGTAACCAATTAAATTATCATCATCATGGAATTATCAGTAAATCAGGATTTGGATCTCGAACCAGAACCTTTGGTTCTTAGTTGTAACACCACAGAAGGGTTATTGCGCTCAAAGTATAAAGCCGTAGTTAACCAAAATTTTAGGGTTATGCCATCCCAGTCATTATTTGGCCTACGTCAAGGGTTAAAATCTTTTCAATTCAATACCGTAAACCATACGGCAGGAATCCTCAAGCTCGCCGTGTTTGTTACGGCATTGATTCTAATATTTTAGAAGTTCTATTTTAGGATTTAGCCATTTCCTCTTGGAATTTTTCGTTATCAAACAACATAAAAAAAGCCATAGTGCTTAAGAGGCACGATGGCTTCGCTTATCTTATGAAGTTTCTTTCTGTCTTTATTCGGTGAGAGCTTTTTTGATGCGCTTTATGGCTTCTTTAATCTCATTGGAAGAGGCTGCATAGGAAATTCTAATGCAATCTGGGCTGCCAAAGGCTTCACCTGTAACTGTGGCAACCAAAGCTTCTTCTAATAGAAATATCGCCATATCACTGGCGTTATTTATGGTTTTTCCTTTGATGGTTTTTCCAAAATAGGAGGAGACATCAGGAAATACATAAAAGGCTCCTTCCGGTTCGTTGGTTTTAAAACCATCGATATCGTTTAGCAATCCGAGGATGAGTTGGCGTCTTTCCTTAAATTCATCCACCATATACTGTATTTTAGACGGAGAGGCTTCTAATGCGGTGATTACTGCGCGTTGTGCTATACAATTGGCACCACTGGTAACCTGACCTTGAATTTTGTTGCAGGCCCTTGCAATGAAATCGGGAGCACCAATATAACCAATTCGCCATCCTGTCATGGCAAAGGCTTTTGACACACCATTGACCGTAATGGTGCGGTCGTACATATCACTAAATTGAGCCATGCTAAAGTGACCACCTTTAAAATTGATATGCTCGTAAATTTCATCCGAGACCACATAAATATGAGGGTGTTTTTGAAGCACATCTGCTAAAGCCCTTAATTCTTCCTCACTGTAGACAGAGCCACTAGGATTGCATGGTGAGCTATACCATAACATTTTGGTTTTAGGCGTAATGGCAGCTTCCAACTGTTCTGCCGTTATTTTAAAGTCATTTTCAATAGAGGTTTTGACCTCTACGGGTATGCCATCGTTGAGTTTAACGATATCACTGTAGCTCACCCAATATGGGCAGGGTAGAATAACTTCATCGCCTTTATTGAGCATAACGGCAGCAATGTTGAACAAGGCTTGTTTTGCACCTGTGGAAACAACGATTTGAGGTAGTGTATAGTTAAGGCCGTTATCTCTTTTGAACTTTGTGATTATGGCTTCTTTTAACTCTACGTAGCCATCTACAGGTGTATAACTGTTGTAATTATCGTTGATGGCCTGAATAGCAGCTTCCTTTATGAAATCGGGCGTATTAAAATCGGGCTCACCCAAACTCAAACCTATAATATC
This sequence comes from uncultured Winogradskyella sp., assembly GCA_913055905.1. Classification (GTDB taxonomy): domain Bacteria; phylum Bacteroidota; class Bacteroidia; order Flavobacteriales; family Flavobacteriaceae; genus Winogradskyella. The sequence continues at coordinate 18,019 of CAJXLB010000004.1, forward strand.
CTTGCCTTCAGCTTTAAGCTCTCTGGCCTTTGCCGCCATCGCAAGGGTTGCCGATGTAGACAAGTTGTTGACTCTATCAGATAGTTGATTCATGTTTTACAATGATAGTTTATGCTTGAAGCGCTGGAGGCGCTCCCATTTCTTTTAAGAACTTGAAATGAGCTTTAATGGCTTTTCTTGTGGTTTCGTATTCCTTATAAGGCAAATTAAATTCCTTAGCCGTGTCTTTAACTATCTTAGCAATTTTTCCGTAGTGAATATGACTAATATGCGGAAAAATATGATGTTCTACCTGATGGTTCAAACCTCCAGTATACCAATTTATGAACCAATTTTTTCTTCCAAAATTTACGGTGGTCTTAAGTTGGTGAATGGCCCAAGTGTTTTTCATGGTGCCGTCCTTCTCTGGCATAGGCATCTCTGCTTCATCCATAACATGGGCTAATTGAAACACCACACTTAAAATCAACCCTGCGACATAGTGCATGATTAAGAAGCCAATTAAAACTTCATACCAAGCCAGGTCTGTGAGCGTTATTGGGATGATAATCCACATGCTTACGTAAATCAGTTTTGATATTAACAATTTACTCCAATTAACAACGGGATGCGGTAACTTTCCATAAGACAGTTTACGTTTCATGTAGCGGCTCATTTGCTGAAAATCCGTCATAATTGCCCAATTTATGGTTAAAAGGCCATAAAGCAAAATGGAGTAATAATGCTGAAATTTGTGATGTTTCCGCCATTCGGCATGTTTGGAGAAACGCAGAATTCTTCCTGCTTCTAAATCCTCATCGTGACCATGGATATTTGTATAGGTATGGTGCAGCACATTATGCTGAACTTTCCAATTGTACACATTTCCAGCGAGAATATAAATGCTACTACCCATGAGGCGATTCACCCATTCTTTATTGGAAAAGGAACCATGATTACCGTCGTGCATTACATTCATGCCCACACCAGCCATTCCTATGCCCATAACGATGGTCAGTAGTATTTGCGCCCAAGTTGGCATGTTCAAGGTTAGCAAAAGGAAATAGGGTGTAAGAAACAAGGCAAACATGATAACGGTTTTTACCCAAAGCTGCCAGTTTCCGGTACGTTTAATATTGTTTTCCTTGAAGTAATTATTAACGCGTTTGTTTAATGTTCTAAAAAATTTAGCAGAATCTGCTCGTGAAAAGGATAAGGTTTGTTGTGCCATTAATTAAAGGTATTTCTAATGTAACGCTTGGGGGAGCGATATATTCTTAAGCGTCAAAGATAAGTAATAATTGACTTTAGCTAAAATAGGTTTCGTTAATTTCTAGACACAATTTAATGTATTTTTGCTGAAAATAGGCACCATGGACCTCATATTAAAGTATTTTCCGGATTTAAGCGCAACACAAATTAAACAACTCAAAAGCCTTGAAACCCTTTATAAAGACTGGAATGCCAAAATAAATGTCATCTCCCGTAAAGATATTGATGAGCTTTACCTAAGACATGTTTTGCATTCCATGGGAATTGCCAAGCTCATAACTTTTGCTCCAGATACCTCAATACTTGATGTGGGAACTGGAGGTGGTTTTCCTGGCATTCCTTTGGCCATACTTTTTCCGGATTGCCATTTTCATTTGGTCGATAGTATCAATAAAAAGTTGAAAGTGGTTAATGGTGTATCAGAAGCCATTGGTTTAAGCAATGTTACAACAACGCACAGTAGAGTAGAAGCTATTGACGGGCAGTTTGATTTTATTGTAAGCAGGGCCGTTACTCATATGCCCGAATTTGTGTCTTGGGTTAAGGGTAAAATCAAGAAGAAACATCGCAATTCCTTACGGAATGGAATTTTGTATTTAAAGGGTGGTGACCTGTCTGAAGAGTTGAGTCCCTACAAAACGGCAAAAGTTTATCCACTTTCCACTTATTTTGAAGAGGCTTTTTTTGATACCAAAAAGATTGTACACCTACCGATGAAATATAAATAGAAAAGCCTCTTTTCAGAGGCCTTTTTTAATCACGGTAACTTCTTAGTTTACGATGAATTTTTTGATAACAACACTATTGTCTCCGGTTGAAAGTTGCAGTATGTAAAAACCAGACTTCAGGTTTAAAGGAAGCACCGTACGATTAGAAAGCACCACATCCGATTGTAATACTCTCTTTCCCGTTATGTCGGTAATTGTCGCCGTAGCATTAGACTGCTTTGAAGTTAACAACACCAACTCTGATTGCACAGGATTTTTTTCTAGTTTTAAGTCAAAGGACGTTGCATCGCTTGTGCTTAATGGTGGTGTTAATATTTCGGTGAGTGCAAAGGTTACATTAGCTTCCGTTAATTGCACATGTGGTTCGTTTTCATCCGGTATAAAGGTGTTATCAAATGGTGTCTCGTTGGTAGTTGCCCTAGAGCCACTTAAATCAATGTTATGATACCAATCTACAGGTGTATCATCCGTGATAACCAAGGCTAAGGCACTTACCGTTGGTATAAAATTGAATTTATCAACTTGTAGTGCATTAATAAAGTCGTTAGCTAAGGGGTCGCCACTCACAGCGCCTGTTAGGGCTGACAGGTCAAATAATCCTCCAGGAGCTGCATCAATACCACTAACCATTTCAAACGCTTCGCTTTGAGCTGTAGATACAGCAATTGGCGATCCGAAGAATGTAATTATGATATTGCTTACAACTGCCGTGGTATTCATCATAGGCGTGAAATTGATGAGAATATCTATGTTAGTAAAAGGAACATTTGGCGATAAGGTTGTATTCATTACCGTAAAACCTGGATTTACGGTCGTGCCGCTATTACCTATTGCAAAGTAGGGGCTTCCTATGCCGCTGCCATTTACTATACCGACATTTCTAACGTTAGACGGGAAACCATCTGCCGTAAATGAGGTAATTCTATTTTGAAACGTTGTTCTGTAAGGGTGCGGCGCAGGCAAGGTTAAGTTAGGGTCAAATTCCACAGCACTTCCCGTCAATAGGTGCGCTTCGAAATGGTCCGTTAACAGTTGTCTTGCTGCTGGTGAATTTAAAAAATCGGTTATGAGGGGTTGGATATCAACCACAGGGTTTAGATCGTTAAAGGCCAAATAATTGAGTTGATGCTGAAGTCCTATGGGGATATTGGCTCCTAGATGAGGTGAATCAAATGAAATGAATAAGCGTGTATCGGCATCTATAGAATTGGCTTCCATGTAATTCAAGGCATATCTGGAAATAATGCCGCCCATACTTGGTCCAATAATAACGTTTGGTTCGCCACTATTCCCTGCTTTATCCGCGTTAATCGTGGCAATCAATTCTACCAAGACCATCGCATTTCGTTCCATGAAATCGGCACCTCCATCAATTGTGGCCCCATCGCCATTGACATAGGTAGGGAAATTTAAGATGACAAGGTCAAAACCTTCGGCTCTAACAATGTCTGCAAGGTTTTGGGTGCCGCTAGTGCTAGTGTATTCAAGGGAATTATAAATGGTGGTAATATCCCTAGTGTCCCCAGGGTCAAAACCATCTACAAAAATAATCGGTTTGTCCAGGACATTATCAGTTCCAAGAAAAACTTGGTACTCGCCCTGACCAGCTGTGCTTGGTGTGCCGTCATAAACGGATAAATCAACAGGTTCGGTAGCGGTGATTATGGTTTGAGCTGCAACAACTACAGGGCAAAGCAGTACAAGGAAAAGGTATTTTTTTATCATAAGAATGGGCTTTAAATAATTGTTCAAAAGATACAAATAAATCCCATGGCCATGATACCTTGAGAGGGTCATTTCTATGAAAGGCAAAAAAATCCTTAAAAGTAGAGGCTTTTAAGGATTTCAAGATGAGTTGTTTAGGCTGTTAACCTAAAAAAGGATATCTGTAATCCGTTGGTGAAACAAAGGTTTCTTTTATTAGCCTTGGCGATACCCAACGTAATAGATTTTGAGCGCTACCCGCTTTATCATTAGTTCCTGAGGCTCTAGCGCCACCGAAAGGCTGCTGGCCTACAACGGCACCTGTGGGCTTATCGTTGATGTAGAAGTTTCCGGCAGAATTTTCCAAGGCTTTCGTAGCCTCGTCTATCGCGTATCTGCTTGTAGCAAGTACAGCACCTGTAAGTGCATATTCACTAGTCTCATCCACTAATTTCAATGTTTCTGAATAATCGCTGTCATTGTAGACATAAATAGTAATCACCGGTCCAAAGAGCTCCGTACACATGGTCTCGTATTTAGGGTTTGTGGTTACGATAACCGTTGGCTCAATAAAGTAGCCTTTAGATTTGTCATAGCTACCGCCAACGATGATTTCGGCATCGTCATCAGCCTTAGCTTGGTCTATATACTTTGCTAGTTTATCAAAGGACCCTTCGTGAATCACTGCTGTTATAAAATTGGACATGTCTTCTGGAGAGCCCATCTTAAAGCTGTTGACATCTTTTATGACCATCTCCTTAACTTCAGGCCATATGCTTTTAGGAATATATGCTCTTGAGGCAGCACTACATTTTTGTCCTTGAAACTCAAACGCCCCTCGGGTAATAGCCGTAGCTACCTGTTGTGGTACTGCGGTATGGTGTGCAATAATGAAATCCTTACCACCAGTTTCCCCAACGATTCTCGGATAGGTTTTATAATTATGGATATTCTCACCAATTTGCTTCCATAGTTCTTTAAATACAAAGGTAGAACCAGTAAAATGCAAGCCTGAAAAATCTGGACTGCTAAGTACCGTTTTGGTGATCATAACAGGATCGCCAAAGACCACATTTATAACGCCATCTGGGACTCCAGCTTCCTTAAACACATCCATTACCACTTTTGCTGAGTATATCTGGCTATCGCTAGGCTTCCAGACCACTACATTGCCCATTAAAGCCATACATGCTGGTAAATTTCCAGCGATGGCTGTAAAGTTAAAAGGTGTAACGGCATAGGTAAAACCTTCTAGAGGTCTATATTCTACGCGATTCCAAGCATCAGAAGTGCTTTCGGGTTGTTCCATGTAAATGTCACTCATGAACTGAACATTAAATCTTAAGAAGTCTATCAGTTCACAGGCAGCATCGATTTCAGCTTGATGTATGGTTTTGGATTGCGCTATCATGGTTGCCGCATTTATTTTTGCGCGGTAAGGACCAGCTATAAGCTCAGCGGCCTTGAGAAATATACCAGCACGTTGTTCCCACGGTAGTTGGGACCATGTTTTGCGTGCTTCTAGGGCCGTTGAAATAGCTTTTTCAACATGATGCTTTTCCGCGAGATGATATGAGCCAACGCTGTGTTGATGATCATGAGGTGGTGACATGGTTTGGGTGTTTCCGGTGCGCACATCCTCGCCATTTATGTATAGGGGAACTTCAACCTGGCTGTTGTACATCTCTTTATATGTCTCTAATACTTCCTCGCGCTCAGGAGAGCCTGCAGCATATGATTTTACCGGCTCATTTACAGCGATCGGAACGTTAAAAAATCCTTTTCCCATGGTATGTTGTTTATTATAAGTTTGTTATTTTTTGACAAGTGCAAAGGTACAAATTTTAAGGTTCATTTAGGGCTAATATAGACGCCAAAACCTCAAGAAAGTCTAGATGTAATTTTGTAGTAAAATGGAAAGGTGGCGTGATTTGCTATTTAAGTCCTGTGGGCCAAGGCTAATCGGCTTGATGTTAGTTATAAAAACTATACAGATAAACCATAACCTTGGTCACCAACTAAAAAATAAAAACAGAATGAAACGGGCTATTTTAATTGAGTGCAAAGGGAGCACTGAGTTTGAAGGTAGGAATAAAAACCTTGAATTTACTCGCCTTGCTAAAGTTCACCATGTTGTAGTGCCCTTGCATGGCTCCAAAAGGAGAGGTTAAAAGGCAGCCCGAATTATAGACGTGTTGCTCTCCAGGCTTAATCACGGGTTTTTTACCAATCACGCCTTCCCCTTCAATAATCTCCTCATTGTTCAACGCATCTAGAATGCGCCAATGTCTTGAATTGAGCTGGACGGCGTCTTTACTTTGGTTCTCAATAGTCACTTTATAGCCAAATGCAAAATGTACCTTGTAATTTTTATAAAAGGTGCCTTCGAAATTGGTTTCAACGGAAATTTTGATGCCGCTCGTAACTTGTTGTACCATAAGTGCTATTGTATTATGCAACTAAAATAACATAATTTTTCAATCAAGCCTTAATTTTTAGAAATCTAAGGTGTCGATTTTAACAAATTTTAAAAAAAATCGATGAAAGTTGACATTATTAGGGTGTTGTGCACAATAATTTAGTAGTTGTGCTTCCGTACTTAATTTAATTGGAGATATCAACGGAGGTTGCCTCGCCATAGCCTATGAGTCTATCATATCTGGCACCAAGGTCCCGGTAATACACAAGCACCTTATAGTTGTTTTCGGTTTCCCAATAATTGCCACTGATGGCTCCTTCATCCAGCTCTCCTGTAGTTTTGTCAACAGCGACGTATTTATAGTTGTAGAACCCTTGCTTAAGGCGCATTTGACTTTCGTAAATACCAGCTTCTGAATTGTAAGTCATTTTTGTGAGCGGCTCTATGGCAAACGCATTAAAATTGCCGTAGATATGAACATCCTTATCTAAAAATTCATCGCGACGTAAGGAAAAATGAATCATGGTGTAATCGGCTTCAATGGACACATCTGTGCGGTCAATGGCTGTGATTTGAAAATTACCATTGATGTCCGGATTATACGTGTAAGGCCTGCCTTTCCGAGGTTCATTCGTAAATAAATAGTTGTGGTAAATATCTTTTAAATCTATAAACTGGACACCTACATTGGCCGCTCGGACGTCTTTGTTTTCAAAAAACAAATATTCATTGCCGCCCCAAAATGCCGTTTCTGTGTCATAGCGATATATCAATTGGTTTCCTATGGTGTACTGTGGTGGCAGACCGGTAATGGACGTGTTAAGGTTATTGTTTTGAATGATTAAGGTTTTAACCGTTTCTAACGGGTTGTTGAAATTAATAATACTTGTAGAAATGGCTATATCCACGGATTGTTTTGTGGCGATAACCTTGACATCCCTAGAGCGCTTAACCTGAACGCCAACGTTGACCAAATCTTCGTAAATCATAAACTTTCGGCTAAACATTAATTCGCCGTAATCATCGTAAATGGAAATCATGTAATTGCCCGTTTTTAGTAAGGCCCTCGTTTGAAGATTGGGAATTTGCAGCTTGTAATGCGAGTAAATTTGATAGGTATTAAAAGAGTTGAAATAATCCAAGATGCGTTGATTATCCAAGCCTCGGAGGTATTCTGCCTTGGCCAAGACGGATGGTGTCCAGTCATAATTAAAATGCTCTATGACGTAGTAAAAATCTTCCTCGTTGGCGTTTAGGGCATCAAACTCCAATACCAATGGTTCTCCTAAACGTAGTACAGGTAATTGCCCTTGGGTCGTGTTGGATTTGAATTGGATGGTCTTAATAAAATCTGGTGGTGGCACTTCTACGGCTTGCGAAAGAATCACAATTGGAACAAGAAGCAATACACTAAAAATAAATGTTGTTTTTGTCATTATTAGCAAATAAACCCTTAAAGATAATCAAATTCTATGCCCTAAACCTATTAAAGTTATTTATAATCACTATAAATAAAAAAGATGTTTTATTATGAAATTTATTTGATCATTAATTCTTAAATTTGCACGGATTTTTAGATAACTAATCTTTAACACGCATGTCAAAAGACATAAGAATTAAGAAAGGTTTAGATATAAAGTTAGTTGGTGCGGCAGAGACGGTCACGGAAAACGCCATCAAAAGTAATTTTTATTCTATACAACCTGAAGATTTCCACAGTATTATTCCAAAACTTGTCGCCAAAGAAGGTACGCACATCAAAGCTGGTGAGACTATTTTTTACAATAAGGACAACGAAGCGATGAAGTTTGTGTCTCCAGTTTCTGGTGAAGTTTCTGAAGTAAAACGTGGTGAAAGACGTCGTATTCTTTCGATAAAAATTACGGCAGATAAAGAACAAACCTATCTAGACCACGGTGCGTTTGACTTGAATTCTGATGCGGAGGCTATAAAAGCCCATTTATTGGAGTCCGGTTGTTGGGTGTTTATAAAGCAAAGACCCTATGACGTTATTGCTAATCCTAACAATACCCCTAAAGGTATCTTCATTTCGGGCTATGCTAGTGCGCCTTTAGCTGCCGATTTAGATTATGTGTTATCTGGTAAGGAGGCCGAACTACAGGCGGCAGTTACAGCACTTTCCAAGCTTACGGATGGTGCCGTTCATGTTTCAGTAGGTAAAAATTCTCAGAGTCCATTAGCTACTTTGGATAACGTAACCGTGCATCGTGTTTCAGGCCCACATCCATCAGGGAATGTTGGGACATTGATCAATAAGGTGGACCCTATTAATAAAGGTGAGACTGTGTGGACTTTAAACGCCCAAGATTTAGTGATTATTGGGGAGTTGTTGTTAACAGGTAAATTTAACGCAGAGCGTATCGTTGCCTTAGCGGGCTCTTCCGTTAAAAAACCACGATACTTTAAGACCAAGATAGGTGCCGAAGTTGCTACGATGATTTATGATCAAGGCGTAGAAAAGGATAGTAATGATCGCATAATTTCCGGTAATGTGTTAACCGGAAAGCAGGTTGGTCCTGATGGTTATCTAGACTATTACAACAATGTTATAACGGTTATACCGGAAGGAGACGATTACGAATTCTTTGGATGGAACAAGCCAGTCTTCGATAAAGTGTCTACCACAAGGGCATTGACCTTTTCTTGGTTGACACCAAAAAAGAAATATGATTTAAACACCAATACAAATGGTGAGCATCGGGCTTTTGTAGTCACGGGAAGCTATGAGGAAGTATTTCCCTTAGATATATACCCCCTACAAATTTTAAAGGCCTGTATGTACAAAGATTTAGACGAAATGGAGGCTTTGGGTATGTACGAAGTGGCGCCAGAAGATTTTGCGCTAACCGAGTTCATCTGTGTATCAAAACAGCCTCATCAAAAAATTATAAGAGAAGGATTAGATTTAATGCTTGAAGAAATCGGGTAAGCTTACGCCATCATCAAGCTTTTCTAAAACGCTATGAAAAACGTATAGAAAATGGGATTAAAACAAAATTTACACAACTTTAAAGTTAAAAATCAGGACAAAAAGTGGATACCTGCTTTCAATGCCCTATTTACTTTCCTATATACACCTAATGAGACCACACATGGTGGTACGCACATCAAAGCAGCCGATGACTTAAAGCGTACCATGAATACTGTTATTATTGCGCTCATTCCGTGTTTAATATTTGGTATGTTTAATGCTGGCTACCAGCATTATTTGGCTTTAGGTGAAATAGAAGCGTCTCACGGTTTCTTAGGGTCTACATTTTGGACTTGGGATAATCTTATTTTGGGAGCTTGGACCGTTCTGCCACTGGTTATTGTATCCTACGGTGTTGGTTTGGGCGTCGAGTTCATTTTTGCAATAATCAAAGGACACGAGGTTGAAGAAGGATACTTGGTTACCGGGATGTTGGTGCCTTTAATTGTGCCTGTTGATATTCCGCTTTGGATGCTTGCTGTGGCCGTTGTATTTGGAGTGGTTATCGGCAAAGAAGTTTTTGGTGGAACGGGAATGAATATTCTAAATCCGGCCTTAACCATCAGAGCTTTCCTGTTTTTTGCCTATCCTACTTGGATGTCTGGAGATAAGGTTTGGGTTCATGGTGCAGTAGAGCGCGCCGGCACACCAGATGCTATTTCAGGAGAAACACTTTTAGGTGCCTATGCTCAGAATACGGACCTTGCTGGCATTGGTTATTGGGACATGTTTTGGGGTTTAATACCAGGTTCAGTGGGTGAAACCTCAAAATTCCTCATTATTATCGGAGCTTTGTTTTTAATATTTACTAAGATAGGAAGCTGGCGAATTATGTTAAGTACCATCATTGGTGCTTTGGTTATGGGACTTATATTTAACGGTGTTGTTGATGCCGGTTGGATTGGTGAGACCAGTAAGTTCTATGGTTTAATGAGTGTTCCATTTTGGCAACACCTTATTATCGGAAGTATTTTGTTTGGTGCCGTTTACATGGCGACGGATCCCGTTACGGCCTCACAAACCAATAAAGGGAAATGGATTTATGGTTTCCTAATTGGGTTTATTTCCATTATGATTCGCGTATTCAACCCAGCATATCCAGAAGGCGTATTCCTAGCGATATTACTCATGAACGTTTTTGCGCCAACTATAGACCACTATGTGGTGCAAAGCAACGTAAAAAGAAGATTAAAACGATTAAAAGTTAAAGCGGCTTAATTATGGCAATCGATACAGAAAAAAACAGTTATACGGTCATTTTTGCTATCGCAATGGTTGTTGTGGTAGGTGCGATTTTGGCTGGTTTAGCTTCAGGATTAAAACCCTTGGTAAAAGCCAACGAGCGTTACGAAAAACAACAAAATATTCTCTACGCGCTTGGCGTAAACAATAATACAGGAGCCAATGATGTAGAATTTATTCCTACGAACATTGTAGAGGAAGAATTCAATAAATACATTAAAAAACAGTATGTTATTCAAGGCGGTGAGGTTACTGAAGATGATGAGGCTTATTTGATTGACATCAAAAAAGAATCAGCCAAGGCTAAGAACCCAGATTATGAGCGCAGACTTCCGCTTTTTGTTGGAGAGAAGGACGGTAAAGAGGTATACATAGTACCTGTAAGAGGTAAAGGTCTATGGGATGCCATTTGGGGTTATGTTGCCCTTGACAAGGATATGGTCGTTCAAGGTGTTTACTTTGACCATAAAGGTGAAACTCCTGGTTTGGGAGCTGAGATAAAGCAGCGCTATTTCATGGATGATTTCACTGGTGAAAAATTCTTGGATGGTGATGTCTTCAAAGGCATTAAAGTTGCTAAAGGAAATAACGATCCTAAAAATACAATTAAGGACGACCATGAAGTTGACGCTCTAGCAGGGGCTACGATTACTGGTGATGGTGTATCGGCCATGTTACAAAAAGATGTAAGGATGTATAAATCATATTTTGATTCATTAAATTAATAGTATATGGGACTTTTATCGAAAAAAGACAGTAAACTTATTTTAGATCCTTTAGCGGATAATAACCCTATTACTATTCAGGTTTTAGGTATCTGTTCTGCATTGGCTATTACGGCACAACTGAAGCCCTCTATAGTTATGGCAATTTCAGTATTGTTCGTAATGGGTGTGGGTAATGTGGTTATCTCCTTAATGCGAAACATTATACCATCTAAAATTAGAATCATCGTACAGTTGATTGTAGTGGCTACCTTAGTAATCATAGTAGACCAGGTTTTAAAAGCGTTCTCGTATGCCTTGAGCAAGGAACTATCCGTATTTATTGGACTTATTATTACCAACTGTATCATTATGGGACGTTTTGAAGCTTTTGCTTTAGGTAATGGTGTATGGCGTTCATTTTTAGATGGGATAGGTAATGCCCTTGGTTATGGTGTTATCTTAATTATAGTTGGTTTCTTTAGAGAACTTTTAGGTTCTGGTACCTTATTCGGATTAAAAGTCCTTGGAGATCCCGTTGAAAAAACAGGCTTGTACGCTATCGGTTATGAAAATAATGGATTTATGGTATTACCACCTATGGCACTTATTGTGGTAGGTTTAATAATATGGGTGCAGCGTTCAAGAAACAAAGCTTTAATCGAAGACTAAAACATAAAGTAACAACGCTTTGGTGTAGTTGATTACTTAAAACGAATAGAACAAAAAATGGAACATTTAGAATTATTTTTTAAATCGATTTTTGTGGATAATATGGTATTTGCATATTTCCTTGGGATGTGTTCATACCTTGCCGTATCCAAAAAAGTATCTACGGCTGTAGGTCTAGGCGCTGCCGTAATTTTTGTATTGACCATAACCGTTCCACTTAACTGGTTGTTAGATCAGTATTTACTTCAGGAGGGTGCTTTATCATGGTTAGGCGAAGAGTATGCGTCTTACGATTTGAGTTTCCTTTCCTTTATAATGTTTATTGCTACCATAGCTACTATGGTACAGTTGGTAGAAATCGTTGTGGAGAAATTTTCGCCATCCCTTTATAATTCCTTAGGTATCTTTTTACCGCTTATAGCCGTAAACTGTGCTATTTTAGGAGGGTCTTTATTTATGCAATCCCGCGAAATTGAAACCTTGGGTCTTGCCCTTAATTACGGTTTCTCTTCTGGAATTGGATGGTTTTTAGCTATACTCGCTATTGCCGCTATTAGAGAGAAAATAAGATATTCTGCTGTTCCACCTGCGCTTAGAGGTTTAGGAATTACCTTTATCATCACAGGACTTATGGCTATCGGGTTTATGAGTTTTGGTGGAATGTTAACAGGAGGCGATGAGCCAGCTGCGAAGCCAGAAGAGACCAGTGCATTGATTGAAAAAGAAAAAGAAGAAAAACAAGTTGAATCCAAGGCAGAGGTTAGTCTTGTAGACAACTTAAATAAAAATTAGTTATGATGATATTAGCCGCAAGTACCATAGGTACTGTTTTAGCAACCATAGCAGCCTTTTTAGTTGTAACCTTACTTTTAGTGACCTTATTGTTGGTGGTAAAGCAAAAACTTTCCCCTTCAGGTCCGGTAAAGATTACCATAAATGGCGAAAAAACCATAGAGGTGGCCTCAGGAGGTACGCTATTGTCAACTTTAGGTAGCAACAAAGTGTTCTTGCCATCAGCTTGTGGTGGTGGTGGAACCTGCATCCAGTGCGAATGTCATGTGCTTTCTGGAGGTGGTGAAGCACTTCCTACCGAAACGCCACACTTTACAAGAAAAGAGCTGCAGAGTGGAGCCCGTTTGGCTTGCCAGGTTAAGGTAAAGCAAGACATGGAAATTACCATTCCTGAAGAAGTGTTTGGTATTAAGAAATGGGAAGCTACCGTGGTTAGAAACTACAACGTTGCCTCTTTTATTAAGGAGTTTGTGGTTGAGATTCCAGAAGAAATGAATTATAAGGCAGGTGGTTATATTCAAATTGAAATTCCACCTTGTACCATAAAGTATGAAGATATAGATATCACCGCTCACCCAGAGGAGCACGATAAACCCGATAAGTTCCAAGAAGAATGGGATAAATTTGGTTTATGGCCATTGGTGATGAAAAATGACGAAGTCGTAGAGCGTGCCTATTCTATGGCCTCTTATCCAGCTGAAGGTCGTGAGATTATGTTGAACGTTAGAATTGCAACTCCGCCATGGGACCGGTCTAAGAATCAATGGATGGATGTCAACCCAGGTATAGCATCGTCATACATCTTTGCTCAAAAACCAGGTGATAAAGTAACCATCTCAGGCCCTTATGGCGAATTCTTTATCAATGAATCCGAGAGTGAGATGTTGTATGTAGGTGGTGGCGCCGGAATGGCACCAATGCGCTCGCATTTGTATCACTTATTCAAAACCTTAAAAACTGGGCGTACCGTAACCTATTGGTACGGTGGTCGTTCTAAAAGAGAGCTGTTTTACATAGAGCACTTTAGGGAACTGGAGAAGGAATTCCCAAACTTTAAGTTCTACATGGCCTTATCTGAGCCTTTGGAAGAAGATAATTGGAAAGTCAAAAAGGATATCAATGATGAAGAAGGTGATGGCTTTGTTGGATTTATTCATCAAGTAGTTATAGATAACTATTTAAACCACCACGAGACACCAGAAGATATCGAACTGTATTTCTGTGGACCTCCATTGATGAACCAAGCTGTTCAAAAAATGGGTGAGGATTTTGGAATACCAGACGAACATATTAGATTCGATGATTTCGGAGGATAGAACAGAAAAAGCCAACTTAAAGTTGGCTTTTTTTATAGGTTTGTTTGTAAATGTTATTCCGTTAGACTTCGGCCAATTCCTTCGTTTTGTCGAATTTAAATAGTGCCGAGCAGTCCATGACATTTTCAATATTATCTAATTTGCATAGGCACTCTACAACACGAGATAAACCGTTGAATAAGATATCCTTATCGCTGATGTCATTTGGACGAATCAAGCGCCCTTTGCTAAGACCCAGGTAGCCACAACCTTCAAGAAATGCTCTTTCAATCTGTAATAATTCTAAAGGCGTATAACCATTGAAGCGCCTACCAAAATTTTGGTTGACTAGACCAACATAATTTAACGTCACTGCACCATGCCTATCGGTTAAATTTTTCCAACTATCCGAACAATCTAGGATGTTACCAACAGCGCAGTGCTTGCAATCGTCAGGGTTTAAGGTGTTGTTATGAAAAGCCTTGTAAAGTTTGTTTACGGCCAAATCAAATCGTGTCATATTCATTTTCTTTTTTTTCTTTTTCAGTATTGAATATACAAAAAATCAAAACCAAACTCAAAATGCTACTTTTATTTATATTCCATAATTAGGAATTCAGCTGTTGTATTACCAATATTTAATACTTCGTGCCATTCAATGGCGTCATTGGTAAAACTATATCCAGTAGGTATGTTTACTTCACGAATTCCGTTGGCATCCGTAATCCTAAACGTGCCACCGGACAAGGTGTAACCAACGTGAGGGTTGTGGTAGTGACGTTCATGGCCCACGTTAGGAGGAAAGGTACACTTCAAAACCCTCAGTTTAGGTGTATTTTCCAAGACTTCACAAACCTTCTCACCATTCCAACCGGCTTCGAGCGGATCTGGGAGATTGGTTTTTGCTTTACAATGACACAAGGCCAATAAGAGAATCAGTCCGAAATATTTGCCGTAATTCATGGTGCTTTTCATAACTGGTTTTAGTTTATAAATATACAAGGCTTATTAGACTCTCACATTTATTTTTTGCTGTTAGAGTTTGTATCTTTGTTTTATGTCCAGAGCATTAACAGAACAAGAGCTTCATAATTTGGCCATGAATCACGTGGGCAAGGATTTAGAGCAACGTGGTTTTGAGTTTATAGCCATTAACAGCAAGCTCAAGCGGCATCCGCAATTTGTTTGCATCGATAAGAACAACCACTATTTTTTTGTAATCGTAAGAGCCGTTATGCTTCCTGAAAACCCTAATAATTATGATGTGGTTTGGATGGAGACCTTTAAGAAGCATGCTTTTGATAAAAATGCCAAGGTCCTTTACGCAGGTGTTGGTTTGGGTAATCCTAATGGAGAAGATCTGCCTTTGTATCTAAACGAGGAATATTTAATTGAATACAATGGTATACAAGTTATAGAAATGAACCTTAATTAGCAGTAGCGTGACCTTTTTCCTCCAAAGTTAAATTGTATATGAAAAGAATTTTATCCATTGTCTTTCTCGCCTTCATTGTTGTAGCTTGTACTTCTAAGGCCACAGAGAATGTAAAGCTTCAAGGCCCAGTATTTGGTACCGATTTTTCCATTTTGTATTATGCTGAAGACAGCGCAAACTACATTGAAGCGATTGATAGCTTATTTCAGGTGGTTAATATGTCCTTATCAACCTATATTCCAGAATCTAGGCTATCCCAAATCAATAGAAACGAGACCACTGCAGTAGACGAGCATTTTAAAAAGGTTTTGAAGGCTTCAAAAGAGGTTTATAGGTTTTCTGAAGGTGTTTTTGATCCCACAATTGGAAATGTGGTTAACGCCTGGAATTTTGGTGCTGATGAAAACAAATTTGTTATAGACAGTACCACCATAGATAGCTTAATGCAATATGTTGGCCTGAATAGAGTTGGGATTGTAGGGGATAATCTTAAGAAACCCAAAGAAACCTACATTGAGTTTAATGCCATTGCCAAGGGTTATGGTGTTGATGTGGTTTGCGAATTTTTAGAATCAAAGGGTATTGATAACTATCTGGTAACCATTGGTGGAGACATGAGGGTTTCTGGTATAAATAAGGAAAAAGGACAGCCATGGTTGATTGGGATTGACGATCCTAATTTTGACGGAACACAAACCTACTCTAAAACCATTACGCTTAAAGATGAAGCTATGGCCACCTCAGGGACCTACAGAAAATTTAAAGTAGACGAAAATGGCCAGCGCTATGCGCACATCATCAATACCAAAACAGGGTATCCAACAAAGACCAATGTGTTAAGCGTATCGGTGATTGCGAAAGATTGTATGACGGCAGATGCCTATGCTACAACATTTCAGGCCATGGGCGTAGAAAAGGTGAAATCCTTTTTGGTAAATCACCCTGAATTGAAAGCTTATTTCATTTACCTCAATGCCAACAATGAGTTGGATTTCATCGGTTTAAATGGCTTTCCTGAGTAAGTTTAAGTTGTTATTTCCTTACGACAGGTATAAGTTCTCCAGGCGCCAGCCGATACTTGTTTATGTCTTCAGCAGTTAAATTTTTGCTGTAGTCTACAGCTTCTACATTAAATCCTACAGCACGTAGTTTATCAAAATAATCAAGACCATATACACGCACGTGATCGTATTGGCCAAAAATTTTGGCCCGTTCTTTCTTATCGGTAATGGTATTATCTTCAAAGGTTGTTTCCCTTTTTAGGTCTTGTGGAATTTGGAAGACGCCCCAACCACCTGGTTTCAAGACACGATACAGTTCTTCCATAGCTGTCTTGTCATCTAAAATATGCTCAAGGACATGATTGCATAAAATTACGTCAAATTCATTGTCATTAAAGGGGAGATTGCAAATATCTGCCTTTACATCTGCAATCGGTGAGTTTAAATCGGTCGTCGTATAATCCAAGTTGTCCATGGTTCTAAATCGATTTAAGAAACACTGTTCAGGTGCAAAATGAAGTACCTTAAGCTTCGCGCTGAAAAAATTGGTCTCATTTTTTAGATATAACCAAAGTAATCTATGCCGTTCTAAGGATAGGGTAGAGGGCGATAAAACGTTCTGTCTTTGCGTTCCATAGCCATAGGGTAGAAAGGCTCTAAAACTTTTACCATCAATGGGATCTGTATAGTTTTTGCCTTTTAAGGTCAGTTCTAAAATTGGTTTAAGAACATAACTGAGCCTGATAAGAAGTGGTCTTGGTACGCTATTTAAAATGAACTTGAACATGGCTTACTACGGCAGCATGGCTTTATAATCTTCCCTTACAGGGCTACTAAATACGTCTAATATTTTACAATCCGTAATGGAGCGGCCACAATGCGGCGTGTTGGAAGGTATAACTAATACGGAGCCTGGTTTGTGTATTTTGGTCATACCTCCAATGGTCATTTCAAATTCTCCTTCCAAAATTTGGGATACTTGCTCATGCTCATGTTGATGCATCGGTAACTCCTGTCCGGCTTTGACCTCCCAGAAGGCAAAAGTCATTCTATCTGTGTGCAAGAAGCGTGCGTTATAACCTTTAACGATTTCGATAGGTTCAATGTCTAGAATACGCTGGTCTATCACAATATGAGTGCTTTTTCCCTAAATGAATCTTCTTCATTTGAGGTGATACCCAAGGCTTCGTGGACATAGGCAAAGGTAGATAGTATTTCTGGTTTGCCATTGACAAGGGCTACGTCATGCTCAAAATGAACACTAGGCTTACCGTCTTGGGTTACGATAGTCCACCCGTCTTTTAATTGCTTTACTTTATGGGTTCCCATATTTATCATGGGCTCAATGGCAACAACCATACCTTCAATAAACTTCTTTCCTTTGCCGCGGCGGCCATAATTTGGCATTTCGGGATCTTCGTGCATTTTTCTGCCAATGCCATGTCCTACCAGCTCTCTTACAACACCATAACCGCGAGACTCGCAATACTGTTGTATGGCATAACCAACATCACCCACTCTGTTACCAATTTTAAATTGTTCAATTCCCACGTACAGTGACTCCTTAGTGGTTTTAATGAGTTCTTTGGTTTTGGCATCTATCTCACCGATTTCGAAGGTGTAGGCATGGTCGCCATAAAACCCATTCATTAAAGCACCACAATCCACAGACACTATATCCCCTTCTTTGAGCGGAGTATCCGTTGGTAGTCCGTGAACAACAGCGTCATTAACACTACAGAGCAATGTTGAAGGACAATCGTACAAGCCTTTAAAGCCAGGAATAGCACCATGGTCTCTAATAAATGCTTCAGCCAAGGCGTCTAAATGATTCGTTGTAACACCTTCCTTTATTTCTTTGGCAAGCATTCCCAACGTTTTGGAGACTACTAGGGCGCTTTGCCGCATTAGTTCAATTTCCTCAGGTGTTTTAACAATAATCATAGCTATAATTTAAGGGCAAAGATAGCCAAATAAACCGATTTTTAAATTTATGTAAAACATGATAAAAGACAGTTTTTTTGAAGATTATGTAGGTTAAGTTTGTAATCTAAAATGTAAAAAAAGATGTACAAAACCATGACTGCCGAAGAGGCACTGAAAATTGTAAAATCTAACGATAAAATCTACATACAAGCGGCGGCGGCGGTTCCACAGGTATTGGTTAAAGCCCTATCCGATAGGCATGACGAATTGAGAAATGTTGAAATATGCCAATTACATACCGAAGGTGAGGCACCTTACGCCAATCCGGAATATGCCAAAAGCTTCCATGTTAATTCCTTTTTTATTGGACGTAATGTTAGGCATACCTTAAAGGCAGGTAATGGCTCCTATACGCCAGTTTTTCTAAGTGAGGTGCCTTTACTTTTTAAGCGTAATATAGTAGATATCAACGTGGCCTTAATCCATGTGTCTGTTCCAGATAAGCATGGCTATTGTTCGTTGGGTGTGTCTGTTGAAGCTACCTTAGCGGCTATAGAGAATGCAGATCATGTAATTGCTCAGGTAAATAAGCAAATGCCGCGAACCTTTGGCGATGGTATTATCCATGTTACCGAAATTGATGCGTTTGTAGAAGTAGACGAACCGCTTCCGGCATTTCCAGTTACGGAACCTACCGAAATAGAAACCAAGATTGGAGATTATGTGGCCGAATTAATTGAGGATGGGAGTACCCTTCAAATGGGAATAGGTAATATTCCAAATGCGGTATTATCACGACTAAATAACCACAAGGATTTAGGCCTTCATACCGAAATGTTTTCGGATGGCGTTATTGATTTGATCTTAAAGGATGTGATTAATGGAGACTGTAAGGGCGTTAATCCAGGCCGTGCCATGGCAACATTCCTTATGGGCTCGCAACGTCTTTATGATTATGTGCATGATAATCCTTTTGTTGAAATGCGAACCTCTGATTTTGTGAATGACGTTTCCATCATAAAACTCAACCCAAAAATGGTCGCCATCAATTCTGCAGTAGAAGTTGATGTGACGGGTCAGGTCTGTGCCGATTCCATTGGCTCTAAGATGTATTCAGGTGTTGGTGGTCAAATGGATTTTATAAGAGGTGCCACCTTAAGTGAAGGCGGAAAAGCCATTATTGCACTTCCCTCTGTCACAAAACGAGGTGTAAGCCGCATAGTACCTTCTTTAAAACCTGGTGCTGGTGTGGTTACCACCCGAGCCCACGTGCATTATGTTGTTACAGAATATGGTGTTGCCGATTTATATGGACGAACGATAAAAGAACGGATAAAAGCGTTGGTATCCATTGCACATCCAGACCATCGCGAAGGCATTGAAAAAGCCTATTTTGAAATGATGTAGACCTATTTGAACCAGCCAAAAATGCCGCGTTTCCTTTTGGCGGCTTTCATGTCTGGCACTTCATTGGTGATGATCTGGTAAATTTCACCCCAACCGAGGACACCACCTATATTTCGGTCATCTATGAAAATGTCTGCATGGATTTTTCGGCTTCTGCTGTAGTCAAATTTTTCTTCAGGAAAACTGGCATTCACAGCATAAAATTCTATACCATTCTCTTTGCAGAATTTAACAGCCTCCTGAAGTTTAGTGCCACTACGGTAGGTCCATAAAATAAGTCTATGGCCGTCTTGCTGAAGTCGTTTCAAGGTTTCGAATGCAAATATTCTGGTTTTCCCAATTTTTGGGTAAGCATCTTCTACAATGGTGCCATCAAAATCAACGGCAATGGTCAGTCTATCATGGAAATTCATGCGGCAATCAATTAAAATGCAAAGGTACGGTATATAAGCTTACTATAAAAGACTGTGCTGGGTCATTGCCTTGGGTTGTTCTATGCCCATAAGCTCAAGTATAGTAGGTGCTATATCACCCAATATGCCATCCTTAATGTGCTTTAAGTCCTTATCGATTAAAATAATTGGCACAGGATTGGTGGTATGAGCTGTGTTTGGCGTACCATCTGGATTTATCATAGTTTCGCAATTGCCATGATCTGCGATTAAAATGGTGGTGTAGTCATTGGCCAGGGCGGCATTTACAACATCCTTAACACATTCATCTACCGCCTCACAGGCCTTGATAGCAGCTTCCATAACTCCAGTATGGCCCACCATATCACCATTGGCAAAATTAAGGCAGACAAAGTCTGCAGACTTTTTATTCAATTCAGGAATAAGCGCATCCCTTAGTTCGTAGGCTGACATTTCTGGCTTTAGGTCGTAAGTGGCCACTTTAGGGGAATTGCGAAGTATTCGCATTTCACCATCGAAGGGCTCCTCCCGTCCGCCTGAGAAAAAGAATGTGACGTGAGGATATTTTTCAGTTTCTGCAATTCTGATTTGCTCTTTATGATGTTTGGCTAAAACCTCACCTAAGGTGTCTGACAAGTTATCCTTACCATAGATGACATTGATTCCTTTAAAGCTATCGTCATAATTGGTCATGGTTACGTAATGCAGATTTAATTTATGAATGTTGTACTCATGAAAATCATTTTGGGATAGTGCCTGGGTGAGCTGTCGCCCGCGATCCGTTCTAAAATTGAAGAAAATGACCACATCATTATTTTCTATGGTCCCTTTTAGTTTATCATTTTGGTCTACGATAACCAATGGTTTAATAAATTCGTCCGTAATACCTTCTTCGTAGCTTTGTTGAATGGATTTTAGGACGTCCGTCGTGTGCGTTCCTTGGCCATGCACTAAGGCATCGTAAGCCAGCTTAACCCGCTCCCAGCGTTTATCCCTATCCATGGCATAATATCTTCCAGTTACCGTAGCTAAACTTCCGGTGGTCTCTTTTAAATGTTCCTCTAATTCAGAAATAAAACCATAGCCCGATTTTGGGTCTACATCTCTACCGTCCGTAAAGGCATGAACTAAAACATCTTTAAGGCCATAAGCTTTGGCGGCATCCAACAGTCCGAATAAATGCTTAATGTGAGAGTGTACGCCTCCGTCACTAACGAGACCTAAAAAATGGACTTTCTTATTATTGGCTTTGGCATATTCAAAAGCTTGAACAAGAACAGGCTCTTTGGCCAAGGTCTTGTTTTCGACAGCCATATTTATCTTAACTAAATCTTGATAAACTATTCTTCCGGCACCGAGGTTCATGTGTCCAACCTCACTATTTCCCATTTGGCCTTCTGGCAGGCCAACGTGCAGGCCGTCCGTTCTTAAACTGGCATTGGGATAGTTATGATAAAGTGCGTCTATAAAAGGTGTTTTTGCATGATCTATGGCAGATACCTTCGGGTCGGGAGACTTTCCCCATCCATCTAATATCATTAGAATCACTTTCTTATTCATGGGTCGTGTATTAGTTCAATTCAAAGATAAGACTTAGTATACCAAATCTTATTTGATAGTAGAAAAAATATGGGATTATTTAATATTTATGAGTTCGTAATGCCTTCGTTAAGGGCTACATGGGATTTAGGACGCTGTTAACATATTTGTTTTCAAAGCGTTAATATTATGTTATATAATTTTTTGTGATGTAACAAATAGAAATAAAAATCGTCTATTAGGCATAATCAAAAACGTAAACAACTAAATTTTAAATCTTTCATCATGAAAAAAACAGCAATCGTATTAGCCTTAGCATTGGGCTTTTCAATCAGTAATGTCAATGCACTTCATTATTCAGACCATTTATCTTCAGCTACAACCGTAGTATCGGAAATCACGCCTTTGTGTAAGGCTGTGGCCACTGGAGATATGGAAGCCGTTGAACGCTTAATCAATAATGGTGCAGATGTTAATCAAAAATCAAATGGTATGTTACCTATTCACTATGCCGCACGTTATAACCGTGTTGATATGATTAAGGTACTTATCACGGCAGGATCCGAAATTCATAGTCCCTGCGATAAAGGTCTTACGGCCCTAAGACATGCCGAAAAAACAAATGCCACAGAAGCGGCACAGTTTTTGAAACGTTTTAAGAAAAATGTCTAGTTAAGACAATTATTTGAGTTAGTTAGTTGGTAAAAGCATCCTATTTTTAGGATGCTTTTTCATATTTGGAAATGGCTCTTTTAATATGCTCGATTCTATTTTCAGGGTCTGGATGAGTACTTTGAAACTCTGGAACCCGATTTGGACCAGCTGCAGCTTTCAAAATTTCCATGACACCTATTAATTCATAAGGGTCATAACCTGCTTTAATCATTAATTGCACGCCGAGCTCATCACTTTCCAATTCGTCCCCTCTACCGTTTTTTAGCAGTTGGCCTTGGCCAATTTGCTGTGCGACACCGCCCATATCAATGGCAGAACTTCCCATGGCAATGACTTTCCAGAAATTGGCATCGGTAATTCTTTCGTTAGAGTGTTTGCCCAAAACGTGACCTATTTCGTGACCTAAGACACCTGCCAATTGATCTTCGTTCTCAAGTTGCGAAAACAGTGCATAGGTTATAAAAATTTGTCCTCCAGGCAATGCAAAGGCATTAATAGTGCGGTTATCTGCCAACAAATGGAATTCATAATTGTAAGGGGTGTCTTTAGCCATACTGCTAACAACTAATTTATTACCAACATTGTCTATAAGGGCTTGGTAACGATTGTCCGGATGCAATCCGCCATGTTGTGCTGCCATCGCTGGCGCACTTTGCAAGCCTATGGCAATTTCCTGTTCAGGAGACAACGAAATGGCTTGAGTTTTTCCAGTATAAGGATTTACTTCTTCCTGGCTGCATTTTCTCAAAAAGGCAAAAGCAACTACGGCTACAAAAATGAAAAGTCTAAATTTAAATCCACCCCTTCTCAATGGCTCAAAATTTTGAGTTCAAATTACAAAAAATTGAATTACGGACCGTTAGCTTTTTTAGAGGTATTATTTCAAAAAGCTCAAATCGGCATTTGGCTCAATTTCATAAGGTACTTTGCCACATTCAAAAATTCGTGCCTCGAGGTTACCCATTAAGGTAAGTCGGTCTCCTTCCACTTTTATGTAGCTTCCTTCGCGCAAACCAATAACCGGTTGGGTGTTATAGGCATGAAATTCTTTTATCCGTGTTTCGCGTGTTTCACCCATATGCTTGCTGTTTGGGTCAGGGTCTAAGTAATGTGGATTGATGTTAAAAGGTACGATTCCTAAAGTCTTAAAACTCGGTGGGTAAACAATGGGCATATCGTTTGTAGTATTCATGGTAAGCCCGCAAATGTTACTTCCTGCACTTGTGCCTAGGTATGGCGTTCCGGAATTAATGGCATTTTTCAACGATTCTAAAACATTGAATCTATAGAGTTGACTAACCAAAACAAAGGTGTTGCCACCACCAACAAATATGCCTTTCGCAGATGCAATCGCCTCTTTTGGGTTGTCGCATGTATGTAATCCAATTATGGTTTTACCCAAGGGTTCAAACGCTTTTTGGATGGCTTGTGTATAGGCATCGTGCGAAATTCCTCCAGGTCGTGCAAATGGAATGAACAGTATATCTTCTGTATGGCTAAAATGGTGTTTCAGCGGTTCTAGAAGGTATTCTAAGGGTGTGCCTCCGTGTAAGGTAGAAGTGCTAGCTATGATAAGAGATTTCAAATTGAGGTTTTTTATGATTTTGATATTTTATAAATAAATAGCATCTATGGGATTTAACAAACATTTACAAGGCTATTTTTATGAGAATTAAAGAATATATCCGAAATTGTTAAACTCTAAATTTATTATATGAAAACAAATTTACTTTTTATTTTCATTTGTTTTGTTTTTATGGGGTTTTCCCAAGATATCGAGCGTACCCTTATTAATGGTAAAATCATTGTGTCATCTGAGGATAAGGAAGGGGTAGCTGTTTATAATACATCATCGAATAAAGGAACCACTACAGATGCAGAGGGTTATTTTTCAATTAACGTTGCCTTAAATGATATCATAGAATTCAGTGCCTTGCAGTTTAAGGATTTTACGGTAAAGATTTCTGAAGATATTATGCGTTCAAAACGGCTAACCGTTATCTTGGTTGAAGAAGTAAACAAATTGGACGAAGTGGTTCTGCTGCCTTTTGGTTTAACCGGGAACATTAATGCCGATTTAAACAATGTAAGAACTTACAATGTTAGTTTGGACTATGTTTATTTTGGCTTGGACAATATAACAGACTTTGAGTTTTCACCCGATTACAAAACTGAGGCTGAGAATGTAGCTTTTAACGAATACAATCCAAGGATGGATAATATGCTCAATGTTGTGAACCTAGCAGGATTTTTGCTTAAGCAAGTCGCAAATGTTGATCTCAGTAAAAAAACACAAGAAGAAAAACGCTTAGAAATAACACCTTTTAGAAGAGCACTTGAAAAGTACAGCTACAACTATTTACATGCGAATTTTGATATTCCGTTAGATCAAATGGAAAATTTTATCGCTTTCATGGAGTCAGAAGGTATTGCTGATGAGTTATTTGCCAAAGACAAGGAAATTCAATTGTTAGAGCGTATTAATCAATTAAGCCAAGCGTTTTTAAATAAGGGTCGTGAAAGGGATTAAGGCCATAATTTTTAGCTTGCTTATGCTTTTTTGCCTTGATGGGATTGCACAACGAATAGAGCTCAAAGGTCAATTAATAGCAAAGGAAGACACAGAGGGTCTGCACATACTCAACAAGACAGCTTTTAAATACGATATTTCCACAGAAACAGGACAATTTACCATACCTGCGCAAGAAAACGATACCATTGTTATCTCAGGACTTAAATATGAGAAGAAGGAAATTATTATTACACAATCCGATATAAAAAAAGGAGTCCTCAATGTTAAATTGGTTGAGAAAATCAATCAGTTAGACGAAGTCATAGTCGGAAGGATTTTCACAGGAAGTCTTGAGTCAGATTTAGAAAATACAGATGCCAAACCGCCCATAAACTTTTACGATTTGGGTTTGCCTGGAAGTACCAAATTGCCCATGACCCAAAATGAGCGCAGGTTGTTAGATGCAGATGGCGGACCAACAGCCTCAATAATGGGAGGTCCATTTGGTGGTGGTATGGGTGTAAATTTGCACAAATTGTTAAATACAATAAGCGGTAGAACTAAAAAACTTAAAGCTATAGTAGCACTAGATAATAAAGATAAATGCACAGAACGTTTGAGGCGCGAGTACCAATCAATTCTTTTTGAAAACGATAATCTAAAGGAAAATTATAGAACTGAATTCTTTCTATTTGCACAAGAATCAGAAGGGTTTCTTGCCATGTGTCAGAGAAAAAATGATATAGAGGCCATAGATTTTCTAAAACGTAAATTAACCGAATATAAACAACGGAAAACGGCTTCAGGCAAAAACTAAATTTGGAATCATTATTGTGTAGCCTTCATTAAAAATTTAAAGAAGATGAAATATTATTTACTCATTTTATTTTTCCCAATACTTCTTGGCCTGCAAGCGGCACACGAGTATTATGTGAGTGTCACCACGGTTACTTATGTAGAAGAGCAAGAGGCCGTTCAGATCATAAGCCAAATTTTTATTGACGATTTTGAAAAGGCTCTCAGGGAGCGCTACAATAGCGAGATAACGCTTGCCGTAAAAAATGAATCAGAATCCGTTGATTCGCTTATGGACCGTTACCTAAAGGCTAAACTGAGACTATGGATTAATGGTAAGGAAGTTGAATTTAAGTTTCTAGGCAAAGAATACAAAGATGATATTGCCTATTGTTATCTAGAGATTTTGGGTGTCTCAGATATAAAGTCGATTTCTATGAAAAATGAGATACTCTTAGATGTATTTGAGACTCAGCAGAATATCGCTAGGTTTAAGGTATTGGATAAAAACAAGAGTTTTCTTTTGGTCAGGGATAGTGCAGAATGCATGTTAAACTTTGATTAAAAAGATTTGTAAGCAAAGCTAATTTCCTATTTTAGGCATCATTTTATTCAACTCTAATTAATTATAATGAAACTATTAAAGTACGCAATTTTCAGTGCCTTCTTTATCACCTCAAGCATCATAGCCCAAAACGATACCGCACCAGAAAGAAAGCCTGGCCATACTAACCAGAATAAATTTAAGCAACTTTACGATGAGTTTGCAACGCCAAACATGTTCCGAACAGGCTCAGGCGCACCAGGACCTGCTTATTACCAGCAGCAGGCGGATTATAAAATGGATATTGAGATTGATGATGAGAATGCGAGATTATACGGAGATGAAATCATTACCTACACCAACAATTCACCAGACGTTTTAAATTATTTGTGGGTACAGCTTGACCAAAATATGAGGGCAAGAGACAGTAAGACACCACTGATAAATAGTTCTGGAATTAGTCCTGCAACAACAGCCTCTAGAGCGGTGCGTTCATACCTAAAGGAATCTTTTGATGGTGGATTCAATATTGAACACGTCAAGGATATCAACAATAAAGATCTGCCCTATACCATTAATAGAACGATGATGCGTGTAGAGCTACCAGAACCGATGAAGACAGGCGATAAATTTTCCTTCAAAATTAAGTGGTGGTATAACATCAATGACCACGTAAAAGATGGAGGTCGCTCTGGTTATGAGTATTTTGAAGAAAATGACAACAGAATTTACGTGATGGCGCAGTTTTATCCACGTATGGCAGTGTACAATGACGTGGAAGGCTGGCAGAACTCTCAATTTTGGGGTCGCGATGAATTTGCCCTTCCTTTCGGAAATTTTGATGTTAATATTACTGTGCCAGCAGACCATATCCTAGATGGTACAGGTTATCTTACCAACAGGGAAGAGGTTTTTTCCAAGGAAATGATGAAACGGTACAACAAAGCCAAGAAGTCCTTTGATAAACCCGTAATGATTGTGACTGAAGAGGAGGCTAGAAAAACAGAAAAAACCAAAAGTAAGGATAAGAAAACATGGAAGCTATCTGCGCAAATGGTAAGAGATTTTGGTTTCGCCACCTCAAGAAAATTTATTTGGGATATGATGGCTGTTAAGCTAGACTCTAAAGAGGTTATGGCGGTGTCCCTATATTCCAAAGAAGGTAACCCTTTGTGGGAACAATGGTCAACACGAACCGTAGCGAGTACCCTTAAAACCTATTCGCGAATGACATTTGACTATCCATACCATAAGGCTATTTCTGTGCACGCGCCTATGGGAATGGAATATCCTATGATCTGTTACAATTTTGGGCGACCAGATGAAAATGGCAATTACTCTGATAGAACTAAGTTTGGGATGATAGGCGTTATCATACATGAAGTTGGTCACAATTGGTTCCCAATGATTATTAATAGTGATGAACGCCAATGGACCTGGATGGACGAAGGCTTAAACACTTTTGTGCAATATGTGGCAGAACAAGATTTTGGAGAATGGAATCCTTCCGCCTTGTCTCCGGGAATGACCAAATACCCTTCACGTCGTGGGCCTGCCAAAAATATAGTGCGATATATGGGCGGTGATCAGGACTTTATTGCTCCAATAATGACTAAGGGACTAAACACGTATCAATTTGGAAGTAATGCTTATGCCAAGCCTGCGACAGGATTGAATATTTTGCGTGAAACCATTATGGGAAGGGAGCTTTTCGATTATGCATTTAAGGAGTATGCCAATCGTTGGAAATTTAAGCACCCAACGCCTGAGGATTTTTTCAGAACGATGGAAGATGCCTCAGCTGTTGATTTGGATTGGTTTTGGAGAGGTTGGTTCTACACCACGGATTACACCGATATTGGCGTAAAGGAAGTTAAGAAGTACATTGTTACAAGCAAGCCTAATGAAAATGGCAAGCGTTTAGCAGAGCGTTACAAGCGATTTGGAATAGACCCAGACGATATCGTTTATTTTGTTGCCGAAGGTGAAGAAGGTTATGAAGAAGCTATGAATAACCCTGAGGCTCTCGAAAATTTACCAACGGTTAAGGAATATATTATGGACAACCTTACGCCAGATGAGCGTAAAGAACTTAAATCGACTCCAAAATATTTTTATGAGGTTACGTTTGAAAAGCCAGGAGGATTGGTTATGCCTTTAATTGTAGAGTACAAATATGCTGATGGCACAAGGGAGAAAATAACCTATCCTGCCCAAATTTGGAGGCTTAACGATAAAGAGGTTAGCCGAGCCATTGCTAGCGATAAGGAAATCATAGCTATAAACGTTGATCCTGATTTTGAAACAGCAGATGTAGATACCTCTAACAACTCATGGCCAAGGCAAGTCCAAGAGAGTCAGTTTGATCGTTTTAAGAATAGTGTTAAAGACTAATTTTAAAAAAGCCAACTCCAAAAAGTTGGCTTTTTTTATAACCAAAGTCACTCTATATTTGCAACGTGATTCACATAACAACAATATTATTCATAGGTGGTACAGAAATAGTATTTATACTGTTTATTGTAGTATTGGTATTTGGAGCAGATAAAATACCAGACATCGCTCGCGGCCTGGGTAAAGGGATGCGTGCTCTAAAGGATGCTACCAACGATATCAAACACGAAGTGACCAAAAGTGCTCAAGAAAATAATCTTATGGACACCGATGGTGTAGCCAAGAATATTGAGCAAGAGCTTAATGAAGTGAAGGACGAGATTGAAGATTTCTCGGGTTCCATTAAGCGTAAAATGAAGTAATTATCGCTTTCGGCTAATGGTTAAGCCGTCTCGTACGGGAAGTATAACAGATTCTACGCGCTTGTCGTTTTTAAGTAAGGTATTATAATCCAAAACAGCTTTTGTGGACACATCTTTTGCTTCCAAAGGCTGCGTTACCTTTCCATGCCATAACACATTATCGGATAAGAGAATACCACCTGAATTTAGTTTGTCTATGGTAAGCTCAAAATAGTTCGGGTAATTTGGTTTATCTGCGTCTATAAAAATAAGATCATAGGTTTTATCAAGCTGAGGTATAATGTCTAGGGCATTTCCTGTATGTTGATGAATTCTTGAGCCGTGGCCAGACTTATTAAAATACTTTCTTTGAAAGTCTGTTAATTCCTCATTGATGTCTATAGTGTCAATACTGCCATCTGGTGATAAACCTTCTGCCAAGCATAAGGTGGCGTAGCCTGTAAACGTACCAATTTCTAGTATGGATTTTGGTCTAACAAGTTTAGAGAGCATACTCAAAACCCTACCTTGGTAAGGACCGCTAAGCATTATAGGTTGTAATACCTTTTGATAGGTCTCTCGTGTAAGTTCTTGAAGTAATTCTGGTTCGCTCTCCGAATGCGATACAATGTACTGGTCTAAATTCTCCGGTAAAAAATACATTAACCAATAATTCTGTTCACCAATTTTGTTTTGGCCTCTTCGTCATCACCACACAGCCATTGTATCACATTGTCTTCCCAAATCTCGCCCTTTTCTTGTTCGGTAATGATTTTGCGTTCTATAGCCAGATCCAAAATTTTACCTGGATAGGAAGATTGCTTAACGCTCTCCATCTCACCAAGAGGATAAGGGTCGTCAAGTCCCATCAATACTTGTTTGGAGGTGTGGTTTCTAATTAATAAGTCCAGACTATTTGTGTCGTGTACCAGCGTGTCAAAAAAGATATTTTTGTGTCCAACGGCCTTTCGCGGATGTACCTTGCCTTCAAATAAGTCGGGTCGGCCATCAAAACCTTGAATTCTTCGGCCTAGATTGATTTGGGCCAATTGACCACCATGCGCAAAGCAAACGCGCATGTTTTTATATTTTTCGTAATAGCCGTTTAGAGTTAAGAAATGATAAGCATCGGCACATTGCGCTAACATCCAAATTAAATGGAACCGCCAAGACGTATTTTCGAGCTTTATAAATTTTTCACCATCATAAGGATGGATTTCCACGGCCAGGTTATACTGGTCTGCTAGTTCAAAAATAGGTTCGTTTTCTTCGTCAAAAATACAGCGCCAGGTTCCTATGGTATCCATGTAGTGTGTAGGTAAGCACAATAATTGCATTCCTAGAACTTCAACACAACGCTCAATTTCCCAACACGCGCCTCTAACAAAACCTGGATGTACGACAAAACCACAGGTGAATTTACTGGGATTATCATGCTGAATCCTAGCATTGAAATCATTTTGAAACCTAAGGGCTTGTTTCATTTCTTCCAATCGAAGGCCGTTACCATAAAGCTGCGATAGGTTAAGCACCACAGCATGGTCTATTTTAAAATGCTCCATCCATTCCAGCTTTTCATTAAGAAAAAAACTGGAGTCGGTTATGGGACGATTCCAATCCTTTTGGAGCATGAATTTACGGTCTTTATCTACCCAGAAAATACCTTTGTCCCTCATAAAATCAGGGATTTCCTCTGGATAGGGAAGTAGGTGCGAATGACCGTTAATTCTAAGTTTTTTCTTAGTCATGAACTTGCACTTTTTTGGGAGGCTCCATAATGCTTCCGCAATTTGGACAGGTGCGTTTATCTAAATCTCCGTAATAGTTATCAAAAATGCTAGGCATATCCGTTTCAATATTCTCTAAAGTGAAATCTTCTTCGTAGAGCTTGGTCGAACAGTTTTCACAAAACCACATCAAAGCATCTTTAACCCCTTCATCCCTTGGGTATTCTATCACTAAACCAACAGTATTTGCTCCGCGCTGTGGCGAGTGTGGTACTTTTGGTGGCAATAAGAATATCTCTCCTTCCTTGATTGTGATGTCTTTAGGCTTACCGTCTTCAATTACCTTTAATACGATATCGCCTTCAATTTGATAGAAAAACTCTGGAGTCTCATTGTAGTGGTAATCTTTTCGGCTGTTAGGTCCGCCAACCACCATAACAATAAAATCACCGTCTTTCCAGACTACCTTATTGCCAACAGGCGGCTTTAATAAATGACGGTTGTCTTCAATCCAAGATTTAAAATTGATGGGTGGATAGATTTTACTCATGTTGTTTTATTTAATTGAACTTGTCTAAAGTTACAAAGATTTTGTACGTCCACCATCAACAGGAAGATTTATTCCGTTGATGTAAGCTGCCGATTCACTGGCTAAAAATGTGATGGCCGCAGCTGTTTCTTCTGGTTTTGCAAAACGCTTGGCTGGTACGTATGATTTCATCAATTCTGCCATGTCTTTTTCCGACATATTTTCGCGTTGAGCTTTCACCTTAATAATTTGGTCCAATCGTGCCGTATCCGTAAATCCTGGTAGTACGTTGTTTACCGTTATTCCATATTCACCTAATTCTCCAGCCAACGTCTTTGCCCAATTGGCTACCGCATTACGTATGGTATTGCTAACGCCTAAGCCGGGAATCGGTTCTTTTACTGAAGTTGAAATAACATTAATAATCCTTCCAAAGCCTTCAGTTTTCATAAAAGGTAAGCAATGCTGCACCAATATTTGATTGCAGACCACGTGCATTTTAAACGCATTAATAAATTCATCCGTAGAAGCGGTATGAATCAAGCCACTTTTAGGACCACCAGTATTATTTATTAGGATATGGTAGTTTCCCTTAGATCCCAATTGATGTTTTAAAGTATCGGGATTTGAAAAATCGGC
The DNA here is from genome assembly GCA_913055905.1 of uncultured Winogradskyella sp. Taxonomy (GTDB): domain Bacteria; phylum Bacteroidota; class Bacteroidia; order Flavobacteriales; family Flavobacteriaceae; genus Winogradskyella. The sequence continues at coordinate 49,695 of CAJXLB010000004.1, forward strand.
AACAATATAGTCGTGACTTCCATGCGAAGGCAATTCACTTAATACCGCCTTAAGACGTTCTTCGTTTCTGGCCAGTAATGTGATGTTAACTCCTTCTTCAGCTAAAGCCAATGCCGTAGCTTTACCAATGCCTTGTGTGCTGCCACAAACCAGGGCGTTTTTGTCGTTTAAGTTTAAGTTCATTTTTTTCTCATTCTGAATTTGATCCAGAATTTTTTTTCGGTTAATTCAAATTATAATGAGATGCTGAAATTAATTCAGCATGACATCAAGTCGTCAATATTTTATACAAATATTTTTTGGTTCAGTAAAAAACCGAAGCGCTTCAAAGCCACCTTCACGGCCTACTCCAGAAGCCTTAACGCCACCAAAGGGTGTTCTTAAATCGCGTAGCATCCAAGTATTCACCCAGATGATTCCAGCTTGTAAGACTTGCGTCATTCTCATGGTTCGTTTAAGGTCGTTTGTCCATAAGGTTGCCGATAAACCATACTTTACCTTATTGGCCATATCTAAGACCTCCTCTTCTGTTTTAAAAGGCATTATAGTCACTACAGGGCCAAAAATCTCTTCTTGATTCACACGGCATTCGTCCGTGGTAACTTCAATAACTGTTGGTTCTAGGTAATAACCACTTTCGTATCCCGCAACAGTTACTTCATTTCCACCACATAGAATTGTTCCGCCTTCTTCCTTAGCAATTTGAATATAACTCTTAACCTTTTCTAAATGAGGTTTGGAAACCAAGGCGCCAATATTGGTGTCTGCTGCACTAGGATGACCAACTTTGAGCTGCTTTACCCTAGTCACAAAGTCGGTTTTAAACTTGTCGTAAATTGATTGCTCTACGAAAATACGGCTACCACATAAACAGATCTGACCTTGATTGGCAAATGAGGAGCGTACCGTAGTTTCGAGCATAGTCTCATAATCACAATCAGCAAAAATGATATTTGGGTTTTTACCGCCCAATTCCAATGACAATTTTTTAAACATTGGTGCAGCCGTTTTTGCAATATGTGCTCCTGTCGCTGTACCACCAGTAAAACTTATAGCCTTGATGTCTGGATGTTCAATGATGGCTTGGCCTGTTGTAGTACCAAGACCGTGAACAATATTCAATACACCGTTTGGCAATCCTGCTTCAGTGCAAATTTCACCTAGCAAATACGCTGTTAAGGGCGTAACTTCACTTGGTTTAGCAACCACACAATTCCCTGCGGCAATAGCAGGTGCAATTTTCCAAGTGAATAGATATAGCGGTAAATTCCAAGGACTAATGCAGCCTACAACGCCAATGGGCTGGCGCAGGGTGTAATTAATGGCATCCTGACCAACACTTTCGTGACTTTCGCTTGCAAATTGTGTTATGGCGTTTCCAAAAAACCTAAAATTACTGGCTGCTCTGGGAATATCGACTGATTTAGCTAGGATTATTGGTTTCCCGTTGTCCTTACTTTCGGCTTCTGCGAAGGGATGTAAATTATCTTCTAATAATTCCGAGATTTTAATTAGAATACGACTGCGTTCTTCTAAAGTTGTATTGCTCCATTTAGGAAACGCTGATTTTGAAGCTGCAACTGCGTTCTCAACATCTTCTTTTGAGGAGTTGGGGATTTGACTGTAAACTTCACCGCTGGCTGGATTATAGTTGTCTATCCAATTGTTTTGAATTGGATTCTCAAATTTTCCGTTTATGTAGTTTTTGATGTTCATCAAAACTTTGGTTTAACGAGTTTCTTTTAAAATTTCATCAATTATTTGTTCAATACTGTCAATGTTCTTTTTACAACTATTAATCCTATATAAATAATCGTCTAAAATATTCTCGAACTCGATATCATTAAATATATCATACTTTTTCACTTTTAAAGTTGATTCTTCTTTCCAATTTAAAGCGCCGTATTTATCTATATCTTTTAAAGCGTAATTTTTATTCAAATAAGGGATTATATCCTGATCTATCTTGATTTCTACACGTTTATATTGAGCATCAAAATCCTTTAAGGCACTCTGCCATTTATAAAGCTGGTCTTTAAGTTTCTTGTTTTTGAGTAATTTTAATCTACCTGATTGTATGAGATCATTTACTGTATTTTCACTTGGTCTAAATTCTCCTGGCTCTAAAACAAAATACAATAAACTATCAGGGTTGTTTCTTTCAATATAGGCTTTTGGTTTGCCAAAAAGAGTCATAAGTTTATAACCAATTTCTTCAGCGGTATCTGAGCTTAGTTTTGTGTTCTTTAATAGTTGCTTATTTGCAGAAAACTCATCATGAAGATTTTGAAGAATTGAACTCTCTTCTAATTTCTCTTTTCTATTTTCATTCCAATTGTTAATCTGAAGAGCAATCAAAATCCCAATTACTACGAGGATAATTTCACCAATGGCGTATTTAAAGTATTTGCCTGTTTTATTTTCCATGAGTAGAGATTTTCTAATATGTCTGAAAAATTTAATCATAATTTATTGTCATTTCGAAATGAGGAACGATTGAGAAATCTCATTGAGAGATTCCTAGTCACTACGCACTGTCGGAATGACGCAAACATTTTAGATTGGTTTATAAGCCATAACCTTAATTTCTACCACCAAATCTGGGTGTGGCAATTGATGCACTGCAACTGTAGTACGTGCTGGGCCAGTTTCCTTATCAAAGAATTCCGCATAGGCTTTGTTATAATCTGCAAAATCGTTCATGTTCACCAAGAAGGAGGTCACATCAACGACATCGTTTAACGACGCTCCAACCTTTGCTAAATTTTTGTCTATATTTTTTAGCACCTCTTGGGTTTGTGTATACGCATTTAATTTTTTGGTGCCCATTTCATCAATAATATCTACACCTGCAATGGTATTATCTGGGCGCCTCGAACTTGTGCCAGAAACAAAAATAAAATCTCCAACCCGTTTGGTATGTGGATAGGCGCCTCTTGGTGTTACGTCTTTATTTTCCATAGTTGTTTAGTGTAATCCTGCAATTCTATCGTCTTCTAAAATTGCTTCCGTTTCTTTAAGTATTTTGTTTAGTGTTTCTTCTGTAATTTTCTCAGGTGAAATAATACCATCAGCTAACATATTCAAAATCGCTTTGTCTTGAGCGCGGCCCCTAATCATTGCCTGTCTATAGCCAATATGCTCATTGAACGTTACGAGACTGTATTTTGAAGAATAACGTTCTGGAAAGGTTTTTTCCAAAGCCATTTCTATTTTTCGTTTGTCTTGGAAAATAGGGTTGGCTACATGGTCTTTCATTTCATGAAAGTTATCAATGGCCAAATCTGCAATGGCATCTGTGTCTTTTTTTCTGGCCTTTTCATACTCCCTAAAAACGGTCTCCCAATTCCCCTCATGTTTTTCTAATATCTCGTCAAATACCACCACATCTTCAAAAGAGGCATTCATACCTTGTCCGTAGAAAGGAACAATGGCATGGGCAGAATCTCCCATAAGAAGCGTATTGCCTTTGTAGTGCCATGGCGAACATTTTACAGTGCCCAACGGTGCCGTTGGATTTTCAAAAAAGTCATCAACCAAATTTGGCATGAGTTCTAGGGCATCTGGGAATTCTTTTTGGAAAAATTCGGTTACTCTTTCTGGAGTGCTTAGGTTGTTAAAATTGTATTCGCCTTCATCGTAACTAAGGAAAAGCGTTACGGTAAAGCTGCCATCCAAATTAGGAAGGGCAATGACCATAAAATCACCTCTGGGCCAAATGTGCAGGGCGTTTTTATAGGTTTTATAATCACCATTGGCTTTTGGTAGTATGGTTAATTCCTTATAACCATGACTTAACCATTGCTGCGAGAAGCTGAATAGAAATTTACGTCCCAAGAAATAACTTCGTCTTAAGGCGGATCCTGCACCATCAGTTGCAATGATACAATCCGCATCTTCAATAAATTCGGATTGTGTTTCTGTATCCTTAAAATAGGCTGTTGTTTTTTCAAAATTAACGGATTCACATTTCTTGTTGAAGTGAATGTTAACGTTTTCATGCTTTTCTGCTTCGTCTAATAGCAAAGCATTAAGTCCACCACGTGAAATGGAGTTGATGTATTCATGGTCTCTGCCGCTGTAATTAGATAAAAAAGTATTGCCATCGCGATCATGAAGCATTCTTCCATTCATTGGTATGCATAATTCCTTGACCTTTTTTTCAAGGCCTACCAACTTCATACCTTTATTCCCCCTATCCGAGAAGGCTAAATTTATGGACCGACCAGCAGAGATATCCGTTTTGCGCATATCGGGTCGCATTTCGTAAACGGTGACATTATAGCCTCTTTGACCAAGGCGAAGCGCTAGCAAGCTTCCACATAGGCCTGCGCCAATTATTAAAATATTTTGTTGTTTATCCTTCATTTAAAATGGATTTCAATCGTTCAACCATGGTATAAACGTCCCTAAAGGAATTGTAGAGCGGAACAGGTGCGCAGCGAATGACATCTGGTTCTCTCCAATCGGAAATAATACCAGCTTGCGTTAATTTTTGATGTAGACTTTTATCTGCGTTTTTAACCTGAATGGATAATTGGCAGCCACGTTCATCCGGATTTTCAGGAGTTATTATTTTAATGCTGTCATTTTGGAGTTGATCGATCAAGAACTCAAAATAACCCGTAAGTTTTCTAGACTTTGCAATTAAATTATCCATACCAGCCTCGGCAAACATATCCAAAGAAGCCTTAATGGCAGCCATGGATAATATAGGTGGATTGCTCAATTGCCAGCCTTCCGCTCCTGGAAGCATATCAAAGTCGTCACGCATTTTGAAACGGGTTTCTTTATTGTGGCTCCACCAACCCGTAAACCGATTTAAATCTTTTCTGTAGGCGTGTCTTTCATGTACAAAAACGCCACTTAAGCTCCCTGGCCCAGAGTTGAGGTATTTATAAGTGCACCAAATGGCGAAGTCTGCTCCTGAGTTGTGTAAGTCCAGTTTTACATTTCCTGCACCATGAGCACAGTCAAAACCAACAACGCATCCGTGTTGATGTCCTAATTTAGTGATACGCTTTAAGTCGAAAAATTGACCTGTGTAATAGTTAACGCCACCAATCATGATTAAAGCGATTTCCTCACCATGACGTTGCATGATAGCCTCAAGATCTTCATATCGTGCCAATTCTTCATTCTCCCTAGAATTCCATAGAATAAGGCCTTCCCTTTCATCAAAACCGTGATGTCTCAATTGGGATTCAACCGCATATTTATCTGAAGGAAAGGCATCACCCTCAATAAGTATTTTGTAACGTTTTTTGGTTGGTTTGTAAAACGACACCATCATGAGGTGAAGATTTGTGGTAAGGGTATTCATCACCACAACTTCTATGGGTTTTGCTCCAACGATATTCGCCATATTTTCTGTGAGCAATTCATGGTAGGATAGCCATGGATTTTTACCATGCACATGGCCCTCCACACCAAGCGCTGCCCAGTCCTGCAGTTCTTGGTCAATATAGGATTTTGTGGTCTTTGGTTGCAGACCTAAGGAATTGCCACAGAAGTAAATGATATCACTACCATCTGTGTGTTTAGGTATGTGAAATCTATTTCTGTAGGAAGCTAGTGTATCTGCTTTGTCTTGCTCAATGGCAAAGTCAATTCCAGTTTTATAAGTGCCCAATTACGATTGATTTTAGCTAATACAACAAAAATAATGATTTAAAGTGAGGCATTAAAGGCTTTCCGTAGCATCACCACAAAACCTTTTTATTTGTATCTTTAAGGGAAAACAATGTACCATGGGAAAATCAAAGGAATATACTAATGGAGAGGTTACTGTAACTTGGGAACCAGAAAAGTGCATCCATTCTGCCATTTGTGTTAAGGGGTTGCCAGATGTTTTTAAACCTAATGAAAAGCCTTGGGTTAAAATTGATGCCGCATCAACTGAAGCTATAGTTAATCAAGTAAAACAGTGCCCAAGCGGTGCCTTAGGCTTTTATATGACCGATAAAAAAGACAAAACTGCAGAAACTATGGAAACCAAAGTTGAGATTTTGGAAAATGGACCATTATTGGTTTATGGCACCTTAAAGGTTACGCACAAGGATGGCAGCTCTGAAACCAAAAACAAAACTACAGCATTCTGCCGTTGTGGTGCCTCGGCCAATAAGCCTTATTGTGATGGCGCCCACGTAAATGCAGAGTTTAAAGGATAGGATGGTCCTTAGTTTACTTTTACTCAAATGATACCGAAACATCGGTGAAGTTTAAATTCCAATTGGCGTTTGGCCTTTTGTGGTCTATGGCAATTTTTATGCCGTTGAAATCTTTATAGTTTTCAAAGGTTGTAGAGAGTGTCGGTTCTGGAGAATTCCCTTTTCTAAAGGTCCATTCGCGAATAATGTAATCGTTGTCATAATAAATATCGTAGGCATCTCCAGGCGTGTATCCACCTGCATCGTCCGGATAAGATAAGGTAATCATGTTGAGTTCTTTTTGACTTATCGGAGCCACGGACGTTTTGGGTTCTGTAATTTGGGCCACCTCATCCCACACCAACTGAAAGGGAACAAACATCCAGAATTTATCGTTGATAAAAGCTCTGTCTGGAGCAATATGCGTACTGTCCATTGTTCGGCGATTATACGTGACCACTTGGTCTCCCATGGTTAAGGTAACACTATCGGACTTTGGTTGCCATATCCATTGTCGTCCTTTTCCTTTTACAGAATCTCGGTCTACTTTAAAAGTAAAGCGTACCTCAGAAACATCTTTCCATTTATTGTAGCCATGTGCATTGGCAATCTTTTGGGCTACAGATAGGTCATTATCTTCTGCAGAGTTGGAGGAGTCGGAAGTTTCAGATTTGCATGACACGATTAGTACCGCACAAAATAGAGATGCAATAAGGTATTTCATGAGCTTAATTTTTTTAATTTGAACAAAATTAAGGAACCATGCCAGAGAAGACTAATTATTTTGAGGTAAATAAGGCAACATGGAATCGAAAGGTTGTTGTGCACGCACAAAGCGACATGTATGATATGGAAGCCTTTAAATCTGTTAAGACCTCTTTAATGCCTTATGAACTTAAAGCGTTGGGAGATGTAAAGGGAAAATCCATACTGCATTTGCAATGCCATTTTGGGCAAGATACGATGAGTTGGAGTAGGTTAGGGGCTAAATGCACAGGTGTAGATTTTAGTGATGAAGCGATAAAACTTGCTAAGCGCCTCAATACAGAACTGGAGTTAGATGCTCAATTTGTATGCTGTAATGTTCTGGATACATCTAAGCATATTTCAGAAACTTTTGATATTGTTTTTACCAGTTATGGTGTGATTGGCTGGTTGCCCGATTTAAAGCCCTGGGCTAAAATGATTGCAGAGCGCTTAAAACTAGGAGGAGTTTTTTATATGGTTGAATTTCATCCTATTGCTTGGATGTTTGATTATACCAAAGGAAAACCAGAAATGATATACCATTACAGTCAAGACGAGGTCATTTACGAAGAATACCAAGGCACTTATAGCGATACGGACTCAGAAAAGCCCTCTGAAATAGTGAGCAAGGAATACGGTTGGAATCACGGGTTAGGTGCCGTTGTAAATGCGCTTATTGAAGCTGGTTTAAAAGTTGAATATTTGAATGAGTACGACCAAAGCCCTTATAATGTTTTTCCAAATTTGATTAAAACACCATCTGGGATGTACAAATTTGACAACCAATTATATCCGTTGATATTTGAAATCAAAGCCGTAAAGCCAAATTAAAACCCTTCTGTTGAGCGTTTTATTTAATGTTTTGCTTCATCTTTAAGCAACTCCGGAAACTTTTTCTTAAACCGATTTAGTCTAGGAATGGAAACGGCCCTTACATAAGATTGATTTGGATTTCTTTTTTCAAAATCCTGATGGTAAGCTTCGGCTTTCCAAAATTTTTGAAATGGATAGACTTCGGCGGCTATTTTAGCATCCAATTCTTGCGCTAGAGCCGCTTTCTTTTTCTCAATGATTTTTTTCTGCTCTTCATTTTGGTAAAAAATAATGGAGCGGTATTGCGAACCACGATCTGGTCCCTGTCCGTTAACCTGGGTTGGGTCTTGAGAACCGAAATAGACGTCTACAAGGGTTGAAAAGCTCACCACTTTTGGGTCATAAATCACTTCGACTGCTTCTGCGTGTCCTGTCGTGCCTGTATTACTCAGTTTGTACGTTGGGTTTTCTGTGAACCCTCCGGAATAGCCACTTATGGCTTCCTCAACACCTTTGACACTTTCATAAATGGCTTCCACGCACCAAAAACAACCGCTAGCAAAGTAAGCTCTTGCCTTGCCATTTTCTAGAGGAACTTCTACGGGCTCTGCATTGATGACTGCTTGTTGTTTGGGGTTTATTTGGGCTTGATTGTGGCAACTGAATAATAGGCACAAACCCAAAGAGTACATAACATATTTCATAGCTTTTTCTTTTTCTTAATTGACGTATAAAAGTACCAATACTTAAAGCTAATTATTTTAAAATTTCCTTAAATAAAAAAGCCTTGGATTTTACCAAGGCTTACTATTGTTTAAGTGGATTAGGTTTATTTGCCCAATTTGGCAAATAGCTTATCCATCTTTTCCTTCTCCTCTTCGGCTAGTGTAGCGTCAACTAAAATACGACCACTGTGTTCATCGGTAATTACTTTTTTTCTGGAAGCAATCTCAACTTGTACCTGCGGTGGGATGGTAAAAAACGACCCTCCAGATGCACCACGTTCTATTGGTACAACGGCAAGTCCATTTTTAACACTATTGCGTATTCTGTGGTAGGCTTTAACTAAGCGGTCATCTATTTTCTTTTGAAAATCTTCTGATTTCTTTAATAGGGCTTCTTCTTCTTTCTCTGTTTCTTTTAGAATTTCGTTAAGCTCGCCTTTTTTGTGCTTTAAATGTGTGTTACGGTCTTTTAAGCGCTCCTTGGTTTCAGAAATAACCTCTTTCTTTTGCTCTATCTGCGCTTTGAATTCCTTAATGTGCTTTTCTGCCAATTGGATTTCCAATTCCTGGTACTCTATCTCTTTCGACAGGGAATTGTACTCTCTGTTGTTACGCACATTTTTTTGTTGCTCACTGTATTTTTTGATTAATGCTTTAGCTTCTTCAATTAAGTTCTTCTTGCCTTTGATTTCGTCGTCAATAATTGCTAGGCTATCATTAAGCTTCTCTATTCTTTTGGTAAGGCCTTCTACTTCGTCTTCTAAATCTCTTACTTCTAAAGGAAGCTCACCTCTGACATTTCTTATTTCGTCTACTCTAGAGTCAATTAATTGTAAATCGTATAATGCTCTTAATCGTTCTTCGACAGAAACTTCAGCTTTTTTTGCCATAATTATAAATACTTTACCGGATTTGTATTGGTCGTTGATAAAATGATTGCAAAATTAGTAATTTTTTTTGAGAGATAATCCACTAAAAAGTTTTTTGTGAATTGCTCACTTTCGTAATGTCCTATATCAGCCAAAACAATGGAATTTTCTGCGCCGAAAAAGTCGTGGTACTTTAGATCTGAGGTTACTAGGAGATCGGCACCAGCGGCCTTCGCTGCTGAAATTGCAAAACTGCCTGAGCCGCCTAAAACAGCTATTTTTTTTATGGGTCTACCTAAATCTTTTGAATGCCTAACACATGAAGCTTTCATAGTGTTTTTAACGAAGTTTAAACAGGCTGTCGTGTCCATAGGCTTCTCGAGCTCACCAACCATACCCATACCAATGTGCTGATTGCTGTTTTCTAAACTAAAAATTTCATAGGCTACTTCCTCATAGGGATGAGCTTCAAATAGGGCCTTTAAAATGGAAGGCTCCATATGAGCTTGGTAGGTTACTGAAACAGCTATTTCCTCCTCCGTATGCAGTTCTCCTTTTTTTCCGATAACCGGATTGGAATCCTCATTTCCTTTGTAGGTCCCATGACCCAAAAAATTAAAACTACACGATTCGTAATTGCCAATATTACCTGCGCCAGCTGAGAATAAAGCTTGTCTTAGACTTTCTGTAGACTTTGTTGGCACATAGGTTTGGAGTTTTCTAATGGTATGAGCCTGAGGGATTAGAATCCGCCTGTTTTTTAAGCCTAATTTATCACATATGATATTATTGACACCGTTGAAGGCATTATCTAAAGCCGTATGAATGGCAAAAATGGCAATCTTATGTTCAATGGCTTTGATAACAACGCGTTCTACATAAGTTTTTCCAGTTAAGGTTTTTAGTCCTTTAAAGATAATAGGATGAAAGCTAACTATAAGATTGCAATTTTTCTCAATGGCTTCATCCACAACGGCTTCTAAAGTATCTAAGGTCACTAATACTCCTGAGACCTCTTGTTTTTTATTTCCAACCAAAAGACCCACGTTATCAAAGTCCTCTGCGTAGGCTAGGGGAGCTAATTCTTGTAAATGATCAATGACGTCTTGTACAATCATAAGTGCTAATTTGTATCAAAAATAGCATATTTTAGTGGCAATGAAATTCATACGAATTATATTATTTCCCTTAGTTCCGCTCTATCACGTTGTCACTTGGTTGAGGAATTTTTTCTTTGATCATGGCTGGTTGAAATCAAAGGCCTACAACAAACCCATTATCTGTGTTGGTAATTTAAGTACTGGTGGTACTGGGAAATCACCAATGATTGAGTATCTCATCCGTCTCTTAAAGGACAACTACCGTATTGCCACCTTAAGCCGTGGCTATAAAAGACAAACAGAAGGCTTTGTTTTGGCCGATGCAGAGGCCAATGCCAATACTATTGGAGATGAGCCTTACCAGTTTCATTCTAAATTTCCAGAAATTTTGGTTGCCGTAGATGCCGATAGGCAAAATGGGATAGCTCGCTTACTGAACCACGCTGAACAACCCGAAGTAATTCTTTTGGATGATGCCTACCAACACAGAAAAGTAAAGTCAGGACTCAATATTTTATTAACACCTTACGATAAACCTTATTACAGGGACTTTGTTCTGCCAACAGGCAATCTAAGGGAGCCAAGGTCTGGTGCAAAACGAGCAGATATTATTATAGTTACCAAATGTCCTGCACATTTAGGACGACAAGAAAAAGAATTAATGGTGTCCCGTTTAGGGCCAGATTCGCATCAGCAAGTATTTTTTAGCCATATTAATTACTCAGGGAAAGTGTATTCGTTTAAAAATGAACTTGATATTTTGGACTTACCAAAATTCTCGCTGGTAACAGGAATTGCCAATCCAAAACCTTTGAAGGAGTTTTTAGTAGAAAAGGGCCTTAAGTTTGATCACTTGGAATATCCGGATCATCATGAATTTAATTCTAGAGATATTGAAGCGCTTAAGAAGAAAGATATCATTGTTACGACAGAGAAGGACTATGTAAGATTAAAACATATAGCGCAACTAAAGGAAAAACTATACTATTTGCCAATCACTTTTGAGTTAGATCGGCCGTTGGATTTTGAAAACAGGATAAAGGGTTTCCTAGCTAAAAAAGCTTGAGACTATTTTTTCTCCGGAAAGCGCGGCATATAACTTTTTCTCAAAATCCTCTTGCTTAAATGGTTTTGATATGATGTCGTTAAATCCAGCTTCACCAAATTCATGCATTTTATCTTCCAGGGTTACTGCTGTTAGGGCAAAAATGGTAAGATCCTTGTTAAAGGTTCTAATAATTTTGGTTGCTTCCAGTCCACTAATTCCTGGCATGTGAATATCCATAAGAACTACATTGTAGTCAACTTTCTTGACTTGTTCAACGGCTGCTTCTCCGTTGTCCACTACATCACAGTAGAGTCCCATTTTGTTAAGGATTTTCTTGGTAATCATTTGATTGATCTTGTTATCCTCGACAATAAGGATTTTGATTTCGCTTAAGTCCAAATCTTGCATAGCGTTTGATGGTTTAGGTTCTACTTTTGAAGGTTCTTCAAGTTCATCTGTATATTCTAAAGGTATTTCAAAGAAGAACGTGGTGCCCTTACCAAGCTCACTCTTTAGGTATATTTTTCCCTTAAGAATTTGGATGAGTCCTTTAACAATGGATAAGCCTAGTCCTGTACCACCGTATTTACGATTGATTTGAACTGATCCCTGAGAGAAGCTCTCAAACAAGGAGTCTTGCTTTTCCTTTGTTATACCAATGCCATTGTCTTCAATTTCAAAGCGGAGCGTGTACAGGTTGTCTTTTTGGTCAATCTTGTAGGTCCTGATCCAAATGTCTCCATCTTTTGTGAATTTAATGGCATTACCAAGTAGGTTAATTAAGATTTGGGATATCTTAAGTTGGTCTCCGATAAAGGTATCGGGTAGTTTATTCTCATATTCTAAATGCAATTTGGTGCCGTTGTCCTTTGCGGAATTTTCCAAGGCTGAGATTACATTTTCAATTTTATTTCTTAGGTTGAATTTTTCTGGGTCTAATTCAACTTTATTGGCTTCAATTTTATTTATCTGAAGGATATCGTTTATAAATGTGAGCAAATAGTCTCCAGAAAACTTTAGTGACTTTAAATGCGGAATCTGGGATTCTTTTGGGTCTTCATCCAACAGCATATTGGTGAGTCCCGTAACAGCATAAAGCGGTGTTCTTAGCTCGTGCGTTACCGTTGAAAGAAAGTTAGCCTTAGTCTTGGAGGCTAGTTCTGCTTTTTCTTTTGCTACAATAAGTTCGTCATTCTTTTTATGCAGCATGTTATTGGTCTTCAACCTTATATTATTGTTTTTATAGAGCGATAAGGTCAATAAAGACAAAATGGTAATTAAGGCAATACTTAAAATGGTTGTAATTCTTGTGAAATTGTTTTCAGAGCTGATATCGTCTATTTGCCGCTTTAACTGTTCGTTCTCAGCATCCTTGTATTCATTTAAATACTTGCCAGTAACACTTTCACTCAGACGTTCCCTTTGAATATTCAATAGAGAATCTGAAAGTTTTATGTGCTTTTTGATGTAGTTGTACGAGCTTTTGTAGTCACCTCGCTTTTCGTGAATTTCACTTAGGACCAAATATCCTGTATTAATGTTTTGGGTGATTCCATATGCCTCTGCAAGTGATAGTCCTTCCTCCACTTGAGCTAGTGCTGTGTCATAATTTTGTAAAGCACTCGATACCTTTCCAGACTGAATTAGAGCGCTACTTAATCGTCTCTGCTGATCGTACTTTTTTGCCAGTATAATCGTTTTTTCTAACTGTGCCTTGGCCAAGTCATAGTCTTCTTGAGCGATATGAACTATGGCTTCATTTAGTGTGACTTCAGAAATGTATTCTTCCAAGCCTTCCTGTTCAAATAGGGTTTTGGCCGAATTGAAATATTCAAGGGCGTCTTTATATTCTTTATTTGTGCTGTGGAAGACACCTTTTATATTGTAGGTAATGGCAAGATTGTCGTAGTCACTATTCTTGCGTTGAAGTAAAATGGCGTTTTTTAATGCGATGTTGGCTTTGTCGTACTCTTCTAAGATAAAGAGCAGTTTCGCAATTTTTGTATGTATGCGCCCTTCGTTTTCCTCATCATTTATTTGTACTGCAATATCTAAGGCCTTGTTAAGGTTGTCCTTAGCATTGTAGTAATCACCTCTATCACTTTCTAACTTAGCCTGATCGATGTGATTTTGCAACCTCATAGCAAGAACATCCTTGTCTTCCATTCCATTAATCTGGGCCATGGAAAGCGAGGAGAAGCTAACTAGGAAAATAAATATGAAATGTTTGATTTGGGACATTTCAAGACACTTTTGATAAAACAAATATAACTATTTATTCGACAAAAGTGATGATTTATCCGATAAATTGCAAATTAATTCTAAAATTCTTGCACTGTATCCTGTTTCATTGTCGTACCATCCTACAATTTTCACCATATTTCCAATGACCGAAGTCATCTGTGCATCAAAAATACAGGAATGGGAGTTTCCTATAATATCAATAGATACAATAGGGTCTTCGGTGTAAGCCAGTATGCCTTTATAATGCCCTTCGGATTCTCGCAGGAAAAGCGCGTTAATTGTTTCAATCGTAGTGTCTTGCTTAACATTGATGGTAATGTCTGTTAAAGAACCATTAGGAACAGGCACTCTTATACCACAACCTCCAATAACCTCTGATAATTTAGGAAAGATTTTAGTGAGGGCTTTTGCTGCGCCAGTCGTCGTTGGCACTATGCTCTGAGCAGCAGCTCTAGCACGTCTTAAATCCTTATGAGGCTGGTCGTGCAAACTCTGATCTGTAGTATACGAATGTACTGTGGTTATATAGGCCTGTTTTACGCCAAAATGCCTTTCTACAATGTCAATCATTGGTGCAGCATTATTGGTCGTGCATGAGGCATTTGAAATTATTCTTTCATCACCAGTAATTAAATGATCATTGACGCCCAGTACTATAGTTTTAATATCATCCTCAATTGGTGGTGCCGATAAAACCACATGTTTGGCGCCATTTTTAATATGGTAATCTAAATCTGGCCTATGTTTGAATTTTCCTGTGGATTCAACCACAATGTCCGGCCTAACTAATGCCCAATTAATATTTTTAGGATGGTTGGCACTGAACAATTGTATTTTTTTATCGTTTACGATGAGGTAGTCGCTTCCATAAGAAATACAGGCATCTAATTTACCATGAATACTGTCGTATTTAAGAAGGTGCGATAAGGTCCTTGAATCTGCAAGGTCATTAATTCCGACTATTTCAATCCGTTTGTCGTTAAGAGCTAATCTGAATATACGTCGACCAATTCTACCAAAACCATTAATGGCTACCCTGATCATTAATTGATGTGTTTTTGCGCTTTATAGGATGACCTCACCAAAGCACTACTCTCTACATGCCTAAAGCCTAGCTCAAGACCAATTTCTTCATATTCCTTGAATTCATCAGGATTTATAAAACGTTTAACCGGTAAGTGTTTTTTGCTCGGTTGCAAATATTGGCCAATAGTAACCACATCAACATTGTTTTCCCTCAAATCATGAAGCGTTTCGATGACTTCTTCGCGAGTCTCCCCAAGACCGAGCATAATTCCCGACTTTGTTCTGCGCTGACCTTGGTCTTTGAGGTATTTTAGAACGCCCATGCTACGGTCATATTTGGCCTGAATTCGCACTTCGCGCGTTAATCGTCTTACCGTTTCAATATTGTGGGATACAACTTCTGGCGCTACTTCTATAATGCGGTCTATATGTCGTTCTACCCCTTGAAAATCTGGAATTAAAGTCTCTAAGGTTGTTTGAGGATTCATTCTCCTTACCGCCTTCACGGTTTCTGCCCACATGATACTGCCCATATCCTTTAGGTCATCTCGGTCTACACTCGTTAAAACCGCGTGCTTTATCTGCATGATTTTAATGGAACGCGCTACCTTTTCTGGCTCATCCCAATCTACGGTTTCAGGTCTTCCTGTTTTAACACCACAAAAACCACAAGAGCGGGTACAGATATTTCCTAAAATCATGAAAGTTGCTGTGCCTTCACCCCAGCATTCACCCATATTTGGACAGCTCCCTGAAGTACAAATCGTGTTTAGGTTGTATTTATCAACAAGCCCTCTAAGTTCTTTATACTTTTTGCCCGTTGGTAATTTAACCCTTAACCACTTTGGTTTTCTTTCTGGTAATATATTTGAAGCTACAGTCGTTTCCATGCAATTTTTCTTTTCGTGTTACAAAGATACGAAGTTAAAATCTAAAAATATCTAAAAGGTGCTAAGGTACCAAGCGCTAAAACCAATAAGAAATAAAATTCCCAGCCATGATAAAACTTTCAGTTTTAAACTTGGTCTCCAGGTAGCAGGTGTGTGTTTGCTGGTAATAAGGAAGTAATTGGCTAAAGCATAGAAGGGTGCGGTTACAAAAGACAAAATCGTTGCGATTTTTATTAAGAGACCCATTTCCGAGGCAAAGGCAAAGAAAATAATTAAGGTTCCGGCAGTGAGAATTACAATCCAAATGAGATACCCGCGTTTTAAAGACCAATTGAGCAAGAGATTAAGGCTTAGAGACATTGATCGTGGCGAGGCATCTAAGGTGGTAATTGTAGTGCTGAACATCGTTGTAAACGCTGCAATAGCAATAATTAGATAAGACCAATTTCCCAAACTGTTGGTATAAGCCTCTATAATCTGATTTGAAAATACCAGTGCTTTAGGACTAAAGGACTCTCCGGAGTTGTACATTACAAAATAGCCAAGACATACAAAGACTACTCCTAAAAAAATGGCACCTAAGAATCCAATATTAAAGTCAAAAAGAGCTGAGCGCGGCGTTAACCCAGAAGTCATTTTATGTTTTTCTATAGACCAAAGCGAATGCCAAATGGAGATATCTAAAGGTGCTGGCATCCAACCCATAAATGCGATTAAAAACGCTATTTCAGTCGTTGATTTTGGAAAGACTTGCCTAAAAGATACAGGACCGTTAAAGTCCCGAAACGCAAAAATTACAGCCGCCAGTGTGCTTATTGATAATAAAACTATGATAACCTTTACGGTCTTATCGAGCGCTCTGTACTTTCCAAAAACGAGGATAACCAAACAGATTAACAATAAGATTATAGTCCATATTTCCGTGCTGAGGTCAGCCAAGAGCGCTGTATTTGAAAAAAGCGTTTTTGCAAGACCTGCGGTAACAATGGTAACGGCTGCCTGAATGGTAAACATCGTTGCTGTACTAAGAACCACATAGCTCAATAACACCCATTTTCCCAATTTATAATAGCCATGCAGCAAGGTTTCCTTAGTTGCCGCAGCATACCGAGGGCCAAACTGAAAGAAAGGATATTTAAAAACATGAACCAGAAGCAAAGCCCATAGAAGACCCAAACCGTAATCTGCACCAGCCCTTGTTGATTGTACGAGGTGGGACACGCCTATGGCTGCAGCGGCAAAAAGAAGCCCTGGACCAAGTTGCCTTAGCCTAACTAGCATTGGATTTAGTAATTATTTCTGCTAGCAACTTTTTTGCACGTAAGAGCTTAACCTTAACATTATTCATAGGCTCATTGAGTTCCTCGCAAATTTCCTTATAACTTAATTCTTGAAAGTATCTTAAATTAATGATTTGTTGGTAATGTGGTTTCAGTTTTTTTATGTCCCTTAGAAGTTTAGCCAAATTCTGATCTGTGATTATTTTATCCTCAGGAGTGGGAGAATCATCAATAATATCAATAAAGTTGTCTTGATTGTCTTTTGAAGTGTTTCTAATGGTTTTCTTCTGTTTTCGAACGAGGTCGATGTGAAGGTTTTTTGAAATGGTAATCAACCAAGTTTTAAAATTATAG
Organism: uncultured Winogradskyella sp.; assembly: GCA_913055905.1. Classification (GTDB taxonomy): domain Bacteria; phylum Bacteroidota; class Bacteroidia; order Flavobacteriales; family Flavobacteriaceae; genus Winogradskyella. Next base: position 66,940 of record CAJXLB010000004.1, read on the forward strand.
CTTGGGTCGTAAGTGTCTATTTTATCAAAAGCCTTTGAGAAGGTCTGAATCGTAATATCTTCTGCATCATTTTCATTTTGGGTACGTTTTAGCTGAAAGGCATAAACATCGTTCCAAAACGTGTCCAAAAGAAAGTTAAATGCTAATTGGTCGTTGTTTTTGGCTTTAATTATGGCGTCTTCTATTTCCAATGTCCAGGTTTAGAGATTAGGTTGGCAATAAATATAACCAATTGAAAAATAACTAAAATTAACTCAAGTAAAGGTGCCAAAACTATGAGGTTAAGTTCCTTAAAAGTCTTTGCAGCATACCAAAATGCAGTTAGTTGAACGGTAAACCTTAATGCAATCAAGGAGACTACAAGCTGTTTGTTTTCAATAAAAATAAGTGAAACAGGTATTAAGAGCCAGAATAACAATTGGCTTGAATAAAATACACTTAATAGCAGTTTATGCCTGGTTTTGTAGAATGTTGCAGTGCTGACATGGCGTCTTTTCTGCAAAAACCAAGACCTAAAGGTTGTTTTTGGTTTAGAAATGGTAAAACTTTCTGGATCTAAACTTACTGCTGTATTCGTTGACGTGGCTATGGCGTTTATAAATAAGTCATCATCGCCAGACATTAGGCTCATATGACTTGAAAAACCAGAATTGTTAAAGAAAAGTTCCTTTCGATAAGCCAAATTTCTTCCTACGCCCATATATGGTTGGCCTAATAAGGTGTACGAGAAATATTGTAGTGCTGTAAAAACGGTTTCAAATCGAATGAGTTGATTGAGTAGAGATGATTTTTTCTTCGCGTAGCCACCATATCCCAAGACAATAGATTTTTCATTAGAAAACTCAGAGCTCAACCTACTGAGCCAATTTTGTGAATTAGGTTTGCAATCGGCATCGGTGAAAACTAGAAAATTGTTTGTTGCAGCCTTTATACCTAGCGTTAACGCATATTTCTTATTTCCCCAAAATGCTTCAATGGACTTTACGTCAACTACTTTTACATTAGGGTGGGATGTTTTGAATGAAGTCATAACCTCAAGGGAATCATCCGTAGAGCCATCATTAACCAATACAACTTCAAAATTGGGATGGTTTTGATTTAAAAGGGAAGGTAGGTTTTCTTTGAGATTTTTAGCTTCGTTTTTTGCGCAAACAATAACGGATAACGCAATATTTTTTTTCTTTTTCTTTTCCTTCTTTTTTGTGGCAAAGGCAAAAAAGAAACTACCGTAAAAAATGATTTGTATACTTACAACGAGAATAAAAACAATGAGCAATGAAAGATTTAAGCTCATTAGCTACTACTTAAGAATGTTGAGGTTCTTTACAATCCTTAAATTGATCAGGGGTTTTACCACAAAATCCGCAAGCCTCTCCATCTTGATTTAGCATCGGGTTTTGACTGGCGCAAGTACCAGCAAATTTCCCGTCTTTTTTTGCCCAAATTTTAATGGTTATGCCAGCAATGGCTAAAACTAATAATCCTAAAGTTAAGAGTAATAATTTCATTTAATTACTTAAATTTGGTTACAAAGATACGAGTTTTCATTGACTTTATCTCCCCAAACATGACATGTCCTTCTTAGTTATTGGAGAAATAAAAATCTTTATTAATTCCTAACTAATTCAATTTTATTATGAAAAAACAATTTGCTGAATTCTTTGGAACCTTCTGGCTTGTATTTGGTGGTTGTGGAAGCGCTATTTATGCAGCTGGAGTGCCAAACTTAGGTATTGGCTTTGCAGGTGTCGCCCTTGCTTTTGGTTTAACAGTTTTAACTATGGCCTATGCGGTTGGCCATATTTCTGGCGGTCATTTTAATCCTGCGGTATCTATTGGTCTTTGGGTCGGTGGTAGATTTGAGGCCAAGGATTTAATCGGTTACATTTTGGCGCAAGTTTTAGGCGCTATAGCTGCAGCTGGTGTACTTTACGTCATTGTCACTGGAAAATCTGGATTTGATTCAGTTGGAGGTTTTGCCGCTAACGGATACGGTGAGTTATCGCCAGAAGGCTACAGCCTCATGTCTGCTCTTATTGCTGAGATTGTTCTTACAGCATTTTTCTTGCTGGTTATTTTAGGGAGCACTAATGCAAGGGCGCCAAAAGGTTTTGGGCCTTTGGCTATTGGCTTGGCCTTAACCTTGATTCATTTAATAAGTATACCTATAACCAATACTTCGGTTAATCCTGCGAGATCATTAAGTCAGGCTATTTTTGCTGAGGGAGCCTACTTGTCTCAAGTATGGTTGTTTTGGGTCGCGCCAATTGTTGGTGCCATTATAGGAGGATTAATCCATAAAGCTTTGTTTGAAAAAGAATGATATTGGATAAAATAAAAAATCGGTATCCTTTTTGGGTACCGATTTTTTTTTATTCGTTAATGAAATGAGTTAATCCTTCTTTAAGGTGATTTCTGCGACTTCAGCGTTCTCTTCATTAGTTTCTTCTCCTTTCTTCCCGATTTTAATGCTAAGTGCAAGGGCATCTTCAACATATGGGATTTGTTTTAGTTTTCTGTCCGATTCATCCAAAATACCTAAGTTCACCATACGGTCTTGCAATTCTGCCCAAATTTGATAATGTTGTTCTTCCGGTAATTTGGGTAAAGTAATAACGTCAATCATGGACGTTTTGTCCACAGGATTAATATAGGCAACCGTTTTAAGGTTTTTAGCACGCTCATTTCCGTTTAGGACGTATTTTTTTGCATCAGGATTGTTGAGTTTCATCAACTGCTCTGAGAGTTCGGCCAGTTTGGAGTTGTTCTTTTCAATATCACTGCGAAGGTCAAAAATCTCATCTACAACGATATTGTTTTCTTCATGCAAGGCTATATTTTTTTGATACAGCATAAACGTTGAAAATGCAAAAACAATAGCAGCCGCTGATGCAGCAATGCTGTACCAAGAGATTTTTCTTCTATGAACTAAGTTTATAACTTGTTCTGATTGTGGCTGGTCTATGGCCTTAAGTATTTGTTTAAGGGTATCATTAGGAACATCCACTGCTCCAGCTTTTGCAATAATTTCTAAATTCTTTTGAAGGTCCTCGTAAGCTTCAGCTGCTTCAGGATAGTTAGAAATAAAAAACTCAACCTCCTTTGTTTCGGCCATAGAGGTTTCTCCAACCAAGTACTTATTCAGAAGGCCTGAATTTAAAAAGCTATGTAATTTTGTTTCCATATCTCTAAAGTTTTAAGGGTCATAGACTTTTCTAAGTTCTCGTAACCCAATCTTTAATCTCGATTTTATTGTTCCTAGAGGAATGCCCAGTTCGTCACTTGCCTCCTGTTGTGTCATGCCCTCAAAAAAAAGAGCCTCTAACACTATTCTGTACTTTTCCTCTAGTCTTCCAACATGCTCCTTGATGTCCATGACATCTTGGTTTAAATTTCCTGTTGGTAATATATATACGTTGGATTTATCGATTTGGACTTCTTTATGGTATCTATTATTAAAACTTCTGAGTTTATCTATGGCAGTGTTACGCGCAATTCTAAAGAGCCAGGTAAATAACTTGGCCTTAGATGGGTCGTATTTTCCAGAATTTCGCCAGACTTTAATAAAGGTTTCCTGTAAAGCGTCTTCTGCTATTTCCTCGTTTTGGGTTATTTTTAATATAACACCATAAAGACTCGATGAATAATTTTCATAGAGCAAGTTGAGTGCGCGTTTATCTCCGTCCTGGAGATAAGCGATGATATGTTCTTCAATTGAGGAAGCGCTCAAAACAGTTGTGTTAAATTTTTTTTAGACCCTGACATCCAAAATAGTGTTTTAATCGTAAATATAATTAAATAGCTTCCATTGGAGCTTTTTAAGGTATTTTTTAGAATAATTTTTCTTCTTTTACAGGATTGATTAATAGCATTTTCAAAAAGTTATTCTAATATAAAAAGTCGCATTTATTGCGGCTTTTTTTATATGATGTTTACTTCCGTTTCAATCCTAATATTAAAAATGCGCAAAACGGTCTTTTGGATTAAAAGGGCCAGATTTAAAATGTCCGTACCTTTGGCATTCCCATAATTTACTAAAACCAGAGCTTGTTTGTTATGTACGCCGTAGTCGCCTAATCGCTTCCCTTTAAAACCAGCCTTTTCAATGAGCCAGCCTGCGGGAACTTTAACTTTCGAGTCTGAAACTCTATAATATGGAATGTCACTAAAATTATTTTGAAGTTTTTCCAGTTGCTCATTATCTATGATAGGATTTTTAAAAAAGCTTCCGCTATTGCCTATTTCTTTTGGGTCGGGTAATTTGCTTTGCCTTATGGCGATAACGGCATTGGAAATATCCCTAATTTGAGGATTATCAATATGGTTTTTCTTTAGCTCGTCCTTAATGGCACCATAATCCATATTGAGCTTATGGTCTGTTTTTGTTAGCCTAAATCGAACGCTTGTAATGATATATTGATTTTTAAGCTCATTTTTAAAGATAGATTCCCTGTAAGCAAACTTACATTGGTCTTTATTAAAAATTCGTTCTTCTTGGGTTTTAATGTTAATAGCTTCACAGCTTACCATAATATCCTTTAGCTCTACACCATAAGCTCCAATATTTTGAATTGGAGCGGTACCTACATTACCAGGTATAAGCGAAAGATTTTCTACACCGCCATAGTTATGTTTTATACACCACATTACAAAATGGTGCCAATTTTCACCTGCCTTGGCTTCAACAGTAACATGGGTGTCATCGCTATCGATGACCTCTATGCCTTTAATATCTATGTGTAAAACAAGGGCATCAACATCCTTAGTTAGTAACATATTACTGCCACCACCAAGAACAAATAAAGGATGTTTAGATTTTTTGGATAAAACCTGTTTTAATTCATCTTTACAGGTAATCCTGCAATATTCTTTTGCCTTAGCTTCAATGCCAAAGGTGTTCAAGTGACGCAGTGAAACATTTTGAAGTATCGTCATTAATCTTGGTATACTTTTAGAGCTTCTGCAATTACCTTGACAGCCGTTTTTAAGCTTTGTTCGTTCAGAACATACGCAATTCTTATTTGGTTCAATCCTACACCTGGGGTGGAATAAAAACCTGCTGCTGGTGCTACCATTACCGTGTTGTTTTCATAATCAAAGGATTCTAACAGCCAGCGTGCAAAATCATCGGCACTTTTAACAGGAAGCTCAGCTATACAGTAAAAGGCACCATTCGGTTTGGCAACTTTTACACCAGGGATTTTTCTTAATTCCTCAATAAGAACATCGCGTCTTTTTACGTATTCCTCCTTAACGTTGTCAAAGTAGCTCTGTGGAGTTTCAAGAGCGGCTTCAGCAGCAATTTGTGCCAATGTAGGAGGGCTAAGACGTGCCTGTGCAAACTTAAGGGCTGTTTGCATAACGGCTTTATTTTTAGATACAAGGTAGCCTATACGTGCACCACACAAACTGTATCGTTTTGAAACGGAATCTACGACAATGGCATGCTCTTCCAGGCCTTGTTCCTGTAATATGGAATAATGGGAGATGCCATCGTAGACAAATTCGCGATAGACTTCATCAGCGATAAGAAAAAGGTCGTGTTTCTTTACGAGAGCCGCAAGTTGTTTTATTTCTTCTTTAGAATAAAGATATCCCGTTGGATTTCCTGGGTTACAAATTAAAATAGCCTTGGTCTTCGGTGTAATAAGCTTTTCGAATTCAGCTATAGGTGGTAAGGCAAAGTTGTCTTCTATTTTGGATATTACAGGCACGATATTTACACCAGATGCGGTAGAAAACCCATTATAATTCGCGTAGAAAGGCTCAGGAATGATTATTTCATCATCTTCATCCATAATGCTTCCAAAGGCAAATAACAACGCCTCGCTACCTCCTGTGGTAACGATGATATCGTTATGTGTTACTTCGATATTATTTTTATGGTAGTAAAGTGCTATCTTTTTTCTGTAGTCCTCAGCACCTTCCGATCTTGAATAGGCTAGGACATCCAAGGAGTGAATTTTTACCGCATCAAGTGCTACAGTAGGACTTTTAATATCGGGTTGTCCAATATTCAGATAATAGACCGTTTTCCCCTGTTTATTAGCTTCCTCTGCATAAGGAACTAACTTTCTTATAGGAGACTCTGGCATTTTTAAACCTTTTTTTGAAATTGACGGCATCTGTTTTAGGTTTCTGAGGTGATGTAATTCTTAAAGTTTCATTAAAAATGGAAGATGCGCTTAAGAGTACTCTTAAGATTTGTATCTTCTATAGTGCAAAAATAAATGAAATTGTATACGCGATATATTATCCTTTTATTTTTTATCATTAATTATGGTTTTGGGTTGGCTCAGGACAAGTTTTATTTTAACAAGCAGAAAAGCGATAAAATTGATTTTGAACTTATAGGAAACCTTATAATTATCCCTCTCGAAATTAACAATGTTCCGCTCTCTTTTGTGCTGGATACCGGAGTGAGCAAACCTATACTCTTTAATATTAAGGAAACCGATACCATAGGATTAAAGAACATTGAAACTTTTTTTCTCTATGGTTTAGGCGGTAACGGAAAGTTAGAAGCGTTGAAATCAACAGGGAATGCCTTTAGATTTGGAGACATAACCTTATTTAATAAGGATTTGTTTGTGGTTTATGATGAGGACATAAATTTCACCCCACGTTTAGGTATTTTGGTTCATGGCATCATTGGGTACGACATTTTTAAAAACTTTATCATTGAGATTAATTACACCTCAAAATTTATTAGACTTCACAAGCCAGAAACCTTTAAGCCGAAGCGCAGCAGAAGATGGGTTACACTCCCCTTGGAAATAAATAAAAAGAAACCCTATCTCAATGCCGAAGTAGTGCTTTCAGAAAATGGTAAAAAGGTTAAACTGCTTTTAGATACTGGAAGTAGTGATGCCATTTGGCTTTTTGAAGACCAAGAGCAGGGTATCACTCCTGATAAGGAATTAGTGTTTACAGATTACTTAGGGAAGGGTTTGAGCGGTTCCGTTTACGGCCAAAGATCAAAACTAAAAAAATTTAAAATAGGAGAATTTGAATTAGAGCGGGTAAATGTGGCTTTTCCCGATTCTGCCTCCGTTGATAAGACAAAAATAGTAAAGGAAAGAAGTGGCTCGCTAGGAGGTGATATCCTTAAGCGGTTCAACTGTTTTATAGACTACACCAACTCAAAGATTTACCTTAAAAAGAATCGTTACTTTAAAGAGCCGTTCACGTATAACAATAGTGGTATTGTGATTGAGCATAACGGAATTATGTTTGTTAAGGAGGAAATTAATATTCCTGTAAAGGCTTACGGACGGTCCAGTGAAGGAGCGATTAGCATAAATCAGTATGTTAACTACATGACCACTGTTAAACCTGCCTATGAGATAGTCGAAGTTCGTAAGTCTTCAAATGCTTATGCCGTTGGCTTAAGAAAAGGAGATGTGCTTATTAGCGTAAACGGTAAAAAAGCCTACGAGTACAAGCTCTCAGACATTAATGAATTATTACACGGCACGACAGGCAAGACCCTTAAAATACAAGTGGACCGCTATGGTTTAAAAAAGTCCTTTAAGTTTGAATTAGACAATGTCTTTACAAAAAAGGAGCCCTCTGCAAAATAAAGGGCTCCATATTTTATTTCAATAGTATGTTTGTTTGTGTAGAGTTATTGCTCAATCATACTTTTTGATTTTTTCTCCAAGACGCTTGTTTTATTTGGGTCTACCACCAAGCCTTTAATTTTTAAAGCTACGGTAGGTGTGTCTGCATTAGAGAAAACAGTAATTGTTTTTCTTATTGGATTGACACGATTAGTGTCATACTTTACCTGAATTTCACCAGTTTCACCAGGCATAATAGGACCTTCTGGCTTTTTAGGAACTGTACATCCACATGTGGATTTCACGTTAGAGATAACCAAAGGGGCGTTTCCAGTATTTGTAAATTCAAATACACGCACGCCGTCGGCACCTTTTTCAATGGTTCCGTAATCAATGACCTTGGTCTTAAATTCTATTTTAGCTACTTTCTCTTGTGCATAAACCCCAATAGATAAAAGGCTTACAAATAATACTGCTATTAAATTTTTCATCATGATAAATTTCATATTACAATGTTAAAACTACTTACTTTTTCTATGCCATCAAAATTAATTAGACGTATGGTACATTATTTAACATCGCTGCACCTAATAAAAATACGTTTCATTAGTGATTTAGTTTCTCAAAAAGAGAAATATAAGTACTTTTGTCATCCATTTAGCAAAAATAATACCAAAATATGGAAATCCCGTCCAAATATAAGGCTCAGACTGTAGAAGGCAAATGGTACAAATACTGGATGGACAACGGCTATTTTTATTCCAAACCAGATGATAGGGAGCCCTATACAATTGTAATTCCTCCACCAAATGTTACAGGAGTTTTGCATATGGGCCACATGTTAAATAATACCATTCAAGATGTGTTGGTAAGACGTGCGCGTCTATTGGGCAAGAATGCATGTTGGGTTCCTGGAACGGATCATGCGTCTATCGCAACAGAAGCTAAGGTAGTTGCTAAACTAAAGGAGGAGGGGATCCATAAAAATGATTTGTCTCGAGAAGAGTTTTTAGAGCATGCCTGGGCTTGGAAGGAAGAATATGGAGGCGTTATTTTAGATCAGCTTAAAAAACTTGGATGTTCTTGCGATTGGAATAGAACAAAATTTACTTTGGATGACGATATGTCAGAATCGGTAATCAAGGTGTTTGTGGATTTATACAAGAAAGGTCTGATTTACCGTGGCTACAGAATGGTCAATTGGGATCCAGAGGCTAAAACCACACTTTCAGATGAAGAAGTAGAATATGTTGAGAAGCAAGGAAAACTCTATTATATCAATTACAAGATTGAAGGTTCTGATGATGTTTTGACCATCGCAACCACAAGACCGGAAACATTATTGGGCGATACAGCCATTTGTATCAATCCAAATGATGAGAGACATACAAATCTTAAGGGTAAAAAAGCAATAGTGCCTGTTTGCAATAGGGTAGTACCAATTATTGAAGATGACTATGTAGATTTAGAATTTGGAACCGGATGTCTTAAGGTCACTCCTGCACATGATGAAAATGATAAGCAATTAGGTGATAAGTACGATTTAGAAGTAATAGATATTTTTAATGACGACGCTACACTCAATTCGTATGGACTGCACTATGAGGGTAAAGACCGATTTCAGGTACGAAAAGAAATAGTTAAGGAATTAGAGGAGTTGGGTGCCCTGTTAAAAGTTGAAGACTATACCAATAGAGTAGGGATTTCTGAGCGCACCAAGGCCATTATTGAACCTAGACTTAGCGATCAATGGTTCCTTAAAATGGAAGATTTGGTTAAGCCGGCCATTGCCGCAGTTTTAGAAACAGGAGCAATTAAATTGTTTCCAAAAAAGTTTGAGAATACCTATCGGCATTGGATGGAAAACATACGCGACTGGAATATTTCCCGTCAGTTGGTTTGGGGTCAACGAATTCCAGCCTACTATTATGGCGATGCCAAAGAGGATTTTGTAGTTGCCGAAACTACTGCAGAAGCCCTCGAGAAGGCCAAAGAAGCAACATCAAATCAAAATTTGAAATTGTCTGATTTAAGGCAAGAGTCAGACGTTCTAGATACTTGGTTTTCATCTTGGCTGTGGCCAATCAGTGTTTTCGATGGTATAAGAAATCCAGAGAACAAGGAAATAAATTATTACTATCCCACAAACGACTTGGTTACCGGTCCGGATATTCTATTTTTTTGGGTAGCTCGGATGATTATTGCTGGTTACGAATTCAGGGATGAAAAGCCTTTTGAAAATGTTTATCTCACAGGTTTGGTTAGAGATAAGCAACGTCGTAAAATGTCTAAATCCCTTGGTAATTCACCAGACGCGCTAAAACTTATAGATGATTATGGAGCTGATGGCGTTAGGGTAGGGCTTTTATTAAGTTCGGCCGCAGGAAACGATTTGTTGTTTGACGAAGCACTTTGCCAACAAGGAAAGCAGTTTGCCAACAAAATATGGAACGCCTTTAGATTGGTTAATGGATGGGAAGTTGATGACGCTTTAAAGCAACCTCAAAGCAGTAAGATAGCGCTAGAATGGTTTTCGTCTAAATTTCAAGCTGTCCTTGAAGACATAGAGGACCATTTTTCCAAATATAGACTGAGCGATGCCTTAATGGCTATTTATAAGTTGGTCTGGGATGATTTTGCTTCTTGGTTATTGGAGATTGTAAAGCCTGGCTATCAGCAACCCATCGACCGCAAAACGATGGCAGATTTGAGACTGCTGTTTGAAGATGTTTTAAAGTTGTTACATCCTTTTATGCCATTTATTACAGAAGAAATATGGCAATATATGGATGTTCGAAAATCTAATGAGGCTTTAATAATAAGCACATGGCCAAAGAGTAGACCAAAACAGTTGGATTTAATCGCTGGTTTTGATTTTGCCGCTGAGGTTGTATCAGGCATCAGAACCATTCGAAAAGAAAAGAATATTTCATTTAAGGAAGCGCTAGACCTAAAGGTTGTGAATACAGAAAATGTACCATCAACCTTCGATGAGGTTATTTGTAAGCTTGGAAATGTAAATGATTTGGAATATATCACCGATGCCGTAGAAGGAGCTTTAACTTTTAGGGTAAAAGCCAATGAATATTATATTCCTATGGCGGGAAATATTGATGTAGAGGCAGAAATAACTAAATTAAAAGAAGAACTAAGTTATACGGAAGGATTTTTAAATGCTGTTCGCAAAAAACTTTCGAACGAGCGATTTGTGAATAATGCTCCTGAAAAGGTTGTAGCCATTGAGAAAAAGAAGGAGGCCGATGCGCTGGCTAAAATCGAAACGCTAAAGAGCAGTTTAGAAAGCCTTAAGAATTAAAAAAAACAACTTGTAAGAGAAGAAAATATAGTAACAATCAAATTTTTATTAACCATAAATTTCATTTATACATATCATAAAAAACATATATAAAATTATATGAAAAATGATATGCATCTTTGTAATTGTAAACAACAACCCTATGACAAAAATCACAGTAGCGAAGGGCGATGGTATCGGCCCAGAAATTATGGATGCCACATTACGTATTTTAGAAGCAGCTGGAGCACAATTAGACATCGACGAGATTGAAGTTGGAGAAAAAGTCTATTTAGCTGGTAATACCGCAGGTATATCTGATGAAGCCTGGGAAACTATTAGACGTAACAAAATTTTCCTCAAAGCACCGATCACAACACCTCAAGGTGGAGGTTACAAAAGTTTAAATGTAACCACACGTAAGACCTTAGGGCTTTTTGCCAATGTAAGACCTTGTAAAAGTTTGCACCCTTACATAGCTACAAAGCACCCAGAAATGGATGTAGTTATTGTAAGAGAAAACGAAGAGGATTTATATGCAGGTATTGAGCACCAACAAACAGATGAGGTTGTTCAGTGTTTAAAATTAATAAGCCGACCAGGTTGTGAAAAAATAATCACTTATGCCTTCGAGTATGCAAAGAAGTTTGGCAGAAAGAAAGTAACCTGCTTCACTAAGGATAACATTATGAAGCAAACGGATGGTTTGTTCCATAAAGTATTTGATGAAATTGCAGCTAAATATCCAGACATTGAGAATGAGCATTGGATTGTTGATATAGGAGCGGCAAAATTGGCAGATTCACCAGAAGTATTTGATGTTATCGTAATGCCTAACCTCTACGGAGATGTCCTTTCAGACGTAGCAGCACAGATAACAGGTTCTGTAGGTTTGGCAGGATCGTCTAACATAGGCCATGATCATGCCATGTTCGAAGCTATTCACGGTTCAGCTCCAAGAAGAGCAGGCCAGAATATGGCGAACCCTTCTGGTTTAATTCAAGGTGCTATTTTAATGTTACAGCATATTGGTCAATCAGATATTGCGGCTAAAGTTCAGAATGCATGGTTAAAAACCATGGAAGACGGTATCCATACTTACGATGTATACGATGAGAAAGTAAGTACCCAAAAAGTAGGTACCAAGGAATTTGCAGATGCTGTAATTTCTAACCTAGGGCAGGTGCCAAAGCATCTTAAAAAGGTTGAATTCGAAAATACAGGAGCTATTGAAATTCCGAAACATACACGAAGACCAAGAGCAGAGAAGGTGCTGGTTGGTGTAGACGTATTTGTGGACTGGGAAGGTACAGACCCAGATGTGATTGGAGAAAAACTCCAAAAAATGAATACCGACGTGTTACACCTCACTATGATTACCAATAGAGGTGTAAAAGTTTGGCCTAATGGTTTTGACGAGACTTTCTGTACGGACCATTGGCGTTGTCGCTTTAGTGCAAAGGATGGAAAAGCACCAACTAAGGCTGATATCATTGAGGTATTAACAAAGGCTGAGGAGAACGGAATCGATGCCATCAAAACAGAAAACCTATATACGTTTGATGGCGTGAGAGGTTACTCTCTTGGTCAAGGTCAATAGGCCTTAGACAGATTGAAATACATTTACATCCCAAGTGTTTGGGTTAGTTAAGTAGTTACGCTTGGGATGTAAATAAAATATAAAGACACCATGATAGTGGTAGACGCAGGATTGGTAAATTTTTTCATAGGTTGTTACATACTAATTATCCTGCTGCTGTGTATCGTTGTGCTTAGATCACAGATAAATCGTAAAGATAAAGTAATTTGGTTAGTATTATTACTGTGTTTGCCCGTCTTTGGTGTCTTTTTTTATCTTATTGCGAGCACCTTTGGCGCCACTAAAGTATTTTCAAAATAAAGGAGAAATCACTCTTATTACCATTCATTAATCTTATTGCTGTCTAACTTCACAAAAATAAACAGCAATATGGTGAAGCCCCAAAGTCCTGAACCACCATAACTAAAAAACGGAAGAGGAATACCTACTGTGGGTATTAAACCCATTACCATGCCAATGTTTATTGTAAAATGTAAAAAGAAAATGGAGGCAACGCCATAGCCATAAACCCTACTGAATTGGGATTTTTGGGCTTCAGCCAAATACAGAATGCGTATAATTAGAGCCACAAACAAGATTACCACAAAACTGCTGCCAAGAAAACCCCATTCTTCACCAACCGTACTAAAGATATAGTCGGTTTCCTGCTCAGGAACAAATTTACCAGTAGTCCTTGTACCTTGCAAAAAACCTTTTCCAGTTATACCACCTGAACTAATAGCTTGCTCCGACTGAATAAGATTGTAAGCTTCGGCTTTTTTCATCTTTTCCAATTTAATAGGGTCTTTTTCCAATCGTAACCACAAGCTAATCCTATTTTGTTGGTGAGGTTTTAATACATGTTGATAAAACAGTTTGACACCAAAGGAAAATCCAATGGCCAAAAGCAACACAAGAATATATTGAAGCACAGAGCTTCGTTTCTTTCGTCTCAGTAAGTACCGCGATAGCAAAACAGCCGCAGCAATCAGCACTGTAATTGTTACGCCTAACTTCAAAGATAACACAGCAAGAAAAATTAAGGATAAGGCTACGACAAGGTACACTTGCTGGAGTCCCTCACGGTAGAATACAAAAAAGAATGCCAAATACACTATCGTACTTCCTGCATCATTTTGAAGGAGGATGAGCAATGCTGGAATAACAATTATGGCGGCAACCCTTAGCTGGTCCTTAAGGGTTTTCATGTTGGTTTGGATGTCACTAATATATTTTGCGACAGCTAATGCTGTGGCAAACTTTGCAAACTCGCTGGGTTGGATGGTCATACTTCCAATACCATACCATGACCTAGCACCGTTGATTTCCTTTCCAAATATAAATAGACCCAAAAGCGCAAGAATGGCGATGAGATAGATAATACTGGCAAAACGTTCATAGAATTTGGCCTCGAGGGACAGGATTAGGATAATCAAAATCAATGACAATCCCATAAATATGAGTTGTTTGCCATATAATTGTGACGTGTCAAAGTAGTTTGTAATCTCACCAACATGCGAGGCAGACAGTATATTGAGATAACCAAAGGCTACGAGAAGTACATACAAGAGGATAATTATCCAATCAAATTGAAAGCGTCTTTGGTTTTCTCTATACATTAAAACGAGATAATTTTAATCTATGGTTGCGTAATTTTCAATAACCTGTAATTGAGTTTCACCATTAATTTTAAATGGTTCACCCGAATAAGGTTTTGCGTATTCATTCTCTAGGCTGTGGGTGAAAATCCATTTTTCCAAGTCTTTGCGGGTCGTTTCGCCCTTAATATATTTCTCTATCATTAAGCTGGCCATTTTCCCAGCAAAACGGCTACCCCAATAACCATTCTCCACAAAAACAGCAATAGCAATGGTAGGATTATCTTTAGGAGCAAAAGCCACAAAAATGGAGTGATCCGTTAATTGTGTTTTAACTCCATCAATTTTAATGAAGTTTTCAGCCGTACCAGTTTTACCACAGATATCAATTCCAGGTATTCTCAATGTGCTAGCCGTACCTTCATTATAAACATCAAACATACCTTGTATCACAGGTTCAAAATGTTCCTTATCTATGGAAGTATATTTAGGAAGTTTGAATTTACTGGGAATTGTGTCCCCTTCGATATCTTTAATGATGTGTGGCGTGTAATAATAGCCTCTGTTTCCTATAGCAGCTGCCATATTAGCTAATTGAATAGGTGTAGCTTCTACTTCACCTTGACCTATGGCATTTGAAACGATATAGGTTGAGGCCCAGCGATCATCGCCATAGGCACGATCGTAATAGTCACCATCAGGAATGCGTCCAGGTCTGCCCACAGGTAAGTCGTTATTGAGAAAATCTCCTAGACCAAAGCTCTTGGCATGATTGGCCCAAACATTCACACCATCTCCAGCATCATCATATTTTTCAATAATGCGTCGGTAAACATTAACAAAATAGGCATTGCAGGATTGGGAAATACCCTGATTCATATTAACAGGACTTTTATGGTGGTGGCATCCCGTTAATTTTCGGCTTCCATAGTAGTAGCCCATACGACAGGAAAACCTGTCATTAGTGTCAACTACACCTTCTTGAAGGGCAATTAAGGCATTGATAACCTTGAAGGGCGAACCTGGAGGATATTGAGCCTGAAGGCCTCTATCGTAGGTGGGCATATTAATAGTGTCCCTAAATAATCGGGAAAAATTTTTGTTGCGTTCCCTACCTACCAATAAATTAGGATTATAGCTGGGACCTGTTACCATGGCTAAAATTTCACCACTACTAGGTTCCAACGCTACAATGCCTCCTCGCTTATGTTTCATCAGTAATTCGCCATAAGCTTGAAGCTCAGAATCTATGGTTATGGTAATATCCTTTCCTGGTTTTGGTAAAGTATCGTATAGGCCATTTTTATAGGGCCCAATATTTTTATTAAACCGATCCTTTTGTATAAAATTTATTCCCTTAGTTCCTCTCAGGGTTTTTTCATAAGATTTTTCTATCCCTTGCTTTCCAATAAGGTCACCCATTTTATAATAGGAATCTCTGTTTATATCGCGCTGTCCTACTTCGCCCAAATCGCCCAAGACATTGGCGCCAATGTTTGTTTGGTAGGCTCGCATTGACCTTTTTTGGATATAGAAACCTTCATACTTCCACATAACTTCCTGTAGAACGGCATAATCTTCCTTGGATAATTGGGGCACAAAGGGAGAGGGTAATCGCGGTGAATAATTTATTGCCTTTTGGAGTTTTTCTTCATAGGTATCAACGTCAATACCCAATAAATCGCAAAATTCTCGTATTTCCAATGAATCCAAGGGTTCAATTTCCCTTGGAATGACCATGACATCGTAAGAGGGCTGATTGGCAACTAATAGTTTTCCGTTTCTATCATAAACATAGCCACGTTTAGGATAGTTGTATTCCTTCCGGATGGCCGTATCTTCCAAAATGCTATAGGACGCCCCGTGGTACACCTGTAGATAGAATAAACGTGCTAAGAATACAAGTCCTACTAAAATGGTTGTTGATAAAAGTAATAACTTCCTCATTTACGGTTTTGACTAAACAAAATTATTATAAGTATGGCTACTATTGTAGTGAATATACTTGAAAATAACGTCTTTTTTAGTATTAACCATATGCCACTGATGTTAAAAATCTCTAAGGAGAAGAGCATAAGGTGGTGGATAAGGGTTCCTACGGCCACATAGCTTATGAGACTGCCAATTTCTAAATTATTGAATTTAACACTTTGATGTTCGTAGAGCATTCCAAAGGAGAACTTTAGAAGTACGGGTCTACTGTAAGCCAATAAGACAGATGATGCAGCATGGACGCCTCCAGAATCCAAAAACGTATCTATGGTCATTCCTAAAAGAAAGCTCACCAAAAGTAAAATAAGCCGATTGTCCTTTATTGGAAACAAAAAAATGAAAATGATATAGATGTAAGGATTGATATAGCCCAAAAAGTTGATGTTGTTAAAAATGGCAACCTGTGCCAAGACCAACAGAATAAATTGGATTATATGTAAACCTAGTGCACTATTCATTAAGCTTATCCTCTAGTTGTTTGATTTCCTCTCTATCAGTATTCTCAATGATATAAACCTTGCCTATATTGGTCATGTCATTAAAAAGCCTAACGTCTATGGTATAGGTATCTCCACCAACATCGGTCGTGAAATTTTCAACAGTTCCAATTTGTATGCCCTTAGGAAAAATAGCCGACTGGCCACCTGATACAATGGTGTCGCCAACTTTAACTGGTGCAAATTTTGACACGTCTATGAGTTGCATGATGTCGGGCGAAGCGCCATTCCAGGTTAAGGACCCAAAGTGGTTAGTAGCTTTTAATTTTGCGTTAATTCTACTCTTTTTATTTAATATGGAAAGCACTGTTGAATATCCATTACTGGTATTATCAATGATTCCAATAATGCCTTTAGGGTGTATAACACCAAAATCTCTTTTGATGCCATCTTTATTGCCTTTGTTTAAAGTGAGGTAGTTATTGGTTAAAGAATAGCTGTTTTTATAAACTTCTGCTGAGGTGATGCGATATTTTTTACCATCTAAAATAGAATCCTTCGTGCCTGTAGCTAAAGATTCTTTTGAATTAAACAATACTTCCTTGAGACGCTTATTTTCTTCAATAAGGAGTTCATTTTCTTGTTTGAGGGAAAAATATTGATCTACGGAATTTATAGTGCCGTAAATGCCACCAGTAACAGCATTGGCTGAATTTATAAATCTACTTCTATGATAAGAGTGGGATTGTATGGTTAGCGCCAACGAAATTCCAAATAGCAACAAAAACAATAGAAACGTTTTGTTTCGTATTACAAAGTTTATGATTTGTTGCATTAATTAGAATTATTTAATCAATACGCTTTTGTATTTAGGTAAATTCTTTAAGACAATTCCAGTACCTCTTACAACGGCACGTAATGGGTCTTCAGCAATATAAACCGGCAAATCTGTTTTTTGGGATAAACGCTTGTCTAGTCCACGTAGCATAGAACCACCACCAGCAAGGTAGATACCTGTATTATAGATGTCTGCTGCAAGTTCTGGAGGGGTTTGGGATAGGGTTTCCATCACGGAGTCCTCAATACGGAGTATGGATTTATCTAGTGCTTTTGCAATTTCCCTGTAGGATATCTGCACTTGTTTTGGTTTTCCGGTGAGTAAGTCTCGCCCTTGAACACTCATGTCTTCTGGCGGTAATTCCAAGTCCTCTGTAGCGGCACCAATCTTTATTTTTATTTTTTCTGCAGTACGATCGCCAACATATAAGTTGTGTTGCGTTCGCATATAATAGATGATATCATTGGTAAAGACGTCTCCAGCAACTTTTACTGATTTATCGCAGACAATACCACCAAGAGCGATAACAGCGATTTCTGTAGTTCCGCC
The DNA here is from genome assembly GCA_913055905.1 of uncultured Winogradskyella sp. Classification (GTDB taxonomy): domain Bacteria; phylum Bacteroidota; class Bacteroidia; order Flavobacteriales; family Flavobacteriaceae; genus Winogradskyella. Next base: position 84,790 of record CAJXLB010000004.1, read on the forward strand.
ACCTATGTCTACAATCATATTACCTTTTGGTTGCATAATGTCTACACCAATACCAATAGCTGCAGCCATGGGTTCGTGGATTAAGTAGACTTCCTTGCCATTAACGCGTTCACAGGATTCTTTAACGGCGCGCATCTCTACTTCTGTAATACCTGATGGAATACAAACAACCATTCTAAGCGCAGGGTTAAAGAATTTCTTGCGCAACGCAGGTATGTTTTTTATAAACATACTTATCATCTGTTCTGACGCGTCAAAATCGGCAATGACGCCATCTTTCAAAGGACGAATCGTTTTAATATTTTCATGGGTCTTTCCCTGCATCATATTGGCTTCCTTGCCAACAGCGATTATCTTGCCGCTAATTCTATCCCTAGCCACAATTGATGGGTTGTCTACAACAACTTTATCGTGATGGATAATAAGGGTATTTGCCGTTCCTAAGTCTATGGCTATTTCTTCGGTTAAGAAATCAAAAAATCCCATGCGCTATTAATAATTATTGGGGTTACTTCTATTGGTCTTTAATGACATTATGTAAATGTAATCAATTATACGATAAATCTTCTATTCTAGATGTTTATTGGGTTGCTTTTATTAAAAAAGATACAGCATTTAAATTCAGAAACCTCTGGCATTAATGCTTAAAATGTCTTGTTCCGGTGAAAACCATGGCTAAATCATGTTTATTACAATAATCAATGCTAAGCTGGTCTTTAATAGAACCACCTGGCTGTATAACGGCTTTAATACCTGCGTTATGTGCAATCTCAACACAATCTGGAAATGGAAAAAAAGCATCGCTTGCCATTACCGCGCCCTTTAAATCAAACTCAAAGGATTTGGCCTTATGTATGGCTTGATTAAGTGCATCAACACGGCTGGTCTGTCCGGTTCCACTTGCACAAAGCTGTTTGTTTTTTGCCAAAACAATGGTGTTTGATTTAGTATGCTTACATATTTTGGAAGCAAAAATCAAATCGTCCAATTCTGCCTCTGACGGATTGGAATTGGTTACACTTGTTAAATCTTCTTTACTATCCGTTTTGCTATCCTTATCTTGAACCAACATACCGTTTAGGCAGGTGCGTATTGTGGTGTCTGCTAACGTTACGTCTTTTAATTCTAAAATAATTCTATTCTTTTTGCCTTTGAGTATTTCTAGGGCGTCTTCGCTAAAGGATGGTGCAATTACAACTTCGCAGAATAGTTTATGGATTTCTTCAGCAGTTGGTTTATCAATTTCCGAATTGCTAATTAATATGCCACCAAACGCAGAAACGGGATCACCTGCCAAAGCGTCTACATAGGCGTCGTGTACCGTTTTGCGCTGGGCAAAACCACAGGCATTGTTATGCTTCAGTATGGCAAACGTCGGATCTTCATTTTTAAATTCCAGAATTAGATTAACGGCAGCATCTACATCTAAAAGATTGTTGTAACTGAGTTCCTTACCATGAAGTTTGTTGAACATTGCATCAAAATCACCAAAGAAAAATCCTTTTTGGTGTGGATTTTCACCATAGCGTAACACTTTTCCTTTGGTTTCGCTCACTTTCAATACCGGAATCTCTTCTGTTTGGTTAAAATAGTTGAAAATAGCCGTATCGTAATGAGAGGACACATTAAAGGCTTTAGCTGCAAAGTGTTTTCTATCATCTAGAGACGTTTTACCGTCCTTATCATTCAGTAGATTTAAGAAACTCGAATAGTCTTCAACCGAAGACACACAAACGACATCAGCATAATTTTTAGCGGCTGCTCTGATTAACGATATGCCGCCTATGTCTATTTTCTCAATTATATCTTGATGGTTAGCTCCGGATGCTACGGTGTTCTCAAAAGGATAAAGGTCTACTATGACCAAATCAATTTGGGGAATTTCAAATTCGGCCAACTCAGCAATGTCACTCTGATTTTCTTGACGATTTAATATGCCTCCAAAAACTTTGGGATGCAGGGTTTTTACACGGCCACCAAGAATTGAAGGGTATGATGTTACATCTTCTACTGGGACTACATCGATACCCAAGTCCTTTATGAATTTTTCCGTTCCTCCTGTAGAATATATAGTAACATTTAATTCGTTTAGTTTTTTAACTATAGGTTCTAACCCATCTTTACTGAAGACTGAAATTAGTGCGGAGGAAATGGTTTTATTGCTCATAATTTTAGGTTGTGTTTTTAATGCGGCAAAAATACGCATATTACCTATGAAAACATTGGGCTTAAAGTGAGTTTGTTAAAGTTTTTTGTAACAATGAATTGTTGACAACGTCTAACCAAAGAACTCCAGTAAAGGGATATCTAAATGCTAGTCTACCTAAGATTATTAAAAGAAAGTTTTTCTTTTGCGATAACAGCGCTGAATAACAATAAACTCAGGACCTTTCTTTCGCTTTTAGGCGTAACAGTTGGTATTTTTTCCATAATAGCTGTGCTCGCTGCTGTAGATTCATTGGATAGAAGTATCAGGGAAAACTTGGATGGTATTGATACCAATACCATTTACATCATGAACATCTCTTTTGGACCTACTGATGTCCCCAAATGGAAGCGGGATAATTTTGATCCTATTTCTTATGACGACTACAATTTTGTTAGGAAAAACATATCCGATATTGAGGCTTCTGCCTACAGTATTTTTGGCTTAAGGGAAACGGTTAGGTACCAAGCGGAAACCTTAGGAGGTGTTAATGTAGCAGCGGTAACACATGGTATTTATGACATAGAGCGACTTAAATTGGGCAAGGGGCGGTTTTACACCGAGGTAGAATCAGAGACAGGCTCGCCCGTAGTGGTTATAGGCTATCGTTTAGCTGAAAACCTCTTTGGCAAAGCAGAGCCTTTGGGCAAGGAGGTGCGAATTTTTGGAAGAAAATTAAAGGTCATTGGTGTTTTGGAAAAATACGGTGACGGGATTGGAGACTCACCAGATGATACTGTTTATCTGCCGGTTAATTTTGTTCGTGGTATTAGAAATACAGGGAAAAATGGCTATCCTACTGCTATTGTGATTAAACCAAAATCATATGTAGATATTGATGCGTTTGAGGGCTTATTAACGCAGAAATTTAGAATACATCGCGGCGTTAAAGCTGGTGAGATAAGCGATTTTTTTCTATCCAAGCTTTCGGGCTTTGTCAATTTAATCGATGGTATAATTTCTACTATGAATGCCATTGGGTGGATGCTCAGCGGATTTTCCTTACTTGTGGGAGGATTTGGTATTGCCAACATTATGTTTGTGAGTGTTAAGGAACGGAATAATATTATCGGAATTCAAAAATCCCTGGGTGCTAAGAATAGATTCATTCTTTTTCAATTTCTTTTTGAAGCGATCATCCTTGCACTTCTTGGCGGACTCGTTGGTCTTGGATTGGTTTACCTGATAACGGTATTGGTAAATCTAACTATAGAGGATTTTACTTTTGTTCTGTCCTTTACTAACATCGCTATAGCAATTGGTATATCTAGTTTTATAGGGTTGGTTTCTGGTGTTATTCCAGCCTTGTCTGCGTCACGGCTCGATCCAGTAGAGGCCATTAGAACGGGAATGTAATTATAATTTCAATTTAAGTTTTTTTAACAGATTTCTTTCTTAAACCAATTATCTTTAGCCTTAATAATTGGGTACGATGTTGGTATATATTCGTTTATTGAAAGAAAGCTTCTCTTTTGCTTTTAGTGCTCTGGCCAATAATAAGCTTAGGACTTTTTTGTCATTGCTGGGCGTTACTATTGGTATTTTTTCCATTATAGCCGTTTTGGCGGCCGTAGATTCCTTGGATAAAAATATTAAAGACCAGCTAAGCGCCTTGGATAGCAATACGATGTATTTGTCCAACTTTAGTTTTGGACCCACAGAGGTGCCGCGCTGGAAATGGCAAACTTTTGACAAAATATCTTACACAGAATATAAGTATTTGCAGGAGTCCTTATCACAAGTTGAAGAAATGGCCTATCAACTTTTTGTGCCAAGAGAAAGTATTAGATACGAATCCGAATTGATTCAAAGCGTAAATACAGTCGTGGTTTCTAGCGAGTTTTCAGATATCCAGCGACTGGAGTTCGAAAAAGGCCGCTTTTACAATGAAATGGAATCTAATGCTGGAAGGGCCGTGGTGGTTATTGGTTCTGAAATTGCAAAGAATCTGTTTGGAGACATTGATCCCATAGGTAAAAAGGTGAGGCTTTATGGTCAAAAATTTACAGTTATCGGTGTAGTAAAAAAGGAAGGGTCTGGACTTTTTGGCGACAGCAATGATATTTCAATCTTCTTACCATCAAATTTTGTGAGAACGCGATATGGCGAAAACGTGTCATCCATGATTCCGGTAGTTATTATTAAACCAAAATCTGGTGTTGATGCCGATGAGGTAGAGGCAGAATTAGTGCAATTACTGAGAAATAAGCGCGGCATTAAACCCGATGAAATCAATACGTTTTTTATTAGTGTGGTTGAAGGTCTTCAAAGCTTTATCGATGGTATCATTGCAAGCATGAACACCATAGGTTGGGTGATTAGCCTTTTTTCTTTACTGGTAGGAGGTTTCGGAATTGCCAATATTATGTTTGTTAGTGTAAAAGAGCGCACTAATATTATTGGTATTCAGAAGTCCTTAGGCGCAAAAAATAAATTTATTTTATTTCAATTTTTGTTTGAAGCGGTTATTCTGGCTGTTGTTGGTGGAATTGTGGGTCTGGTGATGGTGTGGTTTGGTACTCTCATCGCCTCAGGATTTACAGAGGACTTTGAATTTGTGCTATCTTTTAAAAATATGCTTATTGGATTTTCAATATCCTCGTTTATTGGATTGATTTCGGGCGTTGTTCCAGCCATTTCAGCTTCACGGCTAGATCCGGTTGAAGCCATAAGAACTGGGATGTAATCAATATATATAAGTTTCTACGGGAATAATGGTAGCCACTTTTTTGCATACATATTCCAAAAAACGTTCGTCTTGCTCCGTAAATGGGTCTGCTGTGTTAGAATCAATATCTATTTGTCCAATATTTTCGCCATTTACAAAAATTGGAACTACAATTTCAGCCTTAACTGTAATACTGCAGGCTATATAATTATCTTGTGCTGAAACGTCTGGGACTACAAAATTTTTATTGCTTACAGCCACTTGTCCACAAATGCCTTTTCCAAAAGGAATGATAGTATGGTCAGTGGGTGCACCTACATACGGCCCTAAACGTAACTCGTCCTTATCGCCATTTTTGAAATAGAATCCTACCCAATTGTAGTAATCAATATGTTCTTCGAGCAGTTGGCATATACCCAATAGACGCTCGTCGATACTTTTATCGTTTTCTGAAATTATTGATTTTATTTCTCGTTTTAAGTCTTGAAAGTTCATGAACAAAATTTTGGTAAAAGTATCTAATTTGGACAGTTTAGAAATATGGATTTTATAAATTTAACAACAAACTAACACAGCAGTTATTTTTTTGAAATCATTCCTTTTAAAATACAAACTTGTTTTTAAGTTCATCATCACCTTTGTAGCTGTATATTCCGTTCTTACACTTGGGTATAATTACTACCTATCTATGTCCAGCGGTGCTTTATACTATCCAGATTTTGCTACTAACTTGGTAGCCAGGCAAACGGATGCGCTTCTGGAAAGTGTGGGTTATTCTACTGTAATGGAACCACACCCAAATGAGCCTTCGATTAAAATTATTATTAATGGAAAATTTGTAGCCACGATAGTAGAGGGTTGTAATGCCATTAGTATCATTATTTTGTTTTTGTCCTTTATTTTTGCGTTCGCATCAAGTGTGAAATCAACACTTTTTTACGCCTTTGCAGGAAGTATAATTATCTACGCTTTTAATCTCATAAGAATTGTAATCCTGGCAATTGGATTGTATCACTATCCTTGGCGCAGGGAAGTCCTTCATACGGTCATTTTCCCATTGTTAATTTATGGAACGGTTTTCTTGCTTTGGATGATTTGGGTTAATCGTTTCACTAAATCCAAACAGCATGTCTAAATTGGTAAGATATGGTTTGGTTGTTTTGCTGTTTCTGGTCCTGGTTGCTGTGAGAGCCTTTGAGGATGTCCTATTTTATGATCCGTATTTGTCCTTTTTTAAGAAAGACTATTTATATATAGACAGTCCCAGACGCGAAGTGGCAAAGCTCGTTGCGTTCACCAGTCTCAGGTATTTAATAAATACAATAGCTTCTTTAGGCATTATTTATTTATTGCTTAAGGATAAAGGCATGCTGAAATTATCCATTTTGCTTTATTCTGGAGCATTTATACTATTGATTATACCCTTTTTATATTTTGTTATTAATCCGAGACAGGAAGATTACTATCTTTTTTTTAATGTAAGGCGCTTCTTGATTCAGCCTTTATTTCTAATTCTCTTCTTACCGGCATTCTATTATTTTAAGCTCAATCGTTAAGGCTTTGGTAATTTGTGTATGGAATTTTTTCAAATTGTTACCTTTGCATTATGAAAGCATCGCTTTTACATAAGGGGTTATCAACTGTACTGTCCGTATTGGTGCTCTTGTCAACGTTGTCCGTAACGATAGAAAAACATTTTTGTGGCGGACAACTTGTAGATGTAGCCGTATTCTCGAAGTTAGACCGATGTGGCGGTGATATAGACGATATGCCTACTTCTGACACTTTGAAATCATCCTGTTGTAAGGATGAGGTTGACGTCATAGAAGGCATAGATGATCTTAATGTTACCGTTTTTGAGGATGTTGAAATTAAGCTCCAAAAGTTTGCGGTAGTTTTCTTTATATCCTATTATCTTCATTCTGATGGAGTTTCAAACCCTATACCAAGTGGGTATTACAAACCTCCAAACCTTGTTAAAGACATTTATATCCTTAACGAAACCTATTTAATTTGATTCTAAAGTTGCTTTAAGGCTTTACGGTTAAGCCTTTTATCTATCCTTTTTTAGTAATCAAATTATACAATACCAATGACACATACATATAAAGTTACAGGCATGACCTGTAGCGGCTGCAAAGCTTCGGTGGAGTCTTCCCTAGGTTCCTTAGATGGCATCGAGGATGTTTCTGTAAATCTGGAGGAGTCAACTGTAAAATTGACCATGTCAGAGCACATCCACTTGAAGGAATTGCAAAATGCATTAGCCGACAAATATCAAATTTCAGAATTACCAGAAAAAAACGTCTTTAAACAAACGACAGCAGAGCCACAGAAAGAACAGAGTGAGCTTAGGCAGCTGTTTCCCTTATTTCTAATTTTTGGTTACATACTGATAGCCTCAGTTTTGTTAAACATGAATCCTTGGAGTACCACGGACTTTATGTTGGATTTCATGGGACTCTTTTATATTGTTTTTAGTTTTTTCAAACTACTGGATTTAAATGGGTTTCCAAAGAGCTTTAGCATGTACGATCCCTTAGCCAATCGCATACCTGTTTATGGTTGGATTTATCCTTTTATTGAGGTATTACTTGGGTTAATGTTCTTATTCCGATTTAGAATTGATGTAGCTCTAGTTTTAACCGTGGTAGTTCTGGGTATAACCACTTTTGGTGTTACCAAAGCGCTATGGAGTAAAAAAACCATAAAATGCGCTTGTCTAGGGACTGCGTTAAATCTACCGATGACCAAGGCTACATTTATTGAAAATACAATTATGATAGTCATGGCCATCATCATGTTATTTAAAATTCTTTAAAAGATGAGGCAACTAGTTATATTTATGATATTAGCGGTGTCTGTGCTTCCAGCTCAAGATCAGTTGAAAGGATTGGTTTTGGAAGCGAGCACGGACAAAGAACTGCCCTTACAAGGAGCCAACATTTATTGGTTGGGATCATCCGTTGGAACGGTATCAGCAGAAGATGGTACTTTCGCGCTCCCTTACAAGTTTTCGTTCAATAGATTGGTCATTAGCTATGTTGGTTTTAAAACCGATACACTAATCGTTAATGAGAATAAATTCATTAAGCACGTTTTGCAACCATCGGAACAGTTGGATGCTGTGAAACTAACATCGCGAAAGCAGTCTACGATGAAGTCGTATTTAAAAGCTGCAAATACTTTTACTGTGAGTAATGATGAATTGTTAAAAGCAGCTTGTTGTAATCTTTCAGAAAGTTTTGAAACCAACCCTTCTATCGATGTTAATTTTGCCGATGCCGTTTCGGGAACGAAGCAAATAAAGATGTTGGGTTTAAATTCGCCCTACATCTTAATAACAACAGAAAATGTTCCGGCTATCCGAGGTGCCTCTCAGGCTTACGGCTTAAGTTTTATTCCGGGTACATGGGTTGAGAGTATCCAAATTACAAAAGGCGCAGGGAGTGTGGTCAATGGTTTTGAGAGTATTGCGGGCCAGATTAATGCGGAACTTGTAAAGCCACTTACAGATGATAGACTTTTTGTCAATGCCTATGCTGGTATTAATGGACGGTTGGAATTAAACACCCATATTAATCAACAGGTGTCAGATAAATGGAGCAGTGGCTTGTATATCCATGGGAATCTTAGAGAACAGAAATTTGATAGAAACGATGACAGTTTTTTGGATGTTCCTCTGAAGGAGCAAATCAACATAATGAACAGATGGCAATACACAGATTCTGAAAAGGGACTGGTTAGTTTTATAAATCTCCGATACTTAAATGATAATACACAGTCTGGTCAGGTTGGTTTTGAACCAGAACGCGATAGGGGAACTACGAACTTTTGGGGAAGCGAAATAGATACAGAACGTTATGAGATTACCACAAAATTGGGTTATGTTAACCCAGAAATACCATACCAAAGTTTAGGTTTTCAAACGGCATTGAGCTACCATAACCAAGAATCGTATTTTGGTCTTAATACTTATGATATTGAGCATACCAGTTTTTACTCAAACCTGGTTTACAATAGCATTATTTCAGATTCTAGGCACAAAATTAAAACAGGTTTAAGTTTTACGTACGATAGTTATGATGAGTTGGTCAATACTACAAGTTATGATCGAATAGAAAACTCTTTTGGAGGCTTTTTTGAATATTCCTATGACAACTTGGATAAGCTCACATTAACGGCTGGTATTAGGGCCGATCAACATAATAGGTTCGGTTTTTTCATTACGCCACGCTTACATGTAAGATATACGCCTTGGGAAAAATCAGCATTTAGGGCATCAGTTGGGAGAGGTGTAAAAAGCGCCAATATTTTCGCAGAAACCCAGAACATGTTTTCAAGTTCTAGACAGATTAATATTATCGACTCTGGAGGGAAAATCTATGGATTAGACCCAGAGATTGCGTGGAATTATGGTGTAAGTTATTTGCAAGGCTTTAACCTGTTTAACAGAAAAGCAGACATAACCTTAGATTTTTACCGTACGGAGTTTCAAAATCAGGTGATTACAGATTGGGAGAATCCGTTTGAAATTTCGTTTTATAATTTACAGGGCGAGAGTTTTGCCAATAGTTTTCAGTTTGAATTTAACTATAACGCTTTTGAACGGTTTGATTTAAGAATGGCATACAAATTCTACGATGTACAAACCGATTATTTAAGCGGCCGATTGGACAACCCCTTAATTCCGCGGCATCGAATTTTTGTCAACACAGCTTATGAAACCGAATTAAATGCAAAGGGAGCTCAATGGAAGTTTGATGCTACTTATAATTGGTTGGGTAGACAACGTTTTCCTAATACGGATTTAAGTCCTGAAGCGTTTCAACTGGGAGAATTTTCACCAACTGTTGGTACACTCAACCTACAAGTGACAAAAGTCTTTTCCCCAAATTTTGAAATCTATGTTGGAGGCGAAAACGTCACGGATGTAAGGCAACCCAATCCAATATTAAGTCCCGATAATCCGTTTGGTCCAAATTTTGACAGTAATTTTGTCTATGGTCCCATTTTTGGAAGTATGTATTACGCAGGACTTCGATTTAAAATTAATTAAACATAAAAACAACTAATAAAATGAAACAAGTACTAATTATCTTTCTTTTAAGTTTGGGAACACTAGCGTTTGCCCAAAACAAAAATGCTAAAGCAAGTATTGAGGTCGATGGTGTTTGCGGTATGTGTAAGGAACGTATCGAGAAAGCAGCCATTAGAACCAAAGGTGTAAAATCGGCGGTTTGGAATATTGACACGCATGAGCTTAAACTTATCTTTGACGAACGTAAAACCGATATTAAGGAGATTTCAAAACAGATTGCTGCAGTAGGTCATGATACTAAGGAAATTAAGGCAACGGAAGAAGCCTACATGTCCGTGCATGCCTGTTGTAGATATCGCGATAAGGATGTTGTAAAAGACCATGAAGGAGAAAAAAACAACAATTAGAAGAACTAAAAAAGCCTGAAATAATTTTCAGGCTTTTTTTATGTTGAAGACTAATGCAGGATTACATCATTCCTGGCATTCCGCCACCGCCCATTGGAGGCATAGCTGGCTCATCTTCTTTGATGTCAACTAAGGCACACTCAGTTGTTAAAATCATACCAGCAACTGAGGCTGCATTTTCAAGAGCAATGCGAGTTACTTTCTTAGGGTCTATAATACCTGCTTTAAGCATATCTACATATTGCTCAGACTTAGCATCGTATCCAAAGTCCTTTTTACCTTCCATAACTTTATTGATAACTACAGAACCTTCTCCGCCAGCATTTTCAACTATAGTTCTCAAAGGTGCCTCAATAGCTCTTGCTACAATTTGAATACCAGTAGTTTCGTCTAGGTTTTCAGTTGTTAACTTTTCTAGAACCTTTATGGACCTTACAAAAGCAACACCACCACCAGCAACGATACCTTCTTCAACAGCGGCTCTTGTTGCGTGCAATGCATCGTCTACTCGGTCTTTCTTTTCTTTCATTTCTACTTCAGAAGCCGCACCGACATACAATACAGCAACGCCACCAGCTAATTTAGCTAGACGCTCTTGTAGCTTTTCTTTATCGTAATCTGAAGTTGTAGTTTCTATCTGTGCTTTTATCTGATTGACTCTTGCCTTGATATCTGTATCTTTTCCGTGACCGTTAACAATTGTAGTGTTGTCCTTGTCAATAGTAACAGTTTCAGCAGTACCTAACATGGATAAATCCGCATTTTCCAATGAGAAACCTCTTTCTTCAGAAATCACGGTACCACCAGTTAAGATGGCGATATCCTCTAACATAGCCTTACGTCTGTCGCCAAATCCAGGAGCCTTAACCGCAGCGATCTTTAAACCACCACGTAATTTGTTAACTACTAGAGTGGCTAGGGCTTGACCTTCCACATCTTCAGCAATGATTAATAATGGTCTACCAGACTGAGCTACAGGCTCTAATATTGGAAGGATTTCCTGTAAGTTAGAGATTTTCTTATCGAATAATAAGATATAAGGGTTTTCTAGATCCGCAACCATTTTGTCCGAATCGGTTACAAAGTAAGGAGACAAATAGCCTCTGTCAAACTGCATACCCTCAACAACGTCTACATAAGTGTCCGTTCCTTTAGCTTCTTCTACGGTGATAACACCCTCTTTACCAACTTTATCAAAAGCTTTAGCTATAAGCTCACCAATGGTGTCATCGTTATTGGCAGAGATTGAAGCCACTTGCTGAATTTTCTCTGAGGAGTTACCTACTTTTTTAGCCTGTTTCTCTAAATCGGCAGTAATAGCTTCTACAGCTTTGTCAATTCCGCGTTTCAAGTCCATTGGGTTGGCACCTGCTGCAACGTTTTTTAAACCTTCTTTTACGATGGCTTGAGCTAAAACGGTAGCAGTTGTGGTTCCATCACCAGCTAGGTCGTTAGTTTTAGAAGCTACTTCCTTAACCATTTGAGCTCCCATATTTTCTAACTCGTCTTCCAGCTCTATTTCTTTGGCCACAGAAACACCGTCTTTAGTTACTTGTGGTCCACCAAATGATTTGCCAATTATTACGTTTCTACCTTTTGGGCCAAGGGTTACTTTTACTGCATTGGCCAATGCATCAACACCGCGTTTTAATCCGTCGCGTGCTTCAATATCAAATTTTATGTCTTTTGCCATTTTTTGTTTCTTTTTATTAAACTAAGTTTTTTGTGTTAATAGCTATTTATACAATTGCAAGGATGTCGCTTTCGCGCATCATGAGGTAATCTTTACCCTCTAATTTAAGCTCTGTGCCACCATACTTTCCGTAAAGGACAACGTCACCTACTTTTACAGTTAAAGGCTCATCTTTTTTGCCATTTCCTACAGCAACAACGGTACCTTTTTGAGGTTTTTCTTTTGCATTATCTGGAATAATAATACCAGATGCCGTTTTAGTTTCAGCCTCCATAGGTTCTACAAGAACTCTATCTGCTAATGGTTTAATGTTTACGCTCATTGTATATATATGTTTTAATGTTAATGATTATACGTTGCCAAAAAGACGAAAATTATGCCAACCCAGCTATACTGACAAAGTTGCAGTCAAAAAAAAAGCCAGCTATTAGCTGACTTTTAAGTTTTACAGTATAATTACTCTCCTGTTGGAGGATCCGTAATTGGTAATTCGTTTGTGCTTGACTCTGGTGTTACTGGCATTTCCGTTGTTTCTTCTGTATCCAAGGCTTTAGATTCTGTGTTGTTCACAGAACCAATAGTGAGGTTTGAAGCAAGAATCAGTACAATCAAAGCTGTTGCCAAAAACCACGTACTTTTATCAAGGAAGTCTCCGGTTTGTTTTACGCCACCGATCTGTTGGGTGCCGCCACCGCCAAACGAGGAGGACAAACCACCACCTTTAGGATTTTGTACCATTATAACAACAACCAAAAGAAAGGCTACTATTACTATTAAGATTAAAAATATTGTAAATGCACTCATATTATGAATTATTATGTTCTCTAAGCTCTTCTACCGCTTTAATTTGGTCTGCAAAGAAACTACTTTTTTCTGGATATTTCAAACTTAAAATCTTATAGGATTGAATCGCTTTGTCATAGTTCTTTTGTTCTAAATAAATACGAGCCAAGGTTTCTGTCATTAGGGTGTCACTTTCGTCTTCTTCATTATTTACAAGCCTCGGTTTTGGAGCGGATGCCTGGTTCGGTTTTATTTTTGGATTTTCTGCTATAAACTTATCTATGAGGTTCAACTTACTGGATAGTGGCTCCTCAGTGGATGTCGATGTGATACTCTTTTCAATATCTTTTTGAGAATCCGTACCTGTTTCTTCTTCTGTTTTCGATTCGTTTTCTCGCTCTATTGGTTTAAGGCTAGCTATCTTTAACCATTCCATAAAGGAGTGACTTTCCGTTTTATCAAAGTCTAGCGGTTTACCAATATTTAGTTTTTCCTCAGGAGAACGGTTGTCCTTATTATCAGGTTCATTTTGTTTTAATTCTACATTTTCTCTAGGCTTAAAGTCTTCTGGTTCATTTTTAGATTCCGATGCCTTGGTCTGAAAAAGTTCCGGGTCTAAAACACGTTCTGTTGCTTTAATGTGCGCCTTTAGGGCATCATCTATGGCTACACTTTTATCAATAGAAATGTCATCTGGATCATTAACCGTAATGGTTTTTATGTACTGGGAGTTTTGTTTGATGTGATTTGAAATCTCATTTTGGTTGAAGGTGTCCGATGTAATATAGTCAAACAAAACGCTACGGTCCGTCGTGTGCGCTGCCGTAACTTTTAAGGCATTGTTATACTTGTAGCTTTCTTTTTGTTTTAACCCTTTTAAGTAAAGCGCATGTAAGGCTTGAAAGTAGGGGTAAGACCTTAGGGTTTGGGCAAGAGCTTCCGTCTGGCTAGGTGTGATAGCGTCCGGGTGCTGCATAAGGTATGTGAGGTCTTGCTGCTTCATCATTTACCAATTGGCCAAGGACGTATTAAAGATATCTTGTGTAATACGTTCAAAAATCTCTTCAAATGCTGCTTCTTTGGTGCCTCCTGTAAGTTGGTCGTTGGCAGGATAGTCAAAAAAGAACGAAAAACGTTGCTCAAAATCCTTTTCTTCATCCAGTGTATTGTAATAACGCACATTAACGCCAATGGTAAGTCGGTTTTGTGCTGCTCTATCTCCAGTCGTAGCCGTCATTGGTGCTATTCTGTATTCTACAATTTCACCTTCAAAGATGAGGTCACCACCTTCGGTTACCAAATCTAAATTGGTTTGGTTCACCATTAAATCTTGCAAGGCATTTGTAAATCTAATATCTAAGCCTGGCTCTATTAGTGGTGCGTTATTCTGAAAGAAATTAACTTGAAACGTTTCCGCATCACCAGTATCGCCCTGATTAAACTTGTAAATGCCACAGCCAAAAAGATTGAGGCATAGACCTATTATTACTATTTTATTTAAAAATTTCATCTTCTCTCTATTACTATAGCTTTTCGCGCTCTCGTTTTGACATTAAAATTGTTGTCTACTTTTAAAGATTGTATTGTTTAATCTTCCTGTAGAGCGTTCTCTCGCTGATGCCTAATTCTGCTGCAGCTAATTTGCGTTTACCATTGTGGCGTTCTAGCGATTTTTTAATGAGTTCTAGTTCTTTATCTTGCAATGATAGGGTCTCCTCTTCCTCAATTTCTTCTGCGAAATGATATTTATCATCGGTAGTTGTGTCCTGTTCCTCTTTTATTTCAGAATGTTCGGGTATAGATAAAACTTCTACATCATTAGAATCTTGAGCGTCAAAAGTTTCGGAGTCCGAATCACCATATATTTTTTGAATCAATTGTTCGTTCTCTTTCTGTACCTCGCCCACATTACCCGATTTCATTAATTCCATGGTAAGTTTTTTTAAATCGTTAAGATCACTTTTCATGTCAAACAAAACCTTGTACAAAATTTCCCTTTCATTGCTAAAATCACTTTCAGACTTCGCATTATTAATCACCGCAGGCAAATTGTTTCCAGCATCTGGCAAATAGTTGCTTAAAGTCTTGGCATCTATGGTCCTATTTTGCTCAAGGATAGATATTTGTTCAGCTACATTGCGTAACTGGCGAATGTTGCCATTCCAGCGATATTTGAGCAAAAGGTTTACGGCATCATCCGTTAATTTAACCGTGGGCATTTTATATTTTAAGGCAAAATCACTCGCAAACTTTCGGAATAGCAAATGAATGTCATCCTTACGGTCTCGCAATGCAGGAAGGTGTATGTCTACCGTACTGAGGCGATAGAAAAGATCCTCACGGAATTTCTCTTTTTTAATGGCTTCGAACATGTTTACATTTGTCGCTGCCACAATCCTAACATTGGTTTTTTGAACTTTGCTGGACCCAACTTTTATAAATTCGCCATTTTCCAAAACACGAAGCAATCTCACCTGAGTAGTAAGCGGTAACTCACCCACTTCGTCTAGAAATATGGTCCCGCCATCGGCTACTTCAAAATAGCCAGATCGTGTTTGTGTGGCACCAGTAAAAGCGCCTTTTTCATGTCCGAACAATTCGCTATCAATAGTGCCTTCTGGTATAGCGCCACAGTTTACTGCAATATATTTGCCGTGCTTTCTATGAGATAACTGATGAATGATCTTTGGAATACTCTCTTTACCGACACCACTTTCTCCAGTGACCAAAACCGATATATCAGTTGGCGCCACTTGCATGGCTTTTTCTATGGCACGGTTTAATTTAGGATCATTACCAATGATTCCAAAACGTTGTTTTATGGCTTGAACGGATTCCATAACTAGTTGTTTTCTGAGTATCCAACGGCTTCACCAATAAGTGTAGCGCTAGTACAATCCAAAATCTTAACATTAACAAAATCACCAACATTGTAATGCTCTTTTGGAAACACCACCACGGTGTTTTGGCTATTACGGCCAGACCAATGCGCATCAGAACGTTTGGATTCCTTTTCAATTAGAACTTCCTCAACCTTGCCTAGGTGCTGCTGTGTCCTATATAAACTGTGCTTTTGTTGTAATTCTATAATTTCTGTTAAGCGTCTTTTTTTAACGTCTTCCGGAATATCATCTTCCATTTTTCTAGCGGCTAAAGTTCCAGGCCGTTCAGAATAGGCGAACATAAATCCGAAGTCATACTTCACATATTCCATTAAACTTAAGGTATCTTGATGGTCTTCTTCGGTTTCTGTTGGGAAGCCAGCAATCATATCTTGGGATATACCACAATCTGGGATGAGACGTCTTATGTTATCAATTAATTCAAAATACTCTTCTCGCGTATGCAAGCGATTCATCGCTTTAAGAATACGGTTGCTACCACTTTGAACCGGTAGATGAATGTAGTTACAGATGTTCTTGAATTTGGCCATGGTCTCAATAACATCCAATGTCATGTCTTGAGGGTTGGACGTCGAGAATCTAAAACGCATTTTAGGTTGAGCCTTGGCACACAGTTCCAAAAGCTTGGCAAAATTCACAGCGGTTGCTTTCTGGAGTTCCGAAGCTTTATTAAAATCTTTTTTAAGGCCTCCACCATACCACAAATAACTATCTACATTTTGACCTAAAAGCGTCACTTCCTTATATCCTTTATCCCAAAGATCGTTAATCTCTTCTATAATGCTTTGAGGGTCTCTGCTTCGCTCACGTCCTCTGGTAAACGGTACTACACAAAAGGTACACATATTATCGCAACCTCTGGTTATGGAAACAAAAGCTGTGACACCATTGCTATTCAATCTTACTGGAGCGATATCGCCATAGGTTTCTTCCTTGGAAAGTATAACGTTTATGGCATCTCTACCTTCTTCAACTTCGGCCAATAGATTTGGTAAGTCTTTGTACGCATCTGGACCTACCACTAGGTCTACTATTTTTTCCTCTTCTAGGAATTTGGTTTTTAGGCGTTCTGCCATGCAGCCCAAAACGCCCACTTTCATTTTAGGATTATTCTCAGCCTTTACAGCATTATATTTTTTAAGGCGTTTTCTAACCGTTTGCTCAGCTTTGTCCCTTATAGAGCACGTATTAACTAGAACTAAATCTGCTTCTTCGAGATTTTGGGTTGTGTTGTAACCTTGGTCTGATAGAATTGAAGCAACAATTTCACTGTCGCTAAAATTCATTTGGCATCCATAACTTTCAATAAAAAGCTTCTTGCTATTCCCTTGTTTTTTGTCGAGAATAAGCGCCTCACCTTGTTTGTTTTCGTCTATAATCTTTTCCATTCGTATGTTGTAATGCTTCTAAGTGTCAACAAGCATGCAAAGATAGTATTATTTTATGTATTCTGACAAAGTGTCAGCGTTAAAAACAGATTTGATTTTCTGGATAAAAAAGACGTTTTTTGATAAATCAACCAATATAAAATCGTCATGACAACTCCAGAAATTTTGCAGCGTATACAGAACGCCAAACCTCTAGATTTTAGTTCCATTTTTAACCAAAGTATCGACCTTTTTAAGAAAGTATGGGTGCAAGGATTGATAACGGTACTTTTAAATATGCTTTTGGCCATTCCGTTGGTTATGATCATTTACATTCCCCTAATTTTTATGGGTGTGATGGATAGCATTAATTCTGCTGTGGCTGAAAGTAATGGTTATGCAGCCGCTAATGGTCCTGAATTAGGTCCTTTGGCTATGATAGGTATGTTTGTCATTTACAGTATTGTTGCGGTGGCCATGAGCACACTTGCTCTCGGTTTAAGGTCCGCATTTTATCGCATTTGTAAGCTTAAGGACTTTGATGAAATGGGTAAAGAAGATTACTTTTATTTTTTCAAAAGGCAATATTTAAGTAAAACGTTTTTGGTAGCAATCACTTCCATGGGAATTGCACTTTTAGCTACTCTACTCTGTTTTTTGCCTTTAATTTACGCCATTGTGCCGTTGAGCTATGTCTATGTGGTTTATGCCTTTAATCCAGATATGTCGTTATCTGATATATTTAAATTAAGTTTTGAACTGGGTAATAAGAAATGGCTTCTAACTTTTGGGTTGCTCATTTTTTGCGGCTTATTGGCAGGAATCGTTGGCTTTATTCTTTGTTTTGTAGGTGTGTATGTGACACAATCCTTTAGCTACCTTCCACCGTACCTTATATATAAGGATGTGGTAGGCTTTGATGAAGAATCTACCTTGCCAAAGTTAGAAGAGCAGAATTAACCATGTACGTTGACTGATATACACTCGAGGAAACTAAAATTTTAGTAATCATATAATGGTGTCGTCCGAGCTAAAATGGATACAAATTAAAAGGCTTCAAGTTTTCAGATTAGGATTGTATCTTAATTTTCGCATACATTTGTATCCTCAAAAATTATAGCATGTCGAAGAATTTAGTGATTGTTGAGTCGCCTGCCAAGGCAAAAACCATAGAGAAATTTCTAGGAAAAGATTACAGGGTTGAGTCTAGTTTTGGTCACATTGCAGACTTGCCTTCCAAGGAGCTCGGTGTTGATGTAGACAAGGATTTTAAACCGAAATATCAAATTTCCAAGGATAAGCGTGATGTGGTCAAGAAATTAAAGGACTTGGCAAAAAAGGCAGAAGTCGTTTGGCTCGCAAGTGATGAAGATAGGGAAGGAGAAGCTATAGCTTGGCATCTAGCTGAGACCTTAGATTTAGATAAGGACAAGATAAAACGCATTGTCTTCCACGAGATTACCAAGAGTGCTATTACCAAGGCTATTGAAAATCCTAGAACCATAGATTATAACCTTGTGGATGCACAACAGGCAAGGCGCGTTTTAGACCGAATTGTAGGTTACGAACTGTCACCAGTCTTATGGCGCAAGGTTAAAGGTGGTTTGTCTGCAGGACGTGTGCAATCCGTTTCCGTTCGTCTCATCGTTGAGCGTGAGCGCGAAATTCAAGATTTTAAACCGGAGGCATCCTACAGAGTTGATGCTGAGTTTAAAACCTCGGAGGGTAACACATTTAAAGCCAAACTCCCTAAAAATTTTGGTTCAAAAGAAGAGGCGGAGTCTTTCTTAAATAGAAATATAGGCGCTACTTACCAAGTGGCCAACTTAGAGAAAAAGCCTGTTAAAAAATCGCCTGCACCACCATTTACAACGTCGACCTTGCAGCAAGAAGCAGCGCGCAAACTTGGTTTTTCGGTAAGCAGGACCATGAGCAATGCCCAACGCTTGTATGAAGCTGGTCTTATTACTTATATGAGAACAGATAGTGTTAACCTGTCTGATGAAGCCCGTAAAGGTGCGGCCGCAGCAATTAAATCGGCATACGGAGAGATTTACAGCAAACCAAGAAATTATAAGGGTAAAGCCAAAGGTGCTCAAGAAGCTCACGAAGCCATTCGCCCAACAGATTTTGCCAGCCCTTCCATTAATGCAGATAGAGACCAATCCAGACTCTACGATTTAATATGGAAACGCGCTATCGCTTCGCAAATGAGTGATGCAAAATTAGAACGTACCAATGTTAAAATAAAAGTAGATAGTCCTCAAACTGTAGAGGAGCTTTTCACGGCCAATGGCGAAATCATAACCTTTTATGGGTTTTTAAAAGTTTATCTCGAAGGTACCGATGATGAGGATACAGAACAATCAGGTTTATTGCCAGAATTAAAAGTGTCCGATATTTTAGAACGAAACTTTATTTCTGCCACCGAAAGATTCACGCGACCACCAGCGCGTTACACAGAAGCTTCTCTGGTTAAAAAACTTGAAGAGCTTGGTATTGGTAGACCATCCACTTATGCGCCAACAATTTCAACAATTCAAAATAGAAACTATATCGAGAAAGGGACTATCGATGGTGCAGAGCGCAAATATGCACAGTTGCGGCTAAAAGGTGATACGGTTGAAGAAAAAGAACTTACAGAGCGTGTTGGGTCAGATAAAGGGAAATTGGTACCAACAGATATAGGAATGATCGTTACGGACTTTTTGGTGAATCATTTTGAAAGCATCTTAGATTATAATTTTACAGCTAAGGTAGAAGAGAGTTTTGATGATATTGCCGAAGGCAAGGAAGATTGGACCGCTATGATGAAGGATTTTTACAAAGGCTTTCATCCACAAGTCGAAGATGTTCAGGAAAATGCAGAACGCGAATCGGGCGAAAGGATTTTAGGTACGGATCCCAAAACCGGACGACAAGTTAGCGTACGTCTGGGTAAATTCGGACCAATGGTTCAAATGGGAACGGTAGATGATGATGAAAAACCTGTCTTTGCCAGCCTAGCTCCAGATCAGCAGTTAAGTACCATTACCTATGAGGAGGCTATGGAATTGTTTAAGCTTCCTAAGTCACTTGGTCACTATAAAGATGATGAGGTCGAAGTAAATATTGGACGGTACGGCCCTTATGTGAGATATGGTAAAAAATTTGTATCGCTGCCTAAGGGAGCAGACCCCTTATCTGTTGAGCTAGACGAGGCCATTAAGTATATCGAGGAGAAGGAAAAGGCAGACGCACCTATTTACACCTATAAAGGTCTAGAGGTTACCAAAGGTAAAGGACGGTTTGGACCATTTATAAAATGGAATAACATGTTCATAAATGTGAATAAAAAATACGATTGGGATAATTTATCTGAGGAAGACATCGTAACTTTGATCGAAGAAAAAATACAGAAGGAAAAAGATAAGTTGGTGCATGTTTGGGAAGATGAAGGTATTCGTGTAGAAAAGGCCAGATGGGGAAGACACAAGGTCATAAAAGGAAGACAAAAGGTTGAACTTGCCAAGACCGTAGATGTTAGCGATATGAGTTTAGAAGAGGCCCAGGCCATTCTAGAAAAAAATGCTCCAAAAAAGAAAACAAAACGAAAAAAAGCCACAACAAAAAAGAAATAGACCTCTATGAATTTTAATTTTTTAACGCCTGTTTCGGATGCAGTTCTAGCTCATAACGAACTGGTTGCCCAACAAGGTTTAGGAAAAAAGGTTAAGATTCACTCCCAACAACGTGGTCTTCCCGATTTAGAGGATGTTCAAATTGCCATTATTGGCGTTAAGGAAAACAGGAACGATATTAATTACATTGGCGAAGACCTAAATTTCGATGCGGTAAGACAGACGTTTTACACGTTATTTCCTGGAAATTGGCATACGCGCATTGCAGACCTGGGTGATATTAATCCAGGCGAAACGGTAGAGGATTCTTATTTTGCGGTAAAGACCGTTATTAACGTATTAGTAGAAAAGGGGATTGTGCCTATAATTTTAGGAGGAAGTCAAGATTTGACCTATGCCAATTATCGGGCTTACGATAACCTCATTCCTATGGTCAACATTGTTAATGTAGATTCGCACTTCGACCTTGGAGATGCCAATCTGCCAATTAAGAATAACAGTTACGTGGGAAAAATTATAGTTGAAGAACCATACAACCTGTTTAACTATACTACTATAGGTTATCAAACTTATTTTAATTCCCAAGAGGAAATTGACCTTGTAGAAAAACTATATTTTGAAGCGTATCGACTGGGAGAGATTTCTTCGAGCATAAATATGGTAGAGCCATTGATGCGCGATGCGCATATCGTGTCTATAGATTTAAAATCTATTGAAGCGGCTTCCGTGAGTGATAATCAGAAATATTCACCGAATGGTTTTTCCGGAAAAGAGATTTGTGCCATTAGTAGATATGCTGGTATAAGTAATAAGGTATCTTCCTTTGGAATTTACGAATATCATAATTCAAAAAATGATACAGCAACCTCAATGTTAATCGCCCAGGTGATGTGGTATTTTATTGAAGGTATAAATTGTAGGGTCAAGGACGATGATTTCACTAATGAAAACCTTTACCAAAAATATAATGTCCTTGTAGAAAATGACGAGCTCATTTTCTTCAAAAGCCTTAGGACAGGACGTTGGTGGATAGAGATTCCATTTTTGCCAGATGTCAATAATAAATTAAAGAAGCATACGTTATTACCATGCATGCATGCCGATTATGTGCAAGCAACGTCGGGTGAAATACCTGAAAGGTGGTATAAAGCTTACAGGAAGAACACCTTATAAATCCTACATTTCATCGAGATTTAACGATTTTTTAATCGATGAAATGCATTTTTTGAGGATGAAATGCAAAAAAAAATGGAAAAAAGTTGTTTTTTCGAAAATATATAAATATGTTTACCACCTTGAAATTAAAGATGACTAATTTAACCTCGAGTTACTATGAATATTAAGAAGTTTATTTTACTAACCACTGTATTGGTTTTGGTTGCCAGCTGTAATTCTGGGGACCGAGGACAGTTAGTAGGTGTAAAGGGTAAGAAATGGCACCCTGAGAAACCTTACGGTATGACTTTGGTACCAGGTGGTGCATTCATTATGGGTAAGTCAGATGATGACATTGCTGGCGTTAATGATGCTCCAACAAAAACGGCAACAGTTCGTGCATTTTATATGGATGAGACCGAAATTACCAATAGTGAGTATCGTCAATTCGTAGAATGGGTAAGAGATTCTATCTTGAGACTAAAATTAGCCGAAATGGCCGACTTGGAAGGAAAGACTCCTGGTAATGGCGACATTGGTGAGTTTGCCTATCTAGATTCAAACCCTGATGATTTGAATGCCTACGAAAGTTACATGCTTAATACTTATGGAAACGAACAACGCAAGATAAATCGCGATATCGATTTAATTTTCGATACAGATGATTATCCAGACGAGTTATACGCTGAGGTAATGGATGGTATGTATTTGCCATTGGAAGAGTCGTATAATGGCCAGCGTACTTGGGATGTTAAGCAGTTTAAATTTCAGTACACGTATATGGACATCCAAAAAGCGGCTAAAGATAGAAGCTTGAAACGAAGCGATGTCATTATTAAGGAAGAGGTAGAGGTATATCCAGATACCACAGCTTGGATAAGGGACTTTGCCTATTCATATAATGAACCTATGCACAACGACTACTTCTGGCATGATGCTTATGGCGATTATCCTGTAGTAGGTGTGTCTTGGAAACAAGCGCAGGCCTTTTGCCAATGGAGAACCCTATACCATAACGGTTACCAAAAGAGCAGAGGAAAGCAACCTGTAAACGCTTATCGTCTACCATCTGAGGCAGAATGGGAATACGCAGCTCGAGGTGGCTTGCAAGGTGCAACCTATCCTTGGGGAGGTCCTTACACCAAGAACGACAGAGGTTGTTTCATGGCAAACTTTAAGCCATTACGAGGCGATTATGCTGCTGATCAAGCATTATATACTGTGGAAGCGGATGCCTATGACCCAAATGATTTCAATCTTTACAATATGGCAGGAAACGTTTCCGAGTGGGTCAACGGTTCTTACGACCCAGGGTCTTATGAATATGCTTCAACAATTAACCCTAATGTTAACGATCCAGAAAATTCCCGTAAGGTAGTTCGTGGAGGGTCTTGGAAGGATGTTGCTTATTTCTTACAGGTAAGTTCACGTGATTATGAGTATGCAGACTCTGCAAGAAGCTACATTGGCTTTAGAACTGTTCAAGATTATATGGGTACTGAGGTAACCCAAAATGCAGCTACAAATTAGAATACTAAATTAAACATAACCCAAATTTTATTAACCTACTTAAGTTAGACCATTAACTTAAACTTAAACTAAACAAAACTATGGCACAGAAAGGTAAAATTACAATCACTAACATGATTTACGGATTAGGAGCAGCAATCGTAATTGTTGGAGCTTTATTTAAAATTCAGCATTGGCCTTATGGCTCTGAAATCCTAACAGTAGGGATGATTGTAGAAGCGCTGGTATTTACATATTCGGCTTTTGAAAAGCAACAAGCAGATTTAGACTGGTCGCTTGTATATCCAGAACTAGCTGGAGGAGCAACCTCTGGGAAAAAGAAAAAAGAAGAACCAAAAGATGCAGAAGGTCTTCTATCAAAGAAATTAGATAACCTTTTAAAAGAAGCTAAAATCGACGGTGAGTTAATGGCGAGCTTAGGAAATAGTATTAAAAATTTTGAAGGTGCTGCAAAAAGTATATCTCCTACAGTAGATTCTATGTCTGCACAGAAGAAATACAGCGAAGAACTTTCTTTGGCGGCTGCACAAATGGAATCACTAAATAGCTTGTACAAGGTACAAATGGAAAGTGCCAACCGTCAAGCTGCAATCAATGAAGAGGCAGTAGAAAGTGCTATTAAACTTAAGGAGCAAATGGCCTCGCTAGCATCTAATTTATCCTCACTCAATGGTGTTTATGGTGGAATGTTATCCGCAATGAACAAAAACTAATTAGTTTTTATCATTAATCTTAAACACATTTAAAATTAATTACAATGGCAGGAGGAAAATTATCTGCAAGGCAGAAAATGATTAACTTAATGTACTTGGTATTTATTGCTATGATGGCAATGAACATGTCCAAGGAAGTACTATCCGCATTTGGTCTGATGGAAGCGAAATTCGCAGAATCAAATACGGTAGCAGACGAAAAAAATGATGCTTTACTAGCTGATCTAGCAACAAAGGCTGAAGAAAAGCCTATGGAATTTGCTGTGCCAGCAAATAAAGCTGCAGAGGTGAGCATTGTTTCCGATAGATTTTATAAGTATATAGAAACGCTTAAACAAGATTTATTAAGGGAAGGTAATTACACCATAGACCCAGAAACGGGAACATTGCCGTTTGAGGCTATGGATAAAACCGATATTCTTGATGAAATGTGGTTTACAGGAGATCGCTATACTAAAAAAGGTCAGGAAGTTGTAAACAAAATACAAGAATACAAGGAAGATATCAAGAGAATTCTTGGGTCTGACGTGAAGTATAAAAAAGCAATTGAGCGCTTTGAAAGCCGCTTTAGCTTAGATAAAGTTGAAAATCAAAAAATTGGTAAGGAAATAGATTGGTTGAATTACCATTTCCAAGGGTTCCCAGCTATTGCATCATATACAAAGCTTACCGCTATGCAAAATGATGTAAAGGTAACAGAGACCAACCTTTTCAACTTATTTTTAGGAAATACATTAGACGAAGCCGTTTCTTTAAAGAAATATCAAGCTATTGTTTTGGCAGACAAATCAGCATTCTTCGCTGGCGAACAATTCCAAGGAAAAGTTGTTCTTGGAAAGTACGCTAACGTTACGCCAACCAAATTAACAGTACAAGGTAAAGAGATTAATGTGGCTGAAGCCATAGACTCTAGCGGTGCTGCACGTCTTGATTTCAATGTAGGAAATGTTGGAGAACAGAAAATTGAAGGTAAGTTTACCTTTTTAGAAGACGGAAAGCCACTTGAAATTCCTATTGTTGGTAACTATGTGGTCGTTCCAAGACCTAAATCAGCAACCATTTCAGCAGATAAAATGAATGTTGTGTACCGTGGTGTAGAAAATCCAATGACAATCTCTTTTGCTGGTGTACCAGACAACAAAGTAAATGCTTCTGGTGCTGGTTTAAGTAAGGTATCAGGGCAAGGAAAATATGTTATGAATCCAGGTGCTGGTAAAGAAGTTACAATCAATGTAACTGCTACCTTGGATGATGGCTCTAAAGAAAGCGATAGCAAAACCTTTAGAATTAAGGATATTCCTGCGCCAACTGGTGTAATTGCTGGTCAAACAGGAGTTGTTAAATTACCAAAACGAAACGTGGAAATTGGTACTGTAAGTGCTAAGCTAGACGATTTTGTATTCGACTTGCCAATTGAAGTAACTTCATTTAAAATTAAAGTACCAGGACAGCCTACAGTAAACGTAGCAGGTACAAAAATGAATGGTCAGGCTCAAGCAGCAATCAAAAGAGCACGTCGTGGAGATAACATTACAATTTTTGATATCAAAGCAAGAATCAAAGGAAATTCATCTTACAAGTTAAAGAATGTTTCTCCTGTAATTGTTGAGGTAACCAATTAATAAACAATTTATCTGAAGAGATAGCGTTCTAAATGAACAAACCCAAATTTAAGAGAACAATGAAAATGAGAAGCTTTTTATATACAGGTATAGCCGTTATAGCAACTAATTTTATGTTTGCTCAGGCCAATATCCTCAATGCGAAAATACCAGAAGAAATTGGTATGAAAACTGAAGCACAACTCGCTCTAGATAACGATAAGCCTTTAGAGTATGGCTACGTTGGAGACAGGGATATATTGTACTCTAAAATGATTTGGGAAAAAGTTGTTTTAGACGAGCGTGTAAACTTTCCACTATATTTTCCTGTTGAAGAAAACTTAGGAGAGAATAGAAAGTCACTCTATCAGGTTTTAATGGAAAATTTGGAAAGCGGAATGATTCCAAAGGTATATGCCGATTCTTACTTTACTGAAGAGCGTACCTTAAAGGATTTGGAAGCATCCCTTACCATGACTAGAATTACCAATGCAGGGATAGATTACATGAATGAAAACGCTGTTGGTCAAGATGAAGTTCCAGAAGAGTTTATCATTAGACGTGAAATTGGTCCTGCGGACATCAATTCATATCTTATAAAAGGTCTTTGGTATTTTGACAAGCGCCAAGGCGAATTGAAATATCGTATCCTTGCGTTAGCTCCTGCAGCGCCAGATGTTAATTTTATTGATGAGGAAGGTGATGCCAATAGTGAACCGATTCCAATGTTCTGGGTGTTCTATCCAGAGATTAGGGATATCTTACACGAAGCCAAAGCTTTTAATGATAGCAACAGTGCAGTTCCTATATCTTTTGACCACTTGTTAAATAGTAGACGTTTTAGCGGTATTATCTACAAGGAAGAAAATGTATATGGTGACAGGGAAGTAAAAGAATATGTTGCTGAAAATGCATTGATGCAGCTGTTGGAATCTGAGCGAATCAAAAATAAAATACGCGATTTCGAACAAGATATGTGGAGCTATTAGTATCCACAAGATAGAATGAAGCGCCCACTTTTGTAGTGGGCGTTTTTTATATGTGGAAGTTGGGACATAATTTTGTTAACTTCTAAACAAGAAAATTAAATCAATAGGATGAGGAATGTAGATTATATTATTGTGGGCTGCGGTTTGGCTGGTATTGCGTTCTGCGAAACCTTAAGAGCTCATAACAAATCATTCCTTGTCTACGACAATAATTCGCAACAATCCTCTTTGGTTGCTGCAGGACTTTACAACCCGGTTATACTAAAGCGATTCACGCCAGTTTGGCAAGTTAAGACCCAACTGAAAATTGCTCTTCCGCTTTATGCTAAAATAGAACAGGATTTAAATATAAAAATTGATTATCCATTGAGGATATTGAGGCGTTTCGCTTCTGTCCAAGAACAGAATCTTTGGTTTACGGCAGCAGATAAACCGGCTCTACAGGACTTTATGAATCCAACAGTAATTTCTAATGTAAATGATAACATTGATGCGCCATTTGGCTTTGGTGAGGTGCTTCAAGCAGGCCGTTTAGATACTGAAGTTCTTCTAAAGGAATACAGACTCTACCTCTCAAAACAAGGTTTACTGATTACCCAGAAATTCAATTATGATGTAGTGCGCTCAACAGACCATCATATTTATTATGAAAACATCCAAGCACAACAGATAGTTTTTGCGGAAGGTTTTGGTATGAAACAAAACCCTTTTTTCAACACCTTACCGCTCAACGGTACAAAAGGGGAAGTCCTTACGGCCTATATCCCAAATTTAAAAATAGATTTCATTGTAAAATCTTCGGTTTTTGTGATTCCATTGGGTGAGGACCTCTATGCTGTGGGTTCAACTTATAACTGGCAAGACAAGACTAATCATCCTACTAAGGAAGCAAAGGAAGAACTTCTAAGAAAACTTAAGACATTTATTACGGCAGACATCCAAATTGTAGATCACGTTGCAGGCATAAGACCAACGGTTAAGGATCGCAGACCTTTGGTAGGTAGTCATCACGACCATAAAAACATTCATGTACTAAATGGTCTTGGAACGCGAGGAGTCCTCATAGCACCTTACGCTGCAGAGCAACTATATCGATCCATAGAACTGAATGAACCGCTTGATGAGGATATTAATATTCAAAGGTTCATTAAGGATTAATTAATCCTTCTTTACTAAGGATTTGTCGTAGGACATGAATAAGTTGATCCAAATATTGCGTGACAACCTCATGATAATTGGCATAAAACCAATGAGGGTAAGTATAATAGCTATAAAAGCCGTTATCAGGGACGTTTCAATAATCAAATACGAAATAACGAAAGCCGCTACGGCAAAAGCAATACCTACGGCATAACTCACGTACATAGAGCCATAAAAAAACGACGGTTCCATTCGGTAGCGTGTGCCACAATGCGAACATTTGTCGTTAATCTTTAATGTATCGGATAAAACATAGGGATTTTTAGTAACATACATAGATTCTTGGTGGCATTTCGGGCATGCTCCAAAAAGAATACTATATAATTTCATTCCTTTCTTAATCATAGATATTCACTTACTTTTGCGATGTCATAACAATGAAACAAAGATACCTATTAATGAGGGTTGTTTCGTAACAAAAGTCACAAAAATGCTCAATGTCCATAACCTGTCGGTTTCTTTTCAAGGCGAATTTCTTTTTGAAGAAATCACCTTTAAGCTTGGGGCTGGAGGCCGTGTTGGACTCATTGGTAAAAATGGTGCGGGTAAGTCTACCTTGCTAAGGATCTTAGCCAATGAACAAGAATACGATAGTGGTCAAATAGCCAAGGATAAGGATATTAAGATAGGCTTTCTTAAACAAGACATTGATTTTGAACATGGCCGAACCGTTTTAGAGGAAGCCTACGAAGCGTTTGAAGAAATAAAGCAATGTGAGGCTAAACTAGCAGACATTAATACCGAGCTTTCGCAACGAACCGATTATGAGAGTGATACTTATCATCAACTTATGGTAGATTTAAACGATATTCAGCATCAATATGAAATTATTGGCGGATACAATTACCAAGGAGAAACCGAAAAGGTACTTCAGGGACTAGGTTTTAACAGAGACGATTTCAACAAGCTTACAGATACCTTTTCTGGTGGATGGCGCATGCGCATAGAATTGGCGAAGCTATTACTTCAAAATAACGACCTTCTATTGCTGGATGAGCCCACGAATCACCTAGATATAGAATCTATCCTTTGGTTGGAAGGATTTCTTAAGGTCTACCCAGGTGCAGTGGTCATAGTTTCCCATGATAAGATGTTTCTGGATAATGTGACTACTAGAACTATAGAAATATCCTTAGGAAGGATTTACGATTATAATAAGCCTTACAGTAAATTTCTAGAGTTGCGCCAAGACATACGTCAACAACAAATTGCGGCCCAAAAGAATCAAGAAAAACAGATTGAACAAACAGAAAAGCTCATAGAAAAATTCAGGGCCAAAGCGTCAAAAGCAAGCATGGCGCAATCTCTCATTAAAAAACTAGATCGTATAGAGCGTATCGAGGTAGATGAAGATGATAATAGTGTAATGACGTTAAATTTTCCGGTTTCCATAACGCCTGGTAAAGTTGTGGCAGAGCTAAAGAATGTATCTAAGCATTACGGGAAGCTAGAGGTGCTTAAAGACGTTAACTTAACCATTTCAAGAGGTACAAAAACTGCCTTTGTAGGTCAAAATGGACAAGGAAAATCAACCCTTGCAAAAATTATTGTTGGCGAAATACCTCATGAAGGCAAATGCAACTTAGGCCATAATGTAAAATTAGGGTACTTCGCCCAGAATCAAGCAGAATATCTCGATGGCAATAAAACAGTCCTAGATACGATGATTGATGCAGCCAATGAATCCAACAGAAGTAAGGTTAGAGATATTCTAGGTGCTTTTTTGTTCAGAGGAGAGGAGGTAGATAAGTATGTCAAGGTGCTTTCCGGTGGCGAGCGCAATCGTCTGGCGCTTGCAAAATTATTGCTTCAGCCTTTTAATGTGCTTATTATGGATGAGCCAACCAACCACTTGGATATACAATCTAAAAATGTATTAAAAGAAGCTTTAAAATCTTTTGAAGGTACTTTGATATTGGTATCTCACGACCGTGAGTTTCTTCAGGGGCTTACAGATATCGTTTACGAGTTTAAGGATAAAAAAATTAAGCCATATTTGGGAGATATCGATTATTATTTAGAGGATAGAAACCTTCAAAACTTAAGAGAGGCCGAAAAACGCACAGTAAATGAAGAGAAGAGCTCAAAAGGAGACAATAAAGATTCCTATAAAAATCAGAAGAAAGCCAAGTCCATAAAAAATAAGATCAGCAACATTGAATCCCGAATAAGTCAATTGGAAAAGGATATTAAATCCGATGATTTTAAGTTAGAAACCGATTACGACAAGACCGCTTCGGACCCTAATTTTTTTGACCAGTATCAGGCCAAAAAATCCGATTTAGAATCCCTTATGGAAGAATGGGAATCCCTTCAAGAAGAATTAGAAGGCTTTAACAATTAAGATTATTTTAACGGCATCACTTTGTGATATGGGTAACTTTGCGCTCCTATCAACCTTGCATTATGTTAAGAAAAGTCATCTTATCGATTTTGGGTTTAGCTTTAGTTGTTGGATCTATCTTTGTCGCTAATACGCTGATTAAGAATAAAAATAAGCCTAAACCAGTAGCTTCAAAAGTGGTTAAAACCGTTTTTGTAGATACAGTACACAACGCAACCATACCAATAGTTATTACTGCTAATGGAAATACTGTCGCCAAACGCCGAGTGGAGATTTATTCAGAAGTGCAAGGCGTATTTAAGCCAACGGGCAAATTATTTAAGGCGGGACAATCTTACCGAAAAGGCGAACGATTGATACATATTGATGCTTCTGAATACTATGCAAGTGTACAATCGGCCAAAAGTAATTTATACAATGATATCGCTGCGATTATGCCGGATTTGCGTTTAGATTTTCCTGAGATTTATCCGAAATGGGAAAACTACTTGTCATCATTTGATCTAGAAGCAGCCACACCTAAGTTACCAGAAATAACATCAAATAAGGAAAACTATTTTATAACGGGACGTGGAATTGTATCAAGTTATTACAATGTAAAAAACTTAGAACAGCGTCTATCCAAGTATTATATAAATGCACCGTTTTCGGGAGTTTTAACGGAAGCATTGGTTACTGAAG
This sequence comes from uncultured Winogradskyella sp., assembly GCA_913055905.1. GTDB lineage: Bacteria > Bacteroidota > Bacteroidia > Flavobacteriales > Flavobacteriaceae > Winogradskyella. Next base: position 115,691 of record CAJXLB010000004.1, read on the forward strand.
GTACGCTGGTTAGAAATGGTCAAAAACTCGGAGAATTTATCGATACATCTGAGTATGAAATTGAAGTAGCCATAACCAAAAGTTATGCACCTTTTATTAAGGTTGGTGAAGAGGTGGTTCTATCAGACCTAAATGGTACGAGCACCTATACGGGAATGGTTTCACGCGTCAACGGTAGTATTGATTTAACCACTCAGACCATCACGGCATTTATAAATGTTAAGCATCCAGATATAAAGGAGGGTATGTATCTCAAAGCAGATTTAAATGCAAGAGACGAGCCAAATGCTGTTGAAATAGATAGAATGCTTTTATCAGAAGATAATACCATTTTTGCAGTTCGGGATAGTGTGCTAGAATCAATAAGCGTGAAACCAGTATTTTTCTCAGATAAGAAGGTTATTCTAAAGGATGTGAAGGACGGAACGGTGATTCTTAAAAAACCGGTTCCTGGTGCTTACTCTGGTATGTTGGTAAAACCTTATTTAGATACCCAAGCCCAATAAAATCATGCGAAAGATCATTGCGTTCTTTATTAGATACCATGTCGCCGTCAATATTTTGATCGGTGCCTTTTTTGTGTTTGGTATTTTAGGGTTTAGTGCTTTAAAATCTAGTTTTTTTCCTTTAGTAGATTCTAAGATTATCACGATTACCATAACCTATCCTGGAGCATCGCCTCAGGAAATTGAAGAAGGTGTGGTACTTAAGATTGAAGATAATCTCAAAGGACTTCGTGGTATAGATAGGGTAACCTCTGTTTCTAATGAAAATGGAGGGACTATCACCGTAGAAATAGAAAAAGGGGAAAATATAGACTTCATGCTCCTAGAGGTGAAGAATGCAGTTGATCGTGTACCGAGTTATCCTGCCGATATGGAGCCGCTTATAGTTGCTAAAAGAGAGGAAGTTAGACAAACGATAAGCTTTGCGGTAAGCGGTGAGAACATTCCTCTAGCAACGCTAAAACAAATTGCTAGACAGATAGAAAATGATCTTCGTGGGATACAGGGAATTTCCCAAGTGGAGATTTCTGGGTTTCCAGCAGAGGAAATTGAAATCGCCGTAAACGAAAACAACTTATTAGCCTACGATATTACGTTTACAGATGTCGCTCTAGCGGTAGGGCAATCCAACATACTTGTTACTGGAGGAAACATTAAAACCGACAAGGAAGATTATTTAATTAGGGCCAATAACAGGTCTTATTATGGAGATGAACTTTCCAATATTGTAATAAAGGCAACACCAAGTGGTAAAACGGTGCGTCTTAAGGATGTGGCCATTATAAGGGACCGCTTCTCAGAAACTCCTAATGCCACTTATTTTAATAGAGAACTTTCTGTAGATATAACGGTAACCAGTACCAATAATGAAGATCTGGTCAGTTCTGCCCAAAAAGTAAAAGATTACATAGAACAATTTAATCAAAAGTACACCAATGTGCGTTTAGACGTGGTTAGGGATTTGTCCATAACCTTGGAGCAACGGACACAATTGCTTTTTGAAAATGCCTTGGCAGGAATTATTCTAGTTCTAATTTTCCTTTCCCTGTTCTTGAATACTCGATTGGCATTTTGGGTGGCGTTTGGCCTACCTATTTCCTTCTTGGGAATGTTTATGTTTGCCGGACAGTTTGATGTTACGATTAACGTTCTTTCGTTATTTGGAATGATTATCGTCATCGGGATATTGGTAGATGACGGTATTGTTATTGCAGAAAATATCTATCAGCATTATGAACGTGGAAAAAAACCAATTCAAGCAGCTATAGATGGTACTCTTGAAGTAATTCCTCCTGTAGTATCCGCTATCATTACCACACTTTTGGCTTTTTCAACATTTCTGTTCTTAGACAGTAGGATTGGGGAATTCTTTAGTGAGGTTTCTGTTATTGTTATTCTTACGTTAACGGTATCTCTTATCGAGGCGCTCATTATCCTACCAGCACACTTGGCGCACTCTAAAGCATTGCGTGCCAAAAATGGTCAAGATGAACCACAAGGAATCAAGCGCTTTTTTGCAAAAATGCGTGCTATTAATAAACTTGGCGATCGTATTATGAGCTTTAATAGAGATCGGATTTACGCGCCCTGTTTGCGCTTTGTGCTGGAGTATAAATTATTGGCTCTGAGTATTTTTATCGCCTTGTTAATCTTCACCCTTGGCGCCGTAGGAGGTGGCATTATCAGTGTAACGTTGTTTCCTAGAATAGCCAGCGATCAGGTTGCTGTAACTTTAGATATGCCAAATGGCACCAATGAACGCATTACGGATTCTATTATTTCAATGATTGAGGATAAGGTAGATATAGTCAATGCAGAATTTACAGAAGAGTATCTCCAAGAGACCGATAAGGAATTGGTTGAAAATGTTATTAAAACGATTAATAGTTCGTCTAGTGCCGCATTGCGCATAAATATGCTTCCTGGTGAGGAGCGCCCAGATGAAATCACTTCAATCTTAGTGGCAAATAGATTGCGCGAACTGGTAGGGCCTGTAGTAGGTGTAGAACGCTTAATATTTGGGTCTGGAAGCAATTTTGGAGGAAGTCCAATTTCAGTATCCTTACTGAGTAATAATATAGCGGAACTTAAGGCAGCTAAGGCAGAGCTTAAGGAAATAATGGCTTCAAATCCTGCTTTAAAAGATGTTGAGGATAATGACCCTGCTGGTATAAAGGAGATTCGTCTTCAGCTCAAACAAAGTGCTTACCTTCTTGGCCTAGACCTAAGAACCGTTATGAATCAGGTCAGGGCCGGATTTTTTGGAGTGCAGGCACAGCGCTTTCAAAGAGGTCAAGATGAAATCCGCGTATGGGTAAGGTATGATCGAACGAATAGAGCATCTATTAACGATTTAGACGGAATGCGCATAAGGACGCCCAGCGGTGATCGAGTAAACCTAAGGGATATTGCAGAATACAGTATTGAGCGCGGTGATGTATTAATTAATCACTTGGAAGGTCAACGTGAAATTCAAGTATCTGCAGATATGAAGGAAGCCAATGCCAGTAATACAGATATTATGGCAGATTTAAGAGAGAACATCATTCCGCAGCTGCAATCAAAATACCCAACCATTTCAGCTTCCTTTGAAGGACAGAACAGAGAGCGCGAGAAGTTGACTCGCTCACTTAAATCGGCTGGTTTGGTTATCATATTGTTGATTTACGCCACCATAGCATTTACATTCAGAAGTTACAGTCAGCCCTTATTACTTATAGTTTTAATTCCTTTTAGTTTAACAGCAGTGGCTTGGGGCCATTTACTTCTTGGCTTTCCTTTAAACATACTTTCGCTATTGGGAATTATAGCACTTATTGGCATAATGGTTAATGATGGTTTGGTACTTATTGGAAAATTCAATTCCAATTTAAAGGAAGGTTTGCATTTTGATCGTGCATTGATTGAGGCAGGTAAATCTCGATTTAGGGCTATTTTTCTAACCTCATTGACTACCATTGCAGGTTTGGCACCATTGCTTTTGGAAAAAAGTAGGCAAGCCCAATTTTTAAAACCTATGGCTATTTCTATAACCTTTGGAATAGCATACGCCACAGTCCTTACGCTACTAGCGCTACCTTTGTTACTCTCCATTAGCAATAATATTAAGGTAGGAGCCAAATGGCTGGCGAGTGGAAAAACCATAACGAAAGAAGAAGTAGAACGTGCAGTTATTGAACAACATGAGCAGGCTGAAGTATAAATATCTTTTATGTTTTGCAGCATTGCTGCTAGTGATAAAATTGGGATCGCAGAATAAATTAACCCCTTCTGAGGCAATCACATTGGCCCTCGAGAATAATTATGGCATAAAAGTGGCCAAAAATACGGTGGAGGTTGCAGAAAACAATAAAGACGTATTAAACTCTGGTTATCTACCAACGGTTACAGGTAATGCAGGTGCGGTTTACAATAGAGATAATATTACGGCCCAATTTGCAAATGGAGATAACGCCACTTTAAACGGCGCAGAGAGTTCTAGATATAATGCAAATGTAAACCTGAATTATACCTTATTTGATGGTCTAGGACGTCTTTACGATTATAAGCGCCTGAAGGAAGAATATAAATTGACCGAATTGGAAGCTCGTGAAACTATAGAGAATACCATTTCGCAACTACTAACGGTTTATTATGATGTGGCAAGACGCTCGGAAAACTTGAAGTCCTTAAAGGAAACGCTTGCTATATCAAAAAACAGGCTCAAAAGAGCAGAATACCAGTTTGATTATGGGCGAAACACCAAACTGGATGTCTTAAATGCTGAGGTTGACATCAACAACGATAGTATCAACATCATCAACGCCCAGCAAAACTTAATCAATGCAAAACGAGATCTCAATTTTGTTACAGGTAATGCCATTGCTAACGAATTTGAAGTAGATACTACCATCACCTTTTTAATGAATTTAAATAAAGAGGAGTTATTGAATAAATTGTATGCTAATAATGTTAACCTTCTTCAGAACCAGCAGAACATAAATATCAATGAATTTACGCTTAAAGCCAATAGGTCTGGATATTTGCCTTCCATAGGACTTACCGGAACTTACGGTTGGAATGAAAACAACAATAACGCAGCAGCCTTCGTCGCTGTTTCAACCAATGTTGGGCTATCTGGTGGACTGAACCTTACTTGGAATTTATTTGATGGTGGCAGTACGATAACACAAGTAAAAAACGCCAAAATTAATCTGGAAAACCAGAAATTACAGCAAGAAGAGTTAAGGTTGGATATAGAGCGAAATTTTAATAATACATGGGACGACTACCAAAATAAGCTCAAAATATATCGCGTCCAGGAGGAAAATATTAAAACGGCCAAGAATAATTTTTTAAGAACCGAGGAAAAGTTTAAGTTGGGACAGATAATTTCTATAGAATTCAGGCAAGCCCAGTTGAATCTATTAACAGCCGAATTGAGCAGAAATCAGGCCAAATACGATGCTAAACTAGCTGAAATAGCAGTGTTACAGATTTGTGGCGAACTATTGAATGTTGAACTCTAATTACCTTTGTTGTGCTTGAACATTTTTTTCAATGTCCTTATTGTTGGGAACAGATTTCTATGCTAATAGACCTGTCTCAGAGTGCTCAAACTTATATTGAGGATTGTGAGATTTGCTGTAATCCTATTCAGGTTTCGGTAACTACAGCTCATAACGATATTGTCAGTTTTGAAGCCAGAAGTATTGAGCAGTAGAAATTTTTAAAACTCTGTAAATCAAATAAATATACTTTTCAAGTATGTAGTTCATCGAAAAAAGTTGTTCTTTTAGCGAATAGCCTTTATATTCGTATGTATAATGTGCCCCTCCACATAAATCTGCTATTATGAAAACTTTAAAACTAACTGTGTTATGTTGCTTGCTCTCTGTATTTACGTTTGCCAACGTTTCTCAAAGCGAAAGAGAAGCACTTCTAGCACTTTACAATTCTACCAATGGTGCCTCTTGGACAAATTCATGGGACTTAAACGAGCCAGTTAACACTTGGTTTGGTGTCACTGTAGAACAAGACAAAGTTGTAGCTATTGAGCTAATGTTCAATAATCTCGAAGGTGAGATTCCTAATGAGCTTTCGCAGTTAACGGCTTTAAGGGTTCTCAATCTGTCATTCAATAAACTTTCAGGTCAATTGCCAGTAGCACTAACTGAATTAACAGCGCTTCAAGAATTAAAATTATTTTCGAATAGATTAAACGGAACTATTCCATCATCAATAGGAAATCTCAAGAATTTAAAGGCGTTAGAGCTCTACAATAATTCCATTACTGGTGAGATACCAGAATCCATAGGGCAATTATCTCAATTGGAAGCGCTTATCTTAAGTAGTAATCAACTCATGGGAAAACTCCCTAGCACACTTTCAAATCTTAAGACCCTAAAGGTGTTAAGCCTTTTTGATAACAAATTATTTGGTACGATTCCGTCAACTGTAGGTGAATTGCAGCAATTAGAAGAGTTGGTCTTATCAAATAATGCCTTTTATGGTACCTTACCAAATGAATTAGCTCAATTAAATAACTTAAAGACATTGCTGCTTAGCAATAATGGATTCAAAGGAAATTACGCCCATTTAAAGGAAGAACTACCTAACATAGTTGATTTTGATTTAGACAAATCAAACATGGAAGGTGTGTTGGTTACTCTTGACGAAGAAACCGGAAACGACAACTGATTTTAATTTTGGTTGAACATTAATTGAATAGCGCTCAGACCCGTTTTGAGCGTTATTTTTTTGGCAAATTCTCTTGTAGAAACTAAAAACCATTGTATATTTGCAGTCCACATCGCGGGATAGAGCAGTAGGTAGCTCGTCGGGCTCATAACCCGAAGGTCGCTGGTTCGAGTCCAGCTCCCGCTACAAAGAAAACCAGTTGTTTAGCAACTGGTTTTTTTATGCCCTTATTTTTCCACTTACAATGTTTACAGAACTACAATACGTGAAATTATCCTGTTCCCTTCAATCCACCCGAAATGGCATTTACTAACAACAATAACCTTAATAAATAGGTTTCGCTCAGTTCTGGATTGGTGTCCCTAATCTCACGCCATTTTATCAGGTATTCAATCTGAATGTCGTGAAGCCTATTCAAGGCCTCTGTTCTCAAATGGATATTATCAAGTTTTGTGACCCTTCGTTTGCTTCTTGACCCTTTGAGCAAGTCTTCTACGCTTTCCAGAGACGAATCGTAATCGTTAGATATTAAGTTCATGAGTTCTGATCTAACCTCGTCATCTTCGAATAATTTTGCAAACCTCCTCATAATAACTCTGTCAGAATCCAAAAGGTTGGATTCTATTTGGATTAATGCATATTTGAGGAAATACCAGTCGTTAGACAATTGCTGAAGGCGTTTAAAATCTTTAGGATGCTCTTTTCTATATTGGCTTAAAGCCGTCCCTAGACCAAACCAGCCGCTGATATTGAAACGCGATTGGTTCCAGCTGAAAACCCAAGGGATAGAGCGCAGGTCTTCCAAAGACCGTTGTCCTGTGCGCCGTGCTGGTCTAGAGCCTATTTTGCTCTGCTCCAAAACATCTATGGGTGTTGCCTTGGAATAGAATTCTATAAATTTTGGATGGTCCAATAATTGTCTATAGGTCTTTCTGGCCAAAACAACCAAGTTGTCCATTATTTTATAGAGTTGCTCATCTTTAGAAGGTTTTGCAGGTATCATGGCCTGACGTGCTGTTCCCGCCACAAACATTTCTAGATTGTAAGTGGCTGTGATGAGATTGGCAAATTGGTTGGCAATGGTTTCGCCTTGTATGGTCATTTTAATTTTTCCACTCATAGAACCTGGCGGCATACTGTCTAAAAAGCGATGGATTTTACCTCCACCACGACTAATGGTGCCACCACGGCCATGGAAAAAACAAAGTTTTACACCAAGTTCCGTGGCTGTCTTTGTTAGGTTTTCTTCAGCTTTGTAAATGTTCCAGCGACTGGTTAAAATGCCACCATCCTTGTTGCTATCACTATAGCCTAACATCACTTCTTGGATGAATTCTTCTGAGCCTTTTCGCTGCTTCTTCATCACTGGATGATTTAAAAAGGCGCTTAATATTTCTGGACCTGCCATAAGATCATCGATGGTTTCTAACAAGGGTACAACGGGCAGTTTAGCATCTCTAAGCCCAACTTCGCGTAAAAGAATAAAGACCAGCAGTAGATCGCTGAGGCTTCTGGTCATACTAACAATAATGGAACCGATTCCTTCTTTGCCATAACGGTCTATATAGGATTTAACTTCCGTCAAATAGCCTAAGACATTATCAGCTTCAGTACCACATGAGGTGCCTGCTACCAGAAATGGACGATTACTATTAAGTTCTTCATTTAAAAAAGCTAAGCGCTGCTCTTCGCTCCAACTCCCATAATCATAGTCTTTTCGACCAGAGGCTTTTAAGATTTGGCTAATGGCTTTTTCGTGATAGGCACTATTGTTTCTAATATCTAGCTTCGCCAAATGAAACCCAAAACAATCAACCAGGCGCTCTAGTGGAAATAGATATTGTTTAGCTAGGCGTTTAGAGTCGATGTCAATAAGCGTAGCTCTTAATAATTTTAGCTCTGTTGCTAAGTCTTTAGCTGTTTTAAAATAGCCTTTTTCGCCCAAGCTATGATTATCGGTAATGGTATTGTCTAAGCGTAGCAATAACAAGTTTATAAATTGCCGTAAAGGCTCTGAGGGATTACGCTCTATGGCTTTTTTGCCAGCACTTCCAAAAAGTGAACCCGTTTCTTTTACATGAGCCAAAAATGGTTTTGGGAGTTCGTTACGATAGCTCGAAACACTAAGCTTTGCTCCTAAATCTAAAAGTTGAGCTTTTATCATGTTTAGGGCGGCACTTCGGTGCATTTTTAAGGTGCTGGCTGTAAATTCTGGGGTAACAAAAGGGTGGCCATCACGGTCGCCACCAACCCAACTGCCAAAGGTTATTCGCGGAAAATCTTCTGGCCATTCTAAGGCGTTCTTTGAAAAGCCAGTGCTTTCCCATGCATTTTGCAGTCTTTTGTCTGCTAAACTCAAGGCTTTTGGGTACACATTTTGAAAATAATGCATGAGGTTGTTGCGTTCATCTTCGAGGCGAGGCTTTTGAAGATAAATCTCTCCTGTTCGCCACCAGCGCTCCATGATAGCGATGATATCTTTTTTTAAGGTATTCTGCTCAGAGGGTGTCCAGTTAGGATTCTCTTTTTTCACTAACATTAAATACAGTTCCCTGTGAATTTCCAAGACTGTCAAACGCTTCGCTTCCGTTGGGTGCGCGGTAAGCACAGGAATGACATTGACCTCTTTTAATTTCCTAAGGATTTCTTCTTCCGTGATGCCCTGATTTTTCCATTGGTGCAAGGTTTCGCCCCAAGACCCTCTTATGGCTTCAATACCAAAATGAGTTTCTGTCTTTCTTCGGTATTGTGCGGCAGCATTCTCTTCTGCCAAATTCAATAGCTCAAAACAAATTCCAATGGCTTGTGTTATACGCTCACTGGCTATATCGGTTGCTTTACCAGTTGTTTCGGTTCCAAAAGGAAGGCTTTGAGCCAACTCCTTTTCACCAACGGACTCTAGCATTTCCTTAAATAAGGCAATCAAATAGTTGAAATCTGCTTTTATTTTTTCTTGGCCTTTTTTCTGAAGTGTTTCTTTTGTCATTGTTTTGGTCTTGGTGTTTTAGTTTAAAATGCTCGTGCCACGTCCAGGCACTTACACCTTTAAATATAATGGTTTTAGTTAATTTCTTTATAAAATAAAGGTTAACAATATGGTTTAAAAATTTAATTTAGGTTTTGATGTTTTTGTAAAAATTTACAGTCAATATGCTACATAAAGCAGCCTAATTGCACTATGTCAATTAGGCTGCTATAATTTAGATTTAGTTAGTATTTGAATGACTGTTCAGGCTTGTGGTTGACCATTACTGTAAGGCATAGGTCTCGGTCATGCTTCTATCTATTTCTTCTGAAGGTCTTCTTATGATTCGTTTTTTGTTGAAAACCAATAGTGGTATTGAAATGTCGTACTCCATAGTCTTAACTAGGTCCTTGTGAAGCAATTTTTCAATAAAGGATTCGCGTTGACGCTCCATCATAACCAAAACCTCAGGGTGGTCTTTTTCTATAAACTGCTTTAAGCCAGTTTCCACATCGTCAGCACGTCTAGAAGAGAACACGATGTTAGTATACGGAATACGCAAACTCACCATGGATTTAAACCATTCCATTTTCCTGTCGTGATAATCCGCTCCCTTTCTAGGAATATGCACAATTTCTATCTGGGCATTGAACGGTTCTGCCAATTCTACCAAACGTTCAAGGGCATGTAGGTCTGATTCTTCAAAGTCTGTTGCATAGAGCAAATTAGACCAGTCCTCATAAAGCGCATAATCAGGTAAGATAAGCAGTGGTGCATGTAAGCTTGACATTAATTCATTGGCGATATTCGCTGTAAAAATACCACGTAGTGAGTATGGGTCTTTTATCCCAACAATAACTAAGTCTGCATCAATTTTAGATGCTGTTTTTATAATGGCTTCCGAAATTGAATCCGATTTTACCGCATGGTAGTTCATTTGTAAGTATCCTTCTTCTTTTTTTAGATACTTTTGGCAGTAGGTTTTAAGAATATTGTGCTGTTCTTCTTCAAAATTTTTTTGAAGCACACCTCTAGACCGCACTGTAGTTGTTACAATAGGCATTAAATCGTAAACATGGACCGCGTGAAATTCAGCATTCATTGCTTTACTCAGCCTATAAGCATATTTAAGTTCTGGCACTGATTTTTTTGCACAATCGGTAGCATAAAGAATAGTTTTCATGACAACATGATTTTTATAAGTACAAAATTAATGGAGCTAATTGTCCTGTTCAATGACATTTGTCATTCTACAACCATAATCAGGGTATAATTGATAATAAGAGTTGTTAATATCACTTATAATTCTTATAAGGTCTATTTTAAAGTTAAGTCCCTTTTCTGGGCCTTACCAAAAGTTTTCTTTTTGATAGGAGTCATACTTTATATGGTTTAACGACTTCATTAAGCCTTTCCTAATGTTGATAAACGACTACACTAATTAATATGTAGTTAACAAGTAAGAACGGTAGAAATTACTAGTATGAGTAACGTAATAATTAATTTGATTAAAAGCTTCACAACACTTTATTTTTAGTTTAATTCTAAAATTAAATTCTAATAAAATAGAGTACAATGATCTTGGTCAGCTTGAGCCTTTTGTGCTACTACGTCTAACCTGATTTCTGTATAGTAAAGGTCTAATTATTTAAACAGTGCCACCCAGCCGTTTAGCAGATTGAATTATAACTAATGAGCTCATGCCAAATACCCAAACGCTTATAAACCGTTCATATGGCAATGTAACTAATGAAAGTACAGTTCGTAAAATGGTTATGTGATAGGCTATAAAAATGATAAGCAAGGAAAGGGCAATCGCAATCCATATCCGTGAATTACTTTTCACCTCATTTTTAAAAAATGAAAATTGGTGGTGTGGCATATTAAAAACATTGACCAATTGGGCTAAACTCAATGTATAGAATACTAAACCAAACTAAAGAAAAACTATAGTCTGAAATGATAGTTGTCAATTTTAAACTATCGTGATGAATTCTTATTGGCTCAGTTTTAAAACAGTTATCTCTGGCCGCATCCCTAATCTACCTGGAAACCCTAGCCAGCCTAGCCCACGATTAACGTAAAGATATTGGTTGCCATTTTTATAAAGTCCGGCCCACTCCTTAAACTTATATTTAATCGGACTCCATTGTTTATTGGCTATTGTGATTCCGGCTTGCATGCCGTGTGTATGTCCAGATAAGGTAAGCGCTATGTTGGTAACTTTAGTGACTTCGGCTTGCCAGTGCGTAGGGTCGTGGGACAATAATATTTTGAATGTTTCAGGGTTTATATCTTTGATGGCCTTTTCTAAATCTCCATATTGCTTAAAAGGTGGTTTGCCCCAATTTTCTACTCCAACAATTGCAATATTTTCATCATCCTTTTCGATTAATTGAAATTCATTCAAAAGAAGTGTAAAATCAATTTTTGAGAAAAAGGCTTTAATGGTTTCAAAGTTTTCGATTTTTTCTGATTCTGATTCCCACTCACTATAGTCGCCATAGTCATGATTACCTAAAACAGCATATTTACCCTTTTTGGCTTTGAGTTTAGAAAACACCTTGTCCCAGCCGCTCAATTCCCAAGCGTAGTTATTAACTAAGTCACCGGTAAAAACAATAATATCCGCATCCTCTTCATTTATAAGTTCTACAGCGCGTTCTAAAATTTTGTAGCGGTAATTAAAATTGCCCAAATGCAGGTCCGAAAGGTGTACTATCTTCAAGTTGTCAAATGCCTCTGGTAACTTTTGAAATGCAATGGTATGGCGATATATTTTAAAGTTATACTTTGCCTTTGATATGGCATAAATAATAATGATAAAAGGCAATAATCCAGAAAACAGACCTACAATCGGAATTACCAGTAAGGACTCTTTATCCGAGAACACAAAATTGGCGAAGTATAAGGTTGAAATAACGACTACAAAAATGAATTTTGGTATTAAGGAGGAAATGACCAAACCGTAAAGCCTGGAAATAAACAGATGCTTGCGCATAGGATGGATAGCGTTGAGCCTAAGTTTCAGTACTATGATACCAATGACTAGCCCAGCGGTAAACATCCAAAACACAATATTGATGCTTATTTTTAAAAGACTATTGCCAAACAATTGCGTTATGGACTGTAGCCAATAAAATGCAGCTGTATCAATAAGTATTAAGACAAAACATAATAACAGAATAGTAAAAAATGAGTAGCTGCGCATTACAATTTGTCTTTGTGTTTTTTAAGTCCTGTTCGGCGTTTGTCCTTTAATGCATGATATATTCCTTTGACATCTGAAACCCAACGGTCGTACAAAAATATTAAGATAATCTCTTCTGCAGTTTCAAGTACACCAAGACCTATCATAACATAAAAAAGAGTAAGGTCTGGAGCAAAGAATAAGGAGGTTAAAATGAATATGGATTGAACTATGGCCGATAATTTTGCCAAATAGGTGTGGAAAGCCGTTGCTTTAGCGTACTTGTAATACGCTAGCAACATTTGTGCTAGGTAAGGGATAAATGCAATTATTATAATCCATAAGTGCTTTGTAATAAATATGGTTTCAAAGCTATATAAACCTATTAATCCCACAATAAGGGTAACTTGGTCGCCTAGGGAATCGAGTTGAGAACCTCTAGGGCTACTGATGTTTAGCCTACGAGCTAGAAAACCATCAACCGCATCAGTACAATAACTTATTAATAAAAACCAACTGAACCACTCCCTATGTCCAAACCAAATGAGCGCAAGTAGAAATGGTGCAGCAAGCAATCGGTAAAATGAAAACCAATCTGCAATGTTATAATTTTTGAAGGTCAGCATGAATCACTCATTTGAATAAATATATTGGTAATACCAATAGTTTCAAATGACAATAATCAGCTGAATAAAGTAGTAGGATGGAAGCGCCTAATCTTGGACTTTAAAAACCTTCTCTAAAATAGTGTCCATGAGGCACCATTTTGTTAGTGATGATTGGAGGAGGTTGGCGCCAACAAAGGCGGTGAACCATAACCAATTGATGTTAACGTAAATAGCCAATAACAAGCTTATAAGAATAAACGTTCCAGCTACGCCTCTTACTATTCTATTTTTCATAATCTGATTTCTTTAAATATATTTTTCTATAGGAACAACGATACCTCTAATAGGATTAGATGTAGATTGTTTTGAGTTAAATTCTGCTATGAGATGAAATAACCGATCGATCTGTTCTTCCTCGGTAAAGGAAAAGAACATTTGAGATTCATTTCCCCCTTTGATGCTAGGGAACCAGCTCGAAGTAGCCAAAATACTTGGTGTATTTTTATAGCCATCTATTTCCGATGCGCTAAAACTTTCAATGTCTGCCTTTTTAAACAGTTTTAAAACATCATCTTGAAATTCTTCTACAGATGTTACAATAACGAGTTTCATATTAGTTATGGTTTTTGCGTTCAATCATATAATAAACAAGAGGAACTACTAATAAAGTTAAAACGGTAGATACTATAGTTCCTCCCATAAGCGAGATGGCCAAACCTTGGAAAATGGGATCAAACAAAATCACAAATGCTCCGATTACCACGGTACCAGCCGTTAGTAAAATAGGCGTGGTCCTTACGGCTCCAGCTTCAATGACAGCCTGCTTCAATGAAATGCCCTCATCGAGGCGTAAATTCACAAAATCGATAAGTAATACCGAATTACGAACCATTATACCCGCAAGTGCTATCATCCCTATGAAAGAGGTCGCTGTAAAGAAGGCGTCTAAGAGCCAGTGGCCTAAAACTATTCCTATTAATGAAAGTGGTATGGCCACCATCATAACTACGGGAGCTTTAAAGTTCTGGAACCAACCTACAATTAAGATGTAAATGATAATAATGACACCAAGGAACGCTATACCCAAATCCCTGAACACTTCTAAGGTAATTTGCCATTCACCATCCCATTTTACAGTGTAGTCATCTTCAAACTCGGGTTGATTGATATAAAGCTCGTTCATGGCATATCCTTTTGGCAATTCAATTGAATTGAGTTTTTCGGTCATACCTAGAATGGCGTAAACAGGACTTTCCAATTCACCAGCCATATCCGCTAGTACATAAACCACACGTTTTTGGTTCTTTCTATAAATACTTTTGGCTCTTACATCTTTTTTAACCTCTACTAAATCCGTAATAGGAATGAGCATACCTTGTTGCGACTTTATTTGCAAGGCACTTATACTCCCAACAGTTGACTTTTCTGCATCTTCCAAAGCTAAAACTAATCCTACTTGGTTAGAAGCGTCTTCGTCATATAAATGAGTAACGGCACGATTAGAAAGTGCTAAGTTAAGCGTATGGGTAATTTGCTGTGGTGTTATGCCATAAAGCATTGCTTTTTCCTTATTTATGACGAAATTGAATTCGGGCTGATCCGCCTCTACCATCCAATCGATATCCACTACATCTGGTGTACGCTGTAAAATGGTTTTAACAGAATCTGCAATGCGGATTTGATCTTCGTAATTAGGGCCGTACACTTCACCAACTATTGTAGATAATACTGGAGGTCCTGGCGGAACTTCAACAATTTTTACGTTGGCATTGTATTTCTGGGCTATGGCCTGTATATCTGGACGCAATAATTTTGCTATATCGTGGCTTTGAGCGCTGCGGTCGTGTTTATCAGTAAGGTTAACTTGGATATCTGCCATATGGCTACCACCTCGCAAATCGTAGTGTCTCACTAAACCGTTAAAGGTTATTGGAGCAGAAGTGCCTACATAGCTTTGATAGTTTACAACTTCAGGTCGTTGCGCCAGATATTGACCTATTTCCTTGGCAACAACGGCAGTACGCTCAAGAGTTGTTCCTTCGGGCATATCAATAACAACTTGAAATTCGTTCTTATTGTCAAATGGAAGCATTTTCACCGCTACCGTTTTGGTGAAAAATAAACCTACAGAGCCCAATAATAGGATAAAGGTAATCCCTAGGAAAGCCCAACGCTTCGTTTTATTCTCAATAAGTGGTGTTTCAAATTTCGAATACATTTTATAGATAAACGTATCCGTAATTCCGGTAGTTTCATCCTTTTCTACCGCTTCTGCTTTTTTATCCTTTTCCCTAAGGAAAATGTAGCCTAAATAAGGTGTTATGGTTAGGGCCACAAATAACGAAAGAATCATGGCAATGGACGCACCGATAGGCATAGGACTCATGTAAGGGCCCATTAATCCAGAAACAAAGGCCATTGGTAATACAGAAGCAATTACTGTGAATGTGGCCAAAATTGTAGGGTTTCCTACTTCGTTAATGGCATAGAGCGCCGCTTGTTTAAAAGGAAGGCGTTTCATTTTGAAATGCCTATGCATATTTTCTGCAATGATAATGGAATCATCTACCACAATTCCTGTTACAAAAACTAAGGCAAACAAGGTTATCCTGTTTAGGGTATAATCTAGGAGGTAATAGCTTAGTAATGTTAGTGCGAAGGTTATCGGAACAGATAGAAATACCACTAAGCCACCACGCCAACCCATGGCTAGCATCACTACAATAGTAACGGCAATGATAGCTCCAATAAGGTGCATCAAAAGTTCCGAAACTTTTTGGGAAGCCGTTTCGCCATAATTTCTGGTAATCTCAACATGAACATCATCAGGAATTAATGTTGTTCTAAGGTGCTCCACTTTGTCAATGATAATATCAGAGATTTTCATGGCGTCGGCACCTTTTCTTTTAGCAACCGAAATGGTTACAGCTGGATATTCAGATCTGTATTTTTCAATTTTAGAACTGGCTGCACCAAACCCAAGATTTACATAATTCTTTGGAATTTCTGGGCCATCAGTAACCGTTGCGACTTGGTTGAGGTATATGGGCTGATTTTTTAGGACACCAACCACGAGGTTTTCAACATCCGCTTTTGTTTTTAAGAATTCGCCGGTCTTTACTAGAAACTCTTCATCGTTTCTATTAAAGTTGCCTGAACTCAGTTGCTGGTTGTTGGCCTTGATCATTTGCGCAACGCCTAGCATGTCCAATCCACTGCTAGCTAGCTTATTTTTATCGATGGTAACACGAAGTTCTCTACTTCTGCCGCCAATTTTATGTGTTTGGGCAACATCATTTACTTTTTCAATTTCGTCCGTAAGTTCTTGTGCGATCTGTCTTAACTGAAAATCGTCATAGTTTTCGCTCCATAACGTTAGTCCTAACATTGGGACATCATCAATAGCACGAGACTTCACCAACGGCATGGTAACACCTTGAGGCATGATATCCATGTGTTTATTGATTTCGTTATAGAGCTTTACCAGAGATCGTTCTATGTCCTCGCCGACATAGAATTGTACGATCACCATTCCTTGCTCTTGCATGGATGTGGAATACACATATTCTACACCTTTGATGTTGGATAGAAGTTTCTCCAGTGGTTTGATAACCCTGGATTCAACCTCTGTTGGACTTGCTCCTGGATAACCAACAAAAATATCGGCCATAGGAACATCTATCTGTGGTTCTTCTTCTCTTGGAATTAGAAATGAGCTGTACACTCCAATAATCATAAAGACGATCATTAGGAGTACAGTGAGCTTTGAATTAATAAAGCCCTTGGCAATTTTTCCTGCTAAACCTTCCTTCATGTGTCTTCTGTTTATTGAATGTTAAGATTGGCACCGTTATAGAGCTTCTCGTCTGACTTTACTATATACGTTTCGCCAGGTGCTAATCCAGATAAAATTTCTACGTTGTCACCTATGCTATTGCCCACACGTAACCACCTTAATACAGCAGTATTTTGTTGGCTCACAGTATAGATTCCTGTTAATTGTCCGTTGTAGATCAACGCTTCTCTAGGCACAGTAATACTGGTAGATGCCATGTTGTTTTTTGTAATAATTTGTGGGAATGTAATAGAGGCAAACATACCGGATCGTATCTTCTCACTTGGTTCTACGAGATTTAGGGTTGCAATATATTGGCCTCCTGAGAGGGCAGAAGAAGAACTGATCTCTTTAACTTCACCCTTAAAGGAACTTCCTATTGATGCTATGGTAATATCTACTTCCATTCCTGTTTTTACACTAGCAATAAAACTCTCGGGAATTTTTGCCATGACCTCGAAATTGTTGGGCGATTCTACTAATAATAGAGGCATTCCTGGATTGGCCAAGGCACCAACTTCAATTAGCCGTGAAGCAACAACGCCGTTAAATGGAGCCCGAATATTTGTGTAGGCAAATTGGGCATCGACTTCATTTTTCATTTCTTCGGCGGATTGTAGACGCGCTTTTGCCATATTAAATCGTGCTGTCATATCATCTAGTTCCTTTTGGGAAGCACTGTTCTTTTCAAAAAGGGCCTTAAATCTTTCATAATCTTTTTTGGCATTATTGAACGCCGCAGTGGCTTCTAGTATGCCAGCTTTAACTTGTGCCCTTTTTGCTATTAAATCGCTACTGTTTAGAGAGATCAACAATTGACCCTTTGACACTTTGTCTCCAACATTCACATGGATTTTATCCACATAACCCATAATTCTCGTGCTCAAAGTAGCACTGTTCGCTGCTTCAATAGTACCGCTTACAACTAAGGCATTTTGTTCATCATTGGCAGCAACCTTTGCAACTTGCACGTTTATGGGTTCAGAAGTATTCTTTACAGCTGAAGCGTTGTCGCTCTTACATCCTAAAAAGAGAACGGCAGCAGCGAGACTAAAAATATGGTATATAAAGTTTGTTTTCATTTTTATAAAGTCGTTAAATAGTTTAGATATGCTTTTGTACTGTTGTATTCGTATACGGTTTGGTAATATTCAAGTTGTTTTTGTGCAAATAGGGTTTCTACCATGAGAACGTCCGAGGTTTTCTCAAGCCCTTCCTTAAATCTATCTGTTCTAATTCTAAGTGCTTCTTCAGATTGTTGTAAGGCTAATTCTGTAAGTGTTACTTTGTTCTTTGCATCTTCAAGCAGACGTTTTGTTTTGTTTAGCTCAAGTTGACTTTGAGAAAGGTATTGCTCGTATTCCAATTTGGATTTCTCATAAGTGGCTCGAGACGTTTGAGATTTCCCAAAGCGCTTGGTACCATTTAAAATATTCCATTTTAATTCGGCACCAATGAGGTAGCCGTTGGCACCAAACTGGAACAAATTATCGTCGAATAATTGATAATTACCAAAGGCATTAAGCGTGGGTAAAAAACTCATCTTGTCTGATTTGTAGACCGATTCCTGAGCCTCCATAACCAAAGACATGGCTTTAATATCTGAACGATTCTCTGAAAGCTCACTTAGGTCATTGTTTAGCGACATGTCGTTAAGTTGCAAACTGTCTGCAGGTTTTAAAATAACATCGCCACTGTCATTCATTAAAAAGGATAAATAATTAGAAGCGTTTTTTACATTGCTTCGTGCTTTTTGAAGTTGATTTTTTACTTCTGATACACGCACTTCCACTTGAAGCACATCAGCACGTTGTAATAAGCCTTGCTCGTAACTGTCATTTGCCAGTTTGTAGTTGGCTTCTGCCGTTTTTAAAGCTTTCTCAAAGACATCTACAGCTTTATAAGCCAGTTGCAGTTGCATGTAGGCTTTGTTTACTTCGTAAGCCATATACTCTTTAACGCGTTCTGTTTGCAGCGACATGGCTTCCATTTTGTTTTTTGCCGCTTTTCTCTGGTAGAAGCCATCCATGTTAATTAATGGTTGTTGAAACTCGAACGTCGTCGCAAAGTTTTGGGTTTGGTCTGGATTGTTGAGCAAATCCGGATTAAAGTCGGCTTGCGTAAGAATCTCCTGATTTAGTTTAGACCCAAATGCCATCAACGGATTCGTAGTGGCAAAACCAGAATGCGATACGGATATATTAGGAAGGAAAACAGCATTGGTTTGCTTGTATTCACCTTTAGCTTCGTTAAAAGCTTCTATTGAAATCTTAATGCTTCTGTTGTTTTCTAAAGCCTGATTTAGTATCTCTGATTTGGAAACCTCTCTTAGCTCTTGAGCGTTAACAAGCGATAAGAGGCTAAAGAACCCAAATCCTAATTTATATAATGCTCTTTTCATTGATTTTTAATTTAGATCAAAATTACACAGAGGAGGTGTTAGTCTCAGTAACCTTTGTTACTAATGAAAAAGGCACCCTAGAAAGGATGCCTTAAACTATTTTTAAGTTAAAGATAAAACCAATTAGTTGACTTTTCTTGTGCCTCCATGGCCACCAGCCACGACAATCATAATTTTTATGCTTAGATATATAAATTTAAAAAACTGAATGATTGGATTCATCATCTTGAATCGTTGATATTTTGAAATACGCGTTGTCATTTTATTATATATTGAATTCTGAATTTTTCTTATTCTGGAATTAACCACCAAAAAGGTTTCATTTTTGCCTTGTATAAAAAGGCATAATGCAATGCCAATTTTAACCAATGGCCTGCAAGACCAATGTCGCCAAATGTCTTACCAAGTTTTCTTCCCTGGGTTTTTGGGTACTTTTCATAATCTGGAACAATAGGGTATGTGGTTATGCTTATTCCGCTTCCCTTGGTTAATCCATAGCCTGCAGACGCAATACAGGCAGCTCCCATATTGCCTAGCGATCCTTTATGCCTAAGGCTCTCCTTTCCATTATTTATAGTGTCTATAATATTATCTGCAACTAATTTTGCCGTGATACCAGAAGGCATTCCAGTTCTAGGAGGTGCAGGAAATATTTCTGTACCGTTTTTATTTTTCCTGGGTTTAGAAATACTATGTGTCGGAGCGAAGGCTATTCCGGGAGCGAAAATATTTTCATAAGAAGGATTTTGATAAGTCTCTGGCCAGTCCTGCACTTTCCAATCTTCATAGGGTTTTTGAGAATAATCAGCATCTACAATCATAAAACCTTTAAACAGTTTATCCGTAATGTCGTTGTTGTGTTTGTCGTAAGCTTTAAACCCATGACCTGAGAATGCAGGAATGAGCATGGCAAAATCATAATCTTCAACTTTAGTCTCTCCATCAAGTGTCTCATAATGAGCTCTACCGTCTTCTATTTTATTCACTCCTGCGCCTAAAATCCATTTTATGTCTCGGTCTTCAAATACCATTTCAACCATTTCGCTTGATTTCATACTTATGCTACCATAACTCATTAGCATACCGTCCATGCCAAAATCACCAAGCTTATACTCATTAGAAATCCACGTAATCTCTGCCATATCTCTTACCTTGTGTCTTCGGAGTTCTTGCTCAACATTCAGGATGTATTCGAAGGCCGCACCTTGACATGTTGATTTAGCGTGTCCTGTACCTATTAATATCTTGGCCTTTTTACCAGATTTCATTTGTTTAATAAGTGCTTCGAGAGCTTTCCAGGCATGTTCAGCATGAGTGTACGTACAGACGGAATAAACTTTGTTATACCCAGGTTTAAGTCCTTCTGTAGCTTCAAAATTTAATTTTGGTCCAGTGGCGTTAATCAAATAGTCGTAGGTTACCTTTTCTGTTTTTCCTTTTTCGGCTCCAGCCACGTATTCCGTAAATACATAAGGACTTGTAGTTTCACTATCTCCTTCGGGAAAGAAGGAAACGGCTTTGGCTTGTTTGTAAGTAATACCTTTTCTTTTATAAAGCGGTGCTAAAGGGAATAAAATCTGTTTTGATGTCATTCTCCCTATACCAACCCAAATATTAGACGGAATCCATTGATAGTTACTATTGGGTGATACAACAATGACTTCGTGTGATTTGGATAGTTTCCTTCTTAGATGTGAAGCGGCAACATGACCCGCTATACCTGCACCTAGGACGACTATTTTTGCCATAATTTTTTGCATTTATGTTTTAAAGTTAGGTGTAAATCCTAAAAGTCAGGGTCACAATTGTTACACAGATAAAGGCTATGTGTACAAACTAATTTACTGTTTTGAAAGTCTTATTTAATAACTGGTATCGTCTAATTTTACTTTGCCATAGAATGTTTTGTAGAGAAACAAGAAATATAGGGCTAGCAATGGCGCACCAATTACCACGATGGTGAGCATTATACCAAGAGATTTTTGAGATGATGCCGCATTATAAATTGTTACACTATAATTAGGGTCTAAAGTCGATGGTAGCAAAACGGGATATAATTGAAATGCCACGAGCATTAGCAGGAAGGACATGGTTAAGGAAGAAAAAATTAAGGCTTGAGCGTAGTTTCTTTTTGAGACCAATCTTGGAACATTAGCAACAGCTAAAAAGGCAAGTAATGGCAGAATGAAGAAAATGGGGTTTTCCTTAAATTTATCTGTTACCCCTGGTATGAAAATAAGTGTATAGAGCGAGGTAATCGCAAAACTTATGATAAAGAAAATCATGCCTTTTTTTAGCAGGAACGTAAGCCTTGTATGTAAGCGACCTTCTGTTTTAAGAAGTAAGAAAATGGCGCCTTGCGTCATAAAAATAAATAAAGTTGTAAAGCCAACCATAAGGGCATAAGGGCTTAAAAAGGAGAAAAATATTCCGCCGGTATATTCGAAATTAGGACCTATTTCAAAACCTAAAAGAATATTGCCAAGAACGACACCTAGCAAAAATGAAATAGCAACATTAGAAACGAAATAGGTTATATCCCAGGTTTTGCGCCACCATGGCATGGGCTCAGCACTCCTAAATTTTATAGCTGCAGATCTTAGAACTAGCATCATAAGAAAAAGCATAAAAGGAATATACATTGCAGATAGCATTGTTGCATACATCACTGGAAACCCTGCGAACAGAGCTCCACCGCCTATGATAAGCCACACTTGGTTGGCATCCCATAAAGGACCTATGGCGTTAATGGCTATCCGACGACTTAAATCCTTTCTAAAAAACAAGTGCCATGCGCCTGCTCCGTAGTCGAAGCCTTCCAAAATAGCATAACCAGAAAATAAAAGGCCTACTACTAAATACCAAAGCGTTGGATAATCTATACCTAAAAAAGTTTCCATAAATCAGTTTTTATGCGAGTTGTAAATTCTTTTTGGCTTCTTCATAGGGTCCTTGTTTTATTTTCTTGTTTAGGGAATACAAAAACAAGAGGAATAGAATCGCGTAGACTACAAAAAATAAAATTAGGGAGAACAAAATTTGATTAGAAGAGACTTCTTGAGAGAAGGCTTCATCTGTTCTTAGATGACCATAGACTACCCATGGCTGTCTCCCCATTTCTGCAGCAAACCATCCGACCTGATTTGCTATTTGAGGCAGAAGTACAGAAAACGCAAAAATTTTAAGCACCCATTTTTTATTGAATAAACTGCCTCTCCACCATAAATAACTTGCATATAGCGTTAAAGCAATTAAAAACATACCAATAGAAATCATAATATGGTAAAATTGAAAAACTGCATTTACCTGTCCTGGTTGATCCTCCTTTGGAAAGGCGTTTAATCCGGTTATAGGAGCCTCAAAATCTTGGTGTACCAAGAATGATAAGCCTCCAGGAAGTTTTATGCCTGTAACTTCTTGGGTTTCATTATTGACCCAACCAAAAAGATATAAATCTGCTGGGCTAGATGCTTCATAGTGCCCTTCCATTGCAGCTAATTTTGCAGGTTGATTCTCGGCAACACCATCAGCAGAGCTATGACCAGATATAAGTTGAGTTAAAGAAATAACTGTGGCAACGGCCAAAGCAATCTTAAAGGCTTTTTTGGAGATTTCTACGTATCTGCCTTTTAAAAGATAATATGCATGGACAGATAGAACAAGAAAAGCTCCAGCTAGAAAAGCACCTTGCCATACATGGATTATACGGTCTACACTAGATGGATTAAAGACCATAGCCCAAAAGTCGGTAACTTCCGCTCGCGCATTTAGCCCTTCTCCTATGATATGATATCCGGCTGGAGTCTGCTGCCAACTATTGGCAACAACAATCCAAACTGCAGAAAACATTGACCCTAGAAACACACCTACTGTAGATATAAAGTGAACTTTTGGAGAAACTCTATTCCAGCCAAATATTAAAATGCCTAAAAAGGTACTTTCCAAGCCAAATGCGAATAAGCCCTCTGCCGCTAGAGCACTGCCAAAAATATCTCCTACGTATTTTGAGTAAACGGACCAATTTGTTCCAAATTCAAATTCCATTATTATACCCGTGGCAACACCTATACCAAATGTTATCGCGAAAATTTTTAACCAAAAACGTGTGAGAACCTCATAGTGCTTGTGTCCTGTTTTTAGATAGAGGCCTTCAAAAATTACCATCAATAATCCAAGGCCAATACTTAAGGGTGGATATATGTAATGGAAAGCAACGGTGAAGGCAAATTGTATTCTGGCTAAAATTTCAGTATCCATACAGCTTCTAATTTGAATCAAAAGTATCATTTATGGAAAGGAAAGTGAGTAACCTTTGTTACTAATGAAAAAGGCACCCTAGAAAGAGTGCCTTAAACTACTAACCAAAAAAATCTAACTAATCATGAATAGGTAAACCGATTACCTGTTCCTTATTGTTGTGCATATTTTATATATGCTTCAAACTATGACTCGATAGTAATTCAAAGATAGGGTGTAACTTTATAACCCTGAGTGACTTTTGTTACAAAAAAAAGAGCATCTAAGGAGATGCTCTTATCAGAGAAACAGTTATTGCTCATACCTTTATAACTGAGTCGTCCTAAATATCTGAAAAATCTTTAATTTTTAATAATTTCTTTAAGGACTAAATCTTTATCAAGTGGTTTTGTACAGAAGAACCAATCCTCGCATTTTAAATCTTCTGTGCTCGTCATACGCTCTTCAGCCACGCCACAAGATCCTGCAGGAGAGATGATAACATCTTTTCCAGGTTCCCAATCGGCTGGTGTGGCAACATTAAATTTATCTGATGTTTGCATGGCTATCAGTGCTCTGTAAATTTCATCAAAATTACGTCCAAGACTTAGCGGATAGTAAATGAGCGCTCGTACAATACCCTCTGGGTCTACAAAGAACACCGCTCTAACGGCTTGTGTTTTGTGTTCGCCAGGTTGGATCATACCATACTTTTTAGCGACCTCCATAGTAATGTCTTCAATCAAAGGAAACTTAACCTCGATATTTTCCATACCATTAAATTTAATTTTGTCCTTTATGGTTCTTAACCAAGCGATATGACTGTAAAGACCATCTACGGACAAGCCAACGAGTTTACAATTGGCTTTATCAAATTTTTCCTCTAAGTGGGCAAAGGTCATAAACTCAGAAGTACACACAGGCGTAAAATCTGCTGGGTGACTAAATAGAATTACCCATTTTCCTTTATAATCTGACGGGAAATTGATTTCTCCTTGTGTTGTTATGGCTTTAAATTCTGGAGCTTTATCGCCAATTCTTGGCATGGTAAAAGAATTTTCTTGTTTATTTTCAGTTGTTTCCATAGTTAAATGTGTTTTTAAGTTCAGCTGCAAAGTTACCTTTAATAGTTGCCAAAGAATGTAACCAATGTTACCCTGAATGATTATTTTTGTGCGCATCTTTGAAAAAGAATAATCTTACAAGAGTGTTGATTTTTAAGCTATAAAAAACACTAGATTAGGAATGAGATATTAAGCGTGCTGATGAAGATTTTAACCTACATTTTTTCTTTGGGTTTTTCCTTACTCATTGTTATTAATAGCATGTGGGTATCCATGAACTATCTTTACTACGAGATAGATCCAGTAGGCTTTATTGAGCGATTATGTGAAAATAAGGATGCGCCTGAGTTGCAGTGTAACGGTAAATGCCATTTAAAAAAAGTTGCACAGTCACAAAATACAAATCAAAAGTCACCTGAAAACATTATTGATTTCAAAGAACTACAGCTCTTTGTGCAATTAAACGACTTAAAGTACCAGAAACCGAACTACCAGTTTAGGACCGCTGTTTTTG
Source organism: uncultured Winogradskyella sp. (assembly GCA_913055905.1). GTDB lineage: Bacteria > Bacteroidota > Bacteroidia > Flavobacteriales > Flavobacteriaceae > Winogradskyella. Next base: position 140,689 of record CAJXLB010000004.1, read on the forward strand.
TCAGTTATAAGAATCTGTACACATTTAGAGCATCGTCCGAGTTCTTCCATCCGCCAAGGGTTGTTTAGAAACTTCCAAAATTTTTGCAGCTTAACTGCAAGAGTCAATTTTTCTAACAAAACCTATAAACATGAAACATAAAATAAGTGCGCTATTTAGCGCGCTATTTGTGCTATTCTCCTATGGACAAGAACCAAATACATCTCAAAAGGATAGCACAAAACAAGACTTGATTATATTAAATGAGGTCATTTTAAGTGGCCAAATTAAACGAGATCCCGTTTTTTCGGTAGTATCAAACAAGTACGCCAAAAAGGTAGTACAGCCAAAAAACGTCACCGATCTGTTCAATGACTTAAATGGTTTTAGTGTTGTGAAGCGTGGTAATTATGCCATTGACCCAAGTTTTAGAGCGGCTCAATACGAACAGCTCAATGTGCAGTATGATGGCGGGACCAAAGCCTTACATGCGTGTCCCAATAGGATGGATCCCGTGACAACGCATATTATACCTGAGGAAATTACTAAGATAGAAATTGTCAAGGGACCCTATACAGTTAGGTATGGACCAACCTTTGGAGGCATTGTGAATTTAGTTACCCAAAAACCGAATGCCTTTGCAAACGGTTTTAATGGTAAGATTTCATCTGGATATGAAACCAATGGTGATAATACGGTGAACTTAGTGCAACTAGGCTATACAGAAGATGCTTATGATGTACTAGGAACCTTTGGCTATCGCGACTTCGGAAATTACGAAGATGGCTCTGCTGTTGAGATTCCTTCATCCTTTAGAAGTTTGGATTACGGCTTAAAGGTTGGCTACAATCTATCGGATAACGAACGTATACAGGCTCAGTGGCGTCAGTCTTTTGGGCGCGATGTGCTACATGCAGGATTGCCTATGGATACCGAGTATGATAATAGTTCCATAGCTTCTATAGACTACAAAAAGTCCGTGGATAACCGTCGAATAAAAACCATAACGGGTAAGGTGTATTACAGTTTTGTAGACCATCTCATGACCAATAAAAGAAGGCCATCCTTTATGATGACCGAAGCAAGTACTCCGGTAGAGGCTACAACAATAGGAGGTAAGTTTGAGCTCGAGTGGGAGACCAGCGAAAAATTAACCCTGTTTTCTGGAGTGGATGCCATGCATATTGCCCGAGATGGAACACGCACGCGTTTGGTCAAGGCCATGAATGGCAACCCTTTGCCAATGCCTATGACATTTACAGATAAGGTTTGGCAGGATTCTTATATAACAGATCTGGGAGTGTTTACTGAGGCTAATTACCAACTGAATAACTCCACTGTATTTACGTTAGGAATGAGGTATGACCAAGTTATATCAGACATTAAAGATCCAGAAGATGATTTTGCGGCACTTTATGATTTAGACAAGCGAACGGAGCATAACTTTAGTGGTACTCTATCGGTTAAAAAGCAGGTTTCAGACAATGTTGTTTTGCAAGCCGCTTATGGTCGTGGTGTGCGGTCTGCCAATATGATTGAGCGTTTTATCAATCACTTTAATATTGGTCAAGATCCCTTTGAGTACATCGGTAATCCTAACTTAAAGGCCGAAGTAAATAACCAATTTGAAATAGGATTCTTAGGTAAAGCACCATTACAAAACGGATTTAATGCCTTAACCTATGAAGCGTCATTTTATTATTCATTCTTTGAGAATTATATCGTTGGAATTATTGATGAAACAAAGACGCGAAAGTTTATGCCAATGGCCCAACCCCAAAACCCAAAGGTCTTTAGGAATCTTGATGAAGCCTACAAAACAGGATTTGAACTTATGGCCAAATTAGAGTTTTTGGATGATTATTTTTTTAAAACTGAATTGGCTTATGTCTATGCTCAGAACCGAGATTTAAACGAGTCCTTGCCTTTAACACCTCCTTTAACAACACGCTTTTCCATTGGATTTGAGAAACCAAAGTTTTGGGCGAATGCCGTCTTAAATATCGTATCCCAACAAGATGAAATCGCTCCAAGTTTTGGTGAAGTGGTAACACCTGGTTACGAGACCTTGGATTTACGTTGTGGTGCAACTATCCTAAAGGATTTTACCTTAGGCTTGGCAGCGCTTAATGTGTTTGACGTAGCCTATAACAATCACCTTAATTTCTCTTTTGTGAATCAAAGTGGTTTTGGAAGAACACCAATAACCGATCCTGGTAGAAATTTGGCCGTATTTCTGCAATACCAGTTTTAATTAAAGCTAAAAAGAGAGCAATTTTTTGCTCTCTTTTTTTGTTTTAAACAAAAGATTTTTGGCTCTTTTGATATAACTATTTTTTGAGATTAGTCTATTTTTTGTAGCTAATAACTAGGTAATTAGCATCCGTTTCTCCTGAGTTTTCAAGATTGTGCATACAAGCTGAATGCCAATGGATGTCGCCTACTTTAAAAGTGTTATCTTCCTCGCCTTCTTTATCGGAGTTGTAAAGTAAACTATAATCAGAAAGTGAATATACAATACGGTTAACACCAGAATGTGGTGCTATTTTTTCTCCTTTTGGTAACGTCACTTCGGTAACTTTAAAGATGTTATTTTCAAAACGTACTTCTGCAAAATCAGGTGCTACGGTAATAACATCATTATCAAGAGTATTCTCTTCACAATCCGGTAATTCAGTTGTTTTTTTAGTAAATACCAGCCATTCAGCTACAGCAGAACTGTTATTGCTTGCGGCATGAGGTCCAGCTTCATGAAAATGAACATCACCTTTTTTCCATGATTTACTTCCTAGGTTTTCACCATTTTCCTCCCAATCAATAGTATAATCGGTCAAGGAATAAATAATTCTATTTTCTCCTTCATGAGTTGGAAGATATTCGCCTTGAGCAAGGGTTATTTTTGACACTTTAGAATAGTCGTTTTCAAACAAGACTTCCGGTGTTGCTTCTGTCATTTCAGACGCGTCTTTAGTTGCTTCGTCCTCTGCTGTTTTTTTCTTTTCGTTACCACAAGAAAAAGATAAGAGTAAAATTAAGCCCAAAGCGACTGTGATGCTTCGATGTAAAGTTTTCATTGTAAATATGTTTTGTGTTAAATTAATAGGTTTCATTTTTAATGTTTTACTGTATTTATTAGTCTGATTTATCAAATGTCACATGCCACATACCTCTCACTTCGTTTTCCCCATAGCCAATAGCCTTATCGTTTGGGTAGAGGCTTTTCAATTTATTGAGAGTAATAGGTTTAATATTTTCTTCTGGTTTGCCGTGGCATTGTAAGCACATGGTGTTAGTGGTTATAGGATAATACACATGAATCTTACCCTCTATATCTTCAGATATGGGTTCAATTTCCAATTTGCTATTCACTTGGCTCTTAAAGGTTTCTATATAAGCTAGTTCTTTAGCATTGGCTTGGTTCTTGGGATTTCTAGGTTTGTCAGTTACACGTTTAATGGTGGCGTTAAAATGGGTGGCCATACTATCCGTTAATGGATAGGCCTGTTCATTGCAAAATGCTAAGGCCTCTACAGTGCCTTCTTTTTGAATTTTTGACATTAAATTCTGTCCTAAGACAGCTTTAGTCCCTAAGGCATATTTCAAACCTCTTTGGGCTGGAGCTAAGTCCTGTACTGCCATTTGTTTGCCTTTACCATGTTGTTGGCCTTTGCCCATTCCCTTTCCTTTTCCTTTACCTTTTTTACCCTTATGCATTTTTCCTTTGTCATTCATGTGCTCTTCGAACCACTCGGGTTGCTCAATGTCGTTATCGTAGATGTAATCGGCAATTTGCTCAATAGTTTCTTCTGGATAATAGGCTTTGGGCATTACTCCAAATCGTCTTACTGCACCTGGCATTTTTGCATTGGCTTCTACAGGGTTTTTAATCCATTCTTGCATATCTTTTATAAAATCCTCTTTGGTAGTAGACTCATCTATATAGTGTTTTTTAACTGCAATCATGGGTGGTGCAATTCGGCTATCATGGCTTGCCGTTGGGCTATGGCACAGATAACAGTTTTTTTCCATGAGGGCTTTGCCTGGGTGTTCCTCCTGTGTTATTTCTGCGGCACTAATTGATTTATAGTGGTCGTTCTTTTCTTTACACGTTAAGGTAATTAGAGCTATGGATACAACTAAAGCGATTTTTTTCATGATATAGAATTAAATGTCGAAATTACTTACTCTTAATAATAAGGACAATGATAAATGTCATGGAATTAAATTTTAATACTGTTTCTCAAGGTTTAGAATCTTTAATCAATTAATTATCCTTCCATCTTCCATGGTTATTATGCGGTCCGTGCGCTTTGCAAAGTCCTCATCATGAGTCACTATGAGAAGGGACAACTTGTTCTCCTCGCTAAGTTCTTTAAAAATATTAAAGACGTTCTCGGAGTTGTGGCTATCTAGATTACCGGTTGGTTCGTCTCCCATAATAATGGACGGATTGTTAATTAAAGCTCTGGCAATGGCAACACGCTGTTTTTCACCACCCGAAATTTGTGAGGCACGTTTTTTAGCAAGCTGTTCAATATTGAGGATTTTTAGTTTTTCATAGGCATTATGGGTCACTTCTTCTAAAGTTAGCTCTCCTAATTTTTTGGCTGGTAACATCACATTTTCTAAAACTGAGAATTCTGAGAGTAGATAATGGAATTGAAATACAAATCCGATATGTTTATTGCGCAAATGGGAGAGTGTATGATGGTCTGCTCCTGTAATCAGCTTATTGTTGAGATAGAGTTGTCCTTCATAATCGGTATCCATTGTAGACAGGATATATAGTAAGGTCGATTTGCCACATCCAGACTTGCCCATAATGGAGGTGAATTCTCCTTTGTTTATCTGTAAACTGATATCCTTTATGACATGAAAGAGCACGGGTTTTTTAAAGTACTTATTGATATGTTTTGTCTGTAAAACGGTTTCCATTATTGACCTCTTATAATTTTAACGGGATCTATTTTTTTGGCTTTTTTGGAAGGCAGGTAACCTGCAAGAAATGTTGAAGCGAGAGCGAATGAAAAACCAATCACAAAAAACCACGGATTTAAGTTTATGGGATAGGTTTCTATAGTTGGTAAAGCTTCTGTATTAAAGGGAATCGTATCTATAATCTTGGCTAAAACCCACCCTATTAACAGTCCCAAGAGTCCACCGACCAGACCTATGATTACAGCCTGACTCATAAAAATAAACTGAACATCCCTGCCGGAAAATCCAGTTGCTTTTAAAATGGCAATGTCATTCATTTTTTCATAAATCAACATGTTTAAAATATTATAAATTCCAAAGCCGGCTACAATAAGCAAGGCAAAAGAAACGGCATAAGTTATGAGGTTTCTAATTGTTGTTCCTGTTTCAAATTGGGCATTTGCAGTTTTGATATCAATAGCCCTTAAATTGAATTGTTTTTCTATATTTTCAGCCATAGGAAGGGCCTTTTCAATATCGTGAAGTTTCACGTTAATATCAGTAATATAATTATTGGGCTTTCCTAAAATCCGTTGAATCGTTTTTGTTGTTGTAAAGCTTTGAATAGCATCGATATCAGCGACACCGCTTTGATAGATACCAACAACCTTTAAGGTAAATAAACCGCCTTCTATTGGACTCACCTGCACACGGTCTCCAATTTGCAAAGACATTCTTTCAGCGATTCCTGCACCTAACAATATGGCATTGTCTGTGTTTTCGAGCGCTTTGGCAGAACCTTCAATGATGTAGTCGCCAAGGTTAAAATATTGGGCTTCGGAGAGAGGCTCTATTCCTGTTAAGTTGCCACCAATTTCTATAGATCCAGCGATATAGAAAATCTGAGTTTTTATTTGGGGCAATGCAGCTTTTACATTTTTGTCTTTTTTCAGAAAGGCCATAATGGGTAGCGCATCATGTATTTTCTTTTGCGTTACTTTAGGTTTAATGGAATGCACGATATTGAAACTATTATTAAACTGGTCGTACAAATCCACAGGCTGCTGCACTGATGGTTTTATTTCGTTATAAATATGAATATGTGGTGTTTGATTTAGAATGAGGTCATCTAACATAGCATTTAAACCAGTCATAAAACTCACTAAAGAAATGTAAGCTCCAATGCCAAAAGTAACGCCCAAAGCGGCAACGCTGGTTTGCCTCAATTTGGTAAGTAAATGAGTTTTGGCAATACTTAATATAAGGCTCCAATTGGTCACTCGTTTGCTTTATAAATGGTAGTGTTCTCTTCTAAGCCGGAAAGGACTTCGACATACTTCATATTTTCTAGGCCTCTTTCGATGGTTGTTTCGCCACTTTCCGTTAATACCTTGTTTCTGCCTATTAAAAATGATTTTGGTATGGTTAGGGCATTTTTGTTTTGGGCCAGAATAATATTAGCCTCACCAGATAAGCCTGGGTAAAGTTTTTCTGGTGGGCTTTTAAATTTTGATTCTACCAAAAACGTTTGATTGCGCTCATCTTTTTTAGGGTATATTTTAGAGACTTGTGCTTCAAAAACCTGGTTTCCATAAGCCTCTAACGTAATCAAAACCTTCTGGCCAAGAGTTATCTTTACAATATCTATTTCATCTACCAATAATTCAATAATAAAAGCTTCGGCACTACCTATGGAAGCTAATGGTTCAACGGTTGAAACGATTTCTCCAGGTTCTTTGTATAAAGCATATACTTTGCCCTTAAGTTGACTCGTAATGGTGTAATCCTCACTATTACTTAACGAAGATTGATAGCTGTTTTGAGCTTGTTCAACCGCTGTTTTGAGCTCATTTTCAGTTTGTACGTATTTGGACTTTAGAAGATTAAGTCTGTTTTTTGCGAGTTGATACTTAAGCCTTTGGTTGTCGTATTGCGCTTTAGAACCAATGTTTTGTTTCCACAAATTGGCTTGTCTAAAGTAATTGATGGAATCGTTTTGATATTGCAACTCAGCCGCGTCTATTTCATCTTTAATGGTTTTTAACAAAGCTGAACTGCCTTTATAATTCTCTAATGCAAGGTCATATGCGAGCTTGGCATTTTTAGCATTTAATTTTGGAGCTGTATTTAGAATTTTAATAATGGGCTGGTGCTTACGCACTAAAGCGCCTTCTTCAACGAGATTAGTTTCCAAGATACCAGATACTATGGAGTAGGCCTCATAAAGGCTATCGGGTTGAACAGTGGCCGAGGCATAAACAGATTCCGTGATAGACCGCTTTTGTACTATTGCAGATTCCCTTTTATTATGGCAAGAGACAAACGCTATACAAATTAAAAGTAGACTAACACGTCTCATAATAGTTTTGGTTAAACCTTTTTAATGGTCCATTTATTATCATCATTCTTAACAGCAATTAAGGACTTAGTCAATAATTTTGAATTAATGCTTGGAGGTCCTTTCATAAAGAATTTTGATAATGTTATGTGTGTAGGTTTTTCTGAGATATAATGTATAATTTCTCCCTTAGGATTAATGGCCAATTCCATGTAATTATACTCTATCATGGCTTTATCCAAAACATCATTATGGCCTAAAACATTTTTGTACAATTTTAAGACTACCGCCAGACCATCGTTAAAGGCAGTGGCATTTAAAAACTGTGGCTCTAACACCTCTTGCCCTTTGGTGTCAATATAACCAAAGTAGGTAATACCTTCTTTAACTTCTGAAATCAAGCAGCGACCAGAATTGAACATAGGATAGTTGACACCGTTATCGCTTTGCACAACGATATCGTTTCTAAAATCAATTACCAATTCGCCATCAGTATTTATAAATCCCCAAGCGTCTCCTTTTTTAACGGCTGCCATTTCTTCATGGAATGGTGAGACATAATCTAAGCCCGAAAGGTTTTGGGCATATATAAATAGGGAAAAGCCTATGGTAATAGCATACAATATTATGAATCGTTTCATGACTTAAAGATTTAATGTTAATGATTTAAAATTAACGCTCTAAGTCAGCCTAAACAATGACGATGGTCAATCTTTGGAAGTAATACTACATATGTGGCTTAATTACATCAATGAGGTCATTTTTCTGAAGCACACCAGACTGCCGCCATACCTGTTGCCCATTTTTGAATAAAATCATTGTGGGCACGCCTCTTACACTATACTTAGCGGCAAGATTTTGGTTCTTATCCACATCTATTTTTACAATTTTAACGGCATCTCCCAAGTCGTCCTTTAGACTTTTTAAAATTGGTGCCAACATTTTACACGGACCACACCAGTCGGCATAAAAGTCAATAAGTACAGGTGTATCCGATGCGATAATCGATTTAAAATTTGAAGTCATAATCCTATATGTTTAAAAGCTATACTCAATCTAGCCATAATATTCAATTCAGACTTGTTTATTTTGGCAAAGGCATAGGCAATGTTATTTCCGGTTTTAAAGATAAGTTCCTTTAGCTCAAGATTAAAAGCCTCGGGATTTTGGTTAAGAAAATTAATAAATTCTGTAAAACAACTGTCTGGGTTTAGGTCTTCGTTTTGCGCGGTATTGAACTGTTGTTTAATAAGATTTACAGTGTCTTCTCCAAAAGGCGTCCAGTGCTTCTCCAAACTATCAGAGAGGGTTGCATATTCTTCTAATGACAGTGAGCTATCGGCTTTAGCAATGGCATAAAACAAATTGCCCAATTGTTTGGATAATTCTTCTGGTAAGGACACTTGTGCTGACATAATTCAGTTAATAAATACAAAACTATTTATATCGCTTAAATATTAGAATGATATTGGTCATAATCAGCTTTTAATAGGCGCTATTTTTGTATCTTTCGAGTTAGCCATCGACCTTTTATTTATGCTAAATCAAGATCAAGAAATTTTTAATATTCTGTTAGATGCCGTATCCGATGCTGTTGTTATTGTAGACGAGGAGCAGTGTATAATGGAGATCAATAAGGTTGCGGAAACCGTTTTTGAGTTTAGCAAGAATGAAATTAAAGGCCAGTCATTGGAACTGCTAATACCTCAGGATTATCGCGGCTCTCACAAAGAACATGTTAGTTCATTTATCGAAAAAAATAAAAGCCGAAAAATGGCTAAAGCCTTAGAGGTGTATGGTCTTAAGAAAAGTGGAGAGGTTATTCCGGTAGAGGTAGAGCTCAATCCATTTAAAATCTACGATAAGACCTATGTTATAGCCTTGATCAAGGATATTTCCAAGCAGAAGGAAAGTGAGCTAGACTTTATGTTAAGAAGTACCGCCTTAGAATCGGCAAGTAATGGCGTCATTATCACAAATGCACTAAAGCCGGACAATCCTATTATTTATTTCAACAAGGCCTTTTCTGAACTTACGGGTTATTCCGCTGAAGAAATACTTCATAAAAACTGTCGGTTTTTGCAAGGTACAGACAGAGATCAAAAACAATTGGATAAATTAAGAAAGGCCATCAAAGAAGGCAAAAGTTGTCAAGTTACTTTGAGAAACTATAAAAAGGATGGCACTTTATTCTGGAATGATTTGTACATCACTCCAATACGAAACCAACGCGGTATAATAACCAATTTTATTGGAATTCAAAATGATGTTACCGAACGCGTTAGGGCAGAAGAGGAGCGAAATCACTTGGCCACTATCTTTGATGAGTCCTTAAATGAGATCTATGTCTATGATGCCGAAACACTAAAATTTATAAGGGTTAATAGAGGGGCCATTGAGAATATTGGATATACTAGGGAAGAGCTTCAGAGTATGTCACCCATTGACTTAAAAGTAAATTTGGATGAATCTGATTTTAGAAAGCGGTATATAGAACCCCTTCTTAAGCGCAAGCGCAAACGCTTTGAATTTGAAACCTTGCATAAGCGTAAGGACGGTAGTACATATCCGGCAAGTGTTCATCTGCAACTGTCATGGTTGAATGAAAGACCGGTCTTTTTTTGCATCGTAGCAGATATAACCGACCAGAAAAACTATACCATTAAGCTAGAGAAAACCGTTGAAGAACGAACGCAGCAACTCCAAGAAGCACTGAGTAAGGAAAAAGAATTGAACGAACTTAAAACCAAATTTTTGTCTTTGGTTTCGCACGAGTTTAAAACACCGCTGAGCGGTATTTCTACTTCTGTTATGCTCTTGGAAAAATACCAAACAACAGAAGATCAAGATAAACGTGATAGACATTTAGGTATTATTAGGGATAAGGTTAATTATCTTAACACCATTCTAAATGATTTCCTGTCTATAGAGCGTTTAGAATCTGGCACGGTAACGTATAAATACAATCACTTTAAATTGAGCAAGGTTATCAACGAGGTGGTGTATAATGCCAATATGCTTCTAAAGGATGGCCAGCATATCAATTACCCTGACAATATCAATGACATGGAGATGTATCAAGACGAGAGAATAATTGAATTGATTTTAACCAATGTGGTACAAAATGCCATTAAATACTCAGGTAAGGATTCCCAAATAGATATACAGGTGATACAAGATGACACGTTCACCAATCTTACCGTTAAAGATTATGGTATAGGTATTCCAGAAAAGGATATGGACAATATTTTCACCAGATACTTTAGGGCAGAAAATGTACTTAATATGCAAGGAACGGGAATAGGCTTGAATATCGCCAAAACCCACTTGGAAAATTTGGGCGGAAGTATAACTATTACCAGTAAAGAAAACGTAGGTACAACCGTTTTATTAAAAATCCCAACAGAGTGTTATGACTAAAATATTGATTATAGAAGACGATATAGTATTAAGGGATAATACGGCAGAGCTTTTAGAACTTTCAGATTTTGATGTTATTAAGGCTTCCAATGGTAAAGAAGGGCTAAAACTGGCTAAAACCCAAATGCCAGACATTATTGTATGCGATATCATGATGCCTCAAATGGACGGTTATGAAGTGCTTGAGGAACTGGCAAAGAATACAAAGACAAAATATATTCCATTCATTTTCCTCTCTGCTAAAACCGAACATCAGGATATTAGAAAGGGTATGAATATGGGTGCAGATGATTATATTACGAAACCATTTACGGAAGATGAACTCATTAGCGCCATAAAAAGTCGCCTGGCAAAAGCCGAAATTTTGCAAGAACGCAGACAAGAGGATTTTTCTGGCATAGAAGACCAAGATGAGCTTAGGTCGTTAAACGATCTTAAGAATTTTTTCGATGATTATGGTGAGGAATTTAGCTATGCAAAGGATGAGGTCATTTATCGGGAGGGTGATCACGCCAACTACATCTATCTTATTTCTGATGGTGCTGTTAAGTGCCATAAACTAGACGACCAAGGAAAGGAGCTCACAACCGGGCTTTTTAAGGAAGACGATTTATTTGGCTATACCTCATTTACCCATAACCTGCCTCATAAGGAAACGGCAACAGCTTTAAAGCCTGTGAAACTTATGGGCATAGCGCTGCACGAATTATTGGATATACTCAATGAAAACCACAAGGTGACCATAGCCTTAATAGATCTTCTAACAGACGACTTATCTAATATTAAAGATCAATTGCTTCAAATGGCTTATAGTTCTGTTAACAAGAAAACAGCACGTACGATAGTGCAATTTGCAGAAAAGATAAACAGAAGGCCCGAAGATCCCATAAAGATTTCCAGGAGCGATTTGGCTAGCGTAGCAGGCGTCGCTACTGAAACCTTTATACGCACACTTACCAATTTTAAGCAAGATGGCCTGATCAAATCAGAAGGCAGAAATATTGTTGTTACCAATTTAGACCGCTTGAAGGAAATTAATTGAGAATAGTGCATAAATGACTCTCGTCATTTTAGGTCTTAGACCTAGCCTTTAATTTTAAGGCATTAATGTAATGAGTTATGAAGAGTGTTCTATTGCCCACGGATTTTTCTGAGAATTCCTGGAATGCCATTGTTTACGCATTGGAATTTTTAAAAGATGAGCCCTGTGTGTTCTATCTTCTACATGTCAATACTTTAAATTATGGTGTCTTAAATAATCCAGATTACAGAGATTCGGATAATGTTATAGAAGAAGTCTACACCAAGCCATCAAAGACCAAACTGCTGCATTTACTGAAACGCATTTCAAAAATATCTAACAATAAAGCCCATAGATTCTATTCGCTAGTAGATTATGGCTTGTTTATAGATTCAATCCGTAACCAAATAGTTGATAAACAAATAGATTTAATTGTAATGGGTACCAAGGGTGCTTCTGGCTTAAAAAAGATTATCATAGGAAGTAATGCTGGTGATGTGGTAGTTAAGGTAAAATGTACCACGCTGATAGTACCAGAAAATACTAAATATGAAAGGATACAAGAAATAGCCTTTCCTACGGACTTTTCGTCCTTTAATAATTTTAAAACATTGCAGCCATTATTGGAACTTATAGAAGATCATCGGGCTAAACTTAGTTTTCTGTATGTGAATTCCAAGAAAAAGGAACTAAATGTAGAGCAGCAGAAGAATAAAGATTTACTTAAGGATTTCTTTAGTGGTTTGCCCTATGATTTCTTTTTCCTAACCAACAGGCGCCTAGAAGATGCCGTGCAATGCTTTACACAAAGTAGAGCCGTTAGCATGATAGCCATGGTTGCTAAAAACTTAAACTATTTTCAACAAATTCTGTTTCATACCAAGGTAGAACATATAACCTATCATACAGACATACCGTTTTTGGTATTACACGAAACCAATTAATAATTAGATTATGGAATTATCTCAACTTTTCGCTAAATTCTGGGGCTGGTATCTCATCATTTTTTTCCTGATACTCAGTTTAAACCCAAAACGTATCAAACAAATATTTAACGACCTTAAAGACGAAAAATTTTTGATTTTGACCTCATTTTTGGCCATCATTGTCGGTATGGTCAATATTATTTTTCACAACATTTGGGAACCTAATTATAAGATTATCATTACGTTGATAGGCTGGTTCTCCCTATTTATAGGATTGGCCCTATTTATTTTTCCTAAATGGACCGTAGACTGGCTAGAGATAACCAATGTGAAATTTGTACAGGTAATCTATACGCTACTGTTCTTGATAGGCCTTTTTTTGCTTAACGAAGTTTATCAACTTATACCATATTAATAAGAAAAATGACAAAAATCATTTTGTCTTAGTTTGGGCTTGCTTAAGTTTGGTCTGTTATAAGGTGTAATTAACTTTATAAATGTGCTATTAATCAAGGGAAAACCAGATGTTAAAAAAACATCTGGTTTTTTTTACTTCAATTGTCAAAACTGATTTTTGTCATTTTTTTAGTAAAACTATATGTCTACTTTAGTATCGTATTAAAAGGGGGCTTTTAATAATTTTAAGGGTATTGAAATTATGCTGTTGTTCTGCGTACTTTCAGTTTTTCTTAAGAAGCAAAGAGTTCTTTAAACTGCTACAAAAGCAATATCATAAGCTCTCAATACTCTAGGGAACAGGAGGCGTAAGCTTCCTGTTTCTGCTTTTTTTGGGTATTCCTAAAATCATCATAAACCTTTACATAGCCTGATAAATGTCATTGTAGTCTTCCTAATTAGGTATTAGATTTAAGTCTTATATAATCCTTCAGTTATGAAAAATATTCTTATACCTACCGATTTTTCAGATAATGCCATGAACGCCATCCGCTATGCTTTGGAGTTATGCAAGCATGATACGTCTGAGTTCTATTTCTTGCATACTTATGAAGAAGAAGTTTATAACAATCATGATTTGCACGATGGAGATGATTTTGAAGAAGCCGTTGACATAGCAAAAAACAGGTCGCAGTTAAAATTAGATTTACTGCTTAAAGAGGTTACTGAGATTGCACCACACAAAAGATTTAAATTTCACTGCATTTCAGCCTATAATTCCCTAATTGACGAAATGGATAAGCTCGTCATAGGTAAAAATATAGACCTGGTCATTATGGGCACAAAAGGTGAGAGCGAAGGAAAAACTTATGCCTTTGGCAGTAACACCTTACAGGTGTTGAAGTACGTGTCGTGTCCCGTATTGGTAATTCCAGAGCTTTATACATATAAGCAACCCAAACACGTCTTGTTTCCAACCAATTATTTAATTCCGTACAGAAGGCGGGAACTTAAATTGTTGAGCACACTCTTGGCGCCATTTAGATCTGTGGTAGACCTGCTCTATATTTCTAGGGCTAAAAAGCTCTCAAAGCGACAATTGGATAACAAAGACTTCTTAAGGTCAGAACTCGTGGGTGTCGAGGTTAACGACATAACGGAAGACAGCAATAAAGTGTCTCTTTGTATTGCTAATTATGTAAAGGACAATGCTATTGACTTTTTAGTTATGGTAAATACCAGGCATTCGTTCTTAGAGGACATGTTATTTAGGTCCAAGGTTGATGATATGTGCTTGCATACCAATATACCATTTTTAGTACTTCAGAATGTAAGAAGAACCGTTTAAAACTTAAGATATGAAAACCATACTCCTTCCTACCGATTTCTCCGATAACTCATGGAATGCCATAGTTTATGCCATAAACTTATTTGATTATGAACCTTGTAAGTTCCTGCTGCTTCACACGTATACGCCTATTATTTTTCAGACTGAATTTGTTCCAGTTGGTCCAGCCCAATTTGGATTGGGAGATGCCATAAAACATGTTTCCGAATCTAAAATGGAAAAATTATTAAAACGGATACATACCGAATTTCCTAATTCTAAGCATCAATTTGAGACATCGTGCTTATTTAGCACTCTTGTTACTGAAATAAGGGAAATAACAGAGAAGCAGCGTATAGATTATGTTGTTATGGGTACAAAAGGAGCCACAGGAGCTAAAGAAGTTTTATTTGGTTCCAATACTGTCCATGTCTTTAAAAATATTAAGTGCCCAGTATTGGCTGTGCCCTCTCTTTTTGAATACGAGCAACCTAAAGAAATTTTGTTCCCATCAGATTATGAGGTGTCATTTAAGGAAGGTCATTTAAATCCAATCTTGGAGCTTGTTAAGGCCTATTCTGGCAGATTAAATATTATGCATGTGTCCTATGGCTATCCATTAAACGAAATACAGGAAAAGAACAAAAGGTATTTAGAGGATTACTTTAAAAATGAAGCTCATATTTTCCACGATATACGAAATGAAAACGTAACGGACGCCATTGATGAATTTCAAATGAAAACTAAGGTAAACATATTGGTGATGCTTAATAATAAACATTCATTCTTTGAAAATTTGTTTTTTAGGTCAACACTAAATCAAATTGGCTTTCATCTAAATATTCCATTTTTAGTAATTCCTTCCCAACAATAAAATCTGATACTTATGAAACGCCAAATTCTCCTACCAACCGATTTTTCAGATAACGCTTGGTGTGCCATAGATTATGCCATTAAGTTGTTTAAGGACGAGCCATGTGAGTTTCGACTATTGAATTCAATAGCATTAAAGGTGTCTTCAATGTCTAGTTTGTCTGACCGCTTGTTAAGGGTGATTAAGGAGAAAGCCATAGAGGACCTCAATGCCTTAAAGGACGAAATTGATACAGCGAGCGCAAACCCTAATCATGAGTTCGATACCGTAGTGAGCACTCTAGATTTGTTTCACGCTATGGAGAATGAAGTACAAAAGAACAATATCCAATTTATAGTCATGGGAACGAAAGGCGCCACTGGTGCCAAGGAGTTCTTTTTTGGAAGTAACACGGTAAAGGTTATCAAAAAAATAAAGAATTGTTCACTACTGATCATACCTGATGAATATGATTATGTGACACCGAAACAAATTGCTTTTCCAACAGATTTTAAAGTATCATTAAGTAAAGATCAATTAAAGCCTTTACGGGATATACTAAAACTGCACGAAGCCAAGATTAGGATTTTGCACATCAACGAAGAAGAGGAATTGAGTGAAGAGCAAGAGCAAAATTTTAAGAACCTTAAATCTTATTTATCTGACTTGAACTGTTCTTTCCATTGGATGCCAGAGTATAGTACAAAGGACCATGCAATAAAGGAATTTATTGAAGATTTGGAAATAGATATGCTAACAATGGTTTCCCATGATAAAAGTTGGATAGAGCGACTTGCCAACAAAGCGGTAATCAAAAAAATAGGCTTTAGACCTTTTGTTCCGTTCTTGGTTCTTAAGGCCTAAATTGACCAAGGTCATTTTAGAGGTCATGCCATTCAACTACCTTTAAAAGGAACAAAAAGGTGCATTATGAAAACTAAAATTCTTTTGCCTACGGACTTCTCAAAAAATTCTTGGCATGCCATTACTTATGCTCTAGAACTGTACAAAAGAGATGCATGTGAATTCTATCTTCTCAATGTATTCTCTGCAACAGGCAACCTAATGAAAAGTCTTATGAATATGGATCCTGGGAGTGAGCTATATGAAAAAGCCAAGGCGCATTCAGAGACAGGTTTGGCCAATATGCTGGATATGCTGGTGTTGAAACAAGAAAAACATCCCAACCATCATTTTAATACCATTTCTATGTTCAATAGCCCAGTAGAAGCCATTAAAACTGTGGTTGACGATAAAGACATAGATATCATCGTAATGGGAACAAAAGGTGAAACCGCATCCAGAACAATGGTCTATGGTAGTACGGCCGTCAGCGTTATGGAAAAAGTACGCAACTGTCCCGTTTTGGTCATTCCAGAACGAGCTAAGCCAGGGCTTCCAAAAGAGATTGTTTTTCCTACGAATTACAAAATACCGTTTAAGAAAAACCAACTTCAATACCTTGTAGATATTGCCAAAAAAACAAAGGCTGTCATTCAAGTGTTATACATTTTTGAAGGAGAGCTAAAGGAAGACCAGTTAGAGAACAAAGCCTTATTGCAGGACTATTTTTCTGAAGTGAATTTTGTTTTCAGGGAATTGAGCAATATGCACGTTCCAACGGCATTAAATTGTTTTGTAGAAAGTAGGGAGAGTGATATGGTGGCTTTTATAAATAGAAAGCACATGTTCTTTGGCAGTATTTTAAACCAAGCCTTGGTTAAGGAAATTGGATACGACTGTAAGGTCCCTATCCTAGTAATGCATGATCAGAATAACTAAAAAATACGAAAATTATGAAAGATAAAGTCATTTGGATCGATAAGGAAAAAGCATATATACTAACGGTTAAAGAAGAGGATGTAGACATGGAAGTGCTTACCTCAAGAACTGCCGAATTGGGCGAGGAGCCTACCGATAGACAAGGTGGTGCAACAGAAATATTAAAGGATCGAAAAGTACTGGAACGCCAAAAACAAATGACCAAGCAATATTTTGATGCCTTAAGTACAAAATTGCAAGATGCCAAGCGCATAATGATTATGGGACCAGCTCAAACAGGACAGCATTTTTTCAATTATTTAGACCAAGAAAAAAATAGTATTAGCAAACAGGTTTTGGAGGTTAAAAAAGCTGAAAAAATGACGGATAATCAACTAAAGGCTGTTGCAAGGGAATACTATTTGTCGATTTCTTAATTGATAATTTGGTTAGTTTGGCTGCTGCCAGGGTCGTTAGCGGTCCTGGCAGTTTTTTTAATTCATTATGAAAAAAGATAGCATCGATATTATTAAATCCAGTGGTGAAAAGGTTAAGTTTTCATTGAACAAGCTAAGGTCTTCCCTCAAGCGCAGTGGCGCGAGCAAGGAAACAATAAACGCTATTGTAGATGCCGTAAGGGACGAGTTGTACCAGGGAATTTCAACGAAGGAAATTTATAATAGAGCTTACGCACTCTTAAGGAAAAAGAAAAGTCATTTGGCATCTCGATATAAGCTAAAGAATGCTATTTATGAGTTGGGTCCAACAGGCTTTCCCTTTGAGCGCTTTATTAAAGAAGTATTGGATTTTTCGGGCTATGATGCCCAACTAGATAAAACTTTGGAAGGTAAATGTGTATCGCACCAAATAGATGTATTGGCAGAAAAGGATGGCAATAGCGTTCTCGTTGAGTGCAAATTCCACGGAGAACCAGGTCTTAATTGCAATGTTAAGGTTCCTTTATACATAAACTCGCGTTTTCAAGATGTCAAAGCGAATTGGAGTGTGGCTACTGATAATTCAACCGAACTCAAGGAAGCCTGGGTGGTCACCAATACGCGTTTTACGGAAGATGCGGTTCAATACGGTAAGTGTTGCGGACTCTATCTATTGAGCTGGGATTATCCAGAGGGCGAAAGCCTTAGAAATAGAATAGATGAACTGGGATTGTATCCCATAACCGTGTCTACACTTTTAGCACAGCGGGAAAAACAATTTCTCTTGAGTAGAAATATTGTATTGTGCAGGCAACTGATAGGAGATGCCTTTTACTTAGACCATCTTGGAATTTCCCCAAACCGAAAAAGAAAAATACTAGAGGAGTTCGAAGCCTTGTGTCAATCTCAATAACTGTAATATGAAACCAGAAGTTACATTAAAATTTTTAGGTGGAGCTGGTACGGTAACGGGTTCAAAATTCTGGATTAAAACATCAGAATTGCAACTCATGGTAGATTGTGGTATGTTTCAGGGGTTAAAGGAATTAAGGCAATTGAACTGGTCTGATCTTCCAGTGGATGTTGCAGCCATAGATTATATTCTGCTCACACATGGTCATTTAGATCATGTGGGCTACTTGCCAAGACTTTTAAAACAAGGTTTTAAAGGTGAAATTCTGGGTACGGTACCAACTTTGGCCATTGCAGCTATCGTTTTAAAGGATAGCGCCAAAATTCATGAAGAAGAAGCCGAAAAAGCCAATAAGGAAGCCTATTCAAAACATAAACCAGCGTTACCTCTATATACCACTAAGGATGCTGAAAATACCATAGCAAAATTTAAATCGGTAGAACTCAGTAAATGGACTTCACTGTCTGAAAATATTTCTATGCGCTTTCAGTATAATGGCCATATCATTGGTGCTACCTTCATAGAGCTGGATATAAATGGTAAACGCTTTGTTTTTTCTGGTGATGTTGGTGGCACAAATGACTATCTTCTAGACAATCCCAAACAACCGGAATGGGCAGATTACTTAGTTTTAGAAAGTACTTATGGCAATAAGCTTCATCCAGTAGAGGATGTAGAAACCATTTTTGTAGAATTAATAAACCGTACCCTCAACTCGCAAGGTAATCTCATCATCCCGAGTTTTGCCGTAGAACGTCTTCAAACCTTAATGTACTTGTTCTATAAACTATACAAGGAGCGTAGAATTCCCAATATTCCAATTTATGTCGATAGTCCTATGGGAGCTAATGTCCTAGAGGTATTCAAGCAATTCCCAACTTGGCATAAACTACAGGTTTCTGAGTATAGAGCCATGTGCAAACACGTAACTATTGTGAGTTCATACAAAGAAACTTGGGAAACCATAGATGATAAAAGACCCAAAGTAGTTATTGCAGGAAGTGGTATGGTTACCGGAGGAAGAGTATTAACGTATTTACAACAATTTATAGATAACCCAACAACAACCGTTTTATTGGCTGGTTACCAAGCTGAAGGTACACGAGGCAGGGAACTTTTAGACGGTGCACATGAGATTAAGTTTTATGGTAAGTATTATCCTGTTAGAGCTAGGATAGAGCACATAGAAAGCTTATCTGCGCATGCAGACCAGAACGAATTATTACACTGGCTGTCTCGTGTCAAAAATATACCAGAGCGTGTATTCCTGGTGCATGGCGAACCTTCTGCCCAAAATGCGTTTCGTGTAAAATTGGAAACAACTTTAAAATGGCATATCAAGGTGCCTAAACTTAACGAAGAGGTCAGGCTAATTGTTTAGTTGTAAACTGATTAATATCATTTTAGGATTGCCGGTAGGTTTTTAAATTTAAACTAAAATCAATGTATAATCACTAAAAATAAACGCTATGTCACTTATTAAATTTAACAACAGAAACAGATTATTCCCATGGAATAATAGACAATTAAAAGATTTTTTTAGTTCTGATGATTTCTTCTTTAACGATGACTTTTTTGAAGAAGATTCTCTGATGCCAGCTATGAATGTAAAAGAGCTAGAAGGTGAATTTGAAGTTGAATTTGCCGCACCTGGATTTAAAAAATCCGATTTCGAAGTTACCTTAGAAGACAATATTTTACACGTATCTGCCAATAAGGAAACCGAGAAAAAAGAAGAAGAGGATGATTTTATGCGCAGGGAATTTAGCTACAGTACATTTAAACGCTCTTTAAGATTACCAGAGACTGTTGATAATACAGCAGATGTCAAAGCAAAATACGAAGATGGCATCCTTAAGTTACATCTTCTTAAAAAAGAACCTACTAAAGAAACACCTAAAAAAGTTATAGAGGTTATCTAGAAATCCAAGGATCGAAGCAGGGTGTATTTAGGTGTTTTACACTCTGCTTTTTTTTAAAATATAGTACCATGAAAACAATACACACAAAAGCAAAACATACCGAGTGGCTTAGTGCAGAGGATATGCACGCTTCCTCCAAAATATGGTTGTCTGAACTTGCCTTTTTTAAAGATGAGCAATTGTTCCTCGAGGATTTAATTAAATCCCATACACTTCAATTAATTGATAAGAGTCACTTTGATAAGAGTAAGGACATCATAGATAGACTGTCTCAAGTTGTAAAACAAACAGAAGTCCTTTTTAATGCCGTAACAAAGCACGAAAATGAACTGTCCATTATGGTAGACGGTATCGATGAATTGGCTAAAGAGGCTAATTATAAAAAGGAGCATAGAAATCTTATCGAACTCATTGGCGAGTTTAAAAAACGTTACCAAAAAATTAAAGCAGAATTGTTTGCCTTGGTTAAAGAGGTCATTAAGGAAGCTAAAGAAAATAGACTTATAGATAAGCAATGAGAATTTTAATCTTATTAGTGTTGTTTGGCGTTGTTTCGGCATGTTCTGAAACGCACTTGGTAGATTATTGGAAGAATCCTGATATCGAGGTCTACAGCCCAGAAAAAGTTCTAATTATTGGGCTAACTACCAATAATGAGGCCAGGGCCCAATTTGAAAATAAATTAAAAACAGCCCTTGAAGATCGTGGCATACAGGCCGTGCGAAGTATTGATGTAACAGCTTTAGACTCAGAACAAGGTAAGCTCAATGAAGAGCAGCTCAACGCACTGGAAAGGCAATTGATTGCAGAAGGTTATGATACCATTCTTTTTTCTTCGGTATTGGGTGTAGAAGATAAAATTGCCTACAAAAGCAACTATGATGGCTTTGATGAAACCTATAGAAGATTCAAGGAGGATTACCTCAGGTATCAGGATTCATTCTATAACCCAGATTATTATGATGAGTACACTATTTACCATGCAGAGACATCGATGTACTGTATCTGCCCCACAAAAGAACGCGAGTTACTGTGGAAAGGTTATATAGACATTACAGACCCAAGGGAAATAACTAAAACCGTAAATAACTATGTTGATTTGGTAGTTTTAGCACTAGAGGAATTAAATCTTATTGAACCCTCGAAACTGCCTTTGGAGCCCGATACTGATATTAATTACAACTAATTACAGAAGGATTAAGGCCTCTGGGTGTAATTTAAAATCACATATGGCATATGATATTTTTAAGACTTGACGGCCAAAATCTTCAAGTTGGCACAGGTTTAATAATGATAAACCAATAAAGGCGTTTCTAAATCTTGACTTAAGCGCGTTGTTGGCGAACCAAAGAAAAACCTATCGAAAAAAGATTCGGTCTGTTCAAAAAGGACCATCATATCTACGTGATGGGTTTGAATGTAATTGCTTACCGAAAAATGAAGTGGCACGTTTTTAATATAATGATACTCAAATTCGTTATCGGTAATAACTTGTTTTAGTTGGTTTAATTCGTCCGAGTTATCATCAGGCGCATGCTCATCATCTGTTATTCTCAAAATGTGTAATACGCTTCCATGAGGTTTAGAGAACTCAAGAAATTTTTTGAAAAGTTGCCCTTCGCTTGGATCATATTTATCCAGAGGAAGCAAAATGTCTTTCAATGGACTAAATCTGTAATTCTCTGGGATGACCAAAGTTGGAAAATCAATATTCCTTATGACTTTTAATGTATTAGAACCAAATATGGATTCGGCAGCATTAGAAGCACCATTGCTTCCCATAACAATTAAATCGATATTGTGGTGCTTAATGTTTTGTTTAATACTGGGAATAAAAGCATCATAGTCTACAATGACCTTAAAGCGGTGGCGTGCATTTTTATACTGGTCTTGCAATCCTTTAGAAAGCGCTTTGAGTTTAAGTTTATCATCTTTAATGAGTGTTTTGTAAACACTACCAGAATTACCACTTATTAAATCATCGGATATAAAGTTTTTTACTTTTTTTATATGGCAAATAAAAAATGTACACTCTTGCTGCTCAAATAATTGTATAGCGTAATGCATGCCATTTAAGGCAATAGTAGAGTAGTCCGTGAGTAAGAGGATGTTTTTCATATGGCTTCTAATATGCAACAATATAGTTATCCTCTGCTCAAGATAACATGACTTTGGTCATTAGCGGAAAAGAAACATTATATCTGTTTCTTTTCCATAGGTTTAGAGGCTTTACTTTTAGATTCAGGTGGAATAATATACCGTTGCCTATTATTGAAAAATTGTTCTCGCATGGCTTCCATGTGCTTTATCATGTCATCCATATTAGGAAAACGTGGCGCCATAGGTGAAGAAAAAAAGTCGTCAGAGAAAAATTGTTTGAAAATGGAATCTTGCTCTGAGAAACCAAAATGACCTGGGCCTTGAAACATTGAAAATTGTTCCTGCATACGTTTTTTCATTTGTTGAAGAAGACTATCTGCATTGTGGCCTTTTATTGAGCCATTGGATGACCATGTGTAAACAGAATCATATCGGATAACATTGCCATGTTCATCCACTTCTTTATTAACGTGCCAACGTTCCTTAGGTTGATTGATACTGTCTTTCTTAATTGTGGATTTTGCTATTTCTGAACTAGAAGATTCAGGCTCCTGAGCGTTGCAACTTGTAGCTAAAACTGCTACAAGAAAAAATAAAACGATATTTTTCATTGCTTACAATTTTAGATTTTAACTCCTTTATTCTGTAGCAAAAAAAATGCCATTTTAATGACTTTTTACATTTTGGCAGTTAATGCTATTTTTGCGCCATTATGGTTGATAATTTTACAAATGAGTTTTTTGGTATAGGAATCCAAAATGGCAAAACACCAGAAAATTTAGGCGTTCTCTGGCGGTCTGCCCAAAATCTTGGTGCTAGTTTTATTTTCACTATCGGCAACCGCTATGCAAAACAAGCAAGTGACACACACAATGCTGTTAAAGCAATGCCCTATTTTCATTATGAAACGTTCGACGATTTTTTCAATAACCTTCCCAAAGGTGCACGCTTGGTCGGTGTCGAATTAACTGATGGAGCCGAAGATTTAGAAACGTTTCGTCATCCTAGGCGTTGTGTTTATTTACTTGGTGCAGAAGATCATGGTCTTTCCAAGCAAGCTCAAGAAAAGAGCCACTTTTTAGTCAAGTTTAAATCTCAGTTAAGTCTCAATGTTTCCGTTGCTGGCAGCATTGTAATGTACGACCGAGGTCTAGCGAAACCTAGGGTTTAAACATCTTCTAGTTTTTAAAACAACCCTGAAATCTCACCGCTATCACTGATGTCAATTCCTTCAGATGCTGGATGTGCAGGTAAACCAGGCATTCTCATAATGTCTCCAGTAATTGGAATTAAAAATCCTGCACCTGAGGCTATTTCAATTTCCCTTACGGTTATAATAAAATCCTTGGGTCTACCTAAGAGTTTTGGATTGTCAGACAATGATTTTTGGGTTTTCGCCACACAGATTGGCAGGTTCTCAAGTCCTAACTCCTTTATGTGTCTAAGATGACGTTTTGCTGTAGAGTTATAATCTACATGTTCAGCGCCATATATTTTTTGTGCTATGGTTTCTATCTTTTCTTCAATTGGCATATTCCAATCGTATAGTGGTTTAAATTTGGTCTTACAAGACTCTGAGACTTCAATGACATGTTTAGCCAAATCTATAGCACCTTTACCGCCCTTGGCCCATACATTGGCTACAGCAACCCGTACGTTTTTAATTTTGGCCAAGTCCTTAATCAGTTGTATTTCTTCCTTCGTATCTGTTTTAAACTTGTTTATGGCTATAATAGGTGTAACCCTAAAGCGCTTAATGTTTTCGAGGTGCTTTTCTAAATTTGGAAGGCCTTGCCTCAGGGCATCAATATTCGGTTGGTCCAAAGACTTTAAATCTGCACCGCCATGATATTTTAGAGCACGAATAGTCGTAGTTAAAACCACAGCTTTTGGAGAAATGTTGGCGCTTTGGCATTTAATGTCGAAGAACTTTTCGGCACCAAGGTCAAAGCCAAATCCTGCTTCGGTAACCGTGTAGTCAGAATAGGTCATGCCCATTAAAGTACCAATAACGGAATTAGTGCCCTGAGCAATGTTGGCAAATGGCCCACCGTGAATAATCGCAGGATTGCCCTCAATAGTCTGAACTAAGTTGGGCTTTATGGCATGTCGGAGCAGTGTAGCCATGGCTCCTGCGACCTTTAAATCACGAGCATAAATGGGTTTTCGGTCAAAGGTGTAACCAACGAATATATTCCCTAAGCGTTTTTTTAGATCTCCTAAATCTTTGGCTATACACAAAATGGCCATAATTTCGGAGGCAGCAGTAATATCAAAGCCAGTTTCACGAGGGATACCAGAGGTAGTTCCGCCAAGGCCTACAATAATGCGCCTTAACGCTCTGTCATTCATATCAACCACCCGTTTCCAAGTTATCGTTCTTGGATCTAAGCCCAAGGAATTGGTTTTACTTTGAATATTATTGTCAATGATGGCAGCTAATAGATTATGGGCTTTCTCTATAGCCGAAAAATCTCCTGTAAAGTGAAGGTTAATGTCTTCCAATGGGAGTACTTGCGAGTAACCACCGCCTGTAGCTCCGCCTTTTATCCCAAAAACAGGACCTAAGGAAGGTTCCCTTAGTACAACAGTTGTTTTTTTATTAAGCTGGTTAAGTGCCTCAGACAGACCAATGGATATCGTTGTTTTTCCTTCACCTGCGGGCGTGGGTGAAATAGCAGATACCAAAATGAGATTGCTCTTTTTTGCTTTGGTTCTATTGATGCAAGACAAGGGTATTTTGGCCTTTTCCTTACCATACATGTCAATATCGTCAGGGTTGATGCCAAATTTCTCGGCAATTTCAGTAATTGGTTTTAGCTTTACTTTTTTTGCAATCTGAAGGTCGGTCATAGTTCTGTATTAAGAATTCAAATCCAAATTTAGAGTATAGGTATGGTATAAAGGGTGATTTTTGTCATATGCTGTTGTAGTAAAGTGATAACTAAAACCAAAGGTTGTAACTTTGTACCAAACAAATAGAATAATGCATAAAGCTGGTTTTGTAAATATTATTGGAAATCCAAACGTTGGTAAGTCTACTTTGATGAATGCCTTTGTTGGTGAAAAGCTCTCCATCATTACATCTAAAGCGCAGACCACAAGGCACCGTATTTTGGGTATTGTAAACGGTGAGGATTTCCAGATGATTCTTAGCGATACGCCTGGAATTATTAAACCGGCTTATGAATTGCAACAGTCCATGATGGACTTTGTGAAATCGGCTTTTGAGGATGCAGATGTCCTAATTTACATGGTAGAGATAGGAGAGAAAGAACTCAAGGATGAGGCTTTTTTTAAAAAGATTACCGCTTCCAAAATTCCGGTACTGTTATTGCTTAATAAAATAGATACCTCAAACCAAGACCAATTGGAAGCACAGGCCGAACTGTGGCAAAACAAAGTGCCTAATGCTGAGTTTTACCCTATTTCTGCTCTTACAGGCTTTAATGTGCAGAATGTATTTAATCGCATTGTAGAATTATTGCCAGAATCGCCTCCATTTTATCCGAAGGATCAATTGACGGACAAACCCGAGCGCTTTTTTGTGAATGAGGCCATAAGGGAAAAAATATTGATTCATTACAAAAAGGAAATCCCTTATGCCGTTGAGGTTGATACTGAAGAATTTTTTGAAGAAGAGGACATCATTAGAATACGAAGCGTAATCATGGTAGAGCGCGATTCCCAAAAAGGAATACTCATAGGGCACAAAGGAGAAGCGATTAAGCGCGTTGGTGTTGAAGCTCGTAAAGACCTAGAGAAATTCTTTGGCAAACAAGTGCACTTAGAACTTTACGTTAAAGTGAATAAGAATTGGCGCTCTAATATTAAGCAATTGAAACGGTTTGGATACAACCAGAAATAGAAACGCTTAGTCTATTTCATAAATTAGCTTCATGGTGATATTTGCCGTTTTCTTTTTAGAGGACGTGTTAAAGGTGCCGCCCCAAGAATAATCTTCACCTGAGTTCTGACCTGTAATTTGAAAAATACCCATTTTTGCAGACTTTAACTCGCCAAGTTTACTGCCTGAGTTTACGGCTATTTTTTCGGCACGCGAGTGCGCATCTGAGGTCGCTTTGGAAATCATTTCAATTTTTAAATCGGCAAGCTGGGTATAGTAATATCGAGGTGCTTGGGAATAAAAATTGATTCCTTTATTTAAGAGCTCGGTTATTTCCCTGGAAATCTTTTCAATTATTTCAACATTCTTGGACTCTATTTTGATGGATTGGGTTAAGATATAGCCCAAAAATTCCTGTCCAACGTATTTGCCATCATTGGAATATTTGTTCTCTAGGTTTTTTGTACTGGTTACCGCATTAAATACCAACTCTGAATCCTTAACACCTTTGCCTTTTAAATATTCTGAAATTATTCTTTTTGAATTTTCCAGTTGGTTGTAGGCTTCCTTTAAATCCCTGGCTTCTGCATTAAAAGAACCTTCCCAAACGATTAAATCGGAGGTGAAATTAGTGGTGCCCAGACCAGTTACCGCAATTTGGCCATTGGTCTGGTTGCGGTTAATTACGGCTTGCCCTAAGATATAGGCGGCTATGACTATAGCTAAACTGAATAAAATGGGATTTAAATGTTTTTTCATCTATTTAAAAATTTGTAAGAACCTTCGGTTCAGTTATTTAACTGTTATAGTGGGTAATGGCTTTTGTTTGCCAAATGCCCATTATGGGCTTTCATAATGTGGTAATTATAATAGATATACGGTCAATTCTCTAAAATAGTCGTTCGCATAAATTTAAATAATTGTTCCATTTCTGGTTTTCCTTTCGCACGACCCATTCTTCCGGCAAAATAGAGCACAAACCAAAAGGCAATCATCATAAGGGCTATGGCGAGTTGGACGGCATAAGGCTCTCCAAGCTTGGCGTTTGTATAGGCCCAAATTCCAAATGCAATAAAAAATCCGGCAACTACAAAATGAAGGAACATAAACATGGTCCAAATCGTAGGGTTGGGCCCAAACAGGCCACGAACTGTAGAGGATTTTTCGTTTATTTCATTGATTTCCAAATGTAACTGAGGCGACCAAAAATGCTGATTTTTTTTGGGAAACCGAATAAAAACATGGTCATCTACCCTAGTGATGATAAATTCAGACTTGTCTTTAGAATCAAATCGGCGCAGGAGATCTTCATTGCAAATGTCAATGTCAAATCTAAATCGTGGACGTAATATTATTTCGTTAGATAAGGCCATGTCGCTATAATGAAGGTAATTTACATATTTTCTTTTTAACTATATCTAAGATTATATGCTACCTTTGCGGCAATAAACAGTTTATGGGAAATATTGTAGCCATAGTAGGTCGGCCAAACGTTGGTAAATCCACTTTCTTTAATCGCTTAATAAAAAGGCGAGAAGCTATCGTTGATGCAGTAAGTGGTGTAACAAGGGATCGTCATTACGGTAAAACCGATTGGAACGGAAAGGAATTTTCCGTTATCGATACGGGTGGCTACGTGGTTGGAAGTGATGATGTTTTTGAAAAGGAAATTGATAAACAAGTGGAACTTGCCATCGATGAAGCTGATGCCATTATATTCATGGTTGATGTAGAAACAGGAATCACTGGGATGGATGAAGACGTGGCAAAACTGTTACGAAAGGTAAAAAAGCCTGTTTTCCTTGTGGTAAATAAGGTAGATAATAACAAAAGGGCAGAGGGTGCCGTAGAATTTTACGGCTTAGGCCTTGGCGATTATTATACTATTGCTAGCATAAATGGCAGTGGTACCGGAGATCTTTTGGATGCCATAGTTGAAGCGCTACCGGAAAAGGAGGAACGTGATGAGGAAGAGTTACCGCGCTTTGCTGTTGTAGGTAGGCCCAATGCAGGGAAATCGTCTTTTATCAATGCATTGATTGGTGAAGAGCGTTACATTGTTACCGATATCGCTGGAACCACACGCGATTCTATAGATACCAAATACAACCGATTTGGCTTTGAATTTAATTTGGTGGATACAGCTGGAATAAGACGTAAATCCAAAGTTAAAGAGGATTTGGAATTCTATTCCGTGATGCGCAGTGTGCGCGCCATAGAACATTGCGATGTATGCCTTTTGGTTATGGATGCCACGCGAGGATTTGATGGCCAAGTGCAAAATATCTTTTGGCTTGCCGAACGAAATCGAAAAGGTATCGTTATCCTTGTTAACAAGTGGGACTTGGTTGATAAGGACAACAAGACGGCCAAGGATTATGAAAAACAGATACGAAAGGAAATAGCACCGTTTACAGATGTCCCAATTGTATTTATGTCCGTACTGAACAAGCAGCGCATCTTTAAAGCTATTGAAACGGCAGTGGAGGTCTATAAAAACCGTTCCAAGCGCATTAAGACCAGTACCTTAAACGACACCTTACTTCCCATTATACAAAAGAATCCTCCACCTGCATATAAAGGCAAATACGTAAAAATCAAATACATTATGCAACTGCCCACGCCGCAACCGCAGTTTGCATTTTTTTGTAATCTTCCCCAGTATGTAAAGGAACCGTATAAACGCTTTTTAGAGAACCAATTAAGGGAGCATTTTGATTTTACAGGCGTTCCTGTGAGTGTTTATATGCGAAAGAAATAAATTGTTTTCTACCATCCTCCAGAGGCGCCACCACCACCAAAGCTTCCTCCGCCGAAACCGCCTCCAAAGCCACCTCCGAAGCCTCCTCCAGAACTGCCTCCAAAGCCGCCAAAACCACCAGAGGAGCGGCGTCTGTAACTTCCGCGTCCCATATTGCTTAATATAATGGCCTCCAATAAGCTGGTATCCTTAAACTTCTTACCGCCGCTGCCACCGCTACCACCACCTCGGCTTTTGGAGATAGCTATGATAAAGATGATAAATATTATGAGTAAAAAGATTAGGATTTCAAATGGAAACCTTACCGCATTAGATTGTGGTCTAGAGCCAGAGTAGGCTCCTGTTAGTACCTCAAAAATGGCATCGGTACCACGATTGAGTCCTCCGTAGTAATCGCCTCGTTTAAAATAAGGAATAATGTCACGTTCTATAATTCGCTTGCTTAAAGCATCAGTGAGTAAAAATTCTATGCCTTTCCCTGTATTAATACCTATTCTTCGGTCATCTCTTGCCAATAAAACAAAGATGCCGTTGTCTTCTTCGGCTTGTCCAATTCCCCATGCTTCAGCCCATTGTGCTCCAAGATAATTTATGTATTCACCTTCAGTAGAGCTTATTACTGCAATAACAATCTGTGTTGAAGTTGTATCCGAATATCGAATTAGTTTATCTTCTAATTGAGACTTTTCAGTAGCACTAAGTAGATTGATATAGTCGTAAACACTGGTTTGAAATTCCGGTTTCTTAGGAATCTCAAATTGAGCGGTCAATTCGAAGGTACCCAAAAGGAACAACAGAGTAACGCTGAACAACCAATGTGATTTCTTAAACATCATCCTTTAGAAATTGAATTCTCCAGTTCATCTGTGTCGCCATGTTGCCAAGGGAAAAATTTAGAGAGTACCTTACCTGCTTCTTCAATGCCGTCTATGAGACCCTGTTTAAATTCGCCATGTTTAAACCTATTTTGAATTTTATCTCTTGTGCTATTCCAAAAATCTGTGTCAACGACGTCATTGATGCCTTTGTCTCCATAAATCACAAAGGCCTTATTATCAACCGCAACGTAAATTAAAACACCATTTTGCTCTTTGGTATTATCCATTTTTAGCGCATGAAAAACCTCCAGGGCATGTTCATAGACATCCATATCGCACTTCTGCTCTATGTGCACACGAATTTCACCAGAGGTTTTGCCCTCCGCTCGTCTAATGGCTTCAATGATTTCCTCTTCCTCTTGGGCGGTTAGGAAATCTTCAATGTAAGGCATGGTTGTTTCTAGTTAAATTCAAAATTAACATCAGGTGCATTTTCGCTTCCAGGGTCGGCTTTATATCGTGGCATTTCCTCGAAGCCAAACCATCCTGCGAGTATCTTTCCTGGGAATTTGGTTGTGTGTTTGTCGTAAATATTTACTTTTTCGTTGTAGCGATCTCTTGCAACATTGATACGGTTTTCCGTGCCTTCCAATTGACTTTGTAGTTCCAGAAAGTTCTGGTTGGCTTTCAGTTCTGGATAACGTTCAACAGATACTAAAAGTTTTGATAAGGCACCGCTTAGTCCCGTTTGGGCTTGTTGAAACTGCGCCATGTTTTCGGCAGTGAGATTACCGGCATCAATTGTTGTTGAGGTTGCCTTAGCTCTAGCTTCAATAACTTCGCGCAACGTGGTACGCTCAAAATCTGCAGCACCTTGGACGGTTTTGATTAAATTGCCAATAAGGTCGTTTCGTCTTTGGTAGGAGCTTTCAACATTAGACCACGCCGTCTTGGCATCGGCCTCGTATTCTACAGCTGTGTTGTTAAATCCAACGGCCCATTGGTAAACACCAAAGCCAAGAATTAAAATAATGATTACTGGGATTAGCCACTTTTTCATATTGATTGTAGTTTTAGATTATAATTGCTCTTTTATTTTGATGAGTTGTGCTTTTATACTTTCTAGTTTTTCTATGATCTCAAAGTTTTCTAAACTTTTTTTGCGCTCCTCCTTTAGATGGATTTTGGCCCCTTCTAAGGTGAATCCGCGCTCCTTTACCAAATGATAGATGAACTTTAAATTTTTTATGTCCTCTGGAGTGAACTTTCTGTTACCCTTGGCGTTTTTTTTGGGTTTGATGATGTCAAATTCCTTTTCCCAAAACCTAATTAAAGAGGTGTTGACCTTAAATGCTTTGGCTACTTCTCCAATACCGTAATAGCGTTTTTCTGGTAAATCTATGTGCATTTTAATCGAGGGATTGGTTCTCTAGGGATGCCTTCTTCAATAGTTCGTCAAACTCTTCAGGAGAAAGGTTGCCATAATAGAAATTAATTGGATTAATGCGTTCGCCATCCTTAAATATCTCATAATGGAGATGCGGCGCTTCGGAACGGCCAGTACTGCCCACATATCCTATAAGGTCTCCGCGTTTAACACGTTGGTTTACCCTAACATTGTATTTGTACAAATGGGCATAAAGGGAGACATAGCCATAGCCATGGTCTATTCTTATATGTTTTCCGTAGCCAGTAGCCCGATTATCGGCGCGTTTAACTATGCCGTTTCCGGTGGCGTAAACTGGTGTTCCTCTTGGAGCGGTAAAGTCCATGCCAAAGTGGAACTTTCGCACTTTGGTGAAGGGGTCCGTTCTGTAACCATAACCTGAGGCCATTCGCGTTAAATCTTCATTATTTACGGGCTGTATCGCAGGAATAGACTCGAGGAGCTTCTCTTTGTCTTCAGCAAGTTTAGCAATTTCATCTAGGGATTTCGATTGAATTACTATCGCTTTTTCTAGGATGTCCAATCGTTTATTAGATTCGGCTATAAGTTGCGAATTATCATAGCCTTCATATTTTTTATAACGATTTATACCTCCAAATCCTGCCCTGCGTTGTTCTTCGGGAATGGGATTCGCTTCAAAATAAAGTCTATAGATGGCGTTATCCCGTTCTTCCACATTCTCTAGTGCAGCTATGGCTTCATCCATACGCTTATTAAGCAACTTATACTGCAATTGCATATTCTCTAATTCGCGTGCTAACTCACGCTCCTTTGGAGATTCTATATAATGGCTTGCTATAAAAACAAATAAAAACCCAAAAAGAGCCGAAGCCAAAATAAACATGGTAGCATACTTGAAGGTTGTCCTTTTCTGCTTCTTTATTTTTCTATAAGAAAGCGTTTCTGGATCGTAATAATATTTTACCTTACCCATGTTTGAATTTATAGTATTTTTGCAGCGTTTATGTACAATGTATGTAAAAATTACCTAAGCGTAACGCTAATACCGTTTAAAATATTTCTAAAACAAATTTAAAAAACAAATTAGAAATTAGTTTAGGTTCTAAAAAATCATTCAACTTTAGGAGTACAGTGATTTTTTTACAATAGAATTAATAATGTAAGTTGTAAAGTTAATAGTGTTATGAAGTCCCAAGATGTTCGTTCTAAATTCTTAGAATTTTTTAAAGAAAAGGAACACCTTATTGTTTCTTCTGCGCCGATGGTGGTGAAGAACGACCCTACCTTAATGTTTGTTAACTCTGGTATGGCACCCTTCAAGGAATATTTTCTTGGTAATGCCAAACCTAAGAAGAACAGAATTGCAGACACTCAAAAATGTTTGCGCGTTTCCGGTAAGCATAACGATTTGGAGGAGGTAGGCTATGACACTTACCATCACACCTTATTTGAAATGCTAGGCAATTGGAGCTTTGGCGATTATTTTAAGGAAGAGGCCATTGCTTGGGCCTGGGAGTTATTAACGGAAGTCTACGGCATAGATAAGGATATGCTTTACGTTACTGTTTTTGAAGGTAGCGACGACGAGGATAAGCTTAGCATGGATAAGGAAGCCTATGATATTTGGAAAAAATATATAAGTGAAGACCGAATTCTAAAAGGCAGCAAAAAGGACAATTTCTGGGAAATGGGCGATCAAGGCCCTTGCGGTCCCTGTAGCGAAATACATGTTGATATTCGTTCAGCAGAAGAAAAGCAACAGGTTGATGGTGCCGATTTAATCAATAAAGACCATCCTCAGGTCGTTGAAATATGGAACCTTGTATTTATGCAATACAACAGAAAGGCTAATGGCAGTTTAGAAGTATTGCCAAACAAGCATATAGATACAGGGATGGGATTTGAACGGCTTTGTATGGTACTTCAGGGCGTTCAGTCTAATTATGATACCGATGTTTTTACACCTTTAATTAGGGAGATTGAAACAATAACTGCTACGCGTTATGGGAAATCTGATGAGGTAGATGTTGCCGTTAGGGTAGTTTCGGACCACATTAGGGCAGTGGCTTTCTCCATTGCAGATGGTCAACTCCCAAGCAATACTGGAGCAGGCTACGTTATTCGAAGAATTTTAAGGCGTGCAATCCGATATGGATTCACCTTTTTAAATCAAAAGGAGCCTTTTATTTATAAATTGGTTGGTACCCTGAGCAAACAAATGGGTCAAGCCTTTCCTGAAATCAAGGCTCAAGAACGATTGATAAAAAATGTAATCAAAGAGGAGGAAGTCTCTTTTTTAAGAACCTTGGACCAAGGTCTTTTATTGTTGGATAGAGTGATTGAAGAGGCTAAAGCTAAAGTTATAGATGGCTCAAAGGCCTTTGAATTGTACGACACCTATGGTTTTCCTTTGGATTTGACTCAGCTCATTGCGAGGGAAAAAGGGTATACGGTCGATGAAGAAGGCTTTAAAAAGGGTATGCAGCAGCAAAAAGACCGTTCAAGATTGGCATCGGCATCTGAAACTTCAGATTGGGTTACAGTGAAGGAAGATGCCACAGAAGAATTTGTTGGTTATGATACTCTGACGGCAGAAGTGAAATTAACGCGCTACAGAAAAGTTGTTTCAAAAAAGGATGGGGAACACTATCAATTGGTGTTTAATCTAACCCCTTTTTATCCCGAAGGTGGTGGTCAAGTAGGAGATAAGGGCTATATCGAGGCTTCTAATGGCGATGTGGTTTACATCCACGACACAAAAAAGGAAAATAACGTTATTATTCATGTCGCAAAAAACTTGCCTACCCATCTTGAGGACAGATTTAAAGCTGTAGTAAATGAAGAGCATAGACGCCTTGCGGCATCTAACCATACCGCAACGCACTTGCTGCATCAGGCCTTAAGAGCCATTCTGGGAACTCATGTAGAGCAGAAAGGCTCTCTGGTGAAACCCAATGGATTACGATTTGATTTCTCCCATTTTTCTAAGGTTAATGACGAAGAGTTGCAAGACATAGAGAATTTTGTAAACGCTAGGATTAGAGAAAACTTGCCTTTGGAAGAACATAGAAATATTCCTATGCAACAAGCCATTGATGAAGGTGCCTTGGCTTTGTTCGGCGAAAAATATGGCGATAGCGTAAGGACCATAAGGTTTGGCCAATCTATGGAACTTTGTGGTGGTACACATGTAGCGCAAACAGGCGATATTTGGTATTTTAAGATAAACTCCGAAAGTGCTGTTGCCGCCGGCGTAAGACGTATTGAAGCGATTACTAATGTAGCGGTTGGCGATTATTTTGAGAAGGTAGATAAGCAGTTTGAGGCCGTAAAGAATACATTAAAAACTCCGAATGATCCTGTTAAGGCCATAGAGTCCTTGCAAGAAGAAAATGCCGCACTTAAAAAGCAGATAGACAGTTTGCTTAAGGATAAGACCAAAAACTTAAAAGCGGAACTTTTAGGAGAACTAAGACCTATTAATGATATTCAGTTTTTAGCCAAAAGAGTAGATTTGGATGCTGGAAGTTTAAAGGACTTATGTTTTGAGATGGGACAGCAACACAACAATCTTTTTTTGCTATTCGCAACAGAGCATAAGGGAAAAGCGCTCTTAACGTGTTATATCTCCAAGGATTTAGTAGCCAAATCGGAATTAAATGCTGGTAACATCGTACGTGAGTTAGGTAAATATATTCAGGGAGGCGGTGGAGGCCAACCGTTTTTTGCTACTGCCGGAGGTAAAAATACAGAGGGCATCGATGAGGCCCTTAAACAGGTTGAGCAATTAATAGCCTAATGAGTTGAGACTGCAGACCCAAATACCAATAAAAAGACAACAGCATAATCAAATCGATTATAATTCCAAATTATTTCTTTTAGGGTCGTGCTTTTCGGATAACATCTACAACAAATTAGAGTATTATAAACTCGATGCTTGTTCTAATCCTTTTGGCATTCAGTATCACGTAATTGGTATTGAAAAGCTGATTTCTAGGGCTATAAATCAAAGCTATTTTATCGAAGATGAATTTGTAAGGAGTGATGAGGCCTACTTTAGTTTTGATGCCCATTCTAAATGGACCTCAAGGACTGCGGAAGATTTGTGCCAGAAACTTAACGCACAATTAGATGAAGCGCATAACTGGATAACAACAGCGACACATGTCATAATAACCTTGGGTACCGCTTGGGTGTATCGCTATATCGAATCTGATAGTATTGTTTCCAACTGCCACAAGATTCCTCAGAAGCGCTTTTTAAAGGAATTGTTGTCAACAGAGGCAATTGCCGAAAGCTTAGAGGGCATAATTACGTTAGCCAGATCTGTAAATCCAAAAGTGAATTTCATCTTTACGGTTTCTCCAATTCGACATATAAAAGATGGTTTTATTGAAAATAATAGAAGTAAAGCTCACCTTTTAAGTGCGCTGCATATGCTTGTAGATCCTAAAATTGGAAACTATTACTTTCCTTCTTATGAAATTCAAATGGATGAATTAAGGGATTATCGTTTCTACAACGCAGATATGCTTCATCCCAACGCTTTGGCAATTGACATCATATGGGAGCGCTTTGCCCAGACATGGCTTTCCGATAATGCATTAAGGACCATGGTTGAGGTAGAAGCTATTCAGAAGGGGCTTAACCACAAACCTTTCAATCCTAACTCTAAAGGATTTGATGACTTTAAGAGAAATCTTCAAGCTAAAATTGAGGATTTACAACGTCAACATCCAAGGATACAATTCTAATTTATTGGAGTTGTAAAAACCCTTGAATTAGAAAAATACGCAATTCATCGTATGGCGTGCTATGGATTCATTTCTCATTTTTGACCCTGTATTAACCAATAATTTATTTCAACAATGAGAAGATTAAATCAATTCATGTTAGTTCTAATGACTTTTTCGTTAGTAACAACAACATCTTGTAAAAGTGATGATGATGGTGGAAATCCAGGTGGTGCTCCTTCTGGAACCCTTGTAGCTACCGTAGATGGTGTAAATTACCAATCATTAGACATTACATCCTCGGCAACAGTAACCTCACAAAATTTAACTATAGTTGCTTCCAACGCGGATGCAAAAGCTTTTGCCATAACAATCGTTGGCTATGATGGACCTGGTACTTACCCAATTGGAGGAGGAGCTAATATATTCAACGTTGCTAGTTACACCGAAACGGATGTTGACATTAACAATCCTATGAATTCTACTACCGAAGTTTGGCAAGCACCTTTTGATGATACTCAGGTAGGAGAAATCAATATTACCGAAGAAACAGATACAAAGGTCATAGGAACATTTAATTTCACTGGAAAGAATGTAAACGGTGACCAGTCTGAAAAGACTATTACAAACGGTTCTTTTGACTTGAACAAGCAAACTGCTGGGTAATCTTTAGATTCTACTCTATCAGTTATTTGATGAATTAAATCAAATCTTAACCCTTTAAGGAAAAGGGCATATAAAATCTATTACAGCAAAAATCTTGTTGTTGGGATTTGATTCGGATTAGGCGTGATTAGTCACTAGTTGCGCTTAATCTTTTATAAAAGCGATTTATCGAAAAAATCCGAACACGAGGGTAAATAGTTTTATATTTATTATGCTATTAATCAATTTTTCTAAAAAGGCATCAGTTGTTTTTTCTGCACTAAAGGTCAGAACATATCTGATGCTTTTTTTTATATCTTCCAGTAAAGTATTTTCTTTAGAGATGCAGGAAGTGCAACTTAAATTAGAATTGATTGAAGTCACGACAAAACTATATCATAACTCCTTTTATGTTCTTTTGGTCATTCTGATTACAGCTATCCTTCTTGTTGGCTTGAGGCTGTACCTGGATTTTCAAAAAAAAGCTACAACGCCTAAACATATCGGGCAACTAATGGATGCGCTTTGGTCTCAAAAGCGTATTAATGATGACATTAAAGACAAGGAACAATTGCTATTACATACAAATGAGAGGATAAACGCTAGAAGCAAATCATTGACACTACAGTTGGATCAGCTTTCAACTTCCCTAAATAACAGCCAGAGCAAGGTAAAAACTACTTTAACTCATTTAGGTCAGTATACTTCAAGTATTGCTCATACGACTAGCATTTTAAAGAAATATTTAAATTAGTGATGATTAACATAGTTTCATCGATTATGCGAAAATTACTTTATATAGCTTTCATCTTATGTTTTACTCACGGATACGGTCAACAGCAAATCATTGATAGTTTAAAACAGGTGGTTTCTAACCAACCAGCAGATTCGGTAAGGGTTAAGGCCTACAGCGATTTGTGCTGGTACTACCGCACTATTTCATTAGACTCGGCATTCGTCTATGGAAATAAGGCGCTTGACCTTTCTGTAAAAACACGCAACGTTAAAGGTGAGGCACAGGCTCTTAACGATATTGGTATTCTTTATTACAGCAAATCTGAATTTGACAAAGCGCTAGGTCTTTATCATGAATCACTAAAATTAAGGCAGACACTTTCAGATAGTCTCGGTATGGCAAGCCTCTACAATAAAATAGGCCTAGTTCACCAAAATACTTACCAATTAGATTCTGCTTTGAGCTATGGCATAAAAGCCTTGCGTATCTATGAAGAAAAAGGGATTAAAAGAAATGCCTATATCTTAAAAAATAACATAGCCAATATTTACAAAAACCTTAAACAGTACGATAAGGCCCTAGAAACACATTTAGATATTGCAGCATACAATAGTGCTATAAATGATGAGCTATCGTTGGTAAAGTCGTATAATAACATCGCCAATGCATATATCTTACTAGCCGATACCGCCAATGCTCAAACCTATTACAATAAGGGTATAGAACTAGGTAAAAAGAATGGTTACAAGAAGGAATTGGCAGCACTCTACAATAATGTAGCAGGTATTGCCATGAACAGAAAGGACGTGGAAGCCGCCATAGAGTACTACGAAAATTCCTTACAGATTAGAGAAGAGCTTGGCGATAATTTTGGCAAAGGAAGTACACTCTTAAATTTAGGATCCCTTTACCTTGAAACCAAACAACTTAATAGTGTCGAAGACTATCTAAAGCAAAGCATTAGCTTGGCTGAAGCTTCTAATGCCAAAGAACAAATGATGAATGCTTACGACAAATTGGCACTTTATTTTGCTTACAGAAACATGCCTGATAGTACAAAGTACTACAGTGCCCTATACAAGCAAATGAATAATTCCCTTTTCAACGCACAAATTTTAAAGGAAGTAGCAGATATCCAAGAAAAATATAATGCTGTGGAGCGCGAAAAGGAAATTGTGACCCAACGTGCCGCCATAGCAGAGAAGGAATTG
Source organism: uncultured Winogradskyella sp. (assembly GCA_913055905.1). Taxonomy (GTDB): domain Bacteria; phylum Bacteroidota; class Bacteroidia; order Flavobacteriales; family Flavobacteriaceae; genus Winogradskyella. The sequence goes on from CAJXLB010000004.1 coordinate 179,158, forward strand.
GATATCAGTAAAAAAAATCTTTACCTATTAGGTCTCGGAGGTTTAGTGGTTATCGTTACCTTATTAGGACTTTTGTTTTTTAATCGTCAAAAACTAAAAACAGAACAGGTTAAGAAGGAAGGCGAATTAAAACAAGCCTTGGTTAGAATTGAAACCCAAAATAAATTGCAAGATCAGAGACTTCGGATATCTCGCGATTTACATGATAACATTGGAGCTCAACTTACCTTTATAATTTCGACCTTGGATAATTTGAAATATGGCTTTAAACTTCCCGATAAATTAAACTCCAAACTTGAGAGCGTTAGTGCCTTTACCACTTCAACAATAGACGAACTGCGCGATACCATTTGGGCCATGAATAAAAGTGAAATTTCTTTTGAAGACCTTCAGGTTCGCATATCAAATTTTATTGATAAAGCAAATATAGCCGCCCAAGGCATTGATTTCAAGTTTAGTGTGGCAGATGATGTTGATTTGTCTGCAACGTTCAATTCGGTACAAGGAATGAATATTTACAGAATAATTCAGGAGTCTGTTAACAATGCCATTAAATATGCCAATGCCAAAGAGATTAAAGTTGATATTTCTACAAAAGACGGTCGATTCCACTTCGATATAATGGACAATGGTAAAGGCTTTAATGTAGATGAGGTCGAATTAGGTAATGGATTAAGCAATATGAAGAAAAGGGCCAGTGAATTGGGAGGTAAACTTAGTATTAATAGCAAAATGGGCAAGGGAACAACCATTTCGTTAACCTGTTAATTATAAAATATGAACATTAGAGTAGCTATAGTTGATGATAATGCCTTTTTGACCAAAGCTGTTGAAGAGAAATTATCCTTTTTTGATGATATCGATATCAAATTCAAAGCAAAGAATGGGGAAGAAGCGCTTTCCAAGCTCTCGGATAACCACAACCTGGACTTGATTCTTATGGATATAGAGATGCCCATAATGGATGGTATAGAAGCTACTGCAAAGGTCAAACAGAAGTACCCACAGATTAAGATTATTATGCTCACCGTCTTTGATAACGATGAAAATATTTTTAAAGCTATTAAAGCAGGTGCTGATGGCTATTTGCTAAAGGAAATAAATGCAGGAGATTTACATACTGGTATATTGGAAACCTTAAATGGTGGAGCAGCAATGAATCCATCCATAGCTCTAAAAACCCTTAAGCTGCTACGAAATCCCTTTGTTGCATCTGGTGAGCAAAGTGAGCAGGAGATTAAATTAACCGATAGGGAAATAGAGGTTTTGGAGCAATTGAGTAAAGGGCTAAGCTATAATGCCATAGCAGATAATCTTATTCTATCAACAGGCACTATTAGAAAGCACATAGAGAATATTTACCGAAAACTTCAAGTCCACAATAAACTAGAAGCCGTACAAAAAGCTAGAAAGAATAACCTTATTTAGGAGTTACTGTGACACTACTTGGTACAAGCACAGAGTAATCACCGTTGTTTCTGATGACGTCTCTTACTATCGAGGATGATATATACGATGTTTTAGATGCTGTTAATAGAAAAACCGTTTCTATTTTAGACAACTTTCTATTGGTATGGGCTATGGCTTTTTCAAATTCAAAGTCGGCAGGATTTCTTAAGCCACGAAGAATAAATTTGGCATTGATTTCTTTACAAAAATCCACAGTGAGGCCTTCATAGGTAGTTACCTTAACTTTTGGTTCGTTTGCAAAGGATTTTTCAATGAAACTTTTTCGTTCCTCAATACTAAACATGTACTTTTTATCAGCATTAATTCCTATGGCAACTACTACTTCATCAAAAAGCTTTACGCCGCGTTTAATGATGTCGTAATGGCCAAGGGTAATGGGGTCAAATGATCCCGGAAATAGTGCTCTCTTCATACAATGATGTTGATTTTAGCTAACGCAAAGATAACTAATTAATTTGCCATAGCTTCCAAGATAGCGTTTTCAAAAAGCATGGGAAGTGTAATGCCTGCAGCTCTAGCTTGTTGTGGCAATATACTCTCTTCTGTTAATCCTGGTACGGTATTCACCTCTAAAAGGTAGGGTTCGTCATCCTTAAAAATGAATTCGCTACGGCTTAAACCTTTTAATTTTAGGATTTCATAGATTCGCTTTGCTTCTTTCCTTACTTTTTGAGCAAGGTCTTTTGAAATTCGAGCTGGTGTTATTTCTTGCGATTGGCCTTGGTATTTGGCAGCATAATCAAAAAAGTCATTTTCAGAAACAATCTCGGTCAACGGTAAAACCATCACCTTACCTTTATATGTGATGACACCAACAGAAACTTCAACACCGTCTAAAAACGACTCTATAATAATTTCATTGTCTTCCCGGAATGCTTTGTCTATGGCTTCGTTTAAGTCCCTTTTTTCGTAGACTTTGGTAATCCCAAAACTACTACCAGCCTTGTTGGCTTTTACAAAACATGGTAATCCTACTTTTTTGATTATGGCATCCTCATCAATAGGGTCACCTAAATTTAGGCAATAATTGGTTGCCGTTTTTATGCCATAAGGGCGTAAGGTGGCCAATAGGTCTCTTTTGTTAAAAGTAAGAGCGGCTTGATACATATTACAGCTTGTGTGTGGTATGTTAAGCAGTTCAAAATAGGCCTGCATTAAACCATCTTCACCAGGTGAGCCATGAATGGCATTGAACACGCAATCAAAGACTATCTTTTTGTTGTCAACGACTATTGAAAAATCATTTTTGTCAATAGGATGCTCATTGGAGTCTTCATCAACATGAACCCATTTATCCTTGAAAATGTGAATACAATAGCCGTTGTATTTTGTGCTGTCTAAACAAGCCTTAACTACTGATCCACTCTTAATCGAGATTTGATATTCGCTAGAATATCCTCCCATAATTATGGCAATATTTTTCTTCATTTTCTAAGTTGACAAAGTCTAGAGGTAAATGTATGACATATTTTCAAAATCTAATCGCGGATGTCATACGTATATTAATTTTATGGCGTTATAATATTTATTAGTTTTGTCCATTAAAATTACAATATGAGCTTAATTAAATTTCTTACCAGTAAAGTGTTTTTTAAGCATCTGGCATTAGCAGTAGTTGCCATTGTAGTTTTGTGTTATTTGATTCTCAAATGGTTAAATATTAGCACTAACCATAATGAATTTGTGGTGGTGCCAGATTTAAAGGGTAAGTCCTTGGAGAACGTTGAGATTGAGTTGAATGATCATGATTTGGCCATGGAGATACAGGATTCAGCAAATTATAATCCCAATTATCCTAAGTATAGCGTTATAGAACAAAATCCCAAAGCAGGATCTAAAGTAAAGGAAAATCGAAAGATATATCTGATTCTTAATCCATCTGGATATAGAAAGGTTGCGGTACCAAATGTTTTAAAGCGAACGATTAGGCAAGCTAAACCTCAATTAGAGGCCCTAGAGTTTCAAATAGGCGAAATCACCTATAAGGACGCCATTGGCGAGGGTGTCATTTCTATGTCTCACAAGGGCAAACCATTGGAGCCAGGGACCTTGCTTCCGCTGACTTCTAAAATTGATTTGGTAATAGGCAACGGTAAATTGTAAAAACTAATGCCAAAGACCACTAATTTGTCAGAAGATGCAAGTGAGCGTTACGAGCATTATGCTTTTAAGGTAGGCCAGGGACAGACTCCTATGCGTATAGATAAATATCTGCTTAATTATATTGAAAACATTACACGCAGTAAAATTCAGAATGCTGCGAAAGAAGGAGGTGTTTTGGTAAACGATGTTGCCGTAAAGCCTAATTATAAGGTTAAGCCTGGTGATCGTATTTCGGTAACATTTGAGCATCCAACCTACGAACAGCTTTTGGTCCCTGAGGAAATTCCTCTGGATATTGTTTATGAAGACGATGATGTGTTGGTGATTAACAAACCAGCTGGTATGGTGGTTCATCCTGGTCATGGTAATTATTCTGGAACCTTAATAAATGCCTTGATTTACCATTTTGAGAATTTACCCAAAAACTCAAGTGACAGACCTGGATTAGTTCACCGAATAGATAAAGATACCACTGGTTTGTTGGTCGTGGCGAAGACTGAAGTTGCCATGAACCATTTGTCTAATCAATTTGCAGAAAAGACCTCTGAGCGTGAGTATGTGGCGCTGGTTTGGGGAAATGTTGAGCATGATGAAGGCACTATAGAGGGACATATAGGGCGTCATCCAAAGAACAGACTACAAAACACGGTTTATGAAGGCGAAGAGATTGATAAAGGAAAAGCAGCCATCACACATTACAAAGTGTTAGAACGTTTTGGTTATGTCACACTAGTAAGTTGTAAGCTTGAGACGGGAAGAACCCATCAAATTCGCGTGCACATGAAACACATTGGGCATACGCTATTTAATGACGAGCGCTATGGTGGCAATACTATTTTAAAAGGAACTACATTTACCAAGTACAAACAATTTGTAGAAAATTGCTTCAAGATTCTACCACGTCAGGCTTTACACGCAAGGACATTGGGCTTTGAGCATCCAACCTCAGGAAAGTATCTTAGATTTGAGGTTGACATACCAGATGATATGGCACAGTGTATAGACAAATGGCGTAACTACGCAAAGCATCAAGATAATTAATAGCACTATTGTTATAATTTCTTAAAAGTCGCTGAGGTTTTGTTGCATGCATCGTAACTTTGAAAGTATTAAATGTAAGTATTATGAAACTTGTAATTTCACCTGCCAAATCACTTGATTTTAAAACAGAGCTACCAACAGCCAAAACTACAGAGGGTTGTTTTTTGGCAGAGGCCGAACGCTTAAATAAACTGTTGAAGCAAAAGTCTGCAAAGAGTTTATCCAAATTGATGCACATTTCAGATAATTTGGGTCAATTGAATTATGAGCGCAATCAAGAATGGGAGTTGCCATTTACTTTAGATAATGCAAGACAGGCCATTTATGCCTTCAATGGTGATGTTTACCGAGGTATAGATGCCTATACCATTGAGCAGGACAAACTTGATAAATTACAGGATACAGTACGAATTTTGTCTGGACTTTACGGCGTGTTGAAGCCTTTGGATTTAATTCAACCTTATCGTTTGGAAATGGGTACTAAAATGCCTGTTGGCAAGAACAAAAACTTATATGAATACTGGCAGAAAAAAATAACCCAAGCCTTGAATGATGAATTGGAAGAGGATGAGTTATTTATTAATCTAGCAAGCAATGAGTACTTTAAGGCCATTGATAAAAAAGCACTTAAAGTTCCAGTAATAGATGTAGAATTTAAAGAATTTAAGAACGGTAAGTATAAGGTAATCGGTTTTTATGCCAAATATGCCAGAGGACTAATGACGCGCTTTATTATAGATACCGATGCTAATACCATTGAAGATATTAAAGGCTTTAACTTGGAGAATTACCGTTTAAGTGAAGAACTATCTACAGATTCTAAGTTGGTCTTTACGCGCTGATGTTTGACCATAAGCATCCATTTCCTCCTTTTATTCCAGAAACGGCACAAAAGCTTATTATTGGCACCTTACCGCCACCAAGATTTTCAACAGGTCAGTTAAAGGAGAATGATGTTAATTTTTGCTACGGTAGCAGGGATAGTCAATTATGGCCAATTTTAGATGCTATTTTTAATATTGGATTTCGTTATGACAATTCTGAGCAAGCTGTCATTCAACGTCAAGAATTTCTAAAGTCCCGAGGAATCGGAATTTGCGATATTGTGGCTCGATGCAAGCGCCAAAAAATCGATGCTTCCGATTTGGGCATGAGTAACATCGAACTAAGAAATATAGTTGATCACCTAAAAGAGCATCCAACAATTAATACGATACTTTTTACAGGAGGTAATAGTAAAAATGGCCCTGAGTATCTTTTTAGGCAGCATCTCAGAAAAGAAGGCTTAAAACTGCGATTGATTTCTAACGAAACACCTAAAATCCATCAATTTCAAATTGATAACAGACAGATTAGAACGGTGTCCCTGACCGCGCCATCTGGTTCAGCGAATAGGGCTGTTGGTAGTATGCCACTATATAAACAACTAAAGGCTAGGGACTCTAATTTCACTACTTTAGATTTTAGGGTTTTACAGTATAAACCATACTTCTAAAGTGCTATTTTCTTCATCTTTTTGCTTTTCTTTTTGTCCAAATAGTGTCTGAGGACACCACCCTTAACGTTATTGACATCAAACTCTATGATAAAGGCCTTATCGTCTATTTCGTCAATAAGCCGATGCATTTTCTTTAAGTCTATTCGGTTTATGATGGTGTGAATGATATCAAAATCTTCTTGTTTGCCAGTGCTTCCATAGCCTTTGGTGCCTTTGTAGGTCGTGAGGCCAGCACCTAATTCTTCCATAATCGCCTTTTTGATTTTTAGGTAGTCTTTAGATATAATGGTCACACCAATAAAATCTTCAAAGCCTTCTATGGTGAGGTCTGTGACTTTGGCCGTAACAATATAAGTTAAAATGGAATATAGTGCTATTTCAGTTGATATGACATAAGCCGTTATACTAAAGAGCAGGACATTGAATATTAAAATTACTTGGCCTATGCTAATACCAAACCTGTCGTTGATGTACACACCTAATATTTCGGAGCCATCCAATACCGATCCGTTTCTTATGGCAATTCCTATTCCAGCTCCAAGGAATAATCCTCCAAATATGGATATTAAGAGTTTATCGTCGGTTATGGTTTCAAAATTTTCAAAATGTATAAAAAGGGCCAAGGCCAAAATACTTACCATGGATTTAATAACTATGCGCTTAGAAACGGTATAAAACCCGAGTATTAGAAATGGAACACTGAATAAAATCAGCAAGTAGGAAATCTTGATATCCACAAAAGTCTTAACGAGTAATGCTATGCCTGTTACGCCACCGTCTAAAAAGCCATTAGGCAAAAGAAAGGCCTTTAATCCAATACTGGCCAAAATAACGCCCAGAGCTATCTGGCCATATTCAGAGAAGAAGTTATAGGTCTTTGAGTGTTTCATTATAGTTTTTTGTTCCCACTTCTAAAGGTGTCGCTAATAAACTCTAGTCCTATGGGTAAAGACTGTATCCAGAAATTCCAGGTATGCCCACCATCCCTAACACGGTACTCATGCGGAATTCCCTTTTTTAGTAATTGGATATGCAATGTGGAATTTCCGATAGCTAAAAAGTCGTCATCGCCACAATCAAAATAGATTTTTACGGTTTTTAGCTGTTCGGCTGGTTTTGTCTCAATGAGTTGAAAAAGGTTGTATTCCCTAATTGCTTCGGTGATACGGTCTTCTCCTGTTGCACCGATGACCGAAGGCGAAATTCGGCCAAAATAGTCATCAAAACTTTTTTGTGATTCTACCATTAGTTGTTCCTCAGTGCTAATTCCAGAACTAAATCCTGCGCAAGCTCCAAATAAGTCATGATATTTAAGAGCCAATCGTAAACTTCCAGCACCTCCCATGGATAAGCCGCTAATTCCACGAAACTTTTTGTCTGATTTTATCTTATACGTGCTTTCTACAAAGGGCATAAATTCCTTTATGAACATATCTTCATAAGGGTAGGTGCCATCGTCTTTATTCATATAGAGTCTATCATCACCGTCTGGCATAATAATAACTAAAGGCTCAATTTTATTGCCTTTAATGAGTTGATCCACAACTGTTTTTAATTGGCCTTGACTAATCCAGTCGGTTTCATTTCCCGTAAAACCGTTTAAAAGGTATACAATGGGATAATTTTCTTGGGCACTTTCATAACCATGAGGAAGATAAACAGAATACCGTACCGTGGTTTTAAGAAGTTCACTTTGCATTTCAAGACTCTTTAAAACCTTGCTTTGGGAATTGCTGCTAGTTACTAATAAAACAATCACTAGCAGGGACAAAAGATATTTCTTGGTGGTCTCTAAGTACATAATGATGTGTAAAGCTCTTCTTTCAAATATATTGAAATATTAGGGTAAAAAAGCCTGTACGGAAAATAAAAAACTCGAGTTTTACACTGAAGCTAAGCCAGACAGAGCCCTATTTTAAAAATAAATAAGTTTTGGTATGAAGCCTTTTAAAATGGTTTAATGCTGCTGATCGGTTTGGTTTTTCTTCGATTTAAAAACAGAACGGACTAATAATCGAATAAGCAGTATAAATGGAAAACCATGTAGAACTACATCAAAATAATCTTGTGCCTGCATTCCTTTGGCGCCACCAGCAAGCCATCGCAGTTTTCCGATAATATGTGGCTCAGGAAAAAAAGGTGCTAAACCGAGGGTTAAGCATAGGAGCACCACTAAACGCCAATCATTAATAAGTTTACGCATAAAAAAAAGTCTATTTAAAGTTAAAAATAGACTTTTTTAGTTAGCTCATTTATATGTTATTTTTTGTTTTGTTGATTTTTAATGGTTGCCTCATCAATATCAAAATCATTAGTGTTCGACTTGCGAGGCAAACCATTTGGATTAACAGGGTTGTCCTGTTCTTTTATTCTTTTAAATTTTCGTTTATCTTTTATTATTCCCATATTTTTTTATGATTTATTCTTAGGAATAATATAGGCATTAACTAGGTTTATTTTTCACAAGGGCTTATTAAAACCTTGAGTTATAATGTTAAATACTATTAATTATAGCATAATTGATCACGTCTCTTAGCTCTGCTATTGTTTTTTAGTTTTATTCTTAAACCTTAAAAAGGCGTATAAAAGTATGCTCAAGGCCTATTTCTTAGGTCCTTAATTTTGAATAACCCAAAGCATTGAAAAACCGCTCTACATCGGTCTTCCTAATCTAAGGGAGTTTTAGTAAGTTGAATTTTGATTCTAAGAACGAACAACTACGCAACAAAGGCCCTAGAAAGGCTCTATTTTTTTAAACCTTACATCAAGTGTATTTATAGAGTTGATTTAGCCTAAATTTATCAGTCTTTGGTAGCTTTAGCATCTTCAATCATTTGTTCATTGGCAACGATACCTATTTCTACTCTTCTGTTTTTTGCCTGCCCTTCTTTTGTGGCATTGTCAAATCTAGGTGCTGTTTCTCCATAACCTTTTACAGACATTCTTGCGGCTGCCACACCTTTTGATTGTAGATAACTAGCTACTGCTTTTGCGCGATTGTTCGATAAGGTCATATTGTAGTTTTCATCACCAGAACTGTCCGTATGCCCTTCTATTATCAAGTCTGTATCTGGAAATTCTGTAAATACCTCAGCAATTTTATCCAAATTGGCTTTAGAGGCGGTTGTCAAATCTGCACTATTCAAAGCAAAAGTAACACCACTTTTATCATCAAAAACAACTTGGATACCCTCACCGATACGTTTTACCTCTGCACTAGGCAATACCTCCTCAATTTTTTGGGCTTGTTTGTCCATTTGCCTACCGATTATCGCTCCAGTTGTTCCACCTACGGCAGCACCAATTAAGGCTCCTTTTATATTACCACCGATGAGTCCTCCAGCTATGGCACCGCCAACAACCCCTAGGCCTGCACCTTTCTGTGATTTGTTAGCGTTTTGTATGGCTTTACAATTTAGGTTTAGACTTAATACTGAACCAATAAGGAAAATAGATACTATTTTTTTCATGATATTTAATCTTTTAATACTATTGTTTATAAGTTGATTTCGTCAGATATTTTTTGAAATGTGAAAACCACATCAAAATCTTTATCTTGGTGTGTGGTTTCTATTTTTGCCTCCATTTCAGATGATGAAAGATTGTTAATGTGCATGCGATAGCCTGATTTTTTCGCACCAAGAGGCTTGTTTTTTTCATCTACTAACTTAAATTGAAAATAGGTTGAATCTTCTACAGGCTCAAAAAACGACCATAAAATGCGTTGAGACATGGCCTCGCAATTATTTGTTTGGTTCAGGGTGAATTTTCCTGTTCCGTTATTTGGAATAAACACCCATTCACTATTCTTAAAACAAGCAGAATCTGCCGTATCAAAAATATAAGCTTTGTAAAGGCCTTCTTCACCAACAAATTTGATATTGGTAACCTCCCAAGTCCCTTTTAGGTCTCGTTTGTTCGGTTTACTCACACCTGTTGTGGATTTCGATGCCGAACAGGAAAAAATCACTACACAAACCAGTATTGAAATAAGTTGTTTCATAGTTTTAATCAATATTCAATTATATTTTAAGGTATTACGATTTTCATCTAATCATAGGAACCTATTAATGGTGTCTTCCGCCATTGTATACATCCACACCAATATGTGGCCTAACCCTTGGTCCATTTGGTCCCCAGTTCACATCGATTCCGGCATGTGTTCTTAATTGTGCGCCAGAGCACGAATTAAACGTTGTTAGCGATCCGTAGAATGCCACGGCTATTAATATCCTAAGTATAGTTTTCATGTTTATTGTAATTTTAAAAGCATTAGTGATTTTACATCGCATTGGTTTAATTGGAATAATTCTGTGCGCACAACGTAGCGCCATGAGGGTCTTGAAATATTATAATAGATCCATAATCTGTACTCTGAGGCTCTAGCATGATATTAGCATTAAGAGCTTCTAGTTTGGTATTAAGATTTGCAATATCCGCTATGTTAATGTAAGGCACCCATTGTGTATTTGCACCTTCTACAGGATTGGTAATCATTCCTGCTACTTTATCACTTTCTTTTTCAAAATACCAGTAGGGCTTGTCTTTAACTTTAGAAGCTTTGGTCTCAATATTCCAGACTTTTTCATAGAAGGCTTTACTAGTATCGGCATTGGTACTCCATAGCTCCGCCCATATCCATTGATTAGGTCCATTATCTATTAAAGAAATTGGAGAAGCAGGGTTATTGATATAAGCCATTTTCTCACCTAAAGGACCTTCCAGTATAACTTGTTGGCCTGTGCCACTTACATTAAATGAGTCTATTAAAAGTCTTCCACCATTATCGATATATCTTTTGGTAATGTCTTTTACACTGCCCACAGAAACAGAAGCCAGCCAAATACTAGCATCTGCTTTAGGTAATTCTAGCATACTTCCAATAGGAACACTTTTATATTTGATAATTACAAATTTCTGACCTTTGAGATTGATGTCTTGGAAGCTCCAATCAAAAATACTTCCGTAGAATTGTTTTGATTCTTCAATATTAGGTGTGACAAGATTGTACCAAACAATTTTTCCGTAATCGTTCATTGTACTTTGGACCTGCTCAACTGTGGGCTTTTCTCTGTAATCAATTGAAAAAGAGGTTAGACTTATAAATGAAAAGGTTAACAGTGCTAAAATTATAGGTTTCATAATATCGATTTTAAGTGTTTCATGTGGCATTTAGATTATTCTTTGTATTGTGTCCGGATTGACTTTATCTAATTGTTTCCAGGGCCTTAATATCCGAAAAATTTATTGGGCTCATTTTCAATGGCTTGTCGTCAAAACTTTTCAATTTCTATAGGTTTGTCTCTTACTTTCACCAAACTTTTCTGTGATAACACTTAGATTTTAACTTTCTTATTCTAAATTAATAATTTTTGTGATTTCATTGCGTATGTGAATGGTAAAATTGCTTTTTTTCCAGTAGTAAAACTTTTGTCTCTTAGTAGTTTAACTAAAATAATATAGATAACTATTTTATTAATGAAGTAAAATTCGAAATTGTATGGATGCCTTTTTGTGTCAAATATTTTATAAAAGCACTACCAATAATGGCACCTTTAGCATGTTCTGTCGCTTGCTTAAAAGTTTCATGATTTGAAATCCCAAAGCCAACTATTTGAGGGTTCTTCAGATTCATGGCTGCAATGCGCTTAAAATACTCAGTCTGCTCCGGCCCGAAACCTTTTTGGGCACCTGTAGTGCTAGCAGAGCTCACCATGTAAATAAATCCTTGAGATACAGAATCGATAAATCGGATGCGTTCATCTGAAGTCTGTGGTGTTATCAGAAAGACATTAATCAAGCCATATTTTTCAAAAATAGCTTGATATTTCTCATGATAAACATCTACGGGTAAGTCTGGGATAATAAGGCCATCTATTCCTATTTGTGCGCATGTCTTACAAAAGTCTTCCACACCATATTGCAGAATAGGATTAAAATAGCCCATAATGAGTAACGGAATGGATACTGTTGCCCGAATGTCTTTAAGTTGATTGAAGAGCAATTGACTCGTCATCCCATTTTTTAAAGCTTTGGTAGAACTGTCTTGTATCGTTGGGCCGTCAGCAAGAGGGTCACTAAAAGGAAGCCCTATTTCTATCATATCAACACCATTTTCTTCTAAACTCTTGATAATACTTACTGTATCGTTAAGATTAGGATAGCCAGCGGTAAAATATATGGATAGGAGTTTTTTGTCTTCACTTAGTTTTTTGTTGATTCTATTCATTTTATAATTTAAAATAGTCGATATAATTCTGTAAATCCTTGTCGCCTCTACCGGAAAGATTTACCACCACAATGTCATCAGGTTTAAATGTCTTATGTTCAAAAATGGCAAAGGCATGTGAGGTTTCAATAGCTGGAATTATACCTTCTAACTGCGATAATTCTAATCCTGCGGTCATAGCTTCGTCGTCGGTTATGGCTATAAATTCAGCACGACCCGTTTTGTAAAGGTTAGCGTGCATTGGTCCAACGCCTGGATAATCTAATCCTGCCGAAATAGAGTAGGGCTCTGTAATCTGACCATCCTTGGTTTGCATCAATAAGGTTTTGCTCCCATGAATAATTCCCTCTTTACCAAGAATTGAAGTAGCTGCACTTTCTCCGCTATCCACGCCTTTTCCTGCTGCTTCAACAGCGATTATTTTAACGTCTTCATTGTCTAAATAGTGATAATAAGTTCCAGCCGCGTTAGAGCCACCTCCCACACAGGCTATGAGATAGTGAGGATTTTCGGTTCCTTCTTTTTCTAGCAATTGCTGCTTAATTTCTTCTGAGACTACGGATTGAAATCTCGCTACCATATCTGGAAAAGGATGTGGTCCAACCACGCTTCCTACAATGTAGTGCGTGTCCAAAGGATTATTTATCCAATCGCGCATGGCTTCATTAGTGGCATCTTTAAGAGTGCGACTTCCAGATAGTGCGGGAACAACCTTTGCGCCCAACATTTTCATTCGAGCTACATTTGGAGCTTGCCTAGCGATATCAATTTCGCCCATATATACCACACATTCAATTCCCATTAAGGCGCAAACAGTAGCTGTGGCCACACCATGCTGACCAGCTCCTGTCTCTGCGATAATACGCGTCTTACCTAGACGTTTGGCGAGAAGAATCTGTCCTATGGTATTGTTTACCTTATGCGCTCCTGTATGATTGAGGTCTTCACGCTTAAGATAAATCTTGGTGTTATACTTTTCTGATAAACGTTTGGCAAAATATAATGGTGATGGTCTGCCCACGTAATCCTTTAAAAGTTGGTGAAACTCTTCTTGAAAGGAAGGCTCTGATGTTATTTTAAGATAATTCTGTCTTAGCTCATCTATATTTGGATATAACATTTCGGGAATGTAAGCACCTCCAAATTCTCCGTAATAGCCTTTGTCATCAACGTTGTAACTCATGTTTAAATTTTTCTAATTCTTCAATTTTTTTCAATCCTGGTTTTTCTTCAAATTTACTATTTACATCAACAGCATAACAGTATTTTGAGGCTGAACTTTTTTTGAATTCAAATAAGTTTTCCAAACTGTTTAAACCAATACCACCACTTAAAAAATAGGGTTTTGTTGATGGGTAATTCTTTAAGACATTCCAATCAAATCCATAGCCATTACCACCAGGCAGTGCACCCTTTGTATCAAATAGATAGTAATCGCAAACCGATTCATAAGGTTGTAAAAACCTAAAATCGAAATCATCCTTAATGGAAAACACCTTGATTACCGTAATATTTTTTAAATTTTGGCAGAATTCAGCCGATTCATTACCGTGGAGTTGCACCACATCTAGATTGTGTTTTTCAATGGTGTCTGTCACAACCTTCACATCTTCATTAACAAAAACACCTACTTTTTGAATAGAATCTGGAAGCTCAGGAATTTGGCCTGTAAAAAATCGGGCCGATTTCTCATAAAAAATAAAACCCATAAAGTCGGGTTGCAGTGCTGCAACCGCTTCTATGTTGTCTTTGTATTTCATGCCGCAGACCTTTAGCTTCATTCTTCTAGGGCTTTTATAAAGGTGTTAGCTTCCCTTCCAGGATTATCCGTTTTCATAAAGTTTTCTCCGATTAAAAAACCTGAATACCCAAAAGGTTGCAATTCTTTTATTGCTGCTATCGTGCTTATGCCACTTTCGGATACTTTAACGAATTCATCAGGCATTTTTTCACTTAATTTTTTAGAAGTCTCTAAGCTCACGTTAAAGGTTTTTAAATCACGATTATTAACTCCTAACATATCAATGCTAGGCATAATGGACCTTTGCAATTCTTCTTCGTTATGAACTTCAAGAAGCACATCCAGATGAAGGGATTTCGCTAATTCTGAAAATAGTTTGATTTCAGCGCTGTCCAATACCGCTGCGATAAGCAGTATGACGTCAGCACCATAAGATTTTGCCTCCAGTATTTGGTATTCGTCAATAATAAATTCCTTTCGCAGTAAGGGCAGCTCACATGTGGCTCGTGCCAGAAGTAAATCGTCTAAACTTCCGCCAAAATATTTCGCATCGGTAAGAATGGACATGCCACAGGCTCCAGCCTTTTCATACCCTGATGCCACATCTTGTACATTCAAACTATGATTGATTACAGATTTTGAAGGCGACCGTCGTTTATGTTCTGCAATAATGCCAGATTTACTATCACGTAAACGTTGTGCCAGTGACTTGGTAGTTCTGTTAAAAAGTACAGAGGTTTCCAATTGAGCCATTGGAATAATGGATTTGCGCAATTCTACCTCTTTGCGTTTATCAACTACGATTCTATCTAAGATATTCATTGGCTCAGTGCAATTAATTTATCTAAACTTTGTTTGGCTCTACCACTGAAGAGCGATTCCTTAGCAAGTTCAAAACCTTCTTTGTGCGAGAGGTTTTTTACAGTGGCAATGGCCAATCCTGCATTGGCACAAACCACATTATTTTGAGCTTCTGTTCCGTTGCCATTAATGATATTTAAGAATATTTCTGCGGCTTCTTTCACTGTGTGACCTCCAGAAATATCTTCTGGTAAAATGTGGTCCATATCGAGTGTTGAGGCATCAAATAAGGTCTCAGATTTGTTAGAAATAACTTTTGCTTTACCAGTCAGTGAAATTTCATCATAACCATCCAGTGCGTGTACTATAGCATAATTTTTATCGGATTCCTGATACAGATAGCCATACAATCGTAATAGCTCTAGGTTAAACACACCTACCATTTGATTTTTTGGGAATGCTGGATTTACCATTGGACCAAGCATATTAAAAAATGTTTTAACTCCAAGTTCTCTTCTGATTGGAGCCACATTTTTCATAGCAGGATGAAAAAGTGGTGCGTGCAATACACAAATCCCAGCTTCCTCTATACTTCGTTTAAGAAAATCTACATCGTTGGAAAATTTAATGCCTAAGTGCTCCATCACATTAGAGGAGCCGCAGGTTGAAGAGACACCATAATTGCCGTGTTTGGTTACCTGTACTCCTGCACCAGCAGTGACAAAAGAGGATAGGGTAGATATATTGAAGGTGTCTTTTCCGTCGCCGCCAGTACCACATAAATCTATAGTATTGTAATCTTCTAGATGAACCGGAATACACAATTCTAATAGAGCATCTCTAAATCCGCGTAGCTCTTCAATAGTTATGCTCCGCATCATATATACGGTTAAGAAAGATGCTATTTGGCTTTGGTTGTATTTACCATTGGAAATATTAACTAATACGCTTTTAGCTTCTTCGCTAGAAATGCTTTCTTGGTTAATTAATCTATTTAGAATGTCTTTCATACTTATGAATTAATCCAATTTTCCAAAATTTGTTTGCCATTGGGTGTTAAAACCGACTCCGGATGGTACTGTACCCCTTTAACATCGAAGGTCTTATGCCTTAGTGACATAATTTCGCCATTGGAGTCATATGACGTAGCTTCGAGGCATTCGGGTAGATTGCTGCTTACTACCCAAGAGTGGTAGCGGCCAACCTCAAAAGTTTTGTCAAGGTTTTTAAATAGTGGATCATCAATTTCGGTTAATGTCACCGTCGTGGCAACACCGTGATAGACGGTGTCTAAATTTTCAATGGTACCACCAAATACTTCACCTATAGCTTGCTGTCCCAAGCATACACCTAAGATACTCTTTGTTGGTGCGTAGGTTTTAATGATGTCTTTAAGTAATCCTGCCTCATCAGGGATTCCAGGTCCTGGTGACAGCAAAATTTTGTCGTATTGAGCCACTTCGTCTATAGTTAGTTTATCGTTTCGTTTTACAGTGACTTCACATCCTATATCTTCTAGATAATGAACTAAATTATAGGTGAAACTGTCGTAATTATCTATTACTAAAACTTTTGTCATATCAAATGTTTTTTGCCTGCTCAATAGCTTTGGTTAGAGCACCTAGTTTATTGTAAACTTCTTGTAATTCATGTTCTGGGCTAGATTTGGCAACCAAACCAGCGCCTGCTTGCCAGTATAATGTGTGATTCTTGCTTAAGAAGGTCCTTATCATAATGGCATGATTAAAATTGCCGTCAAAATCCATAAAACCTATGGCGCCACCATAATAGCCACGACTTGTTTTTTCATATTTTTCAATGAGCTGCATCGCCATGTGTTTAGGTGCACCACTTAAAGTGCCTGCGGGAAACGTGTCTGCGACAACCTGCATGGTCTCAGTACCTTTATGAATCTTGCCAGTTACTTTGCTCACCAAATGAATAACATGGGAGAAGAACTGTACTTCGCGATAATTGTCTACAGAAACCTCACGACCATGTCTACTCAGATCATTTCTTGCCAAATCCACAAGCATCACATGTTCACTGTTTTCCTTGTCATCGTGGATGAGTTGTTCGGCGAGTTCGGCATCTTTTAAATCATTACCTGTTCGCTTAAACGTACCTGCAATGGGATGAATTTCTGCTTTTCCATCACTTACCACCAATTGTGCTTCTGGCGAACTACCAAAAATTTTGAAGTTCCCATAATCAAAATAAAACAAATATGGTGAAGGATTAATGCTTCTTAAGGCCCTATACACATTAAATTCGTCACCACTGAAACTTTGTTTAAATTGTTTGGACAACACCAATTGAAACACATCACCACGTGCACAGTGCTTTTTTGCTAATTCTACATGAGATTTATAGGCCTCATCACTGAGGTTAGACGAAATGTCACTTGTGGTGTCAAAGTTGTACGACGCGTACTGTTTGGTTTGAATAACTTGAAGAACGTCTTCAATGTTATTCTCGGTATCAAAACAATGGGCAAAGACATAAGCCTCATTTTTAAAGTGGTTTATGGCAATGATGTTTTGATAAACAGCATAATAAATATCCGGAATATCAATAGCATCTGGCTTCTTGGAAATGGAAATATCTTCAAAATACCTCACGGCATCATAGGCCGTGTATCCAAAGATTCCGTTGTGAATAAACTTGAAGTCTGGATTAGATTCAACCTTAAAACGCTTGGTGAATTTGTGTATTTCCTCAATAACACTAGTGGATGCGGTATGGTTAAGTTTTGTGCTGCCATCAGGATAGGTTTGCAAAATGGTTTCATTTTCAACCTTTATTGAGGCGATGGGATTACAACAGATATAAGAAAAACTGTTGTCATTGGCGTGATAGTCACTACTTTCCAACAAAATACTGTTAGGGAATTTATCCCGAAGCTTAAGATATATGCTAACTGGCGTAATGGTGTCTGCCAAGATTTTTTTGTAATGGGTGTAAAGGCTAAATGTCTTCATCTACATTCAATTAAAAAAGGCTTGTCGTGAATGACAAGCCTTTTTCTATGTTATAATACAAGGTTTGGTTCACGAATTTTCTGTTGTGAAGTACCACCACCAAGTATGTTGATTGTTTAATTTCATTTTGCAGGTCAAATATAAAAAGCAAAATAATGATATCAAACAATTTTAAAAAAAGATTCCTGCGCAACGCAGGAATCTAGATTTAAACGATGCTATTAATCCGTTCTAAGGGAATTAAAACTTAAGGGTTACGTTTAAATCAAATTCATCATAGATGGCTTTGTCCTTTAAATTGTCAAAGAAACTTGCTGAGCCATATTTAATGTCAAATTTCGTTCTGTCAATTTTTAAGAATGCGGTAGCAGAATTCTCCATAACATACATGGTAAATTCAACCGGTTGGGTTATTTTTTTGATGGTTAAATCTGCTTTAACATTGTATTTTCCATTAGAACCTTTAGCGTCCTTAATCTCCAATGAAGCTGTTGGGTGCGCCTCAACACCGAAAAAGTCTGCTGATTTTAAGTGGCCATCAAGTTTTCCTTTGTACTCACCTTCTAAATCGGTAGTATTTATGGTAGTCATATCCATAATAAAAGACCCTCCAATTAGGTTTGCTCCATCAAATTGAAGTACTCCGCTTTTAAGGTTGATAGTTCCTTCATGTTCACCCGTAACTTTGTAACCTTTCCAAGTTACTTTACTTTCTTTAACGTTTACAGTTTTGTCATTAAGTCCTGTAAATGATAAAAACGTAAGGGCCAATGCAAATAGGGTAGTTGTTTTTAAGTGTTTGGTTTTCATAATTTTTAATTTCTGAGTTTTATTAATAGTTTATTGAGTTGTTCGAGTTCTGTTGTAGTGAGATTTTGCGTTAATTCGTTCTCTTTGGAAGCAATTAAAGGACTTATGTCTTCCAATGTTTTGCTTCCTTTTGCTGTGATTACAATTTCCACTTTACGTCTATTGGTAGGGCAAATATTTCGCTGTACAAATCCTTTTTTAATGAGTTTGTCAACCAACCGCGTGGTATTGCTCATTTTGGTTACCATACGCTCTTGTATGTCTTTCAAATTAATTGGAGTGCCGTGCTGCCCTTTTAAGATACGTAAGACGTTAAATTGCTCTAAGGATAAATCGTAAGGTTTAAGGCATAAGAGCAATTCGTCTTTCATCCAATTGTTGGTGAAAAAAACATTAATGACCGAAGCCCTTGATAAAGGGATATCAGCCTCTGTTTTTAATAGTTGTTTTAATTCTTTCACATACAACAATTGTATATACAAATGTATTCGTTTAATTTAGTCTTGAAATTAATGTTTTGTTAAAATTTGAGTAGGCAAGAAGTCGATTAATAATTTTAAGATATGAAATATGTCTTATCACTGTTAGTGCTTTTGTTTTTGGGTTGCAAGGAGCAACCGTCAAAACCAGGGGCTAATGCGTTGACCAAGTCCAATACGGAGCGTTTAGACGGTTTAACCATTGTAGATTATGACGGTCTAAAGCCATATTTACATATAGATGATGAAAAATTACATGTTGTAAATTTTTGGGCCACGTGGTGTGCTCCATGTGTTAAAGAGCTCCCATATTTTGAAGCCTTGTCACAAACCTATGGAAGTGATTCCATTGACGTTCTTTTGGTCAGTTTGGATTTTCCGAATAAATACGAAACCAATCTGTTGCCGTTTATAGAAAAAAATAAGCTAAAGTCTGCCGTTATTGCGTTAGATGACACCGACCAAAATCGTTGGATACCAGCTATAAACGAAAATTGGTCTGGTGCCATACCAGCGACCTTAATCTATAAAGGGGAAAAACGAAAATTCTACGAGCAATCTTTTACCGAAGAGGAATTAAATAAAGAAATTGAGCAATTTTTAAACAAATGAATATGAAAACACTAAAATTACTATCGCTATTAAGTTTTGCATTTTTACTTACGGCATTTTCGAGCCAACCTATTTCCGAAGGGTATAAAGTTGGAGACATTGCCACAGATTTTAGCCTAGAGAATATTGACGGTAAAATGGTTTCTCTTTCAGATTACAAAGATGCCAAGGGATTCATTGTCATTTTTACATGTAACACCTGTCCTTACGCTGTGGCTTATGAAGACAGAATTATAGCCTTGGATAAAAAGTATGCTTCTAAAGGCTACCCAGTTATTGCCATTATGCCAAATGATCCAGAAGTTCAGCCAGGAGATAGTATGGAAGCCATGAAAACTAGGGCCAAGGCCAAAGGATTTACATTTCCTTACCTCATGGATGAAGGCCAAAACATCTATCCGCAATACGGAGCAACCAAAACACCTCACGTGTATCTTCTGCAAAAGACTAAAAAGGGTAACGAAGTTAAATACATAGGAGCCATAGACGATAATTATAAGGACGCAAATGCAGTGACAGAGCGATATGTTGAAAACGCAGTAGATGCGCTACTTAACGGCAAGGAGATAGAGACTACCGAAACAAGAGCTATTGGTTGTACTATCAAGGTAAAGCGTTGATTTAATCGTCATCTTTCACGAAGCAGGTACGCCTTAAACGTTAAACCGAAGCAGACACTTCGGTTTTTTTATATCTATTTTATTAAGAAATGTTAATTTTGTTGAACTAAAAATTTTGAAATGGCTGATTTAACTCAAAATGATTGGACAGAGCAGTTAGAACAGGATGATAATGCTATTGTTTTAGATGTGAGGACAGCAGAAGAAGTTGAAATGGGCATAATTCCAAATGCGATTCATATAGACATTTACAAAGGTCAGGGATTTATTGACGAAATAAACAAACTTGATAAATCCAAAAACTACTATGTTTATTGTAAAGCCGGCGGAAGAAGTGGCCAAGCCTGTGCAATAATGAATCAATTAGGATTTAAAAATGCGTTTAATCTAATAGGTGGCTTCACACAATGGCAGGGTGAGGTTGCCGATTTAAAAAAATAAATCAATATGAAAAAAATGAAATCAATGATGCTCTATTTACTGCTATTTGTGGCATTGGTGGGCTGTAAAGAAAAAGAACCGGTAGAAGGTATACAACTAGTTACCGCTGAAGAGATGCAAACTATATTGGAGTTGGAGGATGTACAGTTGATAGATGTTCGTACACCACAGGAATATGATGAAATTCGTATC
Source organism: uncultured Winogradskyella sp. (assembly GCA_913055905.1). GTDB lineage: Bacteria > Bacteroidota > Bacteroidia > Flavobacteriales > Flavobacteriaceae > Winogradskyella. Next base: position 200,176 of record CAJXLB010000004.1, read on the forward strand.
GCTAACGCTCAGAATATAGATTTTATGTCGCCAACGTTCGATGAAGATATCGCTAAGTTAGACAAGACCAAACCCGTAATTTTGTACTGTAAGTCGGGCAGACGAAGTGCCAAATGTGCAGAAAAAATGAAAAAAGCTGGGTTTGAGAAAATCTATGATTTAGAAGGTGGTATATCTAAATGGAAACACAGCGACAAACTAGATATAGAGGTGAAATCTTAAAACCGTAACCGAGAGCTATCTCGGTTTTTTGTTCCGTCAAAGTTTTTGGTATTCTTAAGGTTATTATAAATAGAACCTTTGATGGTTAAAGCTAAAGCATCAAGGCTTACATTTGCGATATACTTAATATGTTATGGATTTAAAACATAGACTGCTTACTGGCATTTTTGCCTTTTTATTTTCATTAGTTTCCTTTTCTCAGATTTTAGAGCCCGTAACTTGGAAGCACAGCATTGAACAAATCTCTGACAAGGATTATGAGATTACCTTCACTGCTTCAATAGATGATGGTTGGTATGTTTATTCCCAGGAGGAACCGGACGGTATAGGTCCAATACCAACCTTATTCACCTTCAATAATCAGGAAGGCAACTATAAGTTGCAAGGTGAAACATCTGAGCCAAAAGTAGAACCTAAGTTTGATAAGGTATTTGAGCTTGACCTTAAAAAGTTTCAGGGTGAAGCAGACTTCAAGCAAAGGATTACCGTGCTGAATCCAGATTTAAATCTTATCGAAGTTATCGTAGATTATCAGACCTGTAATGACGAAAAGTGTATTCCAGGGGACTTTACTTTTAGAATTACTTTAGATGGTTCTGAGGTAGAGGTTGCAGAAGCTACAGTAGATGAGAGAAGTGAGCGTATGTCTAAGGCCTTGGAATTAAATATTAAGGGCTTGGATAAGTACCAGGCTAAAACAGAAGAAGAACAATCCTACTTCAGTATTTTTCTTTTGGGATTTTTAGGTGGGCTTATAGCACTGTTGACACCCTGTGTTTTTCCAATGATACCTTTAACGGTGTCGTTCTTTACAAAAAGCAGTGGCGATTCCAATAAAGGCCTTGTAAATTCCTTGTTATATGGCTTTTTCATATTCCTTATTTATGTCTTGTTAAGCCTGCCTTTCCACGTTTTGGATTCACTAGACCCAGGTATACTTAATAATATCTCCACTAATGTTACTCTTAATATTATTTTCTTTATCATTTTCATAGTATTTGCGTTTTCGTTTTTTGGCTATTACGAATTAACCTTGCCACAATCCTGGAGTGCTGCTATGGATAGTAAAGCCAATAAGATAGGCGGTTTTATTGGAATTTTCTTTATGGCCTTAACGTTGGCTATAGTCTCCTTTTCGTGTACGGGTCCTATTTTGGGAACTTTACTCGGCAGTTCTTTAACTGCAGATGGTGGTGCCATGCAATTATCCATGGGTATGAGTGGTTTTGGTCTTGCTCTTGCACTGCCTTTTAGTCTTTTTGCCATGTTCCCTAAATGGTTAAACTCTTTGCCAAAATCAGGTGGTTGGCTTAATACGGTAAAGGTTGTTCTTGGATTTATTGAATTAGCGCTAGCCTTAAAATTTTTATCCAATGCCGATCTCGTAGAACATTGGGGCTTACTAAAGCGTGAGGTGTTCATTGGTCTTTGGATTGTAATTACCATTGGCTTGGTACTCTATCTATTTGGAAAAATAAAATTCCCACATGATGGCCCAATTGGTAAATTGAGTAAATATAGAATAACAACAGCATTGTTATTCCTAGCCTTTGCTATTTACCTTATTCCAGGTTTAACCAATACCAAACATGCCAATTTGAAGCTGTTGAGCGGTTTTCCGCCACCATTATTTTATAGTTTGTACGATAAAAGTTCAGATTGTCCATTAGATTTAAATTGTTACAAAGACCTAGAGTTAGGTTTAGCACAAGCAAAACAACAGGACAAACCCATCTTATTGGACTTTACAGGGTGGGCTTGTGTCAATTGCCGTAAAATGGAAGAGCAGGTTTGGAGTACAACAGACGTATATGAGATGTTGAGCGAAAACTATGTTATAATTTCCTTATATGTAGATGACAAGAAATTGTTGCCCGAAGAAGAACAGTTTCAATATTTGAGACCCAATGGAACGGTAAAGGACATTGAAACCATAGGCGATAAATGGGCTACGCTGCAAACCATTAATTTTAAAAACAATTCACAACCTTATTATGTGTTAATGGATTATAATTTAGAACTGCTCAATGTCACTAATGCCTATGAGCCAAATCCAGATGACTTTTATGAGTGGTTGAAAACAGGATTGGAAAACTACAATAAATAGCATTATCAATTGGGCAAATTGAATGATTAGACAGCTGAACAATTCAGTTTGTTCATTGCATTACGAGTGTATATAGGCTAGCGAATTTGCTAAATTTTGAAAATGCTTACATCAGACATACGGTATCCCGTGTCTATTTGCGCCGTGCCATCAGTAAGAAATAATTCAGAGCTATTCTCTTCGATATGGAGTATTCCTGTAAGGTGAACGGGTTCAAAAAGTTCTGTTGCTACGATCCACTCTTTTGTTTTAAGATAAACAATTTGGTTTTTTGCAGGTGGAGGTGTATGCACGCAAGCACCAACCCATGGAACGAGCAAAAACTCATTGGCCTTTTCCTTATCGAAATTAAGAGGTAAAAGATAGCCTGATAATTCAATTGGAGTGTTGTCTAGTTCAGAATTAAAACCTTCATTTTTACGTTTGCGCATTTCCATAACCTTGGGGTATACGGTAAACAAATGCTCAAAATCTACATTTTGGGATTTCAGGTTCTGCTCAATGAGTTCCATTTGCTCTACTTCTGCAGGTATCAATTCTTTATTAGGATTACTCTTTTTTGCTCTATACCTAGCAAGTTTACCTACTTTTTGTAGCTGATTTAGATTCAACTCTTTAAAAGGGTCTTTAAAATCAAACTGAGGTTTTAAGTCATCCCACGTTATGAGTTTGTATTCCTGAGCTTCAAGAATAGGCAGGTTAAGAAAACAAAAAAGGATAAAAATAAATACTCTCATTGCTTTAGATCTTTATGGTTAAGCCGTCCGCCAATGTCTGTTTGTATGCCCTAATGGCGGGTAAGATACCAATAATGATACCAGCTATTAGAATGACCATTACTATGTATACATCGTTTAGGTTATAGCCCAGTACGTCAAGAATAATTCCAAAATGCTGTGCTAAAAAGGGTTTAGCAATCCAAAGGGCTAAGTTGAGGATAAAAAATCCAGATAAAATGCCAACTAAAACAATGGCAAAGGCTTCAACTAAAATTAGTCCAAATATATGGTTTGGCCTTGCTCCAATAGATCGTAAAACTGCCATTTCTCGGCGTCTTTGGCTCATGTTTGTTATAATGGTGGTTAGTACGCTACCTAAAGAAACTAAAAGCACTACTACAGAAATAATCATCAATATATTCTCAATGGGCTTAATTATAGTCCAGAGCTCAAGCAAAGTAACGGCAGGCATTATAGCCAGCAAAGATTCGCTGTCTTCAGTATTAATTTTTCGTTGTACGCTTGGTATATTTGGTTTTGATTTTACACCTAAGTAAAACCCTGTAATTGATTCGGGATGCATATGCTCGTCCTCAATTCTATGGTCGTGTTCAATAGCTAAAAAATCATAGCTCTCCTGACTGGAATGATAAAAGTGTTCGTGGATACGTTCTAAAGCGTCTAAGGAAACAATTAATGCATTATCAATTGGTGTTCCTGTAGGATTGAGAATTGCACTTACCTTGAATGGGTTTTCTTTGTGGGTAGAAAAATCTTCCTTACCCATACCATGTGTTAAAACCAATTCATCATTTAAATTATAGTCAAGGTCCTTAGCGACTTTAGAGCCAACAACACATTGCATTTCAGAAATATCAAACTGTCCTTGCGATGCTGTTAATGGTACATTGGAGCCATACTTAAAGTGAGAGAACAAGTCTTCTGTAGTACCGATAACCGTATAACCTTTGTGGGAATCACCAAGTGCAATTGGTATTGTCCAATCTATTTCAGGGTATGATTTAATGTTCTCATAAGCTTCCCAACTTATACTCTGATTTACATTTCCTTTATGAAAGACAGTGGCAAGGAGTAATGATAAATTGCCATTTGGTGCACCAACAATAAGGTCTGTTCCAGAGATGGTACTGCTAAAGCTCTCTTCTAAACTTGTAATTATTCTTTGTATTCCCAGTAAAAGAACAATGCTTAATGCAATGGATATTATGCTAAGCAATACACTCGCTTTCCTGTTGCGTATACTTTTTATGGCCAACTTTAAAATAATATCCTTCATTCTTCAACTAAAGCCTTTGTATTGTGGAATGTCATTTTCCCATTATCCAAATGTGCGACCTTAGTAAAATTAGAGGCCAATCTATCATCATGACTTACAAAAATCAAGGTTGCTTTATTTTTGGAGCATTCCTCTAGTAATAACTTAAGAAAATCTATTTGGGAATGAGCATCAAGTGCAGAAGTAGGTTCATCTGCAATTAGAATTTCTGGACTTCCAATAAGCGCTCTGCATGCTGCTACACGCTGTTGCTGCCCAAGACTTAACTCTGTGGGTCTTTTGTTCAAAATTTCATGATCGGAAAGGCCGACAGATTTTAACAAACGCCTAGCCTCGATTTCAACATCTTTCTCGGAGGATCCTATTTTTTCAGCTCTAAGTCTTGAGAAACGACATGGTAAGATTACATTTTCTATAACGTTTAAATAGGGTAGTAAATTAAACATTTGAAATATATACCCAATATGATGCGCCCTAAACACATCGCGATTTTTGCTTTTAAGGTCATTAAGGTTTTGTCCGAGTATTTTTATGTTTCCTGAATTGGGTGTAAGGATTCCGGCCAATAAGCTTAATAACGTGCTTTTTCCGCTTCCACTTTTTCCTTGGATAAAAAGACTTGTATTTTTTTCAAGATTAAGATGGTCTATATCCAACAGAATATCATTAGCGTCGGGCCATTTAAATTTAAGATTTTCTATACGAATAGCATCCATATAACAAAAATAACGACTCCCACGTTTTACACTATGCCTTTTCAGAAGCAATTAACATTAAAAGAAGGAAAGCTAGATTGGAACCTTAGCTCATATGACGATAAACGTCCTCAAAAGGAACCCTAAAGCGTGGCCCATAAATACCTTTGGCTTCATCTCTAATACCGCAGCCAATTACCATATTAATTTCAGCGCCTCTGGGTAGATTCAAAATCTTTTTAACGCGAATGGTGTCACTTCCTTCCATGGGGCAGGTATCATAACCAATAGCCGCCATGGAAATCATAAAATTTTGTGCTGCTAGTCCGGCGCTTTTGTGTGCTACGATGCGCATATCACTCAGACGGGTTTGGCGGTATATTGGCCTGAATAATCCAACCACCTGAAATGCCCAGTACTTTAGGAATCCCAAAATTCCAAAAATGTCAAAATAAATTGTTGGTATAACTTTGGAATAGTAATCAGTTGCTTGCTTTTTTCGTTTTAGCATCCTGTCACTTAGGTTTGGTTTGTCAAAAGCTTTATTAAGGAATGCTATATTGGCTTTGGCACGCTGGCGCCAAAGATCTTTGCGCGTTACTACTATAACAAGTTGTTGTGCTGTCTTTGCAGCATTTTGATTGAAACAGGCCTTAGCAAGTTCATTCAATTTTTCCTTGTTTGTAACATGATAAAATTCCCAAAGTTGAAGATTGCTACTTGTCGGCGCTAACGAAGCATTAACCAAACATTCTTTGACCTTTTCTGGGTCAATAGCTTCATCTGTATAGACGCGCGTTGATCGTCTGTATTTAATTGCTTCAGAAACCGTTTTTTCCATATGTAAAGCTTAAAAGAGTATATCGTAAATTTGTTGTCCAACCCAATAACCAAATCCTAATGTCAATGGATACCCAACAAAAAGCCATACGTAATCCAAGACATTTATAGTTTTAAATCCTGCAAGTCCAGAATCTTTGAGAAGGCTTAAAAAGTCGTACCAGGTTTTTAAACCTAAATAATTTGCTAAGACATTTGCAATTATAGCTGTAAGTAAAATTGAAAGACCGATGATGTAAAGTCTAATCATAGAAGATAACGTTATTTTAACGAAGGTATGTCAATAATTCTAGAGTTTGGGCAAAAAGGAGCCTAATTACTGGTTCTCTTTGTAGGTAATTTCATTTAAGACATTTTAATTACAACAAATAATTAAATCCTAATTCTTTGACGGACGACGTCTCTTTTGTCTTGGTAATGGCTCATTTTTTGGAGGCATAGTGCCGAATATAATGTCCCATAGAGGTGAGCTTACGCCATAGGCTTTATTGTCATACACGTAGTGGTGTAGGTGATGATGAGACCATAGAATATTAAAAGCATTGTTTGGAGGTTTGCGCGTATGAACAATGTAGTGGACATATAAATATCCAGCATAACCTATAAAAAAACCTGGCCAAAAGAAAAAGGTATTAATTCCCATGATTAACCAGAATATCCCGAAAAAGATAGTGCTTAACATTATGGCCAAAGGGATTGGCATTGCCAGTAAATCCTTATCGGTTGGATGTTCATGATGAACGCCATGAACCTTATATTGCCAGTTTCCCTCTTCTAGATAATCTTTTCCTGAGTGATATACAAACCGGTGGAATAGATATTCGACCAAAGTAAATACAAGTAGACCAAATATTAATAATCCCACTTTTGACACAATCTGTTGGTCAATTTCTAAAAGTCCATATATAAATATAATCACGGAAATCGCCACATAGGTAGTTATTGCGGCCATTGAATTAGTTTTAGGTGCTTTATATTTTGTACTATCACCCATTGAAACACTTATCAATTAGAGTATTTATCTCTTTCTTGGAACTATTTCTTTTCTTTATTAGGATAAAGATAAGGATTTTACAGCATTTTTATTATTGTATACTGATGGTTATTGAATATAATTCGAAATTAAATTCGTGAACAAGGTTTTCTCACAGGACCAATGATGTCTCAATGTATAGTAGGTTATATTGAAGATTTCAATTTATCTGCATGAAGTTTACGTAACGTCATCAATTTTGGTGTTATGACGTAATTACAATAGCCTTGGTTTGGGTTGCGTTTGTAAAAATCCTGATGTTCGTTTTCGGCCTCATAGAAGACGTCCAAAAGACTGATTTCAGTTACAATAGGGTCTTCGTAATATTTGGCCATGGCTTTACAAACCTTTTCAGCAATGACTTTTTGCTCCTCATTATGATAGAAGATTACTGATCGATATTGCGTTCCTCTATCGGCACCTTGCCGATTCAAGGTTGTGGGATTGTGCGTAGTCATAAAAATGACCAATAGATCTTCGTACGATATCGTATTTGCATCAAATGTGATTTGTATTACTTCGGCATGCCCTGTAAGACCAGAACATATTTCCCGATAGGTAGGTCTACCAGGAACATTTCCTCCTGAGTAACCAGAGACTACGGACTCCACGCCTTTAACTTCTTGGAAAACTGCTTCCGTACACCAAAAACAGCCACCACCAACAGTAGCTTGCTCCAATTGCTTAGTCTTCATCTGTCGCTTCTTTTTGTAAGGTCATAGATTCTGAGTTTATACAGAATCTCAGCCCACTTGGTTCTGGACCATCAGGGAAAACATGGCCCAAATGGGCATCACAGGTATTACACATCACTTCGACCCGTACCATGCCGTAGGATGTATCTTTTTCATACTTTATGGCGTTTTCTTTGATAGGCTGCGTAAAGCTTGGCCACCCAGTGCCCGAACTAAATTTAATACTTGAGTCAAACAATGGCGTGCCACAGCAAACACAATTGTATTTGCCACTGTCGTATACAGTGCATAGTTCACCACTGTGCGGTCGCTCGGTCCCTTTTTGCCGAGTGATTCTAAATTGCTCAGGGGTTAATTCCGATTTCCATTCGGCTTCTGTTTTTTCAACGCGTTTGTCAGGTTTGGGATTACCATTAACAGCGAAGTTTATGACATCTTTCCAGGTTAGCATAATTTCTTTTTCATTTTTGTAAAATTAATTGAATTAAGCGGTAAACTTCTACTAAATAAATCATAAAATCAGAGAAGTAGTTTAATAGAGATAATGCATCAATTCATAGAATTGTTTGCTCAAAGGGTTGACAACTTTTTATCTTTGGTCTAAATGAAAGTAATGTCTTTGCATGAGAACACTCAAACTCGCTTTAGATTGGAGGCCTAATACCAATCATACTGGATTTTTTATAGCAAAACATCTGGGCTTTTATGAAGAGGAGGGCTTAGATGTGGTGATAATTTCAACAGAAGAGGATAATTACAAGGTAACGCCTGCTAAAAAGGTTGAATTAGGATTGGCAGATTTTGCACTATGTCCTATGGAAAGCTTGGTAAGTTATAGAACAAAGGATAAACCTTTTGATGCTGTAGGTATTGCTACTATTTTCCAGGAAGATATAAGTGCCATTTGCGCCTTAAGGTCAAGTGGGATAACTCGTCCTAGGGATTTAGATAATAGGATTTATGCGTCTTATAATGCGAGGTATGAGGATAAGATTGTAGAGCAGATGATTAAGAACGACAAAGGACGAGGAAACATTACTATCAAATATCCTCAAAAGCTTGGTATTTGGGATATATTGTTAAATGGAGAGGCTGATGCTACCTGGATTTTTGTGAATTGGGAAGGGGTAGAAGCGGAGGCTCAAGGTATGGACCTCAATTTATTCAGAATGTCTGATTATGGAATTCCTTATGGCTACTCACCAGTAGTTATGACCTCCAAGGCTAAAATAAGAGAAAACGTAACAGACTTTAAGGCCTTTTTGAGAGCTACAAAAAAAGGCTTTCAATATGCCATAAACCATGTTGAAAGTGCTGCACAGATTCTAGATTTGTATGTTTCTAAGGCAGATAAGTATGTAGACATTGTAAAAAGCCAAATAATGACCTCGCCAAGCTATGGAAATCCTGAAGAATGGGGTAAAATGGATTTGAAAAAAGTACAGACTTTTTTAGATTGGCTCCGAAAACACAAATTAGAACGCACGAAATTAAAGGCAGACCAACTAGTGACCAATATGTTATTTGAAGCTTAGGCAAAAAGAAAAGCCGGTTAACCCGGTTATTTTGTTCTTAATTCTGCTAGTGTTTAAGCCAGTTCCGTATAAGTTGACGCCACGATGACGATTAACATAACTAATACAGTAGATACAAATCTGGCACCAACAATAGTTAATTTATCTTTTTGAAAGATATAATCTCTACGTTTTTCATTTTTCTTCTTCACAAACTTCATATCTCTTATTTTATGGTTCAACTCAATATAATATAATGAATATAAGCTATTTATGAAATTTGAGAATGCCTTTAACAAAAGAATAATAAGAACTATTAATAGATGTTAATTTAATCCTTCTCTTGTTTTTCCTTTTCTTTTTCTAGTTTTCTAAAATATCTCCTTGTAAGGAAGTTGTGTTGTAAGGCTTCCATATTTTGATCGAATTTATGCGTGCCTTTTTTTACATTTTCAAGTATTTCTTCAATCTGCTTAACAAGTTCAGGATTGGTTGACAAATAATTTATAGCGCCATCGCCATTTTTTATTTGATCTAAAGTGGCGTTAAGGTTTGCCATCACGACTTGAATTTCTTCACTGGATCGGTGAAGGTTGCTAATGATGTTGCGCACTTTTCTTGCTTCGGTTGAGTCGTTTAAAATGACACCTGCAACACTATTGTTAAAATTAATGGAACTTACAATCTTGTTAAGTTCCGTAATTGACCGGTTAGCTTCAACACTTGTTAGTTTAAGATTCCTTACGGTTTCCTTTAAGTTTTGAGACATGGTTGAGTCGGAAATAAGCATCCCTAAAGTACCTTTGCCTTCATTGATGTTATTGGCAATATTTAGCAATTTAGAAATAAGCAAGGCCGCATTTTCATTTGTGCTGCTTAAGGTATTGAGCATTTCGTCAGTTCTAATTTTAGTATAGGATGCAATAAAGTCGCCATCTTTTACATTTGTTGTTCCATTTTCGCCAGGAGTTATATTCACAATAACGTTTCCAACGAGTCCGTCAGTTCCTATGGTAGCAATGGCATCGGTTTTAATATGATCAATCATTTTTTCCTCAAGAAGCATTTCAACACGGATAAGGGAATCATTTTCCATTTGGATGCGCTTTATGGTCCCTATGTTTATGCCAGAATAACGCACATTATTTCCCGGGATTAGCCCGTTGACATTGGTGAAATAAGAATTCAACGTAAAGGTCTCGGCAAAGAGATTTTGGCTTTGTCCTATAAAATAGACTGCGGTAATAAATATGGCTAATCCCGTGGTTACAAAAATGCCTAACTTCAGTTTTTCGCTTCTAGTTTTTTTCATCTTAGTCAACTTTTAATGTTTAAAGAACGCCTTGATTTTTTTGTCTTGGGCAGAAGCCAATTCATTATACGTTCCTTCGGCATAGTTTATGCCGTCTACCAATAAAATCATGCGTTCGGCTACAACACGTGCACAGTCTACATCGTGAGTTATTATGAGTGACGATGTTTTGTATTGTTTCTGGATATTTCGCATCAATTCAATAATTTCTTTTGATGTGATAGGGTCCAAGCCACTTGTTGGTTCATCGTAAAGAATGATTTTTGGTTTAAGAATTAATGTTCTTGCCAGTGCTATGCGTCTCTTCATGCCGCCAGATAATTCGGCAGGCATTAAATTTATGGCGTCCAGAAGTCCAACATTTTTTAGGGCTTCTTCTACTAAAGGCGTGGTGTCCTCGACAATGCCAAACTTGTGCTTGTGCCTTCTTAACGGAAATTCTAAATTTTCCCTTACGGTCATGGAATCATACAAAGCACTGCCTTGGAATAAAAATCCGACTTCTGTTCTGAGCTCGTCTAAATCAGAGCGGCTTAAACGCGATAGGTCACGGCCCATGATTTCTATATAGCCAGAGTCGGGTTCCATAAGTCCTATGAGGCATTTGATCATTACAGATTTCCCACTGCCTGATTTACCCATAATGACTAGGTTTTCACCTTCATATAGTTCTAAATTGAATCCTTTTAAGACAGCATTGTCACCAAAGGATTTCATTAAATTCTCAATTTTTATAATTGGATTTCCCTTGGTGCTTTGTTTCTTCTGAATGTCATTTCTATTAGTCATTCTCCTAGTCTAGATTTCAAAAAATATATCAGTTATAAATACAGCAATAAAGTCTAAAATGAACAGCAACATTGAAGCAAAAACCACTGCAGAATTTGCAGCTAAGCCTACACCAACAGTCCCTTTCTCACAGTAGTAGCCCTTGAAACACCCAACCAAACCAATGGCAAAGCCAAAGAAAAACGTCTTAATTGTGGCAGGAACCAAATCTCCAAAGGCCAGTGCATTTAGGGCCTTGTTAAAATAGAGTCTGAAGGAAACATCTCCCTTTAAATTTTCAATAATGTAGGAGCCATAAAGGGCTATTGCATCGCCAATTATTACAAGAATAGGAAGCATAAGAGTGGTGGCCAGTATTCGGGTAATAACCAAATATTTAAATGGATTAGTGCCGGAAACTTCCATCGCGTCTATCTGCTCAGTAACGCGCATGGATCCAAGTTCTGCTCCAATTCCAGAAGCAATGCGACCAGCAAATGTCAATGCAATAATAACCGGTCCTATTTCCCTAATTATTGAAATACTTACCATAGACGGCATCCAAGACTCAGCACCAAACTCTTGTAGTGTTGGCCTGGTTTGCAAGGTAATAACGAGCCCAATGATAAAAGCCGTAACTCCAACTAATAATAAAGAACGATTGCCAATATTGTAGCATTGTCGCAAAAATTCCTTGAATTCAAAGGGTCTGGAAAATACTTCCTTAAAAAACCGTTTGGTAAAATAAGATAAGTCTCCAACCTCAATGAAAAATCGTTCAATAGAATTAGAACCAAGCATAGCGGTGTTTATTAGTTGTTTAAATATACGGTTGTAGGCTTAGTCTTAAAATGATATCAGTCAGCGCTAAGTAAGCTCTTTATCTGCTGGGATAAATTACGGTCAGTCCTTTTTGTTGAGGTAGTACCTAATCATATCTGCAGTTGTGATTATACCTACCATTTTAGCGTTTTCTACAACAGGTAAAGCGCGATATCTACCTTTAGACAGCATTTGGGCTACTTCCGAAATATTAGCGTCAGACGCAACATATTTTGGGTTTGGCATCATGATATCCTTAACTGTTTTTTCTGTGTAAATACTGCTATTATCGTCTAAACCCGCACCATTAACACCGTACATGAAATCAGCCAAACTTATCATGCCCACAAGTTTTTCGCCCTCTGTAACCGGAATGTGGTGGTGAAAATGTTTCTTTTCGTAAATATGTTTTACATCTAGTAAGGTTTGGTCTTGAGAAACGCTAACAACGTTTTTTGTCATTATGTCCTTAATTGTATCTGTTTTCATGGCCTTGGATTTTCACCTATAAATTTAGTACATGAATTTCTTTGAATAAATGACCTCTATCATATTTAAAGTCTCTTTTATATGATACATTTAGATTTCTAATGTATTAATTCATCTCAGCCATGAAAACTAAAACAATCATTGAGTTATTGACCTTATCATCCAGTCTTTATGTCTTGGCCAAAGAGCATAATTTATTTGATCGGATACATGAGATGTCAGAAAAAGGGAAGGCGCATTTTAACAGTATCGCTGAGGCTGATATTTTAGACGAAAATGGCAATGAAATTGAATTTGTAGATAAATTGATTCTAAAAGCCAATCAGGCTAAAGATGAGCTAGAAACCCAAATTGAGGAACTCATTGTAAAATTTTACAAAAAAATAAATGTCGCTCATTTAGACGAAATTAAAGCGCTACATCTTAAACTCGAAAAGTCCGAAGATAAAATCGCACTTCTGGAGGCACGGTTAAATCATTTAGAAGCAAAAAATTAACATGGGTATTGTTGCCAGCATAAAACGTAAGTACAAATCTGTATCGCGCTACAATGAGATTTTAAAGGTTCTCATCAAATACGGTTTTGAAGATTTAGTGCAGCACTTAGAAGAACATAAGCGCTATACGTTTGTTAGAAATTTAATCCCAAAGCAATCTAGGATAGACGCATTGCAATTCTCAAAGTGGGAAAAGATGCGCTTGGTTTGTGAGGAACTGGGACCTACATTTATAAAGTTTGGTCAAATTTTAAGCAACAGACCTGATCTTATTCCTTTTGAACTTGTTCTAGAATTTGAAAAGCTACAAGATCGTGTACCTCCAATGCCAGACCATAGGGTTAAGGAGGTTGTGGTGTCTGAATTAAAGAAAGACATTGATGAATTATTTGCGTGGTTTGATCCACATCCTTTTGCTTCGGCATCAATGGCACAGGTTCATAAGGTAACCTTACATTCTGGTAAACGTGTTGCCTTAAAGGTTCAAAGACCTGGTATTAAAGACATTATCTTAGAGGATATTAAGGTGATGTATACCATTGCAGAAATTCTTGAAAATAGAATTCCCTCCTTAAAGAGCTTTGATCCTGTTGGATTGGTAAAGAATTTTGAAAGCTCGATCTTAAAAGAACTGGATTTTATCAATGAGTCCATTAACATTCAAAGATTCTACAATAATCTGATTACCGATGATAGCGTAGAGCAGTTTGCCCAAGCACCAAAGGTGTATAGGGATTTTACAACAGAAAAGGTTTTGGCCATGGAATTTATGGCTGGCATTAAAATAGATCGCTTGGAAAAACTTAAGGCCAAAGGGTTTGATACAAAAGTCATTGCTAGACGTTTAAGCATAAGTTTTTTCAAGCAAATCTTTGAATATGGCTTCTTCCATGCCGATCCGCATCCTGGCAATTTACTGGTCTTACCCAATAGCCATATAGGTTATTTAGACTTTGGTATGATGGGTACCATATTAGAAAGGGATATTAAAATTTTTGGACAGTTATTCAGTTCGATCACTGATCGCGATGTAAAGAAAATAATCCATGTCATTCAACAGCTTTCGGATACCACGGTAATAAAGGACATGAGAGGGCTGGAATTTGATATTAACGAGTTTGTAGAAAAATATTATGTCCGTGATGTGCATGACAATGAAATGAGCACCGTTCTCTTGGAATTAAAAGATATCATCGTAGCGCACGGCTTGAAGGTTCCTACCTATTTTTATCTCTTCGCAAGAGCTCTCGTCACTTTGGAAGGCGTATTGGAGAAATTAGACCCTAAGTTAGACCAATTTGAGATGGTAAAACCTTATCTCTCCAAAAGTATAACCAGGAATTTTAGTCCTGTAGCTATGGGCAAGAAAGTGTTCAATTCCATTTACGAGCTAACGGATTACATGGAAGAGTTTCCAAGAGATCTCAAGAACGCCATTAGAAAAATAAATAAAGGCGAGATTAAGGTAGATTTGACCCATAAGGGTGTCGATCCTCTCATCCATACGTTTAAGCGCTTAACTACCCATTTGGTGTCAGCATTTATTATGGTAGCGTTGATTATAGGGTCTTCACTATTTATAATTTCCAAGATTCCACCGTTATGGAACGACGTCTCCGTGATTGGAATTTTAGGGCTTGTGCTTACCGTCATTTTAGGTTTGGGTATGTTACGCGACATCAAAAAGAAAGATTATTATAATTGGTAACAAAAAAGCCTGTATGTAAAGTCAATTTACATACAGGCCTGTTAGGGTTATAGATAAATCAATTTAAGTGCATTACTTCTTAAAGGCTTGTTTAAAGTGTTTAAAGGCTTCTGACATTTCACCTTGAAAATGTTCCCAAGTTGTGTCTTCCTTTTCTTTTTCGTATTTCTTTTTGAATTTCTCAACATAGTCTAGAAATTCTTGTTTACCCTTGTCGTAGTTCGATTTAAAGGAATCTTTACCTTTTTCCAGATTGTTTTCTAAAATTTCCAACTTCACTTTAAACATCTCAATATCCAATAATAATTGTTTGTAGAAATTATTTAGGGTTTCGTTGGTTTTAACCTTGACTTCAATCTCGTGTATTTTCGATAGTATTTTACCCTTTTGCTCTTTAAAAGCATCAACAGTTTCAGCCTTACCTAGATTAAGTTGTACAATGAGCTCATCAAACAAGGTTCTCATGTCATCAAACTTGTCCTTCCCTTGTTTCATTTTAAATTTAGAATCGTGAATGAATTGATTGAATTTCTTCTTGGTATCCTCGTACGTGTCCTGTAATTCTGCTTTGCCTAAAGAGGCTTGCACTTGGAACTCTTCTAATTCAACGGCTGCCTTTCTTAGAAAGTCAACAGCCTTGTCAATAATTTTGGTGTTTTCTGCCGTTTTCATCTGTTTTGTATTTAAGTTGTTTTTAAAAATACAATACAGAACTTAGGTTTAAAATGATATTTATCATTCCTAGTAGGGGAGCTGGAGAAAATTTAAGGGTGGTTTTGTGTTGTGTTTAAAATACATAATCGCCTTAAAACGGTACAGACAAATTCTAGCTAAATGAAATCTCTCCAACCATATAAAGTTTGGCCTGACCACTAATCTTAACTCGATCATCTAGTAGTTTGCACTTTAAGTAGCCTCCACGTGCAGAAACTTGCTTTGCGGTTAGTTGAGACTTGTTAAGCACCTTGGTCCAATAAGGCGTTAACGTCGTGTGTGCCGAACCTGTCACAGGGTCTTCATTGATGCCGCACTGAGGTGTAAAAAAGCGCGAAACAAAATCTGTTGCCGTTCCTCTAGCTGTAACGATAATACCTCTGCAATCCAGTTTCCCAATTTCAATGAAATCTGGTTTAAGATTTATTATGTCACTTTCAGTCTCAAATACAAAAAGGTAGTCTGTCTTGCCTTTGTAAACGGATTTGGGTTTTATATTAAAACCTTTATACAGTTTATCGGTTAATTTGAGTTCGATGAGCTCATCCGCTGGAAAATCTAGAGTTAGCCAATCGGCACGGCGCGTTACTTTTAGGTCGCCACTTCGTGCCGAATGAAAATGTATTATGTCTTTATCGTGTTTCTCATGATTGAACAGAACGTAAGCCGCAGCAAGCGTGGCATGGCCACATAAATCCACTTCAACTTCTGGCGTAAACCACCTGATGTGATAGCCATTACTATCCTTAAGGTAAAAAGCAGTTTCGGAAAGGTTGTTTTCTTGTGCAATGTTTTGCATCAGGGCATCGCTAGGCCATGAATCTAGTGGGCACACCGCTGCTGGATTGCCGCCAAAAAGTGTGTCTGTAAAAGCGTCTACTTGATAAATTCTGCTGGCCATAGTCAATTTTTAGGTTTAATGGTTAAGGCTGAACGAAGTTAGATTTTTTAATCTTTTTACGAAATAGATAAGCGTACAAATCAGAATAGATTCCTTTTAATTTTTCAAACTGATTGCCATCATTGATTGGTATTTATTATGGAGGTACTTTAGGTCGATTAAATTCTTAAGAGGTTTAAGTTGCGTGATTTTTTGTATGGATTTATGGTCGTGATAAACTTGTAATTTCCTAAAATCAAATTTTTCAACTTCGGATTTTAATCTTTTAAAAGTATAGTATTTAAAATACTGCTCCAGCGGAAGTCGAAAAGCTAATTAGAGTAGACATTCTTAAAAACCAATGAATTATGAAAACACTTAGTTTAAAAGTATTGAGTATGCTTCTAGTAATTGGAGTTTTATTCACGAGTTGTAGCGATGATGATGATAATAATATCATTGTTGACCCTAATGCCTTAGAGAATGTAGATATTGTTATTGATGCTGACCAGACCTTTAACATGACCAATTTTGTGATGTCCTTTGAACAATTATTTGGTTCAGATGCGAGGTGGATGTGGAATTATTCACACGACGTGCAAGATGGTAAGGCTTTAACTAGCTATCAAAACCTAAAAATAGCTGGTGAGTTTGGGGACAAAGTATTTACCATCAATCACGACTTTGATACAGATGGCGTAATAACCTCTTCAAACCGCATCCTTACTTTCGAATATGACGACGATGAAGAGGTGACATTTACCTATGTCTATGACAATGATGGAAAAATTGTAGAATTAACCAAAATTAAAGAAGGACAAATTAGAGATGTCGTTGAATTAGAGTACAATTCAAACAACCAATTGGTTAAAAAAATCCATAGAGGAAACTATAATTTTGATGATGGTGATGAGGAGATTTTCACATATAACGCAGATGGAACAATTAAAAGTTATGAGAATGAAGCTTGGACGCAAAATTTTAATTATACCTACACCAATGGTAACATGACCCGTCAAGAACTAAATTATGACGGTAATACAATAGTTCAAATTATTGAATATGATTCTCAAGGGCGCGTTGTGAATTTTTACGAGGAAGCAAACAGTAATAACAAAACTTTAATTGAGTATTACGACAACTTCTTTAGAGAAAAAGAGTACTATGATTACAATGGGACTAGTCGCCTATATGATATCGAAGATTATAGTGCTTATGAGGTAGAAATTAAGGAATGGGATTTTTATTATGATGGCCCTGCATTTAATTACTGTAAGACAAAAGAATACTACTATGTAGCGAATCACTATCGTAAGTTGGTAAGCAAGAAAGAATATTTTGAAGGCACACCTGAAAACTTAACCCTTGTAGGATATGTTACCGTAGATACGAGAGATGCGGCTAATGATTATAGAAAAACCAAAGAAAGTATTTACGATGCCAATGACACGTTATTGTATTATGTAACATATGAAGTTTCCAATGGCTCCATCTTAAGTCATCAGGTCTATCTTCCAGATGGTACTCCAATTGAGGATTATGAAATGGAAGACTTCATGTGGATGGAAGTATTGATATCAGATTTAAATATTACGTAATCCGAAATAGAAACAACATAAAAAGCTCCTCATTTGGAGCTTTTTTCTTTATAAAATCCTGAAGGATATGGAGCCGGAGAGAATCGAACTACTGTCAGAATTATTAATAAAAAGCAGTATTTCATTTCTGACAAGATTTAAAGTGATCTAATCTTTTATCACTTAATATGCTGCGTTAATCGAATAGGTAAGCTAGATTTCTTTTTTCTAAAGGAGAATCATTTCCTTTGATGAAGGAGTTAAGTTAATTGGATATTTACAATTGAGGCGGTTCTTTTTGGAATGCCTCTTCTTTAATGCTTCTTCATGACTATTATTGACAAAATCAAATATGCTCTTTTAAAGACACGATTTGCAAGATACATACGTGTTGTTGAAGGGTGGATACTGCGCTTTAAAATTACTGTTAGTCGACCCTCTAGCACGGTTCGAACGGTTTTATGCATTTCACCTTATAAAACAGGCACGACGTTTATAGCGGGTTTATTTAGGAAAGAAGTTGCTAAACACGAGCCTTTACATTACATTTCTTATAAACTACTAGACAAGGATTTCGATAAATATTTTCAAAAAAGAATGGCATATTTAAACCTTAAGTTAGAGTGTTCGGGTTTGTGGAGTGCATATGTAGATGACTTGGCTAGCAATGCTACTTCAAAAGATTTAGACTATATATGTGTTTTGAGATCACCATCATCTTGGGTAACATCTGTCATCAATTATTGGAATGAACCTTTCATGTTAGATTTTCACTTCGACATTCAAAATGAGTTTTTTTGGAAAAACAAAGTTGGAGTGAATCTCAGAGAATTCAATTTTGATAGAGAAAGTAAGACCAATGAAGAGATTATTGAAAAGTTAATCTCCTTTTATTTTGATTTCACTGAAAAAACAAAAAACATTAGGAACCTTACTTATATTCACTTGCATGATATTAAAAAGAAAATTTCATGTATAGAAGATCTTCTAGGAGAGAAAGCAAATGTGAAAAACAGCTGGAAAAGGCAAAATAAGAATAAGCGTTTTATCTACAAAAACGATGAAATCGATAACAGGTATAAGGTTTTAACTGATAATCTCATTAGAAATAGAGAGCGGCAGTAACGTGTCTTACATAAGGCCTTAATTTCGATATTAAGGCTACATCAGCAATTCGAAGTACAAATTCAACTGATAGTTTTTTAATTCATACAATTAAAAACAACAAATCCGTTCAAGTAATCTAGACGGATTTTTTATTGTTGACAAGAAGATTGAAGAGTGTCGTGGAGCCGGAGAGAATCGAACTCTCGTCCAAACAAGTAACCAAAGGGCTTTCTACACGTTTAGTCTTTTATTTGTTTGTCGTTGTAAAGCTGGCTAAAGACCGCCTACTTTACACTTAGCTTCTTAATCTCGAAAGGACATCGAAGCACTGTCCAATCTTAGTCAATTTTTACGATGCCTCAAAATAGAACGCCATTAACCAAGGCTTTCTGGAGACATTTAGCCTTCCTACCTAGTAGGAACTAGCACAATCTTACTGTAATTCAGATTACGCAGCTAAAGCGTAGTTATTCTCGCCGTTTAAAGTTTGGTCTAGCCTTTTACGTGTGTCAAAACCATTACACGACGTGCTTACCATTTAATTAATCTTGCTGTCAAAACCAGTCGGCCCCTTAAATGATAATTAAAAAGGATGGCGAAGTTACAAAAAAAGTTGTGCAACCTCGTAAATCCCATTATTTTCGCGCAACAATTATTCCAAAGTAAATTTGGGTCATCCTGTCAGGTAAAAACCCTAATAATTGTTACGCACAGAATTATAAAAACACGCTTTCAATGACATTTGCTATAATCCGAGAACGTAAAAACCCACCAGACCGCAGAGTCGTCTTTTCCCCTAAAACCTTAGCCAAGGCTAGACAAGAGTTTCCTGATGCTGAATTTATAGTGGAAACCTCTAAAATCAGGGTTTTTAAAGATGATAGGTATCGAAAATATGGATTTGAGGTTCTTGATAATGTTTCCAAGGCTGATGTGATGATTGGCGTCAAGGAAGTTCCTATTGAAGCCTTGATGCCAAACAAAGCTTATTTTTTCTTTTCGCATACCATAAAGAAACAGCCTTATAATCGAGACCTTTTACGGGCTATCTTAGAAAAGAATATCACCTTGTATGACCATGAAACCATAGTTGATTCCAATGGATACAGATTAATTGGTTTTGGTAGATATGCTGGATTGGTTGGAGCTTACAACGGGTTTAGAGCGCTCGGTCTAAGAGATGGATTGTTTAATCTTCCTAAATGTGAAAGTTTGGCGGATTTGCATGCTGTAAAAGCGGAGTTGGATAAAATTACTATTCCAAATATCAAAATTTTATTATCGGGAACAGGAAAGGTAGCCAAAGGTGCTGCTGAAATTCTAAACCATTTAGGGATTAAGGAAGTTAGTGATGCGCTTTATCTCACGTCAGAGTTTACCGAGCCTGTATATTGTAGGGTCGATGTCATGGAATATGCCAAGCGCAAGGATGGAAAAGTGGGAGACCGTTTGGAATTTTACAAAGACCCAACTGGATACGAAAGTAATTTTATGCCTTATGCTAAAGTCTCGGATATGTTTATTGCAGGGCACTTCTATGGTAATAATGCACCTTATTTATTTACCAGGGAAGATGTCAAGCATCCCGATTTTAAAATTAATCTAGTCGCTGATATTTCTTGTGATATCGATGGTCCTGTGGCGAGTACAATTAGACCTTCTACAATTGCAGAGCCCTTTTACGGCTACGATCCTAAAACGGAGAAAGAAGTCGCTTTTGATGCTGAAGGTGCTATAACGGTTATGGCTGTTGATAATCTTCCATGCGAATTGCCTAAGGACGCTAGTGAAGGCTTTGGGGAAACCTTTTTAAAACATGTGCTACCAGCATTTTTTAACAATGATGCCAAGGGAATTTTAGAACGCGCTAAAGTCACCGAAAATGGTCAACTGACAGAACGTTTTAAATACCTTCAGGATTTTGTTGACGGAAAGGAATGATAATATCTATATGCAAACGAAAAAAGGAAAGCTGACAAAAGCTTTCCTTTTTTATTTTATAGTAAAAGTAAGTTTAAGGCTGAGTTTTTAAAATTTCGATCATGCCATCAATCTTGTTTAATAATTTGTCGTTGGAACCACTGTAACCAACATCCTTAAAATTCATGCGACCACTTGGTCCTATAATCACTTTGGTAGGGATTCCGGAGATATTATATTTTTTGGCAATTTCATGATTGCTGCCATTGGCTTCCTTCGGGTCTAAAAGTACATGGAAGTCATACTCATTTTCTGTGATAAAGTCTTGTACTTCAGTTAGGCGATTTTCACCACTTTCAAAAGTGTCAACAAATAGAAAAACAACGCTATCGTCATCTTTATATTTGGTAACGGCCTTTTGCATGCCAGGGAAGGACGCAATACAAGGTCCGCACCATGTGGCCCAAAAATCGAGGATTACAGTTTTGCCTTTTAAAGAAGACAAGGTAACCTCTTCACCGTCGAGATTTTTAGCAGTAAAATCTGGAGCACGTTCATCCAACATGGATTTTTTGAGATCATCAAGCTGTTTTTCTTTTGCTGCAGATTCCATTTGTGCCATCACAGAAGCAATATCATCGTTAGGATTTACCTCGGCATAAGCTTCTTTAAAATAGTCCTTCAGCTTTGACGTGGCTAAACCGCTAGAAATATAAGTTTTCGAGCGATTAAGTGCTTCTTCATATTGTTCATCAGCAATTAAATATTGAACCAAACGTTCATTGTTATCTGGAGAATAGCCCTTTCCTACCGCTTTTTGTTGGTATGCAATGGCCTCCTTAACTTTTCCTTGCTGAAATAGAATTAATGCATAGGTGTCTGCATACATGTTATAGCTTCGTTCTAGACTTTGCTCGTATTGTTTAGGGCTGTAAAATTCTGGCTTATTGCTAAGTTCGTTTTGTTCGGTTTCAACTAAGCTTAGTGATAGTTTGGACATTTCTTCCGCCTCGTTGAGGTCTTTCCCCTTCTCGGCCCTTGCCCAAGCTATGGAATTGAGTAATCCAGCCTTATCCATAGGATTGGACATCATATCAAAGTACTTCTGGAACGCTTCATCATTTTTGATGTTAAAATTTTCAACGGCCAAACTTCTTAAAATATAATCAGCATTTGCCGATTGCAGAACTGCCTCTTTATTTTCGGAGAAGAACTTTTCTTTGTCCTCTAATGTTTCCAGCTTAAAAAAGGTCGATACTTTGTTTTGAAGCGCCACGTCACTATCTGGAAACTTTTCGTTAATAATAGCATTGATGCTATCCCTTTTAGCACTGTTTCGAGTTCTGGAGTAAATCGTAGCCAGTTGTTTGTAATCTTCTAAATCTAAAATGGAATTAGAGGTTATTTTGGAAATATAATCTTCTGGTACGGATTGGGCTTTATCGCCACCAGCCTGCTGTGCCACGTAGATATGCGTGTCCATCCAGTTTTCTTCTAATTCTGGATGTTCCTCAAGAGCAGATTCAATAGCGTTTAAGGCTAAACTGGCATCACCTGTTGTAAGATCATAATATGAACCATCATTTGTTAAATAAAATTGATGTGCTGCCTCAGCATCGATTGGACTTTCGCCCTCTGCATCTACCACATTAAATACATAACCTTTGCCTTTATTATTGTCAAACGTATTATCAATAGTAAAATAAAAAGCTACAGTAGAGATACTATCGGGTACAGTGATGACAGCTTCGTTGTTCTCAAAAGTAACATCGGCAGCATATGCCTTATCATGTACTACTTGATGGTAAAACCCACTCTCTAAATTACCTTCACCATCATAGGTAATTGAAAAAGGCTCACCAGCAATAACCTTAGTATTGGCAAAAGTAAAATCGCCTAATTGTTTGGGTTCGGGTTGTTTTTTTTCGGACTCACAGGCAAAAGCCAATAAAACCATAGTAAAGAGCAGAGCAATTTTTTTCATGAGAGTTTATTTTTAGTTACTGCTAAAGATACTAATCTGAAAGGCTATTAAAAATTTTATAGTGCTTAATTTGCATCATTGAGCCTTTAAATATTTGTTTGGTATCCTTTGGGTAAAATGATGACCTTTATAAAACCATCCAGTTTAAGATGTCTCACAACTTTATTGATACTCAAAGTTATAATATGCCCATAGCGCTTGTTTATGCAGATGGACGTGGTCATAGGACTTTAGCTCCCGGCTATTGGCGAATTAAAAACACCAACGGCCAATTCTAACCAAATGAGCACTATGACCAAAATTCCAACTGCAATAAGAAATCTTCTGAGTGTTTTATTGGGGATTATTCGGTTTGTGATTTCAATTACTAAAGTGGCTAAAACCAATAGAACAGCGGCCATGGCAAAATCTCCAGCTTTCCAATCAATAGCATTTGAAAATTGCATACCAATAAGGGGTAAAGCTAACAGCACTAATATAATGCCAGTATACATCATTATTTTTTTCGAGAAGGTCGCCATTGATGTTGTGTTTTAAGTCGTTGATAAAAATACGTTGTATTAAACAAGTAAATAAAAATAGTTGAATTTTGAGTTGTGTTGTGATTTGCTATGAAGAAAAAGCATTAACAATTCCGCACACTTATCAACAACATGATATTTATCATGTAATCCCTATAGCACTCTCTTAATTTTGAAATTCGTATGACTTCAACTTAACTAATTTCATAAATGAGTACAGCACAAATAACCAGAACAACGTATACTTATGATGAGGTATTGGCCTCATGCCTAGATTATTTTAACCATGACGAACTAGCTGCTACCACTTGGATTAACAAGTATTGTCTTAAGGACAAAAACGGTAGTTACCTAGAGAAAAACCCTGATGATATGCATAGGCGCATGGCCAAAGAATTTGGGCGTATCGAGGAAAAATACAAGACCAAACAAACACCTACCGAAGGCTTATCTGATTATGGTATGCGCAGAGCGCATTTGTCTTTTGAAAAGATTTACAACCTGTTTAAGGACTTCAACTATGTCATTCCTCAAGGTAGTGTTATGTACGGTTTAGGTAATAAAGAGGTTATTGCGTCCTTGTCTAACTGTATCGTTGTACCTAGTGTTATGGACTCTTATGGAGGCGTATGTTACACCGATCAGCAATTGGCACAATTGTTTAAAAGACGCTGCGGTGTTGGCGTTGATTTATCTGAATTACGTCCAAAGGATGCCAATGTTTCCAATGCGGCAGGCACAACAACTGGTGCCGTTTCATTTATGAACCGTTTTTCTAATACAACACGCGAGGTTGCCCAAAACGGTCGCCGTGGCGCACTAATGCTCACCATGGATGTGAAGCATCCCGATATTGAGGATTTCATTTCCATAAAGCAGGATTTAACCAAAGTAACCGGTGCTAATATTTCCATTCGTCTCTCCGATGAATTTATGAATGCTGTAGTCAATGATACTGAGTTCACTTTACAATGGCCTATTAATAGTGCGAATCCAGAATATTCAAAATCGATTAGGGCCAAAGATTTATGGGACAAGATTATAACCTGTGCCCATAATACTGCAGAACCTGGACTTATTTTCTGGGATAGACAGCATTGGTATTCCACGTCTTCTGTGTATCCCGAATTCAAGAATAGTTCCACTAACCCATGCTCGGAAATTGCTATGCAAGGAGGTGATAGCTGTAGGTTGATTGCATTAAATCTCTATGGTTTTGTGGATAACCCATTTACCAAAAAGGCAAAATTCAACTATAAGAAGTTTTATGAAGTGACTTATGATAGTCAGCGATTGATGGACGATTTAGTGGATTTGGAACTAGAGGCAGTGCAACGCATTTTAGACAAAATAAATAGTGATCCCGAGCCAGAGCATATAAAACGCACCGAAAGGGAAACTTGGGAATTACTAAAGGAAACGGGTCATAAAGGCCGAAGAACAGGCTTAGGGTTTACGGCTTTAGCAGATGCCTTAGCTGCACTTGGTCTCAAGTTTGACACGGATGACGCTCTTAAAGTCGTGGGTAAAATTATGCGTACCAAATTGGAAGCAGAGTTTGAAAGTAGTATTGATATGGCCATAACACGTGGCCAGTTTGACGTTTTTAATAGGAATATTGAAGATACTTCAGAATTTGTACAAATGCTTAAGGAAGAATTTCCTTCTACTTATGATAGAATGATGGAACATGGCAGAAGAAATATTTCAATTAGCACTGTGGCACCTACAGGTTCGTTGAGTATGTTGGCGCAAGTCTCTTCTGGTATTGAACCTGTTTTTCTCTTGTCATACATAAGGCGCCGAAAAGTAAATGCTGTAGATGATACTGCAAAAGTAGATTTCATTGACGACCTAGGAGATGCCTTTGAAGAGTTCACCGTATACCATAAGAACTTTAAAACTTGGATGAACACCACAGGATTAAAGGAGGTTGAGAAGAGTCCGTATGCAGGTGCCACTGCTCCTGAAATAGATTGGAAAAAGCGTGTTGAGCTGCAAGCGCTAGTGCAGAAATACACGACGCATTCCATTAGTAGTACTATAAACCTAGCATCAGATGTCACTGTAGATATGGTCGGTGATATTTATGTAGAATCTTGGCAAAAAGGTCTTAAGGGAATAACGGTGTATAGAGATGGGTCACGAAGCGGTATTTTAATTTCCTCTAAGGATAAAAGTGAAGATGAAAGTGAGAGCAGTGATACAGAAACCCTGATTGCTAAACGTCCGGATCGTATAGAGGCTGAAATAGTACGTTTTCATAATGAATCTGAAAAGTGGTTGGCGGTTATTGGTTTAGTTGAGGGCAGACCATATGAAATTTTCACCGGTAAAATGAAAGATGCCTTTAATCTGCCGCAATGGGTAAAGAAAGGTTGGATTATAAAGAATAGAAGTGAGGATGGAGCCTCACGCTATGATTTTCAATATATAGATAGTGAAGGCTATAAAACCACTATTGAAGGCCTTTCGCGTTCTTTCAATAAAGAGTTTTGGAATTATGCAAAGCTCATTTCTGGTGTGCTGCGTCATGGTATGCCAATACCATATGTGGTAGATTTGGTACAAAATTTAAACCTTTACGATGAGCACATCAACACCTGGAAAAATGGTGTTGCGAGAGCTTTAAAACGCTTTATCCCAGAAGGAACGGAAGCAGTAGATAAAAAATGTCCTAATTGTCATGACCCAGAAGGCCTTGTTTTTGAAGAAGGCTGCTTAAAATGCAAAAGTTGCGGACATTCAAAATGTGGATAGCGTTATAGCAAGTTATTTTGAGTTTTCAACTAAGCCTAGAGAAACGCATATGATTTTCTAGGCTTTTGTCTTTTTATATACTAAACTCAAAGAAGTATAAAATTTTAGTAATTTTAGTGGAATAATTTAGATGTCATGATAGGTCTTTTAATTACAATAGTTTCTATTTCGGGCGGAATTCTACTTGGTCTAGCCACCTTGGATAAGTGGGATGGAGACGCCAATTTCTTTAATAAAATAGCAGGTGTGCTATCGCCTTTTCAAACGCTCATTGGCGTGGCACTCCTTATATTGGGACTCATGACATTTAGAGCCAATTTAATCTTTACCTTAATTAGGCTTATGGGTGGTTTATTGCTATTAACGCATGTCTTTGGAAAAGTACCTGCCTTAGAACCTACCTTGCGCCAGATATCCGAAAAACTTATGCCATTTAAAGCCATCATAGGCATAGCGCTGTTGGTACTGGGAATTTTGGGGTTATTTTAAAGGCATATGAATCCTGCTGAATCCTATATTTTAAACAGAGATGAGCCCTACAGGTCAATTTTACTGCAACTACAATCCATTATTGAAGCTGTAGCACCACAAGCAGAACTGAAGTTTAAGTGGCGCATTCCGTTTTATTACCATAACAATATTCCTATTTGTTATTTGAATCAATCCAAGGACTATGTGGATTTAGCATTCTGGCATGGCGACAAGCTCTCGGAATATAGACATCACTTTGTGACGACCAACAGAAAGGCTGTCACCTCTCTACGCTATAGAAAAGTTGATGATATTGATGATGCCGTTGTAGTCTATGTTATTGAACAACAGTTAAAAATTGATATCAATCCCTTCAAAATGATTGGCCGGTCTAGGACAACTAAAATTTGATGATTTAAGGTTTTGCCGAAGTAAGATTAAAAAAAGCACCGTTTACTTTACAGTGCTTTACATATAATACAAGGTTTGTATCTAATTAAGGGTCTATTTGTGGGTCGCCTGATACTGTTTTAGTGCAGGTAGCACCATTAGAGCATTTAGTACAGGTTCCTATTCCAGCTTGGCCAGGAGGGTTGTCTGGATATTCCGGAATACAGCCTAATTGCTCTTCAATACATCCAGGGTCAGAGGTAGAACAAGATGTCTTTGCCGCAGCCATTAGGGAAACATTACCTTTATCCAACTGCACGTAAAATGCTACTCTTATTTTTTCTCCTGTAAAGAATAAATAATAAGAATCCTTTATACGGTCGATATGTAAGTCATTAACATAATCTTCTTGACCAATTAATAAGTTTTGATTTAAGGAATTAATAAGTTTTTGTTTGTTAGCAGTCAATACTATTCGGTCATTATCTAACTTTCCAATTTTCACCCAGCCATTGGCCTTGGTTAATTCAACTGTTGACTTCTTAATTGAATCTTCTAGATTTACGCCCTCCTCATTAGAATTTTCATTTGAGCAAGAAATGGTTACCAACATTAACATAACCATTAAAATGGATAGGTTTTTCATAATTTAATTCCTTGATTTTCATAAACTTAAATAAAAAACCACCGTCAGCCAAACAAATTAAAAACTTTAACAATAAAAATCTTGCAACCTCAGATTGGTTACTTTGGGTGACGTTTAGCTAATTTTAGTTAAAGGCGTTGATAGTTTTTCTAATAGCCACTAGATTGGTCAATAGGCCTTCTAAATTATCAAGATGTAGCATGTTGGCACCGTCACTTTTTGCATTGGCAGGATCATAATGCGTTTCTATAAACAGACCATCGACATTATTTACCACTCCTGCGCGTGCAATGGTTTCAATCATATCTGGTCGTCCTCCTGTAACACCTTTGCTTTGGTTGGGTTGTTGAAGGGAGTGGGTCACGTCTAAAATGGTAGGTGCATATTGTTTCATGGTAGGAATGCCTCTAAAATCAACAATCATATCCTGGTAGCCAAACATGGTTCCGCGATCGGTTATCCATGCTTTGTCGCTTCCAGCATCCTTTACCTTTTGTACAGCATGCTTCATGGCTTCTGGACTCATAAACTGTCCTTTTTTGAGGTTAACAAACTTACCTGTTTTTGCTGCTGCTACAACAAGATCGGTTTGCCGCACTAAAAAAGCTGGGATTTGCAAAACATCAACATATTCTGCTGCTCTGTCTGCATCTGAGGATTCGTGGATATCGGTTACTGTGGGTACGTCAAAGGTTTCAGATACCTTGCGTAATATCTTTAAGGCTTTTTCATCTCCAATTCCGGTAAAACTATCTATTCTACTTCGGTTGGCTTTTTTAAAGCTTCCTTTAAAAATGTAAGGAATGTTGAGCTTATCCGTGATGTTAACAACACGTTCGGCAATACGTAAAGCCATGTCTTCGCCTTCAATGGCACATGGACCGCAGAGTAAAAAGAAGTTATTGGAATTGGTATGTTTTAACTTAGGAACCGTCATCTTAGCGCATTTTAATTCTGTCGCAAAGATACTATTTTAAAAGACCTTTTTTATACTATTTCGTATAATCCAAAGGGACATCACAAGATTGCCAAGGACAAGCAGTCCGCCATAGAATAGAAAGCGCTTGGCAGAATCGCTCCAGTCTATAATATTCAATAAATCCGATAGATATGCCAAAACTAGATAGGAGGATAAACAAACGAAGATAATGCCCAAGGAAAAATTCAACCTTCTGTTGGGTTTAATTAACTGCCACACAAACGGGATACCCAAAAGTAAAATGATATAGGCCGAAATTCCTTCGGTCTTATTAACTGAAGTAAACCAATATCCTATTACTGAAATAAAATAGAGGTAGGGTATGAATTTGGTGTATCTACTAATGGCGTTCATCTGTGACATATTTGGTTTTCAGATGTAAATGACCCAATTAGCGGTTGATTATTTTATAGGTAGGCATTTACTATTAATCATTCTTTCAAACGAAATATACGATGACTAATTGTTTGATAATTAAAATATAACAAATAATTAACGCAATGAGGATTTAATACCGTACCTTTGCGCGCTTATAAATTTGCGCTTGTATGACCAAGATTAAAAACATTGCTATTATTGCCCACGTTGACCATGGTAAAACCACTTTGGTAGACAAAATTATGTACCATTGTCAGTTGTTTAGGGACAATGAAAATACAGGAGACCTTATCCTTGATAATAACGATTTGGAACGAGAAAGAGGTATTACCATTACCTCCAAGAATGTTTCGGTAATTTACAAGGATACCAAAATCAATATTATTGATACGCCTGGTCACGCCGATTTTGGTGGAGAGGTAGAGCGCGTGCTCAATATGGCAGATGGTGTTTTGCTTTTGGTCGATGCGTTTGAAGGCCCAATGCCACAAACCCGCTTTGTGTTACAAAAGGCTATTGACTTAGGCTTAAAACCCTGCGTGGTTATCAATAAAGTAGACAAAGAAAATTGCACGCCAGATGAGGTACACGAAAAGGTGTTTGACCTCATGTTTGAACTTGGAGCAGAGGAGTGGCAATTGGATTTCCCTACGGTTTACGGTTCGGCAAAACACAACTGGATGAGTGAGGATTGGCAACAACCAACCGATTCAATAGAGCCACTACTGGATATGGTGATTGAGCACATCCCAGAACCAAAAATCGAAGAGGGTAATACACAAATGTTAATTACGTCTTTGGACTTTTCCTCCTTTACAGGACGTATTGCCATTGGAAGATTAACGAGAGGAACCTTAAAAACAGGTCAGCCCATATCTTTAGTAAAAAGAGACGGCTCCATATTAAAAAGTAAAATAAAGGAGCTGCATACATTTGAGGGCTTAGGACGCAAAAAAGTTGATGAGGTGCAAGCTGGAGACATCTGTGCCATTGTTGGGCTAGAGGGCTTTGAAATCGGTGATACCGTAGCCGATTTTGAAAATCCAACAGGATTGAAAACCATTGCCATAGATGAGCCAACAATGAGTATGTTGTTCACTATAAATGACTCTCCTTTTTTTGGTAAGGATGGCAAATATGTCACATCACGTCATATCAAGGAACGTCTAACAAAAGAATTGGAAAAGAATTTGGCGCTTCGTGTTGAGGAAACCGATTCTGCCGATAAATTCATGGTCTTTGGCCGAGGTGTTT
This sequence comes from uncultured Winogradskyella sp., assembly GCA_913055905.1. Taxonomy (GTDB): domain Bacteria; phylum Bacteroidota; class Bacteroidia; order Flavobacteriales; family Flavobacteriaceae; genus Winogradskyella. Next base: position 230,475 of record CAJXLB010000004.1, read on the forward strand.
TGCATTTATCCGTTTTAATTGAAACGATGCGACGCGAAGGCTATGAGCTTCAAATCGGGCAGCCTCAAGTAATCATAAAAGAGATTGATGGTATTCAATGTGAACCTTTTGAGGAAATGACCATTGATCTGCCAGAGTCTGTTTCTGGTAAAGCAATTGAAATGGTAACTATGCGAAAAGGTGAAATGCTTAGTATGGAAGCTAAGGGTGACCGTATGGTTTGCGAATTCATTGTGCCATCAAGAGGTATTATTGGCTTGCGAAATCAATTGCTAACAGCAACCGCGGGAGAAGCTATTATGGCGCACCGTTTTAAGGAATATCGTCCTTTGAAAGGTGGCATTCCAGAACGGCAAAATGGCTCATTGGTATCTATGGAAAACGGAACTGCAATACCATATTCCATTGATAAATTACAAGAACGGGGAAAGTTTTTTATTGATCCAGGAGAAGAGATTTACGAAGGTCAGGTCATAGGTGAAAATTCCCGTGGCGATGATATGGTGGTTAATGTAACCAAAACAAAAAAGCTGAGTAATGTACGTTCTGCTGGAGCAGATGATAAGGCCAAAATTGTACCAGCGATTAAATTTTCATTGGAAGAAGCGCTAGAATATATTCAAAAAGATGAATATGTTGAGGTCACTCCAAATCATTTGAGACTGCGTAAGATATTGCTGAAAGAGGTAGACAGAAAGCGGGCTAAGACCATTTAGTCTAAGACATTTGTAAAAACTAAAGATGAAGTTTCTTGATAGGTTTTTGCGCGACTGGAGAATAAAAAAGTGCTTGCCTTATATTCCTAATGGTTCTAGAGTCCTTGATATAGGTTGTTTTGATGAGTCGTTACTGGAGAAACTAACAGCAAAAAATATCAAAGACAGTATAGGGATAGATCCGTTGTTAGATTCTTTTAGTGAAAAGGCGAGTTATTCTTTAATTCCAGGGCAGTTTCCTTCGGCAATACCAGAAGGGATGGTTTTTGACTGCATCACCATGCTCGCTGTACTAGAGCATATGCCCAAAAATGTTCAAGAGACTTTAAGTGACCGTTGCCACCAATTACTCGCAGATAAAGGACGAGTTATCATTACGGTTCCTTCACCTAAAGTGGATGATATTTTAGCTTTTCTAAAAAAGCTAAACCTCATTGAAGGCATGTCGTTAGAAGAACATTATGGTTTTAAAACTGAAGACGTTCCGCATATATTTAAAACGAATCAATTTAGATTGTTAAGGCACCAGAAATTTCAATTAGCGCTCAATAATCTTTATGTTTTTGAAAAAAAGTAGCCTTATTTCTTTAATCCTAGGATACTAAAGAAAAAACTAAATAATACAGCTTGAACACCTAGTTGTAATAGCGTTATTGCAGGTATAATCAATCGCATTGTACTTCTAGTGTTGAGTTCTCCAAAACCTGCTGTTCGCCAAGATGCTATACCTTCTAGGCTGAGGTAAAATCCAACTAATATCATTAGAGCCCCAAGAATAAGACCTTTTTCAAGATTGATATAGTCAAACAGATTATTATAACGTTTGGATTTTGGAAGAAGCTCATTCTCAACAGCATAAATTTTGGTGAGTCCATAGAATATTATGAATTGAATGCCTATAAGCAATAGTGTGACAGCATATAAAAGTGTATGGATATCTAGGGTTACACCTCCAAAATTTAAGGGGTTGATTGCTAATAAAACAGAACCTATTAAACCTAGAAAGGTCATAAAAATCCCAGGATAAAGGAACAGCCAATTTGGTGCGTACAGAAGTAGGAACCTCAAGTGCCTCCAACCGTCGCTCCAAGTTTTGAGGTGTGGTTTTCTGGAGCGGCCATCTCTGTATAATTTTATGGGAACTTCAGTTATTGCTAATTGGTTGAGCTTGGCTTTAACCACCATTTCGGAGGCAAATTCCATTCCCGTGGTTTTAAGGTTCATAGTTTTATAAGCATTTTTTGAAAATCCCCTTAAACCACAATGAAAATCACCAATCTTTATTTTAAAGAATAATTTTCCCAAAAAAGACAGTACTGGGTTTCCCAGATACTTGTGCAGAAAAGGCATGGCATTTTTTTCAATACCACCTTTAAACCGATTGCCCATAACCAGGTCATTGCCATTGCGTAATTCAACCAATATGGGCATTAGCTGACTAAAATCATAGCTGTCATCTGCATCTCCCATAATAATGTATTTGCCATTAGAAGCTTCAATGCCAGCTCGCACGGCGTTGCCATACCCTTTTTTCTTAACATTAATTAATTTAATATGGTTTTGTTTTGCGATCTCAAGAGAGCCGTCCGTACTTCCGTTGTCTGCAATGATTATTTCCCCTTTAACGGTATTGTCTTCAAGAAAACGTTTGGCTTTAGAGATGCAAACACCTAGCGTCTCGGCTTCGTTTAAACACGGCATTACTACAGAAAGCTCAATTTCGTTTTCCAACATTTAAAAGTTTAAGTGTACTAATAAACAACAAAAATAGCAATGCGTAATGATAAAACAGATAGCGCATTATGGAGTGGCTTGCAAATGCTATCAGCACTGAATTGGATAAGATGAGTGACGATAGCACTAAAGGTACTACATAGTTTCGATTTGATTTATAAAATTGCTTAACTAGGCTTATCGCAAAAATTAATACGAGCAGAACAAAAATCAGAGGTGAAAAAAAACCATGACTGACATTATGAAAAAACAAGACCAGCCATTCTGAAAGATTATTAGTAATAAGCGTTTTGGTAAATTGTTTTGCTGCAGCTTCGGCGGCAAAGTATGGAAAGGATGATTGTTGTTTTTCACTTAGTCCTTTTGGTAAGTTTTCAAAATAATAATCCAACGCCTCTTTATGTACCGTTTGATTGCAAATTTTAGGAAGGTTGTTGTGAAAGAACATGTATTGTTCGTTATATGATTGCTTAGAATTAGCCAAAAGACCTTTCGCTTCTAGGGAATCAAAACTTCTTTTCAATATGCTTTTATAATCTGTGTTAGCAAAAAGTTTGGCATCTTCTTTAGACGACAAATAAATGGGAGCTGTAGATGCACTAACAAAGGCAAGTGGTGTGGGTTTAAAAAAGCCGTCCTTCAGTTTATGGTAGCTCCTTTCAATTATACTTGCCAAGGCTATTGACCCTATAAAAACTAAAATGATGAATATTCGTTTTTTGTCGAATATTTGTTTTTTGTGAATAATGACATACAGTAGGGCAAATACCAAAGGTGTGTAGAAAAACTGACCTCTCATAAATACAAGTCCTAAATAGCTAAGGGCAAAAAGTATTAAGTTCTTTTTATTTCCAGTGATAACAATGTCTAGGCCAGTTGTAATAAAGAAGAGAAAAAATCCATAGCCAAGACCTTCCGAGGCGATATTATTGGCAATGCTAAGAGGTGGGAAAAACGGAAATAACAAGATTAACAGTAGGATAAGCTTTGATATTAAATTAAGCGGAATAAGTTCTGTTAGTTTCTTTATAAAAAACGCAACACCTGTTAAACTAAAAATTACCTGGGTTGCGATGACCGCCAAGTTGAAGAAGTTGCCAAAAAAGACTTTATAGGCTTTCAGAAATATAACATAGCCCAATTGCCTGTATGGCATAGCCTTTAAATAACTGTAGGTGTCGGGCGAATAAATGGGCTCATTTAAAATACAGTAAAGAAAAACACCTAAAAAACAGAATGAGAGGATTAATACTTCAACCTTTGAGGTGTTAGAACGGAATTTCAAAATAATATTTGATATTAATTGATGTAAAGTTAAAAAACTAACGAGTAAATATTTATATCTATATTCACCATTATTTAAAACTCTCTATACGTGCCTAACTTCAGGTATTTCTTCATAATCATTATCCTTTTAATTCTTCAGCTTTTACTGGCTTTTCAGGGTATTGATGTGTGTGATGATGGTTTTGTTTTAACCTTTTATCAGCAAATCTTCAATGACCCATCTAGTGTTGAGTATAACTTTTTGTATTGGTTTGCTGGTATTGTTGGTGGTCTTTGGTATCAATTATTTGAAGATGGTGGTATTCTTTGGTTCAGAATTTTGGCAATTATAGTTAATACGACAACATTGTTAGTCACCTATAATCTATTGAAATCATTCATTAAACGCGATTATCTAATGCTGGGCTTAATAATGGCCTTATTTGTCAATGACTATGGGTTTCTTTCATTTTATCATAATCAGTTAACAGCATTGTTAAACGTTCTTTTAATTGCAACACTCTACAAGGCCTTAAAAAACAATAACTCAGTACTATTTGCATTAGTAGGTTTCATTCTGAGTTTTACTGTTTTTACAAGAATGCCCAACCTTATCCTTTATGCCTTAGTTTTAGGTATTCCATTTTGGAATTATCTCATTGATAAGTCTTTAGTGCACTTCATAAAGCCAATTGGCTTACTAGTAGCAGGGTCTGTTGTTGGTTATGTCCTTATTTTCCTCTCCTTGTTAACTCTCGGTCATTTGGACATTATGAAGAGCGCCTTCGTAACCGTTATAGATTTGGGCGGAACAGAAGAAAGCTCCCATAATTTTAAAGATTTAATTATGGTGCAATTTTATAATTACTTGGCTATTTTCATTGAGCTATTAAAACTAGGCGTTTTCATTGTAGCCATCGCAATAGCTACAAAATATCTCAGGTATAAAGGCATGTTTAAATGGCTTACTCTTGGTCTCACTTTTCTTTTCTTTATTTATTGGTTTAACACGTCCAATATATATCCTGTTTACGCTTTGTGTCTTGTAGGCAGCTTGGTATTGTCTTATCGAAAGGCTATAAATGTTGAATTACGACTGATTAGCTTTTTGTCCCTTATTAGTCTGTTAACTATTTCCGTAGGCTCGGCAGGCGGCATAAACAATAGTGGTTTCATGGCCATATGGATTGGGCTGCCTGTATTCATTCATTTAGTTGGCACTGAGCCTTTGTTCCGAAATCAAATCAAAGTAATTGATGTTAAATCACTAATCTGGGTGTTTTTTATGTCGTTTTCTTGCGTAAAAGTCTATCAATTAATGCATCAGGCTTATTTTGATCCTGGTCTGAGAACAGATAAAATATATGCCATAAACAGAGACAAGGCTAAATTTATTTACACAACAGAGCGTCGCGCAAAAATTATAAATGACTTATTGATGCAGCTTGAAAACTATGTTAAGCCTAATGACTATTTGCTGGCCTATGACAAGATGCCAATGATTCATTTCTTGACTGAAACAAGACCTTATATGTATAATCCATGGGTTTGGATATACGATTATAATTCTTTTGAAAAGAAACTGCTTAAAGCTGAGGGTGAAATCAAAGATTTACCTATTGTAGTACAGCAAAAATTTGAAACCATTTATGAATTTTCTGAGCCACAACCAGACTACATGGCAACTGATAAGACAAATACTGATTTCCATAGTAATGAGCGCAACGCATCTATGAAAGACTTTTTAGAAAGAAACAACTATACCGTTGTATGGAGTAATGACTATTTTAATATCTACAAGTCCGAAAATTAACCATTAAATGCTACGATTTAAATTATATTAGTAGCCCGCTTAAATAGTTTTTATGATAAGTAATGAAATTTCTGTAATCATTCCGGTTTATAATGAGGTTGAGAATATAGAGCATCTATTTAATAGGCTACTTCCCGTGGTAGAATCGATTTCAGACAACTATGAAATTATTTTTGTCAATGACGGAAGCACAGATAACTCTTTGGATAAAATTATTTCTTGTGCACAGAAAAATCCAAAGGTATTTTACATCAACCTAAGCAGGAATTTCGGGCACCAAATAGCTTTATCGGCAGGTTTGAATCACAGTAATGCGCAATGCGCTGTGATATTGGATTCAGATTTACAAGATCCACCAGAATTAATTCCAGAGCTTTATTCAAAATTTAAAGAAGGAAACGATGTAGTTTATGCCAAAAGACAAAAAAGAAAAGGGGAATCTTTTATAAAGATTATTACAGCAAAATTGTATTACAGGTTACTAAGGCAATTAGTCTCTTTTGATATTCCCTTGGATGCAGGCGATTTTAGATTGCTTTCCAGGAGAGTCGTTCTCGAAATAAATAAAATGCCGGAAAGGAACAAATTCCTTCGTGGTCAAATTGCTTGGTTAGGTTTTAAGCAAACGCACGTTTTGTACGAACGAGAGTCCAGAAAAGGTGGTAAAAGTAGCTATTCTTATGCAAAAATGTTTCGTCTGGCCTTTGATGGTATTACGGGATTCTCGGATAAGCCCTTACTTCTTGTAAGCCGTTTGGGATTTTTAATTTCCTTTTTTTCGTTTTTGATTATACTATACGCCATTTTTTCCCATTTTATATTGAAGCAAACCATTACAGGGTGGACCTCATTAATAATCAGTGCAGCCTTTATTGGAGGAATTCAACTTTTGTCCATAGGTGTCATTGGGCAGTATATTAGTAGAATTAATACCAATGTTAAAAATAGGCCGCTTTACGTTGTGCAGTCCAGTAATATTAAGAATCAGGAGAAAAAGGACGTTTCTGTTGATGGTTCAGACAGCTAATATTTAAATTTGAAAAATTTAGAATTATTTACCAGGTAAGTACATATCATCCAACGCAAAAAGAAAATTGGAATAATTTCGTAGCACAAAGTAATTGTGATACTTTCTTGTTTTCTCGCGATTTTATGGAATACCATAAGGATAGATTCCAAGATTATTCCTTGATGGTATACCAAAAGTCTAAACTTATTGCGCTATTTCCAGCAAATAGGGAAAGTGATAAATTATACTCGCACCAAGGGCTGACGTATGGCGGTCTTGTTTACAAAACGTTTTTAAAGTCTTCCGATGCAATTTTTATATGGAAAGCTATTCTTAAATTTTTAAATGAAAACAATATTACATGCCTTTACATTAAGGAACTTCCCTATGTCTATCTAAAAAATATGACGAACAATCCAATGCCTTATATTCTATTCAAGCTAAAGGCCCAAAATAAAAGGATGGATATGCACTCTGTTGTAGATATAAAACAATACAAACTTTCAAATAGCAGAAAGGAAGGCCTTAAGCGCGGCGAAAAAGCTGGGTTGGAAGTTAGTGAGTCAGCTTCTTTTGATTCGTTTTGGAATTCCATTTTAATTCCGAATCTACGTGAAAAGCATGGTGTTAAACCAGTACACACGTTGGATGAAATAAACTTGCTTAAGTCCAAATTTCCTAAGCAGATAAGGCAATTTAATGTGTTTGATGGCGATGATATTATTGCTGGGACAACAATATTTGAAATGGACAATATAGTCCATTGTCAATACATTTCAGGCGTCGGCAATACCAATGCTTCAGGCAGTCTCGATTTTTTACATGTGAACCTCATTACAAAGAAATTTCAAAATAAAAGATTCTTTAGTTTTGGGACCTCTAACATTAACGAAGGGCAGAATGTGAATGCTGGACTGCAATTTTGGAAGGAAGGATTTGGGGCTCGGTCTATAACACAAGGGTTTCACGAAGTTTCAACTGAAAATTACAAGCTCTTAGATGATGTAATGCTATGATACAGTTTTTAGATGTACATAAAATCAACCAAAGGTTTGAAAACGACTTTCAACAGGCATTAAAGAACTCCCTAAGTTCGAGCAACTACATTCTAGGGTCTAATGTCTCTAATTTTGAGTCTGAATTTGCGGCCTATTGCGGTTCTAAGTATTGCGTAGGTGTTGCTAATGGTCTCGATGCATTAACCCTTATTCTTAAAGGGTATATCCATCTTGGGAAGTTGGCAGAGGGCGATAAGGTCATGGTACCAGCAAACACCTTTGTGGCAACGATTTTGTCCGTGATGCATGCTGGTCTAGAACCTGTTTTTGTAGAGCCCAATGAAAAAACATTTAATCTTGATTATGATAACGTTAAGAAGACCTTTAATGAAGAGATAAAGGCTATAATCATGGTTCATCTTTACGGCCAATTGGCAGATGTAAAGGCGCTAAAGCGATTTAGTAAGAGTAATAATCTGTTACTCATTGCCGATGCTGCCCAGGCTCATGGCGCAAAACATAACCAAACTAGAGCAGGCAGTTTTGCAGATGCTGCTGCCTTTAGTTTTTATCCGAGTAAAAATCTCGGAGCTTTAGGTGATGGTGGAGCAATTACGACAAGTGATGTAAAGTTATACGAGACCATACGGCTATTGAGAAACTATGGAAGTAGTGAAAAATATAAAAATGAGGTCATCGGTTACAACAGCCGTTTAGATGATATTCAAGCGGCTTTCCTGAGAATAAAGCTTAAAGAACTTGATAAGGATAATGAAAAACGCAGAACCATTGCCAAAAGATATCTAAGTGAAGTTCATAATTCAAAAGTTGAAATGCCATTTTACGATGGTTCGGAAAACCACGTATTTTATGCCTTTGTTGTAAAAGTTGAAGATAGAACAGGATTTATGAATTTTCTTGAAACCAAAGGCGTCAGCACGCTTATTCATTATCCAATCCCACCACATAAACAAAAGGCATTGCAGCGGTTTTCCAATCTCAACCTGCCGATAACCGAAGAAATTCATAAAAGCGTTGTAAGTTTGCCAATAAGCCCTGTTATGACCTCAGAGGACGTTGATACGGTAATAGCTGTTTTAAATGCCTACTAATTGAAGAAATTTATTCACTACATAAATAATGAAGTTTTAGTTAAAGCAGCCAGTCTTAACACTGCAAATATTAGTGTTAAGATTATAGCGGGTATTCTAATCTCCAAGTTTATTGCCATTTTTATAGGGCCAGAAGGCATGGCTCTTATTGGGAACCTCCGTAATTTTTTAAGTGCCTTACAGTCCATGGCCATTGCCGGACTCTATAACGGTTTGGTGAAATTTATTGGACGATGCAAAAATGATGCTCTGGCACTAAGTAAAACCTTATCTACAAGTTTTTACTTTGGGTTTTTCGCATCTATGACTCTAGCCTTTTTGTGTTATTACAACGCAGAGGCCATAAACAACTTCATCTTTGCTGAAAATTATAACTACGTCTATGTCATTGAGACGATGGCGATAGTATTGCCCTTCTACGCGCTAAATATGTTCGCGTTTTCTATAATGAATGGATTTTCCAAGTTTAAAATCCTACTCATCATCAACATTATTGGTCAGATTTTAGGTCTGCTGGTAACACTACTGTTAATTTGGCAAGAACATATAGATGGCGCATTGATTGCGGTTGTAATTTCACCTGCGCTAAACTTACTCATTACACTTGTGGGCATTCTTTACCGAAAGAATTTAATGTCCTCCATAAAGATTACATTGATTGACTTTTCGGTCGTACAAAAATTAAGTCCTTATATGATGATGGCCTTGGTGTCATCCATAGCTATACCTATTGTTCTTATACTTATAAGAAACTATATTATTGACGAAATAGGAATGAAGGAAGCAGGCTATTGGCAGGCGATGAACCGGGTTTCTGATTATTATTTAATGTTCATCAATTCTTTAATTACGCTCTACATTCTACCGCGTTTCTCTGAAATCAATACCAAAACTGAGTTCCGAAACGAGGTGTTTAGTTTCTATAAGACCGTGATGCCCTTTTTTGCTGTTATTTTAATTATCATTTTTCTGAGTAGATCGGTATTGGTTAATGTATTGTTCTCAGAAGATTTTAAACCAGTAGAAGAACTATTTGGATTTCAAATTTTAGGGGATTTTATGCGCGTTTTATCTATGGTAATTGCCTATCAATTTTTAGCAAAAAAGATGTTTGCCCACTTCATAGTTATAGAGATATTTCTTTTTGTAATCATGTACGTGTCTAGTATTTATTTTATAGACGTTTTTGGGCTAAAAGGCGCTGTAATGGGTCATTGTTTGAGTTATTTCATGCATTTTGCCATAATATTGTTGATATTTGGTAGTTCTCTATTTGGAGTTATCTCTAATGAGAATATCGATGAGTTTTAACAACTAGCGCGTGAAACTTCCTAAATTTTTAAGCGGAAATCTTGTACTAAAAATTACCTCTATTAACGCGGTAGTTATCACTGTGAGGTTGATAATTTCCGTTTTTATTCAGCGTCTGCTATCTGTAATGGTCGGTGAGGCTGGAATTGCCGCAATAGGCCAAGTCCGAAACTTAATAGGCATGCTAACCAGTACCTCGACCTTAGGTATTTTTAGTGGTATTGTTAAATACGTTGCTGAATTTAAGGAAGATAAAAAGGAGCTCACCAAAGTGTTCTCTACTGCTACTGTTTTCCTTTTAGTAGGGTCAGTGGTGTCAGGCCTTATTTTGTTTTTGGGAGCTGGTTTATTTTCAGACCACTTTTTTGGTGCGGAAGCTTTTGCTTACATATTTAAACTTTTGGCGGTAATAGTTCCCTTTATTGCTATCAATAGAACGATTAATGCTGTTGTTAATGGGCTTACCGAATATAAGAAGTATGCTAAAATAGAATTAATCAGTTATTTGTTAGCTTCGGCAGCACTGCTAATAGGATTGTTTTATTTTGGATTGGACGGTGTCATAGTTGCTATTGCACTGGCGCCCGTACTTCAATTACTTGTCGTTCTCTTAGTCTTTTATAAACGCTTATCGGCATATGTCCTGTGGTCAAAATTGCGTCCAAGTTGGATATATAGAAATAAATTATTGGCGTTTACCCTAATGTCTTTTGTTTCCACGTTTCTTCTAAACTATATTGAGCTGGATGTAAGAACACTCATCACGGCAGAACTTAATATCAATGAAGCTGGTTACTGGACAGCTGTAAACTTTATCTCTAAAAATTACATGGTATTTGCCTCAGGGCTTTTTACGCTTTATGTTCTCCCTAGGTTTTCTAGAATAGACAATAGCCATGACTTCAATAAAGAGCTTTTTCAAATCTATAAAACAATATTGCCAATATTTGGTCTCGGAATGATTATTGTTTACTTGGGGAGAAACATTATTATAAATCTTGTCTATCCTGATTTTCTTGGAATGGAACCGCTTTTTAAATGGCAATTATTAGGTGATTTTGTACGGCTCTGCGCACTTGTTTTAGCGCATCAATTCATTGCTAAGCGTTTAGTGAAGAGTTTTATAATTACAGAGTTTATTTCTTTAGGGCTGTTTTACTTCCTCTCAAAGTTGTTTATAGGGTATTTTGGTACAGAAGGAGTTACCCTAGCTCATTTTGTCAGGTACGTCCTCTACTTTGCGATTGTTTTGATCTTTATAAAGTTTTACTATAAGAATAAGTAAGATAGGTACAATAGGCTAATCTATATTTTTGATTTCCATAGCTCTAGATAATGCTTGGCACTGGTAACGTAGTGATGGTGCTCCTCTATAAATCGCCTTGCATTTGTGGAAATTTCACTAATACGTTCTGGATTCTCTATGAGCCAAGAGAGCTTAGCAATTATGGCCTTTACATTTGGTAAGGCATTTATGGCTACAGTATCTTCTTCAAGGTTGTAATAGTCTAACCACTCTTGCTCAGCACCTGTAAATACAACTTTTCCCTTAGCCATAGCTTCTAAAGCGTTATAGCCTTGGTCGTAAGCATAAACTTGGTCGAGTAAAATATGCGCGCTGTTATATGCTTCAATATATTGCTGGTACGGAACATCTCGCATCGTGATAATATCTACACGATCGTTGTATTTGGATTTTATTTCAATCAAGGCGTCTTCAAACAAATCATTGCCTTTTTTGTAATAGTGCATGGAATTAATCCCGTGGAATATTATGATTTTTCCAGAAATATCAATAGGTTGATAGCTAATCTTATCAGTATTCACTGGATTTGGCACCATGCCTAGATACTTTGGATGTCCCTTAAGTGGTAAGTGATAATCCATATCAGAGGCAATGACGCCTTTCACCGTACTAAAAATATGTTCATGCAGATTTTTGAACTTTGGATTTAAAAATTTAAGGCCGTAACTGTCGCTGTGAGCATCATCTTTATGAAGATAATAGGGTGTTAGAATGGAATATTTGAATTGATTTTCATTAGCAAAATTTACACTGGTGTAGTCAGTGCCGCAAGACAACAAAAAACTAGTGTCATTCCAACTGCTTAAAAGGTCAAAAATTTGCTTTTCGGTTTGAACTGTACAGCCAAAGGGTGCTTCATTAATAAACTGGACAATATCAAATTGGCTTGCTTTTGATTTAAGGTTTTTAATCTGTGCTTTAATGTTCTGAGACTCTAAATCGTAACCAAATAGGTAATAAAGCCCATTTTTAAAGGTCTTTCTCAGTCCAGAAGTATAGCGCCTTCGAATCGGTAGGTCAACAGGGTAGTTTTTAAATCCGTCATGATGTCCGAGCAAAACAACTTCGTGGCCAATTTTTTCAAGACCTTCCTTTAAGGAATTATGAAGTCTGCTATACTCACCAACGAGCAAAATTCTCATTTATATCGTTACATTTGCCTCAAAGATACTATTAATGCCAAAAGGGAAGGCGAAAAAGATTTGTTTAGTGGTTATGTCGCTTGGTGGAGGCGGTGCGGAGAGGGCTTCAGGATTATTATCCCAGCTTTTAGATAGATTAGGTTATGAGGTCCACGTTGTCAGTGTTATGGATGTCATTGAGTTTTCTTATGCTGGCACATTACTCAATCTAGGAGCTTTAAAACCAGAAAAGAATACCTTATTTTCTAGAATACATCGTTTCAAGATTCTGAAGCGATACCTTAAGCAAAATAATTTTGACTATGTCATTGACACCAGAACTCGTATAGGTAATCTTAAAGAGTTTATTATTTCCAAATTTTTGTACGTACCTAAACAGACTATCTATGTAGTACATAGCTCTAAATTGAGCGCCTATCTAAACACCTCTAAATGGTTAGGAAAACTGTTGTATGGCAATGCTCACAGTATTGTGGCAGTCTCAAAATCAATTGCAAGAAAAATTAAAACAGATTACGGTATTAAGAATGTTACAACCATTTACAACGCTGTCGATTTATCAAAAGCAAATGCCACAACTAAAACAAAACCTGACCAAGCAAGGTATATTTTATTTTACGGACGTCTGGTTGATGATATAAAAAATATTTCACTTCTAATAGAGGCGTATTCCAAATCTATTTTGGTCAAAGAAAATATTAAGCTGAAAATCTTAGGGGAAGGAGAGGATGGAATTAAACTTAAGAAAAAAGTGGAGGCTCTAGATTTATCTGATGTTGTGGAGTTTTTGCCTTACACTACAGAGCCCTTCCAGATGGTGTCTGACGCATATTTTGTGGTTTTAACAAGTAGATACGAAGGGTTTCCTATGGTGATTGTAGAGGCTTTATCGTTGGGTACACCCGTAGTTTCTGTGGATTGTGAATCTGGGCCAAATGAAATTATCATCCATGAGAAGAACGGATTGTTAGTAGAAAATCATAATGCAGAGGCTTTTGCTAAGGCCATGAATCGTATGGTTAACGATAAACATCTATATTTACAATGCAAAAGTAATGCGGCAAAAAGCGCAGGCCAATTTTCAGCTGAGGAGATTGGAAAGAAATGGAACCAATTACTAAGATAGTCCTAGCCCTATGAAACTAGATTCCATACAAATTATTGATATACCCAAGGTCCATGACGAACGCGGTTCATTAGCCGTTATTGAAAAAGAGCTTATTCCGTTTAAAATAAAACGCGTCTATTATCTCTATGATGTGCCTACGGATAGCTATAGAGGAGGCCATGCACATAAGCAACAAGAATCTCTGATTATAGCCCTAAGCGGAAGTTTTGAGGTTATCGCAGATGACGGTCTCGAAAAAAAACGCATAATGCTCAATAAACCCACAAAGGGTTTATACATACCCACAGATATTTGGCGTGAAATCGACAATTTTTCTTCAGGAGCTGTTTGTTTGGTACTTGCTTCTACAGAATTTGACGAGGCAGAATATATTAGGGATTACAATGAGTTTTGTCAATCAAAAGGCGAGGTGTAAAGGCGCTTCTTCAAAAGGTAGAATTTAAGTCTCTTTAAGATTTTTAATACACTTGGTGGCATAAGTAGTAGTAGCCGTAACTTCTTTTTAAGGTGTTTTAAGTCAATATCCTGTTTTAATGTTTTAAAACTTTCAAAATCACCTCTAAGTTTTGCTTCCATTGCTATCATAAAACGGTTAACATCCAAATAAGCCTTTAGTGAAGGATTGTTTTGTTCGGCTGCTTTGTGTTTCCGTATCATCTTTAACAGATTCGGAATATTTTTCGTCAAAGAGAGGTGATTGTCCTGAGCGTAAATCTTCTTTAGTGCTGTGGACTCTGAGGAGAAGGCTACTTTAAAATCACAAGCCAGTCTAATCCATAGGTCATTGTCTTCGCCCCAACCCAGTTCTTCATCAAAAATATAGCCTTGATCGGTTACCGCTTTCGGTATGGCCACGGCAGATGTCCATAGAATACTATCGCCCAAACTGCTCTTAAAGAAATCTTCGACCACACCAAAGAATGGCTCGTCTATATGATTAAATTTTGGTTGCTTTACGTAAGTTTCAAAATAATGTTTCTCATAGGATGTAGCGTAAACACCACAGTTAGGGAAGGCGTCAATTAAGGCTTTTAACTCAGCCAGATGTTTATCCAACCAAATATCATCACCGTCGCATAACGCTATATAATTACCTTTGGCTTGTTTGATTCCATAATTTCTAGCAGGTGATACGCCTTGGTTTTCTGTAGGGAAGATTTTAATCCTCGAATCTTCTATAGATTTTAGAACCGCCAAGCTGTTGTCGGTACTGCCATCGTCAACAATGATAATTTCAAAGTCGGTAAAGCTTTGCTTAAGAATACTTTCAATGGTAGACTTTACATATTTTGCCTTATTAAAAACGGTTACTACTACCGAGAAAAATGGTGTCATCTATTCTTTTACCTTAATGCGCAAAGGTAGCCTAATTTATAGAATTGAAGGAGTTTAACGTTGGGCGCTTTACTCAATAATTGCTGTTTTAACGGTTTTTTTAAGGCTTTAAAAACGATACCGATAAATGGAGCAAGACCATAACTCTTCAATCTTTTAAAACTGTTTAGCAACGTACTTGAAGCGTAGGGCACAGCACCAGTTTTTTGCAATTTAAAAGCGGTTTCAACGGCTTTTTCAACTTTGCCTAAAAACGTTTCATTATCATCCAGTCCTTTATGGATTGCCGCATTATCAATATGAAGCACCTTGGTTTTGGCAGCTTTCATTAAGGAACCAAAAAGTATGTCGTAGCCGTAGCCTTCGCTATTGATTTGGGAGGATAATTCTAAAAAAACAGTTTTCTTGATTAGAAAATTAGCTGAAACTATGTGTTTGTAGAGTAATTTATTTCTTCTTTCAGCACTAATATCTTCATAGGTTTTACCGTAAGTCCAACGTAAGAGTTCGTTTTGATTTGGTTTGGTGTCTTGGTAGGAGCATCCGCCGTAAACGGCATCATATTTACCGTCAAGATAAGGTAAATAGGTTTTTAGGAAAAAATTATTTTCTAATTCTACATCGGCATCTAAGAACAGAAGCCATGGATACTTGGCTTTATTGGCAAGAGCTTTTCGTGTGGAAATCCTTCCTCGGTTAGTTTGTGCAATACTATGAACTGCACCTTGTGTTTGTGCACAGTAATGACTGTTTTCTTTCAGGAATTCTTCAGACCCATCTTCCATACACAGAATTTCAACATCAATGTCTATAAGGTCCATGCAACGCCCTAATCCCTCCAAAAGTGATTTTATTGGATAATTGTAAATGGGAATTAGTATAGAAAGCATAGCAACTGCGTTAGTCTAAAAATGGCGAATGGTTAAGAGCTTTTGCGTTGAACGACTTCAAACACCTTATTTTCATCACATTTTAGTGTTTTGCTTGGGTATTTTAAAAGTAAAGCGTAATCGTGAGTTGCCATGAGAATGGTGTTTCCATTCTTGTTTATGTCCTGTAAAACTTCCATCACCTCGATACTGGTTTGAGGGTCTAAGTTACCTGTAGGTTCATCGGCCAAAATGAGTTCTGGATCATTAAGCAAGGCGCGAGCGATGGCAATTCGTTGCTGCTCACCGCCAGATAGTTCATGCGGAAACTTAAATCCTTTGGTTTTCATACCAACTTTATCCAGTACATGCTCAATGCGCTCGTTAATGGCATTTTTTTCTTTCCATCCAGTGGCCCTAAGCACAAATTGTAGATTACTATTTACGGTTCTATCAGGTAAGAGCTTAAAATCTTGAAATACGATGCCTAATTTTCGTCTTAAAAACGGAATATCTTTCTCTTTCATGGTCCTTAAGTTAAAGCCCACTACAGAGCCTTCACCTTCAGTAAGTTCTAAGTCGCCATAAAGCGTTTTCATAAAACTACTTTTACCACTACCGGTTTTACCAATGAGATATACAAAATCACCTTTTTGCAATTCAAAATTTACGTTTGAAAGTACCATATGGCCGCCTTGATATATGGTCACGTTTTTTAATTGTAAAACCGTTTCAGACATAGTTGCTTTGTGCCAATTTTAGATTAGCGTAAATGTATTGTTAAAAATATCAAATGCCAAATATGTTTAACAATGGCAGCTAGGTAAAAAAACTGATTTATATAATAATTATTGTAAGATTCAACATATTTGAATAGTTACGATTTCAAAGGCTGTCATCCTTTTCAATAATTCGTGGCCAATGATATAATTTCAAATCTAATCTACCGTTATAGAAGTTGTATTGATTTATATTTGCCAGCATCAATTAATTTCAATCAAAAAACTACGCAGATGCATTTTATAAAAAAACAATTGCTCTTTTTTGCGCTTGTTATTTCTTGTGCCACAGCAGCACAAGAGAGTGAGACCTATACCAACGACCTTAGAGATTTTCAGAAGGCATTAACGCTTTATAACAACAATCAATTTAAGGCGGCACAGTCTTTATTTGAAACCATAAAAAATAGCGAGGAGGATAGTACTGTTAAGTCGGAATGCGCGTATTACATCGCCAATTGTGCGGTACGTTTAAACCAGAATAATGCCGATGATTTAATTGAAGAATTCGTAGAGCAGTACCCAACAAGTACGAAGCGAAACACAGCTTATTTAGATATAGCAGACTACTATTTTGTAAATTCAAAATATGCTTATGCCCGAAAATGGTATGATAAGGTAGACGAAGTAAGCATTTCTCGGAACGAAAAAAATAGATTCTATTTTAACTTTGGTTACAGTCTTTATGTTACTGGCAGTGCGCAGCAGGCTGCAAGATATTTAAATAGGGTAAAAGATACCAAGGCTTACGGTTCGCAAGCCAAATACTATTTGGGTTACATGGCCTATGAAGGGGATGACTACGATACTGCCAATCAATATTTTGATGAGGTTGGCGCAAATGAAAACTATAAGGAAAAGTTATCATATTACAAGGCCGACTTAAATTTTAAACTTGGAAAATTTGAGGAGGCTATAGAGTTAGCCTTAGAGCAGTTGCCTAAAAGTAATGAAAGGGAAGTTTCCGAGCTATCCAAGATAATTGGTGAAAGTTACTTTAACCTCGAAAATTACGAAGAGGCGATTCCATATTTAAAGGCTTATAAAGGAAAAGCCGGGAAATGGAACAATACGGATTATTATCAATTAGGCTACGCCTATTACAAGCAAAGTGATTTTAAAAGTGCAATCTCGGAGTTTAATAAGATTATCGATGGAAATAATGCAGTAGCTCAAAATGCCTATTATCATCTGGGAGAGAGCTATATCAATTTAGATAAAAAACAAGAAGCCTTAAATGCCTTTAGAAATGCATCCCAGATGGACTATGATCTAAACATACAGGAGGATGCTTGGTTAAATTACGCTAAAATAAGTTATGATATCGGTAATCCTTATCAAGCTGTTCCGGAGGTTTTATCGGGTTATTTAGATGCCTATCCAGATAGTAAATACAAAGATGAAATAGAAACCTTACTCATTGATTCTTATATCACCTCAAAGAATTACAAAGAGGCCTTGGTGCTATTAAAAGGTAAAGGAAGTTTTGAAAACAAATTAGCCTTACAGAAAGTGGCATTTTTAAGAGGGCTTGAGCTTTATGAAGCCTCTAATTTTAATGAAGCGCTAGAATTATTTAATACCTCGTTGAAAGAGCCAAGAGACCCAATTTTTAAAGCTAAAGCAACCTTTTGGAAAGCAGAGACGGAATACAATTTATCTAACTTTAATGATGCTTTAATAGGTTTTAAACAGTTTGCTGGTATGGCGGATATAGCTACTTTGCCAGAGTATGATAACTTAGACTACAATATAGGTTATACTTATTTTAAGCTAAAGAACTATGGGTCGGCTTCAGAATATTTTGAACGCTTTTTATCCAAAAATTCAGCGGATAGACTAAGGCGAAACGATGCCTATTTGCGTCTTGCAGATGGCAATTTTGTAAGCAGTAATTACAACGCTGCGATTTCAAATTACGAAAAGGCTGTTCAGATTAATGAAATAGAATCGGATTACGCATCGTTTCAAATGGCTATGAGCTATGGTTATCTAGGAAACCGTAAGGCCAAGATTGAAAGATTGAGCGATTTCGTAGCATCCTATCCAGATTCTGGCTTACGAGACGATGCCATGTATGAATTGGCAAATTCTTATGTGAAGGAAAGTGCTACCCAAAAGGCGCTTAACATGTACGACCGCCTTAACGCCGAATACAAATCAGGAGCTTTTACCTCTAAGGCACTTTTACGTCAGGGATTGGTTTATTATAATGCTAATGAATATGAAAAGGCACTCCAAAAATTTAGAACTATAGCAAGTGATTTTCCAGGCACGGGTGAAGCTGCACAAGCTATAGCCACAGCTAGGCTAATTTACATTGATACAGGCAAGGTAGAAGAATACGCGGCTTGGGTGCGTGGATTGGAGTATGTAGAAGTAACCGATGTCGAGTTGGATAACACCATGTACGCGGCAGCAGAAAAACCGTTTCTAGATGGAGATACAGATAAAGCTATAAGGCAATTCAATAAATATTTGAATCAGTTTCCAAATGGTATTCATGCTATGAAAGGCCATTTTTATCTGGCACAGATGTATTACAACAAGGATTTGTATGAAAATGCAGAGCCTCATTATACTTATGTTGTCAACGCTTCTAAAAGTGAATTTTCTGAGCAAGCACTCCTAAGGCTATGTGAGATCAAGTTAAATGCCAATAATTGGAACGATGCCTTACCACTTCTTAAACGTTTGGAAGATGAAGCCAATTATCCTCAAAATAAGCTATACGCACAATCTAATCTAATGAACGCCTATTACCAGGTTAAGGATTATGCCAATGCCCAAGCCTATGCAGAGATTGTTTTGAGCAATAGTAAACTCGAGAAAAAGATAAAGAGTGACGCTCAATTGGTTATTGCTAGAGCTGCGATGCAAACAGGAAACGAGTCTAGGGCGAAGAAAGCCTACGAGGAAGTCCAAAAAATCGCAACTGGAGAAGTAGCGGCAGAAGCCCTTTATTTTAACGCCTATTTTAAAAATAAAGAAGGAAGTTATGAGGCTTCAAATTCCGTTGTTCAAAAATTAGCGAAGGATTACAGTAGCTATAAATATTTCAGCTCTAAAGGTTTGGTTATAATGGCTAAAAACTTTTATCAATTAGATGATGCTTTTCAGGCTACCTATATTTTAGAAAGTGTGATTTCCAATTTTCCTGAGTTTGAAGATGTCGTAGAAGACGCACGGCAAGAATTGAGAAAAATAAAATCAGAAGAAGCCAAAACAAATGCTTCGGTCGAAACCCAAGACAATTAAAATTGATGGGTTGTTATCAATCGAAAAAATCAAGATACTTACAATGAAAATTAAGTTTTTAATAATTAACTGTCTTTTACTGCTGTCAGCTTTTGGTTTTGCCCAAGAACGCTCTAAGGATACAATAGACAATCAAGTTGTTAATGTGGTAAAGCCATACACACCCACAGTATCAGATGCCTTCAAAATAAAGGATACACCACGTCTTGCAGATTCTAGTATTATAAAGAAGAAGGACGTTAAGTACAATATTTTTTCAATTCCTGTAGCCTCCACATTCACTCCAGCTAAGGGTAAGGCTGCTACCGTAGAAAAAGCGAAGCCAATGAAGCTCTATGATAATTACGCCTCTTTGGGTTTTGGCTCCTATACTACGGTTTTAGGTGAGGTTTATTTAAATCACGAACTTAGCAATACCGAAAATGTAGGCGGCTATTTTAGTCATCGTTCCTCTCAGGGTGGTATTGACAACTTGTTACTGGACGATGATTTTTCAAACACAGGTATCAATGCTTACTACTCGCAAAAATTAAGAGACCTATCTTGGAAAGTGGATGCTGGTTTTAATCTACAGGCGTATAATTGGTATGGGCTGCCGCAGAATTTTTTCGGCCCAACTGAAGCCAATACTATTGACCCAGGCCACTCATTTAATGAGTTCTATGTTGGTGGCGATTTAAGCTTTGATGATTATTTTATTGAGGGTGGCAATGTCTTATTCAGACGATTTGCAGACAATCAAGGGTCAGCAGAAAATAGATTTGTCCTAAAAACTGCATTTGATATTCCCATTAGTGATGAGCTCATCAACACTAAGGTTTACTTAGATTATATAGGGGGAAGTTTTGATATGGCATATGACTCTAATATTGGCATTGATTATGGCAATGTTACCTTTGGTTTGGCGCCAACCTACCAATTAAAACAAGATGACTTAACGGTTGATTTAGGGATAGAACTCGTTTATTTAAACGACACAGAATTTGATGATAACAAATTCTTTATTTATCCTAATATTGAAGCAACATATAGGCTAGTGAGTGATGTTGTTATAGCTTATGGCGGAATCAAAGGAGGTCTTATTCAAAACTCATATCATGATTTGGCCAACCAAAATCCATTTGTTTCCCCAACGCTTTTTATTGCTCCAACTAATCAGCAATACAATGGATTTTTGGGATTGAAGGGTAAATTATCCAATAATGTAAGCTATAATATCAAAGGGAATTATTTTGCTGAAGAAAATAAGGTCCTATTTAGAGCCAACGAAGCTCAGACGTTTGCCACTAGAGACTATCAATTTGGTAATTCTTTTGGTGTTGTATACGATGATGTAACGACCTTGTCCATTGAAGGAGAACTGAATTTTGACGTCAATAGAAACGTTAGTTTGGGAATAAAAGGGGCTTATTTTAATTATACCGTGGATAACGAAGCTGAGGCTTGGAACTTACCTGACATTACAGGTTCGATTTTTGCAGATGCGCAACTATCGGAACAATGGTACGCGGGTGCCACGGCATTCTTTGTGGGAGAGCGTAAGGATAGAGAGCAGTTGGTTGGAACATTGGTGCCTTCTCCTTCAAATATTATTACTTTAGATAGCTATTTAGATGTAAATATGCATTTAGGTTACAGGATAAACGATCAATTCTCTGTTTTTGCAAAAGGAAATAATTTGCTAAACCAAGATTATCAAAGGTACCTTAACTTTCCTGTTCAGGGAATCCAGGTTTTGGCTGGTGCTACCTACCAATTTGATTTTTAATACATTCAGAACTTATGGGTTTTATTCACAAACGTAGCTTAATTGGAATTTTTAAGGTCGCTCCACTATTATTGTGCTTAAATGTTTGCGTCCAAATCAACGCACAGAACACTAATCCTAAATATGATGAAGTCTTAGCAAAAAAATTAGGTGCTGATGATTATGGTATGAGGTACTATGTTTTGGTCATTCTTAAAACCGGACCAAACGTTTCAGAAGACAAAGCAGCTAGGCAACAGGCCTTTCTGGGCCATATGTCTAATATGAAAACCATGGTAAAAAACAATCAATTGGTCGTGGCTGGACCTTTTGAACAAAATGATGAAGAATACAGAGGGCTTTTTTATTTTAAATGTCAAAACAAAGGAAGAAGCAAAGGAAATCCTTGACACTGATCCTGCTATAAAGGCCAAATATTTAGAGCCAGAACTTTATATGTGGTATGGATCTGCGGCTTTATCTCAATATCTTGAAGCTTCCGATAAAATATGGAAGATTGGTTATTAGCTTCACAGACGTGTTAATCTGGCTAAATAATCAAAATGTGGTCCTTCGCTAATTTTTTCACAAGATAAGCCAACGGTTTTGCATTGTTCGCATAAGGTGTCAAAATCCAAATAAAGCCATTTCATGGCTTCTGTATACCCTTTATAAGATATAAAATAGTCGAGTTCACCGTAATAATTGGCCAATATGTTTAACCAATAACCGCCATCGTCATCCTCGTACATGTATTTTATATCCGACGAATCAATTAAAATTTGCCCCTTTGGGTGTAAAAGAGATTTTAAATGTCTCAAATAGTTTGGTGTTGATCTAAGGGTTTCAAAAATTCCAGTACCATTCATTAATAATAGAATAGTATCGTAGGTGTTGTTTTCGTCCAATAGACTTTTGTTTATGGCGTTTTTAACGCCGCGCTCTTCTGCCACTTTGATGGCACCTTGGGAAGTATCGACTGCTGTTACCCGAAACCCTTTTTCTTGTAGCCAGAGGGCATGGTTTCCAGCGCCACAACCGACGTCCAAAATATTCCCTTTACAAAGCTCTAAGGCTTTTTGTTCGAGTTTTGGCATTTCGGTATAACCTCTAAACAAATAAGGTAACGGTAAGGTGTCTTTATCAGAAATGTTGGTCTCTGTGACAATATCTTCGGTATAGTTACCATTGTGGTAATCTAAAAGGGCTTTTCCAAAAAGGTCTTTCATAGACTTAAATAAAACCTAAAGGTACAACAGTAATTCTAACAACTTTGTATTTTTACTATATGCAAGATGTAATTAATAATTTACCCAACAGGGCAAACATAAAGTACAAGGAAAATAAGGCTTACTTTGCCAAATTGCGTAAAAAGCCACCCAAGCAGTTAGATTATTTGATGCAGGATTTGCACAATGAGGAGTTTGAGAAAACAGATTGTCTCAAATGTGCTAATTGTTGTAAAACCACGGGCCCTTTGTTCACCGATAAAGATATACAGCGCATTGCGAAGCACTTTAAAATGAAAGCGCAAGAATTTGTAACAGCGTATCTAAGAATAGACGAGGATAACGACTATGTGCTACAATCCTTACCTTGCCCATTTTTGGGCGCCGATAACTATTGTATTATATATGAGGTGCGTCCTAAGGCCTGTAGAGAATTTCCTCATACAGATAGAAAGAAATTTCATCAAATCTCAAATCTGACCTTAAAAAATGTAGCCATTTGTCCTGCTGCATATAATATCGTTGAGAATATGAAAAACCGTTTGCCGCTGTAAGGAGATAAAAAAAATATTTATTGAAGGGATGAAATTAAAAACACAAATGAAAATAAGTTACCTCGTTTTTTCTGTACTAATGGTCATGGCAGAATGTTCTTTTGCGCAGCAGTGGATGCGTTCGCTATCAGTGGCACAAGATCTGGCCATGGTACAAAATAAAATGGTACTTATGGTATGGGAGGATACCACAACATATCCTTATCCAGTACTTGTTGAAGATGAGAAAGGACGTAAAATTTTAGTAAGGAACCTTTTTACGGACGAATATATAAGCCCTATTATATGGGATTATTTTGTTCCGGTTATCGTAAGTGAGGATAAATACGAAGAACTTTACCTTCAGATAAAAGGAAAACGCAATCAAACCTATATTGATAAGTTCAATGACGATAGTATAAAAATTATGGATGTTAATGGTCATATTTTAAATATAGAACCATCGTATGAAATGTATGAAAACATAACAAAGATCATTGAAAAATACGCGCTGCACACAGAATATCTGGAATCAGAATTAAGGAATTATCATGACAAGAAAGATGTGTATTCTGGTTATTTCTTGGCTTCGAAATATCTAGATTTTGCCATGTACATAAATGCAAAAGTAAGGCCAGAGGTAATCGATTTGGCGGAGACTTACATTAATGATACAGCGTTGCTACTCGAAAACTCAGTTATTAGCGATAAAAGTTCGGTTGAGCAAAGACTCGAGCTTTTAGCTGCAAAACGGGACTTAATCGCCGAGCGGCCTAGATCGGCCATTCGCAAACTAAAACGAGTAGAGCGTGATGGTATTGATGAGACTAATTTATCCTTGGCTTCCTTTTTGTTCTACACGGCAAATGCGTGCTTGGGAAGATTGGAAGAGGCCAACGAATGGAAATCTAACATTTCTTCACTAAATTTGAAACAGGCTCAAAAAATTATTAATCTAAATAAGTGACGGTTTTGGAGACAATTATCAATTACTTTGAAACGATTCCATCTTCACACAGAAGCTTAATTCTAGTTGGAGGTTTGACTTTTTTTTGGTTGCTAGAAAGTGGTCTGCCACTTTTTAGATTTAAGTATAAAAAATGGCAACATGCCATACCTAATTTGTTCTTCACCTTAACTACGGTAATAATAAACTTTGGTCTCGCATGGATGCTTTTAGGTACGGCTGATTGGGTCAAAGCCAACGATTTTGGTATTATAAATTGGCTTCCAGAAATGCCGCTATGGTTGTATGCCTTGTTAGGAGTACTTTTACTCGATTTCTTTGGCGCATATTTGGCACATTTTGTAGAACATAAGGTCAAACCGTTATGGATGGTTCATTTGGTACACCATACCGACCACAAGGTAGATACAACTACTGCCAACAGACATCACCCTATAGAAAGTGTTATCCGTTTTGCTTTTACCTTGTTTGGAGTGTTCATTGTAGGAACACCTATAGCTCTGGTTTTTTTATATCAGTCTTTGTCACTAATATTCTCACAGTTTACTCACGCTAATCTCAAAATTTCCAAAAAGCTGGATAAAGCGCTTAGTTATGTTATTGTGTCTCCAGATATGCATAAAACGCATCATCATTACAGGCTTCCCTATACAGACTCTAATTACGGTAACATATTTAGTATTTGGGATCGCCTGTTGGGTACATACATGTACATGGATCGGGAAAAGTTGGTCTATGGCGTGGATGTTTTTCCCGATGAAAAAAAGAATAGTCATATAGGCGAACTATTAAAACAGCCCTTTCAGAAATATGAAAAACCAACGCTTTCAGCAGAGTCTGAAATCTAAAACATTTGGTCTTCTTATACTATTGGCCATGGCTTGTGCTTCAGAAAAAACAATAGATGTGCAGGGGCACAGAGGGTGCAGGGGTCTAATGCCAGAAAATAGTTTACCTGCCTTTCAAAAAGCTATTGATTTAGGTGTTAACACCTTAGAGTTGGATATTGTCATTTCCAAGGATAACAAGGTCGTAGTATCTCATGAGCCTTTTATGAGCCGTAAGATTTGTTATAATCCCAATGGTGATGAGATTTCAGAGGCAATGGATATGGCTTATAATCTTTATGAGATGACTCATGAAGAAATCAAAACATTCGATTGTGGAAGTAAGTTTCATTCCGGCTATCCCAATCAAACCAAGATTACGGTATACAAACCCTTGCTTCGAGAGGTTTTTGATTTGGTGAAACAAAATGACGCAAACGTAAATTTTAATATTGAAATTAAATCGAATCCCAAGTATTATGGCATATACACACCGGAGCCTGAAACTTATGTAGCATTGGTGCTTCAAGAAATTGAGACCCATGGGATGATGCAGCGTTCAACCCTACAGTCATTTGACCTCAATATTTTAGAAGAAATAAGGAAACAATCAACAGAAATAACGGTTGCTCTGTTGGTTGATGACAATGAGACCATAGATGGTAAGCTCAGCCAACTCAGCTATAGCCCGCAGATTGTTAGCCCTTATTACAAACTGCTAACTCAAGAGCGGATAAAGGAATTGCAAGCGGAAGGTTTTTCTGTTATTCCATGGACAATCAATACCAAGAAGGACATGCGGAAGTTTATCGATTGGAAGGTTAACGGAATTATAACCGACTATCCAAATCGCTTACTGGGCTTGTTGAAGCGGTAGTTATTAACACACTTATTAACAATTCAGGCAGTTCTTCTATTTTTTTTGCATTTCAAAGGAATAATTATTTCGCAAAGAATATTACCGCTAAGTTTAAATCGGGATTGATTAATTACTGTTGAGTACAAACATTATGTTTAACTTAATAGTATACTTTTGAAAAACTTTATTCGCATCTGCTTACTAGTAGTGCTCATTTTCCTCCTTAGCTTCTCTCTTAAGGCGCAGTCCTACTTGGCCAAGCTCGAAAAAAATAAGAATGTGGATGCTAAAGAACTCATTCACTATCTTAACGAAACACGCGATACGCTTATTTTAGAAAGCCATAAAAAAATCAATTACTTATATACCATAAATAAAAATTACGGAAGGGAATATGACCTGTACGTAAATGCCAATTCTTATAAGCTACCTTTAAGAAAATTGTCTAAGGGCAAACACGTTATGGTGGCTGTGCAGTCTCCTAAGCGTATAGTTTTTGTTGTTCATATCTTGCAAGATTTGGAGCAAGAGGAAAGTTTGGTACAAAATACTTCTGAACCGTCAGGGCCCAAACCAAACATTAGTAATAACGATTAATCTTCGTATAACAGGTATTTCTGCCTGGTTTGCCTAAAAGCAGCTAGGTCTTCCTGCCATGTTGCTTTGATTTGCTCAGCACTAAGACCATTTTCAATTTGTTCCTGTAGCATTTTGGTTCCTGCCAGTTTGGTGAAAAAATCATTGAAAAACGGCTCTTTGGGTGCCAATTTCTTCGTGAGCATATAAAACTCTAAAAGCCATCTTAGATTTAACTGATGTAGTGGTTCAAATTGAGATAAATCATACCCATAACAGACCTCATTATTATGCTTGGGATATTTAGCACCTTCATTGGGTTGAGGGATAAACATATAGTCAAATTTATGCGCCTCTAAAAAGGGAGAGCCCACAACCTGAAACTGCTTATTGGTTCCTCGTCCAACACTGACATTGGTGCCTTCAAAAAAACAAAGACTCGGATAAAGATTTATAGCTTTGTCATTTGGAAGATTAGGCGAGGGTTTTATTGGAAGGCTATACGAGGTTTTATGTGAATAATGCTTTAAAGGAATAACAGTTAAATCACAAACAAGATTATCGGATAGCCAACCTTCTCCATTAATCATTTTGGCATATTCTCCTATGGTCATGCCATGCACTATAGGTACAGGATGCATGCCCACAAAGCTCTTATGTGCTTTCTCAAGGACAGGTCCATCAATGTAGTGCCCATTGGGATTGGGTCTATCTAAGACCATTACAGGTATATTTTGTTCAGCACACGCTTCCATGATATAGTGTAGGGTAGAGATGTAGGTGTAGAATCGCGCTCCTACATCTTGTATGTCAAAAACTATCATATCAATGTCTTTTAATTGGATAGCCGAAGGCTTCTTGTTGCTCCCGTAAAGTGAAATGATAGGGATTCCTGTTTTTTTGTCTATGCCATCCTTAATGGCTTCACCAGCATCAGCCTTACCCCTAAATCCATGTTCTGGTGCAAAAACAGCTGTAACAGGGATTTTATGTTGAAGTAGCGAGTCTACTAAATGTGTATATTCGCTCGATGAGGTTGACTTAGAACTGTCTTTGGACGATTTAAATATAACCGAGGTTTGGTTAGCCACAATACCAAGTCTTTTTCCTTTTAAAATTGGCAGATATAGGTCTGTGCGATTGGCTCCAACAACAATGGGCTCTTGGTCCGAAATATTTATCTGTGGCTCAATTGTGGCTGTGGTATCATCCGCGGGACTTTTAGCGCGGTCCTTATTTTGATGTCCGCAAGAAATAGCTGCCAAGACAAATAATAAAACTGTATTTTTGAAGACCTTTAATCTCATTGTAGAGCTTTGAATTTCGAGTTATTTTTAGCTAAACGCATTATTAACAGTAAAGCGTATAAAAGTAGTGTATCGGCACCAATTATTAAAATAGGCATAGCGGCAATTGCTATTGGTATAATTGTTATGCTCATTGCGATTGCTACAGGATTAGGTCTTCAACAAAAAATCAGGGACAAGGTTGTTGCCTTTAATGGTCATATTGAAATCACAAATTACGATACAAATGCTTCCGATGAGTCGCAAGTACCAATTTCAACAGACCAAGATTTCTATCCGGTTTTTAACGCTGTAGAAGGGATAAGCCATATACAAGGAGTGGCAACGAAGTTTGCTGTGATTCGTACAAAGACTGATTTCGAAGGTGTCATCGTTAAGGGTGTAGGCAAAGATTATCAATGGTCTTATTTTAAAGAGTTTTTGATTGAAGGACGACTGCCCGACTTCACTAAAGATAGAAATGAAGAGATTTTAATTTCGTCCTATCTAGCCAATAGGTTAGGTTTTAAGGTGGGTGATAAATTTCAAACCCTATTTGGTGATAATCTCAGTAAACTACCAAAGATTATCAATTATGAGGTTGTTGGTATTTATAATTCCGGTTTTCAGGAACTGGACGAAAAATTTTGTATTGCAGATATACGCCATATTCAGCGCTTGAATAAGTGGGAAGACAACCAAGTAGGCAGCTTTGAGGTTTTTATCAATGATTTCAAGGATATTGAAGCAAAGTCAGAAGCTGTTTATAACGAAATACCTTCGCTGTTGAATGCGACTCCCGTAACGCAGAAGTACTACACCATTTTCGAGTGGATAAAGGTTTTTGATAACAATACCTATGGTATAATTGTTATTATGATTATCGTAGCGGGAATAAATATGATAACAGCTTTACTGGTTCTTATTCTTGAACGTACGGCTATGATTGGTATTCTCAAAGCGTTGGGAAGTTCTAATTGGACAATCAGGAAAATCTTCTTGATTAATGCCTCCTACCTCATTGGTTTGGGTCTTTTTTGGGGCAACCTCATAGGATTGGGCATCTTGCTGGTCCAGAAATACTTCAAATTATTCCCACTTAATCCAGAAACCTATTACGTAACCGAAGCTCCAGTATATCTCAGTCTAGATTACATAGTTCTGTTAAACTTGGGTACCTTCATCTGTTGTTTGCTCATGTTGCTAATCCCTTCAATCATTATTACAAAAATTTCACCTGTAAAAGCCATTCGATTTGATTGATATAAGACCTTTCTTCTTTTAGATCAAACCAACTATAACAAAACTTTTGCTTTAATAATGCACATTTAACTTATTTTTGCCCCGCAAATACAGACTATGGATTACGCAGAAAACATACTTGGTACCATTGGTAATACACCGTTAGTAAAAATGAACAAACTGGTTGAGGATTTACCTTGCTTGGTTTTGGCAAAGTACGAAACGTTTAACCCTGGGAACTCTGTAAAGGACCGTATGGCCCTGCAAATGATAGAAGATGCTGAGGCCGACGGCCGATTAAAACCAGGCGGAACGATAATTGAGGGTACTTCTGGAAATACTGGTATGGGATTGGCTCTTGCTGCTATTGTCAAGGGATATAAGTGTATTTTTGTTATTAGCGATAAGCAATCCAAGGAAAAAATGGACGTTCTTCGGGCGGTAGGCGCAGAGGTTGTGGTGTGCCCAACTAATGTAGAGCCCGATGACCCAAGAAGTTATTACTCAGTATCTAAGCGTTTGGCAGAAGAGACACCTAACGCTTGGTACGTAAATCAATATGATAATCCTAGTAATTGCAAGGCACATTTTAAGTCTACAGGTCCAGAGATTTGGAAACAGACAGACGGAAAGGTCACCCATTTTGTTGTTGGCGTAGGTACAGGAGGAACCATCTCTGGTGTTGGAAGCTACCTAAAAATGAAAAACCCTAAGGTAAAAGTTTGGGGAGTAGATACCTACGGTTCTGTGTTTAAGAAGTATCATGAGACTGGAATTTTTGACGAAAATGAAATTTATCCTTATGTCACCGAAGGTATTGGTGAGGATATCTTACCTGCTAATGTAAACTTTGGGGTTATCGATGGATTTACAAAGGTTACGGATAAGGATGCGGCAATCTATACCCAGAAACTGGCAAAGGAAGAGGGCATGTTTTTAGGGAATTCTGCAGGTGCTGCTATTAAGGGAGTTTTGCAATTAAAGGAGCATTTTAAACCGGATGATGTGGTTGTCGTTTTATTTCATGACCACGGAAGTCGTTATGTAGGTAAAATGTTCAATGATGACTGGATGCGCGAGATGGGATATATAGAATAGAGCATAGCATCTTAGAAAATAGAGATTAAAAATCTTGACTTCGAAAGTCAAGATTTTTTATTTTTAAGGTTATGCAAGAAGACTTTCTACATTATATCTGGAAGTATCAAAAATTCAATACCCATAGGTTTACTTCATCTGAAGGAGAGCCTGTTGAAATTGTAAACCCTGGCCAACACAATAAAAATGCCGGACCAGACTTTTTCAATGCAAAGCTTCGGATTGATGGTCAGCTCTGGGCAGGTAATGTAGAAATTCATGTTAAATCATCAGATTGGTATGCGCATCGTCATGAAGTGGATTCTGCCTATGATAATGTTATTCTTCATGTCGTTTGGGAGAATGACGCTGTGGTGTATAGGCAAAACAATACCGAGGTGCCAACACTAGAGATAAAGCACTATGTAGACCACCGTTTGGAAGAAAACTATGTTAGACTTCTCACATCTAAGTCCTGGATCAATTGCGAAGCCCACTTTTCTGAAGTCGATGATTTTTTACTTTTTAATTGGTTGGAACGTTTGTATGTTCATCGCTTGGAACGGAAGTCACAACGGATTAAAGAGTTGCTCAGAAATTCCAACAACGACTGGGAGGCGGTTCTTTTAAAGATGCTCCTCAAGAATTTTGGCCTAAAAGTGAATGCAAGAGCTTTTGAGAGTATTTCAAATTCATTAGACTTTTCGATTGTTCGAAAAATCCAAAATCATGATTTAGACCTAGAAGCCCTTTTGTTTGGTCAAGGTAAATTACTCACTCGAGAATATGAGGACTTCTATTTCAAAACGCTTAAGGAACGGTATATGTTCCTTAGACGCAAATACAACTTGGACAATTCTGGTGTAGTAAAAGCCGATTTTTTTAGATTGAGACCGTCTAACTTTCCTACCATAAGGTTGTCTCAATTTGCTCGTTTATATGCTAAACATAAGGGCTTTTTTTCAAAGATTACAGCCATAGATACACGTGATGGGTTTTATGAGCTTTTTAAGGTTGGACCTTCGGAATTTTGGAAATCGCATTACACCTTTTCAAAAGCATCAAAGAGGTCTTCTAAAATCCTTTCAAAATCATTTATAGATCTGCTCATAGTCAACACCATAATTCCTTTAAAATTTACTTACTCAAAATCACAAGGTAACTATAAGGAGGAGAATCTGTTAGATTTAATTCAGCAGGTTAAAATAGAGCGCAATACCATTGTAGATAAATTTATAAGTTTAAAGGATATGAGTAGAAATGCACTGGTATCACAAGGGTTACTTGAATTAAAGCATGAATTTTGCGATAAAAATAAATGCCTACAATGCAGTATTGGCAATAGTCTAATCATTAAAAAATAATTACCTTGCAGTATGAATTGGTTCTACACATTATTGCTGTATTTTCAGAAGCGAGGTTACTATGTTTGCCAGCGCATAGCAGACCGTTTGGGCATCAGGGCCAAAATTGTTAGAACGTCCTTTATGTACCTAACCTTTGTAACTTTAGGGTTTGGTTTTGCTTTATATCTCTTTTTAGCTTTTTGGATGAGAATAAAGGACATAATTTATACGAAACGCACTTCAGTCTTTGATTTATAAATGATGAGCAACCCTCTACTCAGTTTGTTCCGCTCCAAAATCTATACGGCATTGGTAATGCTTATAGTCTTAATTTTTATAGGAGTTCTTGGCTACAAATTTATTTCAGGTTATCAGTGGATAGATGCCATTTATATGACGGTCATTACAATAACAACCGTTGGATTTGCCGAAGTTAATCCGCTAGATACGCCTTCAAAGATTTTTACGGTTTTTCTAATATTGGCAAGTGTTGTAATTGTAGGTTACGCCATTTCCATTATTACCGAATATATTCTTAGTAGAAACAATTTTGAAGACATAAAACAAAGGAAAATGCAAAAGCGAATAAACGCCATGTCAAACCACATCATCATCTGTGGGTTTGGTAGAAATGGAAAGCAAGCCGCCAGAAAGTTATTGGCTTACAAAAAGCCATTTGTAATTATTGAGCGCAACCGTGATATTGTCGAAAAATTTCAAGAAGATGATATTCCATTTATCTTTGGTAATGCCAACGAAGACGAAACCCTTATTGAAGCTGGAATAGAAAGAGCGAGTACACTAATCAGTGCACTTCCTAGTGATGCCGATAATTTATTTGTGGTATTATCAGCAAGGCAAATAAATGAGAATTTAAGGATTATAAGTCGTGCCTCCGAAGAAACATCTTATAATAAGCTGAAACTCGCAGGGGCAAATAATGTTATTCTGCCAGACAAAATTGGTGGCGATCACATGGCTTCCTTGGTAGTTATACCAGACTTAATAGAGTTTATAGACAATCTTGGTATTGTAGGAGAAAGAAATATCAATGTGGAAGAAGTTCAAGTGAATAAGCTCTATGATGCCAAAGAGATAAAAACCATTAAGGATTTGGATTTGAGAAAAAAAACAGGTTGTACTGTAATAGGATTTAAAAACGAAAATGGTGAATATATTGTAAATCCTGAAGCTGAGACCAGACTTGTTCCTGGTTCTAAAATTGTGGTTTTGGGCAGGCCAGAACAGATACAACGACTGAATTCTGAATACGATATCGTTTAGAATTTAAATCCATTTTAACGATTAACACTTTAAAACGTCAATTTTTTTTAGCATCTTGTCAGCTTTAAAAATCAAAAACTAACTAACAAAAACTCTATGAAGAAGGCACTTCTTATCATTCTTGCTACTTTTTTGCCATTATTCAATTTTTCTCAAGAATCCGTATCAGAAAAGATTGATGCTGTTTTCCAAGATTATACAGGCTGGTTTGTTGAAGCCATTTTTTATGAAATACCTTTTTCCGATACTTACCGAATACCATGGGTGCTGATAGTGCTTATAGGAGGCGCGTTATATTTTACGATTTACTTTAAATTTATAAATGTCACCGGTTTTAGAACTGCGGTACGAGTAGTTAGTGGTAGATATGAAGATATAGAAAAGCACGGAGCAGATACGCTCTACGGAGACAGTACTCCAAATGAAGGTGAGGATATTATAGAAACCATAAGGGACGAAGGTGCAGATGGTGAAGTGTCGCACTTCCAAGCCCTAACTGCGGCATTGTCAGCAACCGTGGGTTTAGGAAACATTGCAGGTGTAGCAGTTGCCCTATCCATAGGAGGGCCAGGAGCTACATTTTGGATGATTGTTGCAGGTTTGTTAGGAATGGCATCTAAGTTTGCCGAATGTACACTTGGTGTAAAATATCGTGATGTTGGTGAGGATGGTACAGTCTACGGTGGGCCAATGTATTACTTAACAAAAGGACTGCGCTCCAAAGGTATGGGAGGATTTGGAAAACTGCTAGCCGTACTGTTTGCCATATTTGTTATAGGTGGTTCTTTTGGTGGCGGAAATATGTTCCAGGCTAACCAAGCCGCGGCACAGTTTATTAAACTTTTTGATTTAGAAGGTTCTAATGCTGGTCTTTATTTTGGTATAGTTATGGCCGTCTTGGTGGCTATTGTTATCATAGGAGGTATTAAGCGTATAGCCAAGGTAACCGAGAAGATTGTACCTTTTATGGCAGGAATTTATGTTCTGGCTGCTCTCATCATATTGGGAGCTAATTTTACCTTAATAGATGATGCTTTCGGCCTTATTTTTGAAGGCGCCTTTTCTGGGTTAGGAATTGCTGGAGGTTTGGTTGGAGTTATGATTCAAGGTATAAGAAGGGGAGCTTTCTCAAACGAAGCAGGTGTTGGTTCTGCTGCTATTGCACACTCTGCGGTGCGAACAAAATACCCAGCGTCAGAAGGAATTGTGGCATTACTGGAACCATTCGTAGATACCGTTGTTATCTGTACAATGACTGCTCTGGTAATCGTTATCACTAATTTCGATGGTTCTTTTATGGAATATGGTGTAGAAATAAAAGAAGGTGTGGAAATAACAGCTACGGCTTTCGATACGGTTATTCCGCATTTTTCAGTTATTCTTACTGTAGCCGTAATTTTATTTGCTTTTTCCACAATGATTTCTTGGTCTTATTACGGAATGCAAGGATGGGTGTTTTTATTCGGAAAAGGTAAAATTTCAGACCTAGCGTACAAAATCTTATTCTTAATATTCGTCATTATTGGTGCATCAATCAGTCTGGGAGCAGTGATAGATTTCTCAGATGCAATGATTTTTGCTATGGTGGTTCCAAATATTATTGGTGTTATTATGCTTTCACCAATCATTAAAAAGGAACTTAAAAAATACTACAAGGCCATTAACGTTAAAGAGGAAGCCATAGAGGAAGGTGCCGACGATATGAATGAGATACTTTAAAACTTAATCAAATATCATGAAATCCCATTTTCAGTTTAGTAATAACGAACGAAATGGGATTTTTTTATTGCTCACATTAATTTTTGTTCTTCAAGGCGTGTTTTGGTATGCCAATGGCACCAAAAAACCATTGGATATTAATAATGACACTTTAGACAGCTATAGAAATGAACTTGATTCATTAAGACAAGCTAAAGAAGAAACCGCTAAACCAAAGCTATTTCCATTCAATCCCAATTTCATAAGTGATTACAAAGGCTATACTTTGGGCATGACTGCTCAAGAAATAGACAGATTACAAAAATTCAGGGATAAAGGGCAATGGATTAATTCCGTAAAGCAATTTCAGGACGTTACCAAAGTTTCCGATTCGTTATTAAATGTCATATCGCCCTATTTTAAATTTCCAGAATGGGTAACTAATCCAAAGCCTAGGCCGTCTTATGCTAACCAATCTTTTCAAGATAAATTTGAGCCTAAGCCTTATGAGCAAAAAATAGACTTAAACAAAGCGACCGCGTCACAGTTGCAAACCGTTTATGGCGTCGGTGAGAAACTATCGCAACGAATTGTAAATTATCGCAATAAGTTTGAAGGTGGTTTTTACAGCGATGTTGAGCTTTCAGAGATTTATGGGCTAATGCCAGAAGTTATAGATCGTATTAAAGCCCAGTTTACGGTAAAAACACCTCGCGTTATTACCAAGTTTAATTTAAATACAGCAACTCGCGATGAACTTGTAACCATACCTTATGTAGATTACGAGATTGCTAACAATATTATAGAGGAGCGAACCCTTAGGGATGGCTTTCGAGATTTTGAGGAATTAACAAAAGTTGAACATTTTCCCCTGAAAAAAATAGAGATTATTAAGTTATATTTGCATTTGTAATCAAAATTGCTAAAAATGCCAAATCTGTACTTTACTGAAGAACATGAATTATTCAGGTCAAGCCTTCGTGAATTCCTGCAAAAAGAGGTTGTTCCTCACATAGAAAAGTGGGAAGAAACTGGGCAGATCGAACGCTTTATATGGAAAAAATTTGGTGAGATGGGCTATTTCGGCTTAGCCTATCCAGAAGCATATGGAGGTTTGGATTTAGACCTTTTCTACACTGTTATTTTACTTGAAGAACTGCAACGAATAAACTCGGGTGGTTTTGCAGCAGCTATATGGGCCCATGCGTATCTAGCAATGACCCATATCAATAAGGAAGGTGATGAGGCTATAAAACAGAAATACTTAACAGCAAGCATTAGCGGTGATAAAATTGGCTGCCTTTGTATTACCGAACCCTTTGGCGGAAGTGATGTTGCCGGTATGAGAACAACAGCTGTGCAAAAAGGAGATAATTATGTCATCAATGGTTCAAAAACGTTTATAACCAATGGCGTCTACAGTGATTATTTGGTTGTTGCAGCTAAAACAAGTCCAGAATTAGGAAATAAGGGGATAAGCATTTTTGTTTTAGATAGGGATACTCCTGGTATTTCGGCAACTAAACTAGATAAGTTGGGTTGGCGCGCTTCAGATACTGGTGAAATTGCATTTGACAATGTAGAGGTTCCTGCTGCTAATTTAATGGGTAAAGCAAATCATGGTTTTCCATACATTATGCAACATTTTGCCCTGGAAAGACTAATTATGGGCATCAATGCGCATGCCAGAGCAGAATATGCTCTGGAATATGCTAAACAGTATATGAGCGAGCGTACGGCTTTTGGTCAAACGATTAATAAGTTTCAAGCGCTGAGACATACTTTTGCAGATTGCGAAACCCAGATGGAAATCTGCAAGCAATTTAATTATTACGTTGCCAAAAGATTGGACATGGGTGATTATGTGGTAAAGGAAGCCACTATGTCTAAACTGCAATCTACTAAAATGGCTGATGATGTCATTTACCAGTGTTTACAGTTTTTAGGAGGCTATGGTTATATGGAAGAGTATCCATTAGCCAGAATGTCAAGGGATAGCCGCTTAGGACCTATTGGTGGTGGCACTTCTGAAATTCTTAGAGAAATTATCGCCAAGATGGTGATAGATGAAAAAGACTATAAGCCTGCGACTTAGTGGCCTTTGAAACATCTTGGCGAAAATTGGCAACAATTGGCCAAGATGGTGATAGATGAAAAAGACTATAAGCCTGCGACTTAGTGGCCTTTGAAACATCTTGGCGAAAATTGGCAACAATTGGCCAAGATGGTGATAGATAAAAAAGACTATAAGCCTGCGACTTAATGGGCTCTGAAACATCTTGGCGAAAATTGGCAACAATTGGCCAAGATGGTGATAGACGAAAAAGACTATAAGCCTGCGACTTAATGGGCTCTGAAACATCTTGGCGAAAATTGGCAACAATTGGCCAAGATGGTGATAGA
>CAJXLB010000005.1 GCA_913055905.1 uncultured Winogradskyella sp.
AAGTTAAGCCCGTTAGCGCCGATGGTACTGCACTTCAGTGGGAGAGTAGGTCGCCGCCTTTTTCGAGGGCCCGTACACAGCGTACGGGCCCTTTTTTTTATTCCTATTTCTATAAAAACCTGCCGTAATACCTTATAAAGATTCATAGTTTACTGTTATTTTAGCATTTTATTAAAACACTAGAAACGATACTGAATCATTATTTCAGTATATTTCTTTTATTACTTAAGATAACTTGGATAGTGTAAGGAGAAAAAAATTACCCTTATACAATAAACTGAAATCATTACCATGAATAAAGGTGTATATATCGCTTCAAATGATGCGGAAAGTGGAAAATCAATTTTAGCCATAGGCCTGACCAATGCACTATTGCGGCATAAGCCTAAGGTAGGCTATTTTAGACCTGTAATTGATGATACTCTGGGTGATAAAACAGACAACCATATCAATACTATTTTGTCTTATTTTTCTTTAGATATGGAGTAC
The DNA here is from genome assembly GCA_913055905.1 of uncultured Winogradskyella sp. Classification (GTDB taxonomy): domain Bacteria; phylum Bacteroidota; class Bacteroidia; order Flavobacteriales; family Flavobacteriaceae; genus Winogradskyella. Next base: position 490 of record CAJXLB010000005.1, read on the forward strand.
GATGATGCCTATGGTTGTTCAATGACCCAACTCATCAAACAATGGAATAACAATAAGAAGGAAGATATCTTAGAAACAATTATCACTAAATATAAAAACCTTGAGGAAAGATTTGACTTTGTCGTGGTAGAGGGCAGTGATTTTTCTCATTTTAGTTCAATCATTGAGTTAGATTTAAATATACTAATTGCGAAAAATCTTAGTATTCCGGTAATAATAATCTCCGGGGCTTTAAACAAAGCGATGCATAGTTTTTTAGATAGCTTACATTTAACTTATGATTCTTTTGTGCAACGAGATGTCAATGTTATCTCTGTTATTGCCAACAAAGTTGCAAAAGAGAATCTCGAGATTATTCAAGAGAAACTTGAAAAGGCTTTACCAAATTCTGTTCATGTAAATTCCATTCCAGTGCATGAAAAGTTAAAGAACCCTACAATGAAGGAACTTTCAGATTACATGGATGCTAAGATTCTTTTCGGGTCAGAATTATTAGATAGACCAACTGGAGAGGTGGAGATTGGCGCCATGCAACTTCAACATTTTTTGGAGCATTTAAAAGAAGATACAGTGGTTGTTACGCCTGCAGATCGAGAGGATATAGTCATGGGAAGCCTTCAAGCAAATATTTCTTCAAATTACCCAAGTCTGGCCGGAATTATTCTCAGTGGAAATATGCAATTGTCAAGTTCGGTAGTAAGACTAATAGATGGACTGGAAAAAATAGTTCCTATTATATCGGTTAAGGAACCGACCTTTAATATCGCTTCTCAATTGGCAAATGTGCGCTCTCATATTTATGCGACGAATACTAAGAAAATTAGAATGTCCATAGATATGTTTGAATCTTATGTTGATGTAGAAAGGCTAATGGAACACCTCGATTCTTACCAAGTTAATAAGGCCATGACCCCAAGGATGTTTCAGTACTATTTAGTAAAACGTGCAATGCAACAGCGAAAGCATATTGTACTTCCCGAGGGAAATGACGATCGTATTTTAAGGGCAGCCTCTAAGCTCCAAGAATTAGATATTTTAGATTTGACCATTCTTGGAGAGCCTGAAAAGGTGAAAGCATCAATTGAGCGCCTTAATATCCCGTTTGATTTTGATAAAACCTCTATTATTAATCCCGAAAAATCTGAGTATCTCAAGGACTTTACCAATACGCTTTATGAACTGAGAAAACACAAAGGCCTCAGTCCCGCCACTGCAGAAGATCTAATGCGTGATGTCTCTTATTTCGGAACTATGATGGTGTACAAAGGAATGGCAGATGGTATGGTTTCTGGTGCAGCCCATACAACACAGCATACGATTAGACCTGCCCTTCAATTTATTAAAACCAAGCCAGGATTTTCTGTGGTCTCTTCGATATTTTTTATGTGTTTAGAAGATAGGGTTAGCATTTTTGGAGATTGTGCTATTAATCCTAATCCCACGGCAGAGGAACTTTCTGAAATTGCCATTTCTTCAGCAGATTCCAGCACAGCTTTTGGTATAGAGCCTAAAATAGCCATGTTGTCTTATTCCTCTGGCGTGTCGGGTAAAGGAGAAGATGTGGATACCGTAAAAAAGGCAACGGCTATTGTTAAGGAAAAGCGTCCAGATTTAAAAATAGAAGGACCCATTCAGTACGATGCTGCAGTAGACCGCGTCATAGGACAAAAGAAATTACCAAATTCTGAAGTGGCAGGGCAAGCAAGTGTCTTAATTTTTCCTGATTTAAATACAGGTAACAATACCTATAAAGCAGTACAACGCGAAACAGGAGCATTGGCCATAGGCCCAATGCTACAGGGACTTAATAAGCCCATAAACGATTTAAGTCGTGGCTGTACCGTAGATGATATTTTTAATACCGTAATTATTACGGCAATCCAGGCACAAGAATAAAAAATTATAACTATGAAAGTCCTTGTATTGAATACAGGTAGTTCTTCGGTTAAATATCAATTGTTCAACATGCCAGAAGAACGAGTGCTATGTTCTGGAATGGTTGAGCGTATTGGTAGCGATGAGGCAAGAATAAAACACCATTCTTCCAAGAATAATATAGACGAAAAAATTACCATTACCTCTCACAAAGATGCGCTTGAGTTGATAGTTAAAATCTTAATTGACAAAGATAAAGGCGAAGTTGAGTCTGTTGAAAATATTAAAGCTATAGGACATCGTGTTGTTCATGGAGGACATACGTATAGTTCTACCGTAGAAATGGATTCTAAGGTTAAATCGAAAATTAAAGAATTATATAATTTGGCTCCGCTTCACAATCCATCTAATTTGCAGGGTATCGAAGTGGCAGAAGCTATTTTCACACAGGCAAAACAAGCGGCAGTTTTTGATACGGCTTTTCATCAGACGATACCTGCTCGTGCTCATAAGTATGCAATTCCTAATTCATTATATGAGGAGAATTATATGAGGCTTTATGGTTTTCATGGCACTAGCCATAAGTACGTTTCACAAGAGGCTTCTAGGTATCTACATAATAACAAGGCAAGAATTATTAGTATTCACCTTGGTAATGGATGTAGTATTACCGCTGTTAAAGATGGTAAAAGCATTGACCATAGTTTAGGTTTTTCGCCCTTTAACGGTTTGATTATGGGTACAAGATCTGGCGATATTGATCATTCGCTTATTTTTTATATGGTGCATACTTTAAATTATAAGCTTGAGGATGTTCAACATGTATTGCAATCAGAAAGTGGTTTACTGGGACTTACGGGATACAGCGATTTACGTGATATTGAAGCGGAAGCTGCAAAAGGTGATCCTAACTGTAAACTGGCTTTAGACATGAAAGCTTACCGCATTAAGAAATATATAGGGTCTTATATTGCTGCTATGAACGGTCTTGATTGCATTGTTTTTACGGCGGGAATAGGTGAAAATTCAGAATTAATCCGCAAGATGGTCTGCACTGATTTGGATACGTTTGGTATAGACCTTGACCAATCTAAGAACGCTGCTTTGACCCAAGGAATTTCAGAGATTAATACAACCAATTCTAAAGTTAAGATTTTAGTAATACCTACTAATGAGGAATTGGAAATTGCCAGACAGACCTATGAATTGTTTTCAAATTAAAGCATAAAAAAACCGAGTTGCTAACTCGGTCTTTTTTAACAGTTTCATTATAATCTATCCTTTGATAACGCCTCTGGAGATTACTATTTTTTGAATCTCAGAAGTACCTTCATAAATTTGGGTAATCTTTGCATCTCTCATTAAGCGTTCTACGTGATATTCCTTAACATAACCATTACCACCGTGAATTTGAACGGCCTCCACAGTTTGTTCCATGGCTACTTTAGAAGCATATAATTTTGCCATGGCACTGGACATATCATGATTTAATCCTTGGTCTTTTTCCCAAGCTGCTTTCATAACAAGATGTCTTGCTGCTTCAATTTCGGTATACATATCGGCTAACTTAAAGGCAATGGCTTGGTGATTACATATTTCGGTGCCGAAAGCTTTCCTTACTTTAGAATAGTCCAAAGCCAATTCGTAAGCGCCTGAGGCAATACCCAACGCTTGAGACGCAATACCTATACGTCCACCAGACAGGGTTTTCATGGCAAACTTAAAACCAAACCCGTCTTCACCTATTCTATTTTCCTTAGGAACTTTAACGTCGTTAAATTGTAAGGTGTGGGTATCACTCCCTCTAATACCAAGTTTATCTTCCTTTGGGCCAATATCAAAACCAGGTGTACCTTTCTCCACGATAAAGCAATTTATACCTCTGTGGCCTTTTTCCCTATCGGTCTGCGCAATGACGAGATACACATCTGCCCTTCCACCATTGGTTATCCAGTTTTTAGTACCATTGATTACATAATGGTCTCCTTTATCAATAGCAGTAGTGCGTTGAGATGTGGCATCACTACCAGCTTCAGGTTCACTTAAACAAAAAGCACCAACATACTCACCTGTGGCTAACTTGGTTAAATATTTTTCCTTTTGTTCTTCCGTACCATATTTTTCTATACCATAACAAACCAATGAATTATTCACCGACACTATTACAGAGGCAGAAGCATCGATTTTAGATAATTCTTCCATTATAAGCACGTAGGAAATAGTATCCATTCCACTTCCGCCATATTTTGGGTCAACCATTATTCCCATAAAACCAAGATCTCCCATTTTCTTAACAAGCTCATCTGGAAAGACTTGTTTTTCATCGCGTTCAATCACTCCTGGTAGTAATTCGGTTTTGGCGAAATCCCGCGCCGCATCACGAATCATCAAATGCTCTTCTGTTAGGCTAAAGTCCATAAAATCTTCGATTATTGATTCAATAAATTTTTCGTGCAAAGATAACTGTTTATTGTCGTATTTTCAATATGTAATAGTATTTTTACTAATATGACAAAGAATGCCTATAAAGTTGTTGGAGTTATGTCTGGAACATCCTTGGATGGAATAGATTTAGCATGCTGTACCTTTAAAAAAAATTCCAAGTGGGAATTTGAAATTAATTGTGCAGAGACTTATCCTTATTCTTCGACATGGCGCGACGATTTGCGCGACGCTATTAATCTAGATAAAGATTCACTGCAAGTATTAGATGCTGAATATTCTAATTATTTGGGTGATGTAGTCAAGTCATTTATGGCTAAACACCACATTACAGATTTAGATTTTGTAGCCTCCCATGGTCATACGGTATGGCATAGACCAGACTTGGGCTACACGTTTCAAATAGGAAATAGGCAAGAACTTGCGGATACTTGTGGTCTTAAGGTAATTTGTGATTTTAGAACGCAAGATGTAAACCTTGGAGGACAAGGAGCGCCTTTAGTACCAATAGGCGATAAATTATTATTTCAGGATTATGAGTTTTGCCTCAACCTAGGTGGGTTTGCAAATGTTTCTTTTGAGAAAAATGGTGAACGACTCGCTTTTGATATCTGTCCTGCGAATTTGGTTTTGAATTATTTTGTTTCTGAACGTCATTTAGATTTCGATGACAGAGGTAAGCTTGCGGCTTCAGGTCAACTGCACGGGCCTTTGTTAGATCAATTGAATGCCATTCCTTTTTACAATATGGCACCACCAAAATCACTAGGATTGGAATGGGTAAAAGAGCATTTTTTTCCTGTTGTGGAGTCATACAACCTGGCGATGGAAGATGTACTTAGAACTTTGGTAGAGCATATAGCTATTCAAATTTCACGGGTTATCAAAAAAGAAAAGACTAAAACTCTGATAACTGGAGGAGGAGCCTTTAACACTTTTCTAATTTCTAGAATAAAGCATTTTTCATCAACAGAAATAGTGTTACCCAATCCTAAGGTCATTAACTTTAAAGAAGCCCTCATTTTTGGGTTTTTAGGGGTCCTTAGAGAACGTAACGAGACCAATTGCTTGAAGAGCGTAACTGGTGCAAGGCAAGATCACTGTTCTGGGATGGTTTTGAAGCCTAAACACTAAAATTAATAATTAATTCACTTATTAGGAATTAGAGTTTTTTATATTTGTTTGACTAATTTTAATCCAAACTTGATAATTAAGTTGTACAAAGCGCAAGACTCAACTTCAGAGTTGTTTTCCAATTTTTCTTTTGGACAAACACATCCTCAAGGCACCTAGCAGTTTTTGAATTCCTTAGGGAAATATGAATTAGAGTAATTGATAATCTGAAGAGTAATGTTCAACTTAAACTAACTAATGTATAACAGCATATGGAAACCGTTATAATTCTGGTGTTTGTCTTTGGCTATCTTGCCATTACCTTAGAGCACAACATAAAAATCGATAAATTAATTCCAGCATTAGTGATGATGGCAGTTTGTTGGGCCCTCATTGCCTTGGGTATCGATAATTTCTCCCAGTGGTTTGATACGGCACAGCATAATTTAATGGAGAATTTTGGATTGTTGGGTCATGAAGAAAAAATGCACATGATGGAAGAGACCCTCTTGCATCATTTGGGTAAAACTGCTGAAATCCTTGTCTTCTTGTTAGGCGCCATGACCATTGTAGAGATTATAGATTATTTTGATGGTTTTTCTACAATAAAATCAGCGGTTAATTTCAATAGTAGGAAGAAACTACTTTGGATGTTTGCGATTTTGGCATTTGTTCTATCCGCAATAATCGACAACCTTACCGCAACTATCGTTTTAATTTCCATTCTTCAAAAAATAGTGAAGGAAAGGGACGTTAGAATATGGTATGCTGGTCTTATAATCATAGCTGCTAATGCAGGAGGGGCTTGGTCACCCATAGGAGATGTTACTACAACGATGTTATGGATAGGCGATAAAGTATCCACAGGTAAGTTGTTCGTGTATTTATTTATTCCGTCGTTGCTTTGTATGGTAGTTCCAACATTTGTAGCGTCTTTAATGCCGCCTTTTAAGGGTACTTTGGAGCTTCAAGGCGATGACGAGAAACCTAAAAATAGATTTAGCTCAACCATGTTGTTTTTGGGCTTGGGCGCCATTGTTTTTGTTCCAATATTCAAAGTAATAACCCACCTACCACCTTATGTAGGAATGATGTTGTCACTTGGTGTGGTAGCTATTTTTGCTGAAATCTATACCAATTCAAAATTTACGATGTCCCAGGTAGATACTGGAGAGGCTTTTTCCCACGACCATCACAGTCCTGTACATCGTTCGCTCTCGCGCATTGAAATGCCTAGTATTTTATTCTTCCTAGGTATTTTAATGGCTGTGGCTGCATTGGAATCCTTGGGAATCTTGTTTGGTTTTGCCAATTCTTTACAAGAAACTATGCCCATGATGGGAACCGAACTTCATGGCGAAGGCGTTTCTGATTTAGTGGTACTTCTCCTTGGAGTAGGATCAGCCGTCATAGACAATGTACCGCTTGTAGCAGCAAGTTTGGGTATGTTCTCCGAACCTATGGATAACGAGCTTTGGCATTTTATAGCCTATTCTGCTGGAACAGGAGGTAGTATGCTCATTATTGGTTCTGCCGCAGGAGTTGTGGCTATGGGAATGGAGAAAATAGATTTTTTCTGGTATCTTAAAAAAATCTCTTGGCTGGCGCTTCTCGGCTTTATCGTAGGTGCTTTGAGCTTTATGGTAACACGTTCTCTATTCTAATATACTTTAGCGGGAATCTTAACGTTATTACATACAATAAACTTTAATTCTAAACTTATCATAATGATATTACAGGGTAATATTCAAGATAATGTTGATACGATAACCGATGGAGAATCGGTTGAAAAAACATTGTCAATCATTGAACTTATTGCAAGTGGCGGAACTTCAGGAATGGTTATTATACTCATTCTGTTTATCCTATTAATTGTGGCCACTTACATTTATTTTGAACGGATTTTTGCCATAAAGGCTGCTTCTAAGGTCGATGCAAATTTCATGAACCAAATCAAAGACCACGTTAGTAACGGAAAAGTAGAATCCGCTCAAATGCTCTGTGCGCAAGTAAATTCGCCAGTCTCAAGACTTATTGCCAAAGGTATAACTAGAATTGGAAAACCATTGGAAGATATAAATACAGCTATCGAAAATGCAGGCCGACTGGAAATTTACAACTTAGAAAAAAACGTTAGTGTTTTGGCCACCATCTCTGGCGTTGCGCCTATGATAGGATTCTTGGGTACGGTTGTTGGCATGATACTTTCCATTTTTGAATTGGCCAATGCTGGTGGAACCATACAAATGGATGTGTTGGCAAGTGGATTATATACAGCTATGACAACGACAGTTGGAGGACTTATAGTTGGTATTATCGCCTACGTAGCCTATAACCATATTGTTGTAAGAACCAATAAAGTGGTTTACCAAATGGAGGCAAATTCCGTTGAGTTCTTAGATCACTTACACGAACCAATATAAGACCATGAATATTAGAGGCAGAAATAAGGTTACTCCAGAATTCAATATGGCTTCCATGACCGATATTGTTTTTCTTCTGTTAATCTTCTTTATGATAGCATCTACTTTAGTAACAACAAATGCTATTGATATAATTTTACCAAAAGCAAGTGGAAAAACAGAGAATAAAAAGTCCGTTGCCGTAAGTATTAAAAAAGATCTAACCTATTACATTGATCAAAAACGTGTTGGTGAAAGTGTACTGGAAAATGAATTAATTACATTGCTGGCTTCAAAAGAAAAACCAACTATTGTTTTACGTGCTGAAAAATCTGTACCCGTGGAAAATGTGGTAAAGGTTATGGACATAGCCAATAGGAACAAATTTAAGGTTATCCTCGCAGTACAGCCCAAATAGGCACAATTCTCCTGAAGGATTAAGAAATTTAAATGAAGTACTTAGAAACAAAACACGAACGTAATTCAGCAAGGATCACTTTTCTCATTTCAGTGATTGTTATTTTACTGTTGTTTGTGGTGGGGCCTCAGTACTTAGATCCACCGGAAGAATACGGTGTAGCCATAAATTTTGGGACTTCAGATTTTGGTAGTGGAACCTCTCCATTAAGTGAACCGAAAAAAGCAGTTGAAAATCGCGAAATAGAGAAGACCGAGCCGTCAGAAAGCATACCCCAGACGTCTCAACCACAAACAGAAGAGATTTTAACTGAAGATAATGCAGAGGAAATAGCCATCAAAAGACAAAAGGAAGCCGAAGCAAAAGCCAAGGCCGAAATGGAGCGTTTAGAACGTGAACGCAAAGAGGCAGAAGAAAAAAAGCGTCAGGAAGAAGAAGCGAAGCGAAGAAATCTCGATAATTTAATAGGAGGCGTAAAGAATGCCAAAGGTGAAACAAAGGATGGTGAAGGTCCTGATTCTTCTGGCGGAAATAAAGGGCAATTAGATGGTAATCCATATGCACCAAGCTATTTTGGAGGCTCTGGCCCAGGAAAGGGTGGTGTAGGCTACGGGCTCGGTGGTCGTGGACGGCCAACACGACAAATTTTCAAGCAAGATTGCAATGAATACGGTTTGGTAGTTGTTCAAATCAAGGTCAATAGGCAGGGTAACGTAATATCTGCTGAACCTGGTATTAAGGGTTCTACCAATACGCATCCATGTCTCTTAGAACCTGCTAAGAAAATTGCACTTTCACATAAATGGCCTCCAGACCCTAATGCTCCAGCTACACAGATAGGTTTTGTAAGTATTAATTTTGAGGTTTCACAATAGCGATGACGTATCAGGATACTTTGAACTGGATGTTTCAGCAGTTGCCAATGTATCAAAACAAAGGTCGCTTAGCTTATAAAAAAGATCTTACCAATGCACTTCAGTTAGATGAACATTTAGGACATCCGCATCGGAAGTTTAATACAATTCATGTTGCCGGCACAAATGGCAAAGGGTCAACAAGTCATATGTTGGCTTCTATACTTCAACAAGCAGGCTACAAGGTAGGACTTTATACCTCTCCCCATCTTAAGGATTTTAGGGAACGCATACGCGTTAATGGCGCGCCCATTGAGAAAAGGGCTGTTGTAGGTTTTATAGACAAAAACAAAGCCTTCTTGCGAGAACGGGAATTATCTTTTTTTGAAATGACCGTTGGAATGGCTTTCGATTATTTTACAAAGAAGGCTGTTGATATTGCGGTAATTGAAGTTGGTTTGGGAGGACGACTCGACTCAACAAATATAATTACACCCATTTTATCCGTGATTACCAACATTGGTTATGACCATGTAGCTATTCTTGGAGATACGCTGGAAAAAATCGCATTTGAAAAGGCAGGTATAATAAAACCTAACGTTCCGGTAATTATAGGCGAGATACGAAAAGAGACAAAAGCGGTATTTCTAGAAAAGGCGATGGATACAAAGGCTCCAATAAGCTTCGCGGAAGATTATACCTTCAGTGATTATAAGAGTGATTTAAAAGGCTCCTACCAAAAGAAAAATATCATTACCGTACTAACGGCAACAAAAACACTCATAGACCTTGGCTTAAAGATTTCTGATGATCAAATAAAAAAAGGACTGTTAAATGTGGTTGTGAATACTGGTCTTTTGGGTCGCTGGCAAGTTTTAGGTCATAATCCTAAAATTATTTGCGATACAGCTCACAATAGGGAAGGTCTAGAATATATAGTGTCTCAACTTATGGATGAGAAGTACGATCATTTACATATAGTCTATGGTAGTGTCAATGATAAAAATTTGGATACGGTATTAGATATCCTTCCAAAATCTGCGACGTATTATTTTTGTAAGCCCAATGTGCAGAGAGGTATGGATGAAGTTGAGTTAGCCTCGAAATTTTTAGAAAAAGGTTTTTCCGGAAACTTTTATAGTAGTGTTGAACAAGCCTACAATGAAGCAAAGTCAAGAGCTAAAGAAACCGATTTAATTTTTATTGGAGGCAGTACTTTTGTAGTGGCAGAGGTGCTGTAAATTTTTAATAATTTCCTTTTGAGATAATAAAAACTAATCTATATTTGCAATCCAATTATCGGGCGCGTAGCTCAGTTGGTTCAGAGCACTTGGTTTACACCCAAGGGGTCAGGGGTTCGAATCCCTTCGCGCCCACCGAAAGTCCGCAATAATGTGGACTTTTTTTATGGGTCATTAACTCAGTTGGTTTAGAGTGTTACCTTGACAGGGTAGAAGTCACTGGTTCGAATCCAGTATGACCCACATAAAAAAATCCAATATCTATAGATGTTGGATTTTTTGTTTATAAATACTTTCATGCCATTTTAAACGAGTTCCTGCTTAACCGATATAGAGCTTAGTTTTGATTAAAACGTTTAAAGAACGTCAAGAATACGCTCTAAAGCCATGCCACGAGACCCTTTTATTAAAATGGTTGCATCCTTAAAATTTTGAGTTGTAATAAACCTTTCAAAATCTTGATACGTTTTAAATTTTCTTGTTCCTTGTGATGTCTCAGTGTTAAAGAAATTACTTCCGATGAGGTATATCTGCTCATTAAAATGTTGTGCTGCCTTATTAGCTATGGATTGATGCTCCTTGGGAGCATCTGTACCTAACTCAAACATATCACCTAAGAATAGCACCTTATTTGTTCCTTCAATTTGAGCAAAGTTTTCAATTGCTGCGGTCATGCTTGTTGGGTTGGCATTATATGCATCTAAGATTATCTTATTAGAGTCCTTAATAAGAATTTGAGAACGGTTATTGTTAGGCACATAATTTTCAATGGCTTCCTTTATTGATTCTTGAGATACCTTAGAATGCAGACCAATTGCCACAGCAATGGCAATATTATTAAAGTTGTAAGCGCCTATAAGTTGGGATTGGCATTTTTGTTCTGAAAATGTCAAGGATACAAAAGGCGATGCGCTATTAAACTTAATCTGAAAGTCATTTTCTGGAGCCTGGCCGAAGGTTATGACATTTGGATAATTTTTTGCTTGTGCAACTTGTATGTTATCATCAGCATGAACAAAAATGGTTTTGTTATGGGTTTTGGCATAATCATACAATTCAGATTTGCCCTTTATGACACCCTGAACACCTCCAAACCCTTCTAAATGGGCTTTACCAAAATTTGTAATAACAACATAATCAGGTTGGGCTATCTGGCTTAAGAATTCAATTTCTTTTTGATGATTGGCACCCATCTCCACAATACCAAAGTCTAGATCTTTAGAAAATCCTAATAGGGTCAGAGGCACTCCAATATGGTTGTTCAGGTTGCCCATTGTCGCCTTTACGTTGTAGGATTTGGACAATACAGCACAAATGAGCTCTTTTGTCGTTGTTTTTCCGTTACTTCCTGTAAGTCCGATTATTGATATTCCTATGGAGTTTCTATGGAATTTTGCCAATTCCTGAAGCGTTTCTAAGGCATTTTCTACCAGAATACAATTTGAATTTATTACTGCGCTTTCCTCATCCACGATACAATATTTAGCACCATTGGAAAAAGCAGTTTCAACAAATTTATTGCCATTGAAATTGTCTCCTTTCAATGCCACGAACAATGAATTTTCATCAAGTGTCCTTGTATCTGTAGATATACCATTACAGGTTTTAAAAATGTTGTAAATCTTATCGATTGCCATAATCTAAAAATAAAAAAGTCCTGACTATAAATCAGGACTTTTATTATAAAGAATGAAAAATTTTAATTTCGTCTTTTTCCGCCTTTTTGAGACTTAGATCCAACTCTAGAAACGGCACATCTAAATCCTATATAATCTGTTGCCATGTCTTGTGGGAAATAGCGTCTTTGGGCTGGATCTATCCAATACGCTCTGTCTCTCCAAGAGCCGCCTTTGTAAACGCGAACTTCATCGTTAATTAAAGACGTTCTGTTGTTAGACTTATCATATCGTCTAACTAACTTTCCGTCCACTGTGTCCACCTCAACCACATGGTTAGGGGAATTGTACATTTTTTGCGTTTCGTTTTCTTTTCCAGAGGAGCCTTCATCAAAACTTTCTCTGTAGTATCTTGAAGAGCGTTTGTCACCATCCCTGAAGTTTCTGTTGTCACTCTTGTCAAAATTGGTTCTCAAATACGTCTCTTCTACATCAACAGGTACTTTGGCAATTTCTCCTGGAAGATTTCTGGCAATGATTTTACCGTTACTCAAGGTGTCGTAAACAATTTCATCAACCGTTACGACTTTAACGGTACCATCTTCATTTAAGGCATTTTTTGTGTAGACATTACCACGATAGTAGTTAAAGTCATTAAATTCGTCATCTACAATCGGTCTGTAAACGTCTGCTACCCATTCAGCTACATTTCCAGCCATATCGTAGAGTCCGTAATCATTAGGCTCATAAGATTTAACTTCGGCTGTAATATCGGCACCATCGTCAGACCAACCAGCGATTCCACCATAATCACCTTTACCTTGTTTAAAGTTAGCTAATTGATCACCACGATTAACTCGTTTCCCAGAGCGTGTGTATTGTCCGTCCCAAGGATATTTTTTACGTCCTCTGTAGACGTTATATTCTCTAAGTTCACTTAAACCAAGGGCAGCGTATTCCCACTCAGCTTCGGTGGGCAGCCTGTATTTTACAGGAATAAGTCCTGTTTCTCTGTTAGCATAGATATTAATAGGATTGCCATCTGCATCGGTTTGCTGTCTACGTCTTCCGCCTTCTAAAACATCTTGATTTCCACCGTAGGTTTGAGATGGTGCATTGATGTAAGTATCTGTACTGAATGTACTTTCAGCACTTACATCTGTATACTGAGCGTCACGCTTTATATAACCAGCTTCTTGCAATGCCATTTCAGCAACACGATCTGTTCTCCAATTAGCATATTCAACAGCTTGAATCCAACTTACACCAACAACTGGGTAATTGGCATATCCTGGATGACGTAAATAGTTTTCGGTCATCATCTCGTTGTAACCCAATCTATTTCTCCAGACCAAAGTATCAGGTAGAGCTCCTTTGTAAATTAGGGCATAATTTGGGTCGTCTGGTGGATAAACACGCTTTAAATAATCAAGGTAGAAGAGGTAGTTGAGGTTAGTCACTTCCGTTTCATCCATGTAAAATGATTGAACGTGCTGCTGGGTTGGAGTGTTGTTCCAATCGTGCATAGGGTCATCCTGCACCTTACCCATAGTAAACGTACCACCCTCAATGAACGCCGTCCCAGGAGGTGTTTCTTGTTCCTTAAAATTGGTGTTGTATTGAAACCCGCCTTGGTTGTCGTTTATTCTCCAGCCAGTGGCGCTATCTACGTTACCAGAACCTGACGATCGTTTGCACCCAACTAAAGCGGTGCTAAGCGCCAAGATCAATAACAGTTTTAGGTTTGAGACATTTTTCATATCCATAAGTTTAAGTAAGCTCATTAAATTTAGACTCGCAATATAGTAATTAAAGGTAAATTCACAACTTTTTTTAGCATCAAAATGCAAAAAATTGTGCATTTCATCCCTTTTTTTTAACAGAATATCGGATTTTTAACCCTTTTTTGGGTTCAAATTGCTCTTCTATAACGACATCGAAAATAAATTATTGTTGTACCTTTGAAAGAAAAATTAAGCGGTCATAATAACACGGTATTATCTGCGTTATTGTTATGATATTTTTGTTGCTATATTCAGTCCTTTAGCAAAACATTTCAAAATTAAATTGCTGAATGAAAAAGTGTTTTACTGTATTTTTTATTGCCTTCTTTATACTAGGCTTTGCCCAGCGCAAAAACTTCGTTCTTAATTGGGAAGGGACAATAGTTTTAGAAAATGAGTTCGGTAAGACTGAAATACCAAAGTTCGACAGCCAACACTTTAATTATAATTCGGAGCGAGGACTGTATTATTTTGCGCAATGGGATGCCACAGAAGGTTTTATAAATGAGGCGTCCGTCAATTTGGTTGACGTGGTTTATGAGACGATGACCAAAGAGCAACTAAAGGACTTAAGCCCACAATTAATTCCGCAGCAACCAGAGTTAAAGCTTTATAATGTTAGTGCCCGAGATAAGCGGTCTTATTATTTGGAGATTACACCAATTATTAGGGATAATTCAAACAACTACAGGCGCATAACATCTTTTACAGTTACCTATACCTATAGCACTTTGGCGAGTAGATCTGCGTCTTCCTCCATGTCCAATCAAGCTGCCATAACCAATTCAGTTTTAAATTCTGGTGAATGGTATCGGTTTTACATTGAGAAATCTGGTATTTACCGATTAAGCCGAAGCTTTTTAAGTAATTTAGGAATAAACGTAAATGCTGTTGATCCGCGAACCATAAAGCTTTATGGAAATGGTGGCAGAATGATACCTTTATTGAATGCTGAAAACTATCCCTTTGATCCTGTTGAAAATGCGATTAAGGTCGTGGGAGAGGAAGATGGGAGTTTTGATAATTCTGATTTCATTTTATTCTATGGTGAAGGTCCTGATAGGTTTAGTGAAGAGAGCAATACCAATTTAAATCTTTATACGGATAAAACCTACTACTACATTAATTTAAGTCCAGGAGAGGGTAAGCGCGTGCAGGGAATTACGACTGTTCAAGGGCCTACTGATATTACGGTTAACACGTTTCAAGATTATCAATTTTATGAGGTTGATGAGCATAACCTTGCTAAATTAGGACGTCGTTGGTTTGGCGATAAGTTTGATATTGAAAATGAAAGATCCTATGAGTTTCAGTTTCCAAATTTAGTTCAGGGTGCGCCTGTTGAATTAAGGGTTGCAGTTGGAGCAGTGGCAGAGCTAGCAACAAATATGGAAGTATCTGTCAATGGAAACCTAATAGGAACACTAAATCTTAATCCCATAACAGCTGGGTCCGTACTCGGTAGTTCGGCCTTACTCGACCAGGCTGTAACTACGGCCTCTGAGGATATAACAGTTAATTTGGAATATAATAATAATGGAAACCCTTCTGCCGTTGGTTATTTGGATTACATAATATTAGAAGCACAAAGGGGCTTAAGATACGAAGGCGAACAATTGACATTTAAAAATGATATTGTTAATTCAAATTCTGGTATTGCCGAATACGTCGTTTCCAACACAGCTAATGTTGATGAAATTTGGGATATCACAGATAGATTTAATGTCAGGTCTTTAGAAAATTCAGATAACAGTGCGGATTTGGCCTTTAAAGTTCCTGCTGGTGAAGCGCGTACATATATTGCATTTTCTACTTCAGATGCTCTTCAACCTTTGGTTGATTCAAGAACAACGGTAGCTAATCAAAATCTCAAAGGGACAATTTTCAATAATGCGCAAGGTGTATTTCAGGATATAGATTATATCATATTAACACCATCTCAATTGCGCAGCCAGGCAGAGCGCCTAGCTCAAATCAACAGAGTACAATATAATTTAAATGTAAAGGTAGTAGAACTCCAAACCATATATAACGAGTTTAGTATGGGGAGTCAAGACATTGCCGGAATAAGAAACTTTATTAAGTACGTTTACGATAATGCGAGTTCTCCAGCTAATCGGCTAAAATATCTTTGTTTATTTGGCGATGGTTCTTACGATTATAAGAATAGAATACCTAATAATACTAACCTTGTACCATCGTGGTACTCTAACAATAGCTTCAATCTTACGAGCTCCTTTGTGTCTGATGATTTTTACGGCATGATGGATGCCAACGAAGGTACTATGAATGCTGCCGATAGGCTTGATATAGCGGTTGGCCGTATTTTGGCGGAGAACCCACAACGAGCGAAGGAAATGGTAGATAAAATTCAAGAATACTATGGCGCAGAAGCTTATGGGAGTTGGAGAAATAATGTTTTGCTCGTTTCAGATGACGTAGATATTCAGTGGGAACGCATTTTACAGGAAACAACCGATGGTATTGGTACAACGGTTGAAAGCGATAAGGCTTTTATTAATGTGGTTAAGATCCATTCAGATGCTTTTGAACAAGAATCTTCTGCCGCAGGGGACAGGTACCCAAAGGTTAATAAAGCCATAAGAGATGCCATAGAAGTTGGAGCTTTGGTCGTGAATTATTTTGGACATGGCGGAGAAGATGGTTTGGCTAAGGAACGTATCTTCGATAAATTCGATGCGCAGGAAGTCAATAATATCTGTAAATTCAATTTGTTTGTTACGGTAACTTGTGAGTACACCAAATTTGATGATCCCAATAGACCTACAGCTGGTGAGTTTACCTTTTGGAATACCAATGGAGGAGCCGTAGCTCTAATAACAACCACTAGACAAATTTTTGTTACCGTTGGCGTTAACTATAATGAAACGCTAGACGACTATCTTTTTGCCTTAGGAAGTAACGATTACCCATCTATTGGAGAAGCATTGCGATTAACAAAAATAGACCCAGTAGTTGCAGGTTCGTCACAGAAGCGTTTGGTGTTTTTGATTGGAGACCCAGCTATGAAACTGGCTTTCCCAAAACCCAATATTAGGCTTACAAAAATCAATGATGTTGATATTTCCCAGCCCGTTGATACTCTAAAAGCGCTTAGCTATACCAAATTATCTGGTGATGTTACTGACGAAAGCGGAAATTTACTTTCCAATTATAATGGTGTATTAACGGCCACGGTTTTTGATAAGCAAATAGAGCGTCAAACCCTTGCTAACGATGGTATTAACGATAATAACGGACCAATAATCCTTGATTTTACAACCTTAGGTGAAATTTTATTTAAAGGTCAAGCTACGGTAGAAAATGGTCAGTTTGAGTTTGATTTTATTGTTCCGAGGGACATAGGAATTCCTGTAGGAAATGGCAAGGTGAGTTTTTATGCCCAAACGACTAGTCCTTTATCTGATCAAGCCGGTGCTAGTTTTGACATCAAGGTGGGTGGCATCAATGAAAACGCACCTGAGGACAACATCGGTCCTGTTATCAATCTCTTTATGAATGACGAAAATTTCGTTTCTGGTGGTATTACTAATGAATCGCCTACGTTTTTGGCTAAGCTTCAAGACGAAAATGGGATTAATACGGCAAGTGGAATAGGCCATGATATTACAGCAATTCTAGATGGGGATGAGACCAATCCTGTGGTTCTTAATGATTACTATCAAGCCAATGTAGACGATTATACTAACGGAACGGTAACATACCCATTTCGAGATTTGGAGCCTGGTCCGCATACTTTAACCCTTAAAGCTTGGGATGTGTACAATAATTCGTCTACCGCAGAAATTCAGTTTACAGTATTTGATAAGGATGAAGAATTGGTCATAGACAATGTGCTAAATTATCCTAATCCATTTGTCAATTACACAGAGTTTTGGTTTAACCACAATAGTGTGGAGCCTTTAGATATTTCGGTACAGATCTTTACGGTTTCAGGAAAACTGGTCCGAACCTTAAACGGCCAAACCTCAGGTGGAAGTAAGTCTGCAAGTTCCTTATCTAAGGACATTATCTGGGATGGCAGGGACGATTTTGGAGAAAAAATCGGAAAAGGTGTATACATCTATAAACTAAAAGTGAGATCTCAACGTTTAAATAAGCAAGTTGAAAAAATTGAAAAACTTGTAATACTATAATAATCAATTATATTTGCTAACCATTATATGCCCTAACCTAGGCATTGATATCAATAGACAAACATGAAGAAATATTTAGTTACCCTAATCGCTTTTGCAACACTTAACCTATTTTATGCGCAAGATATACTACCAAATCCTAACGATAGTCGAGTCATAACTACAGGTATGCCTTTTATGCTAGTGGCACCAGATGCAAGATCAGCAGGGATGGGTGATGTTGGTGTAGCCACTTCCGTAGATGGCTTTTCGCAACACTGGAATCCGGCAAAATATGCCTTTTCAGAAGCAAAGTCGGGCTTAGGTGTAAGTTATACACCGTATTTAACGCGTTTGGTTAATGACATTTCCTTAAGTTACGCGACCTACTTTAATAGAATAAATGAATTTAGCGCGTTTTCAGCAAGTGTGAAGTTTTTCTCCCTTGGAGAAATTGTTTTAACACAAGATGCCAATGACCCTGGTATCGCTGTAAAACCAAACGAATATGCTATTGATTTGGCTTATTCCCTTCGTTTAGGCGATCAGTTTGCAATGGCTGTTGGGTTGCGTTATTTAAGATCTGCACTTCGAATAGATACGGTAGATCCTAATGCCAATCCTGGTAGTACGTTTGGCGCAGATATTACAGGATATTATCAAAGTGAGGAACAGGCTTATAACGACTTTAATGGACGTTGGCGTGCTGGTTTTGCCATTCAAAATTTAGGACCAAGGTTTAGTTATGACGAAGGAGCTCGAGAAGTTTTTCAGCCTACAACTTTGCGACTTGGTGGTGGTTTTGATTTTATCTTCGATCAGTACAATAAATTGGCGGTAACGGCAGAAGTCGCTAAATATTTAGTGCCGACTCCACCACTTTTAGGTTTTGAAGATACAGATGGTGATGGTCAAAAAGATAGTGACGAGCCTTTTTTCATCCTAGACGGACAAGATAATGATGTTGGGTTTCTATCGGGAGTTTTTCAGTCCTTTGGTGATGCTCCAGGAGGTTTCAGTGAAGAACTCAGGGAGTTTACTTGGGCCTTAGGTGCAGAATATATGTATAACGATTCTTTTGCCTTTAGGGCTGGTTATTTCAATGAGGCAGAAGAAAAGGGTGCCAGAAAATTCTTTACTTTAGGAGCTGGATTTAAATATTCTACAATCAATATAGATTTGTCTTACCTGTTTTCAGCTTCGCAAGTGCAGAGTCCTTTAGAAAATACACTTCGTTTCTCATTGACCTTTAACTTTGGAGCCAATGAGTATGACGAATTCTAGAATAATAAGTGATTAATAAAAAACTATTGTGAAAGCAATAGTTTTTTTGTCTAAACCAATATTGATATGAAGGAAGTTAGATTAGAAACCGTTTTGGAGGTTTACAATGATATTTCAGAACTTCCGGAGTCAATTCAAGCTCTTATGGCTAAAGCTGCCGAAGCTAGAGACAAAGCCTATGCACCATATTCTAAATTTAATGTAGGAGCTGCGATTCGTTTAGATAACAATGAGATCGTTACTGGCAGCAATCAGGAAAATGCGTCCTATCCATCAGGGCTTTGTGCAGAAAGGACAGCTGTGTACTATGCCAATGCAAAGTTTCCAAAAGCTAAAATGATTGAAATGGCGTTAACCGCCTCATCACAAAAAAAGCTCACAGCAGAACCTATACCGCCCTGTGGTGCCTGTAGGCAGGCTATTGCAGAGTATGAAAACAAACAAAATCACCCAATTGAAATTTATTTCATGGGAGCAGAAGGCAAGGTTGTAAAATCACCTTCCTTGGCCAACCTTCTACCTTTACTTTTTGAGAGCTCCGTGCTATAACGATTGCGTTAGCCTTTATCTCGTTTTTGTATCATTTTTTTAATAAGTACAGTTTCAACATTAGTATTGAAAGTGTTATTTTTGTTATTCGTTTTTTAAAGATAAAACAGACACATGCAAAAAATAACAAAAGAAGTTTACCTGAAGTGGTACGAAGACATGTTGTTTTGGCGCAAGTTTGAAGATAAGCTTGCCGCAGTATACATACAGCAAAAGGTAAGAGGGTTTCTACACTTGTACAATGGTCAAGAAGCCGTTTTGGCAGGAGCACTCCATGCCATGGATCTAAATAAAGACCGAATGATTACGGCCTATCGTAATCATGTTCAGCCAATAGGTATGGGTGTTGATCCCAAGCGTGTGATGGCAGAGTTATTTGGTAAGGCTACTGGGACATCTCAAGGACTAGGCGGATCTATGCATATTTTCTCAAAGGAACACCGGTTTTACGGAGGCCATGGTATCGTAGGAGGACAAATTCCCCTAGGTGCAGGTATTGCTTTTGGTGATAAATACCACGAAAGAGATTCTGTAACACTTTGTTTCTTTGGTGATGGTGCTGCTAGGCAAGGCTCGCTACATGAGACTTTTAATATGGCCATGTTATGGAACTTACCAGTTGTATTTGTTTGTGAAAATAATGGCTACGCGATGGGTACATCTGTAGAGCGCACGGCAAACCATCCTGATATTTGGAAATTAGGTTTAGGTTATGACATGCCTTCAGGGCCAGTAGACGGCATGAGCCCTATCAAAGTGGCTGAGGCTTTTGATGAAGCTATCCAAAGGGCTAGAACTGGTGGTGGCCCAACGTTTTTAGAAGTAAAAACGTATCGATACAGAGGTCACTCAATGTCTGATGCGCAGCACTATAGAACCAAGGAGGAGGTAGAAGAATATAAGAAAATAGACCCTATCACTCAGGTAAAGGATATTTTGTTAGAGAAAAAATATGCTACCGAAGATGAAATTAAGGAAATTGATAAGCGCGTGAAAAAACGTGTTTCTGAGTGCGAGAAGTTTGCTGAAGAATCGCCATTCCCAGAGAAAAACGTCATGTACGACGCAGTTTATGAACAAGAGGATTATCCATTTATACCACATAAATTATAACCTATGGCAGAAGTAATTAATATGCCAAGACTAAGCGATACCATGGAAGAAGGTACCGTGGCTACTTGGTTAAAAAAAGTTGGAGATAAAGTAGAGGAAGGCGATATTCTGGCCGAGATAGAAACGGATAAGGCGACGATGGAATTTGAGTCTTTCTATGAAGGTACGTTGCTGCATATAGGTGTTAAGGAAGGGGAAACAACAAAAGTAGATCAATTGCTTGCCATTATAGGTGAGGAAGGAGAAGATATCAGCGCCCTTCTTAATGGAGAAAATAAAACCTCAGAAGAAAAGACTGAAGATGTTGAGAAAACAGCTTCGGAAGATTCAGAAGACACCCATACTGACGAACCAGCCGATATACCTGATGATGTTACCGTGGTCACCATGCCGAGATTAAGTGATACTATGGAGGAAGGAACGGTTGCGACCTGGCTAAAAAAGGTTGGAGACCAAGTTGAAGAGGGCGATATTCTAGCCGAAATAGAAACCGATAAGGCAACTATGGAGTTTGAATCCTTTGATTCTGGAACGCTCTTACACATTGGTTTAAATGAAGGGGAATCTGCAAAAGTTGATGCCTTATTGGCAATTTTAGGCCCAGAAGGCACTGATGTTTCTGCTATTGTTAAGAATTTTAAAGCTGGAGGGTCAGATAAGGCTACAGAAACAAAAGAAACGCCTAAACCACAAAAGGAAGCGGCACTAGAGAAGAAAGAAGAGCCAAAGGTTGAAGCTCAGCAGACCGCAACATCAACCTCTAATGATGGCCGAATCTTTGCATCGCCACTCGCTAAGAAGATGGCTGAGGAAAAAGGTATTAATTTAAACCAAGTTAAGGGTACAGGAGAAAACGGAAGAATTGTAAAGCGCGATATCGAGAATTTTACACCGCAAGCGGCTACCTCTTCTGCGCCAGTAGCCAAATTTGTACCAACAGGTCAAGAGGATTACGATGAGGTTCCGAATTCAAGTATGCGTAAGGCAATTGCCAAAAATTTAGCTAAGTCTAAGTTTACCGCGCCTCATTACTATTTAAATGTGGAATTCGATATGGCCAATGCCATAGCCTTCAGGGAGCAGTATAACTCTATGCCAGATACCAAGATATCATTCAATGATATGATAGTCAAAGCCTGCGCATTGGCCTTACGTCAGCACCCTCAAGTTAATTCCCAATGGTTTGATGATAAAATGAGGCTAAATAACCACGTGCATATTGGTGTAGCTGTTGCGGTGCCAGACGGTTTAGTTGTGCCAGTAGTTAAGTTTGCCAATGAGCAATCATTGACGCAAATAGGCGCTGCTGTGAAGGATTACGCAAGAAGGGCACGTGATAAAAAGTTGAGCTTGGAAGAGATGGAAGGAAGTACATTTACGGTCTCTAACCTCGGTATGTTTGGTATTGAAAGTTTTACCTCAATAATAAATCAGCCGAATTCTGCAATCTTGTCCGTTGGAGCAATCGTGGAAAAACCTGTTGTAAAGGACGGAAAGATAGTTGTTGGGCATACGATGAAATTATCTATGGCTTGCGACCACAGAACGGTAGATGGTGCTACAGGTGCACTCTTCTTACAGACCTTAAAAGGTTACATAGAGAATCCAGTGACAATGCTCATCTAGAGCCTTGTTTTATTCGTAATAAATGAAACCTATTTTCTTAATTGGGAATAGGTTTTTTTATCTTTAAACCTAAATTTAAGAAATGAAACCGCTTTTACACATACTTATAGTTTGTTTACTCTTCTTCTCTTGTTCGTCTACTAAAGAAAACACGAAGGCAGAAGAATCAAATAAGCCCATCACTGCAGCATCCATCAAGGAAAGTATGGAGTATTTAGCTTCCGATGAATTGGAAGGACGACAAACAGGTACAGAAGGAATTGAACTTGCAGCTCAATACATAGAGAAGTATTTTAAACAGCATAAAATCAAGCCTTTTTTTGAAACGTATAGAGATTCCTTCAGTTTTAATTCAATTACTGGCTACAACGTAGTTGGGTTTATTGAAGGAAATGATCCTAAACTTAAAAATGAATATATCATTCTCGGTGGACATTATGATCATATTGGGCAAGGGACAGAGGTCAATGGCGATACCATAGCCAACGGTGCTAATGATGATGCTTCCGGAACGGTGGCTGCCATGGAAATGGGTCGATACTTTGCCCAGACCAAATCGAACAAACGCAGTATTTTAATAACTTTATATGCTGCTGAAGAGATGGGTCTTAAGGGTTCGGGCCATTTAGCTGAGCGTCTTAAATCCCAAGGTACGGATATTTACACCATGGTAAACTTTGAAATGGTTGGCGTTCCTCGTGCAGCGGACCAACCTATGGCTTACATGTCTGGTTATAACAGGTCTAATTTGGCTTCAACCCTTAATACCTATGCAGGCGAGGAGGTCGTGGGCTTTTTTCCTAAGGCCAAAGAGTTTCAGTTATTTTTTAGGTCTGATAATTATCCTTTTTTTAAGGCTTTAAACATACCAGCTCATGCTATTTCAACTTTCGACTTCACTAATTATGCTTATTACCACCATGTAGATGACGAAATCGATAAAATGGACTTTAATCACATGGCTACTTTTGTCAATAAGATAATTCCAGCCTTTGAGGGTATGATGAATGCGGCAACTAAAGAAGTAACACTTACCGATGAGTAAAAAAAATATCATAATCACAGGAACAAGTCGTGGTATTGGCTTTGAGCTTGTAAAACTATTTCAGAAGGAAGGCCATACTATTTTAGCACTTTCGCGTAATTATAAAGCCATAGCAGATTTAAAGCTGCAAAATGTAACTAGTCTTGGTTGCGATTTATGCATTTCAAATGATTACGAGAAAGTAAAGGATTTTATAACAGAACATTGGACGCATGTTGATATATTGATAAACAATGCTGGTCAGGTTTTAAATAAGCCTTTTAAAGACACTACAATAGATGATTTTAAAAAGGTCTATGATACCAATGTTTTTGGTGTTTCAGAAATGACACGAACCGTACTCCCTTTTATGAAGAAGAATAGCCATGTTGTCACCATAAGTTCCATGGGAGGTATTCAAGGCAGTATGAAGTTCCCAGGGCTTTCAGCTTACAGTTCTAGTAAAGGAGCTGTAATTACTTTATCTGAATTATTGGCCGAAGAATATAAAGAAACTGGCCCTCAATTTAATGTGCTGGCTCTAGGAGCGGTACAAACAGAAATGCTTGAAGAAGCTTTTCCAGGCTACAAGGCACCACTTTCGGCCTTGGAAATGGCAGAATATATTTTTGATTTTGCGCTAACCGGAAACAAATTCTATAACGGTAAGGTGTTACAGGTGTCAAATTCCACACCGTAATCAGTCCTCGGATTCAAACCTTTGGAGCTTATTTTTCAAGCTATTAACCTTAATTGTTAAGGCTTCAATTCGGTTTAAGAGGTTAAACACCGTGTCAATACCTTCTAGATTAAGATTGAGTTCGCGTTGCAGTCTAATTATTTTCTCAATATCTACAATCCTGTCTTTATGAATGTAATAGGTCTCTTCTATGGTATGCAGCTCTATTAGACCATATTCGTCAAGATCACTGAAAAATGACATTTCAATTTTGTATTGATTGCACAGTTGAGGTAGCGGTATAAAATTTTCATTTTCCATGTCACTTCAAATTAGATAATTTTTCAAATAATTCTTTTTCTTCAGGGCTCAATTTATTTGGTAACTTAACATTGAAAGTTACGTAAAGATCGCCGTAGACATTGTCTTTTTTGTATTTAGGAAATCCTTTGCCTTTCAATTTTACCTTAGTCCCATTTTGGGTTAAAGGCTTAACCTTTAGTTTTACTTTACCATCAAATGTATCGATGGTCACCTCACCTCCTAAGATAGCCTTATATAGATCTAAGTTTACCGTGGTGTGTAGGTTGTCACCATCGCGTTTAAAGGGTGTGTTGTTCTCTATGATAAACTCGATATATAAATCACCATTGGGACCGCCATTAATGCCCTTACCACCTTTACCTTTGATTTTAATGATTTGCCCATTGGAAACACCAGCGGGAATAGTGAGACGAATATTGTTTCCATTGACGGTTAAAACTTGCTTTTGCGATTTGTAAACGTCACGTAAATTCAATTTAAGCTGGGCATTGTAATCTTGTCCGCGATATTTTACGTGAGACCTACGCCTTCCACCAGAAAAGGCATCACCAAACATAGATTCAAAAAAATCTGAATAATCTCCGGATTCAAAGCCTGAATATTGCTGATAACCGCCTTGTTGTTGCTGTTGCTGCTGTCTGCGTTGCGCTTCTTCGTAGGCTTCACCTTCTTTCCAATGTTCACCGTATTTATCGTACTTTTTGCGAAACTCTGGGTTGCTTAGCACCTCATTGGCTTCGTTTAGCTGTTTAAACTTTAGTTCGGCTTCCTTGTCATTGGGATTTAGGTCTGGGTGGTATTTTCGTGCTAATTTTCTATAGGCTTTTTTTATTTCAGCCTCAGAGGCATTTTTATCAACACCCAAAATTTTATAATAATCAATAAAGGCCATATTAAATACCTGAATTTATATTTTTACATCAATCAAGCTCAATTTAGTTCTTTTTGGAAACACTAAAAATGACATTGTTCAGCTTTGGTAAAATTCTCTTATAAGATAAAACAAAAGTTAGGATTCAAAAATTATGAGTGACAGAACAAGTAAGTATCAATGCGTCATTTTTGATTGTGATGGTGTTTTGGTGGATAGTGAACCTATTGGCAATAAGGTAATGGTTGAGATGGCAAATTCCTTAGGTGCTGATATAGATTTAGACTATGCCTACCAACATTTTAAGGGAAATTCCTTGTATAAATGCATGCAGCACATTAGAGATCTAATTGAAAAAGAGTTGCCGGCTGATTTTGAATCAGAATATAGAAGAATATCCTTCCAACGGTTTAAAAATGAAATCCAACCAGTTGAAGGGATTATAGACCTTGTCCGAAGTCTTGAAGTTCCGTTCTGCGTGGCATCTAGTGGGCCAGAAAATAAGATTCGGTTAAATCTAAAATTAACAGGGCTACTGCCTTATTTTGAAAACAAAATTTTTAGTTGTTACGCTATTGAAAAATGGAAACCAGATCCAGAGATTTTTATCTGGGCATCAAAAACGATGGGCTTTCATAGCTCAGAGTGCGTGGTTATCGAAGATAGTATTCATGGTGTAGAAGCCGCCATAAACGGCGGTTTTGATGTATTTGCATTTACAGCCAATGGTTTAAACGATGAACTGCAAGAAAAAGCGACTAAAACCTTTGATACTATGTTAAACCTAAAAGAAATGTTAAAGGTTTAAATCAAATTTTTATTTTAGTAAAAAATTGAAATATGATGAAGAAAGTACTCATATTTAAACATTCAATTTTAATTACTTGTCTTTTAGTTAGCTCATTAATTAGTGCGCAAATCTTTGAGCGTGTAGAAAATACAGTAGGCCTTGGTGTATTGCAAAATAATAATGGAGTCGCCGTAGCCGATTATGACGGTGATAACGATTTAGATGTTTTTGTCGTAGCAAAAGCCAAGGACAACTCAAATGAGCCAGGTAGCCTAAGTCGACTCTTTAGAAACAACAATGATGGTTCATTCACCGATGTCACTGAAGCTGCAGGCTTAACAGGATTGTTAAATTCAGATGAAGGAGGCGATCCTCATTCTGCTTTTAATGGTTTTAAAAGTGGCGCTTCATGGGCAGATTACAATAACGATGGTTTCCCTGACCTTCTTCTTACCTATGCTTTGAAAGTGCAATTATGGCGTAATTTGGGTAATGGAACCTTTGTTAATATATCCCAAGTGACAGGATTGACAAGTGCCAATAGTTGTGTCAATACAGGTTCTACATGGTTTGACTATAACAATGATGGCCTATTGGATATTTATATTACGCAGTCTGAAAGCTGTGGCTCTAACCAATTATTTAGAAATAACGGTAACAGTACATTTACAGATGTTACTGCTTCAACAAATATTTTAGAAATTTCAGCATCCTTAAGTACAAATGCTATGCCCTTAGATGTGAATTCAGATGGCTTTATGGATTTGTATGTCACTAATCGCTCCGGCGAAGCCAACTATTTATTCATAAACAATTCAGGGGCATCGTTTAGCGAGTCTGCTGTATCTTACGGTCTTGACGGAATCATGAGTAATGCTATACAAGTAGGCGATTTTAATAATGATGAAACTATTGATATCTGGGTAACTGGCATCGATAACAATTATGCTTTTACAAATAATGGGAATAATACCTATACCGATAATGCCGATGCTTTTGGCCTTGGTAATGCTTTGTGGGCAAGTGGGTCCTCATCTGCTGATTTTGACTTGGATGGCGATATTGACATTTTTACAGCAAACGGTTTTGCCGACCAGAATATCAACGCACAGCCAAACCTATATTACAGAAATTCCCATGCCCAAGCACAAGGTAACTTTGAGGAAATATCATCTCAATTAGGGCTTAATACGTCCTCGGTTGGTGTAAGCAGTGTGTCTTGGGATTACGATAACGATGGTGATGAAGATTTAATTACCACAAATAGTGAGGGAACTATTTTCTTCTATGAAAATAAACTTTTGAATTTTGACGATACTACAACAGCATCCAACTGGTTTAAGATTCAGCTCCAGGGCACGACATCAAATAGAGATGCTATTGGCACCCAGATTTCCGTGACTACCGCAAATGGAACTCAAAAACTACTTTACACAGGAGTTGGTTATATGAGTCAAAGTTTAAAGCCTGCACTTTTTGGTTTAGGAACGGCAGAAAATATTTTATCTCTGGAAATAGTTTGGTCTTCAGGACTAATCGAAACCTACAGTAATCTGCCTCCAAACACAACAATTAGGGCTGTAGAAGGAGGAGGCTATGAGATTTTAGATATTCTGCCAAGCCAAAAGATCTATGGATGTACCGATCCCATATCTTGTAACTATAACCCAAATGCCAACTTAGATGATGGCTCTTGTAGTTATATTGAATCACAGTCTATTGTTGGTAATGTAAATAGTTCTTTTTTAAGTACTGAAACGTACACCTATAATATTGGTCCAAGTTCTACTGCTCAATGGCAAGTACAAGGTGGAGAGATTATTAGTGGTCAGGGTACTGGTACTATTGTGGTGCGCTGGCACATTGAGGCTTCAGGTACGGTATCTGTTGTAGAATCCAATTCCCAGTGCTCAAGCTTACAAACCTCTATTACGGTAGATTTAGGTGTCGATTCATTGTCTCCAGATATTTCTGTGGCAAGATTATGGAACGAAGCACTGCTTACTGCGATTAGGGGAGATTTTGCTCGGCCCACGGTTCATGCAAGAAATTTGTTTCACACAAGTGTTGCCATGTACGATATTTGGGCGCTTTATGACGAGGTTGCTCAACCGTATCTCATAGGGAACTCTTTAAATGGGTTTGAAAGCACACTTGAAAATTTCAATCCTAATGAACCCATTGATGTATCGGTGCATAAGGCCATAAGTTATGCCATGTATAGGCTTTTAACACATCGCTTCCAAAATTCGCCTACTGTAGACGCTACCCAAGAGATTTTTGATCTTATCATGCAGCGCTTTGGTTATGATACGGCTATGACTTCATTGTTTTATCAAGATGGTGATGCAGCGGCTTTGGGGAACTTTGTTGCACAGACAATTATTGATTATGGTTTACAGGACGGTTCGCGGGAAGCCACGGGTTATGACAATGCTTACTATGAGTCGGTCAATGCACCTTACGCTTTAGACTCCAATGAAAACCCTCCCATAAACGATCCAAATCGTTGGCAGCCATTGGGCTTGGACACGTTTATTGATCAAGGCGGAAATTTAATAGATGGCAATGTGCCGCCATTTTTAAGTCCAGAATGGGGTAATGTATTCTCTTTTGCGCTTAAGGAAGAAGATAAAGTCACTTATGAAAGAGATGGTCATCAATATCATGTGTTTCACGATCCGTCAGACCCACCGTATATTAGTCTAACGGAGTCCAACCCTTCAAGTGATCAATATAAATGGGGCTTTACCATGGTATCTGTTTGGCAGGCTCATTTAGATCCTTTTGATGGTGTAATGTGGGATATTTCGCCTAACTCTATTGGTAACGTTGATATTAGTACTTTTCCAACGGATTTTGCAGATTATCCGAACTTTTACGATTATTTTGAAGGTGGAAGCATTAGCGCAGGTCATACGATAAACCCTGTAACAGGGAATCCCTATGAAGTTAATATGGTGCCACGAGGCGATTATGCTCGGGTTCTGGCAGAATTTTGGGCAGATGGGCCAGATTCTGAAACACCACCTGGACATTGGTTTACCATTTTAAATTACGTTAACGACCATCCACAATTTGAAAAGCGTTTTCAAGGACAGGGACCTATCTTAGAGCCATTGGAGTGGGATGTTAAAGCCTATTTCATCTTAGGTGGTGGGATGCATGATGCTGCAATCGCAGCTTGGAGTGTAAAAGGCTGGTACGACTATATTAGACCGATATCTGCCATTAGGTCTATGGCAGAGCGTGGGCAGAGCACAGACCCAAATCTGGAAAATTATGATGTCTCAGGTATTCCCTTGATAGATGGTTATATAGAGGTTATACAAGAAGGCGATCCGTTAGCAGGTTTTGCTAATCAGTACGTAGGGGACATAAAGCTGTTCACATGGAAAGGCC
Organism: uncultured Winogradskyella sp.; assembly: GCA_913055905.1. Taxonomy (GTDB): domain Bacteria; phylum Bacteroidota; class Bacteroidia; order Flavobacteriales; family Flavobacteriaceae; genus Winogradskyella. The sequence goes on from CAJXLB010000005.1 coordinate 30,033, forward strand.
ATGATTTTATTGAAAATACTGATACAGACATGGCTGGTGTCGGTTGGATACGAGCAGACGATTGGTATCCCTACCAACGTCCTACGTTTGTGACACCGCCTTTCGCAGGATATGTTTCTGGTCATTCTACTTACTCTAGAACGGCAGCAGAATTGTTGACTATGATGACAGGTAGTCCATATTTCCCTGGTGGTTTGGGTGAGTTTGTGGCTAAACAAAATGAATTCTTGGTTTTTGAGGAAGGACCATCAGTTGATGTCGTCTTACAATGGGCCACTTATCGTGATGCCTCAGACCAAACGAGCCTGAGTAGAATTTGGGGTGGGATACATCCGCCCGCAGATGATATTCCAGGACGATTTATCGGACAAGTAGTAGCAGAAGACGCCTTTGCCTTTGCATTGCCTTATTTTGAAGGAAATCTAAGTGTAGAGGACAATGAACTTTTGAGCCAAGTTGTTTTTCCAAACCCAATGGAAAACAATCAAATTACCATTACTAACACAAGACCTTTTGATTCTATAAAGTTTTTTGATTTAAGAGGAAGGGAAATAAATGTCACCTCACGAACATTTAATAGTGATGCTAACAGTACAACCATTAATTTTAATGATCTAACCTCTGGTCTTTATATTTTGCTTATCAATGAAAGGTCCTATAAAATAATGGTTAGAGATTAAGGCTGTTCAATTTGAGTAATAATCAACAAGTATTGCATTTTATACCTCGTCACGCTCGTGATAGAGTAGTAGACCTTTTAGATAAAGACAGTTTAGTAGTAAAGGTAAAACAAGAACGTAAAACCAAACATGGCGACTATAGGAGCCTTCATAATGGAAAACATCAAATAACCATTAATGCTAACTTGAATCCATATCGCTTTTTAATTACACTCCTTCATGAAATTGCCCATTTTGAAGCCTATCAGAACTATGGGTACAGAATAAAGCCACATGGGAAGGAATGGAAACAAACGTTTCAACACATAATGCTACCCTTTATTAGTCCTGATATTTTTCCTAACGAACTTTTGCCACTACTCGCAAAACATTTTATTAATCCCAAAGCATCCACCGACACAGATGCGCCATTGAGCCTAGCCTTAAAGCAATATAACGAGGGAGAGGCTAAAACCTATGTTTTTGAATTACCTTTAGGGCAGAAATTTAAGATTTATAACGGTCGGACATTTCAGCGTGGAAAAAAAAGAAGAAAACGTTACGAGTGTATGGAATTAAAAACAAATAAAGTGTATCTGTTCAATCCTAATGTTGAAGTAGAAGCGCTTAATTAATTGAAGACCTCACCCAAATAGTGATATATGAAGAATAAAAATTATTATGCAATTTTAATGGCAGGTGGTGTAGGTTCTAGGTTTTGGCCTGTGAGTACTCAAGCTTTTCCTAAGCAATTTCACGATATGTTGGGTACGGGACAGACCTTAATTCAAAAGACGTTTAATCGTTTGGCGCAACTTATACCAGAAGAAAATATTTTCATTTTAACCAATGAGCGCTATAACGATTTGGTTTTTGAGCAGCTTCCAGGCATAACAAAACGCCAAGTGGTTTTAGAACCTGCCATGCGCAATACGGCTCCATGTATTTTATATGCAGCACTTAAAATAAAGAAGGAAAATGAAGATGCGGTCATGATAGTGGCGCCAAGTGACCACTGGATTGAGGATGAAAACGCTTTTACAGCGAATGTTAAAACAGCTTTTGAGTTTTGCCAGAACAATGCTGCTTTGATGACCTTAGGGATTACTCCCACATTTCCAAATACAGGCTATGGTTATATTGAATACGATAAATCATCAACAAGCTCAATTAAACCAGTCAAGCAATTTAGGGAGAAGCCAGATTATGCAACTGCCAAAACCTTCTTGGAGCAAGGAAATTTTCTTTGGAATGCCGGAATTTTTATGTGGAGTGCCCAAACTGTTCTTTCAGCGTTTGAAAAAAATCAACCGAAGCTATTCGAACTTTTTGAAAAGGGCTATGACACCTTCAATACAGAGCTTGAAGAAGAGTTCATAAAGGAAAATTACCCTAAAGCCGAAAATATCTCGGTAGACTACGCTATCATGGAAAAAAGCGATAACGTTTATGTGATTCCGGCCACCTTTGATTGGAATGATTTAGGGACTTGGGGCAGTCTTTATGATAAATTGGATAAAGATGACAATAACAATGCGGTAGTTAATGCTCAGGTGCTTTTAGAGAATGCGTCTGGGAATATGATCCGAACTCAAAAGAATAAAATTGTTGTGTTAGAAGACCTTAACGACTATATAATAGTTGATAAAGAAGAAGTTTTGCTTATCTTTCCTAAACGAAAAGAACAAGACATTAAAAAAGTTCTTCAGAACGTAAAGAATAAATTTGGCAATCAATTTGGTTAAACTATGAGCGAAGAAAGCAAGTTCAATTTTTCCGAAGAAGAACAGCAACAAATAGATAAAGACAAGGCTGTTGAAGAAAAGAAGGAAGCTGTAAAAAAAGATGCACAAGGTCTTTTTGCTAGCATAAGTACTTTTTTAAGTGAACTGTTAGACTTCCGTGACGACACGGATAGAGAGGCCACGATTACGGCCATACAGGGTGATATTTCATTCAAGGGTGCCACGGCATGGATTCTTATTTGTTCTATATTCGTTGCCTCCATTGGATTAAATGCCAATAGTACTGCAGTAGTTATTGGTGCCATGTTAATTTCCCCTCTTATGGGTCCCATCTTAGGGGTGGGAATGTCCATTGCCATAAATGACATCTTTACCTTAAGAAAATCCTTGATCAACTTAGCGACCATGATTGTCCTGAGTTTATTAACGGCATTTTTATTTTTTAAGTTTTTCCCAACGGCAGATGTTGGAAATAGTGAAATATTTGGACGAACAAAACCAGATTTCAGGGACGTATTAATCGCCTTTTTTGGTGGCTTGGCACTCATTATAGCGCGTACAAAAAAAGGAACCATAGCTTCAGTAATTTTTGGTGTGGCTATTGCCACTGCCTTAATGCCGCCATTATGTGTGGCCGGATATGGTCTGGCCAATGATTGGTCTGCATTCTATGGAGCAATGTACCTATTTATTATAAACAGTATTTTTATTGCTCTAGCGACCTTTTTAGTCTTAAAATTGTTGCGCTTCCCAATGTTAAAATACGCTAACTCCAAGAAACGTAAGCGAATAGCGCGCTTGGCTACTGTTATTGCCATAATTGTTATGATTCCTGCAGGAATAACATTTTGGGATGTCTATAAAGAGAGCGAGTTTAATACTGCCGCGGAGAAATTCAGGGATAAGGAGTTAAGCGGATTACCACACGCAGATTACATAAAACGAAATTTTGTGTATAAGTATGCTAGTGAAAAAGGCCCTTATCTTGAAATAAATTCATTTGGCCTTGACGAGATACCAGAGTCTACCATTGAACTGCTAAAAAACCGCATTAATGAATATCCATCTTTAGTTAATAGTAATACCAAGCTATTCTATGACCCTATCAGTAATTCTGATGTTGATAGTTTTAAGTACATGCAAGAGCTGCGTGCCAGGGATTCCTTAGACTTACTGTCTCAGGCGCAAAAAATTAGTTACTTGGAGAGCAGACTGAAAGTACTATCTAAACTGGAGCGGTATCAGATTCCGTTTGAATCTATAGTAGAGGAGGCTAAAATTAATTACGACAATTTAGAGGCTATATCCTATGCCAATGAAATTTCATTTGACTTTTCGAATATTGATACCTTAACGGTCTTTAAATTTAGATGGATCGATTCTTTATCGACGCCAGAAACTATAGCTAGAGATTCCAAGAAATTGGAAAAATGGCTAAAGGTGAAGTTGAAATTAGATACGTTGGTGGTACAATAGCAAAAAAGGAGACCAAGTGCTAGGGATTTGTGTCCTCATCAATGTACATTCGTCTTACCTTCTTAAACAATTCTGAAGAATAGACAAAGTTGGTCACTGCTTCATTGTCTGTCTTAAAGATAGTGTCATTGGAACCTTCCCATTCTTTATAACCATCTTTGAGAAATACAATTTTCTGTCCAATTTCCATTACAGAATTCATATCGTGGGAATTGATAACCGTGGTTATTTGAAATTCCTCTGTAATTTCTTGAATAAGATTATCTATCACCATAGAGGTTTTAGGGTCTAAACCAGAATTTGGTTCGTCACAGAACAAGTACTTCGGATTGTTAACGATGGCCCTAGCTATGGCTACACGTTTTTGCATACCACCAGAAGCTTCACTTGGCATTTTATTGTGGGCATTATGAAGGTTCACTCTATTCAATACAATATCAACTCGATCTTCCATTTCACTTTTACTTTGTTTGGTAAACATGCGTAATGGAAACATCACATTTTCTGCAATGGTCATAGAATCAAATAGCGCACTACCTTGAAATACCATACCAATTTCGGATCTAAGTTTACGCTTCTCGTTTACATTCATCTTACTTATAACATTGCCGTCATAGGTAATCTCTCCCTGCTCAAAATCATAGAGACCCAACAAACACTTTAAAAACACGGTTTTACCAGACCCACTTTGGCCTATGATAAGATTTGTTTTACCTGTGTCAAAAGTAGTGCTAATCCCTTTTAGAATATGGGCATCACCAAACGATTTATGTAAATCCTTAACTTCTATCATTAGCCTAAAAGTAAACTTGTGATGAGGTAATTCACCAAAATTATTATTACGGAGGTCCAAACAAAAGAAGTTGTACTTGCTTTACCAACCTCAAGGGCACCACCTTTCATAAAGTAACCATAATATGAAGGTATGGTAGCCAAGATAAATGCAAAAACCATTGTTTTGATAAAGGCATAAGCCATATGAAAAGGTATGAAATCCACCTGAACGCCTTCAATATAATCTTCGAAAGTTCCATAGCCGCCATAGACACAAGCTGCTAATCCTCCTAAAATTCCCAAAAACATGGCAATGGAAATAATAAAGGGATAAAGCGTCAAGGCTATAAACTTTGGAAAAACTAGATAGTTAATAGCATTTATACCCATTACTTCCAAAGCATCAATCTGCTCAGTAACGCGCATGGTACCAATACTTGAGGTAATAAAGGAGCCCACCTTTCCTGCCATTATTATTGAAATGAATGTTGGCGCAAATTCCAATATAATCGATTGTCTCGTAGCGAAGCCAACGAGATATTTTGGAATAAGCGGATTGCTAATATTCAAAGAGGTCTGTATAGCCACCACACCGCCTACAAAAAAGGAAATAAACGCCACAATACCCAAAGAACCAATGATAAGGTCATCAATATCCTTAAGGATTAAGGATTTCATTACAGACCATTTCGTGGGTTTACGAAACATGTCCTTAATCATAATAAAATAAACACCAATATTGTGTAGGTACTTCATCCGAGAATCTGTTAACGCTAAAGTACAAAAATGATTAGTTTAATAATGTTTATTTAAAATAAGATAAGCTAAAAACTGTATTTTTGACTAGGATTAAATGCTTACACTTTTTATGAAAATCAGAGTAGTACTATTCGTTATTTTTCTTGGTATTTTTTGCGGTTCAGCACAAACCGATACTAACACTGACAAAAAGGTTAAACCAAAATTGGTCGTAGGGATTGTTGTAGATCAAATGCGCTACGATTACCTAACCCGATTTTACCATAGATATGGCGAAGGCGGATTTAAGCGTATGGTCAATGAAGGCTTCAATTGTAAGAATAACCATTTTAATTACATACCAACGTATACAGGTCCTGGACATGCTAGTGTTTATACTGGAACAACTCCAAAATATCACGGAATAATTTCCAATAATTGGTATGACAAGGAAACTAAAGAAACGGTGTATTGTGCGGAGGACAATTCTGTAGAATCTGTTGGTACAACATCTTCTTCTGGAAAGATGTCGCCTCGCAGAATGCTTACCACAACGTTCGCTGACGAAAACAGGTTGTTCACCCAACGACGTGGTAAAACAATAGGGATTGCTATAAAGGATAGAGGTGCGATATTACCAGCTGGCCATACAGCTAATGCTGCTTATTGGTTTCAGGGAAAAGATGAGGGAAAATGGATAACGAGCACTTATTACATGACTGAATTACCAGCTTGGGTTAAGGAGTTTAATGCTTCAGACAAAGCAGAATCTTATTTAAGAGTTTGGGACACCTATTATCCCATTGAGACTTATGTTGAAAGCGGTAGCGATTTAAATGATTTTGAAGGTGGTTTTAAAGGGAAAGCCCAAGCGATTTTTCCTTACGATTTAAAACAGTTAGCTCCTGAAAACAGGAATTTTGATATACTAAAAGGTACTGCATTTGGGAATAGTCTAACCACAGATTTCGCTATGGCAGCGGTCATTGGCGAAGCATTAGGAAAGGATAATGATACAGATGTACTAGCTTTGAGTTATTCGTCAACAGATTACGTAGGCCATAACTTTGGTGTTAATTCCAAGGAGGTTCAAGATACCTACATAAGATTAGACAAAGACTTAGAGCGTTTTTTTAAGTTTTTGGATGATGAGATTGGAGCCGATAATTACACGGTATTCTTAACAGCAGACCATGGAGCGGTGCACGTACCGGCTTATCTTAAATCTACTGGGATTCCTGCAGGATATCTTAACTACGACAGTAGAAAAGAACAGTTTCAAAAATTTTTACTGGACAATTATGGAACTACAGATATAGTAGAAGATGTTAGTAATGATCAAGTTTTTTTGAATAGAAGTGTTGTCAAATCTCTTGGGCTTAATCTTCACGAAGTAGAACAGGCCATAGCAGATGAACAATTGAGTTATCCAAATATAGCCAAAGTCTACACGGCTACAACAATGGCTACTACAAGCTTTACTGAAGGCATAGAAGCCTTGCTCCAAAACGGGTTTAATCAAAAGCGATCTGGTAATGTCATCATTGTTAATGATGTTGCCCATATTGCCTACGGTAGAACAGGTTCTACTCATGGAAGTGGATTGAATTACGATACGCATGTGCCTTTGTTGTTTTTTGGAGCAGGAATAAAGCATGGTGAAACACTTAAAAAGACGGTAATTCCAGATATAGCACCAACCATATCTGCATTGCTTGGCACAAGTTTTCCTAATGGCAGTACTGGGCAGCCTTTAGAGTTTGTATTGGACTAACTAAACTTTTTAAGTATACCTTTCCACCTTAGGGTTCTGATGTATCTCCCTTCGTCTTCATCTACTAAGTAATCTGCTTTTTTGGATTTTGCCTTAAAGTAGCCTTGGAGATAATGTATAAATTGGGAAAAACTGTTTTTTTTGTAGGCCAGTTTCGCGGCAGAGATAAAGGTTAACCAAAATCCGTAGCGCATTTTGTACATGCTTTCGCCCTGAAGGTATTTAGAGGCTTTGCCATAGGAGATTCCTGTAGGTTTTAGATGTTTTACATGAAGCTTTTCATCCGTAAGGATTTGCCAGCCGTGGTATTTGGCAAGTAACTCATCTACGGTATCCCAACCCATACTAGGTTTTAGTTTGCCAATGTCTAAAAAGCATTGTTTTCTATAGGCTTTGAGGGCACCTCGAATATGGTCTTTATTTGTAAGGTTTTCTAGAACCCATTTCCCGTCTTTTTCTATATAACAGAAGCCGGAGACCATACCCAACTTAGAATTGGATTCAAAATGATAAGCCAGATTTTCAAGATAATCTTCCGGAAATATAAGGTCCGCATCAAATTTACAGATAACATCACATTTGTCATCGAGGATGTTGTATCCGCTATAAAACGCATTAACAATTTTTGCTCCTGGCACATGGTTGTTAGAAGATGTGTTATCGACAACCGAAATCCAATCATGCTTTTCGCTATAGGCTTTGGCAATATCTGGAGTTCTGTCACTTGAATTGTCGTTGACAATAACAACACTCTTGGGCAATAAGGTTTGTTGGCACAGTGATTTTAGGGTAAGATCTAGAGTCGCTTCTTCGTTATGAGCTGGTATGATAATATAAAAGTCCAATAATCTTCTTTAAGACCTCAAATCTACATAATGAGAACGGAAAATAGGGAGTTGAAGAATCTATTTTTTCTCGGCGTATATAATATAGTAGCGATTGGTGAATAGCCTTAAAAATGGTCTAATGCCAATTTTATTCACGGGATTTGTCCATTTTTGTCTTGCTTTTATTTCCCAGCCTGTTTTTTCCAGTAACCAATCAAACTGCCAATCTTCAAATTCGTGAAAATGTCTGTCCCACATATCGGTCTTACTGCGATATGCTGGGGCAAACCACAATCTTAGCGGCACACTGGCAACAATTTTATTGGCCTTTATCGCTTTTAATACTGTAAATGGCGAGAGCAAGTGTTCAAAAATTTCAAAGGCCGTGACGACAGCTGCTTCTGAATTTGTAAGGGTTGAAACGTCGATATCCAAATCTTCGCCCTTGGTATTTTCCACGGAATACCCTTGTGCTTTCATTATTTTAGAAAAGGGGTTTTCAACACCAAGATCAAGTATGGTTTCTTCGGTGTTAATATGCGTTTTTAGGAATTCTAAAGTAAATTTGAAACGCTTGTTTGGGTAAGTGTTCTCGTACATTACTTCGAGATATTTTCGTAAGAGGTTTTTATCCCCTTGATTAAAGCCGAAGAAAACCCACCGTGTTCCATTTCGTTTAATCCTGCAATGGTACATCCTTTAGGAGTCGTTACTTTATCAATTTCGGCTTCTGGATGGTTGCCTTCTTGCAGAAGCAATTCGCTAGCACCTTTAACGGTTTGGGTCGCTATGTCCGTGGCTGTTTTTGCGTCAAATCCAATTTCTATGCCACCTTGAATCATGCCTCTTATAAATCGAAGTACATAGGCTATGCCACAGGCACCTAAAACAGTGGCTGCATCCATTAGGGACTCTTCAATATTAATCGTTTGACCAAGAGCATTAAATATTGACTTCACTTTTGTCTCATCTTCGGTAGTTGCATTATTAGAAGCAATGCATGTCATGGATTCATTTACGGATGATGCTGTATTTGGCATGGCCCTAAAAACCACCGGATTTGCACTTATTGAATTGTTAATATCAGCTATACTAAAATCACTAACCACTGAAATTAATAGATGCTCGTTGGTCAGATTGGGTGCTATTTCCTTCAGTACTTCTTTAATTTTGAAGGGTTTTACAGCAACGATAACAATACTGGATTGTGCAACGGCCTCACCATTATTTGAAGTAATAGTCACGCCTTTAGCTTTAAAGCTTGCTAGTAGTGAGGTTTTGTGGCGGGTAATGGTAAGTTTTGAAGCGGGAAAACCTCGCGACAATAAACCCGAAGCAATGGCTTGTCCCAAATTACCTCCTCCTATTATCGCAATGGTATCCGTCATAATTTAATAGCGATATACAATGGCATTAATATGCATACCTGCACCAACTGAGGCAAAAATAATGATATCGCCTTCATTGATTTTGTGATCATCGAGTTTATTATTCCTAATTAAATCGAATAACGTCGGGACAGTAGCCACAGAACTGTTGCCTAATTTATGAATGCTCATGGGCATTATATCCTCAGGAGCTTCTGCTTTGTACAAGCGGTAGAAACGTTTGATAATAGCTTCATCCATTTTCTCATTGGCTTGATGTATCAGGATTTTCTTTACTTCCGAAATGTCAACACGACTGTTGTCCAAGCAGTTTTTCATGGCCTGTGCTACGTTGGTTAACGCAAACTCATAGATCTTTCGACCGTGCATTTTTATGTAGCGCGTATCTGGGCACAATTCTTTATTGTTGGAGTTTCCAAAGTATAAATAATAAGCTTCATCATAGGTAAATGAGGCCGACTCATGGGCTAAAATACCACGTTCTGAATCATCGGCTTCTACAATGCTTGCTCCAGCACCATCAGAATAAATCATGGAATCTCTATCGTGTTTGTCAACCACGCGAGATAAGGTTTCTGCACCAATTACCAAACAACGTTTGGCCATTCCTGCTTTTATAAAAGCTTGGGCTTGGATAACACCTTCAACCCAACCAGGGCAACCAAACAAGATATCATAAGCCACGCATCTAGGGTTTTTTATTCTAAGTCGGTGTTTAATCCGTGAGGCGAGACAGGGCAGGATATCGCTTTGAATCGTGTTGTGCCTGACATCACCAAAATTGTGGGCACAAATAATATAATCGATACTTTCTGGATCTATGTTTGCATCGTCAATTGCCTTTTGGGCAGCTAAAAACCCTAAATCTGAAGCTACTAACTGATTGTCGGCATAGCGCCTTTCAACAATTCCGGTAATTGCTTTGAATTTTTCAACGATAACCTCGTTAGGATAGTTAATCTTAGATCCATCTGCATTTAGAAACTCATGATTATGGAAATCTTCATTTCTTTCAATTGATTTTGGAATGAAACTTCCTGTGCCTGTGATTTTAATCGCCATACCTCTGTTTTGTATAGGTTTAATTTACTAAACTAACCAATAATCTGATTTTTGATGTATTTTACCTAAAGAAAAGGGCGATTTTTTAGGTATTCTCAAAATTTGAATGAAATACTATTAAATTTTAATAAAAAAGCGTCCAATTTGGACGCTTTTTCAATTTAGTAGTTTCCATATTTAGGCTTCTACATAGTCCTCAATTGGTGCACAGCTACATATCAAATTTCTGTCACCAAAAGCCTCGTCAACACGTCTAACGGTTGGCCAAAACTTATTGTCTTTGACATAATCCAATGGAAAAGCCGCTTTTTCTCTAGTATAAGGGAGTAACCATTCATCTGCTGTAAGCATATCTAAAGTGTGCGGTGCATTTTTTAGCACATTGTTGGTGTCTTCTTTAGAAATAGCCTCTATTTCCTCACGGATTGATATCATCGCATCACAAAAACGGTCCATTTCAGCTTTATTCTCACTTTCTGTTGGTTCAATCATCATGGTTCCAGCTACTGGGAATGACACTGTAGGTGCATGGAACCCGTAGTCCATTAAGCGCTTCGCGATATCAACAACTTCAATGCCATGTGCTTTAAAGGCGCGACAGTCAATAATCATCTCATGCGCAGCGCGGCCGTGTTCGCCTGTATACAAAGTATCGTAATAGCCTTCTAGTCGCTCTTTTATATAATTGGCATTTAATATAGCTACCTCGGTAGCCTTTTTTAAGCCCTCAGAACCAAGCATCTTTATGTAGCCGTAAGAAATAATACAAGCCAATGACGATCCAAAAGGAGCTGCGGAAATTGAAGTGATAGCTTTTTCACCACCAGTTTTTATGATGGGATTGCTTGGTAAAAACGGAACTAGTTGTTCGGCCACGCAAATAGGACCAACGCCAGGACCGCCACCACCATGCGGTATGGCAAACGTTTTGTGTAAATTGAGATGACAAACATCTGCACCAATATTTCCTGGATTGGTTAATCCTACCTGTGCATTCATATTAGCGCCATCCATATAGACTTGCCCTCCGTTGTCGTGGATAATTTTGGTAATTTCCTTTATAGCCGACTCATAAACGCCGTGCGTCGATGGATAGGTAATCATTAATGCCGCTAAATTCTCTTTGTGCATTTCGGCTTTTGCCCTTAAATCTTCAACATCGATATTGCCATCTTCAGAAGCTTTAGTCACTACAACTTTCATTCCTGCCATCACAGCACTGGCTGGGTTGGTTCCATGGGCAGATGAAGGAATTAAGCAAATATTTCTATGGTCGTCACCGCGAGAATGATGGTAAGCCCTAATAACCATTAAACCAGCAAATTCGCCTTGAGCACCAGAGTTAGGTTGTAATGAAGTTCCTGCAAAACCAGTAATTTCGGTTAAATGCTTTTCAAGAGCACTTAGAACCGTAGTGTAACCTTTGGCCTGCTCAACAGGAACAAAGGGATGCATATTGCCCCAGCTACTCCAACTTAAGGGTAACATTTCTGATGCGGCGTTGAGCTTCATGGTACAAGATCCAAGCGAAATCATAGAGTGGTTTAGAGCTAGATCTTTGCGCTCTAGACGTTTGATATAACGCATTAACTCGGTCTCGGAGTGGTATGAGTTGAAAACCTCAGCGGTTAAGAACGGTGTTTGACGCTTTAATTTTTCTGGTATCGCATTTCCCTTCTGTAATTCAGAAACTTTTTCAACTGATTGTCCCGTATAGGCTTCAAAAATTTCTAAAATCGTATTGATATCAGCAATAGACGTAGTTTCATTCAATGAAATGGTAACTGTATCTTCATCTGGATAAAAGAAATTTACTTTATGTCTTTCGGCAATAGCTCTAACATCAGCAGCTTTTGCTTTTAGTTGTATCGTATCAAAATAATTAGTGTTGATTTGGTCTAAACCTAGCGCTCTTAATTGTTTCTCTAAGGTAGATGTAGAAGCATTGACCTTGTCTGCGATAAACTCAAGACCTTTTGGGCCATGATATACAGCATACATTCCAGCCATAACCGCTAATAATACCTGCGCTGTACAAATGTTGGAAGTTGCTTTATCCCGTTTGATGTGCTGCTCTCTAGTTTGCAAAGCCATACGCAAAGCACGGTTGCCGTTCATATCTCTTGTAACACCAATAATTCGCCCAGGAATATCTCTTTTGTAGGCTTCTTTGGTTGCGAAATAGGCCGCATGTGGTCCGCCATAACCCATAGGAATCCCGAATCTCTGGGTAGTGCCAACTACGACATCTGCACCAAATTTGCCTGGTGCTTCAAGTTTTATCAAACTTAGGATATCGGCTGCTACGGCAACTTTGATACCATTAGCATTGGCTGTTTTAATAAAGGTTTCAATATCAGTGATTTCACCATGCTTCCCTGGATATTGAAGAATCGCTCCAAAGAAATCATCAGAAAAATCAAAGTCATTTTCTTCGCCAACAACTAATTCTATACCAATAGGAATGGCTCTAGTTTGCAGTAGCGACAAAGTTTGTGGTAAGACCTGATTGGATACAAAGAATTTGTTAATACCTGCTTTTTTTTGACTGCGATCTCTCACAGCAAATAATAAGCTCATAGCCTCAGCGGCTGCGGTACTCTCATCGAGTAAGGAGGCATTAGCAATTTCCATTCCGGTGAGGTCGATCACCATGGTTTGGAAATTTAAAAGAGCCTCAAGTCTTCCCTGTGCAATTTCTGCCTGGTAAGGTGTGTAGGCAGTGTACCAACCAGGGTTTTCTAGAATGTTTCTTTGTATTACCGCAGGGAGGTTCGTAGGATGATATCCTAAACCTATATAGGACTTAAAAATCTGATTAAGTTGCGATAATTCATAAATGTGTTCCAGATACTCCTGCTCACTCATGGCTTCGTCTAAAACCAATGCTTTTTTGAGACGTATCTCCTCTGGTACTGTTTCCGATACCAATTGTTCTATACTGGTAACACCAATGGTGTTTAGCATGGCTTTTTGTTCCTCAGGACTTGGGCCAATGTGTCGTAATGCAAAAGAGGTTGTATCCATTCCTTTTATTAGCTTGTTTTTTGAATTGCAAAAATACGGATTTACCCTTTTTTATTAGTTAAGGAATACTAAAGTTTTTAACCGAAAACGAGCGTTATTAACACTTTAATTACTTTTATGCCGTGAAGTATTTGAAACAGATTTTCAATTTCTACATTAATAGTAGTATTCATGTGGCACTAGCGGTTTATGCCTTAGCATGGGTAACTTTAATTGAGTTTGGTTTAAGCTATGACGAAGATGTGCTTTATTTTGTTTTTTACGCCACCTTGGTTGCCTACAATTTTGTAAAGTATTTTGGTTTTGTAAAATTTCACCATAGACAGTTTGCCTCCTTTCTTAAATGGATACAGGTTGTGTCCGTCATTGCGTTTGTGGCGATGTGTTATTATGCGTTGCGGCTCAATAGGGCAGCCTTGGTTGTTATAATTTTAATTGGAGTTGTGACCTTTTTTTATGCAATACCTCTTATTCCAAGGCACTTTTTACTAGACGAACAACGCAATCTAAGACAAATCAGTGGTCTTAAAATTTATGTTATTGCTATGGTTTGGACATTAACCACGGTATTATTTCCGCTGGTAAACTATGGTGTTGAGATAAATGCTGAAGTGCTTCTTGCAGTATTGCAAAGGGCAATTTATGTTGTTGTACTGATGTTGCCGTTCGAAATTCGTGATTTAAAATACGATAGCTTGAAACTTGCTACTGTACCTCAAAAAATAGGAATTACAAACACAAAGATTTTTGGAAGTATCTTGTTGCTTGTATTTATTCTAATTGATTTGTTTAAAGCCCACTTAGACATGGAAAACATAATCATACATGGTACTTTGGCATTGGTAACGTTCCCCTTCCTCATTTTTGCCAAAAAAAATCAATCGAAATATTATAGTGCTTTCTGGGTTGAAAGCTTACCTATTGTGTGGTTGGTTTTATTGTTGTTGTTTAGATAATTCTGTTTGAAGTTTTTTCTCCATTTTTGCTTTGCTTGTGTCGTCCAATATATGGATGTCCGTACTTTTAAGTCGTTTGGTTAAAAGGCAATTTTTTCTGGAATGGTATCTGCACACTTTACAAAACAGAAGATGGGTTTTCAACATTAAGACATCCAAAAGGCTAGCCTCATTGTATTGGCTTTTGTCACAGATATGCGAAGCTTTATCACAGTTTATGTTAAATAATCCCATAATTTATAACCAGTTTTTCTCTAGGCATTTTGCCATAGCGTTTCTAGCTCTGTGGATAATAACCCATAGATTAGACGCTGTAATATTTAGTTCATTACAAATAACGTCGGTTTCGTAACCCAAAATGGTTTTCATTTTAAAAACCTTTGCTTGTTTTTCCGGAAGCTTTTCCAAACAGTGCATTATAGCGTCACCTAATTCTGAATTTGTGAGGCTATCTTCTGCTGTTGTGTCAAAAGGATCGGATACGCGTTCCTCTAACCAATCACCATCAGAATCGTCGTTATAGTTTATTCTAACTTCCGCCTTGCCCTTTGTTGAATTTATTTTGCGATAGTAATCTATTATTTTTCGCTTTAAAATTGAAATTAACCAGGTGCGCTCACTGGCCTCACCTTTAAAATTTGCCATGGATTTTAGTGCGGATAGAAACGTTTCGGAAACTAAATCTTTGGCCATTTCGCTATCATTTACTCTTGCAACGGTATAGTTGTAGAGATAATCAGAGTAGCGCTGTACCCAATTTTTAGGCTCGAGTTGGTGCTTAGGCATTAGATGAGTGTTCCAGTATAAAAATAATACAAAAAACCAATATTCGGTATTATTTCAACAATCCGGCCCTTCTCAATAACGCTTCAGGTTTTGGTTGGTGTCCCCTGAATTTTTCATACAGGACCATTGGGTTTTCTGTGCCGCCTTGAGACAGGATGTAGGTTTTAAATTTGTTAGCCACGGCTTTGTTAAATATTCCTTCCTCTTTAAAATATTCAAAGGCATCTGCATCGAGAACTTCTGCCCATTTATAACTGTAATAGCCAGATGAGTAGCCACCTTGAAAGATGTGCGCAAAAGAAGTGCTCATACAGTTCTCTGCAACATCTGGATACAACTGTGTATCACCAAAAGCATTTAGCTCATGAGCCTTTACGTTATTAATCTCTGTTGGGTCTATGCCATGCCAAGCCATATCCAATAAACCAAAGCTGAGTTGTCTTAAGGTTTGCATGCCTTCATGAAAGTTCGCCGATGCTGTGATTTTTTCAATAAGATGCATAGGAATAACTTCGCCAGTTTCATAGTGTTTAGCAAATAATTTTAAGGAATCTTGCTCATAGCACCAGTTTTCTAAAATTTGACTTGGAAGCTCAACAAAGTCCCAGTACACGTTGGTGCCAGATAAACTCGGATAGGTTGTATTAGCAAGCATGCCGTGAAGGGCATGGCCAAACTCATGAAAGAGCGTGGTGACTTCGTTAAAGGTTAAGAGCGATGGTTTGGTTGCCGTTGGTCTAGTAAAATTACAGACAATAGAAATATGTGGACGCTCGTTAACACCATTCTTGATCATTTGAGGTTTAAACGACGTCATCCATGCTCCGTTGCGTTTGCCTGATCGTGGGAAAAAGTCGGCATAAAAAATAGCCACCAAATTGTTTTCGGCATCTACGACTTTGTAGGTTATAACTTCGTTGTGATATTTATCTATGGTATCTATTTCTATAAATTCCAGTCCGAACAGTTTGTTCGCCACTGTAAATGCGCCGTTAATGACATTCTCTAGCTTAAAATATGGCTTTAGCTGTTCATCATCAAGCTCGAAAAGTTTTTGTTTTAGCTTTTCGCTGTAATAGGCAGAATCCCATTTTTGAAGCTGTTCTATGCCGTCCAATTCCTTGGCAAAAAGACTAAGGTCTTTAAACTCTTTCTGCGCTGCAGGTTTGGCCTTTTCCAAAAGGTCATTTAAAAAGGCCGTAACTTTTTCTGGTGTCTCTGCCATGCGTTCTTCGAGGACAAAGTGTGCGTGGGTTTTATACCCCAAAAGTTGTGCTCTTTTATATCTCAGGGAAGCAATACGCTTTACAATATTTTGATTGTCTAACCCATCGTTTTTAAAACCTTTACTCCCGAATGCTTTAGAGAGCTTTTCTCTTAAGTCGCGATTCTCAGCATAGGTCATAAAAGGGATATAGCTAGGGTAGTCCAATGTTATTAACCAACCAGACATATCCTTGCTTTCCGCCAGTTGCTTTGCTGCTTCTTTAGCTCCTTCCGGAAGTCCGGCCAAGTCTGACTCGTTTGTTAGGTGCAATTCAAATTTGTTGGTTTCTGCTAAAACGTGTTCGCCAAAAGTTAATTTTAATTGGCTTAGTTCTTTGTCTATTTGTCGCAATAACGTCTTTTTATCCTCTGGAAGATTAGCGCCATTTCTAGAAAAGTGTTTATACTTTTTATCTAGCAGCGTAGCTTGTTCCGTCGTTAAGTCTAACGATGCTTTGTTGTCATAAACCGTTTTTACACGTTTGAATAAAGCTTCGTTTAAGGTAATGTCATTGCTTAATTCAGACAGCATAGGCGAAACCTCTTGAGCGATTTTTTGAATGGTCTCATTGGTTTCGGCAGAATTTATATTGAAAAAAATGCTGGATATTCGATCTAAAATTTCACCTGAATATTCTAGGGCTTCAATTGTATTTTCAAAACTAGGTGTTTCCTCATTCGCCGTAATTGCGTCAATTTCTAATTTTGTTTGCTCAATAGCTTGTTTAAAAGCAGGTAAATAATCTTTCGAATTAATCTTACTGAACGGAGCTGTATTGTATGGTGTTTTAAAAGGTTTATTTAGGATACTCATGTTTTTTATGTCTTAAATATCTTACGTATAGAATTGATTTTCTGAATTTTAACGGATTTTTATGAGTTGGGTTTGCCAAGGTTAGTGATTAGATTAGCTATCTTTGCCTATCTCTTTTAAGCACAGTTCTTGTGCTTAAAGAATTGGTTAATAGCTTTAAGCCTTGGTGCATCGCGCCAAGGCTTTTAAAGGTCTTTAGCAGAATCGATTACTTTCGCTTTCAATCCTTCCTTATAAACCATAATTTTATCTAAAATGCATTTATCAGAGCTTCCAAGGATTTGTGCCGCTAGTATTCCTGCATTTTTCGCACCATCTAAGGCAACCGTGGCTACGGGAACGCCTCCAGGCATTTGAAGGATGGATAAGACAGAATCCCAACCATCTATTGAATTTCTGCTTTTTACAGGAACACCAATTACAGGTAATGGTGATAAGGATGCTATCATGCCTGGCAAATGAGCGGCGCCTCCAGCACCAGCAATGATAACTTTTATGCCTCTATTATGGGCATTTTTACCGTAGTCAAAAAGTTTGTCTGGAGTTCTATGAGCAGATACAATGTCCACATCTACTTCAATATCAAAGCCTTTTAAGATATCTATGGCTTCTTGCATGATAGGTAGGTCACTTTTACTTCCCATTATTACACCAACTTTATTCATAATCTATTCGCTTATTACTTTTATTGTTCGTTTTACATCTGCTGCTATACGCCTAGCTTCGTCAAGGTCTTTGTTTACTATGGTTACATGTCCCATTTTTCTAAAAGGCCTTGTTTGTTTTTTTCCGTAAATATGAGGCGTAACCCCTTCCATAGCTAGTATGCGTTCTATGTTTTTATAGACAACATTCCCAGTGAAACCTTCGGCACCTACTAAGTTGACCATAACGCCAGCTACTTTGCTTTCTGTTTTGCCCAATGGCAATCCTAGAATAGCTCTGATATGTTGTTCAAACTGATCGGTATAGCTGCCTTCTATACTGTAGTGGCCAGAGTTATGTGGTCTTGGTGCAACCTCGTTGACCAAAATTTCATCCTCTTGGGTTTGAAACATTTCTACTGCAAGTAGGCCAACATGTTTAAATGCAGCTGCCGTTTTTAGCGCTACAAGTTCTGCTTTTTTGGCTACAGCATCTGGGATTCTTGCAGGGCAAATTACATACTCCACTTGGTTGGCTTCTGGATGAAACTCCATTTCAACCACAGGGTATGTTTTTAAGTCACCCTTTTCGTTTCTTGCTACAATAACAGCGAGTTCATTCTTAAACGGAATTAAGCGTTCTGTAATGCACTCTACATTAGGCAAATCAATAAGGTCTGTATAGCGTTTCACTATTTTTACTCCTGTACCATCATAGCCAAAACGTGCACTTTTCCAAACAAAGGGGTAGCTTAGGCCGCCATTATCCACGGCTTCTTCAATTTCAGACGTATAGCCAAACCTAGAGAAATCTGCGGTAGGTATATTGTTGTCACGGTAAAATAGTTTTTGTTGCGCCTTATTCTGGATGGTACGCAAAGTTTTAGCTCTAGGATAAACTTTTACACCTTCATTTTCAAGTGTTTCAAGAGCCTCAACATTAACGTTTTCAATTTCTATGGTAAGGACGTCCATATGCTGTCCAAAATCAACGACTGTATCAAAATCCATTAAATCACCAACTCTGAATTCATTACAAGCTAGCCTTGCAGGAGCATCTTTGCTTGGATCCATAACACAAGTGTAAATGTCGTATTTGCGTGTGTGGTAAAGCATCATTTTGCCCAGTTGGCCGCCACCAAGAATGCCAAGTTTAAAAGATGATGAAAAATAGTTTACGGACATTTTATTAAAGCATAAAAATCCAGAGGATCGTTCTACATTAATTCAACACAAAAATAAACTAAATAAACCAGCATCTTTAAAATCGTAGTTATAAAATCGGCTTAGATGCTTCAAATTTTTATCTTTGTTTTCCTATATATAAAACCATGGTGCTAAAGCTTCACGATTTATATTTTAAGCCTTTTATCTCTGAGGAACGCATACAGAATGCCATTCAGAAAATGGTAGATGCCATTGTAGATGATTTAGGGGACGAAATGCCTGTATTTGTGGGTATTTTGAATGGGTCATTTATGCTGGTAAGTGATTTTGTTAAAAAGTACCCGAAACCTTGTGAAGTAACCTTTATTAAATTGGCCTCTTATGAAGGCGTAAAATCAACCGAAGATATTCAGCGTTTAATAGGTTTAACCCAAGATTTGACAGGTAGGACGGTAGTGATTTTGGAGGACATCATTGACTCTGGTAATACGTTGGAAGAGGTGCACCGAATCTTTGAAAACGAAAATGTAAAACAGCTCCTTATTGCCACCTTGTTCTATAAGCCAGAAGCTTACGATAAAGATTTTAAACTGCACTACATCGGAATGGAGATTCCGAGTAAATTCATTGTTGGCTATGGTTTGGACTATAACGGTTTGGGTAGGGATTTACCAGAAGTATATCAATTAAAAACAACACAACATATGACAAATATTGTCTTATTTGGCCCTCCAGGAGCAGGCAAGGGTACGCAAGCAAATTTCTTAAAGGAAAAATACGATTTAGTGCATATCTCAACCGGAGATGTATTTAGATATAACATAAAAAACGAAACTGCGTTGGGCATGTTGGCCAAGTCTTACATGGATAAAGGCGAATTGGTGCCAGATCAAGTAACCATAGACATGCTTAATAAAGAGGTTGAAAAGAATTCAGACGCCAAGGGGTTTATCTTTGATGGTTTCCCACGTACAAACGCGCAAGCAGAGGCTTTGGATAGGCTTATGGATTCAAAGGATTCTCAAATTAACGCGATGGTAGCTTTGGAGGTTGATGATGAGGTTTTGGTGCAGCGTTTGCTTGAGCGTGGCAAGACAAGCGGTCGTGCTGACGATGCCGACGAGAGCATTATTAGAAACCGAATTGAGGAATATTACAACAAAACAGCAATATTAAAGGATTACTATTCAAATCAAGGTAAATATTTTGGTGTCGATGGTGTAGGTAGTATTGAAGATATTACCGAAAGATTAAGCAAAGTAATCGATACGCTCTAAGCTAAGTTTAAAAAATCACCTCCATTAATTACCTTAATATGATGGGGTAATTGCAATTATATAACTGGTCAAATGGCTGCTATTAGCCAATGGCCAAATGAACAAACAAGATTCCAATTTTATTTAAATTACAATGACTGAAGGCAACTTTGTTGATTATGTAAAAATGCATGTGGCTTCTGGAAATGGCGGGAAAGGGTCTGCACATTTACATCGCGAAAAATTTGTTGCCAAGGGTGGTCCGGATGGTGGTGATGGAGGCCGAGGTGGTCACGTTATCGTTAAGGGCAATGCCAATTTATGGACGCTTTTTCACCTAAAGTTTAAGCGTCATATCAAAGCAGGGCACGGTGAACATGGTGGTGCTGGACGCAGTACTGGTGCAGATGGACAAGATGCTATTATTGAAGTGCCTTTGGGTACAGTTGTAAAGGATACAGATACAGGAGAAACCTTATTTGAGATTACAGAAAATGGCGAAGAGAAAATCGTTGTTGAAGGCGGTAAAGGAGGCCGAGGAAACTGGCACTTCAAGAGCTCTACAAATCAAACACCAAGGTATGCGCAACCTGGTATTCCTTCGACCGAAAGAAATATTACTCTAGAACTAAAAGTTTTGGCCGATGTGGGCTTAGTAGGTTTTCCTAATGCTGGTAAGTCTACATTACTTTCCGTTTTAACTTCTGCAAAGCCTAAGATTGCAGATTATGAGTTTACAACCTTAAAGCCCAATTTGGGTATTGTAAAATACCGTGACTATCGGTCGTTCATTATGGCAGATATCCCTGGAATTATTGAAGGAGCTGCAGAAGGAAGAGGGTTGGGACATTATTTTTTAAGACATATCGAAAGAAACTCTGTGCTTTTGTTTTTGATTCCCGCAGATGCAGATGATATTGCAGAGCAATACCGTATCTTAGTTGATGAATTGAGACGTTATAATCCACAAATGTTGGATAAGGAAAGGTTCGTAGCAATTTCCAAAGCCGATATGTTGGATGAGGAGTTGAAATCAGAATTGTCCTCGATTTTAGATAAGGATTTAGAAACGGATTACTTGTTCATTTCATCTGTTGCCCAGCAAGGGCTCACGGAACTAAAGGATAAGCTGTGGCAGATGCTCAATTAATATAGCTTAATTATGAAGGAGGCAATTAAAAAAGTTGTAGAAAACCACAATACACCGATAAGTAAAGGTTTCGATTTTTTTATTCAGTTTCTTATTGTGCTTTCTGTTATTACCTTTTCCATTGAAACCTTACCTAAACTCAATCCAAATACACGTGCCATTCTTAATGGGATTGAGATTTTTTGTGTCATCGTGTTTACCTTGGAGTATCTCGCCAGAATTTATATTGCAGACAAAAAGCTAAAGTTTATCTTCAGTTTTTTTGGACTCATTGACTTGCTTGCCATCTTGCCTTTTTATCTCGCCTTTGGTGTTGACTTAAGGTCTTTGAGAGTACTCAGAATGTTTCGTTTATTTCGCTTGCTCAAGTTGGTGCGTTACAATAAAGCAATGCGACACTTTACAAAAGCCATGTTAATTGCGAGAGAACAAATAATTCTCTTCATGGCCGTAACTCTAGTGCTTATTTATTTTTCGGCAGTAGGCATTTATTATTTCGAGAATGAGGCCCAGCCAGACCATTTTGCCTCTGTTTTTGATAGTTTATGGTGGTCTATAGTTACCTTGACAACAGTAGGTTATGGTGATGTCTATCCCATAACTCCTGGAGGGAAAATCTTTACATTTTTCATATTGTTGATTGGTTTAGGCATTGTGGCTGTGCCTACTGGAATAATATCTTCGTCCTTAACCAAGGCCGTTGAATTGGAATCTGAAGAGAAATAGTTAAAGTGCTGCGCTATCCGCTGTATTTTTTAATATCTTTAAAAGAAAAAAATGAAACTACTCAGCCGAGTTTTGCTATTTGGTTTATTTGTCTCTTGTGGTCCAGTTATCAACTATGATTATGAACGGTCTGTAGATTTTGATAGCTACAAAACCTATAATTATTTTGACGATATGGTCACAGGATTTAGCGATTTGGACACAAAGCGTCTTATAAGGTCTATAGATGAGGTTTTGCAAGCTAAGGGTCTTGAGCGTAAAGATGGCGCCCAATTTTATATAGATATTCAAAGCCAGGAAATTGCAAATAACACCAACTCTAATGTTGGCGTTGGAGTAGGAGGAACTGGAGGAAATGTTGGAGGTGGCGTTACGGTAGGAATCCCATTAAATTCAAATCAGTTTTCCAAGGAAATCGTCATTGAATTTGTTGATCTTTCTACGATTGGAACATTTTGGCAAGTGATCATTGAAACCACTTTTAACCCAGATGCCTCACCAGAAAAGCGAGAGGCGCAGTTTAAGGCCTTAAGTGAAAAAGTCTTTAGCGGTTACCCACCACAGAAAAATTAACTATAGCAGAACTAAATCTTAAGGTTCTTTTGCGATTATGATGATGTTTAAAATTCATTTCAGTCTTATTTTTTTGGTATTTTCTGTACTTAATGCACAGACGGAAGTCGATGAAGCCGCTCAATTGATTGATCAAAAACAATATGTACAGGCTCAGCATAAAATGACGACCTTTCTTGAGCGCCATCCTAACAATTTAGACGCTGTTGAGCTTTTGGGAGACGCATATGCTTACCAGCGTTTATGGGATAATGCCATTGAAAATTACGAATACCTTTTGGAGCAGCAATCAGAAAGTGCAACATATAATTATAAATATGGAGGAGCACTAGCCATGAAAGCGCAAAGCGTTAACAAACTAAGTGCCTTAGGCCTAATTGGAGACATAAAACGTGCTTTCTTGAAAACCATTGAGCTCGACCCTAAACACATTAATGCGCATTGGGCTCTTGTTGATTATTATGTGACCTTGCCTGGCATTGTTGGTGGTAGCTTTTTAAAAGCACTAGACTATGCCAATAGATTGGAGGCTATTTCTACCATAGATGGGTATTTGGCCAAAGGCTATGTGTACGAATATGATGATCAGCCCGAACTTGCAGAAAAGTTCTATAAATTGGCTATAAAGGAAGGAGGCTCTTTAACGTGTTATAGCAAATTATCTAATTTTTACAGTGCACAGAATAGGCCTGAAGAAGCTATCAATACCTTTGAGCAGGCCAAGCATAAACTAAATAGGAATGCTTTGCACTATCAGATAGGAAAGGTTTGTGCAGATTACAATATTCAATTGGATAAAGGCGAAAAGTGCTTAAATACCTATATAGAGAATTTTACCGCAAAGGATGGCGTACCAATAGAATGGGCCTATTTAAGATTGGCACAAATCTACAAACATAAAGGTTCTAAGACTGAGGCCTTAAAATATATTGATAAAGCTCTTGCCCGAAATGAAGATTTTAAGCAAGCCATCAAAGAAAAAAAGCTGATTTTAGAAATGTGACCATCCAGTTATTGGCATGCTGAATTGAACAGTCTCTACCTAGCTCCTAAATAATTGTTAATTTTTTTAAAATCGATAGTAATACTATTATGTTTGCAATCAAATATTTTGGAAATGTTAAATTTACTATCAAATTTAAAAATTTCTGTGCCCGATAAGATTTATATCAAAGACCCTGAATCGTCAGATTTGGGTAAGCGAATTATCGAGCACAGTATATTATTGATTGATGATATTGGATTTGACAGTTTTACTTTTAAAAAATTAGGAGCAAGGATTGGTTCCAATGAAAGTTCAATTTACCGTTATTTTGAAAGTAAACATAAACTGCTTCTTTATCTAACATCTTGGTACTGGGCATGGATAGAATACCAAATGGTCTTTGCTACGTACAATATACCAGATTCAAAAGAGCAGCTTTTAAGGGCTATAGAGGTACTTACAAAAACGGTAGAACAAGACCAAGCCTTTAGTCATATCAATGAAGTGGTTCTTAACCGCATCATCATTAATGAATATTCTAAATCCTTTTTAACCAAAGAAGTAGATACGGAGAATAAAGAAGGTTATTTTGAGGTTTACAAACGCTTGGTTAAGAGGTTGAGTGAGATCATTGCAAAAGTCAATGACGCCTACAATTACCCTTCAAGTTTGGCGAGTACCATCGTTGAAGGGGCCTTACACCAACATTTTCTTAAGGCGCATTTCACATCAATTACAGACTGTGACAACGATGTAACGCCTACAGATTTTTTTAAGGACCTAACGCTAACACTATTAAAAACAGCAACAAATGGAAAATGAGAAGCCGATATTAACACCTTGGCAACGTTTTATAGGTATATTAAGGTTAGAAAAGAAAGATATTTTCCAGATTTTGTACTACGCCATATTTTCTGGGTTGATCAGTCTTACTTTGCCTTTGGGGATCCAGGCCATAATTAATCTGATTCAAGGTGCCCAAGTGAGTTCATCATGGATAGTATTGGTTATTTTGGTAACCTTAGGTGTAGCATTTGTTGGTGTGTTACAACTTATGCAAATGCGGATTATAGAGACCGTTCAGCAGCGCCTGTTTATGAGGGCGTCGTTTGAATTCACCTATAGGTTTCCTAAGATTAAAATGAAGGAGCTCTATAATTATTATCCACCAGAGTTGGCGAACAGATTTTTTGATGTGCTCACCGTTCAAAAGGGACTGGCCAAATTATTGTTGGATGTGCCAACTGCAGCGCTTCAAATTGTGTTTGCCTTAATATTGTTATCCTTTTACCACCCCTTTTTCATAGCTTTTGGTATCCTGTTAATAGTACTTATTTACATTGTTTTTAAGTATACCATACAACGCGGAATGAAGACTAGTTTAATGGAGTCCAAGAAGAAATATATTGTGGCACATTGGATTCAAGAAGTGGCAAGGTCTATTCTTAGTTTCAAGCTGTCTGGTACCACCTCATTGGCCTTAACCAAAAATGATAAGCTAACGGATGGTTATTTAGTGGCAAGAGAAAGTCACTTTAAGATTTTAGTATTGCAGTTTATCCAGATGATTGGTTTCAAAGTTATTGTTACGGCAGGACTCTTAATCATTGGTGGGCTTCTGGTACTAAGTCAGCAAATGAACATTGGACAGTTCGTAGCTGCAGAGATTATAATATTACTGGTTATTAACTCGGTGGAAAAACTAATTTTGGGGCTCGAGTCTTTCTATGACGTACTAACGTCTTTAGAGAAAATGGGTCAGGTTGTAGATAAAGAAATCGAGGAACAAACAGGAGAAGTGATTACCATGGATAAGGATTTTGCCATTGAGTTAGAAAAGGTATCTTACGGTGTGCCTGGCAGAAGTATCCCCATCCTTAATAATATTTCCTTTCATATAGATGCAAAGAGTCGTATCCTTATCCAAGGAGAAAGTGGTTCTGGAAAATCTAGCTTAATTAGAATTATAGCAGGTCTCATTCGCCCTACATCTGGCCGTATATTTTTGAACGAACAAGCTCTAAATAATGTGAGATTGAATAGTTACCGCTCCCAATTAGGCATGTCCTTAGCAGATGAAACACCATTTGAAGGAACTTTAAGGGAAAATCTTACGTTTGGAGACGAGTCCATTACTACTGAAGATATTATGGAAGTGATAGAGAACGTGGGACTAACGCCCTATCTTAAAGAAACTGAACTTGGAATAGACACGGTTATCTATCCCGAAGGAAAACAGATATCATTTACTGTAGCTAAAAAGTTGATTTTAGCAAGGGCCATTCTTAAAAAACCTAAGTTGTTAATTTTAGAGGAGCCTTTGGAGCATTTTGAAACCGTGGAAGCCAAACGTATCATAAAATACCTCACCGACCCACGACATCCCTGGTCTTTAGTGGTAGTGAGTTTTAATGAGCAATGGGCTGAGAACTGTTCTCAGGTAATAACCCTCAAAAAGGGAGAAATCATTTAAAGCATAAAAAACCATGTTGAATATATCTAAAAATCCTTTAAATGCTCAAGTTGATATAACGCAGTTTAAATCAGCAAAGCATGTATTTTTTAAAGATTATTACAAGCAAGCGAAGCGCTTTCTCACAGGTTTTGCTATTGCAGGGCTAATTATTCTATTCTTGCCTTGGACTCAGAATATTTCAGGTAGAGGAATGGTAACTTCATTAACACCAGATCAAAGGCCGCAGACCATTCAGTCGCCTATCCCAGGAAGTATTCAAAAATGGTATGTTCAGGAAGGACAGTTTGTTAAAAAAGGAGATACCATAATGCGTATTGCCGAGATAAAAAGTGAATATTTCAACCCTAATTTAGTTGAGCTCACCAAACAGCAAAGAGATGCCAAGGCTTTCTCCGTTAAATCATACGAGGAAGAGGTTAAAGCTCAAGAAGGCCGAATAGTTGCCATGATTGGCGAACGTGGCTTAAAATTAGAACAAGCCCAGAATAAATTGCAGCAAGCTAGATTAAAGGTGAAAGCAGATAGTATTGATTTAGAGGTGGCTAAAACCAACTATAGCATTGCACAAATAAAATATAATCGGGCAGATACCCTTTTTGCAGACGGCTACACGGCTCGTAAGGATGTGGAGGATGCTAAGATAAAATTACAAGAGACACAAGGGAAATTGGTCAGTCAAGAAGCTAAATTATTGGCCAGTAAACAAGAGGTGATTAATGCTAGGATAGAATTAAATAGAATTAGAAATGAATATGCCGAAAAAATTTCGAAGGCGCAGAGTGAGAAATATAAAGCACAGTCCAGTCAATTTAGTTCAGAAGCAGAGGTGCAAAAGTTAGAGAACGATGTGTCCAATTATAGTATACGACGAAACCTTTTATATATAACTGCTCCTTACGATGGTTACATCAATACGGCGCACCGAGGCGGTATTGGGCAGACGTTTAAGGAAGGTGAGGAGTTGGTAGGCATAATCCCTGCAGATATAGAATTAGCGGTAGAGACCTTTGTAGAACCTATTGATTTACCGCTTATCCATAAAGGTGAGAAGGTTCGTATTCAATTTGATGGTTGGCCTGCTATTATTTTTAGCGGATGGCCCAATGTATCCTATGGTACTTATGGTGGTGAAGTGGTTGCAGTGGAGCGTTTTATAAGTGATAATGGTAGGTTTAGGATATTGTTGAAGCCAGACCCTGACGATCATCCGTGGCCAGAGGACATTAGAGCAGGTTCTGGAGCGTTCACTATGGCTCTGTTGGAAGACGTGCCAATTTGGTTCGAATTATGGCGACAGCTCAACGGATTCCCACCTAATTATTATCAGCCCGAAGGTGCTACCCAATCAAAAAAGAAGTAATATGAAAGGTCTATTATCAATAGTTCTTTTATCCCTAAGTTTATCATCCTTTGCACAACTAGACAGTTTAGAAAATGTGCTTCGGTTTGATGAGTACTTGGGCTATGTAAAAAAATTCCATCCTATTGTGAAGCAGGCAGAGCTGGTCATAGACGAAAGCCAAGCTAAGCTCATGAAATCACGTGGAGCATTTGACCCCAAAATAGAGGTAGACTATAATAGAAAGAAATTCAAGGGAACCGAATATTGGGATCAGCTTAATGGTACCTTTAAAGTGCCAACTTGGTTTGGTATTGAACTCAAAGCAGCTTTTGAGGAGAATACAGGAGATTTTCTAAACCCTGAGGCTTTTGTACCAGACGATGGATTGTATAGTGCAGGGGTTTCCGTACCTATTGGTCGCGATTTATTAATCAATGATCGCATGGCGGCATTAAAACAAGCTCGGTTGTTCAGGGAGCAGGCTAAGGCTGATAGAGATATTTTTGTTAACAATATTCTATTTGAAGCATCACTGGTTTATTTTGAGTGGTTAAAAGCCTTTAATGAGTTTAAGCTTTTTGAGAACTTTTTGGCCAATGCACAATTTCGATTGGAAGGAATAGAGCGTGGTGAGGAAGTAGGGCAGAATGCACGTATTGAGGTTGTAGAAGCACGAATTGCCTTGAACAATAGACGTCTCAGTTTAGAACAGGCCAAGGTCAAGCTCACTAATGCCTCTTTAGAACTCTCTACCTTCTTATGGTTAGAGAATAATATTCCTGTAGAATTACAGCCCAACGTCATTCCAGATGTTAACTCTGAGCCCATTATAGATGCTGTTTTCGATATAAATCAACTAAGGGAAAATGAAGTTATCATAGAGGAGCATCCTAAAATGATATCATTAGATTTTAAGCTTCAAAGTTTAGATGTAGGAAGGCGCTTAAGTGCGAATCGATTGTTACCGCGCTTTGATGTGGAGTATAACTTTCTTACGGAGGTCCCAGAAATAGCCAGATCTTTTAACACTGCGGAATATAAGGGTGGTGTTAATATCAGTTTTCCTTTATTCTTGAGAAAGGAACGCGGTGATTTAAGGTTAGCTAAATTGAAACTTCAAGACACCGAGTTTGAAATGAATTCTACTCGGATTAACCTCATTAATAAAATAGATGCCTTAAAGCAGGAGCTTATTTCTTATGTAGACCAAAATGCTATCACTGCCGAGATTATTGAGGATTCTGCTGAGCTGCTGCGAGCAGAGGAGCAAAAGTTTAGGCTTGGCGAGAGCTCACTGTTTTTGGTAAATTCTCGGGAGGCTAAACTGATAGAAAGTCGGTTAAAAGGAATTGACATTCAAAATAAATTCTTTAAGACCAAAGCAAAACTCTTTAACAGTCTTGCCATTAATCCCGACCTTTAGTTTTATTTGAAGACCCAATTGTCAGAACTTGAGTCATTCATTTGGAATTTGAGTGCACTAGGTTGATATTTGTACTATGAATGTACATTTTATTGCCATAGGAGGAGCCGCTATGCATAACTTGGCTTTAGCACTCCATAACAAAGGCTACAAGGTTTCTGGTAGCGATGATACAATTTTTGACCCTTCAAAGTCACGCCTAGAAGCTAAAGGATTATTACCAGAAGCCATGGGTTGGTTCCCTGAGAAAATAACAGCAGATTTAGATGCGGTGGTTTTAGGAATGCATGCCAAAGCAGATAATCCAGAGTTGCTCAAGGCTCAGGAACTAGGTTTAAAAATATACAGTTATCCAGAATTCTTATTTGAGCAATCCAAAAATAAAACAAGGGTTGTTATTGGCGGCAGTCACGGTAAAACAACAATTACCTCCATGATTTTGCATGTAATGAATTATCACAATAAGGATGTAGATTATATGGTCGGTGCCCAGCTCGATGGTTTCGATGTCATGGTAAAACTCACCGATTACAATGATTTTATAGTTTTGGAAGGCGATGAGTATCTCAGCTCTCCAATAGACAGAAGACCAAAATTTCACCTTTACAAGCCAAATATCGCCTTGCTGAGCGGCATAGCCTGGGACCATATCAATGTTTTTACCACTTACGAAAACTACCTGGAGCAGTTTAGCATTTTTGTAGATTCCATTGTAAGGGGAGGGAGCATTAATTATAATGTGGAAGACCCTGAATTAAAACGAATCGTTGAAGCTTCTGAAAATCAGATTAGAAAAATCCCATATAGCACACCAGAATATACGGTAGAGGACGGCCAAACGTTATTGGAAACTCCTGAAGGCCCTATGCCAATTGAAATATTTGGGGCGCATAATCTTAATAATTTAGCTGGAGCCAAATGGATATGTCAGCATATGGGCGTGGATGAAGATGATTTTTATGAAGCCATTGCTACATTTAAGGGCGCGAGTAAGCGTCTGGAAAAAATTGCGGAGTCATCCCATAGCGTTGCTTATAAGGACTTTGCCCATTCACCAAGTAAGGTTGAGGCCACTACAAAAGCAGTAAAAGCACAATATGCAGATAAAAAGCTCATCGCCTGCTTGGAATTGCATACCTACAGTAGTTTAAATGCTGAATTTTTGAAGGAATATAAAGGTGCCTTGGATGCTGCGGACATAGCGGTCGTTTTTTACTCGCCGCACGCTGTTGAAATTAAAAAGCTTGAAGAAGTGACCGCTGAGCAAATAGCGGATGCCTTTCAAAGGGATGATTTAATTATTTATACCAATCCCGATGAGTTTAAAGACTTCCTTTTTTCGCAAGATTTCAACAATAAAACCTTATTGCTCATGAGTTCTGGAAATTACGGTGGTTTGGATTTTGAAGACATAAAAAAACGTTTCAATTAGAAACGTCTTTCAATATGCTATGATGTGTTCAAAACAATTAATTATTAATGGCCAAAAGATTCAATATACTCATTTAATTCATCTATACTGCTTTCAAACTCAAATACATTATTTACTTTCCAATAGTTTTCAGGATTAAAACATAAGGTGTAGGCGTACTTTGCAAATTCCAATTTGGTCTCTTCAAACGTGAAATTACTCGCGATTATCGCGATTTGGGCGGCAGTAACACAATTTCCTTTAATAACTTGCTTAGCGATGGCCAATTTCGAGTCTTCAAAGGATTTATTATTAATCGTTACCATGGCTTGATTAAAATCGGCGTCGCTCATTACAAAACATTCACCTGTATCTTCTAAGATTACTGGTTCTACAATTGCACCGCTAACAGTTTGTGTGGTCGTTGTTGTTGTAGTGGTAGTATTTCCTGTATTCACGTTAATTCCAACACCAACATTTGTGCCACCAGAATTTATTCCAATATCAACATTTATATTTTCTCCTGGCCCAGTAGTGGTCGTGGTAGTTGTTGTTTGGGTAACCGTTTGTATGGGACCTAAAGGGTTAGGGTTGTAATGTATTAGGGTTACATTACTAGGTGGAGGAAGAATAGCTTGAAATGGTGTAAAAGAGAAAAACCGTAATTTTTTACCACGTCTTGTTTCTTTTATTTTATAGGTAAATTCTCCGCGTCTTCCATCAACATCAACAACCATAAGGCTTCTTTTTTCTATTTGCGGAATCGACTCATCAGCAAATATAATTTTAGTATCATAATAATCGTTAATTAAATAATCTACTGCTAGATTCACAGCGGGTTCTTCATTTTGTCTAATTCCATTAAGAATGACATAAAAAGCATCTCCATTTTCAGAAAAAATTGTCAATCTCGATTCTTGTGCCGACGTAAAAATGCTTACAAGTAAAATCGCTAAAAGGGTAACTTTTCTCATGATAATTCGTATTTAAAACAACAGTGCCAAAAGCTGTGCCAAAAATATCGTTAATTTGAATATCTTGTATACTTAAGTAAATATTTTATCCAATAGATGTTTTATGCTCTCTTTGTTGGCTCTAATCAATTCGTCTCGAGCAGCAATAGTATCCTTAGGCTTTTTGTCTTGTGATAGTTTAAATTTACCTTCCCATTGGGTTATATTAATTTCAAACATTTCTATATAATTTAAGTTCCTATTGAGCCTTGGATTATCTGGTTCTAAGACATATTTATGATGTGGAGCCTCCAAAAACTCGGTCATAATTATTAAGGATTTTTTTAAGGCGTCCTTATTTTTAATGGCTTTAACATTACCTTTTAGATGTACTTTAATGTAGTTCCATGTTGGAAGCTGAGTTGTGGTATATATACTAGGTGAAATATAGCAGTTTGGTCCAGAGAAAATAACCGTAACAGGTCGGTTGTTTTTTAATAGTTCTGTATGCGGATTGTAAATATCTATATGACCAATGAGTTTATTATCTTCATAAATCAAAGGTAAATGGGTAATGAAGGGCACATCGTTAGATACCGAAATCAACGTTGCCAGAGGATAGTTCTTGATAACCTCGATTAGATGTTCTTTGTTATTATCTTGATGGTGTTGAGGTGGGTACAAAATGTGCGATTTAAGTCTAATAGTTTAGTGCATTAAAATTACAATTTTTATATTTAGAGCATGGCTAATGATAGGTCTTCATTTTCAATTAAAAATTGGTCTCAAGATGACCAGCCTCGAGAAAAACTGAGGGATAAAGGGAAATCCGTTTTAAGCGATGCTGAACTCGTTGCAATATTAATTGGTTCAGGAAACAGAGAGGAAAGTGCCGTAGACCTAAGTAAGAGAATCTTGGCCAGTGTGGACCACAATCTTAATGCTTTAGGTAAGCTATCCATTAAGCAGCTTATGGCTTTTAAGGGCATTGGTGAGGCCAAAGCCATAACCATTGCAGCGGCCCTAGAGCTTGGCCGCAGGCGCAGACTAGCAGATTCTAGGATAATTAACAAGATACAATCGAGTCAATCTGTCTTTGAACTAATGCAACCTCTATTGGGAGAACTGCCTCACGAAGAATTTTGGATTCTCTACCTTAATAATTCCAACAAGGTAATTGCAAAAAACCAATTAAGTAAAGGAGGTATTACAGGAACATTGGTAGATGTTCGCTTAGTTCTTAAGAAAGCTTTGGAGGTTGGTGCCACGGCCTTAATTCTTTGTCATAATCATCCATCCGGGACATTAAAACCAAGTCGTGCAGACCAGGATATAACCCAAAAATTAAAAACTGCAGCAACAAGCTTAGACATCAAAGTGCTTGACCATCTTATTATTACTGAAAAAACGTACTTTAGTTTTGCGGATGAAGGTATACTATGATTCTGCAATACATTCTATAAAAATCTATTCTTCTAAATCCCGAGTTTTGGAATAGGATTTTTTTATTTTTAGATTTTTGAATGCAACCCCTTTCATGCTATTAGTTTATACACATAAAATCACACCTCGTCTAAGATTTACCTTTACGCATATTTGCAAGAGAATTTTAGGCGTTAAGGTAGCTTTCACATCTAAGATTGAAGATTTTATAGCTCACGATAGCCTAAAGATGTCCTACACGAAACAGCCTTTATCAAATGAACTTTTTGTTAGAAGCCATACCTTATTGTTTGAGCAAGGCCTATCGGATATAGAAATTAAGGTACAGCAATGGGACAACACAAAAGCATTTTTTTCAACAGGAGAGCGCAGCGATCTTCCCTTCGATATTTTTGCAGCATCATTTTATCTGTTAAGCCGCTATGAAGAATATCTTCCCCATGTTAAAGATGATTACGGAAGGTTCATGGCTAAGGAGAGCCTAGCTTACAAGAATAAATTCTTAAACCAACCCGTAGTAGATATTTGGGCCTATAAATTAAAGGCCTTGCTAAAAGAGAGATTTCCCGAATTTAACTTCCCAAAGCGGTTGTACAGCGTAAAACCTGTTATAGATGTCCCTATGGCCTTTTACTTTAAGCGAAAAGGGTTATTGCGGACGTTGGGAGGTACCCTAAACGATTTGCTTCGATTACGGGTAAAGCAACTGTACGAGCGCTACTTGGTAATTCTTGGTTTTAAAAGAGACCCTTACGATACCTTTAAGTGGATAATTACAAAACAAAAACAGAATGATTTTAGATTCCTGGTGTTGTTTTTAATTGGAGATTACTCAACCTATGACAAAAACATTAATAGCAGTAAAAAAGAGTTCGTTTCTTTAATAAAATCGGTTGCCGACTATTGCGATGTAGGACTCAAGGCTTCGTATTTTGCCTTAGAGGATATTGCAATCTTAAAAAAAGAGAAACGCAAAATGGAAGCCATAATAAACACGGAATTGAACGCTGTAAGAAATTCATTTTCAAAACTCAATTTACCAACATCCTACAGAAACCTTATAGAATTGGATATTTTCAATGATTATTCTATGGGTTATGTTGATACTTTGGGCTTTAGAGCAGGCACATGTACGCCATTTCAATTCTATGATTTAGATTATGAAGTACAGACGCCACTGCAAATAAATCCTTACTGCCTTTTGGATTTTGGTCTTCTAAAATACGCTTCGCAACTCGATAAATCCGAGCATCTCCAAAAGCTCATTAACGAGGTTAAAGCAGTTAATGGTACCTTTGTTCCCGTATTCCACAATTATTCCTTTAGTGATATGGAACGTTGGGAAGGCTTCAAATCATTATTTACAAGCATTTTGAACTCGGTAGAATGACAAACGGTATAAAACATATTTTTTTTGATTTAGATCACACGCTCTGGGATTTTGATAAAAATTCAAAATTAACATTCGAACAGATCTTTAAGATTCATGGGCTGTCTTTAGAAATCGATACCTTTATTGAGGTATACGAACCAATAAATCTAAATTATTGGAAATTATATAGAGAAGAACGCGTCACAAAGGCAGATTTGCGTTACGGTCGGTTAAAGGAAACCTTTGATGCCATAAATATCGTAGTAGAAGACGACGTTATACATAAACTCTCTGTTTCGTATATCGATTATTTGACAACATACAACCACCTGTTTGAAGGGACGCGCGATATACTCAACTACCTTTCAGATAAATATCATTTACATATTATTACCAATGGTTTTGAGGAAGCCCAGGAACGCAAACTAAAAAACGCAGAAATTCGCCACTATTTTAAGACGATAACAAATTCTGAAATGGTTGGTGTAAAAAAACCTAATCCTAGGATTTTTAATTTTGCCCTGGAACAGGCTAGTGCAGTCGCTTCAGAAAGTATTATGATTGGTGATAGCTTAGAGGCAGATATCCAAGGTGCCCATAATGTTGGTATCGATGGTATTTTGTTTTGTAGCTATGATGATTATGCTACGGCAAAAGTCAAAAAAATCAAGCAATTAAAAGATTTAAAACAATTTTTATAATGAAAAAATTAGTTCTCCTCTGTTTCTTTATGCTGCTGTGTATTCCCGGAATTGCTCAGAACAGCCTGAATGATTATAAATATATAGTGGTGCCCAAAAGGTTTGATATGTTCAATGAAGACGATAAGTACCGCTTAAATACCTTATTACGATACTTGTTTAAAAACGAGGGCTATGAGGTATATACAGACCAAGAGGCGTTTCCAGAAGATTTGATTAATGACAAGTGCTTAGGACTTTACACGGAAATCGAAAAATTAAAAGGAGGAATCTTTAAAACAAAAATGCAAATTCTTTTAAAGGATTGTTATGGGAAGGTGGTCATCACATCTGAAATTGGTGAATCTAGGCAAAAGGCTTATAATGATGCTTATAAAGAAGCTATCGAAAATGCATTTACTTCTTTTAAAAATATAGATCACAGTTATAAACCAACTAATGTAAATAAACAAAAGGAAGGCACAGTGGTAACTGCCAAAATACCTGAACCAGAAACTGAGCAAGTCAATGAGTCCATAGAAAAGCCAGCTCAGGTTTCAACAATAGAAGAAGATTCTTCAGTCGAAGATGAAGAGTCCATTAATAAAGTGCTTACAGCTAGACCAATAGTTATGGGTTTTGAAATCTTAAATGCCAAGGGCGATATTGTAATGGTCTTACTTAGTACTTCTTCCAGAGATGTTTTTATTGTAAAGGATAAATCCGCAGTGGTTTTCAAAAATTCACAGGGGAATTATCGCTACTCGGAAAATGATGGTTCTAGTTTAAAGGAGATGGAACTAAAAATTCAATTTTAGTAGCCGTATTTTTCTTTCCAGAGCTGCCTTAGAAAGTCGCGCTGTGCTTTTTCCCTAGAGTTATTGCCTGGATTGTACAATTTGGTATTACTTATTTCAGTAGGTAAAAATTCATGAGATGCAAAATTATTTTCATAGTTGTGGGCGTACTTATAGTCGTCTCCATAGCCTAATTCTTTCATTAATTTCGAAGGTGCATTTCGAAGGGATAAAGGAACTTCAAGGTCTCCAGTTTCATTAACAAGCTGTTGCGCCTTATTAATGGCATCGTAGGCCGCATTACTTTTAGGTGAGCTTGCAAGATAAGTGGCGCATTGGCTTAATATAATTCGAGATTCTGGATTGCCCACGACAGATACCGCTTGAAACGTACTATTGGCCAAGACTAAAGCCGTAGGATTCGCATTGCCAATATCCTCACTGGCTAATATCAATAATCGACGTGCAATGAACTTTACGTCTTCTCCACCTTCAATCATTCGCGCTAAATAATAAACCGCTGCATTGGGATCGCTTCCTCTTATAGATTTAATAAATGCGGATATGATATCGTAGTGTTGATCACCAGTTTTGTCATATCTAACACTTTTGCTTTCAACCTTAGCCATAACCATATCGTTTGTTATGGTAATTTCTTCTTGGTCTTCAGAGTTGATTATAAGTTCAAATAAGTTAAGGAGTTTACGAGCATCGCCTCCCGAGAGACGCAGTAATGCCTGTGTTTCTTTAAGGTTAATCCTTAGCTTTGAAACCTCAGGGTCTTTATTAATGGCTCTTTGAAGCAAACGTTCCAGATCTTCTCTATTAAAAGGTCTAAGCGTATAAACTTGGCATCTGGATAGGAGTGCCGATATCACTTCAAAACTGGGATTCTCGGTAGTGGCTCCGATGAGTGTTACCCACCCTTTTTCAACAGCTTCCAGGAGCGCATCCTGTTGGGATTTGCTGAAACGATGAATTTCATCTATAAATAGAATGGGATTTCTAGAGGTAAATAAACCACCACTCTGTTTAGCCTTATCAATGACCTCTCTAATATCCTTAACTCCTGAATTTATAGCACTCAATTTGTAGAAGGGCCTCTCAGTTTCGTGGGCAATAACGTTGGCTAATGTCGTTTTTCCAACTCCTGGTGGTCCCCAGAAAATCATAGAAGGTATAATGCCATTTTTTATTTGTTTGGACAGCATGCCATTTGGTCCAACAATATGATGTTGGCTCAAATACTCTTCTAAGGAAGTAGGTCTTAATCGTTCTGCTAATGGTGTGCTCATGAGTCAAAATTACAAAATGAAGACGCAATACTATCACAAATTGAAAATGCAATATGACAATTTTTCATTGTTTCAAGGTTTGGTTATAACTTTGATTATACAAATGCGTTATGGCTCAAACCCAATTTAAATTTTCACCTAGTGTAATAGTATATCCTCTGTTGTTGGTATTTCTAATATGGCTCGCCTTTTGGTACCAAGTGAGAATTGATTATGGCATAACATCTTTTGGAATAAGACCACAAAAGCTGGAAGGTCTTTTTGGAGTAGTCTTTAGTCCGTTTTTGCATGGTGATATAGAACATTTATATAATAACTCTATACCGCTACTTGTGTTATCATTGGCGCTGTTTTACTTCTACCATAAAATTGCCTGGAAGGTTATTTTGTATGGAGTTCTTTTCTCTGGGTTGCTAACTTGGCTTATTGCGGATAGAGGAAATCATATTGGAGCAAGTGGATTGATTTATGTTTTGGTCAGTTTTATCTTTTTCAAGGGGATTTTTGCTAAGCACTACAGATTAATTGCACTATCCTTAATTGTTATTTTTTTATATGGCAGCATGATTTGGTACGTTTTTCCAATCAGGGATGGCATGAGTTGGGAAGGACACCTTAGTGGATTGATTACCGGTTTCATATTCGCATTGATATTTAGAAGACAGGTCGCCAAACCTGAACGCTATAGATGGGAAACTCCAGATTATAATGAAGAAGACGACCCATTTATGCGTCATTTTGATGAAAACGGGAACTTTATAGAGCATATCCCTGAAATTGATAACGATAGCAACGAGGAAAGTGGTGGGCCGGAAAAGACCAATGTCAACTACATATTCAAGGAAAACAAGGACTAAAGCCGTTGCCTTGTAGCTTCATATAAAATGGCACCACAAGCCACAGAAACATTTAGGGATTCGATAGAACCTAGGATTGGCAATTTGGCACTTTCATCAACCAACTTTAGTACGGATGGATTTATGCCCTTTCCTTCCGAACCCATTATAATAGCACACGGCTCTGCGAAAGAACAATCGTAAATAAGGTTTTCGGCCTTCTCCGTGGCTGCAATCACTTTTATTCCTGAGGACTGCATGTAAAAAATGGCGTCTTTAATGTGATCTACTTTACAGATGGGAACATTAAAAATAGCTCCAGCGCTAGTTTTTACGGTGTCGCCATTTATTGGAGCTCCACCTTTTTTTTGTATAATTACTGCAGAAACACCTGTACATTCTGCAGTTCTTACTATTGCACCAAAATTTCTAACATCACTAAGTTGGTCTAGTATTAAAAATAGTGGCGCTTTTCCGGTCTCAAAAGAATTTAGAACAACGGCATCGAGACTATGGAATTCTACAGGAGATATTTGCGCCACAGCACCCTGATGATTTTTTCCACGACTCATTCTGTTGAGCTTTTCAACAGGAACATAAGAGCTGTTTATACCTTCTTGTCTTAACAGTCTTTCAAGCTCTTGAAATAGTTCACCTCTCAATCCTTTCTGAACAAAAACCTTGTCTATGGTTGTGCCAGAATTTATGGCTTCCGTTATAGCCCTAATGCCATAAATTGTAGTCTCTTTTTTCATCGTTTTAATTTAGGAGGCGTTGCTAATGTCTGTGAAATAATTCTTTTTTAACGTTTAAGGATTTTCTTATTGATGCTCCCTTTGTCACTATGAATTCTTAAGAAGTAAACGCCAGCCGTTAACCCTTGCAAACTTACCTGATTTCTATTTCTAATCTCATTTATTTTATTACCATTGATATTAAAGACTTCAATACTTTCAATGGGTTGCTCTGTCTCTATAAAAACAATGTCTTCCGTTGGGTTTGGAAACAGTTTCAAACTTGTTAATTCAAATTCAGATGCGCTCAGGATAGTTTGACAATCTGAAATGTCCGGATTGTTTTCTAGAGGAGGGTCAGGGTTGGATAAGTCCCTTCCTATAAAAGCAGGGTAATCAGGGCCATATTTTGTAGCTCTAAACGCAAAATTGTTTGGTGGTATAGGGTCGCCCTGATCATAAACCGTACCGTCAGCATTGCTAATAGGTGAGGCATATTCCCAAACAATAGTGTTGGAGTTGTCTATTTCAAAGAAAAAGCCTTCCCGCCCTTCACATATTAATATATTTCCGTTTGGCAATTGCTGGCCACTGCTTACAATAGCTGAGAAAAACTCCGAATCTGAAGTAGGTACCGTTTCTGGATATCTGAAGGATACGAGTTCTGGTCCAAAAGCTGTTCCAGGCGTGTAGCTGTAATTACCATTACTATCAACTGGTGGCTCAATGATTAGAACTTCAGAATACGAAGGTGAACGGTCTATACCGTTATTAAAGACCATGATTTTTCTTTCATTGGGAAAGCCACTAGGGATATAATACGGTGTATGCTGCCCAAATAATGTTCTATCCAGTGCCGTACCCTGGTCGTAAGCTTGTGGATTTCCCCATCTGTAAAGTAAATCTCCTGCAGGACCTGCTGCTTCTGCCGTGGTAGTATTGTGGTCAATTACCCAAAGTTCACTCCATCGGCGCGAGCTGATGACTATTTGGTCAAATTCCTCATCGTATTGAATAGAGTTGATGTGAAGCCAATTATTTTCGGCAGGCCAACCATTTAAAAAATTAATATCTATTTTACCTGGATTATCGGCCACAACACCAAAATTATCTTTAGTAGCATCAAAATCTTGTATAATATGGTCGGTAACATTCCATTCCCAGACAATATTACCTCCATTGGACCCAATAGGCTCTACTTCATAGATCCTTTCATTATAGAGTTCTCCATCATCCAATAAATTAGGGTCTCTCCCAGCTTGAATGGCGTCAGCTTCACTTACAACTGTTGCCGAGAGGATTAGGACATTACCATTAGGCATGGGAAAGATATCGTGATGCTGTCTAGAGTCATCAGAGCTATCTATCCAAGACCATATGACGTTACCATCCCAGTCAAAGAGTTCAATAATACCACCGCTACCTGGAATAGTAACAGGATTGCTGCTTTGTATAAATCGGCCTGCTCGTAAAAGGTTGCCATTGGGTAGTAAATACACCGAGTTGCCAGGTAGGTAGCTGCTGTTCCAGGAATTAATTACCTGTCCGCAATTATCAATAAGATAAGCGTCAGTATGGGTAGAAAACAGGGTGTAGCCTTCATAAACATCTGGCGTAACTGATATGGTGCCAACGGTGTTTTGAGCAAATGAACAATATGTAAATAAAACCAAAAGTGCGTAGATAATTCTCTTCATTGGTGTTGAGCAAATTTTTTTGGCCAAGTTAATCATTATTTGGCTAATAGTATATAAATAAACACTCTTAGAAAGTCGCTGTCAAGCTAACGTGTACTTTTGAGTCTGAAAGTCTAAAGGGACTATTGTCTCTTTTGCCACTAGAATAATTAAGTCTAAAGAGGCCTGCATTGGTGAGTAACCCTAAACCAAAGCCAAAGCCAAAAAGTTTCTCTTTGGTTTCGGTGATTTGATTTTCAAAATAAGCAGCATCAAAGACACTATGAACGTATATAGATGAGCTGAGGCGATAACGGTATTCGGTATTTACAACACCAAAAAGATCTGCTACGATACTATTTTCTTCAAATCCTCTTATGGAATTGATACCTCCAAATCTATAAAGTTCATTATCCAAATAGTTGTCTGAGGCCAAATAGGCGCCATTCAGTCTCATAAACAGGCTATTTCTCTCATTTAAGTTAAAAATCTTGTAAGTATTAAGACTTACCATATTCTGCGAAATGTTTTCATTGGCATTTTCCCTTTGACCTGTTCCAAGATTTAAATCCAACAAAAAGTTAATAGGGAATAAAGGGTCATAAAATTGAGGGCGAATAAATTGATACCCGAAGGTTAAAAAGTTGGACGAGTAATCGTTTAAGATTGCCGAGTCGTTCTCCAGTAGGTTGCTTGAATTTGTTAAACTGAAACCAAGGCCAATTTTTTGCTGTGCATTAATCTGATAGTTTACGAGGGCGTGTTGGTTGGCATTGACAAAAGTAGAGTCTTTTCTAAAGATATTTAGACCAGCTTCAATACCAATAGGCAATTTAAAAAGGTAAGGCAGCTCAAGATTAACCCTAAAGGTTTGTTGGTCTATCTCATCGCTTTTATAGAATAAATTGAGCGTTTCACCATAGTTAAGATTATTGATTAGTCTAAGGTCCAAGTAGCCATCAAACTCCAACTTATTGGTTTGCTCATCGGTGCCAAAGCCTAAAAATCCATCAAAATTATTGGTTTTGTTTTTTTCAATATATAAGTACAGCGTAGTTGAGTCCGTTGTAAATAAAACTTCAGGGTCTCTAATCTTTTTAGCGAATCTCAAGTTTTCCAAAAGGTCAATTTTTTCTTTGATTTCCGTGAGGTTGAATTCTTGGCCACGCTTCAGTTTTAAGTAGTGTTTTATGAAGGATTCTGGGAACTTTTCATAACCCTTAACTATAATATTATTTATCCGTCTTTTTTTATTGGTAGTGATTTTTAAATCAGCCCTAATCGCCTGGTCGTTGAATTTTTCAATATTTATAAGCTGAAGTGACGAAAATGGATCACCTTGCTCAGCCATTTTCCTATTCAAGACATCAAGCACGTTCTCTAGGTCGTTTAGATCCAAAATAAATTGACCATCTTTCGGTTCTATATTAACAAAGTTCAATAGGTCATCATTGAACGTATGGTCGTAAAAAATAGTTATGCGTCGCCGCTGTGCTCCAAGGATTAGATTTGCCTTAAACAAGCTATCATTGGTTTTTGAAATTTCTTTGACAAAGGCATCGATATATCCGCTGCGCCATAATTTTTTGATGAAAGTGCTAACTTCACTCTCCAAGCTCTTATATGTGTCAAAACGCTTTATATAGCCTAAGGAATCTATAAGACTGGATTTAGGTTTGTCCTCAGCAACTATTTTTAGTTCAAGGCTTTGAGACGAGCACAAGTTTGCCAGTAAAATAATGGTAATAATGGAAAATGCCCTTAACAAGTTATAACGGTAATTTTGCCGAAGCAGTTTGATATGCAAACGTAAAAAATACCAACATATTTAATGGCCGTAAACAAATTGAATTATTTCTTTGGAAAATAAATTATCAACTATTTGAATTATAAATATATATTTCTACCTTTGCAGCCCTCAAAAGTGAGGGTTAGTAAAATTTTATAGCAAAAATATATGCCAACAATTTCACAATTAGTACGAAAAGGAAGAGCCAAAATAACCAAGAAGAGTAAATCGGCTGCTTTGGATTCGTGTCCTCAAAGACGTGGTGTATGTACTCGTGTTTATACAACGACGCCTAAAAAACCTAATTCAGCAATGCGTAAGGTAGCAAGGGTACGTTTAACAAACGGTAAAGAGGTTAACGCATACATTGGTGGAGAAGGACATAACCTCCAAGAGCACTCGATAGTATTGGTTAGAGGTGGAAGGGTAAAGGACTTGCCAGGTGTAAGGTATCACGTTGTTCGTGGTGCTCTGGATACTGCTGGTGTGGCCGATAGAACACAGCGTAGATCAAAATACGGTGCAAAACGCCCTAAAAAGTAATTTAAAACTTTAAGAAGAAGACATGAGAAAAAGACAAGCGAAAAAAAGACCGCTTTTACCAGATCCACGATTTAACGACCAGTTAGTAACGAGGTTCGTTAATATGATGATGTGGGATGGTAAAAAGTCCGTGGCGTTCAAAGTATTCTACGATGCTATAGATATCGTCGATGAGAAAAAGAACAATGACGAGAAAACGGCACTAGAATTATGGAAAGATGCATTATCTAACGTTATGCCTCACGTTGAAGTGAGAAGTAGACGTGTAGGTGGAGCAACATTTCAAATTCCAATGCAGATTCGTCCAGACAGAAAAGTTTCAACTGCTATGAAATGGCTGATTAGTTTTGCTCGCAAGAGAAACGAAAAATCTATGGCTCAAAAATTAGCTGCTGAAATTTTAGCTGCTGCTAAAGAAGAAGGTGCTGCTGTTAAGAAACGTGTAGATACGCATAGAATGGCAGAAGCGAACAAAGCATTCTCACACTTTAGATTTTAATTAAAATGGCACAAAGAGATTTAAAATTTACTAGAAATATAGGTATTGCAGCACATATTGATGCTGGTAAGACAACTACAACAGAGCGAATCCTTTATTACACTGGTGTATCGCATAAAATTGGTGAGGTGCATGATGGAGCAGCTACGATGGACTGGATGGAGCAAGAGCAGGAAAGAGGGATTACCATTACCTCTGCTGCAACGACTTGTACTTGGAACTTTCCATTGGAAAATGGTCAGCCCACTCCAGAAACTAAAGGTTATCACTTTAATATTATAGATACTCCCGGTCACGTGGATTTTACGGTTGAGGTTAACCGTTCTTTACGTGTACTAGATGGA
Source organism: uncultured Winogradskyella sp. (assembly GCA_913055905.1). Taxonomy (GTDB): domain Bacteria; phylum Bacteroidota; class Bacteroidia; order Flavobacteriales; family Flavobacteriaceae; genus Winogradskyella. Next base: position 73,439 of record CAJXLB010000005.1, read on the forward strand.
TTAGTCTTTTTGTTTAGTGCAGTTGATGGTGTAGAACCACAATCTGAAACAAACTGGAGATTAGCAGACAACTATAAAGTTCCTCGTATAGGATTCGTAAACAAAATGGACCGTCAAGGGTCTAACTTTATGGCTGTTTGTCAGCAGGTTAAAGATATGTTAGGGTCTAACGCCGTACCAATTGTAATGAATATTGGTGAAGAGGCAGACTTTAAAGGAATTGTTGATTTAGTGAAGAACAGAGCTATTATCTGGCACGATGAAACACTAGGTTCAACATTCGACGTTGTCGATATACCTGAAGAATTAAAAGAAGAGGCATCTCAGTTAAGAGCTCAATTAATAGAGGAGGTTGCAACTTATGATGAAAATCTTCTTGAAAAATTTATGGAAGATGAAGATTCTATTACAGAAGAAGAAGTGCATGCTGCACTAAGAGCTGCTGTAATGGATATGTCAATTATCCCAATGATTTGTGGTTCGGCTTTCAAAAATAAAGGAGTACAGTTCTTGTTAGACGCTGTATGCCGTTACTTACCATCACCAGTAGATAAGGAAGCTATTGTTGGTACAGAGCCAGGAACAGACAAAGAAATTGCTAGAAAGCCAGATGTAAAAGAGCCTTTCTCTGCTTTAGCTTTTAAAATTGCTACAGACCCATTCGTAGGTCGTTTGGCATTCTTTAGAGCTTATTCTGGACGTTTAGATGCTGGATCTTACGTTTTAAACAATAGATCAGGTAAAAAAGAACGTATCTCTAGAATTTATCAAATGCATTCCAACAAGCAAAACGCTATAGAATACATTGAAGCTGGAGATATCGGTGCAGCCGTTGGTTTTAAGGATATTAAAACTGGAGACACCTTATCAGATGAGAAGCATCCTATTGTTTTGGAATCTATGGACTTCCCAGATCCAGTAATTGGTATCGCTGTTGAGCCTAAGACTAAGGCAGACGTTGATAAATTGGGTATGGCATTAGCTAAATTGGCTGAAGAGGATCCTACCTTTACAGTTAGAACAGATGAAGCTTCTGGCCAAACCATTATTTCTGGTATGGGTGAGCTTCACTTAGATATTATCGTAGACCGTCTTAAGCGCGAGTTTAAGGTAGAGGTTAACCAAGGTCAACCTCAAGTGGAATATAAAGAGGCGATTACACAACGTGCTGAGCACAGAGAGGTTTATAAAAAGCAATCTGGTGGACGTGGTAAATTTGCTGACATTGTATTTACACTAGAGCCAGCTGAGGAAGGAAAGCAAGGACTTGAGTTCGTTTCCGAAATCAAAGGTGGTAATGTACCTAAAGAATTTATTCCTTCTGTTGAAAAAGGATTTAAAATGGCAATGGTTAATGGACCATTAGCAGGTTATGAGATTGATGCCATGAAAGTGACATTAACTGATGGGTCTTACCACGATGTAGATTCGGACCAGTTGTCTTTTGAGTTAGCGGCTAAATTAGGATTTAAATCTGCAGCTAAGGCTGCAAAGGCTGTAATCATGGAGCCAATCATGAAGTTAGAGGTTTTAACTCCAGAGGAATACATGGGAGACATTGTTGGTGACTTAAACCGTCGTCGTGGTCAAGTAAATAATATGAGCGACCGTGCCGGTTCTAAAGTTGTAAAAGCTGAGGTTCCTTTATCTGAGATGTTCGGTTATGTTACATCATTAAGAACATTATCATCAGGTAGAGCAACATCAACTATGGAATTCTCACACTATGCTGAAACACCTGCCAATATCTCTGAAGAGGTTATTAAAGCAGCTAAAGGAGTTGAAGCTTAAATCTTAAGGAAATGAGTCAAAAAATTAGAATAAAATTAAAGTCATATGATCATAACTTGGTAGACAAGTCTGCCGATAAGATCGTAAAAACGGTGAAAAGTACTGGCGCTGTAGTAACAGGTCCGATTCCATTACCAACGCACAAAAAGATTTTTACAGTATTGCGTTCACCACACGTTAACAAGAAGTCTAGAGAGCAGTTCCAATTGAGTTCTTACAAAAGGCTGTTGGATATTTACTCATCGTCTTCTAAAACCATCGATGCTTTAATGAAACTTGAATTACCAAGTGGAGTTGAAGTTGAGATTAAGGTGTAATGCCAAGTTGAGCCCTGAGGCTCGATGACATGTCCGGAGCTGCGAGCGAAGGAAAAACGGAAAATACAATTCAAGGCTGAAAGGTATTTTTCGGCCTTAAGTTTTTAAATAATTAAAATTAATTAATAATAAATAATCATATGTCTGGGTTAATTGGAAAAAAAATCGGTATGACCAGCATTTTCGATGAAAATGGAAAGAATGTTCCATGTACAGTAATCGAAGCAGGTCCATGTATCGTTACCCAAGTCAGAACTGAAGAAGTTGATGGCTACAAAGCCCTTCAACTAGGTTTCGATGACGCAACAGACAAAAGTGCTACTAAAGCGGCCCAAGGTCATGCTAAAAAAGCTGGTACTTCTGTTAAACGCAAGGTTGTTGAATTCCAAGGTTTTGATGAGGAGTACAAATTAGGTGATGCAATCACTGTAGAGCAATTTACAGAAGGTGAGTTCGTGGACGTTTCAGGGACTTCTAAAGGTAAAGGTTTTCAAGGTGTAGTTAAGCGTCACGGTTTTGGTGGTGTAGGTCAAGCTACACATGGTCAGCACAACCGTTTAAGAGCACCAGGTTCTATTGGAGCCGCATCCTATCCTGCACGAGTATTCAAAGGCATGAGAATGGCCGGTAGAATGGGAGGAGAAAAAGTTAAAGTTCAAAATTTAAGGGTTTTAAAAGTAGTACCAGAGAAAAACCTTCTCATTGTTAAGGGATGTGTACCTGGTCACAAAAACGCTTATGTAACTATTGAGAAATAATGAAAGTAGCAGTTTTAGATATTAAAGGAAAAGACACTGGTAGAAAAGCTGAGCTTTCTAAAGAAGTGTTTGCTATAGAGCCTAATAACCATGCTGTATATCTTGATGTAAAACAGTATTTGGCCAACCAGAGACAAGGTACTCATAAAGCTAAGGAGCGTGGTGAAATTACTGGAAGTACACGTAAGATTAAGAAGCAAAAGGGTACTGGTACAGCTAGGGCTGGTAGTATTAAATCAGGTGTTTTTAAAGGTGGTGGCCGTATGTTTGGTCCAAGACCGAGAAACTACGGTTTCAAATTAAATAAGAACGTAAAGCGATTAGCACGTAAATCGGCCCTAAGTATTAAGGCAAATGACAAATCTATTGTCGTTTTGGAAGACTTCAATTTTGAAGCGCCTAAGACCAAAGATTTCGTAAACTTGTTGAAAGCCTTAGAAATAGAGAACAAAAAATCTCTGTTTGTATTGGGTGACTCAAATAATAACGTATATTTGTCGTCGCGCAATTTTAAAGGCTCTGAAGTTATAACATCTTCAGAATTAAGCACTTATAAAATAATGAAAGCCAACAAAGTTGTGCTTTGCGAAGGTGCTTTAGAAGGAATTGAAACGAATTTAAGTAAATAGAACGAGATGAGTATCTTAATAAAACCTATAATCACTGAGAAAGCAACAATGCAAAGCGAGTTGCTTAATGCTTATGCATTTGAGGTGAATACTAAGGCGAACAAGATAGAAATTAAAAAAGCGGTGGAAGCGGCTTATGGTGTTTCTGTTGAAAAAGTTCGTACGATGAATGTCCGTCCAGATAGAAGAACCCGTTATACAAAAACAGGTATTCAAAATGGTAAAACAAAAGCTATTAAAAAAGCGATTGTACAACTGGCGGAAGGTGAAACAATAGATTTATATGCTAACATGTAATTAGACAACAATGTCAGTTAGAAAATTAAAACCAATTACATCAGCCCAGCGTTTTAGAGTAGTCAATGGATTTGACGCCATTACTACTGATAAGCCGGAGAAAAGCTTGCTTGCTCCGAAAAAAAGGTCTGGTGGTAGAAACAGTCAAGGAAAAATGACCATGCGCTATAAAGGCGGAGGTCATAAAAGAAAGTATCGTATCATAGATTTTAAGCGCAACAAGACTGGAATTCCAGCAGAAGTGAAGTCTATAGAATACGATCCAAACAGAACTGCGTTTATTGCTTTATTGAATTACCAAGATGGTGAAAAGCGTTATATCATAGCTCAGAATGGTCTTCGAGTAGGGCAAACTGTGGTTTCAGGAAAATCAGGTGTATCTACCGAGATAGGTAATGCAATGCCTTTAAGTGAAATTCCATTAGGTACTATCATTTCTTGTATAGAATTGCATCCTGGCCAAGGAGCTGTTATGGCTCGTAGCGCAGGAGCATTTGCTCAATTAATGGCAAGGGAAGGTAAATTTGCTACCGTGAAGTTACCTTCTGGTGAAACACGTATGATACTAGCCTCTTGTATGGCAACTATTGGAGTCATCTCCAACTCAGATCACCAATTAGTGGTATCTGGTAAAGCCGGAAGAAGCAGATGGTTAGGAAGACGTCCTAGAACTAGACCAGTAGTTATGAACCCTGTAGACCATCCAATGGGTGGTGGAGAAGGTAAATCTTCTGGTGGTCATCCAAGATCTAGAAATGGAATACCTGCAAAAGGTTATAGAACACGTTCTAGAACTAAAGCGAGTAACAAGTATATTGTAGAACGTAGAAAGAAATAATTAAGATAGTATGGCACGTTCATTAAAGAAAGGACCTTATATCCACTATAAATTAGAGAAAAAAGTTGCAGAAAATGTTGCAGCTAACAAAAAGACCGTTATCAAAACGTGGTCAAGAGCATCTATGATTTCTCCAGATTTCGTAGGCCAAACGATTGCAGTACATAATGGTCGTCAGTTTGTTCCTGTTTATATCACAGAGAACATGGTAGGTCATAAATTGGGAGAATTTTCACCAACACGATCGTTTAGAGGTCATGCAGGTGCTAAGAATAAAGGTAAAAAATAAGAATCATGGGAAGTCGTAAAAAACAAATGGCAGAAGCCATTAAAGCGGAGAAAAAGCAGATAGCTTTTGCTAAGCTAAATAACTGTCCTACATCTCCAAGAAAAATGCGCCTTGTCGCAGATATTATTAGAGGTGAAAAGGCTGAGAGAGCTCTTCAGATTCTTAGATTTAGCCAAAAGGAAGCGGCTCGTCGCTTAGAGAAATTGGTATTATCTGCAATTGCAAATTGGCAGGCCAAAAATGAAGATGCGGACATCGAACAAGCAGACTTATTCATTAAGGAAATAAGAGTAGACGGTGGTACAATGTTAAAGCGTTTGCGTCCAGCTCCTCAAGGTAGAGCGCATAGAATTAGAAAAAGATCAAACCATGTTACAGTGGTTATTGATGCATTAAACAAAACACAAAGCTAAGATAGAGATATGGGACAAAAGACAAATCCAATCGGAAATCGTTTAGGAATTATCAGAGGATGGGAATCTAACTGGTATGGTGGCAATGATTATGGAGATAAGCTGGCCGAAGACGACAAGATTAGAAAATATGTTCACGCACGTTTATCTAAAGCTAGTGTGAGTAGGGTAATTATTGAGCGAACCCTTAAACTTGTAACCGTTACTATCACAACGGCAAGACCAGGAATCATTATTGGTAAAGGTGGCCAAGAGGTAGACAAGTTAAAAGAAGAGCTTAAGAAAATTACTGGTAAAGAAGTTCAATTGAACATCTTTGAAATTAAGAGACCTGAACTAGATGCACATTTAGTGGCAGCAAGTATTGCGCGTCAAATAGAAAGCCGAATTTCTTACAGACGTGCGATAAAAATGGCTATCGCTGCAGCAATGCGTATGAATGCTGAAGGAATCAAAATTCAAATCAGTGGTCGTTTGAACGGTGCAGAAATGGCACGTTCAGAGCACTACAAGGAAGGCCGTATTCCATTATCAACCTTTAGGGCAGATATTGATTATGCTCTAGTTGAAGCGCACACTACCTACGGTAGATTGGGTGTTAAGGTATGGATAATGAAAGGTGAAGTCTATGGAAAAAGAGAACTTTCTCCATTAGTTGGACTTTCTAAACAAAAAGGAAAAGGTGGACGAGGAAAATCTCGTCGTAGAAAGTAATTTTTTAAAGAAAAGACAAAATGTTACAGCCTAAAAGAACAAAATTTCGTAAGCAGCAAAAAGGTCGTATGAAGGGTAATTCCGGACGAGGCCACAGATTATCAAATGGTACATTTGGTATAAAATCTTTGGACTCTAAGTTTATCACTTCACGCCAAATAGAAGCAGCTCGTATCGCAGCGACACGTTACATGAAGAGGGAAGGGTCCTTATGGATTAAAATCTTTCCAGACAAACCAATTACCAAGAAACCTCTTGAGGTGCGTATGGGTAAAGGTAAAGGTGCGGTTGAGTACTGGGCAGCTGTTGTTAAACCAGGACGTATCTTGTTTGAAATAAGTGGTGTGCCATTAGAAACTGCCCAAGAGGCACTTCGATTGGCAGCTCAGAAACTTCCGGTAAGAACTAAGTTTGTCATAGCTAGAGATTACGAAGCTTAATAAAAAGTATTATGAAGCAATCAGAAATTAAACAGCTTTCTACAGCTGAGTTACAAGAAAAACTTAGTGAGACCAAAAAGAGTTATGCAGACCTGAAAATGGCTCACGCAATTTCTCCTTTAGAAAATCCAATTCAGCTTCGTACCATACGTCGTACTGTGGCTAGATTGGCAACTGAATTAACTAATAGAGAAGACCAATAATTGTATTCTGCTGAAAGATGGAAAAAAGAAATTTAAGAAAAGAACGTATAGGAGTAGTTACTAGTAACAAAATGGAGAAATCTATAGTGGTTTCAGAAGTTAAAAAAGTAAAGCATCCTATGTATGGAAAATTCGTGTTAAAGACTAAAAAATATGTCGCGCACGACGAGAAAAACGACTGCAACGAAGGTGATACTGTAAAGATCATGGAAACAAGACCTTTGAGTAAATCCAAGTGTTGGAGATTAGTAGAAATAATTGAAAGAGCGAAGTAATTATGGTACAACAAGAATCAAGATTAAAAGTAGCTGATAACACTGGTGCGAAAGAGGTTTTAACAATCCGCGTACTCGGTGGAACCAAGAAGCGTTATGCTTCCGTAGGAGATAAAATAGTTGTTTCTGTAAAAGAGGCCACTCCTAATGGAAATATCAAAAAAGGTGCAGTATCAACTGCCGTTGTTGTGCGTACAGCTAAGGAAGTTAGAAGACCAGATGGATCGTACATCAGATTTGATGACAATGCCTGCGTACTCTTAAACCCACAAGGTGAAATGAGAGGTACTCGTGTTTTTGGTCCTGTGGCAAGAGAGCTTCGCGACAAACAATTTATGAAGATAGTATCATTGGCACCAGAAGTGCTTTAATTGATAAGTAAAATGAAAAAGCTTAAAATAAAATCAGGAGATACCGTTAAAGTTATTGCTGGAGACCATAAAGGTTCAGAAGGTAAGGTGCTTTTGGTATTAAAGGATAAAAACAAGGCCATCGTGGAAGGTGTGAATATGGTTAAGAAACATACTAAACCAAGTGCACAAAATCCTCAAGGTGGCATTGTAGAGAAAGAAGCCGCTATTCATATTTCTAATTTGTCTTTGATGACAGGTAAGGGAGAGCCAACTAGAGTTGGATACAGAATGGATGGCGACAAAAAAGTGAGATATTCTAAAAAATCCAATGAAGTAATTTAGTTATGGCTTACGTTGCAAGATTAAAAAAGGAGTATAAGGAAAAAGTAATTCCTGCTCTAACAGAAGAGTTTGGGTACAAGAATGTGATGGAAGTTCCAAAACTAGAAAAGATTGTTATTTCTAGAGGTGTTGGTGCGGCAGTTGCAGATAAGAAGCTTATTGACCATGCGGTTGAAGAGCTCACTCAAATTTCTGGACAGAAAGCAGTAGCAACAATGTCTAAAAAAGACGTCGCTACCTTTAAGTTACGTAAAGGAATGCCAATTGGTGCTAAAGTTACTTTACGTGGAGAGAGAATGTACGAATTTCTAGACCGTTTGGTAACTACAGCTTTACCACGTGTTAGGGATTTCAACGGAATTAAAGCTACCGGTTTTGATGGTAGAGGAAATTATAATTTAGGTGTAACCGAGCAAATAATCTTTCCTGAGATTGATATCGATAAGATCAATAAGGTCTCTGGGATGGATATCACATTTGTGACAACTGCTGAGACCGATAAGGAAGCAAAGTCACTATTAGCAGAATTAGGTTTACCATTTAAAAAGAATTAAATATGGCTAAAGAATCAATGAAAGCCCGTGAGGTTAAGCGAGCAAAAACAGTTGAAAAGTATGCTGAAAAGCGCAAAGCTTTGAAAGAAGCAGGCGATTATGAAGCACTTCAGAAACTACCAAGAAACGCTTCTCCAATACGTATGCACAATAGATGTAAGCTTACCGGGAGACCAAAAGGTTATATGAGACAATTTGGTATTTCTCGCGTAATGTTTAGAGAAATGGCTAACAAGGGCTTGATTCCAGGAGTTAAAAAAGCGAGTTGGTAAAATAAGGAAGCGAATAAGCTTCTGTACAATTATCAATAGATTAATTATTGTATAATCGGGATTTAGGTTCGTACTAATAGCGAAAACCACTTCCTAAAATTTAAAACTATGTACACAGATCCAATAGCGGATTACTTAACGCGAGTTAGAAACTCGGTTAAAGCCAACCACAGAGTGGTTGAAATACCTGCGTCTAACTTAAAAAAGGAGATAACTAAAATACTGTTCGATCAGGGCTATATTTTAAGTTATAAGTTTGACGACTCTACGGCTCAAGGGACAATTAAAATAGCCCTTAAGTATAACAAAGACACCAAGGAGTCTGTCATTAAAAAAATTCAAAGAATTAGTAAACCAGGTTTACGTAAGTATGCTAGCGCCAAAGAAATGCCTAGAGTCCTTAACGGCTTAGGTATTGCAATTGTTTCTACCTCTCATGGTGTTATGACAGGTAAGCAAGCAGAGCGAGAAAATGTTGGTGGTGAAGTATTATGTTACGTCTACTAAAAACAGGAAATTATGTCAAGAATAGGTAACAACCCAATAACAATTCCTGATGGCGTAACTGTAGAAGTTAACGACAATGTAATCACAGCTAAAGGAAAGCTAGGTGAGTTAACTCAGGAATACTCGGATGTAGACATCAAAATTGAAGATGGTATAATCAAGCTTGAGCGTCCAACAGACGGTAAGGTCCACAAAGCTAAACATGGACTTTACAGAGCGTTGATTTCAAATATGATAGAAGGTGTATCTAATGGCTGGACCAAGGAATTGGAATTGGTCGGAGTTGGTTATAGAGCATCAAATCAAGGAAATAAATTGGATTTGGCCATTGGCTTTTCACATAACATCGTTATGGAAATAGCACCAGAGGTTAAAGTAGAAACCATTACGGAGAAAGGTAAAAATCCAATCGTTAAATTAACATCACATGACAAACAACTTGTTGGTCAGGTAGCCGCAAAGATTCGCGGATTTAGAAAGCCTGAACCATACAAAGGAAAAGGAATTAAGTTTGTTGGTGAAGAGATTAGAAGAAAAGCAGGTAAATCAGCTTAATAGTTAAGTTATGGCATTAACAAAGAACCAAAGAAGGACAAGAATTAAAAACAGAATTCGAAAGATAGTGTCGGGTACTGAAACAAGACCAAGATTATCTGTTTTTAGAAGTAACAAAGAGATCTATGCTCAAGTTGTGAATGATGTAACTGGTGAAACTATCGCTGCTGCATCTTCAAGAGATAAAGACATCGCTAAGTCTAAAGGAAATAAGACCGAGATAGCTGCTTTAGTAGGAAAAGCTGTTGGAGAGAAGGCGATTAAAGCAGGAGTTGAGTCTATTTCATTTGATAGAGGAGGCTATTTATATCATGGAAGGGTTAAATCATTAGCGGATGGCGCAAGAGAGGCCGGACTAAAATTTTAAGATAATATGTATCAGAAATATAAAAACGCAGAAATAGTAAAGCCTGGTGGACTTGAGTTGAAAGACCGACTAGTAGGAGTTCAACGTGTAACTAAGGTAACTAAAGGTGGTAGAGCTTTTGGTTTCTCCGCGATCGTTGTCGTTGGAGATGAAGCTGGAGTTGTTGGGCATGGATTAGGAAAATCTAAAGATGTTGCCACCGCTATTGCAAAGGCAGTAGAGGACGCTAAGAAAAACCTTGTGCGCATTCCTATCATTAAAGGAACCTTACCACACGAGCAGAAGGGTAAGTATGGAGGAGCTCGAGTAAATATCATTCCAGCAGCACCTGGTACAGGAGTTATCGCTGGTGGTGCGGTTAGAACTGTACTTGAAGCCGTTGGAGTACATGATGTATTATCAAAGTCTCAAGGATCTTCTAATCCTCACAATGTGGTTAAGGCAACTTTTGATGCTTTATTGCAGCTTAGGGATGCTAGAACCGTTGCCAAGGAAAGAGGTATTTCAATAGAAAAAGTATATAACGGATAATCTAAAGGATACGATGGCAAAGATTAAAGTAACAAAAGTAAGAAGTGCAATAAACCGTTCAAAAAATCAGAAGCTTATCTTAAAGGCTTTAGGTTTGAAGAAAATCGGTCAGGTTGTAGAACATAATGCCACGCCAAATATCCTTGGTATGGTAAAAAAAGTAGAACACTTAGTTTCTGTAGAGGAAGCTTAAAAAATAATAGCTTAACAAATGGATTTAAGTAATTTAAAACCTGCAGAAGGTTCAGTAAAACATCAGGGAAAGCGTCTTGGACGAGGACAAGGCTCTGGTAAAGGCGGAACAGCTACACGTGGCCATAAAGGTGCAAAGTCTCGTTCTGGATATTCCAAGAAAATTGGATTTGAAGGTGGACAGATGCCACTTCAAAGACGTGTTCCTAAGTTTGGATTTAAAAATATTAACCGTGTAGAGTATCAGGTTATAAATCTAGATACGCTCCAAGAGTTGGTAGATAATAAGAAAGTTAAGGACACTGTAGATTTTGAAACCTTAGTGTCTCTTGGAAGAGCCAACAAAAACGATTTGGTTAAAATTTTAGGACGAGGAGAGTTAAAAGCTAAGTTAACAGTGACTGCTCATAAATTTACTGCTACAGCAAAAGCCGCTATCGAAGCTGCTGGTGGTGAAGCCGTAACTTTATAAGATCTTGATAATGAAAATAATTGAAACATTAAAAAACGTTTGGAAAATCACGGAGCTCAAGGATAGAATTATTCTAACCTTAGGATTGCTATTAGTGTATCGTTTTGGAGCTCAGGTCGTATTACCGGGAATCAATATAAATGCACTAGGTGGTTTACAAGCAGGAACAGATAGTGGTATATTAGGACTTTTAAATGCCTTTACTGGAGGAGCTTTTGCCAATGCATCAGTTTTTGCTTTGGGTATAATGCCCTACATATCCGCATCTATTGTTGTTCAGTTAATGGGTATTGCAATTCCGTATTTACAGAAGCTTCAAAAGGAAGGAGCCAGCGGACAAAAGAAAATTACCCAAATTACAAGATGGCTCACCATAGGGATTTGTTTGGTACAAGCTCCTGGATATTTGGCTAGTGTTCCTGCTTTATCTGGAGCACCTTCTATGAGTACGCTATTAGTGCCAGGGTTTAATGAAAATATTTTCTACTTCTCTTCCGTGATTATTCTAGTTACAGGCTGTGTATTTGCAATGTGGTTAGGTGAAAAAATTACAGATAAGGGTATTGGAAATGGGATTTCGTTATTAATTATGGTAGGTATTATTGCTACTATGCCTCAGTCCTTCATGCAAAATGCATTGTCTAGAGTTGAGGGTAATGGTGGTTTCATGATGATTCTTATAGAACTTGTTATTTGGTTCTTAATCATTTTGGCATCTGTGTTCTTGGTAATGGCCGTTAGAAAAATTGCGGTGCAGTATGCGAGAAGAACGGCCTCAGGAGGTTATGAAAAGAATGTCTTTGGATCACGTCAGTTCTTACCCTTAAAGCTTAATGCTTCGGGAGTAATGCCAATCATTTTTGCTCAGGCAATCATGTTCGTTCCTAGTTTAGTTGGACGTTCTATGTCTGAAGGTTCAGAAATTGGTCAGTGGTTGCAGGCGCAGTTCAATGATATTTTTGGCTTGTGGTATAACGTGGTATTTGGTCTGTTGATCATTATATTCACCTATTTCTATACTGCAATTACGGTTCCTACCAATAAAATGGCAGACGATTTAAAACGTAGCGGTGGATTTATTCCTGGAATTAGACCAGGAACGGAAACTGCGGAGTACCTAGATAAAATAATGTCACAAATCACGTTGCCAGGATCTATTTTCTTGGCGCTAATTGCAGTATTTCCTGCATTTATTGTGAAATTAATGGGTGTACAGCAAGGCTGGGCCCTTTTCTTTGGAGGTACTTCTTTGCTCATTATGGTGGGTGTGGCTATTGATACGATGCAGCAGATTAATTCTTATTTATTGAATAAGCATTATGATGGATTGATGAAAACCGGTAAAAACAGAAAAGCAGTAGCATAATAAAATAAAACTATGGCAAAACAGGCAGCAATTGAACAAGATGGAACGATAATAGAGGCATTGTCTAACGCTATGTTCCGAGTAGAACTTGAGAACGGTCACATTGTGACAGCTCATATATCTGGTAAAATGCGTATGCACTATATTAAGTTATTGCCAGGTGACAAAGTAAAATTAGAAATGAGCCCTTATGATTTAACAAAGGCTCGTATAACATACAGATACTAAAAGTATCTTTTAAAAACAAAGACAGATGAAAGTAAGAGCATCAGTTAAAAAGAGAAGTGCTGATTGTAAATTAGTACGTAGAAAAGGAAGACTATACGTCATTAATAAAAAGAATCCAAGATTTAAACAAAGACAAGGCTAAAAGAAAGTCATTAGTAATTAGTGGTTAGATGAATCTGTTCGAAATCGAGAGGTTTAGGATTCTAACAACTAAAAGCTAACAGCTAAAAACTAAATTATATGGCAAGAATTGCAGGTGTAGACATACCAAAACAAAAAAGAGGTGTTATCGCTTTAACCTATATCTACGGAATTGGAAAAAGTAGAGCAAAAGAAATTTTGGCAGCGGCTAAAGTTGATGAGGGTATAAAGGTACAAGATTGGTCAGATGACCAAATTGGAGCTATCCGTGAGGCAGTTGGTTCGTACAAAATTGAAGGTGAACTACGTTCAGAAACCCAATTGAACATTAAGCGATTAATGGACATCGGTTGTTACCGAGGAATCAGACACAGAGCTGGACTTCCGCTTAGAGGTCAGAGAACAAAGAACAACTCAAGAACAAGAAAAGGGCGACGCAAAACAGTTGCTAATAAAAAGAAAGTAACTAAATAATAATAAAGACAGTAGTCATTAGTAATTAGTAGTTAGATGAATCTGTTCGAAATCGAGAGGTTTAGGATTCTAACAACTAAACGCTAACAACTAGAAACTAAAACATATGGCAAAGTCAAGTACAAAAAAACGCAAAGTAATAGTAGATGCAATTGGAGAAGCGCATATTACAGCTTCTTTCAATAACATTATAGTTTCTTTGACCAATAAAAAAGGAGATGTGATTTCCTGGTCTTCAGCTGGTAAAATGGGCTTTAGAGGATCTAAGAAAAATACACCTTACGCAGCGCAACTTGCTGCAGAAGATGCAGCTGCAGTAGCTAAGGAAGCTGGTCTTAAAAAAGTAAAGGTATACGTTAAAGGTCCAGGTAATGGAAGAGAGTCTGCTATAAGATCAATCCACAATGCTGGTATCGAGGTGTCAGAAATAATTGATGTTACACCACTGCCACATAACGGATGCCGTCCTCCAAAAAGAAGAAGAGTATAATAATTACGCAAAAACGTTGTAAATTCTCTGCTTGTACTAGTTATAAAGCGGAATTTAATACGTACATTTGCAAACTTTTATAAATCAAGTATAAACGGAAGAGACAAATATTTTAGAAGGATAAGATTTAGACCTTAATTCTAAAATACTTCCAAAATAACTTAAACAATGGCAAGATATACTGGTCCAAAAACTAAAATCGCTCGTAAATTCGGGCAACCTATCTTCGGAGATGATAAAGCCTTCGAAAAAAGAAATTACCCTCCGGGACAACACGGTAATAACCGACGAAGAGGTAAGAAATCTGAATATGCTATCCAGTTGATGGAAAAGCAAAAAGCTAAATATACCTACGGTATTTTAGAAAGACAATTCAGAAACATGTTCAAAAAAGCGACCGCCGCAGAAGGAATTACTGGTGAGGTTTTGTTACAATTGTGTGAATCGCGTCTCGATAACGTTGTTTACAGAATGGGTATAGCACCTTCAAGAAGTGCAGCAAGACAATTAGTATCTCACAGACACATAACGGTGAACGGTGACAAAGTAAATGTACCATCTTACCAATTAAAAGCTGGTGATGTTGTTGGCGTTAGAGAAAAATCAAAATCTCTAGAAGCTATTCAAAATTCATTGACTAATTCTAGTCAGGTTTATGAATGGATTACCTGGAACAACGATAAGATGGAAGGAACTTATGTTTCGGTACCTGCAAGGATTCAGATTCCAGAACAAATCAACGAGCAATTCATCGTTGAACTTTACTCTAAATAATAAATTAATCATATTGGTATTTGGCCAAAGGGTTTATAGGTCTTCTTCAAACTTTTAAACCGCGCAACTAAATAACAATTAAAACGAAGAACACAATGGCAATATTAAATTTTCAGAAGCCCGACAAAGTAATCATGATTGATTCTACTGATTTTGAAGGTAAATTTGAATTTAGACCTTTAGAACCAGGATATGGATTAACAGTTGGTAACGCTCTTCGCAGAGTGTTGCTATCTTCTTTAGAAGGATTCGCAATAACCTCTGTAAGAATAGAAGGTGTAGACCACGAATTCTCTACCATCTCTGGAGTTGTCGAGGATGTAACTGAAATGATATTAAACTTAAAGCAAATAAACTTTAAGCGTCAAATCGATGAAATTGATAACGAAACCGTTACCATTTCAATTTCTGGGCAAGAACAAATTACAGCTGGAGACTTTCAAAAGTTTATCTCTGGTTTTCAGGTGCTAAATACGGATTTGGTGATTTGTAATCTAGACCCTAAGGTTAACATCAATATGGAGTTAACCATAGAAAAAGGTAGAGGTTACGTACCGGCAGAAGAAAATAAAAAGTCATCTGCGCCAATGGGTACTATTTTCACAGACTCTATTTACACACCTATAAAAAACGTAAAGTATAGTATTGAAAACTTCCGTGTAGAGCAAAAAACGGACTATGAAAAATTAGTTTTTGAAATTATTACTGACGGTTCCATTCATCCAAAGGATGCCCTAACGGAAGCAGCTAAAATATTAATCCATCACTTCATGCTATTCTCTGATGAAAGAATCACATTAGAAGCCGATGAAATTGCTCAAACCGAAACTTACGATGAAGAGTCGCTCCATATGAGACAGTTGCTAAAGACCAAATTGGTTGATATGGACTTGTCCGTACGTGCTCTTAATTGTTTAAAAGCTGCTGAAGTAGATACATTAGGTGATTTAGTATCATTCAACAAAAACGATTTAATGAAATTTAGAAATTTTGGTAAAAAGTCCTTAACTGAGCTAGAGGAGCTCGTAAGCTTAAAAGGCCTTAATTTCGGAATGGATTTAAGCAAATATAAATTAGATAAAGATTAATTATAACTCCTTTATAGTTTGCTCCTTGGAGAAGTTGCAGCAAGATAGAGGTTTAAACAAAAAGTCATGAGACACGGTAAAAAATTCAACCACTTAGGAAGAAAGTCAGCACACAGAAAATCAATGTTGGCTAACATGGCATGTTCTTTAATTGAGCATAAGCGCATTAACACCACTACAGCTAAGGCCAAAGCCTTGAGACAGTTTGTAGAGCCGTTGATTACCAAATCCAAAACGGATACAACGCACAACAGACGTGTTGTTTTTTCTAAACTAAGACAAAAGGAAGCAGTAGCCGAGTTGTTTAGAGATGTTGCTCCTAAGGTAGCAGATCGTCCAGGTGGTTATACAAGAATTATAAAACTTGGAAGTAGATTAGGTGATAACGCTGACATGGCTATGATTGAGCTTGTAGATTACAACGAATTGTACAATGCCGGTAAGCCAGCTAAAAAATCTACAAGACGTAGCAGAAGAGGTAAGAAGAAATCGTCGCCAGCAGTAGCACCAGCGGTAGATACTCAAGCTTCAAATGAAGAAGAATAATGTTAATAAGCATTTATAAATATCAAGGATAAACGTTTTTCGTTTATCCTTTTTTTTTGAATTTTGTGAAATATCTAAAATTTAGAACGGGGTTCTTTAATTTAATAGAATGAAATATAAACAACGACAAAAAGCCTTTATTTTATTAGCCGACGGAACTATATTCTACGGTAAATCTATAGGAACGGAAGGTACTGCTTTTGGTGAGGTATGCTTCAATACTGGCACTACGGGTTATCAAGAAATATTTACGGATCCTTCTTATTTTGGTCAGCTTATGGTTACAACCAATGCACACATTGGTAATTACGGCACCAAGGAAGATGAAATGGAATCCGAGTCTATAAAAATTGCA
Source organism: uncultured Winogradskyella sp. (assembly GCA_913055905.1). Taxonomy (GTDB): domain Bacteria; phylum Bacteroidota; class Bacteroidia; order Flavobacteriales; family Flavobacteriaceae; genus Winogradskyella. Next base: position 90,010 of record CAJXLB010000005.1, read on the forward strand.
GGATTGATTTGTAAGAATTTCAGTTTTGAATACTCCAGGCCTGGTGCCGAAATGTCTCTTGAAGATTTTTTTGCCAAATACAATACCCTTGCTATATCAGATGTAGATACGAGGGCATTGGTGAGCTATATTAGAGAGAAAGGTGCTATGAATGCCGTAATTTCGACTGAAGTAGACAGGATAGATGAGTTAAAAGTAGAATTGGCAAAAGTTCCATCTATGGAAGGCTTGGAATTAGCATCTAAAGTATCTACAAAAGAGCCTTACTATGTTGGTGACGAAAATGCCAAATATCGTATAGCAGCATTAGATATTGGGATCAAAAAGAATATTTTAAGAAACCTCGCAAAGCGTGATGCTTACATAAAGGTATTTCCTTACAATGCGACCTTTTCTGAGTTAGAGGCTTTCAACCCAGATGGCTACTTTTTGTCAAATGGTCCAGGAGACCCAGAACCACTGGTAGAAGCCCAAGTACTGGCCAAGGAAATCATAGCAAGGAATAAACCGTTATTTGGTATTTGTCTAGGTCATCAGGTCATTGCATTGGCAAATGGAATTTCTACCTATAAAATGCATAACGGACACCGAGGAATTAATCACCCGGTAAAGAATCTTTTAACTGGCAAGGGAGAAATTACCTCACAAAACCATGGTTTTGCCATCAACAGAAAAGAGACTGAATCGCATCCAGATGTGGAGATAACACATGTTCATCTCAATGACGATACCGTAGCAGGTATACGATTAAAGAATAAGAACTGTTTCTCCGTTCAATACCATCCAGAGGCTAGTCCAGGGCCTAATGATTCCGTATATCTCTTTGATCAGTTTATAGAAAACCTTTCAAAACATTAATAGAAAAAACGCAATGATTTCAATATAACATTGCGTTTTTTTTGTTACGAAAACATTGTAGTAAATATAAATCGCAATTATGATTTTTGTTCTGTTTTAGCCTATAGTTTTTCGTAAATTTGAAAGAATTCAATTCTAAAAATCATTAAAACATGAGCATAATAGTCAACGTACACGCAAGACAAATTTTAGATTCAAGAGGTAATCCAACCGTAGAGGTAGATGTCGTAACAGAAAATGGAGTAATGGGTAGAGCTGCTGTGCCTTCTGGCGCATCAACAGGAGAGCATGAGGCTGTTGAGTTACGAGATGGAGGAGATACCTACATGGGAAAAGGCGTTTTAAAAGCAGTAGAAAACGTAAATTCGGTTATTGCTCAAGAACTACTTGGTATTTCTGTTTTTGAACAGAACATGATTGACCAATTAATGATTGAAATAGACGGTACTCCTAACAAATCAAAATTAGGAGCGAACGCTATTCTTGGTGTGTCCTTAGCAGTTGCGAAAGCTGCGGCTAACGAGCTGGGTATGCCACTGTATAGGTATGTCGGTGGAGTTTCAGCCAATACGTTACCTGTACCAATGATGAATATTATTAACGGTGGATCTCATAGTGATGCGCCTATAGCTTTTCAGGAGTTCATGGTTATGCCTGTAAAGGCAGAGAGTTTTACCCATGCCATGCAAATGGGGACCGAAATTTTTCATAATCTAAAAAAGGTATTACACGATAGAGGGCTAAGTACAGCCGTTGGAGATGAAGGCGGTTTTGCCCCAACATTAGACGGTACGGAAGACGCCTTGGATACTATTGCCAAAGCGGTAGAAAAAGCTGGATATAAGTTTGGTGATGAAGTTATGATTGCACTAGACTGCGCTGCTGCGGAATTCTATAAAGATGGTAAATACGATTATACCCTTTTTGAAGGTGATAAAGGTGTTGTGAGAACTAGTGCCGAACAAGCTGCTTATTTAGAAGAATTAGCAAAAAAATACCCAATTATCTCTATAGAAGATGGTATGGATGAAAACGATTGGGACGGTTGGAAGGACCTCACAGCAAAAATCGGTGATAAAGTTCAGCTTGTTGGTGACGATTTGTTTGTAACTAACGTAGAACGATTGTCTCATGGCATTGAGAATGGTATTGGTAATTCTATTTTAATTAAGGTAAATCAAATAGGATCGTTAACGGAAACGATAGCTGCAGTTAATATGGCTAAGAATGCAGGCTACACCTGTGTAATGTCTCATAGGTCTGGAGAAACCGAAGATAATACTATTGCAGACTTAGCGGTAGCTTTAAATACGGGTCAAATAAAAACAGGTTCGGCTTCGAGAAGTGATCGTATGGCAAAATATAATCAATTGTTGAGAATTGAGGAAGAGCTTGGAGATATAGCCTATTTTCCACAAGAAAAAGCCTTTAAGGTAAAACAGTAGTCATATTTATATAAAAGTTTAAAGCCCTTTAGAAATAAAGGGCTTTTTTTATGGCTTAGACACTGTTAAATCCCTTTTAAATCTAGTACCGAAATCGTTTGATATTTCTTAAATTTGTAATCCTTCAAATAATAATAGAAACAACAATATGTCAGAAAAAGCTACCCTAGAAATAAATGGTAAGAAATATGAGTTCCCACTTGTAAGAGGAACAGAAAACGAAGTTGCAATTGATATAAAAACCCTGAGAAGTTCTACGGGTGGAGTAATTACCATTGACCCTGGTTACAAAAACACTGGTAGTTGTGAGAGTGCCATAACGTTTTTAGATGGCGAAAAAGGGATTTTACGCTATAGAGGGTATTCTATTGAAGACCTCGCTGACAAAGCAGACTTTCTTGAAGTTGCTTACTTGCTCATTTTTGGGGATTTGCCAACGCAAGAGCAATTAGATAAATTTCATTCTGATATAAAAGAAAATTCAGTAGTTGATGATGATGTTAAAAAGATTTTGGACGCTTTTCCAAAGTCCGCGCATCCTATGGGAGTACTATCCTCATTGACTGCTGCCTTAACCGCATTTAACCCATCTTCAGTTGATGTAAGTTCCGAACAGGACATGTACAATTCTATTGTTAGGATAATGGGTAAATTTCCAGTCCTGGTGTCTTGGGCAATGAGAAAAAAACACGGCTTGCCTCTTGAGTATGGAGATGACAACTTAGGCTACGTAGAGAACGTTCTAAGGATGATGTTCAAAAATCCTAACCGGGAATATGAGCAAAATCCAATACTTATAAATGCTTTAGATAAACTCCTTATTTTACATGCCGATCATGAACAGAACTGCTCTACCTCAACAGTTAGAATCACAGGTTCTTCGCATGCCGGACTATTTGTTTCTCTTGCTTCTGGTATTTCTGCACTTTGGGGACCATTGCACGGTGGTGCAAACCAAGCCGTTTTGGAAATGTTAGAGGCTATTAAAGAAGACGGAGGAGATACCAAAAAATACATGGCTAAGGCCAAAGATAAGAATGATCCGTTTAGGTTAATGGGCTTTGGACATAGGGTGTATAAGAATTTTGACCCTAGGGCTCGTATCATAAAAAAAGCGGCAGACGAAGTTTTGGGAGATCTAGGTGTAGAAGATCCAATACTGGATATAGCAAAAGGATTAGAGAAGGAAGCTCTAGAGGATCCATATTTTGTGGATAGAAAACTATACCCAAATGTAGATTTCTACTCAGGTATAATATATAGAGCCATGGGCATACCAGTAGAGATGTTTACCGTAATGTTTGCATTAGGTCGTCTACCAGGTTGGATAGCTCAATGGAGAGAGATGCGCTTAAGAAAAGAGCCTATTGGTCGACCACGCCAATTATATATTGGAGAGACTTACAGGCCGTTTAAGGCTATAGCGCAACGCTAATCAATACTTAATTAAAAACAGGAAGCTTCATAATATCTATGAAGCTTTTTTCTGTAATCTACTATATGAAATTAAATATTCAAAACGAAACGTCACGTTTACGAGCTGTTATTTTAGGAACTGCAGAGAGTAATGGTCCAACCCCTAAGCCAGAGGAGTGCTATGACCCTAAAAGTTTGGAACATGTGCTTGCCGGAACTTATCCTAAGGAAGAAGACATGATCAAAGAAATGGAAGCTGTGGCAGCAGTTTTGAAGAAATACGACGTCACTGTTTATAGACCAAAAGTCCTAGAAAATTATAATCAGATTTTTGCTAGGGACATTTCCTTTGTAATCGAAGATAAAATAATTATTGCCAATATTCTTCCGGATAGAAAGCGGGAAGTGGAGGCTACAGAATATGTATGGATTAATGTAGACAAGTCCAACCGGATTATTCTTCCAGATGATTGCCACGTTGAAGGTGGCGATGTTATGCCTTGGAACGACTACATTTTTATGGGGACTTACACAGGTGAGGATTATTCAGAATATATAACCGCAAGGACAAATAAGCAGGCTGTCGATGCCATTCAAAAATTATTTCCTCACAAAAAAGTGAAATCATTTGAGTTGCGTAAATCAAATACTGATCCCAGAGAAAATGCCTTGCATCTAGATTGCTGTTTCCAACCGGTCGGAAAAGACAAGGCCATAATTCATAAGAATGGCTTCTTAATTGAGGAAGAATACCAATGGTTGGTAGATTATTTTGGAAAGGAGAACATTTTTGAAATAACCAAGGACGAGATGTACGATATGTACAGCAATATCTTTTCCATTTCAGAAAATGTGGTTATCTCAGAACGAAATTTTACACGATTAAATAATTGGCTTAGAGCCAATGGATTTACCGTAGAGGAAGTCCCTTATGCAGAAATTGCTAAGCAAGAAGGCTTGTTGCGTTGTTCAACGATGCCATTGATAAGGGACTAACCTAGCTATCTAGTCGCTTTTCCGTTTTCCAAAACCATAAGTGTTTTGGCCAATAAAGTCCTTAGGGAATTTGTCATCACCTTTAAATCCAATCTCAATGGTACCACTATCTTCTGGCACATAATCAGTCTTAAATATGTAATCCCAAAGACTAAGACTTATGCCATAATTTACACCGTGTTTTCCTTCGGGTAGTTTATAGGCATGGTGATATAAATGCATTACCGGATTATTAAAAATATATTTAAGTGGTCCCCAGGTAATTTTAATGTTAGCATGGTTTAAATGACCTATAGCTATGGCTACGAAGTGAACAATATAAGCTTGCTCTGGCTCAAAACCACCTAAGATCATTACCCCAAAAGTCTTTAAGGGTTTATACAAAATGTTTTCCATCCAATGGAATCTTAAATGCGCAGCAAAGCCCATTTCCTTAACGCTATGGTGTACCTTGTGAAAATTCCAAAGGAACCTGTATCTGTGAAGTAGAACATGCGTAAACCATTGTACAAAATCCAAAATAATAAAGAAGACCAATAATTGGAGGCCAGGTGCCCAGTTGGACATATCAATTATAGCTAAGCTTTTGGCTGTTATATTGACCTCTGCGAAAAGAAGTTCAAGAATTTTATAAACACCGCTAATAACTATAGCGAAAATGAAAAAATTAAAAAACATGTAGAAGGCGTCCAGCCAGAAGTCTTTCCTAAAGATGGATTGATCTTTTCTCCACGGAAAGATGATTTCGAGCAGCCATACAATTAACGAAATTGCAATTAGGCCCCAAAAATAGTTAGTGTACCATGGGACTTCAAAAATTATCGATTTCCAAGTCCAGTTAAGTGTGCCTTCAAAGGCACTTACAAATGCATCTAGATATTTTTCCATTTCTTTTCTTTTTTTAAAACGTTTCTATTTCTATAGGTAAATCATTATGATAACTCCATTCTACCCATGACCCATCATAATTTTTTACATTCTCAAAACCTAACAACTGTGTCAATACAAAAGTTGTATGTGCTGAGCGCACACCACTGTGGCAATATAAAATTATAGGGTCTTGTTTTTGTAGGTTTAAAAAAGCATAGTTTTTTCCAATCTCTTCTTTACTTTTAAACCTTTTATCGCCATTAAAATTAATATTGTTGGCCCAATCTACATGAATACTATTTGGTATTCTACCGGCTCTTGAAGCTCCCTTTTTCAGTTGTCTACCTGAATACTCGTCTAAAGACCTTGCATCTATTACTGCAGGCTTGTCCTTTAAAGCTTCGACCAGTTCTTCTTTTGAGATATGGTATTTCATGCTTGGCGTTCCTTTAAGTTTAAATTGAGTGGGTTGCCATTCAGGTTTTTCAGTGGTTAGTTCTCCTTTGTGTTCGAGCCAAGCAGTAAAACCACCGTTAAGTAACTTTACATTATCAAAATTATAATTCTGTAAAATCCACCAGAGTCTAGCTGCCTCACAAACACCATTGTCATCATAAATTACAATGGTATCATCAGAGCTGATACCGAGTTGTCCAAAAAGTTGTTCAATTTGTTCTTTCCTAGCCATCATACCACCATAGGGATAATTTACATCTTCTATAGCTTTTCTGGTAATATGAATTGCATTCCTAATATGGCCCTGATTATAAAGTGTATCAGCTCTAAAATCTAAGATTTTGGTATTAGGTTGATTTAGGAGATCGGCTAACTGCCAAGACTCAATGAGATAGTCCTTTTTTAAGGATACAACTTCTTCGGGCTTCCCTTTATTACAGGAGAAAAGCACCAACATGATGAGTGTTATGTTAATTCTCCAACTCATACCATTCAATTCCAGAAAGCGCCATCCGTCTTCCCTTGGCGACAGGCGGATAGTTTTTTACTAAATAGTTAACTATAATTTCTTGGTTTTTTCCCAAATCCCATAAATTCTGTGTTTCCTGCATCCATTTAATGGTAGTGTTCCATCGTTCTTCATTCATCCTATTCTGAGTAATTATCTTAGCAGAATGGCAGTTGGTGCAATTATTAACTACAACCATTAAACCTTCATCATCTTTTAATCCAGTTCTAACATGTATACCATCTACAATTAAGTCCTCATCAACTTCTTCGGGTACAGCAGCAACTGTATCAGAATTACCGCTAAAATTGAATGCACTAGGATTGTTTGCGTAATAAACTAATGCGCCACCTGCCAAAACAAACAATGAAAATAAGACCATTAACAATCTGTAAATGGCTTTTATTTGTTCATAGAATGCTTTTTGATTTTCCATTAGTTCACTTTAATTGCTATTCTATGGCAAGCATTGTTTAAATATCCTTTGGGATTCCAACCTGGTAGTACCATCGGTTGGGCTTTCCCTTGGCTATCTGTAGCTTTAGCCCAAACTTCATAATACCCTTTTTGCGGAAAATCTACGGTTGCTGAAAAGTGCTGCCAGGCTAATCTATTTGCTGGCGACTCTAAATTACAGCTCTTCCATGTTGCGCCAAAGTCTATGGAATAATCCACCTTTGCAACCTCTAACTCTCCAGCCCAGGCATGTCCTCGTATATTTAATTTTTGTCCTTTTTTAATCATAGCACCAGACTTAGGGTAGGTGATTAATGACTTAACAGGCATAGATTCTATAATGCACATGTCTTCGTCTTTCACTTTTTCTCCCGGAGCCACAGGCTCGCAAGGCACTCTATAGGCTGTGCCATTCATTTTGGCACCATCATGTACTTTATTTCGGATACTAATGCGATTAACCCATTTACCCGATACTGAAGCGGGCCAGCCACCAGCAACTAATCTAAGCGGATAGCCATGAATTAATGGTATATCATTGCCATTCATCTTAAATGCTAACAAGGTCTCTTCTTGAAGCGCTTTGGCCATCGGACATCCTCTGGAAATGGCTTCCTTGTTTGGGTCTTTACTGAGATGCTGATCTATGGCATGGAATCCTATATAAACGGCATCGTTTTTAATTCCCGTATCTTCTAGAACATCCTTTAACCTCACTCCTGTCCATGAGGCACAGTGTACAGCTCCTACTTTCCACTGATTACCTTTTGCAGGAGGGTCAAATTCGGCCCTACCATTTCCGCCACATTCAATGGTCAATTGATAGGTGTGGTGCTCAAATTTTGATTTTAGCTCTTCTAGTGTATATGTTTTCTTTTGTTTTGCAGACTCTCCGTCGATGGTTAAAGTCCAAGTTTTAGCATCAATATCTTCGGGGACTAGACCATTATTTCTTACAAACATGGAAGAATTTGGCGTGATTTTGTCATCTAACAAATGCGCCAGAGACTCTATGTTCCATGGCCTGTCGTTAAGGACAATCATTTCCTTGTTTTTGTTAAACATCTTAAAGGGGTCAGGGTCTTGCAAAGCTAATGGCTTGTAACCTTCGTACATTTTGGAGCCAAAGACAATCTCTGCACCGATTAATGCTGCAAAGGAACTTAACGTAGTTTTTTTGACAAAATCTCTTCTCTTCAAAACAAAAAAATTAAGGCAGTTGAGTGTAACTATCTAAAATAAAAACTATTTCAAAAATATAATGTAACAATAGTTACATTTCTTTAAGTTGGGATAGATTTTCTGTGGTCAACTCCCTTGGGCTTGATAAATCGTAATGTTTTTTAATGGCTTCAATTAGGGAATTACGTATAACCAATATGGCATGAAGTTGGGGATTTTGTTTTGTCTTTTTAATCAATTCTTTTGCAGAGGCATGAAGTCCTTGGTTTTTTAGTTCCAACTTCCCTAATTCATCAATGACAATGTATCCTGATAGGTGTTCTTTTACATTCTTTTTTATAATGGCATTGGCTTGGTCAAAAGAGGATGTGTAAAAATGATACCGACCTATGGAAATGACATTTTTTTCGTTAGGAAGGGCTTCCATTGCAAATCTTGCTTTTGTTTTAATGTTATAGAAAAACCTTTTCTTCCTATTGTCAACAGGGCTTAATATACCATAAACATAAGGTTTCTGTTTCACCCAATTTAGAAGTGCAGTGCTTTTTCCGCTTTGTATGTCTCCAACGAGGAGGTATATCATTGTTCTTGTAGCTTAAAATGAAAACTATAAACAATACTTCTAGAAATAAAATACTGTATTCTTTTTAGGCCTTTAAGCTCTTTGCTTTCTTCCCAAGCATATAGAATAATAGATTTTAAGTAAGGTAAAATCTCTAAGGTAAGTTGAATATCAGATTGGTATTTTGAACCTTTTTTCCTTAAAACTTTATTGAGGACTTTTAGAATTACAGGGCCAACTATGAAGTACCATATTCCAATGACTATTAAACTTCTAGCGATTAAATATAAGCCTTTAGTCCAACTATTAGAGTTATCGTTGAAAACGAATAAAGATACCAATATCAACACTAAAATGATTAGCCAAAACAAAATAGGTTTTCTTTTGGACCGAGATGTCTTCTTTTCTCCCAAGATTGAAGTCTTGCTTATTATAGGATTAAAATTGTCCGGAACTTTTATAGTGTGTACGAGTTGGTAAACTCTAAATATTAAAACTCCAACAAATAAACCGGCCAAGGCGTAAAATGAGAGAAATGCTAAAATTAAGTGTTTTGAGGAGAGCCCAAGTTCTATAAAATTTAGTTTAAGACTTATCCACGAAATATAGTTGTCAATGGCTTCCCAAAGTGATTGTCCGTAAATTATGGTTAGTGTGAGAAGTTTTTGAAGAGCCGATTCTAAAAAGGTTGTGACAGCAAAAACAATAATAGATAAGGCATTTACAGAAAGTAATCTAAATAGTACGATACCCAAAAGACCTTGGAATGAGACGGCGAAATATGCTGGTAAAGGAGAATGCGGACTTACACTAAGTTTTACTATCAGCACAATACTGAGTGCTTTAATAACACTGGTTTGCACATGTTTTGCATAAGAGGCAATGAGCGTCACCATTAATATAGAAACCCCTCCAACTATGATTCCTGTAAATGGAGAACTGAAGGCGTGCATAAAACCTCCGAGTCCACATTCGTTAAGAGCCCAGAGTGCCGTAAGCCTATTAATAATTAAACTGTTATTCCTTTGAGGTGATTCCAATTAATAAAATTCCTTCAAAATTTAGAGTGCTATTATCAGTTGTAATGTAACAAAAGTTACATAACCAAACGTTCAAAAATAATAGCTTTCTCCTTATTTCTAACTCAAAGTATTATGAAACAAAAAGATTTTGAAACTAAGGTAGTTGGTTGGGCCTTTTTAATGGCTGCAGCTTTATTGTGGATAGGCTGGGGCTTATCACCGCATCACATTGGCGAATATATACAAGCTTCAGATTTTGAAAAGATAGGTGAAAGTGTTTGGACATGGATATGGATGTATCGTATTCACATATTCGGATGGGTCACTTTAGGTATTGCAGTGTTTGCCTTAGTCTCGGTTACGGCTAGAAGGCCTTTTCGCGTTTTAATTTTACCAGGCGCTGGCATGATAATTATAGGAACCTTCACTTTGGCCATAGCCAATGCTTACTTCTACAATTTTGGTGCTTGGGGCGTAGGGCAGACAGCTGGTAAATCTGTGGCAGAAATAAATGCATTTATGCATGACATCTTATTCACCAACCAGTATGTTACATGTTTCATTAGATTTGGAAGGATATTTTCTGGTGTAGGATTCGTCCTTCTAGGTTGGGCTTTTTTGAAATGGCAAATGGTTAATAAATTATTAGGTGCCTTCACCGTACTTTTTGGCTTAGCTGCAATGGGTATTATTTTAGCCATACCAGATAATTTTGAAATCTATAAACCACTCTTCCACGTGAAAGTAGTCTGGGCCATAATAATGGGTGTAACCTTCTTGAGGTCTGGCGTAAATTTACCTGAACAAAAAGCTTAAATTTTTAAGGTTTAATAGATTAAGGTAGTTGTGAAGCGGTCTGTTTATTTTCTGTAAAGAAAATAATTCTTAACTAGCTTTATATACTGTCTTTTGGCTTCATCTTGGCTAATGTCCTTTACTTGAAAAAGGGCATTAGTCTTAAAGGCATTTATTATGGGCTTTCTACTATTTGGTCTACCGTAGTCGTTAGTCGCCTTTTTATAATAGGCATATAGTCTTAATAGGAAGTCGGCAGGAAAAGGGTCTGTGTGTTCATTAACACGCTCAACAGCTTCTTGGAATTTTATGTCGAGTTCCTCTGAGGTCATGAGATTTCTGCGATTAAAGTTTCGCCACCGCGGACTTTTTGGTTCAATTCTACCTTAACTTCCGCATGTAAGGGCAAAAAGATGTCCACGCGAGACCCAAATTTTATAAAGCCTGAGTCGTCGCCTTGCTTTACTGATGTATTCTCTTTTGCATAGTTTACAATTCGCCTTGCTAGTGCTCCTGCAATTTGCCTGAACAAAATAGGGCCAATAGAATTATTTTCTACAACAACAGTGGTCCTTTCATTTTCTTCACTCGATTTAGGATGCCAGGCAACGAGGTATTTTCCAGGATGGTATTTGCTATAAGCAACGTTGCCACTGATTGGGTACCTAGTGACATGTACATTTACGGGCGACATGAAAACTGAAACCTGAATACGCTTATCCTTAAAAAATTCGGGCTCTTCTACTTCCTCAATGACCACAACCTTACCATCTACAGAAGACAATACATGATTATCATTTACATGGGTGTGACGTTTTGGATTCCTAAAAAACTGTAAAATTAGGATAAAGCCAATAAGAATGGCAATCATTAATCCTTTCCTTAACCATTCGAGGGTCACAAACTCATCAATTAGAAAGAATGAACCAACTACGATGACCAGCGCGGTGAAAATGATCTTATGTCCTTCCTTATGAAACATGCTGTGAAATTCTTAAAAATAAATATATAAATGGTGCTACAAATATAAGACTATCTAACCTGTCTAACAGACCTCCGTGCCCTGGCATAATAACACCACTATCTTTAACACCGGCCATGCGCTTAAATTTAGATTCTATAAGATCGCCAAAAGTACCTAAAACACTGACAATTATAGAAAGAATAAGCCATGCATTGAAATTTAGGGTATGGGTGTATTTTGAAATGAAATAACTAGATATGCTTGCAAAAAGCAAACCTCCTAGAAATCCTTCAACTGTTTTTTTTGGAGAAATTCTGGGAAATAACTTCTGCTTTCCGAAATTTTTACCGATTAGATAGGCAGCGCTATCATTTACCCACATTAAAATAAAAGTTCCCAAGAGGAGGAGCGGTGTAAATTCATGCTTGAAATTAGCTACTTGAATCATAAAAACAAACCCGCTGGATAAATAGAACGTAGTAGTGATATATCGTTTAGACTCAAATAAGGGAATTCGTTTAGTTGTAAAGAGATCTTTAATTAGAAGCAGGTTTACAAAAATTGTAAGGACCAATAATATTTGAATGGCTTCATCGCCACCAGCGGCATCTGGATCTAGAAGGCTAATATATCCAAAAACTATATAGAGAATTATAAAAATAACATACTGTAGGTAGGACTTTAGGCTTATAAGTTTACTAAATTCGAGAAGGCTTATTAATCCAAAAGCAGCTAAAATCAGTGAAAGTGCAGTTTGGGAATACAAAGAGACAATTAAAAGTAAAGCATAGATAAATCCGGAAATTGCTCTTATGTATAATTCTTTCATTATAAATCTTCGAGTAGAAGTAGGTAAAGGTCTTTTGCACTACTGCCGTAGGACATAAAATCCTTGTCGTCAGCTGCTTTAAAGTGCTTAATGGTGGTAATATTTGTTGGAATGGAAGACTTACTTTTACTCTTTATTCCTTTTAGACCTTCTCCAATATTCTCAACAAATTGGCTCGTTGTGGCATAAATGATAAAGTGATGTGGTAATTCTTTTAACTTCTTTTCAGCAATTTGATTAGAAGAAATGAGTAAAGATCCATCGTCTGAAATTAAATACTCACAAGTCGATAAAAAATAATCGCTTTCATCAACCTTGTTTGTAGCTTTAAGATTAAAGTCTTTAAAGAGTTGGTTCAGTCTCTCATCTATGAGAAAGACCTTGGAATCTTGCCAATTGTTTTCCTTCAAGATTTCGTTAAAGCTCTCTTTAACTTCATTCATGTTTTCGCAATACAAGAACTTGCCACCATTGGCTTTGAAATTTATGGTAAATCGCTCATCAGCTGGTAGCTTCACCTCGGGCATATACTTGCCACGTTCTTGGTCTGGGATGCTCTCTTCAGATTTTTTTGTCTTTTTACCGAAAAGTTTGCGAAAAAAGCTCATTTAAATGTTGCTATTAATACTCAGTCTGGAGCGTTTCTCAAATATAAAAAACTTAAACCAACTAATTGTCAATTTAAGTTTTTTATATGAAGCAGCTTAATCTCCGTTGTTATTCTTCCTCGTCAATTGACGTTTGATTTGCTGCAGGTACTTCTTTTCCATTTTTAGTTTGCTCTGCAGTACCTTCCTCCGATTTAGAATCAAACGGACGTTTACCAAATATTTTTTCTAGATTGTCTTTGAAAATAACTTCTTTATCCAGTAAAACTTCAGCGAGTTGCGTTAACTTATCCTTGTTTTCTTCCAATAACTTAACCGCACGATCGTACTGTTCTTCGATAATATCGGAGATTTCTTTGTCAATCAATTCGGCAGTTTGCTCACTGTATGGTTTTGTAAAACCATATTCAGATTGTCCAGATGAATCATAGTAGGTTAAGTTACCTACTTTTTGGCTCAAACCATAAATGGTAACCATAGCTCTTGCCTGTTTCGTTACCTTTTCCAGGTCGCTCAAAGCTCCTGTAGAAATCTTACCAAAAATGACTTGTTCAGCGGCTCTACCTCCAAGTGCTGCGCACATTTCGTCTAACATTTGTTCTGGGCGCACGATAAGTCGTTCTTCAGGCAAGTACCATGCTGCACCCAAGGAACGCCCTCTAGGTACAATGGTAACCTTAACTAGTGGAGCAGCATGTTCCAGCATCCAACTAACTGTGGCATGGCCAGCTTCGTGAAATGCAATGGCTTTTTTCTCTTCTGGTGTAATGATTTTATTTTTCTTTTCCAGTCCTCCAATAATACGGTCAACCGCATCTAAAAAATCTTGTTTGTTTACAGCTTTTTTACCTTTTCTGGCTGCAATAAGAGCAGCTTCATTACAGACGTTTGCAATATCAGCTCCAGAAAATCCAGGTGTTTGCTTGGCTAAAAAGTCTACATCTAAGGTTTCTTCTTTTTTAAGCGGACGCAGATGAACTTCAAATATTTCTTTGCGCTCTCTCACATCAGGAAGGTCGACATAAATTTGTCTGTCAAAACGGCCTGCCCTCATTAAAGCCTTGTCTAAAACGTCAGCTCTGTTTGTAGCAGCTAGAACAATAACATTGGTATTGGTACCAAAGCCGTCCATCTCCGTTAGTAATTGATTTAAAGTATTTTCGCGCTCGTCATTAGACCCTGAAAAATTACTTTTCCCTCTGGCACGTCCAATAGCATCAATTTCATCAATGAATATAATGGATGGTGATTTTTCCTTGGCTTGTTTAAAAAGGTCTCTTACCCTTGAGGCTCCTACACCAACAAACATTTCAACAAAGTCTGAGCCAGACAAAGAAAAAAATGGAACTTGAGCTTCACCTGCAACAGCTTTTGCAAGAAGGGTTTTACCCGTACCAGGAGGCCCAACAAGAAGTGCACCTTTAGGTATTTTTCCACCTAAAGACGTGTATTTTTCTGGATATTTTAGGAAATCAACAATTTCTTGTACTTCCTCTTTAGCCCCTTCTAAACCTGCAACATCTTTAAAAGACGTTTTAGTATCTGTTTTTTCGTCAAATAGTTTAGCCTTTGATTTTCCAATATTGAAGATTTGGCCTCCAGCTCCGCCGCCTCCGCCAGCAGACATACGGCGCATTATAAAAATCCAAACACCAATTATTAGTATAAATGGCAATAAGGTTAAGAGAAAATCGCCCCAAACGTTATGTTCTGTTTCGTAGGTGATAACAGTATTTAAATTATTCTCACTGATTATTTCCTGCATTTGCTTCTCAAAATTCTGCAAATCACCGAATTCAAATTTGTAATTTGGAGTCGGTGACACCGAAGGAAACATGGATTTAGGTTTAGACTTTCTATGGACCTCTTGTTCCTCCGCCTCATTGGTAATGTAGACCCTTGCTTCTCTCTTGTTTACTATTTCTACTTTTTCTACATCACCTTTCCTAAGAAAATCCAAGAATTGTGCAGGTGTGGTTTGCGTCCCTGTTGACGCGCTAAAGCCACCTGAAAACAGTTGGATAGATATAAATACTGCTATAATGACCCCATAAATCCAGTAGGGGTTCATTTTTGGTTTTTTATTTAAATTTTTATTGTCTTTTGCCATTTATAGCTTCTTCTTTAATAACTTGTTTCTACTTGGGTAATTTTGGCATCACCCCATAAACTTTCTATATCGTAATATTCTCTTGTTTGTTTCTGGAACACGTGCACTACTACGTTGATGTAGTCCATGAGCACCCATTCGCCATTTTTGGTACCCTCAACGTGCCAGGGCTTGTCTTTTAATGCTTTGCTTACTTTTTTCTGTATTGAATTGACTATTGCGTTGACTTGGGTATTTGAAGTCCCTTCGCAAATAATGAAATAATCACAGACCGTATTTTCTATATCTCTTAAATCTAAAATTGAAATTTCTTTTCCTTTAACTTCTTCAATCCCAGCAATAATTGTAGTTATAAGTTGGTCTGCATTCTTTTTTTCTTTCGTCATTAAATTGATTTAAATTTATGCAAAGTTATTATTTTTTTAGTTCTTGTATGCCTTGTAATTCATAAGAAATCTATAAAAAACAACACCTGCTAACATGTTTATTATCAAACTTGATGCCATTGATTCTACCAACTCCTACCTTAGAGCTTCGGCCAATGTGTCTTTGCCTAAAGATTTTACTGTTGTGTGGAGCGATTTACAGACCGAAGGCAGGGGTCAAATGGGTACGCAATGGCAATCTCAAGGTGGTAAGAACCTAACATTCAGTGTCTTTAAGCGGAACACGAATTTTAATATTGAAGAGCGTTTTGTTATTAGTATGTTAGTCTCCCTGGCTATATATAATTGTCTAAGGACATTTCAGATTCCAAAATTAAAGATAAAATGGCCTAACGACATTTTGGCAGAAGAACATAAAATATGTGGCATTTTAATTGAAAATATCATAAAGAATAATGCGCTAGCCGGTTCAGTTATTGGTATTGGTTTAAATGTGAATCAACGTTTTTTTGACGATTTACCTCGTGCCAGCTCCATGTATTCATTAACGGGTAAACTATTTGATAGAGATGAAGTGCTTACAGCATTGATTGGGTCTTTAAAACAACAGTTCGAGGCTGTAGATAACAAAACTTTTAAAGGCATAAAAAAAGAGTACGAATCGCATCTTTTTCGGTTTAAGAAACCGTCTACCTTTAGAGCTTTAAATGGAGAAACAATTACAGGTATTATAAAAGGTGTTACCCAGGATGGGCAACTACGGCTTTTGCTTGAGGATGATAAAATTGAAATTTTTGATTTTAAGGAACTGACCCTGCTTTATTGAATTGCAGCTGGCATATTAGTGGCTAGCGTTTCTATAAATTTTGAGATAGGTCCTTTTATCATCATGGCCATCATGGCGTTAAATTCACCTTCAAAACTTAAATTCACAGCACTTTTATTTTCTTCTAAATTTTCAATATGTGCCGTTAAGGAGAAGTCGAGCTTACCACCTCCTGCACCCAACACAATTTTGTCATGAGGCTGGCTTTCCTTCTTTTCTAAGACTATTTCAGGCATTCCTTTTAGCGCAAAAAGGAATTTGTCGGTATCGATAATTTCAAATTTTTGGATGGTATTGGGCATTAAAGCCTCAAAATTTTCAACTTGAGATAAAAATTCAAAAGTGTCTTTGGCAGATTTATTAATCGTGACTTTTGGGGATTCAAGGTTCATATAATTCAGTTTACCCTATTAAATATCAATTGTTATTCCATTCGGCTGGATTGGCATTCCATTGTGTCAATATGTCTTGCTGCTTTTCTGTAATGTAATTGGTTTCCATAGCCTGTTCTAAAAGATTTTCATAATCGCTCAATGTGGTTAAATCTATCTCGGAATCGAGAAAATTAGCCTTTGCGACTGGAAATCCATAAGAAAAAATGGCCACCATGCCCTTAACATTGGCTTCGGCCGTTTTTAAGGCTTTAACGGCATTGAGGCTACTATTTCCAGTACTTATTAAATCTTCAATAACAACTACATGTTGTCCTTTTTCCAGATAGCCCTCAATTTGGTTTTGGCGTCCATGTTTTTTCGCCTCTGGCCGTACGTATATAAAAGGCAGATTAAGGTACTCAGCCACCAACGCACCAATTCCTATGGCACCAGTAGCCACTCCAGCAATGACATCTGGTTTACCGTATTTTTCCTCAACAATTTTAGCCAGATTCTCCCTAATAAAATTTCTTATTAAGGGATAGGATAAAACAATTCTATTGTCGCAATAGATAGGCGATTTCCAACCAGAAGCCCAAGTAAAAGGCTGCTCAGGTTGTAATTTTATGGCATTTATTTGAAGTAAAACTTCAGCCGTTTTCTTTGCAATTTCCTTTGTATAAACCATAACGCAAAACTAATATAATTTATAGGTAGAATTTCTTTAAATTAATTTAATTTTGAGATTGTAAGCGGTCACGTCTGTGACATTACGCTCAAAAACTTGGAAATTCTGGATGATATGTACACCATTTTTGTTGGTGATAAACCAATAATTTTAACAACGAAAATAGAAAAAGAAACTAACTTTAAATCGTTTCTTCTAAAAACGGTGAATATTGGAAAGGTTATATATCTTCTAAACAAGACCAAGCTAGAGCAGGTTCGTTTAATTCATCACAACCCTGATACCTTATTGAAACATTTTTTAAAGCTGTTGCCTGTTGTCCATGCTGGTGGAGGTAAGGTGGTAAATGACTCGGGAGAAGTTCTGTTCATTTACAGAAATGATAAATGGGATTTACCAAAGGGAAAAACCGAGAAAAATGAATCCATGCCAGAAACAGCAATGCGCGAGGTGGAGGAGGAGACAGGAGTAAAAGGCTTGTCAATAACCAAGACGCTGCCCGTGACTTACCATATTTTTAAAAGAAATGGAAAACACAAAATTAAGGTGACCCATTGGTTTGAAATGCAAACCAATTTTAATGGGAAGCTTTTTCCACAAGAAAAAGAAGGGATTACCAAGGTTAAGTGGCTAGACAAAAAAAGTGCCGAAAGGGCATTGGAAAATAGTTATGCCAACATAAGGCTTCTTATGTAATCTTTTAATTAAGAGCTGTTTTCAATAATGATTCTCTACTGTTAAACTTTCTTAAAGTTTGGGCCGTTTTTTGTTGTGCCTGCCAAACAGTGTTTAACTTTACATTTAAAAAGTTAAACAAAATAATAGTCAAATTGAAACTTTTTTGCTTAAAAGGTTTATTTAAAAGCTAGGACTATTATCTTATGTTGAGTTGAGGCGTCATTTATAAAATCACCAACAATAGCTCGTGACAATTTCAAAAGTCCGATACAGAATGGCAATTCAGAGTTTGGGAAATCAGTTCCAGCAAAAAGGAGAGCTAATACTGTTATAATACAGATTCAAATCATGCAATAACCTAACGCAGTTTTGAATCCAACAAGAGGCCACTTCAATCAGTGGTCTCTTTATTTTAGCCTATAGATAGGATACTGAAGATGGGCTTTTTCGTAATGTGGGCTTTTTTTATGAAGCCACTCCAACTGGGCATACCAGTTTTGGGCAAAGTCCTCATTGTAAGACTTCTTTAAGTTATATTCAATTTGCAATTTTGGATTGGTTTTTAAGAGCATTTGAGCTTTATCTTCCCACACGTAAGGCGAGAAGCCCTCTTTTTGTTGAAGGATGGTGTCAAAGAAATTCCAATTAAAAAAAGAATCAGTCGCAGAGGGTTCTAACGTTTCCACTAAGTATCTCATTGCGGGTTGGTTTGTACTAACAATAATATCTCCCTTTTGAAACGCCATTTCAATATTCGAAGTGCTTGTTGCAGTATCGTAATGCGGATAATGTCCTTCGTAAGGATTTTGTCTCGTCTTGTAATTTTCAATTCTGTAGGCCTCAACTTGTATAATGGTGTCTTGTTCTAAAGGATTCAGCTTGGCTCCATTCAACTTTAATAGGTCAATTATGTTGTGCCATCCCTTAGGAATAACATAAGCTGAGGGTATCACAACATTTTGTTTTGGTTTGAAGTAGTTTTTATAGATGACCTCTTTCGTGAAAGGTTTGTTTCTATTGAATTTAAGTCGTTGTGCGCCAGTAAGTGCACTTGGAATAAACTCACCTTCATAGCCTTTAAACATTAATGTCGAAACTTTTGAGGTATCCAATTCCCACTGTATTGGGTATTCATCTCCAATCTTCCAGTTTGTGCTATTTTCCATTTGTGCTTGTCTTATCTCAAGACCGTCTTCCTCAACAATTTCCAACATACTTAGCAGCAACTCGTAAGTGCCTTTTACTCTTTTATCATAGGGTTTTAGCATATGGGTTTCCACCATCATACCTAGCGTATTAAAAAGCGTTGTGTAACCTGTGGAATACCTTGGGGAATCAAAAAATTGAGAAAATCCTATTTCTGGTCTACGGTTAAAAACATTGACATATGGTGTAATATCCCAAGACTTTTCCTTGAGTTTGGTTTCTAATTTTGGCATTACCGATTTATGCAATAGGGAGCCCAACTTACCGCCTAATTTATTGTGCTGTGTGAATAGATGGGTAAGTGTATACTGGTAATCGGCACCATTGCTTACATGAGTGTCAATAAATACATCCGGCTGTACTTCATGAAATAATTTGGCAAAGGCGTGAGCATTTTTTGTATCCGATTTAATAAAATCCCTATTTAAATCATAGTTGCGCGCATTTCCTCTAAATCCATAGGCCTTAGGCCCATTTTGGTTAGTTCTCGATGTAGAATTTCTGTTGAGGCAACCACCAATATTGTACACAGGAATGGCACAGATTATTGTATTTTCAGGTACAGGAACAAGGCCTAATGCTAAGTCTCTAAAAAGGAGCATCGTAGCATCGATGCCATCAGGCTCGCCAGGATGTATGCCGTTATTAATAAGAATTATTCTGTTGTCTTCTCTTAAGTCCGGAAAGTTGTCTCCTATTGCTTTAGGATTAAAGGTGACAAGATGTAATGGATATCCTGAATCGGTTTCACCTATGGTTTTAATTGAAACTTGATCAAAACAGCGCTCTAAATCTTTATAGAAGGATATAATTTCAAAATAAGTAGCAGTTTCCTTCCCATCGCTAGTTTCAAAAACAGTAACGAAATCCTCTTTGCTGAGGTTTGTTTTTTTTGATTCTGAATTACAGGCAAGGATTAAAAAAATAAAAGGAAAAATCTTTTTCATTATGTCAACGAAATTAGGTCGTAATGCACGGATTTCAAACTTAGTGTTTTTGGCCGATAAATTGACGTCTGAAATTGAAATGAAGCCATAAAAAGGCTAATTTTGCCATCAATAAGCATTAATCTTATGAGCCAATCTACAAATACAATACTTATGATTCGCCCTGTTGGTTTTAGAAAAAACGAGCAGACTGCCGTCAATAACTATTTTCAAGAGAATTTAGAACTGCAAAACGCAGAGATTAATGCAAAGGCTCAAGAAGAATTTGACACTTTTGTGAACAAGTTGAGAGCGGTTGGTGTTAATGTGATAGTGGAAAGTGACAATCCAGACACGGATACTCCAGACTCTATTTTTCCTAATAACTGGGTAAGTTTTCACCAAAATGGAAATATTGCCATTTATCCCATGTTTGCCGAAAATAGAAGGCAAGAGCGACGTGAAGACATATTTGTTAGGTTAGAAGAAGAAGGGCTCAAAATCAGCGCTATTGTAGATTACACTCAAGCCGAAGAAGATGAAGTATTTTTAGAGGGAACGGGAAGTATGGTGTTAGACCGAGAGCATAGAAAGGCCTATTGTGCATTGTCACCAAGAGCAGATGAAGGACTATTCATTGAATTTTGTGAAGATTTTGAATACTCACCTATAGTCTTCAAAGCCTATCAAACTATAGAGAACAAGCGTATGCCTATATACCATACAAACGTGATGATGTGTATCGCTGATGATTTTGCTGTTATTTGTTTAGACTGCATTGATGACAAAAAAGAACGGAAAAGCGTTATGAAGCAGTTAAAGGCCGATAGCAAGGAGATTATTGCTATTACCGAGGCACAGATGCATCAATTTGCTGGTAATATGCTACAAGTGAAAGGCGACAAGGATAAAAAGTATCTCATAATGAGCGAAGCAGCTAGAAATAGCTTAACGCAACAACAGGTAGATAAGATAGAAAAGTACTGCACTATAGTATCAAGTTCATTGGAAACCATAGAGACATGTGGTGGTGGAAGTGCTCGTTGTATGATGGCAGAGGTTTTTTTACCTAGAGCTTAGTTTAGTTTGTTAAAGATATAGCCACCTCCTTTGGCGCCCCAGACTTGATTGCCGTTCGAATCAAAACCACGATCCCAAGATATAATTTTATTTGAGAGGATTTCAACTTCACTTGTTGCAAAAGATGCGCCTCTGAGATTACTTATACAAGTGGTATCTCCGGTTTTTCCAACAAAATGATTTGGACCTTTTCGCTTTAAAATGACTTCACAACCTGATTTTAAAGAAACACCTTCGGTTGAAAGGGAATCAAATGCCTCTGGTGTTTTCCATTTTCCAATCCATAACGAATCTTGCACTATAGTATAAATGGCAGAGCTAAAAGTGCTATCGGATTGCCGTTTAACTTCATAGATTCTTTGTCTGTAAGGTTGGTCTTGTGTGCTATTAACGGCTTGCTCTACATAAAGAAAGTGACCTTTCTCCTCCCAAATAGGATACATATGCAGCGAAATATTAAAGTAACTGGAGTCTGTTTTAGATTGTAGTTCAGAGTTGAAGGATCCTTGCATCAAAGCAAAAAGTTCCTGAAGTTCTTTGTCTTCTGAATCAGTTGTTTTGTTATCCGATTGCCTCTTGCAGGAGCTTGAAATTATAAGAAGCACTGCAGCAAGTGTGACCATTATATTTTTCATAGAAGTGAAAATTGAATGAACTCAAGATACTACTTATTTTAATTCTGGGGAGCCGCCTTTGGAAGTTCAATGAAGAATTTACTGCCAACGTTAACTGTACTTTCAACCCAAATCTTACCATTATTAAGCTCTACCAAATCTTTAGCTATGGTAAGACCTAGACCAGTACCTTTTTCATTTTTTGTCCCTACAGTGGTGAAATTCTTATTGGCATTGAAGAGTTTGTCAATGTTCTCGCTAGAGATTCCAACGCCAGTATCTTCTACGCAGATAAGTGCTTTGCCGTTGACATCTTGGTTGGAAATCGTGATTACATCGCCTGTACGACTAAATTTTACAGCATTGGTAATAAGATTTTGAATCACGATTTCTATCATACTGCGATCGGCATAAACAAAGTCGCGTTGGGATTCATCAATTAGAACTATTTTTTTGTCTTCCACCTTTTGCTCTACTAGAGCCATTTTGGTGTGAAATACATCTTGAATATTAAATAACTCAGGTTTTGGCTCTAAACTTTGTAATTGTGATTTAGACCAATTGAGCAGGTTGAACAAGAGCTGGGAGGCGTTATCTGCATTTTCACTCAGTTCAGGAATTAACTCCCTAAATTCTTCCTTGGAGATGCTGTCTTCCTTAAGCAAATCCAAGAAGGCCTTTATAGACGAAATACTATCCTTTAAATCGTGCGATACAATAGAAAAAAGTTTGTCCTTGACCTGGTTTACTTCTTCCAAATGATGCGTTTGCTCCAAAATAGCTTCGTTTCTAATTTTCTCTTGAGCTAAAAGGTCTTCTTGTTCATTGAGATTGTCTTTAATTTGTTTGGTCTTTAGCAAACTGTAGAGCAACAAGGCCAATAAAAGAACTAATGTGGCCACAAAACCATAAAAAACATAAGGGTCATTGAACCAAGTTTTAGCATATGAATCTGTATCGGCTTCAGTTTGGCCGTCAGGGTCATTAAAAAGTGTAACTTCGCTTTCAAGGGGTAAATCGGGCTTTTGTGAATAGACCTGGGCTTTTTCCTTATCCAACTGATCTCTTAAATCGTAATATTTATTTTGCCAGAAAAACGCGTTTTGGTAAAATCCCCTTGTTGAGTCTAGTGAGACATGAAGTCTGTAGTTGTTGAGTAGTGCTTCCTTATCATCAAGTTTTATGGCAATATTGTAGGCCTCATCTAATTGCAATGAAGCAAGTTTAATCTTATTTCGCATCAGATTGAGTTTGCCAATAGCGTTAAGGGACCTTAGTATGCCTTCTTGATTATTCTCACTTCTATTGAATTTTAATCCTTGCACCAAGATTTCGGCAGCTTTGTCGTATTCCTTGAATTCTAAATACTCATTACCCAACTTTGGTAGAATCTCACCTTTAAGCTCTTTGTCTGTTTCGGGATTTAGTAAAATCAATACCCTTTCAAAATATTCGATAGCTTTTCTGTGTTCTTTTCTTAAGGAATAGAGTTCAGCTATTTTTTTTGTTGAAAGTTTGATGCCCGATTTATCATTAAGTTGCTTTCTAACCTCTAAAGCCTTAAAGTTAAAATCCAAGGCCTTATCAATTTGATCTGTTTTATGATAAGCCTCTGCCAAATTGTTATAGGCTAGGCTAAGTTCTTCCAGTAGATTGCGTTCTTCGAAAATGCTAATGGCAGCAAGGGAGTTTTTAAGTCCAACGGCATAATTGCCGCGCTTTATTTCAATAAGCCCTATGTTATTGCTCACCTTGGCAACACCTAAGGTGTCCTTTATTTGCAGGAAATAATTTCTGGATTTGTTGTAATTATCTATGGCGTTGTAGTAGTCATTGCGCTTGGAGTATATTACTGCACGGTAGTAACTACTTTCGGCAAGGCCTTTAATATAATCTAGACTTTTAGAGAGTTTGGCAGTTTGGTTGACGTAGAGAAGGGCTTTTTTATAGTCTCCTATGGCATACAGTTCCTCAATCAATTCTATAGAAAGATTGACCTTTGTTGAATCTTGCTGCTGGTAAGCCAATTGCACGGTAAGATTGTCAATTTTCTCATTTTGGCTAAAAATGGAAATTGATCCGAGCAGAAAAACATATGTCAACAGTCGTTTCATCCGCAATAGCATTTTGGATGACTTGTAATGTTTTGGTGTAAATAACTTTTGCTGAGGGAAGAAAAAAGTAAGTCAACACTAAACAATAACAACTGGGTTAATGTTTGATAATTAAGCCTCATTAACGTTTGGGACATTGATTAATAGCTTACCAAAAATGCCATAATGTGCTGAAATACGCTAATTATTAGGATTTATTACCAATAAATTAGATGAAATGTTAGATGAAATTCACAAAAAAAATGACCTATCGACAAAGTGCATAAATCATGGAAAAACTACATGTTTATCGATGAAATGCACACTAGTTATAAAAGGTTGTAAATCAAACCATTATTTCTATCTGCTTTTTAAGCAAAAAAGTGGTAGAGTAAAGCGTTGTTTAGTAATGGATTTAAGTTGAAATTTTAACCTGTTGCAATCCGATTCAGTGCAGAGGTTTATTCAGTTCCAATTAATGCAAAATACTCCAAATTAAGTCTAGAAATCCCCTATCTTTGCCAGCGTTTAATCTAGCAATATTTTAGAAATGACACTTGAAAACACCCTAGAGCAACAGGTTAAAAATGCGGTTCAATCGCTTTTCGATGTAGAATTGGGAACGGTTGAATTTCAGGCAACCAGAAAGGAATTTGCTGGAGATATTACGGTTGTGGTTTTTCCGATGCTGCGACAGATTAAAGGTAATCCAGCGGTGATAGGAGAGCAAATAGGACAGAATTTAAAAAATGAAGTCGAATTGGTCAAGGATTATAATGTTATCAAGGGATTTTTAAATATTGAAATTGATGATTCCTATTACATAAATCTCTTCGCTCAGATTATTAAGGATGATTTATATGGCTATGCTAAAACAAAGGATACCGATGCCATTATGGTGGAGTATTCCTCACCAAATACAAACAAGCCCTTACATCTTGGCCATGTGCGTAATGTGCTCTTGGGCTATTCTGTTGCAGAGATTCTAAAGGCATCTGGCAAAACCGTATACAAAACCCAAATAGTAAATGACCGAGGTATTCATATCTGTAAAAGTATGGTGGCCTGGCAGCGTTATGGAGCTGGCGAAACACCGACTTCTTCTGGTTTAAAGGGTGATAAACTGGTTGGAAAATATTATGTTGCCTATGATAAAGCTTATAAAGAAGAGGTAGAGCAACTAATTAATCAAGGCGTAAGTAAAAGTGAAGCTGAGGCCAATGCACCTATTTTCTTGGAAGCAAAAAATATGCTGCGACAATGGGAAGCTGGCGATAAGGAAGTAGTGGCACTCTGGCAAAAGATGAATGGTTGGGTATATGAAGGTTTTGAGGATACCTATCAGAGAATAGGTGTGGATTTTGACAAGAATTATTATGAAAGTGATACCTATTTGCTCGGTAAGGAATTTGTGGACGAAGGCTTAAAGTCTGGCGTATTTTTCAAAAAAGAAGATGGTTCGGTATGGTGTGATTTAACGGATGAAGGGCTCGATGAAAAACTCGTTTTAAGAAGTGATGGCACTGCGGTATACATGACTCAGGATATTGGCACGGCAATTCAACGAATAAAGGATTTTCCTGATGTTGGCGGTATGGTTTACACGGTTGGCAACGAGCAAGATTACCATTTTAAAGTACTTTTTCTCATTCTACAAAAACTAGGATTTAATTGGGCGCAAAACCTCTATCATTTGAGTTATGGAATGGTAGATTTGCCTAGCGGAAAGATGAAAAGTAGGGAAGGAACCGTTGTAGATGCAGATGATTTAATTGATGAGATGACAGAAACCGCTAAAGATATTTCCCAAGAACTTGGAAAATTGGAAGGCTATTCCGAAGCGGAGAAAAATAACCTTCACACAGTTGTGGGTCTTGGTGCTTTAAAATACTTTATACTCAAAGTAGATCCAAAAAAGCGCATCTTATTTGATCCTAAGGAATCTATAGATTTTCAGGGTAATACAGGACCTTTTATACAATATACCTACGCAAGAATTCAATCCATCCTGCGCAAGAGTGCGGTGGAGGTCCAAACTGAGAGCTTCGCTCAAATAAATTTGCATCCCAAAGAAAAACAATTGCTCAAGCAATTGGAGCAGTTTCCAACGGTAATACAAAATGCTGCACAACAATATAGTCCTGCTTTAATTGCCAACTATACTTATGATTTGGTTAAAGATTTTAATTCCTTTTACCAGAACGTTTCCATTTTGGGTGCCGATAGCGATTTGGAAAAATCCTTTAGGGTAGCACTCTGCAATAGCGTTGGAAAGACCATAAAAAATGCCTTTAAGCTGTTGGGTATCGACGTACCAGACCGCATGTAGTTGGCTCGGTCCATTTTGTTTTTTAACATAATGCGGCAGTATCTATTCGTGCAATTCTCCTTATCTTTAATAGCCTTTTAGAATGAAAAAGAATTGTTATGAAAAAAATGTTATCCACCACAAAAACTTTAAGTCTAGGACTTGGGCTTCTATTTTTCCTTTTAGCTCAAGTCGTTTTTGCTCAAACTTCCTTTACTGAGTTTACCGGTAAAGTTGTAGATAAGAATTCCGGGAAGCCTCTTGAAGCTGTAAGTTTAAGACTTGTCAACAGAAATATAGGTACAGTTACCAATACTGAAGGTGATTATGTCCTTAAAGTTCCTCAGGACTACATGAACGCCCAACTTTCGGTGAACCTTCTAGGGTACAAACCTTATGTCATTGATCTAGAAGACCTCAAAAGAACTGAAGCCATAATAGAATTGAATCAGTTAGTGACCAAGCTTTCACAGGTCAATATTTCGGCATATAAAAGCGCTAAAGCGTTAATAGAAAAGATATTTAAAAATAGAATGAAAAATTTTGATGATCAATACCTTAAGATGACCGCCTTTTATCGGGAAACAATTAAAAGAAGGAATAGAAATGTGTCGCTTACAGAAGCCGTAGTGGATATTGTTAAACAGCCTTACGATATGTTGGGCCGAGATAAGATTGGTCTAAGCAAAGCTCGGAAAAGTACCGATTATAAGCGCTTAGATACCTTATCTGTTAAGCTACAGGGAGGTCCTTTTTCTACAATTTATCTAGATGTCATGAAATACACCGAGTACATCTTCGATGAAAATTACTCCAATTATAGATTTACTTTTGACCAACCTTCAACCATAGACAATCGCGATGTTTACGTCGTTAAGTTTGAACCGATTAGTAATACTATGAATTTAATGTATGAAGGCAAACTTTTTATCGATGTAGAGTCCTTGGCTTTGGTTAGTGCAGAGTATGCTTTAGACCTAAGAAATAAAAGACGTACTAAAAACCTATTGGTAAGAAAAAAACCAAGTGATGTTATTGTGTATCCTGTTGAGGCAAATTACAAAGTGGATTATAGTTTTGATGGAGAAAAATGGCATTATGGCTATTCCAATTTGTACTTAAAGTTTAAGGTTAACAAGAAACGGTCACTATTTAATAAAGTCTATTCGTTGGCTAGTGAAATGGCGGTGACGGATTGGTACAAAATGAAGTCTCGCAAAGACTTTGATGTTAAAGAGCCTTTAAGACCTTCGATAATTATCGCCGATGAAATTTCAGGGTTTTCAGACCCAGATTTTTGGGGACAGTATAATTTGATAGAACCAGAAAAGTCTATAGAATCTGCTATTGAGAAAATTCAGAAAAGCATTGAAAGAGAAAAGGCTAAAGAGAACAATAAAGAAGAGACCTTACCTTAAGCTGCTCTAACTTTTCTTTTAGCGTAGAGGCTAAAATTTATTGTCAAGAATGCTATGGATAATTAGAGTCGACTACGCCACTGCGCTTCAATGACATAACCGCAGCCATTGCTAAATTATTTTGTCATAACACGTTGCTTGTTTCAACTCCGGCTTTAATTAACCTTTAATTCTTAAAAAATAAGGCTTTAGTGGTATACTATCTTCTAATATCTAGCTTAAATTCTTAAATTTGCAACTTCAAAAGTAGAATGAGATTATGTTCAATAATTTAAGTGATAAGTTAGATAAAGCCCTGCACGTTTTAAAAGGACATGGCAGTATTACAGAAGTTAATGTTGCCGAAACCTTAAAGGAGGTGCGCCGTGCGCTTTTAGATGCCGATGTTAATTTTAAGATTGCCAAACAATTTACCAATACGGTTAAAGAAAAAGCCTTAGGGCAAAATGTATTAACAACCCTCCAGCCAGGACAGTTAATGGTTAAAATCGTCAAGGACGAATTGACCCAACTCATGGGTGGTGATGCCGAGGGTATTAATCTCTCAGGTAATCCAAGTGTCATCCTTATGTCGGGTTTACAAGGTTCTGGTAAGACAACTTTTTCTGGCAAACTGGCTAATTATTTAAAGAACAAGAAGACAAAAAAGCCACTTCTCGTAGCTTGTGACGTTTATAGGCCAGCAGCGATAGATCAGTTACATGTCGTAGGAGACCAGATCAATGTTGAGGTTTACAGTGATAAGGGAAATTCGGATCCCGTCGCCATTGCTCAAGCTGGTATAGCCCACGCAAAAGCCAACGGACACAATGTAGTTATTATAGATACCGCGGGTCGTTTAGCTGTAGATGATGCTATGATGACCGAGATTTCCAATATCCATAAGGCCATACAACCACAAGAAACCCTTTTTGTTGTTGATGCCATGACGGGTCAAGATGCGGTTAATACGGCCAAGGCATTTAACGATATCTTAAATTTCGATGGAGTTATTCTCACCAAACTAGATGGTGATACGCGAGGTGGTGCTGCCATTTCAATTAAATCCGTTGTTAATAAGCCTATTAAATTTATAGGTACTGGTGAAAAAATGGAAGCCATTGATGTGTTCTATCCATCCCGAATGGCAGACCGTATTTTGGGAATGGGTGATGTCGTATCTCTTGTAGAACGTGCCCAAGAGCAGTACGACGAAGAAGAAGCACGCAAGATTCAGAAGAAAATAGCCAAGAACCAATTTGGTTTTGATGATTTCCTAAAACAGATACAGCAGATAAAGAAAATGGGTAACATGAAAGACCTCATTGGCATGATTCCAGGAGCTGGTAAAATGATGAAAAACGTGGATATTGATGACGACGCCTTCAAAGGTATCGAAGCAATTATCCATTCCATGACTCCAGGAGAGCGCTCCAATCCTTCCGTAATTAATGCGAGTAGAAAAAAGCGAATTGCAAAGGGATCTGGGACTTCTGTGCAAGAGGTTAACCAATTGTTGAAACAGTTCACCCAAATGAGTAAAATGATGAAAATGATGCAAGGAGGCGGCGGAAGAAAGATGATGCAGATGATGAAAAATATGCCGAGATAACTCTTATAACTGCATCACACCTAACAATAACTGAATTATGACACTTTTAGACGGAAAAAAAGTCAGTAACGACATCAAAAATGAAATTAAGGCCGAAGTTGACAAAATGAAGGCCAACGGAGAAAAAGTTCCGCATTTGGCGGCAGTTATTGTAGGTAATGACGGTGCTAGTTTAACTTATGTTGGTAGTAAGGTAAGAGCATGTGAACGCGTTGGTTTTGAATCTACCATGGTGCGCATGTCTAATACCACAAGCGAGATAGAACTTTTAGATAAAATAGAAGAGCTCAATAATAATGACGATATAGATGGGTTTATAATTCAGTTGCCATTACCACCTCAAATCAATACGCGAAAAGTATTAATGGCAGTACATCCAGATAAGGATGTAGATGGTTTCCATCCCATGAATTTTGGGAAAATGGCCTTGGACATGTCCACATTTATCCCAGCAACGCCTTTTGGCATTCTAGAGCTTCTCGATCGCTATAATGTCGAGACCGACGGAAAGCATACCGTTATTATTGGGCGTTCCCATATCGTAGGACGACCCATGAGCATATTAATGGGACGAAAGGGTTTTCCTGGAAATTCAACAGTAACCTTAACCCATAGTCATACCAAGAACATCACACAAATTACCTCTCAAGCAGATATTATCATTTCAGCTTTGGGCGTTCCCGGATTTCTTAAGGCCGAAATGGTAAAGGATGACGTGGTTATCATCGATGTTGGCATTACGCGTGTTCCCGATGATTCTGCTAAAGGATACTACATCACAGGAGATGTAGATTTTGAAAACGTGAGCAAAAAAGCAAGTTACATAACTCCTGTCCCTGGAGGTGTAGGCCCAATGACCATTGCAATGTTGCTTAAAAATACCTTATTGGCAAGAGAACGCCATAAGAAAAAGTAAGTGCGTAATTCTATTTTGCAAAGAGCTGGCTTTGGTCTTTAAAAGCCTTAAACTCCAAGGCATTTCCACTTGGGTCTTTAAAAAACATGGTGGCTTGTTCACCAACTTCTCCTTTAAATCTAATGTAGGGCTCAATAATGAATTCTATGCCTTTGGAACGAAGTCGTTCGGCAAAAGTCTCAAAGATGTCCCAATCTAAAACTACACCAAAGTGAGGTACAGGCACATCTTTTCCGTCTACTGCATTTGTATGAAGCTCTTCTCCTGTAGAAGGTTTGTAGTGAATGACTAATTGATGGCCAAAAAAGTTGTAATCTACCCAATGGTCGCTACTGCGTCCTTCTTCTAATTCTAAGGTGTTTGTATAAAATGCCCTGTTAGCATCTAAATCATCTACAGGTATGGCTAAATGAAACGGTGAAAGTGCTGACATAATTATCGCTTTGGTTTTCGGTTTTGTCTGGGTTGAAATGTTTTTTTTGAATCCTTTATAAGGTCGCTTAGCTCTGAAAACTCTTTAGGTGTGAGCTCTCTGTAAGTTCCGACAGGAATATCAAGTTCAATGTTCATAATACGAATACGCTTTAGGCTCTCAACCTCATAATTAAGATATTCGCACATTCTGCGGATTTGCCTATTTAAGCCTTGGGTTAATATAATCTTAAAGGTAAAACGGTCAATTTTAGTGACGTTACACTTTTTTGTTCGTTGTCCAAGTTCTTCCAGGTAGATGCCACTTGACATCCGTTGAATAAATGTTTGCGAGATAGGTTTGTTAACCGTTACGATGTACTCTTTTTCGTGATTGTTGCTGGCTCGTAGAATTTTGTTTACGATATCTCCGTCATTGGTCAATAAAATGAGACCCTCGCTTGGCTTATCTAAACGGCCAATAGGGAAAATACGTTGAGGATAGTTTATAAAATCTATGATATTATCCTTCTCTACGCGAGTATCGGTTGTACATACGATGCCTACAGGTTTATTAAAGGCGAGATAAACAAAATCATTGTGTTTGGCGTTGATAGTTTCACCATCAACCTTTACCACGTCATTTGGTGCCACTTTGGTTCCCATTTCAGGAACGCTATCGTTGATTGTAACCCTTCCAGCATCAATTAATCGGTCTGCTTCGCGTCTCGAGCAGTATCCAGCTTCACTCAGATATTTGTTGAGGCGTGTTAACTTGTTGCTCATAGTACAAAAATAGCATATTACAATGGTATTGAAACGCCTAATCTGTTTTAGGAAGAAGTAAGTTCATGCGATTTAAAGTTATCTCGTCTAAATGTCCCATAAATTTGCCGTCTGCTGTAATTAGGTGCATGTGAGTGTAGGCATCATGATGCGTAAAAATCCCTTGATGGTTCTTGGAATAAAATCCAACAATTTCCACGTCTTTATCTTTAATAAGAAAGGTTCTTTGACCCTCATGGGCTTCTTTTGGAGAACTTACTTTTGTGCCTTCGGGTAAATTCTGCACATGAATCTTAGCTTTAGCTATCGAGCCACGTAATTTAAACAGAAATGGTATCGAATCCTTGATGTGGGACGCTACATAGGTTTCAATATCTTTTATGTTTTTAATAGTATTGGGAATAGCTGTAGTATCCCAACTAGAGGCATTGGCATACACAAAAAATGGTGCACTTAGGCCATTTTTTTCATCTACAACTAAAGAATCCTTACTATCTATATAGGACAAATACGTTTTTCCATTTAGCACCAATAGTTCGCCGCGCATGAAGCTCATAGGACCTAAACCGTACAATCCGGTTTTATCTGAGATAGTATCCAATAAGACCTTGGGAAAGAGTTCGCCCTTCCACATGGCATCTTTCATAGCTCCTACCACATTAACCTTAATCTGCTCTGGTTTAACCGATTTGTTCTTTTGGCAAGACCACGTTAGGATTATAATTAAAAACAGTGCGAAAAAACAGGTTCTATGCATTTATGAAATCTATAATTTTAGGCGTTATGGAAGGGTCTTTAAGGCCATGCCCAAAACCGGTAGTCGTTATTAGTTCAGCCTTTTTAAACCTATTGGCAAAGAGCAAGGCATCTTCGTAAGGAATGATTTTATCTTTTTTGTCATGAACAATAAGACCCTTAATATTAAATTCTGAAGTAAAATTAGCCGCTGAAAAATAGTCTACAGGTCGCCCAAAACGTTCTAGGACAATACGGTCTAAGCCATCAGAGATTTTTTTATTGTAGCCCATCATGGTTTTGTATCTGGCAAATACGCCCGTGAAGTGGGCAGGAGCGCCCAATAATACTAGTTTTTTTACGGAAGGAATGTCATAATTATTCTTGCAAAATACACTTGCCATACCACCAACCGAATGGCCTATAACAACTTCTGGATTAAATCTGTTAATGGCTACTTTCAAAAATTCTGAATAAAGCAGCGCATTAAACTGATTGCCATCCGAACGTCCATGTGCAGGAGCATCTAGGGCAATGATGTCATAATTATTTGCCTTAAATTCTTTGAGCAAATACTTCCAGCGGGAGGCGTTACTTTCCCAGCCATGAGCTAAAAGCACAACTTTGTTTTTGCCGTGCCATCTATAGGTGGCAATGCTCAGGTTGTCGTGCATAAGCTCTTCAAAAATAGCAGAATCTATGACCTTTCGCTGCTTTTCGGTATAGCGTCCTTTGCGCGGTGAAGCAAATAACTGTAGTGCCTTGGCGCTAGCGTATCTTGGCGAAATTAGACTTGTGGCGTTGAGTGCATTGCCTATGGTTTTAATCACAAAACTGCTCATATTACGATTTTTCTCTATTTACAGCGTCTATAGAAAAGGCAGGCATGCAAATCGCGAGGTACTCACAAGGTTCTGTAAAAGGATTTGAATATTGAATTCTGGTATGCTTTTCAATTTTAATTGATTCACCAGCTTCTAAAACTAGGGTTTCGCCATCGACAATGAATTGCTTTTTACCCTTTATTATAAAAGTGAATTCATCAAATTCTGGTGTTTGAAAAGGCTCGCTCCAACCAGGCGGTGCTACCATATGGGCAATGCTTATTTTTGAGTTACCATCAGAGGCTAAGCCAAAATGTTCCTTGATTACTTTACCGTCGGTCGTTGGGACAACAAATGGCGATTTTTGAACAGTATATTTTTTTGGAGTACTCATAATAGTTGGAATTAGTTTTACCAGTGCAGCATAAAATATTTGATTTTTGCCTTTTCTGGAATTTGAATTGGGTCAATGCTCAAACTCATATCAAAGCGTAAGCTTGCTGGGAGTTCTTTTTTGTCTATAGTAAAAGACGCATTGAGTTCATTAACGGAGACAACAATAGCATTGATTAAATTATCAATTTTTGAAATCTTATAAGCATTTTGAATCTCACCAAAAGTACTTAGAACAGATATGTCTTTTTCGGTTTTGTAGCGCGAATCTATAATCCGAACAGATGAAATAACCGAGGTGGAGTCTAAAGGTTCCCTTGGAGAGACGTCCAATAACTTTTTACCTCCTTTTTCAAAAATTTCGATAACATTAATGGAGCCTGCAAACTCATCTCCAGCAACATAACGGACCACGGAGTCATTGGCAAAAATGGCATCTAAATCCTTAACCCTTGTACTGTCCGTTAATAGACCAATGTTATTTTTTTTAATCAAAAAGGGGTTAGGGGCGTTATCTTTTGCGCAGCCTATAAAAATTACTGCACACAGCAACATAATGATAATGTGTTGTTTCATGTAGATATTGTATAATGTTTATTTGAGCATTTTAGTCAGGATACCTAAGACACTGCGAATTACAGTGGGGCTAGATAGTACCTTTACTACAGGGTTTTGTCTTGTGCTTCGTCGTGTTGAGCTACGACTTTTTTTGCTTTCTGCTTTCTCAAGCGCTTTTCTCTCTTCTTCTGCTTTCCTTTTAGCTTCCTCAGCTTCAGCACGCTCAATTTTTTCATTAAGCATTTCATAGGCGCTCTCTCGGTCTACATCTTCATTATATTTTTTTGCTAGTTCAGATTCAGCCAATAAGTTGGAAAGCTCTGAAGGTGTTAAAATATCCATACGACTCATCGGAGCGCGCATCATGGTTGCTGCTAGAGGTGTGGGTTTTCCTTTTTCATTCAATGCCGAAACCAAGGCTTCCCCAATTCCTAAGGAAGTGAGTACTTCTGTAGTGTCGTAAAATTCGGTTACTGGGTAATTTTGTGCCGTGAGTTTTATCGCCTTTCTGTCCTTAGCTGTAAATGCTCTTAGTGCATGTTGAACTTTAAGTCCTAGTTGACCCAATACTTCTTCTGGTACATCAGTTGGGTTTTGTGTAACGAAGTAAAGTCCAACACCTTTACTGCGAATAAGCTTAACAATACTTTCAATTTGATTGAGTAAAGCATCTGAAGCTTCGTCGAAAATGAGGTGAGCTTCATCAATAAACATAACGAGTTCTGGACGACCGCTATCACCTTGCTCTGGGAATGTAGAATAAATTTCAGCCAACAGGCTTAACATAAAGGTCGAAAATAACTTAGGCCTATCTTGAATATCCGTTAGTCTTATGATATTGATGTAACCCCTTCCGTTATCGTCAATTCGCAGCAGGTCTTGGGTGTCAAAAGACGTTTCGCCAAAAAATAAATCGCCTCCTTGCTGCTCAATTTCAATAATCTTTCTCAAAATTGCTCCTGTAGAAGCGGTGGAAATACGTCCGTATGCTTCTTGGAATTCGGTTTTACCTTCACCTGTAGCATATTGAAGGATTTTTTTAAAATCCTTTAAATCTAACAAGGGGAGCTTATGGTCGTCACAATATTTAAATATAACTGAGATTATACCAGCTTGGGTTTCGGTTACACCCAGAATACGCGAAATTAAAACAGGTCCAAATTCGCTTACGGTAGCCCTAAGTCTTACACCATCTTGTTCTGAGAGTGTAAGAATTTCTACAGGAAAGGACTTAGGGTTAAACGGGATGCCAATTTTTTCGTGACGTTCGTCAATTTTTGGATGGCCTGGACTTGGTTTGGCAAGTCCACTTAAGTCTCCTTTAATATCCATGAGCAATACAGGTACGCCTTTTTCAGATAGATTTTCTGCTAAAACTTGTAGCGTTTTGGTCTTGCCCGTTCCTGTTGCACCAGCAATTAAGCCATGGCGGTTCATTGTTTTCAATGGGACATTAACCAAGGTATTTGTTAGGGTTTCTCCATCTAGCATGGCAGCTCCCAGCGTTATAAAATCTCCTTTAAAGGAGTTGCCTTCATTTATTTGGCTTTTAAAAGCGTCCGTTTTATTCATCCATCCAAAAATTTGCATAAAAATAATGTAATTTTAATCAAGATTAAAACCGAAGTTAATGAAGCCAAAACAGTGTTTTCTCGTTCTTTCAATTTTTGTTTTGTTATGTTCATGCCATACAGAAA
This sequence comes from uncultured Winogradskyella sp., assembly GCA_913055905.1. GTDB lineage: Bacteria > Bacteroidota > Bacteroidia > Flavobacteriales > Flavobacteriaceae > Winogradskyella. The sequence continues at coordinate 125,595 of CAJXLB010000005.1, forward strand.
CGACTAAGATAAAATTCCATAAATCACATGAAACAAGCAGGCATAGCGCACCTTTTAGCGATGCTGTTGAGACTGAAGATTTACTCTTTCTAACGGGTCAGATAGGAAAAAATCATAAAACCGGCAAACTGGTGCAGGGTGGTATAGAGGAAGAAACGAGACAGGTTATCGAAAATATTGAGGCTGTCTTAAATCACCACGGTCTTAATTTGGAGAATGTTGTAAAATGTACGGTTATTTTGAGGGACATCAATGATTTTAGTGCTTTCAATTCTGTCTATTCCGATTATTTTTCTAAAAAACCTGCCAGGACGACATTCGCCGCGTCTGGTTTGGCAGGAGGTGCAAGCATTGAAATCGATGTCATTGCTGCCAAATAGATTCTTATTCAGTGATTTTTTAATGTGTTCTCTTTAAATAATCAACCATATTAAAGTTAGAGCGACCTACTTTATACTTCTAACTTTATAAACTATCTTTGCGCCCTATGACCCGACGAGAACAACAGGAACTAATTGATAAAGGTTTATTGCTTCCCTTAATGGAGGAGTTTTATACCATTCAAGGCGAAGGCTATCACAAAGGTACTGCAGCTTATTTTATAAGAATAGGTGGTTGCGATGTAGGTTGCCATTGGTGTGACGTAAAGGAAAGTTGGTTGGCAGAATTACATCCACCAACGGAGACAGCAAAGATAGTTGAGAATGCAGCTAAATATAGTAATACCATTGTAGTTACTGGAGGAGAGCCGCTAACTTGGGATATGGGTCCGCTTACTAGCCAATTAAAGGCCAAGGGTCTTCAAACTCATATTGAAACGTCTGGCGCCTACAAATTAACTGGTGTTTGGGATTGGATTTGTCTTTCGCCAAAAAAAATGAAAGGCCCAACAGAAGAAATTTATTCCAAAGCAGATGAACTAAAATGTATTGTTTACAACAAGGACGATTTTAGATTTGCTGAAGAACAAGCATCAAAAGTCAATGACAATTGTATTTTGTATCTTCAACCAGAATGGAGCAAACGCGAGAAGATGATGCCAGAAATTGTTGACTATGTTATGGCACACCCTAAGTGGAAAGTCTCCTTACAAACACATAAATACTTAAAAATCCCTTAATTATGACTTTTGAAGGTATTCAAGATTTAAGAAAAGAAATCTGGAAACCGGTTCAATTTGATGCTACTATCAATCCTAAAGAAATTTATCAGGTTTCAAATTATGGGCGGTTAGTTCGTTTTAAAGATGGTAAACCGCGTCTATTTGAGCCTTATATCATGAATGGTTATCCCTATTTCAGGGTTAAGAAAGTTCAATATAAAAAGTTTAAAACCTACTATCTCCATAAGGTAGTGGCCCAACATTTCTTAGAACAAGGTGATGGTGTGTATGTGATTCATTTAGATTATGACAAACTAAACAACCATGTTAAGAACCTCAAATGGGCTACAAAACGAGAAAAGGAGTTACATCAGTGGAAAAATCCAGTTTTTATAGAGGCAAAGAAAAAACAGAAACGTCCTTATGCCAAGTTGACCGAGAATAAGGTCCGACTTATAAAAAAAATGATAAACGATCCAAACAGACGGACACGTTTAAAGATAATTGCAAAACAGTTTGGTGTTTCTGAGATGCAGCTCTACCGCATTAAATCTGGTGAAAATTGGGCAGATGTACCATTGCTGTAACAGAATTTGAAAGCAAAATAAAAGTCTCAATGAAACACCGATTCATTGAGACTTTTTTATCAATTCGCCGTAATTTACTTAGTAAAAGGCACTGCAACGCGCAGATTTCCCCAGCCCAAGTGAAGGTGAACGCCGTCTTTAGCTTCTTCAAAAGCCATTGAAAAAGCCTCTAAGTATTCCTCACCTTTTGTAACAGGCACAGTCAATCTGGCAACATCGTTTTTCTCATTGTAAAAATAGCTGCCCCAAACATTTAGGTCTTTACTAATGATTGCTGTCCATTTACCTTCACCAGGAATCATATAAAATGTATAAGTCCCTGCTTTAACTTTGGTGTCGCCAAGCATCATATCTGTGTAAAGTGTAAGCTCCGCTGCTTCGTTAGCTCCAGTTCTCCAAACTTTGCCATTAGGGGCAAGTTCCTCAATAGAACGCCCTTTTAATTGTGGGCGGCTATAGGTGATTTTTATAAGTTTATCCGAAACTTTGTAAGAGCTTGGGAATGATGCCGCATCCATCGGACTTTTATCTAACCCACTAAATTCTTGAGCATTGGCATTAAATGAAAAAGTTAATAGCATCGCAAAAGCTATTGATGTAAAAAGTTGTTTTGTTTTCATTAGAGTGTTTTTTTAGTTGTACGTAATTTAAAAAAATTATAAGATTAGCCATCTTAAAAACAAGGATTTGTGAATTTCTTAACCTCGTTTTAATTCATGGCGTAGCTTCTGAAATTAATTGAATGTAGAAATTAGGTCCTCTGCAAGGTGAGAGCAATTCCTTCTCCCATTCAAAAACAAACCTTTACAACTCAAATCAAAGGGAATCATGTAACAGATTTTCAACTCAAGGAATTTCGAAATACAATACGATAACGGTCGAATGTTTCAAATTGAAAAATTAACTATTAAAATTAGTTGGTAAACTTTCATATTATATTAAAAACATTGTTTTAAGTTTAAAAAAGTAATTGATAATACTTTATATGTTTAATAAATGAAATGTTAAACTCATATTTGTTCAATAAATATCAATAAAACCTAAAATTATGTGCGGAATTGTATGTGCTTTCGATATAAAACAATCCTCTGAAACTTTAAGACCTCAAGTATTGGAAATGGCGAAAAGTATTCGTCATAGAGGACCAGACTGGAGTGGAATATTCAGTGATGATAAGGCGATTTTGGCTCACGAGCGCTTAGCTATAGTTGATCCGGCTTCAGGTAAACAGCCGTTATTTAGTAAAGATAAAACCTTGGTTTTAGCCGCGAATGGCGAAATTTACAATCATCGCGAATTACGACAGCAATTTAAAGATTACCCCTTTCAAACGCTAAGCGACTGTGAAGTTATTCTGGCATTGTACAAGGAAAAAGGCACAGGTTTTATGGATGAACTAAATGGTATTTTTGGTTTTGCTCTTTACGATGTAGAAAAGGATGAGTACTTCATTGCACGCGATCATATGGGCATCATTCCACTCTACATGGGATGGGATAAGTATGGGTCGTTTTACGTTGCTTCCGAGTTAAAAGCACTAGAAGGTGTTTGTACCAAAATTGAGTTATTTCCTCCAGGTCACTATTTGAGTAGTAAAGACGGAAAATTAGTGCAATGGTATAAACGCGATTGGGAAGCTTACGATAGTGTAAAAGAAAACGACACTAGTATTTCAGAATTAAGACAGGCCTTGGAAGATGCGGTGCACAGACAGTTAATGAGTGATGTGCCTTATGGTGTATTGCTTTCTGGAGGTCTGGATTCGTCCATTACTTCAGCGTTAGCTAAAAAATATGCTGAAAGACGCATAGAAGCGGATGATAAGGAAAAGGCTTGGTGGCCTCAGTTGCATTCATTTTCTGTTGGTTTGGAGGGTTCTCCAGATTTAGCTGCCGCGAAAAAAGTGGCCGACCATATTGGTACGGTACATCATGAAATTCAATTTACAATTCAAGAAGGTCTGGATGCCATCAGAGATGTCATTTATCAATTAGAAACCTATGATATAACTACGGTTAGGGCTAGTACACCAATGTATCTCATGGCAAGAGTCATTAAATCCATGGGCATTAAAATGGTACTGTCTGGAGAAGGTGCCGATGAGCTTTTTGGAGGATATCTTTATTTTCATAAGGCTCCTAATGCACAAGAATTTCATGAGGAAACTGTACGTAAATTAAGCAAATTACATATGTACGATTGCTTAAGAGCTAATAAAAGTTTGGCGGCTTGGGGAATCGAAGGGCGTGTGCCTTTTTTGGATAAGGAGTTTATGGATGTAGCGATGCGATTAAATCCAAAAGACAAAATGATAACTGAGGACCGTATGGAAAAATGGGTAGTCCGTAAGGCGTTTGAGGATTTGTTACCAGAAAGTGTTGCCTGGCGCCAAAAGGAACAGTTTAGTGATGGCGTAGGCTACAGTTGGATAGATACGTTAAAGGCTGTAGTTGACCAAGAAGTTACGGATGAACAAATGGCGAATGCTCATTTTAGATTCCCGATTCAAACACCTCAAAATAAAGAAGAATACTATTATAGGACGATTTTTGAAGATCATTTCCCGAGTGATGCGGCAGCTCTAAGTGTACCGCAAGAACCAAGTGTGGCGTGCAGTACCAAGACAGCCTTGGAATGGGATGAAGCCTTTAAAAACATGAACGATCCTTCAGGTAGAGCTGTTGCTAAGGTGCATACCGAAGCCTATTAGTCTTTGTGGATACTGTAAAGACTAAGATAAACGAATTAAATGTCGCCGAAAGGCGGCATTTTTCTTTGTTGTTTCAATTTTACATGTACATTGCACCTTCACCATCAAGCAATGCTCTGCGAAAAAAAAGACTCTTGAATTCTTATAAAATAATTACTTTTAAGGTGTATCCGATTTAACGCTGACCTTGGCCATTTAAATGAGGCTTTAAAGTATTACAGGGGTAGATAGGTTTTGGAATACGGTACATTCTTGTATCTATGAGGTTACCGTTTTGTAGGATTGACAAAAAATTAATAAAAACCACAAATTATGATAAAAGTTACGGTACTATATGGTCATCCAGAGAATCCAGAAGCTTTTGAGACATACTACAAAAACAAGCATTTACCCTTGGTTGACCAAGTAGATGCGATTTCTAAGTTGGAAATAACAAAAATTCTAAGTGGCCCTGGCGGATCCGCTTCGGAAACATTCTTGATGGCAGAACTTTATTTCGATAGCCAAACAGCCATGCAGGAAGCTATGGAGTCTCCCGAGGGTCAGGCTATGGCAGATGATTTAACCAATTTTGCAACAGGAGGCGTGAAGATACTAATAGGGTCTGTGGTAGATAATTGGTAACAAAAGAAATAACTGATTACACAAAAAATAGCATCTTCTTAAAGACACTAATTATTATAATATGGTGTAAGGCGGTCTAAAAGCTATAAGACGTATGATTTTATTCTTTTAAGTGGTTTTTGTTTTTGCTTTTCCTTTCATGTGGTTTAATGTGTTGTAAAACACGGTTTTATTTATATTAAAATATGATACTTGAACTATAAAACGTTGAAAAAATCCAACACTAGAAACTAAAAATGTCCTCAAGACTCATTCCTTTAGAAAGCAAATAGTGTTGTCTTAACCTATGTAAAGGGTTGTTTAGCGTTTTTTTCTGTAACTTTTAAACTTAAATCCCTTAATGAGGTGTATTCTATTAACCAACTCAATAATCAAATGAAGTTATTTCCCTTGGCCTTGTGCTTATTCCTTTGCGCAACAATTAACGTGCAATCCCAGAAAAGAAATCAAAAGAAAGAGAATAAAGAATTAATCCACGATAGCCTAAGTAAAGGTCTCCAATGGCGTAATATCGGACCATTTAGAGGAGGACGAAGTGTAGCGTCAACAGGTGTTACAGGAGATCCGCAAACCTATTATATGGGCTCTACTGGTGGAGGCGTATGGAAAACACAAGACGCTGGCCTCACATGGAAAAACATTTCAGACGGCTACTTTAAGACTGGGACCGTTGGTGCCATAGCCGTTTCAGAATCAGACACCAATGTCGTTGTGGTCGGCATGGGTGAGCATGCGGCAAGAGGTGTTATGACCTCTATGGGAGACGGTGTCTATAAATCTATGGATGCCGGGAGAACGTGGCAACATCTCGGATTGGAACGCACCAGGCATATTTCCGATGTTATTATCCACCCTAAGAATCCAGATGTGATTTATGTTTCAGCCCAAGGGGCACAGTACGGTCCTTCAGATGAGCGAGGAGTTTATAAAACTATTGATGGAGGAAAAACTTGGGAGAAAATTTTATATATCAATGAAATAACAGGAGCATCCGCCTTGAGCATGGACTATAATAATCCAAGAATTCTTTACGCTGCGATGTGGCAGCATCAACGTTATCCATGGTACATGGAATCAGGAGGCGAGCATTCTGGAATTTATAAATCTGTTGATGGTGGTGCCAATTGGGAACAATTAACGACAGGTCTTCCGGATGTATTTGGAAAAGTGGGTATATCCGTTTCAAGAGCGAATTCAGATAGGGTATATGCCGTCGTCGAAGCCGAAGGCGAAAAGGCAGGCGTATATCGTTCTGATAATGCTGGTAAAACATGGACGCAAACAAACAAGGACCGAGTTAATATTACAAGGTCATGGTATTACATGGAAATCTATGCTGATCCACAGAATGAAGACATTGTATATGTGCTCAATGCGCCTGTTATGAAATCCATTGATGGTGGAAAATCGTTTTCAAATATTCCTGTGCCTCATGGTGATAATCACCACCTTTGGATAAATCCAGATAACAATAAGAACTTAATTAATTCCAATGATGGTGGTGCCAATATTTCGTTTAATGGTGGAAAAAGTTGGAGCACTCAAAAAAACCAACCTACAGCTCAATTTTATAGGGTGATTACAGATAATCGTTTCCCTTATTATGTTTATGGAGGTCAGCAAGATAATACTACTGTTGCCATAGCAAGTAGAACTAGGGACGCTGGAATAGGTTGGAAAGATTGGTATCCAACAGCTGGAGGTGAGAGTGCATTCTTAGCCTTCGACCCAGATAATCCCAAAGTTGTTTATGGTGGTACTTATCAGGGAAATATCAGTAAATGGTTAGAAGACTCCAAAACACAAAAGCCAATTAAGCAATACCCAGAACTAGGGTTGAGTATAGCGCCAAAAGATTCTAAATATCGATACAATTGGAATGCGCCCATTATAAGTTCCCCTCACGATAGAAATACGATCTATCATGCGGGAAATCTCGTGTTTAAAACCACAGATGGTGGTGTTTCCTGGGAAACGGTGAGTCCAGATTTAACCAAGAACGAAACAGAAAAACATGGTCCAGGAGGTGGGCCTTTTACCAATGAGGCAGCAGGAGGTGAAAATTATAATACCATTACCACACTTGTAGAATCGCAACATGAGGAGGGTGTGATGTATGCTGGTACAGACGATGGATTACTTCATATTACAAAGAATGGAGGGCAATCTTGGCAAAACATCACTCCAAAAGGGATTGAAGATGGTATTGTTAATAGTGTTGACGTGTCTGAACATGATCCAGCAACGGCCTACATGGTTATTATGCGCTATAAGTCTATGGACTTAAATTCTTATGTATACAAAACCACAAATTATGGTGAGTCGTGGAAAAAAATCACAAACGGACTTGATGATGCTAATGGTTTTGCGAGAGTTGTAAGGGCCGATAAGATTAGAAAAGGACTTCTCTATGCAGGTACAGAGACAGGACTTTATGTGTCGTTCAATGATGGCGTTCAGTGGCAAAAGTTGCAATTGAATTTACCAATCGTTCCCATAAATGACCTTACCATACAAGACAATGATTTAGTTGCGGCAACAGCTGGTCGTGGATTTTGGATTCTAGATGATTTAAGTGCGCTTCAACAATTGACAAATACCGAAGAATTTCAATTCTTTAAACCTAAGGACAATTACCGGTTTTTTGGAGGAACCTCACAGGATGCTAATCAAGGCACGAACCCAAAAAGCGGTGTGGCATTTCAATATTTCATACCAAAGGGCGAGGATTCATTGGACCTAAAGCTTGAGATTCTAAAAGCTGGCGAAGTGATTCGTAGTTTCACAAATGTTCCACTTAAAGAGTTTAAGTCGTGGCCAGGAGGTCCCTCGAAACCCGAGGTGTTGCCTTCTCATGTTGGTTTGAATAAATTTACTTGGGATTTAACCACAGAGTCGCTTCCTCCAATTGAGAAGGTTTTTGTATTTGGAGGATTAGGAGGCCACTCTTGTCCTCCAGGAGATTATACAGCTAGGCTAACTCATGGCACGGTTACGCTTGAAACTGATTTTAAACTGTTGGCAGATCCATCTATTGATGCATCTCAGGACGAATATGATAAACAATTCCAAGCCTTAGAAACTATAGCCAGCACAATAAAGGATATTCATCAATCTGTTATTAACATGCGATCAGCAAAATCACAGCTTAAGCATTACAATACTATTTTAAAGGATAAAGCTGAGGCAGATGCCTTAAAGACATTGGGTGAGGCGCTAATTGAACGAATTGATTCTTGGGAAAATAACCTTATTCAACCAAAGCAAAAGACGTTTCAGGATGTGATTAACTTTAAAAATATGCTCAACGCCCAACTTATAAATTTAATGGGCTATATAGATGGAGAACATCCAGTTATAACTGATGGAGCTAAAGAGCGATTAAACGACCTCATATCCGAATGGGAAAAATTCAAGAACGAGCATGATGCTATTATAGATTCTGAAATGAAAACCTATAACGCCACTTTTAAGTCGCTCGGTTTACCAGCTATAATTTTAAATAATGATTAAATGTCCGGCATATTTAATAGAGTTCGCTACGCACTTTTGAGTGATAATAAATTGGCAAAATATTTAAAATATGCTATTGGAGAAATTGTTTTGGTGGTGATTGGAATTCTCATTGCTCTGCAGATTAATACATGGAATCAACAACGTGTGGCATCAGAAGAACAATCAAAAATTCTTGCCAATTTAAGCAGTGAATTTAGGCAGAACAGAAAGGAAATTGCCCAAGTGATAGCTATGAATGATAGGTGCATGGAGACGGGTCGTTTTATTATGAGTTTGATAGGCGCTCACGATTCAATAATAAAAAGCATAAATACAGATAGTTTGTTATTTCAGGGCTTTGAGTATGCTCAATTTAATCCTTCAGAAAACGCGTTGTCTGACCTTCTTCAATCTGGTCGTCTAAATTTAATAACAAATAATTATTTAAAAAGTCTGCTTTATCAATGGTCTAGAGCAAAAAAGGGTGTTGAGGACCAGTTTTCTGGTTTAGATGATAAAATTGAAGATGATTTAGTGCCCTATTTAACGGATAATTATGCCTTGAAGGATGTTGACAGTTACGGGCGGTTAGGTTGGCGTACTCCGTCTAAACTGAAAATAGACAAATCAAAAATATTCAGGGATATTAAATACGAGAATTTGATGGACGACATGCTCTATCGATTGTCTGGCTATTCTATTGAGCTTAAGAAGATGGATGCTATTTTCAAGGCTATAATCCAGGAGACAGAAAAGTTGGATAAGACCTAAAACGCAGCTTGAAAGAACATCAACAAAAAGTTTTAATGTCTTCCGAAGTTTTAATCATCATACAAACTAAAAAGGTAATTTAGGAGAAGCGGTTTTTATTGAAATGTTGTTAAAAGGTATAACCAATTCTCAAATCAATAAAGTCGGCAACATGACGATGAGCCTTTAGACTGAATCCAGCAAAAATATGTTCACTAAAACTATAGGTTAATCCATACCTCTGATAAATATCGTCATTGATGCGGTAATCGTTGTAGTAATAAACTCCCAATTCTTGGCTAAAAGTGACTTTACCCAACCAAAATTCGTGGCCTATCAGTGCAGCCGCTTGAAAAAAATTGGCATCGGCCTCGTCTAATTTAATTTGCTCACGTCTTGAATAATCAAAAATCAATTCGGTACCACCTGTAAGGGCGCTTCGGCCACCTATCCAGCGGCTGTATTTTCCCATAAAACCAAAGACATAAAACTTATCTTTATCACCTACTGCGGCATTGCTCCAACCAGAAAAGTGAGCCAAAGTGATGCGTTCTTTCTTATCTGGAGGTGGTCTTTTTCCGTTTTTGTCGTAATTGGGATATTCCACAGGTCTTAAGCTTTTATTTACGCCTACACTTAAGGATGGAAAATTAAGCCCTTTATTAGGCGTTCGTATTCCACCATTGGAAGTGTGATTGTACTTAGCAGCAAAACGTAAATTCCAAGAGTCGGTAAGCCTGTAATTAATACCCAAACCAACCATAAGTGCAAAACTAAGATTGGTGCTGTAGGATTCATTTAAAGGATTAGTTTGTTCATCATAAGGTTGGGTAAGGTAGGCACCACCCATACCCATCCTAAAGAAAAGGTTGGTCCTTTTTTGGGTTCTAAAATAAGGCTCTGCATAGGCCATGGCCAAAACGCCACTGCCCAAGACATCTGGGTTATCCCAATTCCAATAAGCAAGGTCAACACCAATTCTAGGAAAGCAGTTACAAAAATCCCATGCCGATTTTTTAAGTAGTAATTTACTCCAATCTACAGTTATGGCAGAGGGATAGGCATCGTCTATTTGTCGCAGAGAAGGTGTGTGCTTTAGTAGAGATCCATAATCCAAATTAAAACCTATGATTGTTACAGTACTATCCGAAAGGACACTATTGTTTTGGGCATTTATGCTATTACAACATGAAAAGTAGATTAATAAACCCAGTTTTAGGCGTATCATAGCAATTTTATTAAGATTACAACAACCTTTCTTTTTCTGGTACTAAAGATATTACTTTCATAAATTAATAAAAAGAGAATTAGGAAACCTCTAAGGGCAATAATGCTAGAGAGGGTATTTTATAGTCTAAAAATGTCATTTTTTTATTGTAAAATAAATATTGAACAAGGCCAAATCTGCCCCTGTAAGCAACGTTGGAAAATTCCAGTGTTTAAAAAGCTATAAAAAAACGTAAAATCCAATTTAAGGCAATTTTTAGCCCTTTTAAGGCACTTTTAGGTTTTTAACAATTGTTGATAATTATTGGGTTTGCCCCTCAAAATACTGTGATTTCGTGCCATTATTTTGTATCTTTGATAGTACTCTAAAGAGACGCCATAAAAGCGTCTTTTTTATGTATAAGAAAGACTTAAATTATTTCAATATTAAAAATTAATTATGAGCGAAGACAAGAAAAGGCAATACGGTGCGGATAGTATCCAAGCCCTTGAGGGAATGGAACACGTGCGCATGCGTCCTTCAATGTACATTGGAGATGTTGGTACACGAGGCTTACATCATTTGGTTTACGAGGTTGTAGATAACTCCATAGATGAAGCGCTTGCTGGACATTGCGATAATATCACAGTAACCATTAATGAAGATAATTCCATTACAACGGAAGATGACGGTCGCGGAATTCCTGTTGGCCTGCATAAGAAGGAAGGCGTTTCGGCCTTAGAAGTCGTTATGACCAAAATTGGTGCAGGTGGTAAGTTCGATAAAGATTCCTACAAGGTCTCAGGTGGGCTCCATGGTGTTGGTGTAAGTTGTGTTAACGCCTTATCAGAGCATTTAAAGGCCACGGTTCATAGAGAAGGAAAAATATGGGAGCAGGAGTATGAACGCGGTAAGACGTTGTATCCTGTAAAGGTTGTGGGAGAGTCAGATAAGACAGGAACCATAGTAACCTTTAAGCCCGATCCTATAATTTTTACACAGACCCTTGAGTATAATTATGATACTTTGGCAAGCCGTATGCGTGAGCTGGCGTATTTAAATAAAGGCATTACCATACACCTCATTGATCGAAGACGAAAAAAGGAAGACGGCACTTTTGAAGGGGAAACGTTCTATTCAGAAGAGGGCCTACCAGAATTTGTTAAGTATCTCGATGGAAACCGTGAACCACTGATGAAGGATGTTATTGCCTTTGAAGGAGAGAAAAACGGTGTTCCTGTAGAAGTGGCTATGGTGTACAATACCTCTTACGGTGAGAACCTACATTCTTATGTTAATAATATAAACACTCATGAAGGAGGTACTCATCTATCCGGTTTCCGACGTGGACTAACGCACACCTTAAAGAAATATGCCGATAGTTCAGGGATGTTGGATAAACTGAAATTTGATATTTCAGGAGATGATTTCCGAGAAGGTTTAACGGCCATTGTATCAGTTAAGGTAGCAGAACCGCAGTTTGAAGGGCAAACAAAGACGAAACTAGGTAACAGGGAAGTTTCAGCCTCAGTCTCTCAAGCTGTTTCAGAAATGCTTACGGACTATCTCGAAGAACATCCAGATGATGCCAAGACCATAGTGCAAAAGGTGATTTTAGCCGCCCAAGCACGTCATGCTGCGCAAAAAGCGCGTGAAATGGTTCAGCGTAAAACGGTAATGAGCATTGGAGGATTGCCAGGGAAATTATCAGATTGTTCGGAACAAGACCCAGAAAAATGCGAAGTGTTCCTTGTAGAGGGTGATTCTGCGGGAGGTACCGCAAAACAAGGTCGTGATAGAAATTTCCAAGCTATTCTACCTTTGAGAGGTAAAATTCTTAATGTGGAGAAGGCCATGCAGCACAAAGTGTTTGAAAATGAAGAAATAAAGAACATTTTTACGGCGCTCGGTGTAACTATTGGTACGGAGGAAGATCCTAGAGCATTAAACCTTTCTAAATTACGCTATCACAAAATCGTGATTATGTGTGATGCCGATATTGATGGAAGCCATATTGCTACACTGATATTAACCTTCTTTTTCCGATATATGCGAGAACTGATAGAGGCAGGACACGTTTATATTGCAACACCACCATTATATCTCATAAAGAAAGGCGCAAAAAAGCAATATGCTTGGACGGATAAAGAACGCGATCAAATCGTTGCTGAGTTTGGTGATAATGCCAAAATCCAACGTTATAAAGGTCTTGGAGAAATGAATGCTGAGCAACTTTGGGATACCACTATGAATCCAGAGTTCAGAACCATGCGCCAAGTGCAAATTGAAAATGGTACCGAGGCAGACCGTATATTCTCGATGCTCATGGGTGATGAAGTCCCACCTCGTAGAGAATTTATTGAGAAGAATGCTATTTATGCCAACATAGATGCGTAAGTAAGAAGCAATAGTTTATAGGGAAAAGGCAATTATACCTAGGTATGATTGCCTTTTTTTCGATAAAATACATAAAATATCGATTAAACGTAATTTTTGATTATATTTGATTCCAAATCAAACTTAACCAATGAAAAAGTTAGCCCTACTTTTCTCGTTCGTTGCAGTCGTGAGTGCTGCAAAAGCTCAAAATGATATTGACGTAATCTTGACTGCAGGTGTAGAGGATGCGCAGCGTTTTGCCAATGATTACTTGGCTCCCGGAACCAATGCACTAATGCACAGCATGAATACCAATTGGTTTAATTCGGCAAAAGTGAAACCCCTAGGTGGATTTGAAATTTCCGTTATAGCAGGTGCCTCCTTAATCAATAACGATGATAAGTCGTTTCTTTTAAATACAGCAGACTATAATAATATCAATTTTACCCAAGGACCTTCCTCGCAATTGGTTGCATCGGTGTTAGGAGAGAATAATCCAGATATTTTTGTAGAGGTGCAATATGACGATCCAATTTTTGGCGCCCAGACCGTTACCGTTGAGTTACCACAAGGTATTGGAGACGCTAGTGGTAATTTAGTGCCAACTGCTTTTCTTCAAGGCGCTGTGGGTTTGAGCAGCGGACTAGAACTTAAAGCCCGTTATGTGCCTTCCATTAAAACAGATGAGGTTAGTTTAGGCATGTATGGAGGCGCTTTACAAGCTGAATTTACCGAGTGGCTGCCAGCAGATAAAATATTGCCAATTGCAATTTCTGGATTAGTTGCTTATACGCATCTCAATGGGTCATATGATATCACAGACTCCTCAGGTATTGAGGGCGAGAACCAAGTTTTGGAAAATAATACTGATACCTGGTTATTTCAGCTAATTGCCTCTACAAAATTACCTGTCATTAACTTTTATGGTGGATTAGGCTATATCTCAGGAACCTCAGATTCGGATTTGAAGGGGAATTATCGGGTGACCGATGGCGTTTTAACAACCCAAACTATAGTAGACCCATTTTCAGTATCTAGCGAAATATCAGCTTTAAGAGGAACGCTAGGAACAAAATTAAAACTAGGGTTTTTTAGGCTTAACGCAGAATATCATATTTCAGAATTCCACGCATTCTCTGTTGGAATTAATTTTGGATTTAGGTAATAAAAAAACGCAGCCCGAGGACTGCGTTTTTTTTTATTCGGGAAACCTTACTTGCCTACTACAAAGGCATCAATGGTTTTATTGATGGACGATTCAGAAGTGTCAAAATCTTCTGCGAATAAGTGTTTAAATAAAGGTTTACCATCTATACTTTTCTCTAAAACCAAATCTTTGTCTTGTGCAAAAATAGCGTCCCATTTGCTGCGTACAATGGCCCAAGTACGGGCATTATTAGTCCACCATTGCTGTGCAGCTTTACATTTTTCGTCGTCTACTTTAGTGTAAGTGTTTAGTCCTTTTTCTTTAGCTAGAGTAAAATCAGGTTTTTCAGGCGCACGCACAACTTTTAAGTTGTCCTGGTCATGGATCCAGCCATAATCGGTGATTTCATGCTTATTGGTCCTAACCGTAACATTATAGTCACTGCGTTTGGTACGCTCCCGTCGTGGAAGAGGTGCATCAGTGGTATTCTCCCAAAAACTTTTTCCGTCTACATGAACCCAAGATGCTGTACCTTCATAACGAGGACTGTCGTCTACTTGAAACACTTTTTGGGTCCACTGTCCCGCAACATCGGCTTTGTCAAGTTTAACATAGTTCCATGTATTGTCATGGTCATACATATACAGTTCAGTATTTTCATAAAGCCAGTCTTGGCGCCAATGTTTTAGAATGCTTTGCTTTTGTGGAGGTCCAACGATGAGTAAATGTTGCAGTACTATTTTATTGTCTTCATCCTCGACAAGTTCTACCCATTCCAAGCCGCGGTCATGTTTTACCTCAGACCCAACGTAATTTGGGTCATCAGAATATTCAAAGGTTTCGGCAAAATCAAATGTAACCTCATAGCAGCCACACATTTTTTTAATGGCTTCAGCATCTTTTTGTTTTTTGTTCTGAGCCTGATTGGTAAGTGAAAATGTTAAAAATAATACACTTAAAAAAGCTAGTCTTTTCATTTTTAGAGTTTTTGGTTTTAGAGTTAAAATTGAGTTGAAAATTTTATCTATTCTTATTTAGAACAAATTAAAATAACGTATATATTTGCTGCAAATTTATATGGAATGAGTCTAAATAAAAATAATTTAACACTTTATTTTTTGATTTTTTTTAACGGCTTGGCCTTTGGTCAGGTGCAGCAAGAAAGGAAAAATGACTCTATAGTAGTGGAGCAGTTAGAGCCTGTTCTTATAACGGCGACGCGCACGTTGAGGCAATTATCTTCTGTCCCTTTGCCTGCACAAGTAATCTCCAAAAAGGATATTGATAGAATAAATGCAGTACGACTTTCAGAAGTACTTAACGAACAGACAGGCTTGGTAACGGTGCCAGATTTTGGTGGTGGTGAAGGCATTCAAATGCAGGGCTTGGACAGTCAGTATACTTTAATTCTAATAGACGGTGTTCCTTTAGTTGGAAGGTCTGCCGGGACACTTGATTTAAGTCGGATAAGTGTAGGGAATATTAAGCAAATAGAAATAGTGAAAGGCGCATCCTCAAGTTTGTTCGGAAATGAGGCTTTGGGCGGTGTGGTAAATATTATCACGGAAGACCCAAAACCTGGTTTTAAGGGAAATATTCGTTACCGAGGAGGGTCTTTAAATGCTCACGATATTGCCACTAATATAAACGTGAAGAATGAAAAGGTTGGCTACACTCTTTTTGTTAACAGAAATAGTAGTGAGGGTTATGATTTATTAGAAGGAGACGGATTCAACACCGTTGAGCCCTTTGAAAATTACACAATAAATGCCAAGGTAAGTTATCAAGTCTCCAATGACACAAAACTTACTGGCTCTGGACGCTTTTATCATCAAAATCAGGACAATGTGGCGTCCCAAGATTTAGCTGGGAAGAGTGAGATTAACGAGTGGAATGCCTTAATAAAAGCAGATCACGAATTTAATGACCGTTGGAACAGTTATCTCGAGTTGTATGGAACTCAATTTAAGGCCGAAGAATTTTTAAACGATCCCCTTGGAGATACTTTTAGCCAGAATAATTTTGATCAACTTTTTTTGCGTCCAGAGGTTAGAACAACGTTTAAGCCTAATAGCGAACATAACCTTATCGCTGGTTTTGGATTAACCCATGAAACCCTCAGACGAACGGATTTCTTTGAAACACCAATATTTAATGCACCATACATTTATGTTCAGTATGATGGCAATTTTTTTGAACATTTAAATATTATTCTAGGTGCCAGATACGATAGCCATAATGAATATGAGTCACAGTTTAGTCCTAAACTAGCATTGCGCTATGCCCTTACCGAAACTTTGGCTGTAAAAGGGTCGGTAGGATATGGTTTTAAGGCACCAGATTTCAGGCAACTATATTTTGATTTTTCCAACGCCACAATTGGATATACCGTGCTTGGTTACAATGCTGTTCCCGATCAGTTACAAGAGTTGGATAATCAAGGTAGGTTAACCGAAAATTCATCTAATAATTTAGACCAGATTATAAGCCAATTTAACGGTGAATTACGTCCAGAGCGGTCCGTTGCACTGAATTTGGGTTTCGATTTTAAGCCGTCTTCTTCAATTCAACTCAGCATCAATGTCTTTAGAAACACTATTAGCAATCTCATTGATACACGAGTTATTGCAAATCAGATAAGTGGCCAAAATGTATTCAGCTATTTTAATATTGATGAGGCTTACACACAGGGTTTGGAATTTAACTCTAGTTTCAACATAAGTGATAATCTAAACATTTCAGGAGGGTATCAATTGTTATTTGCAAGAGATAAAACCGCTGAAGACGATTTTAATAATGGAGAGGTTACCAGGCAAATTACAAATAATGGCACCGTTGTAGGGTTCACCACCCTAGATTTAGACGACTACTTTGGCCTGTTTAATCGCTCCCGCCACATGGCCAATTTAAAAGTATTCTACAACATTCCCCAGTGGAATCTCAACACTAATATAAGAGGGGTTTACAGAAGTAAATTTGGTTTGTTTGATACGAATGGCAATGCTTATCTAGACACTTTCGATGAGTTTGTTGAGGCCAATGTCATTTGGGATTTCGCTATTAACAAAACACTATTCAAGGATTACGAATTGGGCTTTGGGATAGACAATGTATTCAATTTTAGAGATGTGCCGTCAGGTCCAGATGACGGTATCTTCATTAGCAATATTCCTGGACGAATTTTTTACGGAACATTAAACATAAATATTTAAACATTTTCTTATGAGAACATTAAAACTTATTACAGTTTTTACACTAATTATTTTATCATTTTTCAATTGCAGTGATGACGATTCCATAACCTTAGAGGCTATAGAATCAGAGCTAGTTACTAATTTATTCGCCCCAACAGAGCGTGATTTTAGCACCAATCCGCCCACAATTTCAGGAGAGTTTGTAAAATTCGATTTTTCATCCGGTAGTATTACTACGAGTGAGACCGATTGGGATATTGCCTTTAGAGGTACCACAATTCTTGTCAATGGAGGTGCAACTACAGGATTGGCTCAAGAACCACAGCGTAATGGTAATGCCGCAGCCTATTTGGTAAATACCACTTTTGAAAACGTCACAGAAGTTGATGAGTCCTTATTTGTTCAAGACAGTGGTGAAGGCTTGGCAATACCTACTGGGTCAGATAACGGATGGTACAATTATAATCCTCCTACCAACACCGTGAGCCCTTTGGGTAACACCATTGTTTTTAGAACAGCAGATGGGCGTTATGCAAAGGTTCAGATTTTAAGTTTTTATAAAGATGCACCTGCAGAGATTACGCCTCAAATTGCAGCCAATGACTTGGATCACTACACCTTTAATTTTGTTTATCAACCTAACGAAGGTGAGGCTTCTTTTAACTAAAATAGATATGAGACAGAGTTATAATTATATTTTTATTGTTTTAAGGCTCTTTTTAGGAGGCTTTATGATTTATGGAGGAATTCAAAAATTTCAAAAACCCATACCAGCGCCTGTAGAGGTCGTAGAAAAAGCCCAAAAATTTACGAGTCCAAATCAGGAAACTACCCTACAAAAGGTACTTTATATAAATGGTGCTAAGCAAACGGGTTACTTTTGGGAAGTTCTGGGTATTTGCGAATTAGTATTTGGTCTGTTGTTAATATTTCAAGGCACTGGTTTTGTTGGAGCCTTGTTTTTACTGCCAATTACCCTGCATATATTTTTATTTCATGTGTTTTTAGAGCCAGAGGACCTCCCAGAATTACTTCAAACAGGTGCTTTGTTTGTGGTTAATATTAGTCTTGTCCTAAGGGAAAAGGAAAAATGGAAACATTTGCTCTGGATAAAACCAGTATAAGAACTCGGTGTTTTCTTATTGTTAACTATGACATATATCATAGAAAATTGTAAGCTATGCCTTATTTTTGTAGTCAATTTTAAGTAAAACCAAAAAATTAAAACACATGAAAGTAACTGTAGTTGGCGCGGGTGCCGTTGGAGCGAGCTGTGCAGAATATATAGCAATTAAAAATTTTGCTTCCGAAGTTGTCATTTTAGATATTAAAGAAGGCTATGCTGAAGGAAAAGCCATGGACTTGATGCAATGTGCATCGCTTAACGGCTTTGATACCAAAATTGTGGGAAGTACCAATGATTATTCAAAAACCGCAGGAAGTGACATTTGTGTAATTACCTCTGGTATTCCACGTAAACCTGGAATGACGCGTGAGGAATTAATAGGAATCAATGCTGGTATCGTTAAAACAGTTTCCGCTAGTTTGGTTGAGCATTCTCCAAACACGATAATTATCGTTGTAAGTAATCCTATGGATACGATGACGTATTTAGTGCACAAAACTACAGACTTACCAAAGCATAAAATAATTGGTATGGGTGGTGCTTTGGATTCTGCAAGGTTTAAATACAGATTAGCTGAAGCTATGGATGCACCAATTAGTGATATTGACGGTATGGTCATTGGAGGTCACAGTGATAAAGGCATGGTGCCTTTAACCTCTCATGCGACCAGAAACAGTATTAAAGTTTCAGAATTCATTTCAGAAGAACGATTAGATCAAGTCAAGGAAGATACCAAGGTTGGTGGTGCTACATTGACCAAATTGTTAGGTACCTCTGCATGGTATGCTCCTGGTGCTGCTGTATCGGCCTTAGTTCAAGCTATAGCCTGTGACCAAAAGAAGATGTTCCCTTGTTCCGCTCTTTTAGAAGGTGAATATGGGCTAAGAGATCTTTGTATTGGTGTTCCTGTTCTTCTAGGACGCAATGGTATTGAGAAAATAGTTGATGTGCCTTTGAGCGATGCCGAAAAAGCCCATTTGGCAGAAAGTGCTGAGGGTGTTAAGAAAACCAACGGACTTTTAGAAATATAATTTAAAATGAAATAGCTTAAAAACCTTACCGACTCATGGTTGGTAAGGTTTTTGTTTTTATCTTGTGAACATAAAATTTATATAATGAAAAAATTTATCTTATTTAGTTGTGTTGTGGTTTTAAGTTTGGTAACTACAGCACAAGAAAAACTAACAGAAGGTGTTATCACCACAAAGCAAACTATATCTACAGACAATCCACAGATGCAGGCCCAATTGGATGCTATGGGAGAAATGGTCTCTACGACCTATTTTAAGGGAAGTAATTCTCGTGTGGAGATGAACAATCCCATGTCTGGACCAATGACCATTATTTCTAGCCAAGACAAAATGAAGTCACTGACTTTAATGGATAACCCAATGATGGGTAAAAAGTATAATATTCAGGATGTTGAGGTTACTCCAGAAATGGAAGAAAATATTAAAATCGAAGATGGAACGGCCACCAAAACAGTATTGGGTTATGAGTGCAAGGAAAAAATTATAACTGTAAATCAAGATGGGTCAGAGATAAAAATGTCCATGTTTATTACAGATGAAATAGTTCCTGTTATGACTCAGCAAACAGCCATGTTAAGTAAAAAAATACAGGGCTATCCAATGTACATGGTTATGAATATGAACCAACAAGGTATGGCTATGACCGTAACTATGGAAGTTACTAATATTGAAAAGACATCAGTGTCTGATGATAAATTTGATATGACGCCTCCAGAAGGTTACACGGAAATGAAAGGAATGTAAATCATTAAGAACTGTAGTTAATGGCATCCTATGGCTATGAAGAAACTTTTAGTGCTTTTGATCTTTATTGCAATGGGTCAGTTGGTTGCTTTTTTGTTTTCTTTATGGATGGATTTTCCTAACGGTCATGTCATTATGCTAATTGGCTCTTTATTCGGATTTATTTTTGGATACAAGGAGGAATCAAAAAAAGCATAAATTCTTAATTCAGTTTACCTAAAATAATAAGGAGTGGCGTTTTCGCTACTCTTTTTTTATATTTGGCCAAAATGCGCATTAAGCTAAACATATCAATTATCATTCTGTTTCTGGCGTTGGTCGCGGTTTATATAAACTCTGTAGCCTTACCGAACCAACAAATTGTTATTGAAACAGGTCGTGAAGAGCAACTACCTCAAGAGACCTCAGCAGCATTAGAAAAACTCAAGTCAATTCTAATCTCAAATGGTGCACAGCGCATTACCATTACAGAGCTTGATACAGGTGAGTTAAAAATCACATATTTCAGTGCTTTTGGTATCTATGACATGCAAAAGGCCTTAGCTCTAGAAGATGGGTTAAATTTTGCAATCACAGGAGCAGTATCTGGAACAAAAGGACCAATTAAAGAGTCTGGCAGTGATTACATTTTAAAAATATCAGAATTAAAGGCTGAGAATAGTTCTCACTGGGACTTTGAGTCAACTGAAATCGTCAACTTAAACATTAAGGCAGATAGATTTACAACGGTAAATCATAATGATGATATAGCGTTTTTTACCTCCAACCAGTGCTTTTGGGCCTACCAAAAAGCAAGGAAATGGTCTCTTAAGAAAGGAGACAAACAGCAAAGGTCGAGGGGTAGCTTACCAGAAGTCAGGGCAGGACCTATGGCCTAGTTCTAATTTTAAAAATCCCACATAGTTAAATATCCAAAAAGGGATTTTCAACACAACTTATATTCATAAAATTAATTGTCGGATTTGGTCTTAAAACCTATATTTGCCCGATTTAAATTCGACTATAAACAACAAAACCATGCAAAATAAAGGATTAATAAAACTTTTTGCGTTTTTATTCGGTCTGGTGAGTATTTACCAATTGTCATTCACCTTTAAGGCCAATCAAATAGAAGAGGATGCAAAGCTAGCAGCTATTGAGCGCATTCCTGAAACGGAAGAAAATTATCAAGATAAAAGAAACGAAGCCGAAATTAGGTACCTCGATTCATTAAAAACCTCTAAGGTAGAAGTGGATGGTAATCTTGTGCCGATAAAAGTTTACGATTTAGGTGTAGCAGATTATACCTATACCGATGTTCAAAACAATGCCATGAACTTAGGTCTAGACCTTAAGGGAGGGATTAACGTAATCCTTCAAATTTCGGTAAAGGACATATTAAAAGGACTGGCAAGCAACAGTAAAGATCCAGTCTTTAACAAGGCCTTAGATGATGCCGAGGAATTACAAAAGGATGCCCAAGAGTCTTACCTGCAGTCGTTCTTCAGAGCTTGGGATGCCATTAAGGGAGATACAAAATTGGCTTCTCCAGATATATTTGCCAATCGTTCATTGAGCGAAGAGATTAAGTTTGATATGTCTGATGATGAGGTTAAGAGTATTATTGAAACCAAAATCGATGAGTCTATAGTTTCAGCATTTGAGGTGTTAAGAAAGCGTATCGATAAGTTTGGGGTAACCTCTCCTAATATTCAAAGACTAGGTAATTCAGGTCGAATATTATTGGAATTACCTGGAGCCAAAGATATTGAGCGTGTAAAGGACCTCGTTACCAAAACAGCCCAATTACAATTTTGGGAAACCTATAAAACTGAAGAGGTGCTACCTTACGTGTTACAGGTTAACCAGGCTTTAGTAGAGGCTAATGAGGCAAAAGAGAAAGCCAGTGAAGAGGAAGAAGCACAGATAGAGCAAGATACCACATCCAGTGTTATCGATGATTTAACAGGACAGATAGAATCGGATTCTACAGACATTGAAAAAATAAACCCATTAGGAATTCAGAGTTATGGTAATGGTGGTCCTGTAGTAGGTGTGTTCTTGGCAAAAGACCGCGAGAAGGTTATGGCTCAATTAAACGATGCGAAGAATAGATCATTACTTCCTGCAGAGATGCGTTATGTGAAGTTCGTTTGGGGAATTCAACAAGAAGAATCAGAATATTCAGAATTATACGCAATTAAAGGAAACAGGGATGGCGTACCACAATTAAGCGGTGCGGTTATTACTGATGCCAGACAGGATTACGACCAATTGAGCAGACCTGCAGTAAGCATGCAAATGAATGCTAAAGGAGCTAAGATTTGGGAAGCCATGACCAAACAGGCTTTCGAAACACAAGGTTATATTGCTATTGTTTTGGATGATATAGTGTATTCAGCACCAAGTGTATCCAACGGTCCTATTTCTGGTGGAAATTCCCAAATTTCTGGTGCATTCTCATTAACAGAAGCTATTGACTTGGCTAACGTCTTACGTGCTGGTAAACTACCTGCTTCAGCGGAGATTGTTCAAGCTGAAGAGGTTGGTCCATCATTGGGTCAAGAAGCTATTGATAGTGGTATGAAATCCTTTTTAATTGCCCTAGCCTTTGTGGTGCTATGGATGGTATTCTACTATGGCAAAGCTGGAATTTTTGCCGATATAGCACTATTGTTAAACATCTTATTGATATTTGGTGTACTAGCGAGTTTAGGAGCTGTGTTGACCTTACCAGGTATTGCAGGTATCGTCTTAACGATTGGTATTTCTGTTGATGCAAACGTTCTTATTTTTGAGCGCATTAGGGAGGAGTTGGCAAAAGGCAAGCCTCAAAAAGAATCTATTAAGGATGGATTCGCCAATGCTTTGTCATCTATTTTAGATGCCAACATTACCACGGGATTAACCGCTTTAATCTTATTTGTATTTGGTACGGGACCAATTAAAGGGTTTGCTACGACTTTAATTATAGGTATACTCACCTCATTGTTTACAGCAATTTTCATCACCAGATTATTGATAGATTGGTGGGCCAATAGAGGAGGTAAGTTGGATTTTGCAACGGCTATGACCAAAGGACTCTTTAAGAATGTTAATATTAACTTCTTAAGAAAACGAAAAATTGCCTATGTTATTTCTGGAGTTTTGATAATCACGAGTTTAGGGTCTTTATTTACAGTTGGTTTAGATCAGGGTATAGACTTCGTTGGAGGTAGAACTTATTTGGTGCGTTTCGCCCAAGAAGTAAGTGTAGAGGAAGTTAAGAGTGACTTAAATGACGCGTTTGGGAGTGCAGAGGTTAAGACTATTGGTGGTGCTAACCAGTTGAAAATTTCAACCAAGTATCGTGTAGAGGACAACTCAACAGAAGCAGATGAAGAGGTGCAAGCTAAATTGTTCGAAGCTTTGGTTAAGTATCTTCCTGATGGTATAAGCTACGAAGAGTTTTTAGATGGCTCTGGTGATAAAAAAATAGGTAAAATGTTTTCTAGCAAGGTGAGTCCAACGATTGCAGATGATATTAAAAAATCGTCGGTTTGGGCAATTCTAGGCTCTTTGGTAGTGGTTTTCCTTTATATCCTATTTAGATTCAAAAGATGGCAATTCTCTCTTGGAGCCGTTGCTGCCGTATTCCACGATGTATTAATTGTTTTGGGAATATTCTCATTGGCATGGCAATTTATGCCATTTAGTATGGAGATTGACCAAGCCTTTATTGCTGCCATATTAACGGTTATTGGTTACTCGCTTAACGATACCGTGGTTGTATTCGACAGAATAAGGGAATTTTTAAACGAACATACCTCATGGGAGTTTGGCAAGACCATTAATGCTTCGCTAAACAGTACCTTAAGTAGAACCTTGAATACGTCTGTAACAACGTTAGTGGTATTATTGGCCATGTTTACTTTTGGTGCAGATTCACTTAGAGGCTTATTGTTTGCGTTGATCGTCGGTGTTATTGTAGGGACATATTCTTCTATGTTTATCGCAACACCACTAATGTACGATACAGCTAAAAAAGGAGATGCTGCCGAATCTTTAAAGAAGAAAGTTAAAGAAGAAGATGAGGAGTAAGTTTAATCCTCAATAAGTACTAATGAAAAAAGCCTTTCCCATAAGAAAGGCTTTTTTTATCGTTATTGTTTAGTAAAAGTAATTTTGTCGCCTTTTTGCAGTTGCCATAAATCTGATAGGCCTGCGTTCACCTCTAAGACATATTTGGCAGGTGCTTCAGATGGTAAGGAGGTCTCGTCAAACGGTTGGGCATTTTTTTGAATACTCACAACATTCATATTCTCATCTATATAAATGATGTCTAAGGGTATTTTGGTATTCTTCATATAAAAGCTGCGGAATGACACATCCGGAAATATAAAAAGCATCCCATGGTTCTCCTTAAGTTCCGTTCTGTACATTAGTCCCGTTTGGGTTTCATACTCATTGTCGGCAATCTCTATATCAAGTTGGGCAATGATTGAATCGTTTTGAGATTTCAATACCTTTAAGGTACCTTCTTTTTTAAACGGAATGGAAACTTGTGAAGTATTGGAAGGTGTTCCTTTGTTCTCTTTGCATTGGCAAAGAAATAGTGTCATGGAGCCCAAAAGTAGACCGTTAAGGATTATGCGTCTCATTTACTCTATTCTTGACGTTTGGGTTTGTAAACAAACATAAAGTAAAGTCCTATGACAATAAAAGGAATGCTTAACAGTTGACCTGTATTTAGGAGCCAATCTGCACGCTCAGGGTTCTGGGCTTCCTTAACAAATTCAACAAAAAAGCGTATGGTCCATAATAACACTAAGAAGAGCCCAAATAAAAAGCCTTCTTGATTGGCCTTTTTGGTTTTCCAGTAAAAATAGAACAGTGCCAGGAAAACAAATACATAGCAAAACGCTTCATAGAGTTGTGCTGGATGTCGCGGTTGTGTTTCACCTAATTGCTTAAAGACTACACCAAAGTCACTGTTAGTGTATTTTCCAATGATTTCAGAATTAATAAAGTTTCCAATCCTAACGAAAACAGCACCTAAGGCCACAGGCACAACAATTCTATCTAAAATCCAAAGCACGGTGCGTTTAAGAACTTTTCTATTATAGAGATACATGGATATAATCATGCCTATGGCAGCACCGTGACTGGCTAGCCCTTGGAAACCTGTGAACTCTATACCACCTTTAAATTTAAAGGGTAGAAATATGCTGAAGAAATCTTCGGTAATCAGTTCGGCTTGGTAAAAAATAACGTGACCCAACCGCGCTCCAAGCATTATACCTAAAACAGAATAAATGAATAAGGAATCTAATGACTCGTTCGTTTCGTTTTCGTGCTTGTAGATACGTTTCATGATGTAAAAGCCTAGAATAAAGGCAACAATCCACATCACACTATAAAAATGAAGCTTAAAAAAACCTATTTCAATAAATTTGGTGGGATCCCATTCTATTTGTAACAATACCATAACTACTCAATTAAGCTGTAAATATAGTATTTTGATAGGTTTTGCCATTGGCTATGACGGAATATTAATCTTCTTTTGGTGGTACTGGGTCAAAACCTTTTCCGCCCTAAGGCGACGGAGCGAACAAAGAAATGTACGGTGTACATTTCTAGCGAACGCGCGAGATGGCGCGTGGGCAAATTTTTAGTTGTCATCCTTTTTTGGTACTGGGTCGAAACCTTTTCCACCCCAAGGATGACAACTAAAAATCCGCTTCAATGCCAACCAGCCGCCTTTAAATAAACCATGTACCATTAAAGCTTCCTTGGCATAATGAGAACAAGTGGGTTGGTACCTGCATGTACTTGGAAAAAAAGGCGAAATCGCACTTTGATAAAATTTAATAAGTAAAAGAAAAGGATATGTTAGTACAGACTTCACGCTTAATTAGTCGTAAAGGTTGTGCCATCCTTTCCGTCCTTAAGGTGCACGCCTATGTTTGCAAGGTCATCCCTTATTTTGTCAGATAAAGCAAAATCTTTATTAAGTCGAGCTTCTTTCCTTAAGTTGATTAAAATTTCAACAACGCCAGAGAGTTGATCTGCTCCAGATGCTGTTTCAGAAACATTGGTTAACCCGAGAATATCAAAGGTGAAATTCTCAAACGTTTCTTTAAAAATTTGTAAGTCATCCTTAGAAATGGTAGCGCTACCATCTTTAATCTGATTGATGACTTTTACGCCTTCAAACAAATTCGCAATAAGGATTGGCGTGTTAAAATCATCGTTCATGGCCTCGTAACATTTCTGCCTCCAGTCATTAACATCAAAACTTGAGGTCTTACTTGTGTTAAGTGAATTAAGGCTATTAATACCTTCCATCAACCGAGCAAAGCCTTTTTCTGCTGCTAATAGACCTTCGTTTGTAAAATCCAAAATGCTGCGGTAATGTGCTTGAAGCATAAAAAATCGCGCTACACTTGGATGAAATGCCTTAGATATATGAGGATTGTCACCAGTAAAAATCTCGTTAGGCAAAATAAAATTACCTGTAGATTTTGCCATTTTTTTACCGTTCATGATAAGCATATTGGCATGCATCCAATAATTTACAGGAGGTTGGTCATTGCAGGCCTCTGCTTGGGCGATTTCACATTCGTGATGTGGAAATTTTAAATCCATGCCACCACCATGAATATCGAAGTGTTCTCCGAGGTATTTGGTACTCATAGCGGTACACTCGAGGTGCCATCCAGGAAAGCCGTCACTCCACGGAGATGGCCAGCGCATAATGTGCTGAGGTTCCGCTTTTTTCCAAAGTGCAAAATCTTGAGGATTCTTTTTGTCGGACTGCCCGTCGAGCTGCCGCGTGTTGTGGATTAAATCTTCAACCTTTCGCTTACTCAAAATACCGTAGGATTTAGTCTCGTTGTATTTTAAAACATCAAAATAAACGGAGCCATTAACTTCATAGGCTAGGCCTTTATCCATTATGGATTTTATGATTTCAATTTGCTCTATAATATGACCTGTAGCAGTAGGCTCTATACTCGGTGGTAAAAAATTGAACGTATTAAGAATATTGTGAAAATCAACAGTATAGCGTTGCACAACTTCCATGGGTTCAATTGCTTCTAAACGTGCTTTTTTAGCAATACGGTCTTCACCTTCATCCGCATCGTTTTCTAAATGGCCAGCATCAGTAATATTCCTTACATAGCGCACTTTGTAATCCAAGTGTTTTAGGTATCTGAATACCACGTCAAAAGACATAAAGGTTCTTACATTTCCTAAATGCACGTTGCTGTATACGGTAGGGCCACAAACATAAAGCCCAACATATCCTTCGTGAATGGGTTTAAAAAGTTCCTTTTTACCGCTTAGGGAATTGTAAATTTTTAATTGCTGATGTTGGTAAAGAGCCATAGTTAAACACTAGGTTTATTGAAACATTTTACAGGTTAGAGGTGTTACGTCTTAGAATTGTGTCTCTAATTTAATGTAATCCAAGAATTCGCGTCTAACCTCTTTTTGCTTAAACTTACCACCAAATTCAGAGGTTACCGTACTACTTTCAATGTCACGAATACCTCTTGAATTTACGCAAAGATGTTTGGCGTCGATAACGCATGCTACATCCTCGGTATTTAATACACGCTGTAATTCTTTTACAATTTGAATGGTTAAGCGTTCTTGTACTTGTGGGCGCTTGGCATAGTAATCTACAATACGGTTCATTTTAGATAACCCTACAACAGAACCATTTGAGATATAGGCCACATGAGCTCTACCTACAATTGGTAGTAAATGGTGTTCGCAAGTGGAATATACAGTGATGTTTTTCTCAACAAGCATTTCACCATATTTATATTGGTTCTTAAAGGTAGAGGCCTTTGGCTTATTCTTGGGAGACAATCCTCCAAATATTTCATTAACAAACATTTTGGCCACACGGTTTGGTGTACCTTGCAGACTGTCGTCGGTGAGATCTAGCCCAAGGGTTTCCATGATATGCCTTATATCATCCCTTATAATATCTACTTTTTCCTGGTCTGAAAGTTCAAATGCATCTGGGCGTAAAGGTGTATCACTGGATGAACTTACATGGTCGTCACCAATAGCATCTATATCGTTAAAATCACTCTCGATTTTCATGGTAAAAATAATTTAGTCGTATAGACTTTAAAACAAGGTACAAAGATACATAATAAAACAAGGATGTAATGCCGGTAGAGGCAATTAACTAATTGTTAGAGAAACAAAACCGTTAAAATGCGCATATCATTGGCGAATCAACAAGGCTTTTATTAAAATTTTCTTAAATTTCCCCTCCAAATTTATTTAAGGTTAAGCAATGAAAAAAATACTCCTTTTGGGTATCGTAGGTCTATTTTGCACGGTAGCCATAGCACAAAATACATCACGAGTTAAAAGGCACCCGCTGCCCCTTGCTGTATATGGTGATAATTTAGATTCACCACTGACTCAAAAAGAGCGCGGTTTTATCCTTGAAGTTTATGGGGATTATGCTCAGAAATATGTGTTTGATAATCCTCAAAGATTAAAGGATTTAAAGAACCTATTGAGAAATCGTGTTGTGATAGAAAAAAACGAACAACTAAGGAAAAAGAAGGATGTTGTCAAATTATCTTCTATGCCTTTGTTTAATTCTTATGTTCCAGACTTAACGCGCGATTCTAATTTCAACCCAAACTCATTCAATCCTCTTAAATACAATTTGGAATTTTTTAGTAATGAGGCAAAACTATATGTTGTTGATGGCTCAGACTATATTATCTTAATTAAGTCCCAATATCAAAAATAACGAACATGATAAAGAAACTTAGCTTTAGCTTACTTTTTGGATTGTTGATTTCATCATTTACTTGGAGTCAGGATATACTCATGCAAAATGGCGCTGTAACTCAGTGTAGTGGTACTTTTTATGATTCAGGAGGTGAATTTGGGAATTATGGTAATAATGAAAATTTGGTAATAACAATATGCCCTGAGAATCCAGGTCAAAGAATACAATTAGATTTCACTGAATTTAGTACACAGCTCAATTTGGACGTAATGACCATATATGACGGTGATTCTACAGCTGCAAATGCTTTTGGTACTTTTACTGGAGCAAACAGTCCGGGTTTTGTTCAGGCGACTCCAGGCAATACATCAGGATGCCTCACAATAGAGTTTGTTTCCGATGGAGCTGGTAATACAACAGGTTGGGCTGCAGACGTAATGTGCCTTACACCTTGCCAGACCATTAATGCGCAATTGGATTCGGCTGTGCCTGCACCTAATGGTGATGGCTATATTCGGGTCTGTCCTAATGAGGACATTACATTAACAGGTAGTGGAACCTTTTCAGTTGATGGTACAGGAGCAACTTACGAGTGGGATTTAGGTGACGGCAATACGGCTGCAGGTCAAACGGTCACGTTTTCTTATCCAGATCCAGGTGTTTACATCGTAAATCTTAACATAAGAGATACCAATACAAGTGAAGACCCCTTGGGTTGTACCAATAACAATCTTATAAATCAAGTAGTTCAAGTAGCAACGGAGCCAGACTTTACTGGGACTCAAGCCACAGATTCTGTAATTTGTTATGGAGAGAGTACAGATATTACTGGCGTTGTACAACCCACACCTTTTATTAATGACTGTACTCCACCAGTAGCTGATCAGACATTCTTGCCAGATGGAAGTGGAGCTGTCTATAGTTCATTTGTACCCGTAGATTGTTTTGATTCTTCAGCAACGATAACAGATGCCAGCCAAATTGTTAGTATCTGTTTAAATATGGAGCATTCATTCTTGGGTGATCTGGAAATTATAATTGTTAGCCCAAATGGTCAACAAGCTGTCTTAAAGGATTATCCTGGAGGAGGTGGTACCTATCTAGGAGGTGCTAATGACGATGGTAGTAACGCACCTGGTATTGGAGCCGATTATTGTTTTTCTATGTCTGGAGCTGTAACTTTGGTTAATGGTCCAACAATCAATGCCGGAACTCCACCATCAGCTTCTATTGCTCCAGGTACGTATCTTCCAGAAGAATCCTTTGCTAATCTTATAGGAAGCCCCTTGAATGGCGATTGGGAAATAATTGTAGTAGATAACCTTGCTATTGATAATGGTTATATTTTTTCCTGGGAGATAGAGTTTGATCCCAATTTACAACCACCAGAGTTGTCATTTACACCTGCTATTACATCAGAAGCTTGGGATGCAGACCCAACAATAACAAATACCGCTGGTAATGTCATTACGGTTACGCCGCCATCAGATGGCCAATACTGTTATACCTATCGCGTTACAGATGACTTTGGTTGTGAATACACAGAGGAAGTTTGTATCGATGTACTACCAGAAATCATAACGGAATTACCTAATGATTTGTTGGTTTGTGATACAGGCGCACCACCTTATATTTTTGATTTAGAAACAAATACTGTAGTGGTTACAGCGAGTTCACCAAATCCTGGAGATTTGGAGGTATCCTATCATAATAGCCAGGCAGATGCAGATGCAGATAATGCTCCAATTGCTAATTTGAATTCATATTCAGGCACAGACGGAGAGGTCATATATATCAGGGTTGAATATTTAAACTCTGGATGCTATGAGGTACTAAGTTTTACCTTAAATGTAACAGGACAGCCAGCTATAAATCCAGTACCGGACCTTGTGCTTTGTGATGATCCTTCCAATGACGGAGTCGAGGATTTTGACTTGGAGGCCCAAACAGCTGGTATTTTAGGTGCCCAGTCCCCAACAGCTTTTAATGTAACCTATCATTTAAGTTTCGCCGATGCAGATGCTGGTTTAGGGGCTTTAACATCGCCTTATCCAAATACAATTTCGCCAGAACCGATTTTTGTGAGAATTGAAAGTGCAACCGATTCGAATTGTTATAATGCATCAGTTAACCCGGTTTTTAATTTAATTGTAGAGCCAAGGGAGGACGCCTCCTTTGTAATGAATCCAACTTGTGACGGCGCTACAGCTACCATTTCAGGTGATTTAGGTGGAACTTTTGCATTTAATCCAGTTCCTGGCGATGGTTCTATCATAGATGCGGCAACTGGACTCGTAACAGGTGGAACATCTGGTGCTACCTATACTGTTGAGTATACCACATCAGGTACCTGTTCTTCTGTATCCTCTCAAACATTTTCAGTATTGGAGGTAGATGACGCCTCTTTTACACCAACTCCTACCTGTGATGGCGCGACAGTGACAATTAATGGGGATTTAGGTGGAACTTTCGCATTTAATCCTATTCCAGGAGATGGAGCTGTTATTGATGGAATTACAGGTGAAGTGACTAATGCGACACCAGGTAACACTTATTCTATTGAATATACTACTTCAGGCGCATGTCCAGCCTCAAGTATTGAAACCTTCACGGTTTTAAATTTAGATGATCCATCTTTTGTCTTAACAGCAACATGCGATGGCGCAACGGCAACTATTTCAGGTGATACTGGAGGCGTATTCTCGTTCAATCCAGACCCAGGTGATGGTGCAATTGTGGATGCTGCTATTGGTACTATCACAAATGCATTGCCTGGACAGACGTATTCCGTGGAATATACCACGGCTGGTCCCTGCATTCAGTCATCAATTGAAAGTGTGACCGTTCTAAATAACGATGATGCTTCTTTCACTATTACACCAACTTGCGATGGTGCAACCATTGTAATTAATGGCACGCCTGGAGGAGTTTTTTCTTTTGAAGTACCACCATCAGACACTGCAATTATAGATTCAGTTACGGGAGAAGTTACAAACGGTTCGCCAAACACCTCTTATTCCATCAATTATACAACTACTGGCGTTTGTTCTGCAACTGAAGTACAGACCTTCAATACGCTACCAATTGATGATCCTTCTTTTAGTGTGAGTCCGACCTGTGATGGCGGATTGGTTACAATAACTGGAACACCGGGAGGGACTTTTAGTTTTAATATTCCTCCAACTGACGGAGCAATCATAGATCCTGTTACAGGAGCTGTTACAAATGGAACTCCAGGAGAAACATACACGATTGAATATGTAACGTCTGGTGCTTGTCCAAATAGTAGTAGCGTTCAATTTTCAGCATTTCCACTCCCCACCGTAGTAGTCCCGACGCCCTTGGAGGTCTGCGACGACGGTGTCCCTGACGGGATCACGGAGATTGACCTGAGCTTGAAGG
>CAJXLB010000006.1 GCA_913055905.1 uncultured Winogradskyella sp.
CATTCGGAGTTTGTCAGGAATTGGTAGGCGGTGAAGCCCCCGCATCCAATCAGTAGCTCTACCTCTATAAAACTAACAGTACGCTGCACCTAAATGCATTTCGGGGAGTACGAGCTATTTCCGAGTTTGATTGGCCTTTCACCCCTACCCACAGGTCATCCGAAGACTTTTCAACGTCAACCGGTTCGGGCCTCCACTGTGTGTTACCACAGCTTCACCCTGCCCATGGGTAGATCACACGGTTTCGCGTCTACCGCCACTGACTGTGCGCCCTGTTCAGACTCGCTTTCGCTGCGGATCCGCACCTGAAGTGCTTAACCTTGCCAGAAACGGTAACTCGTAGGCTCATTATGCAAAAGGCACGCCGTCACCCCTACGGGCTCCGACCGCTTGTAAGCGTATGGTTTCAGGTTCTGTTTCACTCCCCTGTTCGGGGTTCTTTTCACCTTTCCCTCACGGTACTGGTACACTATCGGTCTCTCAGGAGTATTTAGCCTTGTGGGATGGTCCCCACGGATTCACACAGGGTTTCACGTGCCCCGCGCTACTCAGGATACCACTATGTCCGCAATCTTTGCCTGTACCGGGCTATCACCGTCTACGGCCCGTCTTTCCAAACGGTTCCAGTTCATCATGCTTCCAATGTCGTGGTCCTACAACCCCGGCACTGCCGTAACAGTGCCGGTTTGGGCTGGTCCGCGTTCGCTCGCCGCTACTGGCGGAATCACTCTTGTTTTCTTCTCCTCCGGGTACTTAGATGTTTCAGTTCCCCGGGTTCGCCTCCTTTCGGATGCCATGTCTTCAACATGGCGGGTTGCCCCATTCGGATACCTGCGGATCAATTCGTATGTGCCGATCCCCGCAGCTTTTCGCAGCTTATCACGTCCTTCATCGCCTCTGAGAGCCTAGGCATTCCCCATACGCCCTTCTCTAGCTTATCGTACTTTTGTCTTTTCAATGAGTTATAATTGCTCGTTACAATTATCTTAGTTCTATTAAATATTTCTATCTAATCTTGTTTCATGTATCTTTTCCAATATGTCAATGAACGTTCGCGGCAATCGGCCGCAAGTGGAGAATACCGGAGTCGAACCGGTGACCTCCTGCGTGCAAGGCAGGCGCTCTAGCCAGCTGAGCTAATTCCCCATGACCGGTTGTCGGTAATGAGCAGTCAGTAGTCGGTACATGACTACATACCCAACCTCTAGAATTTCCTTTAACCAGTAGTCTCAGGCAGACTCGAACTGCCGACCTCTACATTATCAGTGTAGCGCTCTAACCAGCTGAGCTATGAGACTCTACTTAATTATTGATATCTTTAAATTGACAGCAAAGAACAGTCCATCCCTTTCCCCTTCCAATACCATATCGCCGTCTTCCTGCCTACGCACCGGATCGCTCCGGTAGGCAAGTCTCTAGAAAGGAGGTGTTCCAGCCGCACCTTCCGGTACGGCTACCTTGTTACGACTTAGCCCTAGTTACCGATTTTACCCTAGGCCGCTCCTTGCGGTGACGGACTTCAGGCACTCCCAGCTTCCATGGCTTGACGGGCGGTGTGTACAAGGCCCGGGAACGTATTCACCGCAGCATGGCTGATCTGCGATTACTAGCGATTCCAGCTTCACGGAGTCGAGTTGCAGACTCCGATCCGAACTGTGATAGGCTTTGTAGATTCGCTCCACCTCGCGGTGTGGCTGCTCTCTGTACCTACCATTGTAGCACGTGTGTAGCCCAGGACGTAAGGGCCGTGATGATTTGACGTCATCCCCACCTTCCTCGCGGTTTGCACCGGCAGTCTTGCTAGAGTTCCCATCTTTACATGCTGGCAACTAACAAAAGGGGTTGCGCTCGTTATAGGACTTAACCTGACACCTCACGGCACGAGCTGACGACAACCATGCAGCACCTTGCAGTCCGTCCGAAGAAAAGTCTATCTCTAGACCTGTCGCACTGCATTTAAGCCCTGGTAAGGTTCCTCGCGTATCATCGAATTAAACCACATGCTCCACCGCTTGTGCGGGCCCCCGTCAATTCCTTTGAGTTTCATTCTTGCGAACGTACTCCCCAGGTGGGTCACTTATCACTTTCGCTTGGCCACTCAGACCGAAGTCCGAACAGCTAGTGACCATCGTTTACGGCGTGGACTACCGGGGTATCTAATCCCGTTCGCTCCCCACGCTTTCGTCCATCAGTGTCAATACGTTGTTAGTGATCTGCCTTCGCAATCGGTGTTCTATGTAATATCTATGCATTTCACCGCTACACTACATATTCCAACCACTTCACAACGATTCAAGAACGGCAGTATCAAAGGCAGTTCTACAGTTGAGCTGCAGGATTTCACCTCTGACTGACCGTTCCACCTACGGACCCTTTAAACCCAATGATTCCGGATAACGCTTGCATCCTCCGTATTACCGCGGCTGCTGGCACGGAGTTAGCCGATGCTTATTCTTACGGTACCGTCAGCCCCCTACGCGTAGGGGGGTTTCTTCCCGTACAAAAGCAGTTTACAACCCATAGGGCAGTCTTCCTGCACGCGGCATGGCTGGATCAGGCTTCCGCCCATTGTCCAATATTCCTCACTGCTGCCTCCCGTAGGAGTCTGGTCCGTGTCTCAGTACCAGTGTGGGGGATCCCCCTCTCAGGGCCCCTACCTATCGTCGCCATGGTGCGCCGTTACCGCACCATCTAGCTAATAGGACGCATACTCATCCCCTACCGCCGAAACTTTAATGAAAGGCCGAGGCCGGCCTCCCATTCCATGGGATATTAATCTTCGTTTCCAAAGGCTATCCCCCTGTAGAGGGCAGATTGTATACGCGTTACGCACCCGTGCGCCACTCGTCGGCGGGTTGCAAGCAACCCCCGTTACCGTCCGACTTGCATGTGTTAGGCCTGCCGCTAGCGTTCATCCTGAGCCAGGATCAAACTCTTCATCGTTGTATCTTCAATATCTCAACGACCTATGGAATCTCCAAAGTACTCAAAATGGCTTGTTCTTTGTCTTGGCAAACGCACATAGTGCGCCCGCCTTACGCTGTCAATTCAATATGTCTATGAACTTCTCTCTCTCAACCAAAACAGCCCTTCGGCGTTTTAGCGGGTGCAAATATAAAACCCTTTTTTTATTCCCACAATAAGAAATCAGAAAAAAAATTGAAACATTTTTTTTCGTAAAAATTAAGTTCTAAAAATCAAGTGATTGGAGAATATCAAAGATAAGAAAAAAATTATTTCTAACTTATATTTTACATCAATAAATTGTTCTACATCAAAAAGGCCGTTTACACTAACCCACTCCCAAGCAAAAATTTTCAAGTTTCAACACTAATTTCACAATAGGAGTTGATTTATACACCTCTTAAGTTTACAATCCATTACTTTTATAGGTGACACATTTAATATAAGTTTCGCGCTTTGCGAATTAATCATATAGAACTATCTTTGTCCGCTAAATTATTCTAGAGATACAACATGATCACAATCACACTACCAGACAACAGTCAACGCACCTATAATAAAGGTATAACTCCAATGGAGGTTGCAAGAGACATCAGCGAAGGTTTTGCTCGGAATGTCATTTCGGCAAAATTTAACGATGATGTGGTGGAAACCGCAACTCCCTTGGATGAAAATGGTAGTCTCGTTCTTTTTACTTGGAATGATGATGAAGGAAAAAAAGCTTTTTGGCATTCATCTGCTCATGTTCTTGCCCAGGCTCTTGAAGAACTTTATCCTGGTGTTAAACTGTGGGTTGGTCCTGCCATTGAAAACGGATTTTATTATGATGTAGACCTCGGTGACAACACCATCTCTGAAAAAGATTTCAAAACAATTGAATCAAAAATGCTAGAAATCGCTCGTGGCAAGCATGATTTTAAAATGAGAGCGGTCTCTAAACAAGAAGCCCTAGCCTATTACGAGAATAAGAATGAATACAAAGTTGAACTCATAGAAAATTTAGAGGATGGCACAATAACATTTTGTGATCACGATACATTTACAGATCTCTGCAGGGGCGGTCACATCCCTAATACAGGCAAAATCAAAGCGGTTAAAATCATGGCCGTTGCGGGAGCCTATTATAAAGGTGACGAAAATGAAAAACAACTTACAAGAGTTTATGGGATCTCATTCCCTAAACAAAAGGAACTTACAGAATACTTACACCTTTTGGAGGAGGCAAAAAAGAGAGATCACAGAAAGTTGGGTAAGGAATTGGAATTATTCACTTTTTCTCAAAAAGTGGGGCAAGGACTTCCTCTGTGGCTTCCTAAAGGTGCCGCCTTGCGCGAGCGACTTGAAAACTTTTTAAAAGCAGCTCAAAAAAAAGCTGGTTATGAGATGGTAGTAACTCCCCACATTGGACAAAAAGAACTCTATGTAACTTCCGGGCACTATGCAAAATATGGCGAGGATAGTTTTCAACCTATCTCTACACCGGCCGAAGGCGAGGAGTTTCTGCTTAAGCCCATGAACTGCCCTCATCATTGTGAAATATACAACACGAAGCCTTTTTCTTATAAGGACTTACCAAAACGCTATGCAGAATTTGGAACCGTATATAGATACGAACAAAGCGGAGAACTCCATGGACTTACTCGGGTCCGTGGATTCACTCAAGACGATGCTCATATTTTCTGTACACCTGATCAACTAGACCAAGAGTTTAAAGAGGTTATAGATTTAGTCCTATATGTATTTGGTTCTCTAGGTTTTGAAGACTTCACTGCTCAGGTCTCAGTAAGGGACCCAAAGCAACCTGAGAAGTATATTGGCAGTTCTGAAAATTGGGACAAGGCTGAGAAAGCTATACTAAATGCGGCAAAAGATAAAGGATTGGATTTTGTGGTTGAGGAAGGTGAAGCGGCCTTTTATGGTCCAAAATTAGATTTTATGGTAAAAGATGCCTTAGGCAGAAAATGGCAGCTGGGCACTATTCAAGTTGATTACAACCTACCCGAAAGGTTTGACCTTACTTATAAAGGGGCGGATAATGAATTTCACAGACCAGTAATGATTCACCGAGCACCTTTTGGAAGTATGGAACGCTTTGTGGCCATATTACTAGAACACACGGCAGGAAACTTCCCGCTTTGGCTTATGCCCGAACAAGCTGTTGTGATTTCTATTAGCGAGAAATATGAAAAATACGCTCAAAAAGTTTTAAATTTGCTAGAAAATAACGAAATTCGCGCCCTCGCAGACGACAGAAATGAAACTGTGGGTAAAAAAATTAGGGAAGCCGAATTAGCCAAAATTCCTTACATGATTATTGTTGGAGAAGAAGAAAAACAAAACAACAAGATTAACGTAAGAAAACATGGTGGAGAAGAAATTGGCGCCCTTAGCGTTGAAGAATTCGTTGAGCATATCAACGAAGAAGTAGACAAAAGCTTAAAAACATTTAAATAATTAAAACCGATAAGTCATAGCAATAAGAAGAAACCGAAGAAAAAATTACAGAAGGGAATCTCAAGAAGACAAACACAGAATCAACTCTAAAATTAGAGCTGAAGAAGTGAGAGTTGTAGGAGATAATGTAGAAGTTGGTATTTATCCATTAAAAAAAGCGCTCGCTATAGCAGATGAGCAAGGTTTAGATTTGGTTGAAATTTCACCGAGTGCTAACCCTCCTGTTTGCAAGGTAATGGATTATAAAAAGTTTCTTTACGAGCAAAAGAAACGAGAAAAGGCACTTAAAGCAAAAGCGTCTAAAGTGGTTGTGAAAGAAATCCGTTTTGGGCCACAAACAGATGACCACGACTATGAATTTAAGAAAAAGCACGCCATTAAATTTTTAAAAGATGGGGCTAAATTGAAAGCCTTTGTATTTTTCAAAGGACGTTCAATAGTTTTTAAGGAGCAAGGTCAAATCTTGTTATTAAGATTAGCCCAAGATCTTGAAGAGTACGGTAAAGTAGAGCAAATGCCTAAATTAGAAGGTAAACGAATGATAATGTTCATTGCTCCCAAAAAGACAAAATAATAAAGTAATAAAAAACATAAGCGAAACGTAACAAAAACTAGGAGACAATGCCTAAAATGAAAACCAATTCAAGTGCCAAGAAAAGATTTAAACTTACTGGCACGGGTAAGATTAAAAGAAAGCACGCTTTTAAGAGTCATATTTTGACTAAAAAATCTAAAAAGCGTAAGCTAGCTTTAACTCATGATACTTTGGTACACAAAGCAGATGAAGATAATGTTAAACATATGTTACGCTTGAAGTAACCTTGTTTAACCGGTTAAAATAATTATAAACCATGGAGTTAGGCAAAATTATTTAGCAAGTACCATAATTGGTCGCCTACTACAAAAAACAATTAAAAAAATGCCAAGATCAGTAAATTCAGTTGCGAAAAGAGCTAGAAGAAAAAAGGTTCTAAAGCAAGCAAAAGGCTACTGGGGAAGACGTAAAAACGTTTGGACCGTAGCAAAAAATGCGGTTGATAAAGCGATGCAATATTCGTACAGAGACCGTAGAAACAAAAAAAGAACATTCCGTGCGTTATGGATTATGCGTATTAACGCAGGTGCAAGACAACATGGAATGAGCTATTCCAAGTTTATGGGTCAATTAAAAGCTAATAATATTGAGCTTAACCGTAAGGTGTTAGCAGACTTAGCTATGAACCACCCAGAAGCTTTTGAAGCTATCGTAAAAAAAGTAAAGTAAGGCGTTTAAGCCCATAAAACAACAACATTTCGCTTATAAAAAGCCCAAATCAAATGATTTGGGCTTTTTTTTATTGTCCAAAGGCGGTTAAGACAAGGTGTCTTCCCGAGGCACTATTTCTATGCTCACATAAATAAATTCCTTGCCATATGCCTAAATTTAACTTTCCATTACTAATAGGAATTTGAACTGACGGCCCTAACACCGCAGCTTTGATGTGCGCTGGCATATCGTCGGAGCCCTCGTATGTGTGTTTATAATAAGACTGATTTTCTGGAACCATGAAGTTAAAATGAGATTCAAAATCCTGCCTAACGGTAGGGTCGGCATTTTCATTTATAGTTAAACTAGCCGAAGTATGTTTTATAAACACTTGCAACTGCCCCAGCCTGATCTCCTCTATCTCTGGTAGAGCTTTTAAAATATCTTCTGTAATGATATGAAACCCTCTAGGTTTGGCTAAAAGTTGTATTTCTTTCTGATATAGCTTCACCTTTAAATCACATTTTTATTTAGGTCTTTTGCTTTTTCTTTTTTGCGGCCGGAAATAGCACATTAT
This sequence comes from uncultured Winogradskyella sp., assembly GCA_913055905.1. Taxonomy (GTDB): domain Bacteria; phylum Bacteroidota; class Bacteroidia; order Flavobacteriales; family Flavobacteriaceae; genus Winogradskyella. Next base: position 7,242 of record CAJXLB010000006.1, read on the forward strand.
TAAGGATCAGACGATATCCTGGAGATGTTGGATGTAAATCCAGTTCAGTTTTAGGATCACCAACCCTATGTGTATAATCTTCTGGGTCATGACCTCCATAAAAGGTGAAAAAACCTTTTCCTTTTATACCATGAATGTATTTGGCTTCACCATTAGCGCGGTTTTCTCCCATGACCAGGACGTTAGATTTTATTTGGTCCCTAGTGAAGGATGTCGTCTGTCCCATGAACCCCTTAACCAAAGCGGTATGGTTTTGTGTGAGCATTGTAGGTATTGGGTCCCACTTCGCTGAATATTCCATAAGACTAAAATAATCGGTAGTCATAGGGATTTGGCGCTTTCTTGTCATATCTATGGATGAGAACTCGTATACATTTGGACTCTGTTCTAAAATGAAATCCCTAAAAGCAAAGGTCTTAGAATAGTCTATTTTATTTTGGTAGCCAGGATCACTGCCATCGCCATCAAACATAGGCTCACAGATGTCAATACCTTCTGCAGCTAAGGCAATATCAAAACTATCCGTTGCGGAACACATCGCAAACATAAAACCACCTCCAACAACATAATCTCTAATCTTTAGTGCAACCGCCAATTTGGCTTCAGACACTTTTGAATAACCAAGTTTGGAGGCTAATTCTTCCGCTTGTTTTTTCTCCTCTATATACCAAGCGGCAGACCGATACGCACGGTAGAACTTACCGTATTGTCCCGTAAAATCTTCATGATGCAAATGCAACCAATCATAGAGCAAAAGTTCGTCATTCAATACCTCTTCATCGTAGACCGTTTCGTATGGTATTTCTGCGTAGGTGAGCACCATGGTTACTGCATCATCCCAAGGCTGCTTCCCATAAGGTGTATACACAGCAATTTTTGGTGCTTTTTCTAAAACCACCGCTTCTTGATTGACAGCAGGACTACTTATGTCTTCTAGAATTTGAGCTGCTTGGTTATCTGAAATAACTTCAAACGACACGCCTCTAATTTGACATTCCTTTCTAATAATCTCTGCATCTGGCAATAGAAAAGAGCCTCCTCGGTAATTCAATAACCATTTGACTTTTAGTTCTCTTTCCAAAGTCCAGTAGGTAACACCATAAGCCTTGAGGTGATTCTCTTGGGTCTCCGCATCCATCGGAATTAAAATATAAGATGCAAAACAATGGCTACTTAATAATATGGCGAAGAGTATGAAAAGTACCTTTTTCACTTTTTGAATTTTAAAATGAAAGATACTTAAATTTAACTCGTAGCGAAAAGGAATTATAAATCTTTTAATATTCTAAAGGACATATGAGCTGATTATAATATGGTAGACATTTTAACAATAGCGGTTCTAAGTGCTGAGGGAAATGGCGATGTTACAGCTTCTCAATTTTAGTTTCATTGCCTGATAATAGGCTGGCGATTATCTTAGTACTGGAAAACTGCTCTAAAATTATTTTTATAAAAACCGTAATAGGAATGGCCATAATGAGCCCTGGAATTCCCCATAAAAAGCCCCAAAACATTAGCATTACTAAAACCGCTATAATATTTATAGAAAAGGACTTGCCCATAAATATTGGCTCTAAAATGGCGCCAAACAGCACTTGAACCATGGTTATTGATAAAATAAAGAAAAATAAGGTGCTCGTAGGATCCAGTTCCACAAAAGAAAAGATAGACAACAGTATCACTGATATAAAAGAGCCTACCATCTGAACAAAATTGATGGCAAAAGCGAATAGACCCCAAAATATTGGGAAACTCACATCAAATAAAACACACATTAAGCCTGTGAACAAACCGGTTAAAGCACTCACCAAAAACTTCACTTTAATAAATTTAATCAAATCCTTTTCAATCTTCATAAAAGCTTTTATGGAAGTATGCTTTTGTTTCAGAATGGTGTTGTTAAGTAGCTTATGAACATTTATGGATTCGGCCAGCCAGAGTACAACAAAAAATGCAGTCATTAATAAAGATGTTACAAAACTCCTCAAAAATCCAATCGTAGAGCCAATATTGTCCTTTTTAAAAAACTCAGCAAATACACTTTGCTCAGTATCCAATTCAATACCAAAATTATCGAAGAGATAGGTTCTCAGCACCTCTAGCTTTGGTTCTACTTTTTGCATAAAGTCGGCATTGTTAGCCAAGATTTCCTTACTTGATAACTGTATGAGTTCAAAGCCGATCTTAAGGCCACCTGCCACTAGAAGGAGTACCACTAAAATGCTTAAAAATTTAGGCACTCTTCTCCTCCCTAGCTCTCTCATTATAGGCAGAAATAGCAAGGCGATAAACATCGAAAAAATAAGAGGAATAAATATAAAAGACAGTACCTTGAGCAGGTAAAATACCAAGGGAATGGCTATAACTAACAAAAGTACATTGGTGGTACGTCTTTGGTCTAACATGAGGCTCAATTTCTTTTAAATAGCGAACGGTAAAGATACGTTAAAAAGAAATTTTAAGACTTATAATGCTGTGTTAAAACGGCACATCGTCGTCTTCTGGCGAGTCAAAGGCATCAGATGCTGAAGGATAGGAATCTGGCTTAAAAGTATCGTCATTTGCTGCTGCATTCATTTTAGAATGGAACTCTCCAAAAGAAGTTTCAAAATCATCCAGATTGTCAAATTTACCTAAGTGACCAATGAATTTTAATCGAATATTATCCAAGCCACCATTTCTGTGTTTAGCAACAATAAACTCTGCCTGACCTTCTGTAGGTGAGCGCTCTTCATCATCCCACTCATCTATCTTGTAATATTCAGGTCTGTATATAAACGAGACAATATCTGCGTCTTGTTCAATAGCTCCAGATTCTCTTAAATCTGAAAGCAGTGGGCGCTTGCTTCCTCCTCTCGTTTCCACAGCACGTGACAATTGCGATAGAGCAATAACCGGAACATTAAGTTCCTTGGCCAAAGCCTTGAGGTTTCTTGAAATGGTTGATATTTCCTGTTCTCGATTTCCGCCTTTTAAACTTCCACCTGCCGTCATTAATTGCAGGTAATCAATGACTATTAATTTTATGCCATACTGTGATGCTAAACGCCTAGCCTTAGCACGTAAATCAAATATAGACAGTGACGGCGTATCATCTATATATAGCGGTGCCTTTTCAAGCGTTTTTACTTTGACGTTCAACTGCTCCCATTCATGCTTCTCCAATCTTCCTGTACGAAGTTTTTCTGAAGACAAGTGGGTTTCACTTGAAATTAATCTGGTAATTAACTGAACGGACGACATTTCTAATGAGAAAAAGGCCACTGGAATATTACTGTTAACGGCCATGTTCCTTGCCATGGTAAGGGTTAATGCCGTTTTACCCATACCTGGCCGTGCAGCAACGATAATTAAATCTGAAGGTTGCCACCCTGACGTTAGTTTATCCAGCTTATCGAATCCACTAGGTATTCCACTTAAACCTTCCTTATTTGAGATTTCCTCAATTTTCTTCTTAGCTTGAAGTACAAGATTTTGAGCTGTCTCAGTAGATTTCTTTACATTACCCTGGGTTACTTCATAGAGCTTAGCCTCTGCATTATCAAGAAGGTCAAAAACGTCCTTTGTTTCATCGTAGGCGTCTTCAATGATTTCATTGGAGATCTTTATCAAACTTCGCTGTATATACTTTTGAAGTATAATACGCGCGTGAAATTCTATGTGTGCCGATGACGATACGCGCTGGGTTAAAGAAATCAAATAAAAATCACCTCCTACGATATCTAATTTCTCATCCTTTTTAAGCTGGCTAGAAACGGTTAATAAGTCTACTGGTTCGCTATTTTCAAATAATTTAAAAATAGCTTCAAAAATATATTTGTGGGCGTCCTTGTAGAATGCTTCTGGGCTTAAAATATCAATGACCTCATCAACACCCTTTTTATCAATCATCATGGCACCAAGAACAACTTCCTCTAAATCAACTGCTTGAGGTGGTATTTTACCTTTCTCTAGATTGATAATAGTGCTTTTATCTACTTTAAAACCTTTTATGGACTTAGGTTGTTTCATAAGATACAAATGTAGCTAATAAGTATCGATGAACTGCATTTACAAGCAATTCTAATCTTAACAGTTCTTCAACAATTGAACTGTTAATAAGTTAAAAATATTGTTGATATCCATAAAAAAAACCGAAGCCAAACACTTCGGTTTTTTAATATGCTTGCAATTAGAGGTTTTAGTCCTTAAAGACACCCATATTCTCATATTTTGCCATTCGGGTCTTCACCAATTCTTTTGGTGATAAGTTTTTAAGTTCATCATAAGCAGTTACAATAGCATCCCTTACAGCTACAAATGTTTTTTCCCTGTCTCTATGCGCACCACCAAGTGGCTCTTTAACAATTTTATCTACCAACTTCATGCGCTTCATATCTTTAGCGGTAAGCTTTAACGCCTCTGCTGCTTGCTCTTTATACTCCCAACTTCGCCATAAAATGGAAGAACATGATTCTGGCGATATAACGGAATACCAAGTATTTTCAAGCATTAAAACCTTATCACCTACACCTATACCCAAAGCACCACCAGAGGCACCTTCACCAATGATTACTGTAATGATTGGAACTTTAAGACGTGTCATTTCTAGGATATTTCTGGCAATAGCCTCACCTTGCCCTCGTTCTTCTGCTTCCAATCCTGGGTAAGCTCCAGGTGTATCAATTAAGGTGACAACAGGAATTCCGAACTTCTCTGCAGACTTCATAAGGCGTAGTGCCTTTCTATATCCCTCTGGGTTAGACATACCAAAATTCCTGTACTGTCTTGTTTTGGTGTTATAGCCTTTTTGCTGTCCAATAAACATATAGGACTGATCGCCTATTTTGCCCAAACCGCCTATCATGGCCTTATCGTCCTTAACACTTCTATCACCGTGAAGTTCTAGCCAAGAGTCACCACAAAGCGCTTTAATATGATCCAAAGTATAAGGCCTATCCGGATGCCGTGATAATTGCACACGCTGCCATGCAGAAAGGTTTTTATATATATCCTTTTTGGTTTCCTCTAATTTTTTTTCTATTTGTTTACAAGTCTCCGTGACATCTACATCGCTCTCCTCGCCTATAATTTGACATTTTTGAAGCTGTTCTTCCAACTCCTTGATTGGTAATTCAAACTCTAAATATTCCATACGATTTGACCTTGGTTTTGTTTAGTTAGTGTGATGACAAATATAAAACTTTAATCCGTTACTACTTTTCTTTTGCGCCTTACCGAGTCCTTATATTTTAGATAGGCATCCAATAACACAGTCATTAACACGAGAGCAGCTCCCATGTAAAACTCTGCCGACATAATCTCAGATTCTGGAAAAAAAAGCAAAGCTAGTGCTATACCATATATGGGTTCTAGATTGTAGCTAAGAATTACTGTAAAAGGACTAATATAGCGCATAACCTCCACGGCACCAATGAATGCGTAAGCCGTACAAACTGAGGCCAGAATTAAAAGGTATATCCAATCTGATTTTTGTAATGTAAAAAACTCAGAATTGAAGGAGTGCCCCGTGACTATGAGAAAAACAGTTAAAAAAATTACGCCACTTACAAATTCGTAGAACGATATAACGCTTGCTCTATGTCTTAATATGAATCGACCATTGATAACGGCAAACAGCGTGGAAAAAAAGGCGGAAAACAAACCCAAAACTATCCCGTTGATATATTCAAACTCACTGCTCGTTATCAAAATAACTCCGACAATCACCAAAATCCCAAAGAGAATTTCATACCACAAAATGGCACGTTTAAAAAATAGAGGCTCTATGAAAGATGCAAAAAATGCACCCGTTGAAAACATGGCCAACGCTATTGATACATTCGCTTGATTGATGGCCTCAAAAAATGTAACCCAATGCAAGGCTATAATCACCCCTGCAACTGCGAATTGCAACAGCACTTTTAAAGGTATTTTAAGACTTAGCTTTACAGCTTTTATATAGAAAAGCATTAAAACTCCAGCAATTGACATTCTGAACCAGACGAGTTCCAAAGCTCCAATGGTAATTAACTCCCCTAAAATTGCAGTGAAACCGGCAATGAAAACCAGAAAATGTAAGTGCAAATAGTTTTTCAGCTTAGCGTTTGGCATTTTGCAACAGGTATATAGCTAAAATACCAAATAATGTATTGGGAAACCACACAGCAATAACAGCAGGGAAATTGGATTGCGCAGCCATCACTCCAAAGACTTTATCAAAAAAAACAAATATCATGGCAATGGTAATACCTAAAGCCAAATTAACACCCATGCCACCACGACGTTTTACGGAGGATACGGCGACCGCGATAATGGTTAATATAAAGATAGACACAGGCAAACTCCATTTTTTAAGTTTTACCACCTCGTAGCGCCCAATGTTAGATGAGCCTCTTCTTTTTTCGGCCTCAATAAATTTTATAAGATCACCATAGGTTTTTGTTTCGGCGGCGTATTCTACCGGTGTTAAATCTTCAAGTTCAAACGGAAAATTCATCTCCTTTCTATTCGCTTCCTCTATAGTTTCTATACCATTATCGAAACTTCTTTTTACATAACGCGTTAATCTATAGATGCTGTCTTCTTCGATATATCTAATATTATCTGCAAAAATCTTGAATTTTAGCTCATTGCCTTCAAAATGCTCGTAAGTAAAATTCATTCCGGATTTACTTCTCAAAACGAAATTGCTCACATATATAATGTCATTATCGTTTATTTGCCTGTATACATCCTTTGTCTTTTGGATTTGTTTGTTTTTCTTTAAATAACTATATCTAAATTCATTGAATCCTTGACTCGCATAAGGAGCCAAAAACATTCCTAAGAAAAGAGCAATAGTTGCAACAATGGTGGCTCCAATGAGATAGGGCCTCAGGAATCTTGAAAATGATACACCAGAACTCAAGAACGCCACTATTTCAGTGTTATTGGCAAGCTTGGAGGTAAACCAAATGACCGATAAAAATAAGAATAACGGAAATAGAAGATTAGCAAAATATATGGTGAAATCAATATAATAAGCGACCACCTCGTCAAACGGTGCTTTATTCTCGATCATCTTTCCAATTTTTTCAGCCAAGTCAACCGTAATGCCAATTGGAATAAAGAGCAACAGCATCATCAAAAAAGTGAGCAGATAGCGTTTTAATATGTACCAATCTAAAATTTTCACCTCTACAACCGCTTATTCATTTGTTTTACCATTTTATCCTTCCATGTTCTAAAATTGCCGTCTACGATTTGCTTACGCGCCTCACGAACAAGCCAAATATAAAATCCTAAATTATGAATGGTAGCGATTTGTTTACCTAAAAGTTCATTAACGGAAAACAAATGCTTTAAGTAGGCTTTAGTATAATCTAAATCAACATAGGTAATACCCATCTCATCTATTGGACTAAAATCATTCTCCCATTTTTTGTTTTTTATGTTTATAGTGCCATGAGCCGTAAATAGCATTCCATTTCTTGCATTGCGAGTAGGCATTACACAATCGAACATGTCTACTCCTAACGCTATATTCTCCAAAATATTTATTGGCGTTCCCACGCCCATTAAATAACGTGGTTTCTCCTCTGGCAAAATATCACAAACAATCTCCGTCATAGCATACATTTCTTCCGCTGGTTCACCAACGGAAAGTCCTCCTATGGCATTACCTTCTGCATTGCATTCAGCAATATATTCTGCCGATTGTTTCCTTAGGTCTTTATAGGTGCTTCCTTGAACTATTGGAAAAAACGTTTGTTCATAATCATATTTAAATGGGAGCTTTTCTAAATGGCTCAGACAGCGATCCAACCAGCGATGCGTCATGTGCATTGAACGCTTGGCATAATTGTAATCGCAGGGATAAGGTGTGCACTCGTCAAAAGCCATAATAATATCAGCACCAATACTCCTTTGGATTTCCATTACATTCTCTGGAGTGAAGACATGGTAACTACCATCTATATGGGATTTAAACTTTACGCCCTCTTCTTTTATTTTCCTGTTCGCAGACATAGAATACACTTGATAGCCACCGGAATCGGTTAGAATATTTCTATCCCAGTTCATAAATTTGTGCAGTCCACCTGCTTGCTCCAGAATATGTGTTTTTGGCCTTAGATAAAGGTGATAGGTGTTCCCTAAAATAATATCGGGATTGATATCCTCCTTCAATTCACGCTGATGCACTCCTTTAACGGATGCAACAGTGCCAACAGGCATAAATATTGGAGTTTCTATGATACCATGGTCTGTTGTTATAAGGCCAGCCCTTGCCTTAGAATTGATGTCTTGTCCTACGCGCTCAAATTTCATCGGGTCAATGTATGACAGCAAATATAATTAACTCAAAAACATTGCCATCTTAATTAAAATCAAAATTGTTAGCAATTCCCTTAAATCGTTAATAAGTGTCGTTATCGCTTACTTGTGGGACTTTTTTAAAAACTTATTTTTGCAGTGATTATTTAACCTATAGCAAATGCCAAATATTAAAGAATTAGAAGATTTAACCACGCAAGTACGGCGTGATATTTTGAGGATGGTCCATAAGGTCAATTCTGGTCACCCTGGAGGTTCACTTGGATGTGCAGAATTTTTTGTTTGTCTTTACAAGGAAATTCTTAATACAAAACCAGGTTTTGATATGGACGGAATCGGCGAAGACCTTTTCTTTTTATCCAATGGCCACATATCACCAGTTTATTATAGCGTTCTAGCACGCTCTGGATACTTTCCAATTGACGAATTGAATACGTTCAGGCTTATAGACTCCAGATTGCAAGGCCACCCAACTACTCATGAAGGCTTGCCAGGAGTAAGAATAGCCTCTGGGTCTTTAGGCCAGGGCATGTCCGTTGCCATTGGCGCAGCCCAAACCAAAAAACTAAATAATGATGCGCATTTGATATACAGCTTGCACGGCGATGGCGAGTTACAAGAAGGACAAAATTGGGAAGCCATAATGTATGCCGCTGGTAATAAGGTGGATAATTTAATTGCTACCGTTGACTTAAACGGACAACAAATTGATGGCTCTACGGATAGTGTACTTCCAATGGGGAATCTAAGGGCTAAGTTTGAAGCGTTTGGATGGACCGTCTTAGATATTGAAGAAGGAAACAACATATCGGCAATACTTGAAGGTATGGCCAAAGCCAAGTCATTGACTGGTCAAGGAAAACCCGTCTGTGTTTTGCTTAAAACAGTTATGGGTAATGGTGTTGACTTTATGATGCATACCCATGCATGGCACGGAAAAGCTCCAAATGACGAACAGCTTGAAATTGGATTAGCTCAAAATCCAGAAACTATTGGTGATTATTAAGATTTATCTACAACAATTATGAAGACGTACACAAATACAGGAAATAAAGATACAAGATCAGGGTTTGGAGCAGGTCTAACAGAACTCGGAAAAAGCAATGAAAACGTTGTGGCATTATGTGCCGATCTTACGGGATCATTAAAAATGGATGAATTTCAAGCCAATCACCCAGAACGTTTCTTCCAAGTTGGCATTGCAGAAGCTAACATGATGGGGATTGCTGCCGGAATGACAATAGGTGGTAAAATTCCCTTTACCGGAACGTTTGCAAATTTTTCCACAGGAAGAGTTTATGACCAAATTAGACAGAGCATTGCCTACTCTGGTAAAAACGTAAAAATCTGCGCTTCGCATGCTGGTGTTACCCTTGGAGAAGATGGTGCAACCCACCAAATCCTTGAAGATATTGGCTTAATGAAAATGCTCCCAGGGATGACGGTTATCAATACCTGTGATTTTAATCAAACCAAGGCTGCAACTTTGGCTATTGCAGAACACGAAGGACCAGTATATTTGAGGTTTGGAAGACCAAAAGTGCCGAATTTTACTCCCGAAACTCAAGATTTTCAAATTGGAAAAGCCATTCAGCTTACCGAAGGGACTGATGTAACCATTGTCGCCACAGGCCATCTGGTTTGGGAAGCCCTCGAAGCTGCAAAATCGCTTTCAGATTCAGGTATTTCTTCAGAGGTTATCAATATCCACACTATAAAACCTTTAGATAAAGACGCCATACTAGAGTCCGTAAAAAAGACGGGCTGTATTGTTACGGCAGAAGAACACAACTACTTTGGTGGTCTTGGAGAAAGCGTGGCACGTGTCTTAAGCCAAAACCATCCAGCTCCTCAAGAATTTGTGGCTACCATGGATACTTTTGGCGAATCTGGAACACCTGCGCAGCTCATGGATAAATATGGATTAAATAGCGCCGCCATTGAAAAAGCGGTAAAAAGTGTTCTTAAAAGAAAATAATATAGTTCTGGCAACGTTTTTGATTAGTACAATATCTAATCTTTAAAACGAACGTTATGAGAACACCTAAAACAATAGCGCTTTTGGCCTTGTCCTTAGCGCTTTTTTCTTTTGCAGGACACAGCCAAAACGGAACGGCATTTGGGCTTAGAGCTGGACTAAATTATGGTGCCAATGGTGATTATTTTGAATCCATAGGAAGCAACGCCCAAAATCCAGAGCGCAATATTGGTTATCATGTGGGCCTTTTTGGAAAGTTTGGAAATTCTATTTTCTTTAAACCAGAATTGGTTTACACAGCTACCAAAAGTGACTACGATAGTGACGAGTTTTCAGTAAAAAAATTAGACTTACCGCTGTTAGTAGGACTTAAAGTATTAGGACCACTAAATGTCTTTGGAGGACCTTCAGTTCAATATATTCTAGATATAGACTTTGAAGGGCTGTCCGCTAGAAATATTGAGAATGACCTTACACTTGGTCTAAATTTCGGAATAGGCGTGAGCTTCAATAAATTTGGTGTTGATTTAAGGTATGAACGCGGCTTTAACTCCAATGAAGCCACATTCATCACTAATAACTTCGGCACTAATGTTAGTAGTAGAATAGACACGAGGCCAGAGCAATTAATATTGAGTTTGTCCCTTGCCTTATAAAAAAAGGCTGCGTAATTATCGCAGCCTCTTTTATTTTGCTTTAATCTTGGTTTGAGTCCGTTGCTTCAGGGTCTAGATACCTTGGAAGGTCAGGATTAACAGGACTCATATCATTAGTTGGGTCACCATCACCATCAATATCTTCGAATCGTGTTGGTACACCATCGCCATCATCATCTGCATCTCTAAAGTTTTGCAAGCCATCACCATCTGTATCATCATCAATTACTTCACCACTGTTATCTATATCCTCAAGAAAAGATGGTACTCCGTCACCATCGTGATCTACAACTTCATATTGCAATAAATCAAATTTAAATACGAGATTGGAATATGGCGGGATTCCAGCGACAAAATTGGCATAGTACCCAAGGCCAGAAGGCAAGAACATTACTCCTGTACCATAATTATTAAAAGTTACGGCACCATCATCTTCGATAGTAAAATTTTCGGCCGTTTTAAACATTGGCATCACTAATTGCCACCCCTTGATAGTCCCAAGAGACGTGACTCCATCACCTTGTAGCGTAAGCTCAGTTGGCTCACCACTTTCATCAAATACGTTACCAGTTGTTGAAGCCAAACTGCCTTCGTAACGAACCCGAACTGCATCTGTAAAAGCAGGAGATTCTCCTCCTCCTTCATTAATTTGTAGTATGTAATATTGATATTCGGCACCTGCAAACTCCACTGTAAGTGGGTCTCCGACAGCATCGATTAATAAGGTATTTTCTTCTGGATTAGGCAGTGACTCAAAATTCCCATCTTCATCTTGTTCTAATTGTGTAATAACTATGTCACTATAAGTGTAATTTCCTGGCGTCTCAAATAGACTGGAATTATAGTAGTGTGTAGACAAATATTCTAACAACAATTGGTTGTCTTCTAACTGCTGTTCCGTTCTATCATTTTCAACAATGGTTGTTGGCCCATCATCATCGGGAGAACAAGCTAAGATTCCTATTACAACCAAAACGATAAAGACTAGGAATGAATTTTTTATTTTCATAGATTTTCGGGTTACTTACAATTTTATGTTGTAAGGTTCATTATTGCTTTTTTCAGTGCGCAAGATACAATATTATAATATTTTTGCACTAAGGATATAACGGTGAATTATAAGAATTCAATATGCGGATAGATAAATATTTGTGGGCTGTTAGGTATTATAAAACAAGGAGTTTAGCCACGAGGGCATGCAAAAAAGGACAGGTTAAGATAAATGAAGCTATAGCTAAACCTTCTAGGGAAGTTTATCCTACCGATAAAATTGAACTCCGTAAAAACCAAATTAACTATAAGCTCACTGTAAATGATATACCACCCAACCGTGTGGGAGCGAAGCTTGTGGATATTTACAGGACCGATACAACACCAAAGGAGGCCTTCGAAGCTCAGGATTTACTAAAGTATAGTAAGGATTATTACCGAAAAAAGGGTACCGGAAGACCAACTAAAAAAGACAGACGCGATTTAGATGACTTTTATGAACAAGATGCTGAATAAAGATTATTGGAAAGGACGCTACGAATCCGAAAATACAGGTTGGGACATTGGTTATGTTTCTCCTGCACTTAAACAATTTGTTGATGGATTGGATGACAAAGCAATGAAGATTTTAATTCCTGGAGCTGGAAATGGTTATGAAGTTGAATATTTATGGAAAAAAGGCTTTAAAAACGTCTATGCGGCAGATTATGCAGAAGTACCGCTACAAAATCTTAAGAAAAGATTGACAGACTTCCCAAAAAGCCAACTAATAAGTTCTAACTTTTTTGAGATTAATAGGTCTTTTGACCTTGTTTTGGAACAAACATTTTTCTGTGCCTTAGACCCTGATTTAAGACAAGATTACGTGAGCAAAATGCACGATTTGCTCAACCCAAATGGCCTTTTGGCTGGTTTGCTTTTCAATTTTCCGTTAACGGAATCCGGTCCCCCTTTTGGAGGCAGTTTGGGAGAGTACAAAAATTTGTTTGAACCTCTATTTCACCTGCATAAATTGGAAACATCATATAATTCCATAGAAGCACGGCAAGGTAAAGAACTCTTTTTTATCTTTGAAAAAAAGAACATATGAGCCTCTCTAAAAATACCATCCTTAGCCATAAGGAAATTCAGCATAAGATAAAACGTATCGCTTATCAAATTTACGAGAGCAATGTGAATGAAACGGAGCTTATCATTGCAGGCATAGAAAGTAATGGCTACTTACTTGCAAAAAAAATAAAATCCAATCTAGATAAAATATCAGATATTGAGTCCACACTCTGTAAAGTAAATATCAATAAAGCACAACCTATCGAACCCATTACTACTTCATTAAATGCTGAAGAGTATACGAATAAATCCTTGGTTTTAGTTGACGACGTGCTCAATTCAGGAAGCACCTTGATTTACGGTATTAAGCACTTTTTAGACGTACCACTAAAACAGTTTAAAACAGCGGTACTTGTTAACAGAAACCATAAAAAATATCCTGTAAAGGCAGACTTTAAAGGCATCAGCCTATCTACATCGTTGTTTGAACATGTTCATGTAAATCTATCTAAGCAGCCCTACGAGGCCTACCTAGACTAATTTGGCGGCAACGGCTCCCGAAATTTGTTCAACCGAAAGGTTTTCAACATCTATGATATGGTCTGCCATAGTGTAGAAGTTATTGCGTTCAAAGAGATGCTTTCCAATAAATTCCAATAAATCTTCTTTCGATTTTAAATGCGCGATCAAAGGCCTACCTCCTTTATCCGATATCAACCTTTCGCTTAAGCTATTGATGGATAATTTAAGATAAAATGAAGTAACATTGGGAGATGTCTTTAACAAGTTCATGTTATTAGCGTAGCAAGGCGTACCACCACCAAGAGCCAAAACCATATCATTGTTATTTTGTAGCAAATCTTTTAAATATTGTGATTCCCTTTGCCTAAAATAGACTTCGCCTTTGGACTTAAAAATTTCTGAAATTGAAACCTTCTCACTATCAGAAATATACTCATCCAGATCTACAAATTCGTACCCTAGCAAATCAGCAATTTTCTTACCAACACTAGTTTTACCGACACCCATATACCCTATTAAAACCACTATCATTGCTCTATTTTTTTAGTTTGAATTATACATCGAAATCTCTTGGCAAAAAAACGAAAATTTAAATTAAAAAAGTATTGTAATATAAATTAAACCTTATATATTTGCACCCTCGTTTAGGGCATCTAAATGAAAGACCGGGTAGCTCAGTTGGTAGAGCATCTCCCTTTTAAGGAGAGGGTCCTGGGTTCGAGCCCCAGCCCGGTCACTTAAGTTAAGCTTTTGGCTTAACTTTTTTTTATCTTTACACTCTGAAAATTTTGCGCACGTGGCGGAATTGGTAGACGCGCTGGCTTGAGGGGCCAGTGACCGTTTAGGTCGTGGAAGTTCGAGTCTTCTCGTGCGCACTTCTTTAAACTTCACTCAGATACCATTCACTCAGATACCACTTAGCATCACTTCATAATTTTATTTAAATTATGTTAATTATATGAATGATGTTACTATAAACCTTATTTTTGTTTAAGCATTTTTTATAAAAAATGAACAACATAAAGAATAGATTCAGCATAAAAGATTTAGAGAATTTAACTGGTATAAAAGCGCATACCATACGCATTTGGGAAAAGCGCTATAATTTATTACAGCCCAAACGTACCGAAACCAATATTAGATATTACGATTTGGCAAGCTTTCAAAAGCTGTTGAACGTTAGCTACCTTAACAGGAACGGTTACAAAATTTCTAAGATTGCCACCATTGACGAGCATAAAATACCATTATTGGTTAGAGAAATAGCCGCAGAAAATAATATTGAAAGCCATGCCATTAATTCGTTTAAGTTGGCTATGCTCAATTTCGACCAGATTTTATTCTACAATACTTATGAGTCTTTATTAAAGGAAAAATCTTTTGATAAGGTTTTTTATGACGTCTTTATTCCTTTATTAACCGAAATAGGACTGCTTTGGCAAACAGACACCATTACTGAGGCTCATGAGCATTTCCTCACTACTTTGATAAGGCAGAAAATTCTTGTAAATACAGAAAAAGCACAATCGAGAAAAGTAAATGCATCCAAAAAAACATTTGTCCTGTATTTACCAGACAATGAGATTCATGAGCTTGGACTTATGTTTATCAATCACGAAATAGTGCATAGAGGTTACCAATCCATATTTCTCGGTCAGAGTGTACCCTTAAATAGCCTAACAGCCTTATTTAATTATTACGAGGATATCACCTTTATTTCTTATTTTACGGTCAAGCCAGAAAAGGGAATGATCGATCAATACATCGAAGATTTTAACAAGACTATACTAAGCAGGCCAAAAACAGAATTTTGGATTTTGGGTCAAATGCTAAATGCACTAGATTTAAAGTGTTTACCGCCAAAAATAAAGCCGTTTAAGAGCATTGAATCATTAATAAAAGAACTTTAATTAAAATGGGTAAATCAATTTCTATAATTGGCTCTGGCTTTTCAGCTCTTTCGGCATCGTGCTATCTCGCACAAGCAGGTCACCATGTTTCCATTTATGAGAAAAACAAAACCGTAGGTGGACGCGCTCGCCAATTAAAAAGAGACGGATTTACGTTTGATATTGGTCCGAGCTGGTATTGGATGCCAGATATTTTTGAAAAATTTTTTAATGATTTTGGAAAAAGTACGAGCGACTACTATCAACTTGATAAACTCAATCCAGCTTACAAAATATTCTTTTCTGATGAGGTCATTACCATCGGAGATCATCTCGATCAGATTTGTGAAGAATTTGAACGAATAGAAACAGGAAGTTCAAAACCTTTACGAAAATTCATTGCTCGAGCACAAGAGCATTATGATATTGCTATCAATAAAGTTGTTTTAAAACCAGGTTTAAGTCCATTTGAGCTTGTAACTAAAGATACGGTTACCAGAGTAGACCAGTTTTTTAAAACAATAAGTTCAGAGGTTAGAAAAAATTTCAAAAACCCTAAGCTAATATCCACTTTAGAATTTCCCGTTCTATTTCTTGGAGCCAAACCAAATCAAACGCCATCATTCTACTCTTTTATGAATTTTGCGGATTTTGGATTAGGTACATGGCACCCACAAGGCGGCATGTATGAAATTATAAAAGGCATGACAAAACTTGCTGAAAGTCTTGGCGTACAAATTAACACCGAAAGCAATGTTGAAAAAATCCATGTAGAAAACGGCAAAACTACAGGTATCAGCGTAAACGGAAAATTCATAGCCTCTGATATAGTATTGAGTGGTGCAGATTATCACCATTCTGAAACACTTTTAGACAAAGAACACAGACAATACAGTGAAGCCTACTGGGATAAACGCACCTTTGCACCGTCTTCACTTCTATTTTACGTTGGTTTTGACAAAAAACTGCAAAATATAGAGCATCACAACCTGTTTTTTGATACAGACTTTGAAGAACATGCCAAAGAGATTTATGATAAGCCCAAATGGCCAAAAGACCCTCTTTTTTATGTCAATTTCCCTTCCGTTACGGATAGCAGTATGGCTCCGGAAGGCTGTGAAGCTGGCTTCTTCTTAATTCCAATTGCGCCAGGACTTGAAGACACGCCAGAGTTAAGACAGCAGTATTTTGACCTAATTATAAATAGATTTGAGAAACGCACCAATCAAAATGTACTCAATCATATCATGTTTAAGGAATCATTTTGTGTTAAGGATTTTATAGATGAATACAACTCCTATAAAGGCAATGCCTATGGTATGGCAAATACCTTAATGCAAACGGCATTTCTTAGACCAAAATTAAAAAGTAAAAAGGTGGATAATCTTTACTTTACAGGACAATTAACGGTACCTGGACCAGGAGTGCCACCTTCTTTAATATCCGGAAAATTAGTGGCAGAACTCATTCAGAAGAACCAAAACATATGATTAAGTAATCGTATAAATCTACAAGCTAAAAAAATTATCTATGAAATCAATTTTTGACAACGTATCCAAAGAGTGCAGCAAATTAGTTACCAATGCTTACAGCACGTCTTTTTCTATGGCTACAAAAATGCTATCAGATAGCATAAGACAGGATATATACAACATTTACGGGTTTGTGAGATTTGCAGATGAGATTGTAGATACCTTCCATGATTATGATAAAGAAACCCTCTTTAAACATTTTGAAGATGATTTAGAACGTGCGTTGCGTGATAAAATTAGTCTAAATCCAATTTTAAATGCGTTTCAGGAGACCTATCATAAATACAATATAGATAAGCATTTAGTTGATGCCTTTATGAATAGTATGCGATTAGACCTTCATAAAAAAGATTACTTAAGTGAAGAGGAATACAGAAACTATATCTACGGCTCTGCTGATGTCGTTGGATTAATGTGCCTAAAGGTATTTGTAAAAGGAGATAACACTAAGTACAACGAACTAAAGGACTCTGCGATGCGTCTAGGTTCTGCGTTTCAAAAGGTAAATTTCCTCAGGGATTTAAAAGCAGACTTTGAGGATTTGAGCAGAACATATTTCCCAAATACGGATTTAAACCACTTAGATGAAGCGTCTAAGCAAGCCATTATTACTGATATAGAAAATGATTTTGCCGAAGGACTAAAAGGAATCAAACGCTTACCCTTAGAGGCTAGATTTGGTGTCTTCATGGCGTACCGCTATTACAGTAAACTTTTGGAAAAACTGAAGAAAACGCCTGCTTTGGAAATAAAATCTACTAGAATTAGGGTACCTAACTATAAAAAAGTAGAGTTACTCACTCGAAGTTACGTGAAATATCAATTAAATTTGCTCTAAACTCCACAAGAATGCAAACTGTTTATTGGATTTTAATTTTTCTAACAACCTTTTTCGTTATGGAATTTAATGCGTGGTTTACGCACAAGTACATCATGCACGGCTTTTTATGGAGCCTACATAAAGACCATCACCACAAGGACCACGACAGTTGGTTTGAACGAAATGATGCGTTTTTTATATTTTATGCGGTTGTGTCCATAGCGTGCTGGATCCTATGGGGAGAATATAATCTATGGTACTTTTTACCCATAGGTATAGGAATTATGGCTTACGGACTCGCCTACTTTATAGTACATGACATTTTTATCCATCAGCGCATCAAATGGCTTAGAAATATTGATAATAAATACGCACGAGCCGTAAGACGCGCACACAAAATACATCATAAACATTTAGGTAAAGATGATGGTGAAAACTTTGGGATGCTTATAGTACCTCTCAAGTACTTTAAATGA
Organism: uncultured Winogradskyella sp.; assembly: GCA_913055905.1. GTDB lineage: Bacteria > Bacteroidota > Bacteroidia > Flavobacteriales > Flavobacteriaceae > Winogradskyella. The sequence goes on from CAJXLB010000006.1 coordinate 25,450, forward strand.
TTATTGCTCTAAAAGGTCATTCAAAGTTTGGTGTACGTCTTTACTATTCCAATCTAACGCTCCTTTTTCGTCTACAACAATTTCACCCGCTTTATTTAAAATAAAGGTTCTTGGTATAGACTTCGTTTCAAATTCCTGTGGAATTTGGGAAACCGGATTATATACTGGTAAGGTATAGCCTTTTTTAGTTTTAAACGCATCAACCAGCTCCATGTCATCGTTGGTGACAAAGAGAAAAACAACTTCACTTCCATAGGCCTTATAAAGATCTTCCAAGCTGTCCATTTCTGCGATACACGGAGGACACCATGTTGCCCAAAAATTAACAAGTACGACCTTTCCCTTAGCCTTTGAAAAATTTATATGTTGACCATCCTCATCTAATAAATTCCAATTAAAAGTGCTTAGCATTACTCTGTTTTCAGGCTCAAGGATTTCTGCGGAATTTACCTTAGAAAAAAGACTGTGCATTGTAACTTGTATGGCCTTTCGACTTTGTGGAATAATTAAAGCTACTATTAAGATTAACCATAATAGGTTGGACTTCAGTCTATTTGATTTTTTTTCTGCCATATTGCAATTCAAACTATTAAAATAAAAAGCCCTTGTCCAATGCAAGGGCTTAATTTTACTTTATTTAAAGCTCTATAAATTTAAGCATTTTGTTTTTTAATCAAATTCAAAGCAGAGCCTTCTTTATACCATTGAATTTGAGCATCGTTATACGTATGATTTAATTCAATAACATCTTTACTTCCGTCATTGTGCACAACTTCTACATGCAAAGGTGTATCAGGAGCGAATTTATCTAAATCCAAGAAGTTAAAAGTATCATCCTCCTGAATTAAATCGTAATCGTTCTCATTAGCAAATGTTAAGGCTAACATCCCTTGTTTTTTAAGGTTTGTTTCGTGAATTCGAGCAAACGACTTCACAATAACCGCTGCTACACCAAGGTGCCTAGGCTGCATTGCTGCGTGTTCTCGAGAGGACCCTTCTCCATAGTTGTGATCTCCTACCACAACGGACCAAATACCATTCTTTTTGTATTCGCGTTGTGTATCTGGGACACCACCATATTCACCAGTTAATTGATTTTTAACGAAATTGGTCTTTTGGTTGAAAGCATTTACAGCACCTATTAAGGTATTGTTGGAGATATTATCCAAATGTCCTCTAAATCTTAACCAAGGTCCAGCCATGGATATGTGGTCTGTTGTACATTTTCCAAAGGCCTTTATTAATAGTTTTGCTCCCTGGATGGTGTCTCCAATAGGCTCGAAAGGCGTTAATAATTGCAGTCGCTCAGAGTCTGGCTTAACCGTTACTTCAACATTGCTACCATCCTTAACTGGCTCTAAATAACCATTTTCCTCAACTTCAAAACCTTTAGGAGGTAATTCCCATCCTGTTGGTTCGTCTAACATCACTTCTTCCCCATCTTCATTAATTAAAGTGTCCGTCATTGGATTAAAATCTAAACGACCTGCAATGGCAATTGCGGCTGTAATCTCTGGAGAGGCTACAAAGGCATGTGTATTTGGGTTGCCATCAGCACGTTTTGCAAAGTTTCTATTGAAAGAATGCACAATACTGTTTTTAGGTGCATTTTTAGGATCGCTATAGCGTGCCCATTGCCCAATACATGGACCACACGCATTCGTGAAAATAGTAGCATCTAATTTTTCGAAAACCTGTAAAATACCATCTCGTTCTGCGGTAAACCTCACTTGTTCTGATCCAGGGTTAATTCCAAACTCCGCTTTGGTTTTTAATCCTTTATCCAAAGCTTGCTGCGCAATCGATGACGCTCTAGACAAATCTTCATAAGAAGAGTTGGTACAAGATCCTATTAAGCCCCATTCTACCTGCATTGGCCAATCATTTTCTTTGGCTTTATTAGTCATCTCCTTACCTACTGTAGTAGATAAATCCGGAGTAAAAGGACCATTTAACAATGGACTTAATTCTGAAAGGTTGATGTCTATGACCTGATCAAAATACTGCTCTGGGTTTTCATAAACCTCAGCATCAGCTGTAAGATATTCTTTTATTTTATTGGCTTCATCTGCCACATCTGCTCTATCTGTAGCTCTTAAGTACCGCTCCATGGAGTCGTCATAACCAAAAGTAGATGTTGTAGCTCCTATTTCAGCTCCCATGTTACAAATGGTACCCTTTCCTGTACAGGACATTGAAAGCGCACCTGGTCCAAAATATTCAACAATGGCTCCAGTACCTCCTTTAACGGTTAATATTTCTGCCACTTTTAAGATAACATCTTTAGGAGCTGTCCAACCTGATAACTTACCAGTTAATCTAACTCCTATCAATTTTGGAAACTTAAGCTCCCAAGGCATACCAGCCATGACATCAACAGCATCAGCACCACCTACACCTATAGCTACCATTCCTAAACCGCCAGCATTTACGGTATGCGAATCTGTACCGATCATCATACCACCTGGAAAAGCGTAATTCTCCAATACCACTTGATGAATAATACCAGCGCCTGGTTTCCAAAATCCAATTCCGTATTTATTAGAAACCGACTCTAAAAAATTAAAAACTTCGCTGCTTGTATCATTAGCATGTTTCAAATCAATTTCTGCTCCACTTTTGGCTTGGATTAAATGATCACAATGTACCGTGGTAGGCACAGCCACCTTTGGTTTACCAGCTTGCATAAATTGCAATAAGGCCATTTGAGCTGTTGCATCTTGACATGCCACGCGATCTGGCGCAAATTCCACGTAATCCTTTCCTCTTATATAGGCCTTATTAGGCATACCATCCCAGAGGTGGGAATAAAGTATTTTTTCTGAAAGTGTAAGTGGTTTCCCCACAATGTCCCTCGCCTTATCAACACGTTCTGCCATGTTAGCGTAGACCTTTTTTATCATTTCAATATCAAATGCCATATTAGGATGTTTTTTTGTTGCTTAATGGTTTTTAAAGTAACGCAAAAATAAGGATTTGGAAGCACATTTAAAAATATGTAACAAAATGTAAAAAATGATGAAATATCATTATCAAAACTGTAAATTAACGACTCATTTTTGTGATATTTTTACATTTTTATATAAATAATTACGACAAATATAGATTTAGGTTAAGAGAACCTTTTTTTAATGAAGGAACTTTCCCTGAAGTCCATCATAGGTTTTTCAAATATGCTGTACAGCGCATAAGAACTTAAAATTGTGAGGCACAAATAAACAATAACATAAACCAAAAGGTCAAATCCAGACCAGCCTTCTGTTGGGATGTAATATTTCATTAACTGAAGTATCACGGAGTAATGCAATAGGTACATTGAATAGGATATAAGGCTTATATACGTTATTGGTTTTAAAAATAACTTAGGTGCCGTTTTAATTTTAGATAGTAAAGGTAGTGTTAAGGCAATGGCTACAGAGTTTATGGGAAGATAGCATACATTCCAAAAAAACGGATATTGCTCTATATAAATTTGCCTCTTAGATATTATAACATTCAATAGGACAAAAGTGAAAATACCTAGGCTGAAAAAAACATAGCGCCCTTTGTTCCAAAGTTTTGGATTTTGTATGCACCAAAAGCGGACATGAAGCATATTGCCCATCAGTACATGACTAATTTTAAACCAAACAATGATGGAAGTGATTTTCTTCACAGTAGCTACGCTGCCCTATTAGATCAAAAACAACGCATAAGAGGCTTCTACAATCTTCTTGTAACCGAAGATGTTGATAGGTTAGAACAAGACATCAAGTTTTTAATTAATGAAGGCTCTCTATAATCTGTTCGTCTGTCATTCCCTCCGCCTCTGCTTTGTAGTTCTTTATTACCCTATGCCTTAAAATTCCTGTGGCAACTGCTTGAACATCTTCAATATCGGGAGAGAACTTACCTTTTGTGGCCGCATGCGTTTTAGCAGCCAAAATTAAGTTCTGAGATGCTCGTGGCCCAGCGCCCCAATCTACATACTCTTTAACTATTTCTGCCGCACTTGGCATATTAGGTCTTGTTTTAGCCACCAGGTTAACTGCATACTCTACGACATTATCTGCAACGGGAATACGCCTAATTACATTTTGAAAATCGATGATTTCCTCTGCTGTAAATAGAGCATTTACAGTCCAATTTGTGTCTGTAGTAGTCGTTTTTACGACTTCAACCTCTTCTTTAAATGAAGGGTATTGCAATTTAATAGCGAACATAAATCTATCCAATTGAGCCTCTGGTAAGGGATAGGTACCTTCTTGTTCAATGGGATTTTGAGTCGCAAGCACAAAATAAGGAAGACTTAATTTGTATTGATGCCCAGCAACCGTTACAGCCCTCTCTTGCATAGCTTCAAGTAGCGCTGCTTGTGTTTTAGGAGGGGTTCTATTGATCTCGTCTGCCAAAATTATATTGGCGAATATTGGCCCTTTTATAAATTTAAATTTGCGTTCTTCATCCAATATTTCACTCCCCAAAATATCACTAGGCATAAGGTCTGGCGTGAACTGAATACGCTTAAAATCGAGGCCTAGAGCTTGGGCTATGGTATTTACCATCAATGTTTTTGCCAATCCGGGTACACCAATCAACAACGAATGTCCTCCAGAAAAAATAGAAATTAATATTTGGTCTATGACATCTTCTTGGCCAATAATTACTTTAGAAATTTCCTCTTTAAGTGCGGTATATTTTTCAACAAAAGTTTCTATTAACTTAACGTCTGACATTTATTATTGATTTTTAAGCCAGTTACTTTCAAACTCGCAATCCCTGTATTCGCCATTGATTTTAATATAAGTATCTAATATCGTGGCCTCTTGCCATTTCTCAATAGCCTTAATCTGTTTGTCTTGAAGCGCCAATTCTTTAATTTTCAGATAGTCCTTTGCAAAGTCTGCCTCGTGGTCATCAATTCTATCTGTTACTGTAAGAATCTTGAATTTTATTCTGTTGACTCTATCTTCATCCTGAAAGATTTCACTAATCTCATTATCCTTTAAATCTTGTATCTGCGAATAAAGCTCAGGCTCCATTTTTGTCAGCTCGAAATTGAAATCCTGAGTTACAGGATTAGTAAGCTGACCGCCTTCAAATTTGGTTTCTTTTTCATCACTGAATTCCCTTGCGGCTTCAGCAAAAGAAACTTCACCATCAACAATCATTTTGCGCACTTTCTCAATTTTCTCGCGTGCTTCCGCGATGGCTTCTTGCGTTAGCTCTGGTCTTAAAAGAATATGCCTTACATCATACTCCTGTCCACGAATTTTCTCTAACAATATGATGTGATATCCAAACTCCGTTTCAAAAGGCTCTGAAATTTCGCCTTCCTGTAAAGAAAATGCAACATCCCTAAACTCTTTTACCATCCTTGGTTGTTTTCTATTTAAGGTATACAAGCCTCCTGTTGGCTTAGATGCCGTATCCTCTGTGTAAAACAACACTTTGGTTGTAAAGCTACTTCCATTTTCTTCCACGTCCTTTTTAAAGCCTTTCAACTTTTCTATGACCTCTTGCTTTGCCTCTTCTGTAACCTCAGGTATGACAACAATTTGAGCAATTTTTAGCTCGGTACCAAAGGTTGGACGTTCATCTTTAGGGATATCATTAAAAAAGGTTCTCACCTCTTCTGGTGTTATTTCTATTTCACTGATAACCTTATCCTGCATTTCCTTAGCGAGATAGGCATTTTTGTTAATCTCATACATCTCTTCTCTTAAGGCTTTCTCAGAATCTTTCTTGTAGAAATTCAAAAGCCCTTCCATATCGCCTTTAGTTTGCGCCAAAATACCTTGAATTTGTTGCTCGACAAGGGATTGGATATACAACTCATTAACCAATACACTATCTTGGATGGCCTGATGTGCATATAATTTCTGCTCGAGGAGACGACCAAATAGCTGACACCGTGTTACACCCTCTAAATCGGCTCCTTGAGCTTCGAGCTGGGCGATTTCCCTATTGAGGTCGGATTCCAAAATGATAAACTCACCAACCACTGCAGCCACTCCTTCTGCCTTAATTTTTGTAGAATCAATGGATGTACTCTTTGTTTTCTCTTCTAAAGGCTTTTCGTCCGGAATGATCTCTTGAGCGCTTATGCTCAATATCGAAGAACAAAATAAAATGTAAAAAAAGCTAATCGTAAATTTCAAATTGGTTATTCTTAATGGCATCTTTAGTAATCTCATATTTCAGTTGTTTTATTAGCTCCAACTTGCGCTTGTTGATAACAATCTGATTTATTGAAGAATTGACGTATTCTAAGGGCGCATAATCATTTCTAATCTTCACATCCTTCACCGACACCAAATATAGGTTTATTGAATCTTTGAGTTGTAAGAAATTAGTTTTTTTTAACAGTTGGTTTTTGTTGTCTGGTGTGATCACCGGAACTTTATCAATTACACTATTGAGTTTTACCCAAATGGAGTCATTGAGAAGGTACGATTTAAACTGCACAGCGATGGAATCTAAGTACCATTGATCATTTGATTCAAACCTCTTGAAACGTTTAATGATGGTATCTAAATTAATAGGATTTAAAGGCATACTTATATACCTGAACTGAATGAGGTCATCATTGAGTTTATAAGATTCCTTATTAGCTTCATAGAATTTTAGAGCCTCTTCATCACTTACCGTTGTATCTATGCTTTTCTTAACCAATGCATCTAAATAGGCCTTTGTATATAAATCATTCTTGTACTGCTCCACTAATTTTGAAAACTCTTCTTGTTTTCGCTCTGGTAAATTTTGAAGCGCTCCTTCCATAAGCAATTTTTGCGTGGCCCAGCGATTAATGTAGGACGTCATTATAGCAGCGCTATCTTGAGGATTAGTTCCTTCAGGAACGACATTTTTTACATCCTCCAAGTACAAAAAAGTATCATTAACACGAGCGACAGGTGTTCCCGGTTCCTTAGGTTTGAAGAAATCACAATTCCAAACCAAAAGGCATAGAATTATGAGCAATGATACGTTTCTAGACAAAAACTTATTCTTTTAATTCTGATTTAACTTCATTTAAGACATCATCAAAAACAGTTACCTTAAATCTCGATTTTAAGGCATCAATCCATTCCTTTTCAATTTGGGCCTGATAGTCATTAATAACCGCACCCTTAGCTTCTTCAAACGTTTTTTCCTCTTCCGGTAAAATCGATTTCACATGGACTACATGAAAGGCATCATTATGTTTATAAATTTTAGAGACTCCTTTCTCTGCGACAAAATCTTTAGGTAATTTTTCACTGTCAATAGGAAATATACCATTGGTAAATATTATATTTTGAGCGTCTTCTGTGTTGAGTGTATTGGCTATCTCATCCTTGGTTTTATTGGCCTTTAACATCGCCTGAGCTTTTTTAACAAACGATTTATCTGCAGAACTTACCATAGCCATATCGATACGGGTTGGCCATAAATAATTGCCAGTGTTTTTCTCGTAAAAGTTTTTAAGCCCTACAGTATCTTCCGCAGCCCTATTCCAAACTTCCTTTTCCATAAGGTCAAATAACAATAATCCGTCTCTATATTCCTTAAGGATATTGGCAAAGTCTTCATTTTCATTCTCGAGATTCTCTTCTCTGAACTTCAATATCGATTTCTCGAAGAAATCATTGTATTCCTTATCTATTAAAGCTTCAGGTGAGGTCTCCTTGTTAGTATAAATACGTTGCGCATTCAATAGGTGTTTTGCAAATTGGTCGTAGGTGAAAGTCCTGTCATTTATTTTGAACAAAACCTTGTCTTCATCAAGGGATTCTGGAACATTCCATTGGCGCTTAAAAAACGCGTCCGTGATTAATGCCTGAAATTCTGTTTTCGCCTTGTCGTTGTAGGTTATGGTGTAGCGCTTTTTGAGCTCCTCTACCATAGCCTCATTTATAAGTTTAGATCTGGAGTCGCGCTTCACTCTATTCTCCAATAAGGGTTTAACCTCATTGAAAGGTTTGCTAGGCTCCAAATTTATACGCTTTACAATATGCCAGCCGTAGTTGGTTTTAAAAGGCTTGCTAATATCTCCATCATTTTGTAGGGCAAAAGCCTGGTCCTCAAAAACAACAGAGCTTAATTGGCCACTCTTAAAAGGCGCTAACTTCCCTCCATTTCGAGCGGAGCTTTTATCATCTGAGAATTGCTTTGCAAGGGACTCAAAGTTTTCGCCTTGTTCAATTTTTGCATATATTTCTTTAATGCGCTCTTCCGGCACTACTGTTGAATCTTTTTGATTAGCGGCAACCATAATATGCGCGGCTGTAATTGTACCTCGGGACGGTCGTTTGTCCTTAACTATCACCACATGGTAACCAAACTGTGTTCTAAATGGCATGGAAATCTCTCCAACAGGTGTGTTGTATGCGGCATTTTCAAAATCGTAAACCATTTTAAAGGCTGAAAAATAGCCAAGGTCTTCCAAAAAAACGGTCTTGCCATCATGGACATCGGCTTTAACTTTATCAAACCCTTCTTTCAATACGCGGTCTCTTAACTCCAAAAGCCTGTTATAAGACTGCAGGGTATCATTTGCTGTTTGGTCTAACCTAACTAAAATATGAGCTGCATTTATATCTGTTTTACTGCGGTCATAAGCCTGAGCAACAAGAGCGTCCGTTACCTTATTCTCCGACAGGTAATTTTGGGTAAGCTGTTTTTTGTAGCGCTGAAACTCCCTTAAATACTGCTTGTCTTCATCCAGTTTAAGGCGTTTCGCTTCCTTAAGCTTTAACTGATATTCTGTAAATAGTTTGAGGTAGCCATCAACATCTTTTTGGCTTTCATCTTGAACCAAATCCAGATTCTTCTTGTAAACCCTTAAAAATTCGGCAGCTGAGATGGAATCACCGCTTACTGTCATCAACACTCGATTGGTTTTTTGACTATGAGCAAAATGAACAACAAAAATCACATACAACAAAAGCTTAATTGTCTTCATCAGTTGAGAAATTTAAATTTCATAAAAATTGAATACGTTGAATCTAAGGCTACGCAAAAATAACATATTTCGTTGCATTTAAAACAGTAAGAAACGAGCTATATTGTGCGATAAATGCTTAAAATCTTATAATTTCAAACCTTCTCACCTTCACTAGTTACCTATGGTATTGTAAGTTATTAACACGAAAACGTTTTCGTAATACATATAATGTTCAGTAATTCAAATAAATAAATAACTTTGAAATTAAACCAATTCTAAATTTTATGATGAAAAACTACTTTTTTGCTTTATTGTTTTGTTTTGCTGTTTCCTTAACTGCGCAAGTGAGTTACAATGGAAATGGTAATTCAGGTTTTGGCGGTGTCATTGGTACAGGTACTTTAGTTATAAATGATGACGGTACCACAATTACTATGGAAGTTACACGCGGTAGTGGTGACTTTAACGACGCCATGGTTCTTTATTTAGATACCACACCAGGTGGTCGCGCAAGCATTGATGGCGATGTTAACGACCAAGCAGATGCTTTGCGACGTGCTATTTCAAGTGCCGGAGATTTTGCCTCTGTATTAACCTTCCCAGTAGGTTTTGAACCGGATTATGCAGTTGCTGTTGATGTTAATTTTGGTGGACTTTGGTCTATACCACCCAGTGGCCCTGTTGGCGATGGTGAATTACCTTTTGTAACATCTATGAACTCGACATTAATGGCGACGACCGATGCATCATTCACAATGGATGTGGATTGGACCGAGTTGGGACTTACTTCCGGTGATAGCTTTGACTTTATTGGTATATACCTAAACCCTGGTAATGGTTTTACCTCGAATGAATCTTTTGGTTCACCAATATCTACAGGAAATGTAGCTGACGCCGACCTTGAATTTACTGGATTCTTTACGTATTCTAACACCTTAGGCACAGACAATGAACTCTTGTCTAATGTAAAAATTGTTACCAACAACAAACAAATCAATGTTTTAGGGCTTAATAAAGAAATTAGCCTTGAGGTATACAATATGTTAGGTCAAAATGTTTACAACAGAGAAAGTATTTTTGTTTCTGACAATCAGACTATAGAACTGAATAACATAAATACAGGTATGTATTTACTCAGGATAGGCCACAATGGTACTACAAAAACATTTAAAATCCTCTTAGATTAATAGCTTAAAAACTCTTAGAGTTAAAAAAGGCGTCTGTAAAACTCAGACGCTTTTTTTATTTTTACTATCAATTAAAACGCATGAAATATACGTCTGAAATTGTCATCAATGCCTCCTTAGAGGATGTGGTTGGGAAGATGAATTCTGCCGATAACATGAAACATTGGCAAAAAGGTCTGGTGCATGTAGAACACATCTCTGGCATTCCCGGCACTTTCGGTGCCAAAATGAAGTTGCATTACGATTTTGGAAACCGCAAAATGGTACTGCTCGAAACTATAACAAAGCAAAACCTCCCTCACGAAATACATACCACTTACAACACCAAAGGTGTGCAAAATATACAGCAAAATTATTTTGAATCTTTAGATGCAACTACAACCAAATGGACCTCTGTAAATGAGTTTCAACCCACTTCATTTTTTATGAGAGCGATGTTGCTGCTAATGCCCAAATCTTTTAAGAAACAAACGGCTCAATATATGTATGATTTTAAGAACTTTGTAGAAAATGATATATCTGTATGCGACGATTAAAATTGATTTGGGACTTTAGAGGGCCAGCAAGCCAAAAAACGGCCGAACATCATGAAATTCACCTAAAGGATTTTATAAGGCGAAGTCAATTAAAGCATAATATTACAGGAGTAGAAACAATAAGTGACATGCATAGTCTCGCATTTTTGGTAGTTGAAGAATCTGAAATGATTAGTGTTAGAGATGCCTTAAAACCACATCGAGGTCAACTCTATCAAAATTAGAACAGTCGTCTAAAAAAGGCCTTAATGAAATTCCATGAGGGCACCGAGGCCATAATCTGAAGTTCTTCGCCGAAATGGGATTCCTCATCTAAAAACCGAAATATGGCTTGAAGTTTGGAGTTTTTGAACAAACTTGAAAACAACAGGGCACCTATCTCATTATTCTTGGCGAGCACATCCAACATAAGCATATCGTAAAAAGCAAATCTTGTCCTTTTTTCGAAGCCAGACAAATCCGTTTGAGATTTAAGATAAGTCGCCAAGGCCTTGGTTTTCTTTGTTGTATTTCTAAAGGTATATCCTGTACTGGCTTTTGTCCAGCCGCCAGCGGTTCCTATATAAAGAATATTTTTGGTGTTTTTCTGAGAAAACCTAAATGCCGTCATTGGTATGGACCCTTGCTCCTTCTCCTCTACGCTGTATTCAGTTATTCCTCTTTTTTGAAGGTAATCTTTAATCGTCTCTTCGTATTCTTCGCGTGGCAATAAATCCTTAGAAAACAACGTGTATTCAAAAAGTGCTTCGGTTTTACTTGTTGGAAGAATATACATAAATCTTGTATTCCCTTTCTGAGGAATATCAAAATCCATAAAGGTGGCCACCGTATCATCAAAGGTGGGTTGTTTGGTTCGTATAAACCACCCAATGAAATGCTGTTTTAAAACAGGATAGGTGACCTGTGTATTCATTTCATTATCAAAACGTAGGCTACTAAAGACTTTCTTTCCCTCATATAATTCCGTTTGGGTTTTAACTTTTACCCTATTGCCTTCGTCTTCTAGTTGAAGCACTTCATCTTCAACAAATGTAATATTGGATTTCAATTTTAATTCTCTCCAAATTTTGGCATAAAAGGATTCACTGCGTATCATTTTATAACTATAAGCTCCTAAGGGCAGTTGCTGCGAATAGAACTTACTACCAAAATATATGGCATCCCAAGTTTTAAAGAGAATATCGTCCCATTCTCCAGCGCCATCCTCCCAATAGCACCAAGTGCGGTCATTACCCTTATCTGCGGTCTTATCAATTATAATAATCGAATATTTATCAAAATAGGAGTCTTTAGCCATTCGGTAGGCCAACATAAGGCCAGAGGCTCCAGCTCCTAATATGATGTAATCCGCTTTTACCATTTAAAATATTGTGAAAACCGCAAAAAATACAGTAATTGAAATTAAGATGTGCCACGAAATAGCCAGGTCTGTTTTTACCTTGAAATATTGATAGCCTAAATGGGCAACAAATGCTGTGGCAAACCATCCTATATAATTCTCTAGTGGCACGTCACCGTTTTCAAATTCCCAAAAATCAAAACGCGGCGCGGAGATTTCCAAAAGCACATCCAAAGCGGTCATCATTGCAGCACCTATTAACGCCGTGATTATTGAATTTTTAGAAATGAGTTTGGCAACATCTGCTGTAACCGCTGTAAGCAAGGCCCAATTCAAACAAATCATTACTGGAACTCCTGCAATTTTATAGCCCAAGTTTTTTCCGTAGGCATAATTGCCAAAAATCAATCCGAAATTAACACCAAGTGCTTCGGTGATAAACCCTAAGAAAAATGGAATGGCCATGGCAGCTGCCACTTTCCAACTGTACTCATGGATATTTGCCAATAAAATAACAAAGGTCAAAAGTAAATTGACTGGTGTCATACTTAAAAACCAATCTGAATACTCGGGTGATAAAATACCTGTTATTCCTGAAATGGAAAATAACCAAATCAGGAACACCGAGAAATATTTGATAAATTTTCTATCTACCATTATTGGATTTATATATTAAATCTGACACTATTTTACCCGAAAGTAAACATAAGGGAATTCCGCCTCCTGGATGCACGCTGCCTCCACAGAAGTATAAATTTTTAATGCTTTGCTTAAAATTTGGGTGTCTTAAAAAAGCGGCATACTTGTTATTGCTAGAGGCGCCATAGAGCGCACCTTGATAACTTTGGGTGTTTGACTCTATTCGTCGTGGGTCCAATACATCTTCAAAGTCAATAAGCTTTGAGACATCTTCATTCAGCAAGCGGCTTAATTTGGCAATAATATTGTTACGTGCTTTTTTGATGATACCATCCCAATCTTGACCAGTATTGCTGGGAACATTGATCATAGTAAACCAATTCTCGCAACCCTTTGGTGCATCGCTCGGTTGGTCCTTAGATGTAATATTAATGTAAACCGTAGGATCCTCGTGTACGGTTTTCTTGTTAAATATGTAATCGAACTCGTTCTTGTAATCTTTTGAGAAAAAGATGTTGTGTAAATCCAACTGCGGAAACTGCTTGGTAATTCCCCAATAAAAAATTAACGCAGAGCTACTTCGCGGTTGCTTCAAGACCTTCTCGGGTGCCTTATGTCCTTTTAACAACTTACGGTAGGTAGGCACCACATCAGAGTTGGTTACCACGATATCGGCGTCTACTCGCTTTCCTCCAACCTCTATTCCTATTGCCTTTTTGTTCGCTACAGTAATCTTGTCAACCTTTGAGTTAAAATGAAATTTCACACCAATATCTTTAGCCAACTCAAACAGGCTCATAGTTATTTGATGCATTCCGCCTTTTGGAAAGTAAGTTCCGAAATACTGCTCTAAATGTGGAATCATACTCATTATACCAGGCGTTTGATATGGCGATGATCCGTTGTATGTTGCAAATCTATTGTAGAATTGCTGTAGACGCTCGTCTTTAAAGACTTCTGCATTGTAGTCGGCCAAAGTTGAATTAAGGTTAAGACTATTTATTCTAAAAATAGCATTTAAAGTGTCCTTAGATAGGTAGGTTGAAAATTTATGTAGTGACTTCTCCAAAAACAGAGAAGCCGTTAAGTCGTACTTTGCTTTACTACGTTCTAAATATTTTAGAACCGTTTCTTTATCAACTTCAAAGGTTTTTGAAGCTTCCTCTGCAAATAGGTCTTGGTTGGCCGGAGCAGAAAACGTGCTTCCATCTTCATAAAAATAGTTGCAAACAATGGACTTCCTTTTATACTGAAAATAATTGTCTACAGGTTTATTTGCGACTTCAAACAACTCTTCAATAAACTGTGGCATGGTAAATAAGGAAGGACCCATATCAAAACGATATCCCTTTTGCTCAAAAGCAGTGAGTTTTCCCCCAGGATAACCGTTGGCCTCATAAACCTCAACGTTATGTCCTTGAGATTTGAGTCTAATACTCGCCGAGAGCCCAGCAATGCCAGCGCCAATAATAACAATTTTTTGTTGCTTCATTCCTTAACAAAGATAAGAGGAAATAAAGGATAGAGCCCTAATCAGAAATGCTAAATATGCGTTAATAAGCTACCCTAATGGATTTAAACAAACAGTAATGGCAGAGGTTAGTTATTCAGTCCTTTTATTCCTAGCCTGAATATAAAGTGCATAAACAAAGATGGATAAACCCGAAACCTTTAAAATGAATGCCCAAATATTATACTTTAAGCCGTTACCAAAAAGAACAATGATACTTGCAATAATAAGACAGGCTGCAAGTAAAATTAATTTATTGGATTTGACCATTTATCTTTACTTATCTGGAGTAATTTGGCGCCTCTTTGGTTATAGTAACATCATGTGGGTGACTTTCATGAATACCACTAGACGTTATTTTAACAAATCGGCCGGTTTGCTTAAGAGTTTCAATGTCCTTTGCTCCACAATAACCCATTCCTGCTCTAAGTCCACCAACAAATTGGTGAATACTCTCGTAAAGTTCGCCTTTGTATGGCACACGACCCACGATACCTTCTGGAACTAATTTTTTAATATCATCCTCAACGTCTTGGAAGTAGCGGTCTTTACTACCTTCTTTCATAGCTTCTACAGAACCCATTCCTCGGTAGGACTTAAATTTACGACCCTCATAAATAATTGTTTCACCAGGACTTTCCTTCGTACCTGCGAGCAAAGAACCAAGCATCACAGTATCCGCTCCTGCCGCAATAGCTTTTGGTATATCGCCTGTATATCTAATACCGCCGTCTGCAATAACAGGAACTCCAGACCCTTTAATAGCATTGGATACTTCCAACACTGCAGAAAACTGTGGAAATCCTACACCTGCCACAACGCGTGTGGTACAAATAGAGCCTGGTCCTATACCAACCTTAACAGCATCTGCACCAGCTTCTACCAAATATTTTGCAGCCTCTGCAGTTGCTATGTTACCAACGATAACTTCTAAATCTGGGAAATTTGTTTTTACTTCCTTAAGAACAGCAACAACACCCTTGGTATGACCGTGAGCCGTATCGATAACAATGGCATCTACGCTAGACCCAACTAGAGCCTCTACCCTGTCCAAAACATCTCCTGTTACACCTACAGCTGCGGCAACCCTGAGGCGACCATATGAGTCTTTATTAGCTATGGGCTTTTGGGTTACTTTCGTGATATCCCTAAAGGTTATTAAACCTGCCAATTTATAGTCGTCCTCAACAATGAGTAACTTTTCGATTTTGTGTGCTTGCAGAATGGCTTCGGCATCTTTTAACGATGTTCCAACAGGAGCTGTCACCAAGTCTTCGCCAGTCATCACTTCTACTATAGGCCTGCTCTCATCGTGTTCAAACCTCAGGTCACGATTGGTAACAATTCCTTTTAATTTACCATTTTCGTCAACAATAGGTATACCGCCTATACTATGCTCTCGCATAGCATTGTTAGCATCCAATACTTTGGCATCTAAAGGTAGCGTTACGGGATCTATGATCATACCACTCTCGGCACGTTTTACCTTGCGCACTTTTGCAGCTTGCTGCTCAATGGTCATGTTCTTGTGCAATACACCAATACCACCTTCTCTTGCCATGGCAATTGCCATTTTACTTTCTGTTACGGTATCCATGGCAGCGGAAACAATTGGGATATTTATGGTGATATTCCTAGTGAATTTAGTTTGAATATTTACTTCTCTAGGTAAAACTTGTGAGTAAGCTGGTACTAAAAGGACGTCGTCATAGGTTAGACCTTCACCTAAGATTTTATTTTGATGTGCTTGCATAGCAATTAGGATATAATTGCGCACAAAGATACGTTATTTTTTAATGATATGTAGTAAATATCTTGGTTGCCTCATTGTAGGCACTCTCAAAGGACATGGCATTTAGGTTATGTGCTTTTCTCTGTGTAAAATAGGACAAAAGCTTCTCAGTTGGCATGTTGCCCGTGAGCTCATCCTTTGCCATTGGACAGCCTCCAAAACCTTGTATTGCTCCGTCAAATCTTCGACATCCAGAGTTATAGGCGGCATCAATTTTTTCGAACCAAGTCGATGGTGTGGTATGTAAATGCGCACCAAATTCTATGTGTGGATATTTTGGAATCAAATTAGAAAATAAATATTGAATGTTTTCAGGGTCTGAGGTACCAATGGTATCGCTTAGCGAAAGTATCTTCACTCCCATTTTAGAGAGTTTGTCCGTCCATTCGCCAACAATTTCCACATTCCAAGGGTCACCGTAGGGATTCCCAAAACCCATAGAAATGTAAACTACAACTTTTTTATGCGATGCATCTGCAATCTCTAAGATTTCATTTAGGGTAACAACGGACTCCGCAATAGTTTTGTGCGTATTGCGCATTTGAAAGTTTTCTGAAATAGAAAACGGAAAACCCAAATAATCTATTTGTGCATGTTGAGCGGCGTCCTTGGCTCCCCTAGTATTTGCGATAATAGCCAGAAGTTTACTTTCTGTTTTACTTAAATCCAGATTTGAGAGCACCTCTGCTGTATCAGCCATTTGGGGAATAGCTTTTGGCGATACAAAACTGCCAAAATCGATAGTGTCGAAACCAACACGTAACAAAGATTGAATATATTGGACCTTCTTCTCTGTTGGAATGAAATCCTTGATTCCCTGCATGGCATCCCTCGGGCACTCAATAAGTTTTACTTTATTATCCATTAAGCGCAAAGATATGGTTTACGAAAACGTTTTCATAACCTTTTTAAAGGAGTATAAATATGGCAATACCTACGAAAACCAAAATCTGCACCCATTTAAAAACGACACCGGAATTTTTATGGCTTAAGGTATATGACTTTATCTGCGAAGCGAGCAAAGCAATACCGGAGAAAATAATAAAGGATACGAGCATAAATATACCTCCAAGGATATAGAATTGCCATATGGTATTCAAAGTATCGCTAAACAAAAAGCCCGGAAAGAAAGCCAAAAAGAAGATAGTGACTTTAGGGTTGAGCACATTCATGAAGAAACCTTGCACAAATAAAGCCTTTAAACTTTTTTTGGGAGCACCAGTGGAACCAAATTCGATATGAGGGTCAGACCTAAATACCTTATAAGCCAAAAAAAGTAGGTAGAGCGCACCAGCAATTTTTATGGCTAAAAATATGTTTTCGTTGTTTTTTATAATGGCAGACACGCCAAAGGCCAATAAACTTGTATGAACGATACATCCCGTTATTAACCCGCTGACCGTTGCTAGGCCATATGATTTTCCATTAGTGAGACTTTGGACCAAAACATAAATATTGTCAGGTCCAGGAGAAATGGCAAGTGCTGCTGTTGCTCCAATAAATGCTATCAGTGTTTCAATATTCAACGTGTCGGGTTAAGTAGTGCTTTGTTGATGTCTTTTACTAATTTGGGCCCCTCGTAGACAAAACCTGTATATATTTGGATTAAACTTGCTCCTGCCTCTAATTTTTCAATAGCGTCCTCTACAGAATGAATTCCGCCTACACCAATTATAGGAAAAGCAGCATTGCTTTTATCACGGAGGAATTTTATAACCTCAGTGCTTCGCTTTGCCAGAGGCTTTCCGCTTAAACCACCAACCTCTACTCTATTTTCGCTTTTTAGACCTTCTCTTGCTATCGTTGTATTGGTCGCAATAATTCCATCTATTTTTGTTTCCCTAACTATATCGATGATATCCAAAAGTTGGTCATCAGTTAAATCTGGGGCAATTTTTAGAAGTATAGGTTTTGCTTTTTCCTTTTGAAAATTTAAAACCTGTAGATGTTTCAACAATTTGGTTAAAGGCGCCTTGTCTTGCAATTCCCTTAATCCAGGAGTATTTGGAGAGCTTACATTAACTACAAAATAATCCACGTAATCAAACAATCCGTTAAAGCAAATTTCATAATCGTTTACAGCCTTATCATTCGGTGTAATCTTATTTTTGCCTATGTTTCCACCAATGAGAACTCCTTCATTCTTTTTCAAACGGGCTACTGCTGCTTCAAGTCCTTTATTATTGAATCCCATCCTATTAATAATGGCTGAATCTTGCTTTAATCTAAATAATCGTTTTTTAGGGTTTCCATCTTGAGGCTTAGGAGTAATAGTACCTATTTCTATAAAACCAAATCCGAAATTAGACAACTCATTAAATAGTTGGGCATCCTTATCGAATCCAGCGGCTAAGCCCACAGGATTCTTAAATTTTAAACCGAAAACTTCCCGTTCTAAAGTTTTGTCCTCTAGCACATATAAGCGTTTAAAAAGGGATTTAACACCAGGTATTTTGGATAAAAATCGGATTAACGCAAAGGTGAAATAATGGACTTTTTCTGGGTCAAATCGAAAGAGAATAGGTCTTAAAATAGCTTTATACATAGGACTAGATTTGCAGTGCAAAAATAGCGATACAAACAGTATTTTTTAACATAATATGGTAATTATCCCAATTAATTTATGCACAAATGCTTAACTTTAGAACCTAATTAAATCATTAAGACTTTATGAAAAAAATCATTATTCCAGTAGATTTTTCAAAACACTCCGAATATGCCCTAGAAACTGCAGCTGCTCTGGCAAAAACACATAATGCCGAATTAATAGTTATGCACATGCTAGAGTTATCAGACTCTATCTTTTCCTCTACGAGCTCTCAAAAAAATGAAGAAACCCACTTTATGCTCATGGTAGCTAAAAAGAATTTTGAGGAATTTTTAAACAAACCTTATCTAGAGGGAATTACCGTAACACCAATGGTTAAGCACCATAAAGTTTTAAAGGAAGTATCAGAGGTAGCCAGCAGTGTAAAAGCTGATTTAATTGTTATTGGATCTAGAGGACACAATGATTTTGACGGGATCTTTACTGGGTCTAACACAGAGAAAGTTGTACGCTACTCTTCAACTCCCGTTCTTGTGGTTAAGTCGAAGCCTAAAAATGTTGACTTTAATCACGTTGTCTTGGCGATAGATTTTAATGCCAATAGTGTTTCTCCAGTTAAAAATGCTTTGGAATTGCTAAAGCAACTGGCTAAAAAGGTCACTTTACTGCATATAAACTTACCCAATCTTGGATTTTTAAGTACAGATGAAATACAGGAGCAAGTTGATGAATTCCTTAAATTAGGGAAATTGGAGCATATTAAGGACAGTATCGACTTTACGGCAGACCACAACGTTGAGGACGGTATTATTAATTATGCCAAAAGAGAGGATGCAGATGTCTTGGCCATCATAACCCATGGTAGAACTGGATTGAATCACTTTTTTGGTGGTAGTATTTCAGAAGATTTAGTAAATCATTCTAAATTACCAGTGGTAACGTTTAAAAAATAATACAGACTACAAATAAAAAGCCCTGCACGATCAGGGCTTTTTTAGTTTACGTCACAATAAATTTAAAGTGCTCTAATACCGTTAGTTCCTTTAGTCTAAATCCCACTTCCAATTATTTTTTCGGTAGGCAGCTTTGAGTCCATCATTAAAGTTCTTTACATGAAGCTTAAACTGTTCTTCATTTAGGACCGTGCGTATTTCGGAATTCATTTTTTTGATTAAGGCTTTTAGCTTTGATTTTATCTCTTCCTCTGAATTATCCTGATCCTTATCGTTGAGACGGTTCATATCATAGGTATAATGAAGTAAAATCCTGTAATACTCTGCCTCATCCTCATCGTTAAGTCCTAATTCCTTAGTCTTTAGATAAAAATAATATTGAAGGTTGGCCTTTTCTTCATGACCGAAAATCTCAACCTTGTTTTTTTCAAGCTCAATTTCTTTTTGTGATTTTTGGGCGTTTATCTTAAAGGAGAGCATAAAGGCAGTTGCAACGATGTATACTATCCGTATTCTCTTCATGGTACTACTTGCTTATTTGTTTTGCTATTGTTTTAGTGAAATGGTTTCTAATATCGTCTGTAGATCTGGGTTCGACATATTCAACTTCATATATGCTAACGAGCTCCTCCTTGTTTTTTCGTTGTAAATCATATAAAAGCGCCTCCAGATAATAGGTATTATAACTAGCGTTAGTTTGAATATTCATGTCTGTATTATCATCGGTGTCGGTGTACCTGTTTATATCCTTTGATAAATATTCTATGGAATGAACATTGTAATAATCTACAAAACTTACACCATAACGTCCCTTGTCGTATATCATGTTATCGCCAGAGCTCGGTTTATTAGTACTGACATAGGTAGTCTTTGTGTCTTTCAAGGCCATAAGCAACACCGTTCTAAATCCACTGGACTCAATCTTTTCTTTAATAGCATTACTTTCTTCAGGAGTTATATTTTCTTTTTCAACCAACTCCGGAAAACGTGCTAAACCCGAAACCGCTTCAATTTTTTGTTTGTTAAGGTTTTGGACCATAGCATCCTCGAAGGACTTTCTTACTTCTAAATCTGGTGACCTAGCGATAACTAAAACACCACCTAAATTTTTATCATATCCATCTGCACTCCATGATTTTACAAGCTTGCCTGAACCGCAGCCAAAGCATACCATAAACAAAACCCAAACTAGACCACTGAAACTACTTTTTAATTGTAAGCGCATTATTAGAATTATTAAATTTAATTATTTTGTTGATTAACATATTTACCTACCACTATCGCTGTGAGTATCACCACATAAAATTGACCGACAAGAGCGACCATAATTGCACCCTTTTGTGCTAAATCTGAAATAGGCAAAATCTCGCCGTATCCTATAGTCAACAAAGTTACGTAGCTAAAATACATTAATTTATCGTTTAGCTCTGCTGTATCATTCAAATCTGTTTGTATTCCTGAAAACGAGTTCGGTTCAATGATATTTATGGTTAAAAACATAAAAAAAGCTATAAATCCAAGAGCTATATAACCACTGATGAGTCCGAAGATTAGGTTTCGGCTTATGGTTTTAGCCCTTGCCACTTGTTTGATAATTTCCAGTGTTACGATAGCATAAAACAGGAAAAAACATGTTAATCTAGCAAAACTGTAAAGCCTCATATCAGTGTTGCCAAACATGGACTCAATTGATAGCAATCCTATTATAATCAATAGTGTGGACAAGAATATAAATGTGGCCTTTTTATTAAGAAAAAACACCAATCCTACTGCGATATTTACAATAAACAATATGGGAGAAATCCAATTTTCAAACCAAATGTTAGGCACAAACAAGGAACCAAAAAGTATTGAGACTTGCGTTAGTAAAAAAAGTTCAAATCGGTATGGATAAAGAAATTTTGTCACAACAACCTTAAGGTTTGATTAGAACATTTTTTAAAATTGGCAACTATCATAGTTATGTTTAGCTCAGTGTCTTTCAACATCTTTAAAAAATCAAATCGCGTGCAATAAATTTTTGCCGTCGATAACATCTTGGTCTAAAATGCTAAAGTAATTTATATTTTAAATAAATTCCAATTATCCCTAATTTTACAGGCTAAACTTGTTAATTTCACTTCGCTAAAAAAGAAATTATGAAACCAATTATCGAAAGATTTATTAGTTACGTTACAATAGATACTGAATCCGATCCAAATTCAGACACAACACCAAGTACAGAAAAGCAGTGGAATTTAGCCAAAAAGCTCGTAGAAGAATTAAAGGCCATGGGAATGAGCAATGTTTCTATTGACGATAACGCCTATGTTATGGCTACACTACCTAGCAATGTAGATCATGAGGTCCCGACTATTGGATTCATTTCGCACTTTGATACCTCGCCAGATTTTTCTGGTGCAAATGTTAAGCCTCAAATTATAGAAAATTATAATGGCAAGGACATCGTACTAAATAAAGAGCAAGATATTGTCCTGTCCCCTGATTACTTTGATGACCTTTTATTGTACAAAGGGCAAACCCTAATTACCACCGACGGAACAACATTACTAGGTGCTGATGACAAGGCTGGAATTACAGAAATAATGACTGCCATGGAGTACCTCATCAATAATCCTGATATTAAACATGGTGAAATAAGGGTAGGTTTTACGCCTGATGAGGAAATTGGGCGTGGGGCTCACAAATTTGATGTTAAAAAATTCGGTGCAGACTGGGCTTATACTATGGATGGCAGTCAAATTGGAGAGTTGGAATACGAAAATTTCAATGCTGCGAGCGCTGTCATTAAAATAAAAGGTAAAATAGTTCATCCTGGCTATGCAAAAGGAAAAATGGTTAATAGTATGTACTATGCCAGTGAGTTTATCAATGCGCTTCCACGTTTGGAAACGCCTGAGCATACGGAAGGGTATCAAGGATTTTTTCATTTAACGTCGATAGACGGCAAAGTGGAAGAAACAAAGCTGCAGTATATTATAAGAGACCATGATGCCACCAAATTTGAAGCCCGTAAGGAATTAATGAAAAAGATTACCAAAGATCTCAATGAAAAATTTGAAGCTGATATTTTTGAGATCACCATAAAGGACCAATATTTCAATATGAGAGAAAAGGTAGAACCTGTAATGCATATTGTAGATATTGCAGAAGAAGCCTTAAAATCCCTTGGCATCAAGCCAATAATAAAGCCCATTCGTGGCGGCACAGATGGTTCACAGTTATCTTACATGGGCTTACCTTGCCCAAATATTTTTGCTGGCGGACACAATTTTCACGGCCGTTATGAATATGTCCCTGTTGAAAGTATGGAGAAGGCGGTAGAAGTTATTTGTAAAATTGCGGAATTAACGGCAGAAAAATTTGAGTAATTACAACAAGCAAATAATTGTAGAGTTAATGAAAACAAAAAAAATCCGTCTTTTCAGACGGATTTTTTAGTACTTCTAAGCGATGTTGCTAAACGTTTTTATTTTTTAGAAACAGGTGCATTTAACTTCTGACTCATTTCCATTGAAATCGCTGATCTATCGAACTTCAACTTGCCGGCCATGGTCTCAATAACACAACTGTTATCTTTATCATTTAGTTCAACAACTTTTCCGTGTAAACCGCTTTTTGTTATGATACGATCGCCACGTTTCATTTCGCTTGCAAATTTCTTTTCCTTTTTTGCGCGTTTCATCTGCGGTGCTATCATAAAGAAATACATCACCGCAAAGATGGCTATAAAGGGTAAAAAAGAACTTAAACCTTCCATTAAAATTAGTCGTGATTATGGCCTTCGTGACCTGGTTGGGTAGACGACTTTTTTACTGGCGTAGCTAATGGATTGGTTGAAGTTGGCTGGGCAGCAGCCTTAGTTGGAGCATTAGGGTCTTTTTCAACAAAAGCCATAATTTTAACCACTTCTTTTCCTTTTTCGGTATTTGTTGTCATCGTAACAGACTTGGTTACTTTGTTACCGTTACCTTTTCCGTTGAACTTTACAGTAAACTCACCTGTTTCACCAGGAGCAACCTCTTTTGTCCAGTTTGATGGCACTGTACAACCACAGGTACTTTTAATGTTGCTCACCACGAGCATGGAGTTACCTGTATTGGTATACTTAAAGGTGGTCTCTACAGGAGTGCCATTTTCAATAGTACCAAAATCATGTTCGGTCTTATCAAAGGTAATCACAGGGAAGTTTCCTGCATTGGCATCTCTTTCTGCTGCTACAGCAACATTTTCAGATTTAATTTTAGACTCTGCGTTGTCCTTACATGATGTAAAGGCTAGCATACAAAGTGCACCTAATCCTAGAATTACTTTTTTCATTGCTATGTTTTGTTTAATTATTATTTTATTAATTCAGCCGCCAAAGTTAAGAATTATTTACGCCAATTGAAACTTTAATCGCTAAGTTAACCTCTATTAGTAAGAAATAGATTTCAGGCGTTTAGGTTATAACAACCCTCGGCCCACCTTAGGGTAAAGGTTTTGGGCATTATATTCTTTAACGATACGGTCCAAAATACCATTGATAAAAATACTGCTCTTGGGCGTTGAATATTCCTTTGCTATTTCTAGATATTCATTAATCGTTACCTTATGCGGAATGGAGGGAAATTTTTGAAATTCGCATAGTGCCATTTTAAGCAATACACCGTCGATGCTGGCCAAACGCTCTGTATCCCAATTTTTGGTTTTTAGTGCAATTTCCTCGCTAAACTTGGTTCCATTTAAAAGGGTTTTCCTAAGAAGTGACACAGCAAAATCTTTATCGTCCTTGTCTTTGTATAATTCTGGAAGCAAAAAAGTGTCGGGTGCCTTTTCCTTCATCTTTCGTATCAACTTAACAAGAACCGTATTAACGATAGGCAAGTCGTCTACCCAAGTTAATTTTTTATCTTCAAAATAATCGTACAACTTATCGTTGGGTGCTATAACTTCTGTGTACAGCTCAATGAAAAAATTCTTGTCGCCCTCAAAACTGTCTGCCACTGAGTTCAAATGGTTTTTATAGCTCTCACTATTTTTTATGGCCTTGAACAAGAGGTCTACGTATTCAAAGTCTAAATCCCAAAAATTAAGCTTGCGCTTAGTAATTATCTCTTGAAGTAATTTATTGTTTACAATTTTAAGTAAGATTCTATTAGACGCTAATACAGAAGGCTCATTGTTACCATCGTCCTCATTAGATAACCTGTTCTGAAGTTTAGTGTTATAGGCAATGCTTTTCTTATGGAGTTCCGTTAATAATGCCAATATAGAAAGGTACAGATCATACATGCT
Organism: uncultured Winogradskyella sp.; assembly: GCA_913055905.1. Taxonomy (GTDB): domain Bacteria; phylum Bacteroidota; class Bacteroidia; order Flavobacteriales; family Flavobacteriaceae; genus Winogradskyella. The sequence continues at coordinate 50,136 of CAJXLB010000006.1, forward strand.
GTCTAAACTATTAAGCAAGAATTTTTCGTCTTTAGTGATGTCATCACTTTCAGAACCTCTAAAGGCATAAAGGGATTGCATGACCTTTATTCTAATATGTCTTCGGTTAAGCATGTTGAAAGAACCTTCTTATGTATTGTTTATTAAAAAGGTGAACCTCTTTAGATTCACCTTGCAAAAATACTATTATTTGATATCGAAAAAAATTATTTAGAATTTTCTCGCTTTCGTGTTTCTATGCGCTCTCTTGCGATATTCAGCGCTGCATTATGCGTAGTGAGGTTATTCACCTTTGCATTATCCAAAATCTCTAAAGTGGTATTATAGATATTTTCGGTTTTTCGCATAATCTCTTGTTTATCATAATTTTCCAATTCTGCATAAACGTTTATAATTCCTCCTGCATTGATGAGAAAATCTGGAGCGTAAACAATACCGCGTTCTTGAAGAATTCGACCATGCTTAGCCTCATTAGCTAACTGATTGTTTGCAGCACCAGCTATTATTTTGGCACGTAATTTATAAATGGTATAGTCATTAATGGTTGCGCCTAAGGCACAAGGTGCATAAATGTCCATATCCTCACTGTAGATATCCATTCCACCGTAAATGGTAACATCATATTTAGACCTAACCTCTTCCAAGCGTTCTTGGCTAATGTCTGCAATGGTTACATTTGCTCCCTCGTTAACGAGATGCTCCACAAGCGCTTCACCCACATTGCCAATACCCTGAACATATACTGATTTATCTTCTAAAATATCAGATCCAAACCTAAATTTGGCTGCCGCCTTCATACCCATGAAAACACCATACGCTGTAATCGGAGAAGGGTTTCCTGCGCCACCTTTACTTTCAGAAATCCCAGTAACGTAAGGCGTAACCTCTCGGACTAAATCCATATCCTCGGTTTCCATACCTACATCTTCGGCAGTAATATATTTACCGCTAAGGGAATGCACAAATTCACCGAATTTCTTCATTAATTCCGGTGTTTTCTGGGTTTTGGCATCACCTATGATTACGGCCTTTCCTCCACCAAGGTCCAAGCCTGTTATGGCCGATTTAAAAGTCATGCCACGCGACAAGCGAAGCACGTCGTTTAACGCCTCCCATTCATTTTTGTATTGCCACATTCTTGTACCACCAAGAGCTGGGCCTAAAACCGTGTTGTGGATTCCTATTATAGCTTTTAAACCAGTATCTTTGTCGTGGCAAAAAACAATTTGTTCGTGATCATCAAAAGACGGTTGGCCAAAAACAGGGTCAATTTGTGTGAGGTCTTTTGAAGTTATAACTTCTGAAGTCATATCGTACATATAGATTTAGGCCGCTTATAAATAATTTAAAAACGGCTCGCAAAATTAAATTAATATTAGAGGATTAGCAAAATATTAACGCAAAAATGGGATTATCATAATACTTTTATCCGACCAACGGCACTATGAAGGCACTCCAACATCTCAATAAGTATTTCTATAAGTATCGTTATCGCTTAATAGTTGGTATTATCATCACTATTGTTGCGAAGATTTTTGCACTTTTTACCCCTCGTCTTATAGGTGCCTCAATCAATGTGGTATCTAATAGACTGGATGGCGAAATTACCAACGAGGTTTTTAAAACCGAATTGATGACCAACATTCTTTATCTGTTGGGAGCTGCTATAATTGCTGGATTATTCACATTTTTAATGCGGCAGACCATTATAAACGTGTCTAGGTATATAGAATATGATTTGAAGAATGAAATTTACCAACACTACCAAGTGCTCTCCTTAAATTTCTATAAATCCAATAGAACAGGTGATCTTATGAATAGAATAAGTGAGGATGTTGGAAAAGTTAGGATGTATGTTGGACCAGCAATAATGTATACCATGAATACCATAACACTCTTTGTGGTAGCCTTGATATATATGATAAATGCAGCACCCAAATTAACCTTGTACACCTTACTGCCCTTGCCCATACTTTCGTTGGCGATATACAAATTGAGCCGATTGATAAATCATCGCAGTACCATTGTGCAAGAATCCTTATCAACGCTATCTACCTATTCACAAGAAATCTTTAGTGGTATTTCCGTAATTAAATCCTATGGAATAGAACCAAGAACCAACGCGACTTTTGAAGCGCTTTCAGCCGAAAACAGACAAAAGCAAATCGATTTAACAAAAGTACAAGCGCTATTTTTCCCTATGATGATTCTACTTATAGGTATCAGTAATTTATTGGTCATCTATATCGGCGGAATGCAATATATGAATGGTGAGATTGAAGATATCGGAACCATTGCAGAGTTCATTATTTATGTCAATATGCTTACCTGGCCAGTGGCAACCGTAGGTTGGGTAACCTCATTGGTCCAACAAGCAGAAGCCTCTCAAAAACGAATTAACCAATTTTTAGAGACAGAACCAGAAATTAAAAATAAAACTCCTGAGCCCACTCCTATCAAAGGTGCAATTGAATTTAAAAACGTCTCCTTTACCTATCCAGACACCAATATTGAAGCCTTACATAACATTAGCTTTTCATTACCAGCTGGTGACACGCTAGCCATATTGGGAAAAACAGGCTCCGGCAAATCAACGATCTTAGATCTTATTGGCCGCTTATATGATGTTGATAATGGAATCATCCTGGTGGATAATACACCTATTGAAGAATTAAATCTTAACAGTCTGAGAGAAAGTATAGGGTATGTGCCTCAAGATGCTTTTTTGTTTTCAGATACCATTAAGAACAATATAAAGTTCGGTAAGGAAGATGCTACGGACGAGGAAGTTGTTCAGGCTGCTAAAAACGCAAGAGTACATAAAAATATCATAGGCTTTAGCAAGGGTTACGATACTGTTTTAGGAGAACGAGGTATTACACTGTCAGGCGGACAAAAACAACGCGTATCTATTGCTAGAGCCATTATAAAAACACCCGAAATCCTTCTTTTTGACGATTGTTTGTCGGCCGTAGATACAGAAACTGAAGAGAAAATTCTAAAGAATCTTATTAAGCTAACTCAGGGCAAAACAACCATAATTGTTAGCCATAGAGTATCTTCAGCCAAAAACGCCGATAAGATTATTGTTTTGGAAGATGGCCAGATTCTACAATCAGGAAAGCACGAAGAATTAATTAACATTGACGGCTATTACAAGGACCTTTACATGAAACAGCTATCGGAAAAAGAAATGCTATAATTTGTTGGTTACTTTACTTTTTTTTTAGATTTTTGGACGGAAATTTTAATACTAAAGATTGATTTATGAGTGATTATGGTATGAGCGATAAGGAAGAAATTTATTCTAAGGTCCTACGTGCGGGAAGACGTACTTATTTTTTTGATGTAAGAGCAACTAAAGCTGGTGATTACTATCTCACAATTACAGAAAGTAAAAAATTCACTAACGATGATGGGTCTTACCATTACAAGAAGCACAAAATTTACCTTTACAAAGAAGACTTTACTGAGTTTAAGGAAATCTTAGGTGAAATGACAGATTACATCATCAATGAGAAAGGTGAAGAAGTAATTAGCGAACGTCACCAAAAAGATTTTAAACGCGAAGATGACTTTGTTAAGAACGAGGCCAAAACCTCAGAAGACGCCAACAAAGGGACAGAAAACTTCACTGATATTAGTTTTGATGATATTTAAACTGATGTGTTAAATTATAACAAAAAGCCGTTACCTCCAGTAACGGTTTTTTTATTTTTAAACCCTAACTAACTTTAAAAACCATATGATGCGTACTATTTTATTGGTGTTACTAGTTTTTACTACCAATTTATTTTCACAAAACTCTACAGATTTAGCTTACTACTTACCTTCAAATGTCACTTACGATCCAAACATACCACAACCAGAGGATGTTGTGAGACATCAAGTTGGAGAATGGCACATCACCCATGATAAGTTAGTGGAGTATATGTATGTATTGGCCAAAGCATCCAAACGCATCAGAATTGAGGAAACAGGCGAAACATTTGAAGATAGACCGCTCCTGCTTTTAACGATAACCTCACCAGAAAATCATGAGTCCATTGAACAGCTAAGGCAAAAACACCTCGAAGCGACATCAACGGATAATTTTAGTGACGACAGACCTGTAGTTGTTTACCAAGGATTTTCCATACATGGCAATGAGCCCAGTGGCGCCAACGCTGCGTTACTAGTTGCCTATTATTTAGCTGCTGCACAAGGGCCAGAAATTGACGATTTGCTATCCAACACCATTATACTGTTTGATCCTTCGTATAACCCAGATGGGTTACAGAGATTTGCTTATTGGGCCAACAGCAATAGGTCCATGAATTTAAACCCAGACCCTAACGACCGCGAGTACAGTGAGGTTTGGCCAGGCGGGCGCACCAACCACTATTGGTTCGATTTAAACAGGGACTGGCTTCCGGTACAACTCCCGGAATCTAGAGCTAGAATTGCCAATTTCCACAAATGGATGCCCAATATCCTAACAGACCACCATGAAATGGGTACCAATTCAACGTTCTTTTTTCAGCCTGGGATACCATCTAGAACACATCCCCTGACACCAAAATTAAATCAGGAGTTGACAAAAAAGGTTGGAACATACCACGCTAAGGCTTTAGATAAAATAGGATCCTTATACTATACTGAGGAAAGCTACGACGATTTTTATTATGGTAAGGGGTCTACATTTCCGGATATCAATGGCGGTATTGGAATCCTTTTTGAACAAGCGAGTTCCAGAGGACATTTACAGGAAAGCGATAATGGCATACTTACCTTTCCTTTTACGATAAGAAATCAGTTTACTGCAGCTTTATCTACATTGGAGGCCGCTAAAAACATGCGCAAGGAATTATTGGAATATCAACATAATTTCTTTAAGAATGCCAGAAAAGAAGCCAGAAAAGAAGGAAACGCTGCCTTTATTTTTGGCGATGAAAAAGATGCTGCAAAAACCTATCACCTTGCCGAAGTTTTAAAGCGTCACAATATCAAATTTCACCATTTAAAAAGCGATACAGATATTAATGGTAAGCATTTTAAGAAAGATTATGCGTTTGTAGTGCCAAAAAACCAAAATAAAACAAGACTTGTAAATGCCATGTTTGAAAAGCGAACAACATTCCAAGACAGTCTTTTCTACGACATCTCTGCTTGGACCTTCCCGCTGGCATTTAATGTAGATTACGAACTCACTACCACTAAAATCGCTGGAGATGAAGTGGAAACCTTAAAGCATAACGTCGGTGGTGTATCCACAAAAAGCGACTACGCGTATCTTTTTGAGTGGCACGAATATTATTCGCCCAAACTGTTAAATGCTATTTTAAACAAAGGATTGCGTGCTAAAGTGAGCATGAAACGTTTTAGTGCAAATGGCAAACCCTATGACTATGGAACAATTATGGTGCCTGTACAAAATCAAAATCTCTCCTCTCAAGATCTGTATTCGTTTTTAGATAAAGCGGCAAAAGAAAGCCATATTTCGGTTGATGCCGTTGCAACAGGATTAAATGAAGGCATCGATTTGGGCAGTAACAATTTTAGGCTTTTAGAAAAAACACAAATCGCACTATTGGTAGGAGACGGCATATCGTCCTATGATGCTGGGGAAATATGGCACCTTCTGGATACAAGATATGATATAAGAGTTACAAAATTAGACACCAAAAATTTTGGTCGGGCTGACTTGTCTCGATACGACGCCATGATTATGGTAAATTCTTATTCTGGACTTAATGACAGTAACACCAAAAAACTGAAAGACTGGATTCAAAATGGAGGGAAGTTAATAGCTTACAGAAATACACTTAAATGGTTAGATAGGAATAAGCTCTTAAATCTTGATTTTAAAACAAGTAAACTTATTGCCAAAAATGTGAGTTTTGAGGACAGACGAAACTTTAGAGGTGCCCAAGGCATAGGAGGCGCTATTTTTGAAGCGCGTTTAGACCGTTCTCACCCAATCAATTTTGGTTATAAAAATGATAAATTGGCCTTATTTAGAAATACAACCCTATTTGTAAAACCAGACAAGAACAGCTATAACAATCCCATTCAATACACAGAAGACCCTCTATTAAGTGGTTATATTTCTGAACAAAACCTTGATAGCTTAGCTAAATCAGTACCGTTAAAAATCGGAGGATTGGGCAGAGGCACGGTTGTTGGGTTTACCGATAACACAAATTTTAGGGCCTTTTGGTATGGCACCAATAAATTGCTCATGAACGCTATCTTTTTTAGGGACGAGTTATAGGTTTGCCGAACAGTATAGAGAATAGATTTATGATACCTTAGAACCGTTTTTGACCTTTACCTCTGGACTTAACAAAAATACGTCATTGGCTTTTACTGCACCTAACACCAAACATTCGCTCATGAAACTGGCAATTTGTTTCTTGGGCAAATTAACTACGGCAACAATTTGACGGCCTTTTAAGTCATCCTTGGTATAAAGGGATGTGATTTGGGCGGAGGAACGTTTTATACCAAGCGCTCCAAAATCTATCTCTAGTTTATAAGATGGATTATTGGCCTCATGGAAATCGTTCACCTCTATGATAGTCCCAATCCTTAAATCTACTTTTGAGAAGTCTTCAAATGTTAGTATATTCTCCATGCTTAAATATAGTCTTTTTAAAATATAAAAATATGGCATTAACTCCCTCTAATATGTTACCGCTTGGTACCAAAGCTCCTGATTTTACTCTTACAGATACCAAAGATGGTCATTTAAAATCATTACAGGAGCTCAAAGGAGCCCAAGGTACATTGGTGATGTTTATTTGCAATCATTGTCCGTTTGTTATTCATGTTAACGAACATTTGGTGAAATTAGCCAATGACTATGCTCCAAAAGGCATTAATTGCATCGCCATTTCAAGCAATGATGTTGAAAACTATCCACAGGATAGTCCCGACTTGATGAAAGCTAGAGCAAAAGAACTAAATTACCCCTTTCCATATCTCTATGACGAAACACAGAATGTCGCTAAGGCCTACGATGCCGCCTGTACTCCAGATTTTTTCCTCTTTAACGCTGGATTAGAGTTAGTTTACACTGGGCAACTTGATGGCTCAAGACCTGGAAATGATATTCCTGTTACGGGCAAAGATTTGCGTAATGCCATAGACGCCATGCTTAAAGATGGCTCTATTGTCTCCAACCAACAACCTAGTATGGGCTGTAATATTAAATGGAAGTGATTTTAAAGTCCTATGGAAGTCTCAATTGAAACCGAGCGATTGCTTCTGCGGCCCTTCACCCTTGAAGATGCAGATGATTTATTTGAAATGGATTCAAACCCGAAGGTTCACCAGTTTTTGGGAAATCGACCAATGACAACTAAATCTGAGGCAACAGATACGATTACAAATATTTTGAAGCAATACGAGAGATATGGAATTGGCAGACTAGCCATAAGTCTTAAAGCAACTGAAGAATTTGTAGGGTGGTCTGGACTGAAGTATGAATGCAACGTAAGAAAAGAATTTAATTACTATGATTTGGGCTAAAGGTTGAAGGAGCAATTTTGGGGTCAAGGCATCGCAACTGAATCTGCTATTGCAGCGTTAAATTTTGGTTTTAAATCCTTACAACTTAAGACGATTTGTGCAGCTGCAGATATCAACCATACCGCGAGCAACGTCATTTTAAGAAAAATAGGTATGACCAAAAATGGCGTTTTTACTTTTGAAGACGCTAGCTGCAACTGGTACACAAAAGATAATCCTTATAACTAACAAAACCCCTTTTTCAAGGGGTTTTGCATCAATCAAATTACTCTAAAACCAAATCTTATGATTATAAGTGTTATTGAGCTTGTAGTTTAAAATTAATAGGTATGCTGTAAGGAACACCTACGGCTTTATTACGCTGCTTACCTGGCTCCATTTTAGGTAGTAAGCCTATGATGCGCTCAGCCTCTTTTTCTAAAAGCTTATCTGGTCCTCTACTCTTCACTTTAGATACTTTACCTTCTTTATCTATTAAGAAGAATACAAATACTTTTCCTTGAATATTAAGATCCTTTGCAACATCTGGATATCTAAAGTGCTTTTGAAGGTGTTCTTGCATTTTTCGTTGGAAACAAGCCCTTAGTTCAGCATTATTACCAGTACATCCAGGGAATTGCGGTACACGCTCGATCACTGCAAAAGGTACTTCTATATCTTCTTCTACCTCTTCTACTTCAACCTCATCTACAGATATTTCGCGTTCTTCTATAATATCATCTTGACCTAACTCGGTACTTTCAACAAAAGTCTCCTCAATTTCCTCTACGTCTTCTACAACCTGAATCGCTTCTGTAACTATAGTTTTTGGAGGTGGTGGTGGAGGCGGAATATTGATATGTGTTATCGGTATATCTTCCTCCAACTGATCTTGCAACATTAAGATATCAATCTTTGTGGCATCCTGTTCGTAAGTCTTATGTTCTAATCCTAAATATGTAAGGAGTAACATTACGTTTAAGCCAACAGCAAAATATAAACTACTGTTTCGACCTACATTGGCTTTTGGGTTCTTCTTGAGTTCCATGACGTTTAATTTTATAGTATAAAGCTAACAAGCATTAGGCGAAAAAAGCATGATAAAAGTCATGTTTGAAAAATTGTTAATTTTTTTAACAATTTAGAGGTTGTCCAATTGGTTATCCTGGCCATCTTCGCTTATGGTCCAAAAGAAGCCTATAAAAAAGAACTGGTCGGTAGCGGGTCTAAAAGCCAACCGATCAAATTGACCATTAGAATTAGGTGTATTGGAATATTGATAACCATTAATGTTTCTAAAACCCAAAACATTATTTACTGAGAAATACAATATTTTCTGTTGGTCTAATAGATAGGCCCAATTTAAACTGATACTATTAAAGGGTTTGGTTCGCTCTGCTAAAAATTGGTCGGTATTGGGATTGTTGAATGGTCGGCCAGAGGCAAATGTGTAATCAATACCTAGCTGGCTCTTCCAACTATCTATCCAGTATTTGCCCACTATAGAAAAGTTGTGATTTGTAGCAAAGTTGGGCTGTGCCGCCTCTGGAAAATTAAGATGGTTTCTTTTTGTGTCCAAATAGGAATAACTAACCCAATAGTCTAGATTCTTAATACTGGTGTTATCACGCCAAAATAAATCCACGCCTTGGGCATAACCATCTCCAGAACTATTAAAGCTCGTATTTACAGTATTATTTAAGCCATTGTTCACGTTTGTGAATTCACCATCGAATTTCACTAAGTTATCGTAATCCTTTCGGTAGGCCTCTGCCCTAAATATTCTACCGTCGTTAACGTATTGGTAGTTGAGAATGTACTGCGTTGTTTTTTGAGCTTCGAGGTCTTGATCAAACCTTAGGATATCATTGCCAGGGTTTTGAAAAAAGTTTCCGTAGGCTAGGGAAAACTGTCCGTTTTTAGATGTTTTATAGGCCAAGGCCATTCTTGGCGCAACTTCAATTGTTTTAAAGATGGAGCTATAATCGGCTCTAACTCCAGCCTTCAACGCCAACTTTTTTGAGAAAATAACATCAGCTTCTGCGAAGCCAGCCGTAATAGTATTGTCAAAACCGTATGAAACATCAAAAGCGTTTTCGGTAAACGTTTCGTTATACCCTGTTATAAACTGTTCTGCACCAAACCCGATTTTAAAACGGCTACTAAACCGTTTTTTCAATTTTAATTTAAGGTGTGCCGAATTTTCGAAACTGTTAATAGTAATGTCTTCGATACCATTTTCGGTATTGTCGTGGGTAAAACTCAATCCGGAATGAATGGACCAACCACTGCCAAGCGTCCCTTTATAGGACGAATTGAGATAAAAATTTCTGTTGTTTAAACTAAAATTTATACCGTCTTCAAAGTTGATGTCTTCTTGCGTCAATTGAAAGGTTGTAGTGTCAAATGCCGAATAAAACTTAAAGAGTCCACTGTTTAGCTTTTGTCTAAACACCATTTCTCCTTGGGCAGCTTCAAATGGCTTTTGAAAGGTGTTGCGGTTATCAAAAATTTCAAAATAAGGTGCCAAATTTGTATAGGACGCATTAAAGCTCAGAGATGATTTCTCCCATTTTTGAGTATTGCCCAAAGTGGCGCCAACAGTCATAATACTGATGTCGGTTTTTTCCTGGTCGGGCTCGTCAATCGTATTTAATAATAGGACACTAGACAGGGCTTGACCGTACTCCGCTGAATAACCTCCTGTGGAAAAGGTAATTCCATCAAACAAAAATGGCGAATACCGACCGCGAGCAGGAAAATTATTTGTAGTGGGTGTAAATGGCGTAAATACTCGAATACCATCGATGAAAATTTGGGTTTCATTGGCAGCCCCACCACGGACAAATAAGCGGCCATCTTCGGCGTTGTTCGACGTTCCTGGCAGCGTTTGAAGCGCACCAACAAAATCACCTAAAGCACTTGCAGTGGTTACCACGTCCAAAGGTTTTAAAACTGAGACTTTGCTATTGTCGTTAGCTTCGAAAGTACCAGCGTTGAGAACAACTGTATCTAAAGACTCAACATCTTCCCTTAATGTAATGTTTAAGCCAGATAACTTGGTTACATCTTCGAAAATTGTTTTGGTTTCATAGGAGAGAAAAGATACAATTAAAGCCTTCTTGCCCTGCTCTTCCGTAGAAAATTGAAATTCACCATTTTCATCGGTCGTAGCACCATCATAAGTACCTTCTAGATAAACATTTGCCCCTGGAATAGGCTGCTTCTTTCCATCAAGCACCTTTCCAGATATGACCACTTGAGAACCTCCTAATTGAAAAAGGCAAAGTAAAAATATAACGACTAATTGTTTCATGATTTGATTGATGTTGGTTTGCAAAACTTTTCCTTCATGACCACAAACTTCCATCATAAAACCACAACCAAAAACTCTAATGTACCCAACTGTAATATTTAAATGATGAATTGAATATATTTGCTACATGCGCATTCTAAGGCTTACAACACAAGAATTACGATTCACACTTTTCTTTGCAGTAATTGTTCTCATTGAATTGGTTAGTGGAAGTACAAACGCTTTGTTTGATGTGCATTTCATTGCCAAACCTGCCATAGTGAGCAGTTTGATAATTGCCTTTTATAGTTTTTCAAAATCCGCAGATAAAACCGTAAACAAATTAGTACTTACAGGTCTAACCTTATCCCTACTTGGTGATATTATCCTTATGCTTGTAGATGCCTGGCAATATGCCTTTACTTTAGGACTAGTGGCATTCCTTTTGGCGCATGTATGTTATAGTGCTGCATTCTGGAAACAAAGAAGCACAGAAAAATCACCGTGGATAATTATAATGGTCTTATTGGCCTATGCGCTTTTTCTCTTTTCTATGCTTAAAGACAATTTGGGCGCCATGATGGTTCCTGTGGTTTTATATATGCTGGTAATCCTCACGATGGCCACGTTGGCATTTCTTAGAAAAAAGTCGCATCATCCTCTTGGCTATTGGCTTGTTTTTACTGGAGCCATTCTCTTCTTGATTTCTGATAGTTTGTTGGCCATCAATAAATTTTTAAACCCTCTACCTCTTGCCCATATTGGTATCATGGCTACTTATGCTTTAGCACAATACGGAATAGTTTTAGGAATTTTAAAATCCAAAGTGTAACAATGGGTAAGGCAATGCTACTAATTAGTCATCTAACCAATCTCATCAATTGAATAAGGAACTCGAACATAGTTTTGTTGAGCAGTTGCAAAAACATCAAAACATTGTGCATAAGGTTTGTCGGTTGTACACGGACAATGCAGATGCCCATAACGACTTATTCCAAGAAATTACCATTCAGTTATGGCGTGCATATCCGAAATTTAGGGGTGATTCTAAATTTAGCACATGGATGTATCGCGTAGGACTCAATACGGCCATTACGCTGTACCGCAAATCCAAAAGACGTGTCAAAACACAAGCTTTTGACAGTGTTCAATTTAAAATAAAGGCCGATGCATATGACGATACCGAAGAAGAACAGCTTAAGCTTATGTACAATGCCATAAGACAATTAAACGACATAGATAAAGCGCTTGTCTTTTTGTATTTAGAAGATAAAAACTATAAAGAGATAAGTGAAACCCTAGGAATATCTGAAGTGAACGCGCGCGTGAAAATGAATAGGGTTAAAAAGAAATTGAAAACAATATTAAATCCGTAAGCTTATGGATGAATTAGATTTATTAAAACAGGATTGGAATAAAGATCATAGTGACTATAAAAATTATGAAGCTCCTGAAATATATTCCTTACTGCATAAGAAATCGTCAAGTATAGTAAAGACACTGTTTTATATAAGTGTTGCCGAGCTCGTGTTTTGGGTACTTATAAGCTATGTGCCCTATTTCTGCTCGGACAGCATGAAGCAACGGCTAGAAGAAAGTTATGAAAACCCATGGTTTGTTGGCTTAACCGTTTTGGGTTTTGTGGTCATTGCCGTTTTTGTATATCTGTTGTACAGCTCATATAAGTCCATTTCTACCACAGACAATGTGAGGCGCTTAATGAAGCGTATTTTGCGCACCCGAAAAGTTATAAAGTACTATGTGCTCTATAATTTAATAATGATTTTTATTTCCGTACCTCTATCCTTGTATTTTGAATTTGAGCAAAATCCTGTATTTCATGACGAAGTAGAACACATGAACAATACTCAAATGATGATTCTTCTAGGCGTAACTATAGTGGTAACTGCGATACTGGTAGGTCTTATTTGGCTTTTTTACAGACTTCTTTATGGTATTCTACTAAAACGGCTTAATAGAAATTATGAAGAACTAAAACGATTTGAAGTTTAGCGATACCAATCCCTGAGCTCCCTATTTAAACGTTCTTTTTCTTCGAGTTCTTCTTCAGGAATAACTTTAAGGAAGGAAGGGTGCTGCTCAATGGCATATTCTATTTTCTCAACGATTTCTGGAATCGTAGCGTTTTCATAATCGATATCCAATGGTGCTTTTATTTCCATGGACTGATAAATATTTTTCTTTTTTACGCGTAGACCTTTTTTATCAAAAGAACGCCTAAACCCATCAATTACTATCGGCACTACAATAGGTTTGTAAGTTTTGATAATGTGGGCCGTACCTTTTCTAATGGGCTTAAATGGCGTCGTGGTACCTTGAGGAAAAGTAATCACCCAACCATCATCTAAAGCCTTTTTTATATTGGTAATATCGCTCATCTTAACCTGCCTATTGACAGCCTGTCCCTTGCTTCTCCAAGTGCGCTCTATGCTAATGGAGCCTGTGTAGGCAAATATCTTTGGGAGTAAACCCGATTTCATAGTTTCCTTTGCTGCGACGTAATAAATATTGAGTTTCGGATTCCATAAGTAGCCAACATTCTTAATACTATCCAACCTGCCGCTCAAACTTGCATTGAATACATGAAACATCGCTATAACATCTGCAAAATAGGTTTGGTGGTTAGATATGAAAAGTACATTGGTTTCTGGTAGGTTCTTAATGATTTCAGAGCCTTCTATCTGAAGTTCGTTAAATCCTCTAAACCTCCTATGGGTAAGTAATCCGAGGATTCTAATTAACCATTTTTTTACAAAAAGTATATGACCAAATGGATTGGTTTTAAATAAGCCCATACATTGATTTTGGCATTACAGATTTACAAATGTAATAATTTCAAATTCCTATAATACTTGTTTTAACAAGTCTTTTATTTCCCCTAACATCATGGCTGTAGCGCCCCAAACGACATGGCCATTAAGGCGAAAGGCAGGAACTTCAACCTCAACATTATACGAGGTTGGCACTTTCGTGCTGATCCTATTGGACTCCAATAAAAACTCCTGTAGGCCAATCTCTATGATAGCTTCTACCTCATCATCTTGTTTTCTAAATTGAGGAAAGTAGTCCAAAAGTCCCAAGTAAGGATGCACCAAGTAATTGCTCGGAGGAATGTAGAGCGGTGAGAGAGCTTTAACAACATGAATCTTTTGTCCAGGCACACCTATTTCTTCCTCGGTTTCCCTCAGTGCTGTTATTCTTAAACTTATGTCCTGGTCTTCAAACTTGCCACCTGGAAAACCAACCTGGGCCGAATGAACCCCTTTGTAGGTTTTGCGCAATATTAATACAAGATGGGTATATCCCTTTAAATCAGGATAGAACAAGGCCATAACGCCTGCCTTTTTTGCCGATTTGGCTCTTTGTTGCATCTTTTTGGCCAATTCCAGACGATACGGTGGCGACATTTTAGCATGGGAAGACTCGCCAAAAAGTTCGAGATGTTTTATTTTTACTACAGATTCCTGAAACCTATTAAATTGCATTTATGAGATTTCTATTAGTTCTATGTTCTGTATTGGTTTTTTCAAGCTGTGAAGATAAGCAAACTTCAAAACAAACTACGAACCCAGAAACTAAAGTAGACACCCTCTCCAAAAAGAAATCAAAACCTCCAAAATCCAAAAAAAGCAAACCCGACTTCCCAATTCTAACGGATGACAATGCCATGGAATTCTTCTTGGAATACAGTAAGGAGCATGACGAAGACAAGGTGAGAATCACCACAGATTTTGGAACAATTGACATTCAACTCTATGATAAAACAAGATTTCACCGTGCTAATTTTGTGTATTTGACCAAACGGAATTATTTTGATGGAACGCAATTTTATCGCGTGGTGAAAAATTTTGTCATTCAAGGTGGTAGCAGCGATGATTACAATATTGCTGAAAGACGCCGAAAAATTGGCAAATACCTTCTTCCTCCAGATACGAAACGTGGCTATACACATAAACGAGGTGCTGTCTCTATGCCAAGTAGTGAAATTGAAAATGCCTACAAGCTAGCTTCTCCTTTTCAGTTTTTTATTGTGCAACGCCAAGGTGGCGCTAAATATCTCGATGGAGACTACACAGTTTTTGGTGAAGTTATTGACGGTATGGATGTAGTGGATGAAATTGCCAATGTTGAAACCGATGAAGGAGAATGGCCTCTAAAAAATGTTTACATCAGAAAAGTAGAATTAATCGACTAGATTTTCGTCTATTCTTTTTTGTAAAGGCTAGGCAAACTGATTTTAAACACCACGGCAAGGAGTCTAATAGCAATCACAACCGCACCAGCTATTAGGAAAATAAGATTGACGTCACCTGTAAATTCACGAAGCAAAAAATAAACCATGCCACCAACGATGCAGGCCGTGGCATATATTTCCTTATGAAAAATCACTGGAATATCATTACACAAAATATCTCGAATAACACCGCCAAAGCAAGCGGAAATGGTACCCAATGTAATACAAATTACTGGGTGTAAATCTGCAGTTAAACCTTTCTCAATTCCTATGACCGTATAGAGACCAATACCTATGGTATCAAATAAAAACAAAGAACGCCTAAGGTGCTTTAATTTATCCCTAAACAACATGGCTAGTAGAGCAGCTATTGATATTACTGTAATAAACGTCATATCGCGCATCCAAAACACTGGTGTGTTTCCAATGAGTGCATCTCTAAGGGTCCCGCCTCCCACAGCAGTGACAAATGCGATAATGTAGACGCCAAAAGCATCCAAACGCTTATTCATAGCCACGAGAACACCAGAAATAGCAAAGGCAATAGTTCCTAAAATATCAATAGTTTGAATAAACATTACATATTCTGGGTGTAGTAGTTATAATCCTTTAAAATGGTGTCGATGAATTGTACATCGTACATATCGGATTCTATTTGAAGTAAATCACAGATTTTTTTGCGCAGGAGCGTTAAGGTTTTAAAATCACTATTCTTTCTAGATATGGTATAAGCCTCTTTTATGATTCTTACATCTTTATCAGTCAATTGTGTAACGGTATTAAAAACCGGTTGGTAGTCTTCTTCAACCTCTTCGAGTATAGTACTGCTGATGTTGTGCTTTTTCTTTACGCTTATAACTACGGTTCCTGCTGCCGCATCTCCAATACGCTGTTTTTTATCGGATAGCAAAATGCTTAAGATACCTATGGATGGTGAAAATATCCAAAGGTCCACTATGCGAAGCATCCATCTTACAAAAAGATTATACCATTCTGTAGGTGCGCCATCCAACCTCACCACTTTAATTCGCATAATCATTTTTCCTATGGTCTGACCTCCAAATAATATGTGAAAAATAAGTGAGTAGAAAAACGCAGGAAGCAAGAATAGGCCCAAGAATCCACGTTGCGTCCAAGTATCTGCATCAAAGATTTGGGACAGGGCCACCACATTCTCCATGATGGTCATATAGGTTAAAATGATAATGCCATCAATTAAAAATGCTACAGCTCGCTCTCCCAAGCCAATGAGCTTGTAATCAAGGTTAACATTTTGAGCGGTGTTAATTGCTAAATTGCCCATTGCGGTGTATCTTCGTTCTAAATTAAAATGATTTATGCGCGAGGCTGCATTTGTGAAGCAAAATAAGGAAAAATGGATCGGTTTTGAAAAGGCATTGACCAATAATGTGAAAATAAATCCAGATGACCTTGCTTCCTATTATATTCAGCTCACCAACGATCTTTCTTACGCCCAAACCTATTATCCAGATAGTAAAACCCTACTCTATCTGAATTCCCTCGCCTCTCGGGCCCATCAAAAGATATATGTCACAAAGCGTGAGTCCAAGAATAAAATTATTTCGTTTTGGCGCGATGAATTTCCCTTATTTTTCAGGCAATATCACAACACCTTACTTTATGCCTTTTTAATATTTACATCTGCCGTTCTTATTGGTGTGGTCTCTACACTTAACGATGATTCGTTTATCCGACTTATTCTCGGGGACTACTATGTTAATATGACCATAGAGAACATAGAAAACGGTGAACCCATGGCCGTTTACAAAAGCGGTAGTGAAATTGGTTCTTTTTTAGGTATAACCATAAACAATATTCGGGTAGCTATTATCGCTTTTGCGCTTGGCGTAATTTTCAGCGTAGGCACCATTTATGTTTTATTTAGCAATGGTATAATGCTTGGGGCTTTCATTACTTTTTTTTACAACTATGGTATTTTAGAAAAAACCTCAACCGTTTGGCTACATGGCACCATTGAAATTTCCGTTATTGTTATTGCAGGTTGTGCTGGACTTGTCATGGGAAATAGCTTTCTGTTTCCAAAAACCTATTCCAGACGTATTGCCTTTATGAAAGGCGCCAAAGATGGCTTAAAGATCGTGGTGAGTACCATACCATTTTTTATTATCGCCGGCTTTATCGAAGGCTTTATTACGCGTTATGGCGAACAAATGCCTTGGTTTATTGCTTATGGTATCATCTTAGTGTCTTTATTTCTTATTGTTTATTATTATATCGTTTATCCTATTCTGTTGCACAAAGCCCAATCTATTAAACTCGCAAATCTAGATAACTCGTGAAGGACACCTATATTGAACTAAGGACCAGAAGTACTTTTGGTGATATCATTAACACCTACTTTTTGTTTTTAAAATATAATTTTAAAGCCTATACCAATTTATATCTGAGATATAATGCGGCTAGCATCGTTCTTACCCTAATTGCCTCCTATTTATTGGTGACAGGATTCATGGGATTGGCCAGTAGAGATTTTAGGTTTGGTATGGGAAATAATATAGAAAGCGATAGCTACTTCATTGGAGGCTTAGTCGTCTTTTTGCTTATTTTATTTGTAACCTCTTTGATTAATTATAGCTTTTCGAGCGCCTATATTGCCTCATACGTAAAAAATCGTGGTGTTATAGATTCTAAAGCTATTTGGCAGAGTATACTAAACAACTTAGGAACCATAATCGTATTTATTCTAATTGGCGCTTTACTCTATGGCCTTTACTTAATTATATCTGTAATGGTTTCCTTTATTCCTCTGCTTGGTATGATTATACAATATGGTCTAAGTTTTACCTTGACCGCTATCTTCGGATTAACGTTCATGTCTATTTTTGCCTCGCAAAAGACCTTTGGTGATGCCATTTCTGAAGGGTTCGATTTCACCTTTTCTAATTTTTGGCGTGTTATTTTATACGGCTTGGTCATTGGTATCTTAAACTTTTTGATTTCAGCTTTAATTGCCGCGATACCAAGCGTTATTATAGGTGTTTATGTTTATTTTTCTGTTGAAAGCAACGTAGACTTGTTAACCAGCACCTTTGCAACACTGGTTTTTACATTCGGATTTGCCGCTTTTATACTCTCCTTTATTTACACACAGGCTCTATCTCAATTGTCTTATGGTATTTTATACTACAACCTCTTTGAGATGAAATACAATGTCTTCCTGCGAGAAAAAATTGAACAGATTGGAAGTGTTGAGTAGCGCAAGGCACACATATCGCTGGCCTATAGGTTTTGCCATGCTTAACCCTGTATTGTTTTGGTCACAAAACCTGAAGGAGGTACAATTGGATTCCTCTAATCTAGACATTACACCGTTTAAGGAAAATATTACCGATCGTTATAGTGGAGACGAATTCAATTACGATATCAATGATACAGGAGGCGTCAATTTAATGCAGCGCATTTTAAGAAAATTCTTTGGATGGCTTTCGGATGTCTTTGGTTTTGATATTGATTTTTTGGATTATCAAACCTTAGAGTATATTATCTATGGCGCTCTTGGAGTCATTGTACTCTATTTACTGTTGAAGTTTTTATTGGAGAACCCTGTAAGTTCTGTCTTTAAAACCGAGGACAAAACCATTGAAGGATTCAAATTTATTGAAGAGGATATTAAACAGGTAGATTTTGATAAGCTTATTAAACAAGCCATTAAGGACAACAACTATAGACTTGCCACACGTTACCTTTATTTAAAGACCTTGAAAATATTGGCTGATAAAGAGGTTATAGAGTGGCATTTTGAAAAAACAAATTCAGACTACCTTAATGAAATTAAAGATGCCAACACAAAAGGGCTGTTTAAACGCGTCTCCTACATTTACGATTATATCTGGTATGGCGAATTTCCTATTGACGAAGTCACTTACAATAAAAACTTTTCAGATTTCAATAAACTCATAAAAACATCACAACATGGATAAGCGTTCTAAAATAGCGCTTTACGTTATCGGTGCTGTGATCGTGCTTATGATGATTGCAGAAGTCACCAAGCCAAAAGCCATAAATTGGCGAGATTCTTACTCGGCCTCAGATAAAATTCCATTGGGCTGTTTTGTGTTGTATAATGAGCTTAACACCTTTACTAACAAACCCATTCTAACATCGGAGGAAAGTGTCTATCAATACCTTAAAACCATAGATAGTACAGAAACAAAATCCATGGTTTTTATCAATAATCGCATTTATTTTGATGCCGAAGAATCCGAAGCGCTTTTGGATTTTGTAAATAAAGGCAATACGGTGTTTTTAAGCAGTTCTTACTTTTACGGTAATGTTATGGATACTTTAAATATCGCTGTTGAGCGACAAGGGTCCAATTTATTTAAAGCAACGTCTGCACATCAATTTACAAGCCCGCACCTCAAAACCTATAATCGCGAATTCAAAGATGTTATAGAAAATAGCCACTTTGTATCCGTTGATACTCTAAATACAACCATCTTAGGAACAGTAACTACGCCCAACGAAAATGGTAAAGATGTTACCAACCCTAATTTGATTAAGGTGACGTATGGCAACTCCAATGGTCAATTTATTTTGCACACCAACCCCTTTGCCTTTACAAATTACCATATGCTTAAAGGTAATGAGGACTATGCGGCTGCTGTTCTATCCTTTTTACCAAAACAACAAATTATTTGGGATAACAACTATAAAAGTGGCAGAAGAGTAATCACGAGTCCATTGCGCTACATTTTACAAAATACCGCTTTGAAATGGGCTTTTTATATAAGTATGTTTGGTCTAATACTATTTGTGATTTTTAGAGGGAAACGCACACAGCGCATTATACCTGTTATAAATAAGCTAGAAAATGCAACTTTGGATTTTACCCAAACTATTGGGGAATTATACTACCAGCATGGTGATTTTACTAATATTATTGAAAAGAAAATTCAGTATTTTTTAGAATTTGTGCGCACCAACTACTATCTCAACACAGCAAACCTAGGACCTGTATTTATAGAAAAACTCGCTGTTAAATCGGGCAACTCAAAAGAGGACACCAAAGTCCTTGTAGAGTATATTATATACCTCAAATCAAAAAACAACCATACCGAAGCCGACCTTATAGAATTGAATAAAAAAATAGAACAGTTTACAAAACAAAGAAACTAATGCAAGAACACGACGAAAATCAATCGCAAGATACTTCTGAAAACCAAGAGCAGAGGACCTCAACCACAACGAACACAACTAATGAAGAAACGGTGATGTCACCCTCTTCGGAATTTGAGAATAGGTTGGATTTAAAGCCTCTTCAAGAGAGTGTTGAGCAAATTAAGAAAGAGATTGCCAAATTCATTGTGGGCCAAAATGAAATGATAGAGCTTTTAATTATTTCAATTTTAACCAACGGCCACTCTTTAATAGAAGGAGTCCCTGGTGTGGCCAAAACAATTACGGCAAAATTACTGGCCAAAACCTTGGATGTAGATTTTAGTAGAATTCAGTTTACACCAGATTTAATGCCCAGCGATATTTTAGGAACTTCGGTTTTTAATGTAAAAACCAACGATTTCGAATATAAAAAAGGACCTATTTTTTCAAACATTATTTTAATTGATGAAATAAATAGAGCGCCAGCAAAAACTCAGGCGGCCTTGTTTGAAGTCATGGCGGAACGGCAAATCACTATGGACGGAATGCGCTACAACATGGCACCACCATTTCTTGTTTTTGCCACCCAAAACCCTATTGAGCAAGAAGGAACATACCGCTTACCAGAAGCACAATTAGATCGCTTTCTGTTTAAAATAGACGTGGATTACCCATCTTTAGAAGATGAGGTTCAAATCTTGGTTGACAATCATAAACGCTTGGATATAATGGATTTTGATAGTATCAAACCCATTCTATCGGCAGAATCCATAGCCAACTATCAAAATCTCATAAAACAAATCATTGTAGAAGATAATTTGTTGCGCTACATCGCTTCCATTATACACAATACTAGAAACAATGCCAATCTGTACCTTGGGGCTTCTCCAAGAGCATCCATCGCTATTTTAAATGCGGCCAAGGCCAACTCAGCCATTCACGGTAGGGATTTTGTGACGCCAGAGGATATAAAACGCTGCACCAAGGCTGTATTAAAACACCGCTTAGTGCTTACGCCAGAGCGGGAAATGGAAGCCTTTACAGTTGATAAAGTAGTGGACCAAATCCTTGAAACCATAGAGATTCCACGCTAGTGAAACAGTTGTTTAAAAATACTTATCTAACCTCTAGGTTTTTTAAAGTGACCTTGGCATTTGTAGCGTTATTTATTGTAGCCTATAGCTTTCCAGGGTTGCTGAGTATTGTTACCGTTTTATTTTTTGTAGGGCTTGGATTAGTAGTCTTTGATGCAATTTTGCTCTTTAAACAAAAAGGTATTTGGGCCTCTAGGGTTTTACCCGAAAAACTTAGCAATGGAGATGAAAATCCCATAGACATAAAACTTGCAAACAATTATAATTTTACCGTAAAACTGCATTTAATTGATGAACTGCCCTTCCAATACCAAAAACGTGATTTTGAAATTAAGACCGTACTAAAGGCTTCCGACAAAAAAAATATAAGATACACCTTAAGACCATTGGAACGAGGTGAATATTACTTTGGCCATTTAAACGTCTATGCCATAACACCTATAGGTTTAATTATGCGACGTTTTCAATTCGCAAAAGATGCTATGGTCCCTAATTACCCATCCTTTTTGCAATTGCGCAAATATATGCTCATGGCCTTCTCAAATAAATTGTTGGAGTATGGCCTAAAAAAGATACGACGCATCGGTCATACCATGGAATTTGAGCAAATAAAAGATTACGTTCCTGGTGACGATATAAGAAACATTAACTGGAAGGCTACCGCAAAGCGCAACCAATTAATGGTAAATCAATTTCAAGACGAACGCTCCCAACCTGTATATAGTGTTATAGATAAAGGTCGTGCCATGAAAATGCCTTTTGAAGGGTTGAGCCTATTAGATTATGCCATAAATGCTACGTTGGTTATTAGCAATGTCGCTCTAAAGAAACAAGACAAGGCCGGCATGTTTACCTTTTCCCGTAAAGTTGACAACAGAGTAATTGCTGAGAGGCGTCCATCCCAAATGCATAAAATCTTAGAAACCTTATACAATGTAAACACCAATTTTGTTGAATCTGACTTTTCTAGACTTTATATAGACATTAAACGACACATTACCCAAAGAAGCTTGTTGCTTTTATATACCAATTTTGAAACTCTCGACGCCTTACACCGACAACTACCCTATCTTCAGGCCATCTCCAAAAACCATCTTCTCGTGGTAATCTTTTTTGAGAACACCGAGTTACACAAGTTAACCAACCAAAAGGCAGAAAGCACCTTTGATATATTTCAAAAAACTATTGCAGAAAAGTTTGTGTACGAAAAGAAACTAATTGTGAACGAACTTCAAAGACATGGTATTCAATCTATTTTGACAGCTCCTGAAGATTTAACCATTAATACTATAAATAAATATTTAGAGATTAAGGCAAGGGGACTTCTCTAAACCATTCCCAAGCAGCGACAAAGCATTTCTAAGCTTTAAGTTTGGTCAAATCTACAATTCATCCCTTTAAAATTACAATTGAGAACTAAGTATTAGTCTACCTCCATATGACTTTGGATATTTGAAGCAACAAATAACCATTAAAACAAAAAACGTCATGAAAAATTTAATTTTAACTTTCGCATTAGTAGCTTCAATAGGATTAGGATTTGCCCAAGATCAAGGTATTACGATCACGGTAACCGTAGATAACTTAACCAGTGATGAAGGTAAGGCTTCGTTCTCACTACATACTGCAGATACTTTTATGAGAGGGCCAGGACTGATGAATGCCTCTGCCTCAATAAAGGACGGAAAAGCCACAGTAACATTTACCAATGTTAAACCTGGGGAATATGCCGTAATAGGCATGCATGACGCTAATGAAAATGGCAAGATGGACTTTAGGGAAAATGGCATGCCTTTAGAAAACTATGGCACTTCAAACAATGTAATGGAGTTTGGACCACCACAATACGATGATGCCAAATTTAAAGTTGGAGATCAAGATTTGGAACTAAACCTAAGATTTTAGTCCCAAAGAAATAAATAAAAAAGCCAGCTTTGAGCTGGCTTTTTTTATGTTGTAATTACACGGTTTCACCTAACCACGCCTTCATCATCCAAACCGTTTTTTCCTGCTCAGTGATAAAATCACTCATCATAGCGTTGGTGCCTTCATCATTGGCATCATCAGAAGCCTCTAATATTTGACGCTCAATCTTAAGCAATTCCGTTAAAGAATCTATTATTAATCTAACCGCATTCTCATCTTTGGACACATCTTTACCTACTGGTACCTTACCTGCCTTAATGTAATCATCAAAAGTGTGCAAGGGTGTTGCTCCCAGAGTTAATATACGTTCGGCAACTTCATCTACTTTTAGGTTGGCATCTGTATAGAGTTCCTCGAATTTTGCATGTAAATCAAAAAAGGCCTTTCCTTTTATATTCCAGTGAATGCCTCTAAGGTTCTGATAATATAATTGAAAGTTAGCTAAGAGCTGATTTAAGTCGTTAGCTAATTGTTGTGTTTTCCCGGTATCTAAACCAATACTGTTTAATGTCATAATAGTTCTATTTTATTTTATAAAGATACGCATGAAATAAACTAGTTTTACTATAGATTTTATGAATAGTTTTTATACTTTTATAACTTAAATGAATACTTATGACCATAACCCAACTAAAATATGCCTTAGCCATAGCGGAACATAAAAATTTCACGAAGGCTGCCGCAAAATGTTTTGTTACCCAACCTACCTTAAGCACTCAAATCCAGAAACTTGAGGACGAATTGGACGTAGTGATGTTCGATAGAGGCAAAAAACCTATTGAATTAACAGAGGTTGGCAGAAAGATTGTGTTTCAAGCCAGAAATATTGTCAATGAGGCAGAACGCATTCAAGATATTGTAGACCAGCAAAAAGGATTTATTGGAGGTGAATTTAGACTCGGCATTATTCCAACGGTAATGCCCACCTTACTTCCAATGTTTCTCAACAACTTTATAAAAAAATACCCAAAGGTTAAGCTTAAAATAGAGGAATTAACTACGGAAGAGATTTTAACCAGGATCAATGATGGGCATTTAGACGCTGCCATTGCTGCAACACCATTGGAGAGTGAGAACATCAAAGAGCGTGTGTTATACTATGAGCCTTTTGTTGCTTACATTCCGAGCAACCATAGGTTGAGAGATAAAAAAATCATAGAGGTGAATGATTTGGATATTGAAGACATGCTTCTTTTAGAAGACGGTCACTGCTTTAGGGATGGTGTTATTAATTTATGTAAAACATTCAAAAATCAAATCGATGATAACTTTCAACTGGAAAGTGGTAGCATTGAAACTTTGATTAAGCTCTCTAACGAAGGGCTTGGAATGACACTTTTGCCATACTTACACACATTGGATATAAAGGACAATTTAAGCTCTAATCTAAGGCATTTTAAAGAGCCCTCTCCAGCTCGGGAAGTGAGCATTATCTTCCACAAAAGCGAATTGAAAATGCAAATCATCAATGCCCTTCACGAGGTTATATCTGGTATCATTAGAGGTGCAATAGCCTTTAGCAATGTTGAAATTATTAGTCCGCTGCCCAAATAAAAAAAGCGACCCATGGGTCGCTTTTTAATTATGATTTAAGATAAATTAAACATCGGTCTAATTCTGGGTTTTGATGAATTAGGGACTGGATAAAAATCCTAAGGTCCTCAAGCTCATGGGGAAGCAAGCGCTGTACCGCTTTTTCCACCTCTTTACAAAATAATCTAACATCAAAACTCACCTTTTTGAGTACTGTTAAAGTGTACTCGTACATTGCTCTCGCCATAGTTGTGTTGATAGGTTTTAAATTAATGAAACGTAGATTTTTTAATAGGCTGTTATTCAATTTTATTTTCCTAATTTAAAAAAAAAGAGGAAAGTTTTAAATGGCTTTAACAGGTTTTTATGTTAAAGAGAACATTTTTAGGTTAACATTTATTGCAGCATAAAGTCAATTCCTACAGGTCATAGCTTGATTATATCGCGCTTACAGACTTAAAATTTATTGTCGCCATCTATAAGATCACCTAGACCTCCTAAAATACTTCCTTCTCCTCTGTCTTTACCTCCTGTTCGAGGCGCAGAGGCAATGACTCGATTAGCCAGTCTACTGAATGGAAGCGACTGAATATATACTTTTCCAGGTCCTTGCAGTTTGGCAAAGAATAAGCCTTCCCCTCCAAAAATTGAATTTTTGATACCGCCTACGAATTCTATATCGTAATCTACACTCTGTGTAAAACCTACAATACAACCCGTATCTACGCGTAATATTTCACCAGCCTGTAAGGTTCTTTCGGCCATAGTCCCACCTGCATGAACAAATACCATACCATCACCCTCCAATTTCTGCATTATAAAACCTTCTCCTCCAAATAACCCACGGCCTAAACGTTTTGAGAACTCAATACCCACACTAACACCCTTAGCTGCACATAGGAAGGCATCTTTTTGACAGATGAATTTTCCTCCAAATTCCGTTAAATCTATGGGTATGATTTTACCAGGATACGGTGAAGCAAAAGAAACACTGCGCTTACCAACCAAATCATTATAAAAGGCAGTCATAAACAAACTTTCTCCCGTTAGTATGCGCTTTCCTGCACCTAATAGTTTCCCCAAAATCCCTTTATCTTTTTTAGACCCATCTCCAAAAATAGTGTCCATCTTTATGCCATCGTCCATCATCATAAAACTACCCGATTCCGCAATAACGGCTTCCTGAGGGTCTAACTCAATTTCAACAAATTGCATTTCTTCGCCATAGATTGTATAATCTATTTCGTGAGCATTTCTACTACTGTAATCTGGTAATCTTTCCATTTTTAAAAGTGTTTTATGATTGATTCTTAGATATTGGTTGCTGCTTTTTTAAAATTGTTACAGGTTTAGCGCCTTAGGGCTTTACTTTTAGGGTCCATTCAAAATCAAAGCACGAGACCTCTATACCGTCTTCATTCACGCCTCTCGATGTTAACCAAACCGTTTGTCCTTCTTTGGTCTCCACGGCCTTTGAAATGGCTTCTGAAACTTTAGCACCTTCTAAACAGGTAAAGGTTATTCGTCCAGTTGCCTTTTTAGTAAATGTGGCTTTATTGTTTGCCACAAGCATGGATATATTTTTACCGCTCTGTCTTATATGTTGCATAACCAAAGCGCCTGTTGTGAGCTCCGCGGCCATACCCTGTACTGCCCAAAACATAGACTTAAAAGGGTTTTGATTAATCCATCGGTGCTTCACCTGAACCACACATTTGCTTTGGTCGATGTAAGTTGTCCTTACGCCTGTGAGATATGCCGCTGGCAACTTAAACATGAGATATGTATTGAGCTTTGAAGGAGTTATGGCCATAACATAATTTTAATTTCAAAACTAAAATAGGTGAATTATTCGGCTCTTACTAATGTTAATTATATGTTAATTTTAGGTACTATGTTTTGCATAATACCTTCTTTTAGATATATATTTGCATAAGAAACTATTATATACTTTTTAAAATGATAGATAATCACCATAAAAACCTGGCAACATTTATACATCTTTCAACATTTTCAAGATTTATAATACCCTTTGGAAACTTTATAGGTCCTATTGTACTTTGGGCAGCTAATAAGAACAAATCTGAGTTTGTAGACCAACATGGCAAGCAGGCCATAAACTTTCAAATCAGCATTTTGCTCTATGCCATAATAATCGGTACCATTAGCGTTCCCTTCTTTATCTTCAAGCTTTTTGAAGGCCTAAACGTTATAGACTTCCATGGCTTTCACGATTTTCATATCAATGTTGGCGAACCCTCTCCTCTATTGTATATAGGAGGTGGACTAGGCGCACTTGCCGTGATTGCTTTCATCATTGAGTTGGCCTTGATCGTAAAAGCAAGCTTGACGGCAAGGGATGGAAAATTGTACAACTATCCGTTGACCATAAACTTTTTAAAATAATCATCAATCTCTGTTGATTTTTTATAATCAACATTAACCAATCAAAAAATGAACAGTTTAATAGAATTAAAGTCAAAAACATGAAGATAGAAAACACAAAAGCACAAATGCGCAAAGGTGTTCTAGAATATTGTATCCTTTCTATTTTAAAGGATGAAGATGCTTATGTAGCGGAAATTCTAGGAACACTTAAGGACGCAAAAATGCTTGTTGTTGAAGGAACTATTTATCCTTTATTGACAAGACTTAAAAATGCTGGATTGCTCAGCTATCGCTGGGAAGAGTCCACATCAGGGCCGCCTCGAAAATATTACGGCCTTACTGAAACAGGTAAGCTGTTTCTCAAAGAATTAAACACCACATGGAGCGAATTACAACATGCGGTTAACCTAGTAACAAGTACAAAATCAACAAAAAATGAATAAAACAGTCAATATAAATTTAGCAGGTATTTTCTTCCATATAGATGAGGATGCTTACCTTAAATTATCACGCTATCTTGAGGCTATAAAACGTTCATTTACAGACTCTCAAGGTCGTTCTGAAATTATTGCCGATATCGAAGCTCGCATTGCCGAACTCTTTTCTGAGCGTATCCAAAACGAAAAGCAGGTTGTAGGCCTAAAACTTGTAGATGAAGTTATTGGCATTATGGGGCAACCCGAAGATTATTTGGTTGATGACGAAATCTTTGAAGATGAACCACAACCTAAACAATCCTATAGTTATAAGGCGACTAAAAAACTATTTAGGGATACCGACAACTCCTATATAGGTGGTGTAGCGGCCGGTTTGGGTCACTACCTGGGAATAGATGTCCTTTGGGTAAGATTGCTGTGGGTCATTCTCGCTCTTGGTTCTGGAGGTACATTTATCTTTATCTATTTGATTTTCTGGGCTCTTGTACCTGAAGCGCAAACTACAGCCGAAAAACTGATCATGACTGGCGAGCCCGTTAATATCAGTAACATCGAAAAAAAAATTAAGGACGGCATTGACACGGTTTCAGACAAAGTGAAACAAGTCGACTTAAAAAAACAAGGCGATAAACTGAAAGAGGGATTTGATACCGTTTCAGGACAAATTTCAGACTCTGTTAAAAGTGCTAATTTCCAAAAACAGGGGAGTAAGCTAAAATCGAGCTCTCAGACCTTTTTTGATACTATAGGCACTATCATTATGTTCTTTCTTAAGGTTATTGCTAAATTCATTGGTATCATATTAATAATTATTGGTATAAGCACCTTAATCTCCTTAATAGTGGCTTTTTTCACTATTGGAATAACCGACGCTATTCATTTTCCGCCAATGAATTTTATCGATGCTGCCAACGCAGCTAACATACCTATGTGGCTGATGTCCTTGTTGTTGTTTTTCGCAATAGGCATTCCATTCTTCTTTGTCTTCTATTTAGGCCTAAAGATTTTAGTGAACAATCTAAAATCCATTGGAAACGTGGCAAAATTTACCCTGTTGGGCATTTGGTTCATCTCCATAATAGGTCTCATTATAACTGGTGTTAAACAAGCCACGGAACATGCCTTTGATGCTACGGTAACGGAGAAAATAGATTTAAACGTAACGGCTAAAGACACCCTAAAACTAAAAATGGTAAGCCACGACAACTTTAGTTCGTATGTCTATAGAAGTAGCAATAATTATCAATTTCTTGATGCAGATGACGGCAGAACCATTTTATCCAGAGATATAAGGCTAGTCGTTAGATCTACTGCCGACTCCTTGGCTTCTATACAGATTGAAAAAGAAGCATCCGGAAGTAATTACGACATTGCAAGAGAACGAGCTAACAATATAAACTATGCTTATAACTTAAAAAGTAATGGACTCGAGCTTGATGCATTCTTAACTACAGGTGTAGATAACAAATTCAGCGAACAAAAAGTGATGGTAATTCTCTATTTACCAGAGGGAACAGTGCTTTATGCGGACGATAACACCCACAGCTTTCATCAGAATAGTAGCTATTATAACGATATACTTAAAAGCGGAATGGAGGAGCACTATCTTAAGGTTATTGAAGACGATGTTATCTGCCTCGATTGCAAATCCTCTGATATTGACGACGAGTCTCCTCAGATCAATGTAAAACAAGATGGAAAGTCCGAGGTAAGAATTAAAATCAACGAAGAGGAAGGCGTTAATATTGAGGTAAATGACAATTAGTCCTTATGAAACGACAGTTCATCAACTAATAGTTTCATCAAAGCTACAAAGCTTGCAAATTTGAAGTGAAATTATCAATCAAAAAACGAATTAAATCAAAATAAAAATCATGAATACACTAATTAAACTAATCGTTTCAGGTATTGTTGGATCTCTAATGATGTCCTGCAACATAAATTTTGGACCTGGCATTGATGGCGATAGAAATGTTGTGACTATGGAGCGCCAAATTTCAAATGATTTTGAAAACATAAAAGTCAGTCAAGGATTAGACCTTTACATCACACAGAGTAACAGTGTTGCTTTAAATGTTGAAGCCGATGAGAATTTGCATGAACTAATTAAGACCGAGGTTGAAGATAACACCTTAAAAATCTACACTTCTTCTAATATTAGAAGTGCTGCTTCAAAAAAAATAATGTTAGAAATAGAAGACATCAGCGCCATAAAAGCAACAAGCGGAAGTGACGTATTTTCAACCAATACCATTGAAGCCAATGCCTTAACATTGGAGACAACAAGTGGTGCTGATATGAAACTGGATGTAAAGACCAACACCTTAAACTGCCGTGTAACTAGTGGCAGCGATTTAAAATTGAGCGGATCTACGGAGCTATTAGTGGCCGAAGCCACCAGCGGAAGCGATATCAAGGCTGCCAATTTAAAAGCAGTAACCTCTAAAGTGAAAGCGTCGAGCGGCGCGGATATTTCGGTAAACACTTCAAAAGAACTCACAGCGAGAGCCACGAGTGGTGCCGATATTAGGTATGTTGGCAATCCCACTGTGGTAAATAAATCCGACACCTCGTCGGGTAGTGTGAGAAGTCAATAATCGAAGCTAATATGCGATTCGCAATAAAATAATCAATCAAAAAATAAACCAATCAAGCTAGCCATCCCAAACATCTTGTAGAGTTTGGGATGGTTTTTGTATATATTTGTTAAAAGCTTCAGGGAATGGTTCATGAAATTATAGAACTACCCGAGCAAAAACAGTATGTGCATGAAAAAAATTGTACTCTTATTAGGACTCATTTTATTACTTCCTGCTGCTCTTGTAGGACAATCTGATGACAAGATTAAAGGCGACAGAAACGTTACCATTAAACAAACCTATATTGACGATTTTGAAAAACTTGTTATTACCAATGATTTTTCTGTTGAAATCGTTTATAACAGCAAACCATCCGTAGAAATCGAGACTGACGACAACCTACACGATGTCATACAATTTGACGTCATTGACGGTGTCCTAACATTTTCACAGGCCATGAGAATTACCTCAAAGAAAAAAATGCACATTGTTGTTAATTATGGTGATGCTCTTAAAGAAATCGATGTTAAGGATGATGGTGAAGTACGCTCACTTACTTCCATGGAACTTGGCAACGTTGTCCTAGAGACATCAGATAACGCCAGAGCCTATCTCAACATCAATGCTAAGAAATTTGATTACAAAAGCTACGGAAAATCAAAAACGCGCCTTAATCTCACTGCAGATTCTGTAAAAATAGAGCTTAGCGATAATAGCAAACTAGATGCCTTAATTAACAGTAAAACCGCTGATTTTGATTTGTATCAGCGCTCAGATGCTGTTGTGGAAGGTAATGCAAACACATCATTGATTAGGTTAGACAACTCCACAAATTTAACAGGAGAAAAGTTTGATGTAAAAACTGTTGAAGCAACATTAGAAGACAATAGTGACCTTATTATATCTGTTTTGGAGAACATTGGATTGGCCGTGTCTGGAGATAGTGAGGTGTATTTATATGGCAATCCCGCCATTACCATTTCCAAATTTGAGGATACAGCTAAACTTCAGAAGAAAAAACGGTAGTTACTTAAGGTAAGGTTCTTACACCTAAATTGAACTCTATATCTATCACATTAGATACCTTAATCATCCCGAGTAGTTTTTTAGGCGGCGTTAAATTAAAATCATTGATATCTATGGGTAATTTACCGCAGACCATAACGCCTTTTGGTGTGTTATCAACCTCTACCGGTAATTCATACACTTTTGAAACGCCACTTATGGTGATGTTCAGTTTTGTATTCAAAATACTGCTCTCTGGTGCTCCTTCAGCACTGAGAAGTTCTAATTTTATGGATGGATATTCGTGTGTTTTTAAAAGTTTATGGAAATCTTTATTTATGGCCTTGTGCCCACAATTGAAAAATACATTCTTTAAATTCAATTGTGCATTGGAAAATTGAAGCTTGGTTTTATCTGCAGTGAAGCTTATCTCAAACGAGTCTGAAAACTGAGAGACATCGTAAGAGCACTGAAACCTATTTATATTAGACTCTCCTCTTATTATTAAGGAACTATTAGGAGTTACTGCAACGGTTAAGGATTTTTCCTCTGGTACTAAAAAAATCATAACCATAAACAGTTTTAATGCAATTAGCCCAAGATTTCTTAATGGATAAAGCATAACTAAAGTTAAATAAAAAAAAAGGAGGCCACCAAAAAATAGGACCTCCTTTTTTTATAATTAAGTTTCTAGAAGCTAATCACAGCCTCCATCATTAAACCATTGAATTCGCCACCATCAAATATATCTCCTGTTGGAAAATCTGAATAGCTTTGCTTAACATACTCTAATTTAGCTAGGATATTTTGAGTTAAAAACCAACCTGCACCGAGCTGAATACGGTCTACACTTACATCTTGAGTTGCTGTAAGCTCACCGTCTACATAACTGTATCTACCACCTACATAGAAGTCCTCGTTTGCTCCGAATCGATAAAGTAAATCAGCAGCATAGTGGTTGTAAGTCCTGCTTGGTGGGTTAGGCCCAAATCCTTTTCCTGTTGCATTTTCATAGATTCCGAAGAATTCCAATCCTTTATATCTTACAAATGGGTTAATCATTATAGAGGTAAGTTCGGTTCCAAATCCTGGATTTACACGACCAGATCTAAACTGACTTACTGCAGAAGACCCTTCTTCCTCTAGCACAAGATAATATCTAGATCCTGCTCTATCTCCGTCATACAAGAAATTTTTAGAAGATTCTGCAGTTGTATACACAGACCCTGTTAATCTAAATCTAAAGTCATCATTAAACTGCTTGTCGTATCCTAATTTTGCAAGGAAAGAAGGCTTTGTATTAGTCTCTTCTGGAGACTGATTTAATCTACCATTGGTCATACCAACCATGGCTAGCCAACCATTTCTACGATAATAAATTTCAAATCCAACCTCAGTATTAAAGGCATCCATTAAATAATTTCCAACAAACGGATTATAAATGGCTTGGGCATTATCAGTTCTTCTAAAGTGCGCATCTCCATAATTAATCTCCATATGACCAAATTTGAAGGTTAAATACTTCATCCAATTCTCTGCGAAGCCTTCTTTTACGAAGTCTAATTTATCGATTAAGATATAACCTCCTTTTACCCATGCTTCTGGGTGGTGACGTGCAGACAAATAAGTTCTTAAGTGCATTCTTACACCATCATATAGCTGAACGTCTACATCTAAGTTCGCTGTAGCTAAGTTAAAGTTAGCTCCTAGTGGTACCAATGGCACTGCCCCTGAGTTTTCATGGTCTATAGATTGAAACTGAAGTGTAGAGGCTCCTCCAAGTCTTACGCGTAAATTTTCAAAAGTTGTCACGGTATCCTTTGGCTCCTCAAAAACATTGATACCTCTTTGGTCTCGTGGTCTAAAGTTGTCTAAATCCCTTTTGTTTTTGTTTTGTGCATACGTGCTAACCCCTAGGGCGCAAATAAGAATAAAGCTTACTAATTTTAAAGTCGATTTCATGATAAATTGATTTTAGTTGTAGTTTAAATTATTATTTATTTTTTGGTTTGATATACGGCTTTAAAGACCACATTTATCTCATCACCAGTCTTGATGGTGCCAAATAAGGCTTTTGGTGGGTCTATACCGAAATCCGTCATTTTTAAAGGTTTTTCACCTTCCACTAAAAGTTGATTTCCTTGTAGTTTAAATGTAAAATCTATAGGAACTGCTTTTGTCACTCCTGTTATGGTCATATCACCAACCGCACTGACTTTAAAGCTATTGTCCGTTAATTTATCAACGGTATTAACTTTAGTCAACTTAAAGTCTATGGTTTTATAATCGTCGGTTTTCAGCGCTTTGTAAGTGTTTTTATCCATACCAGACTTGCCACTTTTAAGACTTTCTGAAACAACAGAGAAGTTAAGCGCATTAATCTCTAGGGCATCGGATGTGTTAATATCTGCTGTTCCCATTTGCTGTTGTGCATCTACATGCCAATCGTGAAGGGACGATGTTCCATGAACCTCCAAGAAAGACGTATCATTATTTAAACTGTAAGATTGTGCAAATACATTTTGACTGAAGAAAAAGCTGCTAAAAGCTAATACAAAGATT
This sequence comes from uncultured Winogradskyella sp., assembly GCA_913055905.1. GTDB lineage: Bacteria > Bacteroidota > Bacteroidia > Flavobacteriales > Flavobacteriaceae > Winogradskyella. Next base: position 83,843 of record CAJXLB010000006.1, read on the forward strand.
TTAGCAGAGCGTGTCATTGTTTTAATCATTGTTATCTTTTTTTGGTGGTACAAAGATTCTAACAATGACAACCACTTTTTATGATTTTTATCATATATCGAGCGGCACACCAACCGTGAATATTCAAAAATGCATAAAAAAAGGAAGCTAAATACCTAGTATTCAGCCTCCTTTTTACTTATTTCAGACCCTTTTTGGTTGTTAAAAAAAACTAAAAAAAATTAATTTTATGTAGAATTAGTCTAAAAAAGACACAATTAATTAGTTATAAGTTGGGGTAGAAACCTCAAAATCGGCCTCTTTAGCAGCCAAATAACGCTCAGCATCCAAAGCAGCCATGCATCCTGTACCAGCCGCAGTAATTGCTTGCCTGTAAACATGGTCGGCCGCATCACCGCTTACAAAAACACCCTCGACATTGGTTTTACTCGTGCCTGGCTGTGCGTTGATGATGTAACCCGTTTCGTCTAAATCTAGATAATCCTTAAAAATATCTGTATTTGGCTTATGGCCTATGGCCACAAAAAATCCTGTGGCTGGTATCTCGTGTTTTTCTCCTGTTTGATTATTGACAACACGAACTCCCGTAACCACTTGACCATCTCCCAAAACCTCTTCGGTTTCCGTATTGTAAAGAATTTCAATATTCTCCGTGTTCTTTACACGATTGGCCATAATTTTAGAAGCCCTAAAGACATCTCGCCTTACCAGCATGGTCACTTTTTTGCACAACTTAGATAAATAATGGGCTTCTTCACAAGCAGAGTCGCCTGCTCCAACTATAACCACTTCTTGATTTCTATAGAAAAATCCATCACAAACAGCACAAGCCGAAACTCCACCACCAAGTTTGAGATACTTTTGCTCTGAAGGCAACCCTAGGTATTTGGCAGATGCTCCAGTAGAGATAATTACGGTTTTCGCATGAATTTCCTTTTCATCATTCACCCAAACCTTATGAATATCTCCAGAAAAATCGACCTTAGTAATCCAACCATGGCGCACATCAGTTCCAAAACGTTCTGCCTGCTTCTGCAGTTCAATCATCATTTCAGGTCCGGTAATGCCATCGGGATAGCCAGGGAAATTTTCCACATCATTCGTCGTTGTTAGCTGGCCTCCTGGCTGTTCTCCCTGATATAAAACAGGTGCCATATTAGCCCTTGAGGCATAGATGGCGGCTGTATAACCAGCTGGCCCAGACCCTATAATTAAGCATTTAACTTGTTCAATTGTTTCAGACATAACTATTCTTCATTATTACATGACAAAAGTAGGTTTTTTGCTTAAATCCTTACAATGAAGTTATCAACACAAAGGCAGAGGATATAATTGTTGCTTTTCATTTTTTTTAATACGCTCAAATTCTTAACTTATAATTGTTTAACCATTAAATCTTTTTCATCATGAGAAATCAATACCTCAGCATGCTGGTACTACTGTTAAGTATTTTGGCCTGCCAGTCCAATACCAAAGATGTGACGCCTAATGACGGAGCTTCCGTGACCGAAGTTGCAGAGACTAAAGATTTGAGTGGCACTTGGGAGCTCACGGGCTTTTTTAATTATAAGGACAATAAAGTGGTAGATTCCTTTGAAATGAATCCTGATTTCAGGCAAATTAAAATGTATACCGAAGACAAAGTGATGTGGTGTAAGCACAAAGCTGCAGATTCTTCAGATTGGTTTGGTTATGGCACGTACACCTATGATGGCGACCGCCTAACAGAGGTTTTAGATTTTGGCTCTAAGGTTATGGATGAAGTTATCGCAGACAAGAAGGAGTTTACCTATGAACTGCTGCTAACCGACAATCGTTTCGAACAAATAGAACTCGATGAGGATGGCAACCGAATTTATTCTGAGAATTACAAAAGAATAAAATAGCCCACTGTCATTTAGATGGTAAAACTAAATTCCTGTTTAGTGCGCTTTGTTATTAATTTAAGGCTATAATTTCTAATTTTTGCTAAAAGTCTTTTGACACCCTCAATAGAAAACAAATCTTTATGCGTATTGAATTTTTTAATGTTTTTACCATGCATAAGGTGATTTTCTCCATTTGCTATACTGTAAATACCACCATAAAAAGGGAAAGCTCTCAACTTGATGGTTTCGTTTAAAACCTTAAGCCTATGGTCAAAATAAAGAATGGAATCAACATCAAAAAAATGCCGTAAAAGATCTGGCTTTACGATGACCGAACTTCCGCATAGGTAGTTAAACTTGTAGGTCTTGAGCAAGAATTTTTTGCCCTTCATAAAGATATATCCGTTTTTAACATACCATCCAGGAATAGTTCTATTTTGCTTGTTGACAAAGCCCGCAATACGATTGCTGATAAAGTCATCTGAATCAACAGTCATTACGTAATCCGTATCAAACCGTTCCTTAGCGAATTGTGCTCCAAGTTGTAATTTTTTTCCTTTATCAATCTCCCTTAGCTTGTTTGCTTCGTCCTCGTTAATTTGTGCCGTTTTGATGGGCGGCTCAAAATCCACTGTCATATAATGGACATTATCATGACTAAACGAAATTTCGGGAATCTCATGACAAACTACGACAACCTTATAATTAGTGTCAGTCTGACTGCATATTGAGATTAGTGTACGTTCAAATAAACTACAGAACTTACTCCAATCCTTTGAAACTTGTTTACTTTTAACAGGAACGATAAATGTGAGCATTTTTTTTGATATTCAATGGTCTCACTAAATAAAGAATTAAAAGGGCTAACGCCATAAAATGTCTTTAAATAACGGTTTTACTCGTTAAGTTCGGGTGAAAAATGCCTAATAACCATTTTCCATGAAGAATCGTTACGGTAAAAGTCAGACTTCATCCAAAACTTCTACTTTGTGTAATTGACTCCTACAAAAGCCCTGCCTTATGCTTAAACAAATGTTTAAAACGTTCCAATTTTATCTTATTTTTTAGAGATTGAAAATGATTGAGCGAATTGCTCTAAATGATCTCAGGGATTTAAATAACAAAAGGCTCAGTAATATACTGAACCTTTTTTGTCGGGGTGGCAGGATTCGAACCTGCGACCTCCGCGTCCCAAACGCGGCGCGATAACCGGGCTACGCTACACCCCGAAAACTTTGTTAGAAAAATATCCGATGGACATTTTTATGTGGCGGTCAACGCGTGAATTGACTTCCTTTCCAAAATTGGATTGCAAATATAGAATTTTTCTCAGGAATACGACAACTTTTCAGGAAGGATTTAAGATGTTGTAAAAATGAATTTATTAGAGATAATTAACCTCTTAAGTTTTAATGAGTAATGAAGTGAGACATGCTTATTTAAGACTTGCCTAATTATAACTTAGCATCAAATATGATAATTAAACTCATTTCTTAACCTCGCAGTAATTATCCTTAATCGATGGTTACGCATCTTCCTGTAAATCCTTTTTAAACCTTGTTTTGAAGTCAAATCCCGATGGTCATTAAATTTTTTTACATTAGAAGCGCTCATAAGCAAATTTTCCCCATTACAAATATTATAAATAGCTGCAGGAAATGGTATGTCCTTTAAGACAATATCCGTGTTTAGAACCTTTAACCGATGATCAAAATATAAGTCTATTTCACCCTTATCAAAATAATGATTTATTAATTCAGGTTTAACTATTACTGAGCTGCCACATACCCAATTAAACTTCTTAGTAAATATCAAAAACCTCTTAAACTTATAATTAATAAATCCCTTATCAATGTACCAACCAGGATGATCAGTATTGGGATTATTCAGAAAGTGGACCAATTTATTACTTATATAGTCATCTGCATCAACCATAACAACATATTTAGAAGGAAAATTATTTTGGGCATACTCTACACCAGTTTTTATCTTATTTCCCTTATCTATCCTTTTATCGATAATAGATTTTTCTAGAGGTGGCTTAAATGTTGCTTCAACAAAATGTAAATTTTCATGAGAGAAGGAAATCGTTGGTATTTCATGACAAACTACGACAACATTAAATCGGGTATCAGCCTGATTGAAAATTGATCTAATTGTACTATCAAATAACCGACATAAATTTGGCCAGTTAGCACAGGCCGATTTACTTTTAACCGGAACAATAAATGTTATCACATGATTGGTTTAGTGCTATAAATTAGTCATTTACTAAACTTTAACAAAAAAAAATGCTAGCTGCTCAAAAAATTCGTTAAAGTGTAATAAAACTAAAAAAAAACACTTCAAATTAATTTTTCGGCGGATAAAAGTGGCCCGTAAAAGTTGAACGAGATGAAAAGTACATTTAAATTAATTCTAACTTCATAAAGTAGTAACAAATATATATTTTTAAACACTGGTTGAATTTCAGAATCAATGAAACGAAAATTATTTATAATCATTATTTTATCCATTAATGCCCTGTCATGCGCACAAGACAAAAACCCAGTGAATAATGCCAATACCTACGAAGTTGTGGTTGGCGACCTCTCAATTCCTTGGGGATTTTGCTTTCTACCGGATGGCGCAATGCTCATTACAGAAAAATCTGGAGCGCTCATTCATTTCAAAAATGGCAAAAAAACCAATATAGAAGGGCTTCCAGACATTTACGTAAGAGGTCAAGGCGGATTAATGGACATTAAACTAGATCCAGATTATAAAGACAATGGCTGGATTTACATGTCCTATGCCTCAACAGGAAATGAAGATGGCGGAGGAAACACGACCATTGCAAGGGCAAAGCTTTCTGGCAATGCCCTAACCAATTTAGAAATCCTTTATAAGGCTTGGCCAAACTCTAAACGTGGCCAGCACTTTGGGTCTCGTTTGGACTTCGATGCGAAAGGCTATCTCTATTTCACCATTGGTGATCGTGGCAATAGGGATGTGAATCCACAAGACATTACTAGAGATTGCGGTAAAGTATATCGCATCCATCCAGATGGCAGGATTCCAAAAGACAATCCGTTTGTAAATGCTTCAAATGCCAAAACTGCTATTTACTCATATGGCCACCGAAACCCTCAAGGAATGACCATTCATCCAGAGACCGGTCAAATATGGACACATGAGCATGGCCCAAAAGGTGGTGACGAAATCAATATTATAGAAAAAGGAAAAAATTATGGCTGGCCGGTAATAAGCTATGGCATTAATTATAGTGGCACCAAATTTACAGACATCACCGAAAAAGAAGGCATGGAGCAGCCGCTTCATTATTGGGTACCTTCCATTGCACCCAGCGGTATGGCGTTTATTTCCGGTGACAACTACGGTGATTGGAAAGGCAATCTACTCGTAGGCTCTCTCAAATTTCAGTATTTAGATATGTGCACCTTAAAAGACAACAAGGTCATCAAAGAAGAACGCTTACTCGACGGCATAGGACGTGTACGCTCGGTTGAGCAAGGTCCTGATGGCTTTATTTATGTTGGCGTGGAAGGTGTCGGAATCGTTAAACTAATACGTAAAGACAATTAAAAGATGAGACTAAGCAAGGTGACAAAAATCATATATTTATTCATGGCAATTGGACTACTTTTGTCCTGCAAATCAGAAAAAAAGAAAGCTGACGTCTACGCCCAAAAAAACCAAGTAGATAAGTCTAGCTTCAACAAAGGTAAGGCCATATATAATCAGCTTTGTATAACCTGCCATATGGCAAACGGAGAAGGTGTTGAAAAAATATTTCCACCATTAGCCAACTCGGATTATTTAAAAAATAATCAAGAGGCAAGCATAAGAGCCGTAAAATACGGTATGTCGGGAGAAATAGTAGTAAATGGTATTACCTATAACAGTGTTATGGCTCCATTAGGATTAACAGATGAAGAAGTTGCTGACGTCATGAATTATATTAATAATGCTTGGGGAAATGCAATAGACAATAAGGTAACGCCTGATATGGTCGCAAAAATCAAAAAACAGTAATTTATGCTCGTAATAGGAATTGCAGGAGGTACAGGTTGCGGAAAGACGACTGTTGTAGACACCATTTTACATGAATTACCAGAGGGCGAAGTAGGCGTAATCTCCCAAGATTCCTATTATAAAGATACATCGCATCTCAGTTTTGAAGAGCGGACGAAAATAAATTTCGACCATCCTAAATCCATAGATTTCGACCTATTACAAGAGCATATCGCGATTCTTAAAACAGGACAACCTATTGAGCAGCCAGTGTATTCTTTTGTAAATCATAATCGGACTGGCGATACCATAAAAACACTTCCCAGGAAGGTAATGATTGTAGAAGGTATTTTGATTTTCTCACATCCAGAAATAAGGGATTTATTCGACATTAAGATTTTTGTGCATGCCGACTCTGACGAGCGTTTAATCAGGCGCCTCAAAAGAGATATCAATGAGCGAGGACGCGATATAAATGAAGTATTAAACCGCTACCAAACGACACTTAAGCCTATGCATCAGCAATTTATTGAGCCCATGAAAGAATACGCTGATATTATCATCCCTAACAACAAATACAATACCGTGGCTGTAGACATCGTAAGAACCATAATCAATGAACGTTTGTAATGGCCAAATTCAATTCTAAATACCTAAAACCGTTTAAAAACATCTACGTTATTGTCCTCATCGTTTTTGTCGTGTGGATGCTGTTTTTTGATGCACATTCCTTCATATTTCACAGAGAACTCAATGCAGAAATCAACGAACTCGAGTATCAAAAAGAACACTATAAACAGGAAATCGAGCGAGACAGTAAAGCCATAAAGGAATTGAGTACCGAAGAAGGTATAGAGCGTATGGCAAGAGAAACCTACTACATGAAGAAACCTAACGAAGATATATTTATCATAGAATACGAAGACAGTATTCCCAAACAAGATAACAATGAGTAAATCATTATTCAACGCGTTTGAACCGGTATCCTCCAAGGCTTGGAAACAAAAAATCCAAGTGGACCTTAAGGGTGCCGACTATAACGACACACTAATTTGGAAGACCTACGACGGCATTGACGTTAAACCCTTTTACCACGCCGATCAGTTTGAGGATTTTCCTGACATTTCCAATACACAGGTAACCCAGTGGAAGGTTTGCGAAACCATTAATGTCACCAATTGCAAGGCTGCCAATGCAAAAGCCCATGATGTTTTAAACCGAGGTGCAGAAAGCATCTATTTTAACCTCAACACTGCGACTTTTGATATCGCCCAGTTGCTAAAAGACATCGATACCAACCTAACGCCAATAGATTTAAGCTACAAGACCATTTCACGAAAGGAGCTCGATGAACTGTTAAAGTTGGACAAGGCCTCGTTTTCAAAAATGTATGTTCATTTTGATTGTATTGGGCATCTAGGAAAAACAGGCAACTGGTTCTCCAATTTAAAAAGCGATCATCAATATCTAGAAGCTTTGGTAAAACACACCAATCAATTAACAGTTGATTTGTCGCATTACCAAAATGCAGGAGCTACTAACGTACAGCAATTGGCTTATGCCCTAGCCCACGCCAATGAATACCTCAACCACCTGGACCAAACCCTTTCAAGTGACGAAAAGCAATCCCTGACAGTAACATTTAAGGTTTCTGTAGGTTCCAACTACTTTTTTGAAATTGCAAAATTGAGAGCCTTAAGACAACTTTGGGCGAGCCTAGCCTCAGCATATGGCGTCAATACTCAATGCCGCATCATCAGTACGCCTAGCAAACGGAACAAGACTATTTACGACTATAATGTAAATATGCTTAGGACAACGACCGAATGCATGAGTGCGATATTGGGCGGTTCTGATGTGGTCTCCAACCTAGCTTATGATGCCATTTATCATAAAGACAATGAGTTTGGAAGTAGGATAGCCAGAAACCAATTACTTGTCTTAAAACACGAAAGCTATTTCGACAAGGTAAACAACCCTGCCGATGGCACTTATTATATTGAAACCTTAACGGAACAATTGGCCGAAAAAGCACTAGGACTATTCAAAAATATTGAATCTGGAGGTGGCTTTTTACACCAACTAAAAGAAGGAATTATCCAACGAAAGATTAAGGAAAGTGCCGCTGTGGAACAAGCCGATTTTGACGCTGGAACACTGGTGCTCTTAGGTACTAACAAGCACCCAAATTCGGAAGATCGGATGAAAAATGACTTGGAAATTAGCCCATTTTTGGAAACCGAAGCTAGAAAAAATCTTATTGAACCAATTATTGAAAAAAGACTATCAGAACAATTGGAAATGAATAGATTAAATAATGAGTAAAACTCACTATTGAAAAAATCTATAGTAAGGATTTACCTTAAAAATCAACACAATGAGCAGAAAAAACATTCAACATATAAAACTTAAATCGGCATCACCAAAACAAGCGGAAACCAAACCTTCTCATTTTAAAACTGCCGAAGATATTGACGTAAAATCCACTTACTCCAAAGCTGATATTTCGGAGGCGGAACACCTCAATTTTGTGGCTGGGATTGCACCCAATTTGAGAGGACCCTATTCCACCATGTATGTTAGACGTCCATGGACCATAAGACAGTATGCAGGCTTCTCTACCGCAGAGGAAAGTAATGCCTTTTACAGACGAAATTTAGCAGCAGGGCAAAAAGGTCTATCCGTGGCATTTGATTTGGCCACACATCGTGGTTATGATTCAGACCATGAGCGTGTTGTTGGTGACGTGGGCAAAGCAGGAGTGGCTATCGATTCGGTTGAGGATATGAAAGTGCTATTTGACCAAATTCCCTTGGATAAAATGTCGGTATCCATGACCATGAATGGCGCCGTATTGCCCATCATGGCCTTTTACATTGTTGCTGCCGAAGAGCAAGGCATAAAGCCAGAGCAACTCGCTGGGACGATTCAAAATGACATTCTTAAGGAGTTTATGGTGCGTAATACCTACATCTACCCTCCTACACCATCGATGAAAATCATTTCAGATATTTTTGAATACACCAGTAAAAACATGCCGCGCTTTAACAGCATAAGCATCTCCGGCTACCATATGCAAGAAGCTGGCGCTACCTGTGATATAGAGCTGGCATACACCTTGGCTGATGGTCTCGAATATATTAGAAAAGGACTGGAAGCTGGCATGGATATAGACACCTTTGCGCCACGTTTGTCGTTCTTCTGGGCTATTGGCATGAATCATTTTATGGAGATTGCCAAGATGCGAGCAGCGCGTTTACTGTGGGCCAAACTGGTAAAGCAATTCAACCCAAAGAATCCGAAGTCCCTAGCCTTACGGACGCACAGTCAGACCTCAGGATGGAGTTTAACGGAACAAGACCCTTTCAATAATGTGGCCCGAACCTGTATTGAAGCTGCAGCAGCAGCTTTTGGAGGCACTCAAAGTTTACATACCAATGCCTTGGATGAAGCCATTGCCTTACCAACGGATTTTTCGGCACGTATTGCCCGAAATACACAAATCTATCTTCAAGAGGAAACCAACATCACCAAAACGGTAGACCCTTGGGCTGGCAGTTATTATGTTGAAAAATTGACCCATGATATCGCCCACAAAGCTTGGCAACTCATAGAGGAAGTAGAAGGACTTGGCGGAATGACCAAAGCCATCGAGGCTGGTATACCCAAGATGCGTATCGAAGAAGCGGCTGCACGGAAACAAGCCCGAATTGATTCGGGACAAGATGTTATCGTTGGTGTAAACAAATACAAATTAGACCAGGAAGACCCCTTGCATATTTTAGAGGTTGATAATCAAACCGTGCGAAACCAGCAAATAGAATCCTTAAAACGTATTAAGGCCAGTCGTAACAACGAAGCAGTAAAGAAAGCTTTGGCCGAACTTACAGCAGCAGCTAAATCAGGTGAGGAAAATTTATTAGCTTTAGCGGTAGCTGCGGCCAGACATCGGGCAACCCTGGGCGAAATATCAGATGCCTTGGAAGCCGAGTTTGGACGCTACAAAGCACAGATTAAATCCTTTTCGGGCGTGTACAGTAAAGAAATAAAAGACGATAAAAGCTTTGAAAAAGCGCGAGCCTTGGCCGATACGTTTGCCGAACAAGAGGGCAGGCGTCCGCGTATTATGATTGCCAAAATGGGCCAAGACGGTCACGATAGAGGTGCTAAAGTAGTCGCTACTGGCTATGCAGACGTTGGCTTTGATGTAGATATCGGACCACTTTTCCAAACACCTGCAGAGGCCGCCAAACAGGCCGTAGAGAACGATGTGCACATTTTGGGTGTTTCCTCATTGGCCGCAGGACATAAAACCTTGGTACCACAAGTTATTGAAGAACTTAAAAAGTATGGCCGTGATGATATTATGGTGATTGTAGGTGGCGTTATACCAAAGCAAGATTACCAATACTTGTTTGATGCTGGTGCCGTTGCCGTCTTTGGCCCAGGAACCAAAATCAGTGAAGCAGCGATACAGATTTTGGACATTTTAATTGATGAGTAACTGGGATATTATTTTGATTTAATTACAAATGAACTAAGCATTTTGTTTTTGTTTTAATTAATTGGCCCTACTTAAAAAAACCCTTTGTTTTCAGTAAAAAAATAGAAATGGTATTACAAAAATTTGACTAACAATCCTAATATATTAGTTCAAAAACGATTGCAAATTATTGAGAAACGTATATCATCAATTGCGTTTTTAAATGCCCATTTAAAACAGTTTAGCGAAGATGATAAGGCAATCGATGAAAAACCAAGGTTTTTTAGTGGCCTGTATTTGTTTTATTATTATTCTTTTTCTCAATTTATTTTAGAGATAAATAAACTTTTTGACTTTAGTTCTGACGAATATTACTCTATTCCAAAACTTCTAAACCATATCGATTCAAATATTAAGAGTATTGAATGGTATAAAACAAAGACAATATCTGTTAATGCCATTGAAAAAGATAGTAATTCTGGCAAACTTGTTTTGAAAAGCGGTGAAAAAACTGAATGGCAAGAAGTAGCACGGAACAACGAATTGAAAGAAAAAAAAGAAATGATAGCGGAGTTAAAATCCAGTATAAATGAACACAAAGAAAATATTCATAAAATTCAAACAATAAGAAATAAGTTTATAGCTCATTTAGATAAAAATTTTCAAGACTATAATTTAAATATTCCTACAGAAATGGCTGATGAGCTTTTTACTTTAGCCTATAAAGTTTTTAATAAAGTAAATCAGGAAATAAGAGGCAGAACACTAGGAATAGACTTTATTCAACAATCAACTCATTCAACATTGATTCCAATTAAACAATACTATAAAATAAGGACTCACATTTTATTAGCTAGTAACAATCCAAAGAAATCAATTGATATTGAATATCTAAAAGAATCTATTCGATAAAAACTATTTATAACAACACCTAAAAGTAATGGCTAGTTCTTCCCTACTTCCCAAAAAAAAAGCTTTAACCACTGTAAAACATTTTGACCAAATCACGTGAACAGAGAATTCCATTTAAGCTATTGTAAAGTTTGTAATAATCGAAAAAAAGATTTTAGGAAAGGACTGATTTGTGCTTTAACTAACGATAGAGCTGATTTTAGTGACCATTGTCCAACATTCAATTTAGATACGTCCGAACTAGAAAAGATTAGAAACGAAATCAAAGCTCAAATAGACGATAAATATGTTGCAACTAGTATTGAAAATGCTTTAGGGCTTAACAATGGCATTTTTACCAGACCAGGAACATCCAGAAATACCAAATATAAATCTGTGGAAAAAACCCATAATTTAACGTTTAAGAACAATGTTGCCTATGACAAAGCTGTTTTGGTTTTAACGTTATGTGCCCTTTTATATATTTTCTTTATAAACTATGATGCTATTGCCAATTCAAATTTAGATGATGGTGTTTTGGTAGGTTTTGCTGTTCTACTGGTTATTATTCCTGTTTTCATGTATCGCGCCTTTTTTATGAAACACAAAATCAAAATCAGAATAACCAAAGCTGGAATTGAATATGACGGAAAGCAGATAAACTGGCACGAGATAATTGACCTTGGTATTTTAAAGGCTAAAAGTGCACGAGTAAATGAACATAAAATTATTGTTGGAACAATTACTAGAGGTATTTTTGAAATTGACCTAACGAGCCTTAATGTAAGTCCTGAAGAATTTGCCGACATTGTTTTAATAAACGCTGAAAATGAAATTAAATACCTATTTAGCCAATCGACTTAAAGAAATTTTCACGGAAGGGAAATGGGTCGTGGGAACAAATTTCAAGGAACAAATAGTTGATCTTGACTGGAAGCAAGCCACTCAAAAAATAGAGAACTTCAACACTATTGCCGATCTCACGTTTCATATCGATTATTATATCGCTGGAGTGGCAAACGTCCTTAAAGGTGGCACACTGGATATAAAGGATAAGTTTAGTTTTGATTATCCGCCCATAACATCTGAAGACGATTGGGATAATCTGGTCACTAAATTTTGTGCTGATGCAGAAGAGTTTATTGCACTTGTTGAAAAGATGCCAGACGAAAAACTACTTTCGGACTTTGTAGATAAGCAATATGGCACGTATGTTAGGAATATTGACGTCATGATCGAGCACACCTATTATCATCTCGGACAAATCATCCTCATCAAAAAGCGTTTAAAAACCGGAAATTAATTTAATAAACGGCGTACAACAATGATCAAAAGCAATGGTAACGGCAATGAAAAACATAAATGACTAAAACGGTAGCCTCTTTAATAATTTTTCTTTGGTCATTCCAATGCCTAAACTGCCAAGATTTTGGCGACCTCCCTAAAATTGGGAAAGATAAATTATTGAATGACCTAGAGCTATTGTATCAAGGCTTGGACAAGTTTCATTCCGGTATGTATTGGTATACACCTAAAGATAGCGTTGATATGGCCTTTGACGACGTTAAAAAGAAGATAACACACGATTCAAACGTACTTGAATTTCATAAACTGATAGCGCCTTTGGTGGCACTTTCGCGAGAAGACCATACAAACATTTACCTACCTGCATCAATTAAAGATAAGATGAATTCAGAGACAAAGTTTCTGCCTCTAACTATGGTTTTTCTTGGCCAAGAACTTTACTGCGTTAAAAACGGCTCTGATGTAAATGACCTCAATCTGCAAGGAAAGCAAATCGAATCCATTAATGGCGAAAGGCCAACGGACATATTGGGTAAAATAGGAAATCTCTTTGCGTCTGACGGATTTATTAAAACGGTTAAATATAGTGACTTGAGAGGGTTTAACTTTGCAACCTATTACTTCTACTATTATGGACAGGTCAATCAGTTTGAAATCAAGTTTAAAGGGATTAAAGAACCCGTATTAATTAAACCCCTTCATAAAAAAACAATTAGCCAGAACCTCAAGGCTCGCTATCCGTCATCAAATAAAACCGATAGGGAGAAGCTTTTGGAATTCAAAATACTGAATGATTCAGTGGCTTATTTGGGCATCCATTCATTTTCCAACGACGACATAAGACAATATTCAGACGAAAAGAAATTGAGCGTATTTCTAAAGAACAGTTTTAAATCAATAGCAAAAAACAACATTAAAACCCTTATTGTAGATGTGAGCAAAAATACTGGTGGTTCTGAGGGAAATGAAGGATTGCTCTACTCTTACTTTGGAGAAAACTACCAGAAATACAAAAAGGTACGTGTAAAGACGCAAAAAGCAGTGCTGGATAATGGCACTGACAAACCTATCACTTTGAAAGCCTTTGGTTTTATTGAAAGACTCTTTACCCAAAAGAAAATGGAAGATGGCACATTAGAAAGAAGGACTTCCTTAGGTAAAGGACTCATGGCCTACAAAAATGAGCCAGAATATAAATTTAGTGGCAAAACATACGTGCTCATAAGTCCAATAACGTATTCTGGAGGTAGTGAATTTAGCAATATGATGTATTCTCAAGGTTTGGCAACTTTTGTTGGCCAAGAAACAGGAGGTGGTTATTATGGAAACACGAGTGGTTACAGTAAAGAATTAGTACTACCCAACTCAAAGATTAAGATTTATATTCCAGCATTGCAGTTTGTTATGAATGTGAAGCCCAAATTACCTTTCGGTAGAGGTGTCATCCCTCATCATAAAGTCATACCAACTTTTGAAGCGTATATTAATGGAGAAAATGCATCCCTAAATTACATTTTAGACCATTTGGAAGATTAAATAGCAAACCACAACAATGGCTAAAAAAATGACAGAACTAGAACTCATAATTGACTTGCACAAAAATTCAGAAAGACAAGGGCCTGGAAGCGAAAAAGACACCTTAAGGGCTCTGGATCTATTGCAATTACATACAGATCAAAATTTGAAAGTAGCAGATCTTGGTTGCGGTTCTGGTGGGCAGACCCTAACACTCGCCCAATACTTAAACGGACAAATAACAGCCGTAGATTTGTTCCCACAATTTCTAGATGAGCTCAAGGAAAAATCTCAAAAATTGGGACTGTCAGACAAAATAATCACACTTGAGAAGTCTATAGATGATTTACCTTTTAAGAAGGAGGAATTTGACCTCATTTGGTCAGAAGGCGCCATATATAATATTGGATTTGAAAACGGACTGAAAAAATGGAAGGACTATTTAAAAGTCGGCGGCTATTTGGCGGTGAGTGAAATCACTTGGATTACACCATCGCGACCAGAAGAAATTGAAGAGTTTTGGAATGCGGAATATCCAGAGATTGATACAGCGTCCAACAAAATCAAACAAATAGAAGATAATGGCTTTGTGCTTGCAGGCCATTTTTATTTAAGCGAAAACAGCTGGCTAGAGACTTATTACAGACCACTTCAAGCGAGATTTGAAGCATTTCTGCAGCGTCACAACAATTCAGAATTAGCTCGAAAAGTCGTTGCCGAAAATCAAGCTGAAATAGACCTGTATCAAAAATTCAAGGCTTACTACAGTTATGGATTTTATATGGCGAAAAAAGTAAATAGCTAAATCAAACTTGTTTCGCTTTCGGATTATTATTTCAATTTATCGTCCTAAAATTTAAAGATTAGACAGAAAATCTGGACAATACAACGGTAGTACCAAGAATATAAATACTAAAAATAAGACTGCCCAAAGTGCCCACATAAATATAGGGAAGCTAATGAGCGCAGCCTTAGACCTTGGAATCATTGAATGTGCAATTAAACCATGGATTCCAAAACTTAACACTAAAAAATCTAAGCTAGAAATAACGATAAGCGTTAAATTGCTTAGTGATCCTTTCATAAAAAAAAGCAAGACGCCAATTGCAATGGCTATAACGATGACAATTCTAAATATTCTTCTAGACATGATACTGGGTTTTAAGGGTGTTAAAGTTTAAAAATACCGTAGTTCTTAGCATTGAAACTAATAAGAGGAACCTTGCCATAAGATTCCATACGAGTTACCAAATCATAATGAAAGACTTGGGATGAAATACTCCTAGGTTCACGTTTTAACATGGCTACCAAATCTGCGTTGGTCTGTCCTAAATAAATGCGCAGCGCATTGAACGTATCATCTGAATAAATAATATCAAGGTCCATATCCTCGTACTCAATATACTTGGATACCGCATTTTGGATTTCAGCCTCGTAACGCTTACCAATGAGCTTTTCTGGAGGTGCAATATGCACTAGTTTTAACTTTGCTTTATATGGCCTGGCAATCTCCAAGAGTTTGTTAATGGCGCCATAGTCTTCATCTTCAAAATCAGTTGCATAGACTATCGTAGCGATTTGCCTACGACTCGCGTCGCTAGGAATTGACAATACAGGGCATGGTGATTTTTCCAGAAGATGCTTTGCTGTGTTTCCCATTATAATCTCTTTAACGGCACTGCCACCTTTCATTCCGGTTACAATTAGGGAGGCATCTACTGCTTTAGCTTTTTCAACGATACCATTAACAATGGATTTGTGCTCTATTGCTTCAAAATCAAAATCCAGCTGGTCTAAATCATCTTGTAGAACCTTAGTGCAAAACGCTTTAAGCTTGGCATTATGTTTTTTATAGGCATCACCTTCAATATCTGGAAATGGGTCTTCCGCCTCAAAACCTAAATGGTTTAGAAGGGTGGGATAATCAAAAATGTGAATGGCAACCAATTTGGCACCTGTTTTTAGACTTAGAGACGAGGCATAACGTAGTGCGGCGATCGAGTTATCTGAATAATCCGTGGCATATACTATAGTTCTCATTTTTTAAGCAATTTGAATTGTTATGCATCTAAACTAAAGAGTAAAAAAGTCTCTTGAAATGATTTTACTCAGCTTAAGAACTTAAATGATATTAGTCATTTACCTCCCAATAGCACTTGGACCTTAAAGAGAATAATAAGAACGTATTTTAGGTTTACAACAGACTGGTGCATTGGTCTAGAAATGACTATCTTTCTGCATAAATAAGTAGATATTAAAACATAAAGGAATACAGTATGCAATACACTCAAAAAATGCTTCGTGATGATGCCCTAAAAGGGAAAACCATTGTGGTTACAGGAGGTGGTAGTGGCTTAGGTAAAGCCATGACCAAGTACTTTTTGGAATTAGGCGCTAACGTAGCAATTACCTCAAGAAACTTAGAAAAACTAGAGAATACGGCAAAAGAACTTGAAGACGCTACTGGTGGTAAATGTTTGCCGTTGCAGTGCGATGTCCGAGAGTTTCATCAGGTAGAAGCCATGAAAGATGCTACCATTGCCCATTTTGGCAAAGTTGACGTATTGCTCAACAATGCAGCAGGTAATTTTATTTCACCAACAGAACGGTTATCGCCTCGAGCTTTTGATGTGATTATTGACATTGTTCTTAAAGGCACCAAAAATTGTATTCTTGCCTTTGGAAAACACTGGATAGATGCCAAACAGACCAATACCACAGTTTTAAATATCGTAACAACGTATTCTTGGACAGGCTCAGGTTATGTGGTACCAAGTGCTGCTGCCAAAGCAGGTGTTTTAGCCATGACCAGAAGTTTGGCCGTGGAATGGGCCAAGTACGGTATGCGCTTCAATGCCATTGCGCCTGGACCATTCCCTACTAAAGGGGCTTGGGGCCGACTTATGCCAGGTAACCTTCAGGAAAAATTTGATATGGCCAAAAAAGTACCGTTGCAACGTGTGGGCGAGCACCAAGAGCTGGCCAATCTTGCGGCTTATTTGGTTTCAGACTTTTCAGCCTATATCAATGGTGAAGTTGTTACCATTGATGGTGGCGAATGGTTAATGGGCGCTGGCGAATTTAATATGCTGTCCGAAATTCCAGAAGAGTTATGGGACCAATTGGAACAAATGATTAGAGCTAAGAAGAACAAATGACCTAAACAGCAAATATTGACGCTAAAAAATAGTTAAACTTCTCGCTTAAAGTGATCTAACCAAAATTTCTAGTTACATTTAGAGGAATTTTCTTATAAACTAAAACCATCAAACATGACAAAATCGTGGCCAAGCGCTTTATACGCGCTTCTCGTATGTTGTTTTTTTGGAACACTCTCCATTACAGCACAAACACCCGAAACACCATCAAGCGGCTCTATACCCTCTGAGCAATTACCCATAACGCCTGATGTAAAAATTGGACAATTAGAAAACGGACTTACGTACTACATCCAAAATAATGGTAAGCCCGAAGATAAAGTTGAGCTCCGTTTAGCTATTAAAGCAGGTTCCATACTTGAAGATGACGATCAAGTAGGCTTAGCACACTTTATGGAACACATGAACTTTAATGGAACTGCTAACTTTAAAAAGAATGAACTGGTAGATTACCTTCAGGGCATTGGTATTGAATTTGGTGCCGATTTAAACGCCTACACCAGTTTTGACGAAACCGTCTACATTCTTCCAATTCCAAGTGACGATCCAGAAAAATTAGACAAGGGCTTTCAAATACTTAACGATTGGGCAGGAAATGCCTTGCTCACAGCAGAAGATATCGATGATGAGCGCGGTGTTGTTATCGAAGAATACCGTACTCGTTTAGGCGCTGCAACACGTATGCAAAATAAATATTTGGATAAAATTGCCTATAAATCGCGTTATGCAGAACGACTACCTATAGGAACCAAAGAGAATTTAGAAACCTTTGATTATGAAAGCCTAAGGCGTTTTCAAGACGATTGGTACCGTCCCAATCTAATGGCTGTCATTGCTGTTGGCGATTTAGACGTTGATACTCTTGAGCAAAAAATAAAGGAAAATTTCAGCAGCCTTAAAAATCCCGATAATCCCAAACCACGCACCGAATATGGCTCAGAAAACCATAAGGAAACCTTTGTAGCGATTGAATGGGATGAAGAAGCGACTGGTAGTCAAGTGCAAATCATCTACAAAGATGAAGGTGACAGAAAAGTGACTAAAACCATAGGTGATTACAGAGATGATCTAGTTGAAAACCTATTTTCCCAAATGATAAATAATCGTCTCAACGAATATACCAACACACCTAATCCACCCTTCATTTTTGGTTACTCCTACCATGGTGGTATCATAGGTAACAAAGAAGCCTACCAATCATTTGCTCAAACCAAGGAAACAGGACAATTGGAGGCGCTGAAAGTATTATTGGAAGAGAACGAACGCGTAAAGCGTTACGGTTTCAAAGCTACAGAATTGGAGCGCGCCAAAAAGGACTATTTAGCACGATTGGAACGCCAATACAAGGATAAAGATAAGCGCGAGTCTAATAGAATCGTAGGACCTTACATTCAACATTTCTTAAGGGAAAATCCCATACCAGGTATTGAGTGGTCTTACAACTACGCTCAGAAGGAATTACCAAATATCAGTTTAGACGAAGTTAATGGACTGATCTCTGAATTTTTACATGAAGACAATCGTGTGGTAATACTCACGGGTCCAAAAAAAGAAGGCTTAACCAAGGTAAAGGAAGAAGAAGTCATCGCACTGTTAGACGAGGTTGAAACGGCAGATATCAAAGATTATGAGGATGAGGCTGTACGTTCCGAAATGATGGAAGTTAAACCCGAAAAAGGGAGCATTGTTTCAGAAGAAACCCTATTTGAAGGTCAAATAAATGAAATCAAGCGTTTTACATTAAGTAATGGCGCAAAGGTAACTTATAAAGTTACAGACTTTAAAAACGACCAAATCCTTTTTGAAGCCTTTAGTTATGGCGGTACATCGCTATACCCGAACGAAGAATTAGCTGAAACTTTTGTGGCCAACGGTGGCCTCTTTGAAGCTGGCATCGATGGGCTAAGCAAAAACGACATGACCAAAATGATGTCTGGTAAGATTGCCAGTGTAAGACCATATATTGGAAGCAATGATGAAGGTATGCGTGGTAATACCACTCCCAAGGATTTAGAAACCTTGTTTCAAATGATTCACCTCTACTTTACGAAGCTAGATAAGGATGAAGAGGCCTTCACCTCTTACGCTAGTAAGCAAAAAGCATTCTTAGGAAACATTCTTTCCAATCCAGTAAATTCCTTTTCCATTGCGCTAGGCGGCTTTTTAAATGAAGGTAACCCACGTTATTTTGGACTACCAAAACCAGAAGATTTTGATAATGCAAATTACGATTTGGCCTATGAGAAGTACCAAGAGCGTTTTGCTAATGCTGGTGATTTCAATTTCTATTTCGTTGGAAATATTGATGAAGCACAATTAAGGGACTTCGCTGAAACTTACATCGCTTCGTTACCAGGGAATGGTAAAAAGGAAGTATACCAAACGTATGAGTTTAGGCCTAAAACCGGTGCACATGAGTTTATCTACAAAAAAGGTTCCGAACCTAAAAGCCAAGTCAACCTAATCTTCAATGGTGAAGCAGAATACAATGAAGAGGAGGCTAGAGCCTTAAGGGCACTGGGTGAAATTTTAAGCATTAAACTTATTGAAAAATTACGTGAAGAAGAAGGTGGTGTTTACGGTGCCGGATCAAGAGGTTCAATGAGCAAGATTCCTTATGGAAGGTTTAATTTTAGCATTTCGTTCCCTTGTGCACCAGAGAATGCTGAAAAACTGGCTGATGCTTCTATTGCTGAACTCCAAAAAATTATTGACAACGGTCCAACAGAGACCGATTTGGACAAAGTAAAAAAGGCACAACTCCTTTCTAGAAAAGAACAATTGGAACAAAATAGATTTTGGATGTCAGCCATTCGTGGGGCAGACTACAACAAGTCTGACCTCAACAACGTGGTAACTTACGAGCAGAACATAAATGCCATTACCACAGATGATATTAAGGCTGTAGCCAATAAATATTTAAACGACGGTTACATCAGGGCAATTTTGCTTCCAGAAGAAGAATAGATACTTATTTTTAGATTAGAAAAGGCGGTTAATTACCGCCTTTTTTGTTTAACCAATGTTAACAACTTACGTTTTCTAAACCCATAATAAATTGTATTTTTAGACCCTATTAAAACCAAATCTTTTAATGGGTAAAATTATTGCAATTGCCAATCAAAAAGGAGGTGTTGGCAAAACAACGACCTCTGTCAATTTAGCCGCCTCTCTAGGGGCGCTTGAAAAAAAAGTCCTACTTATTGACGCAGACCCACAAGCCAATGCAAGCTCTGGATTAGGCATAGATGTAGAAACGGTAGAAGTTGGATCCTATCAAGTGCTAGAACTTACCACTTCAGCGAAAGATGCGATTGTAGCATCAAATGCACCAAATGTAGATGTCATACCAGCCCACATCGATCTTGTGGCCATAGAAATTGAATTGGTTGATAAAGACCAAAGGGAATACATGCTAAAAAAAGCCGTTGACGAGATAAAATCAGACTATGACTATATTTTAATCGATTGCGCACCATCTTTAGGTCTATTAACCTTGAACGCGTTAACAGCTTCAGATTCGGTAATTATCCCTATCCAATGTGAGTATTTTGCGCTAGAAGGCTTAGGTAAATTGTTAAATACTATTAAAAGCGTACAGAAAATCCATAACAAAGCGTTAGATATTGAGGGAATGCTTCTCACCATGTTTGATAGTCGCCTACGGTTATCAAACCAAGTCGTTGAAGAAGTACAAAAACACTTTAGCGATATGGTGTTTGAAACCATTATACAGCGCAATGTGAGACTGGGCGAAGCACCGAGTTATGGCGAGAGCATTATTAATTACGATGTAAGCAGTAAAGGTGCCGCCAATTACCTTAGCTTAGCAAAGGAGCTTATAAAGAAAAATGAATTTTAATGGCTAAAGCAACGAAAAAACAAGCCTTGGGAAGAGGTCTCTCAGCCCTACTGAAAGATCCAGACAACGATATAAAATCAGCTGAAGACAAGAACGCAGACAAGGTTGTAGGTAATATTGTTGAACTGGACATAGCAAGCATTGAGGTCAATCCGTTTCAACCTAGGACGAAGTTCAATGAAGAGACCTTAAAGGAATTGGCGTCCTCAATTAGAGAGCTTGGTGTCATTCAACCTATAACCGTTAGAAAATTAGGCTTCAATAAATACCAACTGGTTTCGGGTGAACGTCGTTACCGTGCCTCTAGGCTCATCGGCTTAGAAACTATACCCGCGTACATCAGAATAGCCAATGACCAAGAATCCTTAGAGATGGCATTGGTAGAAAATATTCAACGGCAGGATTTAGACCCTATAGAGATTGCGCTATCCTACCAACGTCTTATTGAAGAAATTGAATTAACCCAAGAGCAGCTCAGTGATCGCGTTGGCAAAAAACGCTCGACCATTGCTAACTACCTAAGACTTTTAAAGTTAGACCCTATCATTCAGACAGGGATGCGCGATGGTTTTATTTCCATGGGACACGGCAGGGCCATGGTCAATATTGAGGACCCAAAAGACCAATTGGAGATATATGAAAAGGTAATTAGCAATAAGCTGTCCGTAAGGGCTACGGAACAATTGGTGAAAAATCTCAATAACAATGACAAATCGACGACCACTTCTAAAAAACGCGAAATTCCTAAGTATGTAAAGAAAGGACTTAAGGATTTTTCAGAATATTTTGGTCATAAGATAGAGGTTAAAATGGGCAAAGGCGGAAGTGGTAAACTCACCATTCCATTTCATTCCGAAGAGGACTTCAACCGAATAAAAAAATTGGTACAACGTGCTAAATAGAGCATTCTTCATTGGTTTACTGTGTGTCCTATCGAATTTTATTGGCTTTTCACAAAACGAAAAGGACAGTACGAATGTTGATTTAAAGAACACACCCATCATAGCTAATGAAACGCTTGTAAAACGCGAAATTGACCCACTGAGACCATCTAAAGCAGCTTTTTATTCTGCAGTACTTCCCGGTTTAGGTCAGGCTTACAACAAAAAGTATTGGAAAGTACCTATTGTTTGGGCCGCTATTGGCACAGGTATTTACTTTTACGTTAGCAATGACCAACAATTTGATAGGTATCGCGACGCCTACAAAAGACGATTGGCTGGATTTACGGACGATGAATTTTATGGCCAAGGGCAAACGCCACTTATCTCCAACGACGGATTGATACGAGCCCAACAGCAATTTAGAAGGAATAAGGAAGTAGCACTGCTAGTCACTATAGGACTGTATGCCTTAAATATTATTGATGCCAACGTTGACGCACACCTTTTGCAATTTAACGTAGATGAAAACCTGTCTTTTAGGCCTCATTACCAATATAACCCAATGGAACATAGTTCTGACCTTGGTCTCACCTTTAATTTTAAATTTTAAATGAACATTGCACTTCTCGGATACGGCAGAATGGGTAAAAGTATTGAAAGCATCGCGTTAGAGCGTGGCCATAAAATCGTTTTGAAGGTAAATAGCGATTCCGATGCCATGGACTTTAGCGACACAGATGTTGCTATTGATTTTAGCCTACCGAGTACAGCCGTTGCAAATATTACAGCGGCTCTACAGGCAAATATTCCTGTGATATCGGGTACAACGGGCTGGCTAGAACACTATGACAAGGTTGTTGAACTCTGTAAAGAAAAGCAGGGCAGTTTCATTTATGCCTCAAACTTTAGTTTAGGAGTTAACCTATTTTTTGAGCTTAACAGAAAACTAAGCACGCTAATGAAGGATTTTAAGGCTTACGATGTGGCTATTGAAGAAATCCATCACACCCAAAAATTGGATGCACCAAGCGGTACCGCAATTACACTAGCAAAAGACATTATTGAGACATCGCACTACTCCAATTGGGTGCTGGACGCCAAAGGTAATAGTGACAACCTGCCCATTACGGCAAAACGTATTAAGAATGTGCCTGGAACACATAAAGTCACTTATAATTCCGATATTGATGCCATAAGTATTGAACACGTGGCCCATAACAGAAAAGGATTTGCCTTGGGAGCTGTGATAGCGGCAGAGTGGCTAAAGGACAAAAAAGGAATCTACACCATGAAAGATGTGTTAAACATTGGTTAATCCAAGCAGAATTGAAACAAATTAAAATAATTTTCTACCCATTAAGGCTAAATAAGATATTATGAACTGGACAGAATGGTTTGTGTTTTTTCTCATCATCCAAGTAGTACACGGCTTAGGAACTTGGAAACTTTATGTCAAGGCAGGACGCCAAGCTTGGGAAGCCTTTATTCCCGTTTATAATGCCGTTGTGCTCTTGAAAATAATATCCCGACCATGGTGGTGGGTCATCTTATTGTTTCTACCAATAGTGAATCTTATCATGATTCCATCGGTTTGGGTAGAAACAGCTCGAGCCTATGGAAAAGACACAAAGCTCGATGCCCTTTTATGCATTGTAACCCTTGGTTTTTACTTGTATTACTTAAATTATGTGGCTGATGTCACGTATATTGAAGACAGGCAATTAAAACCCAAAACCTCAACAGGCGAATGGATTACATCCATCTTGTTCGCTGTTGTAGCCGCAACCATCGTGCATACCTATTTTTTCCAGCCTTTTGTTATTCCGTCATCATCGCTTGAAAAATCACTTTTAGTTGGTGATTTTCTTATAGTTAGTAAAATCCATTACGGTCCAAGAGCACCGATGACTACCATAGCAGCACCAATGGTCCATGATACAATTCCAGTTTTAAAGACAAAGTCGTATCTCTTCAGTGATAATTATGAAAAGCGCAATACCTCTTGGTTAAACAAATTGCAGTTGCCCTATTTACGCTTACCTGGTTTTGAAGACGTGGAACGGAATGACATCGTTGTGTTTAACCAGCCTGCTGATACGCTGTTGGACATGAATAAATTTAAACCAAACCGCAACTACTACAAACCCATAGATAAAAAAACCAATTTGGTAAAACGCTGTGTTGGAGTTGCAGGAGACACACTAGAGGTTAAAAACGGTTATGTGTTTATCAATGGAAAACAGAACAAACTGCCACCAAGAGCCCATTTACAATTTTCTTACGATATCGTATTCAAACGTAATCTGCAGCCATCTCGCATGTTGAGTATTTTAGAAAAATACGATATCACAGATGGTTTAGGCTATGGCAGTACAGAAGGTGCTTTTAGGATTCCTGCGGCAACAGATGAAGCTATAGCAAGATTAAAAGCGCACCCAGAAGTAGCATCGATTACACCGATAAGACGAGCGCCAGGTGAGTCTGAAGAAACCTTTCCTAGAGATCCAAATTACAATTGGAATATAGACAACCTTGGACCTATGTGGATACCAAAAGCAGGTGAAACCGTTAATCTAACACCTGAGAATATTGCCTTATACAAACGTGCCATAGGAGAATATGAAGGAAATGACGTAAAAACACGTGGTAACCAAATTCTCATAAATGGTGTTCCTACAACGTCCTACACCTTTAAGCAAGATTACTACTGGATGATGGGCGATAACCGCCATAACTCCATAGACAGTCGCTTTTGGGGCTTTGTACCTTATAATCACATATTTGGCAAACCTGTTTTTATCTGGATGAGTATCGATGGCTTCACGGAAGGAATAAAAAATTGGAGATTCCGTTGGGACAGAATTTTCACTACAGTTAGTGGTAAAGGGGAACGTACGTCTTATTTAATTCCGTTTCTCATCGTAGTTTTGGGTTTCACATTTTACAACAGATGGCGCAAGAAAAAGAAAACGAAAGGCGCTTAAGGCACTTTTACGTATGTCATGAACTGTATTATACATCCTTGCTACTTCCCTAATATTGCGCATGTCGTAGCTATGTCTAAGGCCAACACCACATATTTGGAAGTATGCGATAATTACCAAAAGCAAACCTATAGAAATAGAACCGAAATTTATGGAGCCAATGGCAAGCTCAGCCTTACGGTCCCAGTAGTTTATTCCCAAAAAAACAGGCAAGGCTATAAAGATGTAAGAATTTACAATTCAGAACCTTGGCAACAACAGCACCTTAAATCTCTTATGGCAGCCTATAGTACCTCACCATTCTATGAGTACTATATCGATGAGCTCATGCCGCTTTTTACGCAGCCTTTTGATTTTATATTGGACCTTAACTTAAAATGTTTGGAAATCTTACAAGAAGCTCTACAGCTACATTTTTCATTGAATTTCACTCAGACGTTTGAAAAGAAAGTGGACGGCCTCTTGGATTACCGAGAATTGGTGAACCCTAAAAAAAAGTCGATAACATTTGAGCCCTACACACAAATGTTTTCTAATAAGTACGGTTTCATATCAAATTTAAGCATACTGGACTTACTCTTTAATGAAGGGCCTGCCTCAGAGCTATACCTCAACCAACAAAACTTAAATAATGATTAAACCACTCATTCATTATGGCTTGCATTTTGGACTTCCCCTTGCCATTGCACTCATTGGTTTTAAAAAGAATTGGCTAAAGGCTTATAGTATAATGCTCTGTGCTTTCATTATAGATTTAGACCATTTATTGGCTACACCAATGTTTGACCCAAACCGTTGCAGTATTAACTTCCACCCTCTTCACAGCACCTATGCAATCATCGCTTACATTATTCTGCTACTCCCTAAAATAACCCGACTTTTTGCACTTGGGCTGTTGGCTCATATTTTTTCAGATGCCATAGACTGCCTATTGATTTAGTTTCAACGTAGCTTTTATGGGATAATGGTCAGAGAGTTCTTTGTCAAATGACTTGAAGTTGTTGACCTCAAAGGCTTGATCAGCGAGGATAAAATCAATTCGAAGTGGAAAAAATTTAAACGCAAATGTTTTACCAAAACCATTTCCAGCCGCTTCAAAGGCATCAACGAAATCGCCTTTTATGGTATTGTAAACGTAGCTATAGGCTGTATTGTTAAAATCTCCTGTTATAATAATTTTATATGGGCATTTAGCTTTGTGCTGGTTGATAAGTTCAGCCTGTTCTTGTTGGGTTTTGAAGGTAGTCGCCAATCGTTTCAACAAATTTTCGGAAGTTTCCTTTTTTAAGGCTTCGACTTCGGTATTGATTCCAGCCGATTGCAAATGAACGTTGTAAACTCTGATAGTATCCGATTTAATCACCAAATCTACAAATATGGCATTGTTATGCGTGTTGGGAAACTCCAAAGACCCACTATTTATAATGGGAAACTTTGAAAAAATGGTTTGCCCTCCTTTAATGACGCCATTATAGGTGGCATTATAATCGTAATATCCCTTAAGCTGAATTGGGTCTCCTTGCCTGTATTCTTGTAGGCATAGGATATCGGGTTGCTCAGATTCAAACAATGCGAGAATATCCTTTTTTACTGTTTTACTAGGTAACCATTCAAAAGTATTGAACAAACGCACATTATAGGACATCACTGTAAAGTTAGCATCATCCAAAACATTCTTTGAGGACGAAAACTTGTATAACGATCCGATGTAACCGTATCCTAGGAGAAGTACTATAAAAGATAATAGCAATTGCTTCTTTACTCGTAAAAGCCAAAAAACAGCAAATAATAGGTTTAGGATAAGCAAAATGGGCACGGCCAGACTTAATACGGATAGTGTTGCAAAAGCTTTAGGTGGTATAAATGGCAGGATATAGGATAGCAACAGCAAAAAAGCAGCAACACTATTGATGATAAATATAAGTTTATCAAAAAATCCTAAGCCTTTCATATGAATTAATCCTGTCCTGCTTTAAAGAGAAACTCCTTTTCCTCTGCAGTTAAACTGTCATAGCCACTTTTGCTGATTTTATCTAGAATCATATCTATCTTCTTCTGCTTATTGTAGGCATCAAATTCTTTCTTTGTTTTACCGCTAAAACCTGTCTTAGCCTTTTTTCTATGTACGGTCTTTAATTTAGATTTAGGCTTAAAATAGCCTGCTACGGTATCCATAAATCGTTCAAAACCTGCTCCAAAATCATTACCCTTTTGCAATTGAGCAGCATAGATGTAGCCCAAGAGGTAGCCTCCAAAATGCGCTACATAGCCACCACGGTTTAAGCCTAGCAATAAACGTCCAGCATCAATAGCTACGAAGAAAATAGCAATGTGCATCCATTTGACGTTAAAAGCATTAAATAATCTAATTTGAGTATGAGGCATATAGACCGCAATAAAAAGTAGTAATGCCGAAACACCAGCAGATGAGCCAACTAAAACACCCTTGGCGCCAAAAAATTCGGCAAAAAACAGATTGGACACCAAAAGATAAGCTAAGCCGCCAAACAGAATACCCATTAAGTATACATTGAGCATCATTTTTGGCCTAAAAAGATTGGTCGTAGCTCTTGCCAAATAAAAGAGTAAAAGCATGTTAAACAATAAATGGAATAAACCATTATGCAAAAACCCGTAAGACAGAATAGACCATGGCTGCAAAATAAAATCCATCACATCAGATGGTAATTTAAAGTAGCTCATGAATGAGAACCCAATGACCTTTGAGAATAAAAAGTCCACAATAAAAACGATAACATTGATGGTGATAAGCTTCCCAAAAATGTCTAGGGTATTAAATTTATATTTGAGGTTGTCTAGCGTACTCATAACTAATTCCAACGGTATTTATCATTTTCATTTTTCTTCCAAAAATACATAAGCAAAAAGCCTGTTAGGGCGCCACCAACGTGAGCCATATAGGCTGTATTGCTCGGGCTAAAAATAGACTGACCCGATAAGGCTGAAAACAAATCTAAAGCAATAATCGCAGGAATGAAGTATTTGGCCTTTATGGGTATAGGAAGAAAAATCAGCATAAGTTTGGATTCTGGAAATAGCATGCCAAAAGCCACCAAAACACCAAATATCGCACCAGAAGCACCAACCATGGTTGAGTTGTAGGCACTAATAAAAGCTTCAAATTTATCACCCAAAATGGTTACCCAGCGCGTATTATACTGACCTTCTGACAATAAACCATAAACGTCGGATTCCGATATTCCAGCAGCAATGAGGTCTGTAAGGCCAGTATTGAATTGATAGTATAAAAAGCCAATTTGGATGATAGCTGCACCTAAACCAGATAGTAAGTAAAACACTATGAATTTTCGGGTGCCAAAAATTTGTTCCACTGCGGTACCAAACATCCATAGCGCAAACATATTGAACAAAATATGCATAAAGTTACCATGCATAAACATATGGGTTATCACCTGCCAAGGCTCAAAGAAATCATTCTTAGGAAAAAACAAGGCAAACCACTGAAAAAACAATTCCCTATTGCCAATAAGGTACGTTCCAGCGAACATGATAACATTAATAATAAGTAAATGCTTTACAGCATCGGTAATACCTCTTCTCATAACTTACATAAATCGTTTTTCTAAGTCCTCAACAGACATGGTAATAAAGGTTGGTCTGTTAGTTGGGGAAATATTGGGTTCCTTACAGGCAAATAGTTGGTTGACCAAGTGTTCCTGTGCTTCGGCAGTCAAATATTGTCCATTTTTAATGGAAAGACTTTTGGCCATAGATTTGGCTAAAAGATCAGTAGCGCTAAAATTAGCATCTGGAATGTCATTGTCCATATCACTCAGCAGTTGATCTAAGATAATGGATACCTCACTTTCAGAAACACCAACGGGCACTCCTGTAATGACAAGACGTTGCGGCTCCTCCTTGGAAAACACAAAACCAGTATGTTCAAGATCGGCTTGCATTTGATCGAGCATAGTCAGTTCACGTTGCGAAAACTGAAGCTTTAAAGGAAAGAGCAGTTGCTGACTTGTAGCTTCCTTTAGTGTCAATTGCTTTAAATAGTTTTCATACAAAATACGCTGATGTGCTCTGTTTTGGTCAATCATTACAAGACCAGACTTAATGGTACTTATGATATATTTTTGCTGCAACTGAAAAGTTGTTTTTTTAGTTTCCACAGGTGTACCGTTAAATAAGTGTCCTGTCTCCACCTCACTCTCAACGGTATAGTCTTTAATATTTTCAGGGACCTGACCGTTGTTCTCATTATCATTAAGCCCAACATATAAACTCTCCCAACTTTGTTCCTGCTTTTTCTTGAATCCTATTGCTGAACTACCCTTAAAATTTGAAGTTTCATCCTTAAAAGGATTGAAATCACGATCGACTTCAATAGCTGGTGCCTTCGCCGTTTTATTCTTGTAATTATAAGGCGTATCGAGTTGGGATTGCTGTTCAAAATCCAGCACTGGCGCTATATTAAACTGACCAAGACTATGTTTTATTGCAGAGCGTAAAATGGCATACAAGGTATGCTCATCATCAAATTTTATTTCGGTTTTTGTGGGATGTATGTTAATGTCTATAGTTTTAGGGTCTACACTGAGGTGCAAGAAATAACTCGGATGGTAGCCTTCCTTCATCAACCCTTCAAAAGCGGCACTTACGGCATGATTCAAATACGCACTCTTTATAAATCGATCATTAACAAAAAAGAACTGTTCGGTTTTAGACTTTTTGGCAAATTCTGGTTTTCCCACAAAACCAGACAATTTCAAAACTTCGGTATCCTCTTTGACCGGAACAAGTTTTTCATTGGTTTTGGGGCCAAAAATATGTACGATGCGCTGCCTGTAATTTTCAGGAGGAAGATTGAACAATTCACTACCATTATGGTAAAACGTAAAAGCAATAGAAGGGTGTGCCAAAGCGACACGATGGAACTCGTCCGTGATATGACGAAATTCTACAGTATCGGATTTTAAAAAATTCCGTCGTGCCGGAATATTAAAAAACAAATTCTTTACCGCAATGGATGTTCCTGATGGTGTAACAACGACCTCTTGCTGTTTCACGGTACTACCTTCAATTTCTATGTGGCTACCCAACTCCTGCTCCTTGAGCTTGGTTTTAAGGTCGACATGCGCAATAGCAGCAATACTGGCCAAGGCCTCACCACGAAACCCTTTGGTGTTAAGTTGAAACAAATCCTGGGCCTCACGAATTTTTGATGTGGCATGACGCTCAAAACTTAGTCGTGCGTCCGTATCACTCATACCCTTGCCATTATCAATAACTTGAATGAGCGTTTTCCCAGCATCTTTGACAATAAGCTTTATTTCTGTAGCATCAGCATCTATAGCGTTTTCCAACAGCTCCTTAACAACAGATGCAGGACGTTGTACCACCTCACCTGCTGCAATCTGATTCGCCACGTGATCCGGTAAGAGTTGAATGATATCTGCCATTAGTTTTGAGGGAAGAAAATTGACAAATCAAATCCAATTAACAACAAGAATAACAAAAGAAGTATGCCTGCAATAATTAGAACGCGACGATTAACGGAATCATCACGGTTATTCTTGTAATCATCTAGGGCGGCATTAAATTTACCTTTGAGCCCTTTTGCAGGGTTCACGGTTGACCTAAAGTCATCAAATTTGTGCTTAAGTTCGTAAGGACTGCCCTCACCTTTATAATAGCGCGGTTTATAATTATATTTTTTATTCTTTCTTTGCTTAATTAATCCCATAATCTCTTAGTTTATATATCCCTCAAGGATATACATGAGCACAAAAAGCGCAATTAGTAAGATGACCAAGGTTTTAAGTGGCAAAGGTTTGGCTACATTGCGCTGTGTCTTTCCTCTTACGTCATCCCTAATGGCTTCCCAACGGCTCTCCATATCATCGTGTGCACTTTTTTCTCCGTTGTCTTGAAAACGACGTTTGTATGTAAATCGTTTCGGCTTTCTTTGCTTAAACAATCGATAGGTACTTTTCGCTTTATATCTCAAAAGTACTTAAAATACTAGGAAAATTTGCCTAAGGATACCTTAAAATTATCAACAAAAAAGATGCCAAAGGTGCGGTCTTAGCTAAGTCGTTTAAGAAAAGTTCCCAACCATTAATAGGAGCTCAAAACCCATGATCCCCTAAAGTCCAAACCATAGTGTTTACTTAGTATCTTTTCTAAGTTGGGCCATTTTAATGGCTGCTATGGCTGCTTCGGTACCCTTATTGCCATGCTTACCTCCAGAACGATCTATGGACTGCTGCTTGTTGTTGTCTGTAAGCACACAAAATATAACTGGTATGTCACCTTTAAGATTCAAATCCTTAATGCCTTGAGTGACACCTTCACAAACAAAGTCAAAATGTTTGGTCTCCCCTTGAATGACACATCCGATGACAATAATAGCGTCAAGCATGCCTGATTCAGCATAAATACTCTTTCCCATTCTGGCAGCACCATAGGTAAGCTCAAAAGTACCGGGAACATTCCACCTAACAATATTTTCCTTTAGGGCACCGCAGTCGCGTAACGCATCAAAAGCACCTTGCCATAGGCTCTCTGTGATATCAGAATTCCATTCAGAAACAACAATCCCAAACCGAAAATCTTTCGCGTTTGGGATTGCAGTTTTATCATATTGGGATAAATTTTTATTTTCAGTGGCCATACTACATGCTTGCTTCCACCTTACCTATTAGCACTTCTACCGTACTCGCTTCAGTAGAATTAGGGAATTCTGTTTCAATGCGCTTTAAATAGTCTAAAGCTTTGCTGTTATCACCTAAATCCATGGCAATTAAAGCTGCCTTCATAAGGTACATAGGTGTGGTGTAATTATTTATAGATTTCTTGAAGGCCTTTTCATAATAGTCCAAAGCATCACTAGGCTGCTCTAGCTGTGCAAACGCATCGCCTATTCCTCCTAAGGCAATTGGTCCAAGCATCTTGTCATCACTAGAAAATTCGCTTAAATAAGTGATGGCGTTAGAATAATCCTTTAAGTTCAAATAAGCCATCCCAGCATAATAATTGGCCAAATTTGCTGCTGGTGTGCCACTGTACTCTTCTATGATATCAAGCATACCATACTTTCCTTCTCCTCCATTTAGAGCCATAGTATATAAGGAATCTGGCGAAATACCACTAACAGCATCCTCAAAATAAGATTTAGCTTGGTACATTTCGTTCATGGCTTCTTTTGCCTGAGGCTCAGCTACAAAACGATTATAGCCTAAATAGCCCAAAACAACTACTGCTATAGCACCTATAACACCAAGAATATAATTTTGGTTTTTAACGACCCATTCTTCCGTTTTTGAAGCACCTTCATCCAAGGTACTGAATACCTCAGCCGTAGTTGAGTTTTCCTCTACGATGTCTTCCTTCTCTTTTTTGGTTTTAGGTTTATAGCCTCTCTTTTTATACGTTGCCATATGTTGTCCTTTAATGCGTGCGCAAAAATAAAATATTTATTGGGATTTAAAAGCCTATTTATTTGTTATTTTTGAAGAACTTAATAGTCAGGTTTTCCTCTTGAAATTCACTAAAAACGGGCAAATGGCATTGATTTTATGCATATAGAAACGCTATCCTTAGTCAATTACAAAAATTTTGAAAGTCAGGTTTTTGATTTCGATTCTAAAATAAACTGTTTTGTCGGCGCCAATGGTATCGGAAAGACAAATGCGCTTGATGCTATTTACCATCTGGCATTTGGTAAAAGTTATTTTAACCCTATAGCCATCCAAAATATAAAACATGGAGAGGATTTTTTTGTTATCGATGGCAATTTTATAAAGCACAATAAAGACGAAAGGATTGTCGTCTCCTTAAAGCGTGGACAAAAGAAAGTAATCAAGCGAAACGGTAAAGCTTATGAGAAATTTAGTGAACATATTGGCTTTATTCCATTGGTAATCATTTCACCAGCCGATCGCGACTTAATATTGGAAGGTAGCGACGTTAGACGTAAGTTTATGGATAGCGTGATCTCCCAAAGTGATAAAGTCTATCTCAACGCACTGATTGCCTATAACAAAGTGCTAAGTCAGCGCAACGCTTTGCTTAAATATTTTGCGCTAAATAATACATTCAACGCAGACACCTTAGCCATATATGACGAACAATTACATACCCACGGCAAAG
Source organism: uncultured Winogradskyella sp. (assembly GCA_913055905.1). GTDB lineage: Bacteria > Bacteroidota > Bacteroidia > Flavobacteriales > Flavobacteriaceae > Winogradskyella. Next base: position 116,946 of record CAJXLB010000006.1, read on the forward strand.
AAATATTCCAAAAGCGCCATAGCTTTCTAGAGACCTTTATTCCAATTTTCAAATCGCGCTATAACGTTATCAGTCAGAGCAATGAAAATATAGATATTAAGTATAAAAGCGACTTGTTCAATGGTGAATTAAATGACTTACTGAAAGAGCATCTCAATAAAGATAAAGCCTTACAATACACAAGTGTTGGGATTCATAAGGACGATTTAACGTTCTTAATAGAAGACTATCCCATCAAAAAATTTGGAAGTCAAGGTCAACAAAAGTCGTTCTTAATCGCTCTGAAATTAGCCCAATTCGACTTTATTAAACAACAAAGTGGCGTGTCTCCAATTCTATTGCTAGATGACATTTTTGATAAGCTCGACGAAAATAGGGTGGCCCAAATTGTTGGTTTGGTAGACGATGAGCATTTTGGCCAAATTTTTATTAGTGATACCCACCCTGAGCGCACCGAAGCTGTGGTGAAACAAATTCACCAGACCTATAAACTCTTTAAACTATGAGACACCTATTCTTGGTATTGAGCCTTTTCCTTTTTTCATGCTCAGATGGCCCGGAGGATTTTATCCCTTATGTTGAAGGATATTGGGAAATTAAAAAAGTAACCCTGCCCAATGGATTTCAAAAAGAATACAGTATCAATGAAACAATAGATTTCATAAGGGTTAATGACAGCCTCAAAGGATTCAGAAAAAAATTGAAACCTGGAATAAATAACACCTACTACACCTCTGACGATGCTGAGGCTATTCAATTAAAAATAGAAGACGATAGCCTTCGAATTTACTACACCACGCCATATAACACTTGGAAAGAAACGGTGCTATCTGCCAATGAAAATGAATTGGTTATTCTAAATGAAAATAAGGCTGTATATTTATACAACAGATATGAGTCCATAGAACTCAGTACATCAGAATAAGTGCTTCTCAAACCCTAAAATAACTTACAATGGCCAAACGCCACAATGATAACCAGTCCATTCAAGACATTCTTAAAGAATTTGTCCAAACCAACAACCTTCAATCTGGCTTGGATAAGGTTGATGTGCGTGATGCGTGGACCAAACTTATGGGCAATGGCGTTAACAATTACACCACGGCTATAGAACTCAAAAACGAAACATTGTATGTTAAATTAAGCTCCAGTGTCCTGCGTGAAGAACTCAGCTATGGTACTGAAAAAATAATTGCCATGCTTAACGAATCCTTGGGTAAGGAACTCGTGAAAAAATTGGTATTACGCTAGATAATCCTAAAGTTTTGCAAAGAGCCTTTGGCACAAGTAGTAAGCTAGGTATCTTTAAATGCTATGAGATTTCTATTAACCTGCCTTTTTATCCTATTGTGTATGCAAGATGCCCTTATTTTTAAATTTGACAACCAAAGTAACCTACGGAACTGGCGAATTGTAGATGATGTGGTTATGGGTGGTCGTTCCAATGGTCAAATGGAAATCACTGAAGAAGGGTTCGGTCGGTTTTATGGTGATATTTCTTTAGAGAATAACGGTGGCTTTTCCTCTGTGCGTTATACGCTAGACCCAAAATCCACCAAAGGATTTTCAAAATTTGTTCTGAAAGTAAAAGGTGACGGAAAAACCTATCAATTTAGAGTAAAAAGCGAGCGAAACCAAAGGCATTCGCATATTTATAAGTTTCACACTACAGGCAATTGGGAAACCGTGGAAATCCCTTTTGAAGAAATGTATGCTTCTTTTAGAGGATACCGTTTGGACATACCTAACTTCAACGGAAACCAAATAGAAGAAATCGCTTTTCTTATTGGGAATAAAAAAGAAGAATCTTTTGAGCTCCTTATTGACACAATAATGATGAAATAAAGTATAGGCTTAGATAAAATTAGCCCAAGGCCATCCGCTTTTTGAATTATTTGGTATTTTTAAATCGAAAATACCATCATAATGAAATACCTCAAACTTTTTAGCTCTCTTGCACTGACGTTAGCTGTCTTTTATGTTTTAAATACAAAATTAGGGTCAATACCTCCCATAGGGAAATTCTTAAATCCCTACACTGGTATTTGGCAAAATGATACACCCGAAAATATATCGGGTCAACTAGCACTTAACGGATTTACAGCACCTGTAACCATTCATTATGACGACCTATTGATTCCACATATTTTCGCCCAAAATGATAGCGATTTATACAGAGCACAAGGTTATGTTACAGCAAAACATAGGCTATGGCAATTAGAGTTTCAAACCTATGCCGCAGCCGGAAGACTTTCTGAAATTGTTGGTGAAGGCGCCATTACCTACGACAGACAACAACGACGATTAGGTATGGTTTACGGTGCCGAACAGGCTTTGGAAAAAATGAAAGATGATGAAGAAACCCTGTCTTACCTAAAAGCCTACAGCGACGGTGTTAACGCCTATATCAATAGCCTAGAATCTGGACAGTATCCTGTAGAGTACAAACTTTTGGATTATAATCCAGAACCATGGACCATCAAAAAAACGGCTTTACTCCTTATGTATATGACCAAAACCCTCGCCAGCCGTGAGCACGATTTGGAATATACCAATGCCCTTAGAATTTTTGGCGAAGAAACTTTCAATAAACTTTATCCGGAGTTTTTTGATATCGTGGATCCAGTTATCCCAAAGGAAACAGACTGGAGTTTTATCAAGGCAGCACAAACAGCAAGACCCTTGAGTGAATTGCCTTTGGATACCATTGCTGAAACACTTCCCAAACCAAATGCAAACAACGGAAGTAATAACTGGGCCATATCTGGCGAAAAATCGGCAACAGGCAATCCCATGCTAGCCAATGACCCGCACCTCACCCTTAACTTACCATCCATTTGGTACGTGATGCAGCTGAGCACGCCACAACACTCGGCAATGGGTGCAACCTTGCCTGGAGCCTTGGGCATCATTTCAGGGTTTAATAAACATATCGCTTGGGGCGAAACAAATGCCACAAGAGATTTATTGGATTGGTATAAAATTGAATTCAAGGACAAGGAAAGAAAACAATATAAGTATGGAGATGGATGGAGAAACACCACGTTTCGTGTAGAAGAGATTAAGGTTAAACATGGTGAAACCGTAAAGGATACCGTAATCTACACACATCATGGGCCTGTAGTGTATGACCACAACTTTAAGGATGACAATCCTCTTTCTGATTATGCCATGAAGTGGATAGGACTTGAAGGCGGAAACAACCAACGCACGTTCCTAGCCCTTAATAGAGGAAAAAATTACGACGACTACCTCAACGCCATAAAACCTTATGTCGCACCAGCACAAAATTTTGTGTTTGCCTCAAACGAAGGTGATATCGCATTATGGATTCAAGGTAAGTTCCCAAATAAATGGGAAGGGCAGGGTAAATTTTTAATGGATGGCAGCAATCCAGACCACGACTGGCCAGAATTTATTCCTCAAGAATTCAATGCCCATACCAAAAACCCCGAACGAGGTTTTGTGAGTTCTGCAAACCAACACCCTGTAGACCAACAATATCCCTTTTATGTCTTTAATGACGGTTATGACACCTACCGAAGTCGTGTAATTAATGACTTTTTTAGATCTAAGGACAAATTTTCCGTGGAGGATTTAAAAGGATTGCAGAATAACACCTTTAACCTAAAGGCCTCAGAATTGTTGCCTTACATCTTCCAAACTATGGATACGTCTACACTAACGGAAGAAGAAAGGAGTATTTACAATGAAATCAAATCATGGGATTTTTATAGTGATATCGATAAGGTGGCACCGAGTATTTGGAGCGTATGGTGGCCTAAGATCTATGCCAAGGTGTGGGACGAATTTGATCAAGAGGATGTGGCTTTAGACCCACCCTTTGTCTATCAAACCATTTATATGCTCACCAAAAATCCAAACGATGAATTTATGGACATAAAAGCAACGCCTGAAACTGAAAATGCTCAAGATTTGTTCTTAATCACGTTTAAGGAAGCGGTCCAAGACCTTTTAAAGTGGAAAAGCGACAATGGCGAGTATAACTACCAAAAATTCAAAGGCACTTATGTTGGGCACTTACTACAAGGCTTACCAGCGTTTTCTCGATTTGAATTACCCATTGGTGGAGACGGAAATACGGTTAACGCCATGTCTAAAAATCACGGTCCTTCGTGGCGAATGGTCGTAGAATTAAGCAATCCTCCTGTGGCCTACGGCATCTATCCTGGAGGACAATCTGGAAATCCTGGAAGTAAATATTACGACAACTTCATTGACGATTGGGCGATAGGAAATTATCATAAATTAAATTTTTTACAATCAGAAGAAGCCAATGAAGGCATCATTGCAACACAAACCATAAAACCATCTACCAATGAATAGAAACAGCATTAATTTTCTAAGCACATTTTTACTGGCATTATCGTTTTCGTTCTTTTTACCTTGGTGGTCCGTTATGGTGGCTGCACTTATTACAGCGGCTTTTGTACCGCTCAAAAAAGCTGCTGTATTCTTTGTACCATTTTTTGCAATCTTAATCTTTTGGATTGGCTACAGCTTCATTCTAGGAAACGCCAATGATTTTGTGCTTGCGAAAAAAATCGCCAATCTGCTACCACTGGGTGGCAGCCATTATGCTTTATTATTGGTAACAGGCGTTATTGGAGGGCTAGCTGCAGGTGTAGCGGCCATTCTAGGTAAGCAATTAAAAAGTTTGGCTTAAGTGACTAGTCTAAAGGCCGCTCCTTTTGTTGGGATTCGTAGACCTCCAAATAGCGTAAAGCCTTCTTATTACGGTTATTGGATGCATAAGCTTTTTTAAAATTCTTGTAGGCATTAAGACTATCGCCTTTCTTTAAATAGGCTTCCGCTAAACTGTCAAAAACATTAAGACTTTCAGGATGTAGTGCTGCATTTAATTCAAAAACTGAAATGGCATCATCATAGTTCTGAGACCTTAAATACTCATAACCTAGCTTATTAATTTCCCATTGATTAATAAAGGGACTTAAAGAATCCTTTTCTTTAATGGCTAAATAACCCTCTAAGGCCTCCTCATAATTCCGGGCCCTAAGGTGCATACTTGGCGTTTTAAAATCATCAGGCACCTTTAGATAATCATAGGTGATTTTGCCTTCACCAGATTCTGGTAATATGGAGATATACTGCTTGCCTGTCTCAGGATGCGTTACAAATTGAAGTTTCTGATACATATCTGGTACAAAAAATTCATTTTCGCTAAGGGCTACAGGTTTAATCTCTCCACCTTTCCAACGCAAGAACAAAACACCATCCTTGTAATAGACATGCATCAAATTATCGGCGTTATAAAGATATTTACCCGCTGTTTTATTCATGAATTCTTCTGAATACGAGATAGAATTTGAACAACTCCACTGCAACAAGATGAATCCTATAAACCCTATGACATAGTTAAATTTCATAATGATGTAATTTAATCAATAAAAAAGTCTCACTAATAGTGAGACCATTTTAATTAGGTTTTGTTACGCTTTTACAGCGAATCTTTTATTTTAATTAGTGTCTAAAGAACCAAATTCAAAGGCCTACTTAACACCCATAAGTTCTACATCAAACACCAAGGTAGCATTGGGCGGTATAACACCACCGGCACCTGCTGAGCCATAAGCTAAGTCGCTAGGAATAACGAGTCTGGCCTTGTCACCCACTTGTAATAAGCAAATGCCCTCATCCCAACCTGGAATGACCTGACCTACACCAACCTGAAAATCTAAAGGCTGATTTCTTTTATAGGACGAATCAAATACAGTACCGTCTGCCAACTGTCCTTTATAATGAACAGATACCATTTGGCCTTTCTCGGCTTTTTTGCCATCACCCTTTTGAAGAATCTTATAGCGTAAGCCTGACGCCGTTTCATCAAAGCCCTTGGCTAATTTATCTAATTCAGCTTTTGCCTTTTCGCGTTCTGCGGCGATGCGCTTTTCGCGAGCACCTTCAAAGGTTCTAAAAGCTTCAATAGCATTAAATTGTTCTGCAGAGGCGCCTTGTCTAATAATTTCAACCTTATCCATGGTATCGCCTTGTTTTATGGCATCAACAACATCCTGCCCATCAACAACACTTCCAAAAACCGTATGCTTACCATCTAGCCATGGTGTGGCCACATGTGTAATAAAAAACTGACTGCCATTGGTTCCTGGACCAGCATTAGCCATAGAGAGCTTTCCAGGTGCATCATGCTTTAAATCGGTGTGGATTTCATCATCAAATTTATAACCAGGATTTCCGGTCCCAGTACCTTGGGGACAACCGCCTTGTATCATAAAATTAGGGATTACCCTGTGAAAAGTTAAGCCATCGTAATACGGTGTGCCTTGCGGTTTGGCTGAATTTTCTAAATTGCCTTCTGCTAAAGCCACAAAGTTACCCACAGTTCCAGGTGTTTTTTCGTATTCTAGATTTAAAAGGATATTGCCTTTTGAGGTCTTGATTTTTGCGTATAGTCCGTCTTGCATTGTAGTATCTTTTGTTTAAAGCTGCAAAGATAGGAATAATGTTAAAAGCGAGAAGCGAGAACTTGCGCTTAGTCAATTTAGATTAATCGCCAAGTAAAGGTTATATTCCTAATTGGCCACTTCACTTATAAATTTAATGCGATACAGTCGTAATTCCTCATCATCGTAGTCTCCATCAAACTCTTCTATGGCCTCTGAAATCTTATCGGTTTCTGATTCCATGAAATATTCGTGAATCTCTTCTTGTTGGTCTTCATCCAAAATCTCATCAATCCAATAGTCTATATTGAGTTTTGTACCGGAATATACGATAGATTCCATTTCTTTTATGAAGTCTGGCATTTCCATACCTTTCGCTGAAGCGATATCATCTAAAGGTAATTTTCTGTCTACATTTTGAATGATGTATAACTTTAACGCAGAATTAGACCCTGTGGATTTTACCACCATATCATCAGGTCGCACGATGTCGTTCTCTTCGACATAGTTGGCAATAAGTTCTACGAAATCCTTACCATATTTTTTGGCCTTACTTTCGCCAACACCATGAACATTGGAGAGTTCATTTAAGGTTATAGGATACTTAAGCGCCATATCCTCTAAAGAAGGGTCTTGGAAAATAACAAAAGGCGGTACACCTAACTTCTTGGCATTGCGCTTTCTTAAATCCTTAAGCATGCGCATTAAGTTTTCATCAGCAACAGCACCACTACTTTTAGCGTTGGTAACTATACTATCGTCAGAAACCTCATCGTACACGTGATCCTCGGCCATCATAAAGGATTTTGGCGTTTTAATGAACGACCGTCCTTCATCGGTAAGTCGCAACACACCATAGGTTTCAATATCCTTTTTAAGCAATCCAGCTACCAATACCTGCCGAATTAAGGCCATCCAATGACGAGACTCTTTGTCTTTTCCTATGCCAAAATAGGGCTGCGTATCGGTTTTATGGGAAGCAATTAAAGCGTTGGAGTTACCCGTTAGAACTTGGACCAAATCTTTTGCCTTGTATTTTTCGTTGGTTTGTTCTACGGTATCCAAAAGTATTTTAACATCGGCTTTGGCCTCTACTTGCTTCTTGGGATGTCTGACATTATCGTCCATGTCACCACCTTCGCCGGTCTCATTGTCAAACTCTTCCCCAAAATAATGAAGGATGAATTTTCGCCGTGAAATGGAGGTTTCAGCAAACGCCACCACTTCTTGCAATAGCGCATGTCCTATTTCCTGTTCGGCAACGGGTTTTCCCGACATGAATTTTTCTAATTTCTCAATATCCTTATAGGCATAAAAGGCCAAACAATGACCTTCGCCACCATCACGACCTGCTCTGCCGGTTTCTTGGTAATAACTTTCAATACTTTTAGGAATATCATGGTGAATGACAAACCTAACATCTGGCTTATCTATTCCCATACCAAAAGCTATGGTGGCCACCACCACATCAACGTCTTCCATCAAAAACATGTCTTGATGCTTGACCCGTGTTTTGGCATCGAGACCAGCATGGTACGGAACGGCTTTAATTCCGTTGACCTGAAGCACCTGGGCTAATTCCTCTACGCGCTTTCTACTCAAACAATACACAATACCCGATTTGCCTTCGTTTTGCTTGATAAACCGAATGATATCAGCATCCACATTCTTGGTTTTTGGGCGTACCTCGTAATAGAGATTCGGACGGTTAAAAGACGCCTTAAATGTTACAGCATCGGTCATGCCTAAACTTTTAAGGATATCTTCTTGCACCTTGGGCGTTGCTGTAGCGGTTAACCCAATAATTGGAATATCATCTCCAATGCGCTTTATAATATGTCTTAGGTTTCTATATTCAGGCCTGAAATCGTGTCCCCATTCACTGATACAATGCGCCTCGTCAACTGCCATAAAGGAGATTTTTACAGTTCGTAAAAAATCAACGTATTCATCTTTGGTTAACGATTCTGGCGCCACATACAAGAGCTTAGTGATGCCGTTTACAATATCATCCTTAACGCGTTTAACTTCAGTTTTATTCAATGAAGAATTGAGAACATGCGCTACTCCTTCTTCGTCAGAAACCGCCCTTATGGCATCTACTTGATTTTTCATCAGTGCTATCAAAGGAGAGACCACTATGGCCGTGCCTTCTTTTATTAAAGCAGGTAACTGGTAACATAGTGATTTACCACCACCAGTTGGCATTATAACGAAGGTATTATTACCTTCAATAACATTTTTTATAACCTCTTCTTGTAATCCTTTAAATCCCGAAAAACCAAAGTATCTTTTTAGTGCGGAGTGTAAGTCAATTTCTGCAATACCCATTAATCCCTATTAGTATTTTATATACATTTGCAACAAGTTTAAAGATAACTAATTTCTTTAATTCAAAAAAACGTCTTAAGCCACAAGTTTTGAACACTAAAGAGTCGATTTTAAGAACAGCCAGAAATACCATAGATTTAGAAAGTAAGGCTATAGCATACCTCTCCGATTTATTAACAGATGATTTTGCGCACGCAGTAGAATTGATTTACAACTCTAAAGGACGTGTTATCATTACTGGAATTGGAAAAAGTGCCATCATCGCCAATAAAATCGTAGCAACCTTGAATTCTACGGGAACACCTGCCATTTTTATGCACGCGGCAGATGCCATTCACGGCGATTTGGGCTTGATATTGGAAGATGACGTGGTAATCTGCATTTCAAAAAGTGGCAATACACCAGAAATAAAAGTATTGGTGCCCTTAATAAAAAATGCTAAAAATAAAATGATTGCCATCACTGGCAACACAGCCTCTTTTTTGGGACAGCAAGCCGATTTTGTTTTAAATACCTTTATTGAGCAAGAGGCCTGCCCTAATAACCTAGCACCCACAACGAGCACCACGGCCCAATTGGTTATGGGCGATGCCTTAGCGGTCTGCTTATTGGAACTTAGAGGGTTCAGTAGCAAGGATTTTGCCAAGTATCATCCGGGTGGAGCTTTAGGGAAAAGACTTTATTTAAGGGTTGGCGACTTATCCTCACAAAACATGAAACCTCAAGTGCACGTAGGAACCAGTATTAAGGAGGTCATTGTAGAAATCTCAGAAAAAATGCTAGGTGTCACTGCAGTTGTCGATGGAGATAAGATCATAGGAATTATAACCGATGGTGACCTAAGGCGCATGCTGAGCAAAAGCAATGACATCACATCGCTCACGGCTAAAGATATTATGAGCGCTAATCCTAGACGCATTGATGAGAGTGCCATGGCCGTAGACGCCAAAGAGCTTATGGAAGAATATGGTATTTCCCAACTGCTTGTAGAAAACAAGGGCGCTTATGCTGGTGTGGTCCATCTTCACGACTTGATTAAAGAAGGCATTATATAATGGCGACAAAGAACATCGATGACATGTCCTTTTTAGACCATCTTGAAGACTTAAGATGGCATTTAATACGAGCAACTTTGGGCGTACTTATAGCTGCTACCTTGGCTTTCATTTTTAAGAAATTCATTTTTGATACCATTATCTTTGGTCCAACCCAAATGGACTTTCCAACCTACAAGGGCCTTTGCAAGATGTCTAACCTCATTGGCATCAATGATACGACCTTTTGTGCTGATAAATTTCCTTTTATTATACAGAATAGAACCGTGGCCGGTCAATTCTCGGCCCACATTTGGACCTCTATCTATGCAGGATTTATCTTAGCATTTCCTTACGTTTTGCATCAATTGTGGAGCTTTGTAAGTCCAGGTCTCAGGCCAAATGAAAGAAAAAACTCCAGAGGGTTTTTAGTGGCGTCCTCCCTACTCTTCTTTCTAGGCGTGCTCTTTGGCTATTACATTGTAACGCCACTATCCATTAATTTCTTGGCTAATTACACCGTGAGCGAAAATATTTCCAATGAATTTGACGTAAGTTCGGTTATTGCCATTGTAAGGTCTTCGGCTATTGCTTCGGGATTTGTTTTTGAATTGCCTATCATCATTTATTTCTTGACCAAGGCAGGCCTTGTAACGCCAGCTTTCTTGAAGAAATACCGAAAATATGCTTTGGTCATTGTGCTAATTCTAGCAGCAATTATAACACCACCTGACATAGCGAGCCAAGTTATTGTGGCTATTCCAATCTTGATATTATATCAAGTGAGTATCTATATTTCTGCCATAGTACTGCGAAGAGAAAAGAGACGTCAATCCAAAACCTAAGATTTTAAATATGTCCAATATAGTAGAAGAATTCAATGCTTATCGTGCTAAAATGAATGACAAAATTTTAGCTGATAATAATAAAATTGTGAAACGCATTTTCAATCTAGACACGAATGCATTTAACGAAGGTGCACTAGACAAAAAAACAAAAGAGCTTTTAGGTCTAGTGGCTTCAACCGTATTGCGTTGTGACGATTGTGTGAAATACCACTTGGAAACCTGCTACAAAGTAGGTCTGTCAAAGGCTGAAGTGAGCGAGGCCCTGGCAATCTCGACCCTAGTGGGCGGCACTATTGTGATTCCACATCTAAGGCGTGCGCACGAGTATTGGGAAGCCCTAGAGAACCAAGATTAAAATGCGAACAAAACCGAAAAAGGTCCTATGTGATATGATTTGCCTATTTTTAACGTTCTAAGTTTGATATGAAGTTACGAGCAGAACATTTAATGAAATCCTACGGTGGCCGAAAGGTGGTTAAGGATGTATCTTTAGAGGTCAACCAAGGCGAAATCGTTGGGCTTTTGGGTCCAAACGGCGCAGGCAAAACGACCTCTTTCTACATGATAGTCGGGATTATAAAACCCAATGGCGGCAACATATATCTAGACAATACCGATATTACCAAATATCCGATGTACAAACGTGCCCAAAATGGTATTGGTTATCTGGCGCAAGAGGCATCAGTTTTTAGAAAACTAAGTATTGAAGATAATATTTTAAGTGTCTTGCAACTCACTAAATTGAGCAAAAAGGAGCAACACGAAAAAATGGAATCCCTCATCGAGGAATTTGGCCTTGGACACATTAGAAAAAACCGTGGTGACCTTCTTTCGGGAGGCGAAAGACGACGAACAGAGATTGCACGCGCTTTGGCTACGGACCCTAATTTTATTTTATTGGATGAGCCTTTTGCAGGTGTAGACCCTGTGGCTGTAGAGGATATTCAGCGTATCGTGGCAAAATTGACCAAAAAGAATATAGGGATTCTAATTACGGATCACAACGTCCAGGAAACCTTAGCCATTACAGACAGAACTTACTTAATGTTCGAAGGCGGAATTCTTAAAGCTGGTGTTCCTGAAGACTTGGCAAATGATGAGATGGTACGTAAGGTCTACCTTGGCCAAAATTTCGAATTACGAAAAAAGAAACTCCTGTTCTAAGAGCCCAGCTATAGCTTTTTCTTTTTTTTGGGAAGCAAGGCCTTAACCCCTTTGACCAAAAGCAAACAAAGTAAGCCACCTATCAGCCCAAATATCAAATCTCTCAGAATAGCTGGAATCCCTTTTAAGACGTTATGTAAAATATCAAGGTAATGGGTAAAAATACCGCCAGCTACCAAGAGTAAGGCCATGGTACCAATGATGCCCAATCCTTTAATAACCCAGGGCAGCGCATTTATTAGCCCTAAACCGAAATAATAACGAAACCCTTTCTCATCATCTGACAGCTTAACCAGCTTGTAACCCATGTCGTCCATTCTAACGATGAATCCAACGATACCATAAACACCAACCGTTGCAATTAAAGCAATGAACGATACAACAACAATTTGAAAACCCAACGATTCGTTAACCACTGTCCCCAAAGCTATAATGACAATTTCTACAGAAAGGATAAAATCGGTGAAAATGGCCGATTTAATTTTAGCCTTTTCATGACTTAGAAGTTCTTCCTCTGTAAGATCTTTTTTAGCCACTATGGGCGCCGGTTTACTGTGAGGCACCAGAAACTCATAAATTTTCTCAACCCCTTCATAAGCCAAGTAAAACGCACCCAAAACCAAAATGACAATAACCATCCAAGGGACAAAAGCGCTCATCAAAAAAGCCAAAGGCAGTATAATGATTTTGTTAAGTAAAGAACCTTTGGAAATGGCCCATAGCACTGGTAATTCGCGAGAGGCCCTAAACCCTGAAGCTTTTTCCGCATTCACGGCCAAATCATCACCAAGGATACCAGCCGTCTTTTTCGTTGCAACTTTGGTCATGGAAGCAACATCGTCCATTAAGGCCGCGATATCATCTAAAAGAGCAAAAAAGCCAGAAGCCATAAAAACCTGAATATTTTCCGAGTGAAGTTACACTATATTTTTAGAATCGAGTAAAGACAATAAAATATACAGTAATATGATGGGCGGTATAGCGGCAAATTGCAAGACAACGAGCATTACTATACTTAACAACAAAAAGATATAACGCATGGCATTACTCCTAAAACTCCAATCCTTAAACTTAAGGGCAAACAGTTTTATATTGGAATTTAACAAGAAACAACTCAAAAAAGTAACTGTAATCAAAAACCAGGGATTAATGATGATACTATTCATCAAATCGTTATTCTGATATTCCAAAATCAAAGGAAGGGATAATATCAACAATGTATTGGCAGGCACTGGCAAGCCCTTAAAATAGGTTTGTTGGTCCTCATCTAGATTAAATCGTGCTAGTCTATATGCCGACGCTAAAGGAATCATTAGACCCATCAACGCTAAAGCATTAAGAGGGGCAGAACTAGTATTACCTCCCATGGTCTCATTCCAATCCTGCGCCATCCTCCAAGTACCTGTATCAACTGATAGCGCTATGAGCTTATACATTGTAATACCAGGAACTACACCGCTAGTCACCAAGTCTGCAAGAGAATCCAACTGAATACCCAAAGGGCTTTGTACCTGTAATTTTCGCGCTAATAAGCCATCAAAAAAATCAAAGAAAATACCTAGAAACACAAAAAACGCCGCAAACACAAAATCACCTTGTACTGCAAATAAAATCGCAACGCAACCTGAAAACAAATTAAGAAGGGTAACGGCGTTTGGAATATGGTGTCTTAAACCCATGAATTTCGTTTCTGTAAAAATATAAAAGTATTTGAGTGAAAAACAATAAGAATGGATTTTTCAAGTTTAATAGATAGAAAAATAATATGCATCTTTGTAAAAAATTTTGCTGTTGAAAAATTACCTTGTAATTCTCTTAACACTAGCTGTTCTTACTGCCCAAGCACAAACCACCAGAAAGTATTCCAACGAATTTATGAATATTGGTGTAGATGCCGCTGCCTTGGGCATGAGCAACGCCGTGGTGAGTCAAACGGCAGATGTAAATTCAGGATATTGGAATCCAGCCGGATTGGTTCATTTAGAGGACAATCAGCTCGCCTTGATGCATTCCAGTTATTTTGCAAATATTGCCAATTACAACTACATCGCCTATGCCATCCCTATAGACGACCGCAGTGCGGTAGGCATTTCCTTGATACGGTTTGGAGTCGATGATATTTTGGATACCACGCAACTTATTGACGAACAAGGAAACATCAATTACGATAGAATCAATACCTTTTCCACGGCCGATTACGGTCTTACTTTTTCTTATGCACGGAAACTTCCTTTAGATGGCCTAAATATTGGGTTCAATGCGAAAGTCATCCGCCGCATCATTGGCGATTTTGCCTCAGCTTGGGGTTTTGGGTTTGATGCAGGTATTCAATTTGAAACAAAAAATGATTGGAAATTTGGCCTTATGGTCCGCGATATTACCACAACGTACAACGCTTGGGCAATCGATGAAGCCAAATTTGAACAAATTAGCGGTGCAGTAGAAGGACAAAATCAGGAACTTCCGGAAACGACGGAAATTACAATTCCAAAGATGCAATTTGGCGTATCCAAGAAATGGATTTTTAATTACGATTACTCTCTCCTGGCCGCGACTAACCTAAACATTCGGTTTATCGAAAGTAACGATATCATTTCCACGTCCTTTGCCAGTATCAATCCGGCAGTGGGTTTTGAATTTGGTTATACGGACTTGGTATTCCTTCGTGGTGGTCTGGGTAATTTCCAAAACGAGTTGCAAATAGACAACACCGAGGATTTAACCTTTCAACCCAATTTTGGAGTGGGCTTTAAATATAAAGGGATTCAAATAGACTATGCCTTTACCGACATTGGCGACCAAAGTGCAGCGCTGTATTCCAATGTATTTTCATTAAAGCTAGACTTCAGTATTTTTAGATAATGATGCACAAAAAATTACAGCTTCTTGGTCTGGTATTTTTTTTAGCGATGCAACTGGGATTAGCCCAAACCGTAGTCCTGTCAAAGGATGCTACCGTTGCCGTGCTCACCTTTGGTCCAGGAGCATCATTAAACGATGCCTTTGGCCACAATGCGTTTAGAATTACAGATAAAACAAGAGGTATTGACCTAGTTTATGGCTATGGGGAATACGACTTTGAGGCACCGTTTTTTTATCTAAAATTCGCTCAGGGGAAACTAAATTACATGTTGAGTCGGCATAATTTTAGAGATATCTACCGTTACTATTCAAGACATAACCGCGATATCAACGAACAGGTCCTAAACCTCACAAACAAGGAAAAACAAGAACTCTTCAATTATTTAGAACATAATTACAAGCCTGAAAACAGACGCTATTTATACGACTTCTTTTACGATAATTGTGCTACGAGGATTAGGGATGTCGCGGAATTGGCAACGGAGAGTCCCATAGAATACACAATTCCCAAGGATTTTGTCCCAAAGACCTTTAGAACCTTAATTTATGAGCATGTTGATAAGAACACTTGGGGCAGTTTGGGTATCGATTTGGCTCTGGGTTCCATTATAGACCGCAAAGCGTCACCACGGGAGCATATGTTTTTACCAAAGTATGTGCATGATTTTTTTGCAACAGCCACTATCGGGATGGAGCGTAGCTTGGTACAGTCCTCCGCGCAATTGAACACAGCAGAAGACCGCGAAGACCGTTTAAATTTCCTAGTGAGCCCCTTTCTTATTTTGGGTGTCTTGGCATTAGGTATCCTCTACTTAACCTATAAAGACCATAAAAATAATTCCCGAACCACGTGGTTAGATATGAGCCTGGCCATTTTCACAGGACTTGTTGGCATTATACTGTTTCTGTTGTGGTTTGCCACAGATCATACAGCAACAGGGTATAATTACAACTTGTTGTGGGCCTTTCCACTAAATCTTATTCTCTTGGGGCAATTGAGAAAACGGAACCCTAAACCTTGGGTCAAGGGCTATCTTAAATTTCTTCTATTAATGCTCTGCCTATTAACCCTACATTGGTTAATTGGTGTACAGGTTTTTGCCTTATCCCTTATACCATTATTAATAGCGCTAGCTGTTCGCTATGTTTTTGTATTAAAAACACTATAGATTGAACTGCAGTCCTTACGTTTGAA
>CAJXLB010000007.1 GCA_913055905.1 uncultured Winogradskyella sp.
CCTTTTTGCTAAATTTATGGTTACGGCGGAATGATACTCGCGTACCATTCCGTAACGAAACCATAGCCAAAACCGTTGGCAAGCATTTGAAAAAAAACACAAAATGAGTTTAGAAAGACTTGAAGAGCAGATAAAAGAATTTGGACTTAAAGAGAAAGGTGAAAATGCTCTAAAGAATCTTTTGGAAGAACTTAGAAGGACTGATAAGACACTTGACGGATATGTAATTGACAGCTTGACATACCAGTACAATCGACATGAAATTCGACTTCTGAATGAGAACTCAGCAAACTCTTTAATAGTGAAATTCGACATTTACATTGACGAAATTGAATCGAGCTTAATCATTGGATATTATGACTATGAAGTGAATTTTCAAGGCGAGTTCATAGACGAATTCTTAGTCTTCCAAAATGACATGGAAAATAAAAAAACGCTTGCCAACAATGGCTAAGAAAACATGCGGGCTAACAGAGTAAAATGAAATTTAGTACACCAAATAAAACTTGTCCCTCGGTTGACAAATACGTGTTCCAAAACCCGCACGTTTCTTAGCCGTGGCCGTTATGGGCAAGGCTAAAACGACCGAAAAACAATGAAACTTAAAAACATATTTACAGACAATAAGACAAAAGTTTTTGTGGTGACTAACCAAGACGAAGAAGATGAACTTAATTGGACTATTGAACCGACTGACTTTGACCTTTTGCCAGAAGAAGAGAATGTTTATTACGTAAAAGCATATCAAGTTTCTGCTGACGGCACTTACGATTGTTACCTTGGTATAATGACACCTGAAAGAATTGCTGAGACTGTTGTAAAGAAAGAACCAAGCGGACAAATCGTTGCAGAAAGTATATACGAACAAGAACAAACTATAATTCCAGCAGTTGCTTCTGACTGTTTTGGTGACTATGAATTGTTTTACGCAAAAGAAAATCCTCAAATTGGAATTGACGTTTTAAAAGACGGACTAACAAAAGCGTCAAACAAGAACATTGTTGCAGAAGACTTGGGATATGTTTTGAGGGACGAGAAAAGAATTGAAGAAGCAATTGACGCATTTAAAATTAGTGAGCAGACTGGACCTTCTTCAGAGTATGTTTTCCTTGAACTTTCAAGACTATATCGCGAAATTGGACAAAAAGAAAATGAACTGAAATACAAAGAAAAATTTAAGGTGAGTGGCGGAATTGAATAGAAGAAAAAGCCCAGCCCATAACAAAGCATATAGCTTATGGCGGGTAAACGGTTATCAGCAAGGTTTTCGCTTCGTAGCCAGCTTTGGTTTCGGTGGACAGGAAAGTGCTTCGAAACCGCCACAAGCCATATGCAAACCGTTACCCAACATTTGACCAAACAATAATGAGAAGGAAAAGACTACAACATAATGCTGACATTTTTTGCGATATGTTCGCTGGTTGGAAAATAGTGAACGATATGAAATCTTTGGTTGAATTGGAAAGTGGAATCATTGAATTTGATTTCCTGAATAGAACTCAAAAACTCAACAATGCGGAATCGAAAACTGACTTTAATATGTTTTATGAAATTTCGGAATGGTTTGCGGACGATTTAAAAAAGCACAATATCGAAACGGAATTTATTAAAGAGGCAAAAGTAAAGGCGGAATTTAAAGTTGAATTTACTGCTGGAAAAAAGAAGTCTCGAACGAAAGGAATTACTGAACTATATCTGAATTTAAACTCTTGGATTTTAACAGACGAAAAAGAATATAAATCGGAAAAAGAAGAAACTCAAGAATTTCACCATATTGAACGGAAAGAAAAAACGTTGGGTAACAATGTATAACCGCAATTACGGCGGATTCGACTACGTCCGAATCCACTCGGAATTGCTAACGTCTGTGTCAAACCGAAAATAATCGCTAATTTAACCCGCAACTGACGGTTATACTAGACCGTTACCTGCAAGTTAAACCGACATTCTGCAAATGAAAATCATCTTTCAAGTCATATTATTTCTATTCTCATCTAGCTTCTGCTTTGCTCAAGAAATGACAAAGCGTGAATTAAAAAATATGATAAAGGAATCGAAATTGGAATATCGGAAAAATGGATATTCTTATTTTTCTAAAATACTGACAAATAATAAAGACAGTCTTTTTTTCAAAGCTGACCGAATTGAAATTTACTCAAGTAATGCCATAACATCTGAAAAGGGAATCTGCCGAACGGTTGAATTAAAATTCTTGAAGAACAAAAAAGTGAATTTTATTGATTGCCAAACTTGCACTGAACCATCTTCGTGTTACGTTACAACTGATAAAAATGTTTACAAATACTATATTCAAGAAATTGAAAACGAATTATTTATTCTTTTCAAAAACAAATACTACGAAATGAATTTTAAAGTAATTTCTGCAAAAGAAAATGAACTGAATCACAGAAAATATCGTGAAATAAAATTAGAGCGAATTGAATAAAAACCAGCAGGTAACAATGTATAACCGCAATTACGGCGGATTCGACTACGTCCGAATCCACTCGGAATTGCTAACGTCAGTGCTAAACCGAAAAACATTAACTTTAATCCCGTAACTGACGGTTATACTAGACCGTTAGCACCAATTTGAAAAAACTAAAAACCTTGAAAAAAATATCATTACTGCTCATAGCTATTACATTTCTATATTCCTGTAAAAAGTTGGAAAAAGAAACAACCAGAAATCAATCTGAAACAAAAATTGAGAAAAAATTATATGCAGAAACTGAAAGTAAAATAAAAAAATATAGAGAAGATTCTCAAAAGTATTGGGATAAAAATGATAGCGAAAATGCTCTGAAATATGGCGACTCAATTAAGTCAATTATTCTAAACAGTTACATCAACGATTATGAATTTAAAACTGTTGAGAACACTATCTACAATACGATTGAAAGAAAAAAGCCTCTTTTCTTACAAGTTACGGCATCTTGGTGTGCACCTTGTAAATTTGAAGTTCCTGCATTAAATAAAATAGTTGAGAAATATAGTGACAGGGTAGATTTTGTTCTTCTATTTTGGGACACTCAATCGGATTTAGAAAAGCTTGCGCCTGATTATAATAAGAATATATATCTAATTCCTTCTCAAGAACAACAATCTGAAGCGACCACAATTGATATTTCTGGATTTAGACACATTATGGGTTTTCCAACAAATTATTTGATTACAAGAGAAAATAAAATAATTAACTTTTCCCAAGGAGCAATGATTCCGACAACCTACACAGACCAAAACGGAAAAGAAATTACAATTACGAAAGAAGTTGCCGACCAAAAGAATTATGAAAGACTTGAAAAAGAAATCAAAGAATTAATTGAAAAAACTGGTGCTAACAATGTATAACCGCAATTACGGTGGATTCGACTACGTCCGAATCCACCCCGCCTTGCCAGGCGTGGCAGGTCGGAATTGCTAACGTCAGTTCTAAACCGAAAATTAACGCATATTAACCCGTAACTGACGGTTATACGAGACCGTTGGCTGTAATATGAAAAAAATCGCGATTATAATATTAACATTGAATTTCAACCTTGGATTTGGACAAGTTGAAATTCCTTTTTTTGAACAAATCGCTTTTGATTTTTACAAGGACAGTCTATTGACAAAATTCCCTGTAGAAAAACGAATAAAAATTCCAAAATATACGACTGACTTTCACTTCTCGTCTTATAAATTTCAAGTTAACGAATGTCTGACTGGAGAATTATTGACAGAGGGAAAAGAATTGGAAATTTTCGGGATTTATGCTCTAGAACAAATGGATTTTGATTCGCCAACTCACAAAATGAATTATGAAAACTTGGATAAAAAACAGTTTCGGATTAAAAAATCAAGTAGCAATCTGAATTTAAGAATTTCCCAACCCTATCATAAAAAAGATTACTTTGAGAATTTTTACGTAATTATATCGGAAAATTATAAAAGAAAAAATATCACATACTATTTATTAATAGACAAAAACGGAAAGATAAAAAATTGGTGCAGAAAAGAATCGGAAATGATAATAATCCATTAGTGATTAAAAAAAATACTACAGCCAACACCGGCTATAGTTCATTGCTACTCGCCTACTTCAATTTAAAATTTTTCTTACTTTTAATACTTAAACATAAAGAGGAATGATTTCGTTACGCTGTTTGCTTCGCACGTGTGGAAAAAACTAGCAACGCTTCGCAAACCAACAACCGCAACGAAACCATAGCCCAAACCGTTAGCAAACATATCATGCAAAACCCAAAGCTACTTTACCTTATTCTAATAATAATTCTAAGCTCTTGTTCTAAAGAAAAAAAGTCTGTGCCAACTAAAGAATTCAAAACAAAACAAATTGACACTACCAAACTTTACCATAGAACAAAAGTTATCTATGAAAAGGATAGTCTGAACTATAAGGAAATTGAAGTCTACGTTTCAAAAGAAAATGACACCATTGTGAATCAATGGAAAAAAATTGAAAACGGAAAGATAGACAGTTCTCAAAGCAAGTTTTATAACCTAAAACTGATAGGTAAGAAAAGTGATTCTATTTTGACTGGACAAATAAGTTTTTATTCACCTGGCGACAGTATTCCAGATTCAAAAATATATACGAGATTCGTGACTTTCACTTTTCTTCAACCAGAAAAAGATTCTTTAGTTTTTAAAGAAATTAAGTCCGACAAAAATATAATTGACTTTAAATATCGTATAATTGACAGCTTAGGTTTTATGGGATTTATATCTGACTTAAGAGCCACCAAAATTGATAGCTTACCCGAACAATCTCTTGTAAATAGAAACTACTTTGCTGTGGATACGGATATTTGGACTAACAACACATTTGTAGAAATTGTAAAATAAAAATACGTTTGCTAACACCGGCTATAGTTCATTGCTACTCTCCTGCTTCAATTTAAAATATTTCCTACATTTAGTACCTAAACATATAAGCAATTATTTCGTTTTGCTATTTGCTTCGCACGTGAGGAGAAAACTAGCAACGCTTCGCAAACCGCAAACCGCAACGTAATCATACGCAAACAGTTGGTAACAATACCTATGGCACGCATCCACCGCACTACGTACTTGTGTGTCTGCTTAATGTTCCTAACAGGCACACAGTACGACTGTATATTCGTTAACGTGCCATCGGCACTATACCCAACTATGGATATAACGAATATACCTCTAATGGCTACTATTACTAATTACAGCAAGCTGTCAACGTAACTCGCCATATCCGTGTGCCTGTTACCTGCAATATCCCAAGAGAGTATGGCATCGTTATTAAAGTAATAACAAAACTAATGACTAATATATTTGGTGACATCAAAAATCTCTTTAAATTTGCAACCGAATGAACGTTCACTTTGTATGACGAAAAAAGAAAAAATATTAAAAATAGCGCTGGAATTAATTGTAAATCAAGGAATCCAAGAAACACCAATGTCGCAAATCTCAAAAGTTTCAGGTGTAGCTATGGGGACAATATATCATCATTTTAAAAGCAAAAACGAAATAGTAAACGCCATTTATATCTACCTGAAAAAAGAAATGGGAAATGCGCTTTTAGAAGAAAAAGATAGTTCTAAAGATTACAAAGCACTCTTCTACCAATTTTGGAACAACCTATTTGAGTTTTACCAAAAGAACGAAATGGCCTTTAAGTTTTTACAAAGATTTGTGCAATCGCCACTTATTTCTGATGAAACAAAAGTTGAAGGACTTGAACATTATAAACCAATCATTTCATTTTTTGAAGAGGGATTACGAAACAACATTCTAAAACCTATTGACATTGTACTATTAACAGAAACAATTCACGGAAATATAGTTTCATTAGTGCAAATTCACTTCCAGCAAACAATAGTAGTAAATAAAAAAATCATTGACCAAGCTATTGATATGTCTTGGAGCAGTGTTGCAAACAAAAATTATGAATAAAACAGTATTAGTAACAGGGGGAACGGGCTATATCGGTTCTTGGGTAACCAAAATGCTCTTAGAAAAAGGATATACGGTAAGATTAGCCGTGAGAGACAATAAGAACACAGCAAAGTACCAACACCTTATCGAGTTAGAGAATAGTTCTGATGGTAATTTGGAATTCTGGAATGCTAATTTACTGTCAGAAGGTGATTATGACGAAATGGCGGAAGGCTGTTCTTCTATAATCCATATGGCATCCCCTTTCACACTGCGATTTAAAGATGCTCAAAAAGAGTTGATTGACCCTGCCCTGAAGGGAACAAGAAATGTGCTGAATGCTGCTACAAAATCATCTTCAGTTAAGAAAGTAGTTTTAACCTCGAGTGTTGCTGCTGTTCACGGAGATAATATCGACATGAAAGAGAAAGGCTTATCTGAATTTACTGAAGCGCATTTTAATGATTCAAGCAGTGCATCTCACCAACCGTATTCCTTTTCTAAAGTAATCGCAGAAAAAGAGGCTTGGAAAATCAGCGAAAGTCAAGATCAATGGAAATTAGTCGTAATTAACCCATCTTTTGTTATGGGACCCTCTTTAACCCAATCTTCTAACTCTGAAAGTTTGAATTTTATGAAAGAAATGCTTTCTGGAAAATACTATTTGGGAGCACCAAACTTAATGTTTGGGTTTGTAGATGTTAGAGATGTTGCCAAAGCACACCTATTAGCCTTAGAAGACGAAACGGCCGAAGGACGACACATATTGGCAGAAAGAACAACGTCAGTTTTTGATTTTTCCCGATTAATCAAAAAAAGTTACGGCAATAAATACAAATTACCATTGATGCAATCACCAAAAATAATGCTGTATTTAGTAGGCTGGATGTTTGGTTTAGGAACCAAATTTATACGCCGGAATGTGGGCTATGATATAAAGTTAAATACGTCAAAGAGTAAGGAAAAATTAGGTTTAACTTACACCAATTTGCAGAATACGATAGAAGATATGGTGTCGCAAATGCAGGAAAATAAAATCATATCCTAGCACAAAAACGTATCTCGGAAGTAGATTATAATCAATTATAAACTGAACAAATTTATACCAAATGAAAAAAACATTACTTACATCAATCCTATTTACATTAATTGTTTATTGCGGTTTTGGACAAACAACCATTCCTGACAACACAAACATTAGTGGTAGCTGGACTGTAGCTAATTCGCCCTATATCATTGAGGGTAGAGCCATAGTTCCAAATGGTCAAACGCTAACCATCGAGCCTGGCGTAGAAATTAGACTTCAATCAAGTACATCACCAACGCCATCGTGGTTTGATTATGGCTCTGGGAATGTTGGAGTTATAAGAGTTCAGGGAGAGATAATTGCAAACGGAACTACTACAAACCCTATTCTATTTACAAGGAATAATACTGGTTTTTGGGGTACAATTTTAATAGATGAAAACGCAGCCAATACTTCCTCATTTTCAAATTGTATCATTGAATATGCAAAGGAAAGCAGAAATGTAACCGGAATCACTTCACCTGTCTCATTTAATGGTGGAATCAGTGTTTTTAATAGCACAGTTTCTATCAACCAAAATGAATTTAGAAACAACAACATCAATGGGTTGTATATAAGAGATGTGGCGAATTCTTTTGATTTCTCAAATAATACTTTTTACGATAACGGCTCAAACGGAAGCGTAATCGAACAATCAACCGTAAACGCAATTAACAATACCTACTTTAACAATTCAATTAGCGCGACAGGGCAAGTTTCGGCTATTCGCTCGACTAACTCAACCGTCTATCTCGTTGGTAATTTGATTTACAACAATGACGATTTTGGGATTTTTACTTCTGGAGGAGGGAATCATTATGTTGTAAACAATACTATTTTTGGCAACAGTCAAGGCGTAAGAGTAGAAACTGGGGCAAATACGTTTATACATAGTTCCATTATTCAGAACAATACATTGAACTTTTCGACCAGCAATGTTGGCGGAGCTAATGTAGAAATGCAGTATAGTTTAACCAATGACGCTACGTTTCCTACGAATGTTACAAATGTTTCAAGTAATTTGTTGAACTCAGATGCGCTATTTACCAATTCTGGAGCAAATGATTTCAGTTTACAAAGTACATCGCCTGCGATTGATGCAGGCAATCCAAGTTCATCAGGTTTAAATATAACTGTAACAGATATTTTAGGAAACCCTAGAATAGATAATACAATTATTGATATTGGAGCCATAGAGTTTCAACAGGCCCTTAGTGTAAATAACATTAATGAATTAGCGGATTTAAATATTTACCCCAATCCAACAAAAGATTTTATTTATGTAACATCAAATGAATCGTTAACAATTGAAGTTTTTTCAATTGACGGAAAATCAATTGGAAATTACAATGCAAAAATCATTGACTTGTCAAAAGTTAAAGCGGGCATTTATGTTCTGAAAGTTGAAGATTCAACTGGAAAAAGTATCATAAGAAAGATAGTAAAGAAATAGAAGCCAGCAGGTAACTATGGCAATAATTATGAGAACGATGAGAAAATATCTATTTCTAGTAATACTAATATCCATTCTAGCTTGCAAAGAGGATAAAACATCTGATTCTGAATTAACAAATATTGACTATACTGAATTTGTCAATCCTTTTATTGGTACTGACGGAACAGGACACACGTTTCCAGGTCCAAGCAGGCCTTTTGCCATGGTGCAACCCGGACCAGACAATACCGACCAGGGTTGGGATTATACTAGTGGGTATCAACTCAAAGACTCTACCATCATAGGATTTTCCAATACCAGAGCGAGCGGAACAGGTATTAGTGAATTTGGAGATGTATTACTTTTCCCATTTACAAAAGAATCAGATAGCCTTTCAGCCAAAAAAACAGACGAAACCGCTGACGTGGGTTACTACAAGGTAGATTTAAATAATGGTGTCCAGGCTGAACTCACCTCAACAGACCGTGTTGGTTTTCACAGATATACTTACCCAAGCCAGAAAGCTAAATTATTGGTTAACCTACAACATGGTTTACGTTTTATTACAGACAGTTTGGTTTTGGATAGCGACATTACAATTGAAGCAGATAAAAAAACCATTTCCGGCTATTGCCATACCAGCAACTGGGTAGAGCGGAAGTATTTTTTTACCCTCACCTTCGACCAGACTTATGATTCCATCAGACAATTGCCTCTTGGACCGAAAGAAAACGCACCAAAAAGTATTTTAGATTTCACCCTTAAGAACAACATTTTAAAAGCTAAAGTCGCTTTATCTTCTGTAAGCGTCGATGGCGCAAAAAAGAACCTTAACTCAGAACTCAACCACTGGGATTTTGAACAAGTGAGACAAGAAAGCAAAGAGGTTTGGAATACGTATTTGAGTAAAATTGATATTGAAGCAGAAGACAAGCAAAAAACCATTTTCTACACGTCTATGTACCATTTGTTTTTACAACCCAGCAATATAGCAGATGTGGATGGCAGGTACAGAGGTGCTGATGATCAAATTGCTACAGCTAAAAATGGAGAATACTACTCTACGCTTTCACTTTGGGATACGTACCGAGCTGCGCATCCCTTGTATACTATTTTGGTACCGGAGCGTGTTGACGGCTTTGTAAATACATTTCTCGCCCATCATAAAGCACAAGGCTATTTACCCATCTGGACCGCCTGGGGACAGGAAAACCACTGTATGATTGGCAACCATTCCATACCAGTCATTGTGGATGCTTACAACAAAGGGTTTGATGGGTTTGACTACCATGAAGCCATGACGGCAATGGTAGAATCATCTACAGAAAATCACCTGAATTCAGATTGGGACCTTTATAACAAATACGGCTATTACCCTTTTGATTATCTGGACAACGAAGCCGTTTCCAGAACGCTGGAAAGCGGATTTGACGATTATGCCATTTCCATTATGGCAAAAGATATGGGCATGGATAGCATTGCCGGCGTATTTGCCAAAAGAGCAAAATATTATGAAAATTTATTTGACCCGGAAACGGGCTTAATGCGCGGTAAAGATTCCAAAGGACAGTTTAGAACGCCTTTTAATCCTCTGGATGCCACATCGCCGATGAATAATCCCGGAGATTACACCGAAGCAAATGCCTGGCAGTACACCTGGACGACGTCGCATTATGATGTGGAAAATTACACAAAATTGCTCGGTGGCAAAGACCAATTCACAGAACAATTGAATACGTTCTTTTCTATTTCAGGTGATGGCGACAATAAGCATTTGGGACAAGAAGGCTTAATAGGACAATATGCCCACGGCAATGAACCTAGCCATCACATTGCTTATTTATATGCCTACTCAAACACACCAGAAAGAGGAAATGAACTTATAACTGAAATTTACAACAAGTTCTACGATGAAACACCTGAAGGCATCACCGGAAATGATGACTGCGGACAGATGAGTGCCTGGTATATATTCTCAACCTTAGGCTTTTATCCGGTAAATCCAGCAAATACAGAATATGTTTTAGGAATTCCGCAAGTAGAAAAAGCTACTATAAATTTGCAAAACGGCAAGACGTTTAAAATTAGAAAAACTAAACAGTTAGAAGATTTATCTATTCAACTGAATAATAAAGAAATTGAAAGGATTATTAAACACCAAGATGTTATAGGTGGAGGAACTTTAGAATTTAAATAACTAATGTCAACAGAAGCTATACCTAATACGGGCGAAAGTCCTAATATGAAGGCAATTAGATTAATCAAAATTTTCGGTAAACGGACAGTGAAGTGTATTGAAATCTCGCACTACGCATAGATGAGACCGTTGTAAACAATTATGAAAAACTTAATTCTAATAATTATTTCATTAACATTCTTCAACTCTTTTAGCCAAGAGTCAAAAGATTTCATAAAATCAGAGGACTATTATTTAACGGAAATTGACCCACTAACAATGAAAAAATATTGGGAAAATTTTCCAACTGAAAATGTATTGAAGCCCATTCCTATTTATTTAAAAGATAAAAACGGAAAAACACTTTATGAAATTAAAATATCAGAGTTGGAATTTTATAGCGGAACTTCAATTGAGGTTTTGGATATTGATAATTTGAAGGACATTGAACAAATAATACATTTGGAATCCGGTTACGATGCTTGTTGCACTAGTTATTATTCGACTTATTTGCTCAAAGCAAAAGATGGAAAATTAATTAAACTCCCCGAAATTGATAATTTGCATTGTGACGGACCAGAACCAAGATTTGAATATAGATTCCCAAATCAAAAATTCGGACATGAAAACCAAATCTTAATGACTAAATCATTCCTAAACGACGATTACAAAGTTGAAAAGGTTGAAATACAAAAAACATATTCTTGGAACGGAAAAACATTTGAATTAAAAAAATAACTATTCGCAACAATAGCTATAATTGTTAGCACCAGTTCGCACTGCGTGCTCGTGTCATTGCTACTCCCCTGCTTCAATTTAAAATTTTTCCTACATTTAGCACCTAAACATAAAAAGGAAGGATTTCGTTTCGCTGTTTGCTTCGCACGTGTGGAAAAATCTAGCAACGCTTTGCAAATCGCAAACCGCATAGTAATCATTGACTAGACCGCTGTGCCTCATTAAAAAACAGAGTCCTTACAAAACGTAAGAACTCTGCTTGAAAAAAATTACTCTTTAGGCAGAAGCCTCCCACTAACAGGTTCAAGGTCGTACATTACAAAAGTTTCTATTATACTTTCCATATCCTCGTTTTCACCGTGGTCTTCTTTTCCTTCTTTGGTTTCAAGGAAATTATAGAGGGTTTCTTTTTTATCGTAAGTTGCCCAAACAACAACTGAATTTCTTCCCTCATCGACACTAACCTGATAAGCTAGAAGACCATCAGATTTTTTGTCCATTTTCAAAGTCGGAGCTTTTGCAATCCTTACTAAATCATCAAGTTTACCAGGTTTTGCAGTTGATACTGACATAAAGGTATACGTTGGGCTTTTCATCGTTTTTTTCATTTTTTGATTATTTTTTTGCTTACAAGTGAATGTCAATATTAGTATTGATAATAAAACTATTTTATTCAATTCCATTGTTATTAATTTATTTTATTATGGTTTTGATGCAAATATAAAATATTATTTCAAATTCATAATATTATTTTGTAATTTTGTTCATTATAATACTAAATTGACTTAATGAAGCTTACATTACTTAAAGATATAATTGAACTAATAGAGGACTTTCAAACTTCAAACGACTCTGAAAAAATAGAAGATTTCACAATCTGGCTCAACAACAAATTGTTTTCGTTAAATCATAGTGAAGAGCACTCAACTCACGATGAACTATTGATTGCTTTTAAAATAATGTTGCTAAATAAAGAACTGAAAAAACAGACAAAAAACGTTTTATCGAAATCAAATGTGTCGTCCATTGATGAATACAGCTTTTTATTACACTTGAATTACCAAGAAAGCTTCAGAAAAATGGAGTTAGTGGATTTGCACAATCTTGAAGCACCAACGGGAATAGAAATTATAAAAAGACTTCTAAAAAATAGGCTGATTGACGAATTTCCAGATAAAGAAGACAAAAGGGCAAAAAGAATAAAAATAACAAAAAAAGGAATTGCGGAGTTGGAATCAATTAAACCAAGAATTGATTCAACTTTTATGAAATTGACAGAACCTCTTAACCTGAATGAAAAAATTCAAATTAGTGGCCTTCTAGATAAACTGATACATTAAGAAATAACAAGGCACAACTAAGAACTGAATTAAAAAAGCACCTTTTTCTTCGAAAAATACATCCTGTGATTTAAATTACACATCATCCTTTAACTCTGGAAAAATCTCGTTTTAGTTTATAGCGTGGTTAAAACGAGGTTATAACCATATTATAGCAATGCAAACCTGTTTAGTAAGTACCTAAGATTTGCTCAATAATAGAACGGAAAGACTAAAGGCCACAAAGATTTATTTCCCGATGCAAAAATTAGCAAATATATTCCCCAAGAGGTCATCGGTCGTAATCTCGCCGGTAATCTCTCCAAAGTGATGAAGAGCCTGTCGTATATCTATCGCCAACAAATCGCCTGAAAGTCCAGTTTCCAATCCTTCCTTAACCTTTTGGATTTCTTCAAAGGCCTTAATCAGAGCATCATAGTGCCTAGTATTGGTCACAATAGTGTCATTGTTCCGTAAGGCGCCAGTATTGATTAAATTTAAAAGAGTCTCGGTAAGTTGTTCTATACCAAACCCGGTCTTAGCAGAGAGCAGCAGGACATCAGGAATGGTTGTATTAATCTCAGCAAGCTGCATATCGTCTAATACATCTATCTTATTGGCAATAACCAATAAAGGCTTTTGAGGATATTTGTTCCTAATTTTTTCAATCTCAATTCTTACGCTTTCCAAATCAGCAATTTGTTTGGCAGCATCAAATAGGAATATGGTGACTTGCGACTGCTCGATTTTTTCAAACGTCTTTTTTATGCCTATGGACTCAACAACATCTTCGGTCTCTCGTATACCTGCCGTATCTATAAAGCGAAATCCTATTCCTCCTATAGAAATCTCGTCTTCAATGGTATCACGTGTAGTACCAGCAATTTCCGATACAATAGCACGCTCATCATTGAGCAAGGCATTGAGCAACGTAGATTTTCCCACATTAGGCTCACCCACAATAGCGACAGGAATGCCGTTCTTTATCACATTGCCCACAGCAAACGAATCAATAAGACGCTTAAGCACAAAACTAATGCGGTCAATGAGTTCCTTAAATTGGGTTCTGTCTGCAAATTCTACATCCTCTTCAGCAAAATCAAGTTCCAACTCAATGAGGGAAGCAAAATTCATAAGCTCTTCCCTAAGCCTAGAGATTTCAGAAGAAAAGCCACCACGCATCTGTTGCATGGCAATTTGATGTGCCGCCTCGTTATCACTAGAAATTAAGTCGGCAACAGCTTCTGCTTGGCTCAAATCCAATTTTCCATTTAAAAAAGCTCGTAGCGTAAATTCTCCAGGCGATGCCATCCTGCAACCCTTTCGTAAAAAAAGCTGTATGATTTCTTGCTGTATATAGGTTGAACCATGGCACGATATTTCCACAACATCTTCACCTGTGTAAGATTTCGGATTTTTAAATAGCGATACCAATACCTCATCCAAGGTTTTCATACCGTCTACTATATGCCCCAAATGTATGGTATGCGTAGCTTGCTGTTTTAAATCTTTTCCACTAACCGATTTAAAGTTTTCGGACACAAGGGCAATAGCAGCCGGGCCGGACAGTCTAATAACTGCTATGGCGCCGCTTCCTGATGGTGTCGCTAAGGCTATTATGGTATCTTGATGAGACATCTAATTCAATTATACTCTGCAAAAATAAAGTATTTTCATAGGAACACTGTAATAGAACCATAGAAACAGGGCTTGTTAAGAATTTAGTCGAAAAAATAAATCAAGGACCGTATATTTGTGTCACAAAAGTTAGTAACAAAAAAGGGATAACAATGAAAAGAACGTTAGTAGTAATTGCAGCGATAATGATGATGTTTGGATGCCAACAGAATGAGCAGCCAGAAGGTTTTGTAGTAAATGGGACAGCGACAGATGTGTACAATGGCATTAGACTTTACCTCAATAACATAGGCCCTAGAGGGCGCTTAACCCCTATCGATACTGCCATTGTTATGAACGAAACCTTTAAATTTGAAGGGAAACTCAGCCATCCTAAATTATTGTACCTCACCATGAACAGTGTTCCAGGTAGATTTCCACTAATGGTAGAAAATGGCGAAATGACAATGAAAATTGACAAAACAAACCTGCAGAATACCATTTTTGAAGGATCGGAGTCCCACCAAAGCTATCTAACCTTTGTAGACAAGTATAAATCCTATCAAAGCGACATGATGTTACAGAGTCGGGCCTTTACAGATGCACGTAGTATCAATGACAGCACGGCTATGGAAAAAGCTACGGAAAACCTTACCAAAATAAGGGAAGAAGCGCAGGAATACCCATATCAATTTATGGAAAACCGACCTGAGGATTTTGTGTCTCTCGAAATTTATGAAATGCAGTTGAACCAACGCGAAAAGGACGGACAACGACTTATAGATATCTTTGACAATTTTGATGAATCTTTAAAATCATCTGCTAAGGGCTTACAACTAAAGACTAAAACAGCCCAAATGAAAAAGGAAATGGAAGCCAACAAACATTTACAGATTGGTATGAAAGCACCAGATTTTAGTGGTCCTGACCCAGACGGCAATACCGTTTCATTAAGTGAGGTAGTCAATAAAGGAAAAGTAACGATTATAGATTTCTGGGCGGCATGGTGCGGTCCTTGTCGAAGGGAGAACCCTAATGTAGTAAGGATATACAACAAATATCATGACCAAGGCCTTGAAATTATTGGCGTTTCTTTAGATGGACAATCAAGGCAACAAGACCCAAAGAAAGCCTGGTTAGATGCTATAGAGGAAGATAACTTAACATGGAACCACGTATCCAACCTTAAATACTTTAACGACCCAATAGCCAAAACTTATAATATCCAGGCCATACCTGCGACCTATATATTGGATAGCGAGGGTAAAATAGTGGATAAAAACCTAAGGGGTTCTCAGCTAGAACTTAAGGTCATGGAACTTCTAGGAATAGAATAAAATAAAATAAGTAAAGCCTGCGAAAGCGGGCTTTACTAATGGAGCTTTCCAGTTTTATAGAGCACGAATAAAATTATGATGGGTATGGACAACAAAGCGACGTGCCCTAAATCCGTTTTGAATAGACTTGGCATCAAAATTAAGGTAACGACATAGCCACCAACCGCACCGCCAAAATGGGCATCGTGGCCTATATTGCCAAGCTTGTTTTTCATCCCATAAATGGAATAAAGCAAATACCCTACGCCAAACACATAGCCCGGAATTGGTATTGGTATAAAAAACATGTACAACCGCATTTCAGGATATAACAAAATGGCGGCATAAAGCACTCCCGTAACCGCACCACTAGCACCTACAGCACTATACCAAAACTCATCCTTATGAAAATAGAGCGATAGGAGATTACCAAAAACAAGGCTAGCCACATAGATAATGATGAAATTTAGGGTTCCTAATTGCAATATGACCGTATGTGCAAAAAAATACAGAGTTAACATATTGAAGAGCAAATGCGTCAAATCAACATGCAAAAACCCAGAACTGAACATCCGTATTTGGTCACCACGTCTTATCTGCCCCACATTAAACTTATAACGCTCAAAGAAAATTCGGTTATCAAAACCTTTAAATGATAGTACTGCATTGGCTGCAATGATGATACCTGTAACTAAATCTAAGTTGTACATAAGCTTTCCGTAAGCTCAAATATAATATATTTGCTACCAGTTTTCATACTGTAAGATGCAGCTACTTGCCTATATCCTTATTTACCCTATACTTTGGTTGATTTCCATACTTCCATTTAGGCTTTTATACATGCTATCGGACATTGTATGCTTTATTTTTTACAGAATTATAGGGTATCGAAAACATGTGGTCAAAGGCAATTTAAGATTGGTCTTTCCAGAAAAGAGTGAAAAGGAAATAAATGCCATTACAAAAGCCTTTTACATTCACTTATGCGATTTATTTTTAGAGATGATTAAAACCTTAACCATTTCTAGAAGCGAATTAAACCAGCGCTTTAAGGTTAAAAATGTAGAAACCATTAGGCAATTGGAAAGTCATAATACAAGTATTGTATTAATGTACGGACACTTCGCCAGTTACGAGTGGTCAACTGTCCTGCAATCCATCATCAATATGCCAGGCTTAGGCATTTACAAAAAAATCGCGAACAAATATTTTGACAACTTGGCCAAACGAATCAGAGGTAAATACAAAACAGAACTCGTACATTCTAAACGGGCTCTTGCACGTATTGAAGAACTTTATAATAAGGATGACCATAGAATGATTGCTTTTCTCAGCGATCAATCTCCTAAACTAAAACCCAATAATGTGTGGTTGGATTTTATGGACATCAAAGTCCCGTGCTTTGTAGGTGCTGAGGCCGTGGCCAAAAAATATAATTATCCTGTGGGTTTTTTACAAATTGACAAGGTGAAGCGTGGGCATTATGAAGCCGAAATCAAAATTCTCTCAGAGAGACCTCAAGAAGAGCCTGAATTTGCCATAATAGAAAAGTTCAATCGCTTACTTGAAGCACAAATCAAAGCAAAACCAGAATTCTATCTTTGGACCCACAAACGCTGGAAACACAGGGATAAGGCGCCTAAGTAGAGGTGTATTTACAACTCAAACCAAGCATCTACATTCGTAGCGGTGTAATCACCTTTTACCTGGGACTTGTGAATAAATTCATTGGTGGCCTTATCATAGGTATAATCCTCAGCCCAAACCTTATGATGTTTAGCCAAGCTTATAATGCTATCGCATACATAATTAATTTCGGCATTGGTCGTGGTTGGGTGTATAGACATCCTAATCCATCCTGGTTTGCGCACTAAATCTCCTATAGAAATCTCATTGGTAAGCTCATGTGACGTGTCATAATCAACATGCAATAGGTAATGACCATAAGTACCAGCACAACTGCAGCCGCCTCGTGTTTGAATACCGAATCTATCGTTGAGCAATTTCACACCTAGG
The DNA here is from genome assembly GCA_913055905.1 of uncultured Winogradskyella sp. Taxonomy (GTDB): domain Bacteria; phylum Bacteroidota; class Bacteroidia; order Flavobacteriales; family Flavobacteriaceae; genus Winogradskyella. The sequence goes on from CAJXLB010000007.1 coordinate 17,597, forward strand.
TTGTAGTGCAAATCGTCGATATAAAACGAAATAACCCCAAGCCTATCGGTATGTTGCCCTGCTAGAATATTTATGCTTTTATGTGGCGTCAAACGTTTAAAAACAATATCTAAAAGTTCATGTTCGCGCTTAAGTATGCTATCAACACCCATTTGCTCTTTGAGCTTTATGGCCAGCGCGGTTTTAATGGTTTGAAGAAACCCTGGCGTGCCACCATCTTCCCTATCTTCAATGTTGTCTATGTATTTATGTTCGCCCCAAGGATTGGTCCAGCTTACGGTACCGCCTCCAGGACAGTCGGGCACCATATTTTTATAGAGCTTCTTACTAAATACCAAAACACCTGAAGACCCTGGGCCTCCCAAGAACTTGTGCGGTGAAAAAAAGATAGCATCCAAATGAGCATCGTCATCATGTGCAGGGTGCATATCAATGTCCACATAAGGAGCAGAGCAGGCAAAATCAACAAAACAAACGCCACCATGTTTGTGCATCAACTTTGCGATATCATGATAAGGGTTTTGAATTCCCGTAACATTTGAGCCTGCAATAACCGATGCTATTTTTAATGGACGGTCTTTATATGTTTCTAATAAGGTTTCAAGATTCTGCAAACTGAATAAACCTTCCTTTCCAGGTGGAATAACCTCTACTTTGGCCATGGTCTCCAACCATGACGTATGATTGGAATGATGCTCCATATGCGTCACAAAAACCACAGGACGCATCTCATCAGGAATCGTGGTTAAGTCTTTTAAATTTTCGGGCACCTTAAGCCCAAGAATCCTTTGAAATTTATTAACCACGCCGGTCATGCCATTACCAGACACAATTAAAACATCATCATCATTACTATTCACATGGTCTTTAATAATCTGCTTGGCTTTGTGATAGGCCTTTGTCATGGCCGTTCCAGAAACTGTGGTTTCTGTATGTGTATTGGCCACAAAAGGACCAAAGTCATTTAACAACTTATCTTCTATGGGGCCATATAACCTTCCAGAAGCTGTCCAATCGGTATAGATAAGCTTTTGCTCTCCAAAAGGCGATTCAAAGGTTTGGTCATGCCCAATGATGTGCTGCCTAAACCTTTCAAAGTACAGTTCTAATTCGGTTGATTTTTCAGTAATGGCGTGTGACATAGACCGCAATTTACACCAAAGATACTAAATCCCTGCCAGCTCTTTTAATTCAGCAATAAATCGGTTGGCCAAATCATCGGCTTCCATTTGAGATGGTGCTTCGGTATATATCCTAATAATGGGTTCTGTATTACTTTTTCTCAGGTGTACCCAGCTGTCAGCAAAGTCAATCTTTACACCATCTACAGTACTCACGTTTTCGTCTTCATACGTTTTAGCTATGGTAGCTAACAAGGTATCGACGTCGAGTTCAGGGGTAAGCTGAATTTTTTTCTTGCTCATAAAATAGAGCGGATAGGTCGTTTTAAGTTGGCTCACACTAAGATTTTTATCGGCCAGTAGACTTAAAAATAAGGCCACACCAACCAAGGCATCGCGACCATAATGTAATTCTGGATAGATGATGCCGCCATTACCTTCTCCACCAATGACAGCGTCTGTTTGTTTCATTAATTCAACCACATTGACCTCTCCAACAGCACTGGCCTGATAGGTGCCACCGTGTTTTTCGGTAACATCTCTAAGGGCTCTGGTAGAACTCATATTACTAACTGTATTTCCTGGTGTTTGGCCCAAGACATAATCGGCACAAGCTACTAGCGTGTATTCTTCACCAAACATCTCACCGTTTTCATCCATAAAGGCCAGTCGATCCACATCGGGATCAACAACAATACCCAAGTCTGCCTTCTCGTGCTTTACAGCATCGGACAAATCTGTTAGATGCTCTTTTAGAGGTTCTGGATTATGGGGGAAATGACCATTTGGCTCACAATAAAGTTTAACCACGTAAACACCCAAGCGCTCAAGAAGTTCTGGTATAGCAATACCTCCTGTAGAATTAACACCGTCCACAACCACCTTGAACTTAGCAGCTTCTATGGCTTTTTTATTAACAAGAGGTAAGTCTAAAACCTCATCGATATGCATATCAATATAAGCATCGTTGCGTGTAATCTTTCCTAGCGAATCAACATCGGCAAAAGTCATGTCCTTAGATTCAGCAAGTTCTAAAATCTTCTTGCCCTCTTCACCACTCAAAAATTCACCTTTGGCATTAAGAAGCTTTAAAGCATTCCATTGCTTGGGATTATGGCTCGCGGTTAAGATAATACCACCATCGGCATGCTCCATAGGAACAGCTACTTCTACTGTTGGAGTTGTGGAAAGTCCTAAATCAATGACATGGATACCAAGGCCTACCAAGGTTTGCATCACAAGATTCTGTATCATCTCTCCCGAAATGCGAGCGTCCCTACCAACTACTACTCTATAATGCTCCTTGTCTCGCTGTTGCTTTAACCATGTGCCATAGGCAGCAGCAAATTTAACAACGTCAATTGGTGTTAAGTTGTCCTCCACTTGGCCTCCTATGGTTCCTCGTATACCAGATATTGATTTTATTAATGTCATGCCGTTGATTTTTCGCAAATATAACCATCTCTAACTGTTTTGTTATTATGAATTTGTAAATTCGACGAATGAATTTTTTAGCCCATATCTATCTCTCTGGCGACAATGAACTACTCACCCTAGGCAACTTTGCGGCCGATGGCATTAGGGGACGAAAGTATTTGGATTATCCCGAAGAAATCCAGGCAGGAATTCTGTTGCATCGCTTTATAGACACCTATACAGATGCGCACCCTATTTTTAGACAAAGCACCAAACGCCTTCATGAACCTTATGGGCATTACAGTGGTGTTATTATTGATATTTTTTACGATCACTTTTTAGCTAAAAATTGGTCCAGGTACAGCACAGTGGCGTTGGAAGATTTTGTAGAAGCCTTTTATGCGAGCCTACAGAAACATTGGGATGAACTCCCACCGAAATTCAAACATCTTACGCCTTACATGATTGAAGGAAATTGGTTGGTAAACTATGCCTCCATTGAAGGCATCCAGTCCGTGCTCAATGGCATGAACCGTAGAACCAACTACAAATCCAAAATGGATAAAGCCGTAAAGGAACTAACCTTATTTTACCAAGATTTTGAAAATGAATTTTTTGCATTCTTTGACGAATTACAACATGCTGCTTTAGAAAAACGTAAAAAACTCGAAATAGAATTTAATATCAGATGAGGAGAGTCTTATTTTGCATCACTTTAACCTTACTTTTTTATGGTTGTCGAGGTCCAGAGACCACAGAAACAGCTAGGGCAAAAAATGAGGGTCTAATCACCACCAAGGCCATGGTGGTGAGCGCACGACAAGAGGCTTCGGATATCGGTGTGGACCTTATGAAAAAAGGCGGTAATGCCTTTGATGCGATGCTGGCAACCTCCATGGCACTTGCAGTAACATACCCTTACGCTGGTAATCTCGGTGGCGGTGGTTTTATCGTCTATCGCCTCGAAGATGGCACAAAAGGAGCGCTAGACTTTAGGGAAAAAGCACCATTAGCGGCTTCAAAAGATATGTATCTCAATGCCAATGGTGACATCATTCCCAACAAAAGTACCCTAGGCAGTTATGCCATCGCAGTTCCCGGAACTGTAGCAGGTATTTTTAAAGCCCATGAGAGATTTGGTCGTCTGGATGTTGAGACGGTTCTTAGACCAGTAGTGGATCTCGCAAAAAGAGGCTTTCGCGTCACCAAACTACAAGCAGAATCGCTTAATAAATACGATAGCATTTTCAAACAGGTCAATAAAAAAGACATCCTGTTTAGTAAAGCGTACAAGCCTGGGGACACCATTAAAAACATAGCACTTGCAAATACGCTGGAGCGGCTCATCCAATATGGCAGTGAAGACTTCTATAAGGGCGAAACGGCCAAAAAACTAGTGGCCTTCTTACAAACCCATGGCGCACTCATTACCGTAGAAGACCTTGAAGCCTACCAAGCCAAATGGCGAGACCCGATTAGCTTCACCTATGATGACCTTACGATAACCTCCATGTCTCCACCATCGTCTGGCGGCATCGTTCTGCAACAAATTATGGGCATGATTGAAGACTTTGACCTTAAGGCTACTGGACACAACACCTTAGAGACCATTCAGGTGCTAGTGGAGGCGGAAAAACGGGCTTACGCAGACCGAGCGTTTTATCTGGGCGATCCCGATTTTGTAGACATCCCATCAAAACAGCTAACAAGTAAAGCTTATTTAAAAGAACGAATGGCCAACTTTACGTTAGACCACCCTACACCATCAGAAGACATCTCCCATGGCCATATTGAAACCTATGAGAGCGATGAAACCACCCATTTTTCAATCGTAGATCAATTTGGAAATGCCTTAGCCATGACCACAACACTCAATGGTGCGTATGGCTCTAAGCTTTATGCCGATGAGCTTGGTTTTTTTCTGAATAATGAAATGGATGATTTTAGCAGCAAACCCGGAGAACCCAATATCTATGGCCTCATTGGTGCCGAAGCGAACAGCATACAACCCGAAAAACGGATGCTTAGTTCCATGACGCCTACCATAATAGAAAAACAGTCTAAACTCTTTATGGTTTTAGGAACACCAGGAGGATCAACCATAATTACTTCGGTGCTGCAAACCATTCTCAACGTGCACGAATTCGGTTTATGCATGCAAGAAGCTGTCGATGCCCCACGCTTTCATCACCAATGGTTACCCGATGAAATCCGTATGGAGCCCGAAGGCTTCGACCCTATAATCATAGAACAACTTATAGCTAAAGGTTATCCTATTAATTTTGAGCGCACACCCATAATCGGAAAAGTAGATGCCATCCTCATCAGGGATGATGGCACTTTGGAAGGAGGTGCAGACCACCGTGGCGATGATGCGGCTAGTGGTTTCTAAAAGTTTTTTCAACCATTTTACAGATGGAACACTAGGTATATTGTATCTTTAAGTGCCCTAAGCTACCTGCACCGAAATTACATTTAAAAATTAGTTTATTATGACGCGATTATTTTCAGCACTTTTAGGTCTCACATTCTGTATTGGATTTTCCCAAGGAACCCAACTACTAAGACAACCGACCTTACACGGCGATACCGTGGTTTTTGTCTATGCCAATGATTTATGGAAGGCTTCCGTAAATGGAGGCACCGCCATCCGATTAACGAGTGATGAGGGCTACGAATCAAACCCGCATTTTTCCAATGATGGTAAATACATTGCATTTACTGCCCAATACGATGGTAATGTAGATGTCTTTGTGGTGCCCTCTGAAGGTGGCGAACCGCAACGCCTTACCTATCATCCTACTGGCGATTATGTGCAAGGCTGGACCCCAGATGGCAAGGTTTTGTTCCGCTCGGGTCGCGAGAGCCAACCTACCATGACCAATAAGTTTTTTACAGTTGGTCTAGATGGTGGCCTTCCTGAAGCCTTGGATGTTCCCCGAGCAGCCTATGGTGAAATGTCCAGGGATGGAAAACACCTCGCTTACACCCCAATCACAGGCTGGGATGCGGAATGGCGCAATTACCGTGGCGGACAAGCCATGCCTATATGGGTAGTGAACTTAAAGACCAAAGAACTTACGCGTACCTCACAGCCTACCAAAGAACGCCATCTAGACCCTGTTTGGCTAAATGGTGTGGTCTATTTTATGTCAGAACGGGACTATACCATGAACATCTGGTCGTTTGATCCTAAGACCAAAGCAGAAAACCAAATCACCTATCACAAAAAATTCGACGTCAAAAGCTTAGATGCAAGTGCCGATAAATTAGTTTACGAACAAGGTGGCTATTTACACCTGTATGACCCAGCTACAACGAGTTCAAGACGGCTGAATATAGACGTTAAAGGCGACCTCAATTTTTACCGTACCAAATGGGATGATGTTTCAGCAAACAACCTAAGCAATCCCAATGTGTCGCCTACAGGGAAACGTGCTATTTTTGAATACCGAGGCGAAATATTTACCATACCCAAAGACAATGGGACATGGATGAACCTTACCAACTCACCAGGTGTTGCCGATCGCGCACCGATCTGGTCACCTAAGGGCGATAAGGTCGCTTGGTTCTCCGATAAAAGTGGTGAGTACCAACTGATGATAGCCAATCAAGATGGCTCAGAGGTTGAGGCAATTCCCCTACCCGACCCTACCTTCTACTTTCAGCCCGATTGGTCACCAGATGGTAAGTATCTTGCCTATACCGATACCCATTATAACATTTGGGTTTTAAATCTAGAAACCAAGAAAGCGACCATTGCAGACACGGACCGCTACGCACACCCTAACCGTGCCATGAATCCGGTATGGTCGCCAGATAGCCAATGGATTGCCTATTCCAAACAACAGGCCAGCCATTTTAAAGCCATTTATGCCTATAACGTCGATACAAAGAAGACCATGCAGCTTACCGACCCCATTGCAGATGCCATTACGCCTGTGTGGGATGAATCGGGCAAATACCTCTACACGCTTGCAAGCACCAATTACGGATTGCAATCGGGTTGGTTGGATATGAGTTCTTACGACCCAAGTTCCAACATCACAAGAAGCCTTTATGCCATAGTTCTAAATGCCGAAGACGAAGCTCCTAATCTGCCCAAAAACGATTTAGAAAAGGTAGATGACGACAAAGCGGCTGATAAAAAGGACGACGACAAAAAAGAAGACGCTAAAGAGGACAATGCCGTCACTATTGTTGAAGCCGGTATTTACGACCGTGCAGTAGCCTTAGACTTGCCCGCAAGGAATTATGTGGCCCTATTAAAAGGACCAAAAAACACCGTATTTATCGCGGAGAACGTTCCAAACCAACGCGGATTAAAGGTACATTCCTATGATGTGGAAAAAGAAAAAGCCTCTGATTTCGCAGAAGGCGTTTCAGAAATGGTGGCCTCTAACGACCGCAAATCCATCCTGTTACGACAAAATGGCAACTGGATATTAACCAGCACGGCTAGTGCACCCAAACCCGGTAAGGATGTTCTAAAAGTCAACGCGAAGATTAAATTAGACCCTAAGGCAGAAGCCCATCAGATTTTTAAAGAAGGTTGGCGCTACATGCGAGACTTCCTCTATGTGGATAATGTGCACGGAGCACCTTGGGATACCATTTACGAATGGTACGCGCCCTGGGTTGACCATGTGCGCCACAGAACAGACCTTAACTATATCGTGGATATTATGAGCGGCGAGGTGGCCATTGGCCATTCCTATGTTAGTGGTGGCGACTTCCCGGATGTCGATTATGTGCCAGTAGGGCTTTTAGGTTGTGACTTTACACTTAAAAACGGTAAGTATCAAATCGCCAAAATCTATAATGGCGAACGTTGGAATCCCAATATAGAAGCACCTTTGGCCAAACCTGGTATCGCTGTCAATGAAGGCGATTACATTCTACAAATCAATGGGAAACCCCTAAATGAAGGTACCAATCCGTATCAATTACTAGAGCAAACCGCTGGTCGTGAGATTACGATTACGGTGAATGACAAGCCTTCAATGTCTGGAGCACGTGACGTCTTGGTTAAGCCCGTTTCCAACGAACGTGGGCTTAGAACCATCGCTTGGGTAGAAGACAATCGCCGTAAGGTAGATGAGCTGTCCAATGGAAAATTGGCCTATGTCTATGTGCCCAACACAGGTCGTGGAGGTTTTACAGCGTTCAACAGGTACTACTTTTCGCAACAAGATAAAAAAGGTGTCATTATCGATGAACGCAATAACGGTGGTGGCTCAGCCGCAGATTATATGATTGATATCATGTCGCGTGAGCTTTTTGGCTACTTCAACAGTAAGGCTAGTGACAACCGTCCTTGGACCACACCTATGGCCGGTATCTGGGGACCAAAGGTAATGCTCATAAATGAGCGCGCCGGTTCTGGTGGAGATTTACTCCCTTATATGTTCAAGATGAAAGAAATTGGCCCTCTTGTGGGAACAAGAACTTGGGGCGGCTTGGTAGGTACCTGGGATACACCACGTTTTATTGATGGTGGCCGTATGGTAGCACCTCGTGGCGGTTTCTTTGATGTTAATGGCGAATGGGCCGTTGAAGGCGAAGGTGTAGCACCAGATATTGAAGTGATTCAGCATCCTAAGGAGACTTCCAAAGGAAACGACCCTCAATTGGAACGCGGTGTGCAGGAGGCCATGAAACTCTTAAAGAACAACGAGTTTCAATTACAGCCAGAACCTGCACCTCCAATCCGATGGAAACGTCCTGAAGGTTATAACAACGACAACTAATACCTTAAGTTAACAACAACATTATTTTTGCCAGCTTACGCCATAACGACCCTAAAATTAGAAGGTTTTACCTCGCTTGGCTGGCAAAAATGGTTTGTTGTTCCCTTCAATAATCACATTGATAAAACGACTAAAACATGATATTTTCTTATGTCTAAAAAAATAACCGTCAAGCGTATCCTAAAAATCATAGGCGGACTTATTATTTTCCTTACCCTGCCTTCCCTACTCTTTTTCGGATTCATTTATTTTAAATACAACGAAGATCTACCTCAAGGGGAAACAGGAGCACGCGCAGACGCCTTGGCCAAAACCATGCTTACCGCCTTAAATGAAGAGGCCTACCTTAATACGGACTATATCGAATGGTCCTTTAAGGGCATGCACCACTTTAAGTGGTATAAGACCAAAGGGGAATGCGAAGTATCTTGGGATAGAATGACTGTGGTACTCGATTTAAACAATCCAGACAACTCCAGTGTATTTGCAGGTGAAACACCCTATAACGGTTCAGAAAAAGCAGATTATATTAACAAAGCACTGGACTATTTTAACAACGATTCCTTCTGGTTGGTGGGACCATATAAAGTCTTTGATTCGGGTACCGAACGCGCTCTTGTCACTACCAAAGAGGGCCAAGAGGCCTTGTTGGTCACCTATACCTCAGGAGGTTCTACGCCTGGCGATTCGTATTTATGGCATTTGGATACTGAGGGTAAACCACGTAGCTTTCAGATGTGGGTGTCTATTATACCTATAGGTGGTCTAGAGGCCACCTGGGAAGATTGGATAACCACAGACAGCGGAGCGCACCTGCCTACCTTTCACAAACTGTTGTTTTTTGGTATTGAAATGGAAGGCGTTAAAGGCATTAGCTTTTAAGAGCCCATCCTAAGGCCTTAGCGCCATGTGGTTCTTAAAACTGGAGAAGGTTAAGATTCCTTCTGGGGCCGTGCTCCCTTAGAATGACAATTCAACAACTCAATGTATTCTCACTCAATTTAGGAGCCTTTTTGCCCTACGAATTGTTGGCTTTTTAATTTGAACAAGACGTTGAAGCTGGTTAGACTGCCGTAACTGCGTGTGATGTATTGCTGCAAGTCTATCTTCTCCTGCTCATCCAAGTTTTTGCTCGAATTGATTTTCTGCTCCATCACCCTTAGGCGGTCGCGTACCATGGTAATCTTATGAAAAAAAGTGTCAATGGGTAATTCCTTGCCCTGTAGGTTAGGGTCTCCCGGTTCTAAAATGAGCTTACCGCCTTTCCATTTGTCTGCAATGGATACCACTTCCGAAACATCGGACCATTTTTTTAAAATAGCGCGTAGGCTTTTTTCCACTTCGTAAAAGCTTACCGTATCTACATCGTCTTCCGCAGCTTCTATGACTTCAAAGTCGTCATCTAGTTCCAGGGTTTCCAATCCCTTATCTATAAAGGTGACCCAATAGTGTTTAGAGGTGACGTTGGTGACGACGCCTTTGCCGTAGTCTTTATGATTGATGCGTGAGCCTATGCCTAATAATTTCATGTGCTTATTGTATTATGTTTGGTATTACAAGTATAGGTAATCTTGGTGGGATTTTTTGATTATTGTTCATTTTTGAGAGACCAAAAACGAACCAACCTGCCTGCCGTAAGGCAGGAAAATTTAGGTTGCAGTTTGTTTCAGACGTTGTCGGAATGAAGTGTTTAAGCATTGGGTTTGGGATTCTTCGATTCCGATTGCATCGGAATGCTCAGAATGACAGTGGCATGATGTGATGCTGAAACGCCCTCAGCATGACGGTTAGAGTGTGAGATTTTTGGCTTATACCTTCGCTGAAGCTTCGGTGGACGAGTCGCTCAGAATGACAAATGAAGGTCTCTGGTTGTTTTATGTTCATTTTGTTATATTCTTTTTTCCATTGATGAAAAAAGAAACAAAAAAATCTAGGCTGCAGTTTCAACTCTTGAAAACCCAGCAACCCGTCTTTATCGTGCGCATGGCAATCACTTCGTTAGGCCATGCTCCGCTGCCCCACGCGAAGCCGTGTTTTGGTTTTGCTACGACTTGAAACTAAGGCCGTGGATTCCTGCTGCGCAGGAATTTGGTTTTTAAGGGTTGGGTGTGTGAAATTCTTCGATTCCGAATGCGTCGGAATGCTAGGAATAACCGTTAGATGATGCAATGCTGAAACGAGTTGAGCATGACGGTTTGTTTCATGGTATTTCCTTACTTTTTTTTCATCGCCAAAAAAAAGTAATAAAAAAAGGCGAGGCTGGGTTTTTGGTTTCAGACATAAGGATTAGATCAGATAGTTTAAAATCATTCCAATGCTTAACCAAATATAACTTAGTATCGCCAACCATTTTAGCACATTTTCAAGCAAAGGGCTTTTGGGTGCCATTTCCTTATGGTACATGATATCTTTTCCCTTATAGAAACCGAAATAGATAAGAATTGCCGTTAACGCCACAAAGCTAAGATTTAAGAAGAAGGTATAGTCTATTTGAAAGTGTTCCTTTTCTGTGATGCTTGCTGAAGCTGGGTTAGGAATAAGGTCCAGTATATTGAAACTGTAATGCAATAGTAGCGAGGTAACGATAAGCGAAGTGAAGAGCAAGAACAATATGAAGAGTGACATTTTCCAGCCGTAATATTTTGCATTGATGCGCAGCACGGGAAATACCACCAGATCGCTAAAAATGAAAGCCATAACACCAGCAAAACTAACCCCTTTACCAAATAATAATGCTGCTAGTGGAATATTGCCCATAGAGCCGATAAAGGTTAAAAATGCCGCTACTGGTCCAACAACAACGTGTTCCAGTAAGGTGAAAAAATCAAAATCCTGTTGCCCATGGCCCGTATTGATAAAAAGTGTTTGAAAGAAGGCGTCTGGAATAAACGCCGCTACAATACCAGCGATGGTAAAGCCAACCGTAACATCTTTCCATACCATTTTCCACTCCATCACGTATTGCTTACCAACTTTAGCCCAGTTTTCAGTGGATTTTAACTTCTGATTAAGGGATTTTGACTTGTTATCCTCGTCTGTTTTTGATGTATTGAGTCTGTTTCGGGCATTTTTTATAAGCCTAGTTGGTTTAATAAGGCTTATGAGGAGCCAACTGATTAGAATGAGCAGAACGCCCCCAACATATTCCCCAACAACGAACTGCCAGCCCAAGAAGATTGAAATAATGATGCCAAGTTCTATAACAAGATTGGTCGAAGCCAATAAAAAAGCGATGGATGACACAAAACTCGCTCCTTTTTGAAACAATGATTTTGACGTTGCCAATGCCGAAAAACTGCAGGAACTACTAATAAAACCGAAAAATGTACCGAGAAGGACACTCTTACCGCCTTTATTTCCCATTACATTTTGCATGCGCTTTTCGGTAATGAAAACCTGTATCATTGAACTTATCATATAGCCCAAGGCAAAGGCCCACAGCGCCATCCAGAAAAATCCTAGACTAGTATATGCCGCTTTTGCCCATTGTTGTAAAAATTGATCCATGACATTAATATCTGTTTTAAATTGAGACCCGATTGTTGCTATCGCAACACAAACTATCTCATAAAATATGAAATTGTCAGCTAAGGGAAGTTCCCAGGTGCTTTTGCTTGCTTACTGACTACTGCATTTAAAGCTTTGCGGTAAGATGTCAATACCGTTATTTGGTGTGTTAGCCCGACTGTGGCGAGGCGAGGTTTTGGTTTTGCTATGACTTGAAACAGAGGCCGGTTTCTTTCCGACGTTGTCGGAATTGGGTTTGGTTAAGGTTGATGCGTTGGGTTGTGGGATTCTCCGCTTCCACCTTCGCTGACGCGCAGAATGACAACACCCCATTGAAAGGATAATTGCACCCACATCTTCACACCAATTTAACAACTAAAATTGTACCTTTACAACTTGGCTAATTTCAAGGGCTAAAACCTCATAGGATAGCCCTTAATCTAAACTATTGACGTTGCAAGGCTATGACTACATACGATGATGCTATTGAGGTAAAAGGGGCGCGGGTCCATAACTTAAAAAACATAGATGTTTCCATACCACGCGAAAAACTGGTCGTGATTACCGGACTGTCGGGCAGTGGAAAGTCTTCCCTGGCCTTTGACACCATTTATGCTGAAGGCCAACGCCGCTACATCGAGACCTTTTCGGCCTATGCACGCCAGTTTTTAGGCAGTTTGGAACGCCCAGATGTAGATAAGATTGACGGCCTCTCCCCTGTCATCGCCATAGAACAAAAAACCACAAGCAAATCGCCACGTTCTACGGTAGGTACCATTACGGAAATCTATGATTTTTTACGACTCCTGTTTGCTAGGGCTGCCGATGCCTACAGTTATGAAACGGGCGAAAAAATGGTAAGTTATAGTGATGAACAAATTAGGGACCTTATATTGGAAACTTATGAAGGCCAACGCATCACCATTTTAGCTCCGGTCATCCGCTCGCGTAAAGGGCATTATCGGGAACTGTTTGAGCAAATTGCCAAACAAGGCTTTGTAAAGGTGCGTACCGATGGTGCCATTGTGGACCTCGAAAAAGGGATGCGCCTGGATCGTTACAAAACCCATGATATAGAGATTGTTATTGACCGTCTAAAGGTAGATGCTACCGATTCCACTAAAAAGCGCATTATGGAATCTATACAAACGGCCATGTACCACGGCGATGATGTGCTTATGGTGATAGACCATGAAGGCCCAACGCCACGGTTTTTTAGTCGGAATTTGATGTGCCCCACCACAGGCATATCCTACCCTAACCCAGAACCCAATAATTTTTCCTTTAACTCGCCCAAAGGAGCCTGCCCTAATTGTAATGGCATTGGCGAACTCTATGTGGTAAACGAGAAGAAGTTGGTACCCGATGTCACGCTGTCCATAAAGGCTGGTGCCTTGGCACCACATGGTCCAGAGAAAAAGAGCTGGATCTTTAAACAGTTTGATACCATTGCCCAGCGTTTTGATTTTACCTTGAGCACCCCTTGGAAGGACATTCCTAAGGAGGCCAAGGACATGATTCTCTATGGTGGCAAGGATAAGTTTAAGGTGGAGAGTAAACTCCTTGGGGTAACTCGGGAATACAAAATCGATTTTGAAGGTGTTGCCAATTTTATAGAGAATCAATACAACTCCAACTCCAGTTCGTTAGTCCGTTGGGCGAAGGAGTATATGGATAAGGTACCCTGTGAGGTATGTGAGGGCTCTCGCTTGCGAAAGGAATCCCTTTACTTTAAGGTGGACGGCAAGAGCATTGCCGATCTTGTAACCATGGATATCGTAGAGCTTGGAGCTTGGGTTGAAGGCTTGCACAAACGCCTATCGGACACCCAACTTAAGATTGCGGAGGAAATCCTTAAGGAAATTAAAAGCCGCGTGCAGTTTCTATTGGATGTGGGCTTGACCTATCTGTCCTTAAACCGAAGCTCCAAATCCCTGTCCGGTGGTGAAGCGCAGCGCATTCGGCTGGCCACTCAAATAGGGTCCCAGTTGGTGGGTGTACTTTATATTTTGGATGAACCCAGTATAGGTCTGCACCAACGCGATAACGAAAAGCTGATCAACTCCTTGGAATCGTTACGTGATGTGGGCAACTCCGTAATTGTGGTCGAACACGACAAGGACATGATAGAACGTGCCGACCATGTGATCGATATTGGTCCGCATGCCGGCAAACACGGCGGACAAATCATTAGTGAAGGCAGCCCAAAGGCTATTTTGGACCATCATACCATAACTGCAGATTACCTCAGCGGTGCCAAGGCCATTGAAGTGCCTAAAAAACGTCGGAAGGGTAATGGCAAGACCTTATCGCTTAAAGGGTGTACAGGCCATAATCTCAAAAATGTGGATGTCACCTTTCCATTGGGACAGATGATTGGCGTTACAGGCGTTTCAGGAAGTGGGAAATCCACCTTAATCAATGAGACGCTCTACCCTATTTTGAATGCGCATTTCTTTAATGCCGTTAAAAAGCCCATGCCCTACGAAAGTATTGAAGGTTTGGAGCATATCGATAAGGTCATTGATATCAACCAAGCACCTATCGGTCGCACGCCAAGAAGTAATCCGGCCACTTACACTAAGACCTTTGACGAAATACGGAAGCTCTTTGCTCAAATTCCGGAGGCCAAAATTAGAGGCTACAAACCAGGGCGTTTTAGTTTTAATGTGAAAGGTGGGCGCTGCGAAACCTGCCAAGGCGGTGGTGTACGCGTTATAGAGATGAACTTCTTACCCGATGTGTATGTGGAATGTGAAACCTGCCAAGGGAAGCGCTTTAATAGGGAAACCTTAGAGATTCGCTATAAAGGCAAATCCATTAGCGACGTACTGAACATGACCATTGAGGAAGCCGTGTCCTTTTTTGAGCATATTCCTAAAATACACCGCAAGCTTAAAACCATTGAGGATGTGGGCTTAGGCTATATTACCCTTGGACAGCAAAGCACCACCTTATCTGGTGGTGAAGCCCAACGCATAAAGCTTGCTACGGAACTCAGTAAGCGCGATACTGGCAATACCTTCTATATCCTCGATGAGCCCACCACAGGTCTGCATTTTGAAGATATCAATGTGCTGATGACCGTACTGAACAAGCTTGTTGACAAAGGGAATACCGTGCTTATTATAGAGCACAATCTCGACGTCATTAAAACCGTTGACTATATTATTGATATAGGTTACGAAGGTGGTAAAGGTGGCGGCGAAATCGTAGCCACCGGAACACCAGAAGAACTCATCAAGGATAAAAAGAGCTACACAGCTAAATTTTTGAAAAAGGAATTGAATTAACTCTATATTGCAAGATAGAAATACTTACAACTTAAGACAGACGGACATGAGAAAAGAATATAAACATAAAAGCTGGAACGACATAAAAGCCAATGACTCCTGGGCTATTTTTAAGATTATGGGCGAGTTTGTTGGTGGTTATGAGAAATTAAGCATTATAGGCCCTTGCGTGTCTATATTTGGTTCGGCAAGAACCAAACCAGACCATAAGTACTATCAGCTAGCGGTAGAGGTTGCCGAACGTATCGTAGAGCACGGTTATGGAATTATTACTGGTGGCGGCCCTGGTATTATGGAAGCCGGAAATAAAGGGGCTCACATCGCTGGAGGTACTTCGGTAGGCCTTAATATAGACCTTCCATTTGAACAACATGACAATCCATATATTGATAGTGATAAGAGTCTGGATTTTGATTACTTCTTTGTGCGCAAGGTGATGTTTGTAAAATACTCCCAAGGCTTTGTAGTGATGCCAGGCGGTTTTGGCACCCTTGACGAACTATTTGAAGCCATGACCTTGATACAAACCCATAAGATCGAAAGATTCCCAATTATCCTAGTCGGTTCCGACTTTTGGGGCGGCCTTGTCGATTGGATAAAAAACACCTTGCTGGAGGCAGGGAACATTAGTCCTGAAGACTTAGACCTGTTTCATGTGGTGGATAGTGCCGATGCCGTTATCGAGATATTGAATAACTTCTATAAAGACACAAGACTAACCCCTAATTTTTAAGATTCCCCTATTATTGCTATGAAAAAGAAATGGATAGGATACGTTATCGTGGGCCTTTTGAGCATAACCTTAGGTTCTGCCCAAGAATCCTTCAAGGTGATGTTTTACAATTTGCTCAATTATCCCTTAGAAGATGCCGTGCCTAATCGCGAGGAAAACCTAGCCTTTATTTTGAGCGATTACCAACCCGACCTGTTTATGGTCTGTGAACTGAATAATGTTACAGGCGCCAATACCATACTCGACATTACCCGTAATACGATTAGTCCAGATTTTGAAATGGCGACCTACGTCTCCAATACTTCAGACGATTTTAGTGGCGACCAAAACGATTTGCAGAACCTCCTCTACTACGATAGTTCTAAATTTATTTTGGAGGAAGAAATTATAGTGCCTACCGATTTACGCGATTTCAATGTATACCGATTGAAATTGAATACGGTTGACCAAGCCACCAACCCTATAGAATTCTATGCGGTGGTCTGTCATTTAAAGGCCTCAAGCGGTTTTGATAACGAATTACGCCGTTTCAATATGGTGGTAGAGCTCGATAACTTTCTGAACACCTTACCCTCTGATACCATGGTACTTTTAGGAGGCGACTTAAACCTTTACACTTTTACAGAACCCGCTTACCAACAATTGTTGCAGGTGACCAATAACATTACTTTTGCGGATCCTGCCAACCGCCCTGGCAGTTGGTCCAATAATCCGAATTTTGTGGATATCTTTACCCAATCCACGCGTACCGATTTTGGTTTGGGCGGCACAGCTGGTGGTTTCGATGATCGTTTCGACTTTATATTAACTTCGGAAAACATGCTCGCCAATGCCGATTTAACTTATGCACCAGATTCTTACCAAGTATGGGGAAATAATGGGCTTTCGGCATGCTACAATAGTGCCATTAATGATGCGAGTTGCGCCCTACCGGATTCCCCTTTTTCATTTGAATTGCGGGACGCCCTGCATGATTTTAGTGATCATTTACCCGTTACCGTTACCTTGGAAACCGATGCCACGTTACTTAACATTACCGACAATCGCTTAGAACAGCTTACCCTTATAAAGGAGACCTTGGTTCGTTCGACCTTAACTCTACTCAATCCGGATTTTAAACTAACCAACAAAACCTTGGTTATCTATAATAGCCTAGGGCAGCCTGTAAAACGTTTATCTTTTTCCACGGAATATGAGAAACAAATCGATATTAACGATTTGGAAGGCGGGCTTTATATTCTAGTTGTAGAAGAGTCTACCATAGCGCCTGTAAAATTTATGATTAATTAGTGACAAAATATAGCTACATAACGCTCGCCCTAATCTTCTGTGTCCTTAGTCTGAAGGGACAGAATATTCTTGATATCGATGCCTATGTAGATATAGAGGAACGCACTATACGCGTGACCCAACAAATTATTTATACCAATACCACAGCCGATACCTTAGACACCATCTATCTTAACGATTGGAACAATAGCTACTCGACCAAATCCACACCATTGGCGAAGCGTTTTGAGGAGGAGTTCAGTACTAAATTCCACTTGGCAAAGAATGAGCAGCGTGGTTATACGGCCATTATTAACATCCTCGATGGCGAAGGGCAAGAGCTCAATTACGAGCGCCTTAAGGACCATCCTGACGTGATACAATCGCAATTAAACCGTCCCTTGTTGCCTGGAGCCTCCTATAACCTTAGCTTAAGCTATACCTTGTTTATTCCCGATGCCACCTTTACGGATTATGGTATTACCAAAAACAAGGATTTCAACTTAAAGTATTGGTACATAACACCAGCCGTTTATGATGGAACGTGGCACTATTACAGCAATAAGAACCTTGACGATTTATTTATCCCGAAGTCTGATATTACCTTGCGCATCAATCACCCAATGAACTACAGCGTAACAACGGAATTGGATTATGTGAATATCATCCCGGATTATGACGAAAAGCGACAGACCACCATACACTTTGGTGCCGATCGTGTTGATACCTTTTTGTCCTTAAATAAGTTTCCGCGGTACAGTTTTGTGCAGACAGATGATTTTATACTGGTTTCCAACATCAATGAAAAAGGTCTTGCAACGGACAAAAAAGCACTGCTCACAGATCGGATTACACGCTTCATAACGTCTAACTTAGGACCCTATCCACACAAACGATTACTGGTTACCACTATTGACTATAACAAAAACCCGCTTTACGGCCTCAATCAGCTTCCTGACTTTATAAGACCCTTCCCAGATAATTTTCAATATGAGTTGAAACTGCTGAAAACAGCCTTGAAGAAATATCTGGACAATACACTAATGCTAAATCCCAGAAAAGACTACTGGCTGTCGGATGGTTTGCAGATCTATTATCTAATGATGTATGTGAACACCTACTATCCCGACATGAAATTATTTGGTTCCTTGGCCAATGTATGGGGACTGCGGTCTTTTCATGCAGCCGACCTCGATTTCAACTTTCAGTACTTTTTGTTCTTTATGGAAATGGCGCGCAAGAATCGCGACCAACCCTTAACCACCTCTAAAGACTCCCTCATAAAATTCAATGCCAATATCGCAGGGAAGTATAAAGCCGGGCTTGGACTAAAATACCTTGATGACTTTACCGAGGATATGGACTTATCCCAGCAGCTAACGGAATTTTTGGCTACCTACAAACTTAAACCAGTTTCCTCAAAAGATTTTGAAAGGTTCATTAGCACCAAAACAGGTAAGTCTTTGGATTGGTTTTTTGATGATTATGTGACGACGCGAAAGAAAATAGACTTCAAGATTAAGTCTTTAGTTCCGCAAGGTGATTCGCTAAGAGTTACCATAAAAAATAAACGGGACAACACCATGCCCATTTCGCTCTTTTCATTGCGCAATGATAGTGTAGTTAGCAAATTATGGGTGGAAGATATAAACAAGGAAAAAACAGTGGTTATACCCAAGGATAGCGCCGATATGTTTGTACTGGACTACGACAACGTTATCCCAGAATTTAACCAGCGTGATAACTACAGGAGTATAGAGGGTAACTTTTTAAACAACAAACCCTTTCAATTCCGATTGTTTAAGGATATTGAAGACCCAGATTACAACCAGGTCTTTTTAATGCCCTTGATAGAGTTTAACAATATCTACGATGGACTTACCTTGGGGACCAAAGTCTACAATAAGACCATCTTACGCAAACGTCTCAACTATAGGTTTTCCCCTCAATACGCTACACGGTCTAGAGCTTTAACAGGATCGGCATCGGTGTTTTATACCCACAATCTGGAAAATCAGAACCTTTTTGATATTACCTACGGTTTTGTAGCCGGGTATCAGTCCTTTGCCCAAGATGCCTTTTTTACACGGATTAGGCCATCCATAGCGTTTACCTTTAGGGACGATACGGACTTTAGAAAGGATAGAACCGATTTAATCCTGGCCAGATATGTTAGTATTGAGCGTAGGCTTGGACCAGATGCTGTTGTTGCCATAGATGAACCCGATTATGGTGTTTTTAATTTACGCTATGTGCGGTCCAATCCTGGCATCATCAATTTCTCCAATTTTGCCGCTGATTTTCAGATTGCCGATAAGTTTAGCAAGTTTTCAGTGAATTATGAATTTAGAAAGCTCACTAAAAGCAATCGCAATGTTAACCTTAGGTTGTTTGCCGGTGTTTTTCTAGCAAATAATACCGACCCGAATTCCGATTATTTTAGTTTTGCTCTTGATCGGCCAACCGATTATTTATTTGACCTTAATTATCTTGGGCGTTCGGAGGCCTCAGGTTTATTCAGTCAGCAAATTATCATTGCCGAAGGTGGTTTTAAGTCGAAATTGGATACCCCTTTTGCCAATCAATGGATGGCCACTGCAAACTTTAGCACCTCAATATGGCGTTATATCCAGATATATGGTGATGTTGGCTTTGTGAAAAACCGTTTTGACTCCGCTAATTTTGTCTATGACTCGGGCATACGCCTTAATCTGGTTGAGGATTATTTTGAAATTTACTTTCCGCTCTACTCCAATCTCGGTTGGGAAATTGGACAGTCTAACTACGATCAGCGCATTCGCTTTATGTTTACGGTAGACCCACAAGTACTCTTAGGTCTATTTCGCCGTAAATGGTATTGACATATTCTTACTTAAATGTTAATATTTATTGATTTATTAAAAAATTGATAGCTATGCAGCTTCTTTTTTAAGAATAATTCAAAATTGAAGCCATGGTTACTATTGTACGGCATTTCATTTTTAACTATCTTTGCCTGACGCAAAAGAAGACCTATGAAGACAAATCCCAATACCAAAACAGAGATTACATTCGAAGATTTTAAAACAGAAGTTTTAAATGATTACAAGCTTGCTGTTACTAGCCGGGAATGTAGCTTGTTGGGACGTCGTGAAGTATTGACGGGTAAGGCCAAGTTCGGGATTTTTGGCGATGGTAAGGAAGTGCCACAGATTGCTTGGGCCAAGGCCTTTGAAAATGGCGACTTTAGAAGCGGCTATTATCGCGATCAGACCTTTATGATGGCCATAGGTGAATTGACTATTGAACAATTTTTTGCTGGGCTTTATGCCAATACCGATATAAAAGAAGAACCTATGTCTGCCGGACGACAAATGGGCGGACACTTTGCGACCCATAGTTTGGATGAGAATGGCCATTGGAAAGACCTTACGGCCCAAAAAAATTCCAGTGCCGACATCTCGCCTACTGCTGGCCAAATGCCAAGATTATTGGGATTAGCGCAAGCTTCTAAAATTTATAGGCATGTTGAGGGTATTGATACAACCAAATTCTCTAAAGGCGGTAATGAAGTGGCCTGGGGAACCATAGGAAATGCCAGTACGAGTGAAGGTCTTTTTTTTGAAACCATAAATGCCGCTGGTGTGCTCCAAGTGCCTATGGTGATAAGCGTTTGGGATGATGATTATGGTATTTCGGTACATGCGAAACATCAGACCACCAAAGAAAATATCTCTGAAATCTTAAAAGGGTTTCAGCGCGATGATAAAGATGATGGCTATGAAATCTTTAAAGTGAAGGGTTGGAATTACCCTGAGCTAATGGATGTCTATCAGCGTGCCTCTAAAGTGGCCAGAAAAGAACATGTCCCTGTTTTGATCCATGTGGAAGAGCTTACGCAACCTCAAGGTCATTCTACTTCTGGGTCTCACGAACGTTATAAGAATGAAGAACGTCTCGCTTGGGAAGCCAAATACGATTGCAATGCCCAAATGCGCGAGTGGATGATCTCCAACAATATTGCTACGGATGAAGAATTAAAAGCGCTGGAAAAAGAGATTAAAAAAGACGTTAGAAATGGCAAGAAAGCAGCTTGGTCTGCTTTTATCAATCCCATATTGGAAGAACGGAAAGCAGCCCTAACTATGCTTGATGGGCTCATATGTTCAAGCGCCAATGGTGTTTTTATTTCCAAGCTGCGCAATGACCTTGCAGCCATTGAAGAACCGTTAAGAAAAGATATTCTGACGGCGACACGCAAAGCGCTGCGCTACGTGGTATCAGAGGACTCTCAAGCCAAGACAGCGCTTCAACAGTGGTTAAATAATTATATCGAAGAGATTCAACCTAAATACAGCTCCCATTTACACAGCCAATCCGATCAGAATGCGCTCAATCAAAAAGGTATAGCGCCATCCTATGATGCCGATGCCAAAGAGGTTGATGGCCGTATCATTCTTCGTGATAATTTTGAAGCCCTTTTCAAAACGTATCCTGAGGTCTTGGTGTTTGGTGAAGATTCCGGTAAAATCGGTGATGTTAACCAAGGTTTGGAAGGATTGCAGGAAAAGTTTGGCGCCTTACGTGTTTCGGACACTGGTATTCGAGAAGCCACCATCTTAGGTCAAGGCATCGGTATGGCTATGAGAGGTTTAAGACCCATTGCTGAAATTCAATATTTGGATTACCTGCTGTACGCCTTGCAAATTATGAGTGATGATTTGGCTACGGTGCACTACAGGACCAAAGGACGCCAGAAAGCACCTCTTATCGTGAGAACCCGAGGTCACCGTCTTGAAGGCATCTGGCACTCAGGCTCGCAAATGGGTGGCATTTTAAATTTAGTGCGCGGTGTTCATGTTTTGGTACCACGAAATATGACCAAGGCCGCAGGGTTTTACAACACACTTCTGGAAAGTGACGAGCCAGCGCTCATAGTGGAGTGCCTTAACGGTTACCGCTTGAAGGAGAAATATCCTAACAATATGGGCACCTTTAAAACGCCTCTTGGTGTGGTTGAAACCTTACGTGAAGGTGAGGACATCACCTTGGTATCTTACGGTTCTACCCTGCGTTTGGTAGAACAGGCTGCGAAGGAATTGATGGAGGTTGGTATTTCTGCAGAAGTTATTGATGTGCAATCCCTTTTACCGTTTGACCTCAATCACGATATCGTAAAGAGTGTGGCCAAAACCAACCGTGTCATGGTTATTGACGAAGATGTTAAGGGCGGTGCATCGGCTTATATTTTAGATCAGATTTTAAATGTGCAAAACGGCTATCAATATCTAGACAGTAAGCCTATTACCGTAGCCGCACAGCCGCACAGACCTGCCTATGGCACTGATGGCGACTATTTTACCAAGCCATCGGCTGAGGATATTTTTGAAGCGGTTTACGGCGTGATGCATGAAGTAAACCCAGCGGACTTCCCTGCACTACGTTAAGTCTTTTTTGGTAACTATCCAGTCCTTTCGATGACTTCGGCCTTCGGCCTAAGCCATACTTGCATAAGACTATAGTTTCCTGCGATATATTCTTGTAATTAAGGTAATTATTATACCTTATAAAGGTCCTCTCGGCTCATTATTTCAATAGGCCAGACAATCTGTGCCGGTTTTTAACCTTGTTTAATTTTTAAATTAAACCCCTTAACCCTCTATTCTTTTATGAAAAATAAGTACTTCATTATTTTAAGCATCAGCTTTTTGTGTATCGCGTTTGTGCTCAAACCAATTGTTGGTTTTTTAGAAGAACTTACAGACTCTGATTTGAGTATTATTTTGAATCAGCAGCGCAATGTCATTATTGCCTGTTTGGCCGCCTTGTCCATCATTCTATTGCGGAAGGGCAAGCTGCTTGTTCTTAAACGATACGATATCAATGCCGAAGATAATCTTCAATCCCGAAAGGTTTACACCCAAGTGAATCTCTTGGAAAAGGTCATTATCTTTATTATCGTCGTTACCGGCTTAGGACTTATTCTATTGTCCTTTGAAAGCATTAGGGACATTGGTATTGGTATCTTTGCTTCAGCAGGCTTGGCCAGTATTATTATTGGTCTTTCAGCACAAAAGGTCGTTGGTGCCTTATTAGCTGGTATACAGATTGCCATTACACAACCGTTCCGTATAGACGATGCCGTCGTTGTTGAAAACGAATGGGGATGGATCGAAGAAATTAAACTCACTTATGTGGTGGTACGACTTTGGGACAAAAGACGATTGGTATTGCCTTCTACCTATTTTATTGAAAAGCCCTTTCAGAATTGGACAAGAACTAGTGCCGATATTGTTGGTACGGTATTTATCTACACAGATTATACAGTAGAATTTGATGTGCTACGCAAAGAACTCACACGGTTATTGGAATCGACACCACTCTGGGACGGACAGACCAATGTACTTCAGGTAACGGACACCAAAGAATCAACCATTGAAATAAGGATATTGGTCAGTGCCAAAAACTCACCTACTGCTTGGGATTTAAGAGTCTTTATCCGTGAAAAAATGATTGACTTTATACGACACCATTACCCTGAAAGTCTGCCAAAAACCAGGGTGTTGTTACATTCTTCAAATACTAATGAATCTGCAACAAGTTCCACAAAGGGTGCTACATAATGACAAAAGTCATATATTAAGGCCTTTGATTATGATAGCTTTGTTAAATTCCTTGGAAAACCAACACTATGCTAACAGCAGACATCTTAAGCACCTTTAAGAACAAATCGGATTTTATAGCCTATTTAGAGCAGCATCAAGAGGACAATCCCATCTATAAATCGGCATTGGAAAAGTATGCCTATGAGCAGGAATTACTACCCTTGCAGGCCGAGCTTGTGGACTTTCAACGCTGGGTTCAAAAAACAAACCAGAAAATTGCCATCATTTTTGAAGGCCGTGATGCCTCGGGAAAAGGAGGCACCATCAAACGGTTTAAAGAGCATTTAAATCCCCGTGCCATGCGCGTTGTGGCTTTGAACAAACCCACGGAAATTGAGAAAAACCAATGGTATTTCAATAGATATATTAAAGAGTTGCCCAATGCCGGCGAGATTGTGTTTTTTGACCGAAGTTGGTACAACAGAGCAGTTGTAGAACCTGTTATGGGCTTTTGTACGCCAGAGCAGTACAATCGGTTTATCATTCAGGTACCAGAATTTGAAAACATGCTGTATGAATCTGGGACGGTACTTATTAAATTTTGGTTTTCGGTCTCCAAAGAGGAACAACAGCGCCGTTTTGAAAAACGCTTGAAGAATCCGCTAAAGAAATGGAAGTTTAGTCCCGTAGACGAGAAAGGCCAAGAGCTGTGGGATGATTTTACCAAGTATAAAAACCAGATGTTCTCTAGGACCCATAATAGTTTTAGTCCTTGGGTGGTAATCAAGGCCAATGACAAAAAGCGTGCGCGTTTGGAGAGCATAAAGTACGTACTAAGTTTATTTGAATACGACAATAAAGGCGCTAATTGCAAGACCATTTTACCCGATCCCAACATCGTGCAGCGCTATTTTAGAAACACCATTCAACTCGACCGCTAATGACTACCAAGATAACACTTTCAGAGAAAGACCTCAACATCGTTAATTCCAAAAAGGGATTAGGAGCCTTACTACGTCTTAACCGCTTAGATATTAAAAAAGGAATACGCAACGTTAAATACGAAAAGCGATTGGAGAAGCTGCAAGAAGAGATGCTCATTCTTCAGCAGTGGGTTTCGAACAATAACAAAAAAGTAGTGATACTTTTTGAGGGCAGGGACGCTGCCGGAAAAGGTGGTGCCATAAGACGTATCATTCAGCATTTACCACCACGAGCCATACGTGTGGTTGCTTTACCCAAACCCAATGAGACCGAACTTGGACAGTGGTACTTTCAACGATATATCAATAAACTTCCCAATAATGGTGAGATCGTATTTTTTGACCGTAGTTGGTACAATAGAGCCATTGTAGAACCTGTAAACGGTTTCTGTACCAAAGAACAGTATGTCACCTTTATGGGGCAAGTTAACGAGTTTGAAAAAATGATTCAGGACTCTGGAATAATATTGCTGAAGCTATATTTCTCCATAACCAAAAAGGAACAAGAGCGGCGATTTAAGGATATTATAGAATCGCCACAGAAAAAATGGAAGTACAGTGCGGTAGACAAAAAAGCCCTTTCGCTGTGGGACGATTACACCACCTACAAGGAAGCAATGTTTGAAAAAACGCAGGAAGCAGCGCCATGGAAAGTTATAAAGGCCAATAGAAAAACCAATGCACGGATTAGAGCCTTTGAATATATCCTTGATAAGATTCCATATGAAGTAAAGGATCTATCAAAAATTAAACACCAAAGCTATAGGTCTATCTTGGAGAGTGAGGACTGAAAAGGTTTGGATTTTATTCTGTTTTTAGGTTTAAGTAAGCCTTATAAAGTAAAGCCCTTAAACACTACAAAGCTATTTTCTGCTATCTTTAAACAGAAAACCATAATTTGTAATACTTATGTCAGATTCTAAGGATAGTTCACCTCTAATCACAAGGGATTGGTTGGCCATAGAGCGCACCAAGCTAGCCAATGAACGCACATTCCTTGCTTATTTCAGGACTTTTTTAGTGATGCTTGGTACAGGTGTAACCCTATTGAAACTAAAGTTTTTTGAAGATCTAAAATCTTTTGGAATTGCGCTTGTTGTAGCATCTATAATCATCCTTGTCATTGGCCTTTACAGGCTCTTTAAAGTTAGAAAACACATTAGAACCCATTATACCCTTTAAATGTTATGGCTAAGCTTAATCCATTACAGTGTTTGACATGCGCAGAGACGTGTTTGTCGAAATTTATTGACCAACGGCTTGTAATTTCTGAGTTTAGTATCGCATTTAAAATTTAATATTATGAAAGCGAAATCTGTTATTTTAATTTTTGCCCTGTTACTTTTTAGTTCATGCATTGTTAAATCCTTAAAGCCCTTTTATCTTACAGAGCATATCAAGTTTGATGAAAGGCTATTAGGTGACTGGACCACAGGTAAAACCAGCACCTGGAAAATAACCTCCTTTAAAGAAACATGGAAAGAAGAAAATAAGGACGAGGCCAAACTATCTGAGGATGAATTAAAGGCGTACAACACCTACAAGGAGTCTTACTTTGTAGTTTATACCAAAGCAGATAAGGAAGGCCAATTTATTGCCATGCCATTTATGGTTGGCGAGCATTTATTCCTGGATTTTACGCCTATCGAGTATCAATCTGAAGAATTGAATTCATTAGCCGCACAACATCTCTTAAAGACGCATTCCACAGCTTATGTCGACTTTCAGGACGATGGAGGCGTTAAGCTAAAATGGTTAGACGAATCTGTAGTAAATAGATTATTGAAAGAAGGAAAAATACGGATTAAACACGAAATCACAGGCATCGATGAGGATTTTGTACTTACTGCCAGCAGCAAGGAACTATACCGTTTTTTGGAAAAATTCATGGCTTCGGATATTGAAGACAAATGGGACAAGGATTCCACAAAAACCCTAACACCACTAAATGCGAAGCCTTAATCTCAATAGTCTTATAAAGACAGAACATGTCCACAGACCACTATTGTTTCATGGTGTGCTGTGGACATTGGCCTTTGGTATTTTGATTTTTATTTTCTCCAAGGGCAAAATTCCTGAATTTATAGACGTTCTCTATACGCTGAGTTTTTTAGTTTTGATTGCCGTCCCGGTTTGTATCAATTTTTATGTACTCATTCCGAGATTTCTTAAGAAGGAAATGTATGTAGCTTATTTTATAGGCTTTTTGCTCAACGCTGTTGTTTTTGGTGCTTTTATCTATTTCTTTTTTGAACCCTTATTGAACATCTTTTTTCCATCCTATTTCTTCATTTCATATCTCACGAGTAATACTTTGATTATTGTCATTAGCATTTTTTTGGTGAGCACTACCCTATTAAAATTAGGCGAAGATTGGTTTTATTTTAATAGTAGCCAGAGCAAACTTTTAAAAATGAAAAGTCTGCAGTTTGAGACCCAACTCTCTGCACTTCGGGCTCAAATCAACCCACATTTTCTTTTTAATTCTCTTAACGTCATCTATGCTTTGGCCCTAGACAAAAGGGAAAACATCACGAAAGCCATTGTTGAACTTTCAGATATCTTACGCTATGTCATTTATGATAGTTCTTCAGACGGTGTTACCTTGAAAGAAGAAGTAGCTTTAATTAAAAATTATATTGCGTTTCAGCAGCATCGTATTTCTACCAAACAGCCTACAGAACTTGACATTTCCATAACGAATGAAAGTTTTAAGATTTACCCTATGCTATTGCTGCCACTCCTTGAAAACAGCTATAAGCACGGTACCATTTCGGGAGAGGATACGGCTCCAATTGAAATCCGTTTACATCAAGAAGACAATCGGTTTTTCTTTCAAATTTCAAATCCTATTTTAAACGCCAAAAATACCATTGACGATAAATACTCTGGTGTAGGTCTAGACAACCTTAAGCACAATTTAGAGTTGGTCTATCCCAATGCGTACCGCTTGCAGGTTGAGACCAAGGATGGACGCTTTATTGTAACTTTGATTTTAGAACATGAGCTCAAATAACACCATTTCTTGCATCATCGTAGACGATGAAGTATCATCGCAGCGCGTATTACAACGCTTTATCGATGACACTGAGATATTGGCACTAGAAAAAGTATGTAATAATCCTGCTGAAGCATTTAAGTTTTTACAGCTTAATCCTGGTGTAGACTTGTTGTTCCTGGATATAAATATGCCACAGCAATCAGGACTTGATTTTTACAAGGGTCTTACGCATCCTCCCAAGGTAATTTTTACAACGGCTTATCCGCAATATGCCGTAGACGGATTTGAAGTAAATGCGGTTGATTATCTCTTAAAACCTATTGCCTATGAACGTTTTCTAACAGCTGTACATAAAGTGCTTACCCTAAACAGTGACAAGCAGGTGGATACTGGGTTTTTGGTTCTAAAAGAAAATAAAGTCCTGCACAAGATAGCGGTGGATACCATATTGTTTGTTGAAGCCTTAGGCGATTACGTAAAAGTGCATACCACCAACCGAACGGTAGTTACACACAGCACCTTTGGAAAATTTCTTGAACGTCTACCCAATAATTTTTTACGCGTGCATAAATCGTTTTCCGTTAACCTCAATCACATGAGCCAACTTGTTGGCAACCAGATTAGCATAGGCGACCAGAACATTCCGGTAGGACAAACCTATAAGAAAGCTGTCCTAAAAGCCTTAAATTTATAGCACAAACTTATAAACTGATCATGAAGAACGCCTCAATCGTAACCATACGAAAAGAATTACAAGACTTACCACGTGAAGATCTTTTGGAATTATGTCTGCGTCTAGGGAAATTTAAAAAGGAAAACAAAGCTTTAATGACCTATCTACTCTTTGAAGCCCATCACGAAGACAGCTATATAGCAAGCGTTAAAGACACCCTCGACGAACAATTTGAAGGTATGACTACCGATAGTTATTTTTACATGAAGAAGACCATACGAAAAATCCTAAGACAGGTTCGCACCTACTCAAGATATTCTAACCATAAATCGACCGAGGTCGAATTACTCCTTTATTTTTGTGAGAAGCTAAATGCTTTAAGACCAAATATCCATCACAACAAAACCCTTCACAACCTCTACCAACGGCAGTGCCTCGCCATAGAAAAGAAAATAAAAGCCTTGCACGAAGACCTTAGGCACGATTATCAATTACAGCTCGATGCTCTTATAATACCAACACTTTAATTCCTATATTTAGCCCTTTAATTTATTACCAGCATTGGACGCTTCAATGGGAAAAGCACAACTTTCTAACATACTTAGACGACTTGGATTAATCTACCTAGTAGACTGGCTTCGATTTTACGTATTTAAATGGAAAAACTACTCTAAAAATAAAGCCTTTAGAACGAAGCATCCTGATATAGCGCTGCCACCAGATTATCTTATGTACGAATCGTTTGGTTTAGATTACGATAAATATTACCATGGCGGACGCAACATGGCCATTTGGATCAAAGACCATCTAAAAAAACACACAAGCTTAAAAGGGCAAGCGGTTTTGGATTGGGGCTGCGGTCCTGGACGGATCATTCGCCATATGCCAGAGGTCATAGGCGACAACTGCACATTCTTTGGTACTGATTACAATGCAAAATCGATAGCTTGGTGCAAAGAAAACATTTCAAATGTCGCATTTAACTGCAATCCTTTAGAAGCACAGCTACCCTATCCAGACAATTCCATGGATGCCATTTATGGTATATCCATATTAACGCATCTTTCCGAAGAGATGCACTACAACTGGTTTAAAGAATTGCACCGCATACTCAAACCAAATGGCATTTTACTACTTACCACCCATGGCGATAACTATAAGGTAAAACTAGAACAGAAAGAATTAAACGCCTATAACAAAGGGCAACTTGTCGTAAGAGGAACCGTAAAAGAAGGCCACCGCATGTACTGTGCATTTCAACCTAAGGCTTTTATGCACAACCTCTTTAAGGATGTGACCATAGTGGAACACCTAGAGCTAACTTCAGACACCAAGGATTGGGTACCACAAGACCTTTGGATTGTTAGGAAGCAGATTGTACAAGAATAACCAAATGACATTTGTCATAGTTATTCTTTCTAATAATCCCGACATTTAATGACATTATAAAAATAAAGTGTCATGAAAGTTAATACTGTGATTTCTGCTCTTCTACTCCTCTTTCTTATGAACTGTGCCTCCACTAACGAAGTTATTTATGATTATAACATGGACGTGGACTTTAATCAATATGACACCTTCGTTCTGTGCATGGACGATTTTTTTGTAGAGCACGATAATCACCCCAAATTAGACAGTGAAGAAACCCGTCAAATTATAGGTGATGCTGTTGAGAAAGAAATGGAACTAACAGGACACCGAACCAATGTGTTTGACCCTCAACTGCAAGCTGGTTTTCGTATTTTGATTAGTGAGCAAACCGCGCAGTTCCAGAATTGTGAACACTCCAAGGATTTAGAATATTGGGAAAATTGCACCATACATCAAAAGACATACGAAGAAGAAACCTTAGTGGTTTATGTTGCCGATTTTAAATCGAATATCGTCTTGTGGCATGCCTCTGTAATGTGCAATCTAAATCAGCCTAAGAAACAATTAAAACCTTATATCACCCGATTGGTGAAAGATTTGTTTGAGACCTATCCCAAAACCCAGGTACAAAAAAACCCTGACGACGATAAAATATTTTAAGCTTCTTGTTTTTTAGATTTTCGGCTACCTTCATACATTTCGTATTTAACAAATCGGGATTCAAGCTTCGCGTTAAACACTTTGATTTTCCGTGAAGGCCTAAGCCCTATGTATTTTAGCGCTTCAAGGTTAGATGTAATGAGCCAAGCATTTGTATTGGGATAACCGTGCTTTAAGGTCGTGCCTATCTGTCCGTAAAACTCCTCCACATTGAGGTTCTCCAAGCGTTCACCATACGGCGGATTGAATACCATGTGCAATTTGTCTGTCCCTGCCTTTTGGGTTTTAAAAAAGTCCTCATGCTTAATAGTAATAAACTCTTCTAAATGGGCATTTTTAATATTATCTTTTGCTTTTCTCACTGCCGATGGCGATTTGTCATAGCCCAAAATCTTGTAGTGGAAATCCCTTGTTTTGTTCAGAAGCGATTCTTCAATTTTCTCAAAAAGATCCACATTCCAGTCGCTCCAACGCTCAAAGGCAAACTCCTTTCGCATTAAATTGGGCGGAATATTACAGGCAATCATGGCGGCTTCAGCCAAAATAGTTCCACTGCCGCACATGGGATCCATAAAATCGCACTGACCGTCCCATCCACTCATAAGAATTAAACCAGCTGCTAAAACTTCGTTTATAGGCGCAATATTAGTAGCTGTTTTATAACCACGCTTGTGCAAGGATTCTCCCGAGGTATCTAAGGACACCGTACAATGCTTACGGTCTATGTGAATATTTATCTTTAAATCCGGAAAACGTAAGTCTACATTTGGGCGCTCACCTGTATTTTCCCTAAACCGATCGACAATAGCATCCTTAGCCTTTAGAGCCGTATATTTGGTATGCGTAAAAATACTATGATGCACGGTTGCATCCACGGCTATGGTTCCTGAGGAACTTAAGTAGTCTTCCCAGGGTAGTTGTTTTATATTTTTATAAAGGTCGTCTTCTCGGTGTACCCTAAACTCTGCAATGGGCTTTAATATTTTTATGGCTGTGCGCAAACCCATATTGGTTTTATACATAAAGCCTTTGTCACCAACAAAACTTACATTGCGTACCCCTTTTTTTACGTCCATTGCACCAAGCTGCGTTAATTCTTTGGCAAGAATATCTTCAAACCCAAACAAGGTCTTGGCCACCATTTTGAAATTATTGTCCATGTATACCGTCTAATGCGTTGTAAAAATACAGTATTTTTGTACCACAATTAAGTAGCATGACGAAATTGACCCAACAATGGTATGCCTCCTGGTTTAACACACCCTATTATCATATTTTATACAAGGATAGAGATTATGCAGAAGCTCAACTATTTATGGATAATCTCACAAGCTATCTCAATCTTCCCGAAGGCGGAAAGATTTTAGACTTAGCCTGTGGTAGAGGGCGGCATTCCATTTACCTCAACACCTTAGGGTTTGACGTTACAGGTATTGACCTATCTGAACAAAGTATCGCAGCTGCTAAAGCTTATGAAAACGATAGCCTGCACTTTGAAGTCCATGATATGACCAAACCCTATCCAGAGCAATTTGATGCGGTTTTCAATCTCTTCACCAGCTTTGGGTATTTCGAGGATGATTCTTGTAACCTTAAAACCATTAAGGCGATTAAATCCGAGCTCAACACGCACGGTTTCGGCGTTATTGATTTTATGAACGTTGATTATGTTATGGCCAATCTCGTAGCCAAGAACACGAAATCTATAGAAGGCATTGATTTTTATCAGGAACGATACATAAAGGACGGTTATATAATTAAGGATATTTCCTTTACGGACAATGGCCAGTCGTTTTCATTTCAAGAACGTGTAAAGGCTTTGACCCTTGACGATTTTGAAGATTTATTCGCTAAGGCTGGCGTACATTTACTCGATGTCTTTGGCAACTACAAACTAGAACCCTTTGACAAAACATCATCGCAGCGCTTGATTATGATTTTTAAGTAAATTGCACCCATGAACAAGTATTTATTTCCTGTTTATGCCGTCATTCTGGGTATCGGTATAGCACTGCTCACCAAGAAGCAAAAATCCAACGGGACCAAATTATTATTGTCCTTTAGTGGTGCTTTCCTTATGGCTTTGACCTTATTTGATTTATTACCGGAGGTCTATGGCCATATTGAAGCCAAATTAGCTGGCTTATTCATCATGTTGGGCATATTACTGCAAATTATATTAGAACTATTCTCTAAGGGTGCTGAGCATGGCCATGTGCATATGCACGACACGGACAATAAATTTCCATGGTTGCTTTTTATCAGTTTATGCATTCACAGCTTTTTGGAGGGTTTTCCTATTCATCAGCATAATGATATGGTTTATGGTGTATTTGTGCATAAAATTCCAATTGCAACTTTAATTACGGCATTTTTGATAAATTCCGGGTTTAGCACCTTTAAAATTGGAGCCTTTTTATTGGTCTTTGCCACGATGACGCCACTAGGCACCTATGTTTCCAATAGTACTGCCCTTTCGGCAGAAACCATAAGTTTGGTCAATGCTACGGTCATCGGGATTTTTCTGCATATCTCTACGACCATTTTGTTCGAGTCTGGAGAGGGACATAAGTTCAACCTAACCAAGCTAGTTGCTATTTGTTTGGGCGTTCTTACCGCTTATTTCATTTAGTTATGTTCAGTAAAGAGGAAAGTCGACAACTTCGCCATGAATTCTGGACCAGTTTTGGGAAGTCCTTTCCAAGGAAATGGATATTGTATAACACCAAAATCAAAGGCTTGAGCTTTAAATTTCATTTCGATACCAAAAAAGCACTAGTCGCCTTAGATCTTGAAGACGATTTGGAACAAAGAATAGTCTGTTGGGAGAAACTGGTATCTTTAAAAACTATTCTACTTAGTGAATTTTTACCCGATGCCATTTACGAAGACACTTTTTATTTAGATAACGGCAAGGAAATCTCCAGAATTTACGTGCCCTTAGAGCAAAAAGTTTCCATTCATAATAAAGGCTCATGGCAAAATGTAATGACCTTTTTTAATACACACATGGCCTTATTTGAAGACTTTTTTACAGAATACCAAGACTTTATAAAAGGCTAAGTTTCCCTGAGTAGTGCTAACTTTTTTCTTTCGGATTATACATGACTATGATCTGAATGACTATAGCTAAAAACACCAGCAAATAAATCTCCATTTGCGTAAACAATTCTACCGACTCTACAGCTCGTTTGCTAATGGTCATTTGCCTGCTGCCCTCGCTTAATTGTATGTCTGATAAGTCGTCCAGATTTTCCTTTATGGCACCTATAGGCTTTAAAACCCCACTGGGCTGCTCATAACCACTTTGCATCAATTGCCCTTCGGCCTCCAATAGGTCATCCATATTGGCTTTTAAATCATTGAATACCCTATCTTCTTCTGCTGTGAGTTTTGTTTCAGCATACCTCTCTATATAGTTTTCAATACTGGCATTAATTTGGGTATTAGCTGTCTTGAAAAAAGCACTATCGTTTTTAGCAAGGGCTAGTTCCTTTTTTTGCATGGCTTTTGAAATCTTGTAGATCAAATCCTTAACAACAAGCCTATCTTCATAGATGGTTTGGACGGAATCCCTAACCAATACAAAATTATTTCTGTCTATGAGATTGGTGGTTACAATCAAAACAAAAACTAATAAAATTCCCAAGACCCATTTAATTTTAGCATAAAAGGACATACGCACTGATTTTTTGATTTAATAAACTTCTAAAGATAGTGAAAAAAACCATGTCTTTATTTTAGCCCATAACTATAATTTTCATTTTTACTATGTAAGAATAGCAATGAGTCTAAACATCTCATGTCACGGAAAAACCGTATTTTTAAGTAGCATTTTAGTCTAAAAATTCAATATGCCTTGCTATGCGCATTGCTCTTGTTATACTGCTCGGAATTCATGGATTAATCCATCTTTTTGGCTTTTTAAAAGCCTATGGTCTTGCCGAATTTGAAGCGCTATCCCAACCCATTTCTAAACCTGTGGGACTCGTTTGGTTTAGTGTATTTTTATTGTTCGTTTTGAGTATTGTTCTGTATTTAAATTCATCTGAGTATTGGTTGATGAGCGGAATTATCGCTGTTGTCATGTCCCAAATCTTAATCGTTATGTTTTGGTCGGATGCTAAATTTGGTACCATAGCCAATATTCTCATAATAGTTCCCCTAGTGGTTGGTTTTGCAAATTATCGTTTTAATCAACGGATAGCTGCAGAATGCCAAATACTATTACAGCAGGCGACTGATGTAACGGAGCATCCAATCAGCAAAAAAGATATCTCGAGTTTACCATCTTGCGTTCAAAAGTGGCTGGAACGTAGTGGAACTCTTGGCAAGCCCATGGCCAAAAGTGTTTATTTGGAACAAGATTTACAGTTAAAACTCAAACCCGAACAGAACGATTGGCTTAAGGGAACGGCAGAGCAATATTTTACAACTAATCCGCCTGCATTCCATTGGTCTATTAGCACTAGTATGAATCCCTTTTTGCCGATAGTAGGTCGCGATAAATTTGAAAATGGCAATGGCGCTATGCTTATAAAGCTATTAGCTTTAATTCCTGTAGCTAACGCTAAGGACAACGCCAACATAGACCAAGCCACCTTACAAAGGTATTTAGCAGAAATCGTATGGTTCCCTTCGGCTGCGATAAGTTCTTACATTAGTTGGGAGGAAATAGAAAACAATAGTGCTAGGGCGACCATGACCTATAATGGCACAACCGGGTCTGGACTATTTCATTTCAATGAAGAAGGAGACTTCGCGATGTTTGAGTGCCTGCGCTATAAAGACGCTAGCGATAAAAATCCCTCAAAATGGACCGTTAAGGCAGTGAAAATAGAAGAGCTTTCTGGAATTAGAATTCCTGTTGAATGTGAAGCAACCTGGGACATGAATGGTGAAGACTGGAAATGGTTGAAACTAAAAATTAAAAACCTCGTTTACGATAAACCGACTGGAGTTTAAGTTGCGAATTTCGCAAAAGCGTGATTTAAGAAATTATAGACAAAACAACTACAACCAATAAAAGCTAATCATGAAGCAGTATAAGGCGCAAACATTTTTAAATGACACCAAGACTTAAAAGAAACATATATCGTATACTTCCTTTTGGAGTCATATGGCTCATTTTTGGTGTTATATTTTTAACAGTAGAATATGCTGCAACCAGGGACTACCAGTACACCACTAAGGGAGCGATAAAATTAGACTTTACGGTAGTGGCATTTGCTTTAACTGCTGTTACCATCGTTGGATGTCTTATCGGTACTATTGAATTATTATTTATGAATAGGCTGTTCTCCAAGGCCTCCTTCGCCATCACGGTGTTAGGGAAGTTTGTTATCTATTCTTTATTTCTCTTTCTAATTATTGGTATTACCTATCCTATAGCTGTGAGTATTGAATTGAATTCCAGTATAGCCAATGAGCAAATCTGGAATAAATTTTCAGACTTCCTTGGGAGTATTACTTTTTTAAGTACAGGTTTTCAAATGATGATTTCATTGATTGTAACACTGTTCTACAATGAGATTAGTGAAAAAATTGGAGCGAACTCATTTTTAAATTTTGTTACGGGAAAATATCATCGTCCACAAGTGGAGCAACGAATTTTTATGTTTATTGATATGAAATCGTCCACAACTCTTGCAGAACAACTTGGCCACATTAAATATTTTAGATTATTACGATTTTATTACGGTGTGCTTTCGGAATCTATTATTGATTATTCTGGCGAGGTTTACCAATATGTAGGTGATGAAATGGTAATAACCTGGGAATTAAAAAAAGGTATCTCCAATAATAATTGTATTCATTGCTTTTTTAAAATGAAAGAAGATTTAATTGCAAAACAAGACTGGTTCAATAAACATTACGGCGTTTGCCCTGAGTTTAAAGGGAGCCTCCACACTGGAGAAGTAGTAACTGGCGAAATTGGTACCTTAAAAAAAGATCTTATTTTTACAGGAGACACTTTAAACACGGCATCTAGAATTCAAGGTCTTTGTAACGAAGTTTCGGCAGAACTGTTGGTCTCTTCCCATATGATGGCCAAGCTGAAATTGGAAGAAACGTTTGAATCGGAATCCCTAGGGTTGCAAGATTTAAAAGGAAAAAAGAAAGAAATTGAAGTCTTTAGAGTTCGAAAAAAAAACCAAATAGCTACCAATACACAGAAAAAAGAAAAATAGTTGAGGATTAAGTTTTGTCATATTTGTAATGAAGACTATAATGTCATGTATAGAATACAATACGAGGAGTCTAAAAACTGGGTGTTTGTATGCAAGAATTGTTTGCTCAAGGTGAAGGAAAATAACCCTCACTACCGTTATGGAGGTACGTGGAAAAAGTAGCTCTAATGGAAATCAACAAAACAGCATTTAATGAACTATAAATTTAATTTTAACTTTTTCTTTGTGGTGATTGCCCTTGTTGTAGGTGCTGCGCTTTTTAATCAAATCGATTTCAAGAATCTAAGTGTTGCAAATCCATTACTCTCCATTGTTTATACTTTAGTTTTTATCACTTGTATAGCTTTAATGTTTAAGTCCAAAAAATGAAGCCAACTCATAACAACCGCTTTTGGCTTTCCAGATAAAATCAAAAAAGTAATAATAGACAATCTGTCATCTTAAATTTATAAACTCAAATCTCACGCATAGGATGTTTCGTTTATAAATGATTACATTTTAAGTCTAAGAAGCTTTACGATCTCCCCTTTCTTACCTGAATTCAATCTTTTAAACACAAAGCAGTGATGAATTTCTCGGGGTCCAGTAGCATCATAAAGGCAAATCAAGAACCGGAAATCCGATTCACGAAATTTGGAGTAGACGAAATTAATGTTATCTGGGAAAGCAACCTTTCAACTAACTTTGCATCTTAGATTAAAAATCGATGAAAAAGCTATTCCTTTTACTGCTCTTACCACTAGTTTTGGCCACACAATGTGAAGACGACATCAATACAGGATTCGAAACTACCTATCTTATCGAAAACACATCTAGTACGGATTTGTTGTATCTCACACCTCAAAACAGTTTTGTAGAAATTCCGGTTGGTACGGAAATAAGTGTTGCCAGTGACCTTAACTCGGAAACAAATCCCATTCCTCCTTCAGATTCTTTTATCTTCTCTGAAATAAAACTTTACAGCAACGATAATGAAAGTTTTATTCTTGTTTACAGTCAAGAACCCATAGACAATGCCTCTTGGGAATTTACTGAGCCAACGGTTAACAATTTTGAGTATAGACTCATCATTACCGATGATGTGCTCAATTAGTTAATTAATATCTAAAATCCTAAATGATTTCGTGCTCTGTCATAATTCCATTATTTTCAATGACGGTTTAAAAAGAAACGAAAACTAATGAGAACTCCACATGTAATTGTATTTCAGCTGCTTTGCCTATTCCTTTCATTTCCTGGCAATGCCCAAGAGCAAACCAATGAACGTTACACTTACAAGTCAGGGGATTACAACGGTATAGGAAAATGGTATATGGGTCGTGAAATTGCCCATGTTATGGGTTATCAAGGAATGGCTTGGCTCGAACGTCCGGAGCGTGAGGCCGAAGAAAATGTATCAACTCTTATTAGCAACATGAATATAAAAGGCAGTGATAAGATTGCAGATATAGGCGCAGGTTCAGGGTATCACGTATTTAAAATGGCACCATTGGCCAAACATGGAAAAATCTATGCTGTAGATATTCAACCTCAAATGCTAAAGGCCATTACCACTAACCCACTGTACAAAAAGTACAATAATATTACGACGGTTTTAGGAACCGAACAAAGTGTTAACCTTCCAGAGAATTCTATTGATAAAATTTTGATGGTTGATGTTTATCATGAGTTCAATTTTCCTTATGAAATGGCAATCTCCATGAAACGTGCCTTAAAGCCAAATGGAAAAATATTCCTTATAGAGTATAGAGGCGAAGACCCCTCGGTGCCCATTAAAAAAGTACATAAAATGACCGAAAAACAGGCCGTAAAAGAATTTGAAGCCGCTGGATTTACGCTTGAAAAAAACATTTCCAATCTTCCTTGGCAACATTGCTTGGTTTTTAAACCTAATGGGAAATAGATGACCGTTTTGGCAAATCGGCATCTTAATTTAAATCACATGATTAAAAATCATAAAAAAGTGGCAAATCGCTCCACCTAATACAAAAAGATGCCAAATTACATGGTTGTATGGTATTTTATCTATGGCATAGAACAGAATGCCTACGGTGTAAAACAATCCACCTGCAAAAAGCCATAAAACACCATTTGGGCCAATACTTTCAGATAAGTTTGAGAAGTCAAATACTATCAGCCATCCCATGACAAGATATAGGAGTGTAGAAAACACCTCGAATCGTCCAGTAAAGAATAGTTTTAAGACCACACCAAAGGCAGCTATGCCCCAAACTACCCAAAACAGTAACCAACCCAAACTATCCGTTAACGACAGTAAAAGTACAGGGGTGTAGGTCCCTGCTATGAGAAAATAAATACTCACATGATCTACAATTCTAAAATAGTGCTTACGCCTTTCGTCCCGTACGTAATGATACATGGTAGATGCCAAGAAAAGCACAATTATTGAAAAGCCATACACCAAGACACTAAACAGCCCAAAATCCACTGAACTATCAACGTAGGCCAACATTAATATTAGGCCCACTATGCCCAGTGCAGCACCAATGCCATGGGACAGTGCGTTAAGTCGCTCTTCTATGACCGTTTGTTTACGCATTAGCCACCGTATTGTCTTTTTGGTTTAGACCACTTATTAACACAAGAGTAAAAATCAATATCAAATGCTGGGTTTTGCCGTTCTAGGCGTTCGCTTTGAAAAGCCCGTTGTAAAATATCCTCTATTAAATAATCCTCCAAGACATCTATTGGTGCAAACTCTTCTTTTAAAGAAATATCAAAAAGACTGGCCGTGTTATTATACCAAAAAGCACGCCAACCACTTCGAAGCTGTCTTATAAGTTCAAAAGCCGTTTTTCCAGTTTGGCGATGAATAAGCTTTACCA
Source organism: uncultured Winogradskyella sp. (assembly GCA_913055905.1). Classification (GTDB taxonomy): domain Bacteria; phylum Bacteroidota; class Bacteroidia; order Flavobacteriales; family Flavobacteriaceae; genus Winogradskyella. Next base: position 56,995 of record CAJXLB010000007.1, read on the forward strand.
AAATTTGACCTTCTGTTTTGGTCAATTTTTTTAATTCTTCGGAAAACTCGTCTTCAATATATCTTTGAATAACACGCGCGTATTTTCGGCGATCGCGTTTGCGCTCCAAACTAGACAGTCGTTCCTGTAAGGTCTCCAGTCGCTCTGCCGCAAGTTTCGCATAAGGATAAACTTTTAGTGTCTTACGCTTTAAGATTAAATACCGTATGCGCGCATCCCTATTATCGAAACTTAAATCGGGCAATAATATCACCTCGTCTAAATCTATGGTCCTTCGAGGTATAGAATCGCCTTCAATTATAATATATTCGGCAGCCGTTGTGTCGCGCTCTACAGGTAAGACCTGCCCATATACCAAAGGTCCAAGTAAATAAATAAGAAGTAAGCTGTTTTTCATGTGTAAAATCCAGTGCGAAAACCGTACCAAAACGCGTTTGAAATACCCAATTCAAAATTAAGAATTAATACGTCCTTTAAGCTCAAAATCCTATTAATATTATTATTTTTAGAAAAAATTTACCACATGGCGAAAAAGCAATTACTCAACAAAAAGTCCATGGACTTTTTAGAAAAATATTTAAACAATGCGTCTCCAACTGGTTACGAATGGGATGGCCAAAAATTATGGATGGAATACCTGAAACCATATGTAGATGAATTCATTACAGACACTTATGGTAGTGCTGTCGCAGTTATAAACCCTAAAGCCAAATATAAGGTGGTCATAGAAGGGCATGCCGACGAAATTTCTTGGTACGTTAATTACATATCAGACAATGGGCTATTATATGTCATTAGAAATGGTGGTAGCGATCACCAGATAGCACCAAGTAAAGTGGTTAACATACACACCAAAAAAGGCATCGTGAAAGGTGTTTTTGGCTGGCCAGCCATTCACACTAGAAACAGGTCTAAGGAAGAACCACCAAAACCAGATAACATTTGTATAGATATTGGTGCTAAGGACAAGGACGAAGTAGAAAAAATGGGAGTTCATGTAGGCTGTGTTATCACTTATCCAGATGAATTCCACATTCTAAACGGTAACAAATTTGTATGCAGGGCCCTTGATAATAGAATGGGAGGCTTTATGATTGCGGAAGTGGCGCGGTTACTTCATGAAAACAAGAAAAAATTACCTTTTGGACTCTATGTTACCAATTCGGTACAAGAAGAAATCGGACTCCGTGGCGCAGAGATGATAACGCAAACCATAAAACCCAATGTGGCCATAGTTACCGATGTAACACATGATACCACAACACCTATGATCGACCAGAAAAAACAAGGTTATGCCGAGATTGGCAAAGGACCTGTGGTGGCCTATGCTCCTGCTGTACAACAAAAGTTACGCGATCTTATCACGGATACTGCTGAGCAAAAAAAGATTCCATTTCAACGAGCTGCCTTATCCCGCGCAACAGGCACAGATACCGATGCCTTTGCCTACAGCAACGGTGGTGTAGCTTCTGCTCTTATATCCTTACCCTTGCGTTATATGCATACCACGGTAGAAATGGTTCATAAGGATGATGTTGAAAACGTGATAAGACTGATTTATGAAACCTTGTTAAAAATAAAAGAAGGAGAAACCTTTAGCTATTTTGAATAAATAATTCCCACGCAAGTGGGAATATTTTTTATGGATGAACTCATAGATATTGTTACGGAAACAGGTGACCCTACAGGCAAAGTAGCCTTAAAATCTGAAGCTCATAAAAATGGTTGGTACCACAATACTATCCATATATGGTTTTATACCAAAGACAAAAAAATTCTTCTTCAACAACGCTCGCACAAAAAGAAAATCTATCCACTACTTTGGGATGTCTCGGTGGCCGGCCATATTGATGCAGGAGAACCTTTAATAGAAGCGGCATTACGTGAAGCCAAAGAGGAAATTGGACTACAGCTCCAAAAAAAAGACCTAAAAAAGATTGGTGTTAAACTTCATAAATCAGAATACGACTCTGGAAAAATCAAGGACTATGAATTTCATCATGTTTACATCGCTGAGCTGAAGACGCCTTTAGAGGAGCTCAAACCCCAAGAGGATGAAGTCGAGGCGTTAAAATTAGTAGGATTTTGTGAATTTGAGGCATTGCTGGAACAAAGTGAAACTAACGGGCATTTCATTTCATCAAACAAGGACTATTATAGATTTGTACTTTCAAAAGTTATAGGCAACATTTTATAAATTATTTTTCACAGTTAATCTATTTTTTTAATAAAATGATATAAATCATTTTGGCATTTCATCCAAATCCTGAATTTAGATGTTGATTTAATTATAACCTAATCAATATCAACCTATGTCAAGAATCACTTTTTTTATTGTATTTGTTGTCTTTGGTACAATATTAAATTATACAAATGCACAACTTCCTAACGGATTTACAAACGAGCTAGTAACAGATGACCTTTATCGGCCTCTAGCATTCACATTTATGCCTAATGGCCAAATTTTAATTATAGAAAAAGATGGTCAGGTAAAAGTCGGCGGGCCAATAAACTCCCTTCCCGTTACATTAACCACATTTATGACTATACCAAATATTAATCCATCCGGTGAACATGGTCTAATTGAAATTGTATTAGATCCTGATTTTGAAAATAATGGATTCTTCTATTTATATTACTCTGCTTCAAACAATAATAAGAACAGAGTATCACGTTTCAAAGATTTGGGCACTCCGGAAGAACGTTTAAACAGTGAAACGATAATATGGGAGGCAACGCAGCCTTTCCAAGGTTGCTGTCATACTGGAGGAACTCTGGTTTTTGCGCAAGACGGCACCTTATTATTGGCCACAGGAGATGATTTTGGCAACCTGACGTCGCAAGATATGGCCAATTCAAACGGAAAAATACATCGATTTAATACTGATGGCATCATCCCTACGGACAATCCTTATTATGATAGCACGCCAGGTGATTTTAATGCAAATGGAATACTCAAGTCTATCTATGCTGCAGGTTTGAGAAATCCATTTAGAGGTCATTTTGACACACAACTGAACAAATTATTCATTGGTGAAGTTGGTGGTAATAATCAAACTTTTGCCTGGGAGGATATTCATACTATCGAGATAGGAGAAGGAGGCGTAAATTTTGGTTGGCCAGCATGTGGTGATGGTAGCACAGGAAGGGAACCTGATGGTACTTGTACTGATCCTGCCTTTACAGACCCTATTTTTGGCTATGCCCATAATGGCAATGGAGCCGCAATTATGGGTGGGCTTTTTTATAGAGATTTCCAGTATCCTATTGAATACCAAAACAAATACTTCTATGGAGACTATGTTCAGAATTGGGTGAAGTACATTGAATTTGATAGTAATCTCAATGCTGTAAGCAATACCATGTTTGATAATAATCCTGGACTAATGTTAGATTTTGAAGTTGGTCCTGATGGCTATCTTTACTATGTGCGCATTTTAACTGCTTCTGATTCTAATATTGGAGCTGGTGAGATAAGACGTTATACGTTTAACGACCCTAATAATTCCCCTCCCGAATGTGTTTCTACGAATGCAAGTCCCATTTCTGGCCAAGGCGCCCCTCTTTCAGTAGATTTTGATGCTACGGTTTCTGATGCTGATGGAGACACCATTAGTTATACATGGGATTTCGGTGATGGCAACCAAGCTACAGGTACTGTCCCTGTAACAGGCATTATTCCGACAATAACACATGAATACACTTCAAATGGTGAAATAAAAGCTAGACTATTTCTATCTGATCAGATCGCTAATACAGCCTGTGATGCCATAACAATTATAGTGGGCCAGCCACCTGTCGCAGAGATTTTAACTCCTTCTGACAATTCCACATTTAGGGGCAATGATACAATTAATTTTACAGGACAAGCCTCAGACCCTGATGGAACAATTGATCCCAACAATATTGAGTGGTTTGTTAGTTTTTACAATGGTGGAACAATTCATCCAAGGCAAGGTCCAGATACAGGGACCTCAAGTTCTTTTGTGGTGCCTACAAGCAATCATGTGCCATTTGTTGGTAATACAGGCTATATTGTTACCATGACTGTTACTGACAGCGATGGATTGTCTTCATCGGATACTATTTTTCTTCAACCCGAAAAATCAACAGTAACATTAAATTCTGTTCCAAGCGGCTTAACGGTTTTACTTGATGGTGTTGAGAAAACCACACCCTTTATATTTGATGAATTAATTAATTTTCAGTTTGAACTAGAAGCACCTAACCAATGTGCAAATGATAATTCATACACATTTTCGTCATGGTCAGATGCTGGTGCTCAAACTCATCAAATTAGTGTTCCAGAGACAACGACTCAGTATACGGTGAATTTTGATGAATTTGAAGGTTGTATCATCTGTGAAAGAGCTATTGATCTAGATGGTACGGGAGACCAATTAGTATTAGAAAACAATGCTGTGCTAACAAATGATTTCACAATAGAATTTTGGGCCAATCTTGATGAAAACATGGGTAGTGCTGACCAACCCTTGGGAGATGGCCTTAGTAATGGAGCTGACTTTGCTCATAATATCAATTTTAGCCAAGGTAAAGCCAGATTATACACCAAAGTTACCAACAGTGACCAAATTGCTTCAACAATTGTGGCTCAGCCAAATGCTTGGAATCATTACGCTTTTGTAAGAGAGGGGTCTACTATGAAGATATATGTTAATGGAACACTGAATAAAAGTAATGCTGTAGTTGGAGGTTGGAATGATGATTTTATCGTTGCAAAACTAGGAACAACCATTAATGATGATATTTGGTTTTTTGATGGTGAACTTGATGAAATTCGTTTGTGGAATATAGCGCGAAGTGACTCTGAAATCGCCCAATTTTACAACAAGTCTATAGAACCAAGTTCTTTAGGTTTAGAGGCTTATTGGAGTTTTAATGAGCAAGATGACACTCAAGTGATTTCAGATTTAACCGGTAATGGACACGACGCGGTATTAGGGTTAAATATGACCATTGAACCAGAAGATCCACAAATTGTTTTTTCAAATTTGATAGAAAACGACTGTGCATTTAACTTTGTTTACAACAATGGCTGGGTGCCATCAGACCCCAATGGCATTTCAAAATTATCTAACTCAATTATTATCGAAAATGGTAACATTACAATAAGTGATGACACCTTCTGCAATGAAGTTTCAGTGAAACCAGGTACCTCTGTAACTATAAATTCTGGCGCCTCTTTAATAACTGATTCTGGTATGACTCTAGAGTCATCATCGGAAAGCTATTCAAGTTTAATCTTAGATGGCTCAGTAGTTGGAGATGTTTTTTATAAACGTCATGTTAACAATGCCGCAGAACCAAGTGCACCAACTGGAAACAATGACTTAATAAGTCCACCTGTAACGGGACAAAGTTTTGGAGATTTTAGATTATCCAACCCAAATATTATGTCCGGTACAATTGGAGGAAGTCCTGCCTTTTTATTTGGGCCTTTTAACAACTTAACTAATGCTTATATAAATTACACAACAGCAGATGATGCAGCCATATTAAATGCTGGGTATGGTTACAGAACCGGCTCTACTGATGGCTCAACATTTACATTTACGGGAAATGTAGAAAGTAGTACAGTTAATGTTCCGGTGACTACTGGTGGAGCAAGTAATTGGAACCTGATAGGAAATCCTTATCCGAGTTATTTAAAAGCAATAGACTTTTTGAACAATATAATTAACTCAGGACTAATTGATGAAAATTCAGTCGGTATTTATGGATATAACGGTGAGGAAACTAATAAATGGACTATTGTAAATTTAGCCACAGTGGATTTAAACCCTTTAATTAGTCCAGGTCAAGGTTTCTTTGTAAATGCCTTGGCTAATGGAAATATCAACTTTACTCCAGCAATGAGAACAATAGGTAATGAAGATGACTTTATTTCAGGACGTAATGCCGAAGATTTGATATTCCTTAAACTTAAAGTTAATTCTAATACTGATAGTTATACTACTGATTTTTATTTTAACGATAATGCGAGTTTAGGTTTAGATGTGGGCTATGATGCCTCTGTATGGAACAATAACCCATCTAGTTTTTCTATTTACTCTCATTTGGTTCAAGGCGATGCAGGTATACCCATGGCAATACAAACTCTTAACAGCACCGATATTTCTAATGTTATTATACCCATTGGTTTAAATGCTAGCGCAGACTCCAATATTACATTTTCAATAGAAGAAACCACAATACCACAATCCATTGATGTATATCTTGAGGATAATGCAGAAAATACATTTACTCTATTAAATTCAAGTAATTATCAAATTTCAACTATTACGGATTTAAACGGGACAGGACGATTCTACTTACATTTTTCAGAAAGTTCTTTGAATAACGAAGTTATTGAATTAAACAAATTACAGGTATATGCTAACCATGAACAACAAACTATTGATATTAAAGGCACCTTGACAGAAAAAACAAAATTGAATATATACGATATTCATGGGCGAAGCCTAATACACTTAGACCTTATGACCAATGTGAGTTCTCAACACATTGATGTGAGTAAAATATCAGTTGGAATTTATGTCGTTGAATTAACCAATTCGCAAGGTAAAAGAACTAAAAAAGTAATTATTAGGTAACACTCGATATATGACAAGGTGAAAAATATTCAATATCAGCTCGAATCAAAATAAGTTTAGATTAAATAAGATTTTCCTAGGAGAGAACTAATTTAATTATGAGGGCTTGTTTTGTGTATCAAGCCCAAAATTTTTTAATTAACCCTATGATTTAGTCCTTTACTTTGATAGCCTAAATCGCACTCTCCCTTGTCGAGAATACATTACATGTATCTTAACGCGATGATAACATTGCTCTAATTAGAATATTTACAGAAGTTTCAATTAATGCGACACTTTTGAATTTTAATGTACTAATTTATGGGAAAGGCTAAGTTTTCTAACAATCGGGTTGCAAAAATATATAATGGTTTTTGTAACTCTTTTTCCTTGCAACTAAGGTTTCTCTCTTTTACAGGTTTGAACAAGGTATTTCTTCTATGGCTAAAATTTCCCACATAATTGTATTTTTCTTTAACAAGAAAACTATTTTAAATCGTCAAATCTATTCAACTTTAAATCTATGTAAAGATTTCATGAAACATGACTTATTTCATATTTTAGAGGACGGCTTATCTCTAATTTAGCCCAAGTTTAATAATTCGAATTACATGTATAAAACAAAAGTCAATGCGTCTCACCAATTTGAAATTAGTGAAGAAGACGCGACTCAACTCGATGTGGTTTCCACTTCAAAAAACACCTTCCATATTCTTCAAAATAATGAATCCATAACCGCAAAAGTGCTCCATACGGACTTCAATAAAAAAAAGTACCGCATTATGGTAAATAACAACACTTATGAGGTTGCCATACAAGATTCGCTTGATCAGCAAATAGCGAGTTTAGGATTTCAATTAGGCGCTTCAAAACAGGTCAATGATATTAAGGCACCTATGCCTGGGCTTATTTTGGAAATTAGTGTATCTAAAGGCCAAGAGGTCAAAGAAGGTGAGGTTTTATTGATTCTCGAGGCTATGAAGATGGAAAACGTTATAAACTCTCCAAGAGATGGTGTTATAAAATCCGTTAACGTACAACAAGGAAATACTGTAGACAAAAACGCACTATTAATCGAATTCGAATAGTATGAAAAAAATATTGGTCGCCAACAGAGGCGAAATAGCCATACGCGTTATGCGTACCGCTAAAAAAATGGGTATAAAAACCGTAGCTGTATACTCTGAAGCAGATAGAACCGCTCCTCACGTAAAGTATGCAGATGAAGCTGTTTGTATCGGCCCTGCTCCCTCTAACGAATCCTACCTTAGAGGTGATAAAATCATTGAAGCATCAAAAGCCTTGAACGTGGATGCCATTCACCCTGGTTATGGTTTTTTAAGTGAAAATGCCGATTTCGCAGAGCTTTGTGAAAAAAACGATATTGTATTTATTGGACCACGATCTAAGGCCATTAAAATGATGGGCGATAAATTGGCTGCCAAAGAAGCTGTAAAAGATTACAATATTCCCATGGTCCCAGGTGTAGACCACGCCGTTACGGACCCTAAAGAAGCTGTTGAAATTGCCAAACAAATAGGCTTACCTATTTTAATTAAAGCAGCCGCTGGTGGTGGCGGTAAGGGTATGCGTATCGTTGAAAACGAAAAAGACATAGAATCCCAAATGAAGCGCGCCATTAGCGAGGCAACTTCTGCCTTTGGAGACGGTTCTGTTTTCGTTGAAAAATATGTGAGTTCACCAAGGCATATTGAAATTCAGGTTATGGCAGACAGCCATGGCAATATTCTGCATTTCTTTGAACGGGAATGCTCAATACAACGCAGACATCAAAAAGTTGTAGAAGAAGCACCTTCAGCCATTCTAACTCCAGAATTAAGGGAAAAAATGGGACAAGCTGCCATAAATGTAGCGCGGTCTTGCGATTATTTGGGCGCTGGTACTGTGGAATTTTTAATGGATGCCGACCATAACTTTTACTTCTTGGAGATGAATACCAGATTGCAGGTAGAGCATCCTGTTTCTGAATGGATTTCGGGAGTAGACCTTGTAGAGCTTCAAATTAATGTAGCTCGAGGGGAAGAATTAAAGATTAAACAGGAAGACTTACAAATTAATGGTCATGCCTTAGAACTTAGGGTTTATGCTGAGGATCCCATGAACGACTTTTTACCAAGTGTTGGCAATTTAGAGGTCTACCAACTCCCTAAAGGCGAAAACATTAGAGTAGACAATGGATTTGAAGAAGGCATGGATATTCCTATTTATTACGATCCCATGCTATCAAAACTCATTACCTATGGAAAAACGAGGAATGAAGCCATACAGCGTATGATTGACGCTATCGATAATTATCAAGTCAAAGGTGTAGAAACAACACTTCCCTTCGGCCGATTTGTCTGTGAGCATGAAGCCTTTAGGAGCGGTAATTTTGATACACATTTTGTAAAGAATTATTACTCCCCTCAACTTTTGGAAGCACAACATGCCAAAGAAGCCGAAATTGCTGCGAAGTTGGCGCTGAAGCAATATCTAAAAGATAAAACCTTATTGAGACTACCTAACTAAGACACTATGGATTCAAAAATAAAAACGCTTAACGAAAAGCTTGCACTAGCCAAATTGGGTGGTGGACAAGATCGTATAGAAAAACAGCACAAGAAAAAGAAACTAACCGCACGAGAGCGTATTCTCTACCTGCTCGACGAAGGTTCCTTTGAAGAAATAGGTGCCTTAGTCACCCACCGTACCAAAGATTTTGGAATGGAAAATCAAAAGTTTTATGGTGATGGTGTAGTAACTGGCTACGGTACCATTGATGGCAGGCTCGTTTACGTATTCGCCCAAGACTTTACTGTTTTTGGAGGCTCATTATCTGAAACCCATGCCGAAAAAATTTGTAAAATAATGGATATGGCGGTCAATGTGGGCGCACCAATAATTGGCTTAAATGACTCTGGTGGTGCTAGAATCCAAGAGGGCGTGCGTTCGTTAGGCGGTTATGCAGATATTTTTTATCGCAATGTACAAGCCTCTGGAGTTATACCACAAATTTCAGCGATCATGGGCCCTTGCGCTGGAGGTGCGGTGTATTCTCCAGCCATGACTGATTTTACTATTATGGTTCAGGACACGAGTTATATGTTCGTTACGGGACCTAATGTGGTAAAAACCGTTACAAACGAAGAAGTGACCAGTGAAGAATTGGGAGGTGCCAGTGTACATTCCACAAAATCGGGTGTAGCACACAAGACCTCATCTAACGATATTGAATGTTTAGAGGACGTAAAGGCCTTGTTAAGCTATCTTCCTCAAAGTAACCGGGAAAAACCACAGGATTTGGAGTTTGAGTTAAAAGATGAAGTGCGAGAAAGTTTATCGAACATCGTTCCGGACAATCCAAACAAGCCTTACGATATGCATGAGGTAATTAATGGTATTATTGATGAGGATTCGTTTTATGAAATTCATAAGGACTATGCAGAAAATATCATTGTAGGTTTTGCAAGACTGGGCGGAAAATCTATTGGTATCATTGCCAATCAGCCCATGTTTTTAGCCGGAGTACTTGGGGTTAAAAGCTCTAAAAAAGCTGCTAGATTTGTAAGATTCTGTGATGCCTTTAATATACCTATGCTTGTCCTTGAAGATGTGCCTGGATTCTTGCCAGGAACAGACCAAGAATGGAACGGGATTATTGTTCATGGTGCCAAGCTGCTGTACGCCTTTAGTGAGGCTACGGTTCCAAGAGTTACGGTGATTACAAGAAAAGCCTATGGAGGTGCTTATGACGTAATGAATTCTAAACATATTGGTGCCGACATGAATTTTGCTTGGCCATCTGCAGAAATTGCTGTTATGGGAGCTAAAGGTGCTGCCGAGATTATTTTCAGGCGCGAAATCGCTGCAGCTGATGATAAAGATGCCAAATGGAAGGAGAAAGAAGCCGAATATGCTCAGTTGTTCGCTAACCCTTATAGTGCCGCTGAACGTGGTTTTATCGACGAAGTCATTTTGCCTAAGGACACCAGACGCAAATTGATAAAAGCCTTTAGCATGTTAGAACAAAAAGAGGTCAATAAACCAAAACGCAAACACGGTAATATTCCTTTATAAATAGGTGTAGCCTAACTCCTTGTAGGAAACAGGTTCTGCTATAGCGTGATGATTACTATCAATTCGAGGCTTATACAAATCTTTACTGATTGTGTAAGCCTCGAGTTGTTCATCATCATATGGGTCTTCTAGGATATTCTGTATGTCATTTTGCCTCAATTCTTCAGCTACCCAAGAGCGCTCATTTGATTTTTTAAGGATTACTGGCTGGCGCTTTTTTATATTATGAATGCGCTCAAAATAAGGAGATGCCTTTTTGGTGAGTATACTAAAGGTAATATGCTTTCCGATTATAGTATAAATACCAGCTAATGAAAAAATACCATCATCTTTTCTATGGATAAGGACTGGATATTTAGTCTTTAAATGCGTGTGCGGCTCATAAAACCCTGTTACAGGAATTATACAGCGTTTAGACATTGCTGAATGCTTGTATATAAAATGATCGAATAATTTTTCGCTTTGAGCATTAAGACCAGCACCGTAGCGAATACTCTCTTTGTAATAAGCCTTGATGTCTTCTGGCCCTTTTGTTTCAGGCACTATTCCCCAAATCCCAGGGGCCAAAACTTCTGGTTTTTGTTGCGGAATTAGCAACATATTAGGGTGTGAGAATCCATTAAGGTGATAGGCAGGTTTATCGAATAAAGGACCATAAGAGGCATTACTCAAGGTGACATTATACCGAAGCTCTAAATCTTTTATGGTCGTTGTCTGTCGGGTTTGATAACACATATATCACACTGCTTAGTAAAACCTAAGTTACTAAATTATCAACTTCATATAAAGTTCTGCTAAAACTTAAGCTTAGTGCTCTAATTAACGTACTTTTGCAAAATGCGAAAAAGCGACACCTCTCAAGCCGAATTTGTTGTATTAATGGCTGCGCTCATGTCTATTGTTGCGCTATCCATTGATGCTGTTCTGCCTGCTTTACCCAACATTGGAGCGCATTTAAATATCACCGACCCGAACCAAAATCAAAAAATCATCACAATGATATTTTTGGGTTTAGGTATTGGCCAACTTGTGTTTGGTCCATTATCTGATAGTTTTGGACGCAAACCCATCGTTTACATGGGGTTTACGGTATTTATAGCGGCTTCCATAATCTGCATAACGACCAAAAATTTTGAAATGATGATTTTTGGCCGCATCCTCCAAGGTGTAGGATTGGCCTCGCCTAGAACCATGTGCATTGCAATGGTCAGAGACACCTACAGCGGTGATTACATGGCGAAAATCTTGTCTATTGTGGTTATGATTTTCATTTTGGTTCCTGTTATCGCACCAACTCTTGGACAGGCATTAATGGTCTATTTCAGTTGGAAATCGATATTCATTTTTACACTTTGCTTTGGCGTTCTGGTTATGTTGTGGTTTTGGTTAAGGCAAAATGAAACCCTAAAAGAGAAATATAAAATACCCTATCGCCTAAGTATTTTTAAAACTGGGACCATTGAATTTTTTAAGATACGTTCGGCCGTCATTTACACAATCCTATCTGGACTGATAACCGGTTCCTTCATGGTATATCTGAGTACCTCCCAACAAATTTTTGAAAAGCAGTACGGCCTAGCGGAAGAATTTCCCTTAATCTTCGCAAGCCTTGCAATTTCCGTAGGTTTGGCTACTTTTTTAAATAGTAGGCTGGTCGTGAAATTTGGAATGCGCCGCATTGTGCATACGGCTATGCTCTCTTTTGTTGGTATTTCCTTGTTATATGTACTCGTTTTTTATGGCGGAGTTAATCCGCCCATAGAGGTTTTAGTGGGCTTCTTTGCGCTGCAATTCTTCACCATTGGTTTCTTATTCGGAAATTTACGTGCCTTGGCCATGGAGCCATTAGGTCATATCGCTGGTGTGGGCTCTGCTTTAAATGGTTTTCTTTCGACAGTTATGGCTGTTCCTATTGCCAATTTCATTGGTAGTTTTGTGGTTAAATCCGTAGTGCCTTTGTTTAGCGGTTTTTTTGTGTGCGGACTCATAGCCTTGCTCCTATTTTACAGCAATAGCAGTAAGGTGGTGAAATTGATTAAACAAGTTTAGAATATCTCTATGGTCCCTTTGCCTTCCCGAACAATAACAGGTTGATCTTCGGACAGGTCGATAATGGTGGAGCCTTCGTTTCCGCCATAGCCTCCATCAACTACAACATCAACAAGTTTATCCCATTTTTCCAGTATTAACTCAGGGTCTGTCGTGTATTCCACAATTTCGTCCTCATCACGTATAGAAGTTGACACAAGCGGATTGCCCAAAGCACTCACAATGGCCAAGGTAATGGGATTATCAGGTACCCGTATACCAACCGTTTTACGCTTTTTAAAAGGGTTAGGAAGATTTTTTGAGCCTGGTAATATAAACGTATATGGCCCAGGTAAAGCACGTTTCAGGATCTTAAAGGTGGTATTATCTATTTGCTTCACATAATCACTCAAATTGCTCAAATCTTCACAGATAAAGGACAGGTTAGATTTTTCCAATTTCACACCCTTAATTTGAGCTATGCGCTCTAAGGCCTTCATCTTTGTGATGTCACAACCCAATCCGTAAACGGTATCGGTCGGATAAATAACAAGTCCTCCCCTTTTTAACACATCTACCACCTTTTGAACCGCCTTTGGGTTTGGGTTTTCTGGATATATTTTTATAAAGTCGGCCATTGGGTTATAATGTTTAACTTATGATTTCAAGTTTAGCAAACCTCAACAGAAGTTTTTTGGTGTCGCCATTTTCAAATTTAATCTCAGCCTTAAGGTCTCCACCTGTGCCCTCAATTTTTAGCACCTCTCCTCTACCGAATCTTTGATGATTGACAATATTACCAACGGCCAGATTGCTATCAAATAAATTTGAGCCTCCACTAGTTTTGGATACAGGCTTCATCTTTTTTGGCGTGCTAATCTTAAAACCTTCCGATTTTTTGGCAGTGCTTTTTTTGTTGAATTTTGGTGATTTTGGTTTAGCAAACCGCACTTTGTTTGGTTCTACATCTCCAAAAATGGAAGCATCCAACATCGGGTTAAAACGCTGCTCTTGCAAAGGGGTAATAATATCTAAATACTGATCGTCTATTTCTTCAATAAAACGGCTTGGTTCTGCATCAATAAGCTTTCCCCAACGGTATCGCGATAGTGTGTAGGTCAAATAGGCTTGCTTTTCGGCCCTGGTCAAAGCGACATAAAACAGGCGACGTTCTTCCTCGAGCTCGCTTCTGGTATTCATACTCATAGCGCTAGGAAACAAGTCTTCCTCCATACCAACGATGAACACATGTGGAAATTCGAGCCCTTTAGCCAAATGTATGGTCATAAGAGCTACATGGTTAGGGTCTCCTTTATCAGAGTCCAAATCCGTGGCTAGAGCAACATCCTCAAGGAATTCGGTGAGAGACCCTGTAGAGTCAGCAACTTCCACTTGGCCTTCAACAAAGTCTTTTATACCGTTGAGAAGCTCCTCAATGTTCTCCATTTTGGCTATGCCTTCTGGAGTACCGTCTTTATTGAATTCCTTGATGAGTCCAGTAACTTTTATAACATGCTCGGAAAGCTCAAAAGCATTGGCGTTTGCATTCATCACCTGAAAGCTTTCAATCATGGTTACAAAATCCTTGAGCTTATTACGGGTTCCAGAATTGATTTTTAAATCGAGATTATCTATACGTTTAATAACTTCAAAAATTGAAATGTCGTAACCATTAGCGGCTACGATGAGACGATCCATAGTGGTTTGGCCTATACCACGAGCCGGAAAATTAATGATTCGCTTAAGCGCCTCTTCATCGGCAGGATTTAAAATCAAGCGCAAATAAGATAAAACATCTTTAATCTCCTTGCGCTGGTAAAAGGAAAGGCCACCGTAAATACGGTACTTTATATCACGTTTTCTTAGGGCGTCCTCAATGGCACGTGATTGTGCATTCGTTCTATATAACACAGCAAAATCCTTATTTTGAAGCTGCTGCTGCATCTTGGCTTCAAATATGGTACTGGCAACATAACGTCCTTCATCGCCATCGGTCATCAAACGATTGACCTTAATCTTAGGGCCTTCTTCGTTAGCTGTCCAAACGATTTTATCGAGTTTGTTTTGATTTTTATCAATAACGGAATTCGCCGCATTAACAATGTTCTTGGTAGACCTATAGTTCTGTTCTAACCTAAAGACCTTCACATTGTCATAATCGCGCTGAAAATTCAGAATATTGCTAATGTTGGCACCTCTAAAGGCATAAATACTTTGCGCGTCGTCCCCTACGACGCAGATGTTGTGAAACCTATCGGCAAGGGCACGAACAATAAGGTATTGCGAATGGTTAGTATCTTGATACTCATCTACCAAAATATAGCGGAATCGGTCTTGATATTTTGCCAAAACATCTGGGAATCGCGTTAGTAGCTCATTGGTTTTTAATAACAGATCATCAAAATCCATGGCTCCGGCCTTAAAGCAGCGCTCTACATAATTTTGATAGATATCTCCCATACGAGGCCGCCTGGCCGCAGCATCTGCTTCCATTAGCTCAGGGTTATTAAAATAGGCCTTAACCGTAATCAAACTATTTTTATAAGAGGAAATCCGAGACCGAATCTGTTTGTATTTATAGACATCTTTGTCCAGTCCCATCTCTTTTATAATGGAAGAAATTAAGCGGTCGGAGTCTTGAGTGTCGTAAATGGTAAAATTACTGGGATAACCCAATCTATCCGATTCTATACGTAGGATTTTGGCAAATACAGAGTGAAACGTTCCCATCCAAAGGTTTTTAGCTTCAGAATCCCCAACGATATCAGCAATTCTGCCCTTCATCTCACGTGCTGCCTTATTGGTAAAAGTCAATGCAAGAATATTAAATGGGTCAACGCCTTGATTCATGAGATGTGCAATCCTGTAGGTTAAAACCCTAGTCTTCCCAGATCCTGCCCCAGCAATCACAATCATAGGCCCATCCTTTTGTAGGGTGGGTGCTAATTGTGCTTCGTTAAGTTGACTCAAGTATTTGTCCAAAATCAATTTTTTTGGACCGTGAAAATAAGCATTGTAACAAGTTTTTCCATGACGAAATCCTATTAATTATAAACAATGTTTCAAATGTTCAGATTTGTTAAATTTCAATATCTTAGTGAAAATTTTTAGTCCTATGAAATACATTTTATCCCTTGTTTTATTATTACCTTTTCTATCATTTTCTCAAGGCACGGTTGAGAAGGATATTGACGCTATTGAAGACAAATTAATAGAGTGGCGCCATTACTTTCATCAAAATCCAGAATTGTCCAATCGGGAATACAAAACAGCCGAAAAGATAGCCGAACATCTCAATCAATTAGGTTTGGATGTTGAAACTGGAATTGCCAAGACTGGTGTTGTTGGTGTTTTAAAAGGGGCCCAACCTGGGAAGGTCATTGCACTTCGTGCCGATATCGATGCTTTACCTGTTACCGAACGTAATGATTTACCATTTAAGTCAGAAGTCAGAACAACATTTTTAAATACCGAAACTGGCGTTATGCACGCTTGTGGGCATGATACACATATTGCTATTTTAATGGCAACAGCAGAGGTCTTATCAAAACATAAGGATAAGCTTAAAGGCACCGTTAAATTCATATTTCAACCGGCTGAAGAAGGGCCGCCACCAGGAGAAGAAGGCGGTGCTAAGTTGATGGTGAAAGAAGGGGTTTTAGACAACCCTAAGGTTGATGCCATTTTTGGCCTGCATATCAATTCAGAAACGCCTGTTGGTACCATAAAGTACAAAATAGAAGGAATCATGGCGGCTGTAGAACGTTTTGTCATAACGGTAAAAGGTAAACAGACCCATGGTTCGCAACCTTGGTCTGGAGTGGACCCTATCCTTATATCGGCAAAAATCATTGATGGATTGCAGACCATAATAAGCAGAGAGGCCAAATTGACGGATGAAGCTGCCGTTATTACCGTTGGAAAAATTACCTCAGGAACGCGCTTTAATATCATTCCTGAGTCTGCCGAGCTGATAGGAACGGTAAGAACCCTAGACCCTGAAATGCGGGAAATGATTATTGAGCGCATGACAGAGATGGCACAAACCATAGCCAAAGCTTATGGCGGCGAAGCGGAGGTAACTTTTCAAAACAATGCGTCCATTACCTTTAATGACCCAGATTTAACGCAACAAATTTTACCGTCGTTACATAAGGTGGCCGGTAAGGAAAACGTAGAGATAATGAAGGCTACAACTGGCGGTGAAGATTTCTCTTTCTTTCAAGAGAAAGTACCAGGTGTCTACTTTTTCCTGGGCGGAATGACACCTGGAAACACCAAACCTTATCCTCACCATACGCCAGATTTCAGAATAGATGACAGTGGCATGCTTCTTGGCGTTAAGGCGTTTACACAAATTACATTTGACTATTTGAATAACTAAATATGGAAACCGTTCTTGATTTTTTAGGAACCATACCTTGGTGGTCTTGGGTTTTAATTATTTTAGGTGCGGTGGCATTGAGAGATGTTTTTTTACAAAGGCGTCATACGATCACCCACAATTTTCCAGTTATTGGGCATTTACGGTATCTGCTAGAACGTATCGGTCCGGAATTACGCCAGTATTTAGTGGCGAATAACCGAGAGGAATTACCGTTTAACCGCATAGAACGCGGTTGGATTTACGCTTCGGCCAAAAAAGAAAACAACTATGAGGGTTTTGGTACTGATCGCGATATTTATGCACACCAGCATATATTTATTAATAATGCCATGATACCCTTTAAAATTGAGGCCGACCACCCGAATGCCAAGGATATGGGTTTTCTGCCCTGCGCTAAGGTTATGGGAAAATACCATAAGCGCAAACGACCTTACCGACCAGCATCCATCATTAATGTATCAGCGATGAGCTTTGGGTCTTTATCCGCGAAAGCCATAGAATCCCTCAATAAGGGTGTGAAAATAGCCAATGCCTATCATAATACAGGCGAAGGTGGACTTTCCCCTTACCATAGTCATGGTGGTGACGTTATTTTCCATTTTGGAACAGGCTATTTTGGTGTAAGGACAGAGGATGGTGGTTTTTCAATGGAAAAAATGATTCGATTAGTTGAAAATAATCCGTTCATTAGAGCGATTGAAGTAAAGCTTTCCCAAGGTGCTAAACCAGGAAAGGGCGGTGTGTTGCCCGGTAAAAAAATCACAAAGGAAATCGCGGAAATAAGAGGTGTTCCCGTAGGTAAAGATGTGTTGTCCCCACCAAATCACAAAGCATTCTCCAATGTCCCTGAAATGGTTGATTTTATAGAATCCATTGCTGCAGCCACAGGACTACCCGTTGGAATTAAGGCTGCCATAGGTAAGCTAGAACAATGGGAAGAATTGGCCCGAATAATGAAAGCCGAGAACAGAGGTCCAGATTTTATTACTATTGATGGCGGTGAAGGAGGTACAGGTGCCGCACCACCAAGTTTTGCCGATCATGTGTCCTTACCTTGGGTTTACGGGTTTAGTGATATCTATAAGTTGTTTCAAAAATATGGCCTAACTGATAGAATTGTATTTATTGGAAGCGGCAAATTAGGGTTTCCCGCCAAAGCTGCAATGGCTTTTGCAATGGGTGTTGATTGTATTAACGTGGCTCGGGAGGCCATGATGAGTATAGGTTGCATCCAAGCTCAAATATGCCATACCAACCGCTGCCCTGCCGGTGTAGCGACACAAAGCAAATGGCTTCAGAATGGTATTAACGTGCCACTAAAATCAGAACGGCTCGCTCAATATTTTAAAACCTTTAAAAAAGAATTGATTGAAATTACGCATGCCGCAGGTTACGAGCATCCTTGCCAGTTTAACATGAATGATATTGAAATGAATGTAGATGACCATAACCTCGCCAAGGAATTCAATAAGACCTTTCAGTATGAAAAGGACATTGTTCCTTTCATTAACATGCAAACATTAAAAGATTGTGAGTATCTTGGCGGAACGTATAATCCCAAATTGAATTAAAAACATGGAATTGGAGAGAATTATAGACATCTTATTTAATTTACTTCCGGCTGGTATCGTAGCTGCCGTTGCTTATTATTTTTTTAAACAGCACATTGAAAACGAAGCGGGAAGAAGGCGCTTCCTTTTGCAAAAAGAAAGGCAAAAAGAATCGTTTCCACTAAGGCTCCAAGCTTACGAGCGCATGACTTTATTCCTTGAACGGATTACACCATCTAAACTATTAACACGAGTAAATCCAACATCTTCAAATAAAGATGATTATGAGTCTTTACTTGTAGCAAATATTGAACAGGAATTTGAACATAATTTGTCACAGCAAATCTACATTAGTGACGATTGCTGGACCGTAATTATCGCAGCTAAGAATGCCACCATTCAACTCATCAGAAAAGCCAATATGAATGAGAAAACAGACAGCGCCAATAAACTTAGGGAAGTGGTTCTTACTGAGCTTATGGACACCTCTGCACCAAGCAATGCCGCCTTGGCTTTTATCAAAAAGGAAGTTGCTGAAATGTGGTAAGGAGAGCTCCTAGATTAATTTAACACATCGACACGCTCGCTGGCCTGGTGCTTTCGTTTGGCATAATCATAACCCTGTTTCCACCATTTTACCATAAGGCGCTTACTAAATATCAATGAATTCTCGGTCAAAGTGGTTGGCGTATAGTACAAATTCAGTTTTACGTTATTGTTTAGGGCTGCTAGTTTTCCAATGGTTATATCGCTACGCTCCACCTGATTTAATAAATGCCCGAACAAATTAAGCATCAATGAAAATGGATTGCGCCCAAGCACTTTTTGCTTTTCTAGGTTTTCGGCTTCCAACACAATAGCATCCACTTCCGTGGCACCCCTTAAAATAGCTTCCCTGATGGGAACAACGCATCCTAACCCACCATCTGCATATTCATAGCCATTGACCGTTGCCAAGGACATAAAAGGAATGTAGTTGCAGGATATCCAAATCCAATCGCAAAATTCTTCATAAGAGCAATCGTTTATAGACTTATACTCCACTCTGTTAAGTGAAAGGTTTGAGACCGTGACCACGACATCGTGCTTGTTTGCCTTTATCGCATGGTATTCTTCTCTTGTAAAGTTTCGCCTAATATTGCGCTTAAGGGCTTTGCTTTCCCCAAAGGTTCGTTTTCGCTTAATAAATTGCCAGAGCGAGTTCACAAAATCAATGGAAACATACTCTCGATCTCCTTTTTTACGCTGCACAAATGGGCTCACACTAAAAATGTCATGCTGCTGTACATTGGTATAAATGTCGTACAATTTAGGAATGTTGTCTACAGCCAAGTGAGGAATGAGCAGACTTCCAGTGGACGTGCCCAAGAAAAGGTCGTAGGTATGCTTTCGTTCTTCCATAAGGTATTGAGCCACACCACCCGCAAATGCGCCTTTACTCCCACCTCCTGATATAACTAAAGCCTTCATTATTGTTTTCCTTCTAGTTGATTCGAAAGTTCCTTGGCAAACTTTGCAAGCCGCCAATTATGATGCCTTTTAGCTTGGTCGAGATTGGATCTACATGCCTCATCACATAAACCAATCATCTTAAGGTAACCAAAAGCATTCATGCGAAGCTCTGCATTATAGTTCTGAGCGGTATAGCCTACCAATTCATTATACAAGCCTTGCTTACTATCGGCCTCATAAAACGGTGTATTTAAGTTCAGAACTATCCATAGCAAGCGAACGTTGTAATCACTTAACCCATAAATTTCCCTTGTCTTTGCGAGGTATTCTGAACGTTCCTCAGGGAAATTAACCCATAAGTTATACAGTGCATTCTCTATGGTGATATAAGACTGGTCTTCAAGAAGCGACTCATAGGACTCTTTCAATGACTTTGGAATCGTTTTTACATACTGCGCTATGGCCTGGCGCACCTTGAGACTGTTATTAAAAGTATCCTCCGTAACCAGTTCGGGTGCTTGGGAAATTACCTTTATTTTAGCCTCATCTGAAGCGTAATATTTTAAATACTCTTGACATTTACTGGATTTAACTTGGCAATCTATCATCATATACGTTTTGATATAGGGCGACTGGGCTTGCAACATCGCAATAGCCTCATCCACAGGAAACGATTCATTCACCAACCATTTCTGCTTAAAGCTGTTCAGACTTCTACCATAACGCTTTTCAACTTCCTTCATAAAATCTGAGGTCGTGGCATTTTTAAACGCATATTTCTTTAAATAAGCTTCAACGGCTGACCTAAAAACTTCATCTCCAACTATAGAACGCAGTGCGTGTAAGGCCCATGCGCCACGCTGGTAAAAGGTTAAACTACTGGACTTGGGGTTTAACAAGGACGTCCCCTCACCTGCCAAATCCTGTCGGCCCAAATCTACAGCAGATTCAAACAATTTAAAATGATAATAGTCATCTCCGAAAATATCCCTTTCGGCCAAAAGCGCGTAAAAGGTGGCAAAGCCTTCCTGCAGCCAGTGATGCTCTCCCGATGCTGCCGTTACCAAATTTCCAAACCATTGATGCGCTAACTCATGAGCGTTAACGTTGACATAATTTTTATCGTTATATCCAATGGAATCCACAACAAATCCATCCGAAAATACAGTTAAGGTGGTATTCTCCATACCAGCATAAAGAAAATCATGTACAGGAACCTGCCTGTACACTTCCCACGGATAGGCGTACCCAATTTCCTGCTCTAAAAAATCAAACATGCGCTTACTGTAGCGATACGTAGGCTCCACTTTAAGTGAATCTTCGGGATAGTAATAATATTGAAGAGGAATGCCACTCTTAGAATTCTCGGTCTTATTGTGATACTTTCCAATGACCAAAGCAACCAAGTAGCTAGACATAGGTTTATCCATTTTATAAACCGCAGAATTCACAGATTGTTTTGAGTCTTCACTTAGCTGCCTGCCGTTGGATAGTATGGTATAGCCTTGCTGAAACGCTGTAGCGATAGTGAATTTAACCTTCTCGTTGACATCATCAAAACTAGGCAACCAATGGCTCGTATATTTTCCTTGACCTTGCGTCCAGATATTCCAATCTTCCTTTCGTTTTAGAAAATATAAGGCCTGTTTCGGATAACATGAATAATTGAAAGTAATCCGGTAGGAACTATCCTTTTTAAAAGGCGCGTATATCCAAAGGCGTTTGGCGTCATTTCTGAACGTTACATTGGCTTTATTCACGGACACACCTGCTTCAAATGTCATATTACGCGCATCAATATAAACGGAATCCACATCCTTTAAAGCTTTCATTTCATAAGAAACAAGGCCAGAAACCTTTGAGGAATCAGGATTGATAACAAGAAGAGCATTTGCTTCTTTAAAATCGACAAGGGCGGTTTGCTGCGCACTTAATAAAAAACCAATACAGAGTGCTGAAATGAGGCTAACAACTTTCATACCTTAAAACTAACGCAATAAAATGGCAAATTACAAAGCTATAACATAAGTTTTAAGGAAATGCTTTAATTTCGCCTTATGAGCGTTACCCTTCAAACACCTATTGACTATCTCAAAGGCGTAGGACCTAATAGAGCCGATTTGCTCCGCTCGGAACTCAGCATACACACCTACCAAGACCTCATCAACCTTTTTCCCAATCGCTACATCGATCGCACCAAATATTACAAAATCAACGAATTACAGCAGAACAAGGCCGAAGTACAAATTATAGGCAAAATAACCGGTTTCAGGGAAGTGGCCCAAAAACGTGGCAAACGCCTTGTTGCCGATTTTGTAGACGAAACGGGAACGATGGAGCTGGTTTGGTTTCGAGGCCAAAAGTGGATACGAGAAAGCCTTAAAACCAATCAGCCTTACGTCATTTTCGGAAGAACCAATTGGTATAATGGACGATTTAGCATGCCTCACCCAGAACTGGAACTGGTAAAAGAGCATGAAAAAAACCTGCGCTCCTCCATGCAGGCGATTTACCCATCCACAGAAAAACTGTCTAATAAAGGGATATCGAATCGCGTAATTTCGAAAATTATGCAAAACCTTTTTTTAGAAACCAAAGGACAATTTGCTGAAACACTTCCTTCTTCAGTAAAGGAAGAACTTAAATTGATATCCAAGTCCGAAGCGCTGTACAACATCCATTTTCCCAAATCAAATGACCTACTTTCTAGGGCTCAATTTCGACTAAAGTTTGAAGAATTTTTTTACATTCAGCTACAGCTCATTTTAAAGAACCTCATCCATAAATCCAAAATAAAAGGTCTGCCTTTTTCAACCGTTGGCGACTACTTCAACACCTTTTACAACACCTATTTACCCTTTGAATTAACCAATGCCCAGAAGCGTGTTTTAAAGGAAATACGAACCGATTTGGGTAGCAACGCCCAGATGAACCGTTTGTTACAAGGCGATGTAGGTTCCGGAAAGACAATAGTAGCGTTTATGTCAATGCTCATAGGACTTGACAACGGTTTTCAATGTTGCTTAATGGCGCCAACTGAAATTTTGTCAGTCCAACACTATAACAGTTTATATGAGTTATGTAAACCATTAGAAATCAGTATTTCATTATTAACTGGCTCAAGCACTACTTCAGAACGAAGAGAAATTCACAAAAATCTAGAAAACGGCTCGTTACAAATCCTCGTAGGCACTCATGCCCTACTCGAGGACGCCGTAAAATTTAAAAATTTGGGATTGGCGATAATTGACGAGCAACATCGTTTTGGTGTGGCACAACGCAGTAAACTTTGGAAAAAAGGCTCTCGTCAGAAATTAGAAATTTCTGACAATACTGAAAAGCAAAAAAAGGCTTACACACCACCACATATTTTGGTGATGACGGCAACACCTATTCCACGAACCTTGGCCATGTCGGTTTATGGTGATTTGGATATTTCTGTCATTGATGAATTACCAGCAGGTCGCAAACCTGTTAAAACGGTTCATCGTTACGACAATAACCGACTGAAAGTATTTCGCTTCTTGAGAGATGAAATAAAAAAGGGCAGACAAGTTTATATTGTTTATCCCTTAATTCAGGAAAGCGAAAAGATGGATTATAAAGACCTTATGGACGGCTATGAGAGTATTTCCAGGGAATTTCCACTGCCTGAATATCAAATTTCCATAGTGCACGGAAAAATGAAGGCGGCCGATAAGGATTACGAAATGCAACGCTTTGCCAAAGGCGAGACCCAGATTATGGTAGCGACCACTGTAATCGAAGTAGGCGTTAACGTACCTAACGCCTCGGTTATGGTAATTGAGAGTGCAGAACGTTTTGGTTTATCCCAGTTGCACCAACTTCGCGGTCGTGTGGGCCGCGGCGCAGAACAAAGTTATTGTATCTTGATGACAGGACATAAGTTGAGCCAAGACAGCAAAACACGCCTGGAAACCATGGTGCGAACCAATGACGGTTTTGAGATTGCCGAAGTAGACCTAAGACTTCGTGGTCCAGGAGATATTATGGGCACACAACAAAGTGGTGTTTTAAACCTGAGAATTGCAGATGTTGTAAAAGATAAAGCTATTTTAGGGAAGGCACGCTATTACGCAAAGCACATTTTAAACCGTGACCCTAGCCTTGCGTCACCCGAACATAAAATGGTCTTGCATACCTACAGGCAAATGGCCAAGTATCGTAATATTTGGAATTATATAAGCTGATTATGGAATTGTTTAAAGGACGAAAATTAATAATAGCTACAAAGCACCATAAAGAACGGGTTATCGCTCCAGTTTTGGAAAAGGCCTTTGACGTTGAGTGCTTTGTAAACAACACCTTTGACACAGACATTTTGGGCACATTTTCAGGCGAAGTTAAACGAGAGCTCGACCCCTTGGCCACAGCCCGAAAGAAGTGCTTAATGGCCATGGAAGCATCAAACTGCGATTTAGGTGTAGCTTCCGAAGGTTCTTTTGGCCCTCACCCTTCCCTATTCTTTGCCTGTGCTGATGATGAATTTCTTGTCTTCATAGATAAAAAACACGATTTGGAAATTATTGTACGGGAACTGAGTACCGAAACCAATTTCAATGGCAAATCACTAACTTCTGAAGAGGAACTTTGGGAATTCGCCCAAGTGACCAAATTCCCATCGCATGGACTAATTTTAAAGCCGAGTAAAGACGATACGACGGAAATTGCCAAAGGCATCAACGCCAAGGAAACCTTGTTATCTACGTTCAGGTATTTACAGAGCAAATATGGCGAGGTCTATGTTGAAACTGATATGCGCGCTATGTATAATCCAAGCCGAATGGCCGTTATTGCCTTGGCCGCACAAAAACTGGCGGAAAAAATCCAATCAGTTTGCCCTAAATGCCATACTCCAGGGTTTGGTGTTACCGATGCCATAGCTGGTCTTCCCTGCGACTTGTGCAGCATGCCTACCGCAACGGTAAAAACGTTGATTTATGAGTGTAGCAATTGCAACTACAAGGAGGAACGGCCTCCTTCTCATGGCAAAACTGCCGAAGACCCTACCTACTGCGACTATTGCAATCCCTAAATGGGAAAATTATAATATCTTACATTCCAAATACTAACCTATCATGATAACAAAGCTCGGTCAAAAATTCACCGACACCTTCACGCGGTACATGCCTAGCGCCTATGTTTTTGCTTTGATACTCACTTTGGTCATGGCGCTCCTCGCCTTGCTTTTTACAGATAGCACAGCTTTGACCATTTTAGAAGGCTGGTACGATGGCTTTTGGAGCCTCCTATCGTTCGGTATGCAAATCGTTCTTATTATTATCACGGCGTACTGTATTGCACAATCCTCGTTTTTGGAACGCGGCATAGATAAGCTGTCCAAAGTTGTAAAATCACCGCAGCAAGTCTATGTGCTCACGGTAGTAGCAGGAGTGTTGTTTTCTTTGGTAAGTTTTGGCATGATCGTCCTAACCTCAATTTTGGCTAGGGAATTGGCCAATCGCGTTAAGGGCATTAACTATCCCTTTTTAATTGCATGTGTCTACTTTTCGGGTGGGTCATGGGTTTGTGGCTTATCCAGTTCCATTCCCTTATTGCTCAATACCGAAAACAATTTCTTGATTGAAAGTGGCATCTTGGACACTACTATATCTACTGGCTACAGTCTTGGATCACTTTTAAACTTTGGTATTTTATTGTTGTACCTCATCATTGGTCCGCTTATTATTCTATTGGTAGCGCCGAAATATTTTGAAGGGAAGGAATTGAAGGACCTTATGGATAGCGATGCCGTAAGCAACAAGAGTATCAAAGACGAAGCGCTATCGTATAAACTTCCGTACAAAGCAGTATCTGACCTTTTGAATAATGCAGGATGGCTTCAAATTGCTGTAGGTATTCTTGGTGTGACCTATGTGGTCTACCACTTTACGACTAAGGGGTTTGACCTTAATTTCAATATCATCATTTTTATTTTCTTGATTTTAGGAATGCTACTTCACGTCACACCGTTGCGATTTAGCATAGCTATGAAGCGTGCGTCCAGTAATATCTCAGGTATTCTATTTCAGTATCCGTTTTATGCTGGAATTATGGGCATCATGCTGGCCTCAGGTTTAGGCACTGAAATCAGTAAACTGCTTGTCTCTATTGCGACTACGGAAACCTATCCTTTTATATCCTTTGTGACAGGCGCTGTGATCAATTTTGCCATTCCGTCTGCCGGTGGCGAATTTGCGGTCATTGGCCCTAGCATCATAACTATGGTACAGGAATTGGGTAGTGGTCTCTCACAAAATGAGATTACAGCGATGACAGCTAGAGCCTCTATGTCCATGGCCTATGGTGAAAGTCTCAGCAATCTTCTTCAGCCGTTCTTTTTGTTGATGGTGTTTCCCGTAATGGGAAAAGGTATTAGGATTCAGGCGCGCGATGTGGTGGGTTATCTATTTCTTCCCTTTGTTGCATTTTTTGTTATTGAAGCACTGTTGATCACTTTCGTTCCGCTATAGAGTAAAGGTTACGGTAGCTTTTAGGCCAGCTTCATTTTTTTAAGACGAGCTTAACGCCAGTTTAGGATATTAATCCTTAGATTAGGAAAGTTAGGACGATATATTAAGCATCCAGTTCAGAACCCTTTCAAAATGGCCAAATCCAACCGAATTAACACCATATTTCATTGGTTTTTATCCGAAAAAACCAAAAAGCGCAGCGAGCGTATCATTTTGGGCATAGCGATTACGAGTTACTTGGTGCACTTGCTACTGATTTTTCTCAATAGCCGTGATATCATTACCCTAAACTCCAGTTTTTTTGAAAATCCCATAGCGGCCATTTACACACCCTTTTCGTTTATTTTGGTCTATGAGGTCTATTTATTGGTGTTCTACCTGCCTAAGTCCATCTCATCATATATTGGCAAACAATACGAAATAATCACCTTAATCGTGATTCGGCGAATTTTTAAGGACATCTCCAATTTGGAATTGTCCTCCAATTGGTTCGATTTAAAATATGACCTTCAATTTACCTATGATGTTATCAGTGCCTTAATCTTATTTCTGCTCATTTACTTTTTTTACAGCAATGTGATCAAGATATCCAATTCAGAAAATGATGAAGCTGAAGACGATATGGATGAGCCCAGCCTACTGCGCTTTATCCAATTAAAACGACTCATTGCCACCTTGCTCGTTCCCATATTAATGCTGTTGGCAGCGTACACCTTATACCATTGGGGCGCTGCGGCTCTCGTTGATTACCGTAACGGTGTGGAAGCCTTTAAGGATATCAACAATATCTTTTTTGACGAATTCTTTACGGTCTTGATTATGGTGGACGTGCTTTTGCTCTTAGCCTCCTTTTTCTACTCCAACCAATTCCATAAAATCATTAGAAACTCTGGGTTTATAATCTCTACGGTTTTGATTAAAGTATCCTTTTCCGTGGATGGACTCATCAACGATGCCCTCATTGTTGGTGCCGTAACATTTGGCTTGTTTATTTTATTGATACACAATAAATTTGAAAAACAGCCATTATCTAATACACAATCCTAAAACCACAACCCAAAATGAAACACTCCATATGGCCATTGGCACTTATAGCACTGCTGTTATGCGCCTGCTCTTCAGATGATGGTAACGCACCTTTGACGCCTGAAGGCCCACAACTGAACATCACTTTTATTATGGACAGCAATGCCGAACGCTTGGGCAACTTGGGCAACCCAGCACCATTGCCTATGGGCAACGCAGGTCAAGATCCGGATTTTGAAATTCTAGGCTTGCATTTTATTGGACTCTACCAAGACCAATTTACACCCTATGATGATGGCGTTACGCTTTTTAACTCACCAACAACAGATGCAGGTGGTGACACAGCCATCGATTTTGAACAGGAATTGTTCTTAACGCCATCACAGAACCAAATTAGCATTCCACTCAGTTTCGTGACGCCAGGTACTTACGAATACCTTAGAAGCTCCATAGGCTATCAGAAATACGGTGTGACCTATAATTTAAGTGGTGCTGCCAATGATCCAGACTGGCCAGATGGCGTTAGTGACGATGTTGATGTAGATGCTACGATTGCCTCCTTTTTAGGCTTTAACACCTTTATCCGCAACTACACCTTGAACAGCCAGTTTGTTGTGGTCAATGCCAACAAACTACAAGGCTATTTTGGTTTGGAATCTAACGGAACGGTAGCTGGTTTTAATTTTAACGAGGTGACCGAAGGCGATGCGCCACAGACCACAGTGCCAAACCCTATTGATGCCACCTCACCAGTACCGGAAGGCTCTTGTGTGGTAACTGGCCAATTCCCAACGGCTTTGGTGATACCAGAGAATCCAACAGAAGATATTAATATCCAAATTGTTATTTCCACCAACCAAAGTTTTGAATGGGTAGATACCAATGGCAACGGTAAGTATGAACCCTTACTTGGCGAACAGGTTGTAGATATGGGCACACGTGGTGTGTTTCCTTCTATCCAGTAAAAAAACTGGCATAACAACCAAATTTTAAGGAGCACTCAAGGTTTTGAGTGCTTTTTATTTGGTACTTATGTTAATAATTTCCAATAACTTAGAGTAAGTTACTGTTGTATTTTCACTCAGAAACAGCGAATTTTATTTGACTTTTGATATAAGGCATTAAAACGACCTTATTTCAGAAAGTTATGTGCAAGATTTTGTGATTAAAAAATAAAAGATGATAAGATTACTTAAATCAAATCCAAGCATTAGTTATTTGGTAATAACCTTTGTCATCTCGTGGTTATTTTGGTTTTCCCCCATATTTATTGATTTACCAGATGATATATATTTCAGTATTATTGTGGTTGGTGGGTTTGGCCCAGCTATCTCAGGATTAGTTCTACTTCATTTACAATCCAGTAAGAAAATAACAATTGCATCAAGGTCATTATTTTGGATAGTTTCTTTTGCATTCGCCTTACTGTTGGCGATGACACACTATCTGGTAAATAATGAAGCTCGATTAGGTAAATTTTGGTTCAAACTCAAAGATATAGGGTTAATAGCAATAGTTATACTTTTATTATGCTCATTGTTTTTGGGTCTACTAGCAAGTAACTCCAAGAATAATGACCTAAAAGAGAACTATCTAAAATCTCTAATTTTTGATAAAACTAAAATTAAATGGTATGTTTTGGCTGTACTCTTTTATCCTGTATTGTACATTTTAGGTTTTGCATTTGGTGAATTGTTCGGTTTTGGAACGTCTGAATCACTATTTACTCCTGATATTTATGATGTCCCCGGATTTCTGTTGATCTTTTTTCTCGCAGGAGCAGAAGAATTCGGTTGGAGAGGGTTTCTTCAAAAAGAATTACAGAAAAAATACAATCCCCTAATATCTGCTATAATAATTTCAATTGCTTGGACCTTATGGCATATTCCATTACACTATAATGGATTTTATGATTCAGGTATTTTTGGTCGATTGCTTCTAAGTTTTCAATTAGGAATATTGTTTACATGGTTTTATAATAAATCAGGGTACTCAATTTTGACAGTCATGCTTTTACATACCATGAATAATTGGGTAGGAAATATTTTTGGAACTTCCTATTATCCGGCAATGGCTTTGGGAATTATATTATTTATATTTTTCATTATAAATAATAAAATGTGGCAAATGAAAAATTACCATATTAAATTCTACTCGACTGAAAAGTCATTGAAATCAAGTACATAACAATGTATATGGCTCATGCATTTGATAGAACATAAATTTCTGTATCTTTAAACTTTAATAATTTGAACAAAAATAAAGGCTTGTAGAATAGCACGAGCCATATACCGAACCGTTAAGCAAAACACAAAAATTATTCAGCTAGCAATTCAGACACAAACCCTTCAAACTCGGTTTTAAACTCCACATAGTTATCGCCAGTGGCAGGGCCATTAAAGCCGGTATGGATTTTTCGCACCTTGCCTTCTTTATCTATAAAAATGGACGTGGGATACGACAAGACATGGTTGAGCATGGGCAACTTTTCCTGTGCCTTGGCCTTATCAGAACCACCGTATTGCGCCAAGAGAATAGGATACTCAATGTTTAGTTGCTGTTGCAATCGTGCGATACGTTCAAAGGCCTTGGCTTCGGTTTTGGCATATTCAAAGGCTAAGGCCACGATTTCAAAATCCTTGTCCTTATTGGCCTTGTAAAAGTCGGTATAGTATTTGGTCTCATCCAAACAGTTGGGACACCAGGTGCCCATTATCTGCACCACAACCACCTTGTCCTTAAAGCGCTCGTCACTTAAGGAGACCATGTTGCCGTCGCTATCAGGAAAACTAAAGGCAAAACTATCGTAGCCCTCCTTAAGATAGGTCAAGGCATCTGCACTTGGTAATTCGTAAGCAGCATTACGTTTGGCGGTAAAGGGTTCCTTAAAATGGTTTTCGGAATAAAACATGCCTTCCAAGGTAGAGTCCGTAACCTTGGCCATAAACAAAAAGGCGTGCGCACCATCAAAAGCAGAAAGCTTCAGGCTATCGCCAGACAGCACACCTTCGAGAAATCGGTAGTCGCCCGTTGTGGTTCTAAACGTTCCGGTGACCTTGCCCTCAACTTGCTTAAAAATGCCCTTGGCTATATATTCATCTTCCGCAATTCCAGGACTAAACACGGTTTCCCATATGCCTGAGACATCGTGCTGGGCTTCGGCAGTATTGGTAAAACGTTCCTTCTGGTCTAAGGTCGCTTTAAAATCTACCGCACGGTCCCGGCTTTCCTTAATAAACTGCCCTTTAAGGTTGTCGCCTTCAAAAACAGCGGCGATGTAGCCTTCAAACACTGGTGTAGCAATATAAACAGAATCGTTACTGTAGCTGATCTCGTTGACCTCTATCACCTCTTCGGCATTGAAAATACGTAACTCCTTAGGGCCATCCACTTCAAAAATAAAAGGCAATTTATAACCATCCTGTACGTCGAGGGTTGCTCTATACGTTCCATTCTTCAATACTTTGGGCGTGCGCTCCTCCTTGCAGGAACTTATAAGGAGTAAAACAACAAGGCCAAAAATTCTATGTATATGCGTCATTTTATTACGTATTTAACCGTGGAAACCACAAGAGTTGGCAAAGATAAAAAAGCTATTTTCAAATTTCGTGACTTTTAGGGAATTGCTATCTTTGGGCACTTAAAATAGGTTAAGGGTTATGAAGATTTCATACAACTGGTTAAAGCAGTTTATAGATATAGATTGGGATGCCGAAAAAACAGGTGCGCTTCTTACGGATTTGGGATTGGAAGTTGAAGGTATCGAGCGGTTTGAATCTGTTAAAGGAGGACTGGAAGGCGTTGTTATAGGCGAAGTGTTAACCTGTGAGCAGCATCCTAATGCCGATCGCCTAAAACTCACCACGGTAACTATTGGCAATGGCGAACCCTTACAGATTGTCTGTGGTGCGCCCAATGTGGCTGTGGGACAAAAAGTACCTGTGGCTACTATTGGCACTACCCTTTACACACCTGAAGGCGAAGCATGGACCATAAAGAAAGGAAAGATACGTGGCGAGGAAAGCCATGGTATGATCTGTGCCGAAGATGAGCTTGGCTTGGGAGAATCGCACGATGGCATTATGGTATTAGATCCTAAACTAAAGGTTGGGTCGCCAGCAGCAACGGTTTTTAAGGTAGAACGCGATGAGGTTTTTGAAATAGGTTTAACGCCCAATCGCGCTGATGCCATGAGCCATTACGGTGTAGCACGCGACCTTAAAGCTGGTTTATTGCAGCAGGAAATCAACAAGGAGCTCATTACACCTTCGGTCATGTCTTACCATGTAGATACGCGCTCTTTAAAAATCGATGTCGACATTAAGGACAAAGAACGTTGTCCGCGATACTGTGGTGTTACTATTTCTGGCGTAAAAGTAGAAGCGTCTCCCTCTTGGTTGCAAAACCGACTAAAAGCTATAGGCCTCTCACCTATTAACAATATTGTAGATGCTACCAATTATGTGCTTCACGAACTGGGCCAACCTTTGCACGCGTTTGATGCCAATAAAATTTCAGGCAATAAGGTCTTGGTCAAAACCTGTGAAGCAGGCACTACCTTTACCACATTGGATGGCGTTGAACGCAAGCTAGATGCCGAAGACCTGATGATTTGTGATGCCGAGAAACCGATGTGTATCGCTGGTGTTTTTGGTGGTATAGATTCTGGTGTTACCGAGCAAACCACTAATATTTTTCTTGAAAGCGCTTACTTTGACCCTGTGAGCATACGTAAAACGGCCAAACGTCATGGACTAAGTACAGACGCCTCATTTCGATTTGAGCGAGGTGTAGACGCAAATATTACGGAGTACGCCCTAAAACGTGCCGCCTTATTGATCACGGATATTGCTGGTGGGGAAATGGCTAGCGATATTTCGGACTCCTACCCTAAGAAAATTAAGGATTTTGAAGTCCGCTTAAGTTTTGAAAATGCCAAGCGCCTTATTGGTGAGGAAATTCCTAGGGAAACCATTAAAAGCATTTTGACTTCCTTAGAAATCAAGGTTAACAACGTTACCGAAACCGGATTAGGCCTTACCGTACCTGCGTACAGAAACGATGTGCAGCGCGAAGCGGATATTATCGAGGAAATCCTCAGGGTTTATGGTTATAATAATGTCGCTACAACAGAGAAATTGAATGCTTCGATTTCTAATTCTTCGAAATTTGAGGATTATAAACTTCAAAACGTTATTGGTAACCTATTGACGGCCCAAGGATTTTTTGAAATCATGGCCAATTCCTTAACCACGGCTTCGTATAACGAATTGAGCGACCAAATTAATGACGACCATAATATAGAAATGCTTAATCCTTTGAGTTCGGATTTAGGTGTTATGCGTCAGTCGCTATTGTTTTCTGGTTTGGAAGCAGTGGCCCACAATATCAACAGAAGACGAAGCGACCTTAAATTATTTGAATTTGGTAAAACTTACCACCACTACAACAGTGGTCGGGAAGAATTTAAGCACCTGTCGTTATTTGTAACAGGAAACAATACCGAAGAACGCTGGAATGCGACCGTAAAACCGAGTGATTTCTTTTACCTGAAAGGTCTTATAGAAACGGTTTTGGAGCGCTTAGGATTAAATCGAACAAAATCAGCACCTACCAAAATGGATGTGTTCAGTGAAGGTCTTATGTTATCCTTAGGAAAGCATACCTTGGTAAATTTTGGCTTGGTGAAAAAGTCCATACTTAAAAGCTTTGGCATTGCTCAGCCGTTGCTCTTTGCCGATTTTAACTGGGATAATATTTTAGCATTGGCTAAGCACAACAGCATTACCTTTAAGGAGCTCCCAAAATATCCTGAAGTAAGACGGGATTTTGCCTTGTTGATTGATGAGCAAATTTCTTTTGGCGATATCTATGACGTAGCGAAGCAAACCGAAAGGCACTTGCTTAAAAACATCAATCTGTTTGATGTTTATGAGGGCAAAAACTTACCAAAAGGCAAAAAGAGCTATGCGGTTAGTTTCACCTTGCAAGATACCAGCAAGACACTGACAGATAAACAAATAGATAAAATCATGTCGAAGCTGCAAGCTAATTTTGAAAAGAAGCTTGGTGCTGAACTGCGTTAGGCAACGGAGATAGTTGTATGAAGGTGCTGAAGTTCAAAGATTATCATTTTCTTCACATTTAAGGCGATGATATTATGTACTTTTAAGTCAAACAAAAAAAATTATAGAACATGGCAAATATCACTTTAGGAGGAACACCAGTAGAAACAGTAGGCAACTTACCAAAAGTCGGGTCGAAAGCCCCAGATTTTAAACTAACGGCAATTGATTTAAGCACTAAAACCATGGCCGATTTTGCAGGCCACAACTTGGTGCTCAATATTTTCCCTAGTGTAAATACAGGTGTCTGTGCCACTTCGGTCAGGACATTTAACGAAAAAGCTGCTGCTTTAGATAATACCAAAGTACTATGTATTTCAAGGGATTTACCTTTTGCCCAAGATCAGTTTTGTGCAGCAGAAGGCATCGAGAACGTAGTTATGCTATCGGATTTTAAAACCGGTAAATTCGGTACGGATTATGGCGTTACCTTTAAGACTGGTGGCTTTGAAGGCTTACATTCACGTTGTATCGTGGTGGTAAACAAGGATGGTGAAGTCATTTATACCGAACAGGTTGGCGAAACAGGAGACGAACCAGATTACGATGCGGCCTTAGCAAGTTTATCATAGCCTAAATGCCTTTAAAAGAGCCGTTTCTCATTAACAGACTTAAAAGTGTTGGGTATGCCTTTAAAGGCATGCTCATCTTATTTAGAACAGAGGCCAGTATTAAAATTCAATTGGTTATAGCTATTTTAGTGACCATTGCTGGCTTCTATTTCAATATTTCAAAAACCGAATGGCTCGCTCAAATTATTATGATCGGTCTGGTGATGAGTATGGAAGGGATGAATACCGCGATAGAGTATCTTTCGGATTTCATTCATCCCGAAAAAAACCATAAAATCGCCCTTATCAAGGACATTGCAGCAGGTGCTGTTTTTATAGCAGCTTTAGTTGCCGTTGTAGTAGCCTGTATCATATATTTACCTAAATTGCTTTAAATACCAAACTACTAGGATTAACGTTACATATTTGTATTTTTGTTCAGCTATCCTTTCATCGTCATTTTATTTTAAAACATACGGGATTGCGGGAATAAATATACCATTTGCACCTTAGGTAAATATGGCTAAAAAGAGTACCAAAAAGAAGTCTTCTACAAAGAAATCAAAGTCTAGTTCAAAACGGCTTTCATTTACATTATCCAATCAACAAAAACTTATTTTTGGGAGTTTACTTATTATTGTTGGTGTTCTTCTTTTTATATCCTTTCTTTCCTTCATTTTTACAGGTAAGGAAGACCAAAGTGTGTTGAGCAATTTTCCAGAGCGCTCAGACGCTTACAAAAATTGGGCAAGTCAATTGGGTGCCTGGGTCAGTGAAATTTTTATCACCAAAGGGTTTGGGCTACCTTCCTTTATATTTTCCGGACTCGTCTTTTTATCTGGCATCTATGTTACCTTAAACCTTAAAAGAACCAAACTTTTACGCTTTTGGATTTGGGGTACGCTTTGGGTGATATGGTTGTCTATATTGTTGGGGTTTTTTACCCACAAGTACGATATCCTAGGTGGTACCATAGGGTATGAGATGAACCATTTCTTGCAGGATTATGTTGGAAAAATAGGTACTGCCCTAATTCTATTATTTGGGCTTATCACCTATTTGGCCGTGCGTTTTAAAATTACAGGGCAACATATTTTAAATGTATTCAAGGGCGCCAAAAAAGATATGGATGGTGCGATGAAGACAGCAACTTCTGAAGCAGAAGCCACACCAATCGTAGATAATAGCCATAGCGAAGAAGCTGAAGCCATTAAATCCGCTTTAGAGCTTCCTGTAGAAAATTTAGAGCCCACCATTGCAAAGCATTCAGAACCGACCGCCTCTAAATCTTCTGATAAATCATCCGATAAATCGGAACAATCAGAATTGAAGGTTGAAGTGGAGCCTTCAGTGGATGAGGAGTTATCCGAAACGGACGTTAAAGCACAAAAATTGGTTGAGGACTTTGGACAATTCGATCCCACATTAGAATTGAGCAACTATCAGTTTCCGACCATAGATTTACTCAAAAAATACGATAACGAAGGCATCTCCATAGACCAAGAAGAACTTGAGGAAAACAAAAATCGTATTGTTGAAACCCTCAACAACTATAAAATAGGTATCAGTAGTATTAAAGCCACCATTGGGCCAACGGTTACCCTCTACGAGATTGTCCCGGATGCAGGAATCCGAATTTCGAAAATAAAAAACCTAGAGGACGATATTGCTTTATCCCTTTCGGCTCTAGGCATCAGAATTATTGCACCCATACCAGGAAAAGGAACTATAGGTATTGAGGTCCCAAATAAAAAAGCGACGATTGTATCGATGCGCTCGGTAATTTCATCACAGAAATTCCAGAACTCAAAAATGCAATTACCTATTGCTTTTGGAAAGACCATTAGCAATGAAACATTTGTGGTGGACTTGGCTAAAATGCCTCACCTCTTAATGGCTGGAGCAACAGGACAAGGGAAGTCCGTAGGTCTAAATGCCGTACTAACCTCCCTCCTTTACAAAAAACATCCTGCCGAGGTAAAGTTTGTGTTGGTGGACCCCAAAAAGGTTGAATTAACCTTATTCAACAAAATAGAACGCCATTATTTGGCGAAACTACCAGATAGCGAGGATGCTATTATTACTGATAACACTAAGGTTATCAATACTTTAAATTCGCTATGTATTGAGATGGATAACCGCTACGAAATGCTCAAAAACGCATTTTGTAGAAATATTACGGAATACAATGCCAAGTTTAAAGCCCGAAAGCTCAACCCTAATGAAGGGCATCAGTTCTTACCTTATATCGTATTGGTTGTAGATGAGTTTGCCGACTTGATTATGACCGCTGGCAAAGAAGTAGAAACGCCTATTGCACGTTTGGCGCAGTTGGCTAGAGCGATAGGTATTCACTTGATCATAGCAACACAGCGTCCTTCTGTTAATGTTATTACAGGAATTATTAAGGCTAACTTCCCTGCACGTATTGCGTTTAGGGTTACCAGTAAAATTGACTCAAGGACTATTTTAGATGGCTCAGGTGCAGACCAACTCATAGGTCGTGGTGACATGCTGTACACGCAAGGTAATGACCTTATTAGATTGCAATGTGCTTTTGTGGACACACCTGAAGTAGAGAAAATCACGGAATTTATCGGCTCGCAAAAAGCCTATCCAGATGCACACCTTTTACCCGAATATGTGGGCAGCGAGGATGGCACAAATCTTGATATTGATATAGAGGATCGCGATAAGCTGTTTCGGGAAGCGGCAGAAGTCATTGTTACCGCACAACAAGGGTCGGCCTCACTGCTTCAACGTAAATTAAAACTTGGGTATAACCGAGCAGGCCGAATTATCGATCAACTAGAAGCTGCTGGTATCGTTGGGCCCTTCGAAGGAAGTAAAGCAAGACAAGTTTTGGTACCGGATATTGCAGCCTTAGACCAATTATTAGAAAATGAGAACCAATAAAAATAGAACAATCAACAAATGAAAAGGATAGTTATCATTGCTGTTTTAGCACTAAGCTACTTAGGTTTTTCACAAAACGACAGTCAGGCTAAAGCCTTACTCAACGAAGTAAGCGCTAAAATAAAATCGTACAAGAACATTAGTCTTGATTTTAAGTACGAACTGACCAACTTGAGTGAAAATGTAAACCAAGAAACCCGAGGTGATGTCATAATAGAAGGCGATAAATACAAACTCAATATCCTTGGCATAACGCGGATTTTTGATGGTAAAACCCTTTACACAATTAGTCCAGAGGATGAAGAAGTAACTATATCTTCTGAAAACACCGAGGAAGAAGGCACCATTACACCAAGTAAAATGCTATCGTTTTATGAAGATGGCTATACCTATAAGATGGATATCGTACAAAATGTGAAGGGACGCAAAATCCAATATGTAAAGCTCAATCCTATGGACACCAATTCTGAAATTAAGCACGTCCTTTTAGGAATTGATGCCACAACAAAACATATCTATAATTTAATTGAAGTGGGTAAAAACGGAACCAAAACAACCTTGACCGTGTCCTCGTTTCAAACAGATGAACCACTGCCTGCGACACTATTCACTTTTGATGAGAGTAAGTACAGTGATTATTTCATAAATAAAATTGATTAGCCCTAATTCATTCTAAGTGAAAATACTGGATAGGTACATCCTGACTACATTTTTAAAGACCTTTTTTAGTGTCTTTATCATATTCATGTTCATTTTTGTACTTCAGGGTGTTTGGCTGTATATCTCAGAGCTCGCTGGTAAAGATCTGGACATATCGGTTACAGCCAGGTTTATTATCTATTATATGCCTAAGCTGATTCCGCTCGTAGTCCCTTTAACTATTTTACTTACCTCGATTATGGTTTTCGGGAAATTTGCAGAGAACTATGAGTTTGCAGCGATGAAATCTACGGGAATATCCCTGCAAAGAGCCATGAGGAGCCTTAGTGTTTTCATAGTTATTTTAGGTGTTGCCTGTTTCTTTTTTGCCAATAATGTTATTCCGTGGGGTGAGTACAATTTCTATAATCTTAGACGTAATATCGCTAAAGCCAAGCCAGCACTAGCCATTGCCGAAGGTCAATTTAATGAGATTGGCAATATTACCATAAAGGTTGATAAAAAAACTGGTGATCGCGGTCAGTTTCTAGAGGGTGTAATCATGCACGAAAAAAGTGCGGCACGCTCAGGAAATTTTAAGGTTATTACTGCCGAGAAAGGTGAATTGAAAAGCAGTAAGGATTCCAATGTCTTACAGTTAGAATTATACAACGGGAATTACTATGAGGAAATCATTAGCAAGGACCGTAAAAATAGACGCAATAGACCTCATGCCAAGAGTTATTTTGATACGTACACCATTAATGTCGATTTAGAAATCCTCAATTCCCAAGATGAAGCAGAGGAAGTTACGAGTAAGTATAACATGCTTAATACAAGGCAATTAATCTATACCATTGACAGTTTAAATGTAAAAAAAGAAGAAGATTACAAGGCCCTCTCAAACACCTTGCTTAACCGTACCACATTCAACGATTTAAATAAGAACCCAAACACTAAGGAAAATGATAGCCTAGCAAATGGTGACCTTTTGAGAATGTTTGAAATTCATAATAGACTACAAATTGTAAATCTGGGTATCAATTCCGCTAACAGTACCATGCAGATTATAGAGTCTAATAAACGTAACTTCGATACCAAGAGTGTGTGGCTCAACAAGCACATCATTGCTTTTCACGATAAATTTGTGTTGGCCTTTGCTTGTGTTATCCTATTTTTTGTTGGCGCACCGCTAGGTGCTTTGATTAGAAAAGGTGGATTGGGTTTACCTATGGTTATCGCAATTGTGCTATTTCTTACCTATCACTTCTTTGGGATTTTTGCTAAAAACAGTGCAGAAAAAGGAACGTTTAGCCCAATTATTGGTTCTTGGTTATCTACCGCTGTCATGTTCCCTCTAAGCGTTTACCTTACGACAAGGGCAACCAACGACAAAGGCGTTTTTAATTTGGATGTGATCACCGTTCCGTTTAAACGACTATTTACAACTCGAGCCAAACTCAACCTTTCAGAAAGTGAAACCAAGGAATTCAATTATTATAAAAAGTACTCTGTAGAACAACTTGTCGCCATAGTAAAAAAACAAGAGGACTTCGATTTAAACAAGAAGCCCAAGGAAATCGCGCTCCATAACCTTTTGCACAGAAATATAGGTCTTGAGAACTTAAAAAAAGAAGGACTCGATATACCAACTATGCTATTTAAAGCTAAGGACTTGCTTAAGGATTACAACGATTATTCCAAAACTAGTTTAGTGAGCTATACCATTGGCGGCATCCTTCTTATTTTGCATTTTGTATTTAAGAACAATAAACTCCCTGAGGTTGCGGAGGCTTCCTTGAGCCTGAGTATAATGGCCTTTGTATTCTTTGCTATTTATGCCCTTGTAGATGCCGTGGTCTATTCGCGCTTTTATAAAACTATAGATTTGCCCAAAAAGAAATTAAAACCGCTTATTTTGTTACTGACGTTGCCAGTCTACCCTTTAAAATTCATTGTATTAAGGAATAAGATAGACCAAGACTTCTACTACAGCTGCCTGCAAAACATAAAATAAGCCTATCTTTGCACAACTAATTCTTTTTTATGGCAACGAATACCGCGAATACCAAAATCCAATTGAATACGATTGAAGAAGCTATCGAAGATATTCGGCAAGGTAAGGTCATCATTGTTGTAGATGATGAAAATCGGGAGAATGAAGGCGATTTTCTCGCCGCAGCAGAAAAGGTTACGCCAGAAATGATCAATTTTATGGCCACACATGGTCGTGGTCTTATTTGCGCACCATTAACGGAGCGGAGATGCCAGGAATTAGACCTTAACATGATGGTACGCAACAATACCGACCCTATGGAAACCGCTTTCACCGTTTCTGTAGATTTACGCGGAAATGGCGTAAGCACAGGTATTTCTGCCAGCGATAGATCCAAAACCATAAAGGCTCTTATAGACAAAAACACCAAACCTTTTGAATTAGCAAGGCCGGGCCATATTTTTCCATTAGTTGCTAAGGAAGGAGGCGTATTGAGACGCACAGGACATACCGAAGCGGCTATTGACTTTGCGAGACTCGCTGGATTTGAACCCGCAGGTGTTATCGTTGAAATCATGAACGAAGACGGTACCATGGCGCGCTTACCACAACTCCTAGAAGTTGCGGAACGCTTTAATTTAAAAATCGTTTCTATAGAAGACCTCGTCGCCTATCGCATGGCGTTTGATTCCCTGATTGCCAAGGAAGAAGATTTTGATATAGAAACCCGATTTGGACGTTACCGCCTTAGAGCCTACCGTCAAACCACCAACAATCAAATCCATATTGCCCT
This sequence comes from uncultured Winogradskyella sp., assembly GCA_913055905.1. Taxonomy (GTDB): domain Bacteria; phylum Bacteroidota; class Bacteroidia; order Flavobacteriales; family Flavobacteriaceae; genus Winogradskyella. The sequence goes on from CAJXLB010000007.1 coordinate 97,622, forward strand.
TACCAAGGGAAGCTGGAAATCGGATGAAGCCGTATTGACTAGGGTCAATGCAACCTTGGTAAATAATGATATCCTTGGTACCTTAACCAACAATGCCGATAAGAAGTTAGACGACATGTTCAATGTTATAAACAAAGAAGGCAAAGGTGCTATTATTTTTATCAATCAGCAGGCAGAGTCCATGAACCTTCTGGCCCGATTAAAAGTCTTGAAAGAAGAGCAAATAGAAGGACAACTTGTAAAAGCGCCAAGAATTGGTATGGATTCCAAAGATTTTGGTATTGGCGCTCAAATTCTTCACGATTTAAAAATTAGTAAACTACGTTTAATCTCCAATAGTTTACAGACCAAACGCGTTGGTATGATTGGCTATGGTCTAGAAATCGTTGACTACGTCAATTACTAGTTTTTAATAATTTTTTTCGTTAGCATTCTACCATTATTAGCGAAAATACGCAGGGAATAGATTCCAGCGTCAAGGTCTGAAATGTCAATTTGTGAGAAGTTACTTGAGGTATTAAGTATCCTCTGACCCATAATAGTGTATAATTCTAATGCCACGATATCAAAATCGGATTGAATGGTAACGATGGACGAGGATGGGTTTGGGAAAATTCGAATGGTTTCTTCCTCAACCTCAGCTAAACTAAGGCTGCCATTCTGAAAAACCCTCACATAATCTACGACCATGGCACTCTCTGTAAAATTAGTATCCACAGCACCAGCAGCGCCTCCCATGGCGACATTAAGCAAAAGATATTGGTCTAAATCAAAGGGCCAAGTATTTGCTTCTTTAACCGCTGGATTGTAGGTATAATAACCTACACCATCGATTAAAAAAGTGATTTGATTTGGAGACCAATTAACCGAATACACATGAAAATCATTGGACACATCGGTAAGTTGTTGCGTCGCCGTATTAATGGTACCTCCAAAACTAGATGGCGTATGAATTGCTGAACTTACTTCATTTACACCATGCAAGCCATGCTCCATGATGTCAATTTCACCACATGCAGGCCAAGGTGTAGTACCAAAACCTTGCGTTTCCCAATAAGCGCCTTCTTCTGTTATGTTTTTTCCCAGGGTCCAAATTGCTGGCCAAGTTCCAGCGCCTTCTGGTAATCTAGCCCTAACGTCTACCCTACCATAAGTAAAGGCAAATTTAGAGTTCAATCGTGCCGAAGTATAGGGCAAGGTTATCCCATCTTGTTGAAATGATTCACTTTTGGCCACGATATGCAGAAAACCGTTTTCCACAAAGGAATTTTCTAGCCTATCTGTATAATGCTGTTGTTCTCCATTGAACCATTGACCTCCATTTGGCCCTAGTGTCTGATGGTACCATTTGGTGTTATCAACTGGAGTAGGATTTGTACTGTCAAATTCATCAGACCACACTAAGTCGGTATAAATGACATCAAGCTCATTAGGATCGCTTGGTGAAGTGCCATCACTAATGTCATCGATTAAATAGGTCCCAGAAGCATTGATACCTCCATCAACAAAAATAGTTAACCTGTTATAGGTTCCGGTGGCATTGACCACATTTGTCGTTCCACTCACTCTAGCGTTGGAGAAATCGAAACTAAGATATGTAGTCCAGCCAGACTGGTCGTTTGTTTGCGTTACCTCAACGTCTGTTTCTGTGCCATTTTCAAGTTTAATGATTATAGTGTGGTTATTTGAATCGAATTGAAAAAACGATAAGGTAAGAACTTGGTTTTGGCTTAAATCAACAGGCGACTGTAAGTCTATAAAAAATCCCTCCCAAGGGTCGGTACCGTTATTTGTAAACTCACCAACAGGATTGGCTGTATTTTGAGGGTCTGAAACCACGGCAAAACTTGTACCTCCAAAGCCTAAAAAATTATCTTGACTATCGGAAAAGTCTATTGGCATGACTTGACCGTAAGCTAAGCCGAGACTAAAAACCAAAATGAATATTAAGAAGTGTAGTTGTTTTACCATAGCCTGTTTTCTTTCAATATAAGCATTATTTGCTAATAAAAACTCAAGAACAAGCATATGATGCCCTCTTCTTTGTTTTATTGAAGTTATACTCCTAAACTATGTTTTATGAGTTTCGCCATTTTTTGAGCTCTTGCTTCCGCTTCCTCTTCAGTCCAAGACAACTTGATAAGGCACGACAAATTTCGACCTATGATAGCATCAGACTGTGTAAAGGATTTGGTTTTTAAGTACTTGAGCCCTTCCTTGACCTCTTCTGAAATAGGAAACAAGGATTTAAGCTCCTTCAAATGATTCCATTTTCTTATGTAATGCCAATTATTATCGTAATAATGAAAACAAGCATCGATATCATTAGACTTGAAGGCTTCCGACACGTTTCTGGCGATTTCCAAATTTGGTAAAAAGAAATTCAGAAAGGCATAGCTCTCCTCTCCTCCTTCTGGAACTTCCCTAAACCTTACCTCAGGAATGGTTTCCAACGCAGACCTTAAAATGGTATAATTTCGTTTTTGTAGTGCAATAAATTCGGGAAGTCGTCTTATTTGAGCCAAGCCAACAGCAGCATTCAACTCAGATATTCTATAATTATACCCTAAAAACGGATGGGTTTCTGCACCTCGATCATTCCCTACATGATCATGACCGTGATCACTGTAATGATCAGCATTTAGGTAATACTCTTTATTATTGGTAATTACGGCACCGCCTTCGCCACAGGTAATGGTTTTGACAAAATCGAACGAAAAACAGCCCAAATCGGCTACACTTCCCAGAGCTTTGCCCTTATAAGTTCCACCAATGGCTTGGCAAGCATCTTCTATAAAGATTAAATCGTATTTAGAACAAATGTCCCTTAAAGCATCCATATGTCCCATGCTACCGCACATTTGAACCACCATTACGGCTTTGGTATTAGGTGACATCGCAGCCTCAACAGCTTTAGGGTCTAAAGTGAGCGTTTCATCAATATCGACTAAAACAGGAATGGCCCCAAGCATCATAACAGCTTCAAAGCTTGCCACGAAGGTAAATGTAGGCATGATCACTTCATCTCCAGCTCCTACACCAGCCGAGGCCAAGGCTACGGAAACAGCCGCTGTGCCACTAGAAACCAATTGGGCATGATTTACATTAAAGGTTGCTTTTAACTGAGTTTCCAATTCCTTCGCTTTCCAATGGCCTTTGCGCATACCGTCAAACCCATACCGCATCAATACGCCGTTGTCTAAGACATCATGGACCTCTTGTCGTTCTAAATCACCAAATAGTTCAAATCCTGGCATAAACTTTTAATTTTTTTAAGTTAATTGATATTAATATATCATTTTGTTCTTAAATCTCTACAACTGTTTCGGTAATTGGTTTTCGCACCTTTTTCAATTGCGAAAACATGTCGTCCTCAGCCCTGTATCCTACTGGCAACAATAAAACAGATTTAAGTCCCTTTTCATTTAGATGCAACACCTCATCCAATTTCTCTGGAATAAAACCTTCCATAGGGCAACTGTCAATAGCCTCAACAGCACATACTGTCATGAGGTTGCCCAAAGCAATATAGGCTTGACGTGACGCCCAATCCAATTTTTTAGCTTCTGGCATCTTTTCAATAGTGGATTTGAGCTGCGCTTTAAAGGGTTCTAAAATTTCATCTGGTGTCTCCCGAACTTCCTTTACAGTTTGAAAATGATCTTCTACGTCGTCTGCATTTATGTCTGATTGGATACAAAGCACCAATAAATGTGAGGCATCAGCCACTTGACGCTGACCAAAAGCCACCTCTACCAATCGCTCTCGCAATTTTTTATCCTTGACCACGACCATTTTAAGCGTTTGCAAGCCATAGGATAAGGCCGTAAGATTAAAGGCTTCTTTTAAAACTGAGAGTTTGGCTTCAGGCAAGTTTTTTGTGGCGTCAAACTTTTTGGTGGCATAGCGCCATTGCAAACTTTTGATAATAGACATAGCACATTTTTTGTGCAAAAATAAGGAACAAAAAACAAGTTTTACCAATTCTTTGGGTCTTATTGGGAAGAGGATGCCACAAGTTTCCAACTTTGTTTTTTTCTAGAGGCATTAAATAGGGCTTGTCTACTAATTTTAGGAAATGCCATTAATGTCAACAGGTTTGGAAAGAGGATAAACTAAGTTTTGGCAATAAGAACAGTTGCTTTTGAAGGTGACGGTTATACAGACCGTAGTACATCATTTAAAATAAATTATGATTATATAATTATACGCAACCCATTTATATGTTGAAAATCTTGCCCGTTCGATTGAATTATATAAAATATTTTGGGCATTAATAATTTAGGTTCATCGCTACTAAATCACTCTTAGAAATTTTTTTTAACTTTAAACAGCTGATTTTTAAGGTGTAAAATAACTCTGGGCTGTAAATTTTATCAAATAATAGTCTAATCGATTAAATGCCATTAAATAAAATGGTAGGAATTAAATCTGTTTTTACTACTGTAATTATTGAACAATGCGATATCTGTCTTTCCTTATCTGGTCCTTAATTACCCTAGGCCTATGCTATCTTCTAAACAACCCCATAGGCAAACTTCCTGCCTTGGGCAAGATTGTAAGCCCCTCCCATGGATTCTGGCGATTATTGGAAGGAGACTTACCAAACCTGCCAGAAGAGATGATTCATGAAAATTTAAAAGATGAAGTCCAAGTGGTTTGGGACGAAAACCTCATCCCTCACATTTACGCTCAAAACGATGAAGACCTCTACTTTGTACAGGGCTACATCACCGCCAGTATGCGCCTGTGGCAAATGGATTTCCAAAACCGTGCAGCCTCGGGAAGGCTCTCTGAAATCGTTGGGGAGGCGGCCCTTGACTTCGACCTGAAAACGAGGCGCATGGGTATGGAATTAGGCAATGAAAAGAATTTTGCCGTTACCATGCAGGATCCCTACGCCAGGATGACCTACGAGCAATACGCCAAGGGGGTCAATGCCTATTTGAATACCCTGGAGGAAAAGGACTGGCCTCTAGAATACCGGCTGCTGGATATGACACCGGAACCCTGGTCTGTTTTTAAAACAGTGCAGATAGCCACCTTTGCTGCCAGACCGTCTACCGCTGAGCCCAACCATGATATAGCCTATACCAATTTTTGGGAGGCCTATGGCTTCCAGGACTGGGAATTGCTGTACGGAGGCCTGGACACCTGTGAAGACCCTATTGTGGATGCGCCCGGAACCTGGGATTTCGAACCTGTTACCAGTAAAGCTAAAGCCCTGGACATTATTGTGGCGCCAAATGACCTGCAAGACAAAACGGAAGAAGACCTAATCGGAGGATCGAACAACTGGGCCATTTCGCCAAAGAGATCAGCTACGGGACATGCTCTTCTTGCCAGCGACCCACATGTGCCCCTTTCCCTGCCGAATGGGTCCTTCATCACGCACCTTAATTCACCAAATATAAACGTTATAGGATTCTGCAGACCTGGAGTAGCTCCACCGCTTGGCGCGTTTAATGATAGCATTGCATATGGTGCCACCAATGCCCAGCGGAATTTATCAGACTGGTACAAGGTGAAGTTTACGAATCCTAACAAAACCAAAATCCTCGTGGAGGACCGCGAAGTGCCAGTTAAGAGAAAAATTAATGAAATAAAAATTAAGGGTAGAAAGCCAGTTTATGATACCATTTATTACTCCGATTTTGGGGTGATTGCCAACCACAGCGAACTCAGTGCACGGGAAAACGAAGGCTGGGCTTATCGGTGGATAGCGCAAGATACCAGTCGGGTGGGTGTTGCAGTTATTAATATGGCGCAAGCCAGGAACTGGGCAGAGTTTTCAAGAGCTATGGATCAATTTGACAGCCCTCACGTCAACTATGCCTATGCCGATGCTCAGGGCAATGTGGGAATAAGGGTCGCCGGAAAAACGTTGGTACGCCAGGAGACTGAGGGGTTATTTTTGAGGGATGGTACAAAAAGTGAGAACATCTGGACCGATTACATACCCGTGGAACACCGCATTGAGCAGTACAATCCGGAGCGTGGGTTTGTGAGCAGTACAAACCAGTTTCCGGTAGATTCCACCTACCCTTATGTCATTAATGCCTGGCTCTATGAGAGTAAGCGCAATCGACGCCTTAACAGGCTGCTTGCAGCCGATTCGTCCATAACGATTAAAGAAATGATGCGGCTCCAGTTGGATAACTACAACCTGGAAGCTTCTGAAAACCTGGATTATTTTTTATCGATGCTGGATTACGAAAAGCTCGACCCTAAGGCAAAAGTCATCTATGCTGATCTGAGCAACTGGGATTATATGGCTGACCCTGAACTCACTGCCCAAGCCTATTATCACCTCTGGATTGTAGCTATTCGGGATTTGGCGTGGGACGAACTGGATAAAGACGGTTTAAGCCTAGTCGATCCGAGTATGTACCGTACCCAGCAACTTCTAAAGGAGCAGCCTAATCTTAAGTGGTGGGATATCGACAGCACGGCTGTCACCGAAGATGCCAGACTGCTTATTCAGGCAGCTTTTGAAAAAATGATTTTGGAAGCGGATGAATGGCAAGCTGAAAATCAAGAGCTGGAATTTAACTGGGGCAATCTAAAAGGCACAAGCCAGACGCATTTTACGCAATTAAGACCTTTAAGCCAGGACAATCTATTTGTGGGTGGAGACGTCGGGATTTTAAATGCGAGCAAGAAAAATTGGGGGGCTGGCAATCGCTTGATCGTGGAGCTTGATCCCGAAGGACCAAAAGCCTGGGGGGCAATGACTGGCGGGCAAAGCGGCAATCCCGGCAGTCTCTGGTACACCAACCTCACCGATCCATGGTCAAAAGGCGAATACTTTGAGTTAGACCTTTACTATTCAGCAGACAATCCGAAACATTTGTTTATAAGTCACTTTAAACCTAAACAAAAATGAAAAAGATTGTAGCCTTTATATTAATTGTAGTCCTAGGGTATCTACTCACAAGTTTTGGCCCGTGGTATCTGATTGCACTTGCCGGTTTCGCCGGTGGCTTAGTCTTAAAAAATCAGTGGAAGGGCTTATTCATCGGTTTTTTGGCAGGTTTTATACTTTGGGCCATTCATATCTATATAATGTCCAGTTCAAGCAAAAGTGATCTTCCCTCAAGAATGGCGGAAATTTTCACTTTACCAAACGACACCATACTCATATTGGTCAGTGCCTTGGTCGGTGGGCTTATGGCCGGATTTGGGGCAGCAGCTGGAGGTAGTTTGAGAAAAGGGATGACATCCAAATAGATTCTAAAAACTGACGGTATGAACACATCAAAAAAGCAAGGATGGAGCATCACGAGAAAATTTGGAATTCTCTTCTTTTCGGTATTCTTTTTTCTTCAGATTATACAGATGTTTTCTCGGTTTTTCCTGGGGAACCAAAATATGGATGTCTTCTACTACCCTTCCCTTTTTGTTCAAAACTATATACTTCGCCTTCATGCCATACCGAAGTGGACTCATCTGTCCTCAGGAGGAGCAGACACCTTGGATGATTGGGTTCAGCAGTTAGCCTATATACTCATCGCTATTATTGTGGCAATCTTTGTTATTGCTTTTTCCAGGAAAAGGAAAGACTATTCAAGTCTGTACGAATGGACCAAAATCTCCGTACGGTATTTTCTGGGAGCTGTGATGCTTCTTTATGGATTGAACAAGCTGTTCTTTAACCAAATGGTCTATCCTTTGTTGAGCTATTTCTATACTCCTTTAGGAGATTTTAAACCCATGGATCTAGCTTGGACGTTTGTAGGTTATTCACCTGCTTACCAGTTTATCGGAGGTCTCTTGGAAGTTATGGCAGCGGTAATGATTTTTTTCCGGAGAACGCTGGTACTTGGCTTGCTTATTTTTCTGGGTGTTATGAGCAATGTCCTAATGCTCAATTACCTCTACGGTGTTGCAGTGAAATCCTGGTCTACAACACTCGTCATTATAGGACTCTTTCTACTTTGGGAACACCTTCCAAAACTTATGGATTTTCTGTTATTTCAAAAATCTGCTAAGATTGAAGTTCCGGCATTGAATATAGACACACCTTGGAAAAAGAGGGCTAGATTAATTCTTAAGTATGGGTATATCGCATTGGTACTTTTTATTTTAATAGACAGTAACTACAAGATTCATTCTCGTGTAAATAGTTACAACCCCATCCCAATCGAAGGTGCATATGATGTACATTCCTTTATTGTAAATAGTACAGAAAACACAGATTTTTTTAATGAAAATCGATGGAATCAAATTGTCGTGAATAACAGTCCGGACGGATTGACCAGTTCCGGGCATGTTATGCTTGGCACCATAAAAAGGGAATTGGCAACCTTTAAAATTGACAGTTTAAACCAGTTAAGCATTACTTTTGACCGGGATTCTTCCATGGTTTTTAAAGGGCTTCATCGCTTGTCTGGCGATTCTTTTATCTGGACTGGTACAATTGGCAAGGATACAATCCGGATGGTGTTGAGAAAGAATGAGCGGGAATTAACCCTACACGAAAGTCCTTTCAGGTTAATTGTCGAACCAGGTGAACAGGAGAACCTGAGGACGAGAAAGTGAGAAATAGCCAAGAAATATTGTCTGAAATATTTTAATTCTAGAACGCGCTTAGCTCTATCTCTTCCTGATTTGTTGTAATGTTTTCCATATCCCAGTAGCAAAAGCGAATACTCAAAGCGTAACGTAAACACGCTCCTAGCTTGTTATTTATCAGTAAAATACAGTTAGTGTAATTAAAATGACATATTAAACCCGAATCTTAGTACTAAGAAGACTAGACTTAATACTACCCTGCTAAATTTAGTTCATCAACCAAATAATAGATTTACGCTCTTGGTCATATATGTCGGCTTAATGGGATACATTTAAATAATTGTTACAGATAATATCCGAAAACCGTATTCTAAATTAAATCGATGTATACGATATTAAGAAAATCCAGAAATCACAAAGATTAAAACCAATCTCAAATTCATCTTTTACCTGTTTTAATATTTAATTTTGCGCATTGTATTAGCATTGAATAATAGAATGAGCTCAAAAGATAAATATATCATTGTTGGAGGTGGGTTAAGCGGTTTATGTTTGGCCTATCTGCTATCAAAGTTAAATATTGACGCTACAATTTTAGAAGGATCCTCGAGAATAGGAGGCCGTATCCTAACGACCAAAGGAAACAGAGACACACCTTTAGAATTGGGAGCAACTTGGTTCTCGGATATGCACACAAATTTATTAGACCTTATTGAAGAGTTAGGGCTATCAAAATACTCTCAATTTTCAAAAGGAATTTCATTATTTGAAACAAAATCATTCGAACCTCCTCAAGAATTCAATGTGCCCGATTCACAAAACCCTTCCTATAGAATAGCTGGAGGAACGCAAAGACTAATCGATAAATTGGCGGAAAAGCTAAGTAAAGACAATATTTATCTTAATGCTAAAGTTAAATCAATTAAGGCTTCGGATAGCTCTTTGGAGGTTAAAACAGGAGATGGCAAAATTTACAAGGGAACTAAAGTGGTTCTGTGTATGCCTCCAGAATTAATTTCGAGAATAACATTTACCCCTGAGTTACCTTCAGAAGTTAATGCTATACTGCCCAAAGTACAAACTTGGATGGCTGGTACGGTAAAATTTGTTTTAGAATATGAAGAACCATTCTGGAGAAAAAAAGGCTATTCCGGCATGCTATTTAGTCACGCTGGAATCGTTTCAGAAATGTATGACCATACCAATCTAGAAGAAACAAAATACGGCTTCACGGGTTTTCTTAATGGTGCAACTGCCAAATATTCTAAGGATGTTAGGAAGCATTACGTTCTGCAACATTTATCAAAATTACTGGGCGAATCGGCAAAAAAACCAACCTTCTATGACGATAAGGTTTGGACAGATGAGTTTGTTACAAAAGATAACCAAAGCATGCTACGACCACATCAGAATAATGGGCATCCTTTACTACAAAGAGCGTATGGCCACGACAACTTATTTTTCTGCAATACTGAAACTTCTACTGAATTCTCAGGCTATATGGAAGGAGCCATAAGCGCCTCTATGTTTCTTTTTGAGAGATTGAAATCATTGTCACTTGGATAAAAAACTACGACAACTATTTAATACCAAAATTTACCTACCACTTTTTTTTTACCTCGTTACTCTGTCCCACGGCTTTGGCCGGCTGTTAGGGCTACCTCCTAAATTAGCGGAGCATGCGGTATCATGGAACATTCTTGGATTTGCAAGATATTCTGCTAAATCCAAAACCATTATCTTTATTCTTGTAACAGAAGGTCATATATAATCTTTAGGCTTAACTACAACCAACCACTAACGCATGCTAAAATTCTATAGGCCTATTGGTCAAAACCCTTTTTTAAAAATCATTCTATGTTCAAAAACTTAAAAGTAGTAGAGCTAGCTAGTGTCTTAGCTGGCCCTTTAACTGGGACATTCTTTGCAGAATTAGGTGCAACAGTCATTAAAATTGAAAACAAACTCACCGATGGCGATGTTACACGACGATGGAAACTCCCAACCGAATCCAAGGAAAAACCAATCTCTGCTTATTACAGTGCCGCAAATTATTCTAAAGAAAGCCTCTCCCTAAATTTAAAAGACAGTGAAGACTATGAGATTTTAGTTGAACATATAAAGGATGCAGACATTGTAATAAGCAATTATAAACCTAACACGGCGAGAAAACTTAAATTGGGCTATATTGATTTAAAACAGTACAATCCATCCCTTATTTATGCAGAACTTACAGGATTTGGAGGAAACGATTCAAGGCCAGCATTTGATGTGGTGCTGCAGGCCGAAACCGGATTTATGTTTATGAATGGTGAACCCCAAAGAAACCCTGTGAAAATGCCAGTGGCCTTAATTGATGTACTGGCTGCACACCATATGAAAGAAGCCATACTTTGTGCGCTTATCCATAGATTAAAAACAGGTGAAGGGCAACACATCTCAATGTCACTCTATGAATGCGCACTAGCATCGTTAGCTAATCAAGCAACAAATTGGCTAATGGAAGGACATATTCCACAACCTATGGGCACCCAGCATCCCAACATTGCACCTTATGGCGATATGTACACAACAAAAGATGGCAGATCACTTGTTTTGGCTATTGGTTCAGATAAGCAATTTGATAACTTATGCTCACTTCTAAATATAGAATGCGAAGAATTTAGAACGAACGCCCAACGATTATCCAAAAGAGAAATGCTGAACAGTAAAATAAGTGACTATATCGGCAAAGAAGTGTCGGGCTACTGGATTTCTGAACTTGAACAAAGAAACATTCCTTATGGCATCGTTAAAAACATGAAAGATGTTTTTGAAGATGAAAAAGCTAAAAAGATGTTGCTTTATGATATTATTGAAGGCGTTGACACAGTAAGGGTAAAAACAGCGCTTATTTAGGCCGTTGGTGCATCAACCCAACCAGCCCAAGTTTAGAGAAATAGAATTGCTTTAAATGTATTACCAGAAACTCTTAAATTCATATAACAAGTTGAAAACATAATATTTTCATTTAGATACGCAATTTTAAAATCCGCTAAAAACTTGCATTGTAACTGAAGGTCAGTTTTATAAGCTTTTTGAAGGATTATAAAAAAACAAAAACCCTTTAAACAACTGATTTAAAGGGTTTTGTTGATTCTAGTGTTTCTTTTGAAACGGGAATCTGCGGAGAAAGAGGGATTCGAACCCCCGGAGGTGTGACCCTCGCCGGTTTTCAAGACCGGTGCATTCGACCACTCTGCCATTTCTCCTAATGCGGATGCAAATATAAACCCCTTTTTCTTGTAGCCAAAAGAAATTTATCAGTTTTTTGCCCGTTAGAATTTTAATTGCTTTGCTTTTATATTTGCTCAGATACTAAAATGCATTGTATTTTCGGCACAATAAATGTTGTTATTATATCTATACGTTTTAAACCATACTATATGAAGCCACTTTTTTTAGCGCTTTCTTTTCTCTACGCTGGGTTTTTATTAGGCCAAAACAATAGTGTTGCTGCAGGTGAAAAACTTGTTTACACCGCCACCTACAACATGTCTGGCATTCTTACCGATATTGCCGAAGTGAAAATGGAAACCAGTGAAATTAAAACCTCTAAAAGCACCTTGTTGCGTTTAAAATGTACCGCGGCTACCTTTAAAAAATGGGATAATTTTTTTAAAATCAGAGACCTGTATGAGAGTTATGTCAACCCAAAGACCTTAACGCCCTATTTGTACAAAAGAGATATCAGTGAAGGTGGTTATTACAAATTCATGCAGTACAAGTTCAATCCGAGAACGCGCACTGTAGAAAGCCTCAAGCGAAAAAAGCGAAAAGACGGAAGTACTTGGGATGAGAATAACCGTTTAAAAATAGGGTCCAATACAAAAGATTTCGTAAGTACGTTTTACTATATAAGAACTTTAGATATTGACAAGGCGCAACCTGGTGACGAACAAATATTTACTGTTCTATTCGATAATGAAGAGAATAAGGTTGGCGTAAAATTTTTAGCCAAGGAAACCATCAATTCAAACCTCGGGAAAATAGAATGTTATAAACTGGCCATATCACTAAAGAACAAGGACCTTTTAAAAGATACCAACGACAATTTACTATGGTTGTCGGCAGATGATAATAAAATACCCATTTACGCTACGTTTAAAATCCCTGTGGGCAATGGCGAACTAAAAATAAAATCGGCTTCAGGACTAAAAAACTAAACCTATGAAAAAACTTTTTGTCATCCTTGGTTTTATAAGTGCAGTAATTGCCGTGATTTTGGCGGTTACGCCACTTTCAAATTTAGCTATAATACCAATACTACTGGGTTTCATTTGTGGTGCACTTATCCTTTATCTAAGCAAAGGAGAAAAACAGAAACCCAAATCCATTCAGTATATATTTTTACTTCTAATCATGGCACTTTCCCTTACCATTTATAAAGGTGTTTTTGTGTCTAACGAGGTTGGAGATGTAGAACAATTAGAGCAACGTGAAGAGGAAAATCTAGAAGATTCTAAAGAGATTCTTGAAGGTCTGGAAATTGACGACGATCTCTAAATTTGTTTCAAACGAGGCACTTAAGTTGTAGTCTTTATCTTATTTTTGTTGAAAGTCATTAAAATCAAATGAAAGTACTCTTTGCCCTTGCACTTCTTTTTGTAGGCTCCTGTTCTAACCTCAGGCATAGCGAAAGAATAGACAACCTAAAAAATAGCATTTCCTTTGAAGATGAGACCGTGGTGAACACCTACATAAATACCATTACGGAAGAAGAGCTCAAGGAGCACGTGGAGGAGGTTTCGTCCGAAAAATATGAAGGCCGTAAAACTGGTGAGGAAGGTCATAATCAAATTTGCAATTATCTAAGGGAGTATTATAAATCTCAGAATATCAGTGCGCCCGAAACACATCCCGACTATTATCAAATAGTGCCCGAAAGTGTTTTACCTGAAGGAATTAAAGACTCCCAAAACGTCATTGCATATATTGAAGGTGCAGAGTTTCCACGAGAATACGTTTATATCGCAGCCCATTCCGATCACGAAGGCATTATTAATGGAGAAATTTATAACGGTGCCGATGATAATGGTTCTGGTACCGCTGCTGTTTTGGAAATGGCAGAAGCTTTTCAAGAAGCCGTGAACAACGGCTACAGGCCCAAGCGCTCTGTGGTATTCCTACATGTTACTGGAGAGGAAATAGGACTACATGGATCGAGATATTATACCGAAAATCCTATTTTTCCATTGGAACAAACCGTAACTATGCTCAACATAGATATGATCGGTCGGGTTGACGATAGACATAAGACCAACGAAAACTATATCTATCTTATCGGTGCCGATAGGGTTAGTACTGAACTGCATTACATTGCACAGGAAGCCAACAAGCAGTTCACTCAGTTAGAACTCGACTATAAATACAATGAAGAAAACGATATGAATCGCTATTTCTATCGTTCGGATCAATACAATTTTGCCTTAAAGGGAATTCCTGTTATTTTCTTTTTTAACGGTGAGCACGAAGACTACACAAAACCCACTGATACAGTTGATAAAATAAACTTTCCTCTACTAGCAAAACGCACTAAACTTATCTTTTCTATTGGTTGGTACCTAGCTAATTCAGACCAAAGGCTCAACCCAGAAATTATTTAAGTTAAATAGTGTTAAAAGCAATTTCCAGAGTGCATCAGGGCACATCTTATTTAGTATTTTTAGCTGATTTTAGCACAAATTAAAAAAACAAACCTATACACAACTATGAAAAGACTAGTATACGTAACCCTTCTCAGTTTAACCTTAATAGCTTGTGGGGCGTCTTCCACTTCAACCTCAACTGCAACAAGTACCGCTGCTGTAAAAACGGAAGTTAATCCAGCCGACTATGCCGCAACCATAACCGAAGCAGAATTAAAAACCATGCTGTACACGTATGCATCGGATGAATTTGAAGGACGAGATACGGGAGAAAAAGGTCAGAAAATAGCTGTAGAATACTTAAAGAATCAATATGTTGAAATGGGCCTTGCCTCTCCTCTAGGTGATGATGATTATTTCCAGGAGGTTCCTTTAGAACGACAAAAAATTGGAGATGCTAGTATTTCCATTAATGGTGAAAAATTTAGCAGCTTTGAAGATCTCATTGTTTTAACAGCTTCTCAAAGTGAAGATGTAATCCTTGATAACCTAGTTTATGTTGGCTACGGAATAGATGCTGATAACTATTCTGATTATGATTCCGTAGACGTTAGAGGAAAAATGGTACTGGCCAAAGCTGGCGAACCTAAAGACGACAAGGGCAACTATGTAACTTCAGGAACTTCCGAGGAAACAAAATGGTCTAGTGGACGGCAGTCGCTATCAAGTAAAAGAGATGCTGCTATTGACAATGGCGCCAAAGGTCTAATTTATCTTGATGACGCTATGTTTTCCAGATATGCGCCTTTTTACAAGAGACGCGCACAATCTGATGCGCCTGGAAGGATCTCCTTAAAAAGCAACACTCCAGACTTATTGAGACTTCTTATAAATGAAGATTTAGCTAAAGCGCTATATCCCAATATTCTTGAAGATAACGAACCAAAATCCATCACTACGTCTGCAAAATTGAACATTGTAAACGCATCCCAGAAAGTGTCATCAGAAAATGTTGTAGCCTATATTGAAGGAGCTGAAAAACCCAACGAAATAATTGTCATTTCAGCTCACCTCGACCATGTAGGTGTTGATAATGGAGAGGTTTACAATGGTGCAGATGACGATGGCTCAGGTACGGTCGCTGTGGTTGAAATTGCAGAAGCCTTTCAAGAAGCTGTGAAAAATGGACATCGTCCTAAACGATCAATTCTATTTCTTCATGTAACAGGCGAGGAAAGAGGTTTACTGGGCTCCAGACATTATACAGATAACGACCCAATTTTCCCTTTGGAAAATACCGTGGCCAATTTAAACATTGACATGATTGGTAGAACTGATCCTGAACGTAAGGAAGGCGACAGAAATTATGTTTACCTTATCGGCAGTGACAAACTCAGTACCGATTTGCACACGATTTCGGAAGAGGTAAATTCAAAATATTGTAATGTGGAATTAGATTATACCTATAATGATGAGAATGACCCTAACCGATTCTACTACCGCTCAGACCATTACAACTTTGCAAAGAATAATATCCCAGTAATTTTCTATTTCAACGGTACCCATGCCGATTATCACAAGGCCACAGACACGCCAGATAAAATTGAGTACGACTTGTTAACCAATAGAGCAAGGCTTGTGTTCCATACAGCATGGGAATTAGCCAATAGAGATGAAAGAATCAAGGTAGATAAGGCAACAGAATAAAATTCCTCATAAACAATTCGTGCAAAAAAAGTAAAAAGTCCTTCTCTAGCAGAAGGACTTTTTTTTCCACAAAAAAAGCCCTTCATTTCTGAAAGGCTTGGTCTTTTTGGGTGGAAGATCGGTCTCGAACCGACGACCTCCTGAACCACAATCAGGCGCTCTAACCAACTGAGCTACAACCACCATTTTAATTAGGATTGCAAATGTAAAATAAATCGTTTCGTTTACAAAACGTTTTTTTAATTATTGCGTCCTTAGCGCTATTTTTAGATTAAAAAACTTATCAAACTACAACGTTATAGTAAGCCAATAGTATGCCAGTAATCGAGTTTTTCATGGAATATTTCATAAAAATTGCAATATTTAAGCATCTAACTAAATCAAACATGCGCTTCTTTATTTTTAAAATCTTACTGCTCTTTGTGTCTTGTACAGCAATGGCACAAGTGCACACGTCTTACTTATGGCATTTACAGCAGCCCATTTATTGGCCTGACAAAAGCATAGACAACCCATTGGAATATCAAAAAGTATGGGAATCCTATCAGTTAAAACAAAATGGAGGCAATATCTATGCTGATGGATTGGCTCACCCCTTAAATGATTTGTTCGATATCTTCAGTAAACCAGACCGTGTTAATGTCTACCAGTGGGAAGCGAGAAATTCAATTAATGCTATTTCAAATTTACCCGAAGCTGGCGCACAAGTAAATTATGGCGCCTGTTTAATTGAAAACATACAATCGCTATCAGATGCTGGCCAATGGGGTTATGTTCCTAATTGGACGCAATGGGTCATAGAAGCCCAAAATTGGCAAACCTCAGGTGGATTTCCAAGAATGGATGTTACTGGATTTACGTGGCATCATGCCCTTTCACCTTTGGTTAGTGACCGCGTTTTAAAGAAAGAAATTCAAGGCCATAGGCATATAGTGGAAAACTATTTCAATGGCACGTACTCCAATGGCTATTGGCCTGCAGAATGCTCCTTCTCCGAGCGTATTATACAGGTACTGGTTGAAGAAGGTTTCGAGTGGACTGTCATTGCCAACAGTCATTTGGCAAGGACTTTGAACGATTATCCAGCCTCATTTGGAACGTCTGGAATAAATACCAATCCACCAAATTTGGCCGATAAGGTTCCAAATAATGGCGTGAATTGGTGGAGTGGACAAATCGATGGCCGCGGTGGTACCTTTGCAGCTCCTTACAGTTATCAAGCCCATAAAGCAAAATACGTAAACCCAGAAACAGGACAGGAGTATAAGATTACCGTAGTTCCAATGGCGGACTTACTGAGTTATAAAGATGGGTTTTCTGAGCAAGGCACGGAAGATATTGATACTAATATTGCACCTTTTGAAGACCCAAACCATCCATCATTGGTGCTTTTGGCACACGATGGCGATAATGCCTGGGGCGGTGGTGCAAGTTACTACCAGAGTGCTGTACCTAACTTTTCTAATGCTGCCGCTAGCCAAGGCTACACGCCTACTACGGTTCAACAATTCCTTAATGATCATCCGGTTCCAGAAAGTGATGTCGTTAAGGTTGAAGATGGCTCTTGGGTAAATGCTGAAAATGATTGGGGCAGTCCACAGTTTATCAATTGGTTATGGCCTATGTACACACAAGATTTTGAATTTGACCCTAATGGTTGGACAGAAGATGCAAGAAACTGGGCGGTTCTTACCGCAGCTGAAAATTTTGTGATTATGGCCGAAGATCTAGAGGGTTCAACCGATATAGAAGACATTGTCAATCCGTCCGCAACGGCATCAGATGCTGAGCTAGCATGGCACGCCCTTTTACCAGGATACACCAGTGGTTACATGTACTATGGTAAGAGTATCGATATGGAAATAAAACAAACCATTGCAGCCAATAATGCCGTAGATTACGCTGAACAGGTGATTAATAGTAATGCAGGAATTGACAATACACCGCCTTCGGTTTTCATTCCGCAGCGCTATCCCTATAACCCAGGTGAGATTGGCTTTGGCCCAACCTATGGATATCAACAACATCTAAACACCGCAGATTTTACGGTTTGGACCTTTGCTTTTGATGTTAGCGGAATTGCTTCGGCAGAATTAAAATACCGTGTGGATAACGATGGACAAAACCCTTTGAATAACAACGACAATGAAACCTATGCTGGAGGTCCTTCGGTTGGTGACTGGCAAACACTGAGCATGACAGAACGCATTTTCCCTAAAACAAATATTACCAATGATCCGGAAATCGATTTCTTCGTACTTCCAGATTATATAGCTAATGAATATTACGCCAAAATTGAAGGCCTTTCTGAAGTTTTGGTAGATTATTACGTTGAATTTACTGATACCAACGGAAATGTGGAAAGGTCGAAAATCCAGCATGTTTGGGTTGGAGAAAATCTCAATGTTAATCCAACCATTGCCTTTACGCCTGAAGACAACTATTCTGCTGACCCATTGGATGTGACCATTACAGCCACCGATTCAACGGACCCCTCACCTATCATTTATTATACCACAGATGGTAGTGAACCGACCTTAAGTTCTACTAATGCAGTTAGTACAACTACTTTAAATATTACAGAAACAACAACGTTTAAGGCATTTGCACAAGATATAGACGGCAATATCTCAGACACAGTAACTAAAACTTATTTTATTGGTGACATAGATGGTTTTACAGTGTACTTTAAACCACCTAGCTCTTGGACCACTAGCCCAAAAATTTATTATTGGGATACACAACCTCAAGGTGTTTTGGCAGACGCCACGTGGCCAGGCGTGGATATGACACCGTATTGTGATGGCTGGTATAGTTTCACCTTTTCGGGTGTAAGCTCAACCAATCTCATTTTTAATGATGGTACCGGGACCCAATCCCCAGATTTAGTTGCAAATTCTGATTCTTATTACGATTGGGATTCAGCGTCATGGGTGAGCAACCCAGATATAAATTCACCTTGCTTAAGTATTTCACCTCCTGGAGGCACCTATCCTATTGGAACTTCCATAGAGGTTATAATTGAAGTTGAAAACGCGACAATTTTCTATACCACAGACGGCTCTGAACCCACAACCTCAAGTGCTTCTGCAACTAATAGCGTGATCATACCTATAAGTTCAAACACTACCATTAAGGCCTTTGCCCAAGATGGACAAAACACGTCTGAAATAATAACCGAAGTCTATGAGTTTACAGATGTCAACACCATAACGGTTTTCTTTAGACCTCCTTCAGATTGGAGCGTTACACCTAATGTATACTGGTGGAATGCAGCTCCAACAGGAACTTTGTCCGACGGGACTTGGCCAGGTGTTCCAATGGAGGTTCATGATAGTGAATGGTACAAGTACACCTTCAGCGACATTACTAGTATTAACGTTATTTTTAATAATGGAAATGGAGGCGTTGGAACAAATCAAACACCAGATGTGGTAAATATTACTGAAGATTTATGGTATGATTGGTTTCAAGGTGTTTTATCTACAGAAACCGTTGAAAATGAGCAGCTGAATGTTTATCCCAATCCTGCCAAGTCTTACATTAGACTGGACGGAAATACCTCTTTTGATTATTATAATATCTACGATAGCTTAGGAAGAGTTGTTTTGTCAGGTCCATTGGCAGATAATCAAATAAATGTTACCCACCTAACTAAAGGAAGCTACATTTTACAGCTATTGAATAACGAAGGCGTTTCTAAAACAGTGAAATTCTTGAAGTAAGACTAGAGTAAATCAAATAAAGAATCCACAGCAGGATAACGCTCTACGGTAAAGCCTTCGCCATGTTCTTTGCCAATAAGACGCCCTAGGTTTCTTGCGCGATAGTAAACACTATCCGTAAAGTTTTTGCTCGAAATAGGTGTTTCCGGTTCTTTACTCTTTGGATCATAAAACTGGGTTTTATATGCAAGTACCGCTTTCATTTTTTGATCCATAAAACCTGTAACATCAACGACAACATCTGGCTCCAAATCTTTCCACTGAATGTAGTGATAAACAGCTTTAGGTCGCCATGGCTCCTGCCAACCATCCACATCTTCATGTTTGGTATCAATTTTTAACAATCCGCTTAAAAAGCAAGCATCACTAACCAGTTTACTTCCTTTAGCATGATCGATATGACGATCTTCTATGGCGTTACATATTACTATTTCTGGGCGATGAAGACGAATCATTTTAATAAGCTCCAGCTGATGGGTTCGGTCATTGACAAAAAAACCATCAGCAAACTCCATATTAGACCTAAGACTTACACCAAGGATTTCGGCAGCAGCTGTCGCCTCCTCATCTCGTATTTCAGCCGTACCGCGTGTACCCAACTCGCCACGCGTTAGATCGATGATTCCAACCTTTTTACCTCTTGCTATTTCTTTTGCAAGTGTGGCACCACAACCTAACTCTACATCATCTGGATGAGATCCTATAGCTAAAATATCTAGTTTCATAGAATTTCAGAATTTTTACGTTGTCAAAAATATTAAAAAGCGAACAGATTGCCTCATACTTTCAAATACGCAAACGCTTTCGTTCGAATTATTTTAGCTAAACCGCTCTAAAACCCTTATTTTATTGAAAAATCCCTAAATCCAACAAAGCATGACATTAATCATAATAATTGGCTTATATGGTAAGTAATTTTATATCAATTTAAAACAACAGCGTTTATGGGCTTAATGCTCACTATTCTCACCATTACTATTTTACTCTTCATTTGGGGAAAATTTACACCAGACATCATAGCTCTATTGTCTATGTTGAGCTTGTTTGCCTTTGGCATTTTAAACCTTAGTGAAACATTAAGTGGGTTTAGCAATCCCACGGTAATTATGATCGCGGCACTTTTTATCATCGGTGAAGGCTTATCGCAAACAGGTTGGACCGCAAGAGCAGGAGAAAAATTTATGGAACTTGCCGGTAAAAGCACAACACGGTTATTGCTTATAACAACCTTGGGGTCGGGCTTACTATCTGGTGTGGTAAGTAATACAGGAACTGTTGCTACCTTAATGCCAGTAACAATCTCATCTGCCTGGAGTATTGGAACTCTACCTTCTAAATTACTTATGCCTGTAGCCTTCGGCTCAAATACTGGAGGACTTTTAACCTTAACGGGAACACCTCCTAACATCATTGTAAATAATACGATGTTGGAAAGTGGCTTAGAAGGATTTTCGTTTTTTGAATTTGGTTTGATAGGACTCCCCTTATTGATTATTACGCTGATTTACTTCAAGTATATTGGCTATAGATTACTTCCTAGCAACAAAACCAACAATAAACCTGTTGACATTAGTACGACTTTGCACAAATGGATTGAAGCCTACAAAGTGGATGATGACTATTATAGATTGCGGGTCCGTTCTGTATCACCACTTCTAAACACCAAAATTGGCGATTGGAATTTTGAAACGGAACATCATGTTTCGATTCTAAGAATTAAAAGAAGACACCCAAACCGTTTAAAAGGCAACGAACCCTTTATAGAACTTCCAAATGATGAGACGCAATTCATGTATCATGATATTATCACGGTAAAAGGAAGTACTGAAGCCATAAATGCCTTGATGATAAAATTTAGACTAGGTCTTCTTCCCTTAGAGCCTATTGCAGACGAGCTCCGCAACAATCTCATAAATCAAGAAGTTGGTATGACAGAGATAATCGTTACGCCTAAATCCGTTCTTGTTGATCGAAAAGTTAGAATAGGACGATTCTTTAAACGCTTTGGTGTTCAATTGATGGCCGCTTCACGAAATAACGTTCCATTAACACAACGTGAAATCACCGTAAAAGCTGGAGATGCTTTTCTGGTAAGAGGAATTTGGAGTGATATAGAACAGTTAAAAGACCATTATGAAAACTTGGTAATTATTGGAAGTCCCGAAGGAATTGCCAAAACGGTTACCAACCTAACCTATAAATCATACATTGCCTTAGGTGCCTTGATCTTAATGATTTTACTCCTTGTCTTGGATGTGGTACCTGGAGCTATAGCCGCCATGATTGCCGCAGGTATTATACTCATTACAGGATGTGTTCCTATTTCCAAAGCCTACAACGGTATAAGCTGGATCAGCGTAATAATGATTGCCGCAATGATTCCAATGGGATTAGCACTTCAAAAAACAGGTACAGCAGAACTTATAGCCAATGGACTCGTAACGTCACTCGGTAGTTTACATCCTGTTGTATTACTAGCAGGTGTTTTCCTGTTGACAACAACCTTTAGCCAAGTTATTAATAATTCGGCAACCGCTGTTCTTATGGCTCCTATAGTTATTATAGCTGCAAATAGCCTAGACATATCTGCCGCCCCATTTATGATTGCAGTGGCCATAAGTGCATCCACGGCATTTCTAACGCCAGTTGGTACCACTACCAATGCTATGGTAATGACCGCAGGGGCTTATAAATTTAAGGATTACCTAAAAGTAGGAGCGCCATTACTCCTACTCTTTTTAGTAACGACATTAGTCTTAGTACCAATAATATGGCCTTTTTAGAATTAAAGAATGAATAAAAAAAGTTTAACTCATGGAAACATTATTAAAAAAACCGATTATGAAAACACACGATCTTAGCAAATATGGCATCAAGAATGCCAAAGCACACTGGAACTTATCGCCAGAAGAACTCCAAGCCATAACAGTGGAAAAGGGCCTTGGAAAGGAAACCGCCAATGGCACCTTAGCTATAAACACTGGTAAATTTACAGGGCGCTCGCCCCAAGACCGCTTTCTTGTATTAGACGACTATACAAAAGACCGCGTTTGGTGGGGTAAAACCAATAAAGGAATTTCTCCTGAAAATTTTGACTATTTACAAGGTGAGATAGAAAACTATTTAAGTGGTAAAGAAATTTATGTGAGAGATGGTTTTGTTTGTGCTGACCCAAAATATAGAATGGGCGTTAGAACCATTACAGAATTACCTTGGTCCAATATGTTTGTATACAACATGTTTTTAAGACCTACTCCAGATGAATTGGAAAACTTTGAGGAAGAGTGGTTGGTACTCTGTGCTCCAGACTACGAATGTCCTGAACCAAAGAAATACGGCTTGAGACAAGGAAATTTCTCAATTCTAAACTTTACAAAAAAAATAGCCCTAGTAGGTGGGTCAGCCTACACTGGTGAAATTAAAAAGGGTATTTTCTCCGCTCTTAACATGATTCTTCCTGTTGATAAAAATGTATTACCAATGCACTGCTCCGCAAACGTTGGTGATGATGGAGAAACAGCTATTTTCTTTGGTCTATCTGGTACTGGTAAAACAACTCTATCGGCAGACCCAAACCGTAAGCTCATAGGTGATGACGAGCATGGTTGGACCGCTGAAAACAGAATCTTCAATTTTGAAGGTGGTTGCTACGCAAAGGTCATTGATTTAACGGAAGAAAAAGAACCGGACATCTATAGAGCGATTAAGCCTGGTGCTATCTTGGAAAATGTTATTATGGATGAGAATAACGAGGTTGACTATTTTGATAGTAGCATTACCCAAAATACACGTGTAAGCTATCCTATTTATCACATTGATAATATCCAAACACCTTCCTACGCAGACAATCCTAAGAATATCTTTTTCCTAACCTGCGATGCCTTTGGTGTTTTACCTCCAGTATCTAAATTAACTCCTGGACAGGCTGCTTATCACTTTATTTCTGGATATACCGCTAAAGTGGCTGGTACAGAAGCAGGAATAACAGAACCTGTACCATCCTTCTCAGCATGTTTCGGAGAGCCATTTATGCCACTGCACCCAACGGTTTATGCTGAAATGCTCAGCAAAAAAATGCAGGAGGCAAATGTAAACGTATGGCTTATCAACACAGGATGGAGCGGTGGCCCTTACGGTGTAGGTTCAAGAATAAAGTTGAAGTACACAAGAGCCATGATAACAGCCATTCTTAATGGAGATTTGGAAAATGTAGACTTTGAGCAGCACCCAATATTTGGTTTATTTATGCCAAAGTATTGTCCTAACGTTCCGACGGAAATGTTAGATCCAATGAATACATGGTTGCAAAAAGGAGCTTATATCAGTAAGGCTATTCAATTAGCACACTCTTTCCACTTAAACTTTGAGAAGTTTGCAAGTGAAGCTTCCGATCAAATTGTAGAAGGCGGTCCATTAATTGATGAGCATCATCATTTAAATGACCACGTTTAATAATTCCATGACACGAAAAGAGCCCTGAATTGGGCTCTTTTTTTGTTCTAAAAAGCAGGCGTTTAATTTGAAATCGCAAGAATAGCTTGATTTATATCTTCCTTTAAATCTTTAACATCTTCTATACCAACAGAAAAGCGAATTAATTGATCGCTAATTCCTATTTTGTCACGTTCTTCCTGGGTCAATAAAGCATGGGACGTTAAATGAGGGGAAATTACGGTACTCTCTACACCGGCCAAACTCATTGATGATTTAATTAATTTCAATGCTTTCTGAAATGCATAAGAATCTAGAGAAGAGTCCAATTCAAAAGATAGCATTGCACCGTAACCTTTCATTTGACGTTTAGCTAATTTATGCTCTGGGTGCGACTTTAATCCAGGATAGTAGACTTTTGATATTTTCGAATGCTTATCTAGCCATTTGGCCAACTTCATGGCATTTTTGGTTTGTGCCTTAACTCTTAAACCCAAGGTCTTCATGCTTCGCTCCAACATCCAAACGGTCATATCACTTAAATTGCCACCCAAATTTTTTGACACGTTCCAAACCAAGTCCATAGATTCCTTACTACCTGCCACGGCACCAGCAGAAATATCGCTATGACCGCCCAGATATTTTGTCGCGGAATGCATCACAACATCAATGCCCAGTTTTATCGGATTTTGATTAACTGGCGAAGCAAAGGTATTGTCAATAGACGTTAAGATACCATGCGCCTTACCTAATTTGGCGATAGCTTCAATATCTGTTATGGTTAATAGTGGATTGGAAGGGCTTTCAATATGAATTAGCTTAGTATTGGGCCTAATCGCCTTTTCAAAATCCGAAACGGAGTAACCTTCCGTAAAGGTATAGTCAATGCCATATTTTGGAAATTCTTCTTTTATAAAATTCACAGTCCCGCCATAAAGTGTATTCTGCGCAACCAAATGGTCTCCTTTCCTTAAAAAAGCAAGAAACATGTGGCTTATGGCTGCCATACCAGAACTAAAAATCATAGCAGACTCAGCAGACTCCAAGGCCGCTATCTTTTTTGAAAGATGCTCTTGGTTAGGCGTATTGAAATAGCGTGGATAACGTTTGGTAGTAACATCTAAAAATTCATAAGATGTACTCACATAAATAGGAGACACAGCTCCTTTAAATTGCTCATCCTTTACCTCACCAACATGGGTGCAAATAGTGTTTAAACCCAAATTCCTCTTTGACATTTCACCTTTTTTCATTAAAAATAAGTAAAATGAGGAAGGACCCACTATTTAGTCACACAAAATTTTGTTGTATAATTTTTTGAACCGTTAATTATTTGGGCAATATAAACGCCGTCATTCAGATTGGACATATCAATAGTAGAATTCCTTTGGGCAAGACTTTTATCAAAAACCTTTTGCCCCTTAATATTAAATATACGTAAATCAGCACTTTGACCCCTTATTATTCCATCAAGATATAAAGCATTATATCTATTTGAATACCATATCCTAATTTGAGCGTGATCAACTTCTACATTGGTTAGTGCATTTTGACTATTTATCTGCAGGTGTGCAGTGGGAGAAAAAACAACGTAAAAACGATCAAGGTAGTTGCCTTCTGTTAAATAATTATTCAAGCTTGTTTCATTAAGTAAGTTGTAGCTATTGTTGTGAGCGTCATAAATGTAAACATTTATCGATTCATTAAAATTTTCTAATGCATTTAATGAAATCTCTGTATTACCGGAATTGGAAAGGAACATTCCTAAGCGATAAAATTTATCTACACTAAAAGCTCCAACCCCTTGAATAATGTATCTATCATCGCCAATTAGCCAATTTAAATCATCTGGCCAATTTTCAATGTTTAAAGCATCATAACCGTAATCAAAACCATCCGTAGCAGTATTATCTGGTGTAAAGGCTAATAGCAATTGCCTTGTATAACCCTCAGGTCCTTGAAAATCAATTCTAACTCTTTGTATCTCCTGAGATAGCAAAAATTGAAAAAAACATGTAAAAAGGACTAGACATAAGAATTTAGTAGTAGACATGATTTAGGGCAGTTTATGTTAACTATGAATTCCAACCCAAAATACACTAAAAATCTTATTTATCCACAAAAAACGTATTTTATCGATAAAATACGTATTTTGTTAACATTTTTGAATTAATTCTAATGCTTTATCAGTATCTTTTTATTGTATGTATCTGTGTCTGTATAACATTTTACAATATAAACTGCATCCGAAATATTTGGAGCAGCAATTCTAATACTTTGAGAGATATGATTTAATTCAAATTCATTCTTACTAAACGAATAAAGTTTCTGTCCTGTAATACTAAGCAGTTCAACTTTATTAATTGCATCTACTAACTTTGATGTAATTAAAATATCTCTGGTAGTGCTTAAAAATCTTATACTCAATTTATTTTTCTCAACATCCTCAATACCTAAACTGTTTTGGTCTTCGAAAACAATGTAGAAACGATTTATGTATGAGCCTTCATTCAGAGTGAGTTCAAAAGAACTTTCGTTCATTAGTGTATATGAATCTAATAAGCTATCAAATACATAGACATTAGGTGTGTTTTCAAAATTTTCAATCTCAGTGAGACTTAAACTCACTGTACCGGTCATATTAGCAAATAGATTTAATGGATAGATTAAGGAATTATTGAACATACCTACACCTTGAATTACATAAGTCTTATCTTCTATACCGAAGCCTATGTCGTTTGGTAAAATATCGGTCATCTCTGCATCATAGCCATAGTCAAAGCCATCTGTTGCTACGTCATTTTCAGTAAAAGCTAACAATAAATGTCTCACAAACCCATCTGCTGCCTGATAATCAAACCGTAATCTCTTAATGGTTTCAATATCTTGCATCGCATTGTTAGAACTGCTTTGTTGATTTCTAAAAAACTGAGAGTTACCTGAACCTTCCGTAACAAATATGCGCTGATCATTGTTAAAGGTCACATTTCCACCCTCCGGACTTGAGGTCACAAAGAAGCCCTGAGCTACTGGTATATAACGGTTAGGGGTTAGTGTCGGTGTTCCCTCACCACTAACCAACGGTGGAGATACGGCTTGCACACCTCCAGCCAAGGTATATACAGCATAGCCACCTTCATACTCTTCGAGTATATGGGTGACATTTGAAACATAATGTTCCCAGAAATAAAGACTACCATCTATACTTCCTGAAGTTCCAGGATTTGCATCGGAGGCATAAGCGGGAAGATTATCCTTAATAAATTCATTTGCATCTATAGCTGAGGGATAAGGATTACCTGCAAGAACTTGATTACCAGAACTAATAATATTGGTAATAGTACCATTATTTGGTTTTCCTGTAAAAACATAATTCTGATAAGTAGAGCTTGCTCCACTGCCTTTCATGGTGAAGGCAAGACCAGGACTTAAACTACCATTAGGGCCAATAGGATTCCAAGCCGAATACGTGTCTTCTAAATAGTTTTCGTAAGACCATATCCAATAACTTGGTAAACTAATAGGACTAGTTGGGACGGCATCATAGCCACCAATCCAGTTTATTGATTGCAGATTAGCCGCGTTTGTATTAGTTCCATCTCTCAGAACAGAATTTACAGAATAAGGACTATTATTATTGGCGCCTTGAGAGGTTACCGGTGAACTCCAATAATTATAATTATACAAGTTTGTAGTTCCTTGTTGATCTCTTTCCAGTTTTCCCAAACTTGCATTGTCCAAAATGCTATTTTCATCTTGAACTAATTGAGACTCTCCTACTAAATCAATTATTCCGTCTAATCTTAAATAACGTGTAATTCTGAGAAATTGCCCTGCGTTTGTTTCATCATTCGGTGTAAATGGATCTCTTATGGTCAATTCCTTATTAACATTATCAGAAATTAGCCCTAAAACGGTGATATTTTTATCTCCAGATAATATGTCGTGAGAGGTTTGAACAATGTTCCAGTCTATTGGGGTTGTACCATCAATTCCAATACTATTTGGCGCATCCCAAACATTGAAATGGGTCCACGTATTATCAGTTGCCCAATCTTGACCATCTATCCTTGACGTGTAAGGAAGAGGAGCCGTTAATTCTTGGTTAGTTGTAATATTAGTAAGTCTGCCCGCTACTCCTTTAACAGGAATTAGATTACCACAACCCCTATCCATTCTGTAATAACCTTCTAAATCCGCCCAATTTAATCCAGGAACATTTAGAGACAACGCCAGACCTTGCACCGCACCACCATTCTCCTGAATTCGCTGATTCATCATTTCCCTTATTTGTGTGACCTGTAATGCAGTATTCCAAATTCTGACTTCATCAATCCAACCATGGAAATTGTTTATTGTATTATTCGAAGGACCAGCGGCATTATCCATGGCACCTAATATACATTCGACATTAGCCGAAACTACATTGGGTGAAGTAGGAACCCCTGATTGAGTGCCTATGTCTATACCGTCAATAAATAGTCTATAGGTTGCACCATCATACGATAAAGCCAAGTGATACCACCTATCAGTATTTATATTTGCATTAGAGGCTATTGTTCCATTTCCTGAATTTGAATACCAATTAAAGAGAACTTGACCATTATTGATACTTAAATCATAACCAGAGTTGTTCACTGATGCCAGTTTTTTTGAAAAAACAGTACTATACCCATTGATACTATTGGGTTTAATCCAAGTTTCAACTGTAAAATTATTATTCAAAGAATAATTATTTCTGAAGGTGATGTAATCATCATCGCCATCAAAATTAATTTGGTCACAGCTGTTTATTGTCACACTTATTTCATCAAAACAGCCGTTTTCAAGTGTCCACCTTAGAACATAAGTTCCTTCATCCGCAGTAAAAACTGCCCTAGGATCTGTATTACTGGAAAACACTGCAGAATTTCCGCAAGAGAGTGTATTTGCTGACTGAATTGACCAAGTACCAGCCACTCCTGTACCATCATAATTCCCAGCCACTAAATCAGGTGTGTTAGGGTCATTATCATGATCATAAGATTGACCAGGATAAATGTATAATCCAGGCTCCCAAACATTGTTGTTATAATTATCTAGAGCGCTAATTGTATTGTCATAAGCCATTAGTTGAATGGACGACTGCCCACATTCTCCACTTATAGGCGTAAAATCTTTACCGGCATAAGCCAGACTCGTATTTATAGTTATAAATTCCGTTCCATCATCGGTATCTGCCCTGCAACCATTGACAAGAGCTGTTACACCAAATTCACGCACCCCAGGGGTTATAGGCGTTACAGAAACATCGTTCCCAATGGCTATAACACCACCATTTTCGTCGGTCCATTCTAAAACTTCATCAATTGGAGCAAAAGGAAAGCCTACATCATCAATCACCCAAGCTGAGTGAACATCAAAATTAGAAGGTATGCTATTACAAGTATTGCCTTCACCTGGTGGGAAGGAAGCTTCTTCACATGTATAGGAATTTTCTCCATTGTATGTAAATCGAATCCGAAGACTCGGTTGATTTAAATAGGCCGATAAATCAATGGAAGCAAATTGCAAAGGATCGGTTGTTGGCTGTTGGCCATTATTATTACCACCACAACTTCCACTATTTGATAATACCGAAAAACCTGAATTATTTCCTGAACTTAAATCATCGAACTGGTCCGTATTAAGAACAATATCATAAGTAGCGCCACCATCCAACGATAGTTCAATAGTCCCAAACGCCCCATCGCAAAAGTAATAGGCTTGATAAAATTCTATTATGGCCTCACTTGCTGACATCCCTATAGTACTAAAAATCGGTGTTTCTAAAGTTGTCGTAATAGCTCCGTTGGCAATTGCAAATTTTGAACCGTCATTAGTGTCATACCTAATTCCTCCAAATATTCGTGGTCCATTAGTTTCAAACCAATTAGGTAAGTTTGTGTTATTCGCGGCAGCGGGCAAAAACTCAACGCCGTCTACCAGCCAACCCTCTGGATTAGCTTCGTTAAAATAACCGCCACCACCAAATTGGCCTCCATATTCAAAGAAACTGGTAGCAACAATATCAACACTTTCTCCTAAACAAATTTCTGTATTTGAAACACTTTCTATTATCGGAGGATCATCTGCTGGTAAAAATCTTATTAGGGCATATGGTGATATAGATGTACAATTTCCAGATAAAATAGTTGCCCTAACAAGAGTTGTCGAGGTTAGCCCTACCAAGGTTATAGTAGTCTGTCCTGCAGTTCCCGCTACATCGTTCCATGTGGCACCTTCGTCATTTGATATTTGCCAAGAACTTATATTACTTGGAATAATATTACTTCCTGTTAAATCAAAGTTTAATTGAACGTCTTTAGGCACGGCGACACCGCCAGGACAAGAGGTCACTTCAATTAAATCGCTAGGTGGTTCTGGATTATCCGGTAAGGGATTAACAACAATTCCTGTTATAGATCCAGTTGTGATTGTTGGAGGGTTAACGACAACTACAGTACTGCAAGTAGAACTATTACCGTTAACATCTACCACAGTTAGTGTTACCGTATTTTCTCCAGCATCAGTACAAGTAAAGGTAGTTTTAGACAAACTTCGTGTAGCAATACCACAAAAATCTGTTGAACCATTATCAATCTGGTCAACATTTATAATTGCTTGACCTGTAACCGGATCCAAATCAAGTATCAAAGACGATGGAGAAATACATACCACATCAGGGGCCTGATTATCTTGAACGGTTACAGTTGCCGTACAAGAAGATGTGTTTCCAACTACATCTGTAACAGTTAGAGTTACGACGTTAGAACCTAAATTTGAGCAGTCAAACGAATTAGGTGAAACTGTCATGGTCACATCACTACAATTGTCAAATGACCCATTATCTATTTGCAGCGGGCTTATATTTACTGATCCATTGATTAAACTAACCGTAATATCTTGACAAGATACCGTTGGTGGTATAACATCATCAATCACCACGTTTTGTGTCTGTGTCGATGTGTTACCATTGCCATCATCGTAAGTCCAAGTTACCGTGTAAGTACCTTGCTCGGTATATGAAGTTGGGTCCGTTGTTGTACCAGTAATAGTGCCTTCGCAGTTATCAGTTGCAGTAGGAGCAGT
>CAJXLB010000008.1 GCA_913055905.1 uncultured Winogradskyella sp.
GGGTCGTTTGGTGGCACTAAGACGCCATCAACCTCATGACTTATCAAATATGGTAAACCACCAACATTCGTGGAGACAACAGGCAGACCTAAAGCCATGGCTTCGATAACACTTACAGGTGTATTATCAATATTAGTTGTATTTATGAAAATGTTATGCTGTTCAGACAACGTAGTCCATTCGGCTTTAGATAATAAGCCAGTAAATTGAACCTCCAAGCCCTTTTGCTTGGCCGCATTCTTACAGGTGTTTAGCGACCCATCACCTTCAGGACCAACCATGGTTAAATGGGCTTTGTGTCCGTGTTGTCGTAAAATATTCAAGACTTCTAAGGCCATCATAGGATTGTAGATCTTGGAAAAAGACCGCACCCAAAGCAATGTTATAGGCTCCCAATGACGATTAGCGACATAGGGATACTGTTGCAATTCAATGGAATTAGGAATGTAAAGGACCTCATCGTAACCATAGGATTGAAACACAGATTGTAAATAAGGCGAAGGGGCTACCAAATGCTTGGCATGGTTAAAAAGCAGTGCGCTCTTTTTCGGATGACTTTTTAAGCGGCGTTCCAGCTGCCCACCGTGCAGGATGGAGATATAAGCTAATTTTAAAATCCGGCACAACTGACTCACGAATAAGGCATAATAAAAGTTGGCAGTACTGTAGGTGTCTATAAGCACGATATCCGTACTCCTCCGAAACTTCCAAACCGTGTAAAGCATGTCTAGCAAACGTAACAACTTATTCCTTTGTTTGGAAGCGACACGCACCTGGCAAAAGGCTGCCAAACGCTTACCCAGGATTTCTATCGTAGCTTGGGTCTTACCGTGGCCTTGCAAGGCGTTTCCGATGTACAGGACGTTGGTCATAAGTGACATTTAATAAAGCCAAAGCATAAAAATATGCCGGCGCTGCAATCCGCATAGCTGAGTGGTTGATGGTAGCAAACCAAAAGGCTAAAAAGGCATAGAAAAAGATATTTCTTCTATTTGTACTTCGATAAGACAAAGGTGTGAAAATTAGTATTAGCAAAATAAAAACACCTAGTATTCCGTGTTCGGATAATAGTCTTGTTAGTTCATTATGAGTAACAATAGACTTATCCTCTCTATTATATTTAGTATTACTGGCACCTATACCTAAAAAAGGGTTATCAATGAAGCCCTCCAGTTCATTTAAAACTAAATCTGTTCTACCTGTTGTCAAATCTTGCTTTTCCCTACCTAAGGAATCCCTATTAGCATATCGCATATCAATTAGACCCTTTGTCGTATACGAACTTATAAACCACGAAGCAATCATTGTAATAATTAAGACTATTACCGACCCTATTATTTCAGTCTTAACTCTTGGCACTGCTTTTACAAAGAAAACAACGAGAAAAGCTATAATTGTAATTATAGCAGCAAATACGCCCCCTCTGCTGAAAGTAACTATAGCCCTATAAGCAATTAAAACTAAAAAAAGTGAATTGAATAATTTAAGGAAAGTTGTAGGTGACTTCATAAGGACTCTTACTGTAAAAGCAAAGACACCCAAACCAAGTATTGTGGAAACCTGGTTAGGTCCAAAACCACCTGATGTTGTATAGTTTGAAGCTGTATTTTGAATGACGTCCTTAACAGAAGGATTAAAAACCATAAGATACATAGCCATAGTAACTATGGGCATAGACAAATAAGCAAACATCTCAAGTACATCTTTGTGTTTCACTTTTCGATCCAAAAAAAATAATGCCCCTAGACCTAAACACACAGGACCACTTAAAACAAAAGCAAGATCTGTTCTAAAATTGGCCTCAAACTTTAATTCAAAAGAAGCTATTATTATAGATGGCACCAATAAAATCAAGTAAATAAAATAAGGGTAGCCTCTACCCGAGACTCCCTGATAAAACATTCCTAATAAAACGAAAAGAATAACAAGATACTTTGATGCTTCGTACGATATACTCCCTTTGGTCATTCTAAAGAGAACCTCTGCACCAACAAAATAGGCACAGGCAGTCATTATTTTAACCGTTTTTTTTGACTTTGGCGCGACTATAATATTTCCCACAAAAAAAATAACCGCCGCAAAAAAATAAAATTTTGATAAAGGCTTAAACGCATAAATAAGAAAGCCTATAACAACATGAACTAAGATTAAAGAAATATATTTACTATTGTTATCCAAAATTTACCATAGTTTTCTCAAAACTAAGAAAAACTAGATTTAAACATTCTTTTATAATCTTTTAAAGGAAATTTATATTTGTAACTTTTACCTATCAAGTATATGTAAAAATGAATGAAGAAGATTGGATATTTAGAGCTATTTCTTTTCAAATATTTGTCGTAAATAGAATTATCGTAATTACTAATTAAAAATGGAGTGGCTCTTTTATTGTAATAATAATTTTTAATTTGGTCATCACTTTCAATTTTTTCAAAGAACGAGTAGTACTTATGAGAAAGGTTCGAGGTAAAAACCTCAAACAATGAAAGTGGCTCTTGTCTATTGGTATAATAGAAAAGAATACATTTAGAAACATCCATTAAAATCCACTTGCCCAGCTCTTTAGAAAAAATTTCATTTGTAGCATGACCACCAAATTTTTTATCAAACGGTATTATCGTAATTCCCCACTCTCTAACTCTGATATCGTTAATTACACAAAAATTATTGAAAATCTGTGACATATCACTACAAACCCCACCTTTTCCGCTTAGCATAGCTTTCAAGGCTTCATCAGATGGCAGACTTAACCCTTTGCCTCCCTTTATGTGTTTTTTTAACCATAATGCGATCAAGATGGCTTTGTCTAAATCTGAATTCGGTTTTTCGAATTCAAATATCCTATCATTAATCTCATAAAAAATTCTAGGTATAATTGATTTCGCATTCTTATTATTATAGCACTCCTCTCTAAGTTTATAGATTGTTGAATTTTTTGAAAGCAACCAAAATCTGGTGTAATAAAGCAAGGGGTGTCTACGGAGTGCCCAAGAAATTTTTTTTAATCCCAAAATAAAGAAATTGAATTTATTATCATTCAAAAAACAATATCATAAATCATCCAGGTAGGGCTATTCAATTTAAACAAATATAACATTGTCATTCAATGAATTAACTCCAAAACAAGGCTATTGAACTATTATTCGCTTAACAACATTTTTATTCGCTCAACATAATACATATATGTGAATTTTCTTACTATTTTATCGTTTTTCATAACAAATGACCTGTAATCCTCAGGTGACATTAATAGGGCTTTAGCAATGACTTTCATAACATGACCTTCATCAATGGGTGAAATTAAAAAACCATTGTTACCATCCATAACATATTGCCCTATAGAAGATATATTTGAGACCACTGGGAGGCATCCAAAATTCATAGCCTCAGCTATAACTTTTGGAAAGCCTTCTGAAGCAGTGGTTGGCATAATGAAGAAGTGAGATGCTTCATAAATTTTAAATAGTTTACTTGTTGGCAAAAATCCATGAAAAACAAAGTCAATTTTACTATTTCCGCTAAGTATCTTAAAATATTCTATCTGAGAACCGTCACCTACCAAATGTACCTTTCCCACTCTAGTGGACAGCTCTTCATCTAAACAATTAAAAGCTTCAATAATTCGTCCTACACCTTTTTCCCGCTCTAATCTACCTGCGTAACAAAAATTGATGAGACTTTCTTTATTTTTTTTAGTTCGTACTTTAATACCTTCTTCTAAATCGCTTTGAGTAAGACATGGATTCTCAAAACTAAGACAATGTGATTTTTGATTCGGCCATCTTCCGTTTATAGTAACTTTACGATTTTGATGGTTCAACATAAAACGTTGCAACGCATATCCTAAAGGTGGAGACTGTTGATTCCAGTTACCAGCATATTTGTACCAGCCTTTCTTTCTAGAAAAAAGTGTTAAATAAGGGATTAAAAAAACACCTATACCAGTAGGTGCTCGTAACTGAAAACAATCTGTTTTTTTTAAAACTGAATTTACTGTCTTTATAACCTTTGGTGCAGCTAATAATACTTTAATTTTATCTGATATTGAATGACCTCCCGTTGGTTCAACAGGCACAAATTTTATTGTATCACTTGTGTAAGGCAACGAGCTCTCTGGTGCCTCAACATCATGAAACATCGCTATATGATAGATTTCATCAAAAATCTGAGCAAGAAAGTTAATTTCGGTTATGGTTGGTCCCCATCCTACTATGGTTCCATCTGCTAATTTATAATGCTCTGTATGGGATATAATCGCAAGTTTCAATTAATTTTATCTTTTAGTTGGGCTTAGCAGTTCTTCATAAATAGAAACACAGGATTTAACGTAAGTTTCTTCGGAGAAATTTTGATTGTAAAACTGTTCTATTTTAGCTTCTAGTTCTTCTTTATTTTTGAAAAGCAAATCCATTTGCTTTAACCAATTGGTAACCTCAAAATCGTATTGAATAAATTCTTTAAAAACCAATTTTACCTTATCTGCAACTTCCCCTGTATTGTAACCTACAAAAGGTAAATTTTCGCTTAGATATTCTATAGCAACCAAAGGACCTGTTTCGGATTTTGCAGTATGTATACCTATGTCATATTTATGTAATTCAGCTTTAATATCCTTACAATTGGTGATAATCGTTACCTTATTAGTGATGTTGAAATTACAAATCTGTGTTTTTATTTTTTCAAAATAAGCAATATCAACTGCTTGCCCATAAATTGTAAAATGATAATGATCTGGACTACGTTTTATTACATCTAACAAATATTCATAGTTTTTTTGAGGTCTAAAATTACCAACAGAAACCACTTTAACCGATTTATGATTAGTTCTTTCCGTTTTTATGAGCGTCCTATTTTTCCTTATAATATTAGCTATTTTATAAATTTTAGAATTCAATCCTTCTTCTTTGGCCCAAGACACAAGCTCTTCGCTAACACCTACATAAGCAGAGCATTTTTTTATTGCAAGTTTTATACTATTGCCAATGGACTTGTGCTCTGAAATTTTCCCAAAATGGTCATGGAAAACAACTACCCTCTTTTTATGCAATCCGGTTAAATAAAAAAGTAAAGAGACATACCTAAGTACCTGCCTTAAATGGATATGAATCACATCATATTTATTTAATTCTTTATAAAGTTTGAATAGGTATATTGGATTAAATTTATTCTTTCTTCGTATATAAGTTACCGGTATTTCAGAAGCTAACTGAGCATCTAGCTGACCTTCCTCTAAGAGGCAAACGACACTAACGGCATAATTACTTTCGTGTAGCAAATTTGTGAGATCTACCAAAACACGCTCTGCTCCACCAACCTCTAGCCTATCTATTACCTGAACTATTTTCATGATCATAAATAGTCAACTTTTGGACCCTCATTGAGTTTAACCGTAGACAATCTCCATGATTTTAGAACCTGAAACATAATAAGCGGGAAAATAAAGATTGAAAAAAATGCACCTACAATCTTTAATCCTTTGTTTCCTTTAAATTTATATGGCATAACAGAAAAAGGTATTGTCCTTAAGAGCTCTAACCTTGCTCTATAATCGCCATAATACTTACGATATAAGTACAACACACTTGGGATTGGTCTTGGTGCCAAAATATTTTTTGGCCTAAAGGCATCCCAACTTCCCATCTCTCTTAAACCTCCTGAACCCACTTTAAGGTGTATTCGTTTTGCCATTGGGTTAGAAACGTTAATAAAACCATTTTTATGGGCTCTTAAACCAAACTCACCATCTCCCATCCGTTGTTTTTCAAATTGCCTATCAAACAAGCCAATCTCTTTAAACACCTTTTTTTTAATTAACACATTACCTGTATCTAATTGGTCTGAACGTCTAAAGAAAGTGTAGTTATCTGGGATTTTATCTCCAATAACTGTTAAAGATACACCAGATGATATGTCTGCATTAAAAAAATCCAAACATTTTAAGTGATTTGAGATCCAATTGGAATCTACTCTACTGTCATCATCAAATAACAATATCAATTCACCCTTACTTAATTTAATGGCGCTATTTCGGGCTAACCAAAGTGCTTTTTCTTGTTGATGTTCCACTCTAATATCCAAATTATAAGACTCGTAAAATGATGCATCAAAAGGTTCTGATTGATCTATTACTATCACTTCGAAATTAGTGTAGTCCTGTAATTCTAAATCTTTTAAAACATCAGATAAATAGGTATACCTATTAAGTGTTGGAATGATAACGCTAACCTTGGGATTTTCCTCAATTAAAGCAGAGTTAAACGTATTCCAATTATCATAAGGAATAGGTTTCTTTAGATATTGAGAACGTTTGATGTGTTTACTTTCAAAAAAACCGTTAAACTCGTTTATTGGGTTTTTAAAACTCAACAACCTTATAAACAAAACATAGAGACTCCAAAAAGAACTGAAATACTTTCTTAAAAAATAATAATTATCCTTTACAGAAGTATTATCAAAACTACTGTAGGTTTCAGCGTCACCTATATAACCCAATTGTATGGCTTGCCAAGATAAGTCGTATAACTTTGCATTTTCTGAAGTATAGTTTTCATCTGACTGCAACTGATTTTTTACTTCAAATGGCAACTTCTCGTAAACAGGAAAAATATATGCTTTTTTTGATTGCAATGCAAAGTAATGTGTGGGCTGTATGTACTTTCGAAAATTAAACATTTTCTAACGGTTTTGCAGGAATTCCAACAAGAGTAAGTCCAGGGTCTGAATACGAATTTATAACGCATGCATTGGCACCAATTCTAATTTTATCAGTCAATTTTAAAGGTCCTATTACAGTTGCATTGGCTCCCAAATTACAATCATTCCCAATAATAAAATCCCCTTTTTCACAAGATCTACTTATTCCCAAAACATTACCACCTGTCAAGGTTAAGTTAGAACCAATTATACAAACACCATTAATTACAATACCTAAAGAAGGATGATGAATTAATAAACCTCCTTTTATATCTGCTTTATAATGAATGTCTATATTAGATATTATTTGAAAAAAAAACGAAAATGGAAGATAAAGTATCCTAATTATAGGATATATACTACCGAATAAACTAAAACCACAACGTTCTATACGATAATTAAAAAGTCCCCAAAATGATCGAGTAAAACAAACAGTGAAAATCCGAAGCTTTTTTCTTCCTATAGCTCTTTTGACATCATCTATGAAATATTTTAGCTGTTTCAATATTCGGTTTACTTTGATTTCAAAACTACGAACATTATAGATTTTGAAATAAATTTTGAAAGTAAGTCTTTAGCTTTAATTTATCCTCCCAAAGTTTTCTGTTCGACTCGAACAAGTCGTTCAACTTTTTATCATCTAGTTTACTATGAAAATCTATTACTTTTTCTGCTATGCGATGCCTATCTTCATACTCTACCCAAACCACATGATCTTTCCAATTCAAATAGGAATCATGAGGTAAAATACAATCTGTATTAACAAAGATGGGAATTCTACCCATAGCCAAAGTTTCGTAAAACCGAACTGAAAAATTACCAACTCCCCTAACACATAGAACATAATCCGAATTCTTTATATTATCAAAAAACTCTAGTGTTGTTTTATGAGTATCTCTATTTTTTAAGCGCTCCACACCTGCTCTATGCTGTTTCCTTAGTATAAAATTGGCTCTTATTTTAGTATTCTTTTGGAATGTTTTTATCAATTGAGACCTTAAAAATTTTGTTGTTATAAGTTTATGTGGTGTTTGATATCTCAAACCAAAGTAGTAAAGCATATTTCTAACAACTATCTTAGTCAACTCTTTAAGTGCTTCAATTTTACTATCATCTGTTTGTCCACAAAAGCCTACAGTAGGCTTTATGTTATACTCTCTTTTAAAAATTGTTGTTTGATTATAATGTTTTTTCAAAGGGTCATATATAAATACTGGTACACAGTAGTGATAATCGGCTAACCTTGATTTATAACCTTGTTCTCTAATAACAATAACATCCAAATCCTTGGGGATATCTATACCAAAATCACTTGGCAAGGATAAAATGACCTTTTTCCCTAATTGATTTGCTTCTTTAATGAATGTTATGGCCTTATCAATTTGCTTGGTTATTTTATAATACATCCATGTCATGGTTAGTATTACATAATCTGATTCTTCGGGAGAATTCGCAAAGACCACATCCTTTTGGGATATCCCATAGCTTAAAACTCTACTTTCATCGCTAAAACCTTTTTCCTTTATAAATGGCTTCAGCAAAGCGAACAAATGTCTTCTGTATTTACTATTATAATGTTCTTTTGGAAAAAAAATTTTCATACCGAATTAATACTGTGCCTTTGGTTAAAACTAATTATTAATTGGAATTGTTAAGTCTATTTAATTTTATTCTTGAGTAGTATAAAACTGAACAAATTTGGAATTTTGTCTACTCAAGAGAAAATTCTTTTGAACTCGATTTATTGCATTTTGAGAAATAGTTTTTTTATCTTTCTCTGAAAGTTCAATGACCTCAACTATTTTTTTTGCAAATAACTGTGGTTGTTGAGACTTAACCAACCATCCTGTTTTACCATTAACTAGATTTTCTTTAAGTCCTCCCACATCAGAGACAATACACAGCCTACCTAAAGCCTGAGCTTCTAACACGGCATTGCAGAATCCTTCGTTTAAGCTGGTTTGCAAATAAATATCTGACCTACTCACAAGTTCTAGTGTATCATTATGACTTAATTTCCAATGAAAAATAACATTTTCCTCTAAAGCAAGTTGATTTACCATAAACAAATAGCGTTCTCTTTCCTTAGTATGCCCATCACCAATAATATGGTAAACGACATGAGGAAGAGTATTCTTTAAAATTTTAATAGTTTCTAAAGCTGTTGTTAAATCCTTAATCCAGTGGAGCCTTGCTACAGTACAAATTGAAAGTGACCCGTAATCTTTAGAATATTGATTACCAACAAACTTATTTATGATCCTCTCATCAACCGCAGGTGTAATGATAGATACAGGAACTAACTTCTCCAACCCTATGTTATAAGCCTCTTCAACTAAATATCGAGATATAGAATGTACCTTATCTACATTCTTCCAAACATTCAAATAGCAGTTTGGATGTTTTAATGGATAAACATTAATATCAAACCCTCTAAAACTGATCGCCATTTTTGCACCAATTGCTTTAGCTACATATTCACTTCCAATAGCTTGTGTTGCAAAACCAAAATGCAGCCAATCCAAATCATTAATTAAAATATGGCTATTCAAGTAAATACGCTTTATTATCGTTTTTAATGAAAAACCATTGTCTTTCAACAATCTATAATATCTGATTACCCTTTTTAAATGCAACAGCAATTTAAAAAAGACGTTAACCGTATGTACCAGAACCAAAAGCTTGTTTCCTTTTACTTTTGGACTTCTCAC
Organism: uncultured Winogradskyella sp.; assembly: GCA_913055905.1. Taxonomy (GTDB): domain Bacteria; phylum Bacteroidota; class Bacteroidia; order Flavobacteriales; family Flavobacteriaceae; genus Winogradskyella. The sequence continues at coordinate 9,405 of CAJXLB010000008.1, forward strand.
AACTTCGCACAAATTAAAATTCGGATTTACAGTTTGTGTAAAAACCACGACCTTAAATCCATGACCTTGCAGCCCTTTAATTTTACTATTAAAAAAGGTTTCTGAATAACTAGGAGTAGATGGTATGACGAGACCAATTGTCATTTGGAATTATGGTATCTGATAATTATCCACATTAAACCTATCCAAGATTTTTTTAATACTCTCAAAGCTATCTGTATATGCATTGTGAATATTTTCATGACCTGACTTTACATTACTATCTGGATGCGTTTTTGAAGAAGGTCTGCCATACAACTCTTCTATATTAGAAAGCGGTTTTAAATCATAGGTTTTGCACAAATCATAAAATAAATTAATGTTCCTTTTTAAGGCTTCGTATTTTACGATCGTAAAATTAGAATTATCAGTTTCATGCAAATCAAAAACTACTTTATTTTCTAGACACCATCTTAGGGCTAAAATTTCTATTTCTGTATAAGTATCAACCTCATTCCAATTAAAATTATATTTCAAATCTAAAACTTCACTTATTGGTTTTTGACGTTTAAAATGATTGAGATTATACAACCAATTAAATTTTACTCTGTTTTGAGATACAATAACATCGTAAGGATTCCTAATGATAAATAACACCGGAATATTAAAGTGTGAACTCATAAAATGAGTACTTAAATTACAACGTACAAATTTTATAATATACTTTTTAGGAATATATGGCCATAAATGCATCTTAAAATTCCTGTTGCTTATCTGGGCAATCCAATCATTATCTATTTTATTTCTAAATACCCTCTTGAGGTATTCCTCTTGATCTTTTTGTAAAAGTTGCTTCGAAATAAATTTGTCACAAATTAAATGACCCTCTTGGGTTTGATACTCATGTTCTGGTTCAAACAATAATCTATATCGGAATTGGAAAGCAATAATTTCTGCCAACCAACTTGTGCCGCTGCGAGCCGAACCAGCAATGATGATATGTTTATTGAATGATTTCAAAGTGTTATTTTTGCATCAATTTCAAATATAATTTTTTGTAAGCACTGATCTCATTTCTTAATGGGAAACGAGTCTCGGCATTTTCTACAGCGTCTTGCCTTAATTTTTTGTATAAATCTTCATCTTTTGACAACAATTTAAGCTTTTCTACCAGGTCTTTTGTTGATTTAAAAATGAAGCCGCCCTTTCCACTTTCGAGAATATAAGCTGCCCCTCCACCTGAGTTTGAGCTTAAAACAGGTACACCACATGCCAAAGCCTCCAAAATACTCACGGGCAAACCTTCTCGCTTGGAAGCTAATACAAAAATGTGCTGTTGAGACAACACGTCTGGTATATCTTCATTTTCTACAAACCCTTTAAAAAAAACCCTGTCTTGAAGATGGTTCTTCTCTATTAAATGAACAAGTTCATCTTTATAGGTTTCATCTTCGTTTCCATAAAGATTTAATTGAATGTCGTTCGGCAAATGACTTAAAGCTTCAATAATTTGTGCTTGATTTTTATTGGCTACTATATTACCAATACAACAGAGATTAAATGCGTTTTTAGGCTGATTTTCATTTAACTTAAACTTATTTAAGTCAACCCCATGAGGAACAAAGGAAACTTTTGATTTTAAATAAAAAGCGTCGAAAAACCGAGATTTCATTTCAGGGTTATCATATGCGATGTGATGAGCCATTATACTTTTTAGCAACCATCGCTTGGACCAAGCATTATTTTTCTTTGTGTATATATATTTAACACCATTTAACCTACAAGCAATTGGCTCAATAAAATTAGATTTATAATCCCATGAATGGCATATATCAATCCTATACGCTTTTAATACTTTTGAGAACTGCCTCAAATCTTGTCCTAACTTTCCCGTATTCTGTATATGAATTTGATTAGAAAATGGAATATCTGCAGGGATAAGCTCTGGAAACTTTTCTACGGCTATGAATACCTCAAATTTCTCAGAATCTAACCCTCTTAATATTGAAAGTAAAACATTTTGGCTACCGGCTGTTTTAAAATTAGGAATAGTATATAATAGTCTAATTGAATCCAATATCAATTGTTATTTTTATACCATAAAGATAAGGTTAATAACATGCTTAACGGATGTGAATACTTAACATTGTTTTCAATTTTAAAACCCTCATATATGTCGTCTATGATTTCTTTTGAAACTAAATTAGTGAAAACCTTATCATAGAGATAAACTTGTAAGCGCTTAGAATTTTCTTCACCCAAAAACTGCAATTCCCAGTTGCGTTGCACATAAGATTTACCTAGAATACTTTTAAATATTCTATATAATTTATTACTTATTTTATAAGGTAAATTATAAGGTAACTTATTATACTTGTAATTATTTAGATTGAAAGGTTTTTGCTCTTGCCAAATAATTTTTGAAAGGTTTTTATTCCTCTTTTTTATATAAGCGATTTGAAGTTTTCTATCTGCCAAATACGCTTCTGGCACGGTACATATGAACTTACACATGTCGTCGTCATAGTACGGCAGCGTTATGGGATGTACACTTTCAAAAACAGATAAGTTGGCGGTGGTCCATCTTGGTGCCCAATACAAAGATTTGAATGCCCTTATTTTGGCGCTCGAATTTTCAATATGTATTCGAGACACTAAACTTTTGACCCTTTCTCTCAAATACAACTCAAAATCTCCTTCTAAACTCCAAGAGTTCCAAAGTGCACTTGCCAATTGTAATCCACCTGGTTTAACGATCTTTTTTAGAATCAAGTTCACCGCTTCCTGATCTGAAAGTTGTTCATCTGCTGTAGTATCAAACAATACATCTCCCCAATGACCCAACGAAAACAGTTCACCTTTGGGCTTTAAAGCCTCGATAACGGCCATTTGCCTTGGATGAGTAAACTCGGCATAACAACCATTTATTTTTGATAATTGGTCAATGCAATCCCAGAGATAGCCATCGGTAATTTTAAAGGCTTCAAACGGAAATTTGCAAATATCCGCAATCTGCTTGGATAGGTTAGCCTCATTGTACCCATTCTCAAAGGAATAACTGTAAGCTTCAACATTTTTGTTAAGATATTGTAGTGCTGCTGCCTGTGTTCTGGAGTCTAGACCACCCGATAAGGGTAAAATCACTTTTTTATCTTCTACCTGTTGATCGATAATGGATTCAAAAAGTACCGTAAACTCTTCAAGGACATCCTCAAAACTGATAGCTCTTGGCGCATAATACCAGTTGAACCAAGGTTCACTTTTCACCAAATAACCCGATTCATCAATAGTATTTATGGTTCCTGGTCTAAGGCAAACTTCATCTTTGTAATAGGTATCGTCATCTAGAAAAAAACCAATAGCCGCAAACACGCAGATGGCTTCGTAATTTAGGAGATGCTCCCCTTTAACCTTAACGAAGGTTTGTTGTTTTGGTATGATATCAGTTTTTAAGGTTCTCATTAAAACAGTCTAACTAATGGTTTTGAAGGCAGTCATAATATAAAACCTCGAAGTCAGTTGTCATTTTCTCAATATTGTGGCTTTTTTCAACTTTCTCCCTAGCCTTCACTCTAAGGGTATTAATTCTATCTAAAGATAGCATATTGAAATCTTGAATTTTTTTGCTTAATGCACTTTTGTCTCTAGTAGGCACTAAAAATCCAGTTTCGTTATCTGTAATTAATTCTACAACCCCTCCACAACGCGTACTTAAAACAGGAAGCCCTATCGCCATTGCTTCAATTACCACATTTGCTATTCCTTCTGCCAAGCTTGGTAACACAAGAAGACTTGAATTCACCATTAATTGATAAACTTCTTTTTGAGGTAATGAATCTGTAATAGTAATATATTCTTGAAGATTTAAATCATTAATCATATATATTAACTCCTCATTACCTTTAGCACCTACAATGGTATAATGGAAATCAACATGATTCTTTTTTAAATCCTCACAAGCTTTTATCATGTAGTCGTAGCCTTTAATCCAATGTGGTCGCCCTACAGATAACAGCTGTAATATTTCTTGTTTTTCGTAAAAACAAACACTTGGAAAACTACTAAAATTAAAACCTGAATAAATAACCTTATCTATTTTTGAAGGTGATGCATACAAAAGATCACTTTTTTCTTTTATGGCTTCACTAACGGAATGAAAACCTGTAATTTTTGGATACAAATACTTTAGATATACTTCATTTTCTACATCTACAAATGGCCTTACGTTTATTTGGTATCCAAGCTGACTTAAAACCACATTATAACTATTGTTATTTAGAATAGTTTCACAGTAAGGTAGTAACGATATCCATTGAATGTGTACTATATCTGGTTTAATTTGTCCTAAAGCCTTATTAAAATTAAAGTGTTTTAAACCTGAGGAATCAAAACGCACTATTAATTTTATGAATTTTTGAAAATCTTTGATTCCACCTTTTTTAAATATGTTTTTAAAAACAAACCCTAGGCTTCTCCTAAATAAATTCAATTTATTGCTTTGAGTACCTAAATCTACATACCTAACTCTTTGTATTTTTTCATCTAGTTCACTATCAAACCCTAGTACATATATCAGATGTTTTTTACCTAGACTTTTTATCACAGTATTAATGAATGGTCTTGTTTTAAAACTACCATCAAATATTACTATTTTAAGCTTAGGTTTCAATTTCTATTTAGCTATTAATTTTAGAAAACACTTTATTTACACTGGTTATTTTAGTAATTGTAGCTTGTTGTCGTTTTTGAAGAAGTCTATTTCTATTGTTTTTGAGCTTATTAACTTCCTTTTCATTAAATAGAATATATTTTTTAAAATAATCTTCTAATTGTCTTGAATTATATAAACCTGAGTTGACAATATCCCTGCACAACATTTTTATCCCTTCTATATTATTACCAGAAAGAAAGGTGTCCGGATGCTTTTCGAAGTTTTTAAACTTCTTTATAAAATCATTTGAATCATACATGTGGTAATGAAGCATTCCTAGTTTATCAATACAATTTATTGAACTGTTATCCTCATAAACCACTCTGTGAACATTTTTTGGTACGATTTCTTTGGAAGAATTAACTCTAATTGCGGTTTTACCTAAATGTTGTCCATACCAATATGAAAATTTATGAAACTTATTCTCAAAAGGATTAAAAAGTTTTTTATAAACCCTATCAATTCTGTTTTTTATCTTAGGCGAAGACTTAAAAAGGATGGATTCTTTAAATACATTATTAAAATGTATTTGAGTCTGTAAAACTTCAAAAGGCTTAAAGTTCACCACATCATACGATTCAGGTATTTTATCGAAGAGGCTTTTAAGATTACTACACTCTGTTAGGTGAGTTATTATTAACTCATCGGCATCAATAGAAATTAACCAATCAATATTTTCTTGCTTACACTTTTGTAGAGCATCATAAGTATTTAAGCATTGTCGAGCTGTATGATGTTCCTCGTAATTTTTTATAAAATTAATTAAACCCTTCGATGATTCATATATATCCTTTCCAATAGAATTCAATAGTTCAACATATTTTAAGTCTTGTATTGATTCACGACCCGCATCAGTAGTTCCATCAAAATAAACAAATGCTTTATCAATACCTATTTCATTATGATAAAGTAAATTTTTACGAAGAATACGCTCCTCATTTTTAACAGTAATTACAAGACCTATTCTCATCAGAGTGATTGAGTTTTTTACATTTTTTTTTGGGCAAAAATACAATGATGGAGACCATAGCCTAAACTAGATAAAATGTACTCTCTAAATTTAGCCAGTCCTATTTTTTTGAATACCGCAACAACATACTTGTTGTTAATTAACTTATAATATCCTTTATTGCCAAAATTCATCACAATACTTTCGTATTTTAAGATTTTAAAATTTTGTTCCCTGAGTATTTTTTTTAATTCTCGTTTGCTTACAGGCAGTTCAATAGGTTGATTAGACCAAGTTTTACCATCAGTCATATGGTCTAGAACATTTTTATTTGGTGTTGTGAGAATTAAATATCCTTTTGGTTTTAATACTTTAAAGCAAACACTAACATATTTGTGCTTATTCTCAATATGTTCTAACACTTCTTGAGAAACAATAACATCATATGTTTTATCTTTAAAATCGAAAGCTAAAGCATCGCCTTGCTGAAAATTAACATGAGGATATAACTCATTAGCCTTAACAACAGCCTGTTGAGAGAGTTCAACAGCATCTGTCATACCAAACTGACCGAGAAATGCAGTTAATCGACCATCACCAGAACCTAAATCTAAAATTAAAGGTTTTCTTATTTTTCTTTTTACAACCGTAAAATATTCTAAGATTTTTACACATCGTCTAAGTTGTAGGCTATTTAAAAGCTTATTTGTACTCCAATACTTATCATAAAATGATTTTTGTTCTTCTATATTCATAGAATGATTTAATTTTTATAGCAGCAGGCTATTTAAATAAACGTAATCTATTTTCTTCATATATTAACAATGTAAATGAATATAGTATTTAAGTAGGATTTTAATATACTCTACATTTAACTTTTTAGTTAGAGATAATCTGTTTTTTACACGATTAAAAAAACGTTTCACATAGGACCTATATAAACTACAATCTATTTTCTTTGTTCTGTAGGCGTCTTTAGCAAAGTGTTGGTGTTCACAATAATACTTAATTAAATAATCCAAGTCCTTAGTGCTTAAGGTAGATAAACTGTCTCCTTCTTTTCTAAAGTACGATTGTGTTAATGGATTTAAAGCTATTTTTTTATTATGAAAAGCTTCAAAATAAAAAACTCTATCACCTATTAACCTAAAATCAGTAAATTTATAGACGTTTTTAATGAGTGATTTCTCAAAAACAATTGAGCTTACATTCAAAATAGGACAATACAGAAAATAGTCTAATGTTAATCTCGACTCAAACTCTTGCTTAAATATAGGATGCTGTGTTCTCCCAATAACCTTATTATCTTTTACAACTTTGGTTTCAGCAACCACAACATCCAAGTTTCTTTGCTGTATGTGTTGAAGTTGAGATTCTAAAAAGTTTAGATCGCAAAAATCGTCACTTTCAGCAATCCAAATATATTTACCTTTAGCCAAATTAAATCCTTTTTGCCACTGCTTAAAAGGACTTCCGCTATTTTTTTTATTTATGATAAAATATGAGGTCTTAGGATGATTTTTGTATAAACTTAATATAGATAAACTAGAGTCCGAAGAGCAATCGTCTAAAAGAATAACTTCATAATTTTGATAAGTTTGGTTATATATACTATCTAATCGTGTTTTTAAATAAGCCTCATGGTTATAATTAGGCAGGATTACCGTAACTAATTGATTTGAAATCATGATAATTTATTATTCCACCTTATTCATAAAAAATGTTCATTTTATTTTTTAATAAGTGTGAAAATTTTTTTTGAAAATTTGTCACCCAACAAACGATTTATAAAAAATTTGATATTCTCTTTTCTTTTATATCGCCTACCTTGATTAATATGGCTTTTATACTCTAAATAGAAGTCAATATTCTTACGCACATCCAATTCTAACTTGGCAAATTCCCTAAAAAAAGCACTATCGTCATAGTTGTACTTTCTTAATTCTTCAATAAGTTGCAATTCATCAAATTTCTTATTAAAATATCGTCCTGAACAATTCTTTTTTAAACTTAAGCCTAAAATATCCCTTATATAACCGTCACCGCAAGATTTAAAATATTTACGATCGTCATAAACCAAAACGGGTCTGCCACATGCCATAGCTTCATAAGCACTTCTGCCCAATCCCACTACTAAATCACTATTATTAATTTTATTCTCAATATCCCAAATAGAACTATTATATTTATATGCCTCAGTATATTTTAGGTTTAGTTTCTCACAAATATCTTCTATGAATAGATTAGCTTTCTCACTATGGCACATTGACAATACTGACTTTAATTTTCTATTTATATTTTTTTTAGGCTTAAAGCGTTCTAGATTAATAGAATTATGCACTAAAATACTAGGAAATCCCAACTTGCCCAAGTGGTCTTGTACTTCTTGAGATATAGAGACAAAACCATTAGCTTTAGGATTTGGCTGCTCTAGACTAGGGTAAATACCATGGCAAGTTTGAATAACAAATCCCTTTTTGTACAACTTGTCAACAGTGGTTTTGTGGTTAGCCAAAATTAGGTCATATTTATTTAAACTCATAAAACCAACACCTAAATCCGATTCTATTTTGTCGCTTACTAAACCTTTAAAAAAAGTGAAATATTCCACAAAATATCCTCTGCGTCTCAACTCTTCAATTATAGTGTAAGTAAATGTTTCTGTTCCACCTAAAATTTTTAAGCTATTATTTGCAACAAGTATTTTCTTTGTGGGTTTACTGGGCATTTTTCGTATAACTTCTAAAAAATAAAATTTCTTCTTTGAGCTGTTCCCTTATAAACATCTGATCTTGGACGGATAAGTCCTCTTTATAAGAATCAATGAGCCCTTTCCTTAATAAACCTTCAACTTTCACCTTAGTTTTACCTTTATTTGATGAAATAATATTATCTATTTCATTTGTATTTAAATCCAAATAAAGCATGACATCAGCCAATTCTACTTTAGTAAATTGAATTAAATTTTCATAAGAAACAACATGATTAGATTTATCATGTAAAATTTGCCTTAAAGCAATAAAATATTTTTTTACCTCCTTCACGGAATATTCTAGATCATATTCTCCAAAAGCTTTCATCTTAGATTTTAGCATAGAGTTAACTATAGCCAAAGGATTTCTTAAAATAACGAGACCTTTAGAGTTTGGGAAATCTCTTTTAATTATCGAATATCGTAGGGTGTGACTCGGGGTTTTTTCTATAATCAGCTTATTTTTATTTCTTTTTACGAAGTCTAAAATCTTTTTTTTCGCAGTTTTACTATTCCTTATATATACACCAGACTCACTAGTTTCATATTTACCAAGGCTGTCTTTTATACCTCCATCAGTAAATGGTAACACATCGCTATGAGTTTCTAGCATAGACCATAACCAAGTTGTTCCACTTCGTGGACAACCATATATAAATACCAATCTATACTGTTTCTTCTTTGTTATATTGAATCTTCTAAAAATCAAATTTGAACTTATAATTAACTAGTACGCCTTCTTTTGAAATTTGTTCTTTCCCTGATTTGTAAAAATCACCACCTTCAACATCAAAATCTAATGCTCTTTCTATTTCATCCTCTAGGCCATTATCACTAAAGCATGTTAGTTTTATCGAATAAAAACCTTTTGGTAATGGAAATTTAGGAATTTCGCATACTATATAACCATGAGCATTTTGAGGCAAATTAAATATTTCCGTGTTAGAAAAATGATTATTACATAAAAATCTCATTTGTCCATTGCTGTCAAGGAACTGTAATCTTATCTTAACATTTCGTAGTTCAAACTTACTTTTAAAAAAAACCTGAAAAAAGTACGAATCTCCTGCCAAAAGAGCGCTAACCTTTTGTCTTTGAGTATTCAAAATATTTAAATCCGTGAAGATAAAATTTCCGTTGTTAATTCTGTCCTTTCTTTTTTCTATAATTTCACTTTCTGTATTACTCGTTGTCTGCAGATATAATTCCACAGCTTCATTTGCAGACATATCAGCGATTATTTCACCATTATTGATTACAATAGCTCTTGTGCACAAACTTATAACCGCCGCCATATTATGACTTACAAACAACACGGTTCTGCCCTCACCTTTAGAAATGTCTTGCATCTTCCCAATGGCTTTTTTCTGAAACTCAGAATCACCAACGGCCAAGACCTCATCTACTACCAAAATATCAGGCTCTAAAAATGCTGCGACGGCAAATGCCAAACGCACTCGCATACCAGAACTGTAACGTTTTACTGGTGTATCTATATAACGCTGGCATCCTGAAAATTCTATAATCTCTTGTTCTTTGGCTTTAATCTCAGCTTTGGTCATACCCAATATGGCACCATTGAGATAAATATTTTCTTTTCCGGTAAGCTCGGGATGGAATCCAGTACCTACTTCGAGCAACGAGGCAATACGTCCTTTGGTTTTTATCTGTCCAGTTGTTGGACTCGTAACTCTAGACAATATTTTGAGTAATGTAGATTTACCTGCACCGTTTTTTCCTATTATCCCTAGAACTTCTCCTCGCTTAACTTCAAAACTAATATCCTTAATCGCCCAAACATAGTCGCTTTCTGCGGCTTTACTTCGGTCATTGGTATCGCCTATCTTTAAAAAGGGATCGTCTTTACCTTGTATACTATAAAACCATCGTTTAAGATCGTGACTTAACGTACCTGTACCTACAAGACCCAATCGGTATTGTTTGCTTATATGTTCTACTTTCAGGATAACTTCAGACATGTTCTACACGGTATCAATAAAGGATTTCTCGGTACGGTTAAATATAATTAAGCCCAATAAAAATATAAATAGGCTTATAAACAAGGTATATAAGAATCTAGCTGAGTTAAATTCACCTGTATCTAAAAGCATATATCTAAAGCCTTCCATAATTTGTGTTAGTGGGTTATACTCCACAAGCTTTGCAACTATGGGAGGAAACTTCGCTTTGGCTTCAGACATTGGGTAAGGCACAGCCGACACATACATTAAGAGTTGTACCGCAAAAGTGAGTAAGACACTCAGATCTCTATACTTTGTTGTTAGTGATGAAAAAATCATACCCAGGCCAAGTCCCAGCAACGCCATAATGACCACATAAACCGGAAATAGGATAATATTAGCATTAACACTTAACTCAAAACCTATTACTGAGTAATACACAAAAAATCCAATAAAGATTAGCAACTGAATACCAAATTTTAAAAGGTTTGAAATGGTTATAGACATGGGCAGTATTACTCTTGGGAAATACACCTTCCCAAAGATATTCTGGTTTTTTGTAAAGGTGCTCGACGTATTGTTAAGGCAATCTCTAAAATAGTTCCAAGCAGTAATGCCTGCAAGATTAAATAAAAATGGTGGCACTGTACCTGTTTGTATTTGACCAAGATTATTAAAAATCAACGTAAATATGACCGATGTAAATAGAGGTTGTATTAAATACCAAAGCGGTCCTAAAACAGTCTGTTTGTAAAGGGTTACGATATCCCGTTTTACAAATAGAAACAATAAGTCTCTGTAACGCCAGATTTCTTTAAAATTAAAGTCGATGAGTTTTCTCTTTGCAGAGATGGTATATAGCCATTCATCATCCTTAGTATTTGCCAATGCAGTGCGATTTAGTTAGTGGCACTAATATACTATTTATAACAAATTTATGGTATTGAACTAAACGTATTCTTAATCTAGTTAAAATAATCCCAGGTAATCTTAAGCCCTTCACGGACCGTATATTGTGGGTCGTAACCCAAAAGATTTTGGGCCTTGGAAATATCGGCCAAGGAATCCCTAACATCACCTTGACGTGGTGGGCCATAAACCGCTTCTAGATTGGAATTGGCAGCGGTACGAAGTGAATCCCATAAATAATTGACGGTAATACGCTCACCACATGCCACATTAAAGACTTCATTTTTAGCGGCTTCAGACGCAAAAAAGCCACGAATGTTAGCCTGTACGGCGTTATCCACAAAGGTAAAATCGCGTGTCTGCTCACCATCGCCATTAATCTTAGCAGGCTCGTCATCCTTTAAAGCTTGCATGAATAAAGGAATGACAGCAGCATAGGCTCCATTGGGACTTTGCTTTGGACCAAAGACGTTGAAGTAGCGCAAACCAATCACGTCGGTATCATAAGTTTTTCCAAAGACATCGGCATAGAGCTCGTTTACATACTTGGTTACCGCATATGGCGATAAGGGCCTACCAATGGTGTCTTCAACCTTAGGCAGTGTTATGCTGTCGCCATAAGTAGAACTAGAGGCTGCGTAGACCATACGTTTTACGGTAGGACTGTCCTTTAGGGCAATCATCATATTTAAAAACCCGGAAATATTAACGGCGTTTGTAGTCGCAGGGTCGTTAATGGAACGAGGTACAGACCCTAATGCAGCTTGATGCGATACATAATCCATACCCGCCATGGCTTGTTTACAGGTTTCCAAATCACGGATATCGCCTTCTATCAGTTCAAAAGCAGGATTATCCATAAACTCAGTAAGGTTCTCACGATACCCATTGGAGAAATTGTCTAAAACCCGTACGGTTTTAGCCCCATATTTAAGCAGATATTCTACAATATTGGACCCAATGAAACCACCGCCTCCAGTGACAAGAAAGGCTAATTTGGAAAGGTCTGCAGTATGGTAAGGTTTGGAGTACATAGTTTGTGGTAAAAAAATTATAATCGAGCATCAACGGTTTCTGGTGGCAGTAAGGACTTCACATCAAAAACCACACAATCGTCTGCTTTGAGGGCGTCCAATGATAAGTTCAAAAATTGGTTATGTGACACTGCCAGGATGATAGCATCGTATTCCGGTTTTAATTCAGATAACTGTGTTTTAAGATCTAAGCCGTATTCGTGCTTTACCTCCTCTTTTGAAGCCCAAGGATCGTGCACATCTACATTGACGTGATAGGATTGTAATTCGCGAATAATATCGATTACTCTGGAATTACGGATATCAGGACAATTTTCCTTAAAGGTAATACCAAGAACTAAAGCATTAGCACCTTTTATGGTAGCGCCATTATTAATCATCATCTTTACCGTTTCTGTAGCCACATAGCTACCCATACTGTCATTCATTTTACGACCGGCCAAAATGATTTCCGGATTGTACCCAGATTCTATGGCCTTTTGTGCCAAATAGTAGGGATCGACACCTATACAGTGACCGCCCACCAAACCTGGGGTAAATTTCAAGAAATTCCATTTGGTTCCTGCCGCTTCCAAAACCGCCTTGGTATCAATATCCAAAAGTCTAAAGATTTTAGACAATTCGTTGACAAAGGCAATATTGATATCGCGTTGTGAATTTTCAATGACTTTGGCCGCTTCGGCAACCTTAATCGAGGGTGCGAGATGGGTTCCTGCAGTTATGACAGATTTGTACAAATCATCAATGCGTTCCGCCACTTCTGGCGTAGAACCCGAGGTAACCTTCAAGATTTTGGTAACGGTATGTTTTTTATCTCCAGGATTAATGCGCTCTGGCGAATACCCAGCAAAAAAGTCGGCATTAAAAGTCATGCCAGAATTAGCTTCTAAGACAGGAATACAGATTTCCTCAGTTGCGCCAGGATATACGGTAGATTCATAAATTACGATATCGCCTTGGCCCAATACCTTACCAACGGTTTCACTAGCTTTTATCAATGGTGTAAAAACAGGCCTGTTCAATTTATCGGTTGGTGTGGGCACCGTAACAATATAAATATTACAAGAAGCTAGGGCTTCTGCCTTATTAGTGACCAACAATCCGGTATCTGCGGTGTCTTCTGAAACCAAAACGGCTTGTAAATCGGCATCTTCAACTTCTAAGGTCTTATCGGTACCTGCATTTAATTCCGCAATACGTTGTTCATTGATATCAAAACCAACAACAAAGTACTGCTTGGCAAATTCTACGGCAAGGGGTAACCCAACATAACCGAGACCAATAATGGCTATTCTGTCTTTTGACTGTGTCATGTGTTTATAGTAGATTTTATAATGCACACCAAATCTAAATAAAAACTATAATTACGGACGTAGTTTTTGTTGATTTTCACTTTATCTGCCCAAATAATCGTTCTATTGTAATGCTCTGGGTCTTTTTGTCGTTCTAATACACGTTCCTCATTGCGATACTTTAGGGTAGCCGGACCTGTAATCCCAGGTTTTACCAATAAAATAATACGGTCTTCCCCTTCCAATTTATCGGCAAAACCGGGCAGATCTGGTCTTGGCCCAACAAAACTCATATCACCCTTTAGCACATTTAACAGTTGCGGCCATTCATTGAGTCGTGTTCGCCTTAAAAAACGACCCAAACGCGTTGCGCTTTTAGAGAGGTGACCTAGCTGGTGCTCCTCGTCACGTAGGGTTCGTAATTTATAGATATAAAAGAGTTTACCGTGCTGCCCTACACGCTTTTGCTTAAAGAACCCAAAGCGCTTGGTGTCAATGGCGGTCATAATAAGTAGGATAAGCAGAGGCAAGATAAGGATTGGCACTAGCATTAAAGCCAGCAAAACATCAAAAAGGCGCTTGGTTCGGAGTTGGGTTTTGGTAATCAAAATGCGTTGCTTCTAAAATCGCCTTAAAAATTCCTGAGCTCTTTTAAGGATGGATTTCTTATCGCGCTCGTGATAGGCATTGCCATAAACACCATAGCCATAACCATAACCGTAGCCATAACCGTAGCCATAACCATAATTATGATTGCTCTTATGCCTGTAAAAATTAAGAATAAAATGAATATTTTTCAGTTCGCCCGAACGATATTTGGCATTCACCAATTGCAACATCCCTTTTTTGGTATAATCCAAACGTATCATGAATGCCGTAACATCAGCATATTGTACAAGTTCCAAGGCATCCGTAACCAAGCCTAAGGGTGGTGTGTCTAAGATGATGATATCATACTCCTGCTTCAACTGTGAGATGAGGGACTTCAGCTCATCACTCATCAATAATTCCGAAGGATTTGGAGGTATCGGTCCGGAGGTCACTATGTCCAAGTTTTCAATATGGGTTTTGGTTTTAATCTCATCCAAACTAGACTCCCCTATGAGGTAATTAACGATACCCTTCTCGTTGGTAATATTAAAGTCATCAAAAATCTTTGGCTTGCGTAAATCCAGTCCCAATAAGATGGTTTTTTTTCCAGACAACGCATAAACGGTTGCAATATTGATCGAAGTAAAGGTTTTTCCTTCACCACTCACGGAAGAGGTAATCATCAAGGTATGCGCACGATGCGTCGAAGGATTTTGCTTAAAAATAAATTGCAAACTAGACCGTATGGCCCTGAAGGACTCCGCTACAGCAGATTTAGGCTTTTCAAAAGCTACTAAGTTATTTTTATAACGATACTTCCCGATTAGGCCTAAGATAGGAATCTTGGACAACTTCACCACCTCATCAGAACCGTGTATGGTATTGTCCAAAAGATAAATCACAAAGATGAGGAACATGGGCGAGAAAAAACCAATCATCAAGGCCAGCATGTAATTTAAGGACTTCTTGGGGCCTATAGGGCCATTACCGATATCCTTGGCTTCATCTATTACGGTAATGTCCGAGACATTGGCCGCTTTAACTATGGCGGCTTCACCGCGCTTGGCCTGATAGATATCATAAGCCTCTCTACTGATATCCAATTTGCGCTGAATCTTTAAATACTCTTGTTGATCGGATGGTAAATCAATCAATTCGGATTCAAGCTTCGCAATCTTCTGATTAATAATACCTAATTGAGTATTGATAGTTTGTTTGGTAACGCCAATGGTTTCTAGCAAAACGTTCTTCTCGGTATCAATGCGACGGTCTAACTCACTGAATAGAATGGAGCCCTCTTTTGTGGAATATTCTAAATTCTTCCGCTCCACGGACAAACCTATAATCCGACTCACACTGGATAAGATATTCACCTCCTCAATACCGACACTAGTGGGCGATACAATCTGGGAATAATCCGTTTTGGTACGCAAATAATTCTCTAGATTGTTCAAGTAATTAAGCTTGGATTGTTCAAGCAATTTTTCTTGGTCGTACTCCTTTAAGCGATCAGATAATTGAGTAATTTCCTCTTCGACATTAAACACCTTATTGGCCTGCCTGAAGGTGTTCATTTCATCAGTAACTTCCTTTAAAGCCTCATTAACAGCACCAAGACTACTGTCTATAAATTTAATGGTATTACTGGCATATAAGTTTTTGCGTTGCAGCTCCGTTTTACTAAGTATGGCTGCTGTGGCATTTAAAAAGTCAACAATTTTAGATTTGTTAAGGCCAACCAAGGACAATTTCAAAACCGAGGAAGCCTCCTTCGAGGCGGGTTCAATTTTTATGGCATTTTTATACTGATTAACCACGGAATCAAAATTCAAATACCGCACAAAAAACTCGGCACCAGCTTCTACCTCAGCCTCTGTCCGCAATTGAACAACGCCACTAAAAAACGGCAATACAATAGGCTCACCAAATCTAAATGTTCGCTTTAGGCTTTTAGGTGCAAGAGGTATCGTTTGTTTGGACTTATCCGCATAGGTTTGGCACAACACAAAGTCGGCCTCTATCTCATCATAAAAAAGTTCAAAACTGGTATCATCCAAAATCCTAATACCTATGGGTCTATTTAAAATCTGTGGTTTGCTCTTATCGGTAAGCACTTCAAAAGGCGCTGCTTTATAGATATCCAAGAGATGATATTTACCTTGCTTAAGGTATTGTTTATAATATTCTAAGGAATCAATAACCAGCTCATTATGCGAACGCGTTTTAACTTCAGTAATGATACTCCCTACTTTTCCCGAGACGCCGCCCCAATTAAACGAGATACTCGTATTCGCCGTAAAGAAAGGGTTCTGGTCGTTATTAACGGTTATGAGCGATTCCAAACGGTAAATGTTCTGTTTACGCACATTGATGAAATAAGCCACAATTAAAGCCACACCAATACAAAACAAGACCAACTTCCAAAGGTTAAGGGCTTTAAACAAAAACCCTTTAAAATCAAAACCTACGTGTTGCTGTTCTGAACTCTCGTAGTCATTGTAGTCGTTGTAGTCCATTATAAGCGTGTAGATAAAAGTATTACTGAAGTGGTAATAGCCATTAGACTCGCTATGGTTGAAATCGTTGACACTAAGGTTTCACCCGTTCCTAACGATTTTTGTTTTAAAGGCTCAACATAGATGATATCATTAGGCTGAATGTAATAATACGGCGAACGCATCACATTTCTATCGGTTAAATCTATACGATGGATTTGCTGCCCTTGAGGGTATTGACGTATGATAGCCACATTTTTCCGATTGCCAGTTAACGGTATTTCCCCAACATTAGCTATAGCTTCAAAGATATTCACCCTGTTCTTAAACATCGTTATAGTGCCTGGATTACCTACTTCGCCATTGGCCGTAAAACGCAAGCCTGCCAATTTAACGGTTATAAAAATATTGGCGGTTTCTTTAAACTGTTCCTCCAATAAACGTGCTTCTATCAGTTGTTCAATCTCCTCTGTAGTTAAGCCTAGAACATTAAAACGGCCCAATTCCGGAATTCGTATCTCGCCACGCATATCAACCGTAAAGCCATCAAAATAAGCACGTTCCTCACTGCTAGCATTTAAGTTGCCTTCATCGCTTATAGGATTAAAAATCTGTACATTATCCTGATCTAAAACCTTAATTCTAATATTAAGAATATCATCAATCTGTATGCGATAGGGTTTTTGAACCTCCGACAAGTTATACGGAATAGTATCATTCAACGCCTGTTCCTTATTTTGCAAATACACGGTATCCTTGTAGGGAATACAAGAACTCAAAACCACAAAAACCAAGACAAACAAAGGCAACAATGAGCGCTTCATACCAAGCAAATAATGTTTAGAGACAAATATAGCGCATCAACATCAATAACAAAATAATTGGTATTCTTTTTGGTTATTTGCGTTCTTTGTAAAAAAAGTGTCTTGAACTACCTCAACGCAGAACATATATCTAAATCTTATGGCGAACTGCTGCTCTTTGAAGATTTGTCCTTTAGTATCCATAAAGACCAAAAGATTGCCCTAATTGCCAAAAACGGTAGCGGAAAGACCTCCATTCTCAATATCCTAGCAGGAAAAGACCAACCTGACGAAGGTCAAATAGTCATTAGAAAAGGGATTCGGCTGGCCTTTCTAGACCAAGAGCCTGAATTTGATGAGAGTTTGAGTATTGTCGATGCTATTTATGCTATGGATATTCCCGTACTCAATATCATCGCCAATTATGAAAAGGCACTTAAAAATCCAGAGGAGACAGATGCTTATCAAAAAGCCTTCGAAGCCATGGAGCGCGAGAATGCTTGGGAGTTTGAAACCCAATACCAACAAATTCTAACGGAATTACAGCTTACGGATTTAGAGGCTAAAATTGGTACGCTTTCTGGTGGGCAAAAAAAACGGCTTGCTTTGGCTCAAACCTTATTGAGCCAACCCGATATCTTAATCCTAGATGAGCCTACCAACCACCTCGACTTAGAGATGATAGAATGGCTTGAGACTTACTTTGCCCAAACGGACATAACCCTATTTATGGTAACTCACGATCGCTATTTTTTGGAACGTGTATGCAACGAAATTTTGGAACTAGATCAAGGAAAATTATACAGCTACAAGGGTAATTACTCTTACTACCTTGAAAAAAAAGAAGCCCGTTTAATGATAGAAGCCGCTGAGCTGGGCAAGGCTAAACAACTGTATAAAAAAGAACTGGATTGGATGCGCCGACAACCCAAGGCGCGGACCACAAAGTCCAAAAGCAGAATAGACGACTTCACCGATATCAAGGCCAAAGCGCACCAGAGAAGAAAAGAACACGAAGTGCAGCTTGAACTTAATATGGAACGTCTGGGTAGCAAAATCATCGAATTTCACAATGTATCCAAAACCTTTGGGGATACCACCATATTAGACGGGTTTGATTATACCTTTAAAAAAGGTGAACGTGTTGGTATCATTGGTAAAAATGGAACAGGAAAATCGACTTTCCTAAATCTTTTAACCAATGCTATACGGCCAGATGGTGGTAAAATAGTTCTTGGCGAAACTGTAAAAATAGGCTATTACACACAAGATGGTATCACGTCCAAGCCAGGCCAAAAAGTCATTGACGTAATAAAGGAATTTGGAGACTATATTCCTTTGGCCAAAGGACGGCAAATTAGCGCCCAACAACTATTGGAACGCTTTCTGTTTGACCGAAAAAAGCAATATGATTTTGTTGAGAAACTTAGTGGTGGCGAGCAAAAACGGCTGTACCTCTGTACTGTATTGATTCAAAATCCAAATGTTCTTATTCTGGATGAACCTACGAACGACCTAGACATTGTTACCCTAAACGTTCTGGAGAACTTTTTGTTGGATTTTCCAGGAGTGCTACTAGTAGTATCCCACGACCGTTATTTTATGGATAAAATAGTAGATCACCTTTTTGTATTTAGAGGCAATGGTGTTATTGAAGACTTCCCTGGGAACTATTCCGATTTTAGAGCCTACGACCAAAGTAAATCTGAAACGCCAACAGATGCAGATAACAATACCGAACAAAAAACTGAAAACTTAGAAGAAAATAAGGCTCAGAAACTCTCTTATAATGAACAAAAGGAATTCAAAAATCTAGAATCTAGAATCAGGGCCTTAGAATTGGACAAAAAGCAATTGGAACAAAAATTTCACAATCCTGAACTCTCACAAGACGAGATTAATGACTTATCGCAAGAACTCCAGGACATCATCGATGAGATAGAAACTAAAGAGTTAAGATGGTTTGAACTTGCAGAAAAATTTGAATCCTCCTAATGTATCTTATTTTAGCATACCTCAAGTTTCTCTGGTCCGCGACCAACCAGCATGGTGTGCACTCGCCTTTTGTATTCAACTTAGTCACTAAATGTTTATACGATAAAACAAAATATTCCGCCTACAAAGACATTGCAGCATACAGAAATCATTTGTTACAAAATCATACAACTCTAGAAATTAAAGACTACGGAGCAGGTTCGCGCCGTTTCAATTCAAATAAAAGGAAGATTTCAGATATAGCCAAATATGCAGGGTCGTCGCTCCATAAAGCCAAGTTGCTTTTTAGAATCGTAAATTATTTGCAACCTCAACAATGCTTGGAGTTGGGAACATCACTCGGTATTGCAACGTATGCACTATCCAAAGGAAACCCAAACACCAAGGTAATAAGCATAGAAGGCTGCCCAAATAGTTTCACTTGCACCCAAAATGCCTTAAAGGAGCAACAAGCCAAAAATATCGTTTTGAAACTGGGAACTTTTAAAGAGGTTATTCCCAAAATGGAGCAAAAACTACTCGATCTCGTTTTTATGGACGGCCATCATTCCAAATCAGCAACTTTAGAACATTTTGAAGCCTTATTGCCCTTAGCCCATAATGATACCCTTTTCATTATTGACGATATTTACTGGTCTAAAGAGATGACCGAAGCTTGGCACGCCATTAAAGCGCATAAAAGCGTTACAGTAACTATAGACTGTTTCTTCATAGGCCTTGTTTTTTTTAGAAAGGAACAAGCCAAGGAACATTTTAAAATTAGACTGTAACAAGCCCACAACTTTAACGTCTTATTAACTGTAAAATCAATTATCTTGCGCGCAAGAGCGAAATACAAGGTTGTAATCATATGAGTGAAAATGTTATTGAAATAAGAGGTATCATTAGGGATTTTAAACTAGGTCAGGAGACCGTTCATGTTCTTAAGGGTATTGACTTGGATATAAAAAAAGGCGAATACGTTGCTATAATGGGATCATCTGGTTCTGGTAAATCTACCTTAATGAATATTCTAGGTTGCTTGGATACACCAACTGCTGGTAGTTACATCCTAAACGGCAAGGATGTGAGTCAGATGTCTGACGACGAACTGGCAGATATTAGAAATACCGAAATAGGATTTGTGTTTCAAACGTTTAACTTACTGCCTAGAACCACAGCCCTAGATAACGTTGCACTACCTATGATTTATGCCGGAGCTTCAAAAAGCGAGCGTTTGCAAAGAGCCTCAGAAGTACTTACCGATGTCGGTTTGGCCGACCGTATGGACCACAAGCCCAATCAATTGTCAGGTGGTCAGCGTCAAAGGGTGGCCGTTGGTAGAGCATTGGTTAACAAACCTTCCATTATCCTTGCAGACGAACCTACAGGTAACCTAGATTCCAAAACCTCTTTGGAAATCATGGATTTGTTCGATGCCATCCATGCCAATGGTAATACCGTAATAATGGTAACCCATGAAGAAGATATTGCCGAGCATGCCAAGCGTATTATAAGGCTCCGCGACGGAATGGTATCCAGTGATATTACCAAAGACTAATACGCACTAGGTAACGCTAAAGGCAGACTTTTGGCTCTTACCTTTAATCCTTACCTTTGTAAGGCTAAACAAAAAACAGCTTTGAAAATATATACAAAAACAGGAGACAAAGGTACTACCGCTTTGTTTGGAGGTACACGAGTACCCAAGTACCATATAAGAATTGAAAGTTACGGGACCATTGACGAGCTTAATTCACATATTGGCCTCATACGTGATCAAAATATAGACGCGCACCACAAATCTGTCTTAATGGAAATTCAAGATCGACTTTTTACCATTGGAGCAATTCTGGCAACAGACCCAAAAAAAGCGACATTGAAAAGTGGTGAAGCACGTTTGAATATTCCTAAAATCGCCGAGTCAGATATCGAGCATCTGGAAAAAGAAATGGACACTATGGAAGAAAGCCTTCCGCCCATGACACATTTTGTACTTCCTGGAGGTCATCAAACCGTGTCATTCTGTCATATTGCTAGAACCGTTTGTCGCAGGGCCGAACGCTTGGCGGCTCATCTCAATGAGTTAGAGCCGTTTCAGCCAGAGACTTTAACGTATATAAACCGTCTTTCAGATTATTTATTTGTATTGGCACGGAAGTTGTCTCATGAATTAGGAGCTGAAGAAATTAAATGGATTCCTCAGAAAAAGTCCTAAAGTTTTCAAGGCTCACTGGTTGCGTTGTCAAGAATTAAAAGCGACAGAAAACCAAACGGTTACACGCTCTTTTTAATAATGAAGAATTAATTTGATTTTTTCTTGAATTATTCAACTAAAAAATTATTTTTGCAAAAAATTAAAATTACACGCGAATGTACTGGACATTAGAACTAGCCTCTTATTTAAGCGATGCGCCTTGGCCGGCTACCAAGGACGAGCTTATCGATTATGCGATTAGAACAGGAGCACCTCTTGAGGTTGTAGAAAATCTACAAGCTATCGAAGATGAAGGTGATTCTTACGACTCTATCGAGGAAATCTGGCCAGACTATCCAACGGACGAAGATTACCTCTGGAATGAGGACGAATATTAAAACCTAATAAATTCAAAATAAAGTCTCTCGCGTTTATCTAACTGAGAGACTTTTTTTATTTTCGGATGTTTTAAAACCGGATAAACACTAAAAACAAGACATTAACTGTTGAACAAAGGTTTCAACAAGAACATATAAAAAACCCATGGGAATATTAGACAAGGTATTAAAGGTATTTGTAGGAGATAAATCCAAACAAGATGTCAATGCCCTAAAACCAATAGTAGAACAAATAAAAGCTTTTGAAAAAGACTTGGAAAACTTGTCGCATGACCAATTGCGAGCAAAAACCAGTCAGTTTAAGGAAAAAATAGCTGAAGCACGAGCACCATTTCAAGCGAGTAAGGAAGAACTTCTAGCCAAAGCGGAAGCTACAGAAGATATTGACGAACGCGAAGACCTTTACCAAGAGGCCGATAAGATTGAAGATGAAATTTATGAGGTAACTGAAAAGGTACTCAATGATATCTTACCCGAAGCCTTTGCCGTGATGAAAGAAACGGCAAAACGTTTTGTAAATAATACCCAGATTGAGGTCACGGCTAATGCTTTTGACCGCGAAGTCTCTGGCGCTAAAGATTATGTAACACTTGATGACGATAAAGCTATATGGGCCAACTCTTGGGATGCTGCTGGTAAACCAATAACATGGGACATGGTACATTATGATGTACAACTTATTGGTGGTATTGCCCTACACCAAGGTAAAATTGCCGAAATGCAGACTGGTGAAGGTAAAACGCTCGTAGCAACACTTCCAGTTTACCTCAATGCCCTAGCTGGTAAAGGTGTGCACCTCGTTACCGTTAACGACTATCTTGCAAAACGTGATAGTGCATGGATGGCACCATTGTTTGAATTTCACGGGTTGAGTGTAGATTGTATAGACCACCATAGACCTAACTCCGATGCACGTCGTAAAGCCTACAACGCAGATATCACCTATGGTACCAATAACGAATTTGGTTTTGACTACCTACGTGATAATATGGCACATGCTCCAGAGGATTTGGTACAACGTCCACACCACTACGCTATCGTGGATGAGGTGGATTCCGTGTTAATTGATGATGCACGTACACCGCTTATTATTTCTGGTCCAGTACCAAAAGGCGACGAACATGAATTCGACCAATTAAAGCCGAAAGTTAGCAGTATCGTAGATGTGCAACGAAAATACCTTGTAGGCGTACTAGCCGAAGCAAAAAAGTTAATTGCTGAAGGAGATACTAAAGAAGGTGGCTTTCAATTGTTACGTGTTTACCGAGGTATACCAAAAAACAAAGCACTTATAAAGTACTTAAGTGAAGAAGGTATTAAACAACTACTCCAAAAAACGGAGAACTTCTACATGCAAGACAATAATAGAGAAATGCCTAAGGTAGATGCGGAGCTCTATTATGTCATTGATGAAAAGAACAACCAAGTTGAGCTTACAGATAAAGGTGTAGACTTCCTTTCGGGTGAAGATGACCCAGACTTCTTTGTTATGCCAGAAATGGGTACGGAAATTGCCAAAATTGAAAACCAAGGCCTATCGGCAGAAGAAGAAGCCAACCTCAAAGAAGATTTGTTTAGGGACTTTGGCGTAAAATCCGAACGTATCCATACCTTGAACCAACTGCTTAAAGCCTATGCCCTTTTTGAAAAGGACGTACAATACGTAGTCATGGACAACAAGGTGATGATTGTAGACGAGCAAACCGGTCGTATTATGGATGGCCGTCGTTATTCTGATGGTCTGCATCAGGCTATAGAAGCGAAAGAAAATGTGAAGATTGAAGCGGCAACCCAGACCTTTGCTACCGTAACCTTACAGAACTACTTTAGAATGTACCGCAAATTAGCTGGTATGACTGGTACAGCGGTAACAGAAGCTGGTGAGTTTTGGGAAATCTATAAGTTAGATGTGGTAGAAATCCCAACAAACAAGCCAATAGCCAGAGATGATAAAGATGACTTGGTTTACAAAACCAAAAGAGAGAAATATAATGCGGTTATAGACGAAGTGGTGGAACTCTCCAATGCAGGACGACCTGTCCTCATAGGTACTACCAATGTAGAAATATCCGAGCTCTTGGCAAAAATGCTGAGTATCCGTAAAATTCCACATAACGTACTCAATGCTAAGCAGCACAAAAAAGAGGCAGAAATCGTCGCAGAGGCCGGAAATGCAGGTCAAGTTACCATTGCTACCAACATGGCCGGTCGTGGTACCGATATTAAATTAAGTAAAGAAGTTATTGATGCAGGTGGTTTAGCAATTGTAGGTACGGAACGTCACGACTCCCGCCGAGTAGACAGACAGTTGCGTGGTAGAGCAGGTAGACAAGGTGACCCAGGAAGTTCGCAATTCTATGTGTCCTTAGAAGATAATTTAATGCGATTATTTGGTAGTGACCGTATTGCCAAAATGATGGACCGTATGGGATTAAAGGAAGGCGAAGTGATTCAACATTCCATGATTTCCAAATCTATAGAGCGTGCGCAGAAAAAAGTTGAAGAAAACAACTTTGGGGTTCGTAAACGACTGTTGGAATACGATGATGTTATGAATGCGCAGAGAGAAGTGGTTTACAAACGTCGTCGTCACGCCCTTCATGGTGAACGTCTTCGCGTAGATTTGGCCAATATGATTTTTGACACGTCTGAAGGCATTGCGGAAACCAACAAAAATGCTAACGACTACAAGAATTTTGAATTCGAACTGATACGCTACTTCTCAATGCCATCTCCTATCAGTGAAGAGGAATTTGCAAAAATGAGCAGTCAGGAAATTGCAGGAACCATTTACAAAGAAGCGTTTAAGCACTACCGTGAGAAAATGCAGCGTGCAGCCGATCTGGCTTATCCTGTCATTGAAAATGTGTACAACACACAGCGCGATCGTTTTAAACGTATCGTGGTACCATTTACAGATGGCGTAAAACAACTCCAAGTTGTAACAGATTTAGAGAAAGCATACGAGTCTAAGGGAAAACAGCTCATCAATGATTTTGAGAAAAACATTACCCTTGCCATTGTTGACGATGCTTGGAAGACGCACCTTAGAAAAATGGACGAGCTCAAGCAATCCGTGCAATTGGCAGTTCACGAACAAAAAGATCCGTTACTGATTTATAAGTTTGAAGCCTTTGAGCTTTTCAAAAGTATGATAGATCAAGTGAACAAAGACGTTATCTCCTTCCTATTTAAGGGCGAGATTCCTCAAGAAACGGCAGATACCATACAAGAAGCCAAAAAACGTAGGGAAGAGAATCTGAAAATGCAGAAAGATGAAATCCCTAATATGGATGAGCGTGCAGCCCAAAGCAGAGCTGCCGGAGAAGGTGCTTCCCGTCAGCAGCAAGTTGTTGAAACCATCGTAAGGGAAAAACCTAAAATTGGCCGGAACGAACGTGTTACCATTAAACATGTAATGAGTGGCGAAAGCAAAGAAGTAAAATACAAGCAGGCCATTCCGTTAATTGATAAAGGCGAATGGGTTTTGGTTGACAACGACTAAAGCTTTTTAAATAACTCAAACAAGCCCAATGTTTAACGCATTGGGCTTTTTTAATTGGTTAAACCAAAGCAGATAAACTCTTTAAGATTGTCTATCAAATAACCATTCCAAATGTTAACATATGTTAAAGTTAAAAGTAAGGTTCGGGATATTTAGCTATTGAATTGTTTTAATAATAAATAGAAATACTAAAAACACATCCACATGACAACTTTAAAACTAAAAACAAAAACCCTAGCTCTGATGTTCGCCCTATTATTAGGTATAACATCATGTTCGGACGATTCAGATAACGGTACAATGACGCCTACAGGAACATTGAACATTAGCGCTAGCGCAACTTACTCTGGAACTTCTGGCAGAAATGCCACCGAAGTCTCACGATTTTTATTAAACCTTGAAGAAATTGAATTAGAATTTGATGATGATAATTATGACGACGATGATGACAATGACGATTACGGCGACTACGATGATGATGGCTTTGTAAATGCAGATGATGAAATCGAATTGGAAGGCCCTTTTGAAATTGACGTGCTTTCTACTGCCACTACGAATCTAGTAACCCTAAATGTACCGCAAGCCATATATGAAGAATTGGAATTTGAATTTGATGATAACGAAAATCCAAACAGCGATTTGTTTGGAAAGACAGTACTCATGGAAGGTACCATTAATGGAACTCCTTTTGAATTCTGGTATGATTTTGAAGCCGAGGTAGAAATAGATTACGAAGACAGCAACCAGGATATCGATGTTAATGCTGGCCTAAATGCTATTATCATCAACTTTGATTTGGACAACATTTTAAATCAGGTCGATTTATCTCAAGCTACAGATACTGATGAGGATGGTCTTATAGAAATTAATCCTAATGGAGACGACGGCAATGCGAGTTTAGCACAAGCCTTAAAAGATGCCATAAAGGATAATATAGAATTACTCGACGATTCTGATGATGATGATGATTAAGATCTAAGCCCCATCTACCACAACAATAAAAGGCCTGTAGCGATACAGGCTTTTTTTATTAGACTTAATGACTTATTCTTTTAGAAATGGTGCTAAGTAGATTGGGTTTGGACAATTCGCCTTATAAAATTCCAAATCCATTGTATTACTGACACCAGGATAATCACCCTTAAAACCCTGCAGATCCAAAATCACCTGAAAGTGCAGATGTGGTGGGTAATCACCATTAACATCAGCAGCTCCAAGCGTACCGATTTCCTGTCCTTTCGCAAGTGTTTCCCCTACTCGTTTATCTTTTAGGGACTCCAAACTTAAATGGCCATACAAGGTGTAAAACTCAAATCCTTCAATAGTATGCTTCACAACTATGGTAGGTCCATAATCCCCAAAATTGGTATTGTTCTTAAAACTGTGCAGTTCTCCTTGTAGTGGCAGGTAAATCGGAGTTTCGGCCTCAATCCAAATATCTATGCCCAAATGGATGTTTCGTTCTGTTTTTGGATCGGATTGATTGAAGTAAGTACTTCGGTTGTAAATGCCTCGACGTTCTAGATACCCTCCATATGCGGCATGAGCTTGTTTCGCTTTCAGTTGAGACCAAATATAGCCCTCAAGAGCATTTGACGATGAGACATCTACCTTAGATAAGTCTTCATTCTCAGTGGATAAATCCAGAGATAAATAGCGGTAGTTTTTAGAATTTTCGCCTAAAATAGGAAAGAGTTCCTGTTTAGAAAGTAATGCCTTCAAGTGATCTGCGCTCATACCTTATTTTCCGCAAAAATAAGAATCTATTCAATGGAAACTAAACTGTGAGCTTGCTAAGTGAATAAGGTTTTAAACAAACTTAATTTATAATCACATCACTAAATTTAGCACTAACCATCACTGTGCGTTCTGAGTTATCACCACTAGGACGATGTCTAATTGTTTTTTGGGCAGTTGTTTTATTATTAAGCTTAGATCGGCTGCCATTAAAATATAGGTTGTAATTAACATCTTTTGGTAAATTAACCAAGGCATCACTATTCTCCAGCACCAGATTAAGCGTTTTAAAAGAATCCGTAAGATTGGATATGGTAAGATCTCCAAAACTACCATCTATGATTCCCGTATCATATAAAGTTTCTATCAGGACATTGGAAGACTTCGAATTTAAGACCAAGCTAGAGGCCTTTTTTATTTGTGCCTTATCAACAAAGTTTAAATTCAGTGTCCCAAGGTTCCAAGTATTTATAAGAACTGGAGAGTAGGCAACATTGATGGAGGTATCGCCTCCATCAATGTATTCTGCTTCTAAAAATGAGTGTGATATGTTTCCTTGAGCATTATGAAGTAAGGAAGAAATCTTCAATTCACCATGTCTTACATTCATGTTTAACTTCGCCTTTTTAGGAATCTTTAGTTTAATCACCTTCTTGACCTTATCAGATGAATTACGTTTAAATCCTCTCACCACCAAGGCGTTTTGTCGTTCTTTGACTTCTTGGTTTCGCTTCGCAAGAAACGCTTCACGTTCCGCCCTTAATTGTGCACGTTGTGCCTCTCTTTCGGCACGCATAGCTTCGCGTTCCTCCGAGCGTGCTTGCTGTTCGGACAAACGCGCCTCTTTTCGCTCCAATTGTTTTTCCAAGCGTTCTGCCCAGGCTTCCATGCGTTCCGCCAATTCCTTGCCATATTTCTCACCCCAAACTTCCATTTGTTTGGCGTAATCATCTCCAAATTTTTCGCTCCAAGCCTCCATCTGCTCTGCCCAGTTACCTTCAAAATGCTTGGCATAATCTTCACCCCATTTCTGCATCTTTTTTTGATACCCAGACGCTGCAAACTTCTTTGCCCATTTTTCCATAGCCTTTTGCAGCTCCTTACCGCCTTCTTTTTCGTAACGTTTGCTCCATTCAGCAAGATATTTTTCACCTTCCTTTTGGTATTTATCATAATCAAAGGTTATCGATTTAATTCCGTCTGGCAGTTCCGGAAGCTCAGGAATCTCGGGTATATCTGGCATTTTAGGAAGTTCAGGTACTTCTGGTATATCCGGTAGATTTGGTGGTTGAGGTGGCTCTGGAATAAGCCCTAATTCTGGTACCTCAGGAATATTGGCCAATTCAAATTCCAAATCCCTGAGTAAGTTATCGTAGTCATTCCTAGCTACTAAGCCAAAGCCTCTACCGCCTTGCGTAGAGATAATCACCTTGCCATTAGTGGCATCTACATCTAATTTCCAAGCCTCTAAGGCCTGTTTCAATTCTTCTTCAGATAACTTGTCACTTTCTATATAAGCTTCAATCTCAACGATATCTTTGTTCCAGGTATCAATTTCAAGCTCTACATAACTTGTGTTTAAGTCTATCTCCACGTCTTTATTCACTTTTATGGACTGTGACGTTTTACTCAATTTTTGCTGTGCAAACCCATAGGATGCTAGTAGGCACAACGCAATAATTCTAAGTGTTTTCATTGTTGATTTCATTTAACTGTTCGTTTTTTGATTTTTGATTGTTTATATGGCTTCTGCTTTAAAGGTATCTTCGTTAAATTCCTGGAGTTGATCTTTTAAGCGCATTATCAAATTGAGCCTAAACTTTAAATTAGCGATAAGCGCATCCAAGGTTTTTCCGTTAAGGCCATTTTCGTTCCACTCTACAGTGAGCCGATCGTATTCATCATTTAATTCTTTTAACCTCACCATGTACCCATCAACCAATTCTTTGTTTTCTGATGTCAACTCCAATTTTGAAAGCTCCAAATTGATACTTGCCAAATAATAGTCTTCTACCCTCTTTAAATCGGGAGATACATCGCCCAGTGATTTCAATTTTACGGCAACGCTTTGTTGCTTGTCGTCAGGCTTGTTTTCTGAGGTTGGAAATATTGAAAAAGCACCATAGGCCAAACCTAACAACACTATTACGCTTGCTGCAATACTGAAAAAATTAAAGGATTTTTTATTACCCTCTTTTGGCAATTCAGCTTCCAAGCGCTCAAAAAAACGGTCTTCATGTCCTTGCGACATTTTAGCGTTCCGCGCTGCAGTAGTTTCATTTTTTAATAAGTCTCTAAGATCTTGTGCCATTTTGTTTAACTTTTAAAACAGATTGTAACTTTTGTTTACCTCGTGACAGTTGCGTCCTTGAGGCTACTTCAGTGATGTCAAGTATTTCTGAAATTTCCTTATGGTCGTAACCTTCAATTAAATACAACATCACAACATATTTATATTTTTCTGGCAATTCATCTATTGCCATTTTAACGTCTTCAATGGTAAAGGAATCATCCACCAACCAAGGCTCATCGTATTCTGCATTAACCACGTTGAGATGATGTTCTTCCAATTCTATCATTCTTTGATGTTTAGATTTTAAAACATCCAAACATTTATTAATGACAATACGTTTTAACCAAGCTCTAAAACTTACCTCTTGCCTGTATTGGTCCAAGCGTGTAAACGCATTTATGAAGGCTTCCTGCACAATATCCTCGGCTTCCATCGTGTTATTCACGAACCGTAGGGCAACCACCAGCATACCATCACAATACTGCTTGTAGAGCTGCATCTGAGCCTTTCTGTCATTCCGTTTGCATTTCTCAATAATATGACGCTGTATCGTACTAATAGCGCTATTGGTTTTTGGTTGATTTCATTTTAAAGACGAGACGGATTTGGTGATGTTGCAAAAAATCCCAAAAAAAATGTAGAATTTGTTTAATTAAGATAAAATTAGGGGTTTGAATTCCTTAAATTTAGGGAATTCAATTATTTTTAAAATACCTTTACACAAAGGTTTTATAAGGAACACAAATTAAATTACCTTAAACCGTTATATGTTAAAACGTCTTCTAATATTTTTATCAATAGTCGCACTTGGCCTATTACTTTATAGCGTGTTTGTTGAAAACATTTTTGCACCACGATTGAGCCCTAAGGATACGGCCAAGATTGAATTGAATGACCTTAACCTTATTGTAGAATATAATAGACCATCTAAGCGAGAGCGTGAGATATTCGGTGCTTTAGTGCCATACAACAAGGTGTGGAGAACTGGAGCTAATGAAGCGACCACCTTTGAAACCAATAAAGATTTAATCATTGATGGCATAGTTCTGAAAAAAGGGAAATATACCATTTGGACCGTTCCAATGGAAGACTCTTGGAAAGTTATGTTTAATTCAAAACAATACAAATGGGGCGTTAACGAAAAAATGGAGCCTATGTGGGACCCTAATTTTGATGTCATAGAAACCGAGGTTCCGTCACAAAAACTAGATACTACGGTTGAAAAGTTCACTATTGCTTTTGATAATAAAACAGGTGACCTCAAACTAACATTGGCTTGGGATGATACCCTTGTAGAAATCCCATTAGCAGAAGCGAACACTCAAAAGCCATAAAACGGTTATGGCAAAAAAAAGAAAATCTTATAAATCTGCATTAGAAGAAAAGGAAGGTATAACACCTCCTGAAGTCACAAATTTGGCTTCTGCCAGTAAAATTAAAGCAAGGCGCAGACAGCGTCCTGGTACAGACGCATTGGTTAAAGGAATTGTCTCTGGAGATATTACAGCCTTAAGCCGAGCCATAACCCTAGTTGAAAGTACAAATCCCGAGCACTCCAAGCAGGCCAATGCGATTATAACGGCATGCCTACCTCATGCCAACAAGTCTAAACGAATTGGAATTACAGGTGTTCCCGGTGTAGGCAAGAGCACCTTTATAGAAGCATTAGGACGTTACCTTACAGATAAAGGCCATAAAGTTGCCGTATTGGCTGTGGACCCAAGTAGTTCGCTCAGCAAAGGAAGCATATTAGGCGACAAGACGCGTATGGAAGATCTCGTAAGAGACCCAGCAGCCTTTATTAGACCTTCTCCTTCTGGAAATTCACTTGGAGGCGTAGCAAGAAAAACACGAGAGACTATTGTGTTATGCGAAGCTGCTGGTTTTGACACTATAATTATTGAGACCGTTGGCGTTGGGCAAAGTGAAACTGCCGTTCACAGTATGGTCGATTTCTTTTTGCTGTTAAAATTAGCTGGTGCTGGCGATGAACTTCAAGGAATCAAAAGAGGTATTATCGAGATGGCAGATGCCATCGTAATCAATAAAGCCGATGGTGATAATCTCAAAGCTGCAAAAGCTGCCAAATTAGAGTTCAATAGAGCCTTACACCTCTATCCTGCGAAAGCTTCGGGCTGGAGTCCCAAAGTGAGCCTTTGCAGTGCTTTAAAGAAGGATGGTATTACTGAGGTATGGCAAATGATAACAGCGTATTTTGACCATACCAAAGCCAATGGCTATTTTGAAAAAAATAGAAGCAATCAAAATTCGTTTTGGTTACTGCAAACCATTGATGAGCGCCTCAAATCCGACTTTTACAACGCACCCGAAATCAAAAAAGCGCTTAAAGCACAAATGCAACTGATTGAGGAAGGCAAAACAACACCATTTGCCGCAGCAGAGTATCTATTGAGCCTTTAGAAGTTGGCCTTGTACCATTCTACCTGTGCTCGAACACTATCCAACAATGTGGTTTGTGGATTGTAATTTAACAACCGTCTTGCTTTGTCTATATTGGCCTTAGTACGTAATTGGTCGCCTGCACGCTTTGGCTTAATCTCAATCTTTATCTCTTTGCCTATAACTTCAGCAACAGCATCTATTCCTTCTTGAGTGGTATGTTCTACTTCTGTTCCAAGATTAAAAATTTCACCATCTACCTTGTCTTCAGCACCAATTGCACTCACAATGCCATCTACAATATCTCCAACGTAAGTAAAACTTCTTAGATGCTTATCACTACCTTCAAACAAAGGAAAAGGTTCTCCTTTTAACCCTAAATCTATAAGCTTGGTATACATTTTTTCTGGACGCTCTCTGGGTCCAATGACAGAGTACAAGCGTAAACTGCAGGCCTTCATCTGTTTTTCTCTACTCTTTTGAAGCACCAATTGTTCCGCAGCCAATTTAGTGACACCGTAATGCGATGCTGGCTTGGGTGCGATATCTTCTGGATAGGTAGCTTCGAGGCCATAGATAGATGAGGTTCCTATATTAACGAAGAGCTTTAGATTTGTGCAGTCCAAAGCAAAATCAATTAACAACTTCGTAGCCAGAACATTATTTGTGAAGTAGTCTTCAAAAGAAGATGTCTGAGAAATACCAGGTTGTGCTGCAAAATGAAAGATGTAATCAAAATCTTTAGGAAGGGCATCATACGCCTTGGGCTCTCTTAAATCCAAGGTAATAATTTTAGCTCCTTTATCCTCTACCGCCTTAGCGTTCATTTGTTTTAAGGCCAAACTGTAATAATCGCAGAAATTATCTACACCCACAACCTCATGCCCAAGGCTAAGCAAACGTTCAGCAGTATGCGAACCAATAAAACCTGCAACACCAGTAACTAATATTTTCATAATACTCTATCTTTTGCTCACAAATTAAACCTTTTTAAAGGTTCTTTTCAATATAGATTCGTTGTAATGCAAAAAAAAAATACTTTTGTGCAGATAACTCCATAAAAGGTATGAAATCCAAGTTTACGATAATAGTTCCTGTCTTTAACGAATCTGAAAATTTGCAGCGTGTAGAAAAGGAATTGTTATCTTATATCAAAGTTGCCACCGTGCCAACGTCAGTATTGTTTGTAAATGATGGCTCCACAGATGAAAGTCAGCAACTTATTGAAGC
Organism: uncultured Winogradskyella sp.; assembly: GCA_913055905.1. GTDB lineage: Bacteria > Bacteroidota > Bacteroidia > Flavobacteriales > Flavobacteriaceae > Winogradskyella. Next base: position 42,615 of record CAJXLB010000008.1, read on the forward strand.
CATCTGCAAAAGAAACGAAGCATTTGATTTTATACTTTTTAAAGAAAATAGAGGTCTCAGCGCTGCATTAAAAGCAGGATTTGACCATGTACAAAGTGAGCTTACTGGATACATTGATTCTGACTTACAAACGACACCTCAAGATTTCAATGTATTACTTGAACATATAGGGGATTATGATTTAGTAACTGGCGTAAGAGCCAATAGGAAAGATTCATTTATAAAGAACATGTCCTCTAAAATTGCCAATGGCATCAGACGTGCATTTACCCATGACGGAATGGATGACACGGGTTGCCCTCTTAAGGTGATAAAAACTGATGTTGCCAAACGCATACCTATGTTTAAAGGGCTCCATCGCTTTTTACCAGCCATGGTCCTTTTACAGCAGGGTAAAATCATACAAGTACCTGTGCAACACTTCCCTAGAATGGCAGGTAAAGCCAAGTTTGGGCTTTGGAATAGACTTTTAGGACCTCTGATAGATTGTTTCGCATACTTATGGATGAAAAAGAAATATATCAATTACGAGGTAAAAAAATCGAGCAAATAATACAGTTTTGAAGGATTGGATCATTTATAGTATAGGTTTTCTTGCTCAGATTTTGTTTTCATCCAGACTGTTGATCCAATGGGTTACTTCCGAAAAACAACGAAAGGTTATCACGCCCACTACCTTTTGGACCCTAAGCTTAATTGCATCCTTTCTTTTGTTTATATACGGTTACTTGAGATTGGATTTTGCCATAATGTTTGGGCAGAGTTTAACCTATTTTATTTACATACGAAATTTGCAACTTCAAGGACAATGGGAACGCTTCCCTCGAATAATGCGAATCTTACTCCTTGTAATTCCTGTGCTTATTGTTGTATTTTACTACAACAACAATAAAATTGATATAGAGCTTTTATTTAAAAATGAAGCCATACCAACATGGCTGTTAATTCTTGGTGTACTTTCCCAAATAACATTTACCCTTAGATTTATTTACCAATGGTTACATGCCGAAAAAAATAAAATCTCATCGTTACCAATGGGGTTCTGGGTACTAAGTTTAGTCGGAGCAACAATGATTCTTATTTATGCCATAATAAGAAAAGATCCCGTGTTGTTCGTAGGTCATTTGTTTGGTCTAGTCATTTATTCCAGAAATGCCTATTTAATTAGACAAGATCATGATTAAAACGATTGAAAAATATCCCGTACTTAGTCTTTTGACGTTTGTAATTCTTATGCTTGGGTTTACCATTGATGCGGTGCCAGTAAGCATAATGGAAGCACGAAATTTTATTTCCGCTAGGGAAATGATTACCGATAACAATTGGATTTTAACTACCATGAACGGAGAACCAAGATACCAAAAACCTCCGTTACCCACCTGGATTACGGCTGCTTTTGGATTTGTTTTCGGAATGAAATCTGTTCTTGCTCTGCGATGGCCAGCCTTATTATGTGTGGCTTTAGTAGGCATAGGTGCCCAAGCCCTATCTCGGCGATTAGGTTTTACAAAATCCGCTAGCCTTGTCAATGGTTTCATTGCTGTTACTTCTTTTTATGTTATAGCCATAACCATAGAGGCACCATGGGACATCTACACGCACGGATTTATGTTAATCTCAATAGTTTACCTCTTTAAAATGCTAATGGAAAGGGCCGTTTCCCTTAAAAATAGTGTCTTGTTCGTATTTTTTATGGCATGTTCCGTTCTATCAAAAGGACCCATTTCGCTGTACGCGCTTTTTCTTCCCTTTGCTTTTGCCTATGGCTTTACCTATAAATTTAAAGGTAACCTTGGTTTTTTCTTAAAACTGATTCTTTTACTGGTTACTGGTATTCTCTTTGGTGGTTTTTGGTTTTTGTATGTGAGGTATGCAGACCCAAATACCTTTTTGGAAATTGCGTCCAAAGAAACATCGAACTGGAGCAGTTACAACGTTAGACCATTCTATTATTATTGGAGTTTTTTTGCTCAAAGTGGTCTTTGGTCGGTCTTAGCTATTATAAGCCTAATCTATCCCTATTTAAAACATCGTGTTCATGACAAAAAGGCTTACACCTTTACCTTTTTATGGACCATAATCGCTGTAGTTCTACTATCTATTATTCCCGAGAAAAAATCACGCTACCTCATGCCAGTGCTCATACCTTTAGCTCTAAATATTGGCTTTTACATGGAATATTTATGGCGATCGTTTAAAACCATGACCTCTAAAAAAGAACGGTTTCCAGTATATTTTCAATTTGGCCTTGTTGCCGTGTTGGGACTACTATTTTGGATATCAGCATTTTTTGTCGAAGGAATCACAGCAGACGGATTTTTATTGAGGTTTGTCTTTATTTCCATTTTGCTTTTCATTATTGGTGTGTTCCTTATTTTAAATTTGAAAAAACGAAATATTAAAAACACGTTTTACCTCACCGTTGCTTTTATGCTTTGCCTTGGCCTTGTAGGAGTTCCTTTGGTAAAATCCCAAAAACAAAAGGATTATAAACCCTTATCTTCCTTAAGCGATGAAGATGTTAAACTCTACACCTTACATTATGTCGCGCCTGAAATGATTTATAATTATGGCAATAAAATTCCTAGCATAAAAACAGAACAAGGTTTCGCATTTCCAAGTGAAAGTGATTTCAACCTACTTACCATTGGAAATGACACAACAGACCTAGAGGCATTGTCTGAACGTTATACGATTGAATATAAAGAGACGTTCGACTTGAACTTTTCTTCAAAAGATGCTAGTAGCTATAAAGGACGCCTAGTAAACCAACTTTACTACCTTAAGCGGAAACGTAGCGTTGATTAAGAAATAGGGTAAGCCTGTAAAACCCATAGCCAGATAAGGCTCCAAAGGTCATTCCGCAGATGACATCGAGTGGGTAATGCACACCAATATATATTCTGCTGTATCCCATCGCAGCGGCCCAAACCAATAAGAAGAAAATAAGATTTTTATACTTTTCACGTAAAAGAAGGCCAACAAAAACGGCAATAGCCATAGAGTTGGAGGCGTGACCAGAGAAAAAACCGAATCGTCCACCACAGCCTTCTTTAACAATGCGCATTATTCCTTGTAAATCTTGCTCATGGCAAGGTCTAGGACGCTCAAAGCCATATTTAAAAAGATTGGTTATCTGATCGGTAAAAGTGATTAAGGCTATAACCATTAAGATTAATACTAACATTTTTTGCTTTCCCAAGTGCTTATAAAGGAGGAATAGCAGCAAAGCATAAAAAGGAATCCAATTAAATTTATGGGTATAAAACATCCAAAAGCCATCCCATTGCTCAGAGCCCAAATTATTGAGGAATAGAAATAATTCCGTATCGTAATGTAAGATTTGGTCTAGCATTACTCGTCGTATCGGCTTATTTCTCTATCGTAGAATTCCGTGGCAAGGCGAATACAATTTTCGGCTTCTTCCTGTAGCTCCTTTTGGTCGTTTTCATCAAATTCCTCCAACCATTCCAATTCATCATTTTCAAGATTGATTATAAACCTTGGGAACTCCGTATGCACGATAAAAATAGCATCTGGAAAGTCGGTATTATCACCAAGAATGAACTTTGGTAAATCCATAGTTACTGTTTTTGTTGTTGCAAAATTAAACGGTTTGTTAGATAATTAAACCTTACAAACAATAAAATTGCTGCAGCGCTCAATCCTGCCAGTAGGCCTATCCAAATACCTAAACTCCCATATCGTTCGGCTTTGCCTAGATAGAAACTCAACGGAAACCCAATGACCCAATATGAAATAAAGGTAATTATCGTTGGAATTTTAACATCTTGCAAGCCTTTAAGAGCACCCAGAGCGATAACCTGCAAACTATCGCTAATTTGAAAAAGTGCTGCTGCAAGAAGTAAGGTGGCTGCAATTTGAACCACTTCCCTACTGTTTGCTAAATCAGCAAGATTATCCAAATCAACATACAATTGTGGTAAAAGCTGATGAAAAGCACCAAACAACAGTGCAAATAAAATTGCAAACATGGCGCCCAATAAAAAAATGGATTGTGCTATTCGTTTCAATGCCGCAAAATCCTTTAGTCCTTTTTGATTGCCTACCCTGATCATAGCCGTAACACTTAGTCCTGTGGCCACCATAAAGGTCATGGATGCTAAGTTCAATGCAATTTGATTGGCCGCCTGCGCATTTTTACCCAAGATACCACTTAACCAAATAGCTGCTGTAAAAATACCGACCTCAAAGAACATTTGCATAGCACTTGGCAAGCCTAAGGCGGTTAATTTTTGTAACGGCTGTTTGTGCAGGCTTCTGAATTTGATATTGGTTACATAAGCTTTGGATGAGTTTCGTTGTGAAAGCATCCACCATAGAATGAACAACATTGCAAATCGCGCAATTAAAGTTCCGAGTGCAGCTCCTATTATTCCTAACTGCGGAAAACCAAACTTTCCAAAAATAAGCGCATAATTCAATATTACATTAAGGATATTAGCCACTAAGGTGGCATACATAGGATATTTGGTTAGCGATAGGCCATCACTAAATTGTTTAAATGCTTGAAAAATAATCAAAGGCACCATTGAAAGCGCTACCAAATCTAAATAAGGTAACGCGAGTGCAACCACTTCCTCTGGTTGGTTCATGACGTGCATTAACGGTTTTGAGGCCAACAAGACTAAAAAAAGTAAAAGACCCAATAATGTACAGAGTACGACGCCATGCTTAAAGACCGACTTCCCTTTTTCAAAATTATCCTCCGTATCAGCCTCGGCAACGAGAGGTGTTATGGCTGTTGAAAATCCTATACCAATGGACATAGCAATAAAAATAAAACTATTGCCCAAGGATACTGCAGCCAATTCAGCAGTGCCAATTTGCCCAACCATAACATTATCTACAAAGCTCACCAAGGTATGGCCAAGCATACCTACCATAACAGGAGTGGCCAACCTAAGATTGTATCTAAATTCTTTTGTGTAGGCATGAAAAAGCATGCGGCAAAAGTAGTGACTATAGCCTTATCTTTTGAAGATGAAATAAAAGAATATTGACGATTTATGACAGCTTAGAAAAGATTATCAATGTTAGCTTTAGCGTTTTCATACTCATTCATCATATCACTAACAATGTCTGCAACAGGTTTTATATCGTTTATCAAGCCTGATATCTGACCAATTTCCAGTTCGCCTTCATTAAGGTCGCCTTCAAACATACCACGCTTGGCCCTAGCACGCCCCAATAATTCCTTAAGTTGTTCTGTAGAAGGTGCCGTTTTATAGAGATCTTGAATATCTTGATAAAATTTATTTTTCAGCAGCCTCACAGGAGCCAACTCCTTTAATGTTAAATGGGTATCACCCTCTTTGGCATTAACAACTGCCTGTTTGAAGGCGAGATGGGATGAAGCTTCTTCACTAGCTACAAAACGACTTCCAACCTGAACGCCATCAGCTCCTAGGACCATGCAGGCCAACATCGCTCTACCTGTGGCTATGCCACCAGCAGCTATCAAAGGAATTTCGAGTTGTTCTTTTACCATGGGAATCAGTGTTAATGTCGTGGTTTCGTCCCTTCCGTTGTGTCCTCCAGCTTCAAAACCTTCGGCAACCACGGCATCAACACCAGCATCTTGAGCCTTAAGTGCGAACTTTACGCTACTCACGACATGTACAACAGTAATACCTTTTTCTTGAAGCCATCCTGTCCAGGTCTTTGGGTTTCCTGCCGAGGTAAACACAATTTTAACGCCTTCCTCTACGATGATATCCATGATTTCATCAATATTGGGATAAAGCATAGGAACATTGACACCAAAAGGTTTATCCGTTGCGGCCTTGCATTTTTTAATATGGTCACGCAATACATCAGGATACATGGAACCTGCGCCAATAAGACCAAGAATACCTGCATTACTTGCGGCAGAGGCCAGACGCCAGCCACTATTCCATATCATGCCAGCTTGAATAATAGGATAGTTGATATTAAACAGTGATGTAATTCTATTTTTCATATTGTTGTATACGCTTTAAAAGATTCGATTAGGTCCGTGACGACGTCAAAACCCTAAAAATACTAAGAAATAACGCCAGAACCTATGAGTTCTTCACCACAATACCAAGCTACAAATTGCCCTTCGGTAATGGCTGTTTGATTTGTTTTAAATTCTACGTACAACCCTGAATCTACTTTATGAAGTGTTGCCTCTTCAAGAGGTTGTCTATATCTAATTCGGGCATGAACCGCCATGGTCTCTCCCGAAACAAGTTCTAAATCCTCACGTACCCAATGGAGCTCCTCATTACTCACAAATAGCACATTACGCAATAAGCCTGGGTGATGTTTTCCTTGACCTGTATAAATCACATTCTCCTCAACATCGGTTTCAATGACAAAAAGTGGTTCTTTTGTACCACCTACCGCTAACCCTTTGCGCTGGCCCTTTGTAAAATAGTGCGCTCCCTGATGCTGCCCTACAACCTTACCATCTGAAATGCTGTAGTCAATGGTTTGGGATAAATGCATAAGTTCCTCCTGTTTAGAGTTAAATGTCGGGAGAGCCTCATGGTACTTTGAAAAATCTGCACTGATCTCAACAATTGCACCAGATTTTGGTTGTAGTTGTTGCTGTAGAAATTCTGGCAACCTCACCTTACCTATAAAACACAAGCCTTGGGAATCTTTTTTTTCTGCCGTAACAAGGTTTTGTTGCTTGGCGATTTCCCTTACCTCAGGCTTGGTTAATTCCCCAACTGGAAATAAGGCCTTAGCCAATTGCTTTTGTGAGAGTTGACATAAAAAATAGGATTGATCTTTATTGGTATCAACACCTGCGAGGAGTTGATATATGGTCTTACCGTTTTTAGTTATAGTTCCTTTTCTGCAATAATGTCCCGTTGCTACATAATCCGCTCCAAGATTCATAGCAATATCCATGAAGACATCAAACTTTATCTCTCTGTTGCAGAGCACATCAGGATTGGGTGTCCTTCCCTTCTCATACTCACTGAACATATAATCCACAATACGCTCTTTATATTGCGAACTTAAGTCTACCGTTTGGAAAGGAATACCTAATTTTTCAGCCACCAACATAGCATCATTACTATCGTCTAACCATGGACACTCATCGGATATAGTTACAGAATCATCGTGCCAATTTTTCATGAACAACCCAATGACCTCATAGCCCTGCTCTTTCAATAGGTACGCTGCTACGCTGGAATCAACACCTCCAGAAAGTCCTACAATAACTCGCTTCATTAGATATAATTTGAATGACTCTGTCGAAAAATTTTCTGCAAATTTACAAAATAAAAAAGGCAAGTAACTTACTTGCCTAGCTAATGCTACCTCATCACTACAGTCTAATCATAGCGCTTAATGACCTTTTGGTTGGTATGGTCTATTTCCTTCTTAAGTTTGCCCTTTTCGTAATAGTTCCAAATTCCGAATTTACTGTCATTTTTATAGTGGCCTTCTGAAACCAGCTTACCAAGAGCATTGTAATTTTTGGTTAGACCGTTTAATTTGCCATGTTTGTATTGGGAAGATTTAAGTAGTGTCCCATCTTTTGCATACCACTTATAGATTCCGTCTAATTCACCATTGACATAATATGACTCTTCTGCAAGGCTTCCATTTTCAAAGAAGATAGATTTTTTACCATCTAAAAGACCCTGGGCGTTATAATGCTCAACGGTCATGATTTGGTCGGAATTTTTATGGTAAAACACCCAGCGACCTATAAAGCGTTTACCATTCATTTTTCCTTGACTGATTATTTTTTTATTGGATGCATAAAAAACAACATCCGAAATACTATCCGTCTCATTAAACACCTTGATGGCACTCAGTACGCTAATTCCTTTGTTGAGTCTGTAATATTTAAAAGTATCTATTTCCTTTCCATGCTTAAAGGTGCCTTCATAACGCTTTTGATCTGTCTGGTAATAGTTTTTAGACCAGTAGCCATGCCGTTTACCATTTCTATCCACTTGATTTATGGTGTCTTGGGCCTGAGACTTTGTTAAAATTATTGTAAATATTAAGACAAAAAATAATTTTTGTTTGATCATTGTTTAGATTTGCTTAAACAAACATTATAAGGTTTGTGCAATGTTGAACAATTAAAAACTCAAAAAAATGAAAATTATTTCAAAAACTTTTAAACTACTTACAGTTTTTGCTTTGGTTTTAGGCTTAACTGGATGTAGTGACGATGATGACAACAATATTATTGTTGAGACTCCTTTAAATATTGTAGAATTAGCAAGTTCTAATCCAAATCTAAGCAGTTTGGTAGCAGCTTTACAAGCAGCGGACGGAGACCTACCAACTGTATTGAGCGGCCCTGGCCCATTCACCGTGTTAGCTCCAACCAATGATGCTTTCGATGCATTCTTAGGCGATGACGAATTAGGTGATATTCCAACAGATGTATTGGCACAAGTACTTTTAAACCATGTAATCACAGGAGAAGTAACATCGTCTGACCTTGTTGCACAAGGGTCTGGATATGCAAGTACCAATGCTACATCTCCAGGAGGACAAAATATTAGTATTTTTTTTGATACTACAAATGGTGTTGAATTTAATGGTGTATCATCAGTAGTAACTGGTGGCGCAGATGTGGAAGCATCAAATGGTGTTGTTCACGTTGTTGATGCTGTTATAGGTATTCCAGATGTGGTTGACCATGCTGTTGCTAACCCAAATTTAAGTACATTGGTTACAGCATTAACTGATAACAATTTAGTTAGCGCACTTCAAGCTGATGGGCCATTTACTGTATTGGCACCTACAAATGATGCGTTTGCTAACTTCACCAATCCTGATGGAAATGCTTTAGCTGATATTTTATTAAACCATGTTATTGCTGCTCCGATATTGTCAGGTGATTTAGTGAACTTAGGTTCTGGATATAGCAATACCTTAGCTACTGGTCCAAATGATGAAGCTTTAAGTATCTATTTTGATACGAGCGATGGTGTTACTTTCAACGGTGCAGCTAGTGTTTCTCAAGCAGATATCGTAGGTTCTAATGGTGTAATCCATGTGGTTGATAATGTTATTGACATACCTACAATCGCTACGTTTGCCACTTCCAATCCAGCATTATCTACTTTAGTTGATGCCTTAGTTTTTGCCGATGGCGGAACTCCTACAGTTCCTTATATAGATACAGTTTCAGATCCAACAGCTGGGCCATTCACAGTCTTTGCTCCTACTAATGATGCTTTTGGAGATGTATTGGCTGAATTAAGTCTAACAGGATTTGGTGAAGGCATGGATGAATTGAATGCAGCAACAACTGACGCTGTTCTTACTTACCACATTGTGGCAGCAAATGTACAGTCAGATGAATTAATGAGTGGACCGGTTGCAACATTAGGTGGAACTATCACAGCTGACGCTATGAACTTCACCTTAACTGATCCAAATGATAGAGTAAGTAATATTATAACTTCTTTAGTGGATATTCAAGGTGCCAATGGTGTAGTTCACGTGATTGACACAGTAATCTTACCATCATTATAATACAGGAAAGTCGAGGCTGATTACCTCATTTTTATATTGATTGATTTAGTTAGTAGAAAACCCAGACGATATGTCTGGGTTTTTTTATGGAGATAGATGTTGTCTACATGCTTATAAAAAATTTGACGAGTAATACCTCTCTCCAATCTCTTTCATTTTTTCTGTTATTTGCTGTCCTTTAGGACATAGATAGGGTAGTTAAATTATTTGAATCCATAACCCTATCTTTTTATTCGAGCCACTGGTAAAGACTTTAGCACTTGCCTATGTGTAGCATTCAAGCGTCTTAATAACAGCCGACAGATACGTTAGGCTTAGTTACCTAATATTAAATTGTGTTCCTTTTGCTCTAACCATACGCTGTACTAATTCCTATGAAGACAAATAAAATGGGTAAAGCATCCATTTCTTCCAGCCATAAAAAACCCTCAGTTTATACAACCAAGGGCTTGTTTCATTTTATACCTAAAGTTATATTATTTCTTCTTACGCTTTTGCTGTGCTTGTTTTTGTTGCTCAGCTTGCTCCATCATCTCTTTCATCTTTCTTTGGAAGCGATTTTCTTTCTTGGGCTTTTTCTTATTAACCTCAATTTTAGCTAAGACCTTATCCTCATCGATAATATAGTTTTTAATGACCAGCATAATACCAATACTAATAAGGTTGGATATAAAGTAGTACAAACTCAATCCTGAAGCATAGTTATTAAAGAATACGAGCATTAACAAGGGTGAGAAGTATATCATGTACTTCATCATTTTACTCATATCTGGCATGCCTTCCTGGGCCGGTTGCTGTGCAGCCATTTGCTGTCCTGTCGTCATCTTCATGTAAAAGAAAATCGCAATAGCCGCTAAAATTGGAAAGAGACTAACATGGTCACCGTAAAATGGAATATTAAACGGAAGTTCAAAAATAGAATCGTAAGAGCTTAAATCATCTGCCCATAAGAAACTTTTCTGTCTTAAATCAAAAGCTGTCGGGAAGAACATAAACAAGGCATAGAACACCGGAATTTGCATTAATCCGGGCAAACAGCCACTCAATGGGCTGGCTCCTGCTTTACTCTGCAAGGCCATTGTTTCTTGTTGTGCTTTTAATTTATTGTCTTTGTATTTTGCTCTAATGGCATCTAATTCTGGCTTAAGGATTTTCATTTTTGCCTGTGACAAAAATTGTTTGTATTGCACAAACGATAGCAAAATCTTAACCATAATGGTCATGACAATAATGGCTATACCGTAAGGGAATATACTACTTAACCACCCAAATAAAGGAATAAATAAGGCTTTATTGATCCAGCCAAAAATTCCCCAACCAAAAGGAATACTCTCCTCAAGGTTTTTATCGTAGGTCTTTAATATTTTACTATCCGTAGGTCCGTAATACAGACCAAGGTTTTTATTTAATTCACCTCCACTGAATTCTAAAGATATCTTTGAGGTGTATAATTTGGTATATAAGGTGTCTACCTCTTCATCCTCAACCAAATCTAAAGAAGTCAACTCGGCTTTCTTAAAGGGTTGGTCATTTGCTACCAAAATAGAACTAAAGAAATGCTGTCTGTAGGATAACCATTCTACATCTTCTTCTACTTCATCGTCATCACTCATTTGGGCCAGCTTATCTACCTTGCCATCGTCATACATGTATGTTAAACGTGTGTACCTGTTTTCGTAACTGATACTTTTGGCGTGGCGCAACCCTTTCATCTGCCAGTCAAGTGTTATGGGCTGAGATGAATTAAAGACGCCACTTAGTCCTTGCGAACGAATTGAAAAGTCAATCATGTAATCATCTGGCTTCAACTCGTAACGGTATTCCAAAAATTCAGATGGTGATATCTTCAATTTCATGGAAACAACAGTATTGCCATTATTAGTTGTTACCGATGGTTCAAAAGGAAAATCCTTAGTGTTTAAAATCCTATTATCGGTTGTACCAAAAGTGATATTAAAAACACTATTATCATTTTTAACAAGATATATCGGTACAGAATCGTAATCCACGAAATTCTTTAGCTTAACCTCTTTTAAATGACCGCCTTTGGTATTAAACTTCAATTCAAAAACCTCTGTATTGACCGTTGTATATTCTTTTTGGTCTGCACCAATACTCAAGGCATAGGCAAAAGAGCCCACTTTTTGTTGGAGTGCAGCTTGGCCAGCAGAATCCAATTCTTTGGTGTTACCAAATGTCTCAGGCTGGGCAATTAAGGTTTCCTCCTGTTTTTTTGATTGGGCTTGCGCCTCAACTTGTTCTTGTTCTGCCTTCTTTTGAGCTTCGAGTTCCTCTGGAGTCGGCTGATTTTGGTACATGATGTACAGGAGAATACCAAAAATGAGCACAAAGCCGATGATTGAATTAATGTCTAATTTCTTTTCTTCCATATAGTTTATGCACCAGTCTTGGTGCTTCTTTTAATTAAAACGAAATAACCCAAAAAGCTATCCAAAATCATTCTTACGCCAAAGTGGCATATTATTTTTTGTTCTTAAACTTTAAAGCCGCCTCTACAAAGGCCACAAATAATGGATGTGGACTTGCCACGGTACTTTTGTATTCCGGATGATATTGTACACCGATAAACCAAGGATGTGATGGGATTTCTACAATCTCAACCAGTCCTGTTTCAGGGTTAAAGCCCGTAGCTTTCATACCAGCTTCTTCAATTTGTTTTTTATAATCGTCATTAAACTCATAACGATGTCTGTGACGCTCCTTTATTGCAGAAGTACCATAAATGGAATGGGCAAGGCTATTCTCTTTCAAGGTACAATCCCAAGCTCCAAGACGCATCGTTCCGCCTTTATCAACTACATTCTTTTGCGATTCCATCAAATCAATGACAGGGTGCTTACAGTTTTCGTCCATTTCGCTAGAATTGGCATCTTCCAATCCTAATACGTTTCTTGCAAACTCTATAACGGCCATTTGCATACCAAGACAAATACCTAAAAATGGAATATTGTTCTCACGTACGTAACGCACGGCTTCAATTTTACCTTCAATTCCACGTTCACCAAAACCAGGAGCCACAAGCACACCATCTAAATGTTCTAATTTAAAGGCTACATTTCCCTCGTTTAAATAGGCCGAATGAATAGGTTCTACATTAACACTTACTTCATTTTCTGCACCAGCATGAATAAAGGATTCTAAAATAGATTTATAGGAATCTTGAAGCTCTACATATTTACCTATAAGACCAATGGTAATTTCACTTTTAGGATTTTTGTGGCGACTTAAAAACTCGTTCCAACGCTTTAGGTCTGGTGTATCACTCTTTAAAGCGAGCTTTTCCAGAACGACTTTGTCTAAACCTTCATCCAACATAAGGTTTGGTACATCGTAGATCGTAGAGGCATCAATAGACTGAATAACTGCTTCTTTCTTTACATTACAAAAACGTGCTAGTTTGGTCTTAATACTGTCGCTCAATTGATGTTCGGTTCTACACACTAAAATGTCTGCATGCACACCACTTTCCATTAACGTCTTAACACTGTGCTGTGTAGGCTTGGTCTTTAATTCGCCAGCAGCAGAAAGAAACGGAATTAAGGTTAGATGAATAACCAAGGCATTGTTTTCTCCCAAATCCCATTGCAACTGTCTTACCGCTTCTATATAAGGTAAGGATTCAATATCACCAACCGTGCCTCCTATCTCAGTAATAATAATATCGTAATCTCCGGAATTACCAAGTATTTGGATTCGGTGTTTAATTTCATCCGTAATATGAGGAATGACCTGCACAGTCTTCCCTAAGAATTCACCTCTGCGCTCCTTATCTATTACGCTTTGGTAAATACGTCCGGTTGTTACATTATTGGCTTGTGAGGTGGCAACGTTTAAAAAGCGCTCATAATGCCCTAAATCCAAGTCGGTTTCTGCGCCATCATCGGTAACATAGCACTCACCATGCTCGTAAGGATTTAAAGTACCTGGATCTACATTAATATAAGGGTCTAATTTCTGTATGGTTGTTCTGTAACCTTGGGCTTGCAAGAGTTTAGCCAAAGAAGCAGCGATGATACCCTTCCCCAGTGAGGAAGACACACCACCTGTTACAAAAATATACTTGGGAGTTGTGGTCATGTTGCGTTATTAAACGCAGGCAAATTTACAAAATAAAAAGGATTAATAATGTAATCTTAAAGGATTGTTGAAAGCTTAATCATTGCCTCGAAATAGAGCTATTATTGGCTACATGCACCATTAAGAATCATATTTATATTTGGATTAAACGCATTATTTATAACAGTATAGCCATGAACATATCCATATTCAGGATTTACGACGAGGTCGTAGCTTCCATTCGTAAATAAATTTTGTAAGGCACAAAAATCTGATAAAACTGGGTTTGGGGCATCATATAAATAATCCGTTACAAATTCAACACCAATATGTATTCCATCAGCTACTAATAAATTTTCCAATCCATTCAATGTTGCTAAATTATCATTATTCCCAATAAAAATCGAAGAAATTTCAGTGATTCCTTGTAGGCCATTTAAATCAACTAAACCATCATTATCTATTATTTGGAACCAATTGACAGATTGTAATTCAGCTAAGTCATGTAATGAACTCAGACCATCCATATTCTTAATTTCAAGAATATTTATATGGGATTGATTTTGAAGAACGGTCAATTCGGAAACATTAGGATTACTCTCCAAGGTCAATCTAAAAAACCCATTATCCTCTAAGCTAAATAAGGTGCTTAAATTTTCATTAAACCGAAGGCTTAAAGTTTGTAATGAATTTAAATTATCGAATACAGATAATGATTGCAAATTATCATTATTCCAAATCAAAATCGAAGAAATTTCAGTGATTCCTTGTAGGCCATTTAAATCAACTAAAGCATCGTTGTTAAGCAACCTAAGTACACCAACGCTCGTTAAACTTGACAACCCCTCAAGGCTAGTTAGATTAGGATTATTGGAAATACGAAGGTTACCATCGATTGCATTTATAGTAGACAATGGACTTAAATCAGTTATATCGGTCAAATTTGAATTGTTTGTGCCAATGGTGATATTGCCATTTATTGTATTGAACTGGAGGGCTCCAAACTCATTAACATCGTTTTGGGTTGACAGAATAATATCTGCATTGAATGTACCGCCAGAATCGTCGCAAGTACTTACATCATCAATACTGAAAGTACCGGAATTTAGAGGAATTCCCTCGGCAGTAAACCAATCTCCAGTATCAAAATCATAAATTTGAACTGTTATATAATCAACATCGCTACAATTCTCCACGTTCAGATTAAAAGTCCCATCTGTGATATAGCCGTAATTATATGCGTTTACGAAAACATATCCATTATCCAAAGGTGCTCCAGAACAATTGTTTACTGTACCCATAATTTGAGTAAATTCTGAATTTGAATCTATATTGAAATTTAAACTGTCATTGGATGTAAATGGTCCTATTAATTCATCTATAGACGTAATTATGCAGGCAAACGTAGTTTTACGCAGTTCAAAATTGAACTCAAGACCCTCTGGCACTAAAATGCACTCAACATTAGTTCCTGTTTCAAGACCTCCGGAATCCAAATATTCACCTGTTTGACTTTCGGTCAGCGTATAGACATAAAAAGCATTTATGTTTTCATCATTATCAACGGTGACAGAAAAACACAAATCCACATAGTTTTGAGGTGGGCTAGCGGTCCACCATGAAAAGTGATTCACTAAAGACCAATAGGTGTCTTCATGGCTCAAGCCTTTCGATTCTTGCTCTTCCCAAAAGCCAAGATTTTCATTAAAGGACCAAAAGTTAATAACTGAAGGCGAATCGTCATCATATCCCGTTTTTGGAATAATTACAACTGCCTCAGAGTCAGGGTCGATGTTTAAATCTTCCCCTGACGGTGATTGAAGTTTTACGTTTATCATCCCATAATTATCATGTACGGACTTAGCTTCATTACTTAAGGTTTGGCCAAGACCATTACCTGGTCTGCTCATGGCATACTGTAAAGTCCGTACGTCTAAATAGGTTATATAAACATTTACAGGTCCATTGTAAACCGAGCCATCGGCTTTGATGAAATCTCCGCTAAATTCTACTTGCGAATTATTTGGCCCCGTAACCGTCGACATTTCATTGCTATTCACTGTACCAGCTAAATTAGCCTGCAACATATAAACTTCAAGATAAGTAATCTCATCAGTATTGGGAATGACCACTTTATGTGAATCAACGTAACCTGCTTTTTGGATTTTTATTAAAGCATGACGCTCAAAAACACCAGCACTCTTAACACTAAAAATACCATTAAAATCGGTGTAAACCACCTGCCCTCCAATTTCTACCTTTGCGTTAACTATTGAGCGCCCAAGCATATCAGATACCCTACCGAAGAAATCTGCTGAAATCTCCATCCCAAAATTAGCATCCATAAAAGCGACATCCTCTGAGTCAGGCGAATATTGGTCTACATTGGATGGTGTATTTGTAATAACCGCCTCATCTTTCTCACAGCCAGAAAGAACTACAGCAAAAAAAAGACAAGCAACAAGGTTCTTAATTTTTCTCATTCCACAACGTTTTAAACCAAAGATAAGATTTTGGGATAAAAAGGTAAAGGCAACTGTTAAGAAAGTTTTATAAAAACGCTGAAAAATCTTACATTTAAAAGTTTTTCCTCAAAGTCCTAACTATTGCCTCCAACCCATTAATTTTAATCTCATGCATTTGTTGCATCATAAACCCAAGCTTACCTTCTGGAAATCCTTTTTGCTTAAACCATGTATAATAATATTCAGGAATGTCGACAAGATATTCACCTTTGTATTTCCCAAAAGGCATTTTATAATTTGCTAACTCCAGCAAAGCTTCTTTACTATTGTCTACAGGCATGAAGATACAATGAGTTGCATTCTTAGATTTTAGAATAAATTATTTCTGCTTTTCGCCTTATGCCCAAACAAAGGTCACATCCTTCTTAATATCTGGATGCAAACTGTAAAGCACAGGACAGGTTTTGGCAGTCTGCTCTAATTTTGTCTTAATCTTTTCATCTGGACTTGTTGACATGTGCAGGACCACTCCTATTTTTGAAATGCGTCTTGGGTTACTTGCCATAATTTTGGTAACCTCAGCATAACTGCCGGTTAAATCAACCTCCAAGTCTCTAGCCTTTATTCCCATAACCGTTAGCATACAACTAGCCAATCCCGTTGCTACCGTATCAGTGGGAGAAAATGCTTCGCCCTTACCGTTATTATCCAATGGAGCATCAGTAATAAAACTATTACCAGATTTGAGATGTACACATTGTGTCCTGAGGTTCCCCAAATAGGTTACTTTAGAAGTCATACTAGTTAGCCTTTATGATATTGAAATTGTCATATTTTACAATGTACAATTCCTCATTAGTGTAGCCTCCAAAAAGGGCCTTTTTATATCTAAATTTGTTCTCCACATGTTCAGTAGCTATATCAGAACTTGAAGCCTCAAACAAATCGTCACCACTGGCTAAACGGAGTAAAATATCCAAGGTTACATCAAAGCCTCTGCATGCATATTTACTAGGAGAAACCCCATAAGCTTTTCTGTAAGCCTTTTCAAAAGATTTTGATTTAGCTTCTTCAAAAGCTCGATTTACAGAAGGATAATGAAACTTAAGATTAGACAAATGACCATTATCTATATTTTTACCCTCAAAGGCACTATTTTTATCTAAGGTCGTTAGAACAATCTCTACGTCTTCATTTACCAAACCATTGAGCATACTAATCACACTCGAAGCAAACGGGTTACTGTCTGTCTCTAAAAAGACTATGGTCTTTCCTGGGCTAAATACATTTTCCAAATCTAATGGGTAAATAAAAAATCCATCCTTTCCAGACTTCTTGTCCTTACGGGAATATATCTGTTTAGCTAAAGGAAACTCAGCTTTAAGTTTAGAACTTACAGGTTTATGCTTAAGATCGGATATGATAACCACATTGTTTTTGGTGCTATCTGCCTTAACGAAATCCAACATAGCTTTTGCCAACAGCTTATCTTCTGGTATAGTCTGAAAGACATTGGTGTAGACTTCATTGGGCTTGTTAAGAGCTGCAATAACAGGCACCTTTTCACCTCTCAGTGCACGTGCTACACGATCAAAAGCCTCACTGTTCATGGGACCAATTACAGCATCATAATCCGAAAAATCATTGCTTTCCAGTAGTTCTCTGGTTTTAGCCGCTTGATACCTGGTGTCCAACACTTTTAAATCTGTTGAAATACCTAATTGCTTTGCAGAATCTATGGCCATTAAAGCTCCTGCGTAAAAATCTAAAACTACGGATAGGAGTTTTCTATTTCTTATGAGTTCTTTGGTTTCTTGCACAGAGTCCGTATCAATACGATGCAATTGAAACGGAAGCATCATAGCTATTTTTTTAGTTTTGAAGTTCTTGAGGTTATCAACCAGTTCCGTTGTTTCAACAGCAGCTGTAACAACCGTAGAGGTCGCATTCGCAGGTATTTTTAAAACCATGCCAGATTTTAAACCACCTTCTTTTAATTCTGGATTAAGGGCTTCCAATTCCTCTTGGTTAAGCCCTAATTTTATATTCAGCCTATAGAATCCTTCTTTTGGTTGCACCTCGTAATAACGATAGGTCGTATCAATGGCCCTTTCTTCTTTAGTGCTGATGTTTGGAACATTCAATTGGTCTCCTGGTTGGATTACCTCATTCATGTTAGGATTTAGACTCTCCAATTCTTCAACCGTTATTCCAAATTTATAAGCAATACGCCACTTGCCTTCCTTAGGCAATACCGTATATTTTTTTACGGTGTTTGATAAAGTTTGCTTATTGATTATGGTTCTGTATTTAGGAATGCGAATACGATCGCCTCGCTTTAGATTTTCAGCATATAAAAATCTATTGGCCTTTTTAATCTCTTCCTCAGTAACGCCATACGTTTTAGAGAGGCTGTATAGGGTTTCTTTACGTTTAACCTTATGATTTTTATACCCAATGAGTTCCCTTATTTCCTCTTGGATAGGTTCATTTTTTACTTTGGAGTTGGGAATAATTAATGTAGCTCCAGGCCTCAGTTCTGATTTGGCATCTGGGTTTAAAGCGTAAATATCAAACGGTGTGACTAGATATGTTTTGGCGATATCCTCAATGGATTCGCCAGCTTTTACCGTATGCGTTTTATAATTTTGTGAATTAAGCTGTAAGGCTAATACAATGCATATAAGGCATAAAATCAATCTCATACGTTTCATTTATTCGTTATAATAGGAACTCACTTCGACAAAATTGTCATTTTTATTCCCACTCTATAGTTGCAGGTGGTTTAGAACTGATGTCATACACTACTCTATTAACGCCTTTAACCTTATTTATTATCTCGTTTGAGGTTTTTTGCAAAAACTCATAAGGTAGATTTACCCAATCTGCGGTCATCCCATCTGTACTCTCCACGGCTCTTAAAGCAACGCACTTCTCGTAGGTACGTTCATCTCCCATAACTCCTACACTATTCACAGGCAATAACATAGCTCCCGCTTGCCATACCTTATCATAGAGGTTCCAAGATTTTAAATTATTTATAAAAATAGCATCGACCTCTTGTAATATACGAACTTTCTCACGGGTTAGATCTCCAAGAATGCGAATAGCCAAGCCAGGACCTGGAAATGGATGACGGCCTAATAGCTGGCTATCCATGTTCATGGATGCTCCTACGCGCCTTACCTCATCCTTAAATAAGGACTTTAGCGGCTCTACTACTTTTAGCTTCATAAAATCTGGAAGCCCTCCCACATTGTGGTGGCTTTTTATCGTGGCACTTGGCCCTCCTGTAGCCGAAACGCTTTCTATTACATCCGGATATATCGTTCCCTGTGCTAACCATTTTACATTTTTTATCCTATGGGCTTCATCATCAAAAACCTCAATAAACACGCGACCAATAATCTTTCGCTTTTCCTCTGGGTCGCTCTTTCCTGCCAAAGCATCCAAAAAGCGTGCCGAAGCATCAATACCTTTCACATTTAGTCCCATGCCTTCATATTGATGTAAGACATCTTCAAATTCATTTTTTCTTAAAAGACCATTGTTCACAAAAATGCAAAACAGGTTTTTACCAATAGCTTTGTGCAGTAGCATAGCCGCTACTGAGGAATCGACACCACCCGATAAACCTAATACCACTCTGTCATTACCCAATTTCTCTTGGAGGTTTTCTACAGTCTCTTCTACAAAGGATTGTGGTGTCCAGTCTTGATTTACACCAGCAATTTTTATTAAAAAATTATGAAGTAATTGATGTCCATCAGTGGAGTGGTACACTTCAGGGTGAAATTGTATCGCATAGGTTGGCTCCCCTTCTATTTTAAAGGCAGCATTTTCAACATCTTCGGTACTTGCCAACAATTTGCCGCCTTCAGGTAATGCTCTGATAGTATCACTGTGGCTCATCCATACCTGACTACCCTCGTGGATATTCTCAAAAAAGTCCTCGCCTTCCTTGATGTAAGTAAGGTTAGCTCGGCCGTATTCCCTCGTGCTGGACTCGGCTACCTCTCCTCCTGAAAAATGAGCCAAATACTGTGCACCGTAGCAAACGGCCAAAAGGGGAATCTTTCCTCTTATTTCGCTTAAATCGGGATGTAAGGCATCCTCTGATCGGACAGAAATTGGACTACCAGATAAGACCACAGCTTTATACGAATCTATGTTGTCTGGAAGTTTGTTGTAAGGGCGAATTTCGGAGTAGATATTTAACTCCCTAACACGGCGCGCAATTAACTGCGTGTATTGCGAACCAAAATCTAAAATGAGTACCTTATTGTGTTGCATGTGCAAAAATAACAATTGATTTCAGATTGGAGATTGACCATTTGTGATTTTTTAAATAGTTTTTAACAGCACAATGACGCTATCTGGAGGCTCCGAATTCGAGTATTATAGTGGCATTTCCAAAACAGTAAATTCTAACTTAAGCGGCTCTAAACTATTCAATAAAACCGGAACCAAATCATGACCATATTCTAAGTACAATTCTGAAAAGTTCAAGCTCCGTTCCTGTAATCCTTGATTAGGGAATAACTGCTCTTGCAAATCGGTAGAACGTTCAATTTGGTCCTTTAATTTTCGCTTTTGAGCTTTAAGCAATCTTTTCTCGAGCTTTTGTAGGCCTTTAATTTGCTTTACCTCCTGAGCTTTAACCGCACCTAAAAACGATTTGTCGGTCTGCTCTGCAAGCTTGTACAAATCCTTAAATTGTTGTTCTAAATATTTAATCTGTTTGGAAAAATCTATATCAATATTTGATATTTTTCTAACTCGCTTATTAATAAAGGTATTACGCTTTAAAAATAAATCTGAATTTGAAATATCCAATTTTTTCAGTTTTTCCGTCTGCTTATGAGATTTTATAAGAACAGAATTTCTCGGCAGCAGTATAGGAAATGGAACTTTCTGCGTGCTGAAATTAGATTTTAACTGCAACCAATAAATCATTTCACCACCTCCGCCAATATAGCATAGGTTGGGTAATATCACCTCCTGATATAAAGGCCTTATGATAACATTGGGAGAAAAGAGTTCTGGATGCTCATTCAGTTCTTGCCTTAGCTCTTCTTTATTCCAAGAGATGTCAGTATTGACCACGGTGTACCTACCGTCGTCTAAAACTATGCGCTCCCGTAACCCTTTCCTTATATAGAACAGATTTATATCTCTTGGATTCACCTGAATCTTCAAACCCATCTTTTCTAATAAGGCATTAGTCTCACTTACAGTATTAAAACCAATTTGGTCAAACAATTCTTTTTCCAAATAAGGCACAAATTGTTGCTTTAATGCCTTGTCGTTAGCATCGACCACTACCAAACCATGGGTACCAAACAATTCATTGGCAAGGAATCGTGTGGCATCTGCCAAGGTTTCATGACCGAGGTAAGCTTCCTTAAACCAGCTCTTTAATTGCTCTGCATTCTTACCGGAACCAAATTCTGCTGAAACTATATCAAAAACCTGATTTAAACCTGATGTATCAAAGGGTCCAACCGCTCCCTTCTGATTTGAATTCCATTGTATTTTCTTCCCTTTAAAATTGAAGTAATTGATTTCTTCAAAATCATGGTCTTCGGAGGCCATCCAAAAAACAGGTACAAAGTTATAATCTGGGAACCTGGCTTTTAAGGTTTTTGTTAGGTTAATTGTGGAGACGATTTTATACAAGAAGTACAAGGGTCCGGTAAAAAGGTTCAACTGATGACCCGTTGTCACGGTAAAGGTGTTATCCTTCTTTAATGCCTCAATATTATTGGCCGTGCTAGCACTAGTTTTAAGTTTAGAATATTGTTGGGCAATAACCTGAGCCAGTACAGCACGCGATTTGCCATCAAACGATTTTCCCTTTTCATTGATTTGGGCCTCAAAATTTTCGAGCGTGGGAAACCTGTGGTAAAGCTCATTTAAATCAGGATCTTGACCAATATAACGACAAATAAATTCAGAAAAATATCCGGTATCACTATATGAGAGAAAATCTTTGGTCGGCTGTTTACTCATTACGGGCTCCAAACTCAACCTATATAAAGGTTGTAATAGATGTTAACAAAGGCATAAATATAAGGTACATCATTTTTTTAACTGCTAATTTTTAGTTAATTCGCATTGACCATTTATATATGACATCAACTAATTATTTTCATATGCTACAGCGTTCTATTTTCTTCATTTTGCTTTTGTGTCTTCAATTTACACTTACCGCGCAAACAATTCCGTCGCCAAGCGACTTTTTAGGTTACGAACTGGGTAGCCACTTTAGCCGCCACCATGAAGTCGTAGACTATTTTAAAACGATATCCAAAATAAGACCTCAACAGCTAAGATTGGAGGAATATGGCCTAACTAATGAAAGGAGACCTTTATACCTTGCCTTTGTTTCAAGCGAGGAAAATTTGGAAAACCTTGAAGAGATAAGACGCAATCATCTCACAAACGCTGGCATTATTGAAGGAGAGTCAACTAATCCCGAAGTTGCCATAGTTTGGCTAAGCTACAACGTTCATGGTAATGAAGCGTCAAGTACCGAAGCTTCGATGTTAACACTTTATACCTTGCTCACAGAACGACAAGACTTACTTAAAAATACCGTTGTAATTATAGATCCATGTATTAATCCAGATGGTCGAGATCGCTATGTAAATTGGTACAATGAAACAGCGAGCCAACCTTATGACACAGACGTTCAAGCCTATGAGCACAACGAACCATGGCCAGGAGGACGGCCAAACCATTATTTATTTGACCTTAATAGAGATTGGGCCTGGGCAACTCAGGTTGAAACCCAGTCGCGTCTTAAAGTTTATAACAAGTGGATGCCACACATCCATGTTGATTTTCACGAACAAGGCATAAATGAGCCCTACTATTTTGCTCCTGCGGCTGAACCTTATCATGAAATAATTTCAGATTGGCAACGTGAGTTTCAAACTAAAATTGGACAAAACCACGCCAAATATTTCGATGAAAACGGCTGGTTATTCTTTACGCGAGAACGCTTTGACTTGCTCTATCCCAGCTACGGAGACACCTATCCAACCTACATGGGAGCCATTGGTATGACTTACGAGCAGGCAGGACATGGAATGGCAGGTTTAGGTATTATTAATGACGAAGGCGAATTGCTTACTTTAAAAGACCGATTGCAACATCATACTACAACGGGAATTTCTACTGTTGAAATGGCTTCCAAAGAGGCTAAAAAATTAAATATTGAATTCTCTAAATTTTTTGATAACTCTGATTTAAAGATTAAGAGTTTTGTGCTCCGAGGGCATAAGGATAAGTTGAATGCCGTTAAATCACTACTCGACAAACACGACATCTATTATTCCCATGCTAAACCAGGGAAGGTTTCAGGATATCATTACAGCAATGCAAAGGATGATAAGATGGAAACCTCCGAGAAGGATTTGGTTATACATACAGATCAACCCAAAGGTAAAATGGTAAAGGTTTTGTTTGAGCCGAATACCAAGCTCTCTGATTCCTTAACATACGACATTACAGCGTGGAGTATTCCTTACGCTTATGGGATAGAAGCTTTAGCAAGTACTTCTAAAGTTCCAAGTGAGGTAAAGTCTAAGGTTACAGAATCACAAAAACTAGTTGATGCCTACGGCTATGCCTGTCGTTGGGAATCCTTAGACGACGGTCTGTTTCTTGCCGATTTATTACAAAACGATTTTAAAGTTAGGTTCACGGAAAAGCCATTTAAATCCAACGGAGTTGATTTTAACCGTGGCTCCTTAATTATAACCAAAGGAGATAACAAGCATATAGAAAATTTCTTTACAGAATTAAGCACGCTGGTAGAGACGCACAAGCAAGAAGTGTTTAGTTTAGCAACAGGGTTTTCAGAAGTGATACCCGATATAGGTTCTCCAGATATAAAACTTATAAATAGACAACATATTGCTATTCTTTCTGGTAAAGGTACGTCGTCATTGAGTTATGGAGAACTCTGGCATTTTTTTGAAAAGCAATTACAATATCCTGTAACTTCCATAACTACGGAAGATTTGAGTCGGACAAACTTAAACCAGTACAATGTGCTTATAATGCCTAACGGATATTATAATTCAATTTTGGATGAGCAAGATCTTACAAAAATTACAGATTGGGTGAAGCAAGGAGGTAAGGTCATTGCTATAGGAAATGCCCTAAGAAGTTTTGCTAGTAAAGACGGGTTCGATTTAAAACCCAAATCCATTGCCCAGGATGAAGACCAAGTCAATCTTATGGCTTATGCCGACAGAGAACGCGCAGCGGTAAGCAACATGATTACAGGAGCAGTTTTTAAAACCAAAGTAGACAATACTCATCCAATGGCATTTGGATACTCGTCTGATTACTTTACCCTAAAATTAGGAACAGCTAGTTACGAGTTACTTCAAAATGGTTTTAATGTAGCACATATTAATAATGCTAGAGTATTTTCTGGATTTGCAGGTAGCAACGCTACTGAAAATCTCAAAGATTCCCTTGTATTTGGTGAGGAGCGCAAAGGAAGCGGGAGTTTTATTTATTTCGTTGACAATGTCATGTTTAGAAGCTTCTGGGAAAACGGAAAACTATTTTTAGTCAATTCCATATTTTTTGTTAACCATAACGCGTTCACCCTTTAATCCATACGTTTGTCTTAACATAAGATCAAGAAAAATGTGAATTTTTGACCTTATCTTCGTTAAAACGTAACGCTATATTGTGTCTCAAACCACTATTCTATCCTTATTTCAGTACAACGGTTTTAAGTCTAAATGGGACGCTCTAGGGCGCATGGGACGTTCTCCCCTTCAAAAGCAAAACTTTCAAGGCCTTACCTTTTGGAGACCTTTTGGTACGGGAGGTGGAAACGGTTTTTCCATCTGGCCAGATTTTTCAACTTTTGGCCTTCTTACGGTTTTTGATTCAGAAGAAAATGCCAACAAATTTTTAGAAACAAAACCTTTAAAGGAATATGAAGCACCAGCAACAAGGCATTCCCACGTTTTAATGCATTCTATTAAAGCACATGGTCTATGGAGCAAAAAAGAACCTTTTGAACCTACTGTGAAATATGATGCTTCCAGACCATTGACCGTAATCACAAGAGCGACTATAAAACCTCAACTTGCCCATAAATTTTGGCGCTATGTGCCGTCAGTTTCGAAATCCATGGATGGGCATAACGGTTTAATTTACTCTAAAGGCATCGGAGAATGGCCTATTTTAATGCAAGCTACATTCTCCTTTTGGAGAACAGGAGACGATATGATGGCCTATGCTTATAAAAACCAAAAACATGCCGAAATGGTTAAGAAAACGCGAGAATTGGGCTGGTACTCGGAAGAGCTATTCTCTCGTTTTCATCCTTTTGAAATTAAAGGAGATTTAATTGACTTTAGCATTGATTAACGAACAAAAGCTACACTCTAGACTGTTTTATTGCCTGATCTAGACAAGTCTTGCGCCTATTAAGATTATTCAACAACTTCGCCGTATAAATCAAAATCTTCAGCTTCAATAATTTTTACAGTGGTGTATTCTCCAGTTTTTAAATAAGTACTAGTGGCATCAATCAACACTTCGTTATCTACATCAGGAGAGTCGTATTCTGTTCTACCCACGAAATAATTGCCTTCCTTTCTATCTATAACTACTTTAAATTCCTGTCCGATTTTTTCTTGGTTCAATTCCCAAGAAATCTGGGACTGAATTTCCATAATCTCATTGGCACGCTGAAGTTTTATGTCTTCTGGAACATCGTCTTCTAGATTATAGGCATGAGTATTTTCCTCATGGGAATAGGTAAAACAGCCCAAACGCTCAAAACGCATTTCCTTTACCCAATTCTTCAAAGTTTGGAAATCTTCTTCGGTTTCACCAGGATAACCAACGATAAGGGTGGTTCTTATGGCCATTTCTGGTACTTTACTTCTAAACTCCCGTAAGAGTTTTGTTGTCTTTTCCTGAGTTGTGCCGCGCCGCATACTCTTAAGAATAGCGTCTGAAATATGCTGTAATGGAATATCTAGATAGTTACATATTTTGGGTTCACGTTTCATAACATCGAGAACATCCATAGGAAATCCCGTTGGAAAGGCATAGTGCAAACGGATCCATTCGATGCCATCGACTTTCACCAGATGTTCTAATAACTCGGCAAGGTTTCTCTTTTTATAGAGATCTAAGCCATAATAGGTTAAATCTTGGGCAATTAAAATTAATTCTTTCACACCATTGGCAGCTAATTTCTCAGCTTCAGCAACGAGATTCTCCATTGGTGTACTTTTATGTTTTCCGCGCATTAAAGGAATGGCACAGAAACTGCAAGGCCTATCGCAGCCTTCGGCTATTTTTAGATAGGCATAATTTTTTGGTGTCGTTGTGAGGCGCTCTCCAATTAATTCGTGCTTATAATCCGCGCCAAGTGCTTTTAACAAACCCGGCAACTCGGTGGTTCCAAAGTACTGGTCTACATTTGGTATTTCTTTTTGTAAATCAGGTTTGTAACGCTCGCTAAGACACCCTGTAACAAAAACCTTATCCACCTCGCCATCTTCCTTCTTTTGCATGTAGTGTAAAATGGTATTTACACTTTCTTCCTT
Organism: uncultured Winogradskyella sp.; assembly: GCA_913055905.1. Taxonomy (GTDB): domain Bacteria; phylum Bacteroidota; class Bacteroidia; order Flavobacteriales; family Flavobacteriaceae; genus Winogradskyella. The sequence continues at coordinate 69,265 of CAJXLB010000008.1, forward strand.
AGCATTATTAATAAATCCACAAGTGTTTATAACAACTACATTGCCTTCCTGTTCATGAACAACATCTTTACCGGTGGCCTTTAGCTGACCCATCAACACCTCACTGTCATAGACATTCTTGCTACAACCAAGGGTAACGACATTAATTCTATTTTTCTTTAAGGATTTTGTTCGCATTACTTTTTACAATGAGAATGCAAAGGTACTGAACAAAAAAGACATGCAATTTATGTTTGTTTTGAAATTAGTTATAATCCTTTGGCATTTTTCTCATTTTTGAAGCCTGCTCATAAACATAAGCCCATTCCAGTAATAATTTTTCTTGCAAGCGCTTCCCTATAAATGTCAATCCCTTAGGCACACCTTCTTCCGTATAACCCATTGGTACCGTAATTGCTGGGTATTCTGCCACCGCTGCTTGCCCAGCATGGTAATTATTTATAGATAAGTAACCATCTAAATTGTACTCGGCCATTGGTATATCAAAAAATTGTTTACCATTGGTCTTTAAAGTGTCCTTTATACGCTGTAAGACTTGTTCATCACCCTTATCCTCAACGATTCCCTTAAACAAATTTTGTCCGTAAGGCATAGCTAATGCCGAATCCAATTTGTTAAAGGCCATGATATCTTCTACGGTTCTAAAGGAAATTTCCTCATTGGCAAAATTCTCCAAATAAAGCGGTAAATCCTTTCGCATATCAAGATTCAAAAGGTTTATGAAATTGGGCAAATCGATGTCCTCTTCCTCAATTTCTACAATTTCTGCACCTTCACTTTTTAAAACCTCTACCGCATTACGAAACAAACTGTCTTCTAAAAAGCGCTTTGGTGCTCCAAATCGTTTGCCTTCTAAACTTGCTGTTTTTAGGTCTTTAGTATAAAAACCAGGTTGCCAGATTACCATAAACGCTTTGGCGTCATTTTCATCTTCACCAAAAATAGCATCCAAAACAATAGCATTGTCTACAACTGTTCTAGTAATAGGTCCGGCAGTATCCAACGTAGAAGAAATAGGAACAATTCCGCTTCGGCTTACCAAACCAACCGTTGGCTTTAAGCCTACTACCGAATTTTGACTTGCTGGAGATAAGATTGAACCAGATGTTTCGCTTCCTATAGTAGCCGCTGCGAAATTTGCTGCCGCAGCAACGCCACTACCAGAGCTAGATCCTCCAGTATCAATGATTCTTCGGCCGTATGGATTAAGCGTTTGACCACCTATTGCCGAATATCCACTTGGGCAATCACCACAGAAGAAATAGGCCCACTCGCTTAGATTGGCTTTACCTAAAATCAATGCTCCTTTGGATTTTAATTGTTTCACAATAAAAGCGTCTTCAGTAGAATTATCTTTCAATGCCAATGCTCCCGCAGTTGTGGGCAAGTCTTCCGTATTAATATTATCCTTTAAAAGAATGGGCATTCCGTATATAGCATGGTGATCGGTCAAGGCTTTTGCTTCTGCGTCTTTTTGCCTTGCTTGTTCTATAACTTTGGGATTAACAGAAATTACGGAGTTCAAGGATAGCTCATTTTCCCTATCATATTTTCTAATGCGGTACAAGTAAAACTTAGTCAATTCTTCGTAACTAAATTTACCCTCTGAAATATGTTTTTGAAGGGTTGGAATGTCTTGCTCAAGAATTAATGGAGCCAACCTCTCATAAAGTACTTCTGTAAATCCATCGAGCTCTGCGTTTAAAGGTGCCCAAATGGCTTCTTTTGTAATGATTTTAGAATCCAAAACCTCAAATTCCGTAAAATCCTTTGTAGAAATAGCCTCAAGGTCGTCCTCTGATGTCTCCTGTACCTCTGTATTGTCAATTTCCGTTTCAGCTGCTTCTGTTGGTCCCTCTGTTGCAGAATTCTTGTCATTCTTACATGAGAATGTAAAGAGCAGTACGAGTAAAATAAGTAAATAGCGCATGGTTAGTATTTTTGATAAAAATACGAAATACCGGCTTATTTGTTTTGCAAAATTAAGGCTTGTGTGGGTGTTACTCTAAGGATTAAGATTTGAAAAACGAATCCACAAACTCGTACTTATTAAATACTTGTAAATCTTCGAGGCCTTCGCCAACACCAATATATTTTACTGGAATTTTGAATTGATCACTAATTCCAATCACAACGCCTCCTTTTGCAGTGCCGTCCAATTTTGTCACAGCAAGAGAGGTCACCTCCGTTGCTGCTGTAAACTGCTTAGCTTGTTCAAAGGCATTTTGGCCAGTTGAACCGTCCAATACAAGCAACACATCGTGTGGTGCATTAGCTATCACTTTTTGCATCACGCGTTTTACCTTAGTGAGCTCATTCATCAAATTCACTTTATTATGGAGTCGGCCAGCCGTGTCTATGATAACTACATCTGCATTTTGGGTTACGGCACTCTGCAAGGTATCAAAGGCTACTGATGCTGGATCACTTCCCATTTTTTGCTTCACGATTGGCACTTCTACACGATCTGCCCAAACCTGAAGTTGGTCTATGGCCGCTGCCCTAAATGTATCTGCAGCGCCCAAAACTACACTTAAACCTTGCTTTTTGAATTGATAGGCCAATTTACCTATCGTTGTGGTTTTGCCTACACCATTAACACCAACGACCATAATCACATAAGGCCTCTTGTCTTGAGGTACTGAAAATTCGGTGGCCTCGCCAGAGTTTGTTTCTGATAACAATGCGGCTATTTCCTCTCTCAAAATTTGATTGAGCTCAGAAGTTCCTAGATATTTATCTCTTGCAACGCGCTCCTCTATACGCTCAATAACTTTAAGTGTGGTATTAACACCTACATCACTTGTTACCAAAACCTCTTCGAGATTATCTAGAACATCGTCATCTACTTTAGATTTACCTGCTACTGCTTTATTGAGCTTGGTAAAAAAAGATGTTTTGGATTTTTCCAATCCTTTATCTAAAGTCTCCTTTTTTTCTGAGGAAAATATTTTTTTAAAAAAACTCATGTACTCTTTAATGTTGAAATAGACAATAAATCTATGGTTGCAATACTCTGTTAATTCAGCAGATTTACGTCAAAAATACGCATAAAAAAACTGCTTTCAAACGAAAGCAGTTGATATCATTTACCCTTTTAAAATATGGGATTATTGCTTATTTAACCAATCATTGACAAATTCTGGAGCCATAATTGATTCTACAAATATGTAAGACCCAGTTTTTGGAGACTTAACCATTTTTATAGCTTTTGTCAAACGCTTGGACCCTGTCTGTAAGGATGCTACTGATTTCTTTGCCATGATTTAATTATTTAATCTCTTTGTGAATTGTCATACGCTTAAGGATGGGATTATATTTTTTAATCTCCATACGGTCTGGCGTATTCTTTTTGTTCTTTGTTGTTATATAACGAGAAGTTCCTGGCATACCAGAATCTTTGTGCTCGGTACACTCTAAGATAACTTGTATTCTATTTCCTTTTTTTGCCATTGTAACTTGACTTTAGCCTTATCTTATTTATAAAATCCTTTAGCCTTAGCGGTTTTTAACGCAGCTGAGATTCCTATTTTGTTAATCGTTTTTAGTGCAGCGGTAGACACCTTAAGGGTAATCCACTTATCTTCTTCTGGAATATAGAAACGCTTCTTAATCAAATTCGCATTAAATCTGCGTTTCGTCTTATTCATGGCGTGGGAAACGTTGTTACCTACCATTGCTTTTTTCCCTGTAAGTTCACAAACTCTAGACATTATCTTTAATCTTTAGGTACGTTATTCAAAAACCGGGTGCAAATTTAGTAAATCTTTATCTTTCAACAAATTTAAAGTTCTACTTTTTTGAAATTTCTTTTAAAAGCATTTCAAAGGCCTTATTCGTAGCTTTCATAATGACCTTTTCCCTGTGATTGCTAAAATTAAAGACTTCAGAAGACACCCCTTTTTCTGAGGCTATGACAATCCAAACTGTACCTACTGCCGCATCTGAATCTCCCTTATCGGGTCCGGCGTTTCCCGTTGTACTCACGGCATAATCCGTATTGAACAATTTACGAACGTTTTGCGCCATGGCTTCGGCTGTTGCTTTACTTACTACGGAATGTTCCTCAATTAGAGACTTTTCTATTTGCAATACATTTATTTTGGCCTCAGTGGCATAACTCACAATACTCCCCTTAAAATATTTGGAAGCACCTGGTATGGCTGTAAAAGCCTGAGCGATACGGCCGCCTGTACAACTCTCTGCAATAGATAAAGTCTTTCCCATTTGAGTGAGCTGCATGCCAATAATACCTTCTATAGGGTTGTCTTCTTCAAACCCTACGAAAATATCTTCTACAAGGGGAATAAGTTTTTTAACCTGTTGTTCAATTTCTGCCTCAACGACAGATCTGTCCATATGCTTGGCAGAAAGTCTTAACCTTACCCGACCTAAACTTGGAAGATATGCCAATTTTACAAAGCTAGGTAAAGCATCTTCAAAGGCTTCAATCCTTCCTGCTATGGCACTTTCACCTAATCCGTAAGTCAGCAAGGTTCTATGTTTAATGTAGGGGAAATGGTACTTGCCTCGCAACCTTGGGAACACTTCATCCTTAATCAAAGCTTTCATCTCATAAGGCACTCCTGGAAGCGAGATAAAAGTCTTTCTGTCTTTTTCCAACCACATGCCTGGTGCAGTACCGTATTTGTTTTTTAAAACCGTAGCTTTTGAAGGCACGAGTGCTTGTTGCCTATTAATATCTGAAATTGGAGTTGAAATATATTTTTCAAACAAGTATTCCACATGGGCCAAAACCGCTTTGTCCTCAACCAGTTTATCATTAAAAAACTCGCAAAGGGTGTTCTTGGTAATGTCATCCTTAGTTGGTCCCAAACCACCTGTTAGAATAATAATATCAGCATTGTCCTCGGCTTCTTTAAGTGCCTTAAGGATATGCTGTCTATCATCTTGTACAGAAGTTATTTGATAAACCGATATTCCAATTCTGTTCAATTCTTTGCTTATAAATGCTGAATTGGTATCTATGATTTGTCCTATTAAAATCTCGTCGCCTATGGTTACAATTTCTGCTGTCAAAAGTTGAAGGGTTTAGCTTTTGAAAGCAAAGGTAATGCTATTAAGAAGTATATTTATTATTTTTAAGTAACCTTTGATATAATTAGTTACGTCCAAAATGATAAGAAAAAATGTTTTAAAGTCGATTATACTTTCCACTTTGTGCCTAAGTTTATTTCAGCAATGTGATGAAAAGAAAAACATCGAACCTCAGGAAGAAAACAATAATCCTGTTAAAGTCGTTCCTCAATATACACTTACCAAAGACCAAACCCATAATAAGTTTAGTAGTTCTATTCCGCCAATACTTACCGTTAAATCAGGCGCCATAATCGAAGCCTTTACGGAAGATGCCAGTGATGAGCAGTTTAATTTAAATTCTACTTTAGAGGACCTGAAAAATTTGGATTTTGAGCCAATTCATCCATTAACTGGACCAGTGTATGTAGAAGACGCAATGCCTGGCGATGTGCTAAAAGTAACACTCCATGACATAGAAATTGGCGATTGGGGCTGGAACGCCATATATCCGGGTTTTAGTTTCGTTTCAGACTCGATTAAAGGTGAGTACCTAAGAATTTATGACTTAAAGGACAATAAATCTACAGTTAATTTTACGGATTTCATACAATTAAAGTTGAATCCCTTTCCTGGCGTCATGGGTGTTGCACCATTAACGTCTGAACTTCTAAATACCATTCCGCCAAGGGCAAATGGAGGCAATATGGACGATCCCAACATGACCGAAGGGACTTCCGTTTACTTTCCTGTTTTTGTGGAAGGCGGTTTGTTTTCCATTGGTGATGGACATGCCGTTCAAGGTTTGGGTGAAGTCTGTGGTACTGCGATTGAAGTTCCGCTAAGGGTCGTTTATGAAATTGAACTCATAAAAGATAAATCCATTAAAGAGCCTCAGTATGAAACTGAAGACTACTATGCGACTACAGGGTTTGGAACATCATTAGATATCGCAGCAAAAAAGGCAACGCTTTATATGGTAGATTACTTAATGAAAGAGCACCAACTCAGTGAAACCGAAGCTTACGCCCTATGCTCCTTGGCAGGAGACTTAAAAATAGCTGAAACCGTAGACTTACCGCACATGCTCGTAACAATGCACATGTCTAAAGAGGTTTTGGGAATAAAATAATTACAAATTAAAGTCGGCTTTAATTTCCTTGGTTGCGTTCTCAATAGCGGAGAGTACTTTTTGCAATTGGGCCTCGACATTTTTATCTTCTTGTTCAAACTTGCCCCAATCTTGTACCTCTATGAGCTCATCATAAACCCCTAAATCGAATAATTCTATGGTCGGTTTCATCTTATGGGCTGCTTGGTAGGTTTCGTAGTAGTCCTTCTCTGGTACTGCTTTTCTCAATCGCTCGGCATCTTCCGGAACTTCGTCTATAAAAGCTGCGGCGAGTGCTGCTACAAAATCCTCATCTTGGTCCGCCATTTCACGAACGCGCTCTAATTTATAGTACTGTGGCATCTATTTTATTTTTATGGAAAATAATTCCTCGTTTTCAATAAAACCTGTCAGTTGGTCGTTCGGGCTAACCTTACCCACTCCTGCAGGTGTTCCCGTAAAGATAATATCTCCAATTTTTAAAGTGAAATATTTAGAGACATATTCTATTAATTCATCTATCTTCCAGAGCATGAGTTTGGTATTCCCAGATTGAACTGTAGTGTCGTTTCGCTTTAAACTGAAATTGACATCATTAATATCCTTAAATTGATGTTTTGGTAACCACTTACCTATCACGGCTGCACCATCAAAGGCTTTGGCTTTTTCCCAAGGTAAGCCTTTGGCTTTTAATTGAGACTGAAGGTCACGCGCTGTGAAATCAATGCCTAGACCTATCTCATCATAATATTTATGAGCAAACTTTCTGTCTATGTATTTTCCAACCTTTTTGATTTTCACTAATATCTCAACCTCGTGGTGTACATCATTAGAAAACTCTGGAATAAAAAACGGTTGTTTTTTGAGTAATATGGCCGTATCTGGTTTCAGAAAAACCACTGGGTCCGAAGGACGCTCATTCTCCAACTCTTTAATGTGATCTACATAGTTCCTGCCTATACAAATGAGTTTCATTAATCCTTATATTATTATGAAATATCCAGCTAATCCAGCTTATTATTAAATTGTCTCAATTTTACTGCTGTAAGTACTTTTTTGGTATAAAGCGGAAAATCTGCATTGAGCAACCACCCAAAATAACCTGGTTCTTGTTCTAAAACATCTACCACACGCTTACCTTTGTGCTTTCCAAACGAAAAACACTCCTCGCCCTCTTTGTTGTAAGTTAAAAAACCAGCAAAATCTGCAAATTTTCGCCTCGAGCTAAATTCTGCCAGGAACTTAGTATCATTCTCCAAGCTATCATATTTTGAAATTTGGGCCTTCAATACTTCATAAGTTGCTCTGGTATCCGCTTCTGCACTATGAGCGTCTTCCAAATTTTTATCACAGTAAAATTTGTAGGCTGCACTAAGTGTGCGCTGCTCCATTTTATGGTAAATCGTCTGAACATCAACAGCAACCCTATTTTTCATATCAAAGTCTACCTCAGCACGGAGCATTTCTTCTGCCAACAATGGTATATCGAATCGGTTGGAATTAAAACCACCCAAATCTGCATCTTTAATAAAACTATTAACTTCTTTTGCTATCTCTTTAAATGTAGGCGCATCAGCCACATCGGCATCTGAAATACCATGGACCTTTGTAACCTCTGGAGGAATAGGAATTGTAGGGTTTACCAATTTGGTATATGTCTCTTCCTTTCCGTCTGGGTGTACTTTTAAAATGGAAATTTCTACGATTCGGTCCTTAGAGATATTTGTCCCTGTGGTCTCCAAATCGAAAAAACAAATGGGTTTGTTTAAGTTGAGCTGCATGTGCCTTTAATTTGATGCAAATGTAATTAGAAATGCGTAATTGAGTAAACGAGATGCCTACCATTTGATATTGCCACTTATTTATTCGAAATTCGTAACGAACTTAGAAACCTTTATGATATGTCCATTGAATCAAGTTCTCCATTAGTCTTTAATTGTGGTGCCGTTATGAAAAATCGGTTTATGCTGGCTCCTATGACTAACCAACAAAGCCACGAAGATGGTAAATTATCTCAAGATGAATTTGATTGGTTGACCATGCGAGCCAAAGGTGGTTTTGGACTAACGATGACCTGTGCCTCTCATGTACAAGAGATTGGAAAAGGCTTTTCAGGACAGTTGGGTATTTTTTCAGACGACCATATAAAAGGTCATAAAAAGCTTGCTTCAGCTATAAAATCGTATGGCAGTCTTGCCGTTATTCAACTTCATCATGCTGGCATGCGATCACCAAAGGAGGTTATTGGCAAAAAAGCAGTCTGTCCTTCAGATAGTCCAAAACACAATGCCAGAGCACTCACTTTAGCCGAGGTTTATGATTTACGAAAGGATTTTATTGATGCTGCAATTAGAGCAAAAAAAAGTGGTTACGATGGCGTTGAAGTCCATGGTGCACATGGTTATATAGTAACGCAATTCTTAAGTACGGACATAAACAAACGCCAAGACGAATATGGAGGCTCACTCGAAAATCGCTCGCGCTTGTTGTTTGAAATAGTGGAAGGCATTAGAAAAGCCTGCGGCTCTAACTTTTTACTTGGCGTTAGACTGTCTCCAGAACGTTTTGGCATGCAGCTGTCTGAAATAAAAACCATAAGCCAACAGTTGGTTGACAGCAATCTAATTGACTTTTTAGATCTATCACTTTGGGATTATAAAAAAACAGCGGAAGAATTCCCTGATAGTGACAGAAGTCTTTTAGAACATATCCTAGACCTAAATTATAAAACCGTAAAACTTACAGTCGCTGGAACTATCAACACAGGACGAGATGTTAGCCAAGTTCTTAAGGCAGGTGTTGATTTTGTTACTATTGGAAGGTCGGCCATACTCCATCATGATTTTCCAAAACGAGTTATGGCAAATCCTGAATTTACGCCAGTAGATATTCCTGTTTCTATAGATTATCTTATAAAAGAGGGCCTCAGCCCAACATTTGTTAATTATATGAGGCGTTGGCCAAATTTCGTGGAAGAATAGATTTTTAATGAATGATAGCTATATCTGTCTGCCCATATCCCAAGCTTCGAGATAATCCTTAACAGCTTTTACAAATTGACCTCCCAAGGCCCCATTAACAACACGATGATCGTAGGAATGGGATAAAAACATCTTGTAACGGATACCAATGAAGTCGCCTTCCGGTGTTTCAATCACAGCTGGTACTTTTCTAATGGCCCCCAAGGCTAAAATACCTACTTGCGGCTGATTAATAATTGGTGTTCCCATAATACTACCAAAGCTTCCAACATTGGTTACAGTGTAAGTGCCACCTTGAATTTCATCAGGTTGCAACTGCCCAAGACGTGCTCTATTGGCCAAATCGTTTACTTTTTTGGCCATACCCAACAAATTAAGTTGGTCAGCATCCTTAATAACCGGAACTATTAAATTACCATCTGGCAATGCAGCCGCCATACCAAGGTTTATATGTTTTTTCTTAATGATACTGTCACCTTGTACGGAGATGTTCATCAAAGGGTAATCTCGAAGCGCTTTTGCTACAGCCTCCATAAAAATTGGAGTGAAGGTTAGATTTTCACCTTCTCGCTTTTTAAAAGCGTCTTTATGCTTTTTGCGCCAATTCCAGATATCGGTAACATCAGCTTCTATAAAAGACTGAACGTGTGCAGAGGTTTGAACTGAATCCACCATGTGCTTAGCGATAAGCTTGCCCATTCTGGTCATTTCAATAATTTCGTCATCACCACTTACTACCGCAGGCTGGGCCTTAGGAGGCTCAGAAACTGGCTTTTCTTTAGGTGCTGATTTTTGCTCTGTCTTATCGGCTTCTTTTGAAGTTACTTCTTTAGCAGGCTGTGTGCCTCTATTTGCTAAATAAGCCTTAATATCATTTTTGGTCACCCTACCGTCTGCACCTGTTCCGGGCACCGTATCCAACTCTGCTTGTGATATTCCTTCTTTTTGGGCAATATTTCTAACGAGTGGCGAATAGAATCGCTCTCCATGTGATGCCACAGGCTCTACAAGTGTTTTTGCCGCTGTAACGGTTTTAGCGACCTCAGCAGCGACTTTGGGTTCTTCAGGCGCTGTTTGCTCCTCTTGTTTTGGCGCTTCGGCTTGTGACGACACCTCAGCCTCTGTTTCAATAACGGCAATAGTTTGACCAACCTGAACAACATCATCTACTTCGAATAGTTTTTCCACAAGAACACCATCAACTTCACTTGGGACTTCACTATCTACCTTGTCTGTGGCGATTTCTAGAACAGCTTCATCAGCCTCTATAGTCTCACCAACATCTTTTAACCACGATGTAATGGTTGCCTCAGCAACACTCTCTCCCATCTTAGGTAACTTAAGTTCAAACTTTGCCATATATTTAATTTGAAGGTCTTTATTAGCTAATTGCGTGCAAAATTAATAAAAAAACAGATTTTTTATTGACTTTAATTCAATTTAAAACAGTTATAACATTTTTACTTCACCTCGATCTGTGGCGCTGTCACTACCTAATATAAAGGTAGTAGATTTAGATAAAAATCTATAATACACATTTGAATAAATTGAATTTCTTTCCATATGTTCCAATACGGCTGCTATACCAAAACTCACTACGTCGTAAATCACAAGCGTTTCATTGGTAACTTTTCTGGTAAGATCTGTTTCATACGAAATTGGCATCGAGATGTGAGCATCCAAATTTAGAGAAGTAGAAGATGTATACACGACAACCTTCTTATAAACTGCTTGCTGTTTTGGTATTGGGCGCTTAAATTTTGAGGCCAAAAATATCCCGAATTTTACAATTAAATCAAAAAACCAATTTTGTTTGAAGTGTTTCTGATAAAAAATCTGCATAGAACCGTAAAACCGTCTGGCATAATCCAAATCTTTAAAAGTACTCTCGCCTTTGAAATGAAGGACTGAGGTTTTACCCAAGTAATAGTTTTTAAAACCAGCCTTTAAAACCTTATATGAGAGATCAACGTCTTCGGCATACATGAAATAATCTTCATCAAATCCACGTACAGTCTCATAAACCTCTCGCTTCATTAACATAAAAGCTCCCACTAAAATTTCAACTTCACCTATATCCTCAGGGTCAAGATTATTGGAATAATATGATGACTCAAAACCAAGTATTTTCTTTAATGCCACGATGGGAAACGGAATATTTCGCTTACTCTCTGGAAGAAATTGACCTCGACCGTCAATTAACTTACAACCGACAATACCTAGGTTTTCTTTAGTCTCGGCAAAATTCAAGAGCTTGGTAAAGGTATCTTCCGAAACCATGGTATCGGGATTGAGTATACATATATATTCACCCTTGGCTTTTTCTACACCAATATTATTTCCTTTACTAAAGCCAGGATTGCTCTTATTTTCTATGAGTTTCACCTCAGGAAATTTGGACGATACCATATCGCAACTGTCATCAGAAGAATTATTATCAACAACAATAATTTCTGCGTCGATATCCTTAATAGCTTGATGAACACTTTCTAGACATAATTCTAAAAAATAGCGAACATTGTAATTAAGTATGACAACAGATAGCTTCAAATGGATTTAAGACTTTAGTGAGGCCTCAAAGGGTATACGGTCTTGTATACTTCTGCCTAAGGTAATTTCATCTGTATATTCCAATTCATTGCCTGCAGCAACACCTCTCGCTATTGTAGATACCGCGACATCATGGTCCTGAATCTGCCTAAAAATATAAAAATTGGTTGTATCGCCTTCCATCGTGGGGCTCATAGCAAAGATGAGCTCTTTTACCGATCCAGATTTAACCTTATCAACTAGTGATTGTATTTTTAAATCTTGCGGACCTATACCATCAATAGGGGAAATTTTACCGCCAAGCACATGGTAGAGCCCCTTAAACGTACTTGTGTTCTCAATAGCCATAACATCCCTTATGTCCTCTACAACGCATATCACCTCGCTGTTTCTATTTGGATTACTGCATATTTCACAGATTTCCTTATCACTGATATTATGACAAGACTTACAAAAATTAATCTCCTCCCTTACCTTGCTCAGAGCCGAGGTCAACTGCAAGGTTTGGGACTTTGGTTGCTTTAACATGTGCAGTACCAATCTCAAGGCAGTTCGCCTCCCAATTCCAGGTAATTGTGCCATTTCGTTAACGGCTTCCTCTAATAATTTTGAAGAAAATTGCATAGCTACGAAGGTACTGCTTTTATAACTAAAAAAGCCTAACTCAATCTAAATTAAGTTAGGCATTAGGGATTAAAATCTTTAAACTATTCTATGACAACTTTTTTTGTAATCTCTCCTAAAGAACTGCTGAGTTTAACAAAATAAAGACCTTCTGAAAAGTTAGAGGTTTCAACTTGAAATGTGTTCCTCAGATTTACATTCTTTGCATAATATACCAATTTCCCTAACGAATTGTATATGCGTACGATAGGGTTTTCATTTCCATTCCAACGAATATTAATAACGTCTCGTGCTGGGTTAGGGTACAAAGAAAATTTTTCTAAGGACAGATCTGAGACATTCAATGTGGAATCATACAAATCGGTGCGCCATAAACCACGACCATAAGTCCCTGCATATAGTTTATTGTCTGTTGCATTTATTTCCAATTCGTTAACACGTACATTAGGCAGCCCATTGTTAAATGGAATCCAAGTGTTGCCTAATTCATTATCTGTATAATAGACACCATAATTCATACCTACGTATAAGCCGTCATCTTCATTGCCTTGCCATACCAATGACAACGGCACAAAATTTGGCAAATCCCATGCAATGCTAGTCCAACTGGCTCCAAAATTATCGCTTATATAAACCTTGCCACTATCTGTTGTGGCAATGGCAACCTGATTTGGGTTTGAAGGATGTACGGCAATCTCATTGATACGACCTCCATTTAAATTTAATGTGGATTGTGTCCAATTTGTATTATCAAATAAGCTAGAATAAAAATTACCATTTATAGCTAAATACTTAATCCCATTATTTGACGGTGCCACCTTAAAATGATCGATATTAGCACCAAAATTTTGTGAAATAGAGGTCCAAGTGTTTCCTCCATTGTCCGAGCGGTAGACCTCATCAAAGGCAGCATAAATGCGATTAGAAACGGCTGGGTCCTGCTCATAAGGCACAATCCAATTCCAATTAAAGTTACCTCCTTTTCCGTCTGGCTGGGTTACATTAATAACATTTAAACCACCATTGAGGGTTTTAACAAAAGAACCAAATTGCGTTGTACCATATAGGATTTGAGAGTTGTCTTTATCTACAAAACCTTCCATACCGTCAGCGCCCCACCAATCGGTCCAATTACCATCTGCCCCAAGTACAGAAGACCCGTTGTCTTGTGAACCTCCAGTTACGATGACAGGATCAGTCTGGCTAATTCCTATTTTGTAAAATTGTCTTATACCCATGCCTGTAGTGATGTCCGTATAATAATTTGAATTGACAGCCAAAGGGTTTTCTGTTCTAAAAATACCGCCGTCCGTACCTAAGAACAATTTTGTAGTTGGATTGGCAGCATCACCTTCTTGGGCAAATAACATAATATCAACGTCGGCATGACAATAACCAATATTAAGACTTGCCGCGTTACTTGGAACCCATTGGGAGGTAATATTAAAACTCGCTCCACCATCTGTTGAACGCCAAGAATTTATACCCGCTATATGTACATCATTAACATCTTCCGGATTCACTACAATATCCATATCTCGTGGTGCTTGACCAAGGTCATCATCGCCCAGCGTATCATATCCGAAATAATTTTTCCCTGTATGGTCTAGTTTAACAAAGGAAGACCCTTCATCTGTAGATTTATGAAAACCTCCAAAAACATTACCATCTGCTTCCAAAACATAAACCACTGAGGGATCATCATCTGAGACGCCAATCATTTTAACCCCACTTGAAAATTGATTGGAAGCTCCTTCAAAGCCCTCTTCAAATACAACACCAAGGTTATCCGCCTCAACTGAGATGTCGTCCAAGGTAATTCCTCTACCGTAATTGGCTAGCCCCTCAAAAGCAATGTAATAGTCTCCCGACGGATTAGGTAAACTTAGTGCGATATCACTCCAACTGGTTACATTAGTTGTGTAGTGTGCCAACTCCACCCAACTTCCTGAAGCGGATGATTTGTAAAGTACTTTTAATTCGTCTTGGTCTCCAAACCATTCTGCTTGACTATACGAAAAATTGAGCACCGGGTTGGTAGCTCCACTTAAATTAAGTTGAGGTGATATCAACCGGGTTGATGGTGAGCTAAAATTGTTGATGTAAAAAAATCCTAGACCATTTCCTGTTCTTGGCGTTACACTTCCGTTTTGGTTAGCTCCAGCTATCGTCCATGACAAATTACCAGAAACAAACTCTTGAGACCAACCGGTTATGTCTCCACCAGAAGAAAAGGTGGCACCACCGTCCGTAGATTTGTAAAAAGTAGTTCCAGAGGCATACACCACAGAGGGGTCACCAGGTTTAAATTCAAAATCATAACCTGTTGTGGCACCATTAGCTATTATAGACCAATTGACCCCTCCGTCTGTTGACTTGTACAGCCCTCCTCCTTGAGCACTGGCATAAATCTTTGAAGTATTAGTTGGGTCAATAAGAATTTTATTCACTACGCCTCCGGGTAAACTGGAATGAAGTGACCAAGTTGCACCACCATCCGTAGATTTAAAAATTGTACCATTTGTCGATCCCCAATAGTAATGAGCACTATTTAATGGGTCTATAGCTAGAGCGTAAACGTCTATATTGGCTAAATTATCTGTTAACACCTGCCATGTTACGCCTCCATCAGTACTCTTCCAAACACCTCCAGTTTCGCTGCCCGCAATGATGTGATTGAGATTTCCTTCCTCCACAGCTAATGAGGTAATTCGCCCCACACCTGGGTTATAGCCTGACGTTGCATTCCAATAGGTAGGACCCATGTCTTCCCAAGCCCCAACTGTAGTCCTGGAAAAAGTTCCTTCTTGGTTTTTTTGAGCGTTGTACTCTATGAGCTCATTATAAAAAAACTCTTGGGATTTCAATTTCCCAGTCTCATCCATCATACGCTCTGCAAAGTACAACCATCTTCTATACTGCTTGTAGCCGGTACCACGGCCTCGACCTACAGAATCAAAATAGGTTTCCGCAGCTTGGTTTATGGTATTAACGGTATGAGTTCCTTCATTAATAAGTCTTTTGTACTCTTGACCATGCATCGCTAATGCCGTGATTAATGCTAAACCTAGGGTAATAATCTTTCTCATAAAACTTAATTTATTTAGGGCAGTTTTTTCAAATGTACTATTTTTCCGAAAAATAACAGCTTTTAAAGACATGTCGCCTTCAACTATCTTATTGCTCATCGCCAGTTATTTCATCGTATTAATAATAATTTCTTATTTCACTGGAAGAGAAGACTCTAATGCCGCATTCTTTAAGGCTAACAAGTCTGCACCATGGTACCTTGTAGCTTTTGGGATGATAGGTGCCTCCTTATCTGGGGTAACCTTTATTTCCGTGCCAGGACTCATTGGAGGACAACAGTTTGCGTACATGCAAGGGGTTTTGGGTTTTTTTGTTGGTTATTTCTTTATTGCTTTTATTTTATTGCCACTTTATTACCGGATGAATGTTACTTCTATTTATGAATATCTAGAAGTTAGATTTGGTAAAACCAGCTATAAAACGGGTGCATTTTTTTTCCTGTTATCGAGAGTTACGGGAGCTTCCTTTAGATTGTTCTTGGTCGCCTTAGCGATGCAGTACATTGTTTTTGAAAACTTAGGCGTACCCTTTTGGATTACAGTGGTTATATCCATTCTGCTCATTTGGGTTTACACCTTTAAAGGAGGTATTAAAACCATAATCTTTACTGATACTTTGCAAACACTTACCATGCTCACGGCGGTAGGTCTTGCCATTTATCTGATTAATCAAAAGTTAGATTGGACTTACATTGAATTTTTAAACTCAACAGATTTTAAAAATAAGGGTAAGATTTTCTTTTTTGACGACCCTAATTCTCAAGTGTACTTCTGGAAATATTTTGTTGGAGGCATTTTCATTACCATAGCCATGACTGGTTTAGACCAAGACATGATGCAGAAAAATCTAACCTGTAGAAACAATAGGGAGGCTCAAAAAAACATGATTAGCATGTCTGTGCTCTTGGTCATCGTTAATTTCGCCTTTTTGTCACTTGGAGCACTTCTATTTATTTATGCAGAAAAATTTGGTGTTGCCATTCCTGTTGTAGATGGATTAACCCGAACGGACCTTTTGTTTCCAGAAATTGCCATGAACCAAAATCTGGGTCAGGCCTTGGCCGTAATTTTTATTATCGGATTGATTGCAGCTGCTTATTCCAGTGCAGATAGTGCCTTAACCTCATTAACAACATCGTTTTCTGTTGACTTTCTCAACTTAAAAAACAGACCAGAACACCAACAGAAACCTTTACGAAAAAAGGTACACGTCTACATGTCCTTGGTGCTCGCTTTGGTTGTCATTGCTTTTAATTATTTAGATGGAAATGTTGTTAGCAACCTATTTAAATTTGCCACGTTTACTTACGGTCCATTATTAGGCCTATTTAGTTTCGGAATATTAACCAAAAGACGCATAAAAGATAAGTACGCTTGGGTCGTTGGACTAATTTCCATTGGTTTGACCTATGCGATATCCATCCTGCCCGTGGACATTATTGGCAACTATCAGTTTCATTGGGAAATATTGCCTTTAAATGGAGCCATAACCTTTGTAGGTCTCCTTCTTATTTCAAAAAAAAGCCGTTAGTACTGATTTATGCCTAATAAAACTAATGTACAAGCTACCTCGTAGTTAATTTTATTGGCATCCAAAAGTTCGTAGAATTCAGGGTTTTCTGTCCCAGGATTGAATATAACACGGTTGGGTTTTAAGTCGATAATGTAATCGTAATAAGCAGGCTGCCGCTGTGGATTTAAATATAACGTAACAGTATCAATGTTCTCATAGGGCTTAAGGTCTGTATCAATTGCAACACCATTTACTGTGCCCTGCTTTAATCCAAAAGCCTTTACCTCATGGCCTTTATCCTTTAAACGCCTCATAGCGATGTTAGAATAGCGATTTGGCTTTAAGGATGCTCCTAATACAAGGGTTTTTTTCATTTGACTATTCAATTACATAAGATTCCGCACAATGGTCTGCCATTATTGAAATCTATCCAACAATACAACAAATTCGTCAATGAAAAAAATTTCGAGAAACCCAAAGCATCTTGAGCAACGTGCATAATAAAATTATAAAAAAGTATGGACTCTATTATCTCGTAGGAAGAGTCAAATTTAGTACTGATGAGAACTGTTTTGTTAAAGTTTCCCAATTTGTGTTAAAAAATGAAATAAATTGGAAGGCTTTACGTCTATGTATTTGAGATAAGTTTTAAGTAATCGTAATTATAAGATTTACATTTTATAATTTAGTGTTAGTTAAAGTTGGTTAATAGCTGAAAAAGCCCAGATTTTAGGATCTGGGCTTTTTTTTGTCATTGATTTATATCTACCACCTAATTATGGCACTGCCCCAAGTGAAACCACTTCCAAAGGCTGCCAATACAACCAAATCACCTTCCTTGACCTTGCCCTCTTCCCATGCCTCAGTTAAAGCTATCGGAATCGAAGCCGCCGTTGTATTGCCATAACGCATAATATTGTTGTATACGTTATCATCAGCCAATCCAAATTTCTTTTGTATAAATTGAGAAATTCTAAGATTAGCTTGATGCGGAATTAACATATCGATATCCTCTTTTTTCAGGTTGTTAGCTTTAAGGCCTTCCATAATGGCCTCACTAAATCGAACCACTGCATGTTTAAACACAAATTGTCCATTCATGTATGGATAATACGATACATCATTCGGATCATTGTCTTCCATTATGGCATCAACCCATCGGCCTGTACTAGGTCCTTCTAAGGCTAATTCTTTAGCATATTTACCTTCAGAATGTAAGTGTGTAGATAATATACCTTTGGTGTTATCTTCCACCCTACTCAAAACCGCTGCACCAGCCCCATCACCAAAAATCACGGTAACGTTTCTTCCCCGTGTTGAGCGCTCCAAACCGCCGGAATGGTTTTCACTGCCAATGACCAGCACATTTTTATACATTCCTGTTTTAATGAACTGATCGGCCACGGATAACCCATAAATAAAACCAGAGCATTGATTGCGTACATCTAAGGCACCGATGGTGTCCATTTCCAACAACTCTTGCACCCTAACTCCTCCGCCAGGGAAATACATATCGGGACTTAAAGTTGCAAAAACTATAAAATCTATATCATCTTTTGTTAAACCAGCACGCTCAATAGCTATTTTAGCTGCTTTTGCACCCATGATCGATGTTGTATCGTCACTTGTCTCTGGGTCTATCCATCGTCGTTCTTGTATTCCTGTGCGCTCTTGGATCCATTCGTCACTGGTTTCCATCCACTGCTTTAGGTCGTTGTTGGTAACAACATTTTCTGGCAGGTACTTGCCTAAACCTGTAATTTTTGAATTATACATTAGTCTTTAAATCGTTAGAATTACAAATTTAAGCCATTTAGGGCTAATCTTATTTCAAATCGTTATGCACGCATAATAAACCCTTGTCACACGTTCTCAGGTTTAATTTTAACACCATAGCAACATTTCAAAACAGCCTTTTTCTGTATCTTCAGCATTCTAAAATCAATAGTCATATGAAATCCATTTTAAAATTATTTTTCTGTTTTTTTATTGTAAGCAGTTACGCCCAGCAAAGCCTCACCTACCAAAAACCCTCTAAAGAAATATTGGAACTTGCGGATGTAGACTTAGCTCCAGGTGTACAAATAGACAGCAAGGGAGAGCAAATGGTTTTATTGTACCGAGACCAATATAAATCTATTGCAGAGCTTTCTGAAACCGAATTACGTTTAGCCGGACTGCGCATAAATCCAGTTACAAATATTGGTAGCCGCACTAATTACATTACCAATTTAAAAGTTAAAAAAACCAGTGATAAAGAAGCAACTCAAGTGAAGGGATTACCTGAAAATCCAAGACTTTCTGGCTTCAGTTGGTCACCTGATGAATCAATGATTGCTTGTTTAAACACTACGGCTTCTGGAGTTGAAGTTTGGATACTGAACATCGAAAAGGCCACGGCCACAAAAATTACGGAAGCCACAGTTAATGCCAATATGGGCAGTACCATAAATTGGTTTAAGGACAATGAACACCTTTTAGTTAAGATGTTGCCCAAAGATAGAAAACCACTTATTAATACGGCTGAAGCTGTCCCAACAGGACCAACAGTTTCTGTAAGCGATGGTTCCAAAGCCCAAAATAGAACATATCAGGATTTACTTAAAACACCTAATGACGAATTTAACTTTGAACAACTTGCACACTCTGAAATTGTAAAAGTTTCTATTGAAGGAAAGACAGAGCCTTTCTTGGAATCCGCAATGTATCGCGGTATCAGTTTTTCTCCAGATGGCAATTATGTTATGATTACAAAAACCAAGCGACCCTTTTCGTATTTGGTGACCTATTCAAGGTTTCCTTATGAAAGCGTAATTTACGATGCAAATGGAAACATGGTTACCGTTGCCAATGATGTTCCTTTAGACGAGGTTCGCCCTAAAGGCTTTATGGCCACTCGAATGGGCAAACGCAACATGTCTTGGCGCGATGACCAGCCAGCTACTTTAGTATGGGCAGAAGCCTTGGACAATGGAGACCCAGCCGTAGATGCGGCGTATAGAGATGCCGTCTATCAATTAAAAGCACCTTTTAAAGGAGAACCTCAACTTATTTTAAAAACAAAGCAACGTTTTGCAGGCATCGATTGGGGCAACGACAACTTCGCGGTTGCTTATGATTATTGGTGGAATACCAGAAACACTAAAACCTATACATTTAATCCCTCGAATTCAAGCGAAGAACCAAAAGTTATCTACGATAGAAACTATCAAGATGTATACAGTGATCCAGGAAATTTTGTAACCTCCAAAAATAAATATGGCCGATACACATTAGAAATGAATGGTGATAATCTTTACCTCATGGGTGACGGTTACAGTGAAAAAGGACAATTCCCTTTTGTAGACGAATACAACATCAAAACCAATGAAACAAAACGTCTTTATCAATCGCAATACACAGATAAATTAGAGGATTTAAGTTCGGCCATAGATATGAAAAAAGGCGAAATCCTCGTAAGGATAGAATCGCCAACAGAATACCCTAATTACTACATACGAAACATTAAAAAGAAAAATGCCTTAACGCCTATAACAGCGTTTGACAATCCTTTTAAAAGTCTGGAAGATGTAAATAAAAGTGTTATCAGCTACAAACGTGATGATGGTCTAGACCTAGAAGGTACTTTATATCTTCCTCTTAACTATGAAGAGGGCGAAAAGTATCCCATGATACTATGGGCTTATCCTCGCGAGTATAAGGATAAATCAAGCGCTTCACAAAGTACGACCAACCCTAATGAATTTGTTTACCCTTATTGGGGATCACCTATTTATTGGGTCACCAAGGGCTATGTTGTTTTGGATGATGCGGCCTTTCCAATAGTTGGTGAAGGTACGGAAGAGCCAAATGACACCTTCAGAAAACAATTAGTTGCCAATGCGAAAGCCGCCATTGATGCTGTAGATGCATTAGGATACATAGACCGTAATAAGGTAGCCGTTGGTGGTCATAGTTACGGTGCTTTTATGACGGCAAATCTTTTGTCCCATTCAGATTTATTCGCGGCAGGGATTGCTAGAAGTGGTGCCTATAACAGAACACTTACCCCTTTTGGTTTTCAAAGCGAAGAGCGAAGCTACTGGGAGGCTCCAGAAATATATTACAACATGTCACCTTTCATGCATGCGGACAAAATGAAAACACCACTACTTTTAATTCATGGCGTTGCTGACAACAATTCTGGAACCTATCCGTTGCAATCTGAACGCTATTTCAATGCCCTTAAAGGATTGGGCGCTCCAGTAAGATTAGTGATGCTACCTAAGGAAAGTCATGGCTACAGAGCCAAAGAATCTATAATGCACATGCTTTGGGAGCAAGATCAATGGTTAGAAAAGCATGTTAAGAACAGAAAGATGAAAGAAGAAAAGATTGAAAATACTGAAACCATCAAAAATTAAGTCAACGATTTTATATCGAAAGCCATTCCTAACAGAGTGGCTTTTTTTATGTCATATTGTCACTATACAAGCAATGGTATTTTATTTGAGAAGGAATAAGCGACACTATTAAATTTTAAATTAAAATGTACCTCCAGATTAAAGAGGATGACTAAAACTAAAATATTATGACTAAAGGAAACATTAACGTATCGGTTGAAAACATCTTCCCACTAATCAAGAAGTTCTTGTACAGTGACCACGAAATTTTTCTTAGAGAATTAATCAGTAATGCCACTGATGCAACCTTAAAACTTAAGCACCTTACCAGTATTGGTGAAGCTAAAGTAGATTATGGCGACCCTAAGATTGAAGTAAAAATTGATAAGGATAACAAAAAATTACATGTCATTGACCAAGGTATTGGTATGACAGCCGAAGAGGTTAAAAAGTATATCAATGAAGTTGCCTTTTCTGGTGCTGAAGAATTTTTACATAAATATGAAGATTCTGCAAAAGATGCAGGAATCATTGGCCATTTTGGGCTTGGATTCTATTCGGCATTTATGGTGGCAGATAAAGTAGAGATTTTAACCAAATCGTATAAAGATGAACCTGCAGCCCATTGGACCTGCGATGGCTCGCCAGAATTTACTTTAGAAGAGGCAGACAAAGCTGATAGAGGTACAGAAATTATACTGCATATTTCCGAAGGAGAAGAGGAGTTTCTTGAGGAGGCTAGAATTCGTGAACTGTTGCTTAAATACAACAAGTTTATGCCCATCCCGATTAAATTTGGCACCAAGGAAATTAACGACCCTGATTTTGAGCCCAAAACTATAAAGGATAAAGACGGTAAAGAGACTAAGGAGCCTCATAAAAAGATTACTGTAGACGACATAATAAACAATCCTAATCCGGCTTGGACCAAACAACCTGCCGACTTGGAAGATCAAGATTACAAGGATTTCTACCGCGAGCTTTATCCAATGCAATTTGAGGAGCCCTTATTCAATATTCACCTTAATGTAGATTATCCTTTCAACCTTACGGGAATTTTGTATTTCCCTAAGATGACTAATGATCTTAATATTCAAAAGGATAGAATTCAGCTATACCAAAATCAGGTATTTATTACAGACAACGTTGAAGGTATTGTACCTGAGTTCTTAACTATGTTGAGAGGTGTGATTGATTCTCCAGACATTCCACTTAACGTATCGCGCAGTTATCTTCAGGCTGATGGAAACGTTAAAAAGATTTCGTCATATATCACTCGAAAAGTAGCAGATAAATTAAAATCCATATTCAACAACAATCGAGAAGAATACGAAAAGAAATGGGACGACATTAAAATCGTCATTGAATATGGTATGCTATCTGAAGAGAAGTTCTTTGAAAAAGCAGATGCTTTTGCACTTTACCCAACAGTCGATGGTAAATACTACACGTTTGAAGAATTGACCAATGCTATTAAAGCCAAGCAAACCGATAAGGATGACAAAATGGTAATCCTTTACGCAGCAGATAAAGAAGCGCAGCACAGTTACATTGAGGCGGCTAAAGCTAAAGGTTATGAAGTATTGTTGCTAGACTCACCAATTGTAAGTCATTTAATGCAAAAGTTAGAAACAAGTAAAGAGAACATCTCATTTGCTCGTGTTGACGCTGACCATATTGACAATCTCATAAAAAAGGAGGACACAAAAATTTCGAAACTTTCTGATGACGAAAAAACAAAACTGGACGAATTGCTCAAAGAGATAGTTCCTTCAGAGAAGTTTATGGTGCAATTAGAAGCCATGGATAGCGATGCTGCTCCATTTATGATTACACAGCCTGAGTTTATGCGTCGTATGAAAGAGATGCAACAAACAGGCGGCGGCATGTTTGGCATGGGCAATATGCCTGAAATGTACAACTTGGTAGTGAATACTAACCATGAGTTGGTAGGCCAGATTCTTAACACCAAAACCAAGAAAAAGCAAGAACGCCTCATTAATCAAAGTTTAGATTTGGCGCGCTTATCTCAAGGTTTATTAAAGGGTGAAGAATTAACTAATTTTATTAAGCGCAGTTACAGTATGATTAAGTAGTTGTCGCGCTGATTGATTTCAGCATCCTACATATATAAAAACCACTTCTTTTCAGAAGTGGTTTTTTTATCAATATTTAAAGAAACATATTAACATTTCTTAAAAGAATCTTAAAAATTCAATAAAATTAATTTAGATTTATACTTCCGTTGCCTCTAGGATTAATAGCCAGTTAAAAAAGTATCAACTCTAACTTTAGTGTAAATGGTTTTAATTCAAGGTTTAATTCAAAACTTCCCCAAAAAAAAACTTTCATTACTTATAATAGGACTGACCTTCTGCCTGTTTTTCTTAATATATATCGTCTCAGAGGTTTACGACATACCCATGAGACTAATTATTGAAGACCCTTTATCAACTTTTGGTGTCAATCCATTAACTGGTATAGTATCAAATCTCGGGGTACTACTTTGGTGCGCTACGGCATCTATTCTATTTTTCACCTTTTTCTTGGTCATAGGTAGTGCAGATAATAAAAAGACAATGTTTTTATTATACTGTGCAATTTTGACCACAATCTTATTATTTGACGACTTATTTATGTTTCATGAGCATATTTTGAAATCTATTGGAATTGAAGAATCCGTTATGTATGGAGTTTATATGCTTTTATTTGGTATACTGTTTGTCGCTTTCTTTCGCATTTTGAAAAATTCAACTTTTAATTATCTCATACTAATTACGTTCATTTCATTTGGGAGCTCAGTCATAATTGACTTTTTCACTGGTGAAAAACTCAGAATGCTTTTTGAAGATGGATTTAAATTCCTAGGAATCGTTTGCTGGTCAATGTTTTTTATTTTCTATTCCTTTAAGATGGTAAGGCATTCCTTGTCAGAAAAGTGAAAGAATCAGTCATTTGAACCAAAGAGTAATAATTGACCTTTACAATTATAGATTTGGATTTTCATATCACAAAATGTTTTAAGAGTCAAGTGAAAAATCAATATTGATTTTGTAAAAAGTCCAACTCTCATTTTTACAGCCTTTTTTTTATGAAGCTGTGTTTTTACACTCTGAGACTTCTTAGGTCTAATTAGAAAATTAAGTTACACAAATAGAGGTTGTTGGTTTACTCGCGGTGCGTTCATCTCAAAGTTTATTAAAGGTGAAGAATGAACCAAACTTCTTAGACGCATTACAGTAGGGTTAAGAAAAATCGTATCCATAAATAATAGAAAAAGGCCATCAATTTTCGTGATGGCTTTTTTATTTCATCCATTTGATAGCACACTCTTAATACAATTAAAATAGAAATCTCGTAAGAATTGACTACCTTAAAGCATCAATTTACTCTAAAATGAAAAGAACCATAGGGCACCTTATACTGCTTTGGCTCTGCCTACAAACAAGTGGTTTTAGTCAAGCAAATGATGATTTGCCAACGACGGCGCTAAAAGCCCTAGTTTTTGATAATGCTGTAATAGGTGCCTCTGCAGGTTATGCTGTAGATGGCACAATCGTATGGCAAGGTACTGAAGGTTATGCCAATGAAGATACTAAGGAAACACTAGAAATAGACACCAAATTACGGACTGCTTCCATTGCGAAGTCAATGACTGCTGTTGCCGTAATGCAACTCGTAGAAGAGGGGCTCATTAATTTGGATGCACCTATTAACGAGTACGTTCCAGAGTTTATTCAACCTCATCAAACCAAAATTACCACAAGACATCTATTATCACATACGTCTGGAATTGATGCCTATAAAAACAAGGGTGAAGTAGAAAACAAAAAGCATTTTAAGTCCTTGATGGAAGTTTATGACGAATTTAAAGAAAGAAAGCTTCGGTTTGAACCTGGGACTGAATTCTATTATACCAGTTACGGTTATGTTATGTTGGGAATTTTAATAGAAAGAATATCTGGTGAAAGCTATGAGGCATACATTCAAGAAAATATCTGGGGCAAAGCCAATATGACCAATACTGGTGTGGAAAACAGAGATAGCTTACCAAAAAACACCTCATCCCTTTACCATAAGGCTAGAAACGGTAAAATAAAACTTGCAGATGGCAATGATTTGAGCAATAGAATACCTGCGGGCGGGCTTTATAGCACTACTCCAGACCTCCTAAATTTCGGAATTGCCCTTCTCAACAATACCTTAATATCAAAAGAAAGTTTAGACCTGATGACAGAGCATCACAGTTTAGATAAATATAACAACGGTTACGGTTTTGGCTTTTACCTTTACGGCAAGCCAGATGTTAACGATATCTATGGTCATAATGGGGCCCAAACAGGAGCGTCGTCACAGTTGTTTATTGTTCCAAGTTTAAATCTGGTTACGGTAGCAATGAGCAACACCTCCAACGCAGGAAGGGAAATTTCAACCCTAGCTGCCAAATTAATAGATATATCTCAGCAAAATTAATACGAGATAACTAAAAATTTTTCATATTTAGTAGCACCTAAAACAAGACCTAACGAACAAAATAAAATACTTTGACATCCCTAAATTAATCGTAATTTAACGCTTCAGAGACAAGCTAAAAAGATGGATGAAAAACTTATTTCCAAGAAAAAACCAGCATACCCTATAAGCCAAAGGCTCTCTAATTACCTCACTACTCATGGGCGCAATATAAAAATCCCTATTTTTTATGATGATTTGTTACGTTTTCAGGGTGCCATTGAAATTCTAGACGAGGATGGCAATGATACACTATGGATCCGTACCTACTACGCGGAGCACGAGCGTGACGAAATTGAGCATAGCCTTAAACAAATGTATTCCATTATGCATGTCGATGGTTCCGATGATATTTTACCTTATCTCTCTATTGACAGTATAGATTTTTGCACTTTTGGAAACACAAAGCCCTTTAGGGTCAAAGTGAGGAACATCATCAATGATAACTACGTTTTTCTCTACATAAAAAAAGCCGATGCTTCCAGGATATACGGGCTAGAACTTGAACACCTATTGTCTCCTAACCACATTAATTTTATGGTATTTAAAGATACCTTGATAGAGGACCATATCTTAGGAATTCCTGGTGACATTTTCATTGCAGAGCGATTGCCAAACTTGTCACTACAAGACAAAAAGGCCCTTGCAAAGGAATTTGTGAAATTTAACGAACGCTGTTTTGTACGGTTATTGGCAGATATGCGATCGTACAACTATGTTGTGGTAATCACCCAAGATTTTGATAGGGTACAGTACCGCATACGCGCTATTGATTTTGACCAACAGAGTTATGAGGGGAAAACCAAAGTGTATTTACCACAATTTTTAAAAGAAAATAATGCACTGGTACAAATGACCTCAGAGGTTTTAACGGAAGGCTCCATAGAACAATACAAAAAAGAAGAGCGCTCCCTACTCGCCAAAAGGGCCAAAAATGAGCAGACCCGCTTAAATGAGCTTTTACAATGTATGATGGAAGACACCTTATCTAAATCTGAGAAAGTTGAAGAACTAAAAACGGGACTTTTTGAGCTCACCAAAGATGTAAACTTCAAGAAATCTAAAAATATGGGTGAAATTCTAAGCAATGCTCTAGATTTTGTTACCCGTAATTATGTCAATGAAAACCCTTATTTGATAAAATAGATATCCATGAACTAGTGGCAAAAAAGAAAGTAGAAACCATGAGAATCTTTGTAACATAAACCTGTAAAACGTATTCCGTTCTGGTACTTTCCAGAAAACTAAACACAACTTTATGATTTGTCAATTTTTTCGCTTAACATCTATTTCAATATTACTCTTTCTCGTAACTTTTGAGGTTTCGAGTCAAATAAAGGTTTTGGATAGCATCACCAAATACCCAGTGAGTTTTGCCACGGTATCGTTTGGTAATGGAAATGGGCTTTTTGCTGATGACGACGGTGTTTTTGTGTTTTCAAAGAAACTATATCCCGATATTGATTCGCTATTCATCTCTGCACTTGGATTCAAAACCTTAAAACTACCAACAGCTAATTTGTCTAAAACACTTTTCTTAGTTCCACAGGCAGATCAACTTGAAGAAGTGGTAGTCACAGCTAACACTAAAAGAAAGTTCAAAGAAGAGAAATTAAAGCCCTACCTAGATGACGATTATTACAAGTGCTGGCTTCCTACAATAGAATCTGAAATCGCTGTTTACTTCAATAAAACGAGTGAAAACCCACAACAAATAAAAGAAATCTACTTTCCCATCGCTTTAGAATCTAAAGATTGGAACAAGAGAAAACGCAGTAACTCAGATAAAAAACCATTTTCAACCTTATTCAAAGTCAACTTTTATAAAAATAATGACGGTGCACCAGGAGAACCATTGACATTTGAGACCATTGTATTTAGAGCGACCGAGAAAAATGGCGATGTCTACACTTTAAACATTGAAGAAAAGGATATCTATCTACCAGAAAATGGCCTCTTTATATCTATCCAAGTTTTAGGATATACAGATAAAAAGGGAAAATTGCTGCCCAATAAAAAATACAAGGAAATAAAAACCGGAAATAAAGTCGTAAAAATACCTACCAATTTTAGGCCATTACTTCCTTTTACTGATGAAATGGATGACAAAAGAACCTTCATTAGACGTGTTTTCATCAATGGCAATACTTGGACAAAATTTGATGAAAAGAGCAGCATTAAGTCTACACTACTGCAAAAACAACTTTATAATTATGGTATTGGCTTAACCTTAAAGACCTATCGGGACTAAAAGGCCTTCTAATTAATAGGAAAATCGAAATACGTAGTAGGAAATGGCTCGCCCCTCAAAGTGAAGTGCCACCACTCTTTAGGATAGTTTTTAAAGTTATATTTAGCCATTATATTTTGGAGCAACTGCCTGTTGGTCTTTTGCGCTTTAGAAATACCTCTGTAATCCACCCAGGATTGCTCACCAAAAAAATCGTAAACACTTCCCATATCCAAGGGTTCTCCTGTTTCGGCATTAATAATTGTAACATCCAAGGTACTTCCCCTACTATGTCCAGAACGCGATGCGATATATTCTTCTTTGAAAAGATGCTTTTTCTGAACATTTGGATAAAATTTAGATTTGTTTACAGTATCATTCAATGTTTTTGCCCAACGCATAAAGTGATTAACAGCACGTTGAGGCCTGTATCCATCATAAACCCTTAGGCTCAGATTTTTTTTTCGTAACTCCTGCTGAACCAATTTAAGCTGTTCTGCCGCTACCCTAGTTAAAATTAGGGTATTGGAATGATAACCATCTATTGTATCGCCAACAAAATTATCGGTACCATAATAGCGTAATTCAACATCCAAGTCAGGAATCAAGGTTTTCACTCTAACAAATCCATCAGGCAAATCGTCTTGTCCGTAGCCAAATGGAGCTATTAGGAGAAGTGTTAGAGCGAGGAAAAAGGTTTTGTATGTCATAGTTATCCACTAAATTAGTTAAAAAATTCTATGAAATTCATTTCTCCCGAGTCTAAGCGGCATATTTTGCCCAACGCGGAAATAGAATATATCTCAGATTTTTATCAAAAACCTGAAGCTGATGTCTTATTTAATAAACTGTTATCCGAGACAGACTGGATACAAGATGACATTACCGTTTTTGGTAAAACCTATAAGCAACCAAGACTTACCGCCTTGTATGGAGAGTCACAGCAACAATATCGTTATTCCAATATTGTTATGCACCCTAAACCTATTACAGATACTATTTCAACTATTAAACATAAAGTAGAAAAAGAATCTAAAACCAAATTTAATGCGGTTTTGCTCAATCTCTACAGGGATGGAGCCGACAGCAACGGCTGGCATGCCGATAACGAAAAGGAACTAGGTAAAAATCCAGTAATAGCCTCATTAAGCTTAGGACAAGAAAGACCTTTTCATTTTAAGCACAGGCACCTAAAGGAAGAGCGCTACAAACTACTCTTAGAGCATGGGAGTCTGTTGATTATGAAGGGGGAAATGCAGCATTATTGGCTTCATCAAATTGCCAAAACCAAAAAACAAATAAAACAGCGAATAAACCTTACGTTTAGATTTTTGAAAAACCAATAAATCAAAAAACCGGGTTCCCTCAAACCCGGTTTTTCTAATTTGCTTTTTTATTATGTAAGTAGATTTAGGGTCTCTAAGTCAACATGACATAATGCAAATATTAATTAATTAATCCATTGAACTAAAAACTAAATTTTAGTACACTTCAAATATAGAATTCAGTTTTAATTTACCAGCTTAAAAACACTTTTAATCGATGAAATACACATTATTTTAACATTTAAAGATAAAAGTGTGCATTTCAACGATAAAATGCAGGTGTATATTTTATTAAATCACTTGCTATTTTATACTAAATCCCAGTATTATTTGTTTTAAACTTTCACCCAACGTATGCTAAAAAAAGATAATTTTACATGGCTAAAAGTTTAGTAGTTATGAGATTGATATGCTGGATTTTTATATTCATTTCATTTTTTAATAGTGCTGCCCAGAATTCTGCTTTTAAAGAAAGAACACTATCTATATCGAACTGGATTGATGGCACCTTACTTCTACCAAATGCTACAACCAAACCCGACTTAGCAATTATTATTGCGGGATCAGGCCCAGTAAACAGAGATGGTAATCAGAATTTTATGAAGAATAACGCTCTTAAAAAACTGGCAGTAGCACTCGCTGAAAACGGCATAGCCTCCTATCGCTATGATAAACGTAGCGTAAAGCAAATTAGGCAAGGACGATTGGACAACGACATAATGTTCGATGATTTTGTTAGTGATGCTTCCGATATCATAGCGTTCTTTCAAGAGAAGGAAGACTTTGGAAAGCTTGTTGTCATTGGACATAGCCAGGGCAGTTTGGTCGGAATATTGGCATGTAATGAACTTGTGGACGGTTTTATTTCCTTAGCTGGTGCCGGCCAAAACATTGGTGATGTAATTTTGGAGCAGATATCCAAAACAGCACCAATGCTAGCCGAAGACGCCAAACGGACCATTACCTCATTGAAAAATGGCCAAACCACAGAAGATTATCCACAAGCCTTGAGCTCTGTTTTTAACAGTAGCCTGCAGCCCTTTATGATAAACTGGATGGAGTACAACCCAAATGAATCTATTAAAGAACTTCAAATGCCTGTCCTTGTCATAAATGGAACAAAGGACCTACAAGTACCTGTTAGCGAAGCCGAACTGTTGGCAGACAATAGCCCTAATGGACAATTGGCTATAATTGAAGATATGAACCACGTGTTATTTAAAATTGATGGAGACGATTTAGAGAATTCAAAATCCTACAATGAATCCTTTAGGCCAATTTCTACTGAACTCGTAGAAACCATAACACAGTTTATCAAATCTTTATAGAACTCACTCTTTTCGCGAGTGATAAAAAAGCTCTATTTATTGTCAGTTTTAAATTCAACAAAACCTCAATGAAGCACCTATAAGGCTAAGTGACACAACCATATTGTGCCTTGTACTAATAAGTATACTTTTCAGCCTTATTTTCGGAGGCTATTTACACATTTTAAGTTCGTTTGTAACAAATAAGAAAATTTGCATACTAATTATTTAAAATATATCTTTATGATATCATTTTAATATCATATTGATTAATTAAATGATTAACTAATTAAATTTCACATCATGAAAGAAGAAAAAATTATCGTCCCAGCCAATGGCTATCTTATGCTCTTTGTTTTTTTAATGCTTTTTTTCGGAAGTATTGCAGGTATACCGCTAACAAGATCTCCATGGTTTATAGTTGGTATTGTTTTAAGCCTTATACTGGCGTTCGGTTTTATTATGGTACAACCTAATGGCTCGAGGGTACTGCTACTCTTTGGAAAGTATATTGGGACTGTAAAGAAAAATGGTTTTTATTGGGTAAATCCTTTTTACACCAAGAAAAAGATATCCCTTAGAGCCAGTAATTTTGACAGTGAGCGCTTAAAGGTCAATGACAAACTTGGCAATCCTGTAATG
Organism: uncultured Winogradskyella sp.; assembly: GCA_913055905.1. Taxonomy (GTDB): domain Bacteria; phylum Bacteroidota; class Bacteroidia; order Flavobacteriales; family Flavobacteriaceae; genus Winogradskyella. The sequence continues at coordinate 100,568 of CAJXLB010000008.1, forward strand.
ATCAGTACGATTTTGGTGTGGCGCGTACAAAACACCTATAAGGCAGCTTTTGATGTAGACAACTACGAAAATTTTGTTCGTGTGCAAACAGATGCAGCCGTAAGAAAACTAGCATCCATGTATCCCTATGATAATTTTGCTGATGAGGGCCATGATGAGGATATCACATTACGCTCCAGTGTAAACGAAGTAAGCAATGCATTAGAAAAAGAAATTGATGAACGCCTATCCATTGCAGGAATAGAAGTGCTAGAAGCGCGAATTGGATATTTAGCCTATGCCCAAGAAATTGCAAATGCCATGCTTAAAAGGCAACAAGCAACAGCTATTGTTGCAGCAAGACACAAAATTGTAGAAGGTGCTGTGAGCATGGTAGAAATGGCCATAGAAGAACTCAACAAAAAGGAAGTTGTAGATCTTGACGAGGAGCGTAAGGCTGCTATGGTAAGTAACTTAATGGTTGTACTCTGTGGTGATAAAGATGCTGCGCCAGTGGTTAACACAGGAACCTTAAACCACTAAGAATGTCTAAAGAGCAAATATACAGCATAGCTATTGGCACTTCGCTTGGCACAAGTATTGGAATCACAATAGGAGCTATAGCTGGTGCTGTAGCATTAGGTACGGTCTATGGGTCTTTAATTGGGATTTTTATCGGCGTTGTTGTTGCACTAGTATTTTTTAATGATAAAACTAAATTATAGCTTATGAAAGCCCATAATGGGCATTTGGCAAACAAAAGCCATTACCTAATATAATAATCAAATAACTGAACCAAAGGTTCTTACAAATTTTTGAATAGATGAAAGAATACAAAGTAGTTCAACCAAAACTAGGTTGGCGTAATCGAGCACAAAATTTTGAAGATTTTCTCAACCAGTATGCAAGAGAAGGCTGGCAGGTAATAGATATTAATCCTAATTGGTACTCTATAGTTTTTGAACGAGATAAAAATAGATAATGTGCATATTTAAAGAGGAGCAACGGTTTAATCAAGTTTGGATTATTGTACTCTTGGCAGTGAGTACCTTGGTACCACTTGCCGCTATTGTCAGTGATTATCAAAAAAATCCAGATGGCCTTACCGTAACAAATCTTTTATTAATCTTGGCCATTATATTAATAGCTCCAGCATTAATTTTTACCATCAAACTCAGCACAAGGATTGATGAAAAAGGAATTTATTACAAATTCTTCCCTTTTCATTTAAACTACAAAAAGATTCCCTGGGAAGACATCGAATCAGCCTATGTAAGAACCTATGACGCTATAAGCGAATACGGAGGATGGGGTCTTAAAGGTGGCTTTTTCTGGAGAAAATCTAAAGGGACCGCAATTAACGTTTCTGGAGATAAGGGTCTTCAATTAGAACTCAAAAATGGAAAAAAACTACTTATAGGTACGCAGAGAACAAACGAAATTCAACAAATATTAAATACCTACAAGTCCAAATTAGAAAAACACGCTTATGAAAACAACTAGAATAATCGGAGTACTCATGGCCTACCTCTCATTGACTTGTTTCTGTATAGGCCAAGATGAGGTTAAGTCTGAGACTTATAACCTAATGAATGATAGCATCCAAATTCCTGGAACGCTCTCCTACAGGTCCAACCTCAAGGAACAGCCTCTGGTCATTTTCGTGCATGGCTCTGGAAGTATAGATAGAAATGGCAATCAGCAAGGCGCAAATATTAATGCCAACTACATCAAACAACTTGCTGAAGCACTCAATAAAAATGGAATTGCATTTTACAGATATGACAAGCGCACATCTACAAGTGCTAACATGAAATTTCTCTTAAATGGCATAAGCCTAGAGGATTTTGTGGACGATGTAAAAGTTGCTATATCCAATTTTGAAGACGACCCTCGGTTCTCTAGCATTACCCTTATCGGTCACAGCCAAGGATCGCTTGTTGCCATGTTAGCCCTCAATGATGCTGTTGAAAAATACATCTCAATTGCTGGACCTTCTAAATCAATAGACAAAACCATTATTGAACAAATTAGAACTCAGAACGGCGATTCTATTGCCAATATCTTTGTTGCTCACTTTAAAGAATTGAAATCTAACGGTTCAATAGCAAAGGTTGACCCTATAGCCTTTTCGCTGCTCAACCCCATGAACCAATCATTTTTTAAGTCGTGGATGCTCTACGAACCTACAGAAGTAATCGCTGCTCTAAATACACCTGCTTTAATTATAAATGGCACGAAAGACCTTCAAGTTAGCGTTGAGGAAGCAAATGACCTACATCGGGCTTACCCAAATTCAAAATTGATTATAATAGACCAAATGAATCATGTGTTAAAAACGATATCTCAGGAAGAGGACAATTTAAAATCATATTATAACGAAGAATTTCCATTATCTGAAAATCTTGTAACAGCCATAACGGAATTCATCAAAAAATAAACCATGCCTAAGAAAAAAGCCTTTGCGTTACGACTTAATGAAGATATGCTTAAAGCTATTGAAAAATGGGCTTCAGATGAATTTAGAAGTACTAACGGACAGATTGAATGGATGCTTAACAAATGTCTGAAGGAAAACAATAGACAGCCCAAAAAAAAGGAAGACTAAATCCCTGGCATTCCATAAGACTTTTTTTAGATTGTAAATTTTGTATTTTGCGGTTTAAACCGTAGTTATGACCAATCAACCTGTTTTTACAGACGACACCATAATTTTTGGAATTTTAATGCTAGCCTTGGGTTTTGTATTCTATACAGAATCCATAAAAGGAGGCTTTTGGGAAAAGTTTTACAAAATTGTTCCTGGACTTTTTATGGCCTATATGGTCCCAGCCTTACTAACCACTTCTGGTTTAATCGCTGCAGAATGGACCGAAATCTCAGCCTCTGGAGAAACCGTCAGTAAAAGCTCCAACCTCTACTATATGGCCAGTAGGTATCTCTTGCCTGCAGCTTTGGTTCTTATGACCCTAAGTATTGATCTAAAAGCGGTCTTTAATCTTGGATGGAAAGCGTTAATTATGTTTTTTACTGGTACCGTTGGTATTGTAATTGGTGGACCCATAGCTATCCTAGCTGTATCTGCAGTTGCACCAGATGTTGTTGGTGGTGTAGGACCAGATGCTGTATGGAGAGGATTATCAACACTAGCAGGAAGCTGGATTGGCGGTGGAGCCAACCAAACTGCAATGCTTGAAATCTATGGATATAACCAGTCTGAATACGGGAAGATGGTCTTTGTAGACATATTTGTAGCTAATGTTTGGATGGCGATTGTACTAATAGGTATTGGTAGACGTAACTTTTTAAATAAATGGCTCAAAGCAGATACCACTTCTATTGAAGTTTTAAAGGAGAAAGTATCAACCTTTGCAGAAAAAGTAAAGCGAAACCCAACGTTGACAGATTTAATGGTTATAGCTGCTATCGCATTTGGTACAGTCAGTTTTGCACACATTGGAGCTTCTTATTTAGGGCCATTTTTTGATGGAGTTGTCGCTAATATAGAATCGGTACAGACCAAAAATATGCTCACTTTTTTAGGTTCAAAATTTTTCTGGATGATAAGCATTGCCACAGTAACGGCAATATTGCTTTCCTATACCAGAATAAAAAATTACGAAGGAGCTGGTGCGAGTAAATTTGGTAGTGTTTTTATCTATATTCTAGTAGCTACCATAGGAATGAAGATTGACATTCGTTCTGTTTTTGAATCGCCTGGTTTAATCGTCGTCGGTTTAATCTGGATGTCCATTCATGCCTTAATGCTTATCGGTGTTGCTAAATTGATTAAGGCTCCTTATTTCTTCTTAGCAGTAGGTAGCCAAGCCAACGTGGGAGGTGCCGCTTCTGCACCGATAGTAGCTTCAGCCTTTCACCCATCCTTAGCCACTGTTGGGGTTTTACTGGCTGTTCTAGGTTATGCCGTGGGAACAATTGCCGCCATTGGATGTACTATTTTAATGCAATTAGCGGCCGGAGGTTAGCATTTCTCTGTCAATATTAAGATATTTGCCACCTTTAAATTTTTCAACTCATTTAAATACCATGAAAAACGTATTAGGATTCATTCTCCTTATTTTTGTTTTAAGCACTTGCGAAGAACATAAAACTTCAAACTTCAAACTAACAGGCTCTATTAAAGGTCTTAAAAAAGGTACAGTGTACCTTCAAAAAGAGTTGGACTCAGTACGAATTAACTTAGATTCTATGGTGATAACAGGTGAGCCAGAATATCTTTTGCAAGCCAATATTGAAGACCCTATACTATTATATTTAAAACTGTATAAAAACGATGGTGAAGAGCACTATATTCCCTTCTTTGCCGATGAGGGTGAAACAGTAATAAACACCACACTTAAAAACTTCTACTTTGACGCTGAAATCCAAGGTTCTGAGCAGCAAAAATTGCTGGAAGAGTATCTTGAGGTTATGACCAAATTCAACGATCAAAACCTAGAACTTATCGAAGCTTCCTTTCTTGCCCAGAAGGAGAAAGACAGTGTTAAATTAGATTCGTTAAACAAAGTCTCTGACGCCTTGTTTAAACGAAAATACACCTATACGATACAGTATGCATTAAACCACAACAACAGTGAAGTTGCTCCCTACTTAGCATTATATGAAATACCAAATGCCAACCCTGTATATGTAGATTCTATTTATAAAGGCCTTACTGAAAAGGTTAAGCAATCTTATTACGGAAACAAACTAAAGGAACGTCTAAAGACTAACGAAGAAATGCCCTAGGCAATTATAAAAAAAGCCAACCTTTTTTGGTTGGCTTTTTTATTTCAGAATTTTTAAAGTTTATTAATGCGATCTACGAGATCTCGCCCTTTGGATTCCAAATCTGCATTAATGGATTTAAAATGTGCTTTTACATCTTCAATATTTCTCTCGTTTACTCTTGCAATTAATTCATCAAAATGTGTTATCGCATCCTCTATAATTGCATCACCTTCCTTAGACTGTTTTTCGTCTTTGTCTAAAACAGTTTCAATAATTTCGCCAAAAACGTAATTAATATCTTTTTTTAAATCTCTTTTGTTCGCCATAATCTATCAAATTAATACTTATACAAATTTAAGCATTCCAATTATTTTATTGGTATAGCCATGGTTTAAATGTATACCTCCAAAAGTTTTGCATTTTCTCCGATAAGGCTATAGTCGCTAATTGCAGCTGGCAAAAGCACAGTTTCGCCTTTGGATAAAACTTCACTATGATTATTACAAGTAATTTGGCAGTGACCATCTACACAAATGTAAATTATAAAGGAATCTTGGGTGTTTTTCTTATCAATAGCTTGAGACAATTCAATGAAATTGGTCGTAAAAAAAGGACAGCTTACCATATTATTGGAAGTATTGGTTTTTCTGTCGTAGCTAATCCTAAAATTATTTTGCAAATTAAATTTAAAGGCATCTAGAGCAATATCATTGTGCAGCTCTCTTTTGTTTCCTTTATCATCTACCCTATCCCAATCGTACACCCTGTATGTTATATCACTTGTCTGCTGTATTTCTGCCAGTAACACTCCTGCGCCAATGGCATGTATTCTTCCTGCTTCAATAAAATAGGTATCTCCAGCAGAAACCTTATCAAAATTTAATATTTCCGCCAGTGATTTATTTTCTAAATGTTTCAGATAAAGATTTTTAGTCATTGGCCTATTAAATCCTACCATGAGCTTGGCATCCTTGTCTGCCTGCATCACATACCACATTTCTGTCTTTCCGAATGAATCATGGCGTTCCTTGGCTAAATTGTCGTCAGGATGTAACTGAATGCTTAAGTCCTTTTTGGCATCGATAAACTTTATGAGCAAAGGAAAATTAATTCCAAATCTTTGATGATTCTTGTGGCCAAGAATTTCTGAAGGATAAGTTTCCAATAAGTCTTGTAGTGTTTGTCCTCTCAGTTGTCCATTGGCTACAACTGAAACGTTGTTTTCTACACCGCTTATCTCCCAACTCTCACCTATACCATTGGCATTGGACTTTTTATTTAACAAACGATTAAGCTTGTTACCTCCCCATATTTTTTCCATTAATATAGGTTGGAATTTCAAGGGATAAAGCGTAGCCATAAATAATACAAGATTCTGTTATAGGTCTAAGAGCCTGAATAAGTCACAAAATTACGAGGAGTTTCGTAAAGGGTAATTTCTAAATCAAACTTTGGGTCTAATTTTGCCTTCACCTTATTGTAAATGACCACAGCAATATTTTCTGCCGTAGGATTGAGATTTTCAAATTCTGGCACTTCAATGTTTAAGTTTTTATGATCAAAGGCGTCTTCCACCTCTGATTTGATAATGTCCTTTAAAATTTTAACGTCAATGACATAACCGGTTTCAGGGTCAATTTCACCTGTAACGCTAGCAATTAATTCATAGTTATGGCCATGAAAATTTGGATTGTTGCACTTACCAAAAATTTCATCATTTTTTTCAAAGTCCCAATCTTTTCGGTAAAGCCTGTGGGCTGCATTAAAGTGTGCCTTTCTGTGTACGGTGACTTTCATTATTGATTTACGTTTATATATTCGTAAAACTTCTCAAAGATAATTTTAAACCAAGCGGTATAAAGATTTGGATTAATAGCCATATCGGTTTTCACTTCTTCCAATGACATCCATTTCCAGTCTGCAACTTCATCCTCATTTAGGTTAGGCTTACCATCGAAGTGCCCGATTAAAATATGATCCAACTCGTGCTCCGTAAGTCCGTTGTCAAAAGGTGCTTTGTAAATGAATGATGTGGTTTCTTCCAAATCGGTGACAAATCCCATTTCCTCTTGCAGTCTGCGTTTTCCTGCTTCAATGTTACTTTCACCTTGTCGTTGATGACTGCAACAGGTATTGGTCCATAACCCAGGTGAATGGTACTTATGTAATGCACGCTGTTGTAACATCAATTGATTTTTGGAATTAAATACAAATACCGAAAACGCTCTATGCAAAAGCGCTTTTTCATGCGCTTCCATCTTAGGCATTAAACCTAAAACATTATCGTTTTCATCCACAAGGATTACCTGTTCTTCTTTCATGTAACAAAATTAATACCTTAGATTTTAAATAAAGTAAAGGAATTCATAAAAAAAGCCGCTTAAAAAAAGCGGCTTTAGTAGTTGTTTCTAATTATCGTTACATCGTTCTCCCTTGATGCTGGTGATAATAAATTCTGACCGTCGATTGAGTTGATGTTCCTCTTCGCTACACTGTTGTGCGTTGGCAGTGTCACATCCACAATCATTTACCAATTGAGATTCACCATAACCTTTAGCGACCAATCGGCCTGCGTCGATACCATTATCTATAAGATATTGTTTGGTTGATTGCGCTCTGCGATCGGATAACTTCTGATTGTAAGCAGCTTCACCACGGCAATCGGTATGACTTTTAATATCTATTGTCATAGTTGGATACTGGTTGAGTACTGCAATTACTTTTTGCAATTCTATTTCAGCATCGTATCTAATGTCACTTTTGTCGAAATCAAAATAAATGATTGGAATATCCAAAATCTTAGCCAAGTCATCACAAGGACCAATGGACTGAACATCTTTGGTTAACATTAACTGCAACAGTAATTCTTGACTTTTCTTAGGTGTAGTGAATCGTGTTTCATAAGCAGTATAATCTGCCTTCTCTCCTCGGATTAGATACTCTTTTTCACATTCCAGTTCAAACTTAAATGCACCATCAGCATCCACAGTTGTTTGTTCTATTTCGTTCCCTTCACCATCATATAACCTTACAATTGCTCCAGAAATCAATTCGCGAGTATCAAGATCTATTACAGTACCAGCAACAAATTGCTCGCAATCAGGAATTTCGAAAGTATAAATATCGTCACTGCCTTTACCACCATCCCTGTTTGAACTAAAGTAAGCCCTTTTAGTAACTAGATTCTCGTAATAAGCAAAGTCGTCTGCAGGGCTATTTATAGGCTGTCCTACATTTTCAATAGGAAAATTCCTATTAGAACCCTCGCTTACTTTCTTATCCAATTCTTCCGATACAAAGATATCTAAGCCACCAAGACCAGGATAACCGTTTGATGAATAGTATAAATCACCATCGGTGTTTATAAAAGGAAAAGATTCCTGTCCTTCTGTATTAATGGAAGAACCTAAATTTTCTGGTTCTCCTAAAGTTCCGTCATCGTTTACGTCCACTACAAAAATATCCGACTGACCAAATGTTCCAGGCATATCCGAAGCAAAATACAATTTTGTTCCTGTTAAGTTCAATGCTGGATGCGCAACACTATAAGCCTCACTATTAAAGTGAACTTTATGAATTTCATCCCATGTTCCATCTTCGCTAAGTGTTGCCCTGTATAATTGAAGCCTATTTACACCATCATCATCTTCCTTATACTTCAAACGATAGAAGTTATTTCTCGTAAAAAATACATATTTACCATTTGGGGAAAATACAGCGCTAGATTCGTGGTATTTGGTATTGATTTTTCCGTCAAGAGCTTTAACTTCTCCATAACCCTGAGATGTTTTTTCCACACTATAAAGATCTAGATAGGGTTGGTCATTCCAACGATACTTTCTCCCTCCACCTCTTGAAGATGCAAAAACCAAACTATTTTCATATTCGGTAATACCAAAGTCTGAAAACTCTGTATTAAATTCCACATTCTCAACAGATATATCATCGCGGCTAACTTCTTCTATGACCGATTTATAATCTTCTTTGGACTTAAAGGCTTTTCCTCTTAAATCATTTGGTTTTAATTCGTGAAATTTTGCCATCCATTTATCGGAGTTTTCGTAATCCTCAATGCCTTTTAAGGCGAGAGCATATCTAAAGTAATACTCAGGATCTATGACCTCTTCCATGGCCATTAATTCTCCATACCATCTAGCTGCTTCCTCCATTTCGTTTCTAAAATAAAAGGAATTGGCCAACTTCTGTAATAGTTCTACAGACCGATAGCCTTTATTGGCCACTTCGAGCAAAACCTCGCTGGTTTTTACATATGCAAAATCTCGGTAATCATCACTAACACTTTGAATCTTTCCTGTTTGGGAAAAACTTGCTGTTAGGCAACTAACAAATGTTATTAAAATATATTTTGAAAGTGTTCTCATATTCATAAATTTAGAAGAAACGCGGTGATAAAATTCGTCCAATTTTCTTGACTTCAAATCTTAACGTAATCTCGTGGGAACCACTGTTGTAATTATTGAGTCCTGTTGTTGTTAAGTCGTAACCATATCCTAAAAACATACCTGGAGTTACTTGAAAACCAACTAGGGCACTTACAGAATCATCCCAACGCCACGCCAAGCCAGCCGTCAATTTCTTCTGAAACCAGAAGTTGGCTGAAAAGTCGGCAATAATAGGTGCTCCTGCTGTAGCTTTGACTAAGAAAGCGGGTTTGAATTCAGTTGTTTCACTTAGGTTAAACACATAACCTCCAATGGCATAAAAGTGTATTCGCTCCGTGGCTACTGACTCTTGAAAATCATCGTAATGGTCTGTTTCTAAAAAATTAGGTACCGCCACACCCAAATACCATTTGCGTGTATGCATGTATAACCCAGCACCTACCATTGGCGATATGAGATTTAAATTCTCATTAAAAGCTACATCAGGGTCTCTGAATATACCTTTACTCCAATCGGTATCCAACATGTGCAACCCTCCTTTGACTCCAAATGAAAGCTTCAAGTCGTTTTCATTTAAGGGTATGGTGTATGAAAAATTGGCATCGACAAAAGTCTCTCTTGCTGGCCCCAAGGCATCACTTACAATATTCAATCCTAATCCTACACGCTCATTGCGCAAAGGTGAATGAATAGAGAATGTTTGAGTTTGAGGGGCACCATCAACACCAACCCATTGAGATCTGTGAAGACCTACAACACTTAATGTTTCACGCTGTCCGGCATAAGCAGGGTTTACACTCAATGTATTATACATATAATGCGTAAACTGTGGATCTTGTTGAGCCAAACCAATAGCACTAAAAACTGTGAATACTATGGCTACTAATCCTTTTTGAAATTGTGATTTATGTATCATGATATTGTATTTCATTTTTCGGTGACTATTAGTTTCTTCTGTTTATATATAACCATCCTACTCTCGGTTCTGAACCGTCACCTAAATCAAGTACGTAATAATATGTACCTACTGGCAATTCATTGGATTGAGCTACTACCGCTCTTCCATTAGAGGTTCCGCTCCAGTCGTTTTGATATCCTCGTTTTGAATAAACCAGGTTACCCCATCTGTTGTAAACTTCTAACTTGTTATTAGGGAAACGTTCCAAACAATCTATAATGAAGGTCTCATTAACACCATCACCATCTGGAGAAAACTCATTATAAATGGTCAAACAAATTGGGTCAACCGAAGCTGAAGATTCGTCATTTCCAGGATTGACATCTGTACCACCTGTAGCACTTTCAACAAAGGCTGTATTCTGATAATCTCCAATTCCCAAGACTTCAACGGTTATTTCTAAAATCTCAACTTGATCTGGATTCAACTGTCCTACAACCCATTCACCACTAACGTCAGAGTAGGTTCCAGTAGTTGAAATGAATGACACGAAACTATATCCATCTGGAATTTGGTCACTTATAACAACATCTGTCGCTGTAACATTTCCAATATTGGCTACTTCTATCGTAAAGATTATATCATCTCCTACAACAGGTTCCAACTCATTCACCACTTTAGTAACCTCAATATCAAAAATTGAATTTACTGGCGTTACCGTTGGATCATCTGGATTTCCATTTCCGTTTGTATCATCGTTAGTAGAATCATTCGGATCATCACTATCATCTGAAACAATTCCAGCCAATGGGTCTAAAGCCTGAACACTCGCTTGATTGGTTACAAATCCAATATCCAAATCTATTTGGGTAATTTCATAAGTTGCGACATATGTTGTATTGTCAATTTCACCAGGAAGCAATTGAGTTATAGGTCCTCCAACGAGATTTAATCCTGGTAATATATCTTGCACTAATATGTCTGTCAAAGTAACGTTACCCGTATTTTCCACTTCAAATACGTAAGAAATAATATCTCCAAGACTTCCTTCAATACCATCTCCATTAGTATCAGCAAGAGGTAAGGTTGTTTTAACTAAACTTATTCCAGGTACTTGTGGAATAATCGTTACCGTCGGGTCGTCAGGGTTGCCGTCGCCATCGCTGTCGTTGTCCGTGGCATCGTCAGGGTCGTCCGATAGGCTAACCACTGGGTTGCTACTCGGGTCGTCGCCACTTACCGTGGCCGTGTTGGCAAAACTGCCATTGTCGATATCCGCCTGCGTCAGCGTATAAGTCGCCGTGAAGGTCGTACCGTCTGATTCGCCAGGGGCCAATGTGATAGGGCCGCCAGTTACCGTTACCAATGGGTCCGTTACCGTGATGTTGCTCAAGGTCACGTTCCCCGTGTTGGTCACCGTGAAGGCATAGC
>CAJXLB010000009.1 GCA_913055905.1 uncultured Winogradskyella sp.
TGGCTACAGCTACTATTGAATATAAGATTATTGAAAACGGAGTTGAAGTTTTGAAAACCGAAACTTTTGAAGGGACAGAGAAAGCCGTTGAAGAGAAACTAAAGGCATTTGAGAAGAATTTAGAAAATAATAAAGATAACCTAGTAATTGAAATAGATAAGACAGAGGTAACGAAAAGTTAGCTCTCTTAATATCTAAATAACACTCTTAACATAAGCACCTTTTTGAGGTGCTTTTTGTTTTACTTTATAATAATGAAGGATTTACGTTACTCTTGGATTGGGGCTTTAATTTTATGAATCAAATTAATCCAACACAAAAAACCATTCCAATGAAAAACATTTACACAAAAAAAATCACAATGTTAGTTGTGATTTTTTTTATGTTTTGCGGTGCAAATTTAATGGCCCAAAACTTCGAGTTACAATTATTACATTATGCAGATGTTGATGGCAATGAAGAGAGTGCCCTTGATGCAGTTGACGAGTTTTCCGCTCTTGTGGACTTTTTCCAGAACGATCCAGTTTTCGGCAGCAATACCCTTACCGTTACCTCTGGTGACATTATGATACCTGGCCCGAGATATTTTGCCGCTGAGAACAGTGCGGTCAGAAGCCTTTCGGGAAGCAATGAACCTGGCCATTTAGAGGTAGCCTTCGCCAACGCCTTCGGTGTTCAGGCTGCAACATTTGGTAATCACGAATTCGATCAAGGTCCTGGTGAGCTTTTCGATGCGGCCTTCAGCAGTGAGTCCAGCGGTGGTGTGACCTTCCCTGGTTCAAACTTCCCGTGGTTGTCAACCAACCTAGACTTTTCCCAGGATGGTGATTTCTCCGGAATCATCGGAACTGATGGTAATGACATATCCACTTTAAATAGTCAAGTAGCCAAATACGCTGTAGTCACAATTGATGGCGAGACCATCGGTATTGTAGGTGCAGTGGCTCCAAGCTTCCCAAATATTACCACGATGGGCAGTGTAACGGTTTCACCGGATCCTAGCGCTACAGTTAACCAATTGGCCGCTGAAATTCAGCCCAGCATTGATGCCCTTACAAACAGCGGTGTGAACAAGATTATCCTATTGGCGCACATGCAGTCCATCGCCATTGAGAAGCAGCTGGCAACTCTTTTAGATGGTGTCGATATCATTGTTGCTGGTGGTTCTAATACAAGAATGGGCGATAGCAACGACACATTATTTAGCAACACGTTTGTTACGGATACGGCCTTTGATGAAAACTATCCGTTCCAAACCACCGATGCTGGCGGTAACCCTGTGCTAGTTGTGAATGTGGACGGTGACTACAAATATCTTGGAAGATTGGTCGTTGAGTTCGATACCAATGGTGTACTGGATCTAACTGCACTGGACGACACCATCAATGGGGTCTATCCCGCTACCGAGGCCTTGGTGACCTCCCTGAGTGCAACGCCCAATCCAACCGTGGTTGCCCTAAGGGATGCCGTTCAAGGTATCATATCCGCACAGTTCAGTAATGTTGTGGGCTTTTCTAGCGTTTATCTTGATGGAAGAAGAGAGCAGGTAAGAACGCAGGAAACCAACCTGGGCAACCTTACCGCTGATGCCAATCTATGGTATGCGAATCTATTGAATCCTCCTGCCGATGCAGGTGTAGATATTTCCTTGAAGAATGGTGGTGGCATAAGAAGTGGAATTGGATCTGCAGTTCTTCCAGGCGGATCAAACGATCCCGACGACATCGTATTCTCGCCGCCTAGCAACAACGAGGTCTCAGAGGGCAACCTCAGGGCTACACTGCGTTTTGATAACGGTCTTGTAAGATTGACCGTGACACCCGCAGAATTGATAACCCTTTTAGAGCACGGACTCGAGGAAGTGGCACCTGGCGAAACCCCTGGCCGTTTCCCACAAATTGGTGGTATGAGCTTTGTCTATGACCCCAACCTTCCACCGGGAAGCAGGCTTGTTAGCTTGGTGGTTGATAGAGGTGATACTGACCCCTCCAATGACGTTGTAGTTGTGGATAACGGCGTGAACGTGGCGCCAGGTGGCACTACCTTCAATATGGTGACGCTAAACTTTTTGGCAAACGGTGGCGATGGCTATCCGTTCGACCAGCTCTCGGCACCGAACAGGATAAATTACTATGCAGGTCTGGGATTCGGCGAGACTACAGACTTCCCTGACGGAGTCCTGGCCAATGATCCAGGGAACAACACCACGTTTAGCGGTACAGGAGGCGAACAGGACGCCTTGGCCGAATTCATGTTCGCATTCCACCCTGATAACGCCTCGGCTTACAATATTGCAGAAACACCGGCAGATCAGGATACAAGGATTGTTATTGGATCTTTTCCAGTTGTGGCTTTTGACACTGAGTTCGATTCTATTTCTGAAAATGAATCAAGTATTACCTTGACAGCAACTATTTCTGAAGCACCTTCTTCTAATGTAACAGTTGATGTTGTTTTGGTTTCTGGAGGTTCGGCTGTTGAGGGTTCAGACTTTTCATATCCTATAACACAAACTATAACTTTCCCTTCAGGAGTTGCGGCGGATCAAACGATTACTATTCCAATTATAGATAATGGAGACGATGGCTCGGATGTATTCTTTGTTGTAGAGCTGCAGAATGCAAGTAATGCGGCTATTGGTATGAATGATACGTTTTCGGTCTATATTCTTGATGATGATACGGTTGTTCCTTCTGCTAACGCAACTGTGTTAAATGCTAATTATTTGACAAGTTATTTGGTCGATGCTAGTGGAACTGCAGAAATAACAGCCTACGATGCAGCTACTCAGCGCTTATTTGTTACGAACAGCACCTCAATCGAGGTTTTAGATTTTTCTGACCCAAGTAATATCACCCCAATAACCAGTATTTCCTTGCCACCCAATACAGATGGTGTCCAAAGTGTTGCTGTGAGTAATGGGATATTAGCGGCAGCTATATCAGCAAACCCTAAAACAGACCCAGGGATGGTGATGTTCTCTGATACAGATGGTAATAATCAAGTTATGGTAACGGTAGGAGCTTTGCCTGATATGATAACCTTTACACCTGATGGTACTAAATTGTTATCAGCAAACGAAGGTGAACCCAATAGCGATTATACAATTGACCCTGAAGGTGGCGTTTCTATTATAGATGTGACAGGTGGCTTAGGTGCTATTGATCAAAGTGATGTCACTAACTTAGGATTTACAGCCTTTAATGGAGATTTGGCAGCACTACTAGCTGCTGATGTAAGAATTTTTGGACCTGGTGCAACAGTTGCACAAGACTTGGAGCCTGAGTATATTGCTGTTTCGGATGATAGTAATACGGCCTACGTAGCACTTCAAGAGAATAATGCTTATGCCATAGTAGATCTTACCGTGCCGACTATCACTCAGATTGTTCCATTCGGTCTTAAGGATCATAGTATTGCATCAAATTCTCTTGATACGAGCGATGAACCCGACTTTATTTTTAATGCCTCATGGCCAATTTTTGGAATGTACATGCCAGACGGAATTGACTACTATAATGTTGGTGGAACGGGTTACATTGTTACGGCAAACGAAGGCGATGCGCGTGAGTATAATACCTTTGTGGAGGAACGCAAATTAGATGACTCAGATTATAATTTAGATCCAGCAGTTTTTCCAAATGCGGCTATATTGGAATTAGAGAATAACCTAGGTGACATAAATATTTCGAATGCTTCTGGTAATACCGATGGCGATCCAGAATTTGAGGAAATACATGTTTATGGCGGTCGTTCTTTCAGTATTTTTGAGGCGAATTCTGGAAATATTATCTATGACAGCGGCAACGACTTTGAGGTGATTACTGCGGCAGACGCCACCTATGGAGGTATTTTCAATGCAAGTAATAGTAATAACAGCTTTAAAAACAGAAGTGATAATAAAGGGCCAGAGCCAGAAGCGGTTATTGTAGAGGAAATAGAAGGTTCTTTCTACGCTTTTGTATTATTAGAAAGGGTTGGCGGTGTTATGATTTACGATGTGACTGATCCAAATGCACCTGTCTTCTTGCAATATTTGAATAATCGTGGTAATGTGGAAGGAGCTCAGGAAAGTGGAGACCTTGGTCCTGAAGGTATCGTTTATATCAATCCTACTGATAGCCCAACAGGAACTGCATTAATTGTGATATCTAACGAAGTGAGTGCCACTTTGAGCGTCTACTCATTAGACAATATTTTGAGTATTGAAGAGAACACAATAGCTTCCAACGATTTTAGGATGTTCCCTAATCCAGCGAAAGATAAAGTTAACTTTAGTCATACGAGTGATTATAAAGTTTTTGATATTTCTGGACGAATGGTCATCGAAGTTAAGAATACGAATACCATTGATTTACAAAATGTGAGACCTGGGCTTTATGTAATTGAAAATGCCTTAGGTATTACAAAGAAGTTACTCGTTGAATAATTCTGCTTAATTAAATAATTAAAAGCCTTGTCATTGACAGGGCTTTTTTATTTTTACGTTAGTTAATTCACAGATAATAATAGTGCTAAGAAAAGATCCGCTACAAATTATCCCCTTTTCAACTTATGGAACATCTACCCATGTGTATCTCAAGGGTAGAGCTCTAGAAGATGAAGATATAGACCTAAATGATAAAAATTGGTGGAGCTTAGTAGTTAATTCATGGAAACGTTTTGAGACCGATGAAATTAGGGAAACACCTCTAAACATAACCATCGGAGAGAGTAACATTGTTCCGTGCAAAACAGATAAGGAAGGGTATTATTTATTGGATAAATCTATTAAAAATTTGGCTTTGCCCATCGATAATGAGGGCTGGTTTCATTATGAAGTGAGTTTTGATACTGGTACTATAAAGCGAGAAATTCAGCAGAACAATAAATTTAAGGGTCAAATGCTTATTCCTTCTCAAAATGCAGTTTTTGGAGTTATAAGCGATATTGATGATACCATTTTACAAACTGGAGTGGCCTCGCCCTTAAAATGGCGTGTAGCGGTAAATACATTTTTAAAAACACCTCAAAAACGTAAGGCTTTGGAGGGGTCTTCAGAGTTTTATGCTGCCTTGCATCTGGGTAAGACCTTAACTGAGGCGAATCCTATCTTTTACGTGAGTAACAGCCCTTGGAATCTATATCGGTATCTAGATGTTTTTCTAACCCAGAACCAATTTCCTAAGGGACCTGTTCTGCTTCGGGATTTTAGAACTCCTTTTGATAAAACCCCTAAAACCGAATTGGCACATAAGTACCACGAGATTTATAATATTTTAAAAACCTACCCTCATTTAAATTTCATTCTCATCGGAGACTGTGGTGAAAAGGATGCGTATATCTATCGAGACGTGGTAAGGCAATTTCCTAATAGAATTGAGGCTATTTATCTCAGAGCTGTTGAGCATTCTAAGAAAATGAACAGAATCGCAAATCTTTTCTCTGATTACAGGGAAGTTCCAGTTCAAATTGTAGAAAAAAGTAAGGAGGCCTTTACTCATGCTAAAAAGCATGGCTTTATCCCTTAAAATAAACCGTGGATTTCGGCGTCAATTTTATTGATTATGCCACCCAGGTCTTCAGGATTGTCAACAAAGTCTAGTTTGTCTACATCAATAATTAAAAGATTGCCCTTGTCGTAACCGTGTATCCAAGCCTCATAACGTTCATTAAGACGACTTAGATAATCTATACTGATAGAGTTTTCATAATCGCGTCCTCGTTTGTGGATTTGAGAAACCAAATTAGGAATAGTGCTTCGTAAATAAATAAGTAAATCTGGACCTTTTACAAAGGATTCCATGAGTTCAAATAAGGACGAATAATTTTCAAAATCGCGATTGGTCATGAGACCCATGGCATGAAGGTTAGGTGCAAAAATATGCGCATCTTCATAAATGGTGCGATCTTGAATGATGTCTCTACCGCTATTTCTAATCTGTTTGATTTGTCTGAAACGACTATTTAAAAAATAGACCTGCAAATTAAAACTCCACCGTTCCATCTGATTGTAAAAATCGTCTAGGTATGGATTGTCAACCACATCTTCTAGCTGGGCTTCCCATTTATAATGTTTGGCCAATAATTTAGTCAATGTTGTTTTACCAGCACCGATATTTCCGGCCACAGCAATATGCATAATCTATTCTAATTTTAGTTGATAGCGACTGAGCATTCCGTCGTTGTAAATATACAAGGTTTCATTTGTTACCAAAAACTGATTTATTAACAAATTAGGGTGCTCAATTGGCATGATCTCAGAGGTGTTTTTTGGAAGAATATAAAGTTTATTCTCTTTCTTAAGAATTAAATAAGCCTTACTAAAAGCCATTTTTTCAAAACCTGGGTTAATGTGTTTTTCTACTAAGCTTCCGAAATAATTGTATATGTATAAATACTTTTCGGTTAGCATGTAACAATAATTGTAGTCACTTTTCAAATCTAAAATCTGGGATTGTATGGGTACTGTTTTTAGGCGAATTTTGTTAGTAATGTAATCGTATAGCTCTAGCTGCTGTAAATCTTGATTGAAAATCCAAAGGGTATTATCAAATCCGGTTGAGATAAACGAAACATTTTTGTAAGGCAATATGGTATTGAAGTCAATTTTAAAGATTTCTGCTAATCGATTATCAAGTATGATAGCGGTGTTAAAATCTTCGTAGAATAAATTAATCTTTAACGGATTAAACGTATTGGCAGTGGTGATTTCATTCAGTTGAAAGTTGGTGTACGTTACAATAGTGTCCTTCGTTTTTTTGTAGAAGGTGTTGTCTTCCGTTGTGTAATAAAATGTACCAAAGGTGTCTACGCCAAATATTGATTTGGCATCAATTTTAGTGGAATCCTTAAAAACGGCCTTAGGTGCAATCTGGGCATTTAATAAATAGCCTAAGCCTAGAATAATGTAAAGTAATATGCGCATAAACCATTGAAAAGTACAAAAAAATGTACCATTACATAACAAATAAACGAGAGCATTTATTGTTTAGAACCTACATGGTGAGTTTATAGCCATAGCCCCGCACATTTATAATTTGAATGCGCTCATCAGCTTTGAGTTTTTTTCTTAATTTGGAGATAAACACATCCATACTCCTTGCTGCAAAGAAATCGTCATTGCCCCAAAGTTTGTTTAAGATAAGAGATCGGTCTAACACCTGATTTTTGTTTTTAATAAGATGATAAAGCAAGTGCGCTTCCCTGTGTGTGAGCTGAATGTCATCGTTATCCTTGTATTTCAATAGTTGTCTTGGAAAATCAAAAGAAAAGTCACCAAGTTCAATAATTTCAGTTTGCTTTTGAAGTTTAGCACGATTTAGAAGATTGTGAATACGAACAATGAGTTCTTCCATACTAAAGGGCTTTTTCAAATAGTCGTTTCCACCAATAGAGAACCCTTCTACAACATCTGCTGTTTGCGATTTTGCCGTGAGAAATATGATGGGCACAGTATCGTCAATGGCACGGATTTCTTTTGCTAACGTAAACCCATCCTTTTTAGGCATCATCACATCCAAAACCAAGACATCAGGAGATTCAGATTGGTATTTTTCCATCGCTTGTACGCCGTCTTCGCAAAGTATAACGTTAAAATCTCTGGTTTCAAGACTTTCCTTAATAATTTGCCCTAAGGCGGCTTCATCTTCTGCCAGTAATATGGTTATGTTTTCAGCCATTTGGTACACTAATTTTAAATGTGGTTAAGGCATTGTTTAAGTCAACCTTAATGGTTCCGCCATGCTTTTCTATGATGGTTTTGGTGTAAAACAAACCAATTCCAAAGCCTTTGACATCATGGGTGTTGCCTTTGGGTACACGGTAAAATTTTTCAAAAATACGGTCTTTATTTGCTTTAGACAGGTTGTTCCCGTTATCAGAAATTATTATTTCAAAAGAATTTGTTTTAGCTACCAACTCAAAGGAAATATTGGCTCCTCCATATTTTACAGCGTTATCTAAAATGTTATTAATGGCATTTTCAAAGTGGAATACATCTACTGAAGCCATAATAGGTTCCGCTTCTAAATTGAGGCTAAAGTTTTTATTTGGAAATTGCAGTTCGTAACGCTTAAATAGGTCTGTCACAAGCTTGGTGATATCAACAGTTTCTTTTTTCAAGTCAAGCTTGTCACTATCTAATGTTGCCGTCTCTAAAAGTTTTTCCACCATCATATTAAGTTTCTCTAATTGCTGGGACGACATGTTGATGTATTTCTTGGTTTTTTCTTTATCATCTATGCCGTTAAAACTGCTTATACCTTCTAGCGCTGCACTTACGGTCGCAATCGGTGTCTTAAATTCGTGGGTAATATTACTTATGAGGTCATTTTTTACTTCGGCCAATTGTTTCTGATGCTTAATAATGTTAAGTAGATAGAACAAACAGCTTATTACCGCTAATACAAGAATTGTAGAAATGAGAATGCCTCCAAGACTACGTTTTAAAACAGTCTGGGTTTCGTTGCGATATTTAAGCTCTAGGATACTTCCTTTGGGTAAAAGTGTGGATTTTGAAATTGCACTTAATTCATAAGCCTTGTTTTCAAACTTAACACCATTTTTCACTGCCTTCAGTGAATCTTTGATTCTTGCTACTTGTTTTGCTACGCTCGACTTAAAGAAAACCAATTCTTTGTCTAAATTTATCTGTTTTCTTCTAAACTCTTCCATTAGCAAGCTATCCACTTCCTCTACATTGAGGCTGTCATTTCTTATAGATACAACAATTTTTGATGTAAGAAATTCTATGCTTTTAAAATCGGAGAGAGAGTCATTATTTTTTAGACTATCTATTTTCAATTGAAATTCCTCTTGGGATAGTGACGGATTTTTTTTCTTGATAATTTGTTCCATCGAGTCTACTGCCATTCCCTTTAGAACGGTTATTCCTTTGATGTCTTCAAAAACAAGTGAATCAGGAACATTAAATTCCTTTTTCGTTTCATCTATACTATCAAATTGCATCATTAACTCTTCAACAGGGCCACCTTCAGCAAGAGCGTTTTTTTGTTTGTCGCCTTCGAGATAAATACCATAGGTGGTTCGCTCTGCCAATCTAGTGTAGTAATCATCCACAGCTTTGTCTAAACTGGTTTGAACGTCACTGATCAACTGCTGTTTGTTGTTGATGTAATTTTTGTAATTCCAATAGACTTGGATAACAATTGTAGCGAATATTACTGCAACGATTATATATAAGATGTATGTATAGCGTTTGTTGTTCATACTTCAAATGTAGGTGTAATATCATTAGGAATGCCAATCGGTTAACACACGTTAACACTGGTTAACCCAAATCTTCAGCATTGGTTCTCATCTTTGTGTTGTATTAATCATTAAATCATTAGAAATCATGAAAAATTTAATTTTACCTTTAGTATTGTTGATCGGAATTGCAGGATTTAGTCAGACTAAGTCCTTTGAAGAGTTAGAAGTTAAAAAAGAAGTTAGGGCAGAACGTGTAGATGTTGTGGTAGAAGTTGATTCTCTGGAAGAACTAGAGTCCACATTTACGGTAGAAGATGTTAAAAGCGTTTTTGAACTAACCTCAGAAGACAAGGACGTGTCCTTTAAGTTGGTTTGTAATGGAGAAGTAATGTCTAACGGAAAGAAATCTCATATGTCCTACAAGATAGAAGGGACATCATCAGATCAGGAGGATTTTTTAGAGCGTATAGATGTTATAAGAAAAGCTGCCATTAACTACTACAAAAATAAAAAGTAAAGAAATAAATCAATCATCAAATGGCAACAGTTATTAGGATAGTAATTTTGGTATTGGCAGCAGCATTCTCTGCTGCTAATGCTCAAGATTTTCAGGGTATAGCTACTTATAAAACCAAGCGTAAAGTAGATTTAAAAATAGACAGTACCAACACGAGTATTTCTTCGGACATGCAAAAGAAAATGGCCGAAATGCTTAAAAAGCAATTTGAAAAAACCTTTTTGTTAACGTTTAACAAGGCGGAGTCCATTTACAAAGAAGACGTGTCTTTGGAAACTCCGGGCTCCGGCATAACCATGGATGGCGTATCTATTAGAGCTTTTGGCGGTGGCGGTTCTGATATATTGTATAAAAATACCCAAAAGGGTTCTTTCATCAATCAAAATGAACTTTTTGGAAAAGTGTTTTTGGTTAAGGATAGCCTACCAACCTATAATTGGACCTTGCACAGCGATACCAAAAATATAGGCAAATTCACCTGTTACAAAGCCACCTTTACCGAAGAGATAGAAGTAATGGTGAGTAATTCTGGCACTGGTAACGACCAAGACAATGAAACTAAAACCGAGACCCAAACAAGGACAGTAACTGCATGGTACACAACTCAAATTCCGATCAGTAATGGACCTGAGCGCTATCAAGGTTTGCCTGGTTTAATACTGGAAATCAATGACGGCAAGCAACAAATGATTTGCAGCCAGATTGTCTTAAATCCAGAAAATGAGGTAAATATTAAAGTACCTTCAAAAGGGAAAGAGGTTAATCAATCTGAGTTTGATGAGATAAGGGATAAAAAGTTAAAGGAATTTCAAGAGCAACATCGTCCAACTGGCAGGGAACGAGGAGAATCCATTCAAATTAGAATTGGAGGCTAAAAGTTTAAGAAACTTTTAACGAAACCTGATTAAACGTTAGAGGCATGGTGAAGGTCTAAAAGGGTATTAATAAGTCTTAGCCTTTAGTTTAGAGTGTTAATGTTATAATAAAGAGATTTAATTTGTTGAAACATTAAATACATTTGTTAGGTAAGGTTATAGCTATAAATCAACACCTATGAAACTTTTACTACTCAAAATCAGCATTTTTGTTTTAGCACTAACATCCTTTACGCTTCATAAACCACCGGTTCAAGACTTTCAGGGACAGGCTGTTTATTTTTCTAAAACCGCTATGGATTTAGGTCGCTGGGGCGCAAGATTTAGTGAAGCGCAGAAAAAACAAATTAAAGAACGGATGAAAAGTCAATTGGAAAAGACCTACATCCTTAATTTCAACAAAGAAGAGTCTTTATTCTATGAGGAAGATAAACTAGACGCTATGTCTGGAGCGACGAATTCTTGGGGAAAGAACTTTGCTGCTGGAGAAAGCTATAAAAACGTAAAGACAAACACGCAAATCCAGGATCAAGAGTTTTACGGTAAACAATTTCTAGTTAAGGACAATTTGCAGCCTATACAATGGACTATGGGAAAAGAGTCTAAGCAAATAGGGAATTACATGTGTTTTAAGGCAACGGCAATTATACCAACAAAGGAATTAACGTGGTACACGTTTAGTTGGAATGAACTTCGTGACATGGAACGCAACCAAAAAATTAAGGACTCACTTTTAGCTATTGGAGAAGAGCCAAAAGAAGAGGAACCAATGACAATGGTAGAAGCGTGGTACACGCCACAAATACCTGTGAGTCATGGTCCATTGGAGTACTGGGGCTTACCGGGTTTAATTTTAGAGGTTAGTGCTGGTAATACGACCATGTTATGTTCAAAAATAACCTTAAACCCTAAAGAAAAAGTAAAGATTGAGGCACCTTCTAAAGGGAAGGAAATCACAAAAAAAGAGTACAAAGAGACCATTATATCTAAAATGCAGGAGTTTAGAGATAATCGAGGACGTCGTAGACGCGGGTAAAGAAATGAGGTCTTTTTAATTAAACCAACCATTATTTAAGCACATTATGAAATACGTTGTAATTGTAGCGTTTTTATGCGCTACTAGTCTATCTTTTGCTCAAATCACAATGAGTGGCGTGGTAAAAGACAGTATCGGGACTCCTCTAGAATTAACCAATGTCATTGCTATAGACCCAGAAAGTGGAGGTCTGGAGTCTTACAGTATTACAGATTCTAAGGGATATTACAGATTATCACTAGCCAAAAATTCAAAATTCAAATTACAGATTACCGCGATTGGGTTTAAGTCAATCCAAGAAGAAATAATTACGAAGGAAGACGATATCGCTAGGGATTTTGTTATGAAAATTGATGACGCTTTAGATGAGGTAGAACTTACTTATGAGATGCCTGTACAGGTCAAAGGAGATACTTTAATTTACAACGCGGACTCTTTTAAAAATGGTACCGAAAGAAAACTGGAAGATGTTCTTGAAAAATTGCCAGGTGTTGAGGTTACTGAAGATGGAGGTATCGAAGTTGAAGGGCAACGCGTGCAAAAAGTAATGGTTGATGGCAAGGACTTTTTTGATGGCGATACAAGAATTGCTACTAAGAATATACCTTCTAACGTTGTTGATAAAATTCAGGTACTTAAAAATTACTCAGAGCAACGTCAGTTAAGCGGCGTGAGAAACAATCAAGATAACGTAGCTATAAATATTAAGCTTAAGGAAGGGAAAACCAACTTTTGGTTTGGTGAAGTTAAAGTGGGAGGAGGTGCCTCAACAGACGAAGCCTTATATGTAGCGCAACCAAAATTGTTCTATTACAGTCCCAAATACAGTTTAAATTTTATTGGGGATTTAAATAACATTGGAGAACCAGCTTTAAATGGGCGCGACCTCAGGAATTTTGGAGGAGGTTTTAGGCCTCCAAGCACAGGAAGTGGTACCAATCTTAATTTAGGTACTAATGTGGGGAATTTTCTAAATACCAACAGAAATAGGGTAGAGCGCATTGAGTCCAAGTTGTTGGCAGGTAACTTTAGTTATTCTCCTAAGGAAACCTTGGATTTTAGCGGGTTTGCCATATACAATACCAATCGGGTTGATGTAAGGGAAAGAAATTCTATTCAATATACAGACCCAGAACTTGGAATACCAGATGAAAACACAAGTCAAGATGCGAGGCAAGGCACAGACAACGGTATATTAAAATTTAGTACACGTTATATCCCAAATGTAAATAACCAATTGGATTATGATATTTTGGGACGATATACTAAAGAATACCAGCGCCAGAGATTTGAGTCTTCGGTTCTAGGAGGAACATCACAATTTGACGAAAATGATCCTTACAGCATTAACCAAAACCTCAATTATTACCTAACATTAAACGAAACCAATATTTTTGCTTTTGAGGCTCAGCACCTCTTTCAGAATGAAAATCCGTTTTACAATGCCATTATTGAGGAAAAATCTACCTATGACGCAACAGCTCAAGATATTGGTCTAGATTTAAACCAAGCTAATTATGATGTTGCACAGGATCGCCGGATTAAAACCAATCAGTTTGACGGCAAGTTGGATTATTACAAGGTTCTCAACAATAAAAGCAACCTTAACCTCTTTTTAGGAACCATATTTAGCCGCCAGGATTTTGATTCTAGAATTTTTCAATTTTTAGATGACAGTAATACTTTTGACCCAACACCAGATGGAGACCTCAGTGCCACCAATGATGTGCGATACAACTTTAGTGATGTATATGCTGGTGTGCGTTACACAGCTAAAGTAGGCGCATTTACTTTTCAACCAGCGGTATCATTCCATGCTTATGGGAATAAAAACTTTCAGAATGGCCAGGAATTTGGAGAGGACTTTTACAGGATACTTCCCGATGTTGAAATTCGTTGGGATATTAAGAACAGTGAGACGTTGAGGTTAACCTATAATATGCAAAACCAGTTTACGGATGTAGCAAACTTGGCCCAAGGACTGGTATTGAACAATTTTAATAGTTTGTTTGTTGGTGAGCCCACTTTAGAAAATGGACTATCCCAAAATGTCAATTTGAGATATACCAATTTTAACTTATTCAACTTTACCAACATTTTCGCCTTTTTAACATACAGCAAACGAGAAGATCAAATTAGAAATAAAGTAGATTTTGAAAGTGTAGTGAGAAATTCAACCGTATTTAATTCGCCATTTGCAGATGAAACCTTTACCGCTTTCGGAAGGTATCAGCGTACCTTTGGCAAAATAAGGGCAGAATTTCAGGCCAATTTTAATTATGCCAAATTCAACCAGATAATTGGAGGCAACCGCTCTACGAACGAAAATTACACGCAGACATATAGACCTGGTGTTAGAACCAACTTTAGGGAAGCGCCCAACTTTAGTATAAGATGGGCCTATACCATTCAAGATGTGGATCAAGGAACGCGTCGAAATCAGGTGTATACCAACGCACCACAGGTAGACTTCGATGCTTATATTTGGGACTCGCTCACGCTTCGTACCGATTACACCTATAATAGTGTAAATGATGGTACTAATGTAAATACCTTTGATATTTGGAATGCAACGCTTTCCTACAGAAAAGAAAGAGCTTCTAAATGGGAATACGAGATTAGGGCAACCAACCTTCTAAATACGCAATCCCGAATCAATACCAACGCTGGGAATATTTCCTTCAGTTTACAAGAAACCTTTATACAGCCAAGATTTATCAGTTTTAGGGTAGTATATACCCTCTAAATAAAAACGCCTTATCAAATCAGATAAGGCGTTTGTTTTATATTTCAAAGAATTAAAGTCCAAAAGCTTCTTTAACCTTGTCGACATAATCCAATTTTTCCCAAGTGAACAATTCTACATCCAAGGTAATAGTCTGACCGTTAGGTTGTTCAAAGGTTTTGGAGACAACTTCGTTTTTCCGACCCATATGGCCATAGGCTGCGGTTTCGCTATACATCGGCTGGCGTAATTTTAAACGTTCTTCAATCGCTGCCGGACGCATATCAAATAATTCTGAAACTTTTTGGGCTATTTCACCATCAGTCAAATTAAATGGGCAAGTGCCGTAGGTTTCAATAAATATTCCCATGGGCTCAACTACGCCAATAGCATAAGATACTTGCACTAAAACTTCATCACATAAGCCTGCGGCAACCAAATTTTTGGCAATATGCCTAGTGGCATAAGCAGCACTGCGGTCCACTTTGCTTGGGTCTTTACCCGAAAAAGCGCCGCCACCATGTGCGCCCTTACCGCCATAAGTGTCTACAATAATCTTGCGGCCGGTTAATCCTGTATCACCATGAGGTCCACCAATAACAAATTTACCTGTAGGATTGATGTGGTATTTAATGCTATCTGTGAATAAAGGTTTTATGTGATCTGGTACCTTTTGAATCACCCTAGGAATGAGAATGGTTTTAATATCATCCCTAATTCTTTGAAGCATAGCTTCTTCCTCATCGAATTCATCATGCTGGGTAGAAATTACGATGGTATCTATACGTTGAGGTGTATTGTCGTCGCTATATTCAATGGTAACCTGGCTTTTGGAGTCGGGTCTTAAATAGGTAATTTCTTTGTTTTCCCGCCTCAGTGCAGCAAGTTCTTTAAGGATAAGGTGGGAAATATCCAAAGCTAAAGGCATGTAATTATTGGTCTCATTCGTAGCATAGCCAAACATCATACCTTGGTCGCCAGCACCTTGCTCTTCTTTGGTAGCTCTGTCAACACCGCGATTTATATCTTCAGACTGTTCGTGGATAGCAGAGAATACGCCACAGGAATTACCATCAAACATATATTCCCCTTTGGTATAGCCTATTCTGTTAATGGTGTCTCTGGCTATCTTTTGAACGTCGAGATACGTGTCCGATTTAACCTCTCCTGCTAGCACTACTTGTCCTGTGGTTACTAAAGTTTCACACGCTACTTTAGAGTTTGGGTCAAAGGCCAAAAAGTTATCAATTAAAGCATCACTGATTTGATCGGCAACTTTATCTGGGTGTCCTTCAGAAACGCTTTCTGAGGTAAATAAATATGACATAATTTTTAAATCTTTAAGAAGGAAAGATTTTGAATGCTTGGAAATATGCTAGAGTAGTGGTCTAAACTGCTTTAGCATTTTTGTTTCCGTTAGTTCTGCTAACTTCAGAGGTTGCAATCAGATCAAATCTTTCCTCTAATTTCAATGATCGCAAAAATAGGTAATTTGTTAGAATCAACCATGTAAGCTCATAGAATTATAATTTTATTAGGATTCTCAAAAAACATTCCTGCAGGCAAGACATAGGTCAATCTGTTAATTATTTTATTTTTGTCGTCGTCAATAATTCGATGAAAAGAAATTTATTTGTCTTACTGTCTATTTTGGGAATTTTTGTTTTGAACTCCCAAGACAATGAAGAGCCTCGGTCTTATCTTGATATTTCCTACTTTAAGGGTAATATTGCGCTGCACAATAGCGATGTTTTGCATCTCATCTCAGGAAGACCTGAAGGCTTTATCCTCAGCTATAACCGCAAGACCTTTGGTGAAGAAAAATGGGAACAACGCTATAATTATCCAGATTATGGTGTATCCTTTTCATATCAAAACCTTAAGGATAATAGGTTGGGCGAAAACTTAGCATTGTATGCGCATTATAATTTTTACTTTTTTGAGCGAAGATTGATGCTCCGCATAGGCCAAGGCATTGCTTATACAACCAATCCTTACGACAAAATTGAAAATCCCAAGAATAATGCTTTTGGTTCCGAGCTTTTGAGCTCAACGTATTTAATGTTTAATTACAAAAGGGAACGTGTCTTTGGTCCCATTGGCCTACAAGCTGGGTTGTCATTAATTCATTATTCCAACGCTAATGTGAAGGCTCCTAACACTAGCATTAATACGGTAGCGTTGAATGTAGGTTTAAACTACAATTTACAGGACGAAGACAAAGCATATATTAAGGAGGTGGATACCACCAGATTTAAAGAGCCGATAAGATATAATATTGCTTTTCGTTCTGGAATAAATGAAAGCGATGTCATAGGAAGTGGTCAGTTTCCTTTCTATATACTTTCGGCTTATGCGGATAAGCGCCTTAGTCATACCAGTGCTCTTCAATTTGGAGCAGATCTGTTCTTTTCAAATTTCTTAAAGGAATTGATTTATTACAAATCGGTCTCATTTCCTGAGGAGAACGTATCAGGTGATGAGGACTACAGGCGTGTAGGTATTTTTGTTGGGCATGAACTTTTTATAAATAGAATGTCTATTGTAGGCCAGTTGGGTTATTACGTTTACTATCCTTTTGATTTTGAAGGAAGGATTTATCTCCGCGTGGGATTAAAGCGTTATTTTGGCAATAAGTTTTTTGGTACCATTACTTTAAAATCACACGGAGCAAAAGCAGAGGCCGTAGAATTTGGTATTGGAGTTAGATTATGAGAAAGAGAAATTTCTTAATTAAGATAAAGCACATACTACTATGGATTACCGTAAGTTTGCTTTGGTGCTGCGACTCGGAAAATGCGCTCGATTGTTTTCAAACTTCAGGGCCAACAGTTACTCGAGAGTTGGATTTGGGTCCATTCGATAGAATTTTAGTGAATAGGGATATCACCCTTAAAATCAAAGAAGCTCCAGATTATAAGGTAATCATTCAGACAGGGGAAAATCTTTTAAACGATGTTCATACCCAAATCATTGGTGACAGACTGATTCTAACAGATAACAATACGTGTAACTTGGTTAGGGATTTTGGTATTACGCAGATAACGGTAGAGGCGCCAAATATTTCAGAAATAAAATCATCGACTCAATATGAAATTGAATCCGCTGGAACCTTAAACTTCCCAGAACTGACTTTAATTTCCGAGGATTTTAATGAACCCTCGGAATTTACGGTCGGAGATTTTAGGATGTCATTAAATGCTGAAAGCGTCACTATTATCTCAAATAATATTTCATTCTTTTATTTAGAAGGTGATGTAGAGAACTTATCGGTAAATTTCTTCTCGGGTTCAGGTCGTTTTGAAGGCGCATCTCTTACCGCCCAAAATGTAGATGTCTTTCATAGAGGGAGTAATGATATGGTGGTAAATCCACAACAGTCTTTAACAGGGGAAATGTATGGCACGGGTGATCTTATTTCGGTTGCTGTGCCGCCAGTTATAGAGGTTGATCAGTTCTACACAGGTCAACTCATTTTTAACTAGTTAGTTCTCTAAATAAGGTTTCTAGGCTCACGTTTTTTTGGTAGAGCTGAAGGATTTTTAAATCATTATCATGAGCAAAATCAAACACGTGCGATCGCATATCCTTTGATGCCGAAAATGTGATTTCGTAGACAAAGTCGTGTGTATTTTTAACATGGGTCGCTTGTGGTAATTTAAGAAGAAAAGCATCTTCAACTCTATAATCAAATTCTGCTACTACGATTTGAGATGTTCCGTCCTGTAGATCATTTAAATATTTGTCTGCAACGATTTTCCCCTTGTTAATAATGATAACCCTATCGCACATTGCTTCTACCTCTTGCATGATGTGTGTAGACAGAAACACCGTTTTAGTCTTGCCAAGTGATTTAATAAGTTGTCTTATATCAATGAGTTGGTTTGGGTCTAAGCCTGTAGTTGGCTCGTCTAAAATCAAAACTTCAGGATCGTGGAGCAAGGCAGCTGCTAAACCCACACGTTGCCTGTAGCCCTTTGATAATTGTCCTATTTTTTTATGGCATTCAGGTGTTAGACCTGTTAGTGCAATAACATCTTCTATTCTCTGTTGAGGTACCTTGTATATTTGAGCATTGAACTTTAGATATTCCTTTACGTACATGTCCAAGTATAACGGATTGTGCTCCGGAAGGTAGCCCACACGTTTTTGCACCTCTTGTTTGGCATTAAGGGTGTTGTAGCCATTAATGCTAGCAGTGCCATGAGTTGGGTCTAGATAGGCGGTTAAGATTTTCATCATGGTAGACTTGCCTGCGCCATTGGGACCTAAAAAGCCAACGACTTCCGCAGAATTAACAGAAAAGGATACTTGGTCTAGAGCCTTTTGTGTGCCGTACAATTTGGTAATATCCTTTACATTAATAGACATAACGGTGGTAATTTTTGTAAAAATAATCAATTGCTAAAACAACCTTGCAAAAATTAAATAGTAGAGTTTTGTTTTTACAGATTATTAACTACTTTAGCCAATATATTATTGAACATAATGTTTAAACACGAAACATATTATAGCTGGTTTTATTTCTTTTTTACCAAAAGGAACGAGGCTTAGTATGTTTTATTTAAGATAAATTGTAAGGTCTCGAGGTAATCGAGACCTTTTTGTTATGGGGAAACCGGTTGCAATACAAGGAATAAGAGGGTCATTTCATCATCAGGTGGCACAAGACTATTTTGAGGAAAATCAAATTGTTTTGGAATGTAACACTTTTGATAGTACCATTGATAGCTTAATCTCTGGAAAGTCTGATTACAGTATCATTGCTTTGGAGAACTCTATCGCTGGCTCTATAATCCCTAATTACGCTTTAATCGATTCCAATGATTTAGAAATTAGTGGTGAGTATTACTTAGACGTACAACACCATTTAATGGCTTTGCCCAACCAAACAATTGAAGATATAAAAGAGGTGCAGTCGCATCCTATGGCGTTATTGCAGTGCAAAGTTTTTTTAAAGACGCTGCCTTGGATTAAGCTGGTAGAGGCTAAGGATACTGCGGCAGTTGCTATGGAAATACGCGATGCTAATCTTAAGGGAGTTGCAGCAATAGGAAGTAAATCTGCAGCTGCTCTATTTGGTCTTAATATTTTGGCTCAAAGTATTCAAACCATTAAGCACAACGAAACACGTTTTGCCATAGTACAGCGAAAAGATAATAACGCAGGTTCAAAACCATTTAATAAGGCTTCCTTAAAATTTACCTTAGACCACAAACGAGGTAGTTTGGCCACTATTTTAAATGTTATGAGCGACTGCAAACTCAATTTAACCAAAATACAATCGGTGCCAATAATAGATGTCCCATGGAAGTATGCCTTTTTTGTGGATGTTACTTTTGCCGATAAGAAAGATTACATAAAGGCAAAGTCCATATTGCAGATTATGGCTGAAAAGTTTAAGGTTTTGGGAGAATATAAAAATGCCAAACTATGATTGAAGTAGCAAATAGATTAAAAGCTGTTGAGGAATATTACTTCTCAAAGAAGTTAAGAGAGGTAGCGTTACTAAAATCGCAAGGAAAGCCTATAATAAATTTAGGTATTGGCAGTCCAGACTTAGAGCCACCTTTTAAAGCAACAATGTCGCTTCAAGATAGTTTGATGGACGAAGGAGCGCATAAGTATCAAAGCTATCAAGGCATTCCAGAATTAAGGGAAGGAATCGCAAATTTTTACAAGAAGCAGTACAAGGTCAATCTCAGCTACCAAACTGAAATATTGCCGTTGCTAGGAAGTAAAGAAGGGATTATGCACATTTCCATGGCATTTTTAAACCCTAGTGATGAGGTCCTTATTCCTAACCCAGGTTATCCAACATATTCGGCTGTAACAAAGCTATTGGAAGCCAAACCAGTCTATTATGATTTATTGGAGAATAATCATTGGCTGCCAGATTTTATAGCTCTGGAGCGCATGGATTTGAGCAAAGTGAAAATTATGTGGATTAGCTATCCGCATATGCCCACAGGAGCTAATGCGCCCAATAAGTTTTATGATGATGTCATTGCCTTTGGGAAACGCCATAATATCTTAATCGTTAATGATAATCCTTACAGTTTTATACTAAACAACAAGCCTATAAGTATAATGCGCTATAGAGGTGCCAAAGAGGTCTGTTTGGAGTTAAACTCTTTAAGTAAAACCTTTAATATGGCAGGTTGGCGCGTAGGCATGCTTTTAGGCCATTACGATTATATCAGTGCTGTCTTAAGAGTGAAAAGCAACATGGACTCTGGTATGTTTTATGCCATTCAAAAAGGGGCCATTGAAGCTTTGAAATCTTCTAATTTATGGTATGGCAGTTTAAATAGTGTATATAAAAGTAGAAGAGAACTTATCTGGAAATTAGCAGAAGCATTAAACTGTACATATGATAAGGACGCTTCTGGGTTATTTGTTTGGGCTAAATTACCACCACATATCAAATCGGAGGAGTTTACGGATACGGTGTTAAAAGATCATTCTATTTTCATCGCGCCAGGTACGGTCTTTGGTAGTAATGGAGAGGGCTATGTAAGGTTTTCCCTTTGTGCGCAAGAAGAAGATATTAACGAAGCTTTGGCAAGGGTTTAAGTCATGATAAACAACGTTTTTATAATCGGAATTGGGTTAATAGGAGGAAGTTTTGCGCTGGACTTAAGGCAAAAATATCCAAGTCTCAAGATTTATGGCATAGATAAAGACGAAAATCACTTAGATGAAGCAGTAAATCTGGGCTTAATTGATGAAAAGGCCAGTATGGAGACGCTTAATAAGGCTGAGGTCGTCATCCTTTCTACTCCAGTAGATGCAGCTTTAGAGGTATTACCTTCGGTATTAAATAACATTTCCGAAGAAACCATCGTATTCGATGTTGGGTCAACCAAAGAAGATATTTGTGCTGTTGCTAAGAACCATCCAAGAAGACGAAACTTCTTGGCAGCGCATCCCATTGCAGGTAACGAATTTTCAGGGCCTTCTGCAGCTATCAAAGGACTTTTTCACAACAAGACAAATATTATATGCGAAGTAGAAGAAACGGCTTTCAAACTGCAAGAGAAAGCACTTTCAATATTCGCCAATTTAGGAATGCGTATTCGGTATATGAACCCAAAGGCTCATGATAAGCATATTGCTTACGTATCACACTTATCACACATAAGTTCGTTTATGCTTGGAAAGACCGTTATTGAAAAGGAAAAAAATGAACGCGATATTTTTGATATGGCAGGGAGTGGTTTTGAAAGTACGGTGCGTCTAGCCAAAAGTTCACCTGCAATGTGGACGCCTATATTCCGACAAAACAAAGCCAATGTCATAGAAACCTTGGAAGAGTACATTGCCAATCTGGTGTATTTCAAAAATTTAATGAAGGAAGATAATTTTGAAGCCGTTTATGAGGAAATGGAATCTACAAATCACATTAAGAATATTTTAAAAGGTATAGAATAGAAAAAGAGAAATTATACGATTATGGAAAACAAAAAAGAATTGCGCAATTGGTTAGATGCCTTTAATTTAAGTCACCCTTTGGTCATAGCAGGGCCATGCAGTGCAGAAACTGAAGACCAGGTGCTTAATATTGCACATCAACTTAAAGATAGTGATGCTACCGTGTTTAGGGCAGGTATTTGGAAACCGAGGACACGTCCAGGCAACTTTGAAGGCGTTGGTGCTCTGGGCTTAAAGTGGTTGCAGCGTGCTAAGGAAGAGACAGGACTCATGATAACCACCGAAGTTGCTAATCCGCACCATGTAGAACTGGCACTGGAGCACGATGTAGACATTCTTTGGATTGGTGCTAGGACTACAGTAAGCCCGTTCATTGTTCAGGACATAGCAGATGCCCTTAAAGGTACCAATAAACCGGTTTTAATAAAGAATCCAGTTAATCCAGATTTGTCCTTGTGGTTGGGAGCTGTGGAACGTTTTTATAAAGCAGATGTGTCTAATTTAGGTGTCATACACAGAGGCTTTTCAACATACGAGAAAACGAGATACAGAAATAATCCCGAATGGCAAATTGCTGTAGACTTGCAAAATCGTTTTCCCGATTTGCCTTTAATTTTAGATCCTTCCCATATCGCAGGTCGAAGGGATATTATTTTTGATTTGAGCCAAACAGCACTAGACCTCAATTATGATGGTTTAATGATTGAAACGCACCACGACCCAGACAATGCTTGGAGTGATGCCGCCCAGCAGATAACACCCGATGCCTTAATTAAATATACTGAAGATTTAAGAATTAGAAAGGAAGTCGGAGATGATGCTGCCTTTAAAAATAAAATTAATACGCTGCGGACTAAAATCGATGTTATTGATCATCAGTTGATCGAAATTTTAGGTAAACGTATGAAGGTTGCAGATGAGATTGGCGAACTTAAAAAAGCTCACAATGTCGCGGTAT
Source organism: uncultured Winogradskyella sp. (assembly GCA_913055905.1). GTDB lineage: Bacteria > Bacteroidota > Bacteroidia > Flavobacteriales > Flavobacteriaceae > Winogradskyella. The sequence continues at coordinate 22,738 of CAJXLB010000009.1, forward strand.
TACAATCCAAACGTTGGAATGAGATTCTAGGAAAGATGATTTTGGAAGGTGAGGAGAAAAACCTTAGCGAAGAGTTTATTTTAAGAATGTTTAAGGCCATTCATCAAGAGTCCATCAATCACCAAGAGGAGATTATCAATCATTAAAAAAGGCTCGCAAAATGCGAGCCTTTTTTGTTTTACTGCTTGTTACGTTTAAAAATATAGCGTGTTACAAAGATGCCTTGTCCATCACCTTTTCCAGCATCACTTTCAGAACTGCTGCTAACAAAAGCGAGCTCCCAGCCATCTTCGGCCATGGCATTCAATTTTGAGGTAACAACCGCATCATTGGCTACGATATTTTGAAATCTAATCCCTCCAAGATTATAAAAGTTAAGTAATTTGGTTTCTTCGAAATCCTTAACGCGGATATCGCTTCGTTTTGATTTATTGCGCTTGTCTTCGTCCTTATCGCTAGAGCGTTCAGAGGTAAACTCATCATAATCTCTAGAAACATTAGCAGAAATTAATCTAGACCGACCTAGACCATTTGGAACAATAGATTCTACACTAGTAACGACCATATATTCTACTTGTGCTGTTACTTCTGAAAACATAAGGCTTATAAAGGTAGCCAGGAAAAGGAATTTTTTCATGTGATTTGATTTTTGAATATGAGGTCAAAGTAGCGAATTTTTACGAAATGTCGTTTCTTTGTTGTTGTTTTAATAGATAATGACAGGAATCGTTTACAAATCTACGGGTAGCTGGTATGTGGTTAAGACCTTAAATGGCCATTTCTACGAGTGCAGAATCAAGGGTAAATTACGACTAAAAGACATCAAAAGCACCAACCCAATTGCTGTAGGCGATAAGGTTCAGTTTGAGCTAGAGACCAAAAACAACAAGGAAACAGGTGTTATTACTGGTATAGACGAGCGCAAAAACTATATCATAAGAAAATCTGTAAATCTCTCTAAACAAACCCATATCATTGCCGCCAATATCGATCAGGTTTTTTTGCTTGTAACACTTAATAACCCACCAACCTTAACAAGTTTTATAGATAGGTTCCTGGTTACAGCTGAGGCGTATTCCATAGACACCATCTTGCTGTTTAATAAAATTGATTCTTATAATGAAGAAGAGCTATTGGAAATTAAGTATTTAGAAAGTATCTACAGTAAAATAGGATATCCTACTATTCAAATTTCAGCCCTAACGGGTAAGAATATTGATAAGGTAAAACAGCTCATGGAAGGGAAAGTGAATATGTTTGCTGGACACTCTGGTGTTGGAAAATCTACGTTGATTAATACGATTGAACCTTCTTTGGATCTTAAAACAAAGGAAATTTCTGAACAGTACCTCCAAGGTCGGCACACTACGACCTTTGCTGAAATGTTCGACTTAAGTTTTGATGCCAAGATTATTGATACGCCTGGCATCAAGGGCTTTGGTGTCGTTGATATGGATAAGGAAGAAGTCGGTGATTATTTTCCTGAGTTTTTTAGATTAAAGCAAGATTGCAAATTCAACAATTGTCTCCATGTTAAGGAGCCTAAATGCGCAGTAAAGCAGGCTTTGGAGAATGATGAGATATCCTATTCGCGCTATCGAAGTTATCTTCAGATTTTAGAGGGCGACGAAGAAAATTATAGAACCGATAATTGGGATACGGAATGAGAGTGGTAATTCAAAGGGTTTCAGAAGCAGCTGTAACCATAAATCAAAAAATAGAAGGCAAAATAGCATTAGGTTTAGTGGTATTGTTGGGAATTGAAGAAAGCGATGGCCCAGAAGACATTGAATGGCTCTGCAATAAAATAGTTAATCTTAGGATATTTCCAGACGATAAAGGCCAAATGAATAAATCTATTCTTCAGGCTGGTGGCGATATCCTTTTAATAAGCCAGTTTACGCTGCATGCTAGTACCAAGAAAGGCAACAGACCAAGTTATATAAAAGCAGCAAAACCTAATATCGCAATCCCGCTTTACGAAACGTTCATTGAGACGCTTCAACATCAGCTGGGCAAGCCCATTTACACAGGAATATTTGGTGCAGATATGAAGGTGGCCTTAGTTAACGACGGACCCGTTACCATAAGCATTGACTCCAAAAACAGGGAATAGACCATTTTCTTTTGATTTCTATCCCTAAACACCCTTTGATTTATTTTGTAAGAAAGTATTTCATCGAAAAATTATGGGATTAACGGATTTTATGAGATTTGTCAGGTTTAAGTAATAATTTAAATAGTATTATTACTACGTGTTAATATAAATAAAATCATATGGTTGCAGGCAGTAAAAAGGTCCTGCTTTTATTTCAGATTGTTTGCCTTTCGATTTTTTCTCAGGATTCTTACCTCTATAAATCTAGTACGGTTCCCGCTGTTTTAAAACAAAATGCCAATGCTACGGTTAGGTATGACCATACGGAATTGGAAATCCAAGATTTTGATAGAATACTAGTAAAAACTCACAGGATTGTTAGCATTTACAATGAATATGGAGAGCGACACCACAATGCTGTTGAGTTTTACGACGATAAAACGAAAATTAAGGAGTTGGAAGCTCGAATTTATGATGCTTCAGGAAATCAAATAAAACGTATTAAAGAAAGGGATTTTGCAGATGAAAGCGCCGTAGACGGAGGTACGCTATACTCGGACAATAGAGTGAAATATCTCAACTATACAACACCGAGCTATCCTTATACCGTAGAGTTTAAAAGTGAAATTGAATTAAGGAGTACCGCATTTGTACCGAGTTGGTATCCTGTAGATGATTTTTATTTGTCTGTCCAACATTCAGAATTCCAAATAATCAATAATTCTGGAATTGAATTGCGCACCAAGCCCGAACGTTTTGAACACTTTAATATTTCAAAAAAAGCGCCTTTGCATTATGTTGCCAATAATATCCCTGGCATAAAATACGAAGTCTACAATGAAGGCATTAAAAACATAGTCCCTCAATTTAAATCAGCCCTAGTTAGGTTCAGTATGGAAGGTGTAGAAGGCCAAAACAATAACTGGAATGATTTTGGGCAATGGATGTACAACAAGCTTTTGCACGGTACAACTGAAATTCCAGAAAGTGTTGTTAGGGAGGTTAAAGCGCTTACGGATGACCTCAGTACAAATAAGGAAAAGGCGAAGGCAATTTACAAGTACATGCAAGAAAAAACACGTTATATCAGTGTGCAAGTAGGCATTGGTGGCTGGAAACCAACTGAAGCAAATGACGTAGATAGATTAGGTTACTCAGATTGCAAAGGGCTTACTAATTATACTAGAGCGTTACTTGATGCCATTGGAATTCCCTCTTATTATACCGTGGTTTGGGGTGGAGATGATATTAGGAATATAGACAAGAGTTTTTCTGTCACAGAGGGTAACCACGTTATCTTGTGCTTGGCCGATGAAGAGGAGAATATATTTTTGGAGTGTACCAGCCAGACCAATCCTTTTGGATTCACCGCTGGTTTTACTGATGATAGGGATGTGCTTTTAATAACACCCAACGGTGGGCAAATAACGCATACCAATGTCTATAATGCTGATGACAGCCAGCAAATCACGACATCCGAGCTAATACTAGATGAGACAGGCTCTTTAAAAGCAAACCTGACACGAAAGTATACAGGCTATCAATATGCACTACATTCAGATGCTGCGTCTAAGCTGGACAAAGAACACAAGATGCAACATCATTCAGATTGGGGTTATATCAATGCTTTTAAAATAAGTAACCTTGTGGTAGAGAATAATAAGGACGCTGTAAGTATTGCCGAGGAACTTGACATGACTGCCTTAAGCTATGCATCAAAAAGTGGAGCTCGTTTAATTTTTCAACCAAACGTATTTAATCGTATAGAAACTATCCCTCCGCGCTATGCTAAAAGAACTTTAGATTTTAAGATACATCGTGCTTACAAGGATGTAGACACCTATGTCTTTTCCCTTCCTGAAGGTTATTCGCTGGAAGCAATGAACCCAAGTGCGACCATAGAAACCGTTTTTGGGTCTTACCACTATAGCCTCGAATTACTCGCCAACGATAAAATAAAGTATCACCGAAGACTTACAATAAATAAAGGCCTTTACACTAAAGAGGAATATTCAAAATATAGGGATTTCCTAAAGCAGGTCTCAAAACAAGATAAGACCAAAATAATTTTACTTAAAGAATAAACCACTAATCATGAAATCAATCACTTCACTTCTTATTATCTTCTTTCTCGGGTTTTCCCTGACATCATTCAGTCAAAACTATAAGTTTGGCAAGGTCTCTAAGGCAGAGGTTGAAGAAGCTTTATATCCTTTGGATTCAAACGCTAATGCAGCTATCCTTTATAAAAAGGAATATATAAACTTTGATTTTATTAAGGGTGAAGGTTGGCAACAAACCAGAACAGTACACAAACGGATTAAGATTTACAATAAAGAAGGCTATAAATGGGCTACTCATGAGTTACTCTTATACACTGGCGGATCAGGGAATAGAGAGAAAATTTCAAATATAAAAGGCTACACATTTACTTTGGACCAAGGTAAATTAGACAAGACGAAACTAAGGAACGAAAGTATTTTTGAAGAAGAATACAGCGAGTACAGAAATAAAACGTCTATTACCATGCCAAACGTTGCTGAAGGCGCTGTAATTGAATTATCCTATAAAATCACATCACCGTTTTTAGAGATTGATGATATCGTTTTTCAATATGAGATTCCTGTTAAGGAATTGGAAGTCAATGTCGCCATTCCGCAATTTTTAGTCTACAATGAGTATTTTAATCCTAGAGCTTCGTTTTATCCAAATGTGGTTAGGGAAAAAATGAAAAGGACATACATTTCCACCAATAGGAGTCGCAATATAGATGAGCTTAGCGCTAATACGTCATATTCAACCAATAAGACCGATTACCTAGACAACATAATGCGCATTTCGGAACAAAACGTTCCAGCCATTAAGGACGAACCTTACATTGGTAACATAAACAACTATAAAGGTGTTTTAACTTTAGAGCTTTCTGCCTTTGTGGATGACATGGGTGTAATCGAAAAATCATTTTCATCTTCTTGGGATGCCGTTTCAAAAACCATCAATGAAAGCAGAGACTTTGGCGACCAACTGGGGAAAAATGGCTTTTTTAAAGACGATATCGAAACGTTGGTATCAGAGGTTGCAGATCCTTTTAAAAAGGCGGTAATGTTGCATGCTTTTGTTAAGTCTAAGGTTAAGTGGAATAACTACAATGGCTATTCGGCTATGAGAGGAATAAGAAATGCCTACAAAGAGGGTTCTGGAAATATCGCAGATATTAATTTACTTTTAGTGGCAATGTTGAGGTCTCAAGGCGTAGAGGCCAATCCTGTACTCATAAGTACCAGAGATAATGGTATTCCTCTATTTCCTACGCGTAAAGGCTTTAATTACGTAGTGTGTATGGTGCAGCACCAAAACCAATATATCCTTCTCGATGCCTCGGAGCCTTTTACCACGGTAAATGTCTTGCCACAACGTGCACTAAACTGGAAAGGGAGACTAATAAAAAGTGACGGGACCTCTGCTTGGGTGAACTTAAATGCAAATGAGCATTCGACCGAATCGACAATGATAAATATTGAATTAACGGATAATTTTGAAGCAAAAGGAAGTGTGAGGCAGAGTTTTTCCAAGCATATAGGGCTAAAATCAAGAAACAACTATGCCAATATCAGTGAAGCGGATGTAATTAAAAGATTAGAGCGAGGTAAAGGCGCCTTAGAAGTTGGCAATGTAGAGTTTAAAAACTTAAAAGACATATCAAAACCTTTGAGAATGTCTTATGACTATAATCTTTCGGATGCTGCTGATCAAGTTGGAGACAAGGTCTATTTTTCTCCTATGTTATTCCTGGCCATGACCGAAAACCCATTTAAACTAGAGGAGCGATTTTACCCTATTGATTTTATTTATCCCTATGAAGATAAATATATGGTAAACATTAAATTACCAGAAGGTTTTGAGGTAGAATATTTGCCTGAAAGTGAAGCCGCTGCTTTTAACCAAAAGGATATGGAGTTTAAATATATAATTAAAAATAATGGTGCCTTTTTACAGCTCATGGTAGATTTTAAAATTAATAAAACCATTGTCGGCCCTGAGGATTATGCCGTTTTTAAATCTTTTTTCAGTAAAATTGTAGACAAACAGGCAGAACAAATAGTGCTTACCAAAAAGGAAATATGAATATAAAAAACGCACAACAAGACGTTGACAATTGGATAAAGGAACACGGTGTCCGTTATTTTAACGAGCTTACCAATATGGCCCAATTGACCGAAGAGGTTGGTGAGGTGGCAAGAATCATTGCGCGTCGTTATGGTGAGCAGAGCGAAAAGGAAAGCGATAAAAATAAGGACTTAGGCGAAGAATTGGCCGATGTGGTTTTTGTTGTGCTTTGCCTCGCCAATCAAACGGGGATAGACCTTCAAGACGCCTTTGATAAAAAAATGCTAAAAAAAGCAAATCGCGATCACGATAGGCACCACAACAATGAGAAATTAAAGTAGCTTTGTAGCTAAAGCCTAACTTAAGCTCATGTTATTATCTCTTCAAAAATCGAAACTCGTTTCAGGAAAAACCTTGCAAATAACAGGGTCTAAAAGCGAATCGAATAGGTTGTTGTTGCTTCAGGCCTTATTTCCTGAAATTAAGATTTTAAACCTATCCAATTCAGATGATACGGTTTTAATGAAAGAAGCATTGTCTTCAGAAGCTGAGGTTGTAGATATTCATCATGCTGGTACGGCTATGCGGTTCCTCACCGCATTTTTTGCTGTAAAGCCCAAAAGGGAAGTAGTGCTTACAGGCTCGCAACGAATGAAAGAAAGACCCATAGGCATATTGGTCGAGGCCTTGCAAACCTTGGGTGCGGACATTTCCTATTTGGAAAAACAAGGCTATCCACCGCTAAAAATCAGAGGTAGAAATATTAACAAATCCCAAGTGCGATTAAAGGCTAATGTCAGTAGTCAGTACATATCGGCATTACTTCTTATTGCGCCAGTATTAAAGCGTGGTCTAACCATAGAATTGGAAGGTACTGTAACTTCTGTGCCTTACATAAATATGACACTTAGCCTCTTAAATCAATTAGGCATAGAAACCAGTTTTAATGGACAGTTTATAAAGGTGTATCCTTTTAATAAAACTTTGTCCGCTGAGAAAGTAATTGAGGTTGAATCAGATTGGTCATCCGCTTCCTACTTCTATAGTTTCATAGCGCTGAGTGACGTGGGTACGGAAATAATTTTAAAATCGTATAAATCCAATTCACTTCAAGGTGATGCCATATTAGCAAAATTGTATCGCGAATTTGGTGTTGAAACGGTTTTTGAGGGTACAGCGATTAGGTTAAAAAAATCAGACACCGTTGAAGAGGAATCAAGTTTGGAAATAGATTTGAGCAATGCGCCAGATATAGCCCAAACTATTGCAGTCACCGCATTTGGATTACAAAAGCCAATACATTTAACCGGACTTCATACCTTGAAGATTAAGGAGACGGATCGTCTTGTGGCCTTAAAAAATGAATTGACCAAATTAGGTGCCCAAATTGAAATTACAGCTAATAGCCTAGAACTTAAGGCTACCCAATCCATAAAGCCAAATGTTGCTATTGCCACTTACAATGACCATAGGATGGCTATGGCCTTTGCACCCTTAGCATTAAGAACTTCAATTGTTATAGAAGATGCAGACGTGGTGAGTAAATCATACCCTTCATTTTGGGACGATTTACAATCTATTGGCATCATTTTAAAATAAACCGTTCAATTACTTGACAAGCCCTCTGTTGAGATTGTATATTTGCAACTTCAAAAAAAATACCAGTTTATGAAATTATCACACTTCAATTTTGACCTTCCACAAGAATTATTAGCCGAGCATCCAGCAGAACACAGAGATGAATCACGATTAATGGTTTTAAATAGGGAGAAAGAAACCATTGAACACAAATTGTTTAAAGATGTTATCGACTATTTTGACGAAGGTGATGTGATGATCTTAAACAATACAAAAGTTTTTCCGGCGAGGCTTTATGGCAATAAGGAGAAAACAGGTGCGCGCATCGAAGTTTTCCTATTAAGGGAACTAAATAAAGATCAGCGCCTTTGGGACGTGCTTGTAGATCCTGCGAGAAAAATTAGAATTGGTAACAAGTTATATTTTGGGGATGACGAAACCCTTGTTGCTGAGGTCATAGATAACACTACATCTCGTGGTAGAACCTTACGCTTCCTTTATGACGGATCTTACATGGATTTCCGAAGAAAGCTTACCGAGTTGGGAGAGACACCGCTACCTAAATATATAAAGCGCGATGTTGAGCCAGAAGACGAAGATCGTTACCAAACTATTTTTGCTAAAAATGAAGGTGCTGTGGCAGCACCAACGGCTGGATTGCACTTTTCAAAACATCTACTAAAACGATTGGAGATAAAAGGAGTTGAAATGGCAGAAGTAACCCTTCATGTAGGTTTGGGTACTTTTAATCCGGTTGAGGTCGAGGATTTATCCAAACATAAAATGGATAGTGAAGAAATTAGGATAAGTCAGGCGGCTGCAGATATTGTAAATAAAGGGATTGAAAACAAAAAGCGAGTTTGTGCTGTCGGTACAACCTCGATGCGTACCATTGAAAGTTCAGTATCTTCTAGTGGAAGACTGAATCCGTACGAAGGGTGGACCAACAAGTTCATTTTTCCACCATATGAGTTTAGCATTGCAAACAGTATGATAACCAACTTCCATACGCCAAAGTCTACTTTGCTTATGATGATATCTGCCTTTGCTGGCCACGAATTTGTAAAACATGCCTACGAAGTAGCCGTTAAGGAGAAATATAGATTTTACTCTTATGGCGATGCTATGCTGATTATATAAATTTGAATTCAAGAAAATACCAAAGCCTCCTAAACGGGAGGCTTTTTTATGAGGCAAAGATTTATAATCGTTAATTTTGCAATCTATGACAAATGGCAAAAAAGATATAAGAGCACTGACTAAAGATCAATTACGAGCTTTTTTTATAGATCGAGGCGATAAAGCATTTCGTGGAAATCAGGTCTATGAATGGTTGTGGAAAAAATCGGCACACAGTTTTGAGGATATGACCAATATTTCCTTGGAAACAAGGGCTATGTTAGAAGAGCATTTTGTCATTAATCATATTAAGGTAGATCAGATGCAAAGAAGTTCTGACGGTACTATTAAAAATGCCGTTCAGCTGCATGATGGACTTATAGTAGAATCTGTTTTAATACCTACATCAACACGTACTACAGCCTGTGTGTCTTCGCAAGTGGGCTGCAGCTTAGATTGTAAATTCTGTGCTACGGCAAGATTGAAACGTATGCGAAATCTTAATCCTGACGAAATATATGATCAGGTCGTAGCGATAGATAATGAAAGTCGGCTGTATTATGATAAACCGTTAAGCAACATTGTGTTTATGGGAATGGGAGAGCCACTCATGAATTACAATAATGTGCTAAAAGCCATTGATAAAATAACCTCTCCTGAAGGTTTAGGGATGTCTCCCAAGCGAATCGTAGTTTCCACTTCTGGTGTGCCAAAAATGATAAAGAAATTGGCCGATGACGATGTTAAATTTAAACTGGCCGTGTCATTGCATTCTGCTATTGATGAGGTTAGAACCTCGATTATGCCATTTAATGCTACATTTCCACTAAAAGATTTAAGGGAAGCTTTAGAGTATTGGTATGCTAAAACAAAAAAAAGAATCACTTATGAATATGTGGTTTGGGAAGGAATTAACGATAAACGAAAAGATGTTGATGCTCTAGTTCAATTCTGCAAGTTTGCACCGAGTAAGGTCAATCTCATTGAATATAATCCCATTGACGATGGTGAATTCCAGCAAGCTGATTCTAAAGCCATAGACATGTATCAAGAGGTATTGGAAGCTAACCATATCACCGTGACGGTGCGCCGAAGTAGGGGAAAAGACATTGATGCGGCTTGTGGGCAATTGGCAAATAAGTCATAAAAAAAGCGGCCTATTGGCCGCTTTATTTGAAGAATATTTAAAAAGGGGATCTTAATTTTTTATAAACTTAAAAGTTTCAGTATCACCATTGATACTCACTTTTGCTAGGTACATGCCATCATTTAATGAGCTAACATTGATGGATTCTTCTGTCGCTCTTAATTCTTTCACCAAAACACTCCGTCCCAAAATTGAATAAATTTCAATATGGTTTAAGGGTAAACCAGAAGATTCTAAATTCAACTTCTCTTGATTTTTATTGTAATGATAAGCGAATTTATTCTGTTCAAAGTCATTAACAGATAGAGGCTCATTATTTGTTCTAAAATTATCAATGTAACCGAATCCTGCAAAATTATCATGTGCAAATCGCACTTGTTCAATATCCGTGTCAATTGTGGCTACCGTACCTTGATAAATAGAAGTGTTATCAATAAAAAACTCAATTGAATTATTAGTAAGTTCCATTTTAACATTAAACCAGGTAAGAGGCGTCCAATCAACGTTTGTGTCATCTAATATTACAGTTCCCATTCCATCATCAACAAGAACGACTATGTTGCCTTCAAACGTAAATCTTATATAGCTTATAAAATTTCCGCTTGTAGTATTTACTAGCCCAAATAGGTAATCTGAGGTAGTTGAAGAATCAAACGTGTCTAAATACATATCCGCAGAAAACACAGCGTCTGCAAATGGAACTGCCACCGAATAATTATAGAAAGCTCCAACAAAAGGTGATGATTGTCCAGGGAAAGCACTTTCGGTATCTATTTTAAGAGATAAGGTTCCATCACTAGCTTCCTCGTCTGTGACGACTTGATTTGTAATAAATGTTCCTGGTCCGGTACCAGTTGTTTCCCATCCGTTTTGCGTATTAATGTCACCTTGGGTATATCCCTCACTAGTTTCAAATGAAATTGTTTGTTGAGCGAACATATACATGCCTAAGGTACAACAGATCATTAATAAAGTAATTTTTTTCATAAGCTAAAAGTTTTATGATTAATTAATTAATTAATTGAAAGTTACAAATAAATTTTGTGCTTTAGGCTTCACCTATAATTTTTATCAATTACGGAATTACGAAGGTCATAATTTGTAATTTTGCAGTTTAGATTAAAAAATGGTATTTATTTTGTCAAAATCTCAGTTAGTACATTAGGCCGTTGAAAATCACCGAACAAATAAAACAACCCATTGCTTACGAAATGGAGCTTTTTGAGCAAAAGTTCCGACTTTCTATGGCGAGTAAGGTGGCCTTGCTCAACCGTATTACCTATTACATCGTAAATAGAAAAGGTAAGCAAATGCGGCCTATGTTTGTCTTTTTGGTGGCCAAAATGCTTAATAATGGTGAGATTAGCGAACGCACTTACCGTGGTGCATCGGTAATTGAGCTCATACATACTGCTACGCTTGTCCATGATGATGTTGTTGATGACAGCAATCGCAGACGTGGATTCTTCTCGGTTAACGCGCTTTGGAAAAATAAAATTGCCGTCCTCATTGGTGATTATTTATTGTCAAAGGGCTTACTCTTGTCCATCGATAATAACGACTTCGACCTCCTTAAGATTATTTCGGTTGCTGTACGGGAAATGAGTGAAGGCGAATTACTTCAAATTGAAAAAGCCCGTCAACTGGATATCACGGAAGAGGTGTATTATGACATTATACGTCAAAAAACCGCTACCTTAATAGCTGCCTGTTGCAGTTTGGGTGCTGCTTCCGTAAAACCAAATTCTTCAGAAGTTGATACCATGAGAAAGTTTGGGGAGCTTATAGGCATGGCGTTTCAAATTAAAGATGATTTGTTTGACTATGGCGAACAAAAAATAGGCAAACCAACAGGAATCGATATTAAGGAACAAAAAATGACCTTACCTTTAATTTATACCATTAACAACGCTTCCAAAAAGGATAGAGCTTGGCTTATAAATTCAGTAAAGAATCATAACAAGGATAAGAATAGGGTAAAAGAAGTCATTGCATTTGTAAAAGCCAATGGTGGTCTTGAGTATGCTGTTAAAAAAATGAAATCGTTCCAAAACGAAGCTTTGGCCTTATTATCAAACTATCCAGATTCCCCTTACAAGGCCTCATTACAGTTAATGGTAGACTATGTTATAGATAGAAAAAAGTAATTTAATAATCAATAAATCAATTGGTTATAAATTATTTTAAAAATTTTCACAATCTCATACAACCTTTTTAACCATATTAGCGTCTATACTAATAGAAAACCTTTTGTGTCAAAAAAGTGAAAGTTATTCAACTTCATAAAAACGAAACAAAACTCATTCAAAGAGCGGTTAAGCAGAATAGAGAAGCGCAACATCTCCTCTATGAAATTTATGCTCCTAAAATGCTAAGCGTTTGTAGATATTACATCAATGATGTACACGTCGCAGAGGAGGTAATGCTCAATGGTTTTTTCAAGGTGTTCAAACGCATAAAAAGTTTTAAGAATGAAGGGAGTTTTGAAGGTTGGATAAGGCGAATAATGGTAAGGGAAGCAATTTCCTATTTAAGAAAAAAGAAGACCATTGAGTTCAGTACTGATACAGAACACTTCGAAGAGAATTATTCCTATACCATTGAAAGTAATTTAGCGGTAGCCGAATTACAACAGGTCATAGATAGTCTTCCAGAAGGGTACAAAATGGTTTTTGTAATGTATGCCATCGAAGGCTACAAACATCATGAAATCGCAGAAATATTGCAGATTTCTGAAGGGACATCCAAATCGCAGTTGTTCAAGGCAAGGCAGATGCTCCAGAAAAAAATTAAACAGTTAAATAGCAGTAGTTATGGCACCAATTAAATTTGAAGATAAAATTAAGGAAACATTAGAGCAGCGCACCATAGAGCCATCTGCTAACAGTTGGTCTAAGTTATCCGAACGATTAGACAAGGATGCCTCATCAAAGAACCCAAGATTGTTTTGGTGGTTGGGAATTGCCGCAGGTACAATTATACTGCTGGCTATTGCGATTCAATTTTTTGGAAGCAATACTACAAAAGAGGTGATGCCTCAAATGGTAGAAGGACAAAAAGTCAAGGAAAAGATAGACGAAACAAATACAATAACTCCTACTCCAATAGAACAACAAGAACTGGTTGAAGCATCAGCTGTTAGTGAATTGCCTGAAGAAAAGAAGCATGGTCAAAGTCGTGAAACAAGACCATTAAAAAAGAAGAACAAAACAACGTCTTTAGGCAATACAAAAGTAGCTTCCTTGGACCAACCTTTAAAAGGAAAGCAGCAGAATCCGAAAGAAGACACTAAGGAAAATAAAGGTCTTATTAAAGAGCAATCAATATTAGAAGAGACTGCAGTTGCTGAGGTTTTAAAGGATGTTAATGAAACAACTAAGGAAAACAATCTTGAGAAAGAAGTAGATTCACTTTTAAAATTAGCCAGTAAGGAGTTGTTTAAAAATAAACTAAAGGACGAAAGCACCAAAACAGTTGATGCCAAGGCTTTATTGGAAAGTGTGCAGGAAGACATGGGCCAATCCTTTAGAACAAGAGTTTTTGAAGCGCTCAAGGATAGTTATGTCACTGTACGAACAGCCGTGGCAGAACGCAATAATTAATAATCAAAATCAAAGAAGTTTAATAAATCATCAAAAAACGAACAGTTATGACTACAATTACACGATTACTCATTCCACTTGCATTGACATTCATGTTTACTGTTGTTAATGGGCAGACTAAAGAAGTAGATTCTGTAAAAACTGACACTTCCGAAGTTGTTAAACAGCGCAATGCTTACAAAGAAGAGCAAATTGAAAGATTAAAAGCGCAGAAAAAGCAGGTTGAAGAACAAGAGCGTGAGTATCTTAAACAAGATATAGAGCGCATCAACAAAAGATTGGATGCCGGTGTCATTTCTGCGGCCGAGGCTGAGAAGCTAAAAGGGGCTGCGGCTCAATTACGGGCAGAGAACATTGCAGATAAGTTGTTGATAATAGACAAACAAATTGCACTATGGCAGCGAACAGATAAACCATATCAGGTGGATATGCCAGATTTAGATGATGGAGGTACTTATATTAGAATTGGAGGTGACGAGGAAACCAGCGAGGCATTTATCTATATTGGCGAGAGAAAATACGATAAGCCGAAAAAATACGATAGACGAACAACCGAAGATGTGGTGTTTGCCTTTGGCTATAACAATGCTATTATAGATGGGCAGAGTTTAGGGGATTCTCCTTATGAGTCTAGTGTGTTTGGATTTGTGGAGCTAGGTTACGCATGGAAAACACGTATTTTTAATAACACCAATTTTTGGAGAGTTAAATACGGGTTTTCCTTTCAATGGAATAAGCTTAGAATGGAAGACAACAACTATTTGGTCAATAACAATGATAATATTGAATTGCAACAATTTCCTATTGATGTAGATAAAGTGAAATTCAGAACAACGAATTTGGTCGTCCCAGTACATCTTGAGTTTGGGCCATCAAAGAAAATAGAGCGAGATACCTATTACAGATATTCAACACGAAATCAATTAAAGTTTGGTGTTGGTGGCTATGCAGGTTTAAATATTGGCAGTATGCAAAAATTGAAATATGAAGTAGACAACAACAGAATCGAAGAAAAACAGCGTGGTGGATTTGAGGTAAGTCCGTTTGTTTATGGCCTTAGTGGCTATGTTGCTTGGGGCGGCATTGGTATCTACGCCAAGTATGATTTAAATCCCATATTTAAGAATCAGGCAGTAGACCAAAACAACTTTTCCGTTGGCTTGCGCTTCGATATGGATTAAATGAAATTAATCTAAGAGTATAAGAAAAGGTCTAAAGGCATAAGTCTTTAGACCTATTTTTTATATATAGACTTTCCTTCCTTTATGGTTTCAACTACTGTGATCTCCTTTATGGCATCAGGCTCCACTTTGAGTGGATTGGCGTCTAAAATGACTAAATCTGCCAATTTACCTTCCTCTAGAGTACCTTTTTTGTCCTCTTCAAAATGCTGGTATGCGCTCCAATCCGTTATGGCTTTTAGAGCTTCATAAGGTGTTAAACGCTCTTCGGCTCCGATAATTTCCCCGGAACGGGATGTACGTGTAACTGCCGTCCAAACCACGCGCATCAGATTAGGAAGTGCCACAGGAGCATCAGTATGAATGGTAATATTCAAGCCTTTATTAAGTGCTGTTTTTACTGGGCTGATTTTGTTGCCTAACGAATCACCTATGATTTGTTTGTGCCAATCGCCCCAATAAAATGTGTGCAAGGGGAATAAAGAGGCAACCACATTAAGCTCCTTAAAACTGTCTAATTGATCTTCCCTTATATATTGCCCATGGATTAGTACATTGCGCCTATCGTTGTTGCCATATTTCTCGGCCATGATTTTCTGAGTTCTTATCATCTGGTCCATAGCGGCATCACCATTGGCATGGGTTAATATTTGCCAATTATTTTTAAACCCTTTTTTGTAGATAGCGAGAAGATCATCATCATTAGGGATAGCTGGGTAACCACTGTAATCAGCAGCTGCTCCGTCAGGTGGTAATAAATACGGTTGTGTTCGCCATGCTGTTCTTCCTTGAGGCGAGCCATCCAAGGTCACCTTCATGCCTCCAATGCGGTATCTATTGTTATAGTTTTTTGAATTCCACTTGGAATCCATGTATTTGTCAAGGAACATATAATCGATATAACTAACCACATCGATTTCTATAAGACTGCTATCTGCCAATTTTGCCAAAAACTCATGGTTTTGCATGGTCCGGCCATCTTGGACAGTAGTGTATCCGTAAGATTTAGCCATGTCTTGTCCAGCCAAGAAAAATTTGAGATTAGCTTCTTCTGTTTTGGGCATAAGAGCATCCATCATATATGGAATAGCTGCTAACTCTTCCAATACGCCGTTAGGTTCGTTAGAATTAGGTTCTCTTCGGATGATACCACCTTCTGGGTCTTTACTATTGGCATCAAGACCTAGTTTCTCCAATCCCTTTGAGTTGACCACCGCAAAATGACCAGAAATATGAATAATCATTATGGGATGTTCCGTACTTACCTTATCTAAATCGTGTTTCGTTGGAAATCGTTTTTCTTCAAGAACGGAATCATCAAATCCTGTTCCCCAAATCCAACCTGTGTAGGCCCTATTTTCAGGTGTGTTCCATTCCTTTAAAATTTCAATCAAGGAATCCATGTTGTTTGCCTTTCCGTCTGGTGAGGGCAAAAGTAGAGCTCCTATGGCCTGCGAGGAGAAATTGGAAAAATGGGCGTGACCATCAATAAAACCAGGGACCAAGGTTTTACCTTTTAAATCAATCATTTTATGTCCTGGGCCAGCAACGTTCATTGCTTTAGAGCTTTCGCCAACAAAACTTATTTTACCATCTTTAACCACGAGAGCTTCCACGTATTCTGGAGCATCTCCTTTCATGGTTAAAATATCGCCACCATAATAAACGGTAGCGTTGTTGTTTTTGTCTTGCGACGTTTCGCTGTTGTCGTTTTTACACGAGACGAAAAAGACCAATAGAAAACTTAACAGTATAATGCGTTTCATTGTGAAGGATTGTTAGTTGCATTAAAGATATTAATTATACTTAAATTAAACTAGTTTTGTTCACCGTTAAAATACTGATTGCTACACTTCTAAAATAAAGTATAAACGGACCTCGCAGCTTATTATATAGTTTTATAACTTTACACGGTTTATCGGAAAATGTAATTAGGATTTGATTTCGCAAAATACCATATCGCAAGTATTTGAAACCGCTAGAGTAGAGGAGGTTATTGGCGATTTTGTGCAATTAAAACGGGCCGGAAGTAATTTTAAAGGTCTTAGTCCATTTAGCGATGAGCGCACACCTAGTTTCATGGTCTCTCCAGCAAAACAGATCTGGAAAGACTTTTCCTCAGGGAAAGGTGGCAATGCGGTTACTTTTCTCATGGAGCATGAACATTTTACCTATCCCGAAGCTATTCGCTATCTAGCAAAAAAATACAATATAGAGATTGAAGAAACTGAACGCACCGATGAGGAAAAGGCGCAGGCTGATGCACGCGAAAGTCTCTATTTGGTATCTGAATACGCCAATACATATTTCCAGAAAATCTTACATACAACAGACCAAGGTAAGGCTATTGGTTTAAGCTATTTTAAAGAACGCGGTTTTACAGAGGAAACAATTAAGAAATTTCAATTAGGATATTCGCTAGATCAATGGCAGGCATTTTCAGATGAGGCCTTGGGTAAAGGCTATAAAATTGAATTTTTGGAAAAGACAGGTCTTACCATTGTTAAGGACGATAAACATTTCGACCGATTTAAAGGTAGGGTCATGTTTCCTATTCATAGTATGAGCGGTCGGGTTCTAGGTTTTGGCGGACGTATTTTAACCAATGATAAAAAGGCGGCAAAATATCTTAATTCGCCCGAAAGTGATATTTACCATAAAAGTAAGGTGCTGTACGGCTTATATTTTGCCAAACAAAGCATAGCGAAAGAAAATAACTGTTATTTGGTTGAAGGCTACACGGATGTTATTCAATTGTATCAAAAAGGAGTTAAAAATGTGGTTTCTTCTTCGGGTACGGCCTTAACACCCGAGCAGATTAGGCTTATAAACAGATTGACCAATAACATTACGGTTTTGTTTGATGGCGATGCAGCTGGTTTGCGTGCCTCTCTCCGAGGAATAGACTTGATTTTAGAACAAGGAATGAACGTTAGGGTATGTACTTTTCCAGAGGGAGAGGATCCAGATAGCTTTGCGAGGTCTAACAGCCTTGCCGAACTTCAAGAGTATTTAAGCAGCCATTCTAAGGATTTTATTCAGTTTAAGGCTTCTGTTTTAGTTGAAGAAGCTAACAATGATCCCATTAAAAAGGCAGAAACCATTCGTGATATTGTTAATAGTATAGCCAAGATTCCAGATGCGATAAAACAAGAAGTTTACATCCAGGAGTGTGCCCAGATTATGGACATCAGTGAGAACGTTTTGTTTAGCACACTGGCACAAATCAATAAGAGGGAGTTTCAAGAAGCCAATAAAAAACACAAGCAAGAGCAAAAGGCTTTTGACGTTGTTAGGAATACCGAAACGACCAAGCCTAAGATTGATGTTCAATTTGAGCTTGAAAAGAAGATAATTGAAATTTTGATGCTCTATGGCGATCGCAAGGAAGTTTTCGAGGATTTAATTTTAAAGGAAGATGAGGTTTCCGGAGATCTAATTTTAGAACCCATAAAGCAAGAGGCAAAGGTGTACGAAAAAATTTACTTAGACTTACAGGAAGATGAAATGCAGTTTTCCAACGAATCTTTTAAAGCCTTGTACTATTCTATAATGGATCAACTTAATAGGGATGAAAATTTTTCTACAAAGGATTTCATTAACCAACTTGATCAAGACCTTGCCAATACAGTAACCAGTATCTTAATGGAAGATGAAAAGTACAATTTGCACGATTGGCATCGTAACAACATTATTCCAAAAGAGAAAGGTGACACAATTGCACAATTGGTCAGCCAAACCATCCTCCACTTAAGAGGGCTATTAATCGAGAAAAAACTTAAAGACCTATCACAGGAAACCCTTAAAGAGGATTATGATTCAAAAGTCGTTTTGGAGGATAGCCAGTCCTACAATAATTTAAAAGTTCTACTAGCCAGGAAGTTAGGCAGGGTCGTTAATTATTAAGTGAGATTGTGATGTTTGGCTTGATGAATTAAATCAACAATATTGGTTACGTTTAATTTTTTGAATAAACGCGCTTTGTATGTGCTTACCGTCTTCTCGTTGATATCCAATTCTTCTGCAATTTCCTTGTTCTTTCGTCCTATGGAGAGCAATTTTAAGACTTCTACCTCTCTAGTGGACAACTTCTTAAACATGCGGCTTCTGCTTTTTCTGGTATCTTCGTAGCGCATGTGTTTATCCATTTTCTCACTGAGTGAAATCTCACCTTTGCTAACGGTGCGCACTGCCTTTTCAATCGTATCCATACTTGCCGTCTTATTGAGATAACCTGATGCACCCGCTTTTAGAGTGCTAATTGCATATATTTCTTCTGGTTGATGACTTAGTATTAAGACGTTAATATTTTTATTCTCCTTTTTAATAGCTCTTAGTGCTGTTATTCCGTTAAGTTCTGGAAGATCAATTTCAGAAATAATAACATCAACAGGGTGGCGTCTTACAAATTCAAAAATTTCTATGCCACTTCTCAAACTGCCAACAACTTTAAAATCTGGTTTGTTATTAAAATAGAGTTCTAATCCTGTGCGGACCACGGGATGACTGTCAACGATTAAAATTTGTATCATGATTTAGTGTGGTTAGGGTTAATACGTTAGTTAAATAAGGGTTAATATGTTAAATCAATAACAGTAGTAAAGCTAAGTGCCTACAGAAGATTCGTTAAACAAAAATAACGAAAAATCCAAAAGGATTAACGTAAAATTCAATAAAATGTAAGAATTATTTTAAATTTTTGGGGATTTCGCAAATAGGGATAGGGATCATTTTGTGTTTGTTTGACGTGTTGTAGCGCATAAAGATTTCAAAAACTTCTTTTTCCCGACCTGTGAAGTCAGCACTGGTTTTTCCCTGTTCTTTCATGGCCATCGCCCATTCCAGTTCTGGGTAAGATGCACCTATTTGATCTTCATCGGTGCGGTTATCGCCCCATAAACCATCTGTTGGTGGTGCCTCTAAAATATCCTTATTGATGTTAAGGAAAGCAGCTAATTCGTAAACTTCGGTTTTTAGTAAATCTGCAATAGGACTTAAATCAACACCGCCATCGCCGTATTTGGTGTAAAACCCTACACCAAAATCCTCTACTTTATTTCCGGTTCCGGCAACCAATAACTTTTCTAAGGCAGCGAAGTAATAAAGGGTTGTCATGCGAAGTCTGGCTCTTGTATTGGCCAAAGACATGTGTCGGCTTTCTTCGTCTTCAACTGCAGGCAAAGCGTCTATTAGACTCGTAAAAACAGGCGTTAAATTTACCGAAGTCATTCTTACATTAGAATATTGATTCTTTAGCCAGTCTATGTGATTGAGGGCTCTCGAAACTTGCTTTTCAGATTGGTGAATGGGCATTTCTAGACATAATACCTCTAAACCTGTTTTAGCGCAAAGCGTCGAGGTCAAAGCAGAATCTATACCACCGGAAACTCCAACGACGAAACCATTAACCTTGGCATTCTCAGCATATTCCTTTAACCAATTAACAATGTGATTGACTACCTTTTCAGTCTGCATAATATGATATTTTAACACAAAGAAGTGTACCTTTGCACAACAAAAATAACGCAATACGGTTAGCTTTTAAAATGTTTTGGAATATGCTTCGGGAAAACGGCTTGGTTTTTATTATAGTACTTCTTTTATGGTCCTGTAATACGGATAATAAACTTGAGGGAGATATCTCAAATGTGGCTATTGACCTTAAGGTTGAACGATTTGATATGGCTATGGAACAGGCCGAACCCAAGGATTTGCCACAGTTAAAATCGGCCTACCCATTTTTATTTTCCAAGAGCGTAAAGGATTCCGTTTGGATAAAAAAAATGGAAGATTCCCTTCAAGATGAGCTGTTGGGCGAAGTTGTAACAACTTTTAAGGAATTCAAAGCGGTTGAGCATGATATGAAGCGTTTGTTTCAGCATATAAAGTATTACGATAAAACATTTAAAGAGCCGCGCGTTATCACCTTAACAAATGATGTGGCCTACAGAGACAAAACAATTGTAACGGACACCATTGTTTTGGTTGCCTTAGACAACTATTTAGGGCAGGATCATAAGTTTTATCAAAATATTCCCAGATATATTGCGGCCAATATGAAAGCGAGCAATATTGTTCCCGATGTAGCTGAAGGTTTCGCAAGAAAATATGCCTACCAATCGCAGAGGCGAACTTTCCTTGATGAAATGATTTATCATGGTAAGCTTTTATATTTTAAGGATGTCATGATTCCGTTTGTGCCAGACCACGAGAAAATAGGTTACTCAGAAGAACAGCTTAAATGGGCACAGGCTAATGAAAGTCCTATTTGGAGCTATTTTGTGGAGCGAGAATTGCTTTACAGCACAGATAGAAAATTGTCTAATAGATTCATCGCTGATGCACCATTCTCCAAATTTTATTTAGAACTTGATAATGAATCTCCTGGACGATTGGGGCAATACATAGGATGGCAAATTGTAAAAGCATATGCCTCAAAAACGGATGAGGATGTGCTATCTATACTTCAAAAAGATCCGGAAGAAATATTTAATAAATCAAAATTTAAACCAAGAAAATAATGTCTAAGACCATTACCTCTAAAATAGAATTAAACGTAGAATTGGATGAAAACAGAGTGCCGGAAAAATTGCACTGGTCAGCAGAAGATGGTGGTGTCACTAACGAAGAGGCCAAGGCTATAATGCTTTCTGTTTGGGATAGTAAGGCGCAGGAAACCTTGAAGATTGATTTATGGACCAAGGATATGCCTGTAGACGAGATGAAGCTATTTTTTCATCAAACTCTTGTTACCATGAGCGACACCTTTATGAGAGCTACCCAAGATGAAAAAATGACCGCTACAATGAAGGACTTCTGCGACTATTTTGCTGAGAAACTCGAGCTTAAAAAAAACAATTAAAGACTGGCTAGGAAAATCTCGGAGTCGTAATAAGGTGTTGTATTAAAAAATGGCGACTCTACTGCTGATGAAAAATTGGGATTTATTCTTTTAAACCTTAAAAATCTAGTGGTATCATAAACTTCCCAGATGGTAAGTTTATTTAATTTTCCTTTTACAGATTTTACTTCCAATTTGTTTTTAGCTACCATTTTGTCCACTAAGGTTTTACTGGCAAATCGCAGGGTTTTGTAAGAGGAATTACCATTACTGATAATATATTCTACCCAATACGACTTTACGCTTTTTTCGGGTTTTGGTGCCTCACGTTCCGAAAGATCAATAACATTTGAAGGTTCTGTTGTGTTCTCTGTGTCAATAAAAGATTCAGCTTCTGCGATTTCAGTGAGTTCATCTCCTTCCGATTGCCTTATGATGGTGAGAATAATGCGTTTGTCCTTGAGCACAACTTCTACAATGAGCTTTCCCAGTGGTAATTGGTTAAGTGGAACGTTAACCATTTTATTCTCCACTTCAATATGTTTTGAAAAGGAATGGTTATAAATTTCTAGCTTGTGTATGGTCCGAGATGCTTCCAGCACAAGTGTATCCTTGGAAGCGTTTAAATCGTGTTTGAGCTCCTTGGCCCTTAAATTCACATTTTTTATCAGTAGGTTGGTTTGCCCATAAGTGATTGTAGAGGTCAATATCAAAAAGGTGGTGATAAAAATAATTTTCATGTCAATACAATTTATAGGGCATTAAATCGACTGTATTTTTGATGATAATAAAGCTAAGGGAGTTTTTTAAACTTTTAATAAAAGCGGGTTAAGATGCCGTTAAATTAGACAAGTTGGCGATAAAAGACTGAAAATCATAAATGAAAATGTACTAAGTACCGTTTTAGGAAGAAGGTATTTTGTTAAATTAGCGCATGAGGAATTTTTTATTAGGTGTTTTAATTACGGTTGTGATTGTGCTGGTGTTCCGGCAATGTAGCTCTAAACAAGATATCACTGTTAGGGAATCTTCAGAGCTCATTGAAAAGCAGTTGAATCAAGTTAGCAAATTGGTGGTGACCGAAGGTCATTTTACAGAGGTTTTTAATTACCAGGATTCCAAAGCCATTTTTGGAGCATATTACAAGGCCAATAAGAAAGCCTTAGTTGTGGTGAATGCTAAGGTTGATGTACGCTATGATTTAAGTGAGTTAAAGTACCAGGTCAATGAGGACGAAAAAACCATCGAAATTTTGGCCATACCAGAAGAGGAAATAACCATCTCGCCCGAGCTTGAGTACTATGACATTCAAGCCGATTATTTCAATCCTTTCGAAGCTGAGGATTACAATGCTATTGCTAAAGCTGTAAAAGCTAAAATAAAGGCAAAAATTGACAGCTCTTCATTAAAATCCAATGCAAAGAATAGGCTCATAAGCGAATTGGCCAAATTTTATATTTTAACCGAATCTTTTGGCTGGACACTCAAATACCAATCCCAGCCAGTTAGTAGCGAAGGTGATCTCAGTGATATGGTGCTAAAGAGCCGCTTTTAATTTTCCTATTCCGCCACCGTTGATGGCATCTATGCCATTCGATTTTAAAAAACTAGCCGCTTTTCCAGAACGCATACCGCTTGCACAATAAGCAATAACAGGCTTCTTCAATACTTTAACCTCGTCAACACGATATTCCAGTTCATTCAATGGAATGTGAAGGGCGGATGCAATATGGTTTGATTGATATTCACTATCTGTGCGGACATCCAAAATGACCGCATTTTTCTGAAGATATTCTTGAATTTGATGGGTGGTATTCCCAGTTAAAAAATCTAATAATCCCATAATCTAAATTTTGGGTAAAGATCAATAATTCTCACTTTAGTAATGGTATCAAATGTTACAAAACAAAAATAGATTTAGAAAGACTTAAAAATTGAAAAGAGGTTCGATACTTTATCACGTTTTAAAGTGCAGAAATAAGAGTGGATTTAAAGCATTTTTATATATTCATCCCGTCAATGAAAAAAGAAACACGAAAAGAAGAAATTATTAGAGTTGCAGCTCAACTTTTCAAGCAGAAAGGCTATAGTGCTGTAACAATGCGCGATTTGGCCAAAGCCATGGACATGCAGGCGGCGAGTTTGTACAATCATATAAATTCAAAACAAGCTATTTTACAAGACATCATATTGGAAATTGCCGAAGCGTTCACAGAGGGAATGAACGTTGTGATTTCAGAATCGAATTCTTCTGTGGAAAAGTTAAATGCTCTTATCGCACTCCACGTAAGAATAGCCATTAACAATCCAGAAGGCCTTGCTGCCCTCAATACCGATTGGATGCATCTCGAAGAAAAGCTCGATTACTATTTGCAGTTGCGCAATGACTATGAAAATAATTTTAGAGCCATCATCGTAGAGGGAATTAAAAACGACGAACTAAAACCTGTGGATGTCGAGGTCATTTTGTTTTCCATGCTTTCCACGTTAAGGTCCTTATACCTCTGGATTCCAAAAAAAGATGCCATTAAGCGACAACAACTGCTAGAAGATTTAACAACGGTCCTCATCCAAGGAATTAACAAATAGTTTAGAATATATTTTTTAAATTTGTAACTAACTAACGATTGTTAGTTAATGGAACAAGTATTGTTTTAGGCACTTTAGTCAAATAAACAATCTGCAAGAAAAACTATAGAATGGCCCAGTTTTATAACCTGAAAGTAAAGGACATTTATAAGGAAACTGACGATTGTTCGGTAATAACCTTTGATGTACCAGAGCATCTAGTAAAAGAATTTGATTTTAGTCAGGGGCAACACCTCACTTTAAAGGCCGAAATTGATGGTGAAGATGTTCGTAGGTCCTACTCTCTATGTTCTAGTCCTGTGGAAAACAAATGGCAAGTTGCTGTAAAGCAAATTCCTGGTGGTAAATTTTCAACCTTTGTAAATGAAGAGCTAAAAGCAGGGCAAGCGTTAGAAGTGATGGCACCGAGTGGTACTTTCGGTGTAGATGTTAATGCAGAAGCCTCAAAGAATTACTTGTTTTTTGCAGCCGGTAGCGGGATTACACCTGTCATTTCCATGATTAAAACCCATTTAAAACAAGAGCCTAATTCAACATGTAAGCTGTTTTATGTGAATAAAACGGCAAAATCCATTATCTTTAAAGAAGAGTTAGAGCAACTTAGAAATACATACTTTGGCCGTTTAGAGATTTATTATTTCCTAACTCAGGAAAAACGGGATATAGAATTGTTTAATGGTCGGTTTGATGACGATAAGATGAAAACGCTTACTAAGGTTTTTATCGACATTCCCGATACGAGTGAAGTCTTTCTATGCGGACCTGAAAAAATGGTAAACTACGTCAGCAATTATCTCGTTGAAGCTGGCCTGCCCAAGGAACTTGTGCATTTCGAGTTGTTTGTAACAGGTTTGTCCGAAGAGGATATAAAGCGACAAGAGCGCTTGGCCCAACAAAATGTAGAAGGTGTTGAAATTACCATAATTGACGGTGGTAAAGAATTTAACTTTACAATGACCAAAGACTATGATAATATTTTAGATGCTGCCCTAAATGCTGGTGCCGACTTACCATTTGCCTGTAAGGGAGGCGTTTGTAGTACCTGTAAATGTAAGGTTAAATCGGGCGAAGTAGAGATGAAAATCAATTACGCTTTAGAGAAAGAGGAAATTGACCAACATTTAGTATTGAGCTGCCAAGCCGTACCAACGACCGATAAAGTGGTTGTAGATTTTGATGTTTAATGAACAAAACAATATCCTGAGCGTAGCCTTGGGATTTTGAGATATAGAAAAAGAAAAATAAAGGCAGTGGGTTTATAGCCAACTGTTAAAAGATTGAAATTATGAGTGAAAATCAGATTAAGAATTTAGAAACGGAATTTGAAGCCCGCATAGCGCGCGATGAAAAGATTGAGCCTAAAGATTGGATGCCAGAGAAATACAGGCAAACACACATACGGCAAATTTCGCAACATGCGCATTCGGAAATCGTGGGAATGTTGCCTGAGGGTAATTGGATTACCAGAGCACCGTCCCTAAGACGTAAGGTGGCTTTATTAGCAAAAGTTCAGGACGAAGCTGGGCACGGTTTGTATCTATATAGCGCTTGCGAAACTTTGGGTATATCCAGAGAAGAGTTATATGAGCAGTTGCACACAGGTAAGGCTAAATATTCCAGTATTTTTAATTACCCAACAATCACTTGGGCAGATATGGGTGCCATAGGCTGGTTGGTAGATGGTGCTGCCATTATTAATCAAGTGCCATTATGTAATACATCCTATGGTCCTTACGCACGTGCTATGATTCGTGTGTGTAAGGAGGAAAGTTTTCACCAAAGACAGGGTTATGAAATAATGATGACCTTGGCAAATGGAACACCAGAGCAAAAAGAAATGGCTCAGGATGCTTTAAATCGTTGGTGGTGGCCATCCTTAATGATGTTCGGGCCAACTGATGCAGAGTCTGTTCATACGGCACAATCCATGAAATGGAAATTAAAGCGTAAAACTAATGATGAACTGCGCCAGCAGTTTGTAGATCAAACCGTTCCACAGGCGGAATTAATAGGTCTTACCATTCCTGATCCAGATTTAAAGTGGAACGAGGAACGCCAATCTTATGATTTTGGTCCTATCGATTGGGATGAATTCTGGCAAGTGGTTAAGGGTCATGGACCAATGAATAAGGAGCGTATGAAGGCGAGAGTTTCGGCATGGGAAAATGGAGCTTGGGTTAGAGATGCTGCCGTAGCTTATGCAGAAAAGAAAAAAGAATACAAATCTAAAGAAGCAGTATAATGAGTAAGAATTGGCCACTTTGGGAAGTTTTCGTAAGAAGTAAAAATGGATTGGAACATCGCCATTTCGGAAGTTTGCACGCTGCAGATGCGGAAATGGCACTGGAAAATGCAAGAGATGTCTACACCAGAAGAAACGAGGGCGTTAGCATTTGGGTGGTGGAATCCAAGTATATCACAGCTTCAAATCCCGTAGATAATGGAGAGCTATTTGAACCTGCACAAGATAAGGTTTATCGTCACCCAACATTTTACGACATACCAGACGAAATAAAACACATGTAATTATATGGTGTTGTTGACTAGAATTGTTTCAATTCTGCAGAAATCATAACTATGAAAAACAAAACTTTATATAACTATATCCTTGGCATAGCAGATAACACCCTAATTTTAGGACAACGGCTCGGTGAATTATGCGGCCATGGCCCAAGTTTGGAAACAGACATTGCTTGTACAAATATTTCTTTGGATTTATTAGGACAAACAAGGAGTTACTTTCAGTATGCAGCTAAAATTAAGGGTGAAGATGCCACAGAAGATAGCATTGCGTTTTTAAGAACGGAGCGACAATATGTGAATGTACTTTTGGTAGAGCAGCCAAACACGGATTTTGCTTATACGATAGGGCGTCAATTTCTTTTTGACGTTTACCACCACTTGTTTTTACAAGGCCTCCAACAGAGCAAGGATGTCAACCTTTCGGCTATTGCAAATAAAGCTATAAAGGAAGTAGGTTACCATCAGCGCTTTTCCTCCGACTGGGTAAAACGCTTAGGTGATGGCACTGAAGAAAGTAAGCAGCGCATGCAAAATGCCATAGATGACTTGTGGCGCTACACAGACGAATTGTTTCATACTACAGAATCAGATGACGAGATGATTTCTGAAGGTGTTGGCGTAAACGTAAGTGAGCTCAAGGAGCCTTACTACAACAAAGTAAAACAGGTATTGGAGGAAGCTAAATTGAACGTTCCTGAATCAAAATGGTTTCAAAAAGGTGGTAAAAGAGGCATTCATACAGAACATTTAGGATATATCTTAAGCGATATGCAATACATGCAGCGTACCTATCCAAATATGACGTGGTAATATGACAGTAGTGCAAGGTGTAAACATAGATGATGTGTTATTTCCAATTTTGGAGCAAGTGTCAGATCCTGAGATTCCAGTCTTGTCTATTCTAGAAATGGGAGTCGTAAGGTCGGCGATTGTAAAAGGAAATCATGTAAAGGTCAAAATAACGCCTACCTACAGTGGTTGCCCTGCAATGGATGTCATTGGTGATGATATAAAAAAAGCACTTCAAGATCATGGCTACACTTCAGACGTTGAACTTGTGCTCTCACCAGCATGGACTACAGATTGGATTACACCTAAAGGACGAAAGGCATTGGAAGATTACGGCATTGCCGCTCCCTTAGAAGCCGAAGCTGATAAAGAAGTGCTCTTAAAAGGCAAGCGCTTGGTAAAATGTCCGCAGTGCGGTTCTACCAACACGCGAATGGTGAGTCAATTCGGCTCAACGGCCTGCAAAGCACAGTTTCAGTGCGATGATTGTCAAGAACCCTTTGATTATTTTAAATGTCTAAAATGACAAAATAGTGTTGTCTCGTCCATGGTTTAGGGCTAACAATTGGTAAAAAGAAACATAAATGAGCAATTTTATAGAGTCAAAAGTTGAAAATCTTGTCGCATACATCAACCTTAACAGACCAGAGGTTTTCAACAGTTTTAATAGGGAAATGGCGCTAGCACTGCAAGGTGTTTTGGATGAATGTGAGTCCAACCCAGACGTTCGGGCCATAGTCTTAACAGGTAATGGTAAAGCATTCTGTGCTGGGCAAGACCTTAAGGAAGTCACTGACCCTGAATTAAATCCTGGATTCAAAAGAATACTGGAAGAACACTATAATCCTATTATTCTCAAAATCCGAAATTTAAAAAAGCCGGTAATTGCAGCCGTGAATGGCGTGGCTGCTGGTGCAGGTGCCAATATTGCTTTGGCTTGCGACATAGTAATTGCCCATGAAACGGTAAACTTTATTCAAGCGTTTAGTCTTATAGGGTTGATTCCAGATAGTGGCGGAACATACATTTTACCAAGATTAATTGGTTATCAAAAGGCAACGGCTCTAGCCATGTTGGGCGATAAAGTCAGTGCAAAGGAAGCTGAACAAATGGGTATGATTTACAAATGTGTATCCCAAGAGGAGTTTGAAGCAACAGTCCATAAATTGGCTATCAAACTTGCCAAAATGCCAACAAAAGCGCTGGGCATGATTAAAACCTTATTCAATGCCTCAATGACGAATTCCCTTGAAGAACAATTGGCCATGGAGTCTAAATACCAGATAGAAGCAGCTCAGTCAGAAGATTATAAGGAAGGCGTGGCCGCTTTCATTGAAAAGCGTAAACCAAATTTCAAAGGCAACTAATTGGATAAAACTACTTTAATAGAAGCTTATAAGCGAATAAAGCCTTTTATTCATAAAACACCTGTTCTTACATCTCAACTTTTAGATCTATTAAGTGGTGCTAATCTTTATTTTAAATGCGAGAATTTCCAGAAAATGGGTGCGTTTAAAATGCGTGGTGCCGCAAATGCTATATTGTCATTATCAGATGAAGAAAGAAGCCGTGGTGTGGTAACACATTCTTCTGGTAATTTTGCACAAGCGGTTGCACTAGCAGCTAAAAATACTAACACCAAGGCATTTATTGTGATGCCAGAGAATGCGCCACAGGTAAAAAAGAATGCTGTGAGGGCTTATGGTGGTGAAATCATTGAGTGCGAATCAACGCCTCAAGCTCGTGAAGATAAAGCTGAACAGATAAAGCAGGATAAGGGAGCTACGTTTTTACATCCCTCTAATCAGGATGAAGTTATTATAGGAAATGCTACCGCGGCAATGGAACTGTTGGAAGACTATCCCAATTTGGATGTCATTCTAGCTCCTGTTGGCGGTGGAGGATTAATTGCTGGTACAGCCTTGGCGGCACACTATTTAGGGAATAACTGCAAGGTCATTGGCGGCGAGCCTATGGAAGTTGATGATGCTTACCGCTCCATGCAGTCTGGTAAAATCGAAACAAATACCTCCTTTAATACTGTGGCAGACGGTTTGAGAACGCATTTGGGAGATAGAAACTTCCCGATAATTCAAAAGTATGTCGAAAAAATAATACGTGTAGAAGAAGACGAAATTATCCAAGCTATGCAATTGATTTGGGAACGCATGAAAATCATTATAGAGCCATCATGCGCTGTTCCTTTTGCGGCAGTGTTAAAAAACGCCGATGAATTCAAAACTAAACAAGTAGGTATTATATTATCGGGTGGAAATGTAGACGTGACAAAACTACCATTTTAATATTTTACCATCCTGAATATGTATCGGGATGTTATAATAATTTTACTGTAAGTTCTAGTACCGTCGTAAAAAATGTAAAATTGAAATAGAAGTTTAATTAAAAAGATTCCTGCTTTCGCAGGAAATAATTATGAAAATAGGAATCATAGGGTCAGGGACAATGGGAAGCGGTATTGCACAAGTGGCTGCTACTTCCGGTTGTAACGTAAAATTATATGACACAAATCAGGATGCCTTGGATAAGGCGGAAAGGGCTTTAGAGAAAATATTAGCCCGTTTGATAGAAAAAGGCCGAATAGATAATGATGAGAAACATAGAATTCAATCCAATATTACCTATGTAAATAGCTTAAAGGATTTAAAGGATTCAGACTTGACCATTGAAGCCATAGTAGAAAATCTTGACATTAAGAAAAAAGTGTTTTCAGAATTGGAAGGCTATGTTTCACAACAATGTATAATTGCCTCTAATACCTCAAGCTTATCAATAGCCTCCATTGCTGCGTCTTTACAACGACCAGAACGTTGCATCGGGATTCATTTCTTTAATCCCGCACCGTTAATGAAGTTAGTTGAGGTAATACCTGCAGTACAAACTTCCGATAGCGTTCTCGATGAAACCGTAAAGATTATCTCTGATTGGAAAAAAACAGTCGCCATTGCTAAAGATACACCAGGCTTTATCGTAAACAGGGTGGCAAGACCTTTCTATGGAGAATCATTGCGCATTTACGAAGAAGGAATTGCCGATTTCGCAACGATAGATTGGAGTTTGAAAACTGTAGGTGGTTTTAGGATGGGACCGTTTGAGTTAATGGATTTTATCGGCAATGATGTCAATTATACCGTAACGGAAACCGTATTTGAAGCATTTTATTACGATGCAAGGTATAAACCGTCATTTACCCAAAAACGCCTTTCAGAAGCAGGATATTTGGGAAGAAAATCTGGTAAAGGATACTACCAATATGATGAAAGTGGCAAACCCATTGGTGTATTAAATGGCACTTCGAGCGCAGTAGAGAAGTCTCTAGCAGAGCAAATATTTGATCGTGTTTTGGTCATGCTCATTAATGAAGCCGCAGACGCACTGTTTTTAAACATTGCCTCAGCGGAAGATATTGATAATGCCATGACAAAAGGCGTAAATTACCCTAAAGGGCTTTTGGCTTGGGCTGATGAAAAGGGAATTGATTGGTGTGTAGATGAAATGGATAAATTGTATAATGAGTACCATGAAGACCGTTACCGGTGCAGTCCATTATTACGTCGAATGAAAAGGCAGAGCAAAACATTTTTTTAATGAAGGGAGAAGCCATTCCATACAAAATGCTCTCGCAAGATGCTTTTAGTACTTGGCTGGGCATTGAGATTTTAGAATGTGAGATTGGGCGCTGTAAGGTTGGTATGCGAATACGACCCGAAATGCTTAATAGCATGAACAAAGCTCATGGTGGTATAAGCTATGCTTTAGCCGATACGGCTTTTGGATTTGCTGCCAATACCCATGGAAAATATGCGGTTTCTATCGAAACCAGTATCAATCATATTGAAGCACTGGAAGAGGGAGATTATCTCATAGCAGAGTCGGTCATAGAAAAAGTTAAAAATAAATTAGGATTCAATGTAGTAGAAGTGAAGCGTGGCGAAGAATTAGTAGCTTTGTTTAAAGGCATAGTTTATAGAACTCAAAAAGATTGGTATTAATTCCTGCGTAGGCAGGAATCTCAATATTGACAGGAATGAAACATTGGTATGTCTACGTAATGGCAAATAAACCAAGAGGAGTGATTTATATTGGAGTTACTGATAATATTGATAAAAGAGTAAAAGAGCATAAACTTAAAGTTTATCCAAAATCTTTTACCTCCAAGTATAATTGTGATAAATTGGTATATTTTGAAGCGTTTGAGGATGGTGAAAAGGCTGCGGTTAGGGAAAAACAATTCAAAAAATGGAAAAGACAATGGAAAGTGAATTTGATTGAAGAAATGAACGCTAGTTGGATTGATTTGAGTTTGAATTGGAATTTAGGAAAGAAGATATTTAGGAATAACATTTAATAAGATACCTGCTTTCGCAGGCATTTATCATGAAAGACGCATATATCATAGACGGAATAAGAACACCAATAGGAAATTATAAAGGCACATTATCTGCT
This sequence comes from uncultured Winogradskyella sp., assembly GCA_913055905.1. Classification (GTDB taxonomy): domain Bacteria; phylum Bacteroidota; class Bacteroidia; order Flavobacteriales; family Flavobacteriaceae; genus Winogradskyella. Next base: position 54,776 of record CAJXLB010000009.1, read on the forward strand.
GTGAGAACAGATGATTTAGCAGCCCTAGTGATTAAGGAAGTTGTTAGTCGTAACCCAAATATTCCTAAAGAAGCATACGATGATGTTATCTTGGGTTGTGCCAATCAAGCTGGCGAGGATAACCGTAACGTCGCAAGAATGGCTTCGCTACTGGCAGGATTACCATTCACCGTTCCAGGAGAAACGGTTAATAGATTGTGTAGCTCTGGGTTGTCAGCAATAATACATGCCAACAGAGCTATTAAAGCAGGCGATGGAGACGTTTTCATTTCTGGTGGTGTTGAGAACATGACACGTGGTCCTTATGTTATTGCAAAACCATCAAGTGCATTTGGTAACGACTCAAAAATGTACGATTCGAGTTTTGGATGGCGCTTCGTGAATCCTAAAATGCATGAGATGTATGGTACCGATGGCATGGGAGTCACTGCCGAAAATCTAGTTTCGACATATAAAATTTCACGTGAAGATCAAGATAAGTTCGCGTATTGGAGTCAAATGAAAGCCTCCAAAGCACAAGCTAATGGGCGTTTAGCCAAGGAAATCGTAACTGTAGAAATTCCACAGCGCAAGAAAGACCCTATTCACTTTGATACGGACGAATTTGTAAAACCAAATACAACCCTTGAGGTTTTGGCTAAGCTTCGACCTGCCTTCAAAAAGGATGGAGGCTCCGTAACGGCAGGTAATTCTTCAGGATTAAATGATGGTGCGGCAGCGACCATAATTGCTTCAGATGAGGCTATTCAAAAGTACGGTTTAAAACCATTGGCAAGAATTGTAAGTTCTGCCGTAGTTGGCGTAGAACCGCGAATTATGGGTATTGGTCCTGTAGAGGCCTCCAATAGGGCCTTAAAGAAAGCAGGATTAACCATGAACGATATGGACATCATCGAATTAAATGAAGCCTTTGCGGCTCAAGCTTTGGCTTGTACTAGGGCTTGGGGATTAGCAGACGATGACCCAAGGTTAAATCCTAATGGCGGCTCCATAGCCATTGGTCACCCTTTGGGTGTAACAGGAACACGAATAGCGTATTCCGCAGCAATGGAATTACACGAACAACAAAAACGCTATGCTTTGGTTACCATGTGTATTGGTGTGGGCCAAGGCTATGCAGCAATTTTAGAACGCGTTTAATATGAAAAAAATACAACACTACGTTCAAGGTCAATGGACCACAGGAAAGGAAGATGGCTTACCTGTCTATGATGCCATAACTGGGGAAGCCTTTGCAAAAATTGCGATAGAAGGTTTAGATATACCAGGCGTCCTAGAATATGGAAGGACAAAGGGAGGTGAAGTGTTACGCAAAATGACCTTTCAGCAACGAGGCAATATGCTCAAAAAATTGGCACTTTATCTCACCAAAAGAAAAGACGCCTTTTACGACTTAAGCTATAGAACGGGTGCAACCAAAGTAGATAGTTGGATTGATATTGAAGGCGGATTTGGGAATTTGTTTGCCAATGCTTCGTTACGAAAGCTTTTTCCAAATCAACCTTTCCACGTAGAAGGTGACCCTATCGATTTGTCACGAGGCGGCCGCTTTATGGCACATCATATTATGGTGCCAAAAAGAGGTGTAGCTATACACATTAACGCCTTTAATTTTCCCGTTTGGGGAATGTTGGAAAAGTGCGCCGTTAACTGGATGGCAGGTGTGCCTGCCGTTGTCTTGCCAGCGCCATCGTCATCGTATTTGGCCGAAGCGGTTGCTAGAACTATAATTGACTCAGGAATTCTGCCAGAAGGGGCTTTGCAAATCATAAATGGCACAATTACCAATATATTGGATACTGTAGAATCCCAGGATGTGGTAACCTTCACAGGGTCGGCATCCACAGGGCGTTTACTAAAAGCACATCCAAGATTAATTGAAGAATCGGTACCCTTTACAACCGAAGCAGATTCGCTAAATGCTTCCATACTTGGAGAAGATGCCGTTCCTGGTACGCCGGAATTCGATTTATTCATTAAGGAAGTTCGTAAGGAGATGACCGTAAAAGCAGGGCAGAAATGTACCGCTATAAGGCGAGTCATCGTGCCGGAGAATTTGGTAGAGGATGTTCAAATAGCCTTAGGCAAAGCGCTTGATAAAGTCACTATCGGTGACCCAAGACTTAAGGAGGTAAGAATGGGTTCTTTGATTAGTCAGCAGCAAGTAAAGGCGGTTCAGGATGCCGTTAACGATTTAGCGAAAGAGGCACAAATAGTCTATGGAAACCTTGATAAAATTGAGACAGTTGGTGCTGATGCTAAGAAAGGAGCATTTATTAGTCCAATTCTTCTTAGAACGGACCGTCCATTTGAAAATACTATCGTTCATGAACGTGAGGCCTTTGGTCCTGTAAGCACTATTATGCCCTATAAGACCATGGAAGAAGCAGTTGCTTTAGCTAAAATGGGTAAAGGGTCATTAGTGTCCTCAATCGCAACGTTTGATGACAAAATCGCTACTGATTATGTAGTCAACGCTGCTAGCCATCACGGAAGAATTTTAGTGCTAAATAGGGAAAGTGCCAAAGAGAGTACAGGACATGGTTCGCCACTGCCCTATCTGGTTCATGGTGGTCCAGGAAGAGCTGGAGGTGGTGAAGAAATGGGAGGTCTGCGTGGTATTAAGCACTATTTGCAACGAACTGCCATTCAAGGTACACCAACGACCATTACAGCAATTACGGGAATCTATCAACAAAACGCTAAATACAAAGAGGCAGAAGAGCATCCATTTAAATATCATTGGGAAGACATACAACCAGGAATGTCGCTTAAAACCCATAAGCGAACACTGACAGATTCGGATATTATCAACTTTGCCAATCTCACCTGGGATCATTTCTATGCACACACGGATATTACCTCATTGGATGGCAGTATTTTTAAAAAGCGCACGGCGCATGGGTATTTCATCATTTCTGCAGCAGCGGGACTGTTTGTATATCCAAATAAAGGACCTGTTGCAGCAAACTATGGTTTGGACAGTATCCGATTTTTGAGGCCTTTGTATCATAATGATACTATTTATGTGCGTTTGACCTGTAAAGAAAAAGTGGATCGTGATGTCGCTTCGGCAGAACATCCAAGCGGTATTGTAAAATGGCATGTTGAGGTGTTCGATGCAAATTTTGAAAACAGACCAGATAGTCAGAAAACAGCTAAGGACAGTCCGCTTGTGGCAGTTGCTACTATTTTAACCATGGTGCAAAAGAAACAAGAAACATTTGTAGAAATTAATAGAGAAACTATTGAGGGCTATTTAAATAAGCTAACCGAAGACACCAAGCCACTCTGGGGAAGTATGACACCGCAGCACATGGTGGAGCATTTGGAGTACTCCACTAGAATCTCATCTGGAGAAATTCAGGATTTTGAGTTTTCTACGCCAGAGAAGATTATGGAAAAAGTACATGCGACGCTCTATAATTATGAAAAAATGCCAAGGGATTTTGCTGCTCCACCACAATTGGAGGAAGAATTAAAGACCTTAAAGCACGAAAATCTGGAGACTGCCAAGCAAAAGCTGCTTGAGGCTTATGACGATCACATTGCCTATTTCAAGGAGTATCCAGAGGCTACTTTAAAGAATATCGTATTTGGACATCTCAATCGATATGAATGGAATTTGTTCCATAGAAAACATTACAATCATCACTTTGAACAATTCAATCTGTTATGAGATTGAATTGTTCAAAGCTTCCGAGAAATCGGAAGTCTCTAACAGGATAGATTAATTTGAACTTCAATGTCTACATAATAACCAATAGGAAAGATGGCGTTTTATACATCGGTAAAACTAAAAGATTAAAGCAAAGAATCTTTCAGCACAAGAACAAGGTTCATCCTAACGCTTTTTCTGCCAGATATGGATTAGATAAATTAGTCTATTTTGAGAAGTTTAAATCAGAAGAGGAGGCAAGAATTAGAGAAAAAAGAATGAAGAAGTGGAATAGAAAGTGGAAAATAGAATTAATTGAAAAAATGAATCCCTATTGGAGGGATTTATCTAAAGATTTATAAATAACAATTAAATAAAAGTTTCCCGTTTTCACGGGAACACATTAATGTGATGAATAAAGCATACGTAAAACAACATATTGAAAATGGCGTAGGATATATTGAATTTTTCCATCCTGCGCACAATTCATTGCCAGGGGATATCTTGGCAAAATTGGCAAATACCATTACTGAAGCCGGTAACAATGACAAGATAAAAGTTATTGTTCTAAAAAGTGGAGGAGATAGGACCTTCTGTGCAGGCGCTAGTTTCAATGAGCTCATAAACATTGATGATGAAGCTACCGGCAAGGTATTCTTTTCGGGTTTTGCCAATGTTATCAATGCCATGCGCAAGTGCCCCAAATTTATAATAGGTAGGGTTCAAGGAAAAACCGTGGGAGGTGGTGTTGGTGTCGCATCGGCAACGGACTACTGCATGGCTACAAAATATGCCTCTATAAAATTAAGTGAACTTAATGTAGGCATTGGTCCTTTTGTGGTAGGTCCTGCAGTTGAGCGTAAATTGGGCTTAAGTGGCATGTCTCAAATCGCTATAGATGCTAACAGTTTTTATTCTGCCGAGTGGGCTAAAAACAAAGGGCTTTACGCACAGGTATTTGACACCACGGAAGCATTGGACGAAGGTGTTAGAACCTTTGCAGAACATTTGTGCACCTATAATCCCGAAGCAATGCGAGAAATGAAAAAAATGTTCTGGACAGGTACAGAAGATTGGGATGATTTACTCGCAGAGCGTGCAGCCATTAGTGGTCGCCTAGTCTTAAGCGAATTCACCAAAGAGACTTTAAAACGTTTTAAATAAATGATTTACGAATTTCAAGGGTTTAAACCAGTAGTGCACGAAAGTAGTTTTGTGCATCCACTTGCAGCTGTTACAGGAAACGTTATTATTGGTAAAAATTGCTATATAGGTCCAGGAGCTGCCATTCGAGGGGATTGGGGCCAGATTATCCTTGAAGATGGTGTAAATGTACAGGAGAATTGTACGGTTCATATGTTTCCAGGAAAATCTATTACGCTAAAGGAGAGTGCTCACGTAGGTCATGGCGCTATCATTCACGGCGCGAATTTAGGTCGTAATTGTTTAATTGGTATGAATTCAGTAATTATGGATGATGCTGAAATAGGTGATGAGTCCATCGTAGGTGCGATGTCATTTGTTAAGGCGGAAACTATTATCCCAAAGCGCAGTTTGGTTGTTGGAAATCCCGCGAAGGTAGTCAAAGAGGTTTCCGATAAGATGATTGCTTGGAAAACCAAGGGCACTCAATTGTATCAGCAATTACCTAAAGAATGTCATGAATCACTGAGACAAGTAGAGCCACTTCGTCAAGTTCCTGAAGAGAGAAAAGTTCAGAAAGACGTCTACAAAACATTAAGGGAAACGTTTAGGGACTAAAAGATTAAGACGAGGTTCAATCTATCGCAAAAAAACCTACTCTCAGTTTATAACCTGCTTAAATCAATTTCATTGGTCTCTTTTCCTGTAGATAAGGTGATAAGGCTTTGTACATTTCCTAGGTATGGGAGAAGGGTTAACTTGGATATAATGAAGGTTTCGTAAGCTTCAATGTCCTCAACCACGAGTTTGAGAAGATAGTCGAAATTACCGCTAACGCGATGACATTCCACTATTTCCGGAAAATTATTGATTTCTGCCACAAACTTTTCTAAGTAACTCCTTGTATGCCCCTGAAGGGTGATGCCAATAAAGACGGTAAGTTTAAGGCCTAGTTTTTTGTTATCTAAAACAGCGACATATTTCTTGATATAACCTTCCTTCTCAAGTTTTTTAATACGTTCAAAAACAGGAGATGTAGACATGCCTAATTCATTGGCAATGCTTTTTGTGGTGCGATTGCTATTTTTTTGAAGTATCTTTAGTATATGAAGGTCTGTTTTGTCCAATTCGTATCCCATCAGAAAATAATTTGTTATAGATCTTTAAAAATTCAAAATAAAGAAAAAATTACTTCTAAAATGATTAAATAAAGAAAAATAATCTTTATAAATTCTTTTTATAGGTTTTTAACACAAGTAAAATGAGGTAATAACTACCTTTATTGCTTGAGAATAAACTCTGATTATCGGTGGCGAAAATTGAATTTAAAATGCCCAAATTGGGCGAAAGTATTACGGAAGCGGCAATCATCACTTGGTTTAAAAATGTCGGTGATACTATAGATAAGGACGAAATGTTGTTAGAGGTAGCGACAGACAAGGTGGATTCAGAGGTGCCTTCTAACGTTTCTGGTGTGGTTGAGGAAATATTGTATCAGCCTAATGAAGTTATAAAAATAGGTGAGACCATAGCCATTATAAATAGTAATGGCGAGATGTCTAAACCTTCTGAGAAAAAAGAGAAGGAGTCACCTAAAACACAGCCTCCAAGGGCGAAGCAGGTAACTAAAACCAAAAAAGTAGAGGTCCCTGCCCAAGAGCTAAATCAGGAGTTCAGGGTTTCAAATTCAAATACATTTTTTTCACCTTTGGTGGTCTCAATTGCAAAAGCACACCATATCAGTTTTGAGGAATTGGCACGGATTCCGGCAACTGGAGCGGAAGGCCGATTGCGAAAAAGTGATGTATTTAAATATATCGAAGTTGGCCGACCCTACAAATTTGCTCAGCCAGCTGCACAATCTGATCCAACAGCGTATAGAATACCACAACTGACCTTTGATAAAGGCAAGGGTAAAATTATTGAGATGGACCGCATGCGTCAAATGATTGCAGACCATATGGTGTATTCTAAGCACACCTCCCCGCACGTCACGGCGTATGTTGAGGCAGACCTCACAACTATGGTAAACTGGAGGAATGCCAACAAAGGCGCATTTCAAGACAAATATGGTGAAAAGCTCACTTTCACACCCTTGTTTATTGAAGCCGTTGCCAAGGCTATTCAAGATTTTCCAAATATCAATGCATCCGTAGACGGTAAGAACATTATTGTAAAGGAAGAAATAAACGTTGGCATGGCCACAGCACTTCCAAGCGGTAATCTCATTGTGCCTGTTGTTAAAAATGCCGATAAAAAGGGATTACTGGATTTGGCGAAAGAAGTGAATGCATTGGTTATAAAAGCAAGGGAAAACAAACTCAATGCAGATGATATAAAGGGCAGTACATTCACTATCTCCAACGTAGGAACTTTTGGTAGCGTGATGGGAACACCAATTATCAATCAACCCGAAGTGGCCATATTGGCCATGGGTATAATAAAAAAGCGTCCTGAAGTGATTGAAACGGATAATGGCGATGAAATAGCTATTAGAAGTATGATGTACTTATCCTTATCATTTGATCATAGAGTGGTTGATGGTTACTTAGGTGGCAGTTTTGTGCGTCGAGTTGCTGATTATCTAGAACAATTTGATATAAATAGGAAAATATAAAAGTATTTCACCTAGAACCGGTTTCGGGTGATTATGAATAACAAATAATTATGAGCTACAACATTAGTATAACACCGATTGAAAAATCTAAAATTGACCAACTGGATTTTAATAATATTCCGTTAGGAATGTCTTTTACCGATCACATGTTTATATGCGATTATGAAAACGGTCAATGGGTCAATCCCAGAATAGAACCGCTTCAACCAATTCCTACCCACCCTGCGGCAATGGCATTGCATTATGGTCAGGCGATATTTGAAGGGATGAAAGCTTATAAAAGTCCAGAAGGTATTCCGTTGTTGTTCAGACCAGAGCTTAATGCTGAACGATTGAATAAGAGCGCAGAGCGAATGGGAATGCCAGAAGTTCCCAAAGAGCTCTTTTTAGAAGGGCTTAAAGAATTGGTAGCGCTGGATAAAGCATGGATTCCACCACAACAAGGAAGTGCTTTATACTTAAGGCCATTCATGTACGCTACGGAGGCATTCATTGGAATGCGCGCCGCCACGAGCTATAAGTTTGTGATTATGGCATCGCCAGCGGGTCCTTATTTTAGCAAACACATTAAACTTTGGGCAGAAAAACAGTACATAAGAGCTGCTGCAGGTGGGACTGGAGAGGCAAAAGCAGCAGGGAATTACGCTGCGGCCATTCGTCCTACAGAGTTGGCCAAGGCAAAAGGTTATGATCAAGTTTTATGGTTAGATGCGGCAGAGCACAAATACATTCAGGAGGTTGGGACCATGAACATTTTCTTCAAGATAGGCGGTAATTTCATTACTCCAGAATTAGATGGCTCTGTGTTGCATGGTATTACGAGATTAAGTGTAATAGAATTGCTTAAATCCATGGGCTATAAAGTTACAGAGCGTAAAATTACAATTGATGAAATTCGGCAAGCATCGCAAGATGGTACCTTGGAAGAAGCCTTTGGAACGGGTACTGCAGTTGGCATAGCTTATATCAAGGAAATAGGTCTGGAGAACGAAACCATACATGTTTCGGACGAAAGTCCAGTTGCGGTCAAAGTAAATGACACCTTAAACGCCATAAAAATTGGAAAACTTGAGGATAAGTTCTCTTGGATGACAAAAGTTGAAACAGAATTAGCGTAATTAAAATGCAAACAGAACGTACACATTTTGAAACTAAAACGGTTGTAAATAGGGAAGTCCTAGCTGAGGGCTTCACCAAATTATGCCTTGCCAAGGCCATGGCAGAATTGTATGAGGCCAATTTCAAGCAGGTTTCAAAATATGTGCATGCCACTTCTCGCGGTCATGAAGCTATACAAGTGGCATTAGGCTTGCAGTTATTACCACAGGATTATGTCTTTCCTTATTATCGCGATGATGCTATGTTGTTGGCTATTGGTATGCAGCCCTATGATTTGATGTTGCAATTATTGGCAAAAAAAGACGACCCTTTTTCAGCCGGCCGAACCTATTATTCGCATCCGAGTTTAAAGGATGATGATAAACCTAAAATACCACATCAGTCTTCGGCAACAGGGATGCAGGCCATCCCTGCGACTGGCGTAGCCATGGGCCTTCAGTACAAGGAGTTACAAGGATTAAATGATAACTCAATAGAAAACCCGATTTCAGTGTGCTCATTAGGAGACGCCTCGGTCACTGAAGGGGAAATAGCTGAAGCATTTCAAATGGCAGCGCTTAAGCAAATGCCAATGTTGTATTTGGTTCAAGATAACGGTTGGGACATTTCTGCTAATGCCGCCGAAACTCGAGCGCAAAACGCCTTCGAATATGCCAAGGGATTTAAAGGGCTAGAAGCTGTTTCCATTGACGGCGCTAATTTTATTGAGAGTTATTCAACCCTTCAAAAAGTTATAGCAACCATCAGGGAGGAACGTAGACCATTTTTAGTACATGCAAAGGTTCCACTTTTAAACCATCATACCTCAGGTGTTCGTATGGAATGGTATCGTGACGATTTGGACGAGGCGCGCTCTAGAGATCCTTATCCGATTTTAAGACAGCAATTATTGGATAATGGGTTCTCAGAAGATGAGATAAACACCATAGAGCAGAAAACAAAAGAAAAAGTAGCCTCTGATTTTGAAAAGGCATTACAAGCTGATGACCCAAGTCCAGAAGATTTGTTCACAAACGATTTCGTGCCTACACCAATAACTGAAGAGCGAGGTGTTCGTGAGCCGGAAGGTGCCGATAAAGTGGTGATGGTAGATTGTGCTCTGTTTGCCGTTGAGGAATTAATGCGAGAGCATAAAGAATGCTTGCTTTATGGCCAAGATGTTGGTGGTAGGCTTGGCGGTGTATTTAGAGAAGCAGCGACGTTGGCCCAGAAATTTGGTGACGATCGCGTTTTTAATACACCTATTCAGGAAGCATTTATCGTCGGTTCAACCGTTGGGATGAGTGCCGTGGGGTTAAAGCCTATAGTTGAGGTTCAATTTGCAGACTATATTTGGCCAGGATTAAATCAATTATTTACAGAGGTAAGTCGTAGTTGTTATCTATCCAATGGCAAATGGCCAGTGAGCATGATTTTGCGTGTACCAATTGGAGCTTATGGAAGTGGAGGGCCTTATCATTCATCTTCCGTAGAAAGTGTCCTGACTAACATAAGAGGTATTAAAATAGCTTACCCAAGCAACGGTGCCGACCTAAAGGGACTGATGAAAGCTGCCTTTCACGATCCAAATCCTGTTGTGATTTTGGAACATAAAGGCTTGTATTGGTCTAAAGTGCCAGGAACGTCAACGGCAACTTCAGTAGAGCCTGGTGAAGACTATGTTTTACCTTTAGGAAAAGCCTGGTTGCCACAAGAAATCTGGCCTCAGGAAACCGAAGAAACCCTAACGGTTGTTACATATGGAATGGGAGTGCATTGGGCTTATAACGCTTCGGGTGAATTGGGTATGCGCAATCAAATTGAAATCGTTGATTTAAGAACACTTTATCCGCTCGATGAAGACACCATTATGAAGTCTGTAAAGAAAACAGGCAAATGTTTGGTAGTTACCGAAGAGCCTTCCAATAATAGTTTTGCCCGAGCCCTGGCTGGAAAGATTCAGGAAGAATGCTTTAAATTCCTAGATGCGCCAGTCATGGTCATTGGAAGCGAGAATATGCCAGCAATACCCTTAAATTCAACCTTGGAACAAACCATGATTCCTTCAACTGAGAAAGTTAAGGCCAAAATAGAAGAGTTGTTAGGCTATTAATATGGTTTAAATATCATAAGAGGAAAGCGGTTTAGTAAATTCTTCTGGATTCGCAGCTAGATGATATCTAGGGTCGTCAACATCTTCGATAATTACTTCTTCAAAAATTGGGCTTCCCTTTCGTAACAAAATCTTACAGTCTTCACTGAGGTGTTTAAGCTTAATGGTTTTTCCTGCAGCTTGATATTTTTTAACAATATTGAAAATAGCTTCTAAGGCCGAATGGTCACTAACTCGAGATTCGATAAAATCAATTTCTACCGAAGGAGGGTCGTTCTTAACATCAAATTTAGAGTTAAAGGTTTGGACTGAGCCAAAAAACAGAGGACCCCAAATTTCATAAGTTTTAGTGCCATCATCTTGGATGCGTTTGCGAGCTCTAATCATGGTGGCATTCTTCCAAGCGAATACCAAAGCCGAGATAATTACTCCAGCAATAACGGCAATGGCTAAGTCCTTCCATACAGTAATCGCAGAGACGGCTATAAGAACTATGGCATCAGAGACTGGAATTTTTCTGATTATTCTAAAACTACTCCATGCAAAGGTGCCAATGACTACCATAAACATCACACCAACCAATGCAGCAATTGGAATTTGTTCTATTAAAGGCGCACCGAATAAAACAAAGCAGAGTAGGGCAATGGCGGCAATAGTTCCAGACAAGCGACCTCTTCCTCCAGAATCCACATTGATAATGGATTGGCCGATCATGGCGCAGCCTCCCATGCCACCAAAAAGACCGTTTAATATATTGGCGCTCCCTTGTGCGATGCACTCCCTGTTTCCGTTTCCGCGTGTTTCAGTTATTTCATCAACAAGATTGAGTGTCATGAGTGATTCAATAAGTCCTACGGCAGCCAATATCACTGCTGTTGAAAGAATAGTGTCCCAATGTCCTGCAAGAGTATAAAATAGGGTGAATATTTGATCTTGGAAGGTGGGCAGGCTTCCTTGTAACCCTTCGCCACCACCTTCTCTAATAAAAGAGCCCACAGTACTCATTTCAATATTTCCAAAAATTGTAATTGCAGCTACGACAATAATCGCAATTAAGGCTGCAGGAATTTTTTTGGTCAGCTTTGGCAAACCGTACATAATGGCCATAGTTAACCCGATGAATGCCATCATTTTCCAAAACGGAAGATTGGAGAATAGTGCTGTAAACCACTCTGAAGTATTATTCCAAATTGAAACGTCTTTTGGAACAACATTTGGGAATAAACTTAATTGTGATAAGAATATTACAATGGCTAAACCGTTTACAAATCCCATCATAACGGGATGAGGAATAAGTCTCACAAATTTGCCCAGTTTAAAAATACCAGCTAAAATCTGAATGCCACCAACAAACAATAAGGTTATGAACAGCCATTGCAGTCCTAAGTTTTCTACAGGTGTTTCTAGACCTTGACCAACCATATTACCTTTTTGAATTAAGTGAACCATAACTACGGCCATTGCACCAGTTGCACCAGATATCATTCCTGGCCTGCCTCCAAAAAGCGCCGTAACCAATCCCATAATAAAAGCACCATAGAGACCTACTAGCGGATCAACACCTGCAACAAAAGCAAAAGCAACAGCTTCAGGAACGAGCGCGAGAGCAACAGTTAGTCCAGATAGTATGTCGTTTTTTGGATTTTGGGTAAAATTTTTTCTAGTGGTCTGTCCAAGAATCATAATCAATGTGCTTAAAAGTCGGCAAAGATAGAGGAATTAATTAAAAACATAGATGAACAAAAAAAGCACTGAAATTATCCAGTGCTTTTAAATAGATTGTTGATTTTATCACTCTTGATTAGGCGGAAACTCAGCCATTGTTTGCGCCACGAATTCTTTTATTCTTTCTTCTTTCTTATCAACACTTTTATTTACCAAATAGCCCGTACCTGAACCTTGCCAGACGAGGTCATTTTTCTTGGCATCGATTAAATCAATAAACAATACACCTTCAACTGAGGTAGAGACTTGACTTCCGCCCCAACCAGGTCCCCAGCCCCAGCCAGGACCCCAACCGCCCCAGCCCCAACCGGGTCCCCAACCCCAGCCGCCCCAGCCCCATCCGGCCCAAGCGTTGTTGTAGACGTCCACACGTTGGTTAGACTTGGTGAAAATACTTACCAATAAATCTGGTTCTTCTGATTTGGTCAGTCCTTTGGCCAATAGCTCAGATTCTATAGCTCTTAAAATACGTCTTTTGTCAATGTCACTAATCTCTGCTTTATCAATACCAGGTTTGTAAAAAGCAAAGGTTTTATAACTGTTAAAATCCGTGTTTTTTTCATAATCTACCGCAACTCTTATAGAACTGCATGAAGATAGCATCAAAGCCAACAAGAGTAGTCCTGTGACGTTTCGAAGTCTTTTGGAAATAACCCTTCCGTTGAAGAGGTCATTGTAATTAATTAATGTTTTCATAGTACTTTTTTATAATGATTCTAATAATGTATCGTCAACTTCATTTGGCAGGGTAACCTTGAGATTAGGCTCATTTTTCATGGCGCGTTTTATAGCGAAAATTGCGCCTTCGTTTCTTGCCCAACTTCGTCTTGAAATACCATTATTGACATCCCAAAACAGCATTTGTTTTAATCGCCTATCTGCTTCTTTAGAACCATCAAGAACCATGCCGAATCCGCCATTAATGACCTCGCCCCAACCAACACCACCGCCATTGTGTATACTTACCCAAGTAGCACCTCGAAAACTATCGCCTATAACGTTTTGTATGGCCATGTCTGCAGTAAAGCGAGAGCCATCATAAATATTACTTGTCTCTCTGTACGGAGAATCCGTGCCGCTTACATCATGATGGTCCCTGCCTAAAATTACTTCACCAATCTCTCCCTTTGCAATCGCTTGGTTAAAAGCTTCTGCTATTTTCATTCGGCCTTCTGCATCTGCATATAAGATTCGTGCTTGAGAACCAACAACTAACTTGTTTTGTTGAGCCCCTTTTATCCATTGGATATTATCTGCCATTTGCTGTTTAATTTCCTCGGGCGAATACTTCATAATTGCCTCTAAAACTTGGCAGGCAATTTCATCGGTCTTCAACAAATCTTCTTCTTTGCCTGAGGCACAAACCCATCTAAATGGGCCAAAGCCGTAATCAAAACACATAGGGCCCATAATATCCTGAACGTAGCTTGGGTATTTAAATTCTCTTCCAATAGTTGGGTTTTCACTCATAACATCGGCTCCTGCTCTAGACGCTTCAAGCAAAAACGCATTGCCATAGTCAAAGAAATAGGTGCCCTTGGCCGTGTGAGCATTTATAGCGGATGCATGTCGTCTTAGGCTTTCTTGAACGTGTAATTTAAATTCCTCTACGTTATTCGCCATCATTTCATTGGCTTCTTCAAAACTTAGACTAACTGGATAATAACCGCCAGCCCATGGATTATGCAAGGAGGTTTGGTCGCTACCCAAGTCAATATGAAGTCCTGCTTCATCAAACTTTTCCCAGACATCCACGACATTGCCCAAGTAGGCAATGGATACGACTTCTTTAGATTTTTGAGCGTTGATAACACGATGAACAAGTTCATCCAAATCCGTAATTTTTTCATCAATCCAGCCTTGGTCGAGTCGCACTTGCGTGATTTTAGGATTCACCTCGGCGCAGACAGTGATACAACCTGCAATGTTACCAGCTTTTGGTTGTGCTCCCGACATGCCTCCTAATCCGGAAGTAACAAAAAGACGACCCTTAGGAGCCTTACCTATCTTTCTAAAGCCATTTAAAACAGTGATTGTGGTACCATGGACAATCCCTTGTGGCCCAATGTACATGTAACTTCCAGCAGTCATTTGCCCATATTGGGTTACACCGAGCGCATTATATTTTTCCCAGTCATCTGGTTTTGAATAATTGGGAATCATCATGCCATTGGTTACCACAACGCGCGGTGCCTCCTTGTGACTTGGAAATAAGCCCATGGGATGGCCAGAATACATGACTAAGGTTTGCTGGTCCGTCATTTCGGCCAAATATTTCATGGTGAGCCTGTATTGCGCCCAATTTTGAAATACTGCACCATTACCACCATACGTAATGAGCTCATGAGGATGTTGAGCTACGGCATAATCTAGATTATTTTGAATCATAAGCATAATGGCCGCCGCTTGCTTACTTTTTGCAGGATAGTCATCTATTGACCGCGCGTACATTTTGTAACTTGGTCTAAAGCGGTACATGTAAATGCGCCCATAGATCTCAAGTTCATTTTTAAAATCCTCTATCAATACGTTGTGGAACTTTTTATCAAAATAGCGCAAGGCATTTTTAAGTGCTAGCTTCTTTTCTTCATCTGATAAAATAGATTTGCGTTTAGGTGCATGATTTATGGAGGAATCATATGGTTTGGGTTGCGGAAGGTAGTCTGGAATTCCTTCTAGTATTTGTTCTTTAAACGACAAATCGGTTAGTTGCATCACTTTTGTTTTAAATCAGTTTTTTTAAATCCATAAGGACAATGTCTACAGCCACTTTCGCAACAGTAGCCTCTTTTAAGGAGATATTGCTCCGTAAAACAGCGGTAGCCTTCTGGTGTAAGGTAATAATCACCTTCTTCTATGGGGACAAACTTTTTCATCTAATACAAAGATAACGCAAATTGGTTTGATTTTTGTTAGCTATGGACTGTGATAGTGATATCAAAATATATCGTCCCAAAAGGATATTGTGGTTTGACACTCTATCCATTGATCTTTCTTAATAACGAATCATTAAGAGGAAATAGTGTTGTGGTAAATCATGAACGCATTCATCTAAGACAGCAACTAGAACTTCTTATAGTGCCTTTTTATATTATCTATGGGCTGGAATTTGTTTTTCGCCTAATTGCCTACAAAAATTGGAAGGAAGCATACCATAACATTTCCTTTGAGCGTGAAGCGTATAAAAATGAAAAAGACCTTGATTATTTAAAAAGACGACAAATGTGGACTTTTTTAAAATATCTTTGCTTAGGCCTTAAATTATAAATGAAAATTTTAACTGATAGGGTTTCGTTGAAAACTCATTATACTATTGAACTTCACTTACGACGCGAAGATTTAATCCATCCGATTATTTCAGGAAATAAATTTCGCAAGCTTAAATATAATCTTGAAGAGGCTAAAAAACTGGGATTTTCTACACTCTTGACTTTTGGAGGCGCCTATTCCAACCACATAGCAGCTACGGCTTATGCTGGCGAACAATCTGGCTTCAAAACAATTGGCGTTATTAGAGGAGAGGAGCTCATAGATAAGGTAGAGGGGAATCCTACTTTGAGATTTGCCAAAAAAAATGGTATGACATTCCATTTTGTAAGTAGGGAAGAATATAGAAGAAAAGGAGAGCGGGAGTTTTTGAATCTTTTGCAAAACCGTTTTGGCGAATTTTACATGTTACCAGAAGGCGGTACCAATGCTTTAGCCGTAAAGGGTTGCGAGGAAATACTTAAGAAAGAGGATTCTGTCTATGATTTTATCTGTTGCCCAGTAGGGACTGGAGGTACTATTTCAGGCATTATAAATAGTGCTCACCACCATCAACGAGTATTGGGTTTTCCAGCGTTAAAAGGTGATTTTATTCGCAACGATATTCGTAAATTTGCACAACAAAAAAATTGGGATATTATCACAGATTATCATTTTGGCGGCTATGGAAAAATAAATGCTGACCTGATTTCGTTTATCAATAGGTTTAAAGCCAAGTATGGTATTCCATTAGACCCGATTTATACTGGGAAAATGATGTATGGGATATTTGATTTAATGGCAAAGGATTTTTTCCCAAAGGAATCTAAAATTCTTGCTATCCATACAGGAGGTTTGCAGGGTATAGAAGGGATGAACATAAGATTAAAACAAAAAAATCTACCATTAATAGATTGATGAAAGCATCTAGAATAATTCTGTGTGTCTGGGCGGTGTTGTTTGCTGTGAGTTGCGGTTCCAAAAAAAATGCTGTCAATAAAAAGAACAAGACCAAGGAAGTTATAGATAGAACTACCACAGAACCTGAAGCAAAGGAAACTGTAACCACAACAAAACCACCATCATCTACGGAAATGTATATTGAAGAATTTGCTGAGATTGCTATGCGCCAAATGCGCACGGCTAAAATTCCTGCAAGTATTACCCTTGCGCAGGGTATTTTAGAATCGGGTTCAGGCAGAGGACGTTTGGCAGTTGAGGCTAATAATCACTTCGGCATTAAGTGCCATGGTTGGAAGGGTGCCAAAATATACCATGATGACGATAGGTCACAAGAGTGCTTCAGAAAATATAACAGGGCAGAGTCCTCTTATAGAGACCATTCAGAATTTCTCACTGGCCGAAAGCGTTACGCGAATCTTTTTAGACTTAAACCTGGTGATTATAAGGCATGGGCAAAAGGTTTAAAAGCCGCTGGCTATGCTACCGATCGCAAGTATCCACAGAAGTTAATTAGCTTAATAGAACGCTATGAGCTGTATAGGTATGATGCTGAGGTTTTGGGAAGTGATAGTGAAGACAAGGAATTAGTAAAGGTCAATAGTGGAGTTTTACGCTATATCGTAGAAAGGGGAGATACCTTGTATTCCTTGGCAAAACGCTATAAAACTACAGTAGAAGCTATTAAGGAACTCAATAATCTAACAACAAATAACTTGGCTTTAGGCCAAGAATTAATGATACCAAATTAAACGTATGTTATATCAAAGAAGTAGCGCATTATTTAAAGAAGCAGAGCAAGTCATTCCAGGAGGTGTAAACTCACCTGTAAGAGCTTTTAAAGCTGTTGGTGGTACACCAATTTTTGCTAAGTCTGCCAAAGGCGCTTATGTGTATGATGAAGATGGCAATAGGTTTATAGACTATATCAATTCTTGGGGCCCTATGATTCTAGGGCATGCGTTTCAGCCCGTTGTGGATGCCGTAAAAGAAAAAGCAGAATTAGGGACGTCTTATGGCATGCCTACCAAATTGGAAACCGAAATTGCCGAATTGGCCGTTTCCATGGTTCCGAATATTGATAAAATTCGTTTTGTCAATTCCGGGACCGAAGCTTGTATGAGCGCTATACGCTTGGCAAGGGGCTTTTCAAAAAAAGAGAAAATCATCAAGTTTGCTGGTTGTTATCATGGGCATAGTGATGCTTTTTTAATTCAGGCAGGAAGTGGTGCAATCACCTTTGGATCGCCAAATAGTCCTGGCGTTACCCAAGGAACGGCAAAGGATACCCTTTTGGCTCATTATAATGATTTAGAGAGTGTGGAACGCTTGTTCAACGCTAATAAAAATGAAATCGCAGCTATAATCGTGGAACCGGTAGCTGGAAATATGGGCTGCATACCACCAAAAGAAGGGTTTCTGGAAGGATTGAGACATTTATGCGACGCCAACGAGGCCTTGTTGATTTTTGATGAAGTTATGACTGGATTTAGGCTTGCCAAAGGAGGTGTTCAAGAACTTAAAGGTATAAATGCAGACATTGTTTGCTTTGGTAAGGTCATAGGAGGAGGTCTACCTGTGGGCGCTTTTGCTTCGAGAAATGAAATCATGGAAGTTTTGGCACCTACTGGTCCTGTATATCAAGCAGGAACCTTAAGCGGAAACCCTTTGGCTATGGCGGCAGGCTACGAAATGCTTAAAGCTATTAAAAAGGATAAAGGACTAATGAACCGCCTCGAAGAAAAGACCAAATACCTTCATGAGGGTATAGCTGACGTGTTAAACCGACATAATGTGGACCATACCATCAATAGAATTGGTTCAATGATTTCCGTGCACTTTTGCAAAGAAGAGGTTGTGGATTTTCAGTCGGCAGCATTGGGTAATAATGATTCTTTCAAAGTATTCTTTCATGGCATGTTGAAAAGAGGTATTTACATTGCTCCAAGTGCCTTTGAATCGTGGTTTATTACAGATGCCTTAACCTATAAAGATTTAAACGAGACTATTGCAGCAGTGGAAGAGGTGGCTAAGGAATTATAAAAAAAGCTCCATTGAAAAATGGAGCTTTTTTTATAATTTATTCCTCTTTTATGGTGAGATAACGCTTAAACTGCGCCTCAGTAAGAATACTTTTGAATCTTTTATCTCTGTAGGCATTAAGTTTTTCTAAGGACGGCGTGTTTTTTGAGGCATCTCTTAGACTGGATTTTTTCTCTACATAAGCTTGGTACACTTTATAAATTTCATCACGTTGTTGGTCATCAAATTTAAGCTGTTGCCTCAACGCTTCTGTTTTTTCCGCAGCCAAAGCGTTTATGTCTATTTTGTTTTTTTGTGCTAGCATGGATTGGGTACCCACGACCATTAAAAGCGCAAAAGAAACGAGTGTAATTACCTTTTTCATGTTTTGAATGTTTAGTTTATCGCTCTAAAATACTAATTTATTTAAAAGTACGAAGATAATCTTCTTCTACTAGAACCAAATTTAAGGTTTATACTAATTATTTCTCGGCTGATATGACGGAGTATTACGGTCTTCTTAAATCGATAAACACTTGGAAAGCAAGTAACACTCTTTAATTTTTTATTTCGGCTTTATTGCCAAGATACCATTCTTGAAGATTTTATGGAATGAAAAACTATCGATGTTATAATCTTTTATTCAGCACTTAATCATTTTATATCCTCGAACTTTCTGAGCATAGAAACAAAAAAAAGGTTTCGTGCTAATCGAAACCTTTTTGAAATCGTGAAACAAATCAGAATTATAGTTTAATCTTTTTTTGCTCGTCGGTAAGAATTTTATCCATACCAGATTCAAAGGCACTATTGCCCATAACTGTTTTGGCAATTTCATCTTTAGCTGCAGAACCCATCAATTGTTCTGGAGAAAAACTTGAGATAAGCTTCTGTACTTTTTTTGATTTTAATTGCGAAACGACCAGGTCACTTACCTGTGTTTGCTGTTTCTCGGAGAGGTTTAATTTTTTTGTTAGTTTCTTCACTTGGTCTGCTGCAAATGATTCTACAAAAGAACTTTGGTCTACCGATTTAGTCATAGTTTCTGCAGAACTTTTAAGTGATTTTAAATCTTGGGCATTTACATTAAATGCCATTAAGGCGATACATAAAAGGAGTAATTTTTTCATTTTTTTTAGTGTTTTTTATTGCTGTAAATATAATAGTTTCAATGATATAAAGGAAGAATAATAAAAAAGGCTTCGATTTTTTATCGAAGCCTTCATAAATACTAAGCGTTTTAGTTTCTCTTAGTTGTTTGGGTCTAAAATATCATCGACACGCTCTAGAGCATCGGCAATATGAATTCTGCTCATTGCATCAGCACCTCTGGCATTTCTTAACTGAGAACGTAGGGATTTGAGCTCTGCTCGTACTACGGCCCTAATGTCAGACTGACTTACATTTACAGAAGTTGTACCAGCAAATCTTCTAAATCGCGCAGGTATTTCTGGTTGTTCATTTTTCATAATAAACTCCATACGCTCTATATAAGCACGTTGTAAATTACGTCGGTAAATATCTATTTTCTTACCTGTACGTAGCTCACTGAACAAGCCTTTACGCAAGTCTTTCATCATGTCATAAAGCCCATAAGCCTCTTCGCCATTGATGGACTCGTTTTCTAAAAGTCGCTGCATTCTTCCAAAATCCATCAAATTGTTCAATGTACGTGTCTGTATACCTCTTATACGCTCAATTTGTCCTGCATTTTCAATCTTATTGAAAATATTCTGATCTAACATCCACTCTGGTGTTGTAAATAGTTGATCTTGGATAAACTGCATGGCCTTTTTCTGGTGATCGGCAGGCACATGAGTGTAAACAGCTCCTTCTTGGTCGTAAGTTTTATAATATTCGTAAACACCACCAATATTGGATGCGACGTGGCCCATGTAACGATTAAATTGTCCTAGTACTTGTCCGTACATGGTTTCAAGATCGTCATAGTTTTTTCCGTCTTCTGCAGTCCACTCAATAAGGTTTGGAATAATACGCTTTAAGTTTTTTATTCCGTACTCAGATGCCAGAACAGCGTCGTCGCCTAGGTCTTCAGTTTGAGAGCTAGGGTCAATAACACCAAATTGTTGTCTTCCAAAACGGTACATTGGATCTCCGGCCTTTTCTAGTATCCAACTGTCTAATATTTCTTTCTCATCTTCAGCCGTTTCTGCTTCAAGAATAGGTCTATAACCCCATTTAATGGCATATTTATCGTAAGGTCCTATGTTTGGCATTAACGCTACCCCTTCGTCGCCAGGCTGTGCAACATAATTGAAACGTGCATAATCCATAATGGAAGGTGCTGTACCGTATTTTTTGGTGAATTCGGCATCACGAAGTTTTTCAACAGGATAGGCGACGCTGCTTCCCATATTATGAGGTAATCCTAACGTGTGACCAACCTCATGGGCAGAAACAAAACGGATTAATCGTCCCATAACTTCATCTTTAAATGCTACACCTCTTGCATCTGGATTGATGGCAGCAGTTTGGACGAAGAACCAATTGCGCAGCAATGTCATTACGTTATGGTACCAATTGATATCACTTTCCAATATCTCACCAGATCTAGGGTCACTAACGTGTGGACCGTTGGCATTAGGTATTGGAGATGCGAGGTAGCGCACTACAGAATAGCGGACATCTTCTGGAGACCACTCAGGGTCTTCTTCTGGGCTAGGTGGGTCTTTAGCAATGATTGCATTCTTAAAGCCAGCGGCCTCAAAAGCAACTTGCCAGTCTTCGATACCTTGCTTAATATATTTTCGCCATTTTTTAGGTGTGGCGCGATCAATGTAATAAACAATAGGTTTTTTAGGTTCTACCAACTCACCTCTTTTGAATTTCTCAATATCCTCGTCCTTAACTTCCAATCTCCAGCGGTCTAGGTATCGTACCGTTTTACTTTCCTGTGCATCTAATCCATAATCAACCTGACCTCTAGCAAACCAACCAACACGCTGGTCAAAATAGCGTCTTCTCATGGGCTCTTTCGGTAAAAGAATCATAGAGTTGTTAATTTCTAACGAGATACTTCCAGTGCTGGAATTTGAAGGTGGATTACCAGCAGCATAGGTTTTGACATGTCTAGCTTCAATATTTTCTGGATAGCTCTTTACAGATTCTATAAAAGATTTATCACTTTCAAGACGTGTAATTCTATATTGTTGACGCCTAGACTGCGGAAAACCAAGAGCCTTAACATCCTTTTCAAATAAATCTGTCACCTCAATAACCGTACTCGTAGAATCCTTTCCTAGTGCTTTGATAGGAAAAGTTGCCAGTACTGGTTCAAAATTTGAATTTACGACAGCTTCATGTACTGGTAAAGAGTCAGCTGCCACGACTTCATGAGATACTACACGGAGTAATACTTTTTTATCGCGCTTCTGCCATCTAAGGACTTGCGTGTTTTGTTTGCCTCCACCAAAACCGATTCCACTGGCTGTTTTGGCAATACGCGTAACCATGAGCATTTCTCTCTCAAAAAGAGAATCTGGAATCTCATAGAAATACTTGTCATCTAGCATATGCACATGAAACAAGCCTTCATCGGTTTTTGCGTCTTTGGTTATAACTTTAGAGTAAGGTTGAATGTCATTTTTTCCAGGCTTTTTACCTGATGATTTTGACATAGCGGTTTGGTCCGATTTCTTCGATTTACTGGCTTTTTTCGTTGTTGAGCACGAAAAAACCATAAATGCGCAAACTAATAGGAGTAGTTTAGTTGAATAGTGTTTCACAATAGTTAGTTTTTTAAAAAATTCGCATGAAAATACGGATTAAGCAGGTAATCTTTCAAAACTACAGCTTACTTTAATATTTATTTAACGGAC
Organism: uncultured Winogradskyella sp.; assembly: GCA_913055905.1. Taxonomy (GTDB): domain Bacteria; phylum Bacteroidota; class Bacteroidia; order Flavobacteriales; family Flavobacteriaceae; genus Winogradskyella. The sequence continues at coordinate 77,197 of CAJXLB010000009.1, forward strand.
TTTTTAAAGGGTATCTAAATAGGCTTGAATTAAGTCGTAACCTTCGGTGTGAATAATGGAGGTTCCAATAAGCGGCATACTAAAATCCGGAATATTGGTGCTCATTCTAGCTGAAATATTAAAACGTCTTTCCACTATTTTTGAATCTGCCAAGCTAGTAGCATAATCTAAATCCAATATGGATAAATCTTCACAGAATCCTCCTGGGATATGACAATGCGCACAATTCACATCAAGGTAAGCTCTTGCTCTTTCCTCTAGAGGTAACGATGTGTCTTCCCAATCGACAATTGACCCAGCATCATTGGCGCTATCCAAACCTGTGATATAATTGCTATTTATGAGCACTTGAAGTTGATTGGAGCCGCTAATGTCAAAATTTAAGTTTCTCAATTTTGGACCAATTGGAGTAACGTTATCATAGGAGTTATGGCAAGTGAAACAGTCAGTGTTTGAAGGAATTTCATAATCTATAGTTTGCATTGTTCCAGTAGCATCTGTCCAGTTCACTGCAACTGTACTACCATTTAAGTCAAGGACAGCTTCTGTTTGGTCCTCCGTCCATTTGTAGTCTCCTGTTTGCCAAACACCATTAATTTTTATTAAAAGGCGTGTTTCAATAATTCTACGGCCTAGAGTTAAATCACGTTCGTCATTGTTATAATAAAACGTCTTAGCTATAACCGTATTATCTGGAAAAATAGGAAGGCCATCACCATCATATTGCATTTGGCTTCCTTCTGGTAAGGCGATAATGCGCTGTTTATGCGCATAATCTGTAAAGAGTTCTGTGTTCAATTTGTATTCAAAGGCAGCAGGAGAAATATTCAAGTCACTCAAGTCACCTGTAAAAAGATTGAGTTCAGATAAGTTAGGTCTAAATTCAGCAATGACTTGGGGAATAGGATTTGGTGTAATGCTGTCATCATTGCTACAAGCAAGCGTAGCTAAGACCATAATCAATAAAAAAAAGCGTTTCATGCTAAAGAACAATAAAATTTAGTTAGAAGCGTAAAGTACTAAAAATCCTTTTACTAACAACGAATCTTCAACAAATGACTAAATGAAATCGACAAAATTGCTATCCAGTTAGGTTTTTGTTGCTCTTAACAACTTTTAAATCAAGTTACTGATGGCTACATGGCCTCTACGAAAAGGCCTTCCTCAGTCTTTTCAACTTTAGCTACTTTATTCTTGGTGAGTTCCTTTATCGCTTTATCCCACTTTTTATTGGAAAGCCCAGCTTCAGCTTTTAGGCTTACCAGTTCTACACGTCCATGCTTTGTTAGAGATGCCAGAATACCTTTAGCATCATCGCTTATAGCCAATGGTTTCTGTTCGGGCTTCATTTGTGGGAAAAACAAAACTTCCTGGATACTTTGATTGTTGGTTAAGAACATGACCAAACGGTCCATGCCAATACCCATACCAGACGTTGGAGGCATCCCATATTCTAAGGCTCTAAGAAAATCGAAATCAATAAATTCCGTGGCTTCATCGTCTCCTTTTTTGGCCAACTGAAGCTGATGCTCAAAACGTTCACGTTGATCGATTGGATCATTTAATTCCGAGTAGGCATTAGCTATTTCTTTACCGCAAACCATCAGCTCAAAGCGTTCCGTTAATTCAGGGTTTTCTCGATGCTCTTTGCAAAGCGGACTCATTTCTTTGGGATAATCGGTGATAAAGGTTGGTTGTATGTAGTTGGGCTCGCATTTTTCGCCAAATATTTCATCAATGAGCTTGCCTTTGCCCATGGTGTCGTCTACTTCAATACCCATATTTTTGGCTGCTTGCCTAATCTCATCCTCTGACTTTCCTAAGATATCAAAACCGGTAAATTCCAAGATAGAATCACGCATTGTTATGCGTTTGTAAGGGGCTTTAAAATCTATTTCATGTGCTCCATAAGTAGCTTTTGTAGTGCCGTTAACAGCGATAGCACAATGCTCTAAAAGCTTCTCACAAAAATCCATCATCCAGTTATAATCCTTGTAGGCCACATAGATTTCCATGGCTGTAAATTCTGGATTATGGGTGCGATCCATACCTTCATTTCTGAAGTTTTTTGAAAATTCATAGACGCCTTCGAAGCCACCAACTATAAGTCGCTTTAGATACAACTCATTGGCAATTCTCATGTAAAGCGGAATATCTAATGTATTGTGATGCGTTACAAATGGTCTTGCTGCCGCACCACCTGGAATGGGCTGTAAGATTGGAGTTTCTACTTCGAAATATCCTGCATCATTGAAAAATTGACGCATGGCGTTAAATAGTTTTGTGCGCTTTACAAAAACCTCTTTGACGTGCGGATTAACCGCCAAATCTGCATAGCGTTGCCTATATCGTAACTCTGGGTCATTAAATTCGTCATAAACGTTACCCTCACTATCCGTTTTAGGCAATGGTAAAGGTCTTAAGGCTTTGCTCAATAATGTAAATTCTTTGACCATAACGGTTTTTTCACCCACTTTGGTGGTGAAAAGCACACCTTTAATGCCTATAAAATCGCCAATGTCAAGTAGCTTTTTATAAATGGTGTTGTATTGGGTTTTGTCCTCACCTGGGCAAATTTCGTCTCTGTTAAAATAGACCTGTATACGTCCTTCACTGTCTTGAAGTTCAGCAAAACTGGCATTTCCTTGAATTCTTCTAGACATTAAGCGTCCAGCGATAACAACTTCCTTACCGTCTGCATATTCAGCCTTGATTTTTTTCGTGGTATGATCTACTGGAAATAAATCAGCTGGGTAGGGATTAATGCCTAGTTCCCTTAATTTTTCTAATTTCTCGCGTCTTACGATTTCTTGTTCTGACAGTTGCATGCCCTTATTTTTTTGAATTGCAAAATTACATTATTTCAATAAAACAATAAATCCTCTCAAAAAAGAAAGACGAGTTATTCGAAAGTTTTAATTTGAAATATTATGCCTTATGGATGGAAGTCATAAAAGTTTGAGATATAAAGCTTGTAATTGTAACTTTTTTCGGGAAATAATGTCTTATAATTACATCACAATCGAAAAACAAGTTAATGAGTATTTGGCGCGTCTTAATATCAATAATTTGCCCACCTTTGGCTGTCTTTGACAAAGGTTGTGGCTCAATTTTAATTACATTTTTGCTGTGGCTCTGTGGTTGGGTGCCTGGTGTCATTGCTGCTTTGGTTATTTTAAATAATCCTGACCGATAAATCCGTAACTTTGCGGCATGAATAAAAGTGTTCGAGTCGAGGATTTAGGGCGTAAAGATTTTAAGGCAACTTGGGACTATCAAGAGCAGCTCTTCAAGGCTATTTTAGATACTAAAATTAAGAACAGGAGAGAAGAAGCTGTTTTGGAGACCGATAACCATTTCCTATTTGTAGAGCATCCTCATGTATATACGCTAGGTAAAAGTGGCGACATCTCTAATTTACTATTATCGGAAGATGAATTAGCCAAAAAGGATGCTACATTCTATAAAATCAATAGAGGAGGCGATATAACCTACCACGGTCCAGGACAAATTGTTGGCTATCCCATTCTAGATTTAGATAATTTCTTTACGGATATTCATAAATATTTAAGGTTACTTGAGGAAGTCATCATTCTAACCTTAGCAGAATACGGCCTAAAATCGGAGCGTAGTGCTGGTGAAACAGGAGTTTGGTTGGATGTAGGCACACCATTTGCACGAAAAATATGCGCTATGGGCGTAAGAGCTAGTCGCTGGGTAACCATGCACGGTTTTGCCTTAAATGCTAATGCCGATTTAGGTTATTTTGACAATATCATCCCTTGTGGAATTAGAGGGAAAGCCGTGACTTCTATGAATGTGGAGCTCGGTGTTGAGAAGGTCGATGAGAATGAAGTAAAAGCCAAGCTTTTAAAACATTTTTCTGCCTTGTTTGAAGCGCAGTTAATCTAACTTTCGGCATTAAAATACACCTTGTAGAAGTGCATCTTCTTTTCTTCATCAAACCCTCTTTCCAGATATTCTGCGGAAGCGTCAGGAGCATCAACATCCAGTTTTATTTGAATGTTGGTGTCTAGTTTTATTTCAGTTTTAATTTTTTGCTTTTGTTTTTTTAAGACGCGTTCTGAGACATCAAATTGATTTCTGATGAGGACCTTATTTTCGCTCTCATAAGCCTTTTTATAATCCTCAAAAAGAGCTAGATGGTCTTCATCTTCAAAAACGTCTTCTTTGAAGTTTTCTAAATTTACAATCTCATTTTCCTTAAAATAGTCTACGGTTTTTGCTAAAAAATTACTTTGCTCCTGTCCTCCGAAGGTAGGTTTAAGGATTTCTTTTGAAAACTCCCTACACAATTCGATACAGTTTTTGGTGTGCTGGTTAGAGTCATCGGGATATTTTATGTTCAAAAACCGCTTAATCCAATACTGGGCGTCATAAGCATTATTATCTACACTCAGAACAATTTTTCCCTCAGCATCTCCAGTATTGAGGATTAGGCAGCCTTTGTCTACTTTCTTGGCTTGGATGCCTTTTTGAACCAGCATATCATAAGAATTGTTCTCTAGAAAGGTTTGAAAGAATGGTGTTTTATTTTCAATTTTATAGATACCTATGGCATCCGTAAAAAAATCTTCATATTGAATGCCTTCGAAATAACATATTAGAACATCACCTGTTTTTATTTGTGCCGAATTGCTTTGCTCGTACAAGTGGGTTAGGATGTGTTTAGAGACTTCTATAAAATCACCCTCACCTTTAAAAAGTTGCTCACTGTAAGTATTTATTTCGTTAAGTCCAACATCGCTGTGGTGATGAAAACGGTAGCTTTCAGCAACACTGAGAAACGGTTTTAGAAGATAGGGTAACAGAAGGTTGTAGGTTTCTTCGTCAAAATCTACTGTGGTATTGGAAAAGGCATTTTTGGTATCGTTAAACTTGTTGCCAACCTTGTGGATAATGCAACTTTTAATGGATGCTTTTTGTCGTTTTATCATTGTGATATTAGTCTACTTTGAAGACGCTAAGAATGTTATAAACTTAAGGCGAATGTCATTTTGCAATACTACAAAACCATAGCTTTAAAACTAAAAAAACGCCAAATTTAATTTGGCGTTTTCAGACTCGGGGACTTGAGATTTGGTTATCGTTATAGTTTTACAAATTCTACACGTCGGTTTTGTGCTTTTCCATCTGGAGTATTATTGTCGCCAACAGGTTCTGTTTCTCCTTTACCGTCCGTGGTTAAGCGGTCTTCTGAAATTCCATACAGGTTTACCAAAGCATTTTTTACCGCTTCAGCTCTAGCTTTAGACAATTTAAGGTTGGCGTCCTCTGAACCATCCGAATCCGTGTGCCCGATAATATTGAGCTTCATGGAAGTATCCTGCATTAAAACCTGTGATATTTGACGGACGATGCCAAGCGATTGTGGTTGTATATTCGCTGAGCCAGATTTGAAGAGGATTCCGTTGGTGGAAATTTTCCCTTCAGAAAGAAGTTTACGCCGCAGATCCTCGCCACCTTCAGCAATTTTTATATTGCTTATAAATACGCGTTCCTCCTGGTCTTTTAAGCCGTAGGCATGAAATTTTACATAATTGAGGACATCAAGTTCTTCTATAAATCTTGGGATATCAACGTATTTTGTTTCATTGACCCAAAGTCGAAACCTCTGCTTCGTAACGGAGATGGCTACGTGAGGCTGATTTTGAAGCGCATTTCTAATATCAGCTTTTAGACCCGAATTGATCATGCCCGATTTACCGTTAAAATAATTCTTTGCACGAATTTCGTAAGCTCTACTTTGCCCGAGTGGTAAGGCAACACTAGCGAAATGTGAAGACCCATCGTTAAATTCATTGTTGTCGCTAAGAATGACGACAAGTCGAGTACCAGAGGAAGTGCCTCTGGATAAGCCTGAGGTGAGTACATCAAACTCTATGGAGTAATCTTGTGGTAAATTGCTAATATCTGGTATGACATAAAGTCTATATCCAGCTTTTAGTTCGTACCAATTGCCATCAACTTTGTTGAGTCTCACGATGGCGCCAGAGCCATTGGTATTCCATCGGCTTGGCAGGTCACCGATAAAATCCTGGGAGAAATCGTCATAAAACAAGGTTTTGTCTCCAGGCACAAAATCGTACCTGCTGTAGACTTCCAAACCGTCCGAAACATTAGTGGGTACTTCTGTAATGTCATCACTAGACTCCACATCCTTGTCATTTGTTTCGTCATTCGCTTCTGCATCAGAAACTTCTTCAGTTTCACTATCTTCTTCGGTGTTCCGTTCGCGTTCGCCTAAGAGTAATTCCTTGGACGTTTTTATACTGTATTTCAAGGCATTCTTTGCGCGATTCACTTGTAACGTTGCTTTACCTTGTTTGAGTAGCCCAACGCCATCCAAATCATTGATAATATCTGGAGCGCTATCGCTTAGCGAAGACAATTCCTCTAGAGCCTCCTCTAAAACATCTATATCATCATCGTCGAGAGGTGTGCCTGCTGCGGCATAACCATCGTATTTATAAACCTTGTCATATAGGTCGAAGGACTCTTGTACAAAATTATCTACACTAGTAATGCCAACGCGACTTCTAGGCCGTTTTATTTTTTTGGTTTGAGCTTCAATTGTTGGGTTAACAAAAAGTAAGGTACAAACGGTGAGGGAGATTTTAATTAAATTCATTTTAAGTCATTGATTAATAGCTTTCTAAAATTAAGAATAACTATTGACACTAAAAAATGAAATTTAAATTTGGAACTTTTTCAGATTTAGAAGCTATGCTGCTATATCCTAGTTCTTCAATTGATAAACTTTTTTTCTTGGTATAAAAATTCCAAGAAATAAAAACCTTTCAGCCTTTGCTGTAAACAGAAACTGACTTTATTAAAGTATCCTGTAGGAGAGTATAAGAGAAACAATTGAATAATCGGTACTATAATCATTAAAGGAGGTCAGTATATCTTGCGCCGTTTGGTAATTTACTTCAAAACCAAATTTATTATACATCAATCCTAATCCAATATGAAGAGGTACGCTACTACTGAATTCATCGGAAAAGTCAGTACTTGTTATTCCGGTTATCTCAAGTTCTTGTTTAAGCCATAAATCAAATGAGAACCCACCAGAAAGAAATAAAGTAAAATCATCATTAAGATACATATAATAGCGAACAGCAGATAATAATTTAATACTACTAAAATCTGCTTCGGCTAAAATAATTCTTTCGATGGGAGATCCAGGAGATGCGTTTTGTTCTTGGGTAGCAGAGTAACTATGAAATGTCGGTTCAACAGTAAAAGACCATTTGTTATTATTAAAAGGCAACATAAACTCTAATTGTGCACCAAATCTAAAATTTGTTGTAGGATCAATTGAAACACTGTTATTTAAAATAGAAGAAGGATTTAAATCGTTGATATCAAGATTATTAAAACTTAACCCAGGTCTTAAGTAAAGCCTAAACCAATCTTCAGACTTAGCTTTGGTATAGACAATGGATTCGGGATTTAAAGAAGTAAAAAACTTTGTTAGGCTTCTACTATTATATTCGATTTTACGTAGTTCTTTTAAGGATATTTTAGACGGATCAATGAGTTGATATAACTGAGTTCTAAAATCATTGTTGTATAGAATATCTCTACCGTTATTACTATAAATTTTACTTACTAGAGGATTAATTGATGGTTCACCATTTTTACTATAGAAATATTTTCTTGTCTTGTCATCTTTATATTCAAAAAGATTGTAAGCTCCCTCTAATAAAGTTTTTAGAAAAACCGTTCTCTTCTCGTATTCTGGCTCACGACTAGGTGAAATATTATTAGCTGTTGTACTAGATACATCCAAATCAATATCAGCTCGCAAATATTTAAATAGACCTAAAGCACCAAACTCCTTAGCCTCATTGATGCTAATGCTTTCAACTGTTCCATCTTCTGTTGCTTTAAAACTAAAGCTGGTAGGATTCCTGTTCCAATCTGTATTTTTTATTAGGCCTGTCCTTTTGCTGTTGGCATTGTTGATGTAATAGGCTTCGACGTAAGTTGTTTGTCCAAAACAAAATGTTGAAATTAATAGCGACCAGACGATAGTATAAAAGCGGATGGATAAATTCATTTATAGAATAATTTAGTGTCGGGAAAAGTACAACAAAGTCTATAAAAATAAAAGTATTTTCCTATATAATTGTTTTTCTACTAATATATCTATTATTTAATTACACTAAATAGTATTGTATACAAAATCAGTAGGTTGTAATTATATTGTGAAAGGATATTGATTAAAAGTATCTATACAACTATAGTATTTTCTTTACAATTTTATGATAGAACTAGATATAAATAAAACAGGTGTTTTTAAGCAGTATTAGGTTTAATTTATCTCATAAACCAACACCTTGTCTGGGCCATCTTGTGTAACCAGCTCTAAAGGCCTATCATCGTCCATGTTTTCCAAGGTTGCGGCAGAAGTGCCATATACAGGAAAGTTTGTTATGGCTTTTCCTTGGCTATCAAATAGGTAGACCTTTTTGGCTTCTTTATCCGTCGTGCTGATGTAAATCTTGTCATTGAGGTAGAAAATCCGTGGTGCCGTATAATCACCATAATCCAGGATCACCTTTCTGGATTTAATGCTCAATTGGTTTTCGGTCATAGTGACTAGGGTCTTACTGGTAGTGGTAAGATGATGCGCCTCGGGTACATTTAAATCAGTTGTTTTGGTCTTTCCTTTGGTGTTGATTTGAATGAGTTTGCCTAGTGTTGTAGACGTCGTAAACATCGTTTGATAGAGATAGAGTTCATTGTCGGAGAAATTAAACGTCTCAGCAATTCTGACCCTAGTTTTTCCGCGTCTATTTAAAATAACCAAGTTATTTCCAGCCTTAAAGGCAATATAATCTTTGGACCCTATCCTAAAATGCTTGGGTTGAGAGGTGATTTTTCCCTTGTCTAGGTTGTAATCAAATCCACTTACGCGTTCACCCCTGGCATTATACATTAAAAGGTTCTCATCTTGGGTAACCAAAAGCCTGTAGTTGCGGTTTTTGTCATAATCAAAAACAGAGAGTGGCTGGGTTATCTCGTCCTGAAATTTAAGCGGAAAAGGGCTAACGTCATTGCCATTTCTGTCCAAAACGTACAATCGATGTGCGGTGGCAAAAGCCAATTGGAGCCGTCCATTCTTATACATATCAATCTGTTCTATTGGGCCCAGAATTTTATCATCAAGAGTTTTGGTCCACAAAATTTTTCCAGAATCAGAAATGAGGCTCAGTTTGTTTTGGACGTCCTGAACGGCAATATCATAGCCTTGGGTAACATGGTTTCTCACCACCTGTGGAGGGCCAATTAAGCTCGACTTTAAAGTCGTGCTAAACCGTTCAGTAACTTCTGATGGTTTCGGACGCGCCTTATACTTTTTGATAATACCATTGACATGGGCAAAGCCATCGTCATTGATAAACTGAACTACATTAGCATCATAGCCTTTTAAGTCTAAATCAAACGCCTTGGAAAGTTCTTTTGAATTGCGGAAAATAAAAATGGAGGCCTCATCGCTTAAGTCTTCTGAAACATGATTGAACGCATCTAGCTGGTCTAAAGTAAAATTATTCAGTGCTCTTGAGACAAATGCCGTTAATTGGTCTTTAGAATTGGTCCAAACAACATAATTCTCAATAGCTGCAAAATGGGTGAGATTTGGAAAATTAAAAAAGGGGTTGAACCTACCGTCCAGTATTTGAGGATTTTCGATAGTATAAAGTTTAACTCCTCGAAAATCTTCTTCCATATTTTTTCCATTGATGGCTTCAACAATGAGGTCTGTATCCAAACTGTGCATCACTAGAACATTATCTGCTTTTGCAATTTCATTGGTGTAATTCAAAAATGTAGGTGATGCCTCAAGGCTATCGATACTCATTAGGTTTCTTCTATTCGCTTCAAAACGCTCATAATCATTAAATGTAATTCCTATAACCTCACCAACATCTTTAGGGATAATCTTAGGGACGGTAATATTCTGAGGTATCGTTGTTCTAAAACAATCTACAAATGAAGAAATGCTATCATTAGCATTAAGGACACCATTAAACCCAATACTGTTATCTGAAAGGTTTAGGTCTAATGCTGTAGCCGTTAAGGAATCGTTGGTCCATGTATTAAACAACAATTTCCGGATAGGTATGTCTTCATTCATAAATAATAAGGAAGACACAATACCATCACCCGTGGTTGTTAATAATTCAAAATTAGGTTTAGGCTTTGGTTTCAAACCCATATTTAGTAGCATCAACTTAGAGCTAGATCCTACAAAAAGGTCATCCACACGCTTATAATAATGTGTAGCATTGCCGGATGTTATACTATCTAGGGACAATTCCTTTTTTTGTGCCGCTTTATTGTTATTCAAGGAGTCTTCGGGAATGATTTGATCATGATACTTTGTAATCACTACATAAGACGATAGGCTATCCTTACTTTGCAATCCAAGATATACAGTGGCGTTTGGCCTTATATGTTCCAGGAAGTCAAAAGAACCTTTAAGGCTTTCCGGTAATTGATATAGTAAAATAGGTTTTCCTTGCATTTGATTAACAAAGTCATTGACCTCATTGATTTTGAATAAGGCAGAAGTTCCCTCTGGCATTAAATCATAAGGTTCATATGCGCCTTGCGTTTTGTTTTGGCATGCTGTTAGGGCCAAAAGAATAAATATGAAATAGGACAGTACTTTCATAAAATGTTGCATCGCTACAAAATTAAAAATCCAATTTGTATTGCTGTGGTAATAACCTAAAGGATTTTCTGTGATATTTTGATGGGCCAAAAGTTTTTATGGCATCTCTATGTTCCTTGGTTGGATAGCCCTTATTCTTTTTCCAATTGTACATGGGGTATTCTTCATGCAATTTTTCCATATGTAGGTCACGATAGGTTTTGGCTAAGATTGAAGCTGCTGCAATATTCAAATATTTGCCATCACCTTTAATGATTGTTTTGTGAGGAATGTTTTCCACAGGTTTAAACCTATTACCATCAACACTAATAAACTCTGGTTTGGGATTTAATTTTAAAACAGAACGCTGCATCGCGGCAATAGAGGCATTAAGAATGTTTAAGCTGTCAATTTCAGCTTCAAATACATGGGTAATACTATAACAAAGGGCGTTTTCCTCTATAAGGCATTTTAGTTCATAGCGCATTTTGGCACTGAGCTGCTTGGAGTCATTCAGTTCGGCACATTTAAAGTTAGCAGGAAGAATTACCGCTGCGGCGGTTACGGGTCCGGCCAAACATCCGCGACCTGCTTCGTCCGTGCCGCACTCCAAAACATAATCAGAATATGTAGCTTTTAATTTCAAAAACGAAATTTTGACAAATTTATGGTTTTAGACGCAACCAATTTAACATCAACGCATCTATTAATTGAGTAGCTAGTTTTTAAAGTGTTTATAAGGCGCTACAAAGGTTGACAGAATCGCAGATTCGTTAACATATTTTTGATAAAAACACTTGTTTATTTAATATTTAATTAAGATGTTTGCAACTAGACTAACTCAAATAATTGTTTTATGAAATTAAAGTTAACATGGTTATTAACGCTATTTATGGCGTTTGTGATGCAATTTTCTTTTGCACAAGAAAAAACAGTCACAGGTACAGTTACTATAGCCGCTGATGGTTTGCCATTGCCGGGAGCAACTGTAATTGTTAAGGGTACCAGTAGAGGTACACAAACAGACTTTGATGGGAAATACTCCATTAATGTCGCCGTAGGAGATGTGCTTAAAGTTTCTTACGTAGGATATAAAACTACAGAGGTGCCAATCGGTAGTGCCGATGTGTACGATGTGGTTTTAGAAATGGATAATGCTTTGGAAGAAGTTGTTGTCGTTGGTTACCAAGGTGCAGTCAATAGTGCCAAGACGGCATCATCTTTATCTACGGTAAAGAGTGAGGCCATCGAGCAGGTGCCAATTAACTCAATTGACCAGGTGTTACAGGGTAACGCTGCCGGTGTAAACGTAAACACGGGTTCTGGTCAGCCAGGTCAGAGTGCAACGATTATCATTAGAGGTCGTTCGTCTCTTAATGGTGATATTGAGCCTTTATTCATTATAGATGGCGTTCCTGTAGATCAGGACAACTTCCGTAGTTTGAACCAGAATGATATCGAGTCTATGTCGGTATTAAAGGATGCTGCTGCAACGGCCATTTATGGTAACAGGGGTGCAGGTGGTGTAATCCTTATTACAACCAAAAAAGGAACAAGAGGCTCTGGTGTTAAAATCCAATACAGAACATTATATGGTGTGTCTGTTAATCCAGATGCCCAGTTTGATGTAATGAATACAAGCCAATTATTAACATGGCAAAGAGATTTATTGCCAGGAAACCAATTTGGTGATGGCTTAAGTGATGCGCAGATTGCAGCTATCGCACGTAATACAAATACGGATTGGTCGGACATCTTTTTCCAACAAGGGGTAAACCAGTCGCACGAACTTAATATTAGTACTGGTGGTGAGAGACATACATCCTATACCTCCTTAAACTACTTTGAGCAAGAGGGTACAACATTTGGTAGTAGTCTTCAGAGATTCTCTGCAAGAACCAACTTTAGTGGAAGTACCAGTGATAATAAGTTTAACTACAGCACAGCTTTAACGGT
>CAJXLB010000010.1 GCA_913055905.1 uncultured Winogradskyella sp.
GAAGTCTTGCAACTACCTATAAAAACTGAAATCAGAATTAAAGTCAGGATTTTTTTCATAATTGTTTACAACGGTCTCGTGTATGAGCAGTAACGGATTTTCAGCCACTAAAATTTCAGATAGCACCGACCTTTGATTTATAGATTTATGTTTCGAATTAGCAATTAACCCGTTATTGCTTATACACAATGTTGGCAAACGTTTTTTAATTTATTAACTATTGCTAGTCACAATGTTTATTAAGTGAACTATTCATTTGAATTATTTTCCAGCCACCATCCTTAAGCTCCCATATTCTTGAACTGGTTTCTCTAACTGTATCCCCCACACTTTTTCTTAAGTACAATTGGCTTACATAGTCATAACCTAATTCTGATGACAATAACCTTTGTTCAGTTACTGTATTTATCACTTCTTTTTTTGGTAAATGAGGACAGAATTGAACTAATTGTTCATATGTCATAGTCATTTGTTGGGAAAATCTATTCTCGGACATCTTGACTTTTTTGTCAAATGCATGAATAATGGACTCACAATTTTCACTTCCTTCCATATAATTGGATTGAAATGTTTGTGTGATTTCCTTAAATTCCTTTTGTTGCTCTTCTGTGGTTGTTCCCTGAGCATAAGAGTCCATAAAAATGCCCAACACCAAAGTCAGTAATAAATATATTTTCTTCATAATTATTGTTTTAATGTTTGCCAACTTGTTTATATGCGTTATTGAAAGTTCCATAAGATGAACAAACGGTGGGATAACGATGATCTTAAGCCATTTTTTTCATCCATATTAGTCGCTTTAAATGTTTCGATTTTCAATATAGCCACTTTTTACAAATTATCGAAAGGATTTTTAATATCAGTTAAATTCGTAGACGATACATGGGTGTAGATCATCGTGGTCTTTGGGCTCTTATGTCCCAACAATTCCTGTATGTACCTAATATCGGTCCCTGCCTCGAGCAAATGGGTGGCAAAACTGTGCCGTAGTGTGTGCAGCGTCACGTATTTTCTAATGCCAGTCTGCCTTAACGCCTTTCTTAGGACCTGCCTGGCACTCACCTGTGTGTAGGCCTCTCCCGCGCGGCCTTCGAAAAGGAAACGCTTTGGTCTGTAATGTTGCTTATAGGATTCCAACAAAGGCACAAGGCTAGGGGAGAGCAGGGTAAACCTGTCCTTCCGTCCCTTGGCCGACCTTACCAAGATCAGTCCGCGAATGGGATCGATATCGTCAGGCCTAAGGCTCAAAGCTTCACCGATCCGTAAACCTGCTGAATAGACCACGCTCAATAAGGTCCGGTGCTTGAGATTTGTCGTAGCATCCAAAATGGCCTTAACCTCTTGTTTACTTAGTACACTGGGCAGTTTTTTGTCCTTGCTGGGTCTTTTGATGTCAAGTTCATCTATGGCGATCTGCTTATAATCGATAAACTGTTTTATGCCACTGATGCATTGGTTCTGGTAGGAAACGGACTTGTTGGCCTTGACTATAAAATCATAATTGAACTGCTCTATGCTTCTAGCCGTAATGTCCCCAATCCCCTTAAGTTCCAGGTAACGCACAAAGAATTTTGTAACCTCCATATACGTCTGTACGGTATTTGCACTAAAGCGCTTTTGTTGCAGCCATTTGCCGAATTTTGCGATGTCCCTGTGGCTCGCATCGCTCAACACGGGTAAGTCGCAAGAGTCTATGTTGGGCACGTCTTCTTTTTCTTCTTCCTTATAAATGAGGGCGCTCTGTTTAAAGGCCGAATAATCCACATACCAATTCTTTGCCCTAAAATAGGCAAAGAGCTCGTGCACAACAGTGTTGGTGTATGCCGTGTAAAAGGTCTTGTGGGTATTGCTGTATCGCATACCGTCATAGGCCTTAACATAGTCTTTAACGGTGTCATCGTAATCAAAGCGTACGGCAACCATCCGTTGGTTGTTGTGCCATAGTGGCCTAAGCGTTATTTGTACCCTGTTTTCCATGTTGAAATAACAAAATTAGGGTATCTAACAAATAAAAGCCGTATCTTATACGCATAACTTGCGTATAAGTTTCACTTAAGTTAACGAGATGAAAAGATTACAGGAACATTGCCTCAACTGCGGAAAGCAATTGAAAGGTAGAATCGATAAAAAATACTGTGACCCAAGATGTAAGAGTGCACACCAGTACAAGGTAGAGCGGGAACGACCGGAACGGTTCTATAACAAGGTAGACAACCAATTACGGTTAAACCGAAGAATCCTAAAAGAGTACAACAAGGCGGGCAAGGCCGTGGTAAGACAATCGATATTAATGGCCGAAGGGTTTGACCCTAATTTCTTTACCCATTACTGGAAGAACCAAAAAGGCAATGTCTATCTCTTTGTTTATGAATATGGCTTTTTGAGCAAGAAGGAGAACGGTAACGATAAATACGTCCTCATAAAATGGCAGGACTATATGTCTAAATAAAGTTGAATCGCATCTGTACCATTTCTAAAAATCTCTAAAAGTGGAATAACGTACTTTATTTATTCGGAAATGAGGCTATGCCATGCTGTAGCTCCCTAATCCAAACCTTCTTACGTTAAGACCATAACAAACCTCCTTTAATAGCTGGATTCATCATCGTCATTGGCCTCTCTATACTCCTCAAAGATGTCTTCCTTACTCAATTCTGGGTAATGGTTCTTTTTCTGTCTTTTATGCGTTTTGTAAATAATATTGTAGAACAGAAAATACAGATAGAACGCAAATATCAGGGCTCCTATAAATAAAAATCCTTTGCTCATGACGTTCGTCTTTGTCTTATGGCAATAGCAAATAATAAAATGGTTGCTGGCCAGTGTGCGGAATAGTTGGCTTCTTCAGTCATCCCATACAATCCTAGCCCTACCGAATACAATAAACAGATAAAGGCTAGTATCACGGGATACCAGGTTAAAATAAATTTTTTCATGCTTTTTTTGTTTTTCTTTAATATAATCAGTTTTGAATAATTATTAAAAAATTAGGGATTTAAAAGCATTATTTTAACAATAGTTTAATGTAATTGACATTTTATTAATAAATATTCATAATACAGCTTAATGTTGAATACCGTTATTAAAACTAAGAACCAAAAGTTATCCTTAATTTTACTAGAGCTATCACCGAGTAACAATTGTTACGTATTGCCAAGGGACTTTGGGTTAGCTTTAACCCCTAACTAATCAATACAATATGGATATAAATCAAATTTTAGGATATGCTGGCGCCTTGCTTATTGGCGTGGTTTTGGGATTGATCGGTGGAGGTGGTTCCATACTTACCGTTCCTATATTAGTCTATTTGCTATTTATTAACCCAGTTACGGCTACGGCCTATTCCTTATTTGTGGTTGGTGTCTCTTCATTAGTTGGGGCTTTGCGTAACATTCAAAAGGGATTGGTGGATTTTAGAACAGCTATTGTTTTTGCCATTCCGGCTTTCATCGCTGTTTACATAGCTCGAAAATATTTAGTCCCAGCTATTCCAGAGGTTATTTTTAGCGTTGGCGATTTTGACCTTACCAACAATATTGCCATTATGTTGTTTTTTGCATTGGTGATGCTTGTGGCATCAGTTTCCATGATAAGGAATAAACGGGAAGATAATGGCGAAGAAACTGAAGTATCCTATAACTATCCCTTGATTATAGTTGAAGGTGTTTTGGTTGGTCTTATTACTGGTATCGTAGGTGCAGGAGGAGGGTTTTTGATTATTCCCGCTCTCGTCTTGCTGGCCAAGCTACCCATGAAGAAAGCTGTGGCGACCTCACTTTTGATAATCGCCATTAAATCGCTCATCGGATTTTTAGGGGATGTTCAAAATTTGGATATCGATTGGACATTTTTATTGATCTTCACTGGATTATCGGTTGTAGGGATTTTTATCGGGATTTATTTGTCTAACTTTATTGAGGGCAAGAAACTGAAAAAAGGCTTTGGATGGTTTGTACTCGTTATGGGTATTTACATCATTTACAAAGAATTGACTATGTAACCAATGTTACAACCGTTTTCGGCAACACGCCTTATATTCAAATTGCATTAAACTAATATTAATTACTATAACAATGAAAATCGAACAAATTTATACTGGATGCTTGGCCCATGCGGCCTACTATCTGGAAAGTAATGGCGAAGCCGCAATTTTTGATCCGCTTCGCGAAGTCCAGCCTTATATAGACAGAGCTAAAAAGGATAACGCAAAAATCAAATATATTTTTGAAACTCACTTCCATGCCGATTTTGTCTCAGGACATTTGGATCTAAAGGAAAAAACCGGAGCACAAATTGTATTCGGTCCAACGGCAAAGCCTAATTATGAAGCTATCGTAGCTGAGGATGGTCAAATTTTTGAAGTTGGAGATTACAAGGTTAAAGTCATCCATACTCCAGGGCATACCATGGAAAGTACAACCTATTTACTTATCGATGAAAATGGCAAGGAGCATGGTATCATTACTGGAGACACCTTATTTATTGGCGATGTTGGTAGACCAGATTTAGCACAAAAAGTCGTGGCAGAGCTCACCCAAGAAAAGTTGGCATCCCACCTTTACGATTCATTACGAAATAAGATCATGCCATTGAGTGACGATTTAATCGTGTACCCAAACCATGGCGCTGGGTCAGCTTGCGGAAAAAATATGAGCAAGGAGACTACGGACACACTAGGTAATCAGAAAAAAACCAATTATGCCCTTCGTGAAGATATGACCAAAGAAGAATTTATTGAGGCTGTATTGGAAGGATTAACAGAACCACCTGGGTATTTCCCTCAAAATGTTATGATGAATATCAAGGGTTATGAAAGTTTTGATAAAGTTTTGAGTAAAGCCCATAATGCCTTGTCGCCTAAGGCCTTTGAAGCTGCTGCGAACGAAACTGAAGCTGTAGTATTAGATGTAAGAAAGGAGTCAGAATTTGTAAAAGGGCACATTCCGAGATCTATATTTATAGGTATCGACGGTAATTTTGCGCCTTGGGTTGGAGCTTTGATTGTAGATGTGACGCAACCCATATTATTGGTGGCGCCAGAAGGCCGTGAAGAAGAAGTGGTAACAAGACTGTCTCGCGTAGGTTTCGATAATGTTATTGGCTATCTCGATGGTGGCTTTAAGGCTTGGAAGGACGCAGGAATGGAGATAGACACGCTCAAGTCCATATCTGCTGAAGAATTTTCAAAACTTTATGAAGCCAATAAAGATTATGTTTTTGATGTTAGAAGAGAAGGAGAATTTACGGCAGAACATGTCGATGGTGCGAAAAACACACAACTCGATTACCTTAACAGGTATCTTAGCGAGTTTCCAGAAGACAAAACGTTTTACCTTCATTGTGCAGGTGGTTACCGCTCTGTCATCGCAGCTTCCATACTTAAAAGTAGAGGCATACATAATTTGGTGGATGTCGCTGGAGGCTACAAGGCTATAAAACAAACGGATATACCTCGGACAGATTACGTTTGTCCATCAACATTAAAGTAAGGTATTGGTTTAATGGGAAAGAGCATGTATTACATTCGTTGTGATGCATGCTTTTTTACACCTTGCCCATAAGTACCGATCAAAGCATAACAAGAACAACTAATTTTAATTATTATGTCAATTTTTTCATTCCTATTTGGCTCTAAACAATCAAAAGATTCAGCAATAAAACGCATATCAGCTTCAGAATTCAAAGAAAAAATCAACCAGAAGAACGTTCAGCTTATCGATGTAAGAACACCATCTGAATATAAAAGTGGACGCATCGGTAAAGCCAAGAACATAGATTTTTATTCAGGTAAATTCAATGTTGAATTTAACAAGCTCAATAAAAATGAACCAATCTACCTGTACTGCAGAAGTGGCAATCGTAGCAGGCAGACGGCAAAGAAGCTAGAAGCCATGGGCTTTAAAGAGATATACGACTTAAAGGGCGGCATAATGAGTTACCGCTAACAGGTATTTAAATCCCTTTTGCAATGCCTCAATGTAACATTTGTTACGCCGAATGAATTTACCGTCCGTAACTTATAACAGATAAATTCTAACTAACAATCTAATCACGTATGAAATCACATTATCAAATTTTAGTTATCGGCGGAGGGTCAGGTGGCATTATGACGGCTGCTAATCTTTTAGACAAGGATAAGACCTTGGACATTGCCATCATAGAGCCAGCCGATTGGCATTACTATCAACCTGCTTGGACTTTAGTCGGTGCAGGAACTTACGATTTTGAAAAAACCAAAAAGCCAATGGCTTCTGTGATGCCTAAAGAAGTAGACTGGATAAAAGATTACGCCACGGGTTTTGACCCAGAAGCGAATGCTGTAGCCACTAAGGAGAGCGGGAACATCACTTACGATTATCTCATTGTATCGCCTGGTTTGGTCATGGATACCTCGTTAATAGAAGGACTTACAGAGTCACTAGGCAAAGGTGTGGTTTGCAGTAATTACACGGATCCCAAACATACGTGGGAAGTCCTAAGAAATTTTAAGGGTGGTAACGCTGTGTTCACGCAACCAACCACACCAATTAAATGTGGTGGCGCACCCCAAAAAATCGCCTATCTAGCTGCAGACTATTTTAAAAAGCATGGTCTTAAAGACAAGACCAATATAGTTTTTGCGACGCCAGGCTCCGTTATTTTTGGTGTTAAGGAAATTCGCGAAAGTTTAATGCAAGTAGTCAGTAGGTATGGCATTCACTTCAAACCCTTTTATGCACCCATTAAAATTGATGCCGAAAACCAAATCGTAACTTTTAAAGGTGTTGGTACAGGTGAGAATAAATGTGTTATCAACGAAGATAACGAATTGCGTGAGGTGATGTCTGGTGAATCCATTATAGAAATGCCTTTTGATATGCTGCACCTTGCACCGCCTCAAACCGCTCCCAAGTTTGTAAAGGAATCGGTTTTGGTTAATGAAGCCGGATGGTTAGATGTAGATAAACATACCCTACAACACAATAAGTATCCCAATATCTTTGGTCTGGGCGATGTTGCAGCGCTGCCAACCGCTAAAACGGGAGCAGCTATACGCAAACAGGTTCCTGTGGTTTCAGATAATATCTTGCAGCTCATAGCTCATGGTAAAAAAGGCAATAAATCTTATAACGGCTATTCTTCCTGTCCTTTAGTCACAGCTTATGGCAAAATGATTTTAGCCGAATTTGACTATGAGAATAATTTTATCCCAGACCCAAAACTTAAACAGATGTTGGTCTTCAATAGTGAAAAGGAACACTGGCGCTTGTGGATGTTAAAGAAATATGGCTTGCCTTATCTCTATTGGAATAAAATGATGAAAGGCAAGGAAGTTTAAGGCAAACGGCTTAGGTTTGAAAACACACCTATTTTAAAAAATCATTAAGATTTTAAGCAGATTATTGAATAGTTAGGAAAAAAAATTGTTTTGTTTAATAAAAAGTTAATTTTACATAGACAAAACTTACAAAATGAAAACCCTAACCGCTATTCCATTCTGTTTGTTCATGCTTTTTTCATTCTGGGTGACGGCCCAGGAAGAGAACATCCTGAACCCAAAAGACACCATTCATGCCTTTGAAATTGATGGCGATTGCGAGAGTAATCCAGCAGAAAATGCTTTAGTTACGGTATGGGCAAGATCTGATGCGCACGAACGGGCTAATGACTACGGGACAACGAAACTTTGCGAATGTGCTGATGAACCCAACACGCCAGCTGTGAGAGGTAAAAAAATTCAATGTCAATTGACCAAATTGAAGTTTTAAAAGCTATTTTTAATATAGAATTCTCAGATAGGGAAAGCCTGTTTTAAAGGCATACATTTTAAAAATTAAATAGAGTGAATATATCTAATCATTTCGATTTAAAAGGGAAGACTGCTATTGTTACGGGTGGAGGAAATGGGATAGGAAAGGCCTGCTGCAAAATTTTGGGTGCTTATGGTGCCAATATTGTTGTTTCAGATTTAACCTTGGAATATGCTGAATCCGTAGCTAACGAAATTCGGTCTGACGGTGGGAAGGCTATCGCGGTAGCTTGTAATGTTACTAAGGATGAAGATTTGGTAAACGTTGTAACAGTTGCCAAGGAAACTTATGGCGGCATCGAAATTCTTGTAAATAACGCTGGTGGTGGTGGCGGTGGTCGAGAAAACCCTTTTAAAATTGATGTTGATCGATTTAAGTGGGTGTTTGAGCTTAACTTGTTTAGTGCATGGCGCCTTACGCAACTTTGTGCTCCAGAAATGCAAAAAAGTGGCTATGGTTCAGTTATCAATATAACTTCCATGGGCTCAATTAACAAGAGTCCTAACATGAGTGCTTATGCCAGTTCCAAGGCGGCACTTAACCATATGACGGCTAATTTAGCCTTTGATTATGGAGAATTTGGCATTCGCTTAAATTGTGTAGGTCCTGGAGCAACGCGCACCAAGGCATTAGCTAGTGTCCTTACGCCAGAAATTGAGCAACGAATCCTTAAAAATACGCCCATTAAGAGACTTGGTGAGGTTGAGGATATTTCTGGTGCCGTTTTATACTTTGCTGCTCCTATCTCGGAGTGGGTGAGCGGTCAGGTCTTATTTGTCAACGGAGGCGGCGTTCAAACGTTGGATTAACAATGCGTAAAAAAGCAGACTAAAAAAATGAAAATGGTATTTAATTATTTAATAACTATTATAGTTATCCTGATAGGAATAAATGCTCAGGCACAAAATTCTGATGATAACAATGAAGATTATGGTATTAAAAAAGGGCGTTTTTATAGTGCTCTGACTTTTTCCTTAGATCAGCGGAAAGCCGAAAATGAAGACCAACTATTAAGGCAGGTCGTTGATCAGGACCGTTTAAATTACAGAATTGTTGGAAATGGCGGTTATGCCATTAAAGATAACTTTACCTTGGGCTTTTCCATGGGTTACGGTCAGCAAAGAGAAGAGATAACCTTTCTTGACGAAAATGATCAGGAAATCACGTCAAAGCGTTTACAGAGAGGGTTTTCCATTGCTCCAAACATGCGCCAGTACATCCCGATAGGAAAAGGAAAACTGCAAATCATTGTGCAGACAGAGTTGGGCTTAACTTTTGGGGAATCCTTGGAACGTATTTTTAGATCTGACGATATCGACAAAATTAATGGTAACTTTTTTGAATTAAATTTGGGTGTGAGTCCCGGTGTGGCTTTGTTTTTTACTAGAAATTGGGCCTTTGAAACCACTGTCAATATTGCTGGATTAAAGACACGAGTTGAAGAGGAGGTTTTAAATAATAATGAGGCTAACAAACAACGTATAGAAACTACTAGTATAGATTTACAATTAAACCTATTAGCCTTAAACCTAGGAGTAGCCTATTATTTTTAAAAGACGATGGATTAATTGAAATATGAATCACGATAATCAAATAAAATTATGACATGTAAAAAACTTCAACTTTTAGTCGTTCTAATTATCGTAGCAATAGGCTTCAACAGCTGTGTTTCTGATGATGAGTTTGGGTTGTCTAATTTTAAGGAAATAAAAGCATTTCAATTGCCAGGTCAAGCTGGCTTAACCGCAATTTCAAGTGAGGAACGAACCATTATCATTCCAATGAGCGAAGAAGCGGATCTCTCCAATTTAGTGCCATCTACTATTGAAATTTCAAATTTGGCACGTATTACTCCAGCTATAAATGAAGCTCAAAACTTTACAGAACCTGTTGTTTATACAGTTACTGCAGAAGATAATTCTACGGCAGAGTGGACCGTAACAGCCGTGGCGGCATTGCCTAATCCACAACTGCCAAATAGTAATTTTGACGATTGGTATCCAGTTAGCGATTACCAACAACCTGGTTTGGATGCAGACAACACGGTTTGGGGCACAGCTAACAGAGCTTTGGCCATTGCTGGAGATGCCAATACCAATCCAGAAGATTTGGGAAATGGCGACTTTGCAGCACGTTTAACCAGTGTTGAAGCCCCTTTATTAGTGAGAATGGCAGCGGCTACGTTATTTACAGGTACCTTTACAGAAGGATTTCCTAATCCTACCGATCCTCGTTCCAATATCAATTTTGGAACTCCTTTTAGTGGTAGGCCAAGTGCTTTTGCTGTAGAATATCTTTACACGCCAGGGCCATCTTATGAAGATGCTGATGGTAATCCCTTGCCAGGAGGTGACCAATGTGACATATACGTTTTATTGGAAAAAAGAGAAGGCGATATGGTTCAAAGAATTGGTACAGGTTGGTTTAGGAGTGATGCCACAGTAAGCAATTTTACCGATCTTGAAGTAGATATTAAATATGGGGAATTGACACCTTCAGACCCGGAGTTTGAGTATGCAAATATCCGTGAAGGCGAAACCTGGGGAGACCCTCAAGACACGCCTACACACATTACGGTAGTTTTTTCTTCGAGCGCCTTAGGCGATTTTTTTACGGGAGCCATAGGAAGTGAACTTTGGGTGAATAATTTTGAATTGATATATTAAAAAAAATAAAGTATGGGCTTATAAAGCCAATAGCAAAGTATTTATAATTATGAAACCGGCGCCAAAAATCCCTCTAGATAAAACATGGATTGATTCGTTAACCTTAAAACTACTTGTGGTGTCATTTTGGGTACTGGCATTCACGTCCTGTTCTTTGGTAAAAGTTGAAAATGAACAAAAGCCGTTAGGCGTCAGGGAACTTAATACCAGGCTTCTCACTCAAAACTTTGCCCAAGCAGCTATGGACAACGTAGAAGTGGCTGCGGATAGTATCGCAAAATTAGCCCAGGGCAATAAGGATATCCAAGTCAATACGCTGTACTGGAAAATTCAAACTTCGGAGGAATTAGGTAAACTAAGTTTTCAAACGGAACCAAAAATAGCCTTGATGGATACGTGGTCTTATTTTTTGGAAGTAAAGCAGTCCTTTGAGAACCCAGAATTAAAAGCGGTTTTTGGTAAATATAACCCTATTGCTTTGGATGCAGTACAAAAGAATATAGATGGTATACAAAAGATTGCGGCTAGTGTGCTGCCAAAAGGGGAATTTGAAAAGATCAAGACCTTTGTAGAAAATTATGCCAAGGAGTCTCCTTTATTGCTGCAGCAGGAATTTAAGCATAAATCCATTAGGGAATCCTATATGAAATTTAAGCAGATTCCAGACAGCACGGCCGTACAGACTGTAGGAACACTATCCGAAGTCGTTGCCGATGCCACTAATAGGTTTGGATATTACTCAGATGCTTCAGGAAAACGTTTAAATTGGAAGGCTGAGATGATACTGCGAAAAAGAGGAATCGACTCCATGGATTTCGAAGCCAAAATGGCTGAAATCGACCGACAATTTGAGCGATTGATTACGGTTGCTGAAAATTCACCTGAGACCATCAAGGAAGCCATCGTTGAATTTAGATACAACATTAGCCCCTTATTTGAAGGGCTTAATTACGAAATTGGTTCGGCCATGGAAAGTTTGTCTGCAGACCTTACCTCAGTGGATAGCATGCTTCTAAGAGAACGCGTTGCCTTGGATTCTATTATAAAACGGGAGCGTGTAGCCTTAACACAAAAGGCGGAAACGCTGGTCGACGAATGGATTACAACTGTTTTTGATAGTGTTGGTGATATGCTTGGCAGTTTAATACTGTATTTTATACTCTTATTTATTGTGGTATTGGGTCTGCCTTTTTATGTGGGTTATCTCATAGGGAGAAGAAAATCTAAAGCTTAAAATAAATCATGAAAAAATTAAGTCTAATTATTCTAGTAGTCACAACCTTAGCATCTTGTTCATCCGAAAAACAAAAGACGAGCATCTTTTGGGTCAGTGGATTTAAAACCAATTGTGAAAGTGGTGCAGGGCCATCAAGCTGCCTTTTAATTTCTAAAGGGGAGGATTTGCAATATGCAGAATGGCAGAATTTCTACGCTGATATCGAAGGTTTTCAATTTGAAGACGGTATTCTAAAAAAAATCGAAGTCTTAGAAACTGAGCGTGAAGAGCCTGTTCCTGCAGACGCTTCTAGCATCATTTATAAAATGACAAAAGAGTTAGAACAAAAACAAGATCCAAGAATAGCCTTGAATGGTGATTGGGAGGTAAATACTTTGGTAAACCAGCCTTTAAGTCAGGATACAATTGTACCTACGCTGTCTTTTAATTTATTAAACATGACCGTTAATGGCAATGGTGGTTGCAATAGTTATAAAGGGACCATAACAGCCTTAGGACTTGAAAATTTGACTTTTGGAGAGCTATTAAACACCTTAAGGATGTGCGAGCACCAAGCCATGGAGGATTCTTTTTTTAAAACCCTACGAGAAACAGCTGGATATACACTGGCAGATAACAAATTGTCATTATTAAATAAGAAGAAGGACGCGCAACTGGTTTTTAATAAAATAGATCAAACGAAAAACACAATACGGTTAAATGACATTTGGACTGCTGTGCGCATAAATGGTAATCCCATCAACAGAATGGTAAAGGTGCCTCAATTAGAGGTTAATGTTAGCGAAATGAAAATATTCGGTAGTGATGGATGTAATAATTATTTCGGAACCATAACGGAATTGACTGAAGAGACCATTGCTATAGATGGCATTGGGTCTACTAGAAAAATGTGCCCTGATATGGAGGTGCCAGAGCGCTACAATAGAGCGCTTTCAAAAGTTAATAGCTATAGTTTTGACGAGCGTCTTTTAGTGTTTACGGATAAAGATGGAAATGAGGTTTTAGCATTTCTAAAGACAGATTAAAAACAAAATGAAAATGGCCAATAAAAAATGACTGAAATTCTTGAATTCTTAAAAAGTAATTTAGGCAAGAGCATCATTTCCTTGCTCATAGCTATCATAATTATTGCCTTTATTTCTTTAATAATCAAAAGAGTAATCCCGAGACATATACCAGATGCAAGTTCGCGTTATAGAGCTAGAAAGTTTGTGAACATAATAGGTTATATCGCAGCCGTGACAGTAGCGCTGGTTGTATTTAGTAATCAACTATCGGCTTTGAGTGTGGTATTAGGTGTTGCAGGTGCCGGAGTAGCATTTGCATTTCAGGAAGTCATTGCAAGTTTTGCAGGTTATTTGGTGCTTCATACCTCAAACTTTTTTAAGGTGGGTGATCGCGTGCTATTGGGTGGAATTAAAGGGGATGTCATTGATGTTGGCTTGTTGCGAACGTCACTAATGGAAACAGGCGACTGGATCAATGGCGATCGTTACAACGGACGTATAACCAAAGTTGCTAACAGTTTTATTTTTAAGGCTCCGGTACATAATTATTCGGGCGATTTTCCTTTTTTATGGGATGAGATTAGAATTCCGATTAAAACCAATTGCGATTATGATTATGCCAATGAGAAATTTTTAGAGATTTTAATGGAAGTTCAAGGAGAGTTCAGTTCAGAAGCCAAGAAACACTGGCACAAAATGACCGAAAAGTATATGGTTGAGGACGCTAGAGTAGATCCTTTTGTTTTAATGAAGTTTGATGAAAACTGGATAGATTTCACCTTAAGATATGTTGTAGATTACAAGATGCGTGGAACAACAAAAGATAAAATTTACAAAAAAGTGCTTCAGGCCATAAATAATTCAGAAGGTAGGCTAGAAGTGGCTTCAGCGGCATTTGAAATTACCGCATTCCCAAAACAGTAGTCTATTCTTTACTCTATAAGTAAATCAACTTTTTTCAGAATTAGGAGGATAGGTTAAGGTGTTTCTAAGCGATTCAATAGTTTGGCTATCAAAGTTAGGAATTTGGAGTTCGTTGTTCTCGATTCATTCTTTAACCTTGGCTTCCGCTTCCGCTTTTTTGGTTTCGGACAGGCCTTGATCTTGAGAAATATATACGGTTTGAGATGGGAATGCAAAACCACTACCGCTATTTTCAATAACCTCGGCTATTCTAAAATTAATATCCTCCTGTATACCTAAGTATTCATTCCAATCAGCGGCATGAACGTAGGCCATGATTTCTACTTTTAAGGCATCACTCCCATAACCCAAAAATCGCACACGGGCAGGTTCTGGGTCAACTTTAGGATGCGCATAAAGAATTTTCCTTAATTCTACCAATATATATCGCATTTGGTGAGAGGAGGTTTCATAGCGAAGCCCAAGAGTTGTATGGAACAAAAACATGTCGCGCTTAGCGTAATTCTCTATAAGCTGGGAGGAAAAGTCGGCATTTGGGATGGTAACTAGTGTTCGTCCTAAGGTGCGAATTCTAGTAGAACGCATTCCAATTTTTTCCACCGTACCAACTGTATCTCCAAATTTACAGAAATCACCCACTGCAACAGGCTGATCAAATATAACCGATAGTCCACCTACGATATTTTCAACTGTTTTCTGGGCACCTAAAGCCAAGGCAATACCACCAACTCCTAGTGCGGCGATACCAGCCGTAACATTAAAACCAAGTGTTTCGAAAATGATTAAAACTGCAATGGCAATAAGTGTGAATTTGGCACTGTTCTTTAAAAAGGAAATGGCAGATAGACCACTGAAAATGTTGCGTTCTCGTAAACGTTCTTCACCTATGGCAGAAAAGGTATCAATTAGTAGCCATATGAAAATGAACAAAGCTGTCCACATAGCGATTATATTCACATAACTAAAGGCTTGTCTTACTATAATGGAAAGTCCAATAAGTTGTGTCGTACTTACCAAAATAGCAACGGCAATAATTAAGCGTAATGGTATTAGTAAGGCTCTTAGGAAGTTACTGTATTTACTGGCTTTAGAACCTGTCCATATAGCGCGCACAAATAGTTTAATAAGAATGGTAATGAACCATGCCGCCATGTATGAGGCAATGGCAAGAACAATTATAGCAATCCAATCAAATATCGGAGCACCTTTCCATTTACCTCTTAATATGTCCTGGGGAATTGGACTTTGGAGATTAGACAAGTCTGTAGAATCAATATAATCCAGTAGGTTTTTCGTGGTTTGACCAGAAACAAGCCAGATAGGATTGCTACCATCCTTAGTGACTCGTTCAAGGAAGACGGAGATAGCGTTATCTTTAGTTGTTATAGAGCCTATATGTTCAAGGTTGAGGTCTAAACCATCATTTAAATTACCTTCTGGTGTATTGTTTATAATGCTAATGGGAAGCATATTCCCATACCTATTAAGTAAGGCTTCTATAGTTTTAATCTTTGGAATGAATGAAGAATCAATAGCTGCAGCATTAGTCTGTGAGAAATCAAGGTATTCAGCCGCCTTTAAAAAATTATCCTGTGCTAAGGAATTGAGAAAACCTTCTACCGCGCCTTTTGGGTTTGAACGGCCAAGAGGGTCTTTATTATCCTTTTTTTGCACTGTTTTGGTACTATCAACTTGAGGACTTTGCAAAAGTTGAAATGCCGTAGCACTATAGAAATTAAGAACGCAAATAATCAGAGTAATTAGGGTTAGTCTGTTATTCATGGGAAATCGCGTATTTTAGGTTGATTACTTCAACTAAATATAGTGAAATTGTAGGTAATGGAATTGTTGTCAATTCTGAGCATCAGAGAAATTAAAACGAGTTTGCTCCATAGTAACCATTAAACTCACAGATGGCTATCTGCGAGCAGACCTGAAATGGAGTGTCAATCTTGGTGCATGAGAGGGCTCTTTTTGTAGAATGAGCCATTAATAGCTAAAATATTTACTTGAGGTGACATTTATCATATTTATTTCATCTCAGTTCGGGTACTTTTATGCTTCAATAAACTGAATATTATGCTTAATTTATTAACAGCTCTCCTTTACGACTGGAGCAATGGAGTTATTATGATAGGAGTCTTTGTTCTAGTGGTAATTATACTTATTGGAGTCTTAATTAATTTTATGCTCAGTGGTAAGGGAAAGGGAGAGAACTAGATTTTCTTTTCAATCGTTTTTAAAGAGCACAATTTTTGTGCTCTTTTTTTGTAACATTTTTGTTCTTATGTCGTCTTATTAGTGTAATACTGTTAGAAATGGAATCAAATTATCATACGCTTAAGCGCACGGACAATCAATTGATTGTTATTACGCATTTGTCACAACTCTTAACTTATATCACTGGTTTTGGCGGTTTAATTGTTCCGTTGGTTATATGGGCAAGCCAAAAGGATAATGTTGAGGGGATGGATGAACACGGAAAGCGAATCCTTAACTTTCAGTTAAGCGTTTTAATATATTACATTATTAGTATTCCTTTGATCTTTGTGTTTGGATTGGGCATTTTAACCATAATTCTAATTAGTATTATTGCCTTTGTTATGCCAATCATAAACGGAATAAAAGCTAGTAATGGCGAATTGCCAAGCTACCCCTTATCTCTTAATTTTGTTAGTTAGTAAATTATACTGACGTTAAAATAGTCAGTTTCCTATAAGAGATAAAGAAAAAGGCACGATGTTAATCGTGCCTTTTTATTATATGATATATGGTTTTCTTCTATTTAATTGTTGAGCATGACGGGCATCACTAACATGGTAATATGCTCACCCTCATCCAATCCATCAACAGGCGTTAAAATACCAGCTCTATTAGGCAGGCTCATTTCTAATTGCACATTGTCAGAGTTAAGGTTATTTATCATTTCCGTTAAGAATCGTGAATTAAACCCTATCTGCATATCATCACCTTGGTAATCACAAGACAAGCGCTCTTCTGCTTTATTGCTGTAATCAATATCCTCAGCAGATATGTTTAATTCGGCACCTGCAATTTTAAGCCTAATTTGATGTGTTGTTTTATTGGAGAAAATACTCACCCGACGAACGGAATTAAGGAATTGCGTTCTGTCAATAACCAGTTTGTTAGGATTTTCCTTCGGAATAACCGCTTCGTAATTTGGATATTTGCCATCGATTAATCGGCATATAAGTACCGAATTATCAAAAGTAAACTTGGCATTGGATTCATTGTATTCTACAAGTACATCATCTTCACTGCCTGCTAAAATGCCCTTTAATAGATTAAGCGGTTTCTTAGGCATTATGAACTCAGCAGATTCTGTGGCGCTGACGTCGTTTCGCGTGTATTTTACCAATTTATGGGCATCGGTGGCCACAAATGTTAAGCTGTCTTGGGCAAATTGAAAAAACACACCGCTCATAACCGGTCTCAAGTCATCGTTACCAGCAGCAAAGATGGTCTTGCTTATAGCAGTGGCCAAAATATCACCCATTATGGTTGTTGTACTGGCATCTTCAACACTTACGGCATTAGGGAACTCCTCACCATCAGCATACGCCAAGGCATACTTACCGTGGCTTGAGCTGATCTCAACGGTGTTATTGTCTTCAACAACGAAAGTTAAGGGCTGCTCAGGAAAAGTTTTTAAGGTGTCCAACAGTAATCTGGCAGGTAAGGCAATGCTCCCTTCAGATTCACTTTCTACATCTATAGTAGATGACATCGTGGTTTCTAAATCGCTCGCTGAAATCGTCAATTTTGACTGATTTAATTCGAACAGAAAATTATCAAGAATAGGTAAGGTGTTACTATTGTTTATAACGCCTCCGAGCGTCTGAAGCTGTTTTAATAAATAAGTGCTTGAAACTATAAATTTCATATTTATTTTTCCTGTGTTATACTTTAGGTTTATCCTACAAATATATCTTAATACAAGGGTTTTCTAAAAGAAACTTATTAACAAAATCTAGGTGTTGGCGCGTCTTCTCAAATAATTAAATACCATCCCAAAAACGGTCAATATAACCAGTGGAAGTACAATGTTTAAAAGCTGCCAACTTACCTTTTTGGTTTTGATTTTTTCTGGGTCGAGATAGGCAATATCAATTTCCTTACCTCTGATGTTTATAAGTCCGCTATCGTCTAGCATATAATTGACGGCATTTAGCAAAAATTCTTTGTTGGCAAACGTCTCTCCTGAAATAGGGTCGAAACCCAGCTCCTGAGGTCTGTTTTTTAAAACATCATTTTTAATGACATCGCCATCTGAAATTAGGACGATTTTACTGGATTTCCCTTTGGTTTTAAACTCTGGAAGTTTATAGGGCAAAATCCTGTTTTCATAGACCGAAGTAAAAGTTCCTTCTAGAAGTACACCCAAGACCTGGCTTCCGGCATTAAAACTACTCTCATCCAATTCTTCAGTTATTGAGGATAAGGCAATAGTCTTTGGAACACCTTCAATTTTGGATTGCTCGGAGCTTTGCAGTAAAATCGTTTTACTGATATTATTTTTCAGCGTGTCTATCGGACTGGCAAAATCGCACCTTACAAAACCCAAATTTTTTGTTATGGGATGGGACGCATTGGTGGCAGCTAATGGCGAATATTGCCATCTTACAGGTTGCAATTGTGCCGAGCTTCCTTCTCCAAAGGCAAGCATTATCGGAGCGGAGTAGAGGTCTTTAACCAAAGCCGGGTTTATCCGTGCGCCATATTTGAAGAAAAAATCATTAAGGTTTAGGTCCTTAATGGTGGCGACGGTACTACCTTTATCATTGTAAAGGCTATCCTTATCCATAAAAACGGCCTCGGTAAGCCATAGACTCTTACCGCCATTTATGGTAAACTGGTCTAGTACAAGCTTTTCTTTCTCTGAAAACGGTTCCGTTGGTTTAGCGTTGATTATTAGGTCAAAGGCGCTTAAACGTTTTAAGGTACCCTCAAGATTGGTATCAACACTATCTAGTGTAAACGGTGCAATGTTATAGTAGGGTCTAAGCGTTTTTAATACATCGGTTAAGTAAACATCTTGTAGCTGACCATTTCCTCTTAGTACGGCTATGGATTTGGATTTTGGTTTTATTAAGGTGTTGAAGCCATCCGCGAAAGCATATTCCAAGACTTCAATAGAATTGTCTATTTGTTCTGCAAGCGGTTTAGTTATACTGCGCTTGAGCAATGGAATCTTAACAGTTTTGTCGTTATAGCTTGCAAAAGCCCAGGGAAAGATGAGATTTTGGGTTATTTTGCCATCGGAATTATCCGTATTGATATAGGGTTTTAGTCCAGCGCCAGTAAGCTGGTTTATGTTTCTTTCTCTCGTGTCTTCATCTTCAATGGGGTCTATGTAGTTTACCGAAATCTTATTGGATACAGATTGAAACTCTTCGATAAAATCCTTGGTTTGGGCTTGTAACAGTTTAAACTCTTTGGGTAGGTCGCCCTCCAAAAAAACATCGATAATTAAAGGAGCCTCTAAGTCAGCTACCAAAGCTTTTGAAGTGTCAGACAGTGTATACCGTTTGTCCTTGGTAAGGTCCCATCTACTATGGAAAATACTCGAGAGGTAATTCACTAGAATTAGCGCAATCAAAATTCCAAATATGTATAGGATGCTCTTATTCTTCAGAGGAGTCATAGCTTATTTTTTGTTGATATGGTGCCAGTTTTACCACCGAATCATTTTTAAATATAATCTCTAAAGCTTCCTTGTTTTTATTGAAAGCTCCAGGCTCAATGCCAAGACCATAATTCCACCGCGAGCTATCGTGTTTTTTCATTGATTCATCCCAAGTGAGCCATTCAAAACGTCCTAAACGTTCTTCTATGGCACTTTTGGAGAGCCCGATTAGGGTGTCCGTTGCTATCATATCATCTATCATTTCATAGCGTAAAGCAGGCTTTTCGTTCCAAGCACTCGCGTCGAAATACTTTTGGTGATGAAAATTGCTGATGATATTCAAAAAAGGATAAAAGACATAAAAATAGACTATTGGTGTAAACACCATACTCACAAGAAAGGTGAGCCACTTTCGCCTGTCAATGGTATTGAAAAACAAGAATAGCACTATAAATACTATTACCATAAAAACTACAAGCAATGGTGTTATGATCATGACTTACTCGTTTTAATTCTTAATATGGTAAATAGAATAAAAGCTGTGGTAATACTTAAAAAATAGATAATGTCCCTGGAGTCTAAAACGCCTCTAGACATACTATTGTAATGATCAGACATACCCAAGCTTTCAACATTGATAAGACCTCCTAGAGCATCGTAACCTGAAAGGCCTTCAAAGCCATAGTAGAGCACAAAACAGATGAATACGGCCACTATAAACGCTACGATTTGATTTCCTGTAAGTGCCGACGCAAATACGCCAATAGCAACATAAGAGGCAATTAAGAAAATGAGCCCCAGATAAGAGCCAAGAATACTGCCATAGTCCAGTGATGAGCCGTCTAAAGCAAAGGCTCGTAAGGCATAAACGTAAGTAATCGTTGGGATAAGGGCGATTAAAACCAAACAAAAAGACCCAAGGAATTTACCTAAAACGATTTGGGCGTAAGATAAAGGTTTGGTGAGTAAGACCTCTAGGGTACCTTGTTTTTTTTCGTCACTGAAGCTCCGCATGGTAACCGCTGGTGCTAGAAACAATAATATCCATGGTGCAAGGACAAAATAGTTCTGAAGACTTGCCACACCAGAATTTAAAATGTTGAAGTCACCGTCAAACACCCAGAGGAATAGACCATTGAGCACTAAAAAGACACCAATAACCAAATAGCCTATAGGTGAATTAAAAAAGGTATGTATTTCTTTTTTTAAAAGTGCTAACATCTCATGAGCTTCTTTTACAACGGCTAAATTTAGTGCAAGGATACAACTTTATCAACACTCCACGCCTCAGGTTTGGCAGCAAATAGAGGTTTCGTCTTTGCCCATACCGATTTAAACAAATCTGAATGTCTGTAGGATTCAAGGGCAGCTTCGGATTCCCAATAGCTGTAGGTGAAAAAAATAGTGGTGTTGTGCTTGTCTCTGTAGAGCTCCAGGAACTGGCACCCTTGAAACTGCCTTATGGCCTCCTTATTGCGATTGAAATTTTCTTTAAACGCTGCAATAGCGTCAGGTTTGAAGGTCATTTTAACAATTCGGACTAACACAGTTTTAAGGTTTTAAAAAATTTACGGTTACCGTATCCATGGTTTTTAAACCCATCAATGTTGAAGCGCTTCCTACCGTATCGCAATTACTTTTATAAACGGCAATTTCTAAATAGCCTGAAGAATTAAAAACAACCAGACCCTTTCCTTCATCGTTTCGTTTTGATTCGTCTTGGCTGAAATCTACAATATCACTGTATTTCTTATAAATTTTATAGAACTTGTGATTTCTTGCCGAAATCTCGAAAGGTCTTGTTTTTTGAACAGTCTCAAAAAATCTTTTCTTAATGTTGGTCACTACATTACCGTAATTGTCAATATAGATAACCGTTCCAATTATTTGATTTTTTTCGTCATTGACAAAGGGTTCTAAATTCTTTATGGGTTTAATACTGTTAATAACTTTACCAATGATTTCTAGTGTACCACCTCGAGCGATATGGCAGGCCACCTTCACAAAAACATCGAGAACCGAAAAACTTGTTTCAATTTTATCGTGAATGTTGATTTCCACAATCTTTTCTGGTGCAATTTCAGCACAAATCATACTCATAATACCGTTGTTGGCACATATAAAGTAATGATCATCTAGCTTCATCGCAATATGCTTATTTTCAGGGTTTAACTCTGAGTCAATACCTATGATGTGGATGGTGCCTTTGGGGAAACTACTGTAAGCATTTAAAATAATGTACGCTGCTTCCAAAATATTGAAAGGTGATACCGAATGCGATATATCAACAATCCTAACCTCCGATAACTGGCTGTAAATAGCTCCTTTTATGGCGCCGGCAAAATGGTCCTTTTCACCAAAATCAGTCGTTAAAGTGATTATTGCCATATGTTTAATTGTTGATAATTTTTTCTAGAATCCTCGTTGTAAAATTGTTAGATTTGATTCACAAAACTAAGAAAAGAAAACAGATTAACACACTAAATCAAACAGCCTTTTGAATGAACTTATTTTAGAGCTAGAGGAAATTTCACCCAAAGAATTCTTCGGGGCTCAAAACGCTAATATCGAACTACTTAAAAAATACTTTCCCAAACTAAAAATTGTAGCTAGAGGTAATAAAATTAAGGCGTATGGAGATGAAGATCTCTTAGAAGAGTTTGACACACGAATGATGATGCTCATGCAACATTTTGGTCGCTACAACAAATTGGACGAAAATGTCATTGAGCGGGTTTTAACAAGTAACAGTAGCGAGGATTATACCACCTCTGCAAAAAGTGGAGACGTTCTTGTTCATGGTGTTGGCGGTAGGCTCATTAAAGCACAGACGGTTAATCAAAGAAAATTGGTAGAAGCCATCCGTAAAAATGATATGGTCTTTGCCATAGGACCTGCCGGAACGGGTAAAACCTATACAGGAGTTGCACTTGCCGTAGAAGCCCTAAAGAAAAAAGAGGTTAAGCGTATTATCTTAACACGACCAGCGGTGGAAGCTGGTGAAAACTTGGGCTTTTTACCAGGTGACCTCAAAGAGAAGTTGGATCCTTACATGCAACCACTCTATGATGCGCTACGGGATATGATTCCTCATGAGAAACTCGATAATTATATTGAAAAAGGCATCATACAGATTGCACCTTTAGCGTTTATGCGTGGCCGCACCTTGGATAATGCCTTTGTTATTTTAGATGAAGGGCAAAACACCACGCACGCACAGATGAAAATGTTCTTAACAAGGATGGGAAAGAATGCCAAGTTCTTGTTAACAGGCGATCCTGGTCAGGTAGATTTACCGCGCCGAACCATATCTGGCTTAAAGGAAGCGTTGTTGGTGCTTAAGGATATTAACGGTATAGGCATCGTATATTTGGATGATAAAGATGTTATTAGGCATAAACTTGTTAAGAAAGTGATTGCCGCTTACAAGAGTATTGAAAATAGAGATTAATCCATAGGCCATAAATAGTTACCAATGAATACGATTATAGATACCAATTTTCAGTTTCCTAATCAGGTTAGGGTTTACAAAGGAAAGGTTAGGGAGGTTTATTACATGGGTAATGACCTTTTGGTTATGGTGGCAACCGATAGGCTTAGCGCTTTTGATGTGGTAATGCCAAAGGGTATCCCTTATAAAGGACAAATCCTAAATCAGATTGCCACCAAAATGATGAAGGCTACTGAAGACCTAGTACCTAACTGGTTAGTGGCCACGCCTGACCCTAATGTTGCCGTTGGTCATCTATGTGAACCATTTAAGGTAGAGATGGTGATACGTGGGTATCTTTCTGGTCATGCCGCTCGCGAATATAAAGCAGGTAAACGTATGTTGTGCGGTGTTACTATGCCAGAAGGAATGAAGGAAAACGACAAATTCCCACAACCAATTATTACTCCAGCAACAAAAGCCGAAAAAGGAGATCACGATGAAGATATCTCTAGGGAAGATATTTTAAAAAGAGGCATTGTTTCTGAAGAGGATTATCACGTTTTAGAAGACTACACCAGAAAACTCTTTGAACGAGGAACCGAGATTGCTGCCGAGCGTGGTTTGATTTTAGTGGATACCAAATACGAGTTTGGCAAAACTAAAGATGGCAGAATAGTGCTCATAGATGAAATTCATACGCCAGACTCCTCGCGCTATTTTTATGCAGATGGTTATGAAGACCGACAAGCTAAAGGTGAACCGCAAAAACAGTTATCTAAGGAGTTTGTAAGGCAATGGCTTATTGCCAACGGATTTCAAGGCTTGGAAGGTCAATCGGTGCCTTATATGAGTGACGACTATATTTCTACCGTAAGCGACCGCTACATTGAGCTGTATGAGAATATTACTGGTGAAACCTTTGTTAAAGCAGATGTTTCAAATATTGAAGACAGGATTTATAAGAATGTCTTGGACTACTTAAAGTCTGTATCCTAACTACCGTAATGATTTTTTAAGGTCCCCAAATGGTGCTCTACATGGTAGGCCGACAACATGATGATTTCACGAACAGGCATTTTCCCCATAAGAGGATGTGGAAGGACTAAAGTGTCAAGATTTTTGTCGGATATCCTTACAGTCTTGTATTGCAGTTTCTTACTCTCGGTTTGTAGCCGATTCATAAGATAATGTTTGTCGGCTAAATTGGGAACTTTCATGTTTTGTGAGGGCTTAAACGTTTTTCCTTTAGCTTCGGCTAAACGCTCGTTGTAACGTTTTATAATAGTATCATAGTCGCGCACTGGTCTGTTCGTCTTTCCATACTTATAGCGCACAAAAAACCTTGGAAGACTTAAGGCCGTATTGAGCGGTGTAATGCTTTGCAATAAGTGCAGAACGTGTTGTCCCGTAGTCCATTTACCCTCAGGACCAACGATCCATAAATCATCTGGATGCTGTTCTAACCAAGTAATGAGCTCGGTATATTTAGCATCGATTAGACGGGCTATAGCTTCTTTGTCCATAGGAATATGTTTCTTATAGAAAAGATACTCAAATATTGAATAGCTTCAACCTAGAAAAACGTAAAAATTTACTTGAACTTAATTTTCGCTTTCAATCTCTTGAACGACAACTTTATCCTTTTTAAAGATAGGAATAAGGTAAGACAGATTAAACCCAAATCCAGAGCCAAAACTCCCGCTATCATAGGTTCTATTGAAGCCTGGGATGTAAAGGTTTTCATAATTATCTGGAGCTGTCTCTGTCACTAGGAATTTGAGTTGTGCATTTATACCAGCAAAGAAGTTGGTAAACAATTCAGCCTTAATCCCCACAATTAGTTCGCCCCAAATAGCTGTTAAGCCACTAAACTCTTGGGTATTATCGACAGAGAACTGCTGGTTCCAATATTGATTGTTCACGTTGTAAATATCATAACTGTTCCGCGTTTGGCTAAAGGTACTGGCACCAACTCTAAAGCCAGCGTACAACATATTCTGCATATCTAGCCAATTCCTGTAAAAATTAAGATCTATTCCGCCTTTAAAATAGCTGCCTTTAGTGGTATTGCTCAGTACCTCATTTTCAATGGTGCGTTCCTCGTTACCCAATTCACCTGCTAAGTAAATTCGTTTGGTTAAACGATAGTCGGCCATAATTTCTACACCTGTGTAATTGTCATCAATAAAGGACCTAACCAACTTGCTGATATCCGCACCCAGGCGCAAGCCATATTTTTCCTTAAAAATGAGCGTATCCTTTACCATATCATTGTCTTGGGCAATCCCAATATTGGAGATAGCTAAGAAGACAAACAGTATTTTAATGAAATATCTGTACATGGATGGTGTTTTCATTTTCAACGGTGCCGTTGATGTTTTCATTAATGACCACATTAATAATCCAATTATCTGGATCCGATATGGGTACCACTTCTAACTCGGTAAAAACGCTTTTGTAGCCACAAGCACGGGACACGTAAACAAACTGTGGTTTATATCTCAGTTCTAGGATATCTTCATTGGAAGAGGTGTTAGCATTGTCGTCAAGCCTAAAATTGGTAGACTGTTCTAGCACAAACCTCGTGACAACTTCATCTCCTTCAGTACCCACCAATAGTGGCAAGGCCAGTTCGGTTGTATTGGTGTTAAAAACTAAGGTTGCAGCCGAATTTGTTACGGGTTGTGTAGGTTGTCCATTTTCGTCCAACACCAAGTCTTCGCCATAAGCTGTAAGTCTTGAGACAGGCTTGAATTCATCTTGATTGGCAATATCATAAAACCCTATGAGCACTCGAGGCGTTGTAGGTGTGCCCTCGGCACAAATATCGTCACGCTCACAAGCTATGGTGAGCAGCAAAAGGGCCAACATAGAAACTTTTCTCAGTACTTTTCGCATTTGTGGTAGCGTTACAAGCATTTCCGTTAGGCAAATAAATTAAAAAGATTAGACATAAGCTAAAGACTGTTGTTTAACTTTAAAAGGTTAAAAAAAATAGAACAGGTCAATGTGTAATTCATATTTTTATTTTTCAAAAAGCGCCACGGTTTCAATATGTGAGGTATGCGGGAATTGGTCTACCAAACTTAGTTTCTTTAACGCATAACTAGAACCAATTAATTGCTCTGTGTCCCGTGCCTGAGTGGCAGGATTACAAGATACATAAACCAAACGGTCTGCATTTAAATTAATTATTTTTTTTAGGGTCTTTGGTGCAATACCAGCACGAGCGGGATCTAAGATTACCGTCCTGATCTTATTGGTATATTGCGGATGTTCGCTCAAGAATTTCCCGACATCTGCGGTAAAGAACGTTACACCTTCAATTCCATTTCTTTGGGCATTGCGTCTGGCATCTACAATGGCCGACTCTACAATATCTACACCAACAATTTCTGCATTGTGGGATTTACTCGCCAGGATTTGGCCTATGGTTCCCGTACCGCAAAACAAATCTAGAACTATGGAATTGTCTATCGAAGCCTTATCCTGTAAAGCGTACTCTATCACTTTGGAATATAAGCGTTCTGCAGATTTGGGGTTGGTCTGAAAAAAACTTTTCATGCTTATTTCAAACTGAAGGCCCAATAGTTCCTCCACAATTTTGTCCTCGCCATAAACAAGTTTTATAGATCCCGAGGTGGCTATGGTTCTGTCGCCAATGTCGTCATTAATAGTATGCAAAAATCCAGCCACACGACTACCGAACAGCTTTACAAGATATTGGGCAAACGCCTCTAAATTAAATTTGGACAGGTCGTGGGAGGTGGTCACGAGGTTGAAGAGCAGCTTATTGGTCTTATAAGATTTTCGGACTACGAGATATCTAAAAAAACCTTCTTTTTTTGGTGCATGCCAAGCTTTTAAACCTGTAGCCTTACAATAGGCTCTTATGTCTTTAAGTTGGTTTTCAACTTGGTCGTCAAATAAACCAGAGTCTTTATCGAGATTTTCGCCACACCACCAGAGCCCTCTTCTTTTAAACCCTAAGGTAAATTCATCAACATCGGTTTTAAGGTTTCGGTCATACCCAATGGCCGAAAAGCCATATTCCATCTTATTGCGATAGTGAAAGGTATGTGGAGATTCAATAAACGCATCAAATTTAGTCTCTATATCAGCAATCTTTCCGATGCGCTTAAAAAGTTCCAGCGTACTTTGCTTTTTATATTGGTGTTGTAAATCTATGGGTAGGTTAATGTAGGGCGCACCAGGAATGTCTTGGTAGGGTAGGGCGATTTCATCTTCAGAAGGCTCAATAACCTCTAGCAGTTTACACTCGGCATAAGTTTTACTCGATTTTTTTACTTGGGCTTTAACCACTTGACCAGGAAGGCTGTTGGGCACAAAAACCACAAATTCGCCATGCTCGTTTCGTAGTCTCGCAATGCCTTTTCCGCCAAAAGCGTAGTCTTCAATAGTAAGATTTAGGATTTCTCCGCGTTTTACAAATTTATTTCGCTCTCGTCTCGGCATCTACTCGGATTTTAGACTGCAAATATAGGAGCATTTCTTAGACCAAAGTGCTCAATTGTTCTTTAAAATGGCTATAAAATATTAAAGGATTTTACTACCTTGCCAAACATCTAGGGATGATTTCTCTCCCACGCTGCTTTTTCATGGCCACACCATTACTACGCATGGAAACCCTTGGCTTTTGAAGGAATAAAGGTAGAGCAGAAATAGTTGTTTTTTACTAATTAAAATTTTATGAAAATGGCTGTTTTAGACCACATTTCATCGCAAGAAGCGATGGCTTTAGAAAATAAGTATGGTGCGCAAAATTATCATCCGTTACCAGTTGTTTTAAGTAAGGGAGAAGGTGTTTTTGTTTGGGATGTAGAAGGTAAAAAGTATTACGACTTCCTATCGGCATATTCGTCCTTAAACCAAGGTCATTGCCATCCAAAAATTGTGGATGCCATGACCCAGCAAGCAAAACGCTTAACCTTGACCTCAAGGGCATTTTATAATGATATGTTGGGGCGTTACGAAAAGTACGCGACCCAATATTTTAAGTTCGATAAAATGCTGCCTATGAATTCTGGAGCGGAAGCTGTTGAAACGGCTATAAAGCTTTGCAGGAAGTGGGCGTATGAGGTTAAAGGCATTGATTTAAACAAGGCAGAGATTGTCGTTTGTAAAAATAATTTCCACGGAAGGACAACAACCATTGTATCATTTTCCAATGACCCTGTGGCACGAGAACATTTTGGGCCGTTTACTAGTGGTTTTATAAAGGTGGAGTACGATAATCTTACCGAGTTGGAAGCTGTTCTTAGTTCCAATCCAAATGTAGCAGGCTTCTTGGTAGAGCCTATTCAAGGTGAGGCTGGGGTTTATGTACCTAGTGAAAATTACTTAAAGGAAGCTAAGGCGCTCTGCGAAACATACAATGTACTGTTTATAGCAGATGAAGTACAAACGGGAATTGCACGTACAGGACGTTTATTGGCGACGTGTGGTAATTGCACCTGTGAGAATAAGGATTGTTCTGGTACGCCAGATGTAAAACCAGATATTTTGGTCTTGGGGAAAGCGCTAAGTGGTGGTTTGTATCCGGTATCTGCGGTGATGTCCACTAATGAAATTATGAATGTAATTCGTCCGGGTAATCATGGTAGTACCTTTGGTGGTAATCCAGTAGCAGCTGCGGTAGCTATTGCAGCTTTGGAAGTGGTTAAAGAAGAGAAATTAGCAGAAAATGCCGATTATCTTGGGAAAGTTTTCCGAGCCGAAATGAACAAGTATATCGAAACAAGTAATATTGTGTCTCTAGTAAGAGGAAAGGGCTTGTTAAATGCCATTGTTATTAATGACGATGAGGATAGTGACACGGCTTGGAATATTTGTTTAAGGCTGCGTGATAATGGTCTTTTGGCCAAGCCTACACATGGCAATATGATAAGATTTGCTCCACCTTTGGTAATGACAGAAGATCAGCTCTTGGAGTGTGTGTCCATAATAACAAAAACCTTAAAGGAGTTTGAAGTGTAATTCTCTAAGAGACTAAGGATAAAAAAAGCGATTTTCAATGAAAATCGCTTTTTTACGTTATAAGGGTTGAAGTCTTATTCCACTTCTATTCCCATTTGCTTGTATATTTCCATTTGTTGCTCCATGTAGGCATCCCAACCTCCAGCTGAAAAAATGGTATAAGCCGTCCATGCCATAGTGAGTACAGCTAAAACAAGACCTATTATGGCAATGATTTTAGCGGTTTTAACCTGACTGAAATTACTGTAAAGTTCAGGTTGCTCGGCATACAGCTTTTCATCTTTATTAGCCAAGAAAAAGGCGATTCCAGATAGAATGAGCCCACCAATTCCAGCACTAAAACAGCAGCATATAAAGGATATGCTTCCTAAGATAATCGAGGTGGTTGCATTAGGTAATTTTTGTTGTTCCATAATGATTAATTGAGATATAGTTTAATTAAGTAGCTACTGATTATAACAGCGACGTTGATTATAGCCAAGATAGCAATAATT
Organism: uncultured Winogradskyella sp.; assembly: GCA_913055905.1. Taxonomy (GTDB): domain Bacteria; phylum Bacteroidota; class Bacteroidia; order Flavobacteriales; family Flavobacteriaceae; genus Winogradskyella. The sequence goes on from CAJXLB010000010.1 coordinate 29,196, forward strand.
TTTCCGCCATATTTAAAATTTTTAAAACTATTAATAAGGATAAACCCAAATAACAGTATCAAGGTATAAATCGCAGGATACATAATAAAAGCGCCTGCCAAATCACCCTTTAATAAGAGAAATGCCGAGCGTTGAAGTCCGCAGCCCATACACTCAAAGCCAAAGAACTTTTTGTTTACGCAAGGCAGCATGTAGTCTTCCAAACTTTTTATCATATTGTACATAAGGCTAAAATAATAAATTAGAATTTACCTTAGAAATCTTATTGAAAACCTAACTTAACTGTATTTTTGTGGTATCTTATTAAAACCTTGTACGGAATGAATCGCTCTAGAATTATAAGTATCATATGTCTAGTTGTTGGTGGGTGCGTAGCTATCTATGCTCAGGCCGAAGAACAGCAAAACACCTATTTGCTTATTGGAGGCATTGTCCTACTTATGATTGGTGTCTACAGCATTTCCAGAAACATTCCTAGTAAGTACGACAAGGAAAAAACAGATTCTTTTGTAAAATCCGAATCAGAAGATGACAATTAAAATTGGCGATAGGATAGAGGCTATTGATGAAGATTTCAAAGGCGTGGTAACAGCAATTACCGGTAATACTTTACAAGTTGAGGATGCCGATGGCTTTATTATGGAATTTGAAACTAATGAGGTTATGTTACGGCAATCCGACTCTACCTTACAAGACGCTATATACAATACAGATATTGAAGCTATAAAACGCCAAAAACAAGAGCGCAAACCAAGACCATCAACCAGAAAAAAACCAAAAGACCAACAGAAAGCCAAATTTATTGTGGATTTACATATCCATCATTTGACCGACTCTACAAAAGGCATGACCAATTTTGATATGCTGAATCTGCAGCTAGACACAGCACGCCAACAATTGGAGTTTGCCATACGTAAACGCATCCCTAAAATGGTATTTATCCACGGTGTAGGTGAAGGTGTTTTAAGACAGGAATTGGAAACACTACTTAGACGCTACAATAATGTCGACTTTTATGATGCCGACTATAAAACCTACGGTCTAGGCGCAACCGAGGTCAAGATTTTTCAAAATGTACAACCTTAGTCGTTAGATTGCGGAATAGGGTCACCAACGTAGTCTCCCAAATTATATTCGTCACCTCTAATGATGTCAAGATCGAATCCTTTCACTAAAAAACTGGTAGTCACTATACGTACATAATCGCGCCAGTTTGGGCCAGGATTAGCACCAGGATTACCAAAATCATTGGGTTCACCAGCATTGAGATAAAACGCCAGGTTAGGATTCTCTGCATTTGGGTTAACATCGTCTCTAGGGTCTTGGTTGCCATCCTCATCTTCCGAAATTGTGTTTACACCGTCGCCATCATCATCTGGATCTAAGTAATCAGGTGTGCCATCACCATCGGTATCTAAGGGATTCGTATTTGGGTCCGTGTCGGTATCATCATCATTAAGCTCGTCACGCGTCGGGACATTGTCACCATCATCATCTCTGTCAAGATAATCGGGTATACCATCACCATCAGTGTCTTGGGCGTTTGGGTAATTACCGTTTTCGTCCGGTTCGCCGCGACCTTCAAAAATCGTAGGCACGCCATCTTGGTCATCATCTTCAACGGTAACGGTCACCTCTATGCTGCCTGTTTCTGCTTCATAATCTTCAAGTATAACCAAGTCTGAAGCCTGAATCAAACCACACAGTTCTTGGTTGTCTACGCTTCTATTATAGGTTCTGTAGATAAAACGTGCCGTGGTGCCATTAATGGGAATAATGACAGGCTCATTTGGTGGTGTTGGATTCTGAAAGAGTAGGGCATTATCGGCATTTCGTGGAAATATGACACCTATGGATTCACTGGGATCGTCCCTTAGGTCGAAAACATAATAGGATTCGGCATTGTTATCGCAACGGTTTAATTCCTTGTCGAAATCTAAATTCACCGTAATGATATCGCCATCATCACAAGCACATAAAACCAATAGCGCACAAATTCCTAATAAGCGTTTCATCATATCAAAGGATTTAGAGCAAAAATAGCCGATTTACAAATTAATAACGCTTGATTATTTAAATAATTTTATTTGCAATATTTTTACGGCATGAAAGCAGTTTACCTTGATAATGCCGCAACTACAGCACTACGGCCTGAAGTGATTGCACGTATGGCAGAAGTGCTAAGTAATAACTATGGAAATGCATCCTCTACCCATAGTTTTGGGCGTGCATCTAAAGCGCTTTTAGAGCAATGCCGAAAGAATATAGCGGCTCATTTTAAGGTGAGTGCTGGAGAGATCGTTTTTACCTCTGGAGGAACCGAAGCCGATAATCTCGCCTTACGCAGTGCGGTTAGGGATTTAGGTGTTACCGATATCATCACCTCTAGAATTGAGCATCATGCGGTACTGCATACAGCAGAGCAGTTGCAACATGAGTACAATATCGATCTTCATTTTGTGGATATCGATGAAACGGCACAGGTAGATTTTAAGAACCTTGAACAATTGCTCGAACAAAGTGACAAGGCCTTGGTGAGCCTTATGCATATCAATAATGAAGTAGGTACCATTTTAGACCTAAAGCGTGTTGGCGACTTATGCCGAACGTATGGAGCCCTATTTCATTCGGATACCGTGCAATCCGTTGGACATTTCAATTTAGATTTAAGCCAACTCCATGTCGATTTCCTTGCGGCCAGTGCGCATAAATTCCATGGTCCTAAGGGTGTGGGCTTTTGTTTTGTGAGGAAAGGAACCGGATTAAAACCTTTGATTTTTGGAGGCGAGCAGGAGCGTGGCTTTAGAGCTGGAACCGAATCCCTTCATAATATCGTTGGTATGGACGAAGCGCTTAACATAGCTTATAAGAATCTAGAAACGGAGAAAGCTTACGTCTCCGAGCTTAAATCCTATTTTGTTGAAACGCTGAAAGCCAAAATCCCAGACGTATATTTTAATGCCAAGAGTGATGACCTAGACCATGCCACCTATACCTTGGTCAATGTAGGCTTGCCCATTGCTCCCGAAAAAGCAGCTTTATTGCAATTTCAGTTGGACTTAAAAGGTGTGGCCTGCTCCAAGGGAAGCGCCTGCCAGAGTGGAAGCGCCCAACAATCCCATGTGCTCACAGCCATTTTAGATGATGAGCACCTTCAACGGCCCTCGGTACGCTTTTCCTTTAGTCAATTTAATACTAAAGACGAGTTGACTTATGTGGTTGAGGTGTTGGAGGAGTTTGTTAATTCTTAACAATAACTTTTTCAGATTTTACCGCATCTGAGCTTGTGCTTACGGTGGCGATATACACACCATCACTAAGGTCTTGCGTTGAAATTTTATATTGCGTCTTAACGCTTCCTGCAGCAGTGCGAATGACACTACGGCCAGACACATCAAAAAGTTCAATGGTTGAGATATCCAAGCCATTTGGATTAAACACCTGCACCTCGTGAACGCGATTGTTCTGTTTGATTGATAAACGCTCCAAAGCTACCTCTTCTGCACTTAAGGCATTATCTGTTGTAAACACAATTTCGAAACGGTTGGGATAGTGCCCTGGCTCAATATTAAGCTCATAATCGATTTCTCTAAGATTTATATAAGTCTCATTTAGTGCATCGTAAACGTAGATGCCTTGCGAATCCTCAAAATTCTGGATATCAAAGATTCTAAAACGCAGAGGTTGTTGTTCTTCTATGTCGATTATCAATGGAATTCTTAAATCTTGATTAAAAGGATAGGCTTGTGCGCCATAATCATCGCCATCCAATTCAAAATAAGCATCAGAGTCGTAAGCTTGAGCACGTTTTAGTTCCATTCCTCTATCATGTCCAAATGTTGCTGTATCGTGAAAGTTGAGAACCAATTGTCTGGTGTATTGACTTTCGCCCACCGTAAAATCAACATTAACTCTAAAACGCCTATAATCATCAGGGACAATGGACAGCCCATTATCTTGGTATTGAATGCTATTGCTCTCAGAACTAACGTCGTTTGTTGCTTCAGCACTCCTAAAAAAGATGCTATTAGTACCATCTTCTTTTACGAATTCTCGCATTGAATTATTCACGGTTACAATACCATTAGGACCACCCAAACCTTCAACCATAAAGCCTTGACCAATTGGGATAAAACGTCTTGCAACTTTACTACCAACTGCAGGAGGGCCAGGTGGTAAAGGTAGGGCATTGTCTTGTTCGTCGTAGGTAAAAAAGACAGCTGGAGCGAAAGTTTCTGTTACGCCGGAGAAATCAATTGTGTATGTGGCATAACCTCCAACATATTGCTGTAAAACATGTGATGGAATATTTCCGTATTGTTCCCAATAAAATAGAGTGCCATCTATTTCACTCACATTAGCAGGATCATGTATCAAGTCCAGAGCATCCAAAGCACTTGGATATGGGTTACCAATTAATGTGAATTGTCCCAGTGCTACTGTATTAGTTATAGTACCGTTATTCGGTTTTCCCCTGAAGTCATAAGTTGTGTTTCCAGTTAATCCAGTTCCATTCCCTTTCATGGTAAAGCCCAGCCCAGGAGCTAAGGGTCCAGCAGAGCCTAAATAAACCCACTCCGCATACTGGTCAGAAGCCACAAACGAAAATAACCACCGATCTGAAATAACTAAAGGGTCAGCCGTTCCGTTTAAGGCACCAGTGAATCCACTGTTGTTGCTGTCAATAGGGTCAGCTGTTCCGAGTAAGGGATCGTCTATCTGGTTTACCCTAAAAGGATTATTAATGTTAATTCCACCAACTCCACCGACAGGTGAGCACCAATAATTATAAGACCATTGGTTTACATTGCCTTCTTGATAAACACTTAGTTCACCTTGACCAGAGTTACCAACATCACTGTCTTGAAGTAATTGCGCCTCATTGCGTAAATAGATATAACTACTATTAGTAGCTAAGTTAATGTCATTAGTAACAAACAAGGGTGCCACATTAGGGCCAGGCGTAAACCCATCGCCATCTACATAGATAAAACTATTAGGGCCAACATGTAAATCTTGGGCAAAGGCTAAACTACAAGAGAGTAGAAGGCATAGTGTGAGGGAACGTGTCATGCGTTATAAGTTTTTTACTATAGCTTAGTAGGGTAACCTAAAGTGTATTAGTAAGTTACAAATCTAAATAAATATTATTGTTAAGACAAGTCGCTTAGCGTTGATTTAGGTCATTGCACTAAAAAATCGGTGAACTTCACTAAAAATTCTAGAATCGTGCCGATAATCTTAAATTAAAGACTCTAGGCGTCAGGAAATTAGGAATGGCAAATTGACGTTTGGTATACACATCGCGTACCCAAGTATTGGTAATACTGTTCTGGTTATTGAACATGTTGTAGATTTCAAAACCTATGGATAAATCCTTGAAGGCTCGTTTCCATTTAGCGTTGTACTGTTTTTCAGGGTCAACCAATACATAGGAGATGCCCAAGTCGGCACGTCGGTAGTCTCGTAAACGCAATTGAAAGTCATAAGGGTCGGCATAGCTTGGTGAGCCGCCTGGAACGCCAGTATTATAGACCAAATTGAGGTACATCTTTAAATCTGGAATATTGGGTACATAATCCTGAAATAAAATTCCAAATTTTAATCGCTGGTCCGTAGGCCTTGAAATAAAACCGCGATTATCGATATTCTCTTCGGTCTTTAAATACCCAAAGCTAAACCAGGATTCGGTTCCCGGCACAAATTCACCATTTAAGCGCATATCCAGGCCATAGGCATAGGCTTCGGCATTATTCCGGGCGCGATAGCGGATGCGCACATTTTCTATGGTGTAAGGATTGACATCGCTTAAGCCTTTGTAATAGGCTTCCGTTACCAATTTAAAGGGACGTTCCCACATCTCGAAACTGTATTCGTTGCCCAGTACAATGTGAAAGGATTTTTGCGCCTTAACACTGGGTTGAACAATTCCTGAAGAGTCCCTGAGCTCTCGATATAATGGCGGCTGGTAGTAGAGACCACCAGCAATTCTGAAGAGCACGTCGTTTTCCCAATTCGGCTTAATGCTAAACTGGGCTCTCGGACTTATAACGGTTTGATTTGTAGACGTTATACCTTCTCCAGAAACCGTCCAATTGTGCAAACGTGCACCAATATTGTAAAATACCTCATTGTCGCCCCAGGTTGTGGTTTTACTTAGTTGGGCAAAGGCTTGTATTCTATTGATTTGCGTGCGGTTTAGGGCACGGATATTTTGAAAGGCGGTTAGTGGACCTTCAAAGGGCTCATACGGCTGAAGGTTTGGTTCGCTAAAATTAGGAGGTCTTATAGAAAAACCTGCGGAATCTATAACTTCCCACTCTACAAGGCGGTCCCTAATATCTTCATGGGTATATTTTACGGACCATTCCACATTGGTTTCGTCATCGACATCATAATCGCCACGATGTTCCAAATTCACAAAGAAGGCGTCTAAATCATTACGTGCATGGGTGAGTTGGGAGCCTATGCCTTCGCTAAATTCAACTTCCCCTAGGTCCTCATCGCCAATATTGGTGTTAACTTCGCCAAGTCTGTATTGTGCAAAAATGTCGAAATACTCCTGCTCCAAAGCATGGTAGGCCGAACCAATTAGCTTAAGGGTTAAATCGTCATTGACGTAATAATTGGCTTTAAACGCGCCGAAATAGGTTTGGTATTCGGTTTGTTCCCGACCATCATAAAAAACCAAGAGCGCCACAGGTTCCTGTAAAGTACCAAAATTGGTTTGACGGTTCTGTGGTTCAAAATTATATTGGTTGATGGAGATATTTCCCAAGACATTGAGGTGGAATTTATCCGTGAATTTATAGGTCAGAAATGTTTGGGCATCTGCAAAGACCGGTTCTACATTACCTTCGGTTTCAAGGTTATTTAAAATAAGACTGTTGTCTCTGTAGCGCACACTAGCAATACCTGAGAATTTACCGTTCTTGGAAATGGTCTCACCTGTAAAACTTCCGCCAAGAAAACTCAAATCGGTCCGAAACTGCGTGTTTATAGGTGTTCTGTAGGTAATGTCCAGCACTGAGGAAAGCTTATCGCCAAAGCGTGATTGAAAGCCACCTGCTGAGAAGTCTACATTCTGAACCATGTCCGTATTCACAAAGCTGAGACCTTCTTGATTTCCAGAGCGGATTAAAAACGGTCGGTACACTTCAATTTCATTCACATATACCAGGTTTTCATCAAAATTACCACCACGCACCGAATACTGGGTACTTAACTCATTGGAGATGTTGACACCTGGTAAGGTCTTTAAAATATTTTCAACACCAGGTTGCGCACCCTTTATTTTTCTTATGACTTCGGGAGCTATGGACGTTACACCATCTACCGATTGTCTTGTATTGGTCTTTATGACAACCTCTGCTATTTGCTCTACTGAAACCTTAAGAACTGGATTGAACTCTATTTCCTGCCCGTTTTCCAAATTAAAAGGCACTTCCACACGTTTATGGCCAAGATGGGTAAAAACAATTATGACTTTTTGATCGGAAGGTATGCGGATTTCATAGAAACCATTATCATTGGAGGAGGTACCCTCGCCAGTATTGGCCTTAATATTTACTTGACCGATGGGTTCATTAAATTCGTCCAGTATAACACCTCTGATTACTGCACTTTGCGAAAAGGACAAAAAGGATAGGAAACACCCAAGAAGGGCAATACAAAACTTTGGTTTCAAATAGTAAGGTTTTATTTTCTGTAAAACGTTGCTTCAAATGTAGAACTATTTCCAACATTATCCGTAACTATTATTTTCAAATTATTTTTGGTGTCGGTCACCACGTTATCGTTAAAATCGTGCACGAGCATATCAGTTTTATAGTCGTACTCCATAAGAATCCACTTGCCATTGACCGTTGCCCTATACTTACTTATGCCAGATAACTTGTCTTGAATTTTCACTTTTAAATAGCGGTACTTGCTCAACCATTTTTTATCCTGAAAGTTTACTGGAGTAATTTCAGGGCCTTCGGTATCCATGGCCAATGCGTAAGTTCCAAAGACATTGGTTCCGGCGCTAAGCGTGTCGCCTTTACGTGTGGCGCCTATGTAATATGGTTTTTTGTAATAACCATATAATCTGGCGATGTACAACTTGTTCTTATCCTCAGGCTTGTAGTGGCTTATATCGTAATTGATATAAAAGTTTTTTTGCAGCGGAATAACATCCTCATGTAAAAACAAGGTGTCGCAATTCACTCTAAAATCAACAAATTTATTATCGTACAAAGTGTTTTTATAGATGTTGACGCTAACATTACCAGACTCCAAAATCGTGGTCTCATCGGCTTTTAACAAGGCTTTCTCAAACTGAGCCTTGTAAGGTTCTTTTTCTAAGGTTGATTTTTTGCCAGTAATAGGAATATTGACCCACGACTCATTGCCTTGAAAATCCAAAATACGCATACGGTAAACCGAAGCCGTGCTATCTTCAACCCTAACATAACCGTTGTCGTAAGTGTCTTTGTATAGGCTCAACGGATTGTTTTTCTCAATAAATAGTTTTTGGATGCGTGATCGTTTCGTCTTGTAATATTCGTAATCAACGAGGCGCTTGATGTGCTTGGTCTCTTCAAAGCTAAATCGTTTAAAATCGAGTTCTAGGCTCTTGTTCCCATTAAAAAACGTCTGGATTTTACTTACACCATTTTTATTTGGGGCATAGTCTTGCCGATCGTAAGTGACCACACCAAACCCAATAGTACCAAAGGCTTCTATGCTTTCTACATCGTAACTGCCCCTAGCTTTGGGAATAAGCCGGAGAGGTATGCGTCCCTGTTTGCCATTTACAGAAGCTTCGTCATCAGTCGTGTAAGCAAAGACATTTAAGACCAGTGGTGCTTTGGTGTCCTTTGCACTGATACCAAAAAGCATGGGATTAATGGGACGTTCTTGGTTGTCCCTGATTTCAAAATGAAGATGCGGTCCGCCAGAACCACCTGTGTTGCCAGAATACGCAATGACTTCATCTGATTCTATTGGCAATTCTGAAGGATTTGGAAACACCTCTACCTCAAAACTCTCTTTATCATATTGGCATTCTTTGATGTAAGCTTCCAAGCGTTTGGAAAATTTTTGAAGATGCCCATAAACCGAAGTGTAACCGTTAGGGTGTGTGATGTATATGGCTTTACCATAGCCAAAATGGGAAATTTTAATTCGGCTCACGTAGCCTGGGCCAGTGGCATAAACTTTAAGGCCTTCGCGTTGTTGGGTTTTAATATCCAAACCAGCATGAAAGTGACTCGACCGTAATTCGCCAAAAGTACCCGACAGCACAATAGGTATATCTAAAGGCGGCCTGAAATAATCTTGAGGGTATTCAGATTGTGCAAAAGATGAAAAACTAAGGAAAAAAAGTAAAAAGGCATATCTCATTTTACCATTATCTTTTGAGCTAAAATATTAATTTGCTTGGCATTTTCAAGAATTGGAAGTCATTTATTTGTAATAACGTGGCAGTGAGCGTATTCTTACATCCATTAAAAAAATACTGAAAAACAATTGTTATTTCTCCACAGGAATACTAAATTTGTTTACATAGTATTGAATTGCTTTAATGAGTAAGATAGAAGAAATTGTTGACGCTTTAGAAAACAAAATAAGCAAGGTTTTACATAAGCAAGAAGTGTTGAAGCAAACTAATGCAAAACTTTCGCAACAACTTCGAGAGCACGAGCAAAAACTTCTAGAGCAGCAAGATGAAATAGCATCTTGGGCAGAAAAGTATGAAACACTCAAGATTGCAAATACAATGCTTGGTAGTGACGATAATAAACGAGAAACGAAGCTAAAGATAAACGCACTTATAAGGGAAATTGACCATTGTATTAGTCAGCTTTCAGAGTAAGTGTAAGCGACATTGGATGCCAGAACAATTAAAAATTAAGTTATCTATTGCCAACAGGGTTTACCCTTTGACCATAAACCCCAAGCAAGAAGAGGGCTTAAGAAAGGCCGCAAAAAAGATTGAGGCCATGATTGGGCAATTTGAGCAAAATTATTCCGTTAGGGATAAGCAAGATGTTTTGGCCATGTGTGCCTTACAATTTGCGGCTCAGGTGGAGCAAAAATCTATTGACAAGGAATATGTGAACGAGGAAGTTCAGGAGAAGTTGATAACCTTAAATGAGCTCTTAAGCAAACATATTTAACTCGTACGTTCTTTAAAATATAAAAAGGTTACTGCCTACATTAGTTATATTTTTTGATAAACTCAACGCTAATTCTTTAAAAAGGGTGAGTTTAAATTGTAAAATCGTGCTGCCAGTGCTGAGCTAGACTCAGTATCTCGGGCAGATTTTTGATCAGTTTGTTAGCCCTAAACTTGTTTTTAAGGAGTTTATACAAAATCAGAGCTGATGTAGGCTTTTTTTTAATATCTAAATAAACACTATGGATACAAATACAATCCTATATATCATAGGAGGCGTTGTTTTAGGAGTGGTAGTTGGTTACCTTATTGCGAGTATGATGCAAAAAGGGACGGCCTCAAAAATTATCAGGGAGGCGCAAAACGAATCTAAAGCAATTTTAAAGCAGGCCAAAGCAGATGGAGAGGCCATTAAAAAAGATAAAATACTCCAAGCCAAAGAGAAGTTTATTGAACTTAAGGCGGAACACGAAAAGGTAATCCTCTCTAGGGATAAAAAAATGGCACAGGCCGAGAAACGCATTAGGGATAAGGAATCCCAAATCTCCAATGAGCTGTCCAAAGCGAAAAAGGCAACACAGTCTTTAGAGGATAAGATGAAAGACTATGACTTTAGGCTCGAGTTTTTGGAGAAAAAGCGTATTGAGGCCGAAAAGGCTCACAAGAGTCAGATTAAACAGTTAGAAGTCATTTCCCAGTTATCGGCTGAGGAAGCAAAAGAACAGCTTATAGAAAGCCTCAAGGAGGAAGCCAAGACAGACGCCATGGCTTTTGTGCAGGATAGAATAGAGGAGGCCAAACTAACGGCACAGCAAGAAGCCAAGAAAATTATTATCAATACCATTCAGCGTATTGGAACGGAAGAAGCCATAGATAATTGCGTGTCGGTTTTCAATATAGAATCCGATGACGTTAAGGGTAGAATCATAGGACGCGAAGGTCGTAACATTAGAGCCATTGAAGCAGCTACTGGAGTAGAAATTATCGTAGACGATACACCAGAGGCTATTATTTTGTCGTGTTTTGACTCTGTGAGACGTGAAATTGCGCGTCTTTCGCTTCATAAGTTGGTAACCGATGGTCGTATTCACCCAGCACGAATTGAAGAAGTAGTTCGTAAAACAGAAAAGCAAATAGAGCAGGAAATCATAGAGGTAGGGAAACGTACGGTTATCGATCTTGGGATTCATGGTCTTAACCCTGAACTAATTAAAATGGTAGGGCGTATGAAATACCGTTCGTCTTATGGTCAAAACCTCTTACAACACTCTAGGGAAGTGGCTAAGCTTTGCGGTGTTATGGCAGCAGAATTAGGCTTAAACCCAAAACTAGCCAAGCGCGCTGGTTTGTTACACGATATTGGTAAAGTTCCTTCATCTGAGGCGGATATTGAAACGCCTCATGCCATTTTGGGTATGCAGTGGGCCGAAAAATATGGGGAAAAACCAGAGGTTTGCAATGCCATTGGAGCACACCATGATGAAATTGAAATGACCACTTTATTATCGCCAATAATTCAGGTTTGTGATGCTATTTCCGGTGCAAGACCAGGTGCGAGACGACAAGTTCTGGATTCGTACATTCAGCGCTTAAAGGATTTGGAAGATGTAGCCTTCGGATTCACTGGTGTAAAGAAAGCGTATGCCATCCAAGCAGGACGCGAATTGCGCGTGATTGTTGAAAGTGAAAAGGTGTCTGATGATAAAGCTGCAAGCCTATCTTTTGAAATTTCACAAAAAATACAAACAGACATGACCTATCCAGGTCAGGTAAAAGTTACGGTTATCAGAGAAACACGAGCCGTAAATATTGCCAAATAAGAGACAACTAACTCAAATGAGTGAAAAGGGTGCTGCACATTGTTCAGTGCCCTTTTCTATGTTCTGGGGTGATACTTTTTTAAAACCTCGCTGAGGTGGGAGCGGTCAACGTGCATGTAAATTTCAGTAGTGGTGATGCTTTCGTGGCCCAACATCATCTGTATGGAGCGAAGATCGGCACCATTCTCCAAGAGGTGTGTCGCAAACGAATGCCTAAAGGTATGGGGTGACACATTTTTTTGAAGTCCTGATTTTTTAACCAATTGTTTAATAATGGTAAACACCATAGCTCGTGTCATCTGCTGGCCCTTATAATTTAGAAAAACAATATCCTTAGAGTTTGGTGCGACTTCGATATGATTTCTTATGTCCAACCAAATGGTAATATACTTTTGCGTTGAGTCTCCAATGGGAACGAAACGTTGCTTGTTTCCCTTTCCGGTAATTTTCAGAAACCCCTCATCAAAGAAAAGATCAGATATCTTTAGGTCTATAAGTTCGCTTACTCTGAGTCCGCAACTGTAGAGCGTTTCTAAAATAGCTCTATTGCGCTCACCCAAGTTAACGCCATTGTAGGTATAACTCAAATCAATAGAGGCAATAAGCTTGTCTATGTCCTGTACCGAGAGCGTATCTGGAAGTTTTCTCCCAATTTTGGGCGACTCAATTAAATCTAAGGGATTGGTGGTTCGGTATTTTTCAAAAATGAGGTAATCAAAAAAATTTCTGAGTCCGGAAATCAAGCGTGCCTGAGACCTTGGATTGATGCTTTTAGATACCTCGTAGATAAAAACCTTAAGTATTTCATTATTTATACTTACGGGCGATGCCTTAATATCATGTGCCTCAAGGTGGGCCATGAGCTTTTTAATGTCGTAGCTATAATTTTGAATGGAATTCTTAGAAAGCCCACGTTCTATACGGAGATAGTGCTGATAATCGGTAAGGGCTGTTTCCCACTTCATGGTTTAAAGATAGCCATATAATGTAGGATTTAAACATACGCAATTCATCGTATTTTGCACAAAAATTGTTAATAACGAAAAAATTAAAGCACTTAAAATCAGATAAGTATATTTTTTTGTTCATTAAATTGTTAATAACTCACCTAAATTTCTTTAATATTTGGAAAAAATAGTGTTCATTTGTACTAATCAATTTTAAAAACTTAATAACTATGAAACGAATTTTACTTTCTGCATTAGCTGTATTTGCTTTTGCAACTATCAGTGCTCAGGATTTTAATGCTGGGTTAAATGTTGGTCTTCCTATTGGAGATGCCGGAGATGCTTACACCTTTAATATTACTCTAGATGTGAGTGCACTATGGGAAGTGTCCGAAAGTTTCGATGCTGGTGTTGCTACAGGTCTATCTTATAATTTAGGTGACGAGATTGCAGGCTTTAGCATTGATGATGCCATATTTCTACCAATCGCTGCTGCAGGACGATTTGCAGTTTCCGAGGATTTCACTCTTGGTGCTGATTTAGGTTACGCACTTGGTTTGGCTCCTGATGGTAATGATGGAGGATTCTATTACGCACCTAGAGTACAATATGGTGTAAGTGATGCACTTGACATCGTATTATCTTATAGAGGAGTGTCAGATGATGGCTCTTTTGACGTAATCAACCTTGGTGTTGAATTCGGATTTTAAGACAATTTTTATTTATAAAAAATTAAACCGAGGCCATAGGTCTCGGTTTTTTTATGCAAAATGATTACGGTCATTGTAAAGCTAAGGCGAATCGTTTTCTTTTACAGCTGTAATTTTAAAACATTGTGTTATGAAACGATTGTTATTAGTAATTTTTGCCGTTTTGGCCTTTACATCCCTAAGCGCACAAAGCTTTCGTTTAGGTGTTAAGGCAGGACCAAATTTCGCCTCAGTTAATGGCGATGATACGGAAGACGTCGATGGAAGAACATCCATACATTTTGGAGCCGTCGCTGAGTTTGGTATCAGTGAGGCTTTTTCCGTGCAACCAGAATTGCTCTACAATTCTGTTGGAGCGACCTCCAGCTATACAGATACCTTTAGCGGAATGACATTCAATGTACACGAAACCCTTAAGCTCAATTATTTAAGTTTGCCAATTATGGCAAAATATAAAGTGGCTAAAGGTCTGAGTTTAGAGGCAGGCCCCCAAATTAGTTTCTTGTTATCTGCAGATGAAGAAGTTGAAGTGGATTCTGAAAGTGTAGAGGTAGATGTCAGTGATTTTGTTAAATCCGTTGATTTTGGACTAGGTTTTGGGGCTTCTTATGAATTGGATATGGGATTGTTCTTTACCGCACGCTATATGCTTGGTTTATCTAATATCAATGATTTTGAAGGCGATTTTACAAATCGCAATAATGTGTTACAGCTATCCGTAGGGTATTTTTTCCTATAAGTAATAGTTTAACAAATAAACACCTCGAAAACCGAGGCCATAGGTTTCGGTTTTTTATGCGCTGTATTTAGTATCTTTATCACATGACAAAGATTGCAATCATTAATGGCCCAAATCTCAATTTACTGGGCAAACGTGAGCCTGAGGTTTATGGCCATCAATCCTTTGAGGATTATTTAAAGGTCTTGGCATCCAAATACAGTCACATAACGTTCACTTATTTTCAATCCAACATAGAAGGGGAGCTTATCGATAAATTACAAGAGCTAGGTTTTAGTTATGATGGCATTATCTTAAATGCTGGTGCCTATACGCATACGTCCGTAGGTATTAGCGATGCTGTAAAGGCCATAACAACGCCTGTTGTAGAAGTTCATATCTCCAACACCTTTTCCAGGGAAAGCTTTAGGCATCAGTCCTACATTTCACCAAATGCTAAAGGAGTGATCATTGGTTTTGGGTTGCTGTCCTATGACTTGGCCGTACAAAGTTTAATAGAAGGCCAGTGAAAAATTTAAGAACATATTTAGCGTTACTTGTCTTCATTTTTGGCATAATCCTTTCCAGTTCACAAACCGAATTTGGACTTAAGGGTGGTGTTAACCTTACATTTTTTGATCTTATAGAAGGTAACTTTGGTCCCAATGCTGAAGTCGATGTTGGCTATTACGGTGGTGTTTTTGTTGACTTTAGGGTTAATGAGGGCTTTCATTTTCAGCCAGAGCTCTTGTATATCAATATAGACGAGTTTAGGTTTCTTAATGCGCCGTTGTATCTTAAGTACGACATCAACAATAACTTTCATATCCTAGTTGGACCAAGTCTCAACTGCTTTTTTGACTTTTTTACCAACAAATTTAAGGTTAGGGCAGATGTTGCCCTGGCTTACGATTTAAGTAAACGTCTAGGTCTGCATATGAAATATACTTTAGGTTTTGAAGAGTTGGCACCTAATGTTATTTTCCTTGGCCTGAGTTTTCGTCCATAAAAAAAGGACAAAACCACTGGGCTTGTCCTTTTAATTTATGTGTTTAATTTTATTAGAGGTGTATAACCTCATCATAGGCATCTGCCACGGCTTCCATAACGGCTTCACTCATCGTTGGGTGAGGGTGAACCGCTTTAAGGACTTCATGGCCTGTTGTTTCCAGTTTTCTGCCTAGTACTGCTTCTGCAATCATATCCGTAACACCAGCACCAATCATATGGCAACCTAACCATTCGCCATATTTAGCGTCAAAAATAACCTTGACAAAACCTTCCTTATTGCCACCTGCGCTCGCTTTACCTGAAGCGGAGAACGGGAATTTTCCAACCTTAATATCGTAACCTTGTTCTTTGGCCTGCGCTTCGGTTAAACCTACGCTTGCCACCTCTGGCGAACAATACGTACAACCTGGCACATTGCCATAATCCAATGGCTCAACATGATGACCGGCTATTTTTTCAACACACAAAATACCTTCAGCAGAAGCTACGTGCGCTAAGGCCTGGCCTGGTGTAACATCACCAATGGCATAGTAACCTGGTATATTGGTTTGGTAATAATCGTTAACCAAGATTTTATCCCTGTCCACAGCTATACCAACATCTTCTAAACCTATATTCTCAATATTGGATTTTATACCTACAGCAGATAAAACAATGTCAGCCTCCAAGACTTCTTCGCCCTTTTTCGTTTTAACGGTAGCCTTAACACCTTTACCAGAAGTATCTACAGAAGTCACTTCGGCAGAGGTCATTATTTTGATACCAGATTTTTTAAAGCTACGCTCCAATTGTTTGGAGACTTCATCATCTTCTACAGGTACTATTTTTGGCATGTACTCTACGATAGTGACTTCAGTACCCATGGAGTTATAGAAATAGGCGAATTCAACACCTATAGCTCCAGAGCCAACAACGATCATCTTTTTTGGTTGCTTTTCTAAAGTCATAGCTTTTCTGTAGCCAATAACCTTTTTGCCGTCTTGAGGTAAACTTGGCAGCTCCCTAGATCGTGCTCCAGTAGCGATGATCACATGGTCCGCTTCATATTCCTTACCATCTACTTCGACTTTCTTACCAGGTTTCAATTTTCCAAAGCCTTCGATAACGTCAATCTTATTCTTTTTCATTAAAAATTTAACGCCGTTGCTCATACCATCTGCAACACCACGGCTTCGTTTTACCACAGCATCAAAGTCATGTTCGGCATCTTTTACCTTTAGACCATAGTCTTCGGCATGTTTTAAATATTCAAAAACTTGAGCAGATTTTAGGAGGGCTTTTGTAGGTATGCAACCCCAATTTAAACAGACACCACCAAGGCTCTCTTTTTCTACTATGGCTGTTTTAAAGCCTAATTGGGAAGCTCTTATGGCAGTAACATAACCTCCAGGTCCACTTCCTAAAACGATAATATCATATTTGCTCATATGTGCGTTTGTTTAATGAAAATTGAGATGCAAAAATAAGGAATTATGCAGATAAACCTCAAATATGTAAATTCAATTTACAATCTTTTGACCTTCTGTTGAATATGATTACAGGATGAATCCTTAGTGTAATACTCTAGGTAAATAATGAACAATTGACATTAGTCCTTTTCGGGTACAAATTTAAGAGCCACACCATTAATGCAATGTCGTTTTCCTGTGGTAGCCTTAGGACCATCGTTGAAGACATGACCTAAGTGACCGCCACAATTGGCGCAGTGCTCCTCTGTTCGGGCATAACCTAATTTATAATCGGTAGAAAAGGCGACGTTTCCTTCGATTTCGCGATCAAAACTTGGCCACCCTGAACCCGAATCAAATTTGTGCTCACTTTTAAATAATGGTGCATCGCAGGCTGCACAGTGATAGACACCAGGTTCATAGTTTTTGTTCAAGGGGCTAGAAAATGCACGTTCGGTACCTTCTTGCCGTAATACGTAAAATTGTTTTGGTGTAAGTTCCTCTTTCCATTCCTGTTCGGTTTTCTGTACTGGAAATTCTTCAGCCTTTTTCGTTTTCTGTGCAGTGCCTTGGCAATTAAAGCCAAGCAGCACGAGTAAAAGTCCTATAAATTTTTTCATAGTTTGAATTTTTTATAAAGGTAAATGTCGTTAATTACAAATAATAAAGGTTTAACCTAAAATTAAAGGTTTTTCAATCGAAATTAGTTTATTTTTATAGGGCTGATGGAAGGTATTTTTTTAAGACACTTCTGCAATAAATGGTAAGACTAAAAAACGTATGAAGGTATTATTTTTAACGCGTGAATTCCCACCATATGTCTATGGTGGTGCTGGCGTACATGTAGAATATTTGGCTAAAGAACTTTCGGAATTAATGAAGGTTGATGTCCGCGCCTTTGGCGATCAAGATGTCGTTACCAATAATTTATCAGTTAAGGGTTTTTCTTGGGACGATACCAACTTTGATGCTGCGGACGAGAAGCTTAAGATGCTCTTCAAGACCTTAAAAGTAGGCTTGGACATGAATATAGCGCCCACCGATGCCAATGTGGTGCATTGCCATACGTGGTATTCCCATTTTGCCGGAATTTTGGCGAAACTTTGTTATGGTCTTCCATTGGTAGTGACAACGCACTCCCTGGAACCCTTGCGTCCATGGAAACGAGAGCAGTTGGGAAGAGGTTACGATGCGTCATCATGGGTGGAAAAAACGGCTATTGAAATGGCAGATGCCATTATTGCCGTTTCTGAAGAGACAAAAGCAGATGTTCTAAATTACTTTGATGTTGATGAAAAAAAAATAGAGGTCATTTACAATGGTATAGACCTTAAGGAGTATGCTGCGACATCAGAGACTTCGGTTTTAGAAAGTTATGGTATAGACCAAACTAAGCCCTTTGTCTTATTTGTAGGTCGGATAACACGACAAAAAGGGATTATTCATTTGGTTAACGCCATAAAATTTATAGATAAGGATACCCAAATTGTACTCTGTGCAGGTGCCCCAGATACTGAGGACATTGCCAAGGAAATGGAAGACGCTGTGGCAAAGGCATCGGCAGACAGGGATAATATCTTTTGGATTGATAAAATGCTTGATAAAAAGGATGTTATTCAGCTTTATTCCCATGCTACCGTATTTTGCTGTCCTTCCATTTACGAGCCCTTTGGAATTATAAACATAGAAGCCATGGCTTGTGAAACAGCTGTCGTGGCCAGTGCTGTAGGCGGCATTAAGGAAGTTGTTGTTCCTGGGGAAACCGGACTATTGGTTCCGCTAGAGCAGCAAAAAGAGGCGCCCTTTGAGCCTGTTGATCCAGATCAATTTTCTAAAGACCTTGCTGAAGGTATAAATACGGTTGTTGCCGATAAGGACCTTCAAAAAAATATGGCCAAAGCTGGGCGAAAGCGCGTGGAAGACCATTTTGATTGGAAAGCCATCGCTAAACAAACAAAATCACTTTATAAATCTTTAATTGACTCTAATGTATAATCAAAAAGTACTTAGCATCATTTTAGGAGGCGGACAAGGATCTCGCCTTTATCCACTTACAGAAACACGATCTAAACCAGCGGTGCCGATCGCTGGAAAATACAGGTTGGTGGATATTCCTATTTCCAATTGTATCAATTCTGAAATTAAGCGCATGTATGTGTTAACGCAATTTAATTCGGCATCGCTTAATCAACATATAAAAAACACCTATCACTTTAGTTTTTTTAGCTCGGCTTTTGTTGACGTTCTGGCTGCAGAACAAACCATACATAGTGGTGATTGGTTTCAAGGTACTGCAGATGCTGTAAGACAAAGCATGCATCACTTTATGCAACATGAGTTTGAGTATGCTCTGATTCTTTCTGGTGACCAGCTCTACCAAATGGATTATAACGAAATGATAAATGCCCATGAAGCATCAGGTGCAGATATCAGTGTGGGTACATATCCTGTCAATGCCAAGGATGCCACGTCATTTGGTATTTTAAAAACTGATGCAGATAATAATATTACCTCGTTCATAGAAAAGCCTTCTTCAGACTTATTGAAGGATTGGAAGTCGGAAGTTAGTGATGAAATGCTAGCACAGGGAAGAGAGTATCTTGGGTCAACCGGAATCTACATTTTTAATAGAGACTTATTGGTAGAATTAATGAATGATACATCTACCGTTGATTTCGGTAAAGAAATCATACCACAATCCATAGGAAAACACAAGGTCGTAAGCTTTCCTTTTGAAGGATATTGGACAGATATTGGTAACATAGATAGTTTTTTTGAAGCTAATCTTGGCTTAACGGACGATATACCTAAGTTCAATCTCTATGATATGAATCAAAGGGTATTTACCCATGCTCGTATTTTACCTACGTCTAAAATATCAGGAACTACCCTAAATAAAGCCGTTATTGCCGAAGGCTGTATTATTCAAGCTGCGATGATCGAGAAATCGGTTATTGGTATTCGCTCTCGTATAGGGAAGGAATCAACGATAATAAATACCTATATGATGGGTTCTGACCTTTATGAATCTTTAGAAGAGATAGAAACCAAGCACATTAACATCTTAATGGGCATTGGTGAGCGATGTTTTATTAAAAATGCCATAATCGATAAGAACTGTAGAATTGGTGATGACGTTCGCATTAATGGCGGTAAGCATTTAAAGGATGCCGAAACAGATACTTACCTGATAAAGGATGGTATTGTGGTGATTAAAAAAGGTGCTGTAATCCCTAAAGGAACGGTTATTTAAAACTACTTTTCAACACAAACAGTAATTCAAACGTTGTAGTTTGTCATTATTTTAGAATAATGAAATTCATACCCATTTTTATTTGCGTTTTTTATTAAATTCGGCATTGAAATAGCTAATTTTTTATAGAAATGCAAAATCAAAAGCGTGTAGTCATCGATTATGTGGCTCCCCAAATAAACGGTGGTGAGTTCTTTATAAAACGTGTTGTAGATGAATTTGTAAATGTTGATGCCCATGTACTTGTCGATGGTCATGATGTCATTGGCGCTTCGGTTTTGTACAAACACGAAAAAGAGCGTAAATGGAGTGAATCTAGAATGCATCTTGTTGTGAATGATGAATGGAAATCGTCCTTTCAGGTTCAGAAACAAGGGTTTTATAGTTATAAGGTTCAAGGTTGGGTAGACTACGCTTTAAATTGGCAGCATGGTATAGAGCGAAAAATTGATGATGGGCAACATGTAAAGTCAGAATTGCTGGAAGGAATAACTTTGCTCAAACCACTTCTAAAAAAAGCATCAAGGGAGGAGCAAGATTACCTCAATTACTGTATAGCCTGTTTTGATGACCCTGAACAGTACGATTCGGCCATAAAGGAAGCCAAAAGCAGCGAGCTCCATGATATTTTTATGAAATATCCCGAAAAGCATCTTGCAAACGAATCTAAAGAGCTACAGGTTTATGTAGACCGTAAAAAAGCGAGATTTAGTACGTGGTACGAGTTTTTTCCAAGGTCTGCATCAGAGCAAGAAGGGCAGCACGGCACCTTTAAGGATTGCGAACGTCTGTTGCCGCGCATCGCTCAAATGGGCTTTGATACTTTGTATTTTCCGCCAATCCATCCGATTGGTTATGTTAACCGTAAAGGAAAAAACAACACCACCGAAGCACAGCCAGGAGATGTGGGCTCGGCTTGGGGCATCGGGTCTCCAGAAGGTGGACATAAAGCCATCCATCCTAAATTAGGAAGTTTGGAGGACTTTAAAGAGCTTATTAATAAGGCTAAAGCACAAGGAATAGAAATAGCTATGGACTATGCCTTACAGGCCGCTCCAGACCATCCATGGGTAAAAGATCATCCCGAATGGTTTAAATGGCGACCAGACGGAACCGTGCAGTATGCAGAGAATCCACCCAAAAAGTACCAGGATATTTTGCCGATTTATTGGGAGTCTAAAGACTACAAGAATCTGTGGAATGAATGTCTGGATATTTTGATGTACTGGATTGATTGTGGTATAACCATATTTAGGGTAGATAATCCGCACACCAAGCCATATTACTTCTGGGAGTGGATTATCGCAGAGGTTAAGAAAAAGCATCCGGATATCATTTTTTTGGCAGAAGCTTTTACCAAACCTAAGGTGATGCAGCAATTGGCAAAGCGTGGCTATACGCAATCGTATACCTATTTTACATGGCGAAATTCAAAACATGAATTAACCGAGTACCTCACTGAGCTTACCCAAACAGACCAGCGTGAGTATATGCGCCCTAATTTTTGGCCCAATACACCAGATATTAATCCTTACCACTTACAAGGGTCTAACGAATCTAAATACATGCAGCGTTACGTCCTTGCAGCTACCTTGAGTTCTAACATAGGTATTTATGGGCCAGTTTATGAACAAATGATAGATGAGGCCGTACCAGGAAAGGAAGAGTATTTTATGTCTGAGAAATTTGAGGTAAAACATTACGATTGGTTTAAGCAAAATAAATTGACCACCGTAATTTCTAGGATAAATCAAATTCGTCATGAGCATGAAGCCTTGCAGCAAACCAATAATATTAAATTCTGTCATGTAGACAACGATAACCTCATGGCTTATTATAAATGGAATGACAGTAAATCCGATGAACTTTTAATCGTGGTCAGCTTAGAGCATCATTACTCTCAGCAAGGAACGGTACAGTTGCCATTATCTGATTTGGGTGTTTATCCCGGACACCATATCAATGTGAGTGATTTAATTACAGGAAGTAATTACAATTGGTATAACGAATGGAATTTTGTAGAGTTGCATCCCACTCTACCGTTTCATATCTTTAAAATAAATAAATAGGTTATGACCAAAAAGAAATCTTCGGCCACAAATCTTCAGCTACCGTACAATTTTGATGTACGCTGGGAAGAGCTTATGGAAAATAAAGATTTCGTAAAGATATTTCTATCAGATGTTCTCGAGAATTACATTGTTAAACAGCGTTGGTACGGTGGAAAATCGAGTAAACTTAAATATATAGAGCTCGCGCAATATTTCAGAATTCAAAAAAATGAAGAGGTCTATTATGGCCTCATTTTGGAGGTTAACTTCGAGGAAGCCTTTTACCAACATTACTTTATTCCCATAGCCTTTGTGTCTGATGAAAGCTTTGCCAAAGACGACCGTATTTTACCCATAAGCATTCAGAACCAAGAAGGTTATATCATAGATGCCATAAATCTCGAAGCCTTTAGGAAAGTAGTCTTTGAGCGCATTCTTACCGCGGCACCTATAGACAAAACTCCAGTGCAGTACCATAAAAGTACCATATTTAAGGATTGCGAATATGAATCCTCTCGGTTTATGGGAATGGAGCAAAGTAACACCTCCATTGTTTACAATGAGAAATACGTTTTAAAATTTTTTAGACGTATTTATGCCGATAGAAATCCCGACTATGAAATGAGCCGATTTTTATCGGAAACCAAGGATTTTAAAAACACTCCAGCTTATTTGGGAAGTGTGCAAATTAAAGACCACGAAAACGTAAACATCACCATAGCTCTTATGCAAGAAATGGTGCCCAATCAAGGTGATGCATGGGATTACATGCTCAAGGAGTTACATAAGGTCTTCAGTAATTTAGAGTATAAAGGAATAAATATAGACGCCCTCCCGCAAACGCAACAATTTGAAAGATTAGATATTAGGGACATTCCTCCCCAAATCATCGATTGGGCTGGACTCAATATCTTTACTAAAATTCAAAAATTGGCCCAACGAACGGCCGAAATGCACATCGCCTTAGGTTCGGAATTTGAAGATACGGCCTTTACGCCAACGCGATTTAATGGAGATTATACGGTTTGGTTAAAGAATAGGTTGCTCTACCAATTTCAAAACAGGTTGAATTCCGTAGAGAATAACATGCACAAACTAGAGGGATTGGCACTAGAATTGGCTCAAGAATTTTTGGAAAAGAAAAACGAGATAAGAAAGCGTTTTGTCAATTTTGACTGGACCAAACTCAAAGGAGAACGGTTACGCGTGCATGGCGACTATCACTTGGGGCAAATTTTGGTAAAGGATGATGATTTTTATATTCTGGACTTTGAAGGAGAGCCAGAGAGCACCATTAGGGATAGAAAAGTGAAGCAGCCACCTTTGAAAGATGTGGCCGGATTGTTTCGTTCGTTTCATTACGCGATTTACGCTACCATATTCAATAATTTAGATAAATACCAACATGACCAAGAGCAGCTGTTTAAGGCAGGCGAAATCTTATACCAGTATCTTATAGGTTTATTTTTAGGGACTTACGTTGTGGTCATTCAAGATGCAAATATTAATATTGGCTATCAGCAAGAGCGTGTTTTCCTTTTAAAATATTGTCTGTTAGAGAAAGCAGTTTACGAATTGGGTTACGAACTTAACTCTAGGCCACGATGGGCCGTCATTCCATTAAAGGGAATTTCAAATATTATCAACCACTAGAATTTATGTCAGAAGTTATTGCACACAGTTTATTTACGGATTTTGATATTGATTTATTTAAATCTGGAAAACATTACCGTCTTTACGAAAAATTCGGTTCCCACATTATTACCGTCAATGGTGTAGAAGGAACATATTTTGCGGTTTGGGCTCCGAGCGCCAAAGCCGTATCAGTAATAGGAGATTTTAATTACTGGTTGGAAGGCGACCACAAACTCAATGTGCGCTGGGATGAGAGTGGTATTTGGGAGGGCTTTATCCCAGGAGTAGGTAAAGGAAATATCTATAAATATAAAATTCAAAGTCATCATAACGATATAAAGACAGAAAAGGCCGATCCTTATGCGCGACGTAATGAGCACCCACCGAAAACAGCTTCTGTGGTTTGGGAAGACAATTACAAGTGGAAAGACTCCAAATGGATGAAATCCCGTAAAGAGAACAATGCGCTGGATGCACCGTTTTCCGTTTACGAAGTTCATTTAGGCTCTTGGCGAAAAAAGATGGAGGAGAATAGGTCCTTATCCTATGCCGAACTTGCCGAGGATTTGGTAGCCTACGTTAAGGACATGAATTTTACGCATGTAGAACTCATGCCCATTATGGAATATCCTTACGATCCATCTTGGGGTTATCAGCTTACGGGCTATTTTGCACCAACGGCACGCTTTGGTTATCCTGATGAATTCAAACTATTGGTAGATAAATTGCATCAAAACGGCATCGGTATTATTTTGGATTGGGTACCGTCACATTTCCCTGAAGACGCTCATGGTCTTGGGTTTTTCGATAA
This sequence comes from uncultured Winogradskyella sp., assembly GCA_913055905.1. Classification (GTDB taxonomy): domain Bacteria; phylum Bacteroidota; class Bacteroidia; order Flavobacteriales; family Flavobacteriaceae; genus Winogradskyella. The sequence continues at coordinate 53,762 of CAJXLB010000010.1, forward strand.
TTCTCATCTGTACGAACATCCAGACAGAAGAAAGGGCTATCACCCAGACTGGAAGAGTTTGATTTTTAATTACGGACGCAATGAGGTAAAATCTTTCCTTATAAGTAATGCGCTTTTTTGGTTAGACCAATATCATGCCGATGGGTTGCGTGTAGACGCTGTGGCATCCATGCTGTTCCTCGATTATAGTAGGGAAGAGGGCGAATGGGAGCCAAATATGTTTGGCGGACGCGAAAATCTTGAAGCCATAGCTTTTATGAGAGAAATGAATGAAGCGGTTTATAGTGCTTTTCCGGACATACAAACCATTGCTGAGGAATCTACTTCGTTTCCCATGGTGTCCAAGCCAACCTATATCGGAGGTTTAGGTTTTGGTATGAAATGGATGATGGGTTGGATGCATGATACGCTACAATATTTTGCAAAAGAACCTGTGTACCGTAAGCACCATCAAAACGATTTAACCTTTTCAATGACTTATGCTTTTACTGAGAACTTTATGCTACCGCTAAGTCATGACGAAGTCGTTTACGGAAAACGTTCCATCTTGGGCCGAATGCCTGGTGACGAATGGCAGCGCTTTGCCAATTTGAGATTGCTTTATGGTTATATGTTTACACACCCAGGGACTAAGCTATTGTTTCAAGGGGCAGAATTTGGACAAAGTGAGGAATGGAATTTTCAACAAAGCTTAGATTGGCATTTGTTACAATATGAACCGCATAAGGGCGTACAAGCCTTAATTAAGGACCTTAATACATTCTACAAAAAGGAACCTGCACTGTTTGAGAAACAATTTTCTGGAGAAGGATTTGAATGGATAGATTATAATGATGCCGAAAATTCTGTATTGGTCTATATGCGAAAAGGAAATGACCCTAAAGATGATCTCATAATAGCCTGTAATATGACACCAGTTCCAAGAGAAAACTACCGCATGGGCATACCTAGAAAGGGCAAGCTTAAAGAGGTATTTAATAGCGACTTAAAAAAATATTTTGGAAGTGGTAACTACAAGAACAAAATGAAAACGTCTAAAGCCGAGCCATGGCAATTCAGGGATAATTCTGTAGAAATCAATATTCCACCTTTAGGAATGTTAGTATTTAAATATGCCAAGTAAATGGCATGGAAAAAAGGCTTTATGGGAACCATACAATAACTAAAACGTTATAGTTAGTAACTCATCGAAAATACAATCCTGTAGTCTTTTAGAAGTTCAATTTTTTCCGTTTTTTTACACGATTTTATAAAATCGTGCTATGATAGTAAACACAGAACTAGAGAACAAGGGAAATCAGTTTCCTTCCAAAATTATAGATTTTAAAAAGGATGTAGATAAGCTCTATTTTTCTACAAGCAATGATGTTATTCTAGAGCTCACGGTAGTTAGGGATAGTGTCCTAAGGTTCAGATATACTACCGTTGGTAATTTTGACAATGACTTTTCTTATGCCATTACAAAATATGCCAGTATTGGTTTCAATAAATTGGAAATTGAGGAAAAAACAGATTGTTTTGAAATTGAAACCTCAAAATTGCGTTGTGAAATCTCCAAGGAAAGTCTTCGGGTTTCTATTTATGATGTAAAGGATAATTTTCTCATCAACCAAGATGAAATAGGTTTTCATTGGGAAGAGAGCTATGAATATGGTGGTAACATCGTAAAGATGAGCAAAATATCCAATGATGGTGAGAGCTATTATGGCCTTGGTGATAAACCAAATCATTCTAATTTAAAAGGTAAGCGTTATAAGAACTGGGTAACGGATTCTTATGCTTATGGCAGAGATACCGATCCTATTTACAAGGCTATTCCGTTTTATACCGGCTTACATCATAATAAGGCCTATGGTATTTTCTTTGACAATACCTTTATGTCGTCTTTTGACTTTGCGCATGAAAGACGAAATGTAACAAGTTTCTGGGCTCAAGGTGGAGAAATGAATTATTACTTTATCTATGGTCCAAAAATGAACGATGTTGTTGAAAGTTACACGGATCTAACAGGAAAACCCCATCAACTACCTCCACTTTGGGCTTTAGGCTTTCATCAATGTAAATGGAGCTATTATCCTGAAAGTAAGGTAAAGGAAATCACGTCAACGTTTAGAAAATTACAGATTCCCTGTGATGCCATTTACTTGGATATCGATTATATGGATGGTTTTAGATGTTTTACTTGGAACAAGGAGTATTTTCCAGATCCTAAGCGAATGGTAAAGGAATTGGCGGAAGATGGTTTTAAAACAGTGGCCATTATAGATCCGGGAATCAAGATTGATAAGGACTATGAGGTTTTTAAAGAAGGTCTGGAGCAAGATTTTTATTGCAAACGAGCCGATGGTGCCTATATGAAAGGAAAAGTCTGGCCAGGGGAATGTTATTTCCCTGATTTTACCAATCCTGAAGTTAGGGATTGGTGGTCTGGTTTGTTTAAAGAACTCATTGAAGACATTGGCATAAAAGGTGTTTGGAACGATATGAATGAACCTGCTGTTATGGAGGTGCCGAATAAAACATTTCCAGATGATGTAAGACACGACTATGATGGTAATCCTTGCAGCCATAGAAAGGCTCATAATATTTATGGCATGCAAATGGCAAGAGCGACCTACCAAGGACTAAAAAAATACAGCTATCCTAAGCGTCCTTTCGTAATTACGAGAGCAGCCTACTCAGGGACACAACGGTATACGTCTACATGGACTGGTGATAACGTTGCTACTTGGGAGCATTTGTGGATTGCCAACATCCAAGCTCAGCGCATGGCCATGTCTGGTTTTGGGTTTGTAGGTAGTGATATTGGTGGTTTTGCAGAGCAGCCTTCAGGAGAATTATTTGCGCGGTGGGTGCAGCTTGGAGCCTTCCACCCGTTCTTTAGAGTTCATTCTTCAGGTGATCATGGTGATCAAGAACCTTGGGCTTTTGACGAGGACGTTACCGATATTGTTAGAAAATTTATTGAGCTGCGCTACCAGTTATTACCTTATTTGTACACTGCTTTTTGGAATTATGCGGATCATGGTACGCCACTTTTAAAGTCTTTGGTGTTGTACGACCAAGAAGATGTGCAAACCCATTACAGAACGGATGAATTTATTTTTGGAGAGCAAATACTGGTTTGCCCTATTCAGGAGCCCAATGCTAAAGGTCGTAGAATGTATGTGCCTCGAGGTAATTGGTACAATTTTTGGACAGATGAAGTGATTAAAGGAGGAAAAGAAATGTGGGTAGATGCTGATATAGATAGCATGCCTTTATTTGTTAAGGAGGGAGCTATAATTCCTAAGTTTCCTGTTCAGCAATATGTAGGTGAAAAAGAAATAACCGAGATAACATTAGACGTCTATTACAAAGAAGGTAAGGAAAAAAGTGAATTATACAGCGATGCTAATGATGGCTACGATTATACCAAAGGACGTTATAGCCTAAGAACATTCAGTCTCACTGGACGTAAGGACGAGCTGATTATTAATCAGCATAAAGAAGGGAAGTTCATGACGACTTACGAAACGTTTAAAATCAACATTCATGGTTTACCTTTTGACATTGGAGAGATTCAACTCGATAATGAGGAAGTGTCCTTAGATGCTCTATCGGCCAATGGTATTCAAACTTTTGTAGTTGATAAGAACTTTTCAGAATTACACTTTATTTCTAAATAAATTCAGTTGATTTTGTTTAGAGCTACTTGATTGATATGGAACGAATTTTGTATTTTTCAAAATCAAAAAAAAAAGATTATGGATATAAAAAAGAACCTGCTAGCCTTTGGATTGTTGACTATGGTCCTAGCTTGCGCAACAAATCCTTTCACGGGCAAGAAAACCATGGCCTTTGTGTCTAACGATCAATTATTTCCAGCGGCATTTGCTCAATACAATCAGGTACTTACTGAAAATAAAGTCATTACTGGCACAGCCGATGCTGAAATGATTACTCGGGTAGGAGAGCGCATCGCAGTTGCAGCGGAACGTTGGTTAAGTGCAAACGGTTATCAAGGTTATCTAGATGATTATAAATGGGAATACAAACTTATAGAATCTGAGCAGGTTAATGCTTGGTGTATGCCTGGGGGAAAAATAGCGTTCTACACAGGAATCTTACCAATAGCTGAAAATGAAACAGGAATAGCAGCTATTATGGGACACGAGGTAGCTCACGCTCTTGCAAACCACGGTCAGCAGCGTATGAGTGCCGCTTACATTCAGCAAGGATTGGCGGTGGCTGGTAATATTGCCTTGGCAAATGACCAACAGGCCTTAAATATTTTTAACCAATCTTATGGAGTTGTATCCAACGTTGGTGGTATGCTGCCCTTTAGTAGAAGCCACGAAACCGAAGCAGACAAGATCGGAGTCTATTTAATGGCAATTGCAGGCTATAATCCGGATGAGGCTGCGAATTTATGGGAGCGTATGAAGGCGAAAAGTGGAGGTCAAGCACCTCCAGAGTTTATGAGTACACACCCAAGTAATGACTCTAGAATCCAAAACTTGAAAGCTCTTGCCCCTAAGGCCAAAGAGGAAGCCAAAAAGTTTGGGATCAATTCATTTAGACCGATAAATTAATACAAATAATTATTCAGTATTTTAGAAGCTGTTCTCAGGAACAGCTTTTTTTACTTAACACATGAACGATATTAAAAAAGGAAGTCCTAAACTTCTTAATGCTTGGGCGTTTTATGATTGGGCAAATTCGGTATACACCTTAACCATTGCGTCTTCAATTTTCCCAATATTTTATTCGGCACTGTTTATAACGGAAATAAAGAAAATTACTGCTTTTGGATACGAATTTAAAAGTACCGCCTTAATTACCTTCGTTACAGCTTTTACATTTATGGTTGTGGCAGTTCTATCTCCAATATTATCAGGAATAGCGGATTATGTAGGTAACAAAAAGAATTTTATGAAGTTTTTTTGCTACCTGGGTTCAATAGGCTGTGTTGGTCTTTATTGGTTTAGCTTAGAGCGTATACATTTAAGTCTCTTGTTTTATTTCATGGGATTAATTGGCTATTGGGGAAGTTTGGTTTTCTATAACTCTTATTTACCTGATATTGCTTTTGAAGAACAACAGGATAAAGTAAGTGCAAAGGGATTTGCCATGGGATATATTGGCAGTGTCTTGCTCCTTATTTTAAATTTAGCCATGGTTATGAGCCAAGATGAAGGCGCCGAAAAAATGCAAATGATGCGTTACTCCTTCGTAACGGTAGGTATTTGGTGGGCCTTATTTAGCCAGTACACCTTTAAGGTTTTGCCAAAAGGTGTTTCTTCTGGGCATAAGGTGACCAAGGAGATTTTGTTTCATGGGTTTAAGGAATTAAAAGGGGTTTGGAAACAACTAAAGGAAGACTTAAGGCTGAAGCGCTATTTATATGCCTTTTTTGTTTTTAGTATGGCCGTACAGACTATAATGCTGGTAGCTGTATATTTTGGTGAAGAGGAAATTAATTGGGGCAGTACCGAAGCTAAAACCACTGGGCTCATAGTGAGTATATTGGTTATTCAGCTCGTGGCTATCGTGGGCGCTATTTTAACGTCAAGGGCATCTTCTAAATTTGGAAATATCAAAACATTGATTATCACAAATTTTATTTGGATGTCTTTATGTGTTTATGCCTATTTCATGAAGAGTCCAGTGCAATTTTACATTGCAGCTGGTTTAGTTGGTTTGGTTATGGGCGGCATTCAGTCCTTAGCACGTTCTACCTATTCTAAATTTTTACCGCAAACCGAAGATACCACATCCTTCTTTAGCTTTTATGATGTCGCCGAAAAAATAGGAATCGTTATAGGCATGCTCATTTACGGATTTATAGACCAGATAACGGGAAGCATGCGAAACTCCATCTTATTCCTGGTTTTGATTTTTTTGTTTGGGATTATTTTGTTGTTTAGGGTTCCAAAACACAGAATAAAGGACTAAAAAAAGCCGCTGATTAGCGGCCTTTTTATGACATGGATTTGTTATCTAGGATTTAATACTGCCTGAACCAGATATGGTGGTATTTTTGGTTTTAGGATTTCCAGAATATATAATATCGCCAGAACCCGAAATACGACCGTTTAAATGACCTGAACAAAAGACTTTGGCCGTACCAGAGCCAGAGATAGTGGCATCAACATCTTCACCACGCAGGTTTTCGCCATCAAAGTCTCCAGAACCAGCAATGACAACATTTAAATTGGTAGAAGTACCACTAATTTTAATGTCTCCAGAGCCTGCAATTTTTACGTGAGTCTTGGAGGCAGAAATAGCCAATTCAATATCGCCAGAACCGGCAAGTGCAACCTCTAAATCATCCGAACTTAGGGCTCCGGAGCTAGTAATATCACCCGAGCCCGCAAGTGCTACAAGGTTGAGTTGCTCGTAAGGCACCGTAATGACCAATCTGCGTGTTGGCTTTAGATTGTATCCATCCTTTACCTTGATGATGAGGTTGTCTTCAGAAATTTTAGTTTCAATATATTCCAAAAGGTTAGACTCACCTTCTAAGGTAATGGTTCCTTCTGAGCCCTCAATAAGTCTCACATCCATTGATCCAGCAACCTTGACGCCTTCATAATCAGCTACAGATCTTGTTGTTGAACTCATATTGCCATTGCCTCTTACTTTTTCTCCACTTCCCCATTGGGCGCAGGATAGGGCAGAGCACATTATTGAAATAGCCAAGGACCAAAGTTTTAAATTTTTCATAGTTTTTGTTTTAAATATTGATTAATTAGTTTTAAATGTTACGCTTCCGTATTCGGAATCGATTTTCACAACGTTTCCAGAATTTGAATTGACATGGTAACCCTTATATGTTTTGTCACTATTGTCCTTTTCCTTTACGGTAAAGGTAAACGATTCAGGATGGTTAAGGGACGCATACTCAAGATTGATATCAAAATCGAAATTGTAGTTTTGGTCAATGCCTATTGTAATTCCCGTAAATTCTGTATTTAAATTTAGATTGCCTGCATTGGAGGCCATTCGCTCGATTTTAATAGAACCATAATCAGCCTTAATTTGAATGTTTTTGTACACAGTACCCAAACGCAAGGTTAAATAATCGCCAACACCTTCAAGATTGTTAATGTTGTCTATTTTAAGCGAACCGTAATCACATTGGTAGGTTATGTTTTCGCTGTTTTCAATTATAGACTTGGTATAATCTGCTTTAAGGTCAATAGACTTTGCGTTTTCTATAGTAAACGCGCTATAATCGGCACTAATTTTTCCCTTATTGATATATTCAAAATAACAGTTATTGCTGTAGTCAAAACTTATGTTGGAATTGCCCAGAAGCTCTTGTGTGGTTATTTTTCCGTAATCACAGCTAATTGATGCGTTACCTTCGAGTTTGCTCAGATTAATAGCACCATAATCATTACTGAGATCAACATTATTGGAAAGTGGCATCTTGACTCTGTAGTTAACTTCGATTTTAAGATTTCTTCGATTGCTCCAATTCCACCACGAGTTTTTTCGTTTTCCAAAACGTGTTGTAGCCGATATTACGTTACCAGAATCATTAAAATCTACAGTGATGTCGTCTAGACGCTCTTCAACCTTATCCGAGTTTCCTCCCGTAACTTTAATCGTAATGTCAAATTCAATCCGATTTTGGTCCCACGTGACAATATCAAGATTACCGTAACTGTTGTTTATCTTAAGGGTAGCGTTAGACGATACATCATAAGATTTGGTAATCTTTTTTTCCTTGGTGCTTTTTGCCAATACATCAGTATTCTCCGCTGATGCTACGAATGGAAGTAGTAGCAAAAAGGCAAGTACTTTAAATGGTATTTGTAGTTTCATTGGTGTTGTTTTTTAATTGTTTAATCGTTTCAATTTGTTCTAAAACCATATTTAGGATGTCTATTCTATTCTGAAAATTTGATATCATCGCATAAATAACCCGTTGGTCCTTTCCGCTTTCTGTCAAGTCTGATTTTAATTTTTGATAGTCTTGTTCTAAGATTTCAATTTGCTCCAGGGCATCGTTGATTATTTCTTCAGTCAGTGGTGAACGCTCCTGATTGAGTTTTTTCAGTTCCGTTTCTAAGGTTACCGTGAAAAAATCCTGAGTTTCGGAAAGTTCTGGAGATACACTTGCCAGATCTAATACTTCTGGCTCATTTGGCACTAACATAAGTAGGCTGAAACCGAGCACTATGGTAGCGGCAATCGCTAGATATTTTTGCCAAGGTGTTGATTTTTGCCCTATTGAACTACCTTGGTTTTTACTGTTATTCAAGCGTTCTAAGAATCGTGCTTCGTGCCCTTTGGATGGCTCGGAAACATCGAATTTACCTTCGAGCTGCTCAAATAGCTGTTCTATTGTTTCATTTTGTTTCATGCTCATATTAATTTAAAATGGACACCAGCTTTTTTCTTAAACTTTCCTTTGCCCTGGAAATCATTGTTCGGCAATTACCGTAAGACAGATTCATTATTTCACATATCTCCTCATAATCATAACCTTCGATAAGGTGCAGTGTAAGACCTAATTGATAATTTGGTTTAAGGGTTTTCATGGTCTTTAAAATATACTGCACGCTTTCATCAGTCTGCTCATCCTCGTTAATACCGTTGTCATCTTCTACCTTATACATAATTGGATCCAGAGGGACTTCATTCATTTTTACGGTTTTGCGGTATTCAACAATACTGTTGTTAATTACAATACGCTTTAGCCATGCACCGAACATTTTAAAATCCTCTAATGAATCTAGTTTTGAAAAAGCCGACAAAAATGACTCTTGCATAATGTCTTCAGCTTTAAAGGAATCCTTTACAATCCTTAAGGCTGTATTGTACATTGCTTTGTGGTACCTATTGTAAACTTCCAACTGCGCCTTTTGGTTGTCTTTGGTACAAAGCAATAGTAACTGTTCTATATTTTGATTGGTTGATGTCAAAAAAACAATTGCTTTATTCTAAAGATAGGTTTCATTTTAATTTGTTACACTTTATTTATAAAGATTTTGTTATTTCATAAAATAACTGGCATAACTATTGACCCCTTATAGGTGTTGATAATCAATAAATATTTATAAATAATTGATTGTCAATAGTATAAAATTAAGTAGTACATTTAAACAAACGCTAGTTGTCCTTATGGGATGACATAATGGCTTAAAAATATTATGAAGAAATCCAATTTCATGAGACTTGACAGTTTGTCATTACAGGACTTTGATGAAAATTCAGAATTAATCCCTTTAATGACACCTGAAGATGAAGAGCTTATTAACAACGAAACACTACCGGAATCTTTACCTATTTTACCCTTAAGGAACACCGTGCTGTTCCCAGGTGTTGTGATTCCTATAACGGCAGGGCGAGACACGTCCATCAAGCTTATAAATGATGCCAATAGCGGTAGTAAGGTTATTGGCGTTGTGGCTCAAAAGGATGAGGCCGTAGAGAATCCGCAGGCTCAGGATATTTATAAAACAGGAACAGTAGCAAGGATATTGAAGGTTCTTAAAATGCCAGATGGTAACACAACGGTTATTATTCAAGGGAAAAAACGTTTTTTGGTGAATGAAATTATTGCCGAAAAACCCTATCTGCAAGCCACAATATCGGATTTACCTGAGCAAAAGCCAGAGAAGGATAACCAAGAATTCAATGCTATTATAGAATCCATAAAGGATTTGTCATTGGATATTATTAAACAGAGCCCTAATATTCCAACTGAGGCTACTTTTGCCATTAAGAATATAGAAAGCAGTTCGTTCTTGGTCAATTTTGTGTCTTCCAATATGAATCTTAAAGTAGAGGAGAAGCAAGAACTTCTAAAAATCAATGACCTCAAGGAACGTGCCCTGCAAACCTTAAAATATATGAATCTCGAATATCAAAAGCTTGAGCTTAGAAATGATATTCAGAGTAAGGTTCAAAGTGATATGAACCAGCAGCAGCGTGAGTATTTCTTACACCAGCAGCTTAAGACTATACAAGAAGAGCTTGGTGGCGGCGTAGCCTATGGCGAAGAGGTTGAAGAAATGCGCAAACGTGCCAAGGATAAAAAATGGGACGATAAGGTTAAGGACCATTTTGAAAAAGAATTGGCCAAGATGCAAAGGATGAATCCGCAAGTTGCAGAGTATTCTATCCAAAGAAATTATTTAGACCTATTTCTAGATTTACCTTGGAACGAATACAGCGAAGACCGATTTGATTTAAAACGTGCCAAAAAAATATTAGACCGTGATCATTTTGGTTTAGATGATGTTAAAAAACGAATTATTGAATATTTGGCGGTTCTTAAGCTGCGTAACGATATGAAATCTCCAATTCTCTGTCTTTATGGACCTCCTGGTGTTGGTAAAACATCATTGGGTAAATCCATAGCAGAGGCTTTAGGTCGTGAGTACGTTAGGATGTCGCTTGGAGGTTTGCGTGACGAAGCCGAGATTAGAGGGCATAGAAAAACCTATATAGGTGCTATGCCTGGCCGAATTATTCAAAATCTTAAAAAAGCAGGAACATCCAATCCTGTTTTTGTTTTGGATGAAATAGATAAGCTTTCAGCTGGTCATCAAGGTGACCCTTCATCAGCCATGTTAGAGGTTTTAGATCCAGAACAAAATAATGAGTTTTACGACAATTTCCTTGAAATGGGATTTGACCTTTCCAAGGTAATGTTTATTGCCACTTCAAACAGCCTTAACACCATTCAACCAGCCTTGAGAGACCGTATGGAAATCATAGAGGTAACCGGATATACCATTGAAGAAAAGGTAGAAATTGCAAAGCGCCACTTGTTACCAAAACAACTCAAGGAGCATGGTTTGGATTCTAAAGCTTTGAAAATAGGTAAACGTCAACTTGAGAAAATCGTTGAGGGTTACACACGAGAGTCTGGTGTTAGAGGTTTGGAAAAACAAATTGCCAAAATGGTGCGCCACGCGGCAAAGAATATCGCCATGGACGAAGACTATAACGTAAAAGTGACCAATGAGGATATCATTGAAGTTTTAGGAAGTCCTAGGATGGAACGTGATAAGTATGAAAACAATAATGTAGCTGGTGTGGTTACAGGTTTAGCTTGGACACGAGTAGGAGGGGACATTCTGTTTATTGAGTCTATTTTATCCAAGGGAAAGGGTAATTTATCCATTACAGGAAACCTCGGAAAGGTTATGAAGGAGTCAGCAACTATTGCGATGGAATATATTAAGGCTCATGCGGAGCAACTTGATATTGACCCAGAAATTATAGGTAAGTATAATGTTCATATCCATGTGCCAGAAGGTGCGACACCAAAGGATGGACCGAGTGCTGGTGTAACGATGTTAACGTCGTTGGTGTCTTTATTCACCCAACGTAAGGTCAAAAAAAGTTTAGCAATGACGGGAGAAATTACCCTGCGTGGCAAAGTATTACCTGTGGGTGGAATAAAAGAAAAAATCCTTGCGGCTAAGCGTGCAAGGATTAAGGAAGTGCTCCTCTGTGCCGATAACAAACGAGATGTAGATGAGATAAAACCAGAGTACCTTAAAGGACTCACCTTTCACTACGTTAAGGACATGAGCGAAGTTTTGGATATTGCTATAACAAACCAAAAAGTAAAGAATGCTAAAAAATTATAGTCATGGCATTCTAGGGTTCCTATGTTCTTGTGCTGTGCTCTCAATGCAGGCACAAGAGCAACCAATCTATAAGGAAGTCGTTTTAGATGGCAAACCTGCGAGGCTGAACTTAAACACAGGAGAGGTCTCATTGATAGCACTTCAAAAACCAGAAGACAGCGTTGTGTCTCAAAAGCCTGATAATCTCGCTAACACAGTAAATCCAAGCATCACAAAATACCATACCGTTAAGCAAGGTGAAAGTTTATTGGATATTTCAAGAACTTATAATGTTCCTTTAAATAAACTGAAAACCCTCAATGGATTGGAGACAACGCTTGTAGATACAGGTCAAGTGCTTCTAGTTTTTGAGACTGAAAACCAACAAACTGAACAGGGTGTCAATGATAGTATTCCTTCAACCCTAGAGTTAACCGAAAAAAGTAATATCCATGTCGTTAAAAAGGGAGAAACGCTTTATAGCATCTCTAAATCTTATGGCTTGTCTGTTCAGGATTTAAAATCAAGAAACAATCTCTCATCAAATTTGATAAAAATTGGCCAGGAACTTACGATAAAAGAGACATCCAAGAAAAATGAATCTGTGAATTCGGTAGTCGTTAAAAAAGGGGATACACTATACAGTCTTTCCAAACGCTACAATACAACGGTAGAAGAATTGAAGCGCCTTAACAACCTAGAAACCAATCTCATTTTAGTAGGTCAAACCTTGCGCTTAAGGTAGTTTTCGGTCTTCTAAAAAATAAAAAAATCATATCCTCGTTTTAAGATAGATTTAGTTATTTTGCACCACTTATGATAAAAAGTGTAGCCGCCTTTAGTTTTCTATGCTTATCGATACCTCTTTTTGCTCAGTTAGGTGGTGAATCTACTTACCAGTTTTTAAATTTAGTGTCATCTCCGCGCCAGGCTGCTTTAGGAGGAAAGGTGATAACTAATTTTGATCATGATGTTACGGATGCACTTTATAACCCTGCATCTATTAACTGGCAAATGCATAATCAATTGGCTGTTAATTACTCGAGCTACCTTGGCGGTATAAGTTATGGTACTGCAGCTTATGCCTATACATGGGACAGGCGTGTACAGACCTTTCACGTGGGAATAACCTATATAAATTATGGAACTTTCGATGGTTATGATGTCAATGGAGTGGCCACCGGAACCTTTACTGGAAACGAAGCTGCCCTTTCTATGGGTTACAATTACAACATTCCGTTCACAGATTTTTATGTTGGCGCCAATTTAAAAATAATAACTTCCTTATTAGAACAATATAATTCCGTAGGAGGAGCTATCGATGTTGGCGTTATGTATATCAATGAGCGACTTGACTTTCGGGCTGCGTTAACGGTTAGAAATTTGGGTACTCAGTTTACAACCTATGCTGGGCAGACGGAGCCGCTTCCTTTTGAAGTAAACTTTGGTATGTCCCAAACTTTGGAAAATGTTCCATTGCGATGGCATTTCACCCTAGATAATCTTCAAGAATGGCCCATAGGTGTCTCTAACCCAGCAAGGGCTGAAACGGATTTGGATGGCAACCAAACCCAAGAGAAGGTTGGGTTTTTCAATAATGCCTTGCGCCATGTTATCCTTGGTGCCGAATTATTCCCAGACCGAGGATTTAATATACGACTAGGCTATAACTTTAGAAGGGCAGAGGAGCTTAGGATAGAAGATCAACGGAATTTTTCGGGATTATCCGTTGGTGTTGGTATTAAATTGAATAAATTACGATTCAGTTACACACATGCAAGATACGCCAGCGCATCTAATACCAGTTTTTTCGGTCTACAAATAGATTTGCAATAGTGAAAAAGATAATTATCGCCATAGATGGCTATTCATCAACAGGAAAAAGTACCATTGCTAAAAAATTGGCACAAGCCCTTAATTATATCTATGTAGATACAGGAGCCATGTATAGAGCGGTCACTTATTATGCACTTCATCATAATTGTGTATTTGAGGGTGAACTGATTTCTTCAAAATTGATAGAAGCCCTACCTAAAATCAACATTAGTTTTAAGTACAACGATGCCTTAGGTTTTGCTGAAGTTTACTTAAATGGCGAAAATATCGAAAAGGACATAAGAACGATGGAGGTGTCGCAGTATGTGAGTCCAGTAGCTGCCTTGTCGGAAGTTCGACAAAAATTAGTGCAGCAGCAACAACAAATGGGAAAGGAGAAAGGAATAGTTATGGACGGAAGAGATATTGGTACGGTAGTTTTCCCAGAAGCGGAATTGAAACTTTTTATGACGGCCTCAGCTGAGACAAGAGCAATGAGACGTTATAAAGAGCTGCTAGAGCGCGGACAGCAGTTGAGTTACGAAGAGGTCCTAAAAAATGTGACCACGCGGGATTATATAGATTCTACACGCAAGGACTCTCCCCTAAAAAAAGCCAAGGATGCTATAGAAATTGATAATTCTAACCTTACCATCGAAGAACAGCTCACAAGCATACTTAATTTAGCAAAGGAAAAAATAAACAGCTAAAAAAAACCTACCCAGTTATCTGGATAGGTTCTTTTCATTATTTTTAAGTAAGGCTATTATAAATTAGGAATTACCAATTCTTGGTCTGGATAGATTAAGTCTGGATTTTTTAATTTATCGGTATTGGCTTCAAATATTTTCTGATATTTCGAAGCATCTCCATAATAGTGTTTGGCTATTTTACCTAAGGACTCTCCAGATTTAACCGTATGCCTTGCATAAACGGATTCGTCTTCAACCTTAATATCTGCCATGATATCGCTAGGGTTTTCTCCACCAATTTCCTTGATTTTGTCCCAAAGCAGATTTTTTTCGTATTGGGTGGCGGCCGTTCCCCACACCTTTAATTTACCGTCACCTTCTTCTACCTTACCGTTCTTGATGTTTAATTTTTCCCCAAGATCTAAAACGGGTTGATATTTTGCTTTAACCATAGTAATAAATTTTAATAATTAATAGTATTATAAATATACCAATTTTAGAGCCATTTACCTACTTTTTTAAACCTAAGATAGGCTAATAAATCTTTCACAATATAGATTGGATTAAAAGTATGAAAACAACTAAATCAAAATAAATGGCAGCTCATGTTAACAATTATGATTATAGTTTTGTAAAAGTCTGATTTTATTGTACTTTTGCACACCTTTTTGGCGGTTTAGAGAAAGTAGAAAAGGAGGACAATAATTATTTTAAACGCTTCTGTAGTAACCGTTAGACTTTCAAAATCTACAGAATACAAATTTTTAATTCAGCGCATGTCTGAAAAAGAAACAAAACAAGCTGAAGTTGAAGCAACTGAAGCTAAAACAGTTGAAGCTCCAGAAGTATCTGAAGCTCAAAAAAATCCAGAAAAATTCTTAAAAGAGTTTGATTGGCACAATTACGAAGAAGGAATTGAACAAGTAGCCGACAAAAAACTTGAAGAATTTGAAAAATTAGTATCCGAAAACTTCGTTGACACCTTAGATGACGAAGTTGTAGAAGGTGAAGTTATTCACATCACTGATAGAGATGCTATTATTGACATCAACGCCAAATCAGAAGGTGTTATTTCGTTAAACGAATTTCGTTACAACCCAGATTTAAAAGTTGGTGACAAAGTTGAAGTACTTATTGATGTTCGTGAAGATGCAACGGGACAATTGGTACTGTCTCACAGAAAAGCACGTGTAATCAAAGCTTGGGAGCGTGTTAATAAAGCACATGAAACAGGAGAAATCGTTAATGGTTTTGTAAAGTGCAGAACTAAAGGAGGAATGATTGTAGATGTTTTTGGTATCGAAGCATTCTTGCCAGGTTCTCAAATAGACGTAAAACCAATTAGGGATTACGATGCCTACGTTAATAAAACTATGGAGTTCAAAGTGGTGAAGATAAACCACGAATTTAAGAATATCGTAGTATCACACAAAGCGCTTATTGAGGCTGACATTGAAGAGCAAAAGAAAGAAATCATTGGTCAGTTAGAAAAAGGACAAGTTTTAGAAGGTGTGGTTAAGAACATTACGTCTTATGGTGTATTTATAGACCTTGGTGGTGTAGATGGTTTAATCCACATTACAGACTTGTCATGGTCTAGAATCAATCACCCTAACGAAATTGTAGAATTAGACCAAAAATTAAACGTAGTAATCCTTGATTTTGATGAAGATAAATCAAGAATTCAATTAGGTCTTAAGCAATTGAGCAAACATCCTTGGGAAGCCTTAAGCGAAGACTTAAAAGTTGGAGATAAAGTAAAAGGAAAGGTTGTTGTTATCGCAGACTACGGTGCTTTTGTAGAAGTAGCTGAGGGTGTAGAAGGACTTGTTCACGTGAGTGAAATGTCTTGGTCAACACACTTGCGTTCTGCACAAGACTTTGTTGAAGTTGGAGACGAAGTAGAAGCGGTTGTTTTAACCTTAGATAGAGATGAGCGTAAGATGTCTCTTGGTATTAAGCAATTAACGCCAGATCCATGGACAGATATTACAGCCAAATACCCTGTAGGTTCTAAACACACAGGTATTGTACGTAACTTCACTAATTTTGGTGTTTTTGTTGAGTTGGAAGAAGGTATCGACGGATTAATTTATATCTCTGATTTGTCTTGGACTAAGAAAATTAAGCACCCATCGGAGTTCTGTAATGTTGGTGATAAATTAGATGTTATCGTCTTAGAATTAGATGTAGAAGGTCGCAAGTTATCTCTAGGTCATAAGCAAACAACGGAAAATCCTTGGGATAAATATGAAACCGAGTTTGCCATTGATACCACGCATAAAGCAGCGGTAAGCGAAATCGTTGACAAAGGTGCCACAGTAGCCTTCAATGAAGACATTGTTGCCTTTGTTCCTTCTCGCCACATGGAGAAAGAAGACGGTTCTAAACTCAAGAAAGGCGAAGAAGCAGAATTCAAGATTATTGAATTTAACAAAGAATTCAAAAGAGTTGTTGCTTCTCATACAGCCGTGTTTAGAGAAGAGGAAGCTAAGATTGTAAAGAAAGCAGCTAAAAAAGCAGAAGCTCAAGCTGCAGAAGCTAAGCCAACTTTAGGTGATGCTAATGATGCTTTACAAGCCCTTAAGGATAAAATGGATGGGAAGAAAAAATAAGTCTAACCTATCCCTTATATAAAGAAAAGCCTTTCAGAAATGGAAGGCTTTTTTGTTATTTTTACTATGATGAGGATACTCTATTATGCCTTGGCTATTGCTGCTTGTTTCGTTTTGGGATACAGTCTCAACGAATTTTTCTTTAGGTATTCCAAATCTCTGCTTGTTCTTGGCATTGTGCCATTGGAGAATAGAACTATTCAAGACAAAGACATTGGTGCTATAGTACTAGGCTTGGCCTTTGGCTTGTTGCCACTGTTTCATTTGTTAATGGTAAAGGCTTCAAAACTAAATACAGCGATAAAGCACAGTTTGAGTATGGCTCTGGTTTTGACCTCTGGTCTTATATTTTGGAGACTGCGTATTTTTGGACTTAACACTGAGCTTAAGCAACTCAATGACTATATTGCCAGCAACAAATTACCATTAACTCCTGTTGCGGTTACTGATTTGAAATTCGATATTTATCTATTAATGGGTTTTCTAGTTGGTGCGTTAATCGCAATTCTAATCTTTAGAGACAAATCCGCACCACTAATTAGGAACTGATAAATAGATTGTATTAATTGAAAAGCTTCTTGTAATAATCTTCAGCCATCCGATGGCTAGAGAACGCCGGAATAACATCATCCATGCCTTTATAAACAATACGCTGCCATTTATCTGGTTCATTATAAAACGTTGGAATGACCTCGTCTTCCAGTATTTTATACAGATTTTGAGCATCCAATTTGTCTTGTTCCTCTACAGGAAGGTTGTGGTCTAACTCCGGAAGGACAAAACTATTTTTACCATGTTTTTCAAACTCTGGTATCCAACCATCATTAACAGATACATTAACTGAACCGTTCATGGCAGCCGTCATACCACTGGTACCAGAAGCCTCGCGAGTTATCCTCGGTGTATTTAACCAAATATCAGAACCGAGTTTTAGTTGGCGCGAGAGCGCTATCTCATAACCTGTTAACACGGCCAAATTCGGGTGTTCCTTGGATACGTGTACTAATTTGTTAAAAACGTCGATGCCAAATTGGTCGTGTGGATAAGGTTTTCCTGCCCAAATAATTTGAATAGGATAGTCCTTGTTGTAAATGAGTTTTAAAAAGCGCTCAAAATCATAAAGCAATAAATCGGCTCTCTTGTATCCAGCAAAACGTCTCGCCCAAACAATGGTTAGAGTTTCTGGGTTGAAAAGCTTTTCGGTTTGGTTAACCACAGTTTTGAAGAGTTCTTCTTTCAGTTCTATCTTTCGTTTTATAAAAAGTTTATCGTTCAATTTATCTTTAGCATTTTTTAGAGCCTTGTCCTGCCAAAAATTTTGATTCTGTGCATTGGTAATAGGAATTATAGAGCAAATCCCTGAATAGGATTTCCACATATCCTTAGCCACTTTAGCGTGAAGCTTGGACACGGCATTTGCTTTTTTGGCCATTCTCAGAGCCGAAACCGTATAATTGATATTGCCACTATTAACTGTCTCCTCTGCTAGCTCTTCATCGGTTAAGGTCCTTCCAAAAAAGCCACATTTATTCAAGAATTTTCCATCTCTTTCTTCATTGCCGGCTTTTTCGGGTGTGTGGGTGGTAAAGACAAGTTGATTCTTGTTTATTCCTTTATCTTTTAAATAATAAAAAGCTGGCAGGGCATGACCCTCATTAAGATGATAGATGTCTGCGCCACCTAAAGCTTCTACAACTTTTGCGCCACCAACACCCAAAACAATACTTTGGGAAATCCTTGTAGTTTCATTGGCATCATATAAATGATCCGTAATGGTTCTAGATAGGTAATCATTACCTTCGACATCTGTGCTCAAAAGGTATAAGGGGACAGTCCCAAAAAGTTCTGGTTTAAGCACATAGGCCTTAACTTTTACATTAGGGTTGCCATGAAGGGTTACTTTAACTTCGATGCCAGTGTCCTCTAGAAAATTATAGGTTTTTTCTACAAAATCTGTTCTAAGGGTTTTATCGCTGTTTCTCGATTGGTCGTAATAACCATATTTCCAAAGCATACCAACACCAATCATATTCTGCTTAAGTTCATAAGCTGATCGCATGTGGGATCCCGCCAAAAATCCAAGACCGCCTGAATAGATCTTTAGAGCTTGGTCTATACCAAATTCCATACTAAAATAGGCTACTTTTTTATTGAAGGGTTTTACGGGTTTATAAGGGTGGTACCAGGTATTATATTTGCTAGACATTGATGTATTGATTTGAGTCATAAAAAGCTCAAATGTAAGCATTAGTGCCTCATAAATTAGGTGATAATTATCATAAAACTCAAAGCGCTGAAAGAAATAACGATATCTTAATATTCTGTTACTTTAAGTGATAATTTCCTAATTTTTTACGTTAACTTTGCGAAGTGAATAACGTCTGAGCGCTGATATGAGTCAAAAAGTATTACTCAACTCTAAGGAAGTCAATATAATTCTACATAGGCTTGCATGCCAGCTCATTGAAAACCATGATAATTTTGAAGAAACGGTATTGGTAGGGATACAACCACGAGGTAAATTTCTTGCCAACAGACTGGCGACATTATTACGGGAAGAATACAAGATAAAAAACATTCAACTCGGACATTTAGATATAACCTTTTTTAGGGACGATTTTAGACGAGGTGCTAAGCCCTTGGAAGCAAACACAACGGAAATAGATTTTATAGTAGAGGATAAAAATGTTGTTTTTATTGATGATGTCCTCTATACAGGGAGAAGTATACGGTCGGCTTTAACGGCTATACAGTCTTTTGGTAGACCAAAGAATATTGAATTGCTTACCTTGGTAGATAGAAGGTTTAGCAGGCATTTACCAATTCAGCCTACATACAAGGGAAGACAAGTAGATGCTATAGACGAGCAGCGTGTAAAGGTCAACTGGATAGAAAATGCAGGTGAGGATGTAGTGTATCTAGTGGATAAATAAGATAGTTATTGCAATTAGAATACTTGTAACATGAGCGAATTAAGTGTTGATCACTTATTAGGAATAAAATATCTCAACAAAAGGGACATTGATCTTATCTTCGAAACTGCAGATCAATTTAAAGAGGTTATCAATAGACCCATAAAAAAGGTGCCGTCATTGCGTGATATCACTATTGCGAATCTATTCTTTGAAAATTCAACACGCACAAAATTATCTTTTGAATTGGCAGAAAAACGACTCTCTGCTGATGTTATCAATTTCTCAGCTTCTCAATCTTCAGTCAAAAAGGGAGAGACCTTAGTAGATACGGTGAAAAATATTTTATCAATGAAAGTTGATATGTTGGTAATGCGCCATCCCAACCCAGGAGCTGGAGTATTTTTATCAAAACATGTAGATGCACGAATTATAAATGCTGGAGACGGTGCCCATGAACATCCAACCCAAGCATTATTGGACTCTTATTCTATAAGGGAAAGACTTGGTGAGGTAAAAGGCAAGAATGTGGTTATAGTTGGTGATATTTTGCATAGTAGAGTGGCTTTATCCAATATTTACGCCCTACAATTGCAAGGGGCTAACGTTAAGGTATGTGGCCCAAGAACACTTATTCCTAAGTATATAGAAGCGTTGGATGTGCAGGTTGAAACCAACTTAAAAAAAGCGCTACAATGGTGCGATGTAGCAAATATGTTGCGTGTTCAAAATGAACGAATGGACATAACTTATTTCCCTTCAACAAGAGAATATACGCAGCAATTTGGCATTAATAAAGATTTGTTAGAGAGCTTAAACAAAGAAATTGTTATTATGCATCCTGGTCCTATCAATAGAGGCGTGGAGATTACAAGTGATGTTGCCGACTCTAAACAAGCCATAATTTTGGATCAGGTAGAAAATGGTGTAGCTATCAGAATGGCCGTAATATACCTTTTGGCCTCAAAAATTAAACAATAGGCAATGATTATTGATAGAGACGGTAATATAACCATAATCACGCAGGAGCATCCTTCCGTAAAGACCTTGGTCAACAACATTGAGCAGTCTTACGATAAATTTAGACCTTACCACCTAATTATAAACCTAACATCCTTAGAAAAGCAACACTTAGAAGATATTATTGAATTTCTAAGGCTAAGCAATAAACATCGAAGCGATAAAAAGTCCTTTGTCGTGGTTTCAGATAAGGTTAATTTAGATGAAATGCCAGATGAAATTGTTGTGGTGCCTACACTTCAAGAAGCCTATGATATAGTTGATATGGAGGATATAGAAAGGGACTTAGGCTTTTAAATATGAAACTCACCATCATAGGATGTCATAGTGCAACACCACGTGTTAATACCAATCCAACCGCTCAGGTGTTGGAAATTAAAAACCACACCTTCTTAATTGATTGTGGCGAAGGCACCCAAGTTGAATTGCGACGACATAAAATAAAATTCTCAAGGATTCGGCACATCTTTATTTCGCATTTACATGGCGATCATTGCTTCGGACTCGCTGGCCTTTTGAGTACATTTAATTTATTGTCAAGAGAAACCGAATTGCATATTTATTGTCCTAAAGGACTAAAGGAGGTTATTACGCTTCAACTTAAGCTGTCCGATTCATGGACCAAATATCCTCTTATATTTCATGAACTAACTACTAAGAAATCGGAACTTATTTTTGAGGACGATAAAGTAGAAGTTTATACCATACCACTAAAGCACAGGATTTATACCAATGGCTTTTTATTTAAAGAAAAAGAAAACGAAAGGAAATTGGATATAGATGCTGTTCGTAAGGCAAACATAAATTTGGCTTACTACAGAAAGCTTAAGCAAGGTGCAGATGTAATAAATGAGCATGGTGAGATTGTGAAGAACGAAATGGTAACCATAGACCCGAAACCGGCTAAGAGTTATGCATTTTGTAGCGATACGGTTTATACGGAATCTATTGTACCTATTATAAAAAATGTATCAGTTTTATATCACGAATCTACATTTTTAGAAAAAAACTTGGACTTATGTGAGCTTACCAAGCACAGTACGGCAAAACAAGCTGCCACAATAGCAAAAAAGGCCCAAGTAGAAACTCTAATCTTAGGGCATTACTCAACCCGATACAATGGCTATTTGGGTTTTCTAAACGAAGCTAAATCAGTTTTTGAAAATGTTATTCTAGCCCAGGATGGGAAGACTCTAGAATTTTAGGCCAAATACTATTTTTTTCTGAATTTATTTTTGGCATATACAGAGCCCACAACAAGACCGAGAACGATTATTGTTGAATTGACCAAGAAAATGTAGTGAGCTTTTAGCTCCAAGGCATCTAAAACCAGATAAACAATCAGGGAAAAAACGCCTAATGCTATTAAAGCCCACTTAAGAAAAAGAGACAGCTTTTTTAGTTCTATCTTTTCTTTTTCCTCTTTGGACAACATATGATATCCCGCAATCAAGGAAGGAAACGCCTCAACTAAAAACGCACAGCCAATAAGCCCTAAACTCAAAACAATTTGACCTAACAGCATTAATTAAGTTCGTTTAACTGTTCAACCCAGCGTATGGCTTCTTCTAATGTTCTTGCGCGCTTAATTGGAATGGAAGCCAGCTGTTTTTCAATATTGGCATTAATAAAGGTAGAATCTCTATAGCTTACAATGGCAGCAGCTATTAGAATGCTATCTTCCTTGTCAAAATAAGACCATAATACAGGGTCTATGGAGTAGGAATTTACCCGATTGGCCACATAGGCTAACCTTTTATGTAAACCGTAATGCTGTCTTAAGGAGTCTATTAGCTCATTAAGTTTGGCCCAATTTAAATGCTCGCCTTCATTTACTTCCATGATAAAATAATCATCTAATGCATAATACACGCCAAAATCTAGATTAATTTTTTTGAAAGAAGCAAGTTTTGAAGTGGGGGAATCTTCAAATTTCATTTACTAGTTTTGGATAAATATACTCTTTTTTTGAGCTCCAAAAAAAATTGAAGTATCTTCGTTTAACTATGGAAAAAGATTTAAGTAATTACCGCAAAACCTATAAAAAAGGAGAGTTACTAAAAGCCAATGTCCCAGAAAACCCTATGGAATTGTTTAGGGATTGGTTTATAGAAGTAGATAC
The DNA here is from genome assembly GCA_913055905.1 of uncultured Winogradskyella sp. Classification (GTDB taxonomy): domain Bacteria; phylum Bacteroidota; class Bacteroidia; order Flavobacteriales; family Flavobacteriaceae; genus Winogradskyella. The sequence continues at coordinate 76,517 of CAJXLB010000010.1, forward strand.
ACATTTTAACGTAGGCGAAACCAATGCCATGACGCTTTCAACCTTTGGTTTGGATGGCTTTCCTAAGAGTAGGGTTGTGCTGCTCAAAAAGTACACTTACGAAGGCTTTATATTCTACACTAACTATGAGAGTGAAAAAGGCTTGGCCATTGCCGCCAATCCTGCCGTATGCTTATCGTTCTTTTGGCCTGCAGCAGAACGCCAGATTATAATTAAAGGAAAAGCTGAGAAAATACCAGAAAATCTTAGCGATGGTTATTTTGAATCGCGTCCCAGAGGAAGCCAGTTAGGTGCTCTGGTTTCTAATCAAAGTGAAGTCATTTCAAGCCGTGAAGAATTAGAAGAACGGTTAAGGGCCTTGGAGATAAAGTATGAAGGTAAAACCATAGAGCGACCTAAATTTTGGGGCGGTTATATGGTGCGACCTGAAGAAATGGAATTCTGGCAAGGAAGACCCAACAGACTACACGACAGAATTCGCTACAGGTTACAATTGGATTATAATTGGAAAATCGAAAGACTGTCACCTTAGATTATCGATTAAATGATTTAAAAAGTCGATTAAAGGCGGAAAATTCTGTTTTGTAAGTGTATTTGGTCGATGTTTTGCTTAAATATTCGATGAAATACACGTTGTTTATCGATTTTAACATTTCTTTAACGTTGTAGCGATTAGACGCTATTAAATTAGTAGGACCAAATCTAAATTACCTACTTATGAAAGTGTCTAAACTACTGCCATTTTTGGCAATTGTAGCCCTCTTAGGCTTGTCATCCTGCTCTACAGATACGTCTATAGAAGACGAGATTAAAGCGATAGAAGTCCCGCAAGCTCCAGAAGCCAAACAAATAGAAATAGAGATTATGGAGCTCATTAATGCGCACAGGATTAATAAGGGATTGAATACGCTAGAAGACCATAATACAGTTAAAGCCGTTGCATTTACGCATACCGATTACATGATACAAGTTGATAATGTCTCGCACGATAACTTTTTTCAAAGAAAACAGAGTTTACAACTTAATGCCGATGCAAATATTGTGTCTGAAAATGTAGCTTACGGCTTTAGTTCTGCTGAATCTGTTGTAAACGCCTGGCTAGATAGTCCAAGTCACCGCGAAAATATTGAAGGCAACTTTACCGATTTTGATATTTCAGCTGAGCAAAATGCCGAGGGAAAATGGTATTTCACAAATATCTTTATAAAGCGTTAGACCGCTCAAAAAGTTGATTAATAGCAAGAAAAAGACCGCCTAGAGCGGTCTTTTTTAGTATAAGCCATATTGTTTCTCATCTAAATGGATTTCTTTTAAGAGTGAGGCTCTAATGCAAGAATTGAATCGCTAATGGCCCTTAAATGGAATAACTATAATGGTATATAGGTCCGTTAATGGCAGAATTAAATAATGAAATATTCCACCGGAATGAAAGTTTATATTGTAAGTACTTATATTTTTGTTGGCAATAATTTAACGAACTAAACAAAAATGAATAAAATTAAATTTTTTCTGCAATTTGTAATATTAGTTTTTTTGAGTTGTGATAGTAATTCTGATGACACAAATCAAAATAATTCTAACATTTTCAACGGATCTATCGTATTAAGCTCACAAGAAGAAGTTGATGACTTTGGTTCTAATGGCTATGAAATTGTTACGGGGAATATTCAAATTGTAGACACAAGTAATAACATTGTTGACCTAAGTAGTTTAAACAGTATTAAGAGGATAGAACGAAAGTTAACTTTATTTAATTGTCAAAATTTAATTGAAATTAATGGATTCAATGCGCTTGAGTATGTTGAAGACTTTGTTGTTTCAGCATGTGTTAATCTTACCAATATATCAGGATTAGACAATTTGGAAACAATTTCTCGTTCAATTTTTATAGGAGATAATGCCAGTTTAGAAAATATCACTTTGGAAGTAACAGGTAATTCAATGTCATTTGAATGCAATAATAATAGCTCACTGGAAGTGGTTGAATTGCCAAACCTAAATGAACTGGATTTTTTTAGACTAAATAACTTATCAATTAATATCTCGTTTAATTTTCAATCCCTGAATACTGTGAACGAATATATCAGGATTATTGATAATCTCTTTACTACTTTAGATGGTTTTGATAACCTATCATATTGTAGAGAAATTTTGTTCCTAGACAATCCTGGATTAGTTAATATTACGGCTTTTGAAAATATCTCAGAGGCATCCGCAATTACTCTAATCAATAATCCTCTCTTGAGTGACATAAGTGGTTTTAGTAACCTCCAAGTTATTTCATCTTTGCATATGGATTTAAATGAAACCATAGAAAATATAGATGGTCTTAGCGGTTTAACGCAGATTACAAATCGAGTAAGAATAAGGGAGAATGTCCAACTTAACAATTTAAACGGTTTGATAAATGTTAATTCAATTGGTGATACATCTACCGGAGAAATTAATATCACTGGCAATCTTATGCTTTCAGATTTGTGTGGTATTAGTAATGCCGTTGTAAATGGAAACTTCAATGAGAATTACTTGATTGAAGGTAACTTGTTAAATCCAACACAAGAAGATTTTATTAATGGAATTTGCAATTAAAAAACTATTACTAACAATGGCTAGAAGTAATTGGTTGTTGTCGTATACTTCTGAAAATTTGCTTACGCACAGTTCGCACTTCGTGCCCGTGTCTTGCGGATTTTCACTTTGGTGTGTACCTGCAAATTTAAGTGCTTACCCATTCAACTACTTATAAATAGAGCCGTTAGAGTAAAATAAAAAAGGCAAGTTTTTAAACTTGCCTTTCATTTTATAACTAGATGATATTGGTTTATTCGCTTACAATATAGAAATAAGATCTTCTGTTCATTTGGTGTTCTTCTTCAGAGCATTTCACGCCATTAGAACAATTATTGAGTAATTGAGTTTCACCATAGCCTATGGCGCTCTCAATTCTATTTGGGTCTATACCTCGAGAGATTAGATAATCTCTTGTAGATTTAGCTCTCCTATCGGATAATTTCATATTATATCTGTCGCCACCTCTACTGTCTGTATGCGATTCAATCTTAATCACCATAGTTGGATGTTTTCTTAATACATCTACGATGTTTTCCAATTCATATTGCGCATCGGTTCTTATATTCCACTTGTCGAAATCAAAAAATATTGGATTTATAACAATCTGGTTGTCTATAATTAGTGGTGTAAGGACTATGTCGGCTGAGTTCACCTTGTTATTGTCGTCGGTTGTATTAACGGTTACCTGATTCTCTTTGTAATCCATTTTACTCGCAACAACGGTGTAGGTTTTATTACAATCAACAGTAAACGAGTAGTCGCTTTTATCTTCAGTATTAACTTCCTCTATTATTTTTCCAGTCTCATCAATCAATCTAACAACGGCACCAGATAACAAAATTCCGGTTTCACTGTCTTTAATGCTACCAGCTATGATTTCTTTACATGGTCTAGAATCGAAGGTATAAATGTCATCGCTTCCCTTTCCGTCGGGTCGGTTAGAGGAGAAGAATCCCACTTGCTCTTCAGAATTGATAAAAAAGGCAAAGTCGTCATATCCACTGTTGTAAGGTGACCCTAAATTTTCGGGTTCACTGCGTTCACCTTTTAAAATATTCGATTTAAAAATATCTAAAAGTCCAAGATTTAGATGACCATCTGAAGAAAAATATAGCGTACTATCTTTAGCTATAAAAGGAAACATTTCGCGGCCTTCAGTATTCACAAATTCACCAAGATTTTCTGGTGTGCCATACGAGCCATCTTCATTGATGCTTACAGAATAAATATCTGTTTGCCCAATACCGCCTTCACGGTCAGAGACAAAATAAAGCGTTTTGTTATCTGGGCTCAAAGCTGGATGGCCTGTAGAGTAAACATCATCGTTAAAAGGCAGTTCTTCAACCTCTGCCCAAATACTGTCAACCAATTTGGCCTTGTAAATTTTTAAATGGGTTGTACCTTTTTTGTCATACTTAAGGCGATTTCTTTTATTTACATTATCTCTTGTAAAGTAAAGGGTCTTTCCGTCATTGGTAATCGCAACGGCAGCTTCGTGATAATCTGAATTAATTTCTTCTGAATTTATCGTGCTAACAGGCCCAAAATTTAGGACACCATCGCTAACACTTATAGATGCTTCGTATAAATCTAAAAAAGGTTCCCTGTTCCAGCTATAAAGCTTTTCGCCTTCGCCGCTTGCTGAAGCAAAATATACTGTGTTGTTATGCACGTAAGCCCCAAAATCTGAATTTTCTGAATTAAAAGGCGCATTTTCTACATTTACAACCAACTCATTTTTAGAGGTCAGTTTGTCGTATATATCAACTTCATCTGGATTGTATCCCTTTAGCCTACTGTCGCCCTTGTGAACGGCCATGAGTTCTTTAAACCATTTGTCGGCTTCCTCAAATTCTCCAATACTTCTTAATGACTGAATATATTTGTAAAGATATTCCGCCTCTAAGCGATTATATTTGCTTAGTGCTGCACCGTACCAACGTGCGGCTTCTTCTGATTTAGAGTTGTTATAGTAAGCATCTCCTAGTCTGGTTAATACATGGTCACTGCTATCACCTTTTTCTACAGCTTTTTCGTAGAGTTCAATAGCTTTAACATAACCATAGTTTTTAAAAAACTTGTCTGCTAATTTAACCTGTGCAAAAGACAAGGTACCAATTAGTATAAAGCTTAAGGCTAAAAATTTTGTTTTCATAGTCTGTTTCATTTTTAGAAGTATCGAGGTGATTTTATTCGTCTGCTTTTAAAAACTTCAAACATCAATAATACTTCATGGGTACCGCTTGTGTAAGCCCTAATATCAGAAATAGGATATTCATAAGCATAACCGATACGTAATTGTTTAGAAACCTGAAAATCAGCTATTCCTCCGATTGCTGCAGCCGACTCGTTAAATCTATAACCACCTCCTATCCAAAATGTTTCATTGAAAAGAAAGTTGGCTGAGACATCAAAAGATAGTGGTGCACCATTAGTTGCTTTTAATAGTACTGATGGTTTTAACTTTGTTGTAGGACTTAAATCAAAAACATAACCACCAGTTAAGTAATAGCTCACGCGTTCTAAGGCTACATAATCAATGGTACCATTTCCACCATTGTTATAATCTGTATTTAAAATCCTAGGGGAGGAGAGACCAACATACCAGCGCTGTGAATGCCAGTAGATACCAGCTCCTACATTTGGACTCCATCGGTTAGATACGTCATTAAAAAACGGGTCATTAACAACAGAAGGGTCATTTAACAGCTCTTGATCCAAATTATAATGTGTAAATCCAGCTTTTAGACCAAAGGCCAGTTCAGAATTGGCACCAGTTCTAATCGTATATGAAAAATCGCCATAAATGTAGGAGAAGTTCTCGTAACCTAGTTTGTCATTGATAAATGACAGGCCTAAACCGATTTTATCATTTCTCAAAGGAGAATGAACAGAAAGGGTTTGAGTTTCTGGCCCACCTTCTAGACCTACCCATTGACTTCTATGAAGGCCAACGGCACTAAAGGTCTCTCTACTTCCAGCATAGGCTGGGTTGATAGAAATTGTGTTAAACATGTACTGCGTAAATTGAGGCAACTGCTGAGCTAATGCAGAGGATACGCTCAATATAAATAGGGCAATACTTATTGATTTAGTAAGCTTCATCGGTTAAGTTTATTTATTTGTTGCTACGTAAATTGGACCTGCAATAGGTTTCAATCCACTGTTTCTTAAATTTATAACATAGTAGTAGGTTCCAGTTGGGACAAAACCAGAGCCTCCTACTGAAGATCCATGGGCTTCACCATTCCAATCGTTCTGGTAATTCTTTGATTCGTATATTTTTGCTCCCCATCTATTGTATATTTCAAGTTCTATCACAAAACCACAGTCCTCGATTCCTGTAACTTCAAAGAAATCGTTGATGTTATCACCATTTGCAGTTACTGTTTTTGAAATAACAACATTGTCTAAACCACAGGCAAGAACCACACAGTCATCATCAATGGTTACATTAACTTCAACTTCTGTTGGACAAGGTCCTTCTGTTATAGCATATTTGAATGTGTATACGCCAAGCTCTACAGACCCTGGGTCAAATAGACTTCCGTCTAAGGTAGCATCACCCGAGACAACAGACCAAGTTCCATTCATATCAAAGTCACCTTGAAGCAGATCAAATAAGTCAAATTCTGAATCTAGAATACATCTATTGGCGTCAAAGGCATCAATGATATTGCTGATTTCAACAGTAATATTTTGAACAAATTCACTAGAATTTCCACAATCATCAGTAACCACCCACGTTCTTATAATTGAATAATCTTCAAAATCATTCATTTGCGTTGATTCTTCTGTGAAATCAACCTCTATATTATTGGAACAGGCGTCTTCGAAAACTAGGTCAGGTACCGCAGGGATATCGTCACATGCAGCAATAATATTTTCGTCAAAAGGAGTTACTAAAGCTGGTGGTGTATTATCATCAACAGTTATAATCTGCGTATGACTAACCGTATTTCCGCAAGAGTCTGTAGCAGACCATGTTCTGGAAATAATTTGATTACCTAAACATGCACCTTCAACGATCTCTTCATTGAACTCAACAGAAACGTCTTCACAATTATCAGAAGCAGTTAAGGTCTCTGCTTCAGGTATTGCATCGCATTCAACTGTAATATCAGCAGGTAGATTTTCTATAAATTCGGGAGCCGTAGTATCTTGAACGGTAATTATTTGAAGATGAGAGCTCATATTTTCACATTCGTCAATCACAATCCACTTTCTTTCAATGGTATAAGTGTTAGCGCAATCACCTTCAATAATTATGTCATCGTACGTAGCTTCTAATCCCGAAGAACAATTGTCATTTTCGTCTGTAACATCACCTGTTATAGTAAGATCTGTAGGGTCTACATCGCATTCGATGGTTATATCCGCAGGTACTGTAAATGTTGGTGCAGTGGTATCCACCACGAATATGGTCTGATTTAAGGTAGTGGTATTGCCACAGTCATCAGTCAATGTCCAAGTTCGTGTAATGGTATATTCATTGACACATGAGCCATTTGCAGAACTATCACTATAAGAAGCCTCTAAATTTGTAGAACAATTATCAGCTTCATCAGAGACATCTCCTGTTATAGTTAGGTCTGTAGGGTCAACATCACATTCTATAGTGATGTCATCAGGTACAGTGAATGTCGGAGCAGTAGTATCCACCACCGTAATGGTCTGGTCGGCGGATGTGCTGTTGCCGCACTCATCGGTTACGGTCCAGGTACGGACAATGGTCTTGGTGTTGCCGCAGGCCGCAGTCTCAACGTCGGACTCTGTGACGGTCACCGTACCACAGGTATCGGCACCTGTTGCCACGCCGGTGTTGGCAGAGGACTCGTCCTCGGTACACTCTATGGTGACATCGGCAGGCACGGTAATGGTAGGTGGTGTCGTATCGACCACCGTAATGGTCTGGTCGGCGGATGTGCTGTTTCCGCACTCGTCGGTTACGGTCCATGTACGGACAATGGTCTTGGTGTTGCCACAGGCAGCGGTCTCCACGTCGGACTCTGTGACGGTCACCGTACCACAGGTATCGGCACCTGTTGCCACGCCGGTGTTGGCAGAGGACTCGTC
>CAJXLB010000011.1 GCA_913055905.1 uncultured Winogradskyella sp.
AACAGGATGCCCACGAGCGACTACTGGTTCACCCTGGCCTATCAAGAGCCCCTGACCGGAGAGCCCAGGGAGTTCAGAGCCCATTTTACCTTGAAACGATAAAAAAATTATGAGATTAAGAACATTTTGGTTAGTAGCTTTATTAACAATTGTATTGGCTGAATTTAGTGAAGCCCAAGAAGGAATACCTATATATTCCGATTACCTTACAGACAATTACTATTTAATTCACCCTTCCATGGCTGGAGTAGCTAATTGTGCTAAAATTAGATTGACAGCCCGTCAGCAGTGGTTTGGTGTAGATGACGCCCCGAGTTTGCAAACGTTGAGTATAAATAGCCGTTTAGGTTATTCTCCCGTTGCTCTTGGAGGTATAATGTTCAATGATGAGAATGGGTTTCATTCTACACAAGGGGCTTATGCAACTTTTGCTTATCATTTAATGTTTTCGAGAAATGAAATAGATTTAAATATGTTATCGTTTGGTTTAAGTGCTGGATTTTTACAGTACAAGTTAGATGAAACGAGTTTTTTAGCACCTGGAGACTTTGATGCCTTAATTGCAGGAATAGAGCAAAGTGCTACCAATTTTAATGTGGATTTTGGATTTTCTTATCATTTTATTGATTTCTATGCACATTTTACGGTTAAGAATATTCTAAATAATGAAGGTATAAATTTTAACGATCAAGGGTTTGAATTTGATAATTTAAGAACCTACTTATTTTCTGCTGGTTATGTTTTTAGTAAATATGGCAGTGATTGGAGTTATGAGCCTTCGATAATGTACATGTACAGGGAAGCTACTGAGGAATCTTCAATAGATATTAATGCAAAAGTATATCGCGAGATGGATTTTGGTAAAATTTGGGGAGGCTTGTCATACAGAAGAAGTTTAGACGGTGCAGAATTCTTAGACGGATCAGGGGTAAGTAGCCAGAAATTACAATATATCACACCTTTTTTAGGAATTGACTACAAGCAATTCGTTTTTGCCTATACGTATTCATATCAAGCTAATACGGTTAATTTTAATACAGGCGGGTTTCATCAAATCACACTTGGTTACAATTTTAATTGTAGACGTGAAAAATATGAATGTAATTGTCCAGCTGTAAATTAAAGATATAAGATAAGCAGGTTAGATAACCTGCTTTTTTTATTTCTGGCGCTGCGCATTTTTGAACATAATCGGATATGGCGTCCCAAATAAAAAAACATACTTCCTTTAAGCACTTGGCTGATAGTCATTATAAAAAGCATGTCTAAATTAGTTTATAAAAAAATTGAAATAGGCCAAATCCTCTTTTGAATGAGTGAATGCTTCGGCAAATTGAGTTAAGATGCCTTTATTGAGAAAATCACGACCTGTTTTTGGATTGAACTATTTTTCCTATCAAATTAAAGTACGTAGTTTAGAGTTATTAAAAAAAAGCAGCATTGAATAAGGCTTTACTCATATTCATTCTAGGTATTTTCACATTTCAAGGAAGCTTTTCCCAAAATAAGAACTTTGACAATTCAAGAGATGAATCTTATTTCAATTTAAGGGGTAGTGTCTACGAAAAGTCTTCTTATTCACCATATAAAAACGTGAGAATATTAGTCAATGGAGGTCTTTACACTACCACCGATACTAATGGCGATTTTACGATTCGGGCGAAAATAGGTGATGAACTCATTATAAGCCATGAGGATTTTGAAACGATTTATCATACTATTAGCAGTCAAGATCGTATTAACATAGAGGTTATTGAGGACAATCTGGGCCGCAACAGAGCTTCAAACAAACAAGAGCAGATAAAGACATTTAACAGGCTAATAGATTCGGCTGATGCCTATCTTAAGATTAGTGCAGAAAAAAGTATAAAGTTTATTGGCGATGCTTTAAATGAGGATGTAACATCTGCCCAAAGTGCAATTGCCCATGAATTACTTGGAGATGTATACTATTATTGGAAACAATATGACTTGGCGATTTCTGCTTATAAAATTAGCATACAGAATTCTGATAAGAATTCAACCAACCTAAAGCTCGCAAGAACCTATTTAGAGGACGGGAAGATAGACTTAAGTCTTACTACCTATAATGAGATCGAGGACAAAAAATTGAGTAATTATCAGAAAGTGCTTTTGGCAGAAGGGTTGGGAGATGTGAATATGGCTTTGAAAGCATACAAGGATGCTATTTCATTTTATGAGCGTGCTGTGGACTTGGCAAAAAAGAATAGGATTTCACCTAAAATCATAGATTTAAATTCTAAGATAGCACAGGCTTATTCTACCCAGGGGGAAAAAACAAAAGCAAAGAAATATTATTCAAACGCTTTGAGCTTGGCCAAGAGTCAAGATAAAGAACGTGCAGTTGAGGAGCAGATAAAAGTTGCTGAGTTTAACAGTGATATAAAAGATTATGCAGAAGAGATAGCCTTAAGAAAACAAGCTGTAGAAGGTCTTAAAGAGATAGAGCTTGATTCTGTAATCCCTAATGAAAGTCCAAATACCTTACAAAAACAAAACTATAAAATTGGTAATGCCTACTATTTAACCAATGATTTTGAAAATGCTATTTCCTATTTGGAGAAAAGTATTGAGGAGTCTGATAAAAAAGGGGATTTGGTAGTTAAAAAAGATGCTATGAGAAAACTCTCAGAAGCACTTATCAGTAAAGGTGATACAGAAGAAGGCATTAAAATGATCAATAAATACAAGGATGTAGTCGATGAACTCTATGCCTTGAAGGAGCAAGAAATTTCGCGAGCTGCGCGTTTCAGTAGAAATATTGCAGAACAACAGAATAGGATAAGTTCTTTAGAAAGCGACAGGCGCCTGTCTCTAAGCAAATTTCAACTTACGCAGGAACGAAACAAGAGGCAGAAAGTTATCATTTATTCACTTGTTGGAGGTTTAATTCTGCTCTTGATTACAGGCTTTTTTATGTACAAATACATAAAGCAACAAAAATTGGCAAATAATCTGTTGGCGCTTAAGTCCCTGAGGAGTCAAATGAATCCACATTTTATATTTAATGCACTAAACTCAGTTAATAGTTTTATTGCCACTAAAGACGAACGAAGTGCAAACAAATATCTGTCTGATTTCTCACGTTTAATGCGTTCTGTTTTAGAGAACAGCGAAGAGGATTTTATCCCTTTAAAAGAGGAAATTGAACTTATTAAAATGTACACCAAATTAGAGCATTTTAGATTTCAAGATAAATTTGATTTTGACTTTAAGATTGACGAAGCCATAGATATAGATGCTTATGAGATTCCGCCTATGTTGCTTCAACCATACATTGAGAATGCCGTTTGGCATGGTTTACGCTATAAAGAAAACAAAGGGCTATTAACGGTGGCATTTAAGTACAAAAGCCAAAACGAGATAGAAATTGTAATTAAAGATGATGGCATTGGCAGAGAACGGTCAAAGGCGTTAAAGACTCAAAACCAAAAAAAGCAGAAATCCAAAGGGATGAGTAATATTAAAAAGCGAGTGGCCATTCTAAACGATATGCATAAAGACAAAGTAACCATAACAGTAAAGGATTATCAACCAGATGAAGAAAACACGGGTACCCTTGTTACTGTAACCTTAAAAAAAGCTAAGCTATGAATTTGAATGCCATCATTGTTGAAGATGAAGCCAAAAGCAGGGAGATTTTGTCAAATTATCTCTCAAAATACTGTCCAAATGTTTCTATAAAGGGAGAGGCAGCCAATATTGATGAAGCCCTTGAGCTCATTAGAAATACCGATTTAGATCTTGTGTTCTTAGATGTTGAAATGCCCTTTGGAAATGCATTTGACCTATTGGAAAAGGTTGGGTCCGTAGATTTTGAAATCATATTTGTAACAGCCTATGATCATTATGCTATTGAAGCCTTAAATGCCCATGCGTCATACTATTTAATGAAGCCAATCTCTATAGAGGAATTGATAAAAGCAGTCGATTATGTTACGGCCCTTAAAGAAAAAGAAGATGCTTTACACAATCAGGTTTTGGTTTCAAAATCAAAGAAAGTTAATGGCAAAATTACCATTCCCTTACAAAATGGTTTTGAAGTGCTTGAAATGGCCAATATTCTTTACTGTAAAGCCGATGATAATTACACAGAAATATATTTGAATAACAACACCAAGAAATTGGTGAGTAAAACGTTGAAGCATATAGAAGAGCAGCTTAAAGACGCTAACTTTGCCCGAGTTCATAAAAGCTATTTGGTCAATGTCAACGAGGTGGTAAAATATAACAAGGGTAAGGGAGGTAGTGTTACGTTGAGTAATGGAAAGGAGATTATAATTTCAGCATCTAGAAAATCAGAAATCTTATCATATTTTAAATAGATTATGGCTATAATTTTATCAGTAAGAGGACATCATCCGCAAATTCCAGACGATTGTTTCGTAGCAGATAATGCCACTATTGTTGGTGAGGTTACCATGGGCAATCAATGTAGTATTTGGTTTAATGCTGTGGTGCGTGGTGATGTGCATTTCATAAAAATGGGAAATAAGGTTAATGTCCAAGACGGCGCTGTAATTCATGGCACATACCAAAAGTCGCCCACCACTATAGGGAATAATGTATCCATAGCGCACAATGCTATAGTGCATGGCTGTACAATTCATGACAATGTACTAATAGGAATGGGAAGTATTGTTATGGATGGTTGTATAGTGGAGAGTAATAGTATTATTGCTGCAGGAGCCGTAGTTCCACAAAACACAAGAATTGAATCTGGCAGTATTTATGCTGGTGTTCCCGCGAAAAAAATAAAAGATATTAGACCAGAGCTTGTATCGGGAGAAATCGATAGAATTGCTAACAATTATGTTACTTACTCAGGGTGGTTTAAATAAGGGATTCTAGCTTTTGAATCAGCTGTTCTACAGAGTCCATTTTATTTATCTCAGAGGATTGTAATAATGGCTCTAATTGTCCATATTCCTCTTTTAAAACCGTAGGATATTTAAAAGTAGCCGAGGGATATTGACTTTCAAATTCATCTTTATGAAGAAATACAAATTGATATGACTTGTTTTTACGGTAGTCTTTCCAGGTTGGATTTTCATTAAAGGTGTTATACGTGAGATCACATAAACTGCATGGATAAGTACTTGGACTTATAATTTTATGGGCTACGTCTTTGAGTAGATTGAAAATTCCAGAGTTGGCATTCTAAACAAATATAATGGACATGATTATTTAGATGGTTTCCATTCTAAAAATCTAAAAAGTAAGATTTATAATTGGGTTGTGAAAAGCTCTTGAGAATTTCTAAATCCAAGTTTGTGAACAACTCAATTTTTGGTTTGGTCTTGGATGGGTTTAAAAGCCCGTTTTGATCTAATATTGTTTTGGTCTGTTTGGCTACGGCCAAACCAGAATCTATGATTTTTACATGATTGGGCAGTATGGATTCCAATTGCGGTATTAAATAGGGATAGTGCGTACAGCCTAAAACAAGATAGTCGATATTTTGATCAATCATAGGTTGCAAATACAGCTTTAGTAATTCTTCCATTTTAGAAGAATAAAGTTGCCCAGATTCAATTAGAGGCACAATGCCATTACCTACTTGTTCAATGACTTTAATTCCTTTGGCATATAAAGCTGATGTGTTATGAAACAAATGACTGCTTAATGTACCCTTTGTGGCCAAGATGCCAATTGTCTTTGATTTGGTGTTTAGGGCGGCTGGCTTTATGGCTGGCTCTATCCCAATAAAAGACACATTGAAGTTGGCTCTTAGATAAGTAATAGCGTTGGTAGTTGCGGTGTTACAGGCAACGACGATAATCTTGGCATTCTTCTCTAACAGTAATTTGGTATTCTTAATGCTAAGTTCCAATATTTCTGATTCTGACTTATTCCCATAAGGCGCATTTTTACTATCTGCGAGATAAATGCAATTTTCATGAGGGAGCAGGGCACAAATTTCCTTTAGGATGGACGTTCCTCCTATACCAGAATCGAATATACCAATAGGTGCTGTACTCATTTAGCAACAAAAATAAAAAGTCGCTTAAGAACTAAGCGACTTTTATAATACAAAACTGTAAATGTGTTTTAAATTTTTAAATAGGCCTTTACATCGGTCATAAGATCTTTTCCTTCTGCCATGATCAACATTGCTGAATCAAACACATATTGAAAACCTTGCTCTTTAGCAACTGCCTTGATGGCATTGTCTGCTTTTTCAACGATAGGTTTGAGCAGGTTAAACTCCTTTTCCTGTAAATCCTTTTGAGCTTGTTGCTGATATTGTCCTAGACTTTGTTTCATACCTTCAACTTCTTGCATACGCTTGGCGTTTTCTTCATTGGTCTGACTTGCAGCTTCTGCATCATACTGCTTCAATTTGGTTTCTAATTCCTTAATTGAAGTTTGTATGGTAGTCTCATAAGTTTTACCAAGCTTTTCAATTTCTGCTTGAGCAGTCTTATACTCTGGCATAGCCTTAATAAGCTCTTGTTTATTTATATGAGCAACTTTACTTTGGCCTGTCATAAAACCCGTCGCTCCAATAAAAAATGCCGTTGCAATTGCTAAAATTCTAAATTGTTTCATTGTTTTTAAGTTGTATTACGTGTTATAATTATTATTCGTTTCCGTTATTCTTTTTAGCCTTGGCTATAGAATCTCGTTTTCTTATTTGTCGTTCACGTTCTTCACGTGCTTTTTTTCGCTGTTCTATAATTCGTTGTTTACGCTCTTCCAAGGCTTTTTGTCGCGCTTCTCTTTCTTTAATCTTTTGCTGTCTCTTTTCTTCTAAAATCTCAGCAGGTGTTTTAGCCTTTTTTGAGGCTGTTGAATCCTTTTCAACTTCCTTTTTTACTTTAGAGCTATCGGCCTTAACCTTGCCTTCCTCTTTTTCTGAACTTTCCTTTTTTTCTGAGCTGTCTTGCTCAGCTTTTTTGGATTCAGGCTCTTTTTGTTCAGTTTCAGAAGATTCTTCTTCTGCTTGCCTTGCTTTTTCTTTGGCTTCCGAAGGCGTTTCCTCTGCCTCGGTACCGTTTCTTCTTTGCCTTCTAGCTTCAATAGCAGCTTGCCTTCGTTCTTCTGCTTCTTTGCGTTTAGCTTCCCTTAGCTCTTCTTGTTGCCGTCTTCGCTCTTCTAGGGCTTTTTCGCGCTCCGCTCTTCGTTGGGCCAATGCAGCTTCGCGCTGGGCTTTTCTCTCTTCCAATGCCTGTTCTCTTTCGGTTTTTTCTTCACTTACTATCGGTACAACTTCCTCTTCTTCTAATTCCTTGCGTTCAGCTCTCGATTTCACTTGTGATCGTCTAGACGACCTCGTTATGGTTCGTAAAACTTGCTCGCTAATATCGTAACGTTCAGCAGAATATAACATGACCACATCCGCAGCTTTATCAAAGACAAAATCAAATTTTTTCGTGGTGGCTATTTCTTGGACGGCTGCAAATATTTGATCTTGTATAGGTTCGATCAGTTGGCGTTTCTGGATCATAAGATCACCATTTGGGCCAAACCGTTTTTGTTGGTAATCTATAATTTCTGCCTCCTCAAAAGTAATATCTTCAAAACGCTCATCATACAATTCTTTGGTTAAGAGGACACTTTCGTTGTCTAATTCTGTTTTCTTTTGTTCTACTTCCGCCAGTCTTTTTTCAATTTCTGTCTTCCATTGTTCTGCTTTCTTATCTAGTTGCGCAGAGGCTTCTTGATACTCTGGAACATTTTGAAGAATGTACTCTGTATCAATGTAGCCAATCCTAACACCGCGTTGGGCGTGAAGATTAAAGCTCGCAAGTGACAAACACGCTAATAAAAAAAGAACTTTTAACTTCATCATTAATTAATTGTTTTCTTCACACTAGGCATTTTTAAACCGTGGTGTATTTTAAATATATAAGTTATCAAATAAACGAAATATATTCTTAAAAATTTTAACGTCATGATGAAATCCTCAATATGCAATTAGAAAATATCGTGCCAAACTTAAAATTGTTGTCCAATAATAAAGTGTGTTTCCCAACCATTTGGGCCAACGGTACCTGGTACAGGGTCAAAACCATGACCAAAGTCTATACCTAATAAACCAAATGCAGGCATAAATATTCTTACCCCCAAACCAGCAGAACGGTTAAGGTTAAAAGGGTCAAATTCCCTAAAGCTATTAACGGAGGCACCAGCTTCTAAAAATGTTAGCGCATAGATCTTAGCTTGAGCACCAAGGGTTATAGGGTACCTTAGCTCCAATGAAAATTTGTTGTAAATGGACCCACCATCTTGAGAAGACAGCGATTGGTTAGGATAACCTCTTAGCTGTATTATTTCCCTACCATCTAAGGCAAAATTACCTAAACCGTCTCCACCAAGAAAGAACCTTTCAAATGGAATAATACCTCTATCTTGATTATAGGCGCCTAAAAATCCAAATTCTACACTTGGGCGCAGCACTAAATTTTTGGTAAGTTCGGTAAACCAATCTACCTTAAATTTGATTTTATAAAATTCTAACCAATTAAAGCGTTCTTGGTCAATTTCTCCAATTCTAGCAAAGTCTTCAGGGTCAGTTGGGTCTAATTGATCCCGTTCTTCTTTTAGGGCTTTATAGTCAACACCGTTGACTAAAGAATAAGGGAAACTGAATTTTAACGATGCCGAAAAATTAGACCCTCCAGTTGGATAAATAGGGTCTGTATACAGGTTATTCCTGCTCAAACCTATTGTATAGGATAAGTTATTGGAAGTACCGTCCCCGAAAGTAAATAAACCTGTGTTGTAATTTTGAAGGTCATAATGCTGGTAACTAAGCGCTTGTGATAGTAAGAAATAATCATCTGGTTTGGTAAGACGTGTTGATAATCCAACTGTAAGACCAGTAATATTAAAGCGCCTACTACGATCGGCTCTCCTTGTTTGCGGGTTGAACAAAAATTGTCTCGAATGCGATATGGAAGTTGATAGTTGAAATGGCTTTTTGCCACCTAACCAGGGTTCGCTAAATGAAAAACTATACGTTTGAAAAAATTGACTGGCCTGTAATCTTAAGGCTAAACTTTGGCCATCACCTCTTGGTACTGGCGTATAGGCCTCTTTGTCAAAGATGTCTTTTATAGCAAAATTATTGAAGGAAAGCCCTAATGTTCCTATAAACCCACCACCACCATAGCCTCCTTGAAGCTGTATCTGGCTAGACCCTTGTTCTACGACTTTGTAATCTATATCTAAAGTACCGTCAACCGGATTAGGATTTTTAATGTCTGGGGTTAATTGCTGGGCATCAAAAAAGCCTAATTGCCCTAATTCCCGTATCGTTCTAATGATATTGGATTTTCTGTAAAGTTCGCCTGGTCTGGTTCGGAGTTCTCTGTAAATGACCTTATCGTTGGTAACATCATTCCCAGAAACCGTAACGTTGTTAAAATAGGCTGGTTTACCTTCAGAAATCCTAATTTCCATATCTATAACGTTGCCCTCTGCACTTACCTCTACAGGGTTTATGGTGGAGAACATGTATCCGTAATTTTGATAGGCATTCGTTAGGTCGTCTGCATCTGGATTTTCTGTATTTGCTATTCGCTCTCTAAGCTCTACACCATTATAAGTGTCTCCTTTATTAATGCCTAATAAAGCACTTAATTGTTTGTCTGTATACACGGTATTTCCAACAAATGAAATATCACCAAAGGTATATTTCTCGCCTTCTTCAAGTTTTATATTAAGGCTAATGTTTTTGTCATCTAGGTAGATTATTGAGTCTGATATTATTCGAGCATCGCGATAACCATTTTCCTTGTATTTGTCTATTAAGCTTACAAGGTCTTCTTTATAATCTTCCTCTATGTATTTAGAGCGCTTAAAAATTCGTATGGGATTTTTTTGCTTCGTGTTTTTCATAGCCTTACGAAGCTTGCTCGACTTTAACTTATCGTTACCTTCAAACGTAATTTTTTTGATTTTAACCTTTTCACCTCGGTCAATCTTAATCAACATATCAACCCGTTCTTTTTCTACGGAGTCAATTACCTCTGTGGTAACAATATTTACCTTGGTGTTTAGAAACCCTTTTTTCTTGTATTTGTTGGTAAGAAAGTTTTTGGTGTTAGCGATTAGGTTTTCCGTAACCTTTTGGCCTGCTTGAAGCTTATTTTCGTTAATGATTTCTTCCTTTTTGCCTTCTCTTATACCTGAGATGCTCAATTCTCTTAGTTCTGGGAGGTCAATAAGACGTATTTCTAGCGTAGCCGTGCTACCTTCTATATCTTTAAGGAAAATATCTATGTTGCTGAAGAGATTGGACTTCCAAAGTGTTTTTACTGCATTGGCTATTTTTTCACCTCCTATTTTTACTTCCGTATTCTTACGAAGTTTAGAATATGCAATAATCGTTTGTGGACTGAAATTTGTATTGCCCGTAACTACAATATCTTTTATGAGATAGGTCTTTCCATCTACGGCTTGTGCGTTAGCAGATAACGAGAGAAGCAATAAAGATGCCGTAAAAAAAAGCTTAGTAAAAAGTTTCAAAAGATTATGCTTAGGTAAGTTGTTCGCTCGTTTTTCCAAATCGTCGTTCTCTGTTTTGATATGTTATGAGAGCTTTGTACAGATTTTCTTTTTTAAAATCCGGCCACAAAATATCAGTAAAATATAGTTCTGCGTAAGCAATTTGCCACAACAAAAAATTACTTATTCGTTGCTCACCACTTGTTCTAATAAGCAGGTCTACGTCGGGTAAATTTTGCGTGTAAAGATGCTTATTAATAATTGATTCATCAATACTTTCGGGTGAAATTATATTATTTTTAACTTTAAGAGACAATTCTTTTATCACCTTCACTATTTCTTCCCTAGAGCCATAGCTTAGAGCAAGGGTTAAGGTCATGTTGGTATTGTCTTTTGTTTTCTCAATAACATCCTGTAGCTCTTCATAAGCTTTGTTGGGTAGGTCTTTTAAACAACCTATAGCGCTAAGTTTTATATTATTGTCTTGCAAGGTTTTAATTTCCTTTTTCAAGGACCTTACGAGTAATTTCATAAGAGTTTGAACTTCTAACTTTGGTCTTTTCCAGTTTTCTGTAGAAAACGCATAAAGCGTAAGGTTTTTAATACCAAGTTCTGCGCTAGCTTCAACGGCTTCCCTAACGGCTTTGGTCCCATTTTCATGGCCCATAACGCGCACCAAACCTTTTTGTTTGGCCCAACGACCATTACCATCCATGATAATTGCAACATGGTTGGGAAGTTTCTCTTTTACTATTTGGTCTTTCAAGCTCATATTAAAATCCGCAATAACACGGTCTGCGGCCAAAGGTATACGTTAATGTGATACCAGAAAACACATACCAGTCATTGCTATTTGTATTACCAAAGCTGAATGCCTCTCTAGACTCGGCATCTGGTACGCTACCGTCCAATTCATCAGAAAAGGTATAGCGCGCACCGATTTCTGCTGCCAATACCAAATGATTGGAAATATTGGTTTTGTACCCTAGAACAATTGGTATGCCATAAGCCCAGCTACTTGTGTTTTCTGAGGTATAATCGCCATTTTGATTAAAAAAATAGTTATCGTGATTGGCCATTGTAATACCAGAATATAAATAGGGTGTTCCTTTAATGCCACTCGTGTGCAAATCGAAATCAAAAAACGTAAATTCCATTCCAGCCGAAATCTCTAGAATGCTCACGTTGAAATCGTAACCTCGTTGTACGCGACGTGGGTCGTCTGATTTGCTATCATTTCCCTCTAAATCCGAAAAAATAATGGATGCTCTAAAGCAGTGTCTAGGGCTGCGATTCCATTTAAATACACCACCTATAGCCAATTGGTTGGGCGAGATATAATTTGTAGCACCGACATCGCCAATAAAGTTACTTCCGCCAGCAAAAATTCCAACTTCATAAATTTGAGAAACAATAGATTGGCTCATGAAAATGCTTAATACTAAAATTAAAATTAATCTCATACGATTTTCAAAGTTTGCAAATATAACAATTCTTGTTAGCCAACAGTAATTTGGCTCCAATTGTCTATGAGATAAACAGTTTTTATAGGTAATTATTGTCTAATTTCTTCGATCTTCTCCCCAAAGTAATTTTTTGCGCAGGGTATCTAGGAATGTTTCATGTGGAAGTTCAATCATTTTAATGGTAAAGTCGGCCTTATTAACATAAACTGTAGTGCTATTGGGAAGCGTAACAATTCTTGAGTCCAAGGACATTAAAAAGTGATCTTCCCGACCATCTATTTTAAAGGAAATTGCTGTAGTATCTGGTATAACCAAAGGTCTGGCGCTGAGGTTATGAGGCGCAATAGGGGTGAGGACAAAATTCTTTGCGTCAGGCGCAATTACCGGACCGCCACAGCTCAAAGAATAACCCGTTGACCCCGTTGGTGTTGAGAGTATCAATCCATCAGCCCAGTATGAGGTTAAATATTCATCATTAAGATGGGTTTCTACGGTAATCATGGAGGTGGTGTTCTTGCGGCTAACAGCAACTTCATTAAAGGCAAAATTAATAGCCTCAATCTCGCTATTGGCGGGAACTGTTTTTACGCTGAGTAAGGTTCGCTCAGAAATTTTATACTTCCCCTCGAAAATCAGTGGCAAAATCCTAGGAATTTCTTCTGTTTGTACTGTAGCCAAAAAACCCAATCTACCTGTATTTATTCCAATTATTGGAATGTTATAATCCCTGACAAAAGTTATGGCTCTCAAAATGGTGCCGTCACCGCCAATGCTAACCAATAAGTCAAAACTTTTATCGAGAACCGTAAAGCTTTTGATTGTATCCCTCTTTAAAACCGAATCATCTTGAAGTTTAAGAAACTCGGATTCAACATAGATATCTGCCTCATACATGTTAAGCTCTTGGGCTAATGCATTAAAGGCCGTCTGGGAGGATTCCTTAGCATAGGTCTGACCGTAAACAGCTATCTTCATTCCTAAATGTTTAGGTATTTATCTAAGTACTTTGAGCGTTCTTTTAAACTCTCTAAATAAGAATCTTCCTCGTGTCCAGAAATTATGGTATAGCTGTACCGTCTAAAGGTTTGGATGATTTCATTTAGACTTTTATTGGCAACTTTAATGGTAATGCTTGCCAAGTCGCCATCCATTTTTGAAATAAATGCACCTAATAGTTTAGCGTCATTGGATTCAACAATTTGGCTGATCTCACTAAACGAGTAATCGTGTATGCCTTTTTCAACAATTAGGATACCGCCAGGCTCTGCAAAAAAGGGCGTTTCATTGAAAAGGTGCATGACATCATTAAGTTCGTAATACCCTAAGTATGTGTTTTCCTTATTGAGTACAGGCATGATATTACTGTCGTTTTGAGCAAAAGCTTCAAGAACGTCCAGCCAGTTGGTGGTATCTCTTACAAAAAAACCTTCTACAGCGTAACTACAGTCTTTGATGGATTTATCGCCATCAAAACAATGTGCGTCCGTTTCAGAAATACAACCCATGTAAACACCTTGATTCTGAATAGGAATATGTGAGTAGGTCAACTGATTGAATGCCAATTGCAAATCACTTATTTTATCATCAATACCAAGTGGTTTAATGTCGTTTATGATATATTCCTGTAGCTGTAATTCCATAGTGCTCTTTCTGCCTGCAAATTAATCAAAATTAACCAGAATATAAGGGATACGCTTTGTATTTTTGCGTTTGAAAACTCATTACGGATGACAAAATTAAGTGTTAACATAAATAAGATTGCAACACTGCGAAATAGTAGAGGAGGAGATGTGCCCAACGTTGTTCAATTTGCAAAGGATGTTCAAAGGTTCGGAGCAGAAGGTGTAACAGTGCACCCAAGACCAGATGAGCGCCACATTCGCTATCAAGATGTTTATGATTTAAAACCTGAGGTCTATACCGAATTCAACATAGAAGGCAACCCAATACCAAAGTTTATAGATATGGTGTTAGAGGTAAGGCCAACTCAGGTAACACTTGTGCCAGATGCAGAGGATGCCATAACCTCGAATGCTGGCTGGGACACCCTAAAACACAAAGCGTTTTTATCCGAGGTAATCTCCGAGTTTAAAGCTAATGGTATTAGGACTTCTATTTTTGTAGACCCAGAGTTACATCAAATAGAAGGGGCAAAAGCCACTGGGACGGATCGTATAGAACTTTACACGGAGGCTTATGCGCATCAATACAAGATTGGCAACAAAAAGGGTATTGAGCCGTACATGGAGTGTGCTGGTTTAGCCAATTCATTACAGCTTGGAATAAATGCGGGACACGATTTATCTCTGGATAATATTAAATTCTTCAAGGAGAACATCACAGGTTTACTTGAGGTATCTATTGGGCACGCTTTAATAGCAGAGAGCCTTTACTTTGGTATTGAGAATGTCATTCAAATGTATTTACACCGACTACAATGATTTTACATTCTAACATTTTTGGAAGCGGCACACCCTTTGTGATTTTGCATGGTTTCTTGGGCATGGGTGATAACTGGAAAACTTTAGGAAAACGTTTTGCTGAGAGTGGTTTGGAGGTTCATTTGGTAGACCAGAGAAATCACGGCAGGAGTTTTCATTCAGACGAGTTTGATTACGAGCTAATGTCTAAAGATCTAAAGGCTTATTGCAACCATCATCAATTAAAAGACATCATTTTGTTAGGCCATAGCATGGGAGGAAAGACTGCTATGTTTTTTGCAACCCAACATCCAGATATGGTGTCTAAATTGATTGTGGCCGATATTTCACCACGTTATTACCCAGTACATCACGATGCTATTTTACACGGCTTGTCTCAATTGGATTTTTCTGAAATAACATCACGGACAGAAGCAGATGAAGCCTTAAGTAAATTCATAGATCATGAAGGGATACGACTATTCTTGCTCAAAAATTTATATTGGGTAGAAAAAGGGCAGCTGGGATTGCGTCTTAACTTAAAAGCCCTAACCGAGCACGTGGCAGAAGTTGGTGAGAGTTTGCCTAAGCATGCTGTATTCAACAAGGATACACTTTTTTTAAGGGGTGACCAATCAGAATATATTGGTCCTTCAGATGAATTGATTATAAGTCAGCATTTCCCAAATTCAAAAATAGTGACCATTCCAAACGCTGGCCACTGGTTGCATGCCGAAAATCCCGATGCATTTTTTAAAGCTGTGATACATTTTGTATCTTGAGGTCAAACTAAACAATAAATCAATGAATCTTATACTTCGACTTTTAATTAACGCTTTTGCCGTTTTAGTATTGGCGTATCTTTTAGAAGGTATTGCCGTAGATGGTTATTTAGGAGCAATCATCGTTGCAGTTGTATTGGCAATTCTCAATGTACTGGTAAAGCCATTATTGATTCTCTTTACGCTTCCAGCCACAATATTGACGCTTGGTTTGTTCCTTTTTGTTATCAATGCGCTTATTGTTATGCTGGCCGATAAATTAGTGGACGGATTTAGTGTAGCGAACTTTTGGTGGGCACTACTCTTTAGTGTCTTATTATCGATACTTCAGTCCTTTTTGCAGAGCTTCTTTAAAGAAGAGCAAACCTAGTTCGCTTTCAGACACTTAAAATATTGTTGGGTTGTAAAATTTATCGTAATTTTGCAGCCCAATTTTAGTTAAAACAAGATGAATATTACAAGAGAGAACAGCGATGCTTTAAATGCGGTTGTCAAAGTAGAGATTACTAAAGACGATTATAGCGAGAAGGTAGAAAAGGTACTATCTGATTATCGTAAGTCTGCAAACATACCAGGATTTAGAAAAGGCCATGTGCCTATGAGCTTAGTTAAGAAGCAATACGGTAAAGCGGTCCTAGTAGATGAGGTGAACAAATTGCTTCAGGATGCTATTAGTAAATATTTAGTTGAAGAAAAATTAGATGTTCTAGGCAATCCCCTTCCAAAACCTCAAGACGATTTAGACTGGGATGCAGATGCCTTCTCTTTTGAATTTGAGCTTGGTTTGGCACCAGAATTCGATGTGAAATTAAAAGGCAAAAAAGCCATAACCCATTACAATATTGTTGCTGATGACAAAATGATAAATGAGCAAGTTGAGCACTTACAGAAGCAATACGGAAAGCTAATTCCGCAGGACGAGGTGGCAGAGGATTCAGAAATTACCGGTAAGTTTTCTAATGAAGAGGAAGGTATAGAGAATGTAGCCACGTTTACTATAGATAAAATTAAAGGGAAAACCAATACCAAGAAATTTGTTGGCGCCAAAGTTGGAGATGTCATTAGTCTAAAAACAAAAGGTCTGTTCAATGATGATCATGACCTCATGACGTATTTAAAAGTTTCCCATGATGATGCACATGGTTTAGATGTTGAAGTGAATTTTGAAGTGTCCGAAATCAATAAACGTGAGTTGGCCGATTTAGATCAAGACTTGTTTGATAAATTGTTTGGTGAAGGAAAAGTAACCACCGTGACCGAATTGAAGGAGCGCATAAAAACAGATTCCGAAAAACAATTTGCCCAGCAAAGTGACCAGAAACTATTAAATGACGTTACGGAATATCTAATAGAGAGC
The DNA here is from genome assembly GCA_913055905.1 of uncultured Winogradskyella sp. Taxonomy (GTDB): domain Bacteria; phylum Bacteroidota; class Bacteroidia; order Flavobacteriales; family Flavobacteriaceae; genus Winogradskyella. The sequence continues at coordinate 16,502 of CAJXLB010000011.1, forward strand.
ACTAAGTTTGATTTGCCTGCAGAATTCCTTCAAAAATGGATGCAAACCTCTGGTGAAGAACCTATGGATGAAGAGCAAGCCAAATCAGAATACGAAAAATCTGAGAAAGGCATTAGATATCAGCTCATAGAAGGTAAACTAATTCAAGACAATAACCTTCAGGTTCAGTTTGACGAATTGAAATCTTATGCCATGGATATGATAAAAGGACAGATGGCGCAATTCGGACAAATGAACCCTTCAGAAAAAGAGTTGGAAGATATCGCGGCAAGGATTTTATCCAATCAAGATGAAGTAAAGCGTCTGTCTGAACAATTAATGAGCCAAAAACTATTAAACCTTTATAAAGCTGAGGCCAACCTAAAGGCCAAGGAAATCACTTATAATGATTTTGTAAAGGAGTTTTACAGTTAATCGTTCTGTAAAAATATTAGTATCTTTAGGGCGTAAAACGATGAAGTTTTGCGCTTTTTTTTGATAGAAAATTAGGTTGTTGTCAGATTACTGATTTGGCAACACAACAAGTTGAATAACAAACAATAATTTAAGCATAAAACATATATGAACTACGGGAAAGAGTTTGAAAAATTTGCTACTAAAGACCAAGGTGTAAATAGTCTTTATTTTGATAAGGTCATAACAAGTATGTACCCTACAAACCTAACACCAAATATTATTGAGGAGCGCCAGATGAATGCTGTTGCTATGGACGTATTCTCAAGATTAATGATGGACCGCATTATTTTTTTAGGCACAGGAGTTAATGACCAGGTCGCCAATATCATTCAGGCGCAGCTGTTATTCCTTCAAAGTGTAGATGCGTCCAAGGATATTCAGATTTATATCAATTCTCCAGGCGGCAGTGTTTATGCAGGTCTTGGAATTTACGATACCATGCAATTTGTAAAACCAGATGTTGCTACAATCTGTACTGGGATTGCTGCATCTATGGCAGCTGTGCTTTTGTGTGCAGGAGAGAAAGGAAAACGCTCTGCCTTGAAACATTCCCGAGTAATGATTCACCAGCCTATGAGCGGAACACAGGGTCAGGTTTCAGATATGGAGATTGCAGTAAAGGAAACTATAAAGGTAAAAGAGGAATTGTATACCATAATTTCAAACCACTCGGGTCAAACCTATGAACAAGTGGAGAAAGATTCTGATAGAGATTATTGGATGAGATCTAATGAAGCATTAGATTATGGTATGATTGATGAAGTTTTAGAGCGTAAGTAACATAGCTTGTTACTGCGGCTAAAGTTTATAATTAAGTAATAAATTATGGCAAAGGAAGAATTAGAATGTTCATTTTGTGGTAGGAAAAAGCCAGAGACAAACTTACTTATCGCAGGTTTGGACGCCCATATTTGTGACAGATGTATCGAACAGGCCCATGGTATAGTCCTTGAAGAGGCTAAACAAAGTGGCGAAGGAGAGCTCAGTGCAGAGCTCATGCTTAGAAAGCCTAAGGAAATCAAGAGTTTCCTAGATGAATACATTATAGGCCAAGAATATACCAAACGGGTTATGTCCGTGGCAGTATATAATCATTACAAGCGATTGTTGCAGCCACCATCGGATGATGATATCGAAATCCAAAAAAGTAACATCATCATGGTAGGGCAAACCGGTACGGGAAAAACCCTTATGGCCAAAACCATTGCCAAAATGCTTAATGTGCCTTTAGCCATTGTTGACGCTACTGTACTCACAGAGGCAGGTTATGTTGGAGAGGATGTAGAAAGTATTTTAACGCGTTTATTGCAGGCTGCAGATTATAATTTGGAAAAAGCACAGCGCGGAATTGTGTTTATTGATGAGATTGATAAAATCGCAAGGAAAAGTGACAATCCCTCGATAACTAGAGACGTGTCTGGTGAAGGAGTACAACAAGCCCTGTTGAAATTGTTGGAAGGAACAGTGGTTAATGTGCCGCCAAAAGGTGGTAGAAAGCATCCAGACCAAAAATTCATTGAGGTTAATACAGAGCACATCTTGTTTATTGCTGGTGGTGCTTTTGATGGTATTGAGCGCGTAATCACTAAGCGCTTAAATATGCAGGCCATTGGCTATAGCTCTATCAAAGCCGAGACTGTAGATAACGATAATATTCTTCAGTATATCATTCCAAAGGATTTAAAGGATTTTGGCTTAATTCCTGAAATTATAGGGCGTTTACCAGTGCTTACACATATGGATCCCTTAGACGCCAACACCTTAAGGGCTATTTTAACTGAACCTAAAAATGCCATCATCAAACAATACAAGAAATTGTTTGCTATGGATGAGGTGGAATTTACCATAACTGATGGTGCCCTAGATTATATCGTTGAAAAAGCTATTGAATACAAATTGGGAGCTAGAGGGCTTAGGTCGCTTTGCGAAGAAATTCTCACGGAAGCTATGTTTAATCTTCCAGGCTCAGGGGAAACAAAATTAAATGTGACTAAGGCTTATGCCGAACAACGTTTATCCAAATCCACGTTGAAAAAACTTAAGGCCGTATCTTAATAATCGCGCATTTAGAATAAAAAAAGCCACAACTTGAACGTTGTGGCTTTTTTCTATAATTAAGGATCGATTAATTTAATATTGCATTCTTTAGTATGCTTGATAAGAGAATGGCAATACAGTTGATAGCACATTTATTTGATACGAATATATACCGTAATATTGCCACCTGAGAAAAATAGATTCAATTTTTAGTCCAATTGACTAAAATTCCGATTTCAGTAATCGCAGTACAAGTTTTACCGATGAATTGCGAACGTCTTGAATTCTTTACTCTGAAAAATGAGACTAAGCCTTATTCATGTTTAATAGGGCTTCAACATAATCCCTGGAATTGGAAAGTCTAGGAACCTTGTGTTGGCCGCCTAGCTTGTCATTGGCCTTTAGCCAATCGTAAAAAAGGTGTGGTCTAGCCACATGAATTTTAGGTTTGTTAAGCGTCATGTTGTTGTAGCGCTTGGCTTCATAATCAGAATTTAGGGCTTTAAGCGCGTTGTCAAACAGCTCGTTGAAGTAGTTCATGTTATTAGGTGGAGTTTTAAATTCAATAATCCACTCATGAGCACCTTTTTCATTGCCATCCATAAATATTGGTGCAGCTGTATAATCTACAATTTCTGCTCCTGTGCGCTTGCATACTTTTTTAAGTGCTTCTTCGGCATTCTCAATAATGAGCTCTTCGCCAAAAGCATTGATATGGTGTTTGGTTCTACCTGTAACTTTTATTCTGTGCGGATTTAAGGATACAAACCTTATGGTGTCTCCAATCTTATAGCGCCATAAACCAGCATTGGTTGTAATAACTAAAGCGTAATTCGTGTTTAGTTTAACATCGCTCAAGGGAATGGCGTATTGAGCTTCCGTACCATAAACATCCATTGGGATGAATTCGTAAAAAATACCGTAATCTAGCATTAAGAGTAAGTCGCCCGAATAGTTTTGGTCCTGTATGGCAAAAAAGCCTTCAGAAGCATTATAGATTTCGTAATATTTAAATGTTTTGGATGGAATAATACGTCGATATTGTTCGATATAAGGATTGAAACTTACACCACCGTGGAAATAAACTTCTAGGTTAGGCCAAACCTCAAAAAGATTGTCTTTTCCGGTATATTCCAAAACCGAATTTAGTAAAACGAGCATCCAAGAAGGCACTCCGGCCAGAGAGGTCACATTTTCATTTGTGGTTTCTTCTACTATGGCTTTCATCTTGGATTCCCATTCGCTCATCAAAGACACCTTGTTACTTGGCGTACTGCTAAATTCTGCCCAAAACGGCATATTATCTATTAAAATAGCACTGAGATCCCCGAATACTGTACCGTTTTCCTTGTACAATTCCTTACTGCCTCCCAAGCGTAGACTTTTTCCGGTAAATAGATTGGCATCTTCATTGTTATTGAGATACATACAGAGCAAATCTTTGCTCGCTGCATAATGGCAATCTTCTAACGATTCATTGCTAACTGGGATAAATTTACTCTTAGCGTTGGTTGTGCCACTGGATTTTGCAAACCATTTAATAGGCCTAGGCCAAAATATGTTTTGTTCTCCTCTGCGAGAACGTTCTATCATGGGTTGTACGGTTTCGTAATCTACAATTGGGATACGCTCATTAAAATCGTTGTAGGTCTTTATAGAGGCAAAATCGTAGCGCTTTCCTATTTCAGTATCTTTGGCAAACTTAAGAAGGCTAAACAGCAATTCTGACTGAACTTCATTGGGATATTTTAAAAACAAGTCTATTTGATGAAACCGTTTTTTTAAAAACCACGAAGCAATGGAGTTTACAATGGGAATTGGCATGGAATGGCTATCTTTACGCTAATAATCACGCTAAAAATACTAAATTTCTTCAATGGTTTACAAAGGGGTTCTAACAAAAATGAAAACTGAATTTTTAGATCCGATTCAGTATTATTTGGTCTTTGAGAATGATTTTATTCACATGAATCAATTGTTGAATAAAACCGTTGCCATGACCAAGGTGGGAGAGCAATGTTTAAGTTGCGGGCTTTCGCGCCCAATCTTTAGACAAGGCTTTTGTAGAACTTGTTTTTTTGAGAAACCTATGGCAGGAGATTGGATAATGAAACCAGAGCTTAGCACAGCGCATTTAGATAAGGAAGATAGAGATTTAGAATTTGAGAAGAAAATGCAATTGCAACCTCACGTGGTCTATCTTGCCAATTCAAGTAATGTCAAAGTTGGGGTTACACGAAAAAGCCAAGTACCTACTAGGTGGATTGATCAAGGTGCTCATGAGGCCATAGAAATCGTTGAAGTGCCCAATAGGTATTTGGCGGGAATTACGGAAGTTGCATTAAAGGAACACGTATCAGACAAAACCAATTGGCGAAATATGCTAAAAAACAATCTTAAGGATGAGGACCTTGTGGCCTGGCGAGAGCGTTTAAAGCCGTATATACCAGATGAGGCACAACCGTATTATTTAGAGCATAATAAAGAAACACAGATTCACTTCCCTGTAGAGCATTATCCAAGCAAACCAAAGAGTATAAACTTGTCTAAGTTTTCTAATTACGAGGGTAAACTTGTGGGCATTAAGGGGCAATATCTCATGTTTGATGATGATGCGGTCTTCAACGTTAGGTCCAATGAGGGCCTGGTTGTAGAAATTGCTGTTGCTTAAGATGTTAGAGTTGCGTTAAAACCAATTTTGTTTAAGTTCAAATAACTATCTTTAAACAAAGATAATAAAATGAAATCGCCATTCCCTTATATCGCAATTACTACATTGCTGCTAATTACTATCACTATAATGAGTGCCATGGACTTTCCGTTCAATTGGGTGTTTTACCTTACGGTGCTAGGACAGATTTTTTTAGTGATTATGGTGTATAAAGTGCTTACAGACGACTATTCTACAGACAAAACCTTTGATCATTTTTATGAAGACAGACCTATAGAGCCCATTGAGGTTCCCGTTGAAAAAGAAAAATTCAGGTAGTGCAAATTGTTAACAAAAAAAAAGAGCAACCAAGTGGTTGCTCTTTTTTTATTGCAGCAATAAAATTAAGCTGTTATATATTTTCTTCATCTCTTAGACTCTGAATGTATTGGGCTTTTTGAATTTCCCTTCTTCTCTTTACGGAAGGTTTAGTGAAATAACGCGACTCCCTAAGGTTTTGCATAATTTGTACATTTCTATGCTTACGCTTGTAACGCTTTAACGCGCGCTCTATATTTTCACCTTCTTTGATTTCTATTTTAATCATTTAACCTCGTTTATGTGGTACGACAATTTCTATAAATGGTCGGCAAATATAGTCTAACTTCTTGAAAATAAAAAATTAATTAGCCTAAATAGGTCTTTAAAATTTTACTCTTGCTGGCATGTCTCAAGCGTCTAATACCTTTTTCCCTTATTTGTCTTACGCGTTCTCGGGTTAAATCATAGATACTTCCAATTTCCTCCAACGACATCGCAGGCTGGTTGCCAATCCCAAAGTTTAAACGTATTACATCTTTTTCCTTTTGGGTCAAGGTATCTAGTGCACGTTCAATTTCAATTTGTAGGGAATCATGCATCAAGTCTTTATCTGGCCTTGGTGAATCTTTTTCACTAACAACATCATAAAGGCTAAAGGTCTCACCATCTTTTAGCGGTGCATCCATGGACAAGTGTCGTCCAGAGTTTTTCATGGATTGTTTTACTTCACGAACGCTTATATCCAATTCCCTAGCAATTTCAGCGGCATTTGGTGGACGCTGGTAAATCTGCTCTAAGTGGGAGTAGGTCTTATTAATTTTATTTATTGTGCCTATTTTGTTGAGCGGAAGCCTTACAATACGGGATTGTTCTGCTAATGCCTGTAAAATAGATTGGCGGATCCACCAAACGGCATAAGATATAAATTTAAACCCTCTGGTCTCATCAAAACGTTTTGCCGCCTTAACCAATCCTGCATTTCCTTCGTTAATTAAATCCGGTAGTTTTAATCCTTGGTTTTGATATTGCTTGGCTACGGAAACTACGAATCTCAAATTAGCCGTTGTCAATTTTTCTAGGGCCTCTTGATCACCTTTTTTAATACGTTGCGCTAATTCTACTTCTTCATCTGCGGTTATCAACGGTATCTTGCTTATGTCCTGTAAATATTTATCTAGGGATTTGTCTTCTCTGTTGGTAACCTGCTTGGTGATTTTTAATTGCCTCATATATTTTTTTAAATTTTAGTCAATCTACATTATAGTTTAAATTTTAAGAATTCCAAGAAAATCGTTAAGAATTAACAATTTTTGGCAAAAAAATTGGTAAAAAGACCTAAAAGCCATTGTTTTTGATTGAATCTTTCTTTTTGTCAGTGGATTCTTTGGATGATTTCCCTTTAATTAAATTATTTAAAAGCGAACCAGCTTTTTTCTTGAGGGTTTCCTCTGTTGTTGTTTTTGTACTATCCTTAGCATTATTATCAGCCGAAGAACTATCATCTTTTTTTCCGCCAAGTAAATCGTCAATAAAGGAATTGACTTTTTCTGACCCTGTATTTAACAGTTTTTGCTTTTGAATCTCTACAAGTTGTTGGGTGAGATTACTTATGCTAGAAGACAGGTCAGTTGCTATTCTCGGTTGAGCAAACGTACCGCTGATGTTGGCGGTAACAGGTACAGTAATGTTATTGACGTGTGCGTCATTAATTTGTCCAATAAGTCTATTGACATCGCTTCCTAAATATGTTGCAGGCACTTGGAGGGTAGCCTTATAATCCATTTGATTATCAAAACCGTGAGTACCACTGATTTCAACAGGAATATCCTTATAATTAACGCTAAAAGGAGAAACTAGAACTTTGCCATCCTTAAAGCTAAGCTCCATTTCAAGGTCATTAAGTTCAAGGTCTTCTAGGTCTATGAAATTGAGATTATTTGCTAGGCCGTTAAGCATAGGACTTGCATTAGCCATTACTTTCTCCGTCATTAGTTTTGCTTGTGCATCTCCAGCTATTGTTTTTATCTCTGGCGAAAACGTTGCGTCTAGTAAACCATTAACATTAATTGCTGCATTGAGTTTACCTTGTAAAACATTAGCAATTGGTGCTAAGGCTTCGAGCATTTTCAGCTCTTTGAAGGATTGTGAGATATTAAATCCTTGCATACCAAGATTGACATTGAACGTAGGCTGCTTTTCATTTGTAGAGATATTCCCGGACATTACTAATTTACCGTCAAATAAATCGGAGGTTAGGCTAATCACGTCTGCTTTTTGGTCTTTAATCCGTAATTCACCATTAACATTATTAAGGATGAGATTGTCGTAGACGACGTTCTTCGCATTGGCCGTAATGGTGCAATCTAAAAACTCAGGTATTTTGGGAGACTCTATATTCGAAGGTGTATCATTGGCCTCTGGACTAGCGCTGGTATCTTCAGCCATAAAATCCGAAATTGTAAAGGAATCTGAACTAACGTTGAAATTACCCTGCAGCTTTTTGTCCCTCAATAAGAAGCCCAGTAAATTCCGTAGGCTACCCTTGGCAGAAATATCACTCGACCCTGTTAGAGCTTCTAGATTATTCAAATCAATCACTCCTGGAGTAAAACTTAAGTCGGCATTGTTAATTTGAAAGGGATTAGGAATTTCGTCTGAGGAGAACACAAAATTCGATATAGCAACGCTTCCAGAATTCTTAATTCGGGAATAGGTATTGGATGAAATCGCGTCCATATCAAAATCTGTAGTGAGGTCAAGCTTTAAAATTCCCGTGAGTTGGTTTTCTAACTTTAAAGGATAGGTTTGCGCTATATTAGCCAAATTCAGCGAGCCATTTAAAGTCGCATTAACCTTCATATTTGTGCCTAAATTTTTAATATGAGCTTCGGACCTAAAGCTATCTTCATCAATTTTAAAATTGAAGGCGTTTACATCTATATAGGTGTCTCGTGATGAGCCTGTGGTATTGACAATCTCGGCATTGATTGTAATATTTTCGGCCTTTTTAGGAAGTGAAGGATATTTAAAAGACGCATTGTCTGAAACTATTTGAATGCTAAAATTTGGGATTGTGGTTTCAGAGAGTAACCCTTTTATGGTTCCATTAACTGAAAAATCGCCAGAGGTTTCAACATTTTCAAGATTGTTGGCGTATTGTTCTGGGACAATAGCCAAAAAATCTCTAAAATTAGATTCTGGATTTGTAAATTTTAAATCTATTTCTTGGCCAGCATCAACCAGTGTTACATAACCCGCAAATTCTAAGGGTAAGGCATTGATAAGCGCTTTGTTGTCTTTAAACCTGTAAGTGTTGTTTTCTAAGTCCAGTTCAATCAGGGCATCAAGCTTAGTTAATGTATTATTTAGATATGTTGTACTATCGACGGATAGGCTGACTTTAGCTGAAGTTTTAGTGTCTAATTCGGAGCGATTCCCAGAAAAAATCCCCTTGCCTTGATGATTTACTTCCGTTAAATAAATGGTGGAATTGTTTTCCTCATTAATATAGGTGACCGCGCTGTTGATAATGCTATAATTCTCAACATCAAAGCTAAAACCATTACCACTCTCGTCGTTATTGAATGCTTCGGCCTCTTTCTGAATTACAATGTCGTAGTTGGTTGTACCGTTTTGGTTAGACTTCAGTGTTAGCAGCAGCTCTTCAGCACTAATATCTGTAATAATTAAGGGTTCTTCTGTGCCTTTAAAAAGTTCCTTAATGGGCATCTTAAAAGCCATGTCTTTTGCTGTAGCAAGTATCTCGTCTTCAAATGGAGCGCGATTGGTTATTTTAAGGTCCTCAACGCTAACTTCAGCATTGGGAAAGCTCTTTATCAAACTTAAGTTTACGTCCCTGAAATCGAATTCAGCATTTAAGTTTTGCGCTGCATAGTTCTTTACTATCGCATCAATTTTAGATTCCAAAAAAAATGGTATAAGAATTAATATACCTAGTAGTACAATAAATATAATACCAAGTGATTTCAGTAGTTTTTTCATCATTATGTCAAGCCGTGATTATACTATACAGAAGATACGTAAAAGCCACTACAAAAGTTGTATGGTTTACCGATTTTAATAAGAATTTAATGTTTTGAGCACTAGGCCAGATCTATTTCTTCGTTTAATGCTAGATTGAAACGTTTTCTAAACAGGTACACGGTGAGGTAAAGAAAAGGTGTGTCCAATGCTGCGATAATAACTTTAAATAGAAAGCCCGCTGTGAGCAAACCTAGAAATCTGTCCCATTCTATTTTCCCAAAACTACAAAGTAATAGTAGTACTGTTGCGGTATCTACAAATTGGGATGAAAATGTTGAAAAATTATTCCTGAGCCAAAGGTATTTTCCTTGTGTTAGATTTTTCCAAAAGTGGTAAATATGAATGTCTACAAACTGAGCTAAAAGGTAAGCCATCATGCTAGCAAAAACGGCTATTGCGGTAGACCCAAAAACCGTTGTAAACAAGCTGTCTTGAACTGGAGACCATGGTGTTGCTGGCACAGCATTGGCTATGTAAATAATGAGCATTGAAAAAAACGATGCAAAGATACCTGCTATCACCACTTCGTTGGCACGCTTTTTACCAAATATTTCGCTGATGAGGTCGGTAATTAAAAATGTAATTGGATAGGGCAAAATGCCTACAGAAACTTCAAATAGTTTGCTGCCAAAGAACTCTACATCTACAGGGTACCAATAAAAAAACTTTTGAAAAATAAGATTGGAAACAACAAGAGAGGTTATAAAAAGGGCACCTAAAAAGAGATAAATACGTTGGGCTAAAAGCTTGTCTTTAAGAGTCATTAAAAATTGTCGATAAAATCTGAGCCCAAAGATAACCTATTAAAAATTGTTTTAGTTATTTTGACCCTGCATGGGCCAGAATTCAATTGTTTATATCGGTTTAGGAAGCAATAAAGGCAATAAGCTCCAGTTTCTTCAAAAAGCTGTTGATGCTATATTTGAATCCGTTGGAACGGTAAGAAAGATTTCTAAAGTCTATAAAACTCCTGCCTTAGGATTTGAAGGGGACGATTTTTGCAATGCGGTCATTAAGGTGGAAACGGATTTAGCTCCGAAAAAGCTTTTAAAAAGGCTACAACAGATCGAAAAAGACCTTGGAAGAACCGCAAAAACAAAAGCAGGTTATGAGTCACGTGAGATAGATATCGATGTTTTATTTTATGATGATGCAGTTGTTGATTTAAAGGATTTGAAAATTCCGCACTCGGAGCTTCATCATCGTAAGTTTGTGCTTCAACCGTTAGCAGATATTGCTCCAGACGTCCTACACCCGACGTTGAGTCAGTCAGCTTTGAATTTGCTTGAAGAATGCAAAGATACTTCTGAAATAGAGCCTTTGAATATTTGGCTGAAGAATCCTAAAAAGCGCTATAAGTTTTCAGGCTATAATTACATTGCTATCGAGGGAAATATCGGAGCAGGGAAAACCAGTTTGGCCACGAAGATTTCCAAAGACTTTAATGCCAAATTAATTTTGGAACGTTTTGCGGATAACCCCTTCCTTCCCAAGTTTTATAAGGAGCCAGAGCGCTATGCCTTTACCCTGGAAATGTCCTTTCTTGCAGATAGGTATCAGCAAATCTCAGATGACTTGTCGCAATTGGATTTATTCAAGGATTTTATGGTCAGTGATTATGATGTGCACAAGTCTTTAATTTTTTCTAAAGTAACGCTCCCAGAAGATGAGTTTAAGTTGTACCGAAGGCTTTTTTATCAGGTTTACAAAGATATTGCTCGGCCAGATCTTTATGTTTACCTCTACCAAAATACCGAACGCTTACAGCAAAACATCAAGAAACGTGGGCGTAACTACGAAAAGGAAATTAAGGATGATTATTTGGAAAAAATCAATTCTGGATATATTAACTTCTTAAGAAATCAGGAGGCTTTAAACGTAAAGATCATTGATATTTCTGAATTGGATTTTGTAAAGAACCGAAAAGATTATCTCTGGCTGTTAAATGAGATCAATTCCTAAGACAATCGATAAAAGGTCGTTACGATTTTTCCTTTATTATCACCAATTACGATTTCATTTAAAATTGTTTTTGATGTCACTTTAAGTTCAAAAGGTTTTGCCATGACATCCACACCACTGTTTTGCTTTAGGCGTATCCCTTGACTTGCAATCTTATCTTTATTTGGTACAAAAGCGTGCATAGGAGTGTGTTCTGTAAGGATGAGAAAGTTGTATTGAGAAAGTTTTTTAAGGATAGCTGAAATCTCAGCATTGGATAAATGTTGAAGTACTTGCCTCAGGATAACAACATCTGCCTTAGGTAATGGGTCTTTAACGATATCAAGGCAAAGAAATTGCAGCTGTTCTGCCTTATAACGTTGCTTATTTCGTTCAATCAGGGATTCTACAATATCAATGGCAATGTACTTTTTGGTGTATGGCACCAGGTGTTGGCCAATATTGAAATCGCCACATCCCAAATCACAAACTGAGAGTTTTTCTTTTCTGCAATCAAGAAATGCGGTAATGGCTTCCAAATAAGGTAAAGTAAATTCTTGTTTATGCGATCCCTCTCCAGAATAGAAATCAAATTCTGGTCCACCCCAAAGGTGTTTCTCGTAAATCTGCTGCATTACAGCTTTGGTGGGCCAAGGTTGCTTTGCAGAAGGCATTATTTGGTGTCTTTTAAGCCCTCAAAATAACGTAAAAGTGTATAGGCAATTAAAAGAATAATTGGCGCGATTACTTGGAAATATATGATATTCCAATATAAAATTGAGGCTTCAGGACTTCCTATATAACCACTTGCACCAGAGCTGAAATTAAAACCTAAATTTCCAGAAAGTAAATAGGCGATTCCAAACCATAGAAAGGCTATGACGATTAATCCCAATATTAAAAAACGTAATATTTTACCTAAAACAGAACGGCTTCCCTTAAACCCCTTTTTTAAGCTGTAAGCGCCTAGTTGAAGTGCAATAAAGCCAATCCATATGATGATATTGCCTGCAGGAATTCCAAGTAAATTATAAGTTAGAATGGAGGAACCAGTTGAAAAAAGGATAACAACAATACCGATAATTAGCAATGAGATAGATGAGACGGTTTTGTAAGTCATTTTTATGATTTTAAACGTTTTAATTTAGAAAACACATCCCAAATCACTACGCCAGCACTTACGGAAATGTTTAAAGAATGCTTTGTTCCAAATTGAGGGATTTCAACAACAACATCACTTGCATCAACGACCTCTTGGGCCACTCCCTTAACCTCATTGCCAAAAACAAAAGCATATGTAGTGTTTTTGTCGGGCTCAAAGTCATTAAGCATCACGGCATGCTCTGCCTGCTCTATAGAACAAATGGTTACATTTTGTTTTTTTAATGTTTTAATGGCTTCTAAGGTGCTTTCAAAATAGTCCCATTCCACGGATTCAGTACTTCCTAGAGCTGTTTTTCTAATATCGTTGTGTGGTGGTTTTGCGGTAATACCACAAAGGTAGATTTTCTCAACAAGAAAGGCATCACTCGTCCTAAAAACCGAGCCTATATTGTTAAGGCTTCTTATATTATCAAGAACAATTATGATCGGTGCCTTTTCCGCTGCTTTAAATCCTGGAATATCTAAACGGTCTAATTCGCTATTCTTTAATTTGCGCATGTTGACATCTTAGGTTTTTTGTAGATAACTTATGAGCTTATCACTTTATAAAACAAGCCTATTTGGCTACTTTAGCGTACTTACTGTAAAAGCAAAAATACATAAACCGTTGGCTAAAAAGGCAAAAAAAGAGACCCCTTTGATGAAGCAGTACAATGCCATTAAAGCAAAGTACCCAGATGCCTTGTTGCTGTTTAGGGTTGGTGATTTTTATGAAACGTTTGGAAGTGATGCCATTAAGGCTGCAAAGATTTTAGACATCATCTTAACCAAGCGTGGCTCTGGTAGCGAAAGTGAAACGGAATTGGCTGGATTTCCTCACCATTCCTTAAATACCTATTTGCCCAAATTGGTAAGAGCAGGAGAGCGTGTTGCTATTTGTGACCAGCTGGAAGACCCTAAGCAGACCAAAAAAATAGTTAAACGTGGAGTTACCGAATTAGTAACACCAGGCGTCGCCTTAAATGATGATATTTTACATTCAAAATCCAACAACTTTTTATGTGCGGTACATTTTGATAAGAAATATATAGGCATCGCATTCCTGGACATTTCAACGGGCGAATTCTTGACCTCGCAGGGAAATGAGGAGTATATAGATAAGCTGCTGCAGAACTTCAATCCGAGCGAGGTCCTTATCTCTAAAAAAAACAGGAAAGAGTTTTCAGAAACTTTTGGTGACGATTTCCATACCTTTTATTTAGAAGATTGGGTGTTCCAGTCGGACTATACGTATGAAACTTTAACCAAACATTTTGGTACAAAAACATTGAAAGGTTTTGGTATTGAAGACTTGTTTGAAGGTATAATAGCTTCAGGTGTTGTGCTTCATTATTTGGGAGAGACCCGCCACAATAAATTGCAGCACATTGCTACCATAGCACGAATTGCTACCGATGATTACGTGTGGATGGACAAATTCACCATCAGAAATTTGGAGCTTTATCATTCAACAAACACTAATGCGGTAACGCTCATTAATGTTATTGACAAGACCATTTCGGCAATGGGTGGGCGCACCTTAAAGCGTTGGTTAGCTCTGCCATTAAAGCATGCCGAAAAGATAAAACAACGGCACAACGTCATACAATTTATGTTGAATAATGATACGGTACTTCAAAAGATACAGGGCCAAATCAAACATATCGGAGATATAGAACGCTTAATTTCCAAAATTGCAACTGTTAAGATCAGTCCTAGGGAGGTCATTCAACTCAAAAATTCATTGGCAGCAATCATTCCAATAAAATCTATGGCCGAAGCCTGTGAAAATGAGGCCTTGAATGTTATAGGAGGTAATCTCAATAATTGTAATCTTTTAATTGAAAAAATAAAACAAACCTTAAACGAGGATGCGCCAGTAAATGTTTTAAAAGGAAATACTATCGCTGAGGGCTTTTCTAAAGAGCTTGATGACCTGAGAAATCTCTCAAAATCAGGTAAGGATTATCTTGACAATATGCTTGAGCGTGAGAGTGAGCGTACCGGAATTCCATCTCTTAAAATTTCTTCTAACAATGTGTTTGGGTATTACATAGAAGTTAGAAACACCCATAAAGACAAGGTGCCGCAAGAATGGATTAGAAAACAGACGCTTGTTAGTGCGGAGCGCTACATAACAGAAGAGCTTAAAGAATACGAAGCAAAAATACTTGGAGCAGAAGAGCGTATTTTAGCTATTGAGCAGCAACTCTTTTCTGAGTTGGTAGTATGGATGCATCAGTTTATTGTACAGGTACAACAGAATGCCCAGCTCATAGGTCAGTTAGATTGTCTTTGTGGTTTTGCGAGCCTAGCAAAATCCAATAATTACCATTGTCCAATTATTGAAGACAGTTATGACTTGGATATAAAAGAAGGTAGACATCCAGTTATAGAGAAGCAGTTGCCACTAGGTGAAGCCTATGTTGCCAATGACGTTTACCTAGACCGCGAAACGCAACAGATTATTATGATTACGGGTCCTAATATGTCTGGGAAATCGGCGATATTAAGACAAACCGCACTGATTGTTCTTTTAGCCCAAATAGGAAGCTTCGTCCCAGCGAAGGAGGCCAGGATAGGCCTTGTAGATAAGATTTTTACACGTGTTGGCGCGAGTGATAATATTTCAATGGGAGAATCTACTTTTATGGTAGAAATGAATGAGACCGCATCTATACTTAATAACATATCTGATCGCAGTTTAGTACTTTTAGATGAAATAGGTCGAGGTACTAGTACTTATGACGGTATATCCATTGCTTGGGCTATTAGCGAGTATCTTCATGAGCATCCTTCTAGGCCAAAAACCCTCTTTGCTACTCATTATCACGAACTTAATGAGATGACAGAAACCTTTGAACGCATTAAAAACTTTAATGTTTCCGTTAAGGAGTTAAAGGATAAAGTGCTTTTTGTGAGAAAACTTGTTGAAGGCGGTAGCGAGCATAGTTTTGGAATTCATGTGGCCAAAATGGCTGGGATGCCTCAGCAGGTCATTAGGCGGGCCAATAAAGTGTTAGCAAAACTGGAAAAATCGCATTCCAATGAAGAGCTCACTGATAAAGTAAAATCCTTAAAAAACGATATGCAGTTGAGTTTCTTTAATCTAGATGATCCCTTGCTAGAGGAGATTAAGGACGAAATTTTACATACTGATATTGATACCTTGACACCTGTTGAAGCCTTGATGAAGCTTAATGAAATTAAGCGAATGCTGGTAAAAAAGAAACAAGCTTAAAATGCCATTTTTTATTTCAAAAAGTCTTTGCTTTTATAAGAAATAGTTTAAATTTGCATCCGCTTTTATAGCGATAATGTTCTTATTTATAATGCGAAAGTAGCTCAGGGGTAGAGCATCACCTTGCCAAGGTGAGGGTCGCGGGTTCAAATCCCGTCTTTCGCTCTTTTTTATATTACTTAGGTTATTGTTCATAACCTAGAAGCTGAAGTGGTGGAATTGGTAGACACGTTGGACTTAAAATCCAATGGCCATTATGGCCGTGCGGGTTCAAGTCCCGCCTTCAGTACTTTAATAAGCCGAAACGAAAGTTTCGGCTTTTTTGTTTATACATCCTTTTGTTTAGGTACATGTTGTGCAATTTGGATAGGTGAATTCATTCTAATTAACTATACAGAATTTATCATTCTTTCTCTTTACTGTTCGTAAATACGGGTCTCATATATTTTTTTTACCTTAACAACCTTGTAACTTACATTTTTCAATATGATAAGACGGCATAGTTTAATTATACTGTTGTACTGTATTTTTAATTCAGTTATTTCCATACAGATATCCGCACAAGAATTACCACCCATTGAAATATATAATCCTTCGGATTATGGCGCAGATGACCAAAATTGGGACATCGATCAAGGTCCAGATGCCTCAATTTACATCGCTAATAATAAAGGTCTCTTAGAATATAATGGATCTAATTGGAATCTTAACGCCATACCATCTCAGACTATAATCAGGTCTGTGAAATGTGTTGGTGATAAGGTGTTTACAGGGAGTTACATGGACTTTGGGTATTGGCAAAAGGATAATTATGGCAAACTAAATTATAGTTCCCTATCTAAAGCATTAGATATTCCCTTAAAAGAAGATGAGGAATTTTGGGACATTGTTGAGGTTAACGATTGGATTGTGTTTCAATCATTAGACCGAATTTATGTCGTAAATCTTGAGACTAACAGTTATGAGACAATTACGGTAGAAACCCGTATAAACGACTTATTTGTTGTTGGTGATGTTATTTATTTTCAGCAAAACTCGAAAGGAATCTACAAGATTGAAAATGGTAAGGCTGTCCTTGCTATCGATGATGCTATAGTTTTGCAAAATGACGTTGTAGGTTTGTATGAAGGAGAAGACAATGCTTTACTTGTGCTCACGAAGGAGGGTGGATTCTACACGTTTAAAAACGATATTCTTAAGCCTTGGATGATAGAAGCACAGAATTTATTACAAAATGTAAGTGTTTACAGTAGTATTAGATTAGAGAACGGTAATTTTATTTTGGGGACAATCTCCAATGGTGTGATTGAAATTGATAGCTCTGGGGCCACTCCATTTAGGGCAGATAAAACCTACGGCTTATCAAACAATACTGTTCTTTCGGTTTTTGAGGATAAATCTGGAAATGTGTGGCTTGGCCTAGACAATGGGATCAATTGTGTCAACTTAAAATCCCCTTATAAACTTTACAGGGATATACAAGGAAATTTAGGTACGGTTTACGCTGCTGCGAGTACAGAGGATTATCTTTATCTAGGAACTAACCAAGGACTGTTCTACAAATCAAGATCTGAAAACGACAGTTTCACCCTTGTTCCTGAAACCATGGGGCAAGTTTGGGTCTTGAGAAAAATTAATGAACAATTGTTTTGTGGCCACGACAAGGGGACTTTCCTTGTTAACGGGACCAAGGCAACACAAATTTCTGAAGAGAAGGGGACTTGGGACGTAAAAAGAATTCCTGGAGAGGAATCACTCCTCATTCAAGGGAATTATAAGGGGCTTAGTGTAATTCGGCAGGATTTAAATGGCCAATGGCGGTTTCTTAAAAAATTAAGAGGTTATGAGATGTCATCGCGATATTTTGAATTTACCGACGAAAAAGAGCTTTTGGTAAGCCACGAATATAAAGGCGTGTTTAAGCTGCAATTGGATGATGGTTTTTCAGAAGTCACCAGTGTTAAGAAATTACCGATTCAAAAAGGGATTAGTTCTAGTGTCTTTAAATATATTGATTCGGTTTATTATGCCTATCAGGACGGTGTCTACAAGTTTGAAAAGTCTACCGATACTTTCGAGAAAGACAGTTTGTTGAGTACCTATATCAATAAAGACACTTATGTGTCAGGAAAAATCATCCCAAATGAACGAAAGGATGAGTTGTGGGTTTTTAATAAGGACCAAATCATATACATAAAACCTGGTCTAGTATCCAGAGCTCCAGAGCTAAATTATATTCCAATACCATATAACATCAGAAATAGTAAATTGGGCTACGAAAGTATCTTACTTTTGGAAGACAATAGATTTTTGGTTGGCACTACTCAAGGTTATTTGATTGTTGATTTAAATGGACTACAGCAGAAGGATTATACCCTCAAACTGGCGCGAGTTAATAATTATGAAACATTACAAGAGAAGAGCTCCGTCCAATTAATGGATGATATTTCTTTTCAAGCTAATCGAAATAATCTTGAATTTAGTTTTAGTATTCCCGATTTTAATGCCCTGTACCGTAAAAGCTTTCAATATAGGTTAAAGGGGCTCAACGATGACTGGTCGGATTGGCGGAATGACTCCAAGCTCATTTTTGAAAACTTACCGTATGGCGACTATACTTTGGAAATTCGCGGTCGGGTTGGTGAGACCCTAACTTCTAATATGTTAAGCTATAATTTTAGGATTCAAAAACCTTGGTATTTAACACCAATTGCTATTGCTGCTTATGTGGTAATCGCACTGTTGCTGGGCCTAATGGTTCATTTAGCTAACAGGAGGCACTATAAAAAACAGAAACAGAAGTTAATTGCAGAAAAAGAGCGGGAATTAGAACTGGAACAGCTGGATAATCAACGTCAGCTCATGGAGTTTAAAAATGAAAACTTACAATTAGATATAGATAATAAAAGTCGGGAATTGGGTATTGCCACGATGAATTTGGTTAAAAAGAATGAATTGCTCAGTGATATTAAATCAGCATTGATGAAGAGCAAATCTATGGCGGAAGTGAAAGAGGTAATAAAAACCATTAACGTTAACATGAACGATACAAACGATTGGAAGTTGTTTGAAGAAGCGTTTAATAATGTGGATCAAGATTTTATGAAGCGTGTTAAGGAGCTTCATCCTTCCATTACGCCCAATGATTTACGGCTTTGTGCTTACCTAAGACTTAACCTGTCTTCAAAAGAGATTGCACCACTTTTAAACATCTCCCATAAAAGTGTTGAGGTTAAACGATATCGTTTGCGTAAAAAGATGGGATTAGATCATGATGTGAGCTTATCCAACTATATTATCGAGCTTTAGTACCTATACAGAATTAAAAAAAACCTATACATAACCCATACATTAACATAAATAGTAATTAATGTTAAGGGATAGTTAAGGTTATGTTATTAAGTTTAAATCCTAAAAACTAAAGGTTCAACAAAGAATATCACAAAAAAACCTGCAATTTTTTGAAATGTATATTTTTTGTATAGTCTAATTTTGAGAATCGTGCAAAATTAAATATTAAGTTAGTCCTACTAATTTAATTAACCGATGAAAATAAAAATTCTCTATCTGTGCGCATTGTTCTTCTCAATGATAATGCAGGGACAGACTGTTAATGTAAAAGGAACTGTTACAGAAGCTTCCTCGGGCTTACCACTACCCGGAGTAAATGTGGTTATCAAAAATACCACCAAAGGGGCTTCAACAGATTTTGATGGTAATTTTACCATCGAGGATGTAAGTTTAAACTCAATTTTAGTAGTGTCCTACTTAGGTTTCCAAACACAGGAAATCAAAATAGTAGACGATAAACCGCTTTCAATCGCCTTGGTAGAAGATGCAGAAGCACTTAATGAAGTTGTAGTTATAGGTTATGGCACACAAACAAAGAAAGAGGTAACAGGTGCCGTGTCGGTAGTTTCTAGTGAAACTATAGAAGAATTAAAACCAACTCGAGTGGAGCAGGCACTTCAGGGTCAAGTTGCAGGTGTAAATATTACGTCCACTTCTGGTTCTCCAGGTTCAGCGTTAACCATTAATATTCGTGGTATTTCCACAAACGGAGATAACCGTCCCTTAATACTCGTAGATGGTAACGTTATAGAGGATTTAAGTGTTTTAAACCCTAACGATATAGAAAGTGTTAACGTCTTAAAAGATGCGACTGCTGGTATTTATGGTGTACGTGCCGCCAATGGTGTTATTCTTATTAAGACCAAAACCGGTCGTAAAAACATGCCAACCACGGTTGAAATCAATGCGTGGGGTGGTGTTCAAGAGACCACGAGGAAATTACCAACACTTAACGCAACAGAATATGCCTTGTTGGCCAACGAAGCTTTTGCTGCTAACGGAGAGGCTCTGCCATTTCCAGATGTCTCTGGTTTAGGTCAGGGAACTAATTGGCAGGATGAAGTTTTTGAAAGAGCTCCTATTTACAGTACTGCTGTGAGTATAAGAGGTGGTACCGAGACTCAAACGTTTGCTTATGGCGCATCTATATTTTCTCAAGATGGTATAGTAGGTGGAAACAGAGCCAATTTTACACGACTCAATCAAAGTCTAAATTATAGTTTGGACGTAACTGAAAATTTAAAATTCAATGCAGGAGTTATTTGGAATTACACCAACAGAAACAGATTAAATGAAGGCGGTATTGGTTCGGTATTGTTTAATGCGGTCAATAATGCGCCAACCTTACCGGTAAGACAAAATGGTGGCTTCTCTATTTCTGAAGGTTTAGGTAATGAAGTAGTAAATCCTCTGCAACAAATTCAAAATAGTTATAATAGGCAACACGTAGATAGAATAAGTGGTGTGGCTGGACTATCCTACGATTTTCTCGATTATTTCACAGCACAGGTAAATTATCAATTTAATTATACGGAAGAAGGTATTAGAACATTCCTGCCAGAACAGTTTTATGGAAGCGGTAAGGTATTCAATATTTTCACGAGTCAATTAACCGAAAATGAAAATATTTTTAGGGATTACACCTTTGATGCTTTCCTAAAGTATCAGAGATCATTTAATGAGGTGCATAATTTAAGTGTGCTTCTCGGAACGTCAGTATTCAAGACTGAAGGTTTTTTCTCAGGATTTATTGGGTTTGATGTAGGCAATGATATTGCTAATGCTAGTTTGGATAATACCTCTAATGTTGAGAGTATT
This sequence comes from uncultured Winogradskyella sp., assembly GCA_913055905.1. Taxonomy (GTDB): domain Bacteria; phylum Bacteroidota; class Bacteroidia; order Flavobacteriales; family Flavobacteriaceae; genus Winogradskyella. The sequence goes on from CAJXLB010000011.1 coordinate 37,504, forward strand.
TTTATAGGCCTACCACGTAATCCGTTTTTCGATTCTAGATTGCTTTCTTATTTCACTCGTATCCAATATGATTATAAAGGAAAATACCTGTTCAGTGCAGTATTAAGACGCGATGGGTCTTCCGCATTTGGTCCAGAGAATAAATTTGGTTATTTCCCGTCATTTTCTGCTGGTTGGGTAGCTTCGGATGAGTCCTTTCTGGAAAATAATTCATTTTTCGACTTCTTAAAGCTACGTGCATCTTATGGTATTTTAGGTAACGACAGAATACCAGCTTTTGCTTTTGTCAGTACCCTCGACGGTGAGGCAACCTATGTATTAGATGGTACACGAGCTTTTGGCCAAGCAACAGGAAGAATTGCGAATCCAGAAATACAGTGGGAACAGCAAAAAACGTTTGACATCGGTCTTGATGCCAGATTTTTGGACAATAAGTTCGATTTAACAATGGATTATTATATCCGTAGAACTGAAGATTTATTGGTATCTCCTCAAGTAAGCGGATTGCTAGGGCCAAGTGCGCCAGGTGCTTCTGCTCCTTTGGTTAACGCAGGGGTGATTGAAAATAAAGGATTTGAACTGGCCCTAGGGTACAATGATTATATAGGTGACGACTTTAAAATATCTGCGCGGTACAACTTAACAACTATAGATAATGAGGTGATTTCGGTAAGTGATGGCGTAGAATTTTTGGTCGGAGGTGCTTTTGGGATTGGACAAGACCCACCGGCACGCATGGAGACAGGGTTCCCATTAGGTTACTTTAGAGGTTTCAAAACAGCTGGCATATTCCAAAACCAAGCACAGGTTGAAAGTTTACCAACTATCAATGACAATGTAAGACCTGGAGACCTCATATTTGTTGATATTAACAACGATGGTGTCATAGATGATGATGACCGTACAAATATCGGTAATCCTATACCCGATTTCACCATGGGCTTTAACTTGTCCTTTGAATATAAAAATTTCGATTTTGTAGCCTACGCGTTCGCTTCTATTGGTAATGAAATAGTAAGAAATTACGAGCGTAATAATCCATTAACCAATAGAACTACCTATTATTTAGATCGATGGAGAGGCGAAGGTACAAGCAACTCATTTCCAAGAGTGACCACTGGAGCTAATTCCAACATTCTCTTTTCAGATTTTTATGTGGAAGATGGCTCATTCTTAAGAATGCAAAATATTACGTTAGGATACAGCTTGTCTGACAAGGCTTTGGAAAACAGCAAGTTAAGCAAGGTAAGATTTTATGCGGCTGTACAAAACTTATTTACATTAACTGAATATCAAGGATTTGACCCAGTTCTCTCATCTGGAGCTCCAATAGGTGGTGGAATAGATGGTGGTGGCTACCCAAATCCACGTCAATTCTTATTAGGTATGAATTTAAAATTTTAAGACAATGATAAAGACAAAACACATATATATAATTTTGGCTATGGTTTTCATTGCCTCATGCAGTGATGACTTTGTAGATGTGGATCCACCGTTTGCAAATTCTGCAGATTACTTCAATTCAGAAGAAGATTACCAGAATGCACTTATTGGCGCTTATGATTTGTTGCAAACCACCTATATCAACGTTATGATTGGGGAAATTGCCTCAGACAACACCTTGTCCGGTGGCGAAAGTGCAACGGACGTTATTGGAATACAAGAGATTGATGAGATGCAGCATAACCCAGTAAATCAACAACTAAGAGATATTTGGGGCTGGATGTTTTCTGGTGTTAATAGAGCAAATTATATCATGCAGTATGAAGATAAAACACCTTTTCCAGGAAAAGAGAATGTAATAGCGCAAACCCGTTTTTTAAGAGCGTATTATTACTTTGAATTGGTCAAATTCTTTGGTGATGTACCATTAGTAAGGGATCGTGTTGTCGAATTTGGAGATGAGCGTGATATTCCAAAAGCACCCAAGGAAGACGTCTATGCATTAATAGAGGAAGACTTAATTTATGCGGCTAACAATTTGCCACTTCAGCAATCTGAAACCGGAAGAGCAACAAAAGGCGCTGCACAAGCGCTTTTAGGAAAGGCTTATCTCTATCAGGAAAAATATGCCGAAGCAGCTGACGTTTTGCAAGAGGTGATTAATTCTGGACAGTATGCCTTATTAGAGGATTACAGTACTATGTTTGAGAATAACAATGAGAATAATATCGAATCCGTTTTCGAAGTGCAATATACAGACGAAGAAGGAGCCGGTTTTGGTTGTTTGCAATGTAGTGAAGGTAATATCGCTGTTGGCTTTAATGGAATTAGAAACTACAGTGGTCCAGTATTTGGGTCTGGTTTTAGCTTTAACGTACCTACCCAGGATGTCGTTGATGCTTTTGAAGACGGAGATACAAGACTCGAAACAGCTATTTTGGATATTGAGGCCTGGGCAGAAGAAACAGGCGCTACTTATGCCATTGGGTATAAACATACAGGATATTACAATAGAAAATATATTGCCAGGCAAGGAGATGCGGATATTGGAGATGCTAACTTAACTAATCCTAACAATTACAGAGCTATACGATACGCCGATGTGCTCTTAATGGCGGCAGAGGCTTTGGCTAGTCCAGAGGTTGGAAATGATTCACAAGCCTTGATTTACCTTAATCAAGTTAGGGAACGTGCTTTTGGAAGTACAGCCAATAATCTATCAGTAGGAGGAATTGGACTAAGAAACGCTATCCAACAAGAACGCCGTGTAGAGCTCGTTGGAGAAGGGCACCGCTTCTTTGATTTGGTAAGAACAGGTGAAGCAGCCAATGCTATCGATGGTTTTCAAACCGGAAAAAATGAGGTATTCCCAATACCACTTATCGAAATAGAATTAGCTGGAAATCAGTGGGAGCAAAATCCAGGGTATTAAAAATAAAGTTATGAAAAGAATAGGTTTTATAGTATTAGCATCAGTATTAACAGTGCTGATGGCCTGCTCGGAAGACGAGCGCGATATAGATTTTATTAATGATGTAGAAGCACCTTCAGACGTATCAATATTATTTGTGCCAACAACAGATAATAGTGGTTTGGTGACCTTAATTCCTAGTGGAACTGGAGCTTCCTTTTTCGATGTATTCTTTACCGAGAATACGCAAAACCCAGTGAGACTTGGGGCCGGAGAAGTGACTCAAAATATTTATGAAGAAGGGACTTACACTGTTAAGACCATTGCAACTGGTGTTACAGGAAAACAGACAGTAGTTGAGCAAACGCTTAATGTGTCATTTATTCCTCCTCAGAATTTGGAGGTAAACATTGCCAACGATGGTGCAGTTTCCAATACAGTTCGTGTTACGGCAACAGCTGATTTCGGAATAAATTATGAAGTAGACTTTGGAGAGACTATAGGTGACGATAGTGACGTGGTTATGGCCAATATTGGTGACGAAATCGTGTATGAGTACGATGAACCTGGCCTCTACACCATAGTTGTTACTGCTTTTAGTGCAGCCATAGAGACAACGGAATTTATTATAGAGGATTTTGAGGTTACAGAGGTATTGGCACCAATTACGGCAGCACCAACACCAGCTGTACCTGCAGCTGACGTCATTGCTATTTATAGTGACTCGTATGATGTAATTACCACCAACGAGTTTCCAACTGAGTGGTCCAACTCTGGTTTTGAAGAAATACAAATTGATGGAAATAATACTATTCAATACGGAAATCTTGCCTTTACAGGTATTGTCACAGACTATAGTAATCCTACCGACTTATCCACAATGGAATTTGTACATTTCGATTATTGGACAGCCGATGCAACTACATTAGGATTTAAAATCGTAAATACAGCTTTAGATCCACCTCAAGAAGATATCGTGGAATTACAAGAAGTAGTGCAAGATCAATGGGTAAGTGTTGATATTCCATTGGACGATTATAATATGGATCGTTCTCAAGTCACACAATTATTATTTGATACGCTAGGAAATGTCGCCACTGTATTTATAGATAACTTGTACTTCTACAGGGAATCAACATCGTTCTTCTTCAATGATGGGCTTGTCACTAACGGTAACTTCCAAGCAGGAAGCGATAATTGGATTGTTGGTGTTGATGATAATGCGCCAGCACCAGTAACCTCTCAAGCAGGAAATATTTTCTATAGCGTTGATGTAACCACCCCTGACCCTGGACAGCCATTCTTAGTGAATGTGAGTCAGAAATTAGAAATTATTGAAGGTGAGACTTATGAACTTTCATTCGAAGCATGGTCAAATGTTAACCGATCTATTATCGCAGGTATAGGTTTAAGCGGACCTCCTTTTTCAGCTACAGTCGAGACAGTGAGTATTACGCCAGTAGTAACCAGATACACTTTGGAGTTGCCTGCTTCTGGATTTGGAGCCTTGGATGCCCGAATTTTATTTGACCTAAATGGTGATGCAGGAATCGTTAACATAGATAATGTCTATCTAAGAAGAGTTCCTCCAAATGATTTAGTAACAAATGGGGATTTTGAAAATGGAAGTGAATTGTGGTTGGTAGGAGTAGATGACAACAGTTCTGCACCTACAGCGACCTTAAATGGTGACACCTTCTATTCGGTTGATGTTACTAGCCCAGATCCAGGTCAGCCATTTTTAGTAAACCTAAGTCAAAAACTTGAAATTATCGAGGGCGAAACATATACGCTAACATTTGACGCTTGGTCTAATGTTAATAGATCAATTATTGCAGGTATTGGATTAAGTGGTGGCAGTTTTGCTAATAATAGCCAGACTGTAAACATAACCCCAGAAATTACAACCTACTCGCTAACATTGACCGCTGACGGTTTCGGTGCTCCAGATGCAAGAGTGCTATTCGACAATGCAGCTGAGGCAGGAGTTGTGAATATAGATAACGTAACCTTGGAGCTCAATTAAGTTTAAATTTTTAGTTGTTTAGATGACATTATATAAAAATGGAAAAATGAAAAAATTAAAGAATATATTTTCAATACTTTTAGTTCTTGCGGTTACGACGAGTTGCCAAGAAGAAGACCAGGAATTTGGACCAGTGTTGGCGCCTACTAACATCAATATTGAATTAACATACTTAGACGATATTGACGATGATGGCGAATTGGATGAGGTCGATGCACCAGGATTAGGCAGTGGCTTTGTTAAGTTTAGTGCCACAGCAGACAATGCCATTTCTTTTGTTTTTGAAATTGACAATATTAGAACTACAGCAGTAAATGGTGAGGCTACTCTCATTTTTTCAACACTTGGCCTAAACACCTACAATGCCACAGTTATTGCCTACGGTACTGGTGGAGCCTCTTCAAGTCAAACCATTCAGCTAGATGTTTTGTCAACTTTTGAAGCGCCAGCAGAATTAATTACCATGCTTACTAATGATAGTGAGCGTACTTGGCGTATAAAAGCCGAAGTGCCTGGCCATTTTGGTCTGGGACCAATAGGAGGGATCTTCAACGAATTCTTTTCCGCACCTGCATTTGATAAAGAGGGTGTAGGAATGTATGATGATCGCTATGTATTTAATGTAGATGGTACCTTTACTCACATCACGGATAGTACAAATGATAGTCCAGATGTAAATCCAGAGGGTACTGTATTCGGCAGGGAAAACCTTATAAACGAACTTAACGGTCCAGGAAGTGGTACACCTAATGGTGCCGATATCGAAAATTATCCATATTCGGACTACACGGAAAGTTGGTTTATCACGGGTCCTGGTGGTGTAGAAACCTTAAATTTAACAGGAATTGGGTTCTTAGGTTATTACATTGGAGGTGATCATACTTATACCATTGAAAGCAGATCTACCAATGAAATGGTAGTAAGGTCCACGGATGGCAATGGCGAATTTGATTGGGGTTTTATATTAATTGCTGATGAATAATGCTATTGAAGCCTTCAATAAGCTATACAAAAACACTACGATAGAAATTTTAACACATATAAATTAATGCGGATGAATTTAGATGTATCCTAGGAAAAACAAGGCTTTATTAAACATATGGCAAAAAACAAGCACGTTTTTTGCCATATCCTTTCTTTGTGAAGTAAGAATATTGTGATATTTTTAAAATGACTTACAAAAACCGAAGAGGCCCCTACCATAACTAACTCCTTAAAAAAACTAAATTATTTAACTATGAGAAAATACCTATTTGCGCTAACCTTTATGTTTGGCTGTTCATTAGTCTTTTCCCAATCCAATGTACGGGTGTCAAAAGACGCTAGTGGTATGACATTACTAGTTGATGGCAAAGAATTTATGATTAACGGTATGAACTGGGATTACATTCCAATTGGTACCAATACAGTTGATGCCAAATTTTGGGAAAAATCAGATGATGTCATCAAGGCAGGTTTAGACACTGAAATGTCCCTATTGAAAAATATGGGCGTAAATGTAATTAGACAATATACTGGCGTTCCAGCAAGGTGGATCCGATATATTTATGAGAATTACGGCATTTACACTATGTTAAATCATTCTTTTGGCCGATATGGTTTAACCTTAAATGGAGTATGGACACCTGTTACTATATACGACGACCCTGTTACCGAGGAATTTTTAATGCAAGAGGTAACCCAATTGGTAGAGGAGTACAAAGGAACGCCTGGCTTGTTGTTTTATCTTTTAGGTAATGAAAATAATTATGGTTTGTTCTGGCAAGGAGCGGAAACAGAAGATTTTCCAGATGACGAAGATCAAAAGGCCTATATCGGTGAAAAACGCGGTCGTCCTATGTATAGACTTATGAACGAAGCGGCAAAGGCCATGAAGGCTATAGACCCCTCACGTCCTGTGGCTTTGTGTAACGGTGATGTGTTGTTTATAGATATTATAGCAGAAGAGTGTCCAGATATTGATATTTATGGTACCAATACCTATCGTGGAGTTTCTTTTACAGATATGTTTGATACCGTGAAGAATAAATTGGATATGGCTTTGGTTTTTACAGAATTTGGCTCCGACGCCTATAACGCAAAAGAAAATAAGGAAGACCAAAAAATGCAAGCCTATTACAATTTAGGAAACTGGAAAGAAATCTATCAACATGCCGCAGGGTTAGGAAAAACAGGCATATCAATTGGTGGATTTACGTTCCAATTCAGTGACGGTTGGTGGAAATATGGTTTTGATGATCGCGAAAATGCAGACAGACATGATAACAATGCCTCATGGACCAATGGAGGTTACGACTGGGATTTAGCGCCTGGACAAAACAACATGAACGAGGAGTGGTTTGGTATTTGTGCCAAGGGTCCTACTAACGAAAGAGGACTTTACGACCTATATCCAAGAGCAGCATATTACGCATTAAAAGAGGCACATCAACTCGATCCCTATGCAGATGGCATGACAGCAGAGTTTGTTGAGAATTACTTTAACAGTATCAACTTAATGGATGCCGTACTTAGAGCAAGAGGAGATAAAGCTGCTTTAGAAGGTAGTGGCGCCGAGAAGCTAAGAATTAGCCAATTACAAGCAAAGTTTACAACCTTTAATACAGGAGGAACACTTATTACAACGCCAGACAATCCTGATGCCACACAACCAGACGCTGTTCCTAATCAACTTGGATTTGATCATATGCAGTCATTTTTCGTTGGTGTTGAAGGAAATCCAGCAGCTAATTTAAGAGCGGAGGTTGTTTTAAACGTTGTTGGTAACGTTGCACAAAATCCTATCGATGAGATTTTTTACGAGACCATCACAAGACGCATAATAGTTGATGAAGATACAGATGCCGTTGTTAATCAAGGAGATCGCGTAAATCTTTATCAAGCCGAATTCGAGTGGAATGCTAAAGATTTCGATGTAAGAGGATTTTATCGTACAGGCCATTATCATTGGCAATATGAAGGAGATTTCTTCGGTTTGTATCCAGAAGCTAACTATGGTCCTAATCTGGACATTTATGGCGGTGAAATTTTAGGTGCTGAAATCGACGGTAAAGGAGATTTAGAAGGGTTAAAAGCTGCCATTGGTCCACAATTGTGGTGGGGAGCCAACCCAACCATGTTATTTAAGTATCAGAAAAAATTAGGCCATTTTGATGTTGCAGCGATTTATCATCGCGATTTTGAAACAGATTTACAATTTGATGAGTCTGGTCGTCGTGTTTTAGACCAGAACCAAGTACGAAGTGGTATTATTCCAGCTTGGCCCACGGAACGCGCTTCGATTGCTATTAATCGGGAATTTGGAAAATTCGGTGTAACCCTTGGAGGTATTTGGGCCGGTAGTCCGCTAAACGGCAGTTCTTTCCAAGATGTGGAGAATGGTGTTGTCTTTGTAGATAAAGTAGAAAGCAAAGATAACTTCGGAGGAAAAGTAAAAGTTACTTATGAAGGCGGTAAATTCAATTGGTATGGCCAAGGCTCGTATATGGGACTTGTGGCCAACGGTGGTTTTGATGCTACTCAAACTTTTACAGGCTGGAAACTTAAGGATTCAGGAAGTGGAAACATGACTAATTTCTTGACTGGTTTCACTTATTCTTTCGATAATTTCCAAATCGCACCAAATTTTATGTGGCAAAAGCCATTGGTTGATCCAATGCCAAATAATGGGCCAGCACCAGGTCGATTAAGAAATGTTATTGACGATCCGTTTGCCGTTAGGGATTGGAACAGGGAAACTACTGCAGGTGAAATCTTATTCACTTATGATCCTACACCGGGAACGTGGATGTACCAATGGGATAATGACAGATCAGAGGATGCCAAGTTCGCTATGAATTTAGGTTTTGTCTACAGACATTTACCAACAACCATGGATGCACATATTGGTTTCTTGGCCACTCGTGAATTTTTTGCTTTCCCAACATCGGTTCCGGCACAGGACTTATGGGAAGTGCATTCCAGAATGGTGTCTAAATTATCGCCAGATTTAGGAATTATTGGTAACTTCTACTACGGAAATGGACAGGCCAATGGTGATAGCGATAGAACAATTTACCGTTTTGGTGGCGATATAAGAGCCATATACAAAAAGATGAAATTAGAGACTCATTTAAAAATTAACGATTGGGGACCATTCGATTATCACAGGGATTTTAACTTAACGTTCCCAGTGCAGTTTATGATGGACATTTCAACCTCATTTGGGAAACCAGACTGGTTTATTCTTCCCAATACCACTATTGGTTTAAGAGGAACATGGCGATCCTTAGATGAATTCTCTAACAGATACGCGCCAACATTTGTCCCAGCTGACACCTTTGCTACAGATCCAGTATTAACTCCTGTAGGATTCCCTGATGGTTCGGAATGGGAAATAAGAACGTACGTGCACATTAACATTGGTAGATAAAAAAATGCAAATGATGAAAAATATAAATTACAAAATAGGTAGAACCACAATCGTATTGGGATTATTATTAATCTTCAATTTAGGTTGTGAAAGAGACCTTACGGATGAAGCTGTCTTAGCAACGTTTCCTACTACAGCAGAGATATATACCGATAACCCTGTTGGTCTAACAGACGAGTTCTTTATTTCTTTTGATCCAGCTGTTGGTGCTAATCCTGAGGCTTTCGGTACAGATGATAACGAGTCTTATGAAGGAACCTCTTCCATACGCATAGACGTTCCTGGACCAAACGACCCAAATGGGACGTTTGCCGGCTGTATATTTAGAGACCGTGGTGAAGGAAGAAATTTAACGGGTTACGACGCCTTAACGTTTTGGGCAAAAGGAAGTACCACTGGGGTTTTAGGAGAAGTTGGTTTTGGTGTCGATTTCCTTGAAAATAAATTTCCTGTGAATCGTGCGAATATTCAATTATCTACAGATTGGAGAAAATATGTCATTCCAATTCCTAATCCAGAAAAATTGGTTCAGGAAAGAGGCATGTTTTTAATTGCTGTGGGATCCTTCGATGTGTTGGGCAACGATGACCCAGCACTGGCAGATTCTTTTAGCGACAATTCTGGTTGGATTGTTTGGTTGGATGAAATTAAATTTGAACGTCTCGGAACTACGCTGACGGTGAATGCAGAAATATTGGATGGACAAAACCTTGTTCAGGAATCCTTTTCAAATACCACTACGACTATTACGGGCTTGAGTCAAACGGTTAACCTAGCAACTGGTGAAAATGTAACAGTTGGCGTAGCACCAACTTACTTTGATTTTAATTCATCAAATCCTGCAGTAGCAACAGTTGATGAGAATGGTGTTGTTAATGTCGTTGGACAATCTGGCACTACTACGATTACCGCTGTTCTTGGTAATAATCAAGCTCAAGGCTCGTTGGAGATAACGGCACTGGGAGATTTTCCTTTGGCACCCGTACCAGACGACCCGGCCGCCAATGTTCTTTCTATTTTTAGTGATTCCTATACAGATGTTGTGGATGCTAATTTTACACCTGGATTTGGAGGGTCCACGACACAAGCTTCAGTATTAAGTATTGGCGGAGAGGAATTTGTAACCTATGAAAATAACAACTTCACGGGTATCATGTTCGATAATAATCCAATAGATGGTTCTGCTATGTCGTTTTTACATGTTGATATTTTTGCACCTGACGCTTCTACTCAAGTAGAATTTCAAATTAGGGACATAGGAAGTAACCAGGAGATAGAAACAAATGAATTTACCGGTTTCCCCACGGGAGATGATGTAGATTATAGAGTAACACTCAATGGACTAACACCAAATGAATGGAATTCTATAGACATACCGCTAGTTGGAAATTTAACAACTCAAAGAAACAATCTCGGAGCTATAATATTAGTTGGTGGTCCAAGCTTTATTTTGGATAACATCTACTTCTTTACCGAATAAAAAGAAAAAAATTGAACTATAAAATGAAGCAAATGAAGATTTTAAAATCAATACTCGCATGCGCTGTGTTATTAGCTGGTACTTTGTTAATAACAAATTGTGAGGTGGATGAGACCCAGACCGTCACAAATTTTGAAAACCTCGTCATGGCGGATGAATTTGATGTCGATGGCGCTCCTGACCCAACCCTTTGGACATACGATATTGGCGATGGATCGGCAGAAGGTATTCCAGGTTGGGGCAATAATGAATTGCAATATTATACAGACAGACCCGAAAATGTTAAAGTAGAAAACGGACTGCTTGTTATCACGGCAAGAGAAGAGGCCTTCGATGGAAGTTCCTATACCTCCGCCAGGATTACAACACAAAATTTATTCGAGCAACAATATGGTCGATTTGAAGCGCGAATTAGAATGCCACTTGGTAAAGGCATTTGGCCAGCGTTCTGGTTGCTAGGTAATGATTGCGACATCAATCCATGGCCACAGTGTGGTGAAATTGATGTTATGGAATATCTAGGGGACGCACCAACCATCGTTTTCGGTAGTGCCCATGGTCCAGGATATAACGCAGGTGATTCCATCTCAAAAGAATACGAGTTGGAGAACGATCGTTTTGATACAGGATTCCATGTATTTGGAATAGAGTGGGGTCCAGATTATATCAATTACTACGTTGATGACGAATTGTACCAACAAATAACCCCAGAAACAACTGCTGAAGAGGCTGTTGATAATGTTCCTAATCCTGGAGAATGGGTTTTCAATCGCCCATTTTACATTATTCTGAACATAGCAGTGGGTGGCAACTTGCCAGGCGCACCAAATGAAGATACCCAATTTCCACAACGAATGTATGTGGATTATGTTAGGGTGTATAACTAAAAATAAGACAACATGATAGCTTTAAAAAATAAAATTAGCATAGTATTCGGCTTAATCATGGCCTTGATTATGGTCTCTTGTGATGGCAAGGAAGAAACTGAAACGTTTAATTTAGAGGCAAGGTTTATAAGTGATGTTCAGGGCAGAACGATTAATTTTACCAATGTTTCTAATGATGCAACAAGTTACCTTTGGGATTTTGATAATGGTACAACGTCTTCGGTTATCGACCCTGTCGTTGAATTTGAAAACGGCACCTATACGGTAACCTTAACTGCTTTTGACGGTAGAGGGAATTCAGCAAGTTTTAGTCAGACCTTTGATATTGACTGTGAAACAGATGAGAATATAGATCCGGCTAACGGTAATCTCAATTGGACGTTCTTAACTGCATCTCCAGCAACAACGTTTGATGCCTTTGGGAACACAGGAGGAGGTATAGTACAAAATCCTGTTGAAGATGCAGTAAATTCAAGTTGTAATGTACAGCAATTCGTAAAAATACCAGGATGTTTTACGTTTGCAGGTTTAGGTAAAGAGTTAAATACAGCGCTGGATTTTAACGATCCGGACGCGAGTAAAGTCTTTACAATGAAAGTACTAGCCGAGACTCAGGTCACTGAAGTAACATTAAGACTGGAGTTTATGCCTTTCCCAAATGTAGATCCGGCCGTAGACCGTGTTGCAACAATCACAGAAGTGGGAGAGTGGCAAGAGCTTACCTTCGATTTTACGGGCGTAACAGGAACATTTAAGAGTATGATTATCTATTTTGAGAGAAACGCACCTTGCGATGGCGATGTCTATTATTTTGATGATATAATTCAGCAATAACAACCGTTTGAGTAAGTAAATTTGCGGCTTTAATTTATTTTATGGCCGCATTTTGTCTCTTATAAATGATAACCTTATTACTAATCTAAAAACACAAAATGGTTGCTACTAACCAAGATACCAAATCAAAACAAAAGGAAGTAACTTTATCTAAGGTAAAGTTAGATAACAAGGCGTATTTTAAAATTGCGAATCACGATAAGATGCGACCGTTCTTTATGAGCATTGTTAGTGACTCTAATCACTGGATGTTCATTTCAAGTAATGGTGGCCTTACCGCAGGACGCAAAAATGCAGAGTATGCACTATTCCCCTACTATTCTGACGATAAGATCACCGAATCTGCTGAAATAACTGGAGCAAAATCCATATTTCAGGTAAAACGAAAAGGAGAAACGTATATATGGGAACCTTTTTCTATTCGTTTTCAAGATAAATACAAGATCAAGCGAAACTTGTATAAAAGCATATACGGCAATTCCATAGTTTTTGAGGAAGTAAACCTTGATTTACAGCTAACCTTCAAATATGAATGGTCTTCTAGCAACCTATACGGATTTGTAAAAACATCCACACTTTCCAATCAAGCAGAAGATGCGGTGGAAGTGAATATTCTAGATGGTATTCAAAATGTGTTGCCATTTGGCGTGAGTAGTGCTCTTCAAAATGCCAGCAGTAATTTGGTAGATGCCTACAAACGCACAGAATTAGTAAAAGATTCTGGAATAGGAATCTTTGCCTTAAGTGCTATCATTGTTGACAAGGCAGAGCCAAGCGAGGCCCTCAAGGCCAATATAGCGTGGTCACTTGGTTTGGAGTCTCCCAAGTATCTATTGTCGTCACTTCAGCTTAAGGATTTTAGGGCATTCAAGGATATAGAACAAGAAACAGACATTAAAGCTGAGAAAGGTGGTTACTTCGTAAACAAAACAATCACCTTAGCTTCAGGAGCTCAAAAGAAATGGTACATCGTTACCAACGTGAATCAAGACAAATCGGATATTGTAAGCCTTTCGCAGGCTATACAAAAAGATGACGAGCTCGAACATAAACTACTGGATAACGTGGCATTGGGCACGCAAAAACTTATAGCCCTTAATGCCGCATCAGATGGACTTCAGTTAACATCAGATAACTTAAGAGACACACGCCATTTTTCCAATACGCTATTCAATATTATGCGTGGTGGTATTTTCGATGATGGCTACACCATTGAAACATGGGATTTTAGAAAATATATAAAAGAGGCTAATAAAGATGTTTCAATTAGGCAAGCCAACCTTTTGAACAGTCTTAATGACAAAATAACCTTGTCGGAGTTAAAGGAAATTGCCAATACATCGCAAGATGAAGATTTTTGCAGGTTGGCATTGGAGTATATGCCATTGAAATTTAGTCGCAGACACGGAGATCCAAGTCGACCTTGGAACAAATTTTCCATTAATACCAGAAGTGAGGTCGATGGGTCAAAGATTCTGGATTACGAAGGTAACTGGAGAGATATTTTCCAAAATTGGGAGGCCTTGGTGCATTCTTATCCAGAGTACATCGAGAACATGATTCACAAATTCTTAAACGCCTCTACGTTTGATGGTTATAATCCTTACCGAGTTACCAAAGGAGGTTTTGATTGGGAGACTATAGAGCCAGACGACCCTTGGTCTTATATAGGGTATTGGGGCGACCACCAAATTATTTATCTTCAAAAATTCTTGGAATTTATCCAAAATCATGAACCAGGTAAGTTAGAGAGCTTCTTTACAAGAGATATATTCGTTTATGCCAATGTGCCTTATCGCATTAAATCCTATGAAGCGATTGTTCAAAATCCAAAGGATACAATAGAATTTGACGAAGAATCCGATCGTAAGATAAGAGCTAAACGTAACGCTATAGGTGCTGATGGTGCTTTGTTATGCAATGCAAAAGACGAAGTAGTCAGAGCCAACTTTATCGAAAAGATTCTAGCGACCACCTTGGCGAAGCTTTCCAACTTTATTCCCGAAGCAGGAATTTGGATGAATACGCAACGTCCAGAATGGAACGACGCGAACAATGCACTCGTTGGTAATGGCGTATCTATGGTCACGCTTTATTACTTAAGACGATTTTTAAAGTTTTTTGAACACATATTTGACCAAGCGTCTGTTAACGAAGTATTGGTGTCAAAGGAAATAGCTGACTTTTTTAGTGAGGTTAAAGAAACCTACAGTTCTAATGAGGGACTTTTAGCATCTGCAATTAGTGATAAAGACAGAAAGCTGATGATGGATGCTTTAGGAAAAGCAGGAAGTACATATAGAGACCGTGTCTATTCGAGTGCCTTTTCTGGAGAGAGGGAAACAATTACATTTTCAGAACTGAAAAATTTTGTGGCATCTGCACTAAAACATTTAGAACATGCCATAAAAGCCAACAAGCGCGATGATGATATGTATCACGCTTATAATCTTATTACAATTAACGAAGATAATACGGTGTCTCTCTCCTACTTAGATGAGATGCTAGAAGGTCAAGTGGCCGTTTTAAGTTCGGGCTATTTAAGTTCTAAGGAGAATCTAAAGGTATTAGATGGACTGAAACACAGTAGTCTGTTTAGGCCAGACCAATACAGCTATATCTTGTATCCCAATAAGGAACTAAAAGGCTTTATGGAGCGTAATAATGTTCCTCAATCAGCTGTCCAAGATTCAGAATTGTTACAAAAGCTGTTAGAAGATGGCAATACTCAATTGATTAAACAAGATATCAATGGCGGCTATCACTTTAATGGTAATTTTAAGAATGCAGAAGACGTTAAAGCTGCCTTAAATGACTTGGAGGAGACGAGCTACAAAAATTTAGTTACAGAAGATAGAAGAAAAGTTCTAAGGATATTTGAGCAAGTGTTCAACCACAAGGCTTTTACGGGCCGTTCTGGCACCTTCTATGGTTACGAAGGATTAGGCTCAATCTATTGGCATATGGTGTCTAAACTTCAACTGGCAGTGCTTGAATGTTGTTTAAAAGCGATTCACGATAGTGAAGATGAGGTTGTTGTAGGGAAGCTGTTAGAGCATTATTATGAAATTAATGAAGGTATTGGCGTGCATAAATCGCCACAGCTTTATGGGGCCTTTCCAACAGACCCATATTCCCATACACCATTTGGCAAGGGGGCTCAACAACCAGGTATGACGGGACAGGTTAAGGAAGATATTTTATCTAGGTTTGGAGAGCTTGGTGTTTTTGTAAATGATGGGCAACTATATTTTGATCCTTGTATGTTGCGACGAGAAGAGTTTTTGTCTCAAGCCATGACCTTCAAATATGTTGATGTTGCCGGGAAACAGGAAACTATCCAGCTCCAGCCAAAACAATTGGCATTTACATATTGTCAAGTGCCAGTGATTTATGAGGTTTCTAACCACAATGGACTTGAAGTGTCACTAGAAGATAATTCAACTCAAAAGTTCGACAAACTAACGTTAAACAAAAATCTTAGTTCATCTGTGTTTGAAAGGAAAAATGAGGTCAAACATATTAAGGTAACAATTGAAAAAAGTTATTTAAAATAAATAAAACGCATGCTTAAAACGAGAATTTTATGGATAACTGCGCTCCTGGTTTTTGTGTTGTCGTGCAATGATAAAAAAAATAAGGACCTCAAGTCCGTAACCCAAATTAGTAAAAACGTGACTGCTAAGGATATATTAGGTAACCCTAAGTATATGGCCATCTCCTACGGTGGGTATAGGGAAAAAACAAGGGACATTCAGCCTACGATAGAAGAGCTGAAAGACGACATGAAAATATTGTCGGCTATGGGCATAAAGGTTTTAAGAACCTACAATGTTCAATTACCTCATGCAACAAATGTGCTTAAAGCTATAAGGGAACTCAAAAAGGAAAACCCTGATTTTGAGATGTACGTCATGCTTGGGGCATGGATCGATTGTCTCAATGCATGGACAGACAAACCTGTGGACCACAATGTTGAGAGTCCTAACAACAAAGATGAAATTGCACGAGCGGTGGCTATTGCAAATCAATATCCGGATATAGTAAAAGTTCTGGCCGTTGGTAACGAAGCTATGGTAAAATGGGCTACAAATTATTACGTTCAGCCCAGTGTTATCCTAAAATGGGTTACCTACTTGCAAGATTTAAAAAAGTCAGGAAAGTTACCTAAAGATTTATGGATTACAAGCTCAGACGATTTTGCCTCGTGGGGAGGAGGAGAGGCATCCTATCATGTTGAGGATTTAGAGAAACTGGTAGAAGCTGTTGATTACATTTCAATGCATACGTATCCATATCATAACACACACTATAATCCAGAGTTTTGGGGTGTGCCTGAAGCCCATGCAGGAATGCCAGATACAACCAAGATTGAGATGGCAATGGAGCGAGCACTGAAATTTGCACAAAAACAGTACGATAGCGTGACCAATTACATGAAAAGTTTAGGAATCAACAAACCAATTCATATTGGAGAGACGGGCTGGGCCAGTGTTTCCGATGGGCATTATGGTGATAAAGGCTCTAGAGCAACCGATGAGTACAAACAAGGACTCTATCACCGCTTGATGCGTGACTGGACCAATAAGGCCGGAATATCATGTTTCTATTTTGAGGCCTTTAACGAACAATGGAAAGATGCAAGAAATCCTAAAGGGTCCGAAAATCATTTTGGGCTATTCACTATAGATGGTGAGGCCAAATATCCTATTTGGGATTTAGTAGATAAAGGCATTTTTGAGGGCTTGACCCGTAATGGTAATCCTATCACCAAAACTTACGGAGGTGATAAACAAGAGCTTTTAAAGGATGTTCTTGTTCCACCATCCGAAGAGGAGATTATGTCTAAATAACGTAAAGCTCAAAAAGTAAAGACAAATGACAATTAGTAAGAACAAACTACAAAAAGTGACTTTAAACACCTTCAAGGCAGTACTGATACTTTTATGTGTTTGGTCTTGTAAACAAAATCCCAAATTGAACGAACAATCCCAACCCAAAAACAGTCCTACAGCTAAAGAAATCTTAGGCAACCCTAAATATTTAGCTATGTCTTATGGTGGTTATCGCCATGTGGATCACGACATAGAACCAACAATCGAAGAACTTAAGGAAGACATGCTGTTGCTCTCGGCAATGGGAGTAGGTATTATCCGTACTTACAAAGTCTATTTGCCTCATGCCTCTAACGTCCTTAAAGCCATAAAGGAGTTGAAAAGTGAGGACCCAGATTTTGAAATGTATGTCATGCTTGGCGCTTGGATTAATTGCAAGAACGCGTTTACAGACAAGGAGCCTGACCATGCTTCGGAGAGTCCTGATAATGCCACGGAGATTGAAAAAGCGGTAGCATTAGCAAACGAATATCCCGATATTGTAAAGATTATCGCTGTTGGAAACGAAGCTATGGTAAAATGGCAAGCGCAATATTATGTAGAGCCAGGAATCATATTAAAATGGGTGACCCATCTACAAAATCTAAAAGAGGAAGGAAAATTACCTAAAGACCTATGGATAACAAGTTCCGATAATTTTGCGTCTTGGGGCGGAGGAGGAGAAGAATATCATGTGGAGGACTTAAACCGCTTGATCAAGGCTGTAGATTTTATTTCTATGCATACCTATCCTATGCATGATACCCATTACAATCCCGACTTTTGGTACACGCCAGAATCTGATTCTAGCCTTTCAGATATGCAAAAGATAGAAAAGGCGATGCAACGTTCATTGGCTTATGCTAAGACGCAGTACCAAAACGTCGCTCGGTATATTAAGTATTTGAACTTAGAAAAACCTATTCATATTGGAGAAACAGGTTGGGCTACGGTTTCCAATGGGTTCTACGGTACAGAAGGTTCTAGAGCCACGGATGAATTTAAGGAAGCGCTTTATTATGAGGCCATTAGGGATTTTACCAATGAAAATAAAATCTCTTGTTTCTATTTCGAAGGCTTTGATGAGCCTTGGAAAGATGCCTCTAATCCCAACGGTTCAGAGAATCATTTTGGTCTTTTTACGGTTGAAGGAAAGGCAAAATTTGCCCTATGGGACTTAGTAGATAAAGGAGTTTTTGATGGTCTAAAACGAAATGGAAATACAATAGAAAAGACATATAATGGTGATAAATCTGCCCTAATGAAAGATGTTATGGTGCCTCCAACAGAAGAAGAAATTCTAGCACAACACTCAAATTAAAAGTAAACTTTGATGCGTTTTATACAAAATATTAAGATTTTAGTTTTAGTTATAATTTTTATGAGTTGCAATACACCTCAAGAACAATTAAAAACAGAAGTTTACGAAACATCAGTCAATGGCAATAAGCTAACGTTAGTTTCTGATGTTAAGCAAGTTGAGGAACCTACAACAATCACTTTAAATCCTGATAAAACATTTCAAAACATCACAGGCTTCGGAGGCTCATTTACAGAGGCCTCTGCATCGCTTTTAAATAAACTAAGTGCGCCAAATAGAGCGAAAATTATCGAAGCTTATTTCGGCGAAAGTGGAGCACAATACTCCCTCACTCGCACTCATATGAATTCCTGTGACTTTTCCTTAGGACAATATTCTTATGCACCAGTTGAAGATGACATGGACCTAGAGCATTTTACTATTGAAGAGGATAAGAACGACATAATTCCCATGATAAAAGATGCCATGAAAGCATCTAAGGATGGATTTAAAATTTTAGCGTCACCTTGGACTGCTCCACCATGGATGAAAGATAATAACGACTGGAGAGGTGGAAAATTATTACCGAAATACAACGATACTTGGGCTCTGTTTTTCTCTAAGTATTTAGACGCTTACAAAGCGGAAGGAATTGATATTTGGGGCTTTACCGTTGAAAATGAACCTTTAGGTAATGATAGTAACTGGGAAAGTATGCATTTTACGCCTGAGGAAATGACGGATTTCGTTGAGAATCATTTAGGACCAAAGCTAGAGGCTGATGGCCACAGCGTTCAAGTTTTGGGCTATGATCAAAATAGGGAACATTTAAAAGAATGGGTAGATGTCATGTATAGAGACGAATCATCTTCAAAATATTTTGATGGTACTGCTATCCATTGGTATGCCAGTACGTTTGAAGTTTTTCCCGAAGCACTGCAATACGCACATCAAAAGGCACCGAACAAATATTTGATACAGTCTGAGGCTTGTGTAGACGCTGAGGTGCCAAAATGGAAAAATGATAAATGGTATTGGTCAAAAGAAGCTACAGATTGGGGCTGGGACTGGGCGCCAGAAGACCAGAAATATCTCCATCCTAAGTATGCACCTGTAAACCGTTATGCCAGAGACATAATTGGCTGTTTAAATAACTGGGTAGATGGATGGATAGATTGGAACATGGTTCTTAATCGGCAAGGCGGGCCAAATTGGTTTGAGAATTGGTGTGTGGCACCAGTTATTGTTGATGAAGAGCAAGATGAGGTCTATTTTACACCGCTGTATTATGTCATGGCTCATTTTAGCAAATACATAAGACCAGAGGCTAAAGTAATAGAGTCCATTGTAGACGATAAAGATTTACAAGTAACTGCTGCTCAAAATCCTGATGGAACAATTGCAGTGGTGGTATTCAATGAAGAGAAACAACCAAAACAATTCCGTTTGGATTTAGGAGATAAAAAAGCCAACGTTGAGATTAGTGGGCAGGCGATTCAAACCATTGTTATATCTAACTAAAAATAAAAACTATGTCAAACGTTAAAACTGCTGCAAAAGATAAAGTGCCTATTGGCCAGAAGGCCGCATTTGGGGCTGGACATTTAGTACTCAATTTGTTACCGGGAGCGTTAGGAATATTTATGTTCTTTTTACTTACTGCTTTTGGTATGGATCCTGTGCTGGCAGGTTTATTAGGTGGTCTTCCTAGAATATTTGATGCTATTACAGACCCAATTATGGGCTTCATTTCAGATAACACCAAATCTAAATATGGTAGAAGGCGTCCATATATTTTTGTAGGTGCAATACTCAGTGGTGTTCTTTTTGCGGTGCTATGGCAACTAGATGCAGATAATTCCCAAACCTATAATTTTTGGTATTTTCTCATTTTCTCTTTGTTGTTCTTAGTTGGTAACACCATGTTTGCTACACCTCTAGTAGGTTTAGGTTATGAAATGACTTCAGATTATAACGAGCGAACAAGATTAATGGCATTTTCTCAAACTATAGGACAAATCGCATGGATGATAGTGCCTTGGTTCTGGGTATTAATAGCAGATGAAGATTTATTTGCAACCCAAGCCATTGGGGTCAGGCAGCTCTCCGTAATGGTAGGTGCGGTTTGTTTGGTTCTAGGAGTTTTGCCAGCCATTTTTTGTAGAGGACTTGACGGCGGTAATATGGAAAATAGAAAAGAGATTTCACTTAAGTCATTGGGTGCCAATTTAAAAGAGTTATTTGCCGGCATTATTCAGGTTTCTAAAAACAGGCCCTTCATGAAACTTTGTGGCGCTACGTTTTTAGTATTTAATGGGTTTCAATTAGTGGCCTCTTTTAGCTTTTTTATTATCGTTTATTACATGTTTAATGGTGATTTTGCCGCGGCGGGAAATTGGCCAGCTTGGTTTTCTACCATAACAGCTGTGGTAACTGCCTTTGCTGTAATCCCAATTATATCTAAACTATCGGATGTCTACGGAAAAAGAAGTGCCTTTATTATTTCAACAGCGATTTCAATTGTAGGTTATATTTTAAAATGGTGGGGCTTTGATCCTGGGAATCCTTGGTTGATGTTTATGCCTATACCGTTTATGGCATTTGGCCTGGGAGGCTTATTTACCTTAATGATGAGTATGACCGCAGATGTGTGTGATTTGGATGAATTGGAAAACGGTATGCCGCGTAAGGAAGGTACTTTTGGAGCCATCTATTGGTGGATGGTAAAAATGGGGCAAGCCTTAGCTTTAGTTTTACAGGGATTTGTGCTGAAAATGGTTGGATTTATATCCGATGCACCAACGCAAACGGCTGAGACCATGACTAATTTAAGAATAGCAGATATTGTTATTCCCGTGGCAACTGCCGGTATAGCGATTATAGTGATGTGGAAATACAGCCTCACAGAAGAAAGGGCGAGAGAAATTAAAGCAGAGCTTATAGAAAGACGCGGAGAATTATAAATAATAGAATTAAGAAATTTATTGCAATTAGAGAGGGATATGATTAAAATTGCAAAGACTAAAATTTAACTAACTATGTCTTACAGGAAAGAAAATTTATTAACCGAGGAGTATAGAAAATTCTTAGCCTCTTTAGATGAACATAATCACACCAAAGGACTATCAAAAGATGAGCTTATAAAGCTTTTTCGCAAGATTGTGAAAGGGGGAATGTCAGGTCTATGTTTTAGCATGTATGAAGATGGCCAGCAGCCTGGCGATAACATAACCGAGGAACAAGTAATGCGTAGAATGAAGATTTTACAACCTCACATCAAATGGATAAGATCCTTTTCTTGTATCGAAGGAAATGAGTTTGTTCCAAAAGTTGCGAAGGAATTGGGTATTAAGACGCTTGTAGGGGCTTGGATTGGAGATGACAGGGAAAAAAACAGACAAGAAATCGATGCGCTCATAGATTTAGCCAATAAAGGGATGGTTGATATTGCAGCAGTGGGGAATGAGGTACTGTATAGAAATGATATCCCTTTGGAAGAATTGAAAGAGCATATCCGTGAAGTGAGAGCTGCTATTCCTGCAGACATTCCAGTGAGCTATGTAGATGCCTATTATGAGTTCTCAGTTCATCCAGATTTAACGGATTTATGCGATGTCATCCTCACCAACTGCTATCCGTTTTGGGAGAGTTGTCACATCGATTATTCATTGGCCCATATGCAGCAAATGTACGGTCAGGTTTTAGGGGCGGCAAAAGGCAAAAAGGTAATTATTTCAGAAACAGGTTGGCCTAGTAGAGGTGAAAGTTTAGGAGCGGCCCAGCCCTCTGATGAAAACTTTTTAAAGTATTTTATTAATACGCAGCTTTGGTGCCAAAAAGCGGATATAGATTGCTTTTATTTTTCATCCTTTGATGAGTCATGGAAAGTTGGAGATGAAGGCGATGTGGGCGCGTATTGGGGAATTTGGGATAAGAATGAAAAATTAAAATACTAACAAACCCATACAAACAACAAAATAAACACAACACCACCACTACAATATAGATTTAAATAGTCTTAATAATTCTTTAAAAATTTGATTATTAGATTTATAAGTTTTATTTTCTATTTTGACTACAACGTTGTAGTTGTATAAGAATTGTAGCGGTGAAATTTTTAGATACGTACATTTAAATAGGTATCTTTCGATAAATTCACATAAGTGAACTTTAATTTTAACTAAAATAAATAACGATTATGAAAAAAATTACTTTTCTATTTTTTTTAATGTGTGCTGCTTTGTCCTTTGGACAATCATTGCCAGTTGACTTTGAAGACGGCACCACGACACCAGCATTTGCATTCGGAGGTGTAGGCTTCGGAAATGTGGCCAATCCCGATGTTCAAGCACCTAATACTTCTTCTCGTGTTCTTGAAGTGAACAAACCAGAAACCGCAGATTGGTTTGGCGGTTTTGGATTTCAGACAACAGGTGCCCCTCTGATTGATTTTAACTTAGGAACGGAAATTACTTTTAAGTTTTGGACCCCAATTCCAAATTTACCATTACGGGTTAGAGTTCAGGCAGATTTAGATGCAGGGGCTAACGAGGCTTATGACTTCGATACTGTTGTTACAACAGCCAATGCATGGCAGGAAATCACTATCGACTTCGCAGGAATTCCCGGTGTTGATGGTAACGAGCAATTCCAAGAATTTGTGATTTTCCCATTTTATGATCCAGCTTGTGTAGGGGCAGACCCTGCATGTACAACAGTTGGTACGGGTAATGGAGCTTTATATTATGTCGATGACGTAGCTCAAACTATTACTTTTGACCCAGATGCGGACGCTAGTTTATCTGACCTTACACTAGATGGTGTTACAATTGATGGATTTAATTCAGGCGTAACGAATTATTCAGTAGGTCTTGTTAATGGTACAACAACAGCTCCAACAGTAGCCGGTGTTGCTACCCAAGCAGGCAATGGCTCATCCAATGTCGTGGTAATGCAAGCAGGTGGTGTACCAGGAACAGCAACCTTGGACGTTACAGCACCTAATGGTGTTGATACAGAAACGTACACCGTAAATTTCTTCGAATTACCACCAGCGGCTCCAGTGCCCTCTCTTCAACCCAATGAGGTAATTCCTGTAATCACAAATAATCCAGCTTATACGGATATTGGAGTGAATTTCTTAGAACCATTTGGTTCAATCGCTGAGGAATTGGATTTAGATGTCAATGGTTCGCCTGATACCTTCACCTTCAATGGAGGTAACGGCGGTCAGTTAAACTATTTTGCAGGGTCAAACTTTTTTGATATAACAGCAGCAGGTGTCTTCCATTTTGACTTCTATGCAGAAACTTTAAATGCTGGAGATAATTTAAATGTAATTTTATTCGGTAGTGATCCAGGAACACAAAATCAAAACTTTAGGGTTTTTGTTGATGAAACCCAAACAGGTGTATGGCAATCTTTTGAGATAGGTTTGAATGGAGCTGGTTCTGGTTTGCCTGATGAGTTTAACGGTACAGCTAACACGGCTTTTAGTCAATTAGCTTTAATTCAATTTATCACAGGTGAAGTAGGAAGTACTTTGCCAGGAACGACAATATACATTGGTAATGTATATTTCCGAGGAGGCACCTTGTCAACTCCAGATGTTGAGTTAGGTAATAGTTTCGCGGTGGCACCAAACCCATCAAATGATGTTTGGAACATTAAAGCAGCGAATAACCAAAACGTAACATCTATTGTAGTATACGATATGTTAGGTAAGCAAGTCTTATCACTTGAGCCAAATACCAACGAAGTAACATTGAACGCTGCAGATTTAAAAAGCGGAATTTACTTGGCTAAATTGGCTACAGCTAATGGTAGCAAAACAATTAAACTAGTTAAAAACTAGACTGATTTTTAGCAAATAATGAAGAAAAGGGTGTATTTTTAATATGCCCTTTTTTATTTAATTCGTTAACTATGACAACACTTAAAGAGTTATCTAAACTGCTCAATTTATCAGTTTCCACTGTGTCCAAAGCTCTAAATGATAGTCATGAAATTAGTGATAAAACCAAAAAGAGGGTGCATGAATTGGCTGCGAAACTTAACTACAAGCCAAATCGTATTGCACAACAGCTTAAATCCAATAGGACTAAAACCATAGGTGTGATTTTACCAACGGTAACCAATCCTTTTTTTGCAGAGGTACTGCATGGCATAGAAACTGAGGCCACAAAAAATAACTATGATATTATTGTTTGTCTGTCTGATGAGCACCTCGATAAGGAAGAACGAAGTTTAGAATTATTGTCCAATGGAAGTGTAGACGGCTTCATCATGGCTGTAGCTAGGGAAAGTCAGGTTAAATCTAAAACAGAGCATCTAGAAAAAACGTTAAATCAAGGTCTTCCAATTGTGTTATTTGACCGTGTGGTAAAGTCTATATCTTGCGATAAGGTCATTGTAGATGATTTTAAATCGGTTTATGAAGCTACCAAGTACTTAATTGATAAAGAGGAGCGAAAAGAGATTTTATTGATTAGTAATATTGAAGAGCTAAGCGTTGGTAAGCTTAGAACCAAAGGTTATAAAACTGCAATGAGCGAAGCAGGTCTCAAACCGCGCGTCTTAAATCTAGGACAATCCCCTGATGTTGAAGCAGAAGTTTACAACAACCTTTCAAATTATCCAGAAATTGATGCTGTTGTATCCATAGACCATATTACGGGAATTGTTGCTATTAACATGGCTAGAAAACTGGGTCGTGCCGTCCCTGAGGAGCTTTCGGTAATTGGCTTTGGCTATGAACATACGCAGCTCGTGTCTAGCCCAAAAATTTCAATTATTCATCAAAAAGCTTATGCTATTGGCGAAATGGCAATGAAGACTATTATTGCCAACCTAACTTTAGAAGCATATGAAGTTAAAACACAAGTGGTGCCAAGCGAGTTGAAGCTCAGCGAATCCACAAAAAAAGCCTGACACTAGGCCAGGCTTCATATTAAATTAAAAACAACGTTTTAGTTGTTTTCTTTCATTTTGTCCATAGCATCGTTACCAGCTTTTTTAGCATCATCGATAACTTTATTACCAGCCTCTTGAGCCTTGTCCATAGCTTCGTTACCGGCTTCTTTGGCTTTATCTACAGCTTCATTAGCAGCGTCTTTAACGTCGTTTGCTATGTCTTCGGCACCTTCTTTTACGCTATCAACTGCGTCATTAGCAGCATCAGTGGCATCATCCATAGCTTCACTGGCAGCATCTGCCGCATCGTTAGCAGCGTCTTCAACAGCGTTAGCTGCATCGCTAGCTGCATTTTCTGTAGCCTCAGTAGCCTCTTCAACAGCATTTTCAGTTTTCTCTTTGGTTTCTCTGCACGATGTAAAGGATAGACCTAATACGGCGATAAGCATTAAACTTAATACAATTCTTTTCATTTTAGTGGTTTTAGTGTTATACGTTAATGGTTTTAAAAATAATAATTTATTTGAAACTTGCTTAATTTAAAGCTAAAAGTCTCAATAATATGGCTTATATACGGATATGATTAAGTATTTGGACTACGGCACCCTTATTTTTTCTAATAAAATCACTATTAATTTGTCCTTGCTCTACTCGTAAGGTCTTATCGGAAATCAAAGCATCGGTTTGTTCTTTGAAGTCTTTTGGAACTTTAATAACCGTAACACCGCCAGATGTAATGAGTTGTTTTGCCTCTGGAAATTTATGGTAGTTCTTGCCTATGAGTATAGGAATACCAAATACAGCAGGTTCCAAAATATTATGCAATCCAGTAGTACCTGCAGCGCCACCAACATAGGCTATATCGGCATAACTATAGACCTTGCTTAGGTAACCAATAGTATCCAGAATGAAAACCTGGTAACCCGACAGATCAGTATCAGGGTGCATTTTAGAGTAGCACATCGTCTTTACCTTTAATTGTTTCAGTAGGGAATTGACATAACGACTGTTAATGTTATGCGGTGCGATGATAAATTTTAAATTATCACAAGTATTGCTGTTAATATAATCTAGATAAAGTTTATCATCGTCGGGCCATGTGCTTCCTAATACCATACATATGGCATCACCAATAAAGCGCTCTATGAAATCGACAGAATTGTCTTGGTTCAATTGTTTGGTAACCCTGTCAAATCTCGTGTCACCAGACACAGTAACGTGATTATAATCGATGCCTTTTAATAGAGCCTTAGATTGTTCGTCTTGAGTGAAAATATGATTAAAGGCTAAAAGAGCTTGACGCATAAGACCACCATACCACTTAAAAAAACTTTGATTTTCTCTAAAAACAGCCGAAATTAAATAGAGGTTTAGGTTTCTCTTCTTCAGTTCGAATAAAAAATTTGGCCAGAATTCGTATTTAACAAAGATGGTCAATTGAGGATTTACAATACTTAAAAATGCGTTTGCATTGGCACGAGTATCTAATGGTAAATAAACTACGATGTCTGCTATCGGAGTGTTTTTCCTAACCTCGTAACCGGATGGTGAGAAAAAGGTCAAGACAACTTTATAATCGGGATAGTTTTGTTTTAAAGCTTCAAAAACGGGCAGCCCTTGTTCAAACTCCCCAAGGGACGCACAATGAAACCAGAAATAGGTATCATCTGGATTTATGTTTTCTTTCAGAGTACGGAATGTTTGCCGTCGCCCTAAGACGCCAGACCTAATTTTTCCATTAAAAAGGGCCAAAATACTTAGAATAAACTTGGCAATATAAATTCCAAAAGAGTATGCAATCCTCAAAACAAGTAGTTTGTGCTAAAATACACTTCTTTCAATAAATTGCATTGGTAATAGCCGTTACAATTTCGTATTTTCGCTAAAGGCTTTTTTGCCAAATCACAAACGCAATTCAAGTATGAAAAAAATTCAAATGGTTGACCTTCAGAGTCAATATGCCCATATAAAAGAAACGGTGGACCCTTCAATTCAAGAAGTTATTGATACTGCTAGCTTTATAAATGGACCAAAGGTTCATCAATTTCAGAAGCATTTAGAAGACTATTTAAAAGTTAAACATGTAATTCCATGTGCCAATGGTACGGATGCTTTGCAAATTGCCATGATGGGTTTGGGTTTAGAACAAGGTGATGAGGTGATTACTGCCGACTTTACCTTTGCAGCCACGGTGGAAGTAATAGCGCTATTAAAACTAACACCAGTTTTGGTAGATGTGGATCCTGTAACGTTTAATATAGATGTAGATGCCATTAAAAACGCTATTACACCAAAAACAAAAGCGATAGTACCAGTGCATCTGTTTGGATTGGCAGCCAATATGGACGAGATCATGGCGATAGCTAAAGAACATAATCTTTACGTTATAGAGGATAACGCTCAAGGTATAGGTGCTAACTACACCCATAAAGATGGGTCTAAAACCAAAACAGGTGTGATAGGTCATGTGGCTTCAACATCATTTTTTCCATCGAAAAATTTGGGCTGCTATGGTGATGGTGGTGCCATTTTTACCAATGACGATGAATTAGCTCATACCATAAGAGGCATTGTAAATCATGGTATGTACCAGCGTTACCATCATGATGTTGTGGGTGTCAATTCAAGATTAGATTCCATTCAAGCGGCTGTTTTAGATGTAAAGTTGCCATATCTTGATCGTTATAATGATACCAGAAGAAATGCAGCAAGAAAATATACCAAGGCTTTTAAAGACCACCCACAAATTACAACTCCAAGTGGTCGCACAGCATGTAATGGTATTTGCGACACTTGTGATTGCCACGTGTTTCATCAGTATACCTTAAAATTGGAAGGTGTAGATAGAGATGCCCTTGTAAGTCATCTCAATGAAAAAGGTATTCCGTGCGGTGTATACTATCCAATTCCGCTTCACAAGCAGAAGGCCTATGCAGATGAGCGCTATAATGAAAGCGATTTTGAAGTTACCAATCATTTAGTGGACAATGTGATTTCTCTCCCTATGCATACAGAACTTGATGATGAGCAAATTGACTACATAACGACCACTGTTTTAAGTTTTATAAATTCCAACGCTTAGATGAAAATACTTGTTACTGGCGGACTAGGCTATATTGGATCACACACGGTTGTAGAGCTGCAATCCGAAGGGTTTGAGGTTGTGATTATTGATGATCTTAGCAATGCTTCGGAAAAAGTTCTAGACGGCATAGAAGCCATTACCCATAAAAGACCCATTTTTGAAAAATTAGATCTAAAGTCTAAAATAGGCGTTACCGATTTTTTTAAAAGGCATAAGGATATTGGAGGCGTAATTCATTTTGCGGCTTATAAAGCAGTAGGCGAAAGCGTCAACAATCCTTTAATGTACTACGAAAATAACATTAATAGCCTTGTCTATTTGTTGCAGGAAATGGCTCAACTAGACAAAAAGAACTTTATTTTTAGTTCCTCTTGCACGGTTTATGGGCAGGCAGATAAATTGCCAATAACAGAAGATGCGCCAGTAAAGCCAGCAGAATCACCCTATGGAAACACGAAGCAAATCGGTGAAGAAATTATAAGGGATACTTGTCGGGTAGACCAAGATTTTAAAAGCATAGCTCTGCGCTATTTTAACCCTATAGGTGCTCATCCCAGTGCAGAAATAGGTGAATTGCCAATTGGAGTGCCACAGAATTTGGTGCCTTACATTACACAGACGGCAATTGGTATTAGAGAACAACTATCTGTTTTTGGAAACGACTATCCAACTCCAGATGGCACTTGTATACGCGATTACATACACGTTGTCGATTTGGCCAAGGCGCATGTTGTAGCCTTAAATCGACTTTTAGGAAATAAAAATGAGGCCAATTTTGAGGTTTTTAACTTAGGTACGGGAAAAGGGAGTTCCGTCTTAGAAGCCATAAAATCATTTGAAAAAGTGTCTGGCACAAAGTTAAATTATAAAATTGTAGGGAGACGAGAGGGAGATGTTACTGCAGCTTATGCAGAAACGACAAAGGCGAATACAATTTTGGGTTGGAAGACTAAATCATCTTTAGACGATGCTATGGCTTCGGCATGGCGTTGGGAGCAGAGAATTAGAAAGTAAACTAATTGTAATAAGTTACAATAGGCATAAGCCTTGGATTTTATGACTCAAGAAAGTGCTAATTGAGATGGTAATCACCTCTTTTTTTGAACTAGGGAAAAGAATTCATCTATTTGCCGATTGATAATTTAATAGAATGTTGGACAAAAGTTCTAATTATTCTTAAAACAAACGGCTTATTTTTAAGTATATCTAACTCAACGAGCTGCTTAACAATGATTTAACAGTCATATTTTGTATATAGCTCAGGGTCTTTGTTGTTTTGTACTCAATGTTAAGGGAATTTAAATGAAATTGATTAGAGTAAAACGACAAACACGTGTGGAGAAACGCTTCTCTCCAAAAATGGGTAAATTATATACAAATGTTACCTACATCAAAAAAGAATTTCTAACTATTCCAGTAAAAACCCTTCATAAGTATAGGGAGACGTATTATGGAGAAATAAAAGACTGTGAAGAATGTCTTTTAAGTCGCTAAGCGACCTCCTTTTCTGATTTTTCTTTTTTGTTGAAAAAACTTCCAAACAGCAACATAATCATTCCGGTGGTTACTGATAGATCGGCAAAGTTGAATATGCCTGTTTTGAAAACGCCACCAAGATCAATAAAGAAAAAATCCGTGACTTGTCCATAAATGATGCGGTCAAAGACATTAGCAACACCACCACCAATAATACAGCAGAAAGCAATTAAGCTAAGTCTATCTAATTCTTTGGACTTAACAATGTAGTACACTACATAGCCCAATACCACGACTGGTAAAATAAGCAGGAAAATGAGTTTTAAATAATCTGGCATATCGCTTCCCATTCCTAAAAAGGCTCCTTTATTCTCTACATATTGCATAATAAAATTATCGCCTATAAGCGGCTTAATTTCACCATACTCAAAATTAGCACGAACCAGAACCTTGGAAATTTGGTCTAAGGCAATGTTAATTGCAATCAATACAACTATAAATAGATTTCTTTTCAAGGGAATTTGGGTTAAGCGTTAGCGTTGTATTCTGCAGAAGAAGTTTCTGCTTCTCTGTGTATTTTTTTCACCAAACCTTGTAGTACCTTTCCAGGACCTACTTCGGTAAAATGGGTAGCGCCATCGGCAACCATTTGTTGCACAGATTGTGTCCAGCGAACAGGAGCGGTTAATTGCGCAATGAGATTAGACTTTATCTCATCACTATTTGTAACCGCAGAAGCTGTTACATTTTGGTAAATAGGACATAAAGGGTTTAAAAATGTAGTACCTTCTATGGCAGCTGCAAGCTCTTCTTTGGCAGGCTCCATCAAAGGTGAATGAAAAGCACCACCAACAGGTAAGACCAAAGCACGCCGTGCACCTTCTTCTTTTAAGGTGTCACAAGCCTTGTTAACGGCATCCACTTCTCCAGAAATCACCAACTGACCAGGGCAGTTATAATTAGCAGCAACAACAACCCCTTCGGTCAGTGCACAGATTTTTTCTACAACATCATCATCAAGGCCTAAAACAGCAGCCATAGTACTTGGTTGAAGCTCACATGCTTTTTGCATGGCTTGGGCACGTTGCGAAACGAGTTTTAAGCCGTCTTCAAAGTTTAAACCACCGGCAGCAACCAAAGCCGAAAACTCTCCTAAGGAATGCCCAGCAACCATATCAGGTTTAAACGCATCTCCCAAAACTTTAGCCAAGATTACGGAATGTAAGAAAATCGCAGGTTGGGTTACCTTAGTTTGCTTGAGGTCTTCTGCTGATCCTTCAAACATTATATCTGTAATATGAAATCCTAAAATGGAATTAGCTTGTTCAAAAAGTTCTTGAGCCAATGATGAGTTTTCATATAAATCGAGACCCATCCCAGAAAACTGGGCACCTTGGCCGGGAAAAATATATGCGTGCATAGTCTTAAATTATGTGCTGCAAAAATAGGAATATTTATCGTCTTTCATAGGTAATAAAAGAAAAGGCATAATCATGATTCTCATCCGCATCATGAGTTTTACGCCCAACTTCTTTCCACTCCGTTTTGTCAATGTCAGGGAAATAGGTATCTGCCTCTGGGAAGTCTGCATGCACTCGAGTAATTTCTAGTGTGTCTGCTAAAGGCAATGCTTGTTTGTAAATCTCTCCACCACCGATAATAAAAGGTTGAGAATCGGATCGTGAGGCCTCAATAGCATCTTCTAAAGATTTAACAACAGTGACTCCGAAAGGAACTTGGTAGTCTTTCTGTCTTGTAATTACAATGTGCGTTCTATTGGGCAAAGGTTTGGGAAAGCTTTCAAAGGTTTTGCGGCCCATTATAATATGATGGCCGTTTGTTAAGGTTTTAAATCGTTTGAGATCCTCGCTGAGGTGCCAGATTAGGTCATTGTTTTTTCCTATGGCATTATTTTCTCCGGCAGCAACTATAATTGTTAGATTAGAGGCCTTTTTTTTTTCGGAATTACTTTGTTGGGTGTCTTGGGTTTCGTTTTGTATTTGGGTCTCTGCAATCTTTCTTTCCTCTTTTACGATGTTTGCCTTGAGCTCATCAATGCGTTGCTGTTGCTTATTTACAAGTTTGTCTAATTGTACTTTCTCCCATTCTTTACCCATGAATTTATTAGTAATAAAGACATTTATAAAGTGGTACACAAACAAAAACAGCCAAGCTAAAATGGCAAACACAAACCAATTTATGCCTAAGATGGTAAAATCTTTACCAATACCCAGAACCGTATTAGCGAGAATCAAGAATACGGCACCAATAAGGAATAGGACAAAATGAATGTATAGGCGTTTTTTTTGTTTAATACGTTTCTGAGCGTATTCTATAAGTTCGAGTTGTTCTTTGTCTATTTTGGTTTTGTGCTTTTTCTTGCCGAACATAGTTACTGTTTTACACCGTAAAGATACCTTTTTTAAACTAAAACGTTATCGTACAAATGTTGTTTTGGGATTTGGGAGTTTTCGAAATCGATTTCGTTGATAATCAGTAAAAAAGACTTCAAAAATTCGTTGAAAAACTACTAAAAAAAGACTTTAAATATTGATTAGTTTACCAAAAAGTAAGGGCTATTTTATTAAAATGATAATTCTTTCATTTTAACATCATAAATTTCATGTTATTACTGTGTTGTGTTATAATTTTGGCGCGTAATTAAATCGATTATTATGGCAATTAAAAAACAATACTTAAAAAGCAAGCCAGTTTGTAAAGTAACATTTACGGTACCAGCTGAGGAAGCAAAAAAAGTAGCGGTTGTTGGAAGCTTTAACGAATGGAACACCAAAAAAGCAGTTCAACTTAAGAAATTAAAGAACGGTAACTTTAAAGGTACTGTTGATTTAGAAAAAGACAATTCTTATGAATTTAGATATTTAGTTGATGGTACTTATACCAATGACGAACAAGCTGATGCCTATGCATGGAACGACTATGCAGGTGCAGAAAATTGTGTTCTAAATTTATAGAAAACACTAAAGCTATTAATCTACGAAGCCTCTATTTTAGAGGCTTTTTTATTTAAGTAAAGAGAAGTTTTTTTAATTTGTTTTGCCCTTGGCGGCTATGAACATTTATGTGCTTCGTAAGTTTTAAACGGCCACTGCACCCTTAATATGAGGATGCGGATTGTAATCTACGAGTGTAAAGTCTTCAAATGTAAATTCAAAGATGTCTTTAACTTCAGGGTTTAATATCATTTTGGGTAAGGGTCTTATGTCCCTGGACATTTGCAGCTCCAATTGCTCTAGATGATTGCTGTAAATATGAGCATCTCCAAAGGTATGGATAAACTCTCCAGGCTCATAGCCACAGACCTGCGCCATCATCATGGTTAAAAGTGAATAGGAGGCGATATTAAAAGGAACACCAAGAAAAATGTCGGCACTGCGCTGATACAACTGGCACGATAATTTTCCATCTGCTACATAAAATTGAAAAAAAGCATGACAGGGCGGAAGAGCTGCTTTACCCTCTGCTACATTTTGGGCAAATGATTTTGATGTGTCTGGTAATACAGAAGGGTTCCAAGCAGAAACCAACATTCTTCTACTATTGGGATTGGTTTTTAAAGTGTCTATAACTTGTTTTATCTGGTCAATCTCTTCACTATTCCAATTGCGCCATTGATGACCATAAACAGGACCAAGGTCTCCATTCTCATCGGCCCACTCATTCCAGATTCTTACGCCATTATCAGTAAGGTATTTTATGTTGGTATCGCCATGTAAGAACCACAAAAGCTCATAAATGATAGACTTAAGGTGCAACTTTTTTGTTGTAACCATAGGAAAGCCTTCACTTAAATCAAAACGCATTTGATAGCCAAAAACACTCTTTGTTCCGGTTCCGGTTCTATCGCCTTTTTCGTTACCATGCTCAAGCACGTACTTAACTAAATCGTGATACTGTTTCATATATTATTGCCTTAATAAAGGAATATTTGACATTATAAATCTAAATTTTAATAGCTGTTTGGTTGTGCTGTTTACAACACACCAAAAGCGAAAATAAATAAAATGATAAACAGCGAATAGTTTAGGTACCTTTCAAATATTAAAAGTTATTAACCAAATGCCGAAATTGATTGTACTATTAATGATATATAGTACCTGCTAAATATTTTGAGAATTAACCAATTATCATTCCAGCTATAGTCGCAGATAGAAGGGAAGCTAGTGTTCCGCCAATTAAGGCACGAAGCCCAAACTCAGAGAGTGTTTTACGTTGTCCAGGAGCCAGGGAGCCAATACCTCCGATTTGAATGCCAATGGAGGCGAAATTTGCAAATCCGCATAGCATGTATGTTGCCATTATAATGGATTTCTGATATTTGAGGTGCATAGGATTTGCTATGTTTTTGAGCTCTGATAGTTGAATGTAACCCACAAATTCACTAGCGGCTAACTTTATGCCTATTAGTTGTCCCATTAACGTCATGTCTTCTTTTGCTACGCCAATGAGCCACATGAGTGGTGCAAACAAATAACCGAGAATAAGTTCTAAAGAGAATGAATCGTAACTTGTATTGGCGGCAATCCAAGGATTAAGGGTGGTCATGTCACCGACCCAACCCAGAATACCGTTAATCATGGCGATAAAAGCCAAAAACACGAGGAGCATGGCACCCACATTAACAGCCAGTTTTAAACCTTCGGTAGTTCCGTTGGCAATGGCATCTAAAATATTGGAGCCTATGACGTCTTGACTGACTTCCACATCCTCATTGATAGGTGCTTGTTGGGGATACAAAATTTTTGAAATCACAATAGCTCCCGGAGCTGCCATAACAGAAGCTGTTAAAAGATGTTTCGCATAAAAAATCCTTAGCGCTTCGTCTTCACCTCCTAAAAAGCCAATGTAAGCAGCCAAAACGCCTCCAGCAACGGTGGCCATACCGCCAATCATTACCAAAAGAATTTCAGACTTGGTCATTTTTTCTAAATAGGCTTTTATCATTAAAGGAGATTCGGTCTGTCCTAGAAAAATATTTCCGGCTACACTAAGGCTTTCTGCTCCTGAAATTTTAAGAAGTTTGGTAAGTAACCAGGCCATGGCCTTGACCACTTTTTGAATGATACCTAAATAAAAAAGGACCGAGGTCAATGCCGAGAAGAATATTATGGTTGGCAATATGGAGACTGCAAATGTTAACAAGGCATCGGCAATTTCATTGGTGCTAAACGCTGCAAACAAAAACTTGGTGCCAGCCATGGTAAAATCCAATATGCTCACAAACCCTTTTCCAACGGTTTCAAAAACGGTTTGGACCAAAGGGATTTTCAATACTCCAATAGCCAGAAGCAACTGGGCGGCGAGACCAAAGCCTACGGTACGCCAATTAATGGCTTTTCGGTTTTTACTTAACAGAATAGCAAGTAACAGAAGTACTAGCATTCCTAGAGCGCCTCTACTAAGACTTTTCATGGAAAAACCTTGGCTAGGAATTATGGGTTTATCCGTAGCGACAACTTTTTTATAAGGCTTAAATTTGTACGTTACTCCAGATTCTGTAAAGACGAGTGACGAATCGGTTAGTTCCGTAATTCTGTAGTGTCTTATGGTATCTTGCGGCTTGGTGTAATAAAAAAGCAAAATATTGTTTTGGGAGAGGTAATCGCCCGAAGCTTTTAAATTGTTTTTTGTTTTAAGTGTATATGAAAACTTTCCTTGGCTAAGGGTGAGCGTGTCTGCGTCTGAAATATCAAAAAGCGCTTTATTATTGCTGTTTTCAATGGCCTTAAACTGCCAAGTTTGCTCTAGATTTTGAGCTAAAACCGCACTAAGCCCTAAAAAAAATGCAATAATAGTCTTAAAAGCTGTTGTCATACCGCTTTGTCTCGGTTAGCGCTTGGATATTTCATCCCTAATTTTAGCCGCTTTTTCGTAGTCTTCATTTGCCACGGCTTCGTCTAGCAACTTATGAAGTTCATCCAATGATTTATCCTTATAGCTTTCTTGCTCAACAGCAGCAGATTCTATTTCCTCAGCAATAAGGTCGTCTACCAAAATGCTGTCTTGTTCTTCCTCTTCTTTTTTCGGGTTGACCTTGAGGTAAATTCCAGCTTTGTCCAGGATATTTTTATAGGTAAATATTGGTGCCTGAAACCTTAAAGCGAGTGCAATAGCGTCACTGGTTCTAGCGTCGATGATTTCCTCAATTTTATCGCGTTCACAAATTAAGCTAGAATAAAAAACGCCATCTACCAGTTTGTGTATGATCACTTGTTTCACAACAATGTCAAAACGATCAGCAAAGTTTTTAAATAAGTCGTGCGTAAGTGGTCTTGGTGGTCGTATTTCTTTTTCTAAGGCTATGGCAATGGACTGTGCTTCAAAAGCACCAATCACTATTGGAAGTTTCCTGTCGCCATCAACCTCATTAAGAATGAGGGCATAAGCTCCATTTTGGGTTTGGCTGTAAGAAATTCCCTTTATGTTTAATCGAACTAAACTCATAATTATAGACACAAAGAACTGTTTAAATTTGGACTTTACCAACTGCTAAGCGCAGATTTGGATATTTTCCCAATAGTTTCGATAAGTGGTTAAACTAAATTTGGGAAATCGAAATTTAAACAGTCCTTTATCTATTAAAGGTAATAAAATTATGCGTTTTGTGCCTTGAATGCTTTTAATTTTTCGGTAAGCTCCGGAACCACTTCAAAAGCATCGCCTACAATACCATAATCTGCAGCTTTGAAGAATGGTGCCTCAGGGTCTGTGTTTATAACCACCTTAACTTTTGATGCGTTAATCCCTGCTAAATGCTGAATAGCTCCAGAAATACCAATAGCAATATAAAGGTTTGAGGCTACGGGTTTACCTGTTTGGCCAACATGTTCGCTATGAGGTCTCCAGCCTAAGTCAGATACTGGTTTTGAGCAGGCCGTTGCAGCACCTAAAACTTCGGCTAAATTTTCAACTAGAGCCCAGTTTTCAGGTCCTTTAAGTCCTCTTCCGCCAGAAACCACTACTTCAGCGTCTGCAATAGTTACTTTATCTGTAGCCTTGTCTACTGATGCTACTTCAACACCACTTTCTGGAATTTCTGCTGAAAAGTCTTCCACGTTAGCCGTGCCGCCTGTTTCTACTAATCCGAATGAATTTTTAGATAGACCAACTATTTTCCTATCTGTAGTAATCTCGGTATTGGCAAATGCTTTATTGGTAAAAGCTGTCCTTTTAACTGTGAAGGGCGAAAGATTAGAAGGAGCTTCAACTACATTAGACACATAGCCTGCGTCTAGGCCCATGGCCAAAATTGGCGCCAAGTACTTACTATCTGCGCTCGATGATATTACGATTACGGAGGCGTCTTCTTGCTTTGTAGCGGCTTCAATGGCTGCCGCATACTTTTTGGCATTGAACGTCTCTAAAGCGGGATTGGCTATGTTAAGAACTTTGGATGCACCATAGTTTCCCAAACTCTCTGGAGCATTGGCATTGATAGCTATGGCAGTAACCTCAGTGCCCATTTTATCTGCAATGGCCTTGGCATAGGACACTACTTCAAAAGCCGTCTTTTTAAACTTTCCTTTTTCTGATTCTGTATATACTAAAACTGACATGTTATTCTGTTTTTTTATCTCCTGATGTTATATCAGGCTTTCATTAAATTTTTAAACTTACACACGATTTGAGCGAATTCTAACAAGTTGTATACCTGCTAAATTACTTTAGCTTCGTTATGGAGTAGATTTACTAACTCGTCAATGTTGTCAGCATCCACAAGTTTAACAGCACCTTTTGGAGCTGGTTTTTCATAACTCACTGATGAGGTTTTGGCATCTGCTTCAACAGGCTCCAATACATTCAATGGCTTTTTACGGGCCATCATTATGCCTCTCATGTTAGGTATTCTCAAGTCGCTTTCTTCCACCAATCCTTTTTGACCACCAATTACAAGAGGTAGTGAGGTGTTAACCGTTTCTTTTCCGCCATCAATTTCACGCACGGCTACTGCTTTGTCGCCATCAATTTCAAGGCTAATACAATTGGTTACAAAGTTGGCGCCTGTTAATGTAGCCAACATGCCAGGAACCATTGCTCCGTTGTAATCTATTGATTCCCGTCCTGCAATGATTAAATCGTAATTTCCATCTTCAACTACTTTGGCAAGTTGTTTAGCCACTACGAAGCCATCTGTAGCTTCCGTATTAACGCGAATAGCGGCATCTGCTCCAATAGCTAGCGCTTTTCTCAAAGTGGGTTCTGTTTCAGGACCACCAACATTTACTACATCAACGCTTGCACCCTGTTTTTCCTTAAACCACATGGCGCGTGTAAGGCCAAACTCATCGTTGGGATTTATAACGTATTGCACGCCATTAGTATCAAACTTGGTGTCTCCATCTGTAAAATTGATTTTAGATGTCGTGTCTGGAACATGACTAATACAGACTAATATTTTCATATAATTACGTTTTTATTTTGCGTTGACGAAGATACTTATAAATTTTCAAAAATACTATGCATGCATAATAAAATTTTGTAAAAATTCAGTTCTTTTTTACATAAGGTTATTTTTTTTGAATTTTATGTAATGCTTTAGCACAAGCCTTAGAATTCTAGTCATTTTGAGTAACAATGAGAGAGATAAATTTAAGTAAAGGCCCTAACCTTGGCCACACTTTCAATTTTGACATATTATTACACTTTTAACTCATGCTAATTTAGTTGCAATTATTATTTTTGCTATTCGATTTAAAACAAGAGCATGAAGACAATTCAATTCAGGGAAGCCGTTTGTGAAGCCATGAGCGAGGAAATGCGTCGAGATGAAAGCGTTTATCTTATGGGAGAAGAAGTTGCCGAATACAATGGCGCTTATAAAGCCTCAAAAGGAATGTTAGATGAGTTTGGTCCTAAGCGCGTTATAGATACACCCATCGCAGAGTTAGGTTTTGCTGGTATTGCCATTGGGTCAACAATGACTGGCAATAGGCCTATAGTAGAATATATGACCTTTAATTTCTCACTGGTTGGGATTGATCAAATTATAAATAATGCTGCCAAGATCAGACAAATGTCTGGTGGCCAGTTTAAGTGCCCAATAGTATTTAGAGGGCCTACAGCTTCGGCAGGTCAATTAGCAGCTACCCATTCCCAGGCTTTCGAAAGTTGGTTTGCCAACACACCAGGCCTAAAGGTAATTGTGCCTTCTAATCCTTATGACGCAAAGGGACTATTAAAATCTGCTATTAGAGACGACGATCCCGTAATTTTCATGGAGAGTGAACAAATGTATGGCGATAAAGGTGAGGTCCCTGAAGGGGAATATACCATTCCTATTGGTGTAGCAGATATTAAAAGGGAAGGAACGGACGTTACTATTGTATCCTTTGGAAAAATAATCAAGGAAGCCTATAAAGCTGCTGATGAGCTGGAAAAGGAAGGGATATCTTGTGAAATCATCGATTTAAGGACGGTAAGACCAATGGATAGAAAGGCCATTATAACTTCCGTTAAAAAAACAAATAGGTTGGTAGTTCTTGAAGAGGCTTGGCCCTTTGGTAATGTTGCCACAGAAATTACATATTTGGTCCAATCTGAAGCTTTTGATTATTTAGATGCTCCTATTGTAAAATTGAATACTGCAGATACTCCTGCACCTTATTCGCCAGTTTTATTGGAAGAGTGGTTACCTAACAGCGATGATGTTATCAAGGCTGTTAAAAAAGTAATGTATAAATAAATATTTCCCATTATTCTACGTTTAATAGACTTCATTGGTAGCTATTGAGTTTTTCCATGGATACTAATGAAGTTTATATTTTTATATGAGATTAAAACTATTCTTTTCTCTTTTTCTACTACCTCTATATGTCCTTATAGCCCAAACTAAGGTAAGTGGTTATGTCTTTGATGAAAATGATGAACCTGTGGCCTATGCCAACGTTTTGTTTAAAGGGTCAACAGAAGGGACTACAACAGATGAGAATGGAAGGTTTTATTTAGAATCTGATGAACGCTGGCAGACCTTAATCGTATCCTTTATCGGTTTTGAAACGCTGGAAATTCCCTTAGAGAAAAGCGTTAGTTACAATTTAAGGTTTGTTTTGAAGGAGGAAGCGGCTTCTCTAGATGAAGTTGTTATAGTTACAGGGAAGCAGTCAAAAAAGGCTTCGGAAAACCCTGCTATCAGAATCCTCAAAAAAATTTGGGAGCGAAAGCGCCAAAATGGTCTCAGTCAATTTAATCAATACGAATATGACCAATACGAAAAAGTAGAATTCGATTTAAATACTATTGATAGTGCTTTAATAAAAAGTAAATTGTTTAAGGGAATGGAATTTGTTTTTGAGGAGGTCGATACCTCAAGCATTACAGGTAAAACCTACCTGCCTATTTTCTTAAATGAATCCGTAAAACGAATCTCTGGAGATAACCTTATCAATAAAGAGCGCGTTGATTTAGTAGGTAATAAGAACTCTGGTTTTAGTAACAACCAAGTTATCATAGACTTTATTGACGATTTGTATTCAGATTACAATGTTTACGACAATTACCTAAAGTTCTTTGATAAGAGCTTTGTGAGTCCCATAGGCCGTACAGGGATTCAGTCTTATAATTATGTGCTTTCAGATAGTGCCTATATTGATAACAAATGGTGTTATAACATCATTTATTACCCAAGGAGAAAAAATGAATTGACCTTTAAGGGTGATTTTTGGGTCAATGATTCAACCTATGCCATTAAGGAAATAAATATGCAGGCCTCAAAAAGCGCCAATATTAATTGGGTTAAGGAAATTTATATTGAGCAAGAGTTCGAGGTGTTGAATGATTCGGTATTCTTAATTAAACGCGATTATTTCCTATCGGATTTTGCCCTTAATAAAAAGGAGGCATCACGAGGGATTTACGGAAAGCGAACAACCTTGTATGACAATTATAAGTTTAATGAGCAGAAAGATGCTAAGTATTACGACAAGGTTGTGTATAACTATGATGCTGATGTGTACAATAGGGATAAGGACTTTTGGGAGCAAAATCGACTTGAGGCCTTAAACAAGGACGAGAAAGGTATCTACACCATGTTAGATACCCTAAAAACTGTAAAGAAATTCAAGAGATTGTACAATTTGGGTAGCATATTGGCTTCAGGGTATGTAGAATTTCCAAGTATAAACTTTGATTATGGTCCTATCTTTTCCACATTTGGTTATAACGAAGTAGAAGGTCTTCGCCTCAGAGCAGGTGGCCGAACCTACTTTGGTCCTAATGATCTATGGCGACTAGAAGGCTTTCTAGCCTATGGCTTTGGAGATAATAAATTTAAACATGGTATTTCGGGGAAATGGCTTTTAGATAAGAGGAGCCGATTCATTGTCTTTGGAGGTCATCGTAGAGATATCGAGCAAATAGGTGCGAGTCTAACAAGTTCTACAGACGTGTTGGGAAGAAGTTTGGCCTCCAACGCTGTGTTTACGGCCGGAGCTAATGATAAATTATCTAATATAAACCTCACTAATTTTGGGGTTGCGATTGAACCTTTGCGTAATTTAGAATTACGCTGGGATGGTAGTTTTAGAAGAATTAGTAGTGCCTCTCCAACCTTTAGCCTAGACTTTAATGACCCAAACTCGCCTACTGGCGTTTCCTCAGAAGTGTACCAATTTGAAAGTCGGTTTTCCTTAGGGTATTTTCCTAAGCGTCAAATGACAGGTTTTGGTGTAGAACGCAGAGAAAAGAATGATAATTTTGCGCGCCTCTTTGCACAAATCACCAAAGGTGAAAGAGACTGGTTCAATAGTGATTTTGATTATACCAAATTACAGTTCTCCTACATTCAGCCTTGGCAGATAGGTGGTTTTGGAAGGCTTACCAGTTCTGTGGAGTTAGGAAAGACTTTCGGTGAAGTACCTTTGGCATTGCTTAGTGTGGTTCCTGGAAACCAGACCTATTTCTCAATATACAATACATTTCCGCAGTTAGATTTTTATGAGTTTGTAACCGATACCTACACCTCCATACATTTAGAGCATAATTTTAATGGTAGAATTTTCTCAAGAATTCCTTTTTTGAAAAAATATAATTTGCGGGCCATCGTAGCTTTAAGAGGGGTTTGGGGTGAATTATCGGAGGAAAATATTGCCCTAAATACAACAGGAAATCCTGTGGAGTTTCCTTTAATAGCTCCAGATTCCAGGGTGTACTATGAATATAGTTTCGGAATCGCTAATATTTTTAAGGTACTGCGCATCGATTTTAATTTTAGAGGAAATTACCTTGACAATCCAGATGCACGACGTTTTGGCATCACCGGAAGCTTCGGTTTTTATTTTTAAGCCGCTCAAGTCTATCTTAATTTATATCTTCGCAGCATTAAATCTAATGGAATGGCAGACAAAGATATTTTAACCTTTGACGTGTTAATCGAAATACCAAAAGGAAGTCGAAACAAATACGAATATGATTTTAAATTGAAAAAAATTCGATTTGATCGTATGTTGTTTTCGTCCATGATGTATCCTGGTGATTATGGTTTTATTCCGGAAACCTTGGCTCTGGATTCAGATCCATTAGATGTTTTGGTATTGGGCCATGAACCAACATTTCCTATGTGTGTTATGGAGGTAAAACCCATTGGAGTTTTTCATATGGCGGATGAAAAAGGACCAGATGAAAAAATTGTATGCGTACCAGTGTCCGATCCAATTTGGAGCTTAAAGGATGACATTGCCGACTTAAACCCTCATAGATTAGATGAGATTACCCACTTTTTCCAAGTGTACAAAGATTTGGAAAAGAAGAAGGTTGATGTAGGCGGTTGGGGCAATGCAGATGAGGCTAAGGTCATAGTAGAGCAAAGTATAAAGCGCTACCAAGATAGTAATCATAGCACTAAGGGCAATTTCATGATTTAATTGGCCTCATTCCGTTGAGAAAATAAAGGAAGAAAATACATTGTAAGCAGGTTAAAAAAGGGTTTTTCTATTACCATTCAATTCACTACTTTTGCCCAGCTAAATTATAAAACAAACTAAATACACTTATATGGAATCTAACGTGATTTTTATCCCAATGGCACTAGCAATCATTGGATTGTTTTTTATGTTTATAAAGATGTCTTGGGTAAAAAAGCAACCTGCAGGCGATGAAAAAATGCAGAGCATTTCTAAATCAATTAAAGAAGGAGCACTAGCTTTTCTGGCAGCAGAATACAGGTTACTTGTAATTTTTGTGATTATGGCCTCTGTATCTCTGGCCGCAGTGGCTTTTTTAGTAGATACAACACCATACATTATCATATTGGCCTTTATTTTCGGAGCTGTCTTTTCCGGATTAGCAGGAAATATCGGTATGCGTATAGCAACAGATGCCAATGCTAGAACGGCAGAGGCTGCCAAAACAAGCTTGCCTCATGCACTAAAAGTATCTTTTGGTGGTGGAACGGTTATGGGACTTGGCGTTGCAGGACTCGCTGTATTGGGTTTGAGCTTATTCTTTTTCCTCTTCCTTAAAATGTTTGTCACTGGAGAAGGTGCTTTTTATGAAGAAATGACTGTTGCTCTTGAAGCCTTAGCAGGATTTTCTTTAGGAGCTGAGTGTATTGCTTTATTTGCAAGAGTTGGAGGCGGAATCTACACAAAAGCAGCTGACGTTGGTGCTGATTTGGTTGGTAAGGTAGAAGCTGGAATTCCAGAAGATGACCCAAGAAACCCTGCCACAATCGCCGATAACGTTGGTGATAATGTTGGTGATGTTGCCGGTATGGGTGCCGACTTATTTGGTTCTTATGTGGCTACGGTTCTAGCTGCCATGGTATTGGGTAATTATGTGATAAGAGACATGTCTGCAGATGTGCCATTCAGCGATGACTTTAATAATATGGGACCAATCTTATTGCCATTGGTAATTGCTGGTGTTGGTGTTGTAGCATCCATTTTAGGAACTTTTTTGGTGCGTATCTCTAGCAATGATGCAAAGGAATCCATAGTTCAAGGCGCTTTAGATAGAGGTAACTGGTTTTCTATAGGCATTACTTGGGTGGCTTCATGGTTTTTAATCCGCTGGATGTT
Source organism: uncultured Winogradskyella sp. (assembly GCA_913055905.1). Lineage (GTDB taxonomy): Bacteria > Bacteroidota > Bacteroidia > Flavobacteriales > Flavobacteriaceae > Winogradskyella. The sequence continues at coordinate 81,676 of CAJXLB010000011.1, forward strand.
ACCAATGACTATAGAAATGAATTTCTTCGGAGAAGGTATTAGGGAGATTCCTTCAAGGCATGTGTTTTATGCCGCTACCATTGGCTTAGCTGTAGGTGCATTGATATCTATGGTTACCGCGTACTATACAAGTTTAGGTAAAAAACCGGTTTTAAAAATTGTAAAAAATTCATCAACTGGTGCTGCTACAAATATTATATCTGGATTGGCTGTTGGAATGAAATCCACTTTTTTATCCGTAATTCTCTTTGCTGTGGCCATCTGGAGTGCTTATGTGCTAGCTGGATTCTACGGTGTAGCTTTAGCGGCATCTGCAATGATGGCAACGACAGCTATGCAATTGGCCATTGATGCTTTTGGACCAATAGCTGATAATGCAGGTGGTGTTGCCGAAATGAGTGAATTGGAGCCTCACGTTCGTGAGCGCACCGATATTTTGGATTCGGTAGGTAACACAACGGCAGCTGTGGGTAAAGGGTTTGCCATTGCCTCAGCAGCTTTAACGGCATTAGCGCTATTTGCAGCCTACGTAACATTTACAGGGATAGATGGAATAAACATCTTTAAAGCTCCTGTCTTGGCGGCTTTATTTATAGGTGGAATGATTCCTGTAATCTTCTCGGCCTTGGCCATGGAATCTGTTGGTAAAGCAGCAGGACAGATGGTTGAGGAAGTTAGAAGACAGTTTAGGGAAATACCAGGAATAATGGAAGGAACAGGTACTCCAGAATACGGTAAATGTGTAGACATTTCAACTAAAGCTGCTTTAAAGGAAATGGTTGTCCCTGGTCTTATAACTATTGTAACTCCTGTTGTTATGGGAATTGGTACAGCGATAGTAAATGACGATTTCTTACTTGGTGCAGAAGTACTTGGTGGTTATATGGCTGGTGTTTGTGTGAGTGGTGTCATGTGGGCTATATTCCAAAATAATGCAGGTGGTGCTTGGGACAACGCCAAAAAATCATTTGAGGCTGGTGTTGAAATCAATGGAGAAACCTATTACAAACATAAAGAAGACAATCCATCACCTCCACACCAAGCAGCGGTAACTGGTGATACGGTTGGAGATCCATTTAAGGATACATCAGGACCTTCGATGAACATCCTTATTAAATTAACCTGTTTAGTAGGTTTAGTAATAGCTCCAATTTTAGGAGGTCACTCTGAGACAGGTTTGGCAGCTACTGAGACTAAAGACCTAAATATAGAGATGTCCATTAACTCTGATGATTTGGCTACAGCTACTATTGAATATAAGATTATTGAAAACGGAGTTGAAGTTTTGAAAACCGAAACTTTTGAAGGGACA
>CAJXLB010000012.1 GCA_913055905.1 uncultured Winogradskyella sp.
TTGAGCAAAAACTTGATACAAATGCAACCTTTAACTCCGTTAATGTTTCTAATTTAACTTCTGGTGTTTACATTATCGAACTCAAAGGCCAAGGCAACCAAAAATTAATTAAAAAGGTTGTTGTTCGTTAGTACAAAACCTTCATTAAAAAAGCCATATTAAAAAATATGGCTTTTTTTGATTTAGTTAGTTTTCCAATGCTATAATACCTCTAAGAAATAGTCCATCATTTCTTCTTTTAGATCATAATGTAACTTAATATAGGTACGCATATCATCCTTTAATGGACGTTGTTCGTTTTGAAGTCGACCATCAATATTTTCGTTAAAATCTGCATTATTGATATTTGCAATCTTATTACGGCAACGATGCAATAATTTTGAAATTGCATTTTTTTCTATCATAATACGATTTTGGAAAACCTCTAATTTTATGAGAACCATTGGGTCATTGTGTCGCTGTACGATTTCTTCCAGTTTTTCCTGAAAGGTATCCATTTCACTTAAATGAAAACGTAATTCACGCTTCCAGGTGTCGATGTTGAACTTTAAATCGCTTAAATATCTTACTTTTGCTTCCATATTCGTGGTTTATGTGGTTATTAAATCTTTTTCTTTTATCAATTCCTTTTGAATGTGGCTGGGTACAGCACTATAATCGTTAAAAACTGTAGAATAAGTTGCTCTACCTTGGGTGACAGAACGCAATTGGCTCGAAAAATCACTTAATTCGGCAGACGGTATTATACATTTTAAAATCTGGTAATTCTCTTCCGTCTCAATACCTTGAATAATCGCCCTTCTACTCTGCAACTCCGTCATTACGTTACCAATCATATGCTCTGGAATGCGAAGTGTCATCTGTTGAGTTGGTTCTAAAAGTTTAGGATTAGCATTTAAAAAAGCCTCTTTGAAAGCTTGCGCTCCTGCGATTTTAAAAGATATGTCATTAGAGTCCACAGAGTGCATCTTGCCATCATAAACCATGACTCGGACATCTCTTATATAAGAATCCGTCAATGGGCCTGATTCCATAACTTCCAATATGCCTTTCATAATTGACGGTAAGTAGCGCTGATCAATAACACCACCCACAATACAATTATAAAATACCAACTTACCGTCCCATGGCAATTCAACCTCTTCCTTACCTCTGATAGAAAAACCTTCCGGTTCAGGCATTCCTTCGTAATAAGGTTCAATTTTAATATGCACCTGCCCAAACTGTCCTGAGCCACCACTCTGCTTTTTATGTCTGTAGTTAGCTGTTGCACTGCGCTGTATGGTTTCTCTGTATGAGATCTTAGGCGCTTCAAATCTTGCCGAAACATCATATATGTTTTCCAGTAGCCAGTTCAGGGTAGACAAATGAAGTTCACCTTGAGTACCTACCAAAGTTTGTAAGGTCTCATTGTCATAGCGTAAATCCACGGTTAAATCTTGACTGTGAATACGTCTAAGTGCTTCACTAAGTTTTTCCTCTTCGCTTGTATTCTCAGCAAAAACAGCTTTTACCAATCTTGGCTGTGGAAACTTTATAGGTTTTATGGTACCAGCTTCGGCCTTACTAGCTAAGGTGTCATTTGTATCGGTATACTTGAGTTTGGTAGTCGCTCCTATATCACCAACGGTAAGTTTGTTAACACTATGTTTTTTCTTACCGTCCATTATAAACAATTGGTTAAGTGTCTCGCTTTCACCTGTACGCGTATTAAATAATTTGTCATTGGCATTTACCTCGCCAGACATAACCTTGAAAAAGGTAATCTGTCCCAAATTGGGTTGATAAATGGTCTTAAAAACGAAAAGCGATGTGTCTGCATCAACGGTAGGAGAAATCAAATCACCTTCGAGAGTTTGTTCAGGTTTTAAATCTGCCGCTGCTGGAGCCACATTATCAATAAAGCCCATAAGACGACCTGTACCCATATCTTTCAAAGCAGATACGCAAAAAACAGGGAAAAAGTCGTGATTGAGCATTCCTAGTTTAATGCCTTTTTTCAGTTCATTTTCGTTAAGCGTTCCATTTTCAAAAAACAACTCCATTAATTCTTCATCATTCTCAGCTGCTTTTTCAACAAGTTCATTGTGCAAATGGTTTGCATATTCTAACTGATCTTCGGGTATGGGTAACTTTTCTGGCTTCCCTCCTTCTGGACCAAATTTGTAACACTTCATTTTAAGCACGTCTATGATACACTGGGCACCATCAATGGTAATTGGGTACTGTACCAAAACAGCATTATTTCCAACCAATTGTTTAAGGCTATTCACCGCTTTTTCATAATTGGCCTTTTCGCTATCTATTTTATTAATAACAAATAAGGTGGGCTTATGATAGCGGTCTACATAGTTCCATATGATTTCTGTACCTATATCAACACCATGCTTGGCATTAATTACGGTAACAATAGTATCTGCCACACGAATGGACGACATTATTTCGCCTATGAAATCATCTAAACCAGGAGTGTCTATAATGTTGATTTTATAGTTACGCCATTCTGTATGCAAAGGGGTAGCAAAAACAGAAGCACCGCGTTGGTGCTCAAATTCATGGTAATCCGATATGGTGTTTTGCTGCTCTACTGTGCCTCTTCTATTTATAAGGCCTGCCTCGTAGAGCATGGTCTCAGACAAGGTGGTCTTGCCCGCGCGATGTGTCCCTACAAAAGCCACATTTTTAATATGTTTATCATCAAATACTTTCATATATCCATTGATTTTTATTAGTTAGAGAATCCTTAAAAATTATACCTTTAAAGGTACTTGAGCTTACAGACATAAAACATGATAAAAGTTAGCTTCTTGAATTTTAATTTATATTTCCTGTAATTCCCTTAGACATGTCAAACCAAATCATTTTTCAGCAACTGTTTGAGGGCTACCAAAATACACCTCAGCTTTGGACAGGGAATACTATTTGGGATTTGGAACAACTCCCTATTGAATTGCACACTCAAAGAAATTTTGAATCCAATTCCAAAGGCAAGCGCTTACGACTCGGCAAATGGGTAGAAACGTTTTTTTCTTTTCAACTTAACCAATTAAATACTATAAATATCGTAGCCGAAGGCATTCAAATTAAGCGCCAAAAACAAACTATTGGTGAGCTCGACTCCCTATTTATATGGAAAGGACAACCTATTCATACCGAAGTGGTTTATAAATTCTATTTATATGACCCACAAATCGAAGGTGAAACTTATTTAGACCACTGGATTGGCCCAAATAGAAGGGATACTTTAATCTATAAATTAAATAAGCTTAAGAATAAGCAATTTCCTTTGCTCTACAACGCTAACACCCTAGAGGTTCTTGGGCGTTTAAATATAGACCCAGAACAAATCAGACAATTTGTGCACTTTAAAGCCAAACTTTTTACACCATTAAATTCAAATATTAACAAAAAAGCAGGATTGAATCCTTCGAGTGTCGCAGGAAATTATATTAAGGCCCAAGACCTTAAGGATTTTAAATCTTATCTGTTTTATGTTCCAAAGAAACTCGAATGGCTTTTAAATCCCGGAACCTCTGTTCCTTGGCTTCATTATAAGGATGCAGAACCATTAATTTTAAATGAACTTAGCAACGAACGCTCTCCCTTGATTTGGCTAAAATCGCCAAAAGGCGAGACGCAATTACTCTTTGTAGTATGGTGGTAGAACATTTCTATTTCAAATTATATAAACCTTACGGCTATCTCAGTCAATTTATTTACAACCAAGGTCAACGGAAAAACAAGAAATTACTAGGTGAGCTTTATCAATTTCCAAAAGGAACGATGGCAGTAGGACGTTTAGACGAAAAGTCTGAAGGACTATTGCTATTAACTACCGACGGCAAATTTAGCTACGATATTACCAGTTCTGGCATAGAAAAAGAATATCATGTCATGGTAGATGGATTGATAACAGAACAGGCTATTGCCGCCTTAAGGCGAGGAGTTGATATATCGGTAAAGCAAAAAAATTACATCACTAAGCCCTGTAAGGTTCATTTATTAAACGACACGTCTCATATTTTTGATAGACATGTTCGAGACGAAAGACACGGTCCTACGTCATGGATTTCAGTAACATTGACTGAAGGTAAATTTAGGCAAGTCCGTAAGATGACTGCAAAAGTTGGATATCCTACCTTACGTTTGGTACGTGTTAGAATTGGCAATTATAGCTTAGGCGATATGAAGCCAGGAGAAGTCCAAATCGTTAGTCGTTAGGAGAATTATTATCACCAGCTTCAGTAACTTCACTCTTAAGCTTTATGGTCATCTTCTCATTAACAAAGACAATTCTGGCCTTAACTCCTGTAAGCAGATTCCATTCCTTAGAGGAAACCACACCTCCCTTATCGTCATAAATAACAAACTCTGCTGTATTGGGCCCAGATTCGCCTTGATTCAGCGCAATAATATCCACGATATTCCGACCGTCGAGCAGATTGACTTGAACTCTACGATAACTACTCGTTAAAAGCAGACTGTTCTTTATAACTTCGCCATTAACCACTACTTGTACCCTATCACCATCTGGATATTCGTGATCTCTACAAACAATATTTACGAATTTGGTATCCACACGATGCTCCCCTAAGAATTGGTCCGACATTGTTTTAACAATACCACCTTTTGTGGCCTCCTTCTTCCAACGTTTTTCAAAAATCTCACTAGCACTTATAAGGCCATCATCCTCTATCATGGAAAATGGTTTTTCGGTTTCCCTTAGTATGAATTTCTTTTGGTCTTTCTTAGAATCGCCTTTAGATTTTTCGTCCTCTTTTTTGAGGATAGGAGCTACTTTGGCTTTGATAAGACTAGAATCTTTTTCTTTTTTTGAAGGTTCTGCAGGAATTCTGATAGATTTGTTTTCCTTATCAGGAACTTGAGCATAGGCAACGGTTGTAGTTCCGAAAAACAAAATAAGCCATATGTAGGTTAAATGCTTCACAACACTAATTTATTACATAAAGGCAGTGCAATAACTATACCCAATTCAAAATAAAAGCTAAAAAATATATTTCCGTACAAAAAAACGTTAAAACTTACCGTTAAAGCTTATACGTAATTTACGGTTGTACTCCTCAAACAACCAATCTTTGTAGTTATCCGTACTATTCATGATGCAATAGCAGTATTGCTTTATTCGGTAAGCGATGTCATCTTGCAATAATTTGACCAAATCTCTAGCATCATAGACATCTTCACTATTATCAATACACATTTTTGAATGCTGGGCAATTGATTGCTCGATTACGGAAAAAGACTTTTTACCAGAATTAATGGCTTCCTTATAAGCTGCTTCGATATCAAATCCAATAGACTCTGAATTACTGAATTTTGCTCTTATATCGTCGGGCATGACATACACAAACTCACGCTCAAGGGATTCATCATCAACAATATTCTCCAAATACATATCCGGATACTTAAAAATATGTTGCCAATTGACTGGTTGATCCCATGGCCCGAAACGCGCAATATTGTTACCTAAATCTATCACTTGGAAGGTATTTCTATTCTTATAAATACGGCTTCCACGACCAATCATTTGAAAATACAGGGTTAACGAACGGGTAGCCCTGTTTAAGATTATGGATTCTACGGAAGGCTCATCAAACCCAGTGGTTAGTATACTAACTGAAGTTAAGATAGCACCAGGCGTATGCTTAAACCACTTAAGCGTTTCCTTACGTTCTTCTTTACTTGCGGTGTTATCTAAGTGCTTAATATCGTAACCTGCCTTTTTAAACGTATAAAACACTTCCTTAGAGGTATAAATTCCGTTATTAAAAATTAAGGTCTTTTTCCCTTTGGCCAAATCTTCGTAAGCCGTTAAGAGTTTAGACTGCATTAAAGAATTGGTATAAAGGGCTTCGGATGATTTTACGGTATAATCACCATTAATACCTATTTTTAAAGAGGTTAGCCCTACGTCGTAATGATATAAATCTGCCTTTGCCAAAAAACCATTCTTAATTAAGGTTGCTATATCATCTCCTACAATAAGTTTCTGGTAGTTATCCTTCATTGGAAGTTTAATGTTACTGCTCAAAGGCGTAGCGGTAACACCAAGAATGAAGCATGACCTGAAAAACTTAAAGAGTTTTCTAAAAGAATTATAGTGCGCTTCATCAATAATGACCAAACCAATATTTTTAAGTTCAAAATCATTATCGGACAGTCTATTATTAAGCGTTTCTACCATCGCAACGAAACATTGATAGTCATCTTGGTCTGGCAATTGCTTAACCTTACTGTTTATCACCTTGTTCTTAACCTTAAAACCGGATAGAACGTTAGAGGTTTGTTTACAAAGTTCAATCCTATGGGTAAGAATCACGACTTTTTTGTTGTGTTCCTTAATGTATCGCCGAACGATTTCGGAAAAAATTATAGTCTTTCCTCCACCAGTGGGGAGCTGGTAAAGTAGGTTAAAATCATCTGGCTCCTCTGCCATGACATCAAAGATGCGGTTGAGGTCTTTGAGCTGATAATCATATAATTTCTTTTCGGTGTCATTTGTATTTAAAGTCTCTGCGGTCATCGGCATATCGAAATCATTGATTTGCAAAAATAACACATAGTAAGGGTTTATGTAAGTTAATGTTAATAACCTTTAACAAGATTGGTATTGTTGTTGTGTGCCTTTATTTAGTACATCAACAGTTTTAAATTCAATTATCATGAAATCATTTAGACAACACCCTGCAAAGGTCAACACTGGATCTATGGCTGACATCGCTTTTTTATTGCTTATCTTTTTTTTGGTGAGCACCACAATTTCTGCAGAAAAAGGTTTACTAAGGAAGCTACCTGCCTATTGTGAAAATCCAGCCCAATGTGAAACAGACATTAAAAGAAGAAATCTATTGGAGATTACCCTAAATCGAAACAATGAAATACTAATCTCTAGCCAACGAGCACAACTCTATGATGTCACAAATACTGTAGTAGCTTTCGTTGATAATAATGGTTTGGGACAATGCCACTATTGTAGTGGACAACAATCAACAGACTATTCTGAACATCCTTTGAAAGCTGCCATTTTATTGCGATATGATGCAAAAAGCCGATACGACCACTTCGTTGCAGTACAAGATAAAATTTCATTGGCGTATGACCAGTTGCGGGAAAACTACGCTAAAACCCACTTTAATACACCAATGGAAAAATTAGATGGAACAAGGTTGAATTTAGTAAAAGCTAAATATCCCATTAAACTTTCCGAAGTAAAGATTGAATAATTGAAATAGGAGATTTACGGAGCAAAGCATCTATTTTCAATCGGACCTTACGCCCTATTCTTCACTTAATTATCGTTAAAATATGTTAAAATAGTATTATGCTATACCAAGTACTGTAACAAAATTGTTTTATGCTCGTCTATATAGTGTAATCAATTAAAAAACGAATAATCATGAGAACTTTAAACAACAATCAATTGACGAGCAATTTAGCAGAAACAAAAGCTTACGTTTGGAACAAGAAAAGACGTTACAGGTAACCACTCCACTGAATTCATCAATCATTAAATCAATTAGTTATGAGAGCCTTATCTAAAATTGTCAATGCATCTAACAGTTTAGATGATGACTTAGAAAACATTAAGTAATGAAAGTTGCAGAAAAGTAAAAAACCAATACGACGACGTATTGGTTTTTTTTTGACTTAAGCTTGCCAATCTTTTAAGATACCTTAATCTGTTTAAGAGGTTTTTTCTTAGCTTCATCGCGTTTTGGCAACTCAATGGTTAGAATTCCATCTGTATAAGTCGCCTTTATTTTTTCTGATATCACTGATTTTGGCAAGGAGAAAGTTCTTTTAAATGAAGAATAACCAAATTCACGTCTTGTGTAATTATCGTTAACATCTTCATTTTCAGTTTTTATTTCTGCAGAAATGGACAATAAGTCGTTATCCAGGTTAATATCAAAATCTGATTTTTTCAATCCTGGAACTGCCATTTCCACAATATAATCATCAGCTCTATCCTTAACGTTCACGGCTGGCAATGTCATTCCCGTATTGAAATTGGACATTAGACCGTGTTCAAAATTGTTTTCAAAAATATCATCGAGCCATGTAGCTAAGCTCGGCACTGATCTAAAACCTAAACCTAATTTTGAGTCAGTACCATTTTTCAAAGTTGGAATTAAATTACTCATAAGATTTAAATTTTTTTGTTGTTAAACTAATATCATAGCAACAAATAAAATGCCATATCACAACAACTGAAAAAATTTCATAATTACTGTCATTTTTTCAGTTAAAGCTCTAGTTATCAGTTAAAAGACTAATAGTTGTATAAGGCAATTAAGGCTTGTTCAAATCTAGATTTAGAGAGGTATTGCTCTTCCAATTGAGAAGAAAATGGAATAGGTGTCTCTAAACTGCCTACGCGTTTTACAGGTGCATCTAAATATTGAAAACATTCCTCCATAATCATGGCAGAAATATCACTAGCAATTCCACCGAACAACGAATCCTCTTGAAGAACAATTACCTTACCTGTCTTCTTTACAGATTTGATGATTGCGTCCTTATCCAGGGGTTGCAATGACCTTAAATCAATTAAATCGGCATCAATATGGTTGTGTTTTTCCAAAGACTCTAATGCCCAATGCACACCTGCCCCATACGTTATAATGCTAATACTTTCACCTTCTTTTAGCAGACTAGCTTTACCAAAAGGTAAGGTGTAATAACCTGTTGGCACCTCTTGTCGTATACTTCTGTACAAAGCTTTGTGTTCAAAGAACATAACCGGATTGGGATCGTTTATGGCAGTAGCCAACAATCCTTTGGCGTCGTAAGGAAATGCAGGATAAACTACTTTTAACCCAGGCGTTTTTGTAAACCAAGCTTCATTGGTCTGGGAATGAAAAGGACCAGCCGCTACTCCAGCACCACAGGGCATCCTTACAACCACATCTGCCTGTTGGCCCCAGCGATAATGCGATTTAGCCAAATAATTAACTATGGGGTTGAATCCAGAGGTTACAAAATCTGAAAATTGCATTTCAACAACAGATTTCATACCTGCAATAGACAATCCCATTGCTGCTTCCACTATAGCAGATTCACAAATAGGCGTATTCCTTATGCGATCTTTACCAAATTGGTTTACAAATCCTTCAGTGATTTTAAAAACACCTCCATACTCTGCTATATCTTGCCCCATCAGGACCAAATTATCATACTTCTCCAAGGATTGTTTTAAACCTTCTGAAATTGCGTCGATTAAACGTAGTTCTTTAGTTTCTCTATTTGGCTTAACTTCTTCATAATCATAAACTTTATAGACATCACCTAACTCTTCACTTTCAGATGATTCAATGGGCTCTTCAGCAAATGCGATGTTTAAGGCACTATCTATTTCTGCCTTTATTTCAGCATTAAAGGACTCCTCTAATTCTGGTGTCAATATTTGTTTACTGAACAAGTAATTTCTGTAATTTTCAATAGGATCTTTGGCTTCCCAAGTTTCCATGAGTTCCTTTGGTACATATTTAGTACCACTGGCCTCTTCATGACCTCGACGTCTAAAGGTTTTAAATTCAATTAAAATTGGTCTTGGACGTTTTCTTATGCTTTCGGCTAGCTTTTTAACTTTTGTATACGTTTCAATAATGTTATTTCCGTCTAGAATAAAAGACTCCATTCCGTAGCCCTTTCCTCTATCTGCCAAATGCTTACAACGGTATTGTTCATTCGTCGGTGTTGAAAGTCCATAACCATTATTCTCAATGCAGAAAATAACGGGTAATTGCCACACCGCCGCAACGTTAAGCGCTTCGTGGAAATCCCCTTCACTAGTACCACCCTCTCCTGTAAATACTGCCGTAACATTGCCATTATTCTGCAAAAGATTTGCTAAGGCTATTCCATCTGCAACGCCCAGCTGCGGACCTAAATGTGAAATCATTCCCACAATTTTATAGTCTTGGGTACCAAAATGAAACGATCGGTCGCGTCCTTTGGTAAAGCCGCTGGCTTTTCCTTGCCACTGACCAAATAAGCGATGTAAAGGAATTTGCCTTGTAGTAAATACCCCAAGATTCCTGTGCATGGGCAAAATATATTCATTAGGCTTCAGAGCCATTGTAACCCCAACAGATATGGCTTCTTGTCCAATACCAGAAAACCATTTGGAAATTTTTCCCTGCCTCAAGAGAATAAGCATCTTTTCCTCTATTAATCTCGGCTTTAGCATGTTTTGATAAAGCTTTAAAAGCGTTTTGTCGCTTAGGTTTCTCTTATCAAAATCGATATTGCTTTTGGTTATTGTTGGCATATGTAGATTGTTGCGTCCATCCAAATGTAACAAAAATGGAATAATCTCACCGCTTATTAATTAAGTTATGATTATGACCTTAGGTTATTATTTCGTCTATATTTTGGTTAGATTTGTATATAAACTTAATTTTTTAGCTCGTAATGGATAGAATACCAAGTGTAGATTTAAACGACTTTATTTCCGAAGACCCAAAACGAAAGCAAAAATTCATCGATGACATTGGCAAAGCTTATGAAGACATTGGTTTTGTGGCCTTGAAAGGTCATTTTTTAGACGACGAACTTGTAGACAAGCTTTACGCTGAGGTTAAAAACTTTTTCAACCTACCTCTCGAATCAAAACAACGCTATGAAATCCCTGGGATTGGTGGCCAACGCGGCTATGTTTCTTTTGGTAAAGAAAGTGCCAAAGGGAAAAAGGAAGGCGATTTAAAGGAGTTTTGGCATTTTGGGCAATATGTTGAAGACAATGACGCTTTAAAAAAGGAATATCCTGATAATGTCATTGTAGAAGAACTTCCAGAATTCAACAAAGTAGGTAAAGAAGCTTATAGAATGCTTGAGAAAACTGCCAAATACGTTCTGCGTGCTTTGGCATTACATTTAGGTCTAAAAGAAGATTATTTTGACCCTTACATACACAACGGAAACTCCATTCTACGTCCCATACACTATCCGCCTATTTTAGAAGAACCAAAAAATGCAGTGAGGGCAGCCGCTCATGGCGACATTAATCTCATAACCTTATTGATGGGTGCCCAAGGTAGAGGCCTTCAAGTTCTGCGACATGATGGAGAATGGATTGATGCCATTGCCGAACCTGATGAACTCATGATAAATGTGGGAGATATGCTCTCCCGCCATACCAATAATAGATTAAAATCCACGATACACCGCGTGGTTAACCCACCACGGGAACTTTGGGGAACCTCAAGATATTCCATTCCGTTTTTTATGCACCCTGTGAGCGAAATGAAGCTCGATGTGCTAGAGAGTTGTGTTGACAAAGACCACCCTAAACTTTACGACGATATTACGGCTGGAGAATTTCTTAACGAAAGGCTGGTTGAATTAGGATTAATCAAAAAGTAATTTATGTTGAAATCAGTATGGATTTAAAAGACCAATTACAACAATTATTTCCAGATCATAAACCTGACGAAACCCCTGAAGAAACAACCAATAAAAGTCAGTTATGGTTACAGGATGCTCCAATTCTATGTAAATATGAGAAACGCAAGGGGAAGCCAATAACCATATTAGAAGGGTATACAGGAGCAAATTCAGATTTTAAACAACTTACAAAGGAATTAAAAACCAAATTAAGCGTTGGTGGAAGTTTTAAGGATGAGACAATAATAATTCAAGGTGACCTGAGAGATCAAATCATGGCTATTCTAAAAGAAAAGGGGTTTAATGTAAAGCGAGTCGGTGGCTGATGCAGTCTAAAATTTTGCATATAACCAATGGTGATAGTCTCACAAATTATTTAAGGGAACTAGGCTTTAAGGATACTATACTCACCTGGCAGGAAATGCTTTGCGAAGGACCTACCATACCCAAAATAGATTCTAAAGAGTTTTTTGAAATAAGAGCAAAATTTTTAAAAGATTATTACGATGTAGAATACGACTTTGCTGCCTTAGAAAAAGAATTGGCCAAGTTGGATGATATTGATTCTTATGAAGAAATAGACCTCTGGTTTGAGTACGATTTGTTCTGCCACATCAATATGTTGGGCGTAATTAATCTATTACATCAAAAAAACATAAAAAAACCGCTATATCTCATCTGCAGCGGACGTGTTGAAGGCGAAAAAAACCTTAAAGGGCTCGCAGAATTATCACCAGAACAACTTCAGCAACACTACGATAATAAGGTACAGCTAACTGACACAGATAAGGAACTTTCAATATCCCTATGGCGAACATATTGCGGTAAGGACCATAATATCTTTAAACCATACATCGTTACCAAATCCAGTTTTGAGTATATGAGCAATTGCCTGAAGGCCCATTTGCAACGTTTCCCGCAGCAAAGTAACGGCCTGAGTGCTATTGAAAACAACATCCTGTTAATCATTAGGGACAATACTATAAAATCCAAGAACCATTTACTTGGCTATAGCTTAAATTACCAAGGCTTTTATGGTTATGGCGATTTACAGATGGAACGAATAATAAACAGCTTAAGTCTATTTTTCAATGAAACTGACAAAGGTATTACCCTTAATAGAAAAGGACACGAAGCCATTTTAGGTCAATTTAATTTTGCTAATGAAATCAACAACACTATGGTTTACGGTGGTGTAGAACGTATTCAGTACCAGTATAGCAGTGATGAAAACAAATTAATCAAAACCGTTTCGCATGCCAATTAAGGATTCAGAATTAATACTAAACCCTGATGGGAGTGTTTACCACTTAAATCTAAAGCCAGAAGACATTTCGGACACCATAATTTTTGTAGGTGACCAAGATCGGGTTGAAAAAATCACCAAGCACTTTGAAAGTATAGAATTCAGCACTCAAAAAAGAGAATTTAAAACCCAAACCGGCTATTACAAAGATCGAAGAATCACCGTAATATCAACAGGCATAGGACCAGATAATATAGATATTGTACTTAATGAACTTGATGCTCTAGTAAATATTGATTTAAAAACGAGGCAACCAAAAACTGACCTTACAGGTCTAAATATCATCCGCGTGGGCACCTCAGGTTCTTTACAAGAAGACATCCCAGTAGACTCTTTTGTAATGAGCACACATGGCCTCGATGTTAATGGTATGCTGCACTTTTACCAAATTAAAGGTATTAGCAATCCCGAAATTGAAGATGCATTCATTGCCCATACCAACTGGGATAAAAATAAAGCCAGACCTATCATAATTGAAAACAGTAAATACCTCCAAAAATACTTTGAAAGTGATGATGTCTTTAAAGGCATGACAGGTACTGCGGGCGGTTTTTATGGCCCACAAGGACGTGTGCTCAGGCTTCCATTATTCGACCCGAATCTTAATTCTAAACTCGATAGTTTTTCATACAAATCATTTAGAATTACCAATTTTGAAATGGAGACTTCAGTGATTTATGGGTTATCAAAATTACTGGGCCACGAAGCACTATCCTTAAATGCAATAATAGCCAACAGGGCTAACGGTGATTTTAGTAAAGATCCGAAAAAAACAGTAGAAAAGCTCATTCGTTATACTTTAGAGCGTATAGTTAACATTTAAAATCATTATTCGAAACCTTAAAGATGAAAAAAGTTTCAATCGGAGGCGTTCCAGAACATTTCAATTTAGCTTGGTATCTCACTTTAAAAAACGGAGAGTATAAAGACGAAGGCATTAACCTAAGATGGCACGATTATTTTGGTGGTACTGGAGCCATGAACAAAGCTTTAAGGAATGGCGATATAGATATGGCAGTAATTCTTACTGAAGGTATTGTTAAGGACATCATTGAAGGCAATCCATCTAAAATAGTACAAACATTCGTAAGCTCTCCCTTAATATGGGGAATTCATGTCGCTGCAAACTCAAAATTTGAAACTATACAAGATTTAAGAGGAACACGAGCTGCCATAAGCAGATATGGTTCGGGCTCTCATCTTATGGCCTATATTAATGCCAAAAACCACAACTGGAACCTTGATACCGATTTAAAATTTGAAGTCATTCAAAATTTAGATGGCGCTATTAGAGCCCTAACAGAAAACCGTGCTGATTATTTTATGTGGGAGCGCTTTACGACGAAACCGATAGTAGACGATGGCATTTTTAAGCATGTAGGAAATTGCCCTACGCCTTGGCCCTGTTTTGTTATTGTTGCAAGAGATGAATTTATTAAATCCAACGAAGACGATTTAAAAACCATTTTAGACATAATAAACAAAACCACAAAAGATTTTAAAGCCATTCCCAATATAGACAGCACTATAGCCAAGAGATATGAGCAAGAATTGGAGGATGTTAGAAAGTGGTTAGCACTAACGGAATGGTCCCAAAGCCAAATTGAAGAATCAACACTCCAAATGGTTCAAAAAGAACTGTTTGAGCTTAATATTATATCCAAAAAAGTGGATTATAATAGCTTAATCCATAACGTTTAGGGTAGTTAAGATTTATTTTTTATTACAATTCCAAACCTTCTAGTAATTCGGCATAATGCCAGTAAAAATCGGTCAAAATCGTTAAAAAGTGTTAAGTAGTTTTAGATAAATTCTTACGTTTTTAGTGGGTAACTTTCAGTATTTCAATTTTTTATTTACATTTGTTTAACCAAATCGAAGCTATTAACCGTTCAATAAGACTAATATGATTCTTACAATTACGCTGATTTTAGCATTTTTAGTCGCAGTTAACTTTCTCCTACTTTTTTTTAGTTGTAATAAGATAACACGAGAAAAACCCGTTCGTAAACCTAAAATTATTAAAGGGAACAATCCTAAGGTAATTGCCAATCAATTGCCTTCTCGCCAGCTTGCTGCAACAGGAAGTTAGTTTTGCTAAAGTGCTTATTACCAAACCAATGACCTCTATTGGCACTCAATGGCGATGGATGACCTGATTTTAAAATATGGTGCTTGTTTGCATCTATAAGTTTAGCTTTTTTCTTGGCATAACCTCCCCAAAGTAAGAAAACAACACCCTCTTTTTCGGTATTTAAAATTTCAATGACCGCATCTGTAAACTGCTCCCAGCCTTTGCCTTGATGGCTTCCAGCTTGGTGTGCCCTCACTGTAAGCGTAGCATTTAAAAGGAGGACACCTTGATCGGCCCACGGCATTAGACTACCGCTTTTAGGGTATGGCAAATTTAAGTCCTCCTGTAGCTCTTTAAAGATATTAATCAATGAAGGAGGATGTGGTATGCCCTCATTCACAGAAAAGCATAAGCCATGGGCTTGGCCAACACCATGATAGGGATCTTGACCAATAATTACAACTCTGGTGTTGCTAAAGGTGCTATGGTTAAAGGCATTGAAAATCTCATTCCCTTTGGGAAAACACTTATAATGGCTATACTCGAACTTTACAAATTCTACAAGCTGCTTAAAATAGGGTTTATCAAACTCCTGCTGTAAATAAGGCTTCCAACTAGAATCTATTTTAACGTCCATGTCAAGGTATTTTCTTCAAAAATAAAGATTCCAAAAGTAATCTTAAGAAATAGGCTTATCTTCCCATTTAGGCTAAATTTGCATGTGCTTTAAGCCAAGAGAATGATAAAGATTCATAAAAAAACATTACAGGACCTCGAATTTTTTTCGGTATTAGAACAAATTAGCGACTACACCTTAACGGAACTTGGCCACAATAGTGTTCTGGGTATTTTACCTATAGCAGATGAAGAGCTGCTTAAAAAAGAGCTTATTTACGTAAACGAATATTTATCATCCTTTGATAATGACAACAGAATCCCTAACCATGGTTTTGATTCCATTTCTAAGGAAATCAAACTTTTAAAGATTGAAAATACATTTCTAGAGGTTAAGAGTTTACAAAGGATTGCTAGCATTTCAATAACCGTCAACACAGTTTTAAAATTTCTAGATAAGTTTAAGGATTACTATCCGCAATTATATTCTTATGCGAAAGCCATAGAATTTAACACCACCATAATCTCTCAAATTGATACTGTTATTGATAGATTTGGAGAAATCAAGGATGATGCATCGCCTCAACTTTATGAACTGAGACAGTCTATTAATAAAGTAAAAAGTAAAATAAACAGTAGCTTCTCCAAAGCGCTTACTACTTACCACAATCTTGATTATTTAGACGACATCCGTGAATCTGTAGTTGAAAATAAGCGTGTGCTAGCCGTAAAAGCCATGTACCGTCGTAAGGTGAAAGGTGCCATTATGGGCGGAAGTAAAACGGGCAGTATTATCTATATTGAACCAGAAACCACACTTCAATACTCCAGGGAGTTAAATAATTTAGAGTACGACGAAAAGGAAGAGGTGATAAAAATTCTTAAGGAATTAACTGACTATTTAAGACTATTTCTGCCGCTACTAGAAGATTACCAGAATTTCCTTACCAAGTTAGATGTTATAGGTGCTAAGGCAAAATACGCAAGGAGCATGAACGCCATCTTGCCCGAGATAACTGATGATAAGACCTTATTTCTAAAAGATGCCTTTCATCCTTTATTATACCTTACAAACAAGGTCAAAAACGAAAAAACATTTCCACAGACCATCACTCTAGACAACTCTAAGCGCATCATTGTTATTTCTGGACCTAACGCTGGCGGAAAGAGTATTACGCTTAAAACGGTCGGACTGCTTCAGGTTATGCTTCAAAGTGGGCTTCTCATACCAGTGCATGAGCGCAGTAAAGTTTGTCTTTTTGATAGGGTTTTGAGCGATATAGGCGATAACCAATCTATAGAAAATCATTTGAGTACCTACAGCTACCGCCTAAAGCAAATGAATTATTTTCTTAAAAAAGTTAATGATAGTACCTTGTTTCTCATAGATGAATTTGGTACTGGGAGCGACCCTGAAATGGGAGGCGCTCTAGCCGAAGCCTTTTTAGAAGTTTTTTACGACCGAAAAGCGTTTGGAATCATTACAACCCACTACTCCAATCTAAAACTACTGGCCAACGAATTACCACATATGCAAAATGCAAATATGCTCTTTAATGAAAAGAGCCTTATGCCTATGTTTAAGCTCGTTGTTGGACAAGCAGGAAGTTCATTTACGTTTGAAGTAGCTCAAAAAAATGGCATTCCCTATAGCTTAATAAACAAGGCAAAGAAAAAAATTGAGCGTGGAAAAGTACGTTTTGATGCTACTATAGCCAAATTACAAAAAGAACGAAGCAAATTAGAGCGCACTGAACGATCATTAAGGGCCAATGAAATTAAAAAACAATCCGAAGCAGACCGATTGGAAGAGACCAATGCCCGAATTCAGAAAAAACTGGAAAGTTTCCAAGAACTGTACGACAGCAATCAACGTCTTATCTACCTCGGACAAAAGGTCAAGGATTTATCCGAAAAGTATTTTGAAAATAAGCGCAAACGCGACTTAATAAATGAGCTTTTTAAATTGGTCCAAATCGAAAATGCCAAGCGAAAAAAAATGTCTGCCAAACAAAAACGTGCTCAAAAGGCAAAAGAGGAGCAAATAAAGCAAGAAGCCAAAAAAAAGGTGGACGTAATCAGGAAACAGAAAAAAGCCCAAAAGGAAAAGGAAAAGAATAAGCCAGCGCCACCAAAGCCAGTCTTAAAAATAGGCGACCGCGTGCGCATGCATGACGGCAAGGCTGTTGGAAACATTGAGAACATCGAAAAAGGCAAGGCGATAGTCAATTATGGCATGTTCACCACAAATGTTAGCCTAGACCTTCTTGAACTTGTTGAAAAAAAATAAAATAGAGAAGATGTCGCCATCAACTCTATAGCGCTTTTGGGAATAACATTTGCTATTTTGCTCGTAATGGATAAAGGTGAGGATTTAACTGAATTTTTAAACACTTTATAGCCATTAAAGCTAACTTTGTAACGTGATAGAATCTATACCTGAAAATAAACAGCTTATCCTTTTCGATGGTGTTTGCAATTTGTGCAACAGCAGTGTGCTTTTTGTTATTAAACGCGATAAAAACAATACGTTTTTATTTGCACCACTGCAAAGCGATATAGGAGAAGAAATAATGAAATCCTTTAACATTGATAGTAATCAGGTAGACTCTATTTTACTCTATGACCCAAAGCATAAACGCCTTAGGATAAAATCTTCTGCGGCTTTGTATATAGCAAAAAAGCTAGGTTTCCCTATTAACCTACTGGTTATTTTTTTAATAGTTCCGAACTTTATTAGAAATTGGGTTTATGACTATGTTGCCAAAAACCGTTACAAATGGTACGGAAAAAGAGAGGCCTGCATGATTCCGACTCCTGAGCTACAAGCAAAATTCATTGCATAAAAAAAGCCTTTCAGCATAAAACTAAAAGGCTTTTTCATTAACAACTTACTTAAACTAATTTAATGTCACAAAACTTAAAATCAATTGTATTAAATGAGGGGTTTTAATATTGATTAAAAGCACATTTATGTCATTAAAAATAATCAGTCTACTATAGATTTTGTTATAAAATCGATGTAAAGCATTTTAAAAAGTCTAAGTTGAAATGACTGTAAAAAACATCTACGAACTGCCAAAGCAGATAGATTCTACAGTTGTAAAAGCAAGATTTATTTTAAGCTTTTTAGGATAAAATCTAAATTAGAATCGGTATTGTCGTTATGGATGTAGGCATCAGTGTAGTACTTTGGTGGTAAAGCCAATCCAAGGCCTTGGAGCTTTTTAATTGTGGATACATATTCTTGGCTCACCTTACCTGTTAGAAGCAGTCCTAAGTCCTCTTCAGAATTAGCATATTTATAAATATTTCTAATTCCCTTTAAATACAAATGATCCTTGGTGAAGCCTCCACCTCTGTGAACCCTTAATGTGATGGAAAAGGCCTTGTCCCTATTTAATTTATGCTGATTATGAAGCAAATGAAAAGTGTCTGAAAATGTATAACCTTTATGTAAACTATCCACTGCAATGACCCTAAATGCCAATTCCTTTAAGCGCTCTATAGTTAAGCAGCCACTCATAAATTCTGAATAAACAGCCAGCCCTTCTTGCGTTTCAACATTGTTTGGGAAACCGTTAGAAAACACCTTAAGTGGTTGATTAAGGCCATTAAAGGTAGTTACCATATGAACACCTATCTCATGATTGGTTAACACTTTAAGCTGATTTAAACTAAACTTATGGCTCTTGCGCAAGACTAATGTTTGGGTATTATTGAGAACCATAGCCGCTGCCGACAAGTTGTTAGAGATTTTTATTCGATACTTAAAATCGTAACGTTTGGAAAACTCATCAAAATAGTCCCGAGCTTCCTGGGCATTATACATTGGCAACAGTTCTTCATTGAATTCAGAATCATCGAACCTTAATATAAATTTTGCGTTCTCCAGCGAACGCTCGGTAGGCGTACCAAAACTTTTTAAACTATTGAAATAAAACTTTCGTCCCTGGCCAATGGTTTCAATACATTCAATTAAACCAGAATATTCATAGATAATGTCTTCGTATAATTGTCTAATGTCATCATCTTCTATACGCTCTAGTCGCTGAGAAAAAAACAACCGATGCAATTTGTATCCATTGAACCTGATTTTTGGATAATTAAATTGAGGTTCATAATTGTATTTTGCCGCAAAGAATTTCTTTTTCTCCGAGGCAATATTCTGCGGATTAATGTAATTGAGCAATTCAATATTCTTAACCAAGCGGTTGATATTGGCATCAATTTCAAAAAGTGATTGGAATTCTTGTGTTGTTTTAATCTGTGCCATTATGCTTTAAACCTATTGTAAAAATGTTTCGCGTGCTCAGGAATCAAGATTTTTAATTGACTTTCTACGGCTTCAACAACTTCAGGATATATAATTTGTTGGTATTCATCACAGTAAACTTTGGCAATTTCTGTAGCCAAGACTAAGGTATTACTAAAGGTATTGGTTATATACCTTAAGAAATAACCATTCCCGTAAAATGTGTCGTTTATTTTAGCTGTTTTCTTAATGCCATAAGGTAATTCTACACGCTCAAGATCTTTTCTCCAATCTTCTATGAGGTCACCAAATCTGGAATTATCTACATTTGTTGTACCCAGATTCCACGTTGGCACTTCCCTCTCCCAGCGCTGCCAATTGTAGCTATGCATATCGTAAACGATACAAACACCAAATTTCTCCTCCAATTTTGAAATCAAAGTATTTACTACTTTATAAAAATTCTTATGCTTTTGTAAGCTGATGTTTTTTTCCTCCACTGAAAGCGGCTCTCTCCACAGTTGCTTCCCCCAAGCGGTTTCAAATACTGCCTCCTCTGGAAATCTATTTAGATCGTATTCGAAACGCGAGTCGCGTCCAGCTATAACAATGGGATGGGATTGTATCATCGTCTTTGTTTCAGGGTCTTCTTCATACCATCGGTCGTACTCTGAGTGCAAACATTTCTCCCATAGTGATTTTCTAAACTCATGCCCATCATGCACCGCAGCACAAACGTAGTGCACGTAATTGTCTATTTTTAAGGTAAAGGCATAATCATCTGATACGGCATGAAAGGTCTCTTCTGCCCTTATCTTATTGCAAATAGCATCTACTGAAAGTTTTTCCATTACATAGCTTTAAATAACCTATTTAGACATTGAAGCATAATTTGTTCGTTAATGTTGAAATCGCCATCCGAGAAGAACAAAGTCTTGATATCTGAAAGTAACAAGTCTACATCATTTTTATCGTAATTATGCTGCTTTAGGCTGGACAATATCTTTTGAATCCCTTGATAATCATTATCGTTATCAAATTCATCATGGATTTCCTGAAAAGTGTAAACATCTACTTTTGAAAGAATACTATTGCGCTCTCTGTTGTTTTCTTTAAAATCTGAATTGGCGGCAAATAGCAAAATATAGGCTACCAGTTCGTCTCTAGTCCAATCGACCCTATTCATTTATTTGAAACTTTGAAATTAAAACCATTTTAGAACCAAAACCTTAAGCTTCATCAACAGTTCTTCGAAGTCGCGCTCTTCTATCAAAAGCTTGAAGTTGATCCATAACCTTGCTTTCTAAAAAGTCTATGACCTTTTCTTCTACTTTGGTTTTGTTTTTATAGACCTTATTGATATAAGTTATTCCGCCAGGCGACATCACGTTAACTTCTACAAGCTTACCGCCTATAACATCGATCCCAACAAAATAAAGACCGTCCTTAACCAGTTTCGGGCCTATTTGCTTACAAAGAGCTTTTTCTGCTTTTGTTAAAGAATGCTTTTGCACAGAACCTCCAGCTGAAACGTTAGACCTGTGGTCATCTGATCCCGGTACACGTTTCATAGCTCCTACGGGTTCACCATTCAGCATTAAAATCCTTACATCACCTTTGTCTGCTCCTTCAATATAATCTTGAAGAATGACGTAATTGGAAGATCCATCAGAGTTTGTAATGTAAAAATCCAATAGTGACGTTATATTACTCATCGCAGACTTTTCAATAAGTATAACACCAGAACCGCCAAAACCATTAAGGGGCTTTAGAATCATCTTATCCGATTTAGATTCCCTAATCTGTCTGATAAGGTATTTTTTATTCTTTGAAACATGCGTGTTTGGTATAATATTGCTGTGGGCATCTCCAAAAGCAGCAGTATAAAGCTTATTATTGGCTTCGCGCATTCCTTGCAGTGAATTGACAATAAAAACATCATCCTTTACAGAATCAAGGAAATTAAGCATCAAAGGATCTAATGGAGGGTTTGCCCGAAAAAATATAGCATCGAAACCTGCCAGAGGTAACATCTCTTCCCTTAACTCTGCTTTTTTATAAAATGATTTTAAGGTTGTTGGGACCTTATCCATCCTGCCGATAACATTACAGAAGGCGTTGGTTACACTATTTCTTATGGTTAAGTTCGCAGGAGTACACATTGCAACACCATGCCCACGCTTAACACATTCCTTAATCAAAGCAAGACTTGTATCATTTTCTGGGTCGATGTTTTCCCATGGATACATAATGAAGCAAATATTCATAATGCTAACGATTTGATTGGTTATTAATAAAGTTAAAGGTAACTAATTTTTAACCGATTATAAATTATTTTACAGCATGGTAATTATCATCCCATTCCTTAGGATGCGGTTCGTGAAGCTTGTCTAAAGATTTAGCTACAAGCATTGATACCGTGGCATCTCCAGTAACATTAACGACAGTCCTACACATATCCAAAGGTCTATCTACAGCAAAAATCAGTGCTAGGCCAATAGGCAATAATTCCGAAGGAAAATTAATGGACTCCAACACAATAACCAGCATTACCATGCCTGCGCTAGGTACTGCAGCACTTCCTATAGATGCTAAAAGCGCTGTGAGTACAATGACAAGTTGATTCGTAAATCCTAAACCTTCTGGCCAAATAACCTGCATAATAAAAACAGCGGCAATTCCTTGGTAAAGACTAGTACCGTCCATATTTACCGTAGCACCAACAGGTAAAACAAATCCAGACACTTCCTTATCTACGCCAATATGCTCTTCAACACGTTCCATAGTAACCGGTAAGGTTGCCGCACTACTACTCGTTGAGAACGCCAACAATTGGGCAGGACTAATCCTATTCAAGAACCATAATGGGGATTTTTTGGCATAGATTCTAACAAGAAGCAAATAAAAACCAATCATAAGCGCTAATCCTGCAACTACGCAAAGGGCGTACTGAAGTAATTTTAGCAATATTTCGGTATCATCAAAAGCTATAATAACATTCGCCATTAAAGCAAAAACAGCATAAGGTGCAAAAAGCATAATGACATCGACCATTTTCATGACTACTTCATTAAGAGAGTCGAAAATATCTACCATTGGTTTGGCCTTTTCCTCTGGGATGAGCAATAAGCATATGCCAACAAAAAGAGCAAAAAAGATTACCTGCAGCATCTTGGTGTCTCCCATGGATTGGATAATATTACTAGGGAAAATATCTACCAACGGCTGCAATGGTCCAGCACCTTTAGTAGCAGTAGCCATATTTATCTTGTCAACTACACCTGCATCATTTTCATATTTTAGTTTGATGTTTTCAATGGTATCCGCTGGCATGCCAGTTCCTGGTTTCACCAAATTAACGATTGACAACCCAATGACGATAGCCACCATGGTGGTACCTATATAAATAGAAATGGTTCTAAGGCCCATATCCCTTATTTTCGAAATATCCTTTAAATCAGATATGCCTTTAATAAGTGATGCCAAAATCAGAGGAACGGCTATTAGTTTCAGGAGATTGATAAAAATGGTTCCAAATGGTGCTATCCAATCGGCTACAAATTTCTGACCACTCACTGCATTCATGATAAAGCCAAAAATGATGCCCAATAGCATGCCAATAATTATTTTCCAGTGTAACGGGATTTTCTTCATAAAATACTTAGTTTGTTTGGGTTACCCTTAAAATGATACGCTTACCAATCTTTAGTTTCTTGTCGCCTCAGCAAGCTGTAATCGGCTAAAACAAGCGCAGCCATCGCTTCAACAATTGGTACAGCTCGCGGTACCACACAAGGGTCGTGCCTCCCTTTGCCTTGCATCTCCACAATGTCTCCAGAAGCGTTTATGGTATCTTGTTTTTGAAGGGTTGTAGCAACAGGTTTAAAAGCTACATTAAAATAGATGTCCATACCGTTTGAAATTCCACCTTGAACACCACCCGAAAGGTTGGTTTGGGTACTACCATCAGTATTGAATTTATCATTGTGCTCGCTTCCGCGCATTTGCGACCCTTTAAAACCACTACCATATTCAAAACCTTTAACCGCATTAATGGATAACATGGCCTTACCGAGTTCGGCATGGAGCTTGTCAAAAACTGGTTCCCCTAGACCTGCAGGTACATTTTGAATCACGCAGGTAACAACGCCTCCAACCGTATCGCCTTGTTTTCTTATCTCGCCAATGTGCTTTATCATTGCATCTGCCACTTCTAAATCTGGACAGCGCACTGGTGTTGATTCTATTAGACTAAAATCCAATTCGTGATAATCCTTGTCAGTTTTAATAGTTCCAACGGCAGAGGTAAACGCATTTATCTTTATGTCTTTAATCAATTGTTTAGCTATGGCGCCAGCGACGACTCTACAAGCGGTCTCACGTGCAGAACTACGGCCTCCTCCTCTGTAATCTCTTATGCCATATTTTTTATCGTAAGTGTAGTCTGCATGGCTAGGTCTGTACACATCCTTGATATGCGAATAATCCTTTGATTTTTGATTGGTATTCTGTATGTAGAAACCTATTGGTGTTCCTGTAGTAACACCTTCAAATATGCCAGAATAAAAGTCGACAGTATCGGGCTCTTTGCGCTGTGTAACAATTTTTGACTGCCCTGGCTTGCGGCGACTCATATCCTTGTTTATAGCCTCAAAGTCTAATTTCAAGCCTGCAGGACAACCATCTATTATGCCTCCTATCCCCTTGCCATGAGATTCTCCAAATGTTGTTAGCTTAAATAATTTACCAAAGGAATTTCCTGCCATCGGCTATTTTTTTGTGCTAAAGTAAATGTATTATCACAGAATCAAAAATGCAATACCATGTTTTATTGGAATGAAAACAGCATACAGCTGAACCTTAAGACCTACTCTACTCATAACACTATGGTAACAATTATCTCATACATAATTAATTCTAAGGTGACATTCAGTTAACTGCTGATTTGGTTATTTGTACTTTATAAAATTTGCCCGTGAATCTTAAACGAAAAGTTGAAATCGCTGTAATTTCAGATGTGCACCTTGGTACTTTTGGGTGCCATGCGAAGCAACTACTCACCTATCTTAACAGCATTCAGCCTAAAAAATTGATTCTAAACGGCGATATCGTTGACATTTGGCAATTTAAAAAACGGTACTTCCCCAAATCACATTTAAGTGTGATTAAAAAAATAATGGACTTTGCTGCCGATGGTACCGAGGTCATTTATATTACTGGCAACCACGACGAAATGTTGAGGAAATTTGCTGATACGTCAGTAGGAAACATTTCTATTGTTAACAAACTCGTATTGGATTTAGATGGCAGAAAAGCATGGTTCTTTCATGGTGATGTTTTCGATATTTCAATACAAAATGCCAAGTGGCTAGCTAAGCTCGGAGGTTGGGGCTATGATATATTAATTCTTCTCAACCAAACTGTAAACTGGGTTTTAGAAAAATTTGGAAGGGAAAGGTATTCCCTGTCCAAGCGAATTAAGAACAGTGTTAAAGGTGCGGTAAAGTATATTCAGAACTTTGAAAAGGTAGCTGCCGATTTAGCCATTGAAAATGGATACGATTTTGTAGTGTGCGGACACATACACCAACCCAAGATGCTCGTTATGGAAAATAAAAACGGCAAAACCACCTATTTAAATTCTGGCGATTGGGTGGAAAATTTTACCGCTTTAGAGTATCAGTTTAAGCGCTGGAAAGTTTACAACTACAATAAGGATAAGCTCACACCTTTCTTTGCAGACGAGGAGCTAAAGGACATGGATGTCAAGGATTTAATCGCAGCCATAACCATCGTAGAATCGCCAAAGAAGAAAACATCTAAATAGTTACTTCAGGGCCTGGCGCAAAATTGTAACAGGATGTAGGGCTACCTTACCTGTTCCATCCATAATTTGATGTCTGCAACTCGTTCCGTTTGCAGAAATAACAGTACTTGTTTCTGCTTTTCGTACCGCTGGAAACAAGGTCTGCTCTCCTATAGTCATACTGACCTTGTAATGTTCCTTTTCGTAACCAAAACTTCCCGCCATACCACAGCAGCCACTTGGTATAATGGTCACTTTGTAGTTCTCAGGAAGATTGAGCATATCAAAACTGTATTTTTGATTGGATAGTGCTTTTTGATAGCAATGGCCATGAAATTTTATGGTAAGTGCAGCCTTGGTAAATTGGCCTTTGTGAATGTACCCTTGTTCCATTTCACGACATATAAATTCCTCAATTAAAAAGGTATTTGATGCAATCGATTTGGCCGCTTCCTTGTCGTCTGCAAGTTTTAAATACTCATCCTTGAATGTTAAAATAGCAGATGGTTCAATGCCCAATAAGGGTTTTTGTTCCGTTACAATAGATTTAAAGATTGAAACATTAGCATTGCAAACCTCTTTGGCCTTATCCAACAGACCTTTGGAAATCATGGCTCTACCAGATTCCTCATGGCTAATGATGTTTACCTTGTAATTTAAGTGCGTTAAAAGATGTATGGCATCCAAGCCAATAGCAGTATCTAAAAAATTAGTGAACTCATCATTGAAGAGATAAACCTCTTTTATAAAATTTTCTCTATTTATTTCTTTTTCAATTTTTTGAAACTCTTTATATAAACTTTTAGTTGATATTTTAGGTAAGCTTCGTTCTAGAGCTACTCCATTGATTCGCTTTATGATATTTGAAGCATATCTATTGGTAAAAAGTACATTGGTTAACTTAGGAAAGTGACTCAATAGCTTATTGATTCTATTGGTATAACCAAATAGTTTTGTCCTGAAGGAAACACCATTAGATTTTTGGTACTGGTATTGAAACTCAGCTTTGAGAGCGGCAACATCAACACTGCTAGGACATTCACTGGCGCAGGCTTTACAACTTAAGCATAAATCAAAAACTTCCTTCAATTCTTCATGATCAAACGGATTTCGTTTTTCTGAATGGGTTAAAAATTCGCGGAGTGCATTTGCTCTAGCTCGTGTTGTATCTTTCTCGTTTCTGGTTGCACGATAACTAGGGCACATGGTGCCTCCAAATTGCGGCAATTTTCTACAATCACCAGAACCATTACACTTCTCTGCCTCTCTCAGTATACCTTGTGATTTAGAAAAATCCAAAAGCGTTTCTAGCTTGGGTTCATGACGGTCAGCCTCATAGCGAAGACTTTCATCCATTTTACACGCATCTACAATTTTTCCTGGATTGAAAATATTATCAGGGTCAAATGCAGCTTTAATCTTACTCAAAAGGGTGTAATTCTCTTCACCTATAATTGTTGGAATAAATTCAGCACGAACTATCCCATCTCCATGCTCGCCAGACATAGAACCGTTATAGGTCTTAACCAAATGGGCTACATCAGTTGTTATTTTCCTGAATAAGACCACATCGTTCTTTTGCTTTAAGTCTAGGATTGGCCTTAAGTGCAATTCGCCAGCTCCTGCGTGAGCATAATAGACTGCTTTTTGACCATAACTTTTCATTAACTTTGTGAAATCGGTGATAAACGGTTCTAAATCCTCTAAGGCTACGGCTGTATCCTCAATACAAGCCACGGCCTTTTTATCTCCAATCATATTGCCCAAAAGACCTAGACCCGCTTTCCTTAATTCCAAGGCTTTATTGATATCGTCGCCACGCAATATTGGCTGGGCGTAACTTTGTTTTTCCTCTGAGAACGTTTGAATAAAACGCTCTATTTGTTTGTTCAGGTCTTCGTCATTATCAGACCGTAATTCGCACATTAAAATCGCAACAGGATTTTCTACTATAAATTTTCTATTCTCCTGCTGGGTCTTATTATATTTTGTGAGGTTAAGAATGGTATCATCCATCATCTCGCAGGTATACAAATTATGCTGCATTGCACCAACCACAGCCTTTAAACAACGTTCTATACTCTTAAAATGTAAGGCTACCATAGCTCTTTCCGGAGGCGGCAAGATATCTAATGCCAAGGTAATTTCAGTGGTTAATGCCAAGGTGCCCTCACTACCTGCCAAGAGTTGGCACATATTAAAATCATTATCAGAGCTGTTTGATGTAAATAGATTTGATTTTATCAATTCGTCAATAGCATAACCTGTATTTCGTCTATGGATTGTGGCCTTTGGGAAATCGCTTTTAATCCTATTCTGAATTTCTTTTGGGGATAGAAGTTCATGGACCTTTTTGTAAATGGCTCCTTCTAAATTGGCCTGGCTCGCTTTTTCTTCAAATTGAATTTTATCAACAGGTTCAAAAACAGCGTCTGAGCCATCACTTAAAATGGTTTTAAGACGAATTACCTTATCTCGGGTTACGCCATATTTAATAGAGGTGGTACCAGAAGAATTGTTTCCAACCATACCTCCTATCATGCAACGGTTTGAAGTCGAGGTATTAGGCCCAAAAAATAGCCCGTAAGGTTCTAAAGCGGCATTTAGTTCATCTCTCACCACTCCAGGTTGCACTGTAACGGTCCTTCGCTCTTTATCTATAGCAACTATTTTGGTGAAGTGTTTAGACACATCTACAACTATACCTTCACCCACGCATTGACCCGCTAAAGATGTTCCAGCCGCTCTTGGTATAATAGATAATTGATTAGCCTTGGCAAAGCCAACAAGCAACTTCAAATCATTGGTGTTTTTGGGGATTGCAACGGCTATAGGTAGTTTTCTGTAAACGGAAGCGTCCGTTGCGTAAAGCCTCCGCATAAGATTGTCATAATGTAAATCTCCTTTAAGCTGTTTCCCTAAAGTTTGAAGGCTTTCGTTAATGGTCATGTAATTTTGAAAAATATGTTTATAAAACTATGAAGAATTCCAATAAAAATATGGTTTTATCGTTATTTTTGAATATCAATAATTGACTTTAAAACAATACACAATGAACAAATTAGTTTTAACATTATTTACGATCGTTTTAGCATCTTTTTCACTCACGGCTCAGGATATCGCAGACAATGCTATAGGATTAAGATTAGGAGATAGCGATGGTTTCGGTGCAGAAATATCCTACCAAAGGGCACTAGGCGACAACAATCGATTAGAAGTGGATTTAGGCTGGCGTAGCGGAAATGATTTTGATGGATTTAAACTTACAGGACTTTATCAATGGGTCTGGGTACTGGACGGAGATTTTAATTGGTACGCTGGCGCTGGTGGTGGTTTAGGGTCTTACGATTTTGATACACCTGCAATTGATGATGAAACCTTCTTTTTCGTTGCCGGTAATGTAGGTATCGAATATAGTTTTGACATCCCACTATTACTTTCACTAGATTTTAGACCAGAAATTGGTTTCGGAGATATTAATGACGACTTAGATTTCGACATTGCATTGGGTATTAGATATCAGTTCTAATTTGATAAAACATACAATTAAAACCACCTTGTAAAGAGGTGGTTTTTTCTTTTTTTTCTCTAAAAATGTAAGCGATTAAAGCCATAAAATTTGCTTAATTTTGGCCTATAATTTAAAGAACTCACTTATGAAAACGACACCGTTAACAGAAACTCACATTGCACTAGGCGCTAAAATGGTACCCTTTGCGGGCTATAATATGCCAGTTCAGTACGAAGGTGTGAACATCGAACACGAAACGGTGCGCAATGGAGTCGGTGTATTTGATGTCTCTCATATGGGAGAATTTTTGATTGAGGGCCCTCATGCCTTGGAACTCGTTCAAAAAGTTACAAGTAACGACGCCTCAAAACTAACTGTAGGTAAAGCACAATATAGTTGCATACCTAATGACAACGGAGGAATTGTTGACGATTTAATTGTTTATCGCGTAAAAGAGGATACCTATCTTTTTGTTGTAAATGCAGCTAATATTGAAAAAGACTGGGATTTTATCACGGCCAAAAATACGGTTGGAGCGCAAATGCGAAACATTAGTGATGACTATGCTTTACTTGCTATACAGGGTCCTAAAGCCGTTGAAGCTATGCAGACGCTGTCATCTCACGATTTGTTTCAAATTGGTTTCTACAATTTCATAGTTGGTGATTTTGCAGGTATAGACCATGTAATTATCTCCGCAACAGGGTATACTGGCAGTGGTGGTTTTGAAATCTACTGTAAGAATTCTGAAGTAAAACAAATCTGGGATAAGGTCATGGAAGCTGGGAAACCTTACGGCATTAAGCCCATTGGACTGGCAGCGCGAGATACGTTGAGATTAGAAATGGGATATAGCTTATATGGTAATGATATAGATGACACAACCTCTCCTTTTGAAGCTGGTTTAGGTTGGATTGTAAAATTTACCAAGGACTTTACCAATTCAGAAAATTTATCCGAACAGAAAAAGAGCATCCTAAAGAGAAAACTTGTTGCCTTTGAGCTTGATGAAAAAGGTATCCCTCGACGTGGATATGATATAGTTGATTCAAATGGCAAAGCTATAGGCAAGGTAACCTCAGGAACCATGTCGCCTTCCTTAAAAAAAGGGATTGGTCTGGGCTACGTCTCTCCAGAGTTCGGTTCGTTTGGAAGTAAAATCTTTATTCAAGTTAGAAAAAAGAACATTCCCGCCACCGTTGTTAAATTACCTTTTTATAAAGGCAAATAATAGATTATAAAGCATACGTGTTGAAGGATAAATGAAGAAGAATAACAGCAAATACAAAATACTTATTCTGGGAGTAAGCGGCTACTTGGGACAAGCACTTTACAGGGAATTGGGCCCTTATTACAAAACATTTGGCACTTACAGGACTCCAAAAACAGACTATGAGCGAAATCATCAATTCTTTCAATACCTTATGGAAGAAGATGATATTTACGAAATTCTGCAAGCCTGCAAGCCAGATATAGTCATTTCCGCTCTTCGTGGCGATTTTAATGCACAAACTATAGCCCATCAACACCTAGCGGAATATGCTATAGAACACGGTACCAAGGTTGTCTTCTTGTCTTCTGCGAATGCCTTCGACGCCTACAGTAAATTTCCTAGCTATGAATTGGATAAAACCCTGAGCCATAGTGTATATGGGCATTTTAAGATTAAAATAGAGAATATGCTTCTGCGCTTGCCAAAAAAGCAAGTGGCTATTTTACGCTTGCCTATGGTATTCGGAAATAATTGCCCAAGGATTCAGGAGATTAAACAAAATATTTCAGAAAAAGAGCCTGTTGAGGTCTTCCCTAACCTCATTATGAATGTTACTTTAGACAAAAAAGTAACACAACAGGTACATTACATCATTAATAGAAATAAAAATGGAATTTTCCATTTGGGGAGTACAGATTTAGTTCACCATGATGATTTTATAAAAGAAATTGTAACCGGAATAACGCCACAACACGTACCATTAAAAATGGTCTATACTACTAATGAAGACCGCTATTTGGCCGTTTTACCTAAATTTAACAAGTTGCCAAAACACCTTCAAATTACCAGCCAGACTGTTTTGGAAGAACTTAAAAATTAGGCTTGTGATTTGGTTGTAATTTTGCTACATTCGAGGGAAAATTAAGAAGAACGATTATGAAATTAGACACTGCCACGATTGAAAAGAAACTCGCCGATTTTCCAGATTGGGAATATTCTGAAAACGCCATTCATACTGAGTTTGAATTTGAAAACTTTAAAGATTGCTTTAGTGCTATGAGTCGTATTGCTTTTGAATGCGAAGCATTGAATCACCACCCAAACTGGAGCAATGTATATAATGTTTTGCGTATTTCTTTATCTACTCACGATGCTGGTGGAGTCACCCAAAAAGATTTTGATTTAGCTAAAGCTATTGAAACTATAGTTGAAGTTGAAGAATAACTTAACCATTATAAAAAGGAAGAGATTTTTTTAGAGATTTTCTTTTGAGCACCCATCTTTAGGTCATGCTCCAATAAAAAACAATGTAAACATTATGGGAAGAGCTTTTGAATTTAGAAAAGCAAGAAAAATGAAACGATGGGCTGCTATGAGCAAAGCCTTCACCAGAATAGGTAAAGACATAGTAATGGCCGTTAAGGAAGGTGGTCCAGACCCTGATACCAACGCCAAACTACGCGCTGTTATACAAAATGCCAAGTCCGTTAATATGCCCAAGGATAATATTGAGCGAGCCATAAAAAGAGCTAGCGACAAATCCTTAGGAGATTATAAAGAAGTGGTTTTTGAAGGCTACGCACCTCACGGTATCGCAATTTTAGTGGAAACAGCAACGGATAATAATACGCGCACCGTGGCCAACATAAGAAGCTATTTTAATAAATGTGATGGCAGTTTGGGCGTTTCGGGATCCGTGGCTTTTATGTTTGACCATACCTGTAATTTTAAGATCAAGGGCGACGATTTAGACTTAGAAGAGCTGGAGTTAGAGCTCATAGATTTTGGTGTAGAGGAAGTTTTTGAAGATACTGATCAAGACGAAGATGGAAATGACATTAATTGCGTGATGATCTATGCACCTTTTGAAAGTTTTGGTAACATTCAATCATATTTAGAAGACAACAATATAGAAATACTATCCTCTGGGTTTGAACATATTCCGCAAGTCACCAAAAAACTAACTCCAGAACAAATGGAGGATGTAGAGAAACTTTTAGAAAAAATTGAGGAAGACGATGACGTCCAAAACGTTTATCACACCATGGAAGAGGCGTCCGAGTAATTTTTTTGTTCTAAATTTTAATCGGTAGTCAAACTCAAACCATCTTCATTCTAAGATAATTGCTAATTAGGTATCAACGCTACTAATTCGCGTCTGAACATTTTTTCAATTCAATTCGCTATTGAAATTTATAATTATTCAGAATATAATTATAGATTTTATTGATATTCTAATCTAAAAACATTTTACCCATTTTATCATCTTTGTTATACAATTTAAACACTAACAACTTATGAGAAAAAAAATAATTATTCCGGCAATCGTACTAGCCGTTTTAGTGTCGTTTGCATTCACCTTTCCTATTGGAAACGACAAAGCAGAGACCGCATCTAAAGAAGGCGGTAGTTGTCCCTTTGGATTTGACAAATTAAAATCAACTGGTGAAGTCATTAAAAATGAAGGCAATACCAACAGAGATTGGTGGCCAAATTCTCTTGATTTAAGTGTCTTAAGACAGAACAGTGAGATGTCCAATCCTTTGGGCGAAGACTTCAACTACAAAGAAGCGTTTGAAAATCTCGACTATGAAGCGCTTAAAAAGGACATTAAAGACGTTTTAACTGATTCGCAAGACTGGTGGCCTGCAGATTTTGGAAACTACGGAGGTCTTTTTATTCGTATGGCTTGGCATAGCGCAGGTACTTACAGAACTGGTGACGGAAGAGGAGGAACTCGTGAGGGTAAACAACGATTTGCACCGCAAAATAGTTGGCCAGATAATGCCAACTTAGACAAAGCTAGAAGGTTGCTTTGGCCTGTAAAACAAAAGTACGGTCAAAATATTTCTTGGGCCGACCTTATGATTTTAGCAGGAAACGTATCCTTTGAGTCTATGGGATTTGAAACTATAGGTTTTGCTGGTGGTAGAGAAGATACTTGGGAACCACAAAACAATGTGTATTGGGGTTCTGAAGATGAAATGCTTGGTGATGAGCGTTTTGATGAAGACAGGGAACTAGAAAAACCGCTGGCTGCGGCTCAAATGGGATTGATCTACGTAAATCCTGAGGGTCCTAATGGTAACCCTGACCCAGTACTCGCTGCCCATGATATACGAAAGACCTTTGGCCGTATGGGAATGAATGATGAAGAAACAGTTGCCTTAATCGCAGGTGGGCACACCTTGGGAAAAACTCATGGTGCTGCTAATGGAAAGTATTTAGGCAACGCTCCAGAAGGCGCGTCAATTGAAGAACAAGGTTTAGGTTGGTTTAGCAGTTATGAAAGTGGTAAAGGTCCTGATGCCATTACCTCTGGCTTAGAAGTTACCTGGACTCTAACGCCAACGCAATGGAGCCATGGCTATTTTAAAAGTTTATTTGAAAACGAATGGGAACTTACTAAAAGTCCAGGAGGAGCACATCAATTTGTTGCGGTTAATCCAAAGAAAATGTATCCGCATGCCTTCGACAAAGACAAAGAAGTTAAGCCAACGATGCTTGTAACAGATTTATCCCTTATCAAAGACCCAGAATATCTGAAAATTTCCAAGCGTTTTTATGAAAACCCAGAAGAGTTTGAAAGAGCCTTTGCAAAAGCATGGTTTAAATTAACGCATAGAGATATGGGTCCTAAATCAACTTATCTGGGTCCAGAAGTTCCTGAAGAAGACTTTATTTGGCAAGACCCAATTCCAGCCATAGATCACGAATTGGTGAACGAACAGGATATTAACTTACTGAAGCAAAAAATTAAAGCTTCGGGCTTATCTACAAACGAATTAGTAACTACAGCTTGGGGAGCAGCCTCTACGTATCGACACGGTGATAGAAGAGGTGGTGCCAATGGTGGAAGAATTCGTTTGGAACCTCAAGTGAGTTGGGAGTCCAACAATCCACAACAATTGAGAAAGGTGTTGAAGGTTTATGAGTCCATTAAAAAAGATTTTGACAACGGGAATAAAGAAATATCCATTGCAGACTTGGTAGTTCTAGGTGGCAACGTAGCAATAGAAGAAGCAGCTAGCAAGGCAGGTTTTTCAATAAGTGTACCTTTTAATCCTGGCAGAATGGATGCCTCACAAGAGCAAACTGATATCGAAGGGATTAATCTGCTCGAACCTATGGCAGATGGCTTTAGAAATTACCAAAAGACCGATTACACTTTAACCACAGAACAGCTCTTAATAGACAAAGCTCAACAATTGAGGTTGAGTGCACCGGAAATGACTGTTTTAATTGGTGGTATGAGAGCGTTAGCCGCTAATTACGATGGGTCTTATGTGGGTGTTCTTACAGATAATCCAGGTGTGCTTACTAATGAATTCTTTAGAAATCTCTTAAGCATGGATTACAAGTGGCGCGCAGCTTCTGATGATAAAAACATGTTTGAAATCGTTGAACGCGATACCGACAAAGTAAAGTGGACAGCTACTCGTGCCGACCTCATTTTCGGATCGAATTCAGAATTAAGAGCTCTTTCTGAAGTTTATGCGAGTGATAACGCCAAAGAAAAGTTTGTGAATGATTTTGTCGCAGCTTGGACAAAAGTTATGAATCTAGATCGTTTCGATTTAGAACAATAGACTCAACTATAACACTTTAGTTGTCAAAATAGCGGATTGAGCACTTGCTTGATCCGCTATTTGCATTTTATGCATTTTCAATCCTAAAACAGCTTATTGTAATATTTCAAACAATCAACGAGCGATTTCATCTTGAAATGAATAGAATTACTTTTTTGAGAACTTTAACGCCAAAGATTTTTTGGCGCGTAGAAATTTACAGAAGTTATAGGCTATAATATTCAAAAAGAATCAAATTTCATGGAAGTACATCATTCAAAAAAATCTAGAGATAATACCTATTATATGCAATTGGCTATTAATTTGGCAAAAAAAGGAATGACCACTGACGGAAGTTCAGGCTTTGGAGCTGTTATAGTGAGACAAAATCAAATTATTGCCACGGCTTTTAATACAGTAGGCTCTTCCAATGACTGCACGCAACATGCAGAGCTATCGGTAATTCAAAAAGCGGGCAAGACCATTGGCTATAAAAACTTGAAGAAATGTGACCTCTATACCAGCTGCGAACCTTGTATGATGTGCCTAGGTGCTTGTTACTGGGCTGGATTTAAAACCATTTATTTTGGAGCCTCCGCAGAAGATGCCAAATCCTTTGGATTCATTTATTCCAATATGTTTTATTCCTCTAGCAATAAAGATAGATTCCAAGAATTCAAAATGAAACAATTGATGCGAGATGAAGCTCTTGAAGTTTGGCGCCTTAATAAGGCTGACTAACACAACTCATTGCAATGACATCAAATCAAGAAGAAACTGGCCCATTAATAGGAATAACCTTCCTTCTTACTCACAATTTGCGCTACTCGACCTAAAAGAACACCATAAATTACTTTTGAACTAATATCAGCTACCGTGTAGGTCATTTGTCGGCCCACAACACCAGATTCGTTAAAGAGTCCTCCTTCTATTCCCAATAAGTGCGGCATCAAATACGCTCCAGGATATAAAAACCACGATACTAAAAATAGTAACCAGATTTGGTTCATCACTTTTTTTGCTTCTTGAGGTATACCCTCTTTGCCTTCTTGGATTACTTTTCTCATAACCCACAGAATATGAATAAAAAACACTGTAGAAATTCCACCCCAAATGAAAAATTTAGGAAGGTTGGACACCTCATAAAATTGACCAATGTAACCAGTTATGATCATTAGTGCTCCAGAAAACCAAAATTGATTTCGTATCGATTTGAAGTTTGATTTTGTAAGCGACACTACAAATAGAATTTGAAAGAGTAACATTGGTACATCTATCAACCAATTTAAGTATCTATATCCATTATTGAACAAATCTCCATCGGACTGCAACATATAGCGACCAATAGTCTCATCGTATTGAAATGAATTGGTCCAATTTCCTGCTTGTGCGTATAGCAACAGAAATGCAGAGACCATGACCACTCCAGACAATACGTTTGAAATCCGATATTTAGGAGAGACCGTTTTAAGGGTTAAAACAAAATATAACAATCCGGCCAACATTACGGCATAACCTAAGGTTAGGGTATGTGAGACCATTTGATAAGCCATTTCGGAAAATCCTTCAGAATTCCCTATAAAATTTTCAAAATTTGCATTCACTAATTTATCCATAGACATTTTTATTTTCGTTTAAAATTAGGTTGCTCATTAGACTTAAATTAACTCTAATGAATAGAAAATTGATCGTTTAGTACAAAAAGCCTAGCCGTAGACCTTAATTTAATTTAACGGTCTTTTATGAGGCTAGTACTATATCATTTGTTTATCTTATGAAATCCTCAATTAATGGGTCCATAATTGAAAACATCAAATAATGAAAATTGCAGTATTCAGCACAAAAACGTACGATAAGGATTACTTTGAAACCTATAACAAGGATTATGGCTTCAGCTTTTCCTTTTACGAAACGACCCTCAATAGTGATACCGCCAACCTTACCAAAGGTTATGACATCGTATGTGTTTTTGTAAATGATATTGTAGATGATACCACCATTAAAATATTGGCAAAGCATGGCATAAAATTAATTGCCCTGAGATGTGCTGGCTTCAATAATGTTGATGTTGAAGCCGCTAAGTCACATTCCATTAAAATTGTAAGAGTACCTGCTTACTCTCCAGAAGCTGTGGCGGAGCATGCCATGGCTCTTATACTTACCTTAAACAGGAAGACTCACAAGGCCTATAATAGAGTTAGGGAAGGAAATTTTTCTCTGAAAAATTTAATTGGTTTCAACTTACACAATAAAACCGTTGGTGTTATTGGTACTGGACAAATCGGTGCTACATTTTGCAACATTATTAAAAGTTTTGGCTGTAATGTTATAGCTTTTGATGTCAAGGAAAATGAAAGTCTCAAAAAATCAGGTGTTAGCTATACGAGTTTAGATGACCTTTTTAAACAGTCGGACATAATCTCCTTACATTGCCCGCTTAATGAGCATACGAAGCACATAATCAACAAAGACTCCTTGGAATTAATGAAAAAAGGTGTCATGATTATTAATACCAGTAGAGGCGCATTGATTAATACGGCTGATGTGATTGAGAGCTTAATTAATAAAAAGATAGGCTATTTGGGTATTGATGTTTACGAGCAAGAGGAAAATCTGTTTTTTGAAGATCTCTCGGAGCACATTATTCAAGATGAGTTGATATTAAGACTAATGAGTTTTCCCAATGTTTTAATCACCTCCCACCAAGCCTTCTTCACCAAAGAGGCCATGATCGAAATTACCACCACTACCTTGCAAAATATCCAAGCCTTTATGAGCGGAGAGCCCTTGGTCAATGAGGTTATCTAATTAAAGAAAGTATACTTATTCATTTACATACAAATAGTACCTTTACGCCTCAACTAACTAGCTATTGAAATCACAAAGGCTATATTTTATTGATGCGGTTAGGGCATTTGCAATCTTGATGATGCTTCAAGGTCATTTTATAGACTCCTTGTTGGACCCAGCTTATAGGGATTCTAATAAAGTTTTTTATTCCATTTGGGAATACTTCAGAGGGATTACAGCACCTACATTTTTCACCATTTCAGGACTTATTTTTTCGTATCTATTGATTAAGGCAAAACATAAAGGACAAACCGT
Source organism: uncultured Winogradskyella sp. (assembly GCA_913055905.1). Lineage (GTDB taxonomy): Bacteria > Bacteroidota > Bacteroidia > Flavobacteriales > Flavobacteriaceae > Winogradskyella. The sequence continues at coordinate 37,863 of CAJXLB010000012.1, forward strand.
TCTTAGAATACGCAAAGGTTTTGTTAGAGGATTAATGCTAATAGGCATTGGCTACGCCTTAAGGATTCCTATTTTTGAATGGTTTCTAGGAGAATTTAGAACTTATTTCATGGTGGTTGATGTGCTTCAATGTATAGGTCTATCACTTATTCTTGTAATTTTAATTTATGCCCTAACGTTTAGAAAAACACTTGTTTTTTCTATAATAATGTTATTGTTAGGCCTTATAATCTTTACAACTGAGCCGCTATACAGAACCTTGAAACTTGAACATATTCCACTGTTTTTTTCAAACTACCTCAGTAAGGCCAATGGTTCTATCTTTACCATAATACCATGGTTTGGCTATGTTTGTTTCGGTGCCTTTGTAGCTACGATTTTTTATCGTTATTTAGAACGACATCGCTTCAAGTCTATTACAGTGACGGCCTTTACCTTGGTTGGACTATTGTTAATTCAGTTTTCTTCCCATGCCTTTATGTGGCTTTACAAACAAACCGGAATGTTGCTTTTCTATGAGGTTGCACATTTCAATTATCTGTATACTCGACTTGGTAACGTCCTTATTTTGTTTGCCCTCTTTTACGCGTTTGAATCGCTTGTAAAACAGCCACTGATTCTTAAGATTGGACAAAAAACACTTTCAATCTATGTGATTCATTTTATTATCATTTACGGCAGTTTTACGGGTTTTGGCCTCTATCAAATCATAGGAAAGACGTTGCAACCAAGCCAAGCCATTATTGGCGCCCTAGTATTTTTAACAACGGTGTGCTTTATCGCATTTTACTATGTAAAAACAAATGCCTTTGTCTACCTTCATTTAAGAAAACTCATAGACAAACTGAAATCTTAGTAGCTCTGGTGCCACTTAAAATGGTCTTCAATTATCCGATCTTTTTCGGAAGTGATAAAGTCCAAATATGCCGCGGCGGTTGGTGAAAGCTTCTTGTTTTTTAGCCAAACTAAGTTCCAATTGGTTACCAATGGTAAACCCTTGAAGGGTATAATTTTAAGATCTCCATTTCGTAATTCGTTCTTTAAGCCTATAAGCGGCATAATAGACACGCCCAAACCTGCAATTACGGCTTGTTTTAGCGCTTCGTTAGATGTCAGTTCCATTTTTTTACGAGTAGGCAAATCCTTGCCGGCAATAAAGGCTTCCATCGCATCACGTGTGGCAGAGCCCTTTTCACGGTACAACAATGGATGATGTTCAAAGATTTTCTTTTTACCTGAAGCAACATTACTATCGGTAGCGGCACCACCGATAAGAAATAACTTATTCTCCATAAGCTCTACCCTATTGAGTTTTAGTTGATCTGGCACTACAGAAACCAATGAAAAATCGACCTTATTATCAGACAAACTTTTTATAACAGCATCTTTATTGGTCACATCCATGACTAAGTCTACGCCTTTGTTTTTTTTAGTAAAATCAGACAAGAAGTATGGCATTACGTATTTGCCTGTAGAAACTACGGAAATCTTTAAGCGGCCAGCGACCTCGCCTTTAAAAGCAAGGGATTTATAGTTTATCATTTCTACCTCATGCAGAATTTTCTCGGCAGCTTCGGCAATTTCCTTTCCAAATTCAGTAACGTATAATTGCCGCCCTATGATTTCTGTTAAAGGAATAGAAAATTGATCTTGAAACTTTTTGAGCTGGATGGAAACCGCAGGCTGACTTAAGAATAAAGCTTCAGATGCTTTTGTAATACTTTTTAATTCGGTTATCTTTAGAAAAATTTGAAGTTGATGCAAGGTATAGTTCATAATTAATCTTTATGGGTTCTATTAATCTTATTTATAAAAATAAATAAAAATTTTATTACATTTTTGCCCCATTTAATTAAAAAGAATGGATTTACATTTACTCGTTGACAATCTTACCAATCCTGCCTTGTTGTTCTTTTTCTTGGGCATCATTGCTGTACAATTAAAGAGTGATTTAGAAATACCTTCTAATTCATCTAAGTTTATTTCGCTTTACTTATTGTTATCCATTGGTTTTAAAGGTGGCCAGGAGTTGTCGCATAGTGACTTAAACATGGAAATCCTGTACTCACTTCTTTTTGGCATATTGTTGGCATTGTTGGTACCACTTTACACCTATTTTATTTTAAGACGAAAATTTACTGTAGCCAACTCTGGAGCTATAGCCGCTTCCTACGGTTCGGTGAGTGCCGTCACCTTTGTTACAGCCATTTCCTTTTTAGAGATTGAACATATTGATTTTGGTGGACACATGGTAGCCGTTATGGCCTTAATGGAAGCGCCATCTATTATAATTGGCGTCCTACTTATTTCAATTTTTGATAAGGATAACCCAGAGAAAATAAACTTGGGCAAAGTAGTGAGGCACGCCCTTACCAATGGAAGCGTCCTACTTATCCTAGGTAGTCTTGTGGTTGGATTTTTAGCTAGTGATGCACAGGCTGAAGGGATAAAACCATTTACAACCGATATTTTTAAAGGCTTCTTAGCCGTTTTTCTATTAGATATGGGAATTACCAGTGGCAAAAAACTGTCATCATTTCTTAAAAATGGTTGGTTCGCATTAATTTTTGCGATTATTATTCCGATTATCAATGGAATAACCGTTGCGGTTATTAGCGGAAGCTTTACAGATAGCACAGGTAATAGACTGTTATTCGCTATTTTGGCAGCGAGTGCCTCTTACATTGCTGTCCCAGCTGCGATGCGTTTGGCTGCACCCAAGGCTAATCCCAGTTTGTATTTGCCCATGGCCTTGGCCATTACCTTTCCGTTTAATATTACCCTTGGAATGCCCTTGTACTTAGGGATTATTCAAGGGTTTTAATTTATTTACGGTTTGATTTTATTACTTTTAAAAGACTTGATCCCTGCGATATTGTGAAACCTTTAATTCAAAAATTTTACGAAGCCTTCAACGCCTTGAATGCAAATGAGATGGTGTCTTGCTATCATCCTGAGGTTACATTTGAAGACCCTGCATTTGGAGTACTAAAAGGTGAAAACGCCAAGCAAATGTGGTACATGCTTTGCGAATCGCAAAAAGGAAAAGATTTTCAGGTTTCGTACTCCAACATAAAGGTCGATGGCACTACAGGTTCTGCCAACTGGGAGGCCTTTTATGTTTTTAGCAAAACACAGCGCAAGGTACACAACAAGATTTCTGCTAATTTTAAATTTAAAGACGGCCTTATAATTGAGCATAAAGACGATTTTAGCCTGCACAACTGGGCCAAACAAGCCTTAGGCTTCAAAGGTTGGCTTTTGGGTGGTACCAAATTTTTTAAGCGCAAGCTTCAACAGCAGACCCATAAAACGCTGCAAAATTATATTCAAAATAAAAAGCGACTGCAGTAAACAGATCGCTTTTTCGAGAACAATGTTTCTTTTTAGGGACTTTTTATAAGTTTACTTTATGTTTCATTGCATTTCAATTAATGCAAATGATGTGCCAAAAAGCAACTTAACTATAGGCTTTTATCTTACCTTCAACTCCATTAAAAAATCCTCGAATGATTTTGAAATCGGATTCCATATCCTCGGTAGGATAAAAAGGTTCTGATACTTTATTTTGTTTATTTCCAAAATCTAAGGTGAACATGATTATAGGAACCTGGGCAGCTTTAGCAATAAAGTAAAAGCCCGTGCGCCATTGGTCTACTTTTTTGCGCGTTCCTTCTGGAGCGAGAGTCAATCTAAACTCGTCTTCCTTTTCAAAAAGTTTGGCGATTTGTTCAACTTTGTTCTCTCTTGTTGTACGATTGACAGGCCTACCTCCTATTGCCCTGAAATACCAACCAAAAGGAGGTCTAAACAATTCCTCCTTACCTATAAAATTTGTTTTAACACCTGTGATTTTGCGTAATAGCAACCCTATATAAAAGTCATGCCAACTCGTATGTGGCGCCGCTATAATAACAGCTTTTTTTATGCTATCCTTAGAAAAATTTGTGTTGCCTACAATTTTCCAACCTAAAAGCTTAAAGTAAATTAACTTGGCGAGGCAACGCATCCTACATTTTTTTATATAACTCCAAAAGTCTTGCTCTTGTCATCTCCTTTTGCCAATTTTTACCTATGGCATTCTCCCAAAGTGGCTCTAAGCTCAGGGCAACGTCTATCATCTTATCGAATTCATTCTGGGACAATTCTGCACAAATTCCTTTTGGGAGTGTGATTCCGTGCTTTTCCTTCATCTTTTTAAAAAGCGCTACACCTTCAGGATAATAATCTTCTAAATGATCAAATACAATGCAGTTGCCTATACCGTGTTTTATTCCTAATAAAAAACCAAGTCCATAACTCATAGCATGGGCAACTCCCACTTGAGAATAGGCAATACTCATTCCTCCATGCCAAGAGGCCATCATTAATTTGTCTTGCGCTTCTTCCCGAGTAAGTGAATCTTCTATGAAAACTTCCTTACAAAGGGAAAGCGCCTTTTCACCATAACTTTGGCTAAATGCATTAAGATAGGTGCCATTTAGTGATTCCACACAATGCACATAACAATCCATACCTGTGTAAAACCATTGATCTTTGGGTACGTCTTTAGTAAGTTCTGGATCTAGGATAACTTGGTCAAATGGTGTATAATCACTGTTTATTCCCAGCTTTCTTTCAGGTCCTGTTAAAATCGTAGTTCTAGAGACCTCCGCGCCAGTTCCTGAAATGGTTGGAATGCCAACGTGGTAAATACCTGGATGCTTTATCTTGTCCCAACCTTGATAATCTTTAGATTCACCTTTATTGGTGAGCATTAAAGATACAGCTTTGGAAATGTCCATAACCGTACCGCCACCAATACCTATGATTCCAGAAGGTAGTTCGCTATATTCTAATATAATATCCTCAACATACTTATCTATTTGAGATGTTTTGGGCTCTTCTTTGGTTGAGACATAAATAATTTTATCTAAATAAGATAAACGAATCCTTGAAGTCAACCAGTGATTGCCCTTAAAAACATCATCAACATAATAAATAAATGGTGCCTTTCTTCCCTTTCGATTTGGCGATAGTATATCCTCTAATTGATTAAAACTACCTCGCCCAAAAACCACTTTGGACACCATTGGATGGTTTTTATATATCATGTATTCAATTTCTTTGTCAAAAATAAAACTTAGTTACCGTTCTGCTCGGCGAAAAGGTTTAAAATTTCCGTTAAACTTCGCACTGTTTTATAATCAAAACCGTTAGTTTCTTCCTCACTAACGTGCTCATGTTGCCAAGTAGTGTGAAATGGCACATGAATGGCCTTTGCGCCAATATTGACCAAAGGCAATATATCCGACTTTAAACTATTTCCTACCATTAAAAACTCTTGAGGTTTAATATCTAGATGGTTTAAAAGTTTAAGATAATTACTTTCCTGCTTTTCACTCAAAACCTCTATGTGATGAAAATACGCAATTAAGCCAGATTTTTCCAATTTTCGTTCTTGATCGAGCAAATCACCTTTTGTTGCCAATATTAATCTATAATCCTTGGACAAAACCCTTAAAACCTCCTCGACGCCATCCAATAACTCAATGGGTTTGTTAATCATGTCCTTACCTATGTTTATAATTTCTCCAATGATTTTATTGGAGACAGAACCATTGGATAATTCCAATGCCAATTCTATCATGGACAGGACAAAACCCTTAACACCGTAGCCATAAGTTGGTAAATTCTCAATTTCAATTTTAAACAGCTCTTGGTCTATTTTATTCGGAGTTTCATAATGCGACAGCAGCTGTCCCACCTTTTCTTCTGCCTCCCGAAAATAGGTTTCATTGACCCATAAGGTGTCATCTGCATCAAAACCAATAACCTTTATATCTTTAAAACCTGAAATCATTGTTGTCATTAACTTATAAACCTATTTCCATAAACGCTTGGCCTTTTCCAAATCTTCTGGTGTATCTATCTCCACGCCTTGAACAGCAGTTTCTACCATTTTAATCTTCTTACCATACTCTAAAAACCGAATACATTCAATTTTCTCCGTAGCTTCTATTGGTCGCATGGGCAAAATCGTAAAATCCAATAGCGCTTGCTTACGAAAGGCATAAACACCTTTGTGCTTAAAATACCTTATGGATGTGTTCTTATCTCTAGGATAGGGAATTGGACTTCTGGAAAAATATAGAGCAAACCCTGATTTATCCGTTATCACCTTAACCGTGTTTGGATTATTTATCTCATCCCAATCTGTTATTTCAACCATTAGAGAAGCTAAATCAATATCTTTATTTTGATCATTTTTGAAAACATCCAATAATTTCGATAAGGATTCTTTTTCTGTAAAAGGCTCATCACCCTGAACATTAACTACCACATCACAGTCCACTTCCTTAACCGCCTCAGCGATACGGTCACTGCCAGACTCGTGCTCTTTCTTACTCATTATTGCCTTGCCACCGTTTTGTGTTATTTCGTCAAAAATAATTTGACTGTCTGTAACAACATAGACATTACTGAACAATCCCGTTGCCACAGTGGCCTCGTAGGTGCGCAAAATCACTGACTTTCCTGCCAAATTCTGCATCAATTTACCTGGAAAACGTGTAGCTGCATAGCGAGCCGGAATCATTGAGATAACTTTCATAGAAAAATTTGTTCTGTGTTAAAATTACAGCATTATCAATCAGTTCTTGTAGTTTTTTTCATTTTTTTGATTGTACCTGTTCAAAGTCAGTCATTTGCACTTTCTTCAAAAAAATCATCTTTAAAGCCAATGAGATATAGTTTTTCCTTGGCTCTAGTCACAGCTGTATACAACCATCTTACATACTCCTTATCTATTCCATTTGGTGCGTAAGGTTGTTCTACAAAAATAGTATTCCACTGACCACCCTGTGATTTATGGCAGGTTATGGCATAGGAGAACTTGACTTGTAGCGCATTAAAATATTTATTTTTTTTCACCCCTAAAAATCGCTTATAATTAGATTTTTCATTGGCGTAATCCTTCACCACTTCATTGTACAAGCGGTTAGAGTCGTCATAACTTAATGAAGCTGATTCAACACTTAAGGTATCTAACATCAAAACCGTTTCAAAAGGTCGCATTCTGGGATAGTCTACCATTCTTACTTTGACCTCTGCGAACCTAAATCCATAAAGTTCTTTTAGGTTATAGATTTCTAAAACCTCAATAATATCGCCATTGGCTATAAATCCTGCTTCAGTAGTGGGTTTAATCCAAAAATAGTTGTTCTTTACAACCATTAAGTAATCTCCAGTAGAAAGCTCACTGTCCTTAAACAATATGCGCTCTCGTATTTGTTTATTATATAGGTTGGCTCTTTTGTTACTTCTAACTATAATGGCGGTCTCCTCATAGCCCAAATCGCTGTATGCTTCATTTATGGCGTCCATAATCTCATAACCATCTATGAGCCTAACGATATCGCTGAAGCCACTCACGTTAAACTTAAAACTCTCGTAAAGTCCTGTTTCTAGCGTAGAGCGTAACTGGGTCGCATTTTCTAAAATTCCAGAATCTTGATCTTGCCGCACTACTTCATCCAACTCTAAACCGGTTACAGTTTTATTATAGTTTAACTCCAACCTATTTGTGTCCAAGGCAGGACTTAATTCAGACTTTACTGGTGGCAATTGAGCCACATCACCAATAAGAAGCAGCTTGCACTGATGGCCAGAATACACATATTGCATTAAATCATCCAGCAAGGAACCATTCTCAAAGAGTTTAGAGTCTGAAGGTGTATCCGGAATCATCGACGCCTCATCTACAATGAAGATAGTATTGCGATGCTTATTGGGTTGCATCACAAAACGTATACCTCCAGATTTTTGCTTTTTGGGGAAATAGATTTTCTTATGAATGGTAAAGGCTTCCTTTTTTGAATAACTGGAAATGACCTTAGCAGCTCTACCTGTGGGCGCCATTAAAACTGCGCTTTTCTTAGCTTGCCACAAATTTGAAACCAATGTCCCTATAATGCTTGTCTTTCCTGTTCCAGCATACCCTTTTAGCATATAAACCGAACTCGTAGACTTGTCAAACACAAATTGAGAAATTTGCATTAAAACCTCATCTTGCTTGGATGTCGGTTCAAAAGGGAACTTAGATTTTAACAAGGTATAAAACGCCGAAGCATGGGCAATCATAAACACGTGGTTTAATTGGCAAGATAGTATTAATCTTTGGTTTATAAAGGCTTCGCTAAAGTGCTATTTTAATTTGTGTGATTTTTATTTAGATAGTTTTAACGAATAAAAAAAAATTGTAGATTTGCCGTAGACCTAATTAATAAACTAAGACTATGTTAGACGTTATTATAGCAATTGTAGTAATTATATTATTGACCATAGGTATAGTATGGTTAATTGACAGATTCGTCCCTAGAAAATTAAAACCTGTCATTAATCTTGTGCTTTGGGCATTAATTATCTATTTGGGCTATATAACATTTATGTCTGTTTACAGGGAAATTCAATTCAACCAGCTTAAAGTAAAACGCTACAAGGTAGTTATTGAGCGACTTATTGATGTAAGGGATTCGCAACTGGCTTACAAAGAAGTAAATGGTGAATATGCAGATAAATTTGATAAGCTTATCAGATTCGTAGATACAGCGCAGGTACCTATTACACAACGTAGAGACACATTGGTTTTAGATGAAGAACGCACCAGAGCTTTTGGTGGTGTTGAGACCTTTAAGACCATTACCCTTATAGATACCTTGAGTTACTATTCTGTAAAAGACTCTTTATTTAAAGGTAGTGACCGTTATAAAACTATGATGAATGTTGGTGTTGGTAAACCTGGCGCCACTTTTGACCTTCAAGCTGGAAAGATTGATGACATTCCAGTTTTTGAGGCTAGTGTAGATAAAGCAGTGGTTTTAGATGGTCAGGAGCCGTATTTAATTGAAAAAGAGAAACAAGCCATTTCCATAGCTGGTGTAAAAGGCCCAACAATTAAGATTGGTTCTATGGATGAGGTAAGCACTAGCGGTAACTGGGGAAAAGACCTGTCTACAAAAGAATAAATTTTGGCCATACATAACATTAAAGAACTGTCCATTCAAATTAACCTGAATGGACTTTCTTTTTGCATTCTAAACAGAAGCCAAAATACTGTTGATTATTTAAAGACTCTCGATTTTAAGGGTAAACTAAGCCCTTTTGATGTTCTGAACAGACTTAAGACCGAGTTAATTCAAAACAGTATATTTTCCGATGATTTTTCAGAAATCCACGTCATTCACCAAAATGAATTGGCCACTTTGGTACCTGCTGATTTTTACGATGAATCGTGCAAAGCAGATTATCTTAAGTTCAATTCAAAAATATTGAAAACAGACTTTATTACTCACGATGAGATACATATAAACAAAGCAGTGAATGTATATGTCCCTTACGTGAATATCAATAATTACATTTTTGAAACTTTTGGGGAATTTGTTTATAAGCATGCCTCAAGCGTCTTAATTGACAGTATTTTACAAAAGGAAAAACCTTCAGAACCCACGGCAGTTTATGTCAATGTTGGTTTACAGTCAATGGAATGTTTGGTCATAGAAAATCAGCAGCTACAGCTATACAATTATTTCGATTTTTACAGCCAGGAAGACTTTATTTACTATCTGCTGTTTGTATATGAACAACTAGGTCTAAATGCAGAATCGACCCCTATTATCTTTAGTGGTGCAATTTCTAAAAATGATGATCTTTACACTATTGCCTACAAATATATTAGACACGTAAGCTTTATGCCTTCTGAGTTTGGCTTTAAATTTCATGATGAAATAGAAACATCCGACCTTCATAGGCACTTTTTAATTTTAAATTCGTTTTAGTGAGAATTATATCTGGCCAGTTAAAAGGAAGGCGTATTACGGCTCCTAAAAATTTACCGGTAAGGCCTACAACGGATCTGGCCAAGGAATCGTTGTTCAATATCTTGAATAACCACTATTATTTTGAAGACATCTCGGTTCTAGACCTTTTTAGCGGTACTGGCAACATAAGTTATGAATTTGCCTCGAGAGGCACTAATCGCGTAACTGCTGTAGATAACCACTTTAGATGCACAAAATTTATAGAACAAACCTCTCAAGCTTTAGAGCTGCCAATAACTGCAATTAAAAGTGATGTTTTTAAATTTCTTGAGAATAGCAAACAGAGTTATACAGTAATTTTCGCCGATCCTCCGTACGACTTCTCATTAGATTTGTTTTCAAAACTACCAGAATTGGTATTTCAAAATAGCTTGTTGGAAGAAAATGGCCTTTTAATCCTAGAACACTCCAAACACACAGACCTTAGTGATTTAAAGCATTATTTGTATACAAAAACGTATGGAGGGAATGCCTTTAGTTTCTTCTCTAATGAATAAAAACCTCACCTAATAAAGACGAGGTTTTTACTAATGAGTCCGTCTGTAAGCCGAATTCTGTACTCAAGTTGAGTCCTTATCATTTATCTGAGTTATACGTTACCGCATAACTTTAGCTGCCTACCCTCCAACATTGAACGTGCAATTCTCAAACGTTGGTTTACATGGCATTGCACCACATAGAGTTTACCTGATTTCACTACAGCCTTACCTGTACATACTTTCTGTTGCACTTTTCCTCACCTCACGGTGGGTGGCCGTTAGCCACTATATCGCACTGCGGTGTTCGGACTTTCCTCCCTAATGCCGAAACAAGTTCAGCACAAGAGCGATAAGGCGACGAACTCGGGTTCAAAATTAACATAATTGTTAATAACTCACGTTAATTTTAGAAGCTAAAAAATAACATTTACTTGCTTATTATTAAATTTGTAAGTCGTTACAGTAATGATAACCTGTCATTGTCAAGTAAACATAAATAGCATTGGAACATTTTGTAGTATCTGCCAGAAAATATAGACCACAATCGTTTAAAGACGTTGTGGGACAACAGGCCATTACCAATACCTTAACAAATGCCATTGAAAATAATCATTTGGCACAAGCACTTCTGTTTACAGGCCCAAGAGGTGTTGGAAAAACGACCTGCGCTAGGATTTTGGCCAAAATGATAAATAGTGATGAGAATACCAGTGCAGATGAGGATTTTTCATTTAATATTTTTGAGCTTGATGCTGCTTCTAACAACTCGGTTGACGATATAAGAAATTTAACCGATCAAGTCAGGATTCCACCGCAAGTAGGCAGATACAAAGTTTACATTATAGATGAGGTACACATGCTTTCGGCATCTGCCTTTAATGCCTTTTTAAAAACGCTTGAAGAGCCGCCAAAACACTGTATTTTCATTTTAGCCACAACGGAGAAACACAAAATTATTCCTACGATTTTGTCGCGATGTCAAATATTTGATTTTAAGCGTATTACTGTTACTGACGCAAAAGAATACTTAAAGTATATTGCAGAAGAACAAGGCATAAAAGCAGAGGACGATGCGCTCCATATTATAGCCCAAAAAGCTGATGGTGCTATGCGAGACGCCTTATCTATTTTTGATCGGGTTGTGAGTTTTTCTGGAGCCAATTTAACACGTCAGGCAGTTGCAGAAAATTTAAATGTACTCGATTACGAAACCTTCTTTAACAGTACCGAATTAATCCTAGAAAACAAAATACCAGAGTTACTGGTGCAATTCAACGATATTCTGGCTAAGGGTTTCGATGGTCATCAATATATATCTGGATTAGCTTCCCACTTTAGGGATTTACTCGTGTGTAAAAATGAAGCTACCTTAACACTATTGGAAATTGGTGAAGACACAAAACAGAAATACATCACACAAGCTCAAAAGGCTTCAGAGCAGTTTTTACTCAATTGCATTGAACTTGCCAATACCTGCGATTTAAAATACAAAAACAGCAGTAACCCAAGACTTTTAGTAGAACTGACTTTAATGCAGATGGCCTCTATCACTTTTGATGGAGAAAAAAAAAAGAATGAGCACTTCATAATCCCGCCGTCTTACTTTAAATCCAAGGGGATAGAACCCATTAAAGTAAAGGTTCCTGAAAAAACAGAAAATACAGCTTCACCTTCTGCTCAAACTGAGCCCAAAGAAAAGGAGACCAAAGTGGTACAAAAATCGATTCCACAAGTCCAAGATATACCAAAAATATCTATAGATAAATCCAAAAAACAGACCTCTGGGCTATCACTAAAAAGTATAAGGGAAAAAAAAGAACATCAAATCAAACAACTTGATGTTGTTATAGATGAAGAACAACTGCCAAGAGAAGCTGTATCGGAAGAAGCGTTATTGGAGGCTTGGGAAGCCTATACCCAATCGCTACACAAAAAAGGCGAAAAAATACTAGCTTCCATTCTTGAAATGGAAAAACCAAAACTACAGGATACAGCGATATGCCTTACCTACTCGAATAATACCAATAAATTAGAGTTGGAGCGTTCACAATATCCTCTTATGATGTATCTTAAAAAAAGGCTACGCAACTATGACCTTCATTTAAAGATCAAGGTTAATGAAGAGGTTGCAAAAAAATATGCGTTTACGCCACAGGAGAAATATGAAAAACTGAAAAAGAAAAACAGTAATATTGAACTTTTGAAAAAAACGTTTGGTCTGGATGTTTAGCAACGGTTATAAATTTTTCTTATTGGTATTAATCGTCTGTAGTTGCGCGCTTAGCTGTGATGGACGAATCTCCAAACATCAAGCGCTGCAAAAAAGTGTATCAGAATTTAAAGCCAATAAGGTTTTAGTAAAGAACATCTATCATCCCACAACGTATAATGAGCAAAGAATAGACACCACTTTGAGCCACGATTATAGTGCAAGCCTAAAAACGTTTACAGATATGGAGCGTAATATCCCTAAAACCGTAAAAAAAGGCAGCCACATAGAAAATCATTTATACAGACTTGTGCAAACCGAATTGAAGGTAGACTATAAAGGAGAAACAATTGTTACGGATATCATTGATGGTGACTTCATCAAAAGGCATTTAAATTATAACGAAAGTGATTGGTCTGATTATAATCTAAGAAACGTTTGGGTAGATCAAGCCTCATCTTTGGACGAAAATCTCTTGTCTATCATTGCTGAATTTTATTCGGTACAAACAGAACATATAAGACGTTTTAAGTTATTAATAACTAATTCAGGGAAAATGTTCGTTACGGAAATTAAAACTAATGTCATTTAATTATGCTAGGACTAAAATTACCTACGGACCCTAGATGGGTTAATATTGTTGAAAAAAACATAGAAGAAATCCTAACCGACCATGCTTATTGCGAGCAAAAAGCTGCGAGTACCGCAATATCACTTATCATAGGTTTTCCAGAATATACAGAACTGGTACAAGAAATGACAGATTTGGTGCAGGAAGAGATGAGCCATTTTAAAATGGTACACGATAAAATCACGGAACGTGGTTGGACCCTAGGAAGAGACCGAAAAGATGAGTATGTGCTAGCCTTAATGAAGTTTTTTCCTAAAGGTGGTAGCCGTACTACCCAGTTGGTTCACCGGTTATTAATAGCAGCTTTAATCGAAGCTAGAAGCTGCGAACGGTTTAAGCTGTTGTCCGAAGAATTAGAGGATAAAAAACTAGCCAAATTCTACCGTAAATTAATGATAAGCGAAGCTGGTCACTATACCATGTTTTTGAATTTTGCGCGCAAGTATGGCGATAGAAAAGAGGTTGACAAAAAATGGCAAGATCTGTTAGACTATGAGGCCCAAATAATGAAAGATTTAGGCAAAAAGGAAACAGTTCATGGCTAACAAAAAAAACCGCAAACAATTTATGCGGTTTTCTTCAATTGAGAGCAGAAGCTCTTTATTAAATCTTTATTCCAAAGCCAAACTGCATCACGTGATTTTTTGCTTCGCCAGTTGTTATATCCTCATCTAGGATATTAGTAAAACCATAGGAATATCTTGCATCAACAAAAAGTTCGTCCGTAATCATATATTCAGCTCCTACAACACCAGAAAATGCAAATGTTGAAAATGCATCTTGGTCTTTCCAAGTTTTAAGATTCACTTGCGGACCAGCACCAAAAGATAAACGGTCAGATACATTCAACCTTAATAAAATAGGTAACTGAATGTAATCTGCTCTTAAGTCTTCATCTTTGCCGCCTTCTGCAGACCACTGCAATTCTGTTCTTAGCGAAACGGTTTCAGAAAGCCCGAAATCAACAAAGCCCGCAAAGGCAAAACCATTTCTGTGTTTGTTTTCAAAAGTAGCGTCGGGTTCAAAATCTAAATTGGAAACATTCAAGGCGCCTCTTACGCCATAACGAATTTCCTGTGCACTACAAACCATTGTAAAGCAGGTTAAAACAAAAAGAATCGTATACTTTTTCATAATGTAAAATTTGAGACGTGAAATATAGAGTTAAAAATAGAAACCTTAAGAATTAATAGATTTTAAGTCAAAAAATGTAGATGAACGAACAAACTATACAGAAACACTCGATACAGTTTCGTAATATATACTCTTTATTATTCCATCGGAAAGACCAATTTTTGGCACGAGTATATCCTTAGCTCCACTCCATTTCATTGCAGATAAATAAATACGTGTAGCGGGAATAATTACATCCGCTCGATCCTGATTAAGATTAAGCTTGGTAATACGCTCTTCATAGGTATAATTCTGCAAGGTTTGGTAGTAATTTGAGAGATAAAAGTAGGTCAAAGGCTTTCCGAGTTGTTTTCCTGAAATCTTAAATATTTTATTGATGTTTCCTCCAGAACCAATTAATTCAATTTTATCATAATGTTTGGTTTTTTCCTTTATCCAATGTTCTAGCTCTACCCATGTTTCGTTTTTCACGATATCGTTCAGTAGCCTTACCGTTCCAATCTTAAACGATTTGGAATTGACCTTTTCTCCGCGGTGAAGAATGGAAAATTCAGTACTTCCACCTCCAACATCAACATATAGATATGTTTTTTCTGCATCAATGTAGGTGTGTAAGTCCGTTGCTGCGATGATAGCAGCCTCTTCCTCACCTCCAATAATTTCAATATTAATTCCAGAACGATCTAATATTCGTTCCTTCAATTCAGTACTATTGGCAGCTTCTCTCATCGCGGATGTGGCACAGGCCTTATATCTTGTAACACCATGGGATTTGATTAAAAGGCTAAATGCCTGCATCGTATCCAACATACGCTGTTGGTTGTATTCTGAAATCTCGCCATTCATAAAAACGTCTGCTCCTAAACGTATTGGCACACGGACCAGAGAGTTTTTTTTAAATATTACTGGTTCTCCCTGCTGTTCAATAATATTAGAAATCAGTAGCCTTACCGCATTAGAACCAATATCAATGGCCGCATATTTCTGAATCTTGAGCATTTTAATTATTTAATTTGTTTAGGTAATAGTTATACGTTTCAAATTGAGCCCTTAATTTTGGCTTCTCATCCGTCTTATAGGTGTTGTCCTGCGTTTGGTTGATTATTCTTGCTTTTACATTATCATTCCAGCAAATATCAAACAAATCCCACAACTCCGCTTTAATGTCTTCGTCATAAATTGGGCAAGTAACCTCCACTCTATGATCGATGTTTCTTGTCATCCAATCTGCAGACGAAATAAAGAACTTAGGGTCGTCATTATTGCAAAAAATAAATAATCTTGTATGCTCTAAGAATTTATCTACGATGCTAATAACCTCAATGTTTTCGCTCATACCCTCTACTCCAGGCACCAGGCAGCATATACCTCGAACAATCATTTTAATGGTAACACCTGCTCTACTCGCTTCATAAAGTTTATCTACCATTTTATAACTGCTGATACTATTCATTTTCAATTTAATATAGGCCGGGTGACCCATTTTTGCATTTTGAATTTCCTTATCAATCAATGCGAATAGTTTACCTTGCGTATAGTGTGGCGACGTAATAATATGCTTGTATCTGTAAATTTTATAATTGACCTCAAAAAAATTGAAGACCTTATTGATATCCTTTAAGATTTTCTTATTAGAGGTGAGCAAGGTGAAATCTGTATACACTTTTGCTGTGGACTCGTTGAAATTACCTGTACTTATAAAACCGTAACGTTTAAGTTTATTGTTTTCTTCACGCTCTATAACACACATTTTAGAATGGACCTTAAGACCGGCCACACCAAAGAATAGATTGATGCCTTCATCTTGCATTTGTTCGGCATAATTGATGTTGGCCTCTTCATCAAAACGTGCTCGCAATTCAATGGAAACAGTGACATCCTTACCGTTTTTGGCCGCATTAATCAATGAACTGGCAACATGGGATATTTGGGCCAACCTATAAATTGTTATTTTAATTGATTTTACTTGTGGATCTAAAGCTGCTTCCCTTAAAAACTTTATGATATAGGAAAAGGTGTGGTATGGTGTATAGACCAAATAATCCTTTTCGCTTATAGACTTAAAAATACTTTGGTCAAGACTTAATCCCTTAACGGGCAATGGCGCAATCTTTTTATATAGAAGGTCTGTACGCCCAAGACTTGGAAAGTTCATGTAATCTCTCCTGTTGTGATATCTTCCGCCTGGAATTATACTGTCCTTATCATCAATGTGCATTCGTTCAAGCAAAAAGTTCAAGGTAGATTCATCTATGGTTTTGTCATAAACAAAACGCACAGGATCTCCAATTTGCCTATCCTTTACACTTTCTGAAATCTTATGTATAAAACTCTTACTAAGGTCACTGTCAAAATCCAATTCGCCATCCCTAGTAATCTTGATCATGTGTGCCGAAATACTGTCATAAGTAAAAATGTTGAAGATATCGTCTAAACAATACCTAAGAACATCATCTACCATTATAATGTACTCCGATCCATTTTTACTAGGCAAAACAATAAATCGGTCCATGGTCTTAGAAATCTCAATCAAGGCAAACCTAGGTTTGGCATCGGCTTTTTCCATGCGCACCACTAAGTAAGCTGCACTGTCCTTTAATTCGGGTACGTTAACATCTTCATTGAGCATAATAACCACCAATGCTTGACTAAGCTCTTGATAGAAATATTTCTTTATAAAATCGTGCTGGCTCTTATCGATTTCAGACTCGTTGATTCTATAGATATTTTCCTCGCGCAGTTTCTTATCAAGATCATCAAGAATCTCAAGACTTTCTGTTTGCTGATCAATGACAACCTTGGTTATTTCTTCCAGTAATTCTCCTGCCCTGATTCCACCTAGCTCACTTTTACCTCCTTTTCCTGCTTGATAAATTCGCTTCACGGTAGCATAGCGCACTTTAAAAAATTCGTCTAGATTGTTAGAAAATATTCCTAGAAACCGCAGTCGCTCTATTAAGGGAACGTTTTCATCGGCAGCCTCCTGTAAAACCCTTGCATTAAACTGCAACCAACTCAACTCTCTATTTATATAGCTGTTTTTTTGTTTTACCATTAACGTAAAGCCTTAGGGATTATAATTTGTTTTGTGGTGCCGTTCTTAATATCTATCCACTCATCGATATCAAATTCAATCTCGACTAAGCCACTGGTAGGTAGATTATCAATATACTTATTACCAAAACTGTTTGTAAGACTCGTTAGAGCATGGTTATGGCCAAAAATCATTACAGATGATAAGGAATTAGGCAGGTCTTTTAGAAAAGCAATAACGTTTTGTCCTCCAAAATCGTAGAGATTTTCTATAATTTGAGCTTCAGAAGTGGGTATATCTAGTGTTTTCAAGAAAATTTTGCAAGTGTCTAGGGCTCTTTTAGCCGGACTTGAGTAAATTTTGTCAGGAATTTCCGAACTTTCATTAAAAGTCTTAGCCACCAAAGCAGCATCGCGCTTACCTCTTGATTTTAGTGGTCTTTCCGTATCAGGAACATCATAATTCCAAGATGATTTTCCGTGCCTCATGAGCACTAATTTTTTCATATTATATCGATTAAATGCATTTTTTTTCGACAAAATGTTGCATAATTCCGTTTTAACGAGTATTTTGCCGCTTCAACTCAAATGTTTGTTTATGATATTAGTTATAGGTTCATTTGTTTCAGTAAAATTAATGTAAATGACCCCAAATCAAAAATATATTAATTAATCCTTTTACACTGGTATATTCTACCATTGTTCTTCCCTCAAAAACAATTAGAATAAAATCGAACTCAAAAAAGTTCGAAATTTTCTATGCAATAACAATTAAATCGCTTTGGCGATAGATAAATTTTAGACTTTAAACTAAAACTATGAAATTAATTCCTGCCATAGTAATGTTCTGGCTCTTTGTAGCAAGTACTGCAATTGCCCAGCAATCCCTGATTCTAAAAATAAAGGAAGGCTCTGATCAACCTAACTATAAAACAGAACATCTCTATTTATTGGAGATTAAAAATACGACACGCTCTAATGCAAGTTTCACTATTAAAACTTCGAATGTGCCGTGTGAAGAATTTAAAAGGAATCAGCAAATTGAGCTAAGTCATTCTACGCTCAATAAAGGTTCCAGACGCCAATTTTCCAACTACAACTTACAGCCTAACGAGTCATTTGAATTTTATGTAAAACTAACACGACCTTTAAATGCTGCTAAAAATAGTTGGAATTGCACTAAAGTAATAGCGCTAGATGATAATGGAAAACCCATTAGCAACACAATAACTATTACGTCGTTGGTGCCAGATTCTAAGGATCAGCATTAATTTATCTTAACTACAGTCAATCAAACCTTCGGGTGTATGAAAACAATACTACGCAAGTCCCAAATCAAAAACTTACTCTTACTACTTGTTATTTTATCGAGTAGCTTACTACAAGCACAAGTGCAAGAGACCTTCACCCCTCGTTTCAATCAAACGGTAAAGGGTGATTTTACAATGATAGCAAACAACATGCTATCCCGATCTGCTACGGGAGATTACAACGGTAGCGACGGTAATCATGATTTTACGGATAATGTCTATGTAGATATAGACGGAAACACGGGAATTGGTGCTACAACATTCAATTCGAGTAATGCCATTTTTAATAATCCAGAACCGTCCTTAACGTGTTTGTCCATTAAAAAAGCCTATTTATATTGGGCAGCGGCAGACAAAGAACCTACAAGCGATTTAAATTCTGAAAATCAACCTGATTGGAATTTTAACGATGTAAAGTTAATGCTTCCAGGTGAAACTAATTATACCACTTACACGGCAGATGAGGTAATTTTCAGAGGACGCGACACCCATTTTAGTAATGACCCTTATATATGTGTCAAGGACATTACCAATCAGGTCACCGCTTTAGGTAGCCCTTACGGTATGTATCAAGTGGCAAACGTAGAGGCTAAAACAGGAAGTTTAATCGCCCATCCTAATGGCAACACAGGTACCTCTGGTGGTTGGCAAATAGTTTTTGTTTATGAAAGCCCATTAATGCCATCGAAAAACATCAGTATTTTCGATGGATATGCGCATGTTACAAGCTCTATCAACGACTTTGATATTAATTTTAGCGGTTTTCAGACCATACCTCTTGGACCTGTTAGTACTAAGGTGATGATTGGGTCATTAGAAGGGGATCGCGATTTAAGTGGAGACCGTCTCCAAATTAGGAATGTAGTCGGGAATTTTGTAGATATCAGTGCTCCGCAAAGAGCGTCCTCAAATTTCTTTAATAGTCGAATAACTGTTGGAGCTTCTAACTTTATTGATAGAAGCCCTGCTAGTTTAAACACTTTAGGATTTGATGCCGCAATTTTCGACCTAGACAATGGAGGCGCCTTTAATACCATAATAGGAAATAACCAGACATCGGCAACACTGAGGCTAACTTCCAATCAAGAAACCTACGGCCTGTACCTTTTGGGATTATCTGTAGATGTTTGGGCTCCAGATTTAAATCCAATCGAAATGTTCCTGAGCTCAGGAAATAATCCTGCAAATCCAGGAGATACTTTAGGATACAGCTTTAGTATTGAAAATAATGGAAATGACAATGCCGTTAATCTTCAAATTTCAGCTATTCTACCACCACAGGTAGAATTTAATGGTGCAGACAATTTACCTGCAGGTGTTTCCTTTACTTATAATCCTGTAACAAGAGAATTAGTTTTTCTTGTTGATGATGGTTTGGTTAATGTAGGAAGCCCAGAATTAGATATTGATTTCGAAATATTTGTAAAGGACGAATGCTATTTCCTCGAAGACAATTGTGACCTATCTATAGACTTACAATTTGAAGCTACCTACAATGGTATCCTTAATCCAAACCAACAAAGTACGCTAAGTTCTGCAAATCTCGATGAGTGTCAAGTTGGTATTCAAGACCCTACAATAATCAATGTAAATCAGCCAGGTGCTGCCTTATGGGCTAATCCTGCCAACGACCTTGATAGAACTATCAATTGCGATGATACTGATGGCTTAAATGCAGCCCAAGCTTTAGAACCAACAACAGATAAATGTAATTTTACCTTAACTAAAACGTCAGGGAGTTTTGTGGCTGACCCAAGTTGTCCTAACACTGGAACATACACAAATACCTGGACATTTACGGATGCTTGTGGAAGAACGAGCCCTCCTTATGTGCAGGTAATAACCATTGCAGACCCTGATGGACCAACATTTAATGAACCATTACCAGGAGACGTCACAGTTGAATGTGACGATATTCCTGATGCTCCTACCCTAACAGCTTCTACAAGTTGCGGTACCGTTACAGTTGATTACAATGAAGTTAGAACAGACGGAAGCTGTGATTCAGAATATACTTTAACACGAACATGGACTGCAACAGATAATTGTGGTGTTGAAACTATACATACACAGACCATTACCGTCCAGGATACCGTGGCACCGACCTTCAACGAAACATTGCCTACGGACGTGACCGTCGAGTGCGATGCCGTGCCAATTGCCGAGACCTTGACGGCCTCCGATAACTGTGGTACCGCTACGGTAGCTTTCAACGAGACCACCACCGCTGGTACCTGTGACAACGAATTTATTTTGACACGTACCTGGACCGCTACCGATGCCTGTGGCAACGAGACCGTCCATACACAGACCATTACCGTTCAGGATACTGTGGCACCGACCTTCAACGAAACATTGCCTACGGACGTGACCGTCGAGTGCGATGCGGTGCCTACGGCCGAGACCTTGACTGCTTCGGATAACTGCGGTACGGCTACGGTCGATTTTAATGAGACCACCACCCCTGGTGCCTGCGACAACGAATACACATTGACACGTACATGGACCGCTACCGATGCCTGTGGCAACGAGACCGTCCATACACAGACCATCACTGTTCAGGATACAACGGCACCTTCGTTCAATGAAACATTGCCTACGGATGTGACTGTTGAGTGCGATGCGGTACCTACGGCCGAGACCTTAACGGCTTCGGATAACTGCGGTACGGCTACGGTCGATTTTAATGAGACTACGACTGCCGGTACTTGCGATAACGACTATACATTGACCAGAACTTGGACGGCTACCGATGCCTGTGGCAACGAGACCGTCCATACACAGACCATTACCGTTCAGGATACCGTGGCACCGACCTTCAACGAAACATTGCCTACGGACGTGACCGTCGAGTGCGATGCGGTGCCTACGGCCGAGACCTTGACTGCTTCGGATAACTGCGGTACGGCTACGGTCGATTTTAATGAGACCACCACCCCTGGTGCCTGCGACAACGAATACACATTGACACGTACATGGACCGCTACCGATGCCTGTGGCAACGAGACCGTCCATACACAGACCATCACTGTTCAGGATACAACGGCACCTTCGTTCAATGAAACATTGCCTACGGATGTGACTGTTGAGTGCGATGCGGTACCTACGGCCGAGACCTTAACGGCTTCGGATAACTGCGGTACGGCTACGGTCGATTTTAATGAGACTACGACTGCCGGTACTTGCGATAACGACTATACATTGACCAGAACTTGGACGGCTACCGATGCCTGTGGCAACGAGACCGTCCATACACAGACCATTACCGTTCAGGATACCGTGGCACCGACTTTTAACGAAACATTGCCAACTGACATTACCGTTGAGTGTGATGCGGTACCTACGGCCGAGACCTTGACGGCCTCCGATAACTGTGGAACCGCTACGGTAGCTTTCAACGAGACTACGACCGCTGGTGCCTGTGACAACGAGTTTACCTTGACTAGAACTTGGACAGCTACAGATGCCTGTGGCAACGAGACCGTACATACACAGACCATAACCGTTCAGGATAACGTGGGGCCAACCTTCATCGAAACGTTGCCTACGGACGTTACCGTCGAGTGCGATGACGTGCCCACTGCCGAGACCTTGACGGCCTCGGACAACTGTGGAACCGCTACGGTAGCTTTCAACGAGACTACGACCGCTGGTGCCTGTGACAACGAGTTTACCTTGACTAGAACTTGGACAGCTACAGATGCCTGTGGCAACGAGACCGTACATACACAGACCATCACAGTGGTCGATACCACTGCACCGACCATTACCGTTCCTGCAGATGTGACCATAGAGTGTACAGAGGACGAGTCCTCTGCCAATACCGGCGTGGCAACAGGTGCCGATACCTGTGGTACGGTGACCGTCACGGAGTCCGACGTTGAGACCGCTGCCTGTGGCAATACCAAGACCATTGTCCGTACCTGGACCGTAACGGACGAGTGCGGCAACAGCACATCCGCCGACCAGACCATTACGGTGGTCGATACGACGCCTCCGACCATAGATAATACAAATACGGATGATATTGTCATTCAATGTGGTGTGACACCTGATGGCACATTGGAAGCCTGGCTTGCCGATAATGCCGGTGCAACCGCTAACGATACTTGTGGTACGGTGACCTGGACAAACGATTACGGTGCCGATACCGATGTGGATTGTGCAAATGGCGCTATTACGGTGATATTCACCGCTACTGATGAGTGCGGCAACGCTTCCACTACTACGGCTACCTATTCCATTATCGATACGGTAGCTCCCGTGATCACAGTGCCTGCTGACGTAACCATTGAATGTACCGAGGACGAATCTCCGGCCAATACCGGTACCGCAACCGCAACCGACGACTGTACTACTCCAGTGGTGACGTTCTCTGACAGCGAGGTTACCGCTTGTGGCAATACCAAGACGATAACAAGAACATGGACGGCTACGGATGCCTGTGGAAATTCGGTATCCCAAGACCAGATAATCATTGTTGAAGATACGACACCGCCTACCATCAGCGTGCCTGCAGATGTGACCATCGAGTGTACAGAGGACGAGTCCTCTGCCAACACCGGCGTGGCTACGGGTGCCGATACCTGTGGTACGGTGACCGTCACAGAGTCCGACGTGGAGACTGTGGCCTGTGGCAACACGAAGACCATTGTCCGTACATGGACCGTAACCGATGAGTGTGGCAACAGCACATCCGCCGACCAGACCATTACGGTTGTCGACACGACACCGCCTACCATAGACAATACAAACACGGATGATATCGTCATTCAATGTGGTGTGACACCCGATGGCACATTGGAAGCTTGGCTTGCCGATAATGCCGGTGCAACCGCTAACGATACTTGTGGTACGGTGACCTGGACAAACGATTACGGTGCCGATACCGATGTGGATTGTGCCAATGGCGCTATTACGGTGACGTTTACCGCTACCGATGAATGTGGCAACGCTTCCACTACTACGGCTACCTATTCCATTATCGATACGGTAGCTCCCGTGATCACAGTGCCTGCCGACGTAACCATTGAATGTACCGAGGACGAATCTCCGGCCAATACCGGTACCGCAACCGCAACCGATGATTGTACTACTCCAGTGGTAACGTTCTCTGACAGCGAGGTCACTGCCTGTGGCAATACCAAGACAATAACAAGAACATGGACGGCTACGGATGCCTGTGGAAATTCAGTATCGCAAGACCAAATAATAACTGTTGAAGATACGACACCGCCTACCATCAGCGTTCCTACAGATGTGACCATAGAGTGTACCGAGGACGAGTCCTCTGCCAACACCGGCGTGGCTACTGGTGCCGATACCTGTGGTACGGTGACCATCTCGGAATCCGATGTGGAGACCGCGGCCTGTGGTAATACCAAGACTATTGTTAGAACCTGGACCGTAACCGATGAGTGCGGCAACAGCACATCCGCTGACCAGACCATTACGGTGGTGGATACCACTGCGCCTACCATCAGCGTTCCTGCAGATGTGACCATAGAGTGTACAGAGGACGAGTCCTCTGCCAATACCGGCGTGGCAACAGGTGCCGAT
>CAJXLB010000013.1 GCA_913055905.1 uncultured Winogradskyella sp.
GACTATAAGCCTGCGACTTAATGGGCTCTGAAACATCTTGGCGAAAATTGGCAACAATTGGCCAAGATGGTGATAGATGAAAAAGACTATAAACCTGCGACCTAATTAATCACAACATTGTAATTTTGGTGAAGCTCTAAATTTTCTCTTGAAATGTTACGTGCAATATTTCATTACTTATTATATTTGCGCCGCAAAATTAAAAAGAGAGGAGGTTATGGCCCTATGTTAAAAATACCGGTTAATGAAGGTGAAAATATAGACAGAGCTTTAAAGCGCTACAAACGTAAATTCGACAAAACAGGAGCAAAACGCCAATTGCAACTACGTAAACAATTTACAAAGCCTTCTGTAGAAAGAAGGAGGCAGATCCAAAAGGCAGAATATGTGCAAGCCTTAAAGGATAAAGAACAAGCGTAATAAATAGTTATAATAATCCCGCCATCGAGCGGGATTATTTTTTAAGCAGTATTGAAATGCGTACCTTTATACATATTAAATGTCGTTTTGGAAAAAACCAATTTTTCAGATTATCTACAGCTAGAACGAAACTATTCTAAGCATACCATAACAGCATACCTAAAGGATATTGAAAGTTTTGAAAGCTTTTTGGTTCAAGAACACCACGGCCTCAAAGTCCAAGATGCAGATTACTCACAAATAAGGCAATGGATTGTCTTATTGGTTGAGCAAGGGCAATCCAATAGAACCATAAATAGAAAAGTATCTTCCCTTAATGCGTACTATAAATACCTTCAAAAATTGAGTGTTATAAACGCTAACCCATTGAGCCAGCATAAAGCACTTAAAATTGGTAAAAAAGTTAGCATCCCATTCTCAGAAGAGGAATTAAGAAAGGTGTTGAATGAGTGTTTTGACCCTATTGATTTTGAAAGTTCGAGAAACCTGGCCATAATAGAGCTCTTTTATACCACTGGTATAAGACGAATTGAATTGGTAAACATCCAAATCAAGGATGTCGATTTCGCTTCAAAACAATTGAAGATATTAGGCAAACGCAATAAGGAAAGATACATTCCAATCTTGGATACTACGCTTCAGGCCCTCAACAACTATTTGGAGTACAGAAATGAATTGCCAGTAATCAAGGATAGGGAGTTTCTGTTTTTAACCAAAAAAGGTCTTAAAATTTACGAAACGCTTGTTTACAGAATTATTAATAAGTATTTTAGTGAAGTATCCTCTAAAGCAAAATGTAGTCCACACGTGCTCAGGCATTCGTTCGCTACACATTTGCTCAATGGAGGGGCCGATTTAAATGCAGTTAAAGAACTTCTTGGGCATACAAGCTTGGCGGCTACTCAAGTTTATACACACAACAGTATAGCAGAACTTAAAAAAGTATACGCCAAAGCCCATCCAAGAAACAAGAGTTAAATGCAGGCATTTAACCCTGATATCTAGAAGCATTATTCAAATTAGATAATGCAAGTTTAACCTAAAACCTTAAATATGAAAGTAAACACTCAATCTGTTAATTTCACAGCGGACAGAAAGCTTATTGATTTCATTCAGAAGCGTATGGATAAATTAGAATTGTTTTATGACAAAATAATTCAATCCGACGTTTATTTAAAGGTTGAAAATACCAGTGAAAAAGAAAACAAGGTTTTTGAAGTTAGAGTAAGAGTTCCAGGCGATAGCCTTGTGGTAAAAAAGCAATGCAAAACCTTTGAGGAAGGTGCTGATATTGCAATCGCTTCCCTTGAAAGACAAATTAAAAAGAAAAAGCAAAAATTAAGGGCTAGAGCATAGCCAAAATTTTTTCAAAAATGTTTTGAATAAAAAAATAAAACATTACATTTGCAGTCCGTTAGAAATAGCGGACTTTTTTATGGTCATTTTATAGTGTAAAAAAGTAATAAAAAAGCCGATATAGCTCAGCTGGCTAGAGCAGCTGATTTGTAATCAGCAGGTCGTGGGTTCGAGTCCCTCTATCGGCTCCTTTATAAGTCCCACTTCGTTGAGTTTTGGGTTTTATGATTACTAATTGGGGAGATACTCAAGCGGCCAACGAGGACAGACTGTAAATCTGTTGGTTTTTACCTTCGCAGGTTCGAATCCTGCTCTCCCCACAGCGTGGAAATTACATTTCCAAACCCAAATATCAAATGAATTAATGATGTTTGGGATTTGAAGTATTGATAATAAAGAATTGCGGGAGTAGCTCAGTTGGTAGAGCGTCAGCCTTCCAAGCTGAATGTCGCCGGTTCGAACCCGGTCTCCCGCTCTAAGTTCCTGCGAAGGCAGGAATCCCATTTGTTCAAATGGGGAAGTAAACACTTTACGCCGGTGTAGCTCAGGGGTAGAGCGTTTCCTTGGTAAGGAAGAGGTCACGAGTTCAAATCTCGTCATTGGCTCTTTTTCTAAAGTTAGTTTAGAATAAAATTGAACACTAATATTAAATAAGATTAAATACATTTAAAATGGCAAAGGCAACTTTCGATCGTTCAAAACCACACCTTAATATAGGTACTATTGGACACGTAGATCATGGTAAAACAACATTAACTGCTGCTATCACAAAAGTTTTGGCAGATGCAGGATATTCTGAAGCAAGATCTTTCGATCAAATTGATAATGCACCAGAAGAAAAGGAAAGAGGTATTACAATTAATACATCCCACGTTGAGTATCAAACTGCTAACCGTCACTATGCTCACGTTGACTGTCCAGGTCACGCGGATTACGTAAAGAACATGGTTACTGGTGCTGCTCAGATGGATGGTGCTATTCTAGTAGTTGCTGCAACAGACGGACCAATGCCACAAACACGTGAGCACATCCTTCTTGGACGCCAAGTAGGTATTCCAAGAATTGTTGTGTTCTTGAACAAAGTGGATATGGTTGATGATGAAGAGCTTTTAGAGTTAGTTGACATGGAAGTTAGAGATTTATTAAACTTCTACGAATATGACGGTGACAACGGTCCTGTTATAGCTGGTTCTGCTCTTGGTGCACTAAACGGTGAGCAAAAGTGGGTAGATACAGTTTTAGAGCTTATGGAAGCTGTAGATAGCTGGATTGAAGAGCCACAAAGAGATAAAGACAAGCCATTCTTAATGCCTATAGAAGATGTATTCTCTATTACAGGTCGTGGTACTGTAGCCACTGGTAGAATTGAGACTGGTGTTGCTAAAACTGGTGACCCTGTTGAAATCATTGGTATGGGTGCTGAGAAACTTACTTCTACAATTACTGGTATTGAAATGTTCCGTCAAATCCTTGATCAAGGTGAGGCTGGAGATAATGCTGGTATCTTGTTAAGAGGTATAGAGAAGACTCAAATTTCTAGAGGTATGGTAATCACTGCTCCTGGTACAGTTACACCACACGCTAAGTTTAAAGCAGAGGTTTATATCTTAAAGAAAGAAGAAGGTGGCCGTCACACGCCATTCCACAATAACTACCGTCCACAGTTCTACGTACGTACAACTGACGTAACTGGAAATATCGAACTTCCAAGCGGCGTTGAGATGGTAATGCCTGGTGATAACCTTACAATTACTGTAGAGTTGATTCAGCCAATTGCAATGAACGTAGGTTTACGTTTCGCTATCCGTGAGGGTGGACGTACAGTTGGAGCTGGTCAGGTAACTGAAATTTTAGACTAAACATTACAGTTAAATAAGTAATTAAGGTGTCTCGAAATCTCGGGACGCCTTGATTATTGTTTACGGGTTTAGCTCAGTTGGTAGAGCACTGGTCTCCAAAACCAGGTGTCGGGAGTTCGAGTCTCTCAACCCGTGCAAATATCATTGGGTCCTGAGAAAACCCAATAAATGAAGAACAAATGTCAGGATTAATTACATATATCAAAGAATCGTTTGAAGAATTAAAAAACAATGTCTCATGGACACCATGGCCAGAGGCACAGAGGTTAACAGTGCTAGTAGCAGTGTTCTCTATTATATTTTCTTTAGCGATATGGGGTGTTGATACTGTATTTAGTAGAGCCGTAAAAGCTTACTTTCAATTTATTAACTAACAATACGGAATAGAAGATGTCTGAAAAAAAATGGTATGTTGTTAGAGCTGTAAGTGGTCAAGAAAATAAAATTAAGACCTATATCGAGAACGAAATAGCTAGATTAGGTCTTGAAGATTATGTTGAGCAGGTATTAGTTCCTACAGAAAAGGTGATTCAAATCCGCAACGGGAAAAAGATAAATAAGGAAAAGGTTTATTTCCCAGGATACATTATGATTCAAGCCAACTTAAGTGGTGAAATACCTCATATCATTAAATCAATTACTAATGTTATTGGATTCCTTGGCGAAACAAAAGGAGGAGATCCAGTGCCATTAAGACAATCTGAAGTAAACAGGATGTTAGGTAAAGTAGATGAATTGGCAATTGAAGCTGATGCTAATGTGGCCATTCCATTTACTAAAGGAGAAACTGTAAAAGTAATCGATGGTCCTTTCAACGGATTTGACGGTACAATAGAAAAAATTAATGAAGAGAAGCGTAAACTTGAAGTCATGGTTAAGATCTTTGGAAGAAAAACACCATTGGAATTAAGTTACATGCAAGTAGAAAAATTGTAATAATTGTTACACATATATATAGCGTACTATCTGTGCTTCCAAATTTAGATAGACGCCAAAACTATTAAAAATGGCAAAAGAACTAGACAAAGTAGTTAAATTACAAGTTCGGGGAGGTGCTGCGAATCCATCGCCACCGGTTGGACCCGCTTTAGGTGCCGCTGGAGTTAATATCATGGAGTTCTGTAAGCAGTTTAATGCAAGGACCCAAGATAAACCAGGTAAAGTTTTACCTGTGGTAATAACAGTTTACAAAGACAAATCATTTGATTTTGTAATCAAAACACCACCAGCTGCAGTACAATTATTAGAAGCGGCCAAAGTAAAGAAAGGATCAGGAGAACCAAACCGACGTAAAGTAGCAAAAGTCACTTGGGATCAAGTAAAGGCTATTGCAGAAGACAAAATGCAAGATTTAAATGCATTTACGATTGAGTCAGCTATGAAAATGGTAGCTGGTACAGCACGATCGATGGGTATCACTGTTAAAGGAGGTGAAGCTCCAAACTAAATTTTTTGAAATGGCAAGATTAACAAAAAAGCAAAAAGAAGCGAGAGCTAAAGTAGATAGAAACAAGCTTTACTCATTGGAAGAAGCTTCAGCTTTACTTAAAGAAATCACCTATACTAAATTTGATGCCTCTGTTGATTTAGCGGTAAGATTGGGTGTAGACCCGAGAAAAGCAAATCAAATGGTACGTGGTGTGGTTTCGTTACCTCACGGTACAGGTAAAGATATGAAGGTTCTCGCGTTAGTAACTCCAGATAAAGAAGCAGAAGCAAAAGAAGCTGGCGCTGATTATGTTGGTTTAGACGAGTACTTACAAAAGATAAAAGACGGTTGGACAGACGTAGATGTTATTGTAACCATGCCAAGTGTGATGGGTAAACTAGGACCACTAGGTAGAATTTTAGGACCAAGAGGTCTTATGCCAAACCCAAAGACAGGCACAGTTACAATGGATATCGGAAAGGCTGTTAGCGAAGTTAAAGCTGGTAAGATTGATTTTAGGGTAGATAAAACAGGTATTGTACATGCGCCAATTGGTAAAGCATCGTTCAGTACTGAAAAGCTTGTTGGCAATGCTAATGAGTTATTAACGACCTTAATTAAAATGAAACCAACTGCTGCTAAAGGTACGTACATGAAAAGTATTTACATGTCCAGTACGATGAGTCCAAGTATTCCAATTGATACAAAAATAGGATAGTAGTTAAACTTAGAATATTATGACAAGAGAAGAAAAATCCCAAGTAATTGAAGAGTTAACTGCTCAATTAGGAGAAAACACAAATATCTATTTAACGGATATTTCTGGATTGGATGCAGCAACGACTTCAAAATTAAGAAGAGCATGTTTCAAATCTAATGTCAAGTTAGCTGTTGTAAAAAATACATTACTAGAAAAGGCTATGGAAGCCTCTGAAAAGGAGTTTGGAGACTTACCAACAACCTTAAAGGGTAACACCTCGGTTATGTATGCTGAAACCGGTAACGCACCTGCAAAAGTAATTAAGGAATTTCGTAAAAAATCAGAAAAACCATTACTTAAAGGAGCTTTTATAGAGGAAGCAATTTATATCGGCGACGATTTATTAGACACCCTAGTTAATATTAAGTCTAGAGAAGAACTTATTGGAGAGATTGTTACAATACTTCAATCTCCTGCTAAAAACGTTATCTCGGCGCTTAAATCTAGTGGCGGTACATTAGCTGGAATAGTAAAAACATTATCCGAAAAAGAAGGATAAACAAACAAATTAAAAAAGAAAACACACATATATTAAAACAATAGAAAAATGGCAGATTTAAAAGATTTCGCAGAACAATTAGTTAATTTAACCGTTAAGGAAGTTAATGAATTAGCTACTATATTAAAGGATGAGTACGGCATTGAGCCTGCTGCTGCTGCAGTTGCAGTTGCTGCTGGTGGAGGTGATGCTGGTGGCGAAGCCGCTGAAGAGCAAACTGAGTTTGACGTAATCCTTAAAGCAGCTGGAGGTTCTAAGCTTGCAGTTGTGAAATTAGTTAAAGAATTAACTGGCTTAGGATTAAAAGATGCTAAAGGTCTAGTAGATGAAGCACCAAGCACAATTAAAGAAGGTGTTTCTAAAGATGAAGCTGAAGGCTTAAAATCTTCTTTAGAAGAAGCTGGAGCTGAGGTTGAGCTTAAGTAAGCTCATCTTAACCTACAAAATATGGTTTAAGTCTATCCCGCACTTTTTTGCGGGATAAGACTTAGACCCTTTTGTGTATATAAAGGATATGCACAAAAATTAGTTATTTTTAATAAAAATCTCGTTCATCAATGTTAGCACAAAAGGCTGAAAGAATTAATTTCTCTTCTATCGTAAATAGAACAGATTACCCAGACTTTTTGGATATTCAAATTAAATCCTTCCAGGATTTTTTCCAATTAGAAACAAAGTCAGAAGCAAGGGAAAATGAAGGGTTGTATAACACCTTTATGGAGAACTTCCCCATAACTGACACCCGTAACCAATTTGTATTAGAGTTTCTAGATTATTTTATAGATCCACCTAGATATACCATTGAAGAGTGTATCGAAAGAGGATTAACCTACAGTGTACCTTTAAAGGCCAGATTAAAATTATACTGTACGGACCCTGAGCATGAAGATTTTGAAACTATCGTCCAGGATGTCTATTTAGGAACTATCCCTTACATGACTCCTAGTGGTACTTTTGTTATCAATGGTGCTGAAAGGGTTGTGGTATCACAATTGCACAGGTCTCCTGGTGTTTTCTTTAGCCAGTCTTTCCATGCTAATGGTACAAAGTTGTATTCCGCTCGTGTAATTCCTTTTAAAGGGTCATGGATTGAATTCGCTACCGACATCAATAGTGTAATGTATGCCTACATTGATAGAAAGAAAAAACTTCCTGTTACAACGCTATTCAGAGCGATTGGTTTTGAAAGAGATAAGGATATTTTAGAGATTTTTGATCTGGCGGAAGAAGTTAAAGTTTCAAAAACTGGACTTAAGAAAGTTATAGGGCGTAAGCTTGCAGCACGTGTTTTAAACACTTGGCACGAAGATTTCGTGGACGAGGATACTGGTGAAGTAGTATCTATAGAGCGTAACGAAATCGTTTTGGATCGTGATACTATAATCGATAAAGAGAATATTGAAGAGATTCTTGACGCCGAGGTAAAAACTATTCTTTTACACAAAGAAAGTGCTCAGCAAGGCGATTATGCAATCATTCATAACACACTACAAAAAGACCCAACAAATTCAGAAAAAGAAGCTGTTGAACATATCTATCGTCAATTGCGTAATGCAGAGCCGCCAGACGAAGAAACAGCAAGAGGAATAATCGATAAGTTATTCTTCTCTGACCAGCGCTACTCATTAGGAGAAGTTGGTCGTTACAGAATGAACAAGAAATTAGGTCTTGATATCGGGATGGATAAGCAGGTGCTTACCAAGGAAGATATCATTACCATTATAAAATATTTAATTGAGTTAATTAACTCAAAGGCAGAAATCGATGATATCGATCACTTGTCTAACCGTCGTGTGCGCACGGTAGGTGAGCAACTGTCAACACAATTTGGTGTTGGTTTAGCACGAATGGCTCGTACGATTAGAGAGCGTATGAACGTTCGTGATAACGAGGTGTTCACACCAATTGATTTGATTAATGCTAAGACACTTTCGTCTGTTATTAATTCATTCTTTGGTACCAATCAGTTGTCTCAGTTTATGGACCAAACCAATCCATTGGCGGAGATAACGCATAAAAGAAGGTTATCTGCATTAGGACCTGGAGGACTATCCAGAGAAAGAGCAGGCTTCGAGGTTCGTGACGTTCATTACACACATTACGGTCGTTTATGTCCAATTGAAACACCAGAAGGACCAAACATTGGTTTGATATCCTCTCTTTCTGTTTATGCTAAGGTTAATTCAATGGGATTCATTGAAACCCCTTACCGTAAGGTTGAAAAGGGAGCCGTTGATATTAAAAATGCGCCAACATACCTAAGTGCCGAAGAGGAAGAAGATATGTTGATTGCACAAGCAACAGTAGAGGTAGATGATAAAGGAAAAATAAAGCATGATAAAGTAATTGCGCGTCAAGAGGGAGACTTCCCTGTTATTGATCCGGCAAACGTAAATTATACTGACGTTGCGCCAAATCAAATCGCATCCATATCAGCATCCTTAATTCCATTCTTAGAGCACGATGATGCTAACCGTGCGCTTATGGGCTCAAACATGATGCGTCAGGCTGTACCTTTACTAAGACCTGAAGCACCAATTGTTGGAACAGGCTTGGAAAGACAAGTGGCGTCTGACTCTCGAGTTTTAATTAATGCTGAAGGAGAAGGTGTTGTGGAGTATGTTGATGCAGATAAAATTGTTATCAAATACGCCCGCACTGAGGAGGAAGCTATGGTAAGCTTTGACAGTGATACAAAAGAATACCAATTAGTTAAGTTTAGAAAAACCAACCAAGGAACTTCCATAAATCTAAAGCCAATAGTTAAAAAAGGCGACAAGGTTACCAAAGGACAAGTGCTTTGTGAAGGGTATGCAACCCAAAACGGTGAGTTGGCCTTAGGACGAAACATGAAAGTTGCTTTCATGCCTTGGAAAGGGTATAACTTTGAGGATGCTATCGTAATATCTGAGAAAGTGGTAAGAGATGATATCTTTACCTCTATTCACATCGATGAGTACTCTCTGGAAGTTAGAGATACTAAACTTGGAAACGAAGAATTAACCAACGATATACCAAATGTTTCTGAAGAGGCTACTAAAGACCTTGATGAAAACGGTATGATCAGAGTTGGTGCCGAGATTAAACCAGGTGATATTCTTATTGGTAAAATTACACCAAAAGGTGAATCAGACCCAACACCAGAGGAGAAATTGCTACGTGCGATTTTTGGTGATAAGGCAGGAGATGTTAAAGATGCATCTTTAAAGGCGTCTCCATCATTAAATGGTGTTGTAATCGATAAAAAACTATTCGCTAGAGCCGTTAAGGATAAACGTAAAAGAGCTCAAGACAAAGAAGATATCGAAAAATTAGAAGATGCTTATGACAAGCGTTTTGATGATTTAAAAAATGTCTTGGTTGAGAAGCTATTTGCCATAGTAAATGGTAAGACTGCTCAGGGTATTTTTAACGATTTGGGAGAAGAAATAATTCCTAAGGGTAAAAAATACACTTTAAAGATGTTAAATGCAGTAGATGACTACACGCACTTAACGTCGGGCAAATGGACTACAGATGATCATACAAATGCTTTAGTTGCAGACTTGATCCATAATTATAAGATTAAGGAGAATGACCTTCAAGGTGCATTAAGACGTGAAAAGTTCACAATTTCCGTTGGAGATGAATTACCAGCAGGAATCATAAAACTTGCCAAGGTTTACATCGCTAAGAAACGTAAGCTTAAAGTAGGTGATAAAATGGCTGGACGTCACGGTAACAAAGGTATTGTTGCTAGAATTGTGAGACAAGAGGATATGCCATTCTTGGAAGATGGAACTCCAGTAGATATCGTATTAAATCCACTAGGTGTACCATCCCGTATGAACATTGGACAGATTTATGAAACAGTTCTAGGTTGGGCTGGTCAGAACTTAGGTAAGACCTTTGCAACTCCAATCTTTGACGGAGCAACATTGGATCAAATCAATGAGTTAACTGATGAAGCTGGTGTACCTAGATTTGGCCATACATATCTTTATGATGGCGGTACGGGAGAACGTTTCGATCAACCTGCAACGGTAGGTGTCATTTATATGATTAAACTAGGGCATATGATTGACGATAAGATGCACGCGAGATCCATTGGTCCTTATTCATTAATCACACAACAACCATTAGGAGGTAAAGCGCAATTTGGTGGTCAAAGATTCGGTGAAATGGAGGTTTGGGCACTAGAGGCTTATGGCGCGTCTAGCACACTGCGTGAAATTCTTACGGTTAAATCAGATGACGTTATAGGTAGAGCTAAAACTTACGAAGCTATCGTTAAGGGAGAGCCAATGCCAGAACCTGGGTTACCAGAATCATTCAACGTACTTATGCACGAATTGAAAGGATTAGGATTAGATATTAGATTAGAAGAATAAAAATAGTATGCGGTCGCAGTGTTCGGTTTATCTTTTATTGTGATAAACCAAATACTGAGACTGAGACTGAATACTAAATACAAATGGCTAGAAGACAAGATAAGAACACAGTAGTGAAATTTAACAAAATTTCAATCGGTTTAGCATCACCAGAGTCCGTATTAGCGGCATCTAGAGGAGAAGTGCTTAAACCGGAAACTATTAATTATCGAACACACAAACCAGAACGTGATGGTTTGTTCTGTGAGCGTATTTTTGGTCCTGTAAAGGACTATGAGTGTGCTTGTGGTAAATACAAGAGAATACGCTACAAGGGAATCGTATGTGACCGATGTGGTGTTGAAGTAACAGAGAAAAAAGTACGTAGGGATAGAGTAGGGCACATCAATTTGGTGGTTCCCGTTGCACATATCTGGTATTTCCGTTCACTTCCAAATAAAATAGGATATCTCCTAGGATTGCCTTCCAAGAAATTGGACATGATTATCTATTATGAGCGATATGTGGTAATTCAACCTGGTATTGCAGTTAATGCCGAAGGCGAGCCTGTTCAAAAAATGGACTTCCTTACTGAAGAAGAGTATTTGAATATATTAGAATCACTTCCGCAAGAAAATCAATACTTAGAAGATTCAGACCCGAATAAATTTATTGCCAAAATGGGTGCTGAATGTCTAATTGATATTTTGTCTAGAATTGACTTAGACCAATTGTCATACGAATTGAGACATAAGGCTAATAACGAAACGTCAAAACAACGTAAAACAGAAGCTCTTAAGCGTCTTCAAGTTGTTGAAGCGTTTAGGGAGTCTAATGAAAATAGAGAGAACAAGCCAGAGTGGATGATCATGAAGGCCATTCCAGTTATTCCACCAGAATTGAGACCGTTAGTTCCTCTAGATGGTGGGCGCTTCGCTACTTCAGATTTGAACGATCTTTACCGCCGTGTAATTATTAGAAATAACCGTTTAAAAAGACTGGTAGAGATAAAGGCTCCAGAAGTAATATTACGTAACGAAAAACG
This sequence comes from uncultured Winogradskyella sp., assembly GCA_913055905.1. Lineage (GTDB taxonomy): Bacteria > Bacteroidota > Bacteroidia > Flavobacteriales > Flavobacteriaceae > Winogradskyella. The sequence continues at coordinate 11,718 of CAJXLB010000013.1, forward strand.
TATGTTACAGGAATCTGTAGATTCTTTGTTTGACAATACACGTAAATCATCTGCTGTTAAAACAGATTCTAACCGACCTTTGAAATCATTGTCTGATTCATTGAAAGGTAAGCAAGGACGTTTCCGTCAAAACTTGCTTGGTAAGCGTGTAGATTATTCGGCACGTTCGGTGATTGTCGTTGGTCCAGAATTAAAATTATTTGAATGTGGATTGCCAAAAAATATGGCAGCTGAGCTTTACAAGCCTTTTATCATTAGAAAGCTAATTGAAAGAGGAATTGTAAAGACAGTAAAATCCGCCAAAAAAATCATAGATAGAAAGGAGCCTGTAGTTTGGGACATCCTGGAGAATGTTTTGAAAGGACATCCAGTCCTACTAAACCGTGCTCCTACATTACACAGATTAGGTATTCAGGCTTTCCAGCCAAAACTGATTGAAGGTAAGGCGATACAGCTTCACCCATTGGTGTGTACAGCATTTAATGCAGATTTCGATGGTGACCAAATGGCTGTGCATTTGCCACTCGGACCAGAGGCTATTTTAGAAGCACAACTTTTAATGTTGGCATCTCATAATATCCTTAATCCAGCAAATGGTTCACCTGTGACCGTACCATCACAGGATATGGTTCTTGGACTTTATTATATGACCAAGCACAGAAAATCTACTAAAGAGGTACCGGTTAAAGGAGAAGGACTAACGTTTTACTCTCCAGAGGAAGTAACCATTGCTTATAACGAGAAAAAAGTTGATTTAAATGCTGGCATAAAAGTTAGAACAAAAGATTTTAACGATGAAGGCGAGCTAACAACACAAATTATTGAAACTACCGTAGGTAGGGTTCTTTTCAATGAAAAAGTGCCAGAAGCTGCAGGATACGTTAATGAAGTACTGACAAAGAAATCTTTAAGAGATATCATCGGTAAGATCTTAAAGGTAACAAGTGTTCCGGAAACTGCTGAATTTCTTGATGAAATTAAAACTTTAGGGTATAAGTTTGCTTTCCAAGGTGGCTTGTCCTTTAGTTTAGGAGATATCATTATTCCACAGGAGAAGCACGGAATGATTGAAGCTGCTAACAAAGAAGTTGATGGTATTATGGCCAACTATAACATGGGACTTATTACCAATAACGAGCGTTACAACCAAGTTATTGATATTTGGACCTCTACCAACGCTGAGTTAACAGAACTTTCCATGAAGCGAATTAGAGAAGACCAACAAGGGTTTAACTCTGTGTATATGATGTTAGACTCAGGTGCTCGTGGATCTAAGGAACAAATTCGTCAGTTAACTGGTATGCGTGGTCTTATGGCCAAGCCTAAGAAATCTAATGCTGGAGGTGGTGAGATTATTGAAAATCCAATTCTTTCCAACTTTAAAGAAGGGCTTTCAATTCTTGAATATTTTATTTCTACTCACGGTGCGCGTAAAGGACTTGCAGATACGGCTCTTAAGACGGCAGATGCTGGTTATTTAACACGTCGATTGGTTGATGTTTCTCAAGATGTGATTGTTTATGAAGAAGATTGTGGTACCCTAAGAGGTATTGAAGTCTCTGCACTTAAAAAGAATGAAGAAGTTGTTGAGAAGTTAGGAGATCGTATCGTTGGTAGGACATCACTTAATGATATTTACCATCCATTAACAGAGGAATTGATTATCGAAGCTGGCGGACATATAGACGAAGCTATAGCTAAACAAATAGAAGATTCGCCTCTAGAATCTGTTGAAGTTCGTTCACCGCTCACTTGTGAAGCCAAAAAAGGTATTTGTGTGAGTTGTTATGGACGTAACCTGGCCACTGGCAAAATGGTTCAACGAGGGGAAGCTGTTGGTGTTGTAGCTGCGCAGTCCATTGGTGAGCCTGGTACACAGTTAACATTGCGTACCTTCCACGTTGGTGGTATTGCTGGTAATATTTCTGAAGAGAATAAGTTAACCGTTAAATTTGACGGAATTGCTGAAATAGAAGACTTAAAAACAGTTAAGTCTAAAGATAATGAAGGCAAAGAAGTAGACGTCGTAATTTCAAGAACATCAGAGCTTAAATTAGTGGATGCTAAAACAGGTATTGTATTAAGTACAAACAATATCCCTTACGGTTCCCACATATTTGTTAAGCCAGGTGCAAAAGTTAAGAAAGGTGATGTTATCTGTCAGTGGGATCCTTATAATGGTGTGATTATTTCAGAATTTGCTGGTAAAGTACGTTATGAAAATATAGAACAAGGTATAACGTATCAAGTCGAAATTGATGAACAAACTGGATTCCAAGAAAAAGTAATTACAGAATCTAGGAATAAGAAGTTAATACCAACTCTAGTAATTGAAGATTCTAAAGGAGAGGTTATAAGATCATACAACCTTCCTGTAGGAGCTCATATTATGATTGATGATGGAGATAAAATCGATATTGGTAAGATTTTAGTTAAGATCCCTCGTAAATCTGCTAAAGCCGGTGATATTACTGGAGGTCTGCCAAGAGTAACTGAGTTATTCGAAGCACGAAATCCATCTAACCCAGCGGTAGTAAGTGAAATAGATGGTGTGGTTTCTTTTGGTAAGATTAAACGTGGAAACCGTGAAATTATAATAGAATCCAAGCTAGGTGAGATTAAAAAATATCTGGTTAAGCTTTCTAATCAAATCCTCGTTCAGGAAAATGATTATGTAAAAGCTGGTATGCCACTATCTGATGGTTCTATAACACCAAATGATATTTTGAATATCAAAGGCCCATCAGCGGTGCAACAATACTTGGTAAACGAAGTTCAGGAAGTGTACCGTTTACAAGGTGTAAAAATCAATGACAAGCATTTCGAAGTAGTTGTTAGACAGATGATGAGAAAAGTGAAAATCATTGATTCTGGCGATACTATTTTCCTAGAGAATCAATTGGTACATAAATCAGACTTTATTGAGGAGAATGATAAAATCTTCGGAATGAAGGTTGTTGAAGATCCAGGGGATTCAGAAAGCTTGAAATCTGGTCAAATCGTATCTGTAAGACAATTAAGAGACGAAAACTCTGTCTTAAAGAGAGAAGATAAGAATCTTGTTACGGCAAGAGATGCCCAACCGGCTACGGCAACTCCAATACTGCAAGGTATCACGAGAGCATCGTTACAGACCAAATCATTTATTTCGGCAGCATCATTCCAAGAAACAACTAAAGTTCTTAATGAAGCAGCTGTAAATGGTAAGATAGATACGCTTGAAGGTCTTAAGGAGAATGTTATCGTTGGTCACAGAATTCCAGCTGGTACTGGTGTCAGGGACTACGATAATATAATTGTTGGGTCTAAGGAAGAATTCGACCAAATGATGAAAGCAAAAGAAGAATTGAATTTTAATTAATTCAGTTGTTTAAGCTTTAAAATAATAAAGGCCTTCAAACCTATGGTGCGAGGGCCTTTTATTTTTAATTTTATAAAAAACAATAGTATGGCAGAAGATAAAAAAGCTCCAAAAAAAGGTCAAATAAATATTGAACTCGATGAGAAAATTGCAGAAGGTACATATTCCAATCTCGCAATTATTAATCACTCCGTGTCAGAATTCGTGGTAGACTTTGTGAGTATAATGCCTGGCACACCTAAGAGCAAGGTAAAGTCACGCATCATATTAACACCACAGCATGCCAAAAGGCTTTTAAAAGCTTTGGGCGACAATGTCGCTAGATTTGAAAAGGCACACGGGGAAATTAAGGACTACGAGCAACCTCCAATCCCTTTAAATTTTGGTCCAACAGGCCAAGCATAATAATCGAATTTGTGGTTGCTCGACATGTTTTCAATGAGCAACCGCCAATTCCATTGAATTTCGGACCAACAGGCCAAGTATAATTATAGAATTTGTTGTTGCTCGACATGTTTTCAATGAGCAACCGCCAATTCCATTGAATTTCGGACCAACAGGGCAAGCTTAAAGTTTAAGCTTAAGCGTTATTTTTTTCTAATAGAGTGCTTTAGGCAACATCTTTCTTTCTAAGCGTATAGCTTAAGGCCCCTGATGGACATTTCTCTATTTGTGCGATAATAGCATCGCGGTCCGCACCGTCTAAATCGATCCACGGAATAACCGTTGTTCTAAATACACTAGAAAGCTGAAGTGCACAAATACCTGAGTTTTTGCAGCACTTTGGGTCGTAGTTTACCGTAATTTCATCATTACTGAAACAGTTAGGTTGAGTTGTCATGATAAGCAGATTATTTGGGGTTAATCTTTTAAAAAAAGGTAGACATCATGGACATCCACATCTTATTTCATCGATTAAAAGTAATTAAAAATCGATAAAAGACATAAACTTAAAAGATGAATTCGATAAATGAATCCACTTTTGTCTTAAAATTCTGATGTCATGTGGAACGTAATACTAGGGTATTTTTGCTGTGTCATTTGTAATGAAAACATCGAGTCTGCCAAAAAGACAAGCTGATTTTCCTTATCACGAGCAAGGTAGCGCTGTTTTACTCTTAGAAAATCTTTGAATTCTTCAGATTTTTCATCCTTGGTTTCAACCCAGCATGCCTTGTGGACATTAAGATTTTCATAAGTACATTTTGCGCCATATTCGTGTTCCAAGCGATATTGGATAACCTCATACTGTAAGGCTCCAACGGTACCTATTACTTTTCTACCATTATAATCTAAGGTGAATAATTGTGCGACTCCTTCATCCATGAGCTGATCAATACCTTTATAAAGTTGCTTGGATTTCATGGGATTTGCATTGTTGATATATCTGAAATGCTCCGGTGAAAAACTGGGTATTCCTTTATAATTTATAACTTCACCTTCGGTGAGCGTGTCACCAATTTTAAAGTTTCCTGTATCTTGTAAACCAACGATATCACCTGGATAGGACACATCTACAATTTCTTTCTTTTCAGCAAAGAAAGCGTTAGGACTAGAAAATTTTAATTTTTTATTATGTCGCACATGCAAGTAAGGTGTGTTGCGTTTAAATTCACCCGAAACTACCTTTACGAAAGCCAATCTATTTCTATGATTGGGATCCATATTAGCATGAATTTTAAAAACAAAACCTGAAAAATCCTTTTCATCTGGCTGTACTAAGCGTTCCTCACTTTGTTTTGGACGAGGTTTTGGAGCAATGTCAATAAAACAATCCAAAAGTTCCCTCACGCCAAAGTTGTTTAAAGCAGAACCAAAAAATACAGGTTGCAACTCACCACTGAGGTATGCCGTTTTGTCAAACTTTGGATAAATACCTCTTACGAGTTCTATTTCTTCGCGAAGTCTATTTGCAGAAGTAGCTCCAATCGTGCTATCCAGTAATTCAGAACTCAAATCCTCGATTTCTATGGTGTCGGTAATGTGTTGCTTACTTTCAGATGTAAAAAGGTTGACGTTATTCTCCCAAATATTGTAGATTCCTTTAAAGTCGTAGCCCATTCCAATTGGGAAGCTTAATGGAGTCACCACTAACCCTAATTTTTGTTCGACTTCATCAAGTAGATCAAAAGCGTCTTTACCTTCGCGGTCTAATTTGTTTATAAAAACAATCATTGGGATATTGCGCATCCGACAAACTTCAACGAGCTTCTCGGTCTGTTCCTCAACACCTTTGGCCACATCGATAACAACGATAACACTATCTACTGCAGTTAGCGTTCTGTAGGTGTCTTCGGCAAAATCTTTATGTCCAGGTGTATCGAGAATGTTTATTTTAATGCCTGAATACTCGAAGGCTAGAACAGAAGTAGCAACAGAAATTCCACGTTGTCGTTCAATCTCCATAAAATCGCTCGTGGCACCTTTTTTAATCTTGTTGCTTTTTACGGCGCCAGCCTCTTGTATCGCACCACCAAAAAGTAGGAGCTTTTCGGTTAGGGTTGTTTTACCTGCATCAGGGTGTGAAATAATCCCAAACGTACGTCTTCTTTCTATTTCAGCTTTAAAATTCATGTTCATTTTTTATCGTTTGCAAAGGTAAAAATAAACCAAGGGAATAGTACATTTTGAACCTGAATTTGAACCGATTAAAATCCTTTTAGAATGACATTCACTTGAAAATTTGGTCTTTAATCGAATTTTTAGGGATTACTTTCCGAGATTATATAATTTCCCATCGAATAAGTTGAATTGATTTTTATGTATGATTGATTTTAACGTAGCCCCAAATAACTATGAAAGACTTAATTATGAAATGGTAATACCTTTTCTTCCCTCATTAAATAGTCTTAGGCTTTTAAATTATTTGTGGTTAAGTAAGATAGAATAAGTGTTATTCACTGTGTCTTGCAAAAATCATGAACTACTTCAAAATCGGTTTATTTTATTCTAAGTACTATAACACAAATTATAAATAAGAGATTGTTTTGTCAATTTCTAATCAAAGTACTTTAGAAAAGAAATACAATATCAATTGAAATAATATGAATAACGCTACTAAATTTTCGTATGCCTTAAAATTTTTTAAGATACTAATACTTGCATTGGTAATTTCAACTGCAACTATATTTAATGCTAATGCGCAGTGTTTTGACGTCATACCACCAGGAAACCCTACTGGTGCGCTAGGACCTGGCGATTTTAGTTGGAATATTACGGGTACAGGTGGTGCAGCTGGTGCTGTATTTAATTCAATTTCGGTTGTTGGAGAACCTAACCCATTTTCAGGCTTTTACGTACCATCTGTTGTGGATTATGAATTCATAATTCCTTCACCGGCAAATCAATTCATGTATGACATGGGTGTTCTTGGTCCTAATGGACAAGATGGACCAATATTTGATTCAGCACTTTTAGAGTCGTATTCGGATCGAGATTTAACTAATTATTTATCCACGGAGGATAATGTTTTACCTGGAATGACCCCAGATGATTTTGTAATAATTCGTTATGATGAACCAATCGCCGCTGCCGCTAATAGATATATAGTTGCAACTGAAAGACGTGGTAATAATATTTACATAATTCAAGCCTTAGATGCGGCTGGTAATCTTATAGGCGTTGAAAGACAAATTTTTGTGGGTAATTATGTCGATACTGGTATAGAAATTGACCCGGTCAATTTTCCAGGAGAGAATTTACATATAGCCGTTCGCCCGTTGACAGCATTTGTGCCCTCAGGCAACGACATACAAGGGTTTAGGATTAGGTTCAGAGGAGGAACAACTGGGGATGGTGCTGATGGAAAAATCTTTATTGCATATGACCCAGCATTTTTAATACCACCTCCTACTATAGATTCAAATACGATTTCTACACTTCCCACATGTACATTTAATTTTGGGTCAATAACATTTAATGCAACTGATAATGGAGGTGGGGCAATTGAGTATAGTCTAACCAGTCTCAGTGGAACTAACGACCAAGGCTGGCAAGCTTCAAATACTTTTAATAATCTACCACCAGACACATATACGCCAGTAGCAAGGTATCAATCGACACCTTCATGTACTACAAGTTCTATTACACCAATAGTACTTCCTGATGCAGGGTTTAGTATTACCTCCATTACAGCTAGTAATGCATCCGTTTGTAATGATAATGGCACACCAAGCGATATAACAGATGATACATTTACAGCGGATATTACTGTAACATTTGATGCCGCTCCAGGTTCTGGGACCCTAGACCTAAGTGGTGATGGAACAGCTTCTGTTCCTGTCGGAAGTTTAAATACAACTACATCTCACACTTTTGTAGGAGTAACTCTGCCTTCTAATGGTATTGATATTGAATTAACTGCGGTGTTCTCGGATTCACCAACCTGTACTTTAACAGAACCTGCAGTATTAACAGCTCCGGTCGAGTGTAGTGATGATGCGTGTTTTGATGCTATTCCAGTAGGAAATCCAACTGGAACATTGGCTTCAGGCGATTTTGGCTGGAATATAACAGGAACAGGAGGTACTTCTGGAGCAATTATTAACTCCATCAGTGTAACTGGAGAACCAAATACATTTACTGGCTTTTATATGCCATCAACTGTCGAATACTCATTTACCAATCCTACTGCTTCAAATCAATTTATTTATGATTTGGGTGTTTTAGGGGCAAATATTACTGATGGACCTGCACTTTTTGATTCTCAATTACTAGAAGTATATTCCGATAGGGATTTGACTAATTATTTTGCGACAGATAATAATATCGACCCTATTGATTTCGTAAACATACGATATGATGCACCAATAGCCGCAGCATCTAACAGATACATTGTAGCCACGGAAAGGGATGCCAATAATATTTATCTAATTCAAGCTTTGGATGTCAATGGAAATCCAATAGGTGCCGAGAGGCAAATCTTTCTTGGTAACTTTGTCGATACTGGTATAGAAATTGATCCTGTCAATTTTCCAGGAGAGAATCTACACTTAGCAGTCCGCCCATTGACAGCATTTGTGCCCTCTGGTGATGATATTTATGGATTTAGAATTAGATTTAGGGCAGGCACAACTGGTGATGGTGCTGACGGTAAAATATTTGTAGCTTACGATGCGGCATTTTTAATTCCCCCTCCAACTATTTTGCCATCAACTGCGGCTGTCCAGCCAACTTGTCCAACGAATACTGGTTCTATTACAATAGATGCCACGGATAATGGAGGCGGAGTTATTGAGTATAGTATCAATGGAGCAGCTGGACCATGGCAATTATCAAATGTTTTTAATGATGTGGTTCCAGGAACCTATGCGCCGGCAGTTAGGTATCAGTCAACACCAACGTGTCTTGCGGTATCAAATAATTTAGTTACTCTTAATACTGTTGATTGCCCTATTATAACTATAACTAAAGTAGATACTTTAGATGATGGTGGAGATGGAGTTGTCAATCCTGGGGATACCATTAACTATGTTTTTACAGTGACTAATGCGGGAAATGTACCTTTAACAAATATTACGGTCTCAGATCCTTTGGCGACAGTATCTGGCGGACCTATTGTAAGCTTAGCAGTAGGTGCATCTGATAATACTACTTTTTCTGCGACTTACACGTTAACGCAAACAGATATTGACAATGGTATTTTTTCGAATAGAGCAACTGTAAGCGCTGAAGATCCGTCGAGCAACTTAATAACCAGTTTATCAGATGATCCAGATGATACTACAGATAACGATAGTGATGCTGATGGTAATCCAGACGACTTTACTAATACAATTATTCCGCAGAGCCCATCGATAGAGCTTACCAAGACGGCTGCGATCACCACTGACGTGGGACCGGCAGGCGCGAGCCTTGGG